>NZ_JACIBS010000001.1:1007500-4049506 GCF_014195435.1 Prauserella sediminis | reverse complement strand
CAAACACGAGCGCACGCAGCAGGCCGCGACACAGGCCCGCGAGCGTGCCGAGCAGGCCAGCGGCGCGGCGGAGTCCGCGGCCGCACGCGTGCGCGGCATGCGCGGCGACGTCGACCGGTTCGCCTCCGCGAGCTTCCGGCAGGGCAGCACGGTCGGCTCGATCTCGGCCTACCTCGGAGCGGAGAGTGCGACCGAGATGCTGGAGCGCTCGTCGCTGCTGAACGCGATCAGCGACGATCAGCTCAGCGTCCTCGACCGGATGCGTGCCGCGCTCGACAAACGGCGTGCCTCGCAGCGCGAGGCCACCGCAGCCCTGCGCGAAGCGTCCAGCAACGAACAGGCGGCGGAGTCGGCGAAAACGGAGGCGCAGCGCGCCTTCGGGGCGGCGAAGGCCAAGAAGCAGGAGGCGCAGTCCGAGATCGACCGGCTCTCGGCTGCCACCGCACAGGTCAGCACCGGCGGTGCCGCCAAGCCCGCCGAGGGCGAGCTGACCTCCGAATACGGCGCCCGATGGGGCACGGTCCACTACGGGATCGACATCGCCAACAGCATCGGCACGCCGATCCACTCGACGCTGCCGGGTGAGGTGATCGACGCCGGCCCGGCGAGCGGTTTCGGCATGTGGGTGCGCGTGCAGCACTCCGACGGTCTGATCTCGGTGTACGGCCACATCGACCAGGCGACCGTGTCGGTGGGCCAGCAGGTCGCCGTGGGCGAGCAGATCGCCACGATGGGCAACCGCGGTCAGTCGACCGGTCCGCACCTGCACTTCGAGATCCACGAGAACGGCAACAAGATCGATCCGCTGCCGTGGCTGCGCAGCCGCGGCGTGGACATCTGAGACCCGGCCTGCTGCACGGGCGCTCGTACGAGGAGGCGGTCCGCCGGGGTCACCCGGTGGGCCGCCTCCTCGTCGGTCACGCGCCCTCGGTCGCGACGAGCCGTCGGCGAGACGCCGCGGGACCGCGGACGACCCGGGGCTCCGGGTAGGGGTGGGTGCGATCGCCGTCCGGCCGGCGCAGGCCGGACGGCCACGTCACCAGCTGAGCAGTTCGCGCGGGATGCCGTGTTCGGCCGATCCGCGCCCGCCGACGGGCACCGATGAAACGGCCGCGAGCACCGCGCCGAGGCTCGGCAGCCAGCGCCGGGCCGCATCCGGAGCGACGAGCCACCGGGCCGCACATTCGTGCCTGCCGTCCGGCAGGGGCACGACCGATCCGGCGGGCAGCACGCGGATCCCACCGGGGAGCGGCTGCTGCATCGTGCCGAAGTCGTCCGCCTCGGCCAGCAGCACCGTGACGCGCTCCCGCCTGGTCGGTAGCGCGAGAGCGGGACCGGCGCAGTCGAGTTTCCGCAGGTCCGCCAGGACCGTGTCGGACAGTGCGCGCGGCACGACGACGGCTGCGACCCCGGAGCCGGTGATCAGCCGCTGCCCGCCCGCGTGCTGTTCGACGGGCCAGCCGTACGTGCCGCGGTAGTCGGGACGGGTGCCCTGGGACTCGTCCAGTTCGAGGGTCATCGCGGTCCTCCTGCGGTGCGTCGTCGCTCCACGTACATTCTCACGCTAGTGGCACTGAGTGCCGTTAGCAAGGGATTCCTGGTATCTTTCCCGCCATGGCCGCCACCGCGTCATCGCCGTCGCCGTCTTCGCGGGCCTCGCCGCCGGCGCGGCCCGCCGCAGCACAGGCCGCATCACTGGAACCGGACCCCCCGCGCCCCCGCGCCGGGCGTACCGCCGCGGGCAGGCGCAAGGTGCGGCGGAGCATCACGCGCGCGGCGATCGACCTGTTCCTCGCCCACGGCTACGACACGACGACCGTGGACGACATCGCGGCGGCCGCAGGGGTCGGCAGGCGTACGTTCTTCCGCTATTTCCGGTCCAAGGAAGACTCGATCTTCCCCAACCACGACGAGCTGCTCGCCGACATCGAACGCACCCTCGCCGAATCCGATCCCGCCGCGGAGGCGCCGGTCGACGTGGTGTGCCGAGCGGTCCGGCTCGTCCTCGACTCGTACCTCGCCGACCCGGACGTGTCCCTGAAGCGCTACCGGCTCACCCGCACCGTGACCTCCCTTCGGGACAAGGAGGTCGCGAGCGTGGACCGGTACCAGCGGGTGTTCACCCGCTTCCTGCGCGGGCGCCTGCACGCGGCGGGAGACCCAGCGGCCGACATGCGCGCCCCCATCATCGGCGCGGCCGTGGCGGCGGCCCACAACCACGTGCTGCGCCAGTGGCTGCACAGCGACGGCGAGGTGGACGCACACCGCCTCGCCGACCGGGCGTTCGCCATGGTCCGGCAGGCGAACCCGCCCTATACGACCGGCGCCTCCGACACCGTCGGCCCTGGCCGGCAGGAGACCGTCTCCCCGGACCGGCCCGCGGAGGAACGGGAACACCCATCCCAGAAGCACCCGGCAGCGCAATCACCCTCGGAGCCCGCCGGCGGCGAGACCCGGGCGGATGCAGCCGAACCCGTGGTGGCCGTGCTCCACACCTCGGTGCCGGCCGACGAACTCGTCCGGCGGATCAACGCCGCACTCACCGACGCCGCCGCCGACACAGCGGGTACGGCCGGCACGACGAGCGCACCGACTGACACCGGTACGGGTTGAGATCCGGCATGGAGCCCGCACCGGTCGGCTCCGCTGGCCCACGACGGAAGGGCGCCGAACACGTGTCGGGGACTAACGGCACCCCGTGCCATTAGCCCCCGACGTGTGCGACGCGACGCGCCGGGCCGGTCCCGGCTCACGCCGGCAGTCAGTTGGCGGTCAGCGACCTCCGCGCGACGGGGAAGTCGAAGTAGGTGTCCGGATACGGCTCGTCGTCGAGCGTGAAGTGCCACCATTCGAGCGGGTAGTTCGAGAACCCGGCGTCGGCCATCAGCCCGCGCAACAGGAACCGGTTCGCCCGAGCCTCGTCCCCGACGCCGGGTGCCTCCGTGGCAGCCAGCTCGTCGAAGCAGTCGTAGCCGGTGCCCATGTCGATCGAATTGTCGGGGAACCGCTCCCCTTCCGGTGCGAAGCACTCGGTGAGTGGCTCACCCGGCCGGTAGGGGCGCTGCGGCTGGGCCGGCAGTTCGACGAGGGTCAGATCGACGGTGCTGCCCCTGCTGTGCCCCGACCGCTCGGCGATGTAACCCTCGGGGAACAGCCGCGACTTCTCGATCCGCGGGTAGAACTCGTCACGCATCCGCGCGTTTCCGTCCTGCTGAGCCCAGCGGACGAAGTCGTCGACCGAACGCTGCGGCCGGAAGCAGTCGTAGACCTTGAGCGTGTAGCCCCGTGCGAGCGCCGCGCGCTGAACCTCGCGTAGTGCCTCCGCGGTCTCGCGGGTGAGCAGGCACAGCGGTTCCTGGTAGCCGAGCACCCGGCGGCCGACGAAGTTGTGTGCCGTCTCGTACCGGATGTCGTGCCGGATTGTCGGATCGACATCACTCAGCGCGACGAACGACTCCGGTGCGCGATCGTCGCCCTGGGTGCCGGCGGCACCGGCGGGCACTCCGCCCAGCATCGCTCCGCCCAGCAGGACACCGACCAGCACACCGACGACCCCGCGCTTCCGCCATTGACGTTCTCGCCACAGACTCAGCATCATCCGGGTTTCTTAGCACCGCCTCGCAGGCCGGACAAGGTCCGTCCGAGCGGCATCGCGTCGCGTCCACTGTGGACCAGCGCGACCGCGAGTCGTGATCACGGCTGAGACACACGTCACCGGCCGTCCGCTGTGGGCGAAACTCGTTCGCAGCGGATTTTGTCGGTGTGCCAATCTAGACTCGGGACCTGCGCCGGGTGAGCCGTGTCAGCCACCACCGGCGGCGTCAACTCCCGCCGAGCCGAGCCGGTCGCCGGACACCCCGGACCGACGGCATCGTCCGGCCCGAGTGAACCGCCACGCGCTCCGGCACGCCGAGCACGCCCGGTCCACCGAACACGCCAGTTCACGAGGGGGATGTATGACCGACACTGCCCAGACCGGCACCCACACGGCGGAGCCCGGGCAGCAGGATCGGCAGGCGGTGGACCCGAAGGCACTGCTGCTGATCGGCGTGCTCGTCGCATCCGCCTTCGTGATGATCCTGAACGAGACGATCCTGAGCGTGGCACTGCGGCAGCTGAGCCAGGAGCTCGGCGTCGCGACGACCACCGCCCAGTGGGTGACCAGCGGATTCCTGCTGACCATGGCCGTGGTCATCCCGACCACCGGGTTCCTGCTCGAACGCTTCACGCCGAGGCAGGTGTTCCTCGCCTCGCTCACCTCGTTCAGTGCGGGCACGCTGCTGTCGGCGCTCGCACCCGGCTTTCCGATCCTGCTCGCGGGGCGGGTCGTGCAGGCGTGCGGCACCGCCGTGATGATCCCGCTGCTGATGACCTCGGTCATGCGACTCATCCCGGAGAACCGCCGCGGCTCGATGATGGGCACGATCGGCATCGTGATCGCGGTGGCGCCGGCGCTCGGGCCCACCATCGGCGGTGCGATCCTGTCCGGCCTCGGCTGGCGCTGGATGTTCTGGCTGGTGCTGCCGCTGGCGATCGCGGCGCTGCTGATCGGCGCGCGCTGGCTGCGGCTGGACAGCGAAACCCGGAAGGTGCCGCTCGATGTGCTGTCGGTGATCCTCTCGGCGCTCGGCTTCGGCGGCCTGCTGTACGGCCTGTCCTCGATCGGTGAAGGCGGAGGCGGCCACGCCGTGCCGCCGCTGGTGCCCATCCTCGGCGGCCTGGCGGTGCTCTCGGTGTTCGTCTGGCGGCAGCTGAGGCTGCAGCGCCGCGACCGCGCGCTGCTGGACCTGCGCCCGTTCGAGTCCCGCGACTTCGTCGTCTCGCTCACGCTGACCGGCCTGCTGTTCATGTGCCTGCTCGGGGTCGCCTCCATCATGCTGCCGCTGTACTTGCAGACGGTGCTCGACGCGTCGGCGTTCGAGAGCGGGCTCGCCGTGCTGCCAGGCGGCCTCGCACTCGGACTGCTGGGCAGGCCGGTGGGGTCGCTGTACGACCGCATCGGTCCGCGACCGCTGGTCATTCCCGGCACGGTCGCCATGGCGACCGGACTGTGGCTGTTCACCACGCTCGGCCACGGCTCGGCCATCACGACGGTCGTGATCTACCACGTGATCATGATGATCGGGCTGGCGCTGATGATGACCCCGCTGATGACGCAGGCGCTCGGCTCGCTGACCGAACACCTGCACTCGCACGGCAGCGCCATCCTCGCGACACTGCAGCAGGTCGCCGGCGCCCTCGGCACCGCGGTGTTCGTGACCGTCGCCGCGGTCGCCAGCGGCGCCGGCTCCACAGGCCCCGATGCGGACGGACTGCGCGTCGCGTTCATGATCGCCGGCGCCATCGGGCTGATCGCGGTCGCGACATCGCTGCTGTTGAGCAAGCACAAGTCGAGTTCGGCCGCGGGCGGCCACGGTCACTGACGGCCCGCACCGAGTGGTGTCCGCCGTGCATCCTGCGCGACGGGCACCACTCGCCTGCGCACCGCTCAGGTGAGCTCGAAACCGTGATAGCCGGCGACGGCCACGCCGTCGCCGATCTGCTTGTAGGTGCCGACACCGCCCACGAAGGGCATGAACACCCGCTGTTTCCCGGGAATGTTCGCGCCCATGTACCACGATGCGGCACGCGGCATCAGCGTCAGATCGCCGACATCGTTCGTCGTGTTCACCCAGTTGTCCTCGGCCGCGACAACCGGCTCCATGCGGCGGCTCCCACGCGTCCGCAGGTGGTCGAGCGCCCTGGTGATCCAATCGACGTGGTATTCGATGGACGTCATCATGTTCGACAGCACCGAGGGGCTCTGCGGTCCGGTGATCATGAACAGGTTCGGGAAACCCGCCGTCATGAGGCCCAGGTACGTGCGCGGACCCGCCGCCCACTTCTCCGCGAGCGTGCCGTCCGTGCCGCGGACGTCCATGGCGGTGAGCGCGCCCGTCATCGCGTCGAACCCGGTCGCCAGGATGATCACATCGAACTCGCGCTCCGCGTCGCCGGCGACGATGCCGCGTTCGGTGAACCGCTCGATCGGCTCCTCGCCGAGGTCCACCAGCGACACGTTGTCCCGGTTGTAGACCTCGAAATAGCCGGTGTCGACACACATGCGCTTCGCCCCGATCGGATAGGAGCGCGGCGTGAGCTTCTCGGCCGTCACCGGATCGTGGACCTTCTCCCGGATGCGCTCCCGTACGTACTCGGCGAGCGCCTCGTTCGCCTCGGCGTCGAACAGCACGTCGCGGAACGACAGCGTGAAACACAGGCCGCCGTCGGACCACCTGCGCTCGAGCTCACGGCGCACACCGTCTGCGGGCGTCTCGGCGTAGTATCCCGTCGCGTCCTCCCCGCAGTGGAATCCCAGCCGGGACAGCCTGCTCTCCTCACGGAACTCCGCGTAGCCGGGTTTGACCTCGTCGAGTCGTGAGGAGATCGGACCGTTGTGTGCGGGCACGGCGTACGACGGGGTGCGCTGGAACACCGTGAGCGACCCGACGACCGGGGCGATCGCCGTGATCGTCTGCAGCCCCGACGAACCGGTGCCGACCACCGCCACCCGCTTGCCCGCCAGGTCGACGCCGTCGTGCGGCCAGTTGGAGGTCCAGTACAGCTCCCCGGCGAAATCCGCCATGCCCGCGAAGTCCGGTCGGGACGGCACCGACAGGCACCCCGTCGCGGCGATCACGAAGCGAGCGGTCCGGCTGCGCCCGTCGTCGGTCCTCACCGTCCACCGCTCCGAGACGTTGTCCCACCGCATCGCCTCGACGCAAGTCTCGAACGTGATGTCGCGTCGCAGGTCGTACCGCTCGGCGACGTGGCGGATGTAGTCGAGGATCTCCGGCTGCGATGCGTACCGCTCGGTCCAGTTCCATTCCTGTTCGAGGGCACGGTCGAACGAGTAGGAGTATTCGATCGACTCGACGTCGCACCGCGCTCCCGGGTACCGATTCCAATACCAGGTCCCGCCGACGTCGGCGCCTGCTTCGAGCACACGCACCTCGTAGCCGGCCTGGCGAACGCGGATCAGCTGGTACAGACCCGCGAACCCGGCTCCGATGACGATCACGTCGTGGTCGTTGCGTTCTTCGGTCGTCACGGGGCTCCCACCTCTCGCCTTTCGGCCCGGCGCTGGGCGACGAACTCGTTGATGTGCCCCGACACGAGCCGGATCCCCTCCTCGTAGCCGGGCAGGATGTCGGCCATCTGGAAGAACGCGTGCATCTGATCGGTCGCCTCCTCCAGGACAACGGGCACGCCCGCTGCTTCCAGCGCACGCGCGTACGCCACGCCCTCGTCGTGCAACGGGTCGTACCGCGCGACGTACACGAGAGCGGGCGGCAGACCGGTGTGGTTGGCCGCCCGCAGCGGCGATGCGTCCGGGCCGGTGCGCGCGGCCTCGTCGGGCAGATAGTGGTCCCAGAACCACCGCATGGTCTCCCGGTTCAGCAGCAGCTGATTCTCCGGAGCCGTATAGGACGGCGTGTCGAGGTCGCAGTCGGTCACCGGGTAGATGAGCGCCTGGTAGTCGATCGCCGGGCCGGATCGGTCGCGCGCCCGGAGCGTCATGACCGCGGCGATGTTCCCGCCTGCACTGTCCCCTGCGACGATCAACGGTGCGCCGTCGGGCGCCAGCTCGGCCGCGTGGTCGGCCGCCCACCGCAGGCCGGCATAGCTGTCGTCGATCGCCGCCGGGAACCGGTGTTCCGGGGCCTTGCGGTAGTTGACCAGCACCACGGTCGACGAGGTCAGGTTCGCCAGCCTGCGCCCGACGTGGTCGTACTGGAGGTCGATGTCGCCGATCACCCAGCCACCGCCGTGGAAGTACACGATGACCGCCTGGGGCTCGGCGGGCCGGAGCACCCGCATCCGGAACCGGCCGCCGTCACCGTCGGCCAACGTGACGTCGGTGGTCTCGGCGACGTCGGGACCGGGACCACTCATCCCGGCGAAGATCGGCCCGCTCATCCGCGCGATAGCGGGTGTGGACTCGTGGATCGGTGGCGTGCCGGACTCGGCGAGCTGGGCCAGGAACTCCTGGGACGGACCGTCCAACGGCATGTCGAACCTCCTGGAAGAACGGGTGACGAGGAATGTCCACAGTGGCGTGGCAAAACGCCGGGGACGGGGATCAGTGGTCGCCGTCGGAGAACAGGACGAGACCGCGAAGATTCTTTCCGTCGGCCAGGTCCTGATAGCCCTGGTTGATGTCCTCGAGCCGGTACGTCGAGGTGACGAGCTCGTCGAGTTTGAGATGTCCCGCCCGGTAGAGGTGCAGCAGCCGGGGAATCGTCGTCCGCGGACCGGCACCACCGAAGATCGCGCCCTGCACCCGCTTCTGCAGCAGAGTCAGTTCGAAGAGGTTGAGCGAGACGTCGGTGTCACGGAAATCGCCCATGCCGGTCACCACGACCTGACCGCCCTTACCCGTCATGTCGAGCGCCTGCTGGATGTGCTCACCACGGATCTCGCCCACCGTGACGATCACGACCTCGGCGCCGCGGCCCCAGGTCAGATCCGGCACTTCCGCCGCGGCCTCCTCTACGGACGCGTACGCGTGTGTGGCACCGAAGTCGAGCGCCGTCTTGCGCTTGTACTCCACGGGATCGATCGCCAGCACCTGCCGCGCTCCCGCGAACACCGCGCCCTGCACGGAGTTGATCCCGACTCCGCCGACACCCATCACGACGACCGTGTCGCCGGGTCGGACCCCACCGATCTCCGTGGCCGAACCCCAGCCGGTCGACACCCCGCAGCCGAGCAGCGCCGCCTTGTCGAGGGGGATGTCCTTCTCGATGGTCACCACCGACGATTCGCTGACCGTCACGTACGGGGAGAACGTGCCCAGCAGGCACATCTGCACCGCAGGCCTGCCGCCGACGTGCGCCCGGAACGATCCGTCGGCGATCGCTCTGCCCGTCAGCAGGCCGGCACCCTCGTCGCACAGGTTCTGCAACCCCGACGCGCACGCCGGGCAACGCCCGCACGCCGGGACGAAAGCCAGCACGACGTGGTCGCCCTCCTCGACTCCGCGTACGCCCGGGCCGACCTTGGTGACGACACCCGCTCCCTCGTGTCCGCCGACCACCGGCAGGAACGCCACCGGGCTCGCACCCGAGACCACGTGGGCGTCCGAATGGCACAGTCCCGACGCGGCCAGGCGCACCTGCACCTCACCGGCCACCGGGTCGCCGAGTTCCACGTCCGAGATCTGCCACGGAGCGCCGACTTCTTCGAGGACTGCCGCCTTCACCTTCATGCGAGGTCTCCGTACGTCGATGGGCAGGTGTGGGCTCGTGCGGATCGCCCGACCCGAATGCCGGCATGTGACCCGAGTCACGGCCCGTGAGTCAACGTACGGTCATCCGGCGCGGCATCCATAGCGCCATCGCGGCCACAACCGTGCCGTTCCGGCCATGCCGCCCTCGTCGCCGCGCGGGACGCGGACTGCGACCGCGGGCCGGCTCGGCGTTTCTGCGAACGTTGACGCGCGATTCGGGCTCGACGAAACTGGCCCGATGGATCCCGGCAGCGCTGCCGACGACGTTCCACCGACTGCAGGACCCGACTCCGTCGAACGGCACACGGCGCACCGGGATGCCGCCGCTGCCGACTCCAACCGGGTCATCGCCGCCATCACGGACTCGTGGGACCACCCACGGACGATGGTGGGTGTGTCGACCCTGCTCGACTGGGCCGCCGAGCACGGTCTCGACCGGCAGGCGCTGCTCGACGGATCACACATCGAACCCGCGCTGCTGCCCGATCCGGTCGCGTTGATCGAAGCACGCCAGGAACTCGCCGTGATCCGTAACCTCGTGCTCGCGTGCGACGACCGCCCGGGACTGGGCGTCGATGTGGGTGCCCGCTACCACCTGACGGCGTACGGGCATTTCGGCTACCTCCTCGCGACCTGCGGTTCGGCGCGGGAGATCGCCGAACTCGGCCTGCACTATGCACTACTGACCTTCGCCTTCTCCACGATGACGGCTCACCTCCGTGACGGGGACGGCTACGTGCTGGCCTTCGACGCCGACGACGTGCCTTCCGGCGTCCGGCGGTTCGCCGTCGAGCGCGACGCCGCGGCCACGATGCAGATCCAGCGCGAAGTGTTTCCGGGTGCCGACCGCGTGCCACTGCGCGCGGCGCGGTTCGCGTTCCCGCTCGACCGGCCCGGTGACGCGGCGGCCTACCGCAGGCATTTCGGAGTGCCGGTCTCGTTCGACGCGCCCCGTACGGAACTCGTCTTCGACGCCGCCTACCTCGACCAGGTCCCGCCGATGGCCAACCGCCACACGGCCAAACTGATGACGGCCGAGTGCGAACGCATCCGCACCGAACGTCTCCACCGCACCGGGGTGGCCGCGCGGGTGCGGGCACTCCTGCTCGATCAGACGTCGCTCGGCCTCACCCTGGAGACGGTCGCCGAACGGCTGCACTACGCACCGCGCACGCTCCGCAGACACCTGGAAGGCGAGGGCACGACGTTCCGGGCGATCCTCGACGAGGTACGGCGCGTCGTTGCCGAGAAGCTGCTCCACGATCCGTCGGTGCCCCGCTACGAGATCGCGCGCCGCCTCGGCTATCAGGACTGGTCCAGTGTCGCCCGCGCACGCCGCCGCTGGTCGAGCCGCTCGGTGACGGCGTGACGGGCCTGCCGGTCACCGTTCCGGACGGGTGGGCGGGACCCACGCCGGGGCCAGGGTGAGCTGTTCGAACGCGTGCTCGCGCATCGCGGCGACGAGCGTTTCCACGGCGCCGGGCGCCAGCTGATGTCGGCGTCCAGGTTCTGCATCCTGGGGAACGGATGGACGAGCAGTCACTCGAGCAGCGGCTACACCGGGCGAGCAACGCCGGGTCCGGTGAACTGGACCGAACCTGCGAGGCCGCGGCCCACGAGTCGATCAACGCGGGTGAGCAGCCGCCGTTCGAGGTCGACAGCGCCGACTTCGCGGGCGACGACCCCTCTCTGATCACGGCCTACCGCCACTGGCTGCGCCTTATCGAACTGCCCACTATGGACACTGCCGCGCCCGGTGCGGCGAATGACTGGAACGGCGCGTCGCCGATGAACGCCGTGCCGAGAACCGGCAACACGGCCCCTGAAACACGGCCGCGCCCCAGCGCTCGGTGAGAGGTGGCGGGTTGGGCGCAGGCACGCGTGGCCGGAGTGCAGAACACGCGTGGGCACGCCCTCACGCGTCAGCGTGTCCTGGAGGGGTGGCGGCCGGGTGACGGGTGGGCGCAGAACACGCGACCCCTGGGGCGGGGATTCCCTCGCACGGCGTAGTGTGCCATCTTGTCCGTACAGCTTATGCGTACAAGTTCTCGGCGCGAGTGTTCGTGCCGGATGCCGACAAGGAGGCCGGCGTGAGCAACCAGGAAACTTCGCGCGTCCCGATCTTCGCCACGATGCAGCGGATCCCCGGCGGGCTGATGCTGATCCCGCTGATCCTCGGGGCGATCATCGGCACGTTCGCGTCCGGTGCCCTCGAGATCGGCAGCTTCACCACGGCACTGTTCGCCGACAGTGCGCTGCCGCTGATCGCGCTGCTCATCTTCGCCACCGGCACCCAGGTGAGCGCGCGCACCGGTGGGCCGATCCTGGCGACCGCGGGCACCCTGCTGCTCACCAAGAGCCTCATCCCGGCAGGACTGGCCGTACTGCTCGGCCTGTTCGTGGGCCTCGACGGCATCTTCGGCATCTCGCTGCTGGCACTGCTCGCCGCGGTCGACAACAGCAACGGTGGCCTGTGGCTCGCGTTCACCGGCCAGTACGGCGACGAGCGCGACCGTGGCGCCTACCTCGCCAGCGCGATCAACGACGGCCCGTTCCTGACGCTGCTGTTCCTCGGCGCGTCGGGGCTCGGCGACATCCCGGTGCTGGCCCTGGTCGGCGCGATCGTGCCGTTCCTGCTCGGCGTGCTCGTCGGCAACCTCGACGCCCAGTGGCGCAAGGTCGTGGCGCCGGTGCCGAACATCGTCATCCCGTTCTTCGCCTTCGCGCTCGGCACCGGTATCGACCTCGGCGACATCGTCACCGGCGGCGTCAGCGGCCTGGTGCTCGGCGTGATCGTGGCGCCGGTCACGGGCTTCCTCGTCTACCTCGGCTACCGATTCCTGCTGCGCCGCGGAAAGATGTCCGGCATCGGTTTCGCCGCGGGCACGACGGCGGGCAACGCGATCGCCACCCCGGCGGTCGTCGCCGCGGCCGACCCGACGTTCCAGCAGTACGTGGGCACGGCCACCGCGCAGATCGCGGCGTCGGCGCTCGTCACCGCGATCCTGGCGCCCTCGATCGCCGCGTTCATGCTCAAACGTTCCGGGGCGCTCGTGAAGCCGGATCCCGCCCGGGACGCCGCCGGCTCGGCGGAGCCCGCATGACCGGCAACCTGGAACCCGGCGCACCGCTCCAGCGCCCGCACGACGTCGTGATCATCGCCGACGACGTCACCGGAGCCGGCGACACCGCGGTGCAGTTCGCGGAGGCGGGTTGGACGGCCGAGTTGCGGTTGCAGCCGGGCACGAGCGATGCCCAGGTCGTCGCCGTGAGCAGCGACTCGCGGGCATGTCCGGCCTCCGACGCCGCGGCACGGGTCCGGCGGGCCATGGCCACGACGCCGGGCAGCCGGGTGTTCAAGAAGATCGACTCCACGGTGCGCGGCCCGATCCGTGCGGAGGTCGACGCGCTGCTGGAGGAGCTGGGACCGGACGCCGTCGCGGTCGTGTGCCCGGCGTTCCCCCGAGTGGGCCGCACGGTCGTCGACGGCACCGTGCTGGTCGACGACGTGCCCGTCGGCGACACGCCGGTGGGCCGCGACCCGGTCACCCCGGTGACCGAGAGCCACCTGCCCACGCTGCTCGGCGCGCCCCTGGTGCGGCTCGACCCGGCGGGCGATCCGGCGGAATGGGCCGCCCGGCTCCGCGAGGCCGGGCCGGTGGTGGTCGTCGACGCCGCGACCGACGCCGACCTCGACCGGATCGCACGGGCCGTCGACGCACTCGGCGACGACGGCCTGCCGGTCGGCGCCGCGGGCCTGGCGGGCGCACTCGCCCGCCGGTGGCGCCCGTCCGCGCCCGCAGCCACACCCGCACCGGCGCCCGCGCCGGCCGACCCGGACGCCGCGGTACTCGTCGTCGTCACGAGCCTGCACGCCGCGGCGCGCGCACAGGTGCAGGCACTCCTCGACGACGGCGCCGCACACCACGAACCGACGCCGAGGCAATTGCTCGACGACAGCGCCTGGCGTGCCCTGCTGGCCGGCCTCCCCGGCGCACCGACGGCCGGTGCGGCCACGTCGCAGCCACGCACGGTGGTGCTCAGCGCCCCGGAGCGCGGCGACACCCCGGTGCCGCCCGACCTCGTCGCACGCCGCCTCGCCGAAGCCGCGGCCGAACTCGTCCGCACCACCGCGCCCGCGGGCCTCGTCGTCACCGGCGGCGACGGTGCCCGCGCCCTGCTGGCCGGGCTCGGCAGTAGCGGCATCCGGCTCGACGCGACCGGCACCGGGGCAGGAGTTGGTGTCGCAACGGGCACGGTCGTCGCGGGCCGGGCCGAAGGACTGCCGATCGCGACCAAGGCCGGTGGTTTCGGCGAACCCGACGTGTTGATCACGGCCGCAGACGCGGTCCGTAGAAAAAGGAGTGACCGTTGACCGCTGCAACGCAGCCACACGTGCCGACCCTCGCCCTCACGCTCGGCGATGTCGCGGGCATCGGGCCCGAGATCACGGCGCGGACCCTGCTGGCCCATGATGAGCTCCGCAGCATCTGCCGTCCCGTCGTCATCGGTGACGCCGACGCCCTGCGCCGCGCGGTCACCGACGTCCTCGGCCTCGACCCGGCCGTCGTGCGCACCGTCGGCCGTCCCGCCGATGCGACGAACGACCCCGGGATCATCGAGGTCGTCCAGGAAGGACCGTCACTCGGTCACGTGCCGTACGGCGAACTCAGCCCCGATGCCGGAGACGGCGCGGCGCGGTTCGTGATGCGCGCGTGCGCACTCGCACGCGCGGGCGAGGTCGACGGCATCGTCACGGCGCCGCTCAACAAAGCCGCGATGCACGCGGGCGGACACAACTGGCCCGGCCACACCGAGTTGCTCGCGCACGAGTTCGGCGTCGACAACTTCAGCCTCGTCCTGTCGGCCGGCGAGCTGTACTTCTTCCACCTCACGACGCACGTATCGCTGCGGGACGCGATCAGCGGCGTCGACGCCGAGCGCACCGACAACGTGCTCCGGCTCGTCGGTTCGTTCGCCGGTGCCCTCGGCAGCCCGGACGAACCCATCGGTGTCGCGGGGCTGAACCCGCACGCGGGCGAGAACCGGCTCTTCGGCGACGAGGACGCCGACGTGCTCGAACCGGCCGTGCAACGTGCCAGGGCCGCCGGTGTCAACGCCGTCGGACCGCTGCCCGCCGACGCGCTCATCCCCCAGGCCGTCAACGGAAAGTGGCGCTTCGTCGTCGTCTGCTACCACGACCAGGGGCACGCCCCGTTCAAGGCGGTGTACGGCGACGACGGCGTGAACATCACGGTCGGTCTGCCCGTGGTGCGTGTCTCGGTCGACCACGGCACGGCGTTCGACATCGCGGGTAAGGGCATCGCACGCGAGGCCAGCCTGGTACTCGCCGCGCGCCGCGCCGCCGAGCTCGCGCCCGGCTGGCATCAGGTGTGGGAGACGGCGCGGACCGGGTCGGCGTCGTGACCGGCACGGCCTCGCCGGCCTGCCACTGCTGGGCCGCGCCGGCTTCGTAGACTGCTCCGTCATGGGCGTCGACCGCAGCACTCGCGCACCGCTGCACCAGCAGGTCGCGGACACGTTGCGCCAGGAGATCCTCGGCCACGACCTCCCGGCGGGCGAGGCCCTGCCGAGCGAAGCGGCACTGTGCGAGCGGTTCGGCGTCGCGCGCAGCGTCGTGCGCCAGGCCGTCGCCGGTCTCGCCGGGGACGGCCTGGTGATCCGCAGGCAGGGCAGGCCGACGATCGTCGCACCGCCCGCCGAGTACCGCCGCCTGGTGCAGCGCGCCACCGGCATGTTCGACCAGTTCGCACGACGCGGCCACCAACTGCGCACGACGATCCGCGACCTCTCCCCTGCACCACCGCCGCCCGGCGGGCGCGACTTCCTCGGCACCGACGACACGATCCGGATCGAACGGATCCGGCTCGTCGACGGCGACCCGCTGTCCTATGTGCGCACCTGGCTGCCCGCCGACCGCGTGCCTGGCCTGCGCGCCGAGCACCTCACCGACGCCTCCCTGCACCGGCTGTTGGCCCGGAGCTACGACCTGCGCCCGATGCGCGGCAGGCGGCAGGTCCACGCCGTGGCGGCCGACGAGCGCCTCGCCGACGCGCTCGCCACGGCCACCGGTGACCCGCTGCTGCTGCTCGAAGGCGGCACGACCGATCAGCACGACCGTCCTCTCGAATGGTTCAGCGCCTGGCACCGCGCCGACCGCGTGGTGTTCGACATCGACGTCTCCGAGTCCATGGAGACGCTGCGCCTCGACACGGTCGACACCGGACACTCCGCTGCCGACGATGGCCGTGACGCTGGCGAGGACGGCGACACCGGCGGCGACGTCACACGTGGTGACCGCGAGCCGGGAAACACCGGCGCCGACACCGTCGACCTCGAGCGCGCACGCAGGCTCCTCGCCGAGCTGACCCGTATCCTCGGCTGAACCCCGCGCCCGCGGCGATCGCGACGCCGGAATGTCCGGACCACAACGTCGCGCGGGCACACAGGGCGACGGCCCGAGTCGCAGCACACACCCGAGGGCGCAGTCACGCACGGCGCGTCGGTGGGAGGCGGCGACCGGGCGACGGACGGAAGCAAACCCACTCCTGCATTCCGCCTGTCGGAACATTCGTTCGTTATCACCCGTTAGTGATCCTGCTTGACCGTCAATTTCGCCTGGTGGGACACTTGACCCACCTATTCCTCCAACAGAAACGATGTCGTGGCCGAACGCACTGTGCCGTCCTCACCGCAGACGTCCTCACAACACCCGCCCTCACAGCACGCCGTGCCACCCCAGGGCGGCACCGGGACCGAGGCCGCCGCGCGGGTCGCCGACGTGCTGCTGCTGTTCACCGGCGGTCCCGAGTATCTGGGCGTCAGCACCATCAGCCGCAAACTCGGCATTTCCAAGGCCGTCGTGTACCGCATCCTGCAGTCGCTCGTGTCGCGGGACGTACTGGCCACCACGCCCGGCGTGACCGGATACCGGCTCGGTCCCGCCGCCGTCGCACTCGGGGCCAGCGCGCTTCGCCGGTTCGACGCCAAGACCGCGGCCGCGCCGGTTCTCCGGCGCCTCCGTGACGAGACCGGCGAAACCACGACACTGTCCGGACTGGTCGGCGACGAACGCGTGTACCTCGAGCAGTTCGAGAGCCGTGCCGAGATCAAGATGACGGTCGACATCGGCACCCGGTTCCCGCTGCACGCCGGCTCGTCGGGCAAGGCCATCCTCGCGCAGCTGCCGGAGTGGCGCCGCGAGGAGATCCTCGCCGGAGACCTCGGCGCGCTGACCGACCGCACCGTCACCGACCCGGCCACCCTGCGCCAGCAGCTCGACGCCATCGGCTCCGACGGCGTCGCAGTGTCCCTCGGCGAACGGCAGAGCGGCGCCGGTTCCGTCGCCGCCGCGCTCGTCACACCCGACGGAGAGGTGCACGGCGCGATCAGTGTCTGCGGCCCCGAGTACCGATTCACGCCGGAGAAGATCGACCGTTACCGGACTCTTGTGCGCGATGCCACCGCCGAGATCATCCGGAACTGGGCCAACGGAAAGGCCACGGGCGGGCACCGGAGCTGATCCGGCGCCCGCCCGTGGCCGGAGTGCTCAACGACCGCGCGCCAGATACCGGCCCACCGGGTCGCCCTGAATCTTGCCGTCGGCGAACACATGGTGGCCGCGCACGAAGGTGTCGGTGACCCTCGCCGTCATGTCGAAGCCTTCGAACGGCGTGTACTCCTGCGTGGATTCCGAATCGGCCGCGCGCACCGTCCACGAGGCCGTCGGGTCGACGAGCGCGATGTCGGCGTCGTAACCCTCGGCGATCGTGCCTTTGGTGAGCAGTCCGTAGCGCCGGGCCGGATTCCACGACGTCAGCTTCGCGACGCGCTGCGGGGACAGGCCACGCTTGGCGCCCTCGCCGACCAGGCCGGGCAGCAGGTACTCGGCGCCGCCGAACCCGGACTTGGCGACGAACACGTCGTCACGGTCCTCACCGAACTTCAGCTCGTCCTTGCAGCACGCGTGATCGCTGACGACCCAGTCGACCTCGTCGGCCAGCACGTGCCGCCACAGCGCCTCGACGTCCTCCCGTTCCCGCAACGGCGGGTTCACCTTGCCGCCGATGCCGCTGGCGGTGTCCACGTCGGCCAGCAGGTGGCCGACCGTGATCTCCCGCCGGAAATCCACGTGCGGGAACGTCTTCGCCATCCGCAGTGCCGCGTCGAGCGCCTTCTCCGACGACAGGTGCAGCAGGTTGATGTTCGGCAGGCCGGTCTCGTGGGCCAGGTACGACGCGATCGTCACCGCAAGCCCCTCCGAGTGCGGCGGACGCGACCGGCTGTAGGCGCGCAGTCCGGACAACGACGGGTCCTGCTCGACGAGCTTGGTGTAGGCGGTCATGATCTCCGCCGTCTCGCAGTGCAGCGACAACGAGAGATGATCGGCGTAGTCGGGAAGCGCCTCGCGGGCCGCCTGGACGCCGCGCATGACGAACTCGAAGTGCGCCAGGTCGTAACGCTCCTCCGGCGGTGTCATGAGGAACTCGCTCTGGCTCGCCGACCGGCCGTGGAGACCGTGACTGCCGTAGAACATGAAGATCTTGAACGACGTGACGCCGTGCTCCTCGACCAGATACGGGATCTCGTCGATGTGCTGCGACATCATCGGTGCAAGGTGGAAGGCGTAGTCCACGTAGGCGTTCCCCGACGCGGCCGAGAGCACCTCGGGGAAGAACTCGCGGTACGGTCCGCCCTTGTTGAGGTAGTACTGGCCGGTGCGCATGTACGTCAACGCCGTCGTCACACCGCCCTGCGCGCTCGCGCGGCTCTCCGTGCGCGTGTCGGCGGGCAGTTCGTTGTAGATGCCCCAGTGTTGATGCGCGTCCACCACTCCGGGGAACGCCAGCAGGCCGCGGCCGTCGACGACGGTCGCGGCGTCCTCACGCGACTGTCCACTTGCGACGCGCACGATCGTGCCGTCGTTGACCGCGATGTCGGTCGTCGCCGGCGTCGCGTTGTCGGGATCGTCGGGGCGCACCACCCGGACATCGGTGATGAGCAGTTCCGTCGTCGCCATCTGTCGTTCTCCTTACTGCGTGTGCGAATACCGGAGGGCCACGTCGTCGGCGGCCAGCCAGGACAGGCCGAACGCCGGCAGCAGCCCGTTGCCCGGCAGATAACCGGCGGCGCCGCGGCCCGAGATTCCGGCCGCGGCACCCCCTGCGGCGTACAGACCTGGGATGGGCCGGTCGGCGGCGTCGACGACCGCCGCACGCTCGTCGACCAGCAGGCCCCCTTGCGTGTGGAACAGCGCGGGCACGACCCGGACCGCGGCGAACCTGCCCGTCAGCGGACGCTCCCAGTTCGTCCTGCCGAACCGGTCGGTGCGTTCACCGCGCGCCGCCGCCGCGCTGTCGGCGAGCTCGGCGGCGAGCGACTCGGCGGGCAGGCCGGTCACCTCGGCCAGCTCCGCGGCGTCGGCGCCCCACACGATCGCGCCCGCGTCGACGTTGTCCTGGAAATCGCGGAACGGCAGGCACTGCTGATAGATCGTCTCGTCGAGGACGATCCACCCGGTCGAGCCGCGGCGGGCGGCGAGTTCCGCGGCGTACTCCGAGTAGCCGCGTGTCTCGTCGCCGAAGCGCCTGCCGTCGAGGTCGACGAGCACGCCGCCGTGGATGATCGTCGCCCACCCGACGAGCGTGCCGGATTTGGCCCCGACCGCGCCGTGTCCCTGGTAGGCGTCGAGGAATCCGGATGCGGCACCGAGCTTTCCGCCGATCCGCAGTGCGTCGCCGAGCGAGTTCTCCCCGCCCTGGTACAACGCCCCGACGATCTCGGACAGGTGCTCGGCCACGAGACCACGGTCGGCACCGAAGCCGTTCGTGGCGAGCAGCACCGCACGAGTCGGGATCTCCTCCTCCGTGCCGTCGGGGTACCGCACGGCCACCGCACGGACCGCGCCCTCGCCGTCGAGGCGGACGTCGGTCAGCCGCGCAGGCGCCAGCAGTTCGACGTCCGGATGTTCGGTGACGGTGCGGGCGAGATGGTCGATCACCCCGGAGCCGTGCCTGCCCGGGATGGTGTGGCAACGCGGGACGGCGTGCCCGGGATAGTTGAAGTCGGTGACCAGCGACAGCGGCAGCCCCGCCGAATCGGCCAGCCATTCCACGAGCGGCGCGCTGATCCCGGCCAGTGTCCTGGCCAGCCGCGGATCCGCGGTGCCGTGGGTCTTGGCCATGATGTCGGCGACGAACCGTTCCGGCCCGTCGTCGATCCCCGCATCTGCCTGCCAGCGCGAGCCGGCCCCGGGGAACATCGCCGTGGACATCGACGTGTTGTTGCCCCTGCGGAAGTGCTCACTCGCCTCGACCACGAGCACGCTCAGCCCGTGTTCGGCCGCGCGCAGCGCGCCGGCGAGGCCGCCGCCGGCACCGGCGACGACGAGGTCGGGCCCCTCGGTCTCGGTCGGGTCGGGACCGGTCATGCGGTCGGTGCTCCTTCCACGGTCAGCAACCGCAGCGCGAGCGCGGTCGGGTCGACGATGCGCGCGGCCAGGTCGGCGGGTTCGACGTCCACCGCGGAACAGCCGTTGAGCACCGCGGTGGCTCCGCGCTCGGCGAGCCGGGTCACCGCCCCGCCGAGCGCGGCGTTCCAGGTGGCGGTGTCGGCGATGGCGTCGAACGGCAGGTCCAGCACCTCGACACCCGCCGAGTACGCCACCAGACCGTACGCCGCGAGCCGCCGGGTGAGTTCCGCGCCGATCGCCTCGTTGCGGACCACCGCGCCGAACCGCTCGCCACGGGCGGCGAGGAAACCGGCCGAGAGCTTCAGCAGGCCGTGCACCGTCGGGCCCGCGGTGGCCGCGCCGTCGGTGCCGACACCGTCGGGCACGGCCGGGTCCAGCACACAGTCGGGAAACGCCAGATCCCAGCCCGCGGTCCGGTCCGCCAGCGCCGCGTCCAGCGCGGATTCGACGGCCCGTTCGGACGCGCGCACGGCCGCGTCGGTGTCCAGCGCCGCCGGTGCCGCCGTCCCGACGTCACGCAACACGATCTCGAACCCCGGCGGTGCCAGCCGGTCGTACCGGTCCTGCCGCCTGCTGATCTCCTCGTCGGGCAGGTGGATCGGGGTCACGGCGAACGCGCGCATCACGCTCATTCCTCCTTGTCCGGGGCCGTGTTGTCCGGGGCCGTGTTCTGCGGGGTGGTGCCGTCCGGGGTGGTGCCGTCCGGGACATGGGCGAGTCCGCGCAGCGCCTCGCCCACCCGCGGCGACGCGGCGAAGCGCGTGCTGAACGCCACCAACCGGTCGAGCAGGTCGTCGTCGCCGAGCCAGCCGCGGAGCAGTTCGGTGACGGCGTCGCGGTCGAACGGGCGGTGATCGGCGTCGCCGACCGGATTGGGCACCTCCGCGGTGCGGGTGTCGCCGTCGGCGTAGCGCACGGTCACGCGGGTGGCCCGTTCCGCAGGCAGGCGAGCGGTGAGGTCGTCGGCGGCGACGACGGTCACCCGGCGGGCGAGCTCCCGCAGCCGCGAATCGGCCTGCCGGTGGCGGGTGTAGGTCTGCGGGCCGACGGCACCGTCGAGGGCCGCCGCCGCGACCACGAACGGCGTCGAGAACATCGCCGACAGCCGGTTGTCCCAGTCCGTTCCGGACAGGCCTGCGCCCAGCGCGTGCGTCTCGACGCGCACGTCGGCGATCGGCCCGCCGTCGGCGAGCTCGAGAATCGCGTCCGCGGCCGGATGCGTGAACGAGCACGACGCGTGCCGCTTGAAGTATCCGGCCGTGATGTCCCAGCGCGTACCGAGCCCGGCCGTGAGCTCGCGGGGGTCGAACTCGCCCAGCAGCGACCCGAGTGACAGCGCTGCGGTGCCGGTGTTGCGGGCGACACCCGCGGCTGCCATCCGCGCTGCGGCGAGGCCGGAGGTGTTGGCGGCCCCGAGCCAGGCGTCCCGCACCGGGTTGCCGGTCGTCGCGGAGTCGAAGTGCCCCGCAATCGGCATCCCGGCTCCGGTGTCGATGGCGGCGGCGCACGCACCCGGGCCGAGGCCGAGCAGCCGGGCGCATCCTGCCGCCGCGCCCGCGACGCCCCAGTTTCCGTGCGGGTGCGCGCCCGCACGCAGGCCGGTCGCCCGGCCGAACCGGGCCGCCACCTCGTAGGCGGCCAACAGCGCCGCGGCGGTGTCGTCGCCGGAGGCGTCGCGCTCGGCAGCCAAGGCGAGCACGGCGGGAAAGCCGTGCACCGCCGGATGACCCTTGGCGTATTTGTTGCCCTCGTCGAGTTCGAGGCACGCCATCGCCACGGCGTTCAGCCACGCGGAGGTGTCCACCGGTGCGGTCTCGCCGGTGCCGAACAGGGGCGCGGGCCCTGCCGGTGCGGCCCAGGCGTGCCGCAGCGCCCGGTGATCGGCGGTCCTCGCGCCGACGGCGGCCACGCCGACGACGTCGAGCACCACGAGGCCGAGACGGTCGACGACGGTGGCCGGCACGGCAGCGGGGTCCAGTTGCGAGACCCACGCTCCGAGCTCGGCGGTGGCGGCCGCCGCATCCCGCCCCGCCGGCGACGTCGTCGTGTGCGTACCCATCACAGTCCCAGGTACGCCTTCCGCACGCGTTCGTCGCCGGCGAGTTCCCCACCGCCGCCCGACAACACGACCGATCCACTCTCCATCACGTACGCCCGGTCGGCGATCGCGAGCGCCTGTTTCGCGTTCTGCTCGACGAGCAGGACCGACACCCCCGTGTCCCGGATCTCCCGCACCGCGTCGAGCATCGTCCAGGTCAGCTTCGGCGACAAGCCTGTCGACGGCTCGTCGAGCAGCAGCAGCCGTGGGCCCGCCATGAGGGCGCGTCCGATCGCGAGCATCTGCTGCTGGCCACCGCTGAAGGTCTGCGCCACCTGACCCCGGCGTTCGGCCAGGATCGGGAAAAGCTCGTACACCTGTTCCAGCCGCTTCGTGGTGTCCTCGGCCTGCGCGGTCCACGCACCCATCCGCAGGTTCTCCTCGACGGTGAGCGTGCCGAACAGGGCCCGGTCCTCGGGCACGTGCACCAGGCCGTCCCGCACGAGCACGTCCGGCCTGCGTCCCGCGGTGTCGCTGCCGTCGAACACGATCCGCCCCGCCTGCGGCGGGAGCTGGCCGCAGATGCTGCGCAGCGTCGTGGTCTTGCCGGCACCGTTCGCGCCGACCAGCGCGACCAGCTCACCGGCACCGACCTGCAGGTCCACCTCGTGCAGGATGCGCATGCGGCCGTATCCGGCACTCAGGCTCTCAAGCGTCAGCATGGGTCGTCGGCTCCTCCCCGAGGTAGGCCTCGATCACGCGTGGATCGGCCGTGACCTCGTCGGGCGTACCGGTGGCGAGCACCGCGCCCTGGTCCAGCACGAGCACGCGATCGGACAGCCGCATCACCGCGGCCATGATGTGCTCGATGAACACCAGCGTCGTGCCGTCCTGCTCGCGCAGTTCGGCGAGCAGATCGAGCACGGGCTCACGCTCGGCCGGCAGCAGTCCGGCGAGTACCTCGTCGAGCAGCAGCACTCGTGGCCGCGCGGCGAGCGCCCTGGCCAGTTCGAGCCGTTTCAGGCCCGCCGTGGGCAGCTCGGTCGCCGGCCGATACGCCCACTCCCGAAGGCCCACCCGCTCGACGATCTCCACGGCGTGGCCGCGCAGCCGCTCCGCCCCGCGCGTGTGATGCTGCGCGGCCAGACTCACGTTCTCCGCGACCGACATGGTCGCGAACGGCCGCATCAACTGGAAGGTCCGCACCATGCCGCTGCGGGCGATCTTCTCGGGCTTGTGGCCGGTCACGTCCTCACCGGCGAAGCGCACCGATCCCGCATCGGGTTTCAGCGCACCGCAGATCACGTTGAACAGAGTCGTCTTGCCGGCACCGTTGGGTCCGATCACTCCGACGATCTCGCCTTCCGACACGGCCATATCCACATCGGACAGGGCGCGCAGACCCCGGAAACTCTTGTCCACACCGGATAGTTCGAGCACGCTCATCGGCGCCGCCTTTCCGAAAACTTCTCCGCGAGAGTCCCGAAGATGCCCTTCGGCATCAGCCGCACGATGAGGATCAACATCACCGCGTACAGGATGACGTCGAGGCCGCTGCGGCCCTGCAGGAAGCTCAGGAACTCGGGCGGGGTCGCCAGCAACGTCGCGGTCACGTCCGAGAGCGAGCCCACGATCACGGCTCCCACCACCGGGCCCCAGATGGTGCCGATCCCGCCGATCACCGCGGTGACGATCGCCTCGATGGACACCGAGGAGCCGAACGCCAGCTGCGGGTCGATGAACAGGTAGTACTGGGTGTAGAACGCGCCCGCGACCGCCGTGATCGCACCGGACAGCGCCACCGTCAGCAGCTTGTGCCGCATCACCGGGGCTCCGACCGACGCGGCGGCCAGCTCGTCGTCGCGGATCGCCACGACGTAGCGGCCCGCGGCCGAGTGTCGGAACAGGATGCTCAGTGCCACGGCCCCGCCCGCCAGCACGAGCGCGATCCAGAAGTACGCGGGCGACCCGGCGGGGAACTGCATCTGCCCCAGCGACGAACCCTGGATCAACGGCACCTGGTAACCGACGGCACCGTTCACGGCGTCACTGCTGGTGGTGATCAGCCGCAGCATCTCGGCGAACGCGAACGTCGCCAGCGCGAAGTACGCGCCTTTGAGTTCGTAGCGGAACGAGAAGTAGCCGATCACCATCGCCACCGCGGCCGCCACGACCATGCCCGCGGCCATCCCCACCCATGGCGACACACCGTGTTCGACCAGCAGGTACGCGCTCGTGTAGGCGCCGAGGCCGAAGTAGGCGGCGTGACCGAAGCTGAACATGCCGCCGAACCCGCTCATGATGTTCCAGCCGACCGCCATGATCAGGAAGATCAGGATCCGGACGGCCACGGCGCCCTGCGCTGCCGGCAGGATCAGCGGTAACGGGATCGCCAGCAGTACCAGGACCGCGAGGACGGCGAACTGCCGGTTCTGGGGACGCAACGGCGGCGCCGCCGGCCCTGCGGACCGGGTCTCCCGCCGCGACTCGACTGCGGTGTCGGTCATGTTCGCCTCCCGAACAATCCTTGCGGACGCAGGAACAGCACCAGCACGAACACCACGAACACGCCGAGCAGCGAGCTCTGGCCGTCGAGATAGATCGTGGTGAGTTGCTCGACCAGTCCGATCAGCAGCCCGCCGACGAGCGCGCCGACGACGTTGCCCATGCCGCCGAGGACCACCACGACGAACGCGGTGATGTTGAACTGCTCGCCCAGCGTCGGTGTGACCGACAGCAGCGGTACGGCCAGCGCCGCGGCCGCACCGGCGCACGCCGCACCGATGGCGAAGGTCAACGTATGAATCCGGCGCACGTTGATGCCGACCAGTTCGGCACCGGCGCTGTTCGATGCGACCGCACGGATCGCCGTGCCGAGCCGGGTGTGCTGCAGCATCCAGTACAGCAGCAGTCCGAGCGCCATGGCTCCCAGGAACGCGTACAGCCGCGACCCGGCCACGACGGCACCGAACACGTCGAGGTGTGTCTCGCCGGGCAGGCCCACGTTCTTCGGCTCGGCGCCGAAGAACAGCAGCAGGCCGTTCTCCAGCAACAGGGACAGCCCCAGCGTGATGAGCAGTTGGTTCTCCAGCGTGGCCCCGCCCGAGCCGGACAGCAGACCGCGGTGCACGAGCACGCCCACGAGGAACAGTGCGGGCACGGTGATCAGCATCGTCAGGTACGGGTGCAGACCGGTCACGGCCACCACGCCGAACGAGATGAACATGGCCACGGCCAGCATGGCGCCGTGGGCGAAGTTCACGATGTCGAGCACGCCGAAGATCAACGTGAGGCCCATCGCGATCAGTCCGTACAGACCTCCGGTGAGCAGTCCGGTCACCACCGACTGCCAGACCACGATGCCGCTGCCCGACTGGACCAGTGCGACCGCGACGGCCGCCGCCACCAGGGCGCCCACGACGCCCGCGCGCTTCAGTACCGCCAGTGTGGCCGACGGGGCCCGGGTCTCCGGGGCGTCGGTGTCGATCGTCGTCGTCATCGTCACCAGGCCACCGAGTAGTCGGGGTCGGATTCGGCCTTCTCCGGGGGATACACCTGTTTCACCCGTCCGTTCTGAATCTGCATGAGCACCGCGGCCGAGTTCACGTTCTCCCCGTCGGGTCCGAACCGGACAGGGCCGTCGCCGACGGTGAGCGGGTCGATCTGCGCCCTGGCGATCCCGTTGCGCACAGCCGCCGGGTCGGTGCTGCCCGCCTCCTCGACACCCGCGGCGATGGCCTGCACCGCGTCGTAGGACAGGACCGCACCGGTGCGCATCGGTGCTCCGAAACGCTGTCGGTACTCCGCACGCAGCCGCCGGGTCTCGGGGTTCTGCGCGTCGAAGTGGTAGTTGGTGCTGAAGTACCGGTCGCCGAGTTCTCCGGCGTCGGACACGAATTTCGGCTGGTCGTAGGCGCCGTTCGAGACGCCCCACACCGCGTCGAGGTCGGGTTTGACGGCGTCGATGGCCTGCGCGATGAGCAGGCTGTCGCCGTAGTACCCAGCCACGACGAGGACGTCGGCATCCGAGGCCTTGACCTGCGTGATCTGGGAGGTGAAGTCCGAGGCCGTCGTCGCGTCGTAGCTGACCCGCGGGCCGACCTCCATGCCCAGCTTTCGGGCCGCGGCCTCGAACGTGTCGGCCGCTCCCGTGCCGAAGTCCGTCTGTTCGTGGAGCACGGCTACCCGTCCGGCCGGTTCACCGGCCTGCTCGGACACCTGTTTCAGGTGGTCGGCCGCGGACTCGGAGATCTTGGCACTGCCCGGCTGCACACGGAACGAGTGCCGATAGCCGTGCTGGAAGATCTCGTCGGAGGCGGTCACGTCCATGACGAACGGCACCTCGTTGCGCTCGGCCACGACGGCCACGTTGCTGCTGACCGAACTCTGATAAGTGCCGACCAGGCCGACCGCGCCGTCCGAGATCAGCCGCTGAGCCTCGCTCTGGCCGATCTCGGGTTTTCCCTGGGTGTCGGCGGTCGTCAGCTGAACCCTGCGGCCGCCGAGCGAGGCGATGCCGCCGGATTCGTTGATCTGCTCGACCGCGAGTTGTGCACCACGTCGCATCTGCAGTCCGTCGACCGCCATCGACCCACTGACCGGGTGCAGCGCCCCGATCCTGACCGGACCGTCACCACTCCCGGCGGCATCGACCGCGGCGCCGGACGGTGCGGAACCACCGCAGCCCGCGGCGGCGAGCAACGCGCCCACGCCGAGGACGGCGATCAGCCTGCGAACGATCATCTCTGATCCCTGTTCCCTGAAGTGTTCCACCGAAGGAAGTTGTTCCGCTCGAAGAAACATCATGTCGAAGTTGAGCTATCGTGACACCGGCCGCAGTGCTAGGTCAACAACCTTGCACAGCTTGACTCTCCGCGATCAGCAGTGCGAACTTGGTCAGCAGGGGAAAGCGTGGGTCGCGAAACACGGCGTTCATCGGTGTTCCCCTAACCGAAACGCACAACGAAAGGCAGGTGCCGCCCCATGACGGGCGCATTGTCGGGAATCCGCGTCCTGGACGTGGCAACGCTGTTCGCCGGCCCACTGGCCGCGACCACACTCGCCGATTACGGCGCCGAGGTCATCAAGATCGAGCACCCGAACGGCGATCCGGTCCGCAACCACGGTGCACAGCGCGACGGTGTCGGCCTGTGGTGGAAGCTGCTGGGACGCAACAAGAAGGCCGTCACGCTCTACCTCGGATCCCCTGAGGGCCAGGAGATCTTCCGCGAGATGGTCGCCGACGCGGACGTGGTGATCGAGAACTTCCGGCCCGGCACGCTCGAACGCTGGGGTCTCGGCTACGACGAGCTCCGCGCGATCAACCCAGGGATCGTCCTCACCCGGGTCACCGGGTTCGGCCAGGTCGGGCCCTACGCCAAGCGCCCCGGGTTCGGCACGCTCGCCGAGGCGATGAGCGGATTCGCCGCCATCACGGGCGACCCGGACGGCCCGCCGATGCTGCCGCCGTTCGGGCTCGCCGACGGCATCGCGGCATTGGCGACGTCCTTCGCGGTCACGACGGCCCTGCGTGCGAGGGAGCAGACCGGCCACGGGCAGGTCGTCGACATGGCCATCATCGAGCCGATCCTGACCCTGCTCGGGCCGCAGATCATCGCCTACGACCAGCTCGGTGTGCTGCAGGAACGCACCGGAAACCGCTCGAGCAACAACGCGCCCCGCAACACCTACCGCACCAGGGACGGCAGCTGGGTCGCGATCTCCACGAGCGCCCAGTCGATCGCCGAACGCGTCATGCGCCTCGTGGGCAGGCCGGAGTTCATCGACGAGCCCTGGTTCGCCAGCGGAGCCGAGCGCGCCCGGCACGCCGACGAACTCGACGAGGCGGTCGGATCGTGGATTGCCGCGCGCGACCGCGACGAGGTCATCAAGGCCTTCGAGGAGGCGGAGGCCGCGATCGCGCCGATCTACACGGCGGCCGACATCGTCGAAGACCCGCAGTTCCAGGCGCTCGGCACGATCGCAACGCTGCCCGACGACGAACTCGGCCCGGTTCGCATGCAGAACGTGCTGTTCCGGATGTCCGAGACGCCCGGTGCGATCAACTGGACCGGCCCGCCGGTCGGCGCGCACACCGAGGAGGTCCTCGGCGAGTACGGCGTGACGCCCCAGCGCCTGGCCCGGCTCCGCGAGCAGGGGATCGTCCGGTGACCGCACCGGTGCGGACGTGGCTCTACGTTCCCGCCGACCGCTCCGACCGGATCGCCAAGGCGCTGGCCTCCGACGCCGACGCCGTCATCCTCGACCTCGAGGACGCCGTCGCTCCGGAGGCCAAGGAGCAGGCACGGCGCAACGCCGTCGCGACCCTCGCCGACGGCAACCGCGCGTACGTACGCGTCAACGAGCCCGGCACGCCACACGGGACGGCCGATGTGGACGCACTCGCCACGGCTTCCGTGCCACCAGCTGGGGTCCGGATTCCCAAGTGCGAGGACCCGGAACGGCTGAGCGCCGTCGCCGAGAGACTGTCCGTTCCCGTGCACCCGGTCGTCGAATCGGCACTCGGCGTGGAACGGGCCTACGCACTCGCCACGGCGCATCCCCTCGTGTCCGGCATCTCCCTCGGGGAGGCCGACCTCGCGGCGGACCTGCGCGTCACCGACCGGAACGCGCTCACGTGGCCGCGGTCGCGGGTGGTCGTCGCGGCCCGCGCGGCGGGCCTGTCCAGTCCCGCGCAGAGCGTGTGGACCGCGGTCCGTGACCTCGACGGCCTGCGCGGTGACACCGAGGAGGGACGACGGGCGGGCTTCTTCGGCCGGTCGGTCATCCATCCGGCACAGATTCCCGTGGTGCACGAGGCCTGCCGCCCCGACCCCGACGAGGTGGCGTGGGCACGGTCGCTCGTGGACACGGTGCGCGATTCCGGCGAAGCGGCGTGGATCGACTCCGCGGGCCGCTTCGTCGACAAAGCAGTCGTCGAACGAGCGCTGTGGCTGCTCGCCATCGCCGACGAGGACCCGAACGTCAAGGAAGGCCAGACGTCATGACACGTTCCCAGGACCCGCTGCTCGCCGCCGTCTCCGGCGGGGTCCGGCTCTACGAGCTCGGGCAGCCCTTCTTCACGGGCATGCCCTGCTCGCCGAACCACCCAGGTTTCCGGATGACGCTCATCCGCAGGCACGGCGACATGGAACGCCCCGACGGCGGTTCGGCCGCCAACGAGATCATCGTCACCGGCGGCCACGTCGGCACCCACATCGACGCGCTCTCGCACGTGAGCCACTGCGGCGAGCTCCACGGCGGGGTCGACGCTGCGGAGGCTCAGCAGGGCGGCACGTTCAGCACGCACGGCGCGGAGAACCTGCCCGGGCTGCTGCGGCGTGCGGTGCTGCTCGACGTCGCGGCCGTCCACGGCGTCGATACGCTGCCGGCCGGGTACGGCGTCACGGCCGACGATCTCGCCGAGGCCGCCAAGCTGGCGGGTGCCGAACCGGGCCAGGGTGATGTCGCATTGGTGCGCACCGGCTGGGCACGCAACTTCGCGGATGCCGCGACGTACATGGGCAAGGAGACCGGTGTGCCGGGGCCGACCGTGGAAGCGGGACGGTGGCTCGCCGATCGGGGCGTCGTCGCGACGGGCGCCGACACCACCGCCTACGAGCAGATTCCCGCGGGCGCGGGACACGCCGTGCTGCCGGTGCACCGAGTCCTGCTCGTCGAATCGGGCATCTTCATCATGGAGCACCTCAACCTCGAGGAGGTCGCCGAGGCGGGCGTCCGCGAGTTCACCTTCCTGCTCGCTCCCCTGCGCATCACCGGCGGCACCGGTTCGCCGATCCGTCCGCTCGCGGCGGTGAGCGCATGACCACACTCGTCCAGCACCTCGCCGGATTCGCCACGACCACCCGCGACGACGGGCTCGCCCCCGAACTGCGGGACGACGTCGCGCGCCGGGTCCTCGACGTACTCGGCAACAGCCTCGCCGCGACGGCCGAACCGCCCGCGGAAGCGGTCGGTGCGCTCGTGCGCGAATGGGGCGGCGCAGGAAGATCCACCGCGATCGGCGCGCAGCCGGTACCGGAGCCGAGCGCCGCACTGCTGAACGGCACCCTCGCCCATTCGCTCGACTTCGACGACACGCATCTGCCGTCGGTGCTGCATCCGTCCGCCTCCGTGGTGCCCGCCGCGTTGGCGGTCGCCGAGTCGCATGGCGCCGGCGGCGCCCAGCTGCTCGACGCGATCGGCGTGGGTATCGAGGTGGCTGTCCGGCTCGGCATGGCGGGCTACGATTCCGACCTCGGCAACTCGGTGTTCTTCGAACACGGCCTGCACGCCACGGCGATCTGCGGCGCCGTCGGTGGCGCGGTGTCTGCCGCCATGCTGTCCGGTGTGGATACCGACGGCATCGCCCACGCCGTGGGCATCGCGGCGAGCATGGGGTCCGGGTTGCTCGAGGCGAACCGGACGGGCGGCACCGTCAAGCGGATCCACTGCGGCTGGGCCGCGCACGCCGCCGTCACCGCCGCGGGGCTGGCACGCACGGGCATCACAGGACCCCCGACCGTGCTCGAGGGCCGCTTCGGCATGCTGCAGGCGTTCTGCGGCGACCGGGTCGACCTCGACGCCGTCACGTCCGGGCTCGGCGAGCGATGGGAGCTGCCGGGCATCTTCTTCAAGCCCTACCCGTGCAACCACTTCACCCACGCGGGCATCGACGCGGCGCTCCGGCTACGGGCCCGCGGGGTCGACCCCGCCGCGATCGAGAGCATCGAACTCGGCGCGCCCACGGCGGTGTTGCGGACCATCGGCGAGCCTCCCGAGGAGAAGGCCGTCCCCACGTCGGGATACCACGCGGCGTTCTCCGGCCCGTACACCGTGGCCGCGGCGCTGCTCGGCGGCGGCGGGCTCGGCGTGTTCCACGAGGACTTCACCGATACCGCGGCCGCCGATCCGGACCGGCTGGCCCTCGCCGCCAAGGTGACGTGTGTTCCCGACGCGGAATGCGACGGGATCTTCCCGCACCAGTTCCCCGCGGTGCTCCGAGTCCGGCTCTCCGACGGGAGCGAGCTCACCGAGCGGGTGAACGCCAACCGGGGCGGCCACGGCAACCCGCTGTCGGCCGACGAGCTGGCGACGAAGTTCCGCCTCAATGCCGGCCGGGCGGTCACCGAGGAGCGCGCCGAACGCATCACCGAGCTCACCTACGGACTCGCCGGGCTGCCCGGCGTCACCACGTTGACCCGGGAACTCGCCGCAGACGCCTGACGTCGATCCGCTCGCCCGTTCCCGGAACGCCCGGGAACGGGCGAGCACCTCGAAGCCGTGTTGCGCTATCCGGGGCCCATGTTGCGGATTCCGGGAGCCGTGTCGCGCCCTCCGGGGCCCGTGTTGCGGATCCCGGGCACCGCGACGCGGACCCGGTCGACCATGTCCCGTCGCCCGCGGGAACCTCGGGTCAGGAGTTCACATCCACGGCCTGGAACGTCGTGTAGTGGTCGGGCGTGTAGACGATCTCACCGTCCTCGCCGGAGATCACGCGGTCCTCGGAACCCACGTCGAACAGCTGGTAGTAGCCGGCGTCGCAGTCCGGCAGCACGCCCTCACGGTTCTCGTAGGTGGGGCCGGTGGCACCGCCGCGGACGTCGGCGACGACGGCCTGCGCCTCCTGCGACAGCGACGACAGCGCGACCGTGTCCAATCCGGACGTGTCACCGCACGCCGGTTCCTGCGGCGGAGGCGTGCCGCCGTCGCCGGTGTCGATGAGGATGAAGCTCGCATAGTGGTCGTCGGTGTAGAAGTACTCGCCACCGCTTCCCGCCACGATGCGCCGCGCTCCGCGATCATCGCTGCCGGGGGTCTCCACGGTGTACTCGCGGTAGTAGCCCTCGTCGCAGTCGGGCAGCAGACCCTCACGGTTCTGGAAGACCGTGTCGTCCTCCGGGTACGGGTACGGCCCGTCGCTCTGGATCAGTTCGTAGGTGTCGGTCGCCTCCGCCGGCAGGTCCCCGAGCGGAGTCGTCTCGAATCCGGAGGTGTCACCGCATTCCGCCTGCGCCGCGACCGGGGCCGCGAGCTCGGCACCGGCGGTCGGAGCCGCCGATCCGAGGCCGCCCACGAGAGCCACGAGCAGACCGAGAAGCATCGTCACGAGTCGTGATCGGTGAAAGCGCGATCGGTGAGTGCTCATGAGCGGACGGTAGCCCTCCGGCGTGACACCCGCCTAGCCGAGAAATGAACGATTAACCGAATCATCGCAGACAACGTCAGCTCTTGACCGGCATTCAGGGACATCCGGACACAGGACGGACGTATGGGGTGTACATCCGCAGTTCGGACGCTCACGGTGGTCACATCAGCCGACCGGCCGATCAGCCCGAGTCGGCGCCCGCGGCCGTCAGCGCCGGGATCTCCGGGTGGTCGAGCAGGGCGTCGACGACGGCGTCCACGGCCGCCCGCGGGGCGCTGCCACTGCGCACGACGATCGTGACGTTGCGGTGCACCGGCGTGGTCAGCTCGCACGTCGCGACCGCACGGTCGGCGGGGACGGCCAGGGCCGGCAGCAATGTCACCGCCCTGCCCGCCTCCACCTCGCCCAGCTGCAGCAGGTAGTTGCTGAAGCGGCTCGCGGTCCGTGGTTCGAAGCCGGACTGCCGGCACAGTCTGCGGGTCAGCTCGGCCATGTACGAGCCCGTGCGGTCGCCGGTCCACGTCTCGTCGGCGCACGCGGCGAGGTCCACGGCACGTCGGCGCGCCAGTGGATGCGCCCTGGGCAGCACGAGTACGACCGGATCGGTGCCCAGCGGCACGATCTCCAGGTCACGGCCCCATGGGAACTCGACGTAGTCGGTGGTCGTGATGATCACGTCGAGGTCGCCGGTCCGCAGCGCGGGGCCGCTCTCGTGCGGTTCGGACTCCACGAGTTCGACCTGCAACTGCGGGTGCGAGTCGGCCAACCGCGTCACGGCAGGCACGGCGAGCGGCTGGATCGCGCTCTGGAACGCCCCGACCCGGACCGTGCCGATCGGCTCGTCACCGAGCATGCGCAACTCGGCCTCGGCCTCGGCCATGCGGTCGAGGATCTCCCTGCCCCGCCGTGCCAGCAGGCTGCCCTGCCGGGTGAGCCGCACACGCCTGCCGGTCCGTTCCAGCAGCGTCGCCTTGGTCTCCGATTCGAGCACCGTGAGCTGCTGCGACACCGTCGAGGCACTCAGGTGCAGCGTCTCGGCCACCGCACGCACGGTGCCGAGACTTTCCAGCAGGGACAACAGCCGCAGTCGCCACGGGTTGAGCATGTCCCCAGTCTGCGCCGGATCGTTCGGGAAAACCGAACAGCGGCGTCGACATCGTGTGATGGACGCGATGCAACGAGCGTTCGTAGCGTCGGAGTATGACCGACACCGCGCACCTCATCCGCTATCAGGGCCGAGGCGGGTTCAACCCCTCCGTGATCGACCGTGCCGCAGGCACCTCGGTGTTCACCGAGGACGGCCGAGAACTGCTGGACTTCACGTCCGGCCAGATGAGCGCCATTCTCGGCCACTCCCATCCCGAGATCGTCGCCACTATCGGCGACCAGGCGGGCCGGCTCGACCATCTCTACAGCGGCATGCTCAGCCGGCCCGTGCTCGAGCTGTGCCGCAGGCTCGCCGACTCCCTGCCCGCACCGCTCGAGAAGACCATGCTCCTCAGCACCGGTGGCGAGGCGAACGAGGCGGCACTGCGCATGGCCAAGCTGGTCACCGGCGGACACGAGGTCGTCTCGTTCGCGCGGTCGTGGCACGGCATGACGCAGGCGGCCGCCGGCGCCACCTACAGCGCGGGCCGCGGCGGTTACGGTCCCGCGGCGCCGGGCAACTTCGCCCTTCCGGTGCCGGACCGGTTCCGGCCCGACATCGTCGACGCCGACGGCGAACTCGACTGGCGCCGCCAGCTGGAGCTGGCGTTCAACCTCATCGACGCGCAGTCAACCGGCAGTCTCGCCGCATGCCTCGTCGAGCCGATTCTCAGCTCCGGCGGCATCATCGACCTGCCGCCCGGCTACCTCGGTGCGCTGCGGGACAAGTGCCACGAACGCGGCATGCTGCTGATCCTCGACGAGGCCCAGACCGGCCTGTGCCGCACCGGCGACTGGTACGCCTTCGAACGGGACGGCGTCGTGCCGGACATCATCACGCTCTCCAAGACACTCGGCGCAGGACTGCCGCTGTCGGCGGTCGTGACGAGCGCCGAGATCGAGCAGCAGGCCCACGACCTCGGATTCCTGTTCCTGACCACCCACGTCAACGATCCGCTGCCCGCGGCTGTCGGCAACACCGTGCTCGACGTGCTCACGCGCGACCGGCTGGATGTGCGCGCCGCGGAGCTCGGCGTGCGGTTGCGTGACGGCCTCGGTGAGCTCGCGACGCGGCACCCGGCCATCGGGGACGTACGCGGCCGGGGGCTGCTCGTCGGACTCGAACTGGTCACCCCCGGCGGCACGGCCGACAGCGACCGGCTCGGCGCCGCCGTGACCCAGCGGGCGGGCGAACTCGGCCTGCACATGAACATCGTGCAGCTGCCGGGCATGGGCGGCACGTTCCGCATCGCCCCGGCGCTGACGGCCACCGAGGCCGAGATCGATCGTGGGGTGGAGATCCTCGACAAGGCACTCGGCGACGTCGCCTGAGGGCAGCGGCCCGGGTCGCGCCACCGCAGGCGCCACCCGGGCCGCGCGAGAGCCGGAGCCGTCAGCCCGTGCGCGTGTGCTGCACGGCGGTCACCCCGCCGTCGACGAGCAGGTCCGTGCCGGAGATGAAGCCGGCCGAAGAACCCGTGAGGAACGCGGCGACCTCAGCGACGTCGGCTGCGGTGCCGACACGTCCGGCATTGGACACGGCGACCGCATCGCGCATCCTCGCGCCGTGCTCGCTGTCCAATTCGGACTTGCCCATGGGCGTGGCGATGATGCCGGGGCTGATCGAGTTGATGCGCGCACCGCGCCGGCCCCAGGCCTCGCTGGCCGCCTGCACCTGCATCAAGTTGACGCATTTGGCGAACGCGTACGCGACCCCCGGGCCTGCGAAACTGCCCTCCTCCAGCAGCGGGGACGCGGCGAGCTCGGCGGCAGGCATCGTGGCCAGTGCGCGCAGGTCCGCGGCCGGGACACCCGGGTTGGAATGGCCTGCCATACTGGCGATCACCACCCCCGACCCGCCCGGCGCGATCACCGCACCGAACCCATCGAGCGCGTACGCCACGCCGAGCAGGTCGACGTCGAGAATCGCCCGGACCGGCGCCTGCACGGGGGACAGTCCCGCAGTGTGCACCACGGTCCGGACGTCGCCGAGCGCCGCGGCCCGCTCCGCCAGGGCGCCGACCGATGCCTGCGAGGACACGTCGACCTCCGCGGACATCGCGTCGTAACCCTCGTCGAGCAGCCGGTTCGTCGCCGATTCCACTGCGGACGCGTCGACGTCGGCCAGCAGGACCCGCCTGCCCGGCCCGAGCCGCCGTGCCACCGCAATCCCCATGCCGCCGACGCCGGTCACCACGAGCACGTCCTCAGGCACTGTGCCCACCTCCGTTCCGTATGTAAACTAAGTTTACACTCACTCGAGCGACCGTCCCGCGAACGCGCCCGGAGGCAGCCATGAGCACGACACCCCGCGTCCTGACCGCAGCCAGCACGGTCGGCACCTGGCTCGAACACCCCGAAGGCGGCGCCGCGATCCGCGAGCTGCTCGAACAGGCGGGCGTGGGCGCCGACGCGCTGGCACCCGTGGCGAACCTCCCGCTTCAGGAACTCGTCACCCTCAGCCAGGGAAGGCTGTCGCAGGACGTCGTCGACGCACTCGTGCGGCGGGTCGGCGGCGGACCCGCCGACGCGGACGAGTCCGTGTGGCGGGAACGCATCACTCCCGGCCGCTTCGACGGCCGCACCGTCGTGGTCACCGGCGCGGCGTCCGGCATCGGCCGCGCCACGGCGCACCGCATTGCCGCTGAAGGCGGCAGTGTCGTGGCGGCCGACATCACCGAACCGGGGCTCGAGACACTGGCGTCCGAATCGGACACCGGCCGCATCACCACCGTCACGGGCGACATCACCCGCGACGACGACATCGACCGCATCGTCACCGCGGCGGGCGGCCGCATCGACGGACTCGCCAACGTCGCGGGGATCGTAGACGACTTCTCCCCCGCCCACGAGACGTCCGACGAGATGTGGCGCCGCGTGTTCGCGATCAACGTCGACGGCGTGTTCCGACTCACCCGCGCCGTGCTGCCCGCCATGCTCGAACGCCGTGCGGGATCCATCGTGAACGTCGCGTCGGAGGCCGCGCTGCGCGGCAACGCCGCCGGTGTCGCCTACACCGCGGCCAAGCACGCGGTCGTCGGTATCACGAAGAACACGGCGTTCATGTACGGCCCGCACGGTATCCGCGTCAACGCGGTCGCCCCTGGCGGAGTCGCCACCGGCATCGCCCACGGCGGCGCGCCGGATTCGGCCTGGGGCAACGAGCGCACTCGTGACTTCCTCCGCATGATCCCGCCGATCGCGACGGCGCAGCACCTCGCGGCGTCGATCACCTTCCTGCTCAGCGACGACGGCGTGAACGTCTCCGGCGCGATCCTGCCCTCCGACGGCGGCTGGTCGGTGCAGTGACGTCGTACGGCGTGTCAGGGCAGCGGCGTTTCAGGGCTGCCGGGTTCCACGACTGCGGGTTTCAGGGCTGCGGGTTTCAGGACTGCGGGTTTCAGGGCTGCGGGTTTCAAGGCAGCGGGTTTCAAGGCAGCGGGTTTCAGGGCTGCGGGGCGACGAGCTGCTGCACGATCGCGCCGTAGCGCGCGACGAGTTCGTCCCGGTCAGCGGCCAGGTCTTCGTCCCCCACCACCCACAGCGAGTACAGCAGCCCACCCACCGCGGCGGCCGCCATCCGGGCGCGCAGATCCGCGTCCGCACCGGACAGCCGGGCGCGCAGCGGCGCGACGAGCGCCTGTTCGTGAACCTCCCGCAGCCGTTCGGCGATCCGGCTCTCTCCGCTGCCGCGTACGAGTGCGAGGTACACGCCGCGAATGTCGTCCGTGGACAGCACGACCTCGACGAAGCGCCTGCCGAAGGATTCGATCGGCACGTCCAGTAACGGCTCGTCGTCGATGGTCAGCCGCATCGTCTCGAGGAACAGTTCCTCCTTGCTACCGAAGTAGCGGATGACGAGCGCCGCGTTCACTCCTGCGGCGCCTGCGATGTCCCGCACCGGTGTCCGCGCATATCCGCGGTCGAGAAACAGCCGCTCCGCGGCCGCCCGGATCGCCTCCCTGGTGGCCACTCCCGATCCCCGCTCCGACATGAGCGCCAGCCTAGGTGTTGCCGGCTGGGACGGCGCGATGCGCCGCGCTCACTCCCCGGTCGCGCAAGCTGTGAGGCACAGCACGGTGCCCTCTCCACCGGCCGCGACGTACAGGGTTCCGTCCGGCCCGGCGTCGATACCGGCGAACGGCACGGCCACTCCCGGGAGACCGTGGTTGAACAGGGCAGGCTGGGTGCGCCCACGTCCCGCCGGGAATGCGAGCGGCAGCTCGTCGGCCACCACCACCGGCTCACCGACGTCAGGGTCGACTGCGACCACCCGCCGCCGACCCGCCTCGACGACGAACACCACGCCGTCGGCGACGGTGACGCCGTGCGGTGCGTCCAGGCCGTCCACCACGATCTCGACACCAGTTTCCGTGATCAGGCCGACGGTTCCCGCATGCTCGTCGGTGACGTAGCAGCTGCCGTGAGTGCCGATCGCGACATCCACCGGTTCGGCGAGGCCGTCCGCGAGCACGACGACGTCGCTCACCCCACCGGCCGTCGTCACCGCGTCGGCGGGATCGACCTTCACGACCCGGCCCGCTCCGGTTTCCGCCACGACGAGTCCGCCGTCGGGCAGCTCGGCGATCCCCGTCGGACGCGCGAGCCCCTCGGCGTGCGTGATCACGCTGCGCGCTTCCGGATCGTAGGTTCGCACCGTCCCGAACTGGGAGGTCAGATGCAGGCCGCCGCCCTCGGTGGCTGCGGCGACACCATGGGTGAGCAGCAGCAGTTCCCGGGTGTCGGCCCTGCCGCCCTCGAGGCCGGCGAGCTGGTAGTTGTCCGCCGCGAAGACGGTTCCCGAGAAATGTACGGCCACGCCGTACGGACCTGCCAGGCCCGGCGTGACGATCTCGCGTGCGCGTCCGTCGGGTGCGAGCTCGGCGATACCGCCCGCCGCAAAGCGGGAGACGAACATCCGGTTCTCGGCATCGAAGGCGGCGTTGTCCATTCCGGACAGATCACCGGGCGTGACACGGCGCCGACCGCCGGCGGACGATTCGAACCTGGTCACGATGCCTTCCACGCCGCGCGACAGCACCGTGAGCGTGCCCGCACGGTCGAAGCGCACCGCGACCGGCGCGTCGACGCCCGTCGCGACGACCTCCGGGCCGCCGCCGTCGGGCGAAACCCGATGCACCTCGCCGGTCAGCATGTGCGGGTAATACAGCATCCCGTCCGGCCCGAGCTGCATGGCGTTGCCCAGCATCAGATCCTCGGCGAGAACCGTTTGCCCGCCATCTGCCGCCAACTCCAGCAACCGGCCTCCGGCGCACATCTCGTTGACGAACAGCCGGTCGCCGACGCACGCGATCCCGTTCGGCACCGCGACGTCGTCGGAGACGAGGGTGACGGTGCCCGCGTGATCACGCCGCCACACGCGCCCGGGCGTGAGGTCCGTGATGTACATCGATCCGTCCGCGCCGAACGCGAGGTCGTCGGGTGCCTGCACCGGGCCGCGTTCGTCGACGACATGCTCGACGTCGCCCGAATCCAGGTCGAGGGCGCTGATCCGGCCGGCGACGAACTGCGCAACGTACAGCCGGCCGTCCGGCCCGAACGCGACGCCGTTCGAACCACGCAGTGGTCCCGGGCGGTTCATCCGCGTGACGTTCCGCATGTGGCGTGCCGACGGACGGGGCGCGCCGTCAGCCACCGCGGAGCACCTCCTCGATGCCGTCTCCGGAGCGCCACTCACGCAGCAGTCGTTGGAACGGACCCGGGCCGGGGCCATAGGTCTGCCGCGGACCGCGGGGACGACCCTCGTTGTTGTAGTACCCCGGCGTGCACTCGGCGTCGAACCATTCGCGGTCCGGAGACGTGCGGCCAATCGTCTCGGCCCACGAGGTCTCGGCCTCGACCGTCGGCTCGATCGACTTGACACCGCGGCGGCGAGCCTCCGCGATCGTTTCCGCGACGTGGATCGCCTGTTCGTCCAGCACATGGGTGAAGTTCACCGACGGTGCGTTCTGCAACGAGCCGAGGTGGAACAGGTTCGGAAATCCGTTGCTGGTGAACCCGTGCAGGGTGCGTGGCCCGGCGACCGCCCATGACTGCAGCAGGTTCGTGCCGTCCCGGCCGTACACGGGCAGCCGCCCGGTCATGACGTCCGACATGCCGACCTCGAATCCGGTCGCGAAGATGACGCAGTCGACCGGGTACTCGGCACCGCCGACGACGATCGCCCGCTCGGTCATCCGTTCCACACCGCCGTTATCCGCCGTGTCGACGAGCGTGACGTTCGGCCGATTGAACGCCTGCAGGTACTCGTCACTGAAGGTCGGCCGTTTGCAGGCGTAGCGGTACCACGGTTTCAGCAGCTCCGCCGTCGCGGGATCGTCGACGACCCGGTCGACCCGCGCCCGGATCTCCGCCATCTTCTCCAGGTCGAGGAACTCTTCGATCTGCTCCCATTCGTCGGGGTCGACATCGTCGTGGGCGTCCGTGCTGATGATCTTGCCGAGGACTTGGCCACTCGCGGTCCACGCGTCGGCCACGAGATCCTCGTCGGTGGCGTGCCCCGTGACGACCGCCTGGAAGTTCTCTCGCCGCCGCGTGTGCCAGCCGGGTTCGAGGGAGGCCGCCCACTCGGGATCCGTCGGCCGATTGTCACGGACGTCCACAGTGGATGGCGTGCGCTGGAAGACGTAGAGGTGCTCGGCGTCTCGAGCGACGGCCGGCACGACCTGGATGCCGGTGGCGCCGGTGCCGATGACGGCGACGCGCTTGTCGGCAAGACCGGCCAGACCGCCGCCGGGGTCGCCTCCGGTGTAGCCGTAGTCCCACCGGCTCGTGTGGAACGTGTGCCCGGCGAAGTCCTCAATACCGGGAATACGCGGCAGTTTGGCGTGATCGAGGGTGCCGTTCGACACGACGACGTACGTCGCGCGCACCTCGTCGTCACGGTCGGTACGGACGATCCATTCGCCGTCGTCCCACCGGAGCTCGCGGACTCCGGTCTGGAACAGCGCATCGGTGTAGAGATCGAACGTGCGGCCGATCGCCATCGCGTGCTGGCGGATCTCCTCACCCGGCGCATACTTCCACCGCGGCATGTACCCGACCTCTTCGAGCAGCGGAAGGTACACATACGACTCGATGTCGCAGTGGATGCCCGGGTAGCGATTCCAGTACCAGGTGCCGCCGAAGTCGCCGGCCTTCTCGACGATGCGAATGCGTTCGAGCCCGGCCTGCCGCAGCCGCGCACCGGCGAGCAGGCCGCCGAACCCGCCACCGACGACGACGGCGTCGACCCGGTCGGTCAGCGGCTCCCGCGTGAACCCGGATTCGACGTACGGATCCGCGGCGTAGTAGCCCCATTCGCCCTCCGCACGCCGGTAACGGGTTGACGTGTCGGTGCGGACACGGCGTTCGCGCTCCGCGCGGTACCGCTCGCGCACTCCGTCGAGGTCCGCGCCGAGCCGTGCACTCAGCTCGGACAACCGGGGAATCGACATACCGCCCCTTCTCGTGCCGGCCCACCACACGGAGGCGGCAGGCCGTGACACATTTTCAGTCAAGTGCCTTACCTGGACGATAGACTACCGGGACGGCTCATCGCCGTGACATATGGGGCACCTGGCCGCGCCCGGCCAGGTCAGGGTCGGCGGAACGACCGCATCCGCCGCAGGTACCGGAGCAGACCACGCAGCGGCACCGGTCTCGGCCACGCCTCGGGTCGGAAGTAGGCGTCGGTTCCGCCGTCCACGAACACGACGCTGCCCACCATGAAGTCGGCGGCATCGGACAGCAGGAACACGATCCAGTCCGCCAGCTGTGCCGGATCGCCGAAACCACCCGCCGGGACCGGGAACGAGGCCACCGCCCTGGCCGACGACGGATCGGCGAGCTGATGTTCCAGCAGCGGGGTCAGGATCGCCCCCGGCGCCAACGCGTTGAGCCGGATTCCGGAGCCCGCCCACTCCGGCGTCACGGCTTCGCGCCGGACCCAATGACTCACCGCGAGCTTCGATCCGCCGTAGCTCATCACCGCACGGGCCGGGCCGTGGCATCGCAGGGCCCGCACGGCCTTGGCGCCGTCGCCCGCGAGCAACGCCCGCACCACGCGCCGCGGCACCAACGGAGTCGTGGTGGTCGAATTGCTGGACAGGACCACCACTCGGCCGCCTCCTCCAGCGGCCAGCGCGGGCCGCCACGACCGCAGCAACTCGGTCACGCCGAAGTAGTTGACCTCGACGATCTCGCGTTCCCGGCCCCGCACCGGGCCGAGCCCGGCGGCCAGCACGGCACCGTCGAGCCGCCCGGCGCAGGCCTCGAGAACCGCCTCCGCAGCGTTCCGCCGACCGGCCGGTGCGGCCAGATCGACCACCACGTCCGCGTCGCGCAGATCCACGCCGAGGACGGTGTGCCCGGCGGCACGCAGGTTGTCGACCGCCGCCCGGCCCATTCCGGAAGCGGCTCCGGTGACCGCGTACACACCCATGCCACTCACCTTTCCGCGCGTGCGGCGGAACATAGCAACGACCCACCGCTGCGCCGCAGTACCGTTTCAATCAGTGGTGGACTGCGTCGACCGGTGGTGGTGTGCCGCTCGGTGGTGGTGTGCCGCTCGGTGGTGGTGTGCCGCTCGGTGGCGACGTCGGCCGGTCCCCGAGCGATTCACGCATCCTCCGGCAACACCGGTTGCCGGAGGATGGTCCGCCGCTTCTCCGACGGTGTCCTGCGCGGATCGCTGAAGTAGATCTCGTGATGGGTCCCGGTCATCCGCAACCCGCGTGCGGGGATGACGTCGTGGTGCATCGTGGCGAGCACGGGCGCCTCGTCGTCAAACGAGCCGACGTGCAACGTCTGGACACAGGTTCCTTCGGAGAGCACGTCACACCGGACGTCGTCGATGCGCGCGGGGCGCTTCTTCGTCGCGACGGCGGAGATGGCGGCCTCGACCATGCCGCCGTCGACCCACTCCGGCACCATGATCAGCATCGTCCACGACCACTGTGTCTTGTCCCGCCCCGTGGTGAACGCGGCCATGTCGTCGGCCCACCACAGTCCTTCCAGCGGCGGCACGACGTAGTCCCTGCCGAGGTCGCGTTTGCTGGCGAACTTCAGCGTGTAGGCCACCGGGTACAGCGCGCCGAGGGCGTCGGCGAACGCGGCCGACGTGTTCGGGTCGCCGTGCCCGTCGACCATCAGGAACCGCTGGTCCGGCACGTCGACGACGTCGAACCTGCCTTTCCGGGCGCGGTAGCCGTCGATCGTCTTCGTGACGTCGACTTTCTCGGTGGCGGCCATGGTCCGATCGTCCCGCATCCGGGTGCGGGTGTCGTGGGAACGGTCGTCCCGGGAACCGTTGGCCGGGAGGTCGTACGGTGGTCGATATGACCCCGATGCGCGTTCTGCCCGTCGTCGGCACCGCTGCGCTCGTGCTGCTCACCGGTTGTTCGTCCGCCCCCTCCGACGGCTCGGCGGAACGTGCCGACGCCCGAGGCAGCGCCGAGACCGTGGTCACGGGACTCGACGCACCGTGGTCGATCGCGTTCGCCGGGGACACGCCGCTGGTCAGTACGCGCGACGACGGCGAGATCCTCGAGATCATCGACGACGGCACGCGGGTGGCCGGGACGATCGACGACGTGGAACCCGGCGGCGAGACCGGATTGATGGGACTGGCCACCGACGACCGGGATCGCCTGTACGTCCACTCGACCGGGCCGGACGGCAATCGCGTCGAGCGCTACGCCGTCGAGGGTGAGCCGGGGGCACTGTCGCTCGGTGACGCCGAGACGATCGTCGACGGCCTGCCGTCCGCGACGATCCACTCCGGGGGCCGGATCGCGTTCGGGCCCGACGGCATGCTGTACGTCACGGTGGGCGATGCCGGGGACTCCGACGACGCGCAGGACCGCAGCAACCCCGCCGGGTCGATTCTGCGGTTGACACCGGACGGCGACGTGCCCGACGACAATCCGTTCGACGGCTCGCCGGTGTTCAGCTACGGACACCGCAACCCGCAGGGACTCGCCTGGGCCGCCGACGGCACCATGTTCGCGTCCGAGTTCGGCGCGGACACGTGGGACGAACTCAACGTCATCGAGCCGGGCCGCAACTACGGCTGGCCCGTCGTCGAAGGGATCGGCGGCGACGAGCGGTTCACCGACCCGGTCCAGCAGTGGCGGCCGGACGAGGCCAGCCCGAGTGGCATCGAGATCCACGACGGGACGATCCACATCGCCAACCTGCGCGGCGAAGTGTTGCGCACGGTGCCGGTCGCCGACCCGTCGTCGTCGTCCGAGTTGCTGGCGGGCGAGTACGGCCGGCTGCGCGACGTCACCACGACACCCGACGGTGACCTGTGGATCCTGACCAACAACACCGACGGCCGAGGGTCACCCACCGACGGCGACGACCGGATCCTCCGCCTGACCGGCCGGTGACCGGCAGCGGGTCGGCGCTACCCGGCAGGCTTCGCCGCCCCGCGAACCGAGCGCGTCCGGCCCCGACGTCGCCACAGTCGCTCGGACCGGATCAACCGACCCGTTCGACGGCTGCGGCGCCGATCCCTTCTTGGCCTGCGGAGTCCGCATCGCCGGAACCCGGGTCGGCGGCGACCGGCCGGGAATCGGACGGGTCGCGGTCCAGCATCCCGGCCACAACCGCGATTCCGAGGCCGACGACGGCCAGCACCGCGCCGATGATCGCGGGCGAGGCGTACCCCAGTCCGGCACTGATCCCGACGCCACCGAGCCACGCTCCACCGGCATTGGCCAGGTTGAACGCCGAATGGTTGGACGCCGCCGCCAGGGTCGGAGCCCTCCCCGCCTTCTGCATGATCAGCACCTGCAGCGGTGCGGTGACCCCGAATCCGACGGCGCCGAGCACGACGGTCATGACCACCGCCGACCACGGCGCGTCGATCGCGAACCAGAACACCAGCAGCGCGACGGCGAGTGCCATCAGTGAGCCGTAGATCGTCGGCCGCAGCGCGCGGTCCGCCAGCGGACCCACGATCAGCGACCCCGCGGTCATACCGGCACCGAACAGGGCCAGCACCACCGGCACCGCGCCGTCCGACAATCCGGCCAATTCGGTCAGCATCGGGGAGATGTAGCTGTAGACGGCGAAGACCCCGGCGAACCCGAACACCGCGGTCGTCAGCCCGAGCACGACCTGCTTCCTGCCGAGCGCGACCACCTCCGTCCGCAGGCCGACGCCCTCCGGCTTCGGCAGCGCAGGCACGAACGCGGCTACACCGGCCGCGGCGAGCAGCCCGAGCACGCCGACGACGAGGAACGCAGCGCGCCAGCCGAAGACCTGGCCGAGGAACGTGCCAGCCGGGACGCCGACGATGTTGGCCACCGTCAGCCCCATCAAGACGCGGGCGACGGCCGTGGCCTGCCGCGCCGGCCCGACGAGCTGGGCGGCGACGAGGCTCGCCGCGCCGAGGTAGGCACCGTGCGGCAGCCCGGCGATCACCCGCGACGCGAACACGCCGCCGTAGCCCGGTACGAACACGGTCGCGACGTTGCCCAGGACGAACAGCGCCAGGAACGCCAGCAGCGCCTGCTTGCGGCCCAGCCTGGTCGCCACCGCCGTCAGCAGTGGCGCGCCGACCACCACGCCGAGCGCGTAGGCCGAGATGAGGTTGCCCGCGGTGGCCACGGACACGTCGAGACCGCCCGCCACCTGCGGCAACAGGCCCATGATGACGAACTCGGTGGTACCGATGGCGAACGCTCCGAGCGCGAGAGCGCACAACGCCACAGCCATGAGGGCATACCTTTCCTGCACATCGGACGAGGGAAACGGCGACGGACGGGCCGGGCCCGCGGCGATGGAGGCCGGTTTGGCACGTGCCAAATCCACGGTCTCAGGACCTCTCGGGATCGTTCAAGTCGCAGGGCTGTGATCTGCCTCGCCGGCCGACGTCGGCCACGGCGCCGTGCGGGTCGCCGGTACGATCCCGGACACACCTCGCGCCGGTCCGGAGGCAGCGATCAGGAGGCAGTGATGCCGCGGTCGGAGGACTGCGAACCCACCCGACGTCCCACGATGGCCGACGTCGCGGCACGCGCCGGGGTGTCCCGCCAGACGGTGTCGCTCGTACTCGGCGACAAGCCGGGCCCGAACCCGCACACCCGTGAGCACGTCCTGCGCGCAGCCGAGGACCTCGGCTTCCACGCCGACACGGCGGCCCAGCTGCTGCGGCGGGCGCGCAGCCGTCAGCTCGGCGTGCTGTTCACCATGGAGCATTCCCTCGACCCGCTGGTGATCGAGGGGCTGTACGCCGCGGCCGCCGGTCTCGACTACAGCATCGTGCTCAGTGCGATCCTGCCCACCCGTGGCGTACGGCAGGCCGTGGACGAACTGCTCGGCCTCCGCTGCGAAGCGATCATCCTCATCGGACTGTCCATCGAGTCGCCTTCCCACCTGACCAAGATCGCGCGGCAGGTTCCGGTCGTCGAGATCGGCCAGCACACCGGCGGAGCGGGCATCGACAGTGTGCGTACCGCCGATGAGGAGGGTACCCGAATCGCCGTCGATCACCTCATCGAACTCGGCCACCGCAGGATCGTCCACGTCGACGGCGGCCACCTGCCCGGCGCCGCCGACCGGCGGAGTGCCTACCGCGGGCGGATGGCCGAGCACGGGCTTTCCGAGTACGTCGAGATCCTGCCGGGTGACTACACCGAGGAGTCCGGCGTCCGCGCCGCCGTGAAGCTGCTGTCCCGTTCGGACCGGCCGACCGCGGTGTTCGCCGCCAACGACAGCTGCGCGGAAGGACTACTGCACACGTTCGGCCGCGCGGGCCTGCGCGTGCCCCGCGACCTGTCGATCGTGGGCTACGACGACACCCGCGCGGCCGGCATGTCCTACGTGGACCTGACCACCGTCAGGCAGGACGCCACCGCGATGGCCGAGTTCGCCGTGCAAGCCTGCGCGGAACGCCTCGACGAACAGCGCACCGCCGCGAAGGACGTCGTCCTCACCCCGACGCTCACCGTCCGCGGCAGCACCGCCACACCCTGAACCACTGCGACGTCAACCCACCGGCAACCACAGCGCCGGCAACCACAGCGCCGTGATCGTGCTCGGTGCCGACGCACCGATCCGCCGGACCTGCACGTTCCGTTGCGGCCGGCGCTCGGTACGCCAACCGCGTCCCTACCGCCAGTCCTCGTTCTTGTTGTTCTCCCAATCACCGATGACCGGTGGTGCGATGACCTGTTCGGGAGCGAAGACATCCTCCTCGTCCTCGAGGTAGCCCGCCACACGGTGCTCCTTGTCCTCCTCACCTTTCCGGCCCGAGGCACCCATCCCGGGTGCCATCCCACCGGCCATACCGCTGCCTGCCGCGCCGGCACCGTTCGCGCCGCCGGTCACGTGCTGTGTGCCGGCAGCGCCGGAGGTGCCTCCCGCGCCCCACGATCCGCTCCCGGTGGCCGGACCGCGTCCTCCGGCGTTGGCACTGCCGGGACCACCGGCGAGCGCTCCGCCGATCGCTCCACTGCTGCCGGCCGCAGCCGCGCCTCCGAGCCTGCTGCTGATGTCACCGTTCACCGCGCCGGACCAGCCGGACGGGTTGCCGCCCGAGGGGTGCAGGTCCGGGGCGCTGAACTTCGGCGGTACGTACGACGAGGCACCCGTGCCGCTGCGGTCGACGTCCGGGATGTCGGGCGCGCTCGGCGAGAAGGATGCGCCGCCCTCCGGCACGTCCGGCACCTGCGGCCCGTCCGGCGAGAACGACTGCCCACCGCCGTCCGGCACCTGCGGCCCGTTCGCCGCGAACGGCTGTCCGCCCCGCGGAGCGTCCGGCGTCGCCGGTGGGGTCGGCGAGAAGGACTCGCCACCCTGCGGCACGCCAGGCACATCCGGGACATCCGGCGCATACGACCCACCACGCGCGGCCTCCGGCGAGAACGACTGCCCGGCACCGTCCGGCACTTGCGCCGCGAACGGCCGGCCCTCGCCGCCGGACCCTGCCGGGGTGATCGCACCGTCGCCCTCTCCGGCCGGGCCGCCGGGCGCGTACGAGCCGCCGACCGGTGACGCGGTCCCGGCAGCCGGCTGAGCCTCCTGTCCGGCGGCGCCGAACGAATCCGGGTCCTGGACCTGTGGCGTTACCGCGGGCGTGGCCGCCGCTCCCCCTCCGGCGGCCGGCGCGCCGGGGGACGCTGTGGCCCGCGGTCCGGCGAGCGCGGGCGGCGGCGAGAACAGTGGCATGTCGACGGCGCCTCCGACGGTCTCGTCGAACTGCGTCATGATCCGGGCTGCCTGCCCTCGCCTGGCCTCGCTCTCCTGCATCGTCTGCATTTCCTGCTGGACCGCCATGGCGTAGGCCGTCGGATCACCGATGTCGGCCAACCGCCGGTTGGCCTCTCCCGCGGAGAACGGCAACGGCGGGTTGCCATCCATCTGCTTCTGCGTCTCGTTGAGCGTCTGCGAGTGGATCTGTTGCTGACGTCCGGTGAGGACGGCACCCTGCGCCGTCGAACCCAACCACTTGGCGACTCCGGCGAGATGCTCCCTCGCGGCATCTCCACCGTCGCCCTGCCAATCGCCCATGCTGTCGTTGATCGCGTCCGCGACAGCTTGCTGGTGCAGGGTCAGCTCGTTGCCGGTCTTCACCCATTCCTCGGAGGTCTCGGCGACCGCCGCGGAATCGGCCTGACTGCTGAGTGTCTCGACCATCTGCTCGTGCGAGGCGTTCTCCCACACGGTCCTCGGCACCTCGCCCGCCTGGCGGATCTCCAGACCTTCGTCCATACCGGCCCGGTCGCTGGTGAGGAACCCCTGATAAAGAGCCTGGGTGAACGCGTCGCCGAAAGCACTGAACGGGAAGACGTCCGACAGCGCCTCCGCGACGTCGCGGAACTCGTGACCCGACTCCGCCTTGTCGCTGATCTCGCCGACGTAGAACGGCGACGACGAATCCACCGTCACGTCGTAGTGAGGACTGTCGGGGTCGTAGTTCTCGCTCTGCGGGTCCGAAACCGCCTGCGTCTTCTCTTCCGGAGTGGACGTGGACACGGTCGTGACACCTCTTTCGGCCGGAGGGAAAAGTCAGAAGCGGTCGTGGAAACTCTCGAGCTCGCCGCGAGCTCCCGACTCGGTGTCGGCGTACCGGCGTTTGGCCTCGCGGATCGCCTGGATGTACTGCGGAAGCTCTTCCTTCGCCTGGCGCAGTTGGGTGAGCAGACCGCGCTCGTCGGCGGCCGTGTTGACCGTGTGCTGCGCCACCCACTTCGCGGTCGATGTCGCGCTCAGCGGCGGCGACGTCTCGAGCTTCGAGAGCGTCGCCCAGCGGTTGTTGAGGGCTTCCAGAATGTCCTCGAGTGCGCTGATCATCCGGTTCCCCGTGGTCTCGTCGACCGTGAAACCGCCGTCGGTCGCCATGCGCTTGAGCTCACGCCCGCTCAGCATCGGGGCCCCTCGCTCGGCCGCCCTCAGCACCGGACCTGCCGCCACCGCCGCGGGTTGGATCTCGCGCGTCTCGTCCTCACTCATCACACACTCCCGACTCAGTAGGTTTCGGCGACCAGACCGTGGATGGCGCGTGCCACCTCGGCACGACCGGCGGGCTCGTAACGCGCGACGAATTCGTTGTCGACCTCACCGGCATGCACCAGATACCTGCCCTCGTCGGTGTCGACCCAGCCGACGGACCGCGGCGCGGACCCCTCGCCGCTCAACGCCGACACGACTATCTGCCCACCGCCCCGTCGTTCACCCGAGAACGCGCGGCGCAACCGTTCCTCTCCCGACTCGCCGGCTCCGCGCCGCCTCCGGCGTGTCGAGGTCTTCCCCACCACGCGGATGTTGCCGAACGCGTTGGTCTCCTCCTCGTCGTGAGCCCGTTCGGCGGCCTTCCGGGCGTCGAACGCAGAGCGGTACTCGGGCAGGCTCTGCCGGACCGTCGCCTCGGGACCGGCTGCCGCGGGCACGGCGGGCAACGCGCCCGCGAGGACGTCGACGAGATCGTCGTCGGAGAACAGCCAGAACACCAGATCGTCCTCACCGTGATGCTGCGCGATGCCGAGCGCGTCGGCGCCGTCGGTGAGGACCAGCATCGCGATCTCGTGACCCTGATCGTCGAGCCCACTGATGGCCACCGCCACCCGATGGCGGCCGAACAGCTCGAACGCCCTCCGCAGATTCGGATGGGGATCCTTACCGACGAGGAGTCCACGCTCCGCGAGCGTTCCGCTGACGATCCCGGCGAGCTTGCGCAACCGGCCGGGGTCGGTGGTGGTGTTGCGCACACGTAGCGGAAAACGCCGAATATCGACACCGAAGGCCTGAGCGACGACGCTCGCCTCGACGCTGCCCAGCACGAACTCGAAACTACCGAACACCTTGCTGAAGGCCACCTTTCCGGAAGAGCGCCGGGTGATCGCTTCGGCGCCGAAGGCTAGCAGCAGCCCGGAAAGGCGCCTATGAGGCCGTGTCGAATTCACACCGTGCGCGCTCATTTGAGCGCACACCGGCCGGAGTGTGCGGGGGGTCTGGACCACAGCGACGACGTGCCGATAGGTTGCCCATGGCATCGTTGCCTCCTCATTGGACTGCTCCGACCCCGCACGGGCTTTCGCCCGCTCTCCCCTCGCACGCCGGCTGCCGTGTCAGAGCGCGCGGAACGGCCACGTCCATCGCGACCGCGCAGGGTGGCATGCCGGCAACAGCCCAGCGTATCGAAGGAGAAGGGTGTGGAACCGAATCCGAATCCGAATCTGAGGCCAGGCGAGGACCTCCAGCACTACGTCGAACGACAGGCCGTCGAGATGCAGCAGCGGGCCACCGAGCTGCAGGACGCGTTCGCAGCAGCGGCGGCGACCGTGAGTTCGCGGGACGGGGCGGTCACCGTCTCGCTGGCCCCGAACGGTGCCCTGCGCAACATCCAGCTCGGCAAGCGCGCCTGCGAGCTCGGCGAGGCGCGGCTGACGGCGACCATCATGGACACCGTCCGCCAGGCACAGCGGCAGACAGCGCAGGCGGTCGCAGGCTCGGTGGAGTCCATCATGGGAGGTGGCGAGGTACTCGAGATGATGCAGGGATTCCTGCCGACCGACCCCGCTGCCGACGGTGGAATGGACCAGACCATGTTCGCCCGCGAGCCCGAGTCGGACGCGGACCCGCAACCGTCGAAGCCCACGACACCCCCGTCGCCGCCCCCGCCACCACCGCCGTCGTCGCGGCCCGCACCGCGGCGTCGACCCGCACAGGACGAGGCGGATGACGATGAGGTGAATCCCTGGTGAGCGGTGGGTACGAAGTAGACGATCCCGAGGCGTTCGACGTTTTCGGCAGACACCTGGACGAACTCGCCGACAACCTCCGCGGCACCGCGGAGATGATCGGCGGATGTGTCGCCGATCCCGGCCTGTTCGGCGCGGTCGGCCAGATCTTCGGCCTGGGCGCCACCATCCACTGCGGCAAGGCGCGGGACCAGTTCACCAGCTACGCGGGCTCGATCGGCACGTTCCGCGAGAAACTGGACAAGGCCAAACAGACCTACCGCCAGCAGGAGGAAGACGTGGCCGGTTCGATCGCGGAGCACAAGGCATGAGCGAGGACTACCGGCCGGGAGACTTCTGGCACGACCCGCAGGAAACGCTGACCAGGAAGGACATGCTCAGCGGCGCGGGCATCATGGATTCGGCCAACACCCTGAGCGTCGGCGTCGACGAACGCAACGACGTGGCGATCGGCCTCGGCGCCGCGGGGTTGGCGCTCGACACGCTCGGGTTGGCGATCGACCCGGTCGGCAGCCTCGTCTCGGCGGCCATCGGCTGGCTCATCGAGCACGTCACACCCTTCCGCGTACCCCTCGACATGCTGATGGGCGACCCCATCGGCATCGGTGCCGCCCAGGAGGCCATCGATGCCGAGCGCAAGAAGCTCTCCGAATGGGCCGAGGACCACCGGAAAGCCCTGGAAGAACTGCGGAAGTCGTGGCGGGGTGCAGCCGCCGATGCCTTCGCCAAGGACATGGAAGGCCTGAAAGCCCACCTCGACTCACTCGGCAAGTACGTCGATTCGGCCTCGCAGCAGATGGGCATCGCCGGCGGTCTGGTGGGCGCGTTCCGGGGCGTCATCCGGGACATCATCGCGGGTGTCCTCGGCGGAATCATCGCCGGTGCCTTCGCCGCCGCCGCGGCCATGCCCTTCACGTTCGGCGCCTCGATTCCCATCTTCCTCGGCACGGTCGCCGCAACCGTCGGCATCACGATGACGAAGATCGGCGTGCAGATCACCAAGCTCACCCAGAAACTCACCAAGAGCAGGGCGAACGTCGACGAGACCGGCAAGATCGGCGACGACGCCGCGAAGGCGTTCGCCGATGCGGCCGGCGGCGGGTCGAAGTCCACGCCGGGAGGCGGCAGCGGCAGCGGCAGCGGCAGCGGCAGCGGCAGCGGCAGCGGCAGCGGCAGCGGCAGCGGCAGCGGCAGCGGCAGCGGCAGCGGCAGCGGCAGCGGCAGCGGCAGCGGCAGGACGGATGGTGACACGGGCACACCGAGCGGGAACAACCCCGGCGACAACACCGCCACGCCGAACGACGGCACCGGTAGCACCGGTGGTCCCGGCGGCACCGGTGGTCCCGGCGGCACGACACCCCCGAAGCCGGATCTGACCATCGACACCAACGTGCCCAAGCAGGACACGGCGAGCACCCCGTCGAGCGGAGGCACGGAGTACTTCACGCCCGACACGTCTCCCCGTCCCGGATCCGGATCACCGGCGGGCGGGAACTCCCCGGGCTCCAACGGCAGCGACGCAAGCGGCACCGGGTCCATCTCGTCCAGACTGGACGGTGGTGGCCAGTCCAACGGCAGTGCCGGCGCCTCGAACGGCGGCAGTGGCAACAACGGCAGCGGGAGCAGCTCCGGCAGCAGTGGCAACGCCAGCGGTGGGAGCAACGGCAGCGGTGGCAACGGCAATGGCGGTGGAAGCAGCAACACCGGCAGCAACGGCAACAGTGGCAGCAACAACGGCAGCGGAAGCAGCTCCGGCAGCAGTGGCAACGCCAGCGGTGGCAGCAACGGCAACGGTGGCAACGGCAACGGCAGTGCCGGAACGCCCGACAGCGGCGGCAAGGCCGATGGCGAGACCTCCCTCAAACCCGGGCACGAACCACCCGCCGACAAGATGGTGCGTTATGCCAAGGAGAACCTTGAGCAGACGATCGTCGACAAGCTGCCCCACGCCAGGCCTGCCGAGCATCGGATCATCCTCGACAAGTTCGATCAGTATGCGGGGATGGGGAAGCCGGATCTGACGAAGGTGCTCGGCGACCAGGGCGCAGCGCGGTTCGAATCCATCGTCAAGACCCTGACCGACCCGGGATACGGCGTCCGCGGATTCCTGTCCAAGAGCTCGGTCGAGTTCATCAAGTCGATGGGCGGCGTCAATCAGGAACTGAACATGAACGACGAGCAGTGACCCAGGCACCGGCGGTCGAGCACGTCGGACGGGTGTGTGTGCTCGACCGCCGGCGTTCAGGCGCACCTCGCGCTGGAACGCCGGCGGTCCCGTGGAAACGTCCGCGCCTTCACGCCCACTACCGGTAGAGGTCCGGCCTGCGGTCTGCGATCACGTCGTTGTACTCCGATATCGACTTGTCTCGTGCGCGCGACAGGACCACGTCGGCGACGACCAGACGCGCCTCACCGGTGACAGCCGGCCCGCCCGCCACGACCCAGCCCGATTCGTCGATCACGACGGTGCCGCGGGTCCATTCCTGTCCGCGTTCAATTCCCCCGCGATCGCACACCGCCACGAACACCCGGTTCGTGCGGGCCGCAGCCATGGCCTGCACCACCTCCGGTGGCCGCTCCCCGTCGGGCCGCGGCACCACCGGCCAGTTCACCGGGGCCACGAGCAGCTCGGCACCGCGCAACGCGAGCGACCGCGGCATCTCGGGGAACTCGAGGTCATAACAGATCAGCACCCCGATCCGGCCCGCCGAGACGTCGACGACGGGTGCCGGTTCCTCGCCCGGCCGGAACACGAGTCGCTCGCGGTCCCACAGGTGCGTCTTGCGGTACACCGCCCGCACCCGGCCGTCGTCGAGCACCGCGGCGCTGTTGTAGAGACCGCCGTCGCCGCCGAGCTCGCAGAACCCGACGACGACGGTCGTCTCCCCCGCCGCGTCCGCCCACGCAGCCAACGTCGCATCGTCCGCGGGCATCGCCGCAGCCTGCGCCTCCGCCTCGTCGGCGAACACGTAGCCGGACGTGGCGAGTTCCGGGAGCACCGCGAGGTCCGCGCCGCATGCGCGGGCCCTCGCGATCCACTCGACCACCCGCGCACGGTTGCCGTCGGGGTCACCGACGACCGGCGCGAACTCGGCGCACGCGAGCCTGGTCACTCGCCCGGGTCGTCCCGCAACAGCTGGGCGAGGACGTCGAACTCGTTGAACAACGACCACTCCTCGACGATCTCCCCCTGCGCGAAGTAGAGCTGCGAGATACCCCAGAGGTGCACTCGCCTGCCCGTCGGGGTTCCGTAGAGCCCGTAACCGCGGTGCGTACCGGCCCCGCTCCAGCGCACCGACGCGCTGTAACCGTCGACGTCGTTGCCCATCCAGTACACCTCGTCGACCCGCACGCCCATGTCGGGGAAGGTCGCGAGCAGGTTCCGCGCCATGCCACGGACGTCCGAGCGCCCGTACCCGGTGCGGTTCGTCGCACCGTGCCACCGCACGGTCCGCGCATAGATGCGGTCGACAGCACTGAGGTCACGCCGGTTGTACACGTCGTGGAAGAGCCTGCGGACCTCGTGCTCGACGTCGAAACCCGGACTCGACGGCTCGGGGTACGGCATCGGCTTGCGCCCACCCTCGATACGGTCGACCTCGGCGAACCCGCGCTCGGCCAACCCCGGGAAGTCCTTGGAGTTGCCGTACTCCCGCGCCGCGGCCAGCACGTCGATGCCGAGCTGCTGCAACTTCGCCGCGGTGTTGTAGAGGACCCATTCCTCGTAGATCTCGTTGTTGCGCACGACGCAGTTGGCGATGACCCACGTCTCCAGCTTGCGGCCGGTCGGCTCACCCCACCGCCACGGGCCGGTGTGGTGTCCGATGTTGATAGCCCGGTGCGAGGTGACGAAGCCTTCCGTATCGGTACCCGCCCAGATCACGTCATCGGCGTAATGCCGGCAGTCCGGGAACGCGTTGATGCTCTGCATCGTGCCGGACACGAGTTGTTCGACACCGAAGTGGACACCGCTGTCGTCGTAGAGCCGGCAGCCGGGCGCGTAGGTGTCGTAGATGTAGCCCACGTCCTGGTCTTCCCAGATGCGGTGGGTGATGCGGACGATGTAGTCGACGATGTCGGTGTAGACGTCCTCGAAGCCCTGCAGTGACTGGCGACGTTCGCCGTGCACCACGTTGGGCGCGTCGACTCCGTAACCCGGGTCCACGGCGATGCTGTGGTCACCCGGCATGGTTCGGCGCCCCGGTGCCATGGTCCCGGGCGGGGTCGAGGGAACACCGGATCGCCCTCGCCGGTCGCCATCGGACGGGGCGCCGGCACTCGGCGACGCGGGAGCCGTCGGCGTCCTTCCCGCTGCCACTGGGGCCTTGCTTTCCGATGTGGACTGATCGGCCGTCGTCTCTCCAACGGCGTCGTGGTTCTCGGCTGCCTTGCTCATGAGTCCTCCTGCCCGTGGCGGTAACGCTCCAGCCGCACGGTCGCGGTTTTCCGGTGTGCTGCCATGCCTTCGTACTCGGAGATCGCGTCGACGGCTTCGGCCAGCAACGGTGTCGCATCCCGGCTCACCCGCTGGTACGTCAGCGGCTTCAGGAACCGCGACACCGACAGGCCGGCGCTGTGCTTCGCCCCGCCCGCGGTCGGCAGCACGTGGTTCGTCCCCGCCATTCCCTTGTCCGAATACGCCACGGTGCTCCACGGGCCGAGGAACACCGATCCGTAGTTGCGCAGCGCACCGTGGTAGTACGCGTCGTCGGCGGTGTGGATCTCCAGATGTTCGGGGGCCAGGTCGTCCATCAGTGCGACCGCCGTGGCGGCGTCCTTGGCCCAGGTGACCGAGCCGTGGTCACGCCAGGCGGGCCCCGCGATCTCACGGGTCGCCAACGTCGCGAGCTGGCGGTCGACCTCGGCGATCACCTGCTCCCCGAGCCGCTGCGACGTCGTGACGAGAGCCGCCGGTGAGTTCACCCCGTGCTCGGCCTGCCCGAGCAGGTCGGCCGCGACCAGCTCGGGATCCGCCGTCTCGTCGGCGATGACCGCCACTTCGGAGGGACCTGCGAGCAGGTCGATCGCGACCGTACCGAACAGCTGGCGTTTCGCCTCGGTGACGAAGGCGTTGCCTGCGCCCACGATCATGTCCACCTCGGGCTCGCCGAGCAGCCCGAACGCCATCGCGGCCAGGGCCTGCACCCCGCCGAGCGCGTACACACGGTCCACACCGGACAGATAGGCCGAGTACAGGACGGCGGGGTGGGCCCGGCCGTCCGGCCCCGGCGGACTGCACGCGAGCACCGTGGGCACTCCCGCGGCCTTCGCGACGCCCGCGGTCATGAATGCACTGGCGAGCAGGGGAAACCGCCCGGCCGGAAGGTACGCACCGACACGTTCGACGGGCACGTAGCGGTGACCCGTGACCAGTCCGGGCGCGAGCTCGGTCTCGAAGTCGACGAGGTGGGCACGCTGGGCCAGTGCGAACGCTCGGGTGCGCTCGGCTCCCAGTTCGAGGCCGGCCCGCACCTCCTTCGGCAACTCGTCACCGGAGCGTTCCAGGTCCCCCGCACCGAGTTCGATGTCACCGCCGTCCCAGCCGTCGAGTTCGCGCGCGTACCGCAGCACCGCGTCCATCCCGTCGCGCTCGATGTCGGACAACATCGCCGACACCCGTTCGGCGACGGCCGGATCCCGTTGGGCCGCCGGCCGGTCGACCGGTTCCTTCAGTACGCGGTACGCACCGTCCAGTTCGGCCAGTCGTGAAGAACTGAATTTCATGCGATCGACGCTAGAGAGACCACAAGCAAAGGACAACCCCATGCAATCCTGACCTTGCGATAGGGTTTCCCTGTGACTCTGAAACAGCTCCGCGCGTTCCTGGAGGCGGTGCGCACCGGGTCGTTCACCGCGGCGGCCGCGCGGATGGACATCACACAGGCCTCCGTGTCGGAATTGATCCGGAAGCTGGAGGACGAGCACGGCACCCCCGTGTTCTCTCGCGGCGGCAGGCGTCTCGTGCTCACGGCTGCCGGCTCGGCGCTGCTGCCGTTCGCCGAACGCGCCGTCGCGGCTGCCGACGGCGCCGAACAGGCGCTGCGGTCCGTCCGATCGCTCCGGGGCGGTGTCGCCACCTTCGGCCTGCTGCGCAACGCCGCGTACTATCTGCTGTCCGACCTGGCCGAACAGTTCCACGACAACTACCCCGAGGTGCGGATCCGGCTGATCGGATTGAACTCGGTCGAGGTGGCGTCCGCCGTGGCCGCGGGCACCGTCGAGGCGGGCCTCGTCGTGCTGCCCATCGACGACGACGGCCTCGACGTCACACCACTGCTGCGCGACGAGGTCCGGTACGCCAGCGCCGATCCGGCACGCGTGGCCGAACCGGTCACGACCGCGGGACTCGGCCGGTCCCGACTGATCCTCTACGACGCGCATTACGGCTGGGCCGATCCGACGCGCAGGCAGCTCGCCGAACGCGCGCAGGTCGCCGGTGTCAAGCTCGAACCGTGGATCGAGGTCGAACACGTCGAGTCCGCCCTCGCGCTCGTCGCTCGCGGTATCGGGGACACGATCGTGTCGCGTGCGGTGGCGGAAAGCTCCGTGTGCCCGCCGTCGGTGCACACGGTCGGGTTCGCCGAACCGCTCCACGACACGATCGCGCTCGTCCGCAGGGAAGGCGAGGTGCTCTCCCCCGCGAGCCGCGAACTCGCCCGGCTCGCCCAGCGCATGCTGCTCAGCAGATCATGACGGTTCGTCGCCGCGCGCCCGCGCGATCTGCGCCATGATCGAGAGCTCGTCGTAGACCCGCCATTCCCGCACGATCCTGCCGTCCCGGAACAGGAACTGCGAGGACCCAAGCAGGCGCACCGGTGTCCCGGTCGTCGGACCGTAGGCAGGCGCCCCGCAGTAAGTCCCGTCCAGCCACCACACGACGCCGACGCGGACACCGCCGTGCGGCCCGGACTCGTGCGCGACCACGTCCCTGATCTCGAAGCGCCCGTCCGGGACGGGCGCCAGCAGTTCGAGCAGTCCCCGCTGGTAACCGTCGGGACGGGTCAGCGTGCGGTCCCGGGAGATGTCGGAGGTGACGTCCCGTGCGACGAAGTCGGTCACCTCGTCGAACATCCGCTGGTTCCACACCCGCTCGATCAGTCCGAGGGCGTGCTCGCACTCCGCCCGGTGCAGATCCGGCCGCGGGCCCGTCTCGCCCGCCGTCAGCACGTCCGGCAACGGGTCGCGGTCCGGCCAGCCAGGGAACGCCAGTTCCCGCGCGACGGCGTCCGGGTCGAGACCGAGCTGCGCCACGACCGCGTACTCGTCGCGGATCACCCACTCGTACTCCATCACGCCACGGCGGTAGAGGCACGTGGCGATGGTGCGCGACGAGAACGAGCGGTGCGTCGGCGGTCCGTAGGCCGAGATCCCGGTGTGCGTACCCGTGCTGTAGATCCGGTGCGAGCTCAGGAAAGCGTCGTCGCCCCGCCGCTCCCACACCACGTCCTCGGCCTGCCCCACCCGATCCGGGTAGGCCGCGATCTTCGTCAACGTCGACCGCACGACCGGTTCGACACCGCGGCTCGTGCCGTAGGCCCCGTGGACCACCGCGTCGGCCGCGTAGTTGTCGCGGATCAGGCCGACCCCGCGGCGTACCCAGATGCGGTCGGTCCACTCGACGATGAACTCCTCGGGGTCGCGGTACGGCTCGTAGGCGACCGGGACCGGCCAACGCTCCACCGTCACGGTTTCGGTCATGATTCGCCTCCTGCTCGGCCACGGTCCAGCAGTGCCTGCACCTCGTCCGCCGCGCGGGCGAGCCGACTGGGCACATCGGCGCCGTGCGCCATCTCGTTGATCGCCACCTCGAGCACGTCCTGTACCTGAGGCCAGTCGATGGTCATCGGCACCGTCCTGGCACTGCGCAACGCGCGTTCCTGCAGTCGGGGCAGTCCGTGGTTGGCCTCGTTCACTGCGTCGTCGCGCATGTTCTCGTTGTGCACGACGACGCTGGTCGCCGTGTCCGGATCGGACTTGTCCAGCGCGACGTCCCTTTCGGTGTCGGGATGAGTGAGCCACTTCAGGTACTCCCACGCCGCGCCCTGGTTCTCCGACGTGTTGAGCACGCCCATCAGCCACGTGTAGCCGTACGTGACGGCCTGTTTGCCGCCCCACCCCGGCAGCGGCGCCACTCCGATGTCGTCGGCGACCTCCGGTTGCACCTTGCCGGGATCGGTGAAGTCGTCGATCTGCCAGCCCCACGTGAACACCGAATTGCTGCTGTTCTGCTCGAAGGACTGCGTCGCGTCGGTCTCCGTCCAGTTGACCGACGCCGGCGGGCTGTGACCGTCACGCAGCAGGTCGATGTACCGCTCCGTCGCCTCGACCGCCGCGGGCGTCGTGAACGCCGGATCCCCGTCCTCGTCGAGCACCTCACCGCCGTTGCTCCAGAGCATCGCCAGCCACGTGTAGAGGTTCTGGCCGCCGTTACGGCCGTACTGCCCGGCCAGGGCCGAGCGGCCGCCCGACCCGTCGAGCTCGTCCAGCTGCTTCCCGAACTCCGACCACGTCTCGGCGGGCTCCATACCGCGCCGTTCGAACTCGCTCTCGCGGTAGAAGTAGTTGTACGAGAATCCGCGGAACGGCAGCCCGTACACGGTGTGGTCGTCGCCGGCACGGGCGGCGTCCTGGAAGGGAGGCGGAAACTCCTCGATGGACCGATCCGAACGCTTCAGCATCGTGTTCAACGGCTGCAGGCCGATCTTCGCCGAAGCGCCGTAGGCGTCCGGCCACACGACGAGATCGTAGGTGCCACCGCCGATGGCGGTCTCGGCGACGATCTGCTGCAGGTACGACTCGTACGGGATGTTGGCCCACTCGACCGTGATCCCGGTCTTCTTCGTGAACTCCTCGCCGGTGCGTTGCTGCAGCGCCGCGAACTGCGCTGTCGTCTTGCAGCAGCTCAGCAGCCGGATGTGTGTACCGTCGTAGGGTTTGCCCTCGAGCAGTCCTTTCTCCCCGACCGGAGCGTCGGCGACCAGCTCGGACAGGTTCCGATCGCCGGGACCGGCCGTACAGCCGGTCGCCAGCAGCACGGCCGACACCCCGAGCGCCAGCGCCGCCCTGACGGTCCGTCGCATGCGCCTCATTTCACGGCTCCCATCGTCATCCCCTCGGCGAAGTGCTTCCGCACGAGGAAGGCCATCACCAGCATCGGCGCCATCACCAGCAAGCCGGCCGCGGCCATCTGTCCCCACGCGACGCCCTCCGGCAACACCAGCGTCATGAGTGCCACCGGAAGCGTCGTGGCGTCCGAACGCGACAGGAAGGTCGGGAACAGGAACTCGTTCCATGCCAGGAGGAACGAGAAGACCGCCGAGACGAAGATGCCCGGCGCCGCCAGCGGAGTGATCACCCGCCACAGCAGCGCGACCTGGCCGCAGCCGTCGATGCGGGCCGCCTCCTCGATCTCCGTCGGCAGGCCGTCGACGAATCCTTTCAGCAGCCACGTGATGTACGGGACCACGATCGACAGATTCACGACGACCAGCGCCAGATGCGTGTCGATGAGGCCGAGACTGCGGAACAGCGTGAGGAACGGCAACGCGATCGCCACTCCGGGGATGAACTGCGTCGCCACGATCGCCAGCAACATCGAACGGTGCCCCGGGAACCGATAGCGGGAGAACCCGTAGGCCGCGAGCAACGCCAACGGCACGGCGACCACGGTCGTGGCGACACCGATCAGGACACTGTTGACCAGGGCGCCGCTCAGGTCACTCGCTCCACCGAGTACGGCGGAGAAGTTCTCGAGACTCGGTGTGAACACCAGCGACGTCGAGAAGGCGTCACGTGCGGGCTTGAACGCCGTCAGTGCCATCCACACGATCGGGAACAGCACGAAGAAGAGAATCGCCAGGGTCGCCACCACTCGCGCCGTCGACCCCACCGCCGACCAGCCGCTGCGCCTGCGCTGCCGCCGCGGTGGTGGGGGCTCGGCCGGGACGGAGGCCGCCGGTTCCGGTTTCACTGCCATGTCGGTCATTTCGCCTCCTGCCTGGCCATCGCGATCAGATACAGGGCGGCCAGCACTCCGAGCACGAGGACGATGACCCAGGAGACGGCCGAGGCGTATCCGATGTCGAGGAAGGTGAATCCCTGGTTGTAGGCGAAGAAGTTCATGCTCTCCGTCGCGCGTCCCGGACCGCCGCCGGTGGTCGTGACGACCTGATCGAAGATCTTCACCGAGAACACGGCCTTGAGGAAGACGACGACGAGCAGCAGCGGACGCAGCAGCGGGAACGTCACGCGCCAGAACTCCTGCCACGGCGACGCACCGTCGAGCTTGGCAGCTTCCCGCACCTCCGGCGAGATCGATCCGAGTCCGCCGAGGAGCATCAAGGCGATCAGCGGAGCCCATCCCCAGACCTCCGTCAGCGCCAGCGCCATCAGCGCCCAGAAAGGGTCACCGAGCCAATTGATGTCGCCGAAGAACGGGAACACCGTGTCGAGCATCTTGTCGTAGACACCGGTGTCCGGGTTGAGCATGAACCGCCACGAGAAGCCCTTCAGGGCGGGTGCCACGGCGAACGGCAGGATCAGCAGCGCCTTGGTGAAGGCGCTCAGTCTCGTGCGATTGTTCAGGATCAGCGCGATGCCGAGGCCGAGGCCGACCGACAGCACGACCGAGATCACCGTGAACTCGAGCGTCACCCAGGCACTGTTGTAGAACGTGCCGTCGGTGAAGGCGCGCTGATACTGGTCCAGCCCGACGAATTCGCCCGGCTCTCTGGTCTCGTTGAGGCGCCAGTGCCGGAAGCTCGTGATGAGCGCGGAGACGAGCGGGTACACCGTCGTCAGTCCGATAGCAAGCAGTGCGGGCGCCAGATGTACGTACGGTTCGGCACGTCTGCGCCAACCGGAACGCCTGCGCGGTGGGGAGACGGTGGATGCCACCATCGAGGGTCGACCTCCTCTGCCGGAAGAACGGCGCGATCGGGGTGCCGCGCAGTGTATGCGTATTCACAGCTGCGAGACAATGCCCGAACGGAAGGTCTCTCGAGAATCTCGACTGCATCGAGTTAGAAGAGTTGACCAGGAAAGAACCACTGCACATCGATCCGGGCACCGCCGGATATCAGCTCAACGCAGGCGATTCTTCGTATGTACTGATCGCGCGAAGCCTGGAGACGACCGACGTCGAGCCGGGCGATCAGCTCTGCGACGGCTCGGAATGCGTGCGCCGCGCGACGAAGTGCGGCTCGAGCGTGACGCGCCGCTGGCCCGCCGCACCGTTGCCGTCCACTCCACTCGGCTCGAGGTTCGCGTCGTCGCCGGACACCCGCGCGACGAGGAGCCTCGCCGCGGTGCGCGCCATCTCGTCGAGGTCGTGGCGCACCGTGCTCAGCTCGAAACTCGCCCACGACGCCATCGGGATGTCGTCGAACCCGACGACCGACAGCTGCTCGGGGATGTCGACCCCGAACCGGCGGGCCGCATCGATCACACCGATGGCCACGACGTCGTTTCCGCAGAACACGGCCGTCGGCACCGGATCGGTGTCCAGGAGTTCGGCCAGCGCTTGCGCACCGGTCTCGAATTCGAACGGACCGTGCCGGACATGTGCGGGACGCAGGGCGATGCCGGCGTCGGCCAGCCCCTGCCGGAACCCGATCTCACGATCCCGTCCGGTGCTCGTGTTGTCGGGCCCGAAGATCGCACCGATGCGGGTGTGGCCCGACTTCACCAGCTCCTCGGCGACCAGTTCACCACCGCGCCGGTTGTCGACCACGATCGCGTCCGCGGGCACCGTTCCCTCACGGTTGAGATACACGAACGGCAGCTGTCGCCGGCTCAACTCGGCCGGCAACCCGGAGTCCAGCGTGGACGTCGCCAGGACGAGTCCGTCGATGGACCGGTCCACGAGCCGCTCCGCGGCCGCAGTGGCTTCGGACCGTTCCGTGAAGAGCATCATGCGGTATCCGAGCCGCTCGAGTTCGTCGTGCAACGGCCCGACCAGGTGCGGGTAGAACGGGTTGGTGAGGTCGGTGACCAGCACTCCGATGCGATGACTGATCTGCGTCGACAGTGAACGACCGGCCTCGCTGGGAACGTAGTTGAGCGCTTCCGCCGCCATACGCACCCTGCGCACGGTGTCCTCGGACACCCGCGGGTCCCCGCGCAGCGCCCTCGACACCGTCGGCTGCGACACGCCCGCCAGTCGTGCCACGTCGCGGCTGGTGATCCCCACGTCTGCCTCCCCGTTCCGGTCGCGATCGAGCATACGTCCTCGCACTGCCGACGACCCATCTGACCCAGGTGACGGTTGACAACGACTGCCCTGGTCCAACTAATGTGCATACGTATGAAGCAATCGGATGTGACCGTGCACAGTGACCAGGTGATGGTGAGCGAGGACGAGGCCGCCCGGCGTACCGTCCGCCGCAGCGACTTCGTCTCCTGCAACCAGGCGTTCATCGACTGCCGCACGCCCGGATCGGATCGCAAGGAGAACTACGCGATGATCGGGCCGGGCGTTTCGCAGAATTCCGATCAGGTGGTCAACCTGCGTGAACCGCACGGCTACAACATCGGCGCCGCCGCGATGCCGAACGGGATCACCAACAATCTGCACCTGCACTTCACGGCGGAGGTCTTCTACTGCTTCCGCGGGGAGTTCCTCCTGCGATGGGGCGCCGACGGCAAGGACGGCGAACTCGTACTGCGAGAAGGCGACATCGCCTCGATGCCGACGTGGATCTTCCGCGGGTTCACCAACATCGGCCCCGACGACGGCTGGCTGTTCACCACGCTCGGCCACGACGACACCGGCGGCATCATCTGGGGCCCCTCGGTGCTGCAGCAGGCGGCCGACCACGGGCTCTACCTCACGACCGAGAGCGCCCTCATCGACACCGAGGCCGGTGACGAGCCGCCGGACGACGACGAACTCGTCCGGCCGATGACGCCCGAGCAGATCGCGAACCTGCGCAGCTACTCCGTGGAGGAGATGCGCAGGCGCATCGCCTCGCCCGACGACCTCGATTTCTCCTCCTCGGCGTTCCTCGACAGCCTGCTTCCCGGCGGCGGCGCGGAACTGGCACTGGTCATCGGGTACGGCATGACCGAGAACCGGGACCAGGAGCCGCCGATCCACAACCCGCACGGGCACAACGTCGCGTGGCTGCGGGCCGAGCCGGGCAGCGGGATGCGCGGGCACCGCCACCATGAGACGCAGGTCCTGCTCGCCAAGGACGGCGAGTGGGAGATCGCGCTCAACTCCGAGGACTCCGACAACCAGGTCACGGTGCGACTGGGCCCGTGGGACATGCTCTCCGTGCCGCGGGGCGCGTGGCGGTCCATCCGCAACGTCGGCGACGAGACCGCCTCGCTGCTCGTCATCAACGGTGGTGACGGCCGGGTCCGGCTGCAGTGGGACGACGAGGTCACCAAGGCGGCCGCGGACACCGGAATCGCCATCGACCACAACGGCTACGTCGCGCCCTACGCGCTGGTGCCGAGGAAGATCGGGGAATGACAGCCGCCGCGCCCGTCGTCACGGTGTCCGGGATGCTCTGTGACACCGCGCTGTGGGACGACGTCCGTGCCGCATTCGGCCCGCGAGTGTCGGACGTCGTCCCGACGGCGCCGAGCATCGGCGGCATGGCCGAGGAGGTACTCGCCGCGTCGGACGAACCGTTCGTCCTCGTCGGACTGAGCCTCGGCGCGATCGTCGGCTTCGAGGTGCTGCGGCGCGCACCCGAGCGCGTCACGGCGTTCGCAGCGATGTCCACGAATGCCGGCGCACCGACGAAGGCCCAACGGGCCGGATGGGCGACGTTCGACGCGCAGACCCGCCGCGGCGGCTTTTCCGACGTCGTCCGTGATTCGATCCTGCCGACGATGTTCGCGGCACCCGAACCGCCCGCACAGCACGCCGGCCGGTTCACGGAGATGGCCGAAAGGGTGGGACCGGAGGCGTTCCGCAGGCAGCTTGCCGCGCAGGCGACCCGCACCGACGCCACGGCATCGCTGGCCGAGGTCGACGTTCCGACCCTGGTGCTGTGCGGCACGGCCGACGCGTTGTGCCCGCCGGAGTTCCACCGCCGGATCGCCGGCGCCGTGCCGGGCGCGGAACTGCACACCGTCCAGGGAGCCGGACATCTGCTCCCCGTCGAGCGGCCTGCCGAGGTCGCCGACCACCTGACCGACTGGCTCACCCGCTGCCGCATCCCGAAAGGAAACCCATGCCCGAACTCGTGAAGGCGCCCGCAGGTCAGCGGCCCGGCGCCACGCAGGACGCCGACGTCGCCGAGCGGGTCTCGACGATCATCGCCGACATCCGCGACCGCGGCGACGCCGCCGTCCGCGAGTACTCCGAGCGGTTCGACGGATGGTCGCCGGACTCGTTCCGGCTGACCGCCGAGGAGGTCGAACGGATCGTCGCCGGCGTCCCCGAGCAGGTGATCGAGGACATCCGGTTCGTCCAGGAGCAGGTCCGCGGATTCGCCAGGCACCAGCGCGAGTCGATGCGCGACATCGAGGTCGAAACGCTGCCCGGAGTGCATCTCGGACAGCGGCACGTGCCCGTGGCGGCCGCCGGGTCGTACGTGCCGGGCGGCCGGTATCCCCTGACCGCGTCGGCCCACATGACGATCGTGACCGCGAAGGTCGCCGGTGTGCCCAGGGTCGCGGCGTGCACTCCGCCCATCCGCGGCGAGGTTCCCGCGGCGACCGTCGCGGCGATGCACATGGCCGGCGCCGACGAGATCTATCTGCTCGGCGGCGTGCCGGCGATGGCCGCACTCGCCGTCGGCACCGAGACGCTGCCGCGGGTCGATCTGATCGCGGGGCCGGGCAACGCCTACGTGGCGGAGGCCAAACGGCAGCTGTTCGGTGAGGTCGGTATCGACCTGTTCGCGGGTCCCACCGAGATCCTCATCGTGGCCGACGAGACCGCGGATCCGTTCGTCGTCGCGGTGGATCTGTTGTCGCAGGCCGAACACGGGCCGGACTCGCCCGCCGTGCTCGTCACGACGTCGGCCGACCTCGGCCACGCGGTGCTCGAACACGTCGAGCGGCTGCTACCCGACATGCCCACGCGCGACTTCGCCGAACCGTCGTGGCGCGATCACGGCGAGATCGTCGTCGTGGATTCGCTGGACGAGGCGTTCGAGGTCGCGGACGGCTACGCCAGCGAACACGTCCAGGTCCTCACCGAGAACCCGCGGCAGGCGTTGGACCGGATGAACCAGTACGGCGCCCTGTTCCTCGGCGAGGGCACGTGCGTGTCCTACGGCGACAAGGTCAGCGGTACGAACCACGTGCTGCCCACCAAGGGTGCGGCCCGATACACGGGCGGCCTCTGGGTCGGCAAGTATCTGAAGACGGTGACGTATCAGGAGGTCACCGATCCGGCCGCCAGCGCGCGGCTCGGCGAGGTGTGCGGCCGGGCCGCACGCGTCGAGCTGTTCGAAGGACACGCCCGCTCCGGCGACGTGCGTGCCGCGAAGTACGGCGGTGCGTCACTGCCGTGGGCTCCGCAGGCGGAGGTGCGCACATGACGGACGTACTGTCGGGCAGGACGGCGCTGGTCACCGGCGGCGGTTCCGGACTGGGCCGGGCGATGTGCACCGCGCTGGCCGACAACGGCTGCCGCGTGATCGCCGCCGGCCGGACGGCGGCGAAGGTCGAGGAGACCGTGGCCGGACTGGCGGTGCCGGGACGCGCCGTCACGGTCGATGTCGCCGACCCGGACTCGGTGACCGCGTTGACGGCCGAGCTCGCCGACGAGGACGTGTCAATCCTCGTCAACAACGCGGGCACGCCCGGCCCCGTGAAACCGCTGACGGACATCGAACCGGCCGAGTGGTCGGAGGTGTTCGCCGGCAACGTGCACGGCACGTACCTGATGTGCCGCGCGCTGCTGCCCGGCATGCTCGCGCGGGGATCCGGTGACATCGTGAACATCGCGTCGGTCAGCGGGAAACGGCCGCTCGTCCGGCGGACTCCGTACTGTGCCTCGAAGATGGCCGTGCTGGGACTCACGACCACGCTCGCCGCGGAGGTCGGCCCGCTGGGGGTGAACGTCAACTCGCTCTCCCCCGGTCCGGTCGCAGGGCCGCGGATGGAACGCAACTTCCGGCTCGAGGCCGAGCGGACCGGCACCAGTTACGAGGAGGCGGAGGCCGCGTTCGTCTCGCGGGCGGCACTCGGCCGCATGGTGACCGAGCAGGAGGTGGCCACGGCGCTCGTGTCGATGCTCTCGATGCCCGGGCTGTGCGCTGCAGACATCGACCTGTCGGCGGGAATGGTGGCGCGATGACCGCGAAATCCGAACTCAAGCGGCGACTGTCGGCCGGTGATCGGCTGCGCGGCGGCCTGGTGCGCATGCCCTCGGACTACCTCGTCGAGCTGTGCGGCATCGGCGGCCTGGATTTCGTGCTCATCGACTGCGAGCACGGCCCCGCCGACCTGGTTCCGCTGCAGCAGCACATCCAGGCGGCCCAGGCACGGGGCATCGGCGTGCTGATCCGTGTCGGCCACGACGAGCCGGCATTCACGCTGCGCGTCCTCGATCTCGGCGCGGAGGGCGTGGTCGTGCCGCACGTCGACACGCCGGAGCAGGCCCGGCGTGCGGTGTCCGCGGCCCGGTATCCCCCGCTGGGCGAGCGCGGGTTCGCGACGTACTCGCGTGCCGGCTCGTTCGGCGCCACGGGGGCCGTGGAGCATCTGGCGAACGCGGCGGAGACCACGCTCGTGATACCGATGCTCGAGACGGAGTCGGCGTGCGCAGCGGCCGGTGACATCGCGGCCGTAGACGGTGTCGACGCGCTGATGATCGGCCCCGCGGATCTCGCGGTGTCGATGGGCAGGCCCGGCGGGACCGCCGACCCCGCGGTGCGGGCCGCCGCGGACGGTGCCGTCGACGCGGCCGCCGAGGCCGGCACGCCGCTGGTCACCATCGTGTCGACCACGGAGGCGGCGGCAGCGGCGCCCGCCGGGGCGGTCGTGTTCAACCTGGCCCATATCCTGCTCGGCACCGTCCGGGGTCTGGCCTCGGCATGATCGCCCGCACGGTGCCCTTCGACGTCCGGCCGACCGGCGGCCGGACGGCAATCTCCGCGGCGTCCGGCCGAAGGTGTCCGGCGCCCACGGTGAAAGGTGGTTTCCATGGCAGAGGTCAGCTACCGGAATGCATCCCGGCTGTACCCCGGTTCGCCCCCGGTGCGCGCGGTCGACCGGCTCGACCTGACCGTCGCCGACGGTGAGTTCCTCGTCCTGGTCGGCCCTTCGGGTTCCGGCAAGTCCACGGCGTTGCGCATGCTGGCCGGTCTCGAGGACGTCGACGAGGGCGCCATCCACATCGACGAAAGGGACATCACCGATACGCCCGCGAAGGACCGCGACATCGCCATGGTGTTCCAGTCCTACGCCTTGTACCCGCACATGACGGTTGCGGAGAACATGAGCTTCGCGCTCAAACTCAAAGGGGAATCGAAGGCGAGCATCGCCGACCGGGTGCGGCAGGCGGCCGAGCTGCTCGACCTCACCGCGTACCTGGACCGCAAGCCGAAGGCCCTTTCGGGCGGACAGCGGCAACGGGTCGCCATGGGCAGGGCGATCGTCCGGGAGCCGTCGGTGTTCCTCATGGACGAACCGCTCTCCAACCTGGACGCGAAACTGCGGGTCGAGACCCGCGCCAACATCGCCTCACTCCAGGATCGACTCAGCACCACCACGATCTACGTCACCCACGATCAGATCGAGGCGATGACGATGGGGCATCGCGTGGCGGTGCTCAAGGACGGCACGCTGCAGCAGTGCGACACCCCGCGCAACCTGTACGAACGGCCGACCAACGCGTTCGTGGCCGGTTTCATCGGCTCCCCCGCGATGAACCTCAAAACGGTGACCGTGGTCGACGACGGTGCCCGCCTCGACGGTCTCAGCGTGCCGCTGTCGCGAGACACCCTCGCCGCGGCCGGTGGCACGCTGACGCTGGGTGTGCGACCGGAGTCGTTGCGGCTGGCCGGTTCCGGTGAGGACGGCGCGGCGATGACGGTGGAGCTCGTGGAGGAGCTCGGCGCGGACGCCTACGTCCACGGCACCGTCCGGGTGGGCGAGCACTCCGAACGGTTCGTGGTCCGTGCCGACGGGCGCACGCCACCGAAACTCGGGGAGACCGTCACGGTCGCCATCACCAGTCCCGACGAGGTGCACGCCTTCCACTCGGAGACCGGCCTCCGGCTACCCGCGGCCGGCTGACCGGCACGCCGACTAAACCGGCACGCCGTTGGCGCACCCCGCCACCTTCCCGGTCGATGGCATCAGCGCCTCCTCGTCCCGCCGCACCACAGTGGCCTGCCCGCGGACCGGTGCCGCTCACCGACGTACCGGATGAGCGACCACCGGCCCGCGGTGTCCTCTCCGGCACGGCACGCCGTGTCGGCCCGGCACTGGTCCGGCGCGGCAGCACCATGAAAACGATTCAAGTGGGTTATGGTCCGATCATGAAAGGATTCACCGGTACGCACCGCCGCGACGGCGGCACTGCAGACGGGAGTCGGGGTGGCGGACCGACCCGATAGCCGCTCCCGCGGGGTGAGCATCAAGGATGTCGCCCGCGCAGCCGACGTGTCGGTGGCCACGGTTTCCAACGCGCTGAACCACCCGGAACTGCTCTCCGCCGACACGCACGCGCGGGTGATGCGGGCCGTCGAGAAGCTCGGTTACGTACGCAGCGAATCGGCCCGTCAGCTGCGTGCCGGCCACAGCCGCATGCTGGGCCTGCTCGTGCTGGACATGCGCAACCCGTTCTTCGTCGGCATGGCACACGGTGCCGAGCAGGCCGCCCGCGCCGACGGGCTCGGCGTCATGCTCTGCGACAGCTCCCAGGAGCTCACCGCGGAGGAGTTCTACCTCGGCCTGTTCGCCGAGCAACGGGTCCGCGGCGCGCTCGTGACCCCGACCGACAGTTCGACGACGTCGCTGTCCGTACTGCGCAGACACGGAATCCCGTACGTCTTCCTCGACCGCGTCGCCTCCGGCGACGAGGCGTGCTCGGTGTCGGTCGACGACGTCACCGGGGGCAGGCTCGCCGTCGGCCACCTGCTCGAACAGGGCCACCGCGACATCGCCTACGTCAGCGGGCCGATGTCGCTGCCGCAGTGCCTCGACCGCCGCACCGGCGCCCTCCAGGCGTGCGACGACGCCGGCGTCGACCACGACGCCGTCACCGTCATCGAGACCGAACGCCTGGACGTCGACGCCGGCCGGGACGCCGGTTCCCGCCTGCTCGGACTGAACCCACGCCCCACGGGCGTGTTCTGCGCCAACGACCTCATCGCACTCGGCGTGCTCCAGACTCTCGTCGCGGCGCGGGTCGCCGTACCCGACGACATCGCACTCGTCGGCTACGACGACATCGACTTCGCGGCCGCCGCTGCGGTACCACTCACCTCCGTTCGCCAGCCCGCGGCCCAGATGGGCGCCACGGCCACGGAACTGCTGGTCCGCGAGATCGCGGGCGACGAACAGCACGTCCACGAGAACGTGGAATTCACCCCCGAACTGGTCGTGCGGCGCTCCAGTCTCGCCCGCCGCTGACCGCCCGTCGCTCCCCTCCGAATTCGGGCCTTGTTCACACGGTCGTGGTCCCCTACAGTTTTTGAAACGATTCAACCAACGGCGGCTGAAGCGGGAGGACCAATGACGGTCCGAGTAGGCGCACGACACACGACAGGCTGGCGAGCGACGATCGCCGTGGCCATGTCCAACTACATCGAGGCGGGCTCGATCATCGCGATCGCCACGAGCCTGAGCCTGTGGCAGGAGCACTTCGGGCTCGACGACCTGGCCGTCGGCCTGCTCGCCTCGCTCAGCGCCAACGCCTTCGGCGCCGCGGCGGGCGCGGCCATCGGCGGTCCGCTGTGCGACCGCTACGGCAGGAAGTTCATCTACACCTACGACCTGCTGTTGTTCATGCTCGGGTCGCTGCTGGCCGTCTTCGCCGCGTCGTTCGCGATGTTGCTCATCGCATTCGTGCTGACCGGTATCGCGGTCGGCGCCGGTGTCACGGCCTCGTGGACATACATCGCGGAAGAGGCGCCGGCCGACCGCAGAGCCGCGCACGTCGGCACCGCGCAACTGGCGTGGTCGCTCGGCCCCATGGTCGGCTATCTGCTGGCCGCAGCCCTCGTTCCGCTCGGATTGCTCGGCAGCAGGCTGATCTTCGCGCACCTGTTCGTGGTCGCCGCGGTGACCTGGTGGGTACGACGGGGCCTCGCCGAATCCACGATCTGGACGAACCGCACCACCTCCGGCAAGCAGGTCACGTTCCTGTCCAGCCTGCGCGGACTGCTGACCAAACGCGTCAACCTCACCGCGCTGCTGTTCCTGTTCGGTGTCTACGCATTGTGGAACGCGGTCGCCGGCCAGGCGGGCATCTTCCAGCCGCGGGTGTACGACGCCGCCGGCTTCACGGAGGTCACCCAGCAGTACCTCCTGCAGGTCGTGGTCTGGGGCTGCACGAGCCTGACGACCTACCTCGGATTCATGCTCCTCGCCGACCGGGTGAGCAGGCGCTGGCTGTACTTCTCCGGCGCGCTGCTCGGCATCGTCGCGTGGGCCGCACTGATCTACGCACCGCCGGGAACCTCCACACTGCTGTTCTTCGCGATCGGCTGGGGTATCTCGTCCGGTATCGGCGCGCAGGCGTTCTACGGGTTGTGGACGAGCGAGCTGTTCGCCACGCAGTATCGCGCGAGTGCCCAGGGCGTGCTGTTCCTGTCCGCACGGATCGTCGTCGGCCTGCTGAGTGTGTGGTTCCCGGTGATGCTCACGCAGCTCGGCCTCCAGGGTGTCGGCGTGATCATCCTGGCGCTGCTGGCCGTCGCACTGCTCGTGGGCACGATCGGCGCACCGAACACGCAGGGCCGAACGCTGCAGGACATCGAGAGGGAGCGGTACGGCACGTCGCCGGAGGGCGAGGACGACCTGGCGGTGCGCTCGTGATCAGGGTCTGTTTCCAACTGCAGGTCGCACCCGAGCGGATCGACGAGTACCGCCGCAGGCACGCAGCAGTGTGGCCCGAGATGCTCCGGGAGATCGAAGCGTCCGGCAGGCGCAACTATTCGCTCTTCCTCCGCGAGGACGGCCTGCTCATCGGCTACTACGAGACCGAATCGGTGGAGCGCTCGGACGCCTACCTGGCGCGATCGGAGGTCGCCGCGCGGTGGGAGGCGGAGATGAGCGAGTTCTTCGTCGGCGACGGCCGCCCCGACCGGACCGCGGTCTCGCTCGACGAGGTCTTCCACCTCGAGGACCAGTTGTCCCGTACCGCTCGCCCGCAGGAAGGGAATGGCGTGTAATGCCCCGCTTCGCCGACATCACCGAGACACTCGCCCGGCAGGCCATCGAACTGCCCAGCTGGGCGTTCGGCAACTCCGGTACCAGGTTCAAGGTGTTCAGCACCCCGGGGACCCCTCGCACCCCCGAGGAGAAGATCGCCGACGCCGCCACGGTCCACGAGCTGACCGGCCTCGCCCCGGCCGTCGCGCTGCACATTCCGTGGGACACCGTCGACGACTACGCGGTGCTCGGGCGATATGCTCGCGAGCGCGGGGTCGAGCTCGGCACGATCAACTCGAACACGTTCCAGGACGAGGACTACAAGTTCGGCAGCCTGACCCATTCCGACGCACGGATCCGGCAGCAGGCGATCGACGCGCACTTCCGGTGCCTCGACATCATGCACGCGACCGGGTCGACGGATCTGAAGATCTGGCTGGCCGACGGCACCAACTACCCGGGACAGGATTCCCTGCGCGCCAGGCAGGACCGCCTCGCCGAATCACTGGCCACCATCTACGAACGGCTCGCCGACCACCAACGGCTCGTGCTCGAGTACAAATTCTTCGAACCGGCCTTCTACCACACCGACGTGCCGGACTGGGGAACCTCGCTGGCCCAGGTGAGCGCTCTCGGTGACCGGGCACTGGTGTGTTTGGACACCGGGCATCACGCGCCGGGCACGAACGTCGAGTTCATCGTCATGCAGCTGCTGCGGCTCGGCAGACTGGGTTCGTTCGACTTCAACTCCCGGTTCTACGCCGACGACGACCTGATCGTCGGCGCGGCCGATCCCTTCCAGCTGTTCCGCATCCTGCACGAGGTCGTCGCGGGCGGCGGGCTCGCCGAGGATTCGCCGGTGCGCTTCATGCTCGACCAGTGCCACAACGTCGAGGAGAAGATCCCGGGGCAGATCCGCTCGGTCCTCAACGTGCAGGAGATGACGGCGCGGGCGCTGCTGGTCGACCACGCGGCATTGGCGAAGGCGCAGGCGGAACACGACGTGCTCGCCGCCAACGAGGTGCTCATGGACGCGTTCCAGACCGATGTGCGCGGCGATCTGGCCGCGTGGCGCGAATCCCGCGGCCTGCCCGCCGATCCGATGCGCGCGTACGCCGAGTCGGGACACGGGCGCCGCCTCGCCGAGGAGCGGGTCGGCGGCACCCAGGCGGGCTGGGGCGCATGAGCGACGGTCGCACAACGAAGGAGAACACCGTGACCACAGCAGATTCCGTCGTCGCCGACCTGCTGGCGCGCAGTAACCGCCTCGGGTCCGACCCGAAGAACACCAACTTCGCGGGCGGCAACGCCTCCGCGAAGGGCACGGATGTCGACCCGGTCACCGGCGAGGCCGTGGACCTGTTGTGGGTCAAGGGATCCGGCGGGGATCTCGGCACCCTCACCGAACCGGGCCTGGCAGTGCTGCGGCTGGACCGGCTGCAGGCACTGCGCTCGGTCTACCCCGGGCTCGACCGCGAGGACGAGATGGTCGCGGCCTTCGACTACACGCTGCACGGCAAGGGCGGCGCGGCCCCGTCGATCGACACCGCCATGCACGGTCTCGTCGACGCCTGCCACGTCGACCACCTCCACCCCGACAGCGGTATCGCGATCGCCACGGCCGTCGACGGCCCCGCGCTGACGGAGAAGATCTTCGGCGGTGCGGTCGTCTGGGTGCCGTGGCGCCGCCCCGGCTGGCAGCTCGGGCAGGACATCGCCGACATCAAGCGGGATCACCCCGACGCGGTCGGCGTGGTCCTCGGCGGTCACGGCATCACGGCGTGGGGCGACACCAGCGAGGAGTGCGAACGGAACTCGCTGTGGATGATCGACACGGCCGCGGCCTACATCGCCGAGCACGGCAGGCCTGAACCGTTCGGTGCGGTGCTCGACGGCCGCGAACCGCTGCCCGAGGCGCAGCGCCGTGCGAAGGCGGCCGCGCTCGCGCCGATCATTCGCGGCCTGGCGAGCACGGACCGGCGGCAGGTCGGCCATTTCACCGACAGCCCCGAGGTGCTCGATTTCCTGTCGCGGGCCGAGCATCCGCGGCTCGCCGAGCTCGGCACCAGCTGTCCGGACCACTTCCTTCGCACCAAGGTCAAGCCGCTCGTGCTCGACTTGCCCGCGACCGCCACGGTCGAGGAGTCGGCGCAGCGACTGCGCGAGCTGCACGCCCGGTATCGCGAGGACTACGCCGGCTACTACCACCGGCACGCCACCGCGGACTCGCCGCCGATGCGCGGGGCCGACCCGGCGATCGTGCTCGTACCCGGGGTCGGCATGTTCAGCTACGGCGGCGACAAGCAGACCGCCCGAGTGGCGGGCGAGTTCTACGTCAACGCAATCAACGTGATGCGTGGCGCCGAGGCCGTCTCCAGCTACCGGCCCATCGACGAGTCCGAGAAGTTCCGCATCGAGTACTGGGAGCTCGAAGAGGCGAAGCTGCGCAGGCGTCCCGCTCCGAAGCCGCTGGCGACGCGCGTCGCACTCGTGACCGGCGCGGCGTCGGGCATCGGCAAGGCCACGGCGCAGCGGCTCGCCGCGGAAGGTGCCACCGTGGTGGTCGCCGACCTCGACGCCGACAAGGCCGCAGCGGCCGCCGCCGAACTCGGGTCTCCGGACGTGGCGATCGGGGTGCGCGCCGACGTCAGCGACGAGGCGGGCGTGGCCGAGGCCGTACGGGAGGCCGTGCTGGCGTTCGGCGGGCTGGACCTGGTGGTCAACAACGCCGGGATGTCCTTGTCGAAGCCGCTGCTGGACACCACCGCGGAGGACTGGGATCGGCAGCACGATGTGATGGCGAAGGGCTCGTTCCTGGTCAGCCGCGCCGCCGCGGAGGTCTTCCTCGCGCAGGGACTCGGCGGCGACCTCGTCTACGTCGTGTCGAAGAACAGCGTGGTCGCGGGGCCGAACAACATCGCCTACTCGGCGACGAAGGCCGACCAGGCGCATCAGGTGCGGCTGCTGGCCGCCGAACTGGGCGAGCACGGCATCCGGGTCAACGGCGTCAACCCCGACGGGGTGGTGCGCGGCTCGGGCATCTTCGCGGGCGGCTGGGGTGCCGAGCGAGCGAAGGTCTACGGCGTCGCGGAGTCCGAGCTAGGCGCGTTCTACGCACAGCGAACGCTGCTCAAGCGGGAGGTGCTGCCCGAGCACGTGGCCAACGCGGTGTTCGCGCTCACCGGTGGCGACCTGAGCCACACGACGGGGTTGCACGTGCCCGTGGACGCGGGCGTGGCCGCGGCGTTCCTGCGGTGAGGAGGGGTCGGTGAGCACTGCCCACGGGAGCGTCGCCGCGGTCGACCTGGGCGCGTCGGGCGGGCGCGTCATGCTCGGCCACGTCGGCGAGCACGAGCTGCGGCTGGAGACCGTCAGCCGGTTCGGGAACGAACCGGTGCGCACGCCCGACGGGCTGCACTGGAACATCCTCGAGCTCTACCGGCGGCTGCGGGAAGGAGTCGCCGAGGCCGCGATCCGGGCGCCCGGCCTGCTGAGCGTCGGCATCGACTCGTGGGCCGTCGACTACGGCCTGCTGCGCGCGGGCACGCTGCTCGGCGTTCCGTACCACTATCGCGACCCGCGGACCGCCAACGGGGTGCGGGACGTGCACGCGGTCGTCGGTCCCGAGGAGCTGTACCGGCACAACGGGCTGCAGCATCTGCCGTTCAACACGCTGTTCCAGCTCGCCGCTGACCGGCGCACGGGACTGCTCGACGTCGCGGACCGGATGCTGCTGCTGCCGGATCTGCTGGCCTACTGGCTGACGGGAGTGCAGGTCGCCGAACGCACCAACGCGTCGACCACCGGGCTGCTCGAGCCCGGCGGCGAAGCGTGGAACCGGTCGTTGCCGGAGCTGCTCGGCATCGACCGTTCCCTGCTACCTCCCCTGGTGTCGCCCGGCGACTCGATCGGCGAGACCGAGGTACGGGGCGGACACCGGACCCGCGTCACCGCGGTCGGTTCGCACGACACGGCGTCGGCGGTGGCGGCCGTACCCGCGGCCGAGGAGTCGTTCGCCTACATCTCGTGCGGCACCTGGTCGCTGGTGGGTGTCGAGTTGGCCGAGCCGGTCCTGTCGGAGGAGTCGCGCGCGGCCGGGTTCACCAACGAGCTCGGCGTCGACGGCCGGATCAGGTATCTGCACAACGTCACGGGACTGTGGCTGCTGAGCGAGTCCGTGGCGCACTGGCGCGGCAACGATCCGGACGTCGACCTGTCCACGCTGCTCGCGCAGGCGGCCGACGTGCCACCGGGGCGCGTGCCGGTGTTCGACACCGACGACGAGCGATTCCTGCCGCCCGGCGACATGCCCGCGCGGATTGCGGCGTGGCTGTCCGAACACGACCTGCCCGTCCCCGGAACCCGGCCCGAGTTCGTGCGGTGCATCCTGGAAAGCCTTGCCGAGGCCTACGCCCGGACGATCACCACGGCGGAGAAGCTGACGGGGCGCTCCGTACCGGTCGTGCACATGGTCGGCGGAGGATGCCGCAACACCCTGCTGTGCCGGCTCACCGCCGAGCGCACGGGCCGCCCGGTCGTCGCGGGCCCGGTCGAGGCGACGGCCACCGGCAACGTGCTCGTCCAGGCACGAGCCGCGGGGCTGATCCGCGGAGGCCTCGACGACCTCCGTGCCCTCGTCGCCCGTACCCACCACCTGGAGACCTACTTGCCGTCGTGAGCGGTTCGCCGAGCCGGCACATGCCGGCCTCCGCCGCCGGCCGCCCAGGGCCGACGGCGGCGGAGACCGGCCGTCGCGGCAGCGGCTCACCCGCTCATGCGGGGACCGACTGTTCGGCCGGTGCACGCGGAGTGGTCAGCAGGCTGCCGACGACGAGTGCCAGTACGGCCAGTGGCAGGGCGACGAGCACACTGTTCCAGTCGAAGGGCTTGTCGAGGCCGAACTCCCATCCGACGGTCGCCACGATGCCGGTGATCATCGACGCGATACATCCGACGGCGGTCGCCCGCCGCCACAGGAATGTCGCGAGCAGGGACGGCGTCACGACCGCGCCGTACATGGTGTACGCGAACACCTGGATCTCCAGCACCCCGGGGAAGAACTCGCCGATCACGAACGCCGCCGCGCCGAGCAACACGATCGTCATCCTCGTCAGCAACAGCTCCCTGCGGGAACCACGTTCCTTCTTCGACAGCGAACCGTAGATGTCACGGACCAGGTTCCCCGCGGACGACAACAGGTACGAGTTGGCGGTCGTGATGATGAACGCGGTCGCGGCCATGAGCATGATCGCCCCGAGCGCCACCGGCAACGAGTCGGTCGAGAGCCGCAGCACCGCGGTGTCCGGTTGGATCGCAGGGAGCAGCACCGCCGCACCCGAGGAGATGACGATGACCGCCCCGTAGAACAGCAGGTCACCTGCCAGGAATCCGACGGTCGATCGTTTCGCCACTTCCGGGCTCTGTGCGGCACTGAACCGCTGGTACATGTTCTGGTCGCCCAGAATCAGCAACAGCGTCGGCAGCACGTACCCCAGCATCTGGATCGGGGTCAGTCCGCCGCTCCACGTCATGTGGTCCTCGGGGAGCCGCTCGGCCAGGCCGCCGAAGCCGCCGAGCGTCACGAGCACGAAGATGAACGCCCCGACCAGGCCGATGGTGATGAGCAGCGCGCTCAGCGCGTCGGTGTAGGCCACCGAGATCAGCCCGCCACTGAACGCGAGGAACACGACCACGACGAGCCCCACGATCTTCGCGACGCCCTCGGGGAAGCCCGTCGTGAGGTGCAGGATGTAACCGAGGCCGCGCACCTGTTCGGAGACGATCGCGCTGTAGGCGATCACGATCGCCACGGCGGTGACGATCCGGACGGACGGTCCGTAGCGTTGCTGCATGAGCTCGGGAACCGTGTACTTGCTGTGCTCGCGGACGCGCTTGGCGAGGAACAGGTACATGATCAGGATGCCCAGCGGAGCGCCGATGCTGTAGAAGATGCTCGCGAGCGGCCCGTAGGTGTACGAGAACGACGCCCGCCCCATGATCGTGCCCGCGCCCGTCCAGGTGGCCAGCAGCGTGCCCATCAGCACGAGCCTGCCGAGCCGCTGTCCGGCCAGCATGAAGTCGTGATTGTTCTTGATCTTCCTCGCCGCCCAGAAGCCGATCGCGACCATCGCGGCGACGTAGGCACAGATCGAGCCGAGAATCAGCGCATCCCTCATGGCTCACTCCTCACCACGCGAGCGCCCTGCACGACCGTGCGGATGTTGCCGGGGTCGGCCAGCACGGTGACGTCGGCGAGCGGGTCCTCGTCGAGGACGACCAGGTCGGCGTGCGCCCCCGGCGCGAGCGTGCCGAGCTCACCTCGCATGCCGACGAGCGCCGCCGCGTTGGTCGTCGCCGCCCGGATGACGTCGAGCGGGCGCTGTACCTGCGCCCTGATGCGGAACTCCTCGTTTTGCCTCCGCTGCATCCCGCCGAGCAGGTCGGAGCCGTAGGCCAGCCGCACGCCCGCCCGTGAGGCCGTCTCCAGCGCGCCGAGGCCGTTGTCGAGCACTTCGCCGACCTTCTCCCAGCTGGCCTGCGGCAACCCGTGGTCCCGGCCCTCCTCGCGCAGCGCGAAGTAGGTCACGAGCGTGGGGACGAGGAACGCATCACGTTCGAGCAGCAGCTCCACCGTGCGGTCGTCGAGCAGGTTACCGTGTTCGACGCAGTGGACACCCGCCTCGAGCGCACGGTTGATGGCGTACGGCGGGTAGGCGTGCACGGTGACGTAGCGGCCCGCCGCCTCGGCCTCGTCGACGGCCGCGCGCAGCTCGTCCATCGAGTACTGCGTCGAGCCGATCCTGTCCCCCAGTGACGACACCCCGCCCGAGGCGTGCAGCTTCAAGTGGTGGGCACCGCGCCGCAGCTCCTCCCGGACGGCCTTGCGCACCTCGTCCGCGCCGTCGACGACCCGGCCGGTTCCGGAGCAGCACGGGTGCCCGTCGACGTGGTTCTGCTCGACGGTCCGCTTGTCACCGTGCCCGCCCGTCTGGCTCAGGGCCTTGCCGCCGTAGAACAGTCGTGGCCCGCGGATGAGCCCCTCTTCCCGAGCCCGTGCCAGGCCGAAATCCGCGCCGCCGGTGTCGCGCACGGTCGTGAACCCGCGGTCGAGCATCGCACCCATGTTGCGGACGGCTCCGGCCGTGACATAGGTCGGCGGCGCGTCGGCGACCACGGTGAGGTTGCCGCTGAAGGCGAGGACGTGCACGTGGCAGTCGATCAGGCCCGGCAGCACGTGTCCGCCGTGGACGTCGAGCACCGGGATGTCGGACGCCGGGCGGATGCGGTCGTCGACCTCGACCACCCGGCCGTTCTCGCACCGTAGGTCGGCTCGCCGGTACTCCCCCTGCTCCGGATCGAGCACGTGGGCGTCGCGGACGAGGAGCGTTGCGGTCATCGGACTAACCTCCGATCAACAGAACAATATGACCGCATACCTTCAACTGATGAGGTGAATCTGTCAATATAGATCCATACATGACTCTGATCGTTCACACAGAGCGCTCGTGCTAGAAACAGGACATGCTGGCGGAGACCCTCGACCCCGAAGACCTCGACCTCGTCGCGGCGCTGCAGCTGGCGCCACGGGTGAGCTTGCAGGTGCTCGCGACGACGCTCGGGATCTCGACGGGCACCGTCAGCAGGCGGTTGACGAGACTGCGCGAGCACTACGGGCTCCGCATCGTCGGCCAGATCCCCTGGTGGCTAGACGGCGCCACCCCGCACCACGTGTGGATCTCCACGGCGCCGGGACACGCACGCGAGGTCGCCACGGCCGTCGCGGACCTGCCCGAGGCACAGTTCGTCGCGTCGACCACGGGCCGCGCCGACGTCTACTGCATCCTCCACCCCCGCCGGCGCGCGGACGCCGCGGAGCTGCTGGCCACGACTTTGCCGTCGATCGCAGGCATCCTCACGACACACTCGGAGCTCGGTCTGCACCGGTACGTCTCCGGGTCGCGGTGGCGCCTGCACCGGCTGACACCGCAGCAGGAGGAGACACTCGCCGCGCACCGGCACGGCGCACCGCCCGACGCCCCGGTGCCGATGGACGACGACGAACGTGCCGTCGCCGCGGTACTGCACCGCAACGGCAGAGCGAGTGCCGCCGAGATCGCCCGCGAGCTCGGCAGGAGCGCGTCCACCGCGTATCGCACGACCCAATCGGTGCTCGACCGCGGGCTCGTGCAACCACGTGTCGAGATCGAGCCGGCGTTGCTGGGCTACCCGCTCGAGGCCGTCGTCTCCCTGGCCACGTCACCGGCGTCGATGCGCAGCGTCGCCACCGCCCTGGCAGGCCACGAGTCCGCGCGCTACGTGACCACCGTGGCCGGGACGTCCTCGGTCCTCCACCACGGGCTGTTCCACCACGAGGACGACCTCGCGACGTTCCTGTCCGACGACCTCGGCAGGCACCCCGGCATCACCGGATTCGAGGTGTCGACCGTCCTGTCGGTGCTGATGCGGTACTGGTCCCCGCGGCGCTAGCGGCACAGACCACCGGGCGCCCCGCAGGCCGGCACGCCGGTCAGTAGAGCTCGATGACGAGCTTGTCGGTGAGCGCGCGCGAGACGCACAGTGCCATCTGGTCGCCCGCCGATCGGTCGGCCGCCGACAGGCACCGGTCCCGATGATCCGGGGTGCCTGCCAGCACGCCGGACACGCACGATCCGCAGATCCCTTCCTCGCAGGATTTGAACACCTCGATGCCGTTCTCGCCGAGCACGCTGAGGATCGACTGCCCCGCCGGGATCTCGAACGTCTCCCCCGTGTCCAGTTCCACGGTGAAGGCATCGTCCTCGCCCGCCTCGTCCGCGGCGGCGACGAAGTGTTCGATGTGGACCCGCTGTTCGCCCACCACCGGGGCGCAGGCCGTCACCACCTCGGTCATGAACCCTTCCGGCCCGCACGTGTAGACGTGACTCCCCGGCGTCAGCTCCGGCACCAGATCCGCCAGCACCGCGGGAAACTTGTCCCGCGGGGTACCGAACCGCAGGTGGACCCGGCCCCGGAACTCGGTGACACTCTCGAGGTGGTCGACGAACGCGGCCTCCTCTCTGGAGCGCGCGAAGTAGTGGAGTTCGAACTCCGCTCCCCTGGCGGCCAGTTCGTAGGCCATGCCCAGCAGTGGTGTGACACCGATGCCGCCAGCGACGAGCAGGTGCCGGTCAGCGTCCGGGGCGAGCGTCAGCAGGTTCCGCGGCTGCCCGACCTCCAGGGAGTCGCCTACCGAGACGGTGTGCAGCGCCTGGGAACCACCGCGCGAATCCGGCTCCCGCTTGACGGCGATGTGCAGCGACGATCGGTCACTCGGCCTGCCACACAGCGAGTACTGCCGGGTCAGCCCCGTCGGGCCGACGACGTCGACGTGCGCGCCCGCCTCGTACGCCGGGAACTCCGCGCCGTCGGTCCTGGTCAACCGCAGACTGCGGATGTCGGCCGTCTCGTCGACGACGTCCGCCACTCGTACGGGGATCCTGTGCATCGCCATGCTCACTTCCGTTCCCGCCCTCCGGGCATCAGCGCAGATACAGACCACCGTTGACGTCCCAACACGCTCCGGTCACCGAGGCGGCCCCCGGAGACGCGAGCAGGGCGACCGTGTCGCCGATGAACGCCGGATCACCGAGCCGGCCCACCGGGATCGCCGACGCGAACGACTCGAGGTTCTCCTCACCGACGATCGACCGCACCATCGGGCTGTCCTGCGGTCCCGGCGACACCGCGTTGACGGTCACGCCGCGGGGAGCGAGTTCGCGGGCGAACACCTTGGTCGCCGACAGGATGGCGCCCTTGGACGAGGCGTAATGACCCCCGGTGGCCGTCCCGCCGTTCTGACCGGCCAGCGATGCCATGTTCACGATGCGGCCGTATCCCTGTTCGGCGAAGTGCGCCCCGAAGATCTGGCACGCCTGGAACGTTCCCGCGACGTTGACCGCCAGGACGTCGTCGAGTTCCTCGGCGGTGATCTCGAGCAACGGCGTCGCCCGGGTGCGCGCCGCATTGTTCACGAGCACGTGCGCGCCGCCGAAGTCCGCGAGCACCCGAGAGAGCAGGTCCTCCAACGCGGCCCGGCCCCGTACGTCCACGCCGTACCCCTTCGCCGTGTGCCCGGAGCGGTCGAGCTGTCCCGCCACCGCATCGGCGGCGTAGCCGTCCACGTCGGCGATCGCGACGCGGTATCCGTGTTCGTGCAGCCGACGCGCGATCGCCTCGCCGAGTCCCGCTCCACCGCCGGTCACGACCGCGGTCTGTGCCGCGCTCACAGCAGGAACCCCGCCGCGGGCACCGCGTCCTCGCTGTCGACCAGCCGGACGATCTTCAGCGCGATCCGGTCACCGGCCGGGCCGTCGGCGGCCAGGCGGACCCGGTGCGTCAGGTCGGCGGCCCAGATGTCGTGCCGCCGTCGCTTGTAGGCGATCAGCACCTGCGCCGAGCGCAGCACCACCTCGGTGTCCGATACCGACTCCGGCACGAATCGCGACACCGTGCGTACCGTGCGGGCGGCGTCGACCGCGGCGATGGCGTAGCCCTCGGTCATCCGCCCCACCCGCAGCTCCCGCATACGGGCGTCGTCGTAGACCATGTTGAGCGTGTTCTCGAAATCGTCGGTGTCCGGATCGATCGGCACCACGTAGAACCCGTCGCCGGTGAACAGCTCGTTCCACCCGACGTAGTCGGCGCGGTCGAGCAGCTCGGCCTCGCGCCACACGAGGTCGATCGCCCTGGCGACCCTCGCGTCGGTCGTGCTCACCGGCTCGGCCACGGCCGGCGCTGTGGTGGCTTCAGTCATCGCGCATCATCCGCTTCCACTGGTTGTACGCCGCGCGCATGCCGGTCTCGTCGGTCACGTGCGACGTCGGCCATCCCTCTGCACTCGTCTTCTCCCGCGCGCTGCCGCGGTTGACCAGGATCGGCATCGCCGGTTCGGCCCGCGCGCCACGCTGAACCCGGTCCCAGCCTTCGGCGTCGTCCGGCGTGCCGAACCCGAACGGCCCCTGGAAGTGTTCGTGGATCCGCAGTCGCTCACGGTTCAGCGGGTCCAGTTCGGACGGTCCGTCGGGGCCGATCGCGATGTGCTCGATCACCGTCTCGTCGACCGCGACGGGCCGCAGCACCCGGAAGAACGCGGACGACATCGCCACGTTCGGGAACAGGTTGAGGTTGAATCCGGTGCCGTGCATCGCACGCAGCAGTCGGCGTACCTCCGTATCGGAGAAGGATTTCGACAGTTCCGCCGCGAGGTCGTCGAACCTGCCCTGCAACGGCTCGCTGCCGTCGTCGACGTCGAGGTCGGCGTGTTCCGGCACCATCTGCATGACACTGTGGCCTTTACCAAGGTCGTGGGTGATCGCATCGGGGTCGGTCATGAACGACATCATGTCCGCCGTTTCGGCATCGACCGACGCCATCCAGGACCGGTGCACGATCGGGAAGTGGTAACCGTCCGTCGTGTTCTCGAGCTGGATCTTCCAGTTCCCCTTGAATCGGAACTGGTGCTTGCCGAGAACCTTGATCGGGTAACCGCCACCCTGCTTCATGAATCGGTCGATCCACAGCTTCGCGTCGCCGAGGAAGTCGGCGAGCGGCTCGACGTCCTCCGCGAAGGTCGCGAAGACCATGCCGCCGTAGCTCTCGGTGCGCAGCTTCCGCAGCGACAGGTCACGCTTCTCGACGACGCCTTCGTAGCCGTCGGGGTACGGAATGCCGCGCAGTGTGCCGTCGAGGCCGTACGACCACGCGTGATACGGGCAGGTGAACCCGTTCGCACGGCCCTGCGGCTTCTCGCACACGCTCGCGCCGCGGTGGCGGCACCGGTTGAGCATCGTGTGCAGGTTGTTCTTGCGGTCACGGGTGACGATCACCGGCTGCCTGCCGACGTAGGTCGACTTGAAGCTCCCCGGCGTCGCCAGTTCGCTCTCGTGGGCGACCCACACCCACGTGGTTTCGAAGATGGCCGCCATCTCGCGTTCGAAGATGTCGGGATCGGTGTAGAGCCGGCCGGCCACGCGGTCCGCTGCCACCAGGTCCGCGGGCGCTGTGTCATCGATGTACTGGTTCATCCGGGCTTCTCCGTAATGTCATTCGGGGAGCGTGACGTCGTCGCGGACCGTGAGCGCACGGCCCATCCGCGCCTCGACCTTGGCGAACCGCCAGAGTTTCGCGTCGCCGTCGCCGACCGGGGTCGTGCGGAACAGGTTGCAGGCGGCCTTGACCGTGTCCTGGGAGTCGACGTCGGCCAGGATGTAGCAGGTCCACGGCCAGCCGTCCGACGGACCGACCAGGTGCGAGTCGTCGTCCATATCACCGATGAAATCGACGCCCGGCATCTCCTTGATACCGTCCATCATGGACACGAACGCTTTCCAGACGTCGCCGGGCGCGATGCCGCCGGAGGGAAGATCGAAGAAGTTCTGGTTGATTCCGATGCAGAAGAGCACGCGAAGCGGTTGTGCGGTCACGCCGGCCTCCTTGCCGTCACGGGGTTCACGGTGTCGCTGACGGACGTCGCGGCACCTGTCACTGAAAACCGGGAGTCGTGGGGTCCAGCCCCATCAGGACCGCCCCGGCGGAGTCGTACATGGCGGGGCCGAGGAACGCGTGCTGCTTCGGCACGAGCGCGTCACCGAGCAGTCGCTGCAGCGGGTGGCTCCGGTTGATCGGTGCCGTTCCGGAGATCTCCACGAGGTCACCGACGACATCAGAGGCGGTCTTCGCCAGGTGCGCCGAGGCCAGCCGCAGGTGGGCGTTCTGCTCGTCGGTGGCCGGGTCGCCTGCCACGACCGTTTCCCACACCTCGTGGCTGAGGTCGTAGAACCACGCCCTCGCCGAGCGCAGTTCCGCCTCGGCCGAGGCGACCCGGGTCCGGTAGTGCGGCCGGTCGGCGAGTTTCGGGGCTCCGGTCACCCCGGCATAGCCGCCGCCGACCTGTTCGGCGTGATCGAGCGCGGCCCGTGCGACGCCCGAGCCGACGACGGCCAGCACCTGCGCGGCGTATGCGATGACCGGATACCGGTAGAGCGGTTCGTCCACAGTGGCCTCGCCGCCGCGGATGAAGGTCCACTCGCGCGGCACCTCGGTGTCGCGGACGACCAGATCGAACGATCCGGTACCCCGCATCCCGACGACGTCCCATTCCTGCACGATCTCGACCTGATCGGGGCTGAGCAGTGCCGTGCGCGGCTTGCCCCCAGTCGACGAGTCCCCGGGGATACCGACCCCGAGGATGTCGGCGCCCATGCAGCCGCTGGCGAACTTCCACCGCCCGTCCACGCGGAATCCGCTGTCGGTGGCCTCGGCAGGCTGAATCGGGAACAGGCCGGCGGCGAACGTCACGTCGGGGCCGTTGCGGTAGAGCTCGGCCTGGGTTTCGACCGGCAACGCCGCGAGATAGATCAGCGCGGAACCGAAGCTGGCGACCCAGCCGGTCGATCCGTCCACGGCGGAGATCCGTTCGATCCGGTCCAGGAATTCGGCGGGCGGCAACGGCCGCCCGCCGAATTTCGCGGGCGTGGACGCGCGATAGATCCCGACTTGTTTGAGGCGCTCGACGAAATCCTTCGGGACGTATCGCTGCTCGTCGAACTCGGTTCTCCGGTCCTCGAGTTCCGCCAGCACGTCGTCGAAGGTGACGGCGTCGTCGCCGCGTCCCCGCGTTTCCACGGATTCGCGTACCCGCGTCTGCACCATTGCTCCTCCTCGTTCGACCGACTTCGACGCTACGAAGCCGCAACGGGACGCGGTATTGGGTATTGCCGATGCCGGCCTAGGGGATTTCTTCAGCCCCGCTCCCCGCGGCCGGCGTTCTACCCTGACCGAATGCACGTCGATCCCCAGGCACCCGAGATCACGGCGAACGACTTCGTCGCGATGATGCGAGCCACGAAACTCTGCGTCCTGATCCACGACGCCGACACCAAGAACATCCTGTGGGCGAATCCGGCCGCGTGCGAGATGCTCGGCTGGAGCGTCACCGAGCTTCGCCCACTCAAGGCCAACCACATGAGCAGCTCGGCCCAGCAGTACGACCGCGTGATCGGCAGGGCGTGGCTGCAGGAGGCCGTCGACAAGGGCGCCAGCAGGATCGAGTGGCACTACCGCTCCAAGAGTGGCCGGGTGATCCCCACCGACGCGGTCGCCGTCCGGGTGGAACTGGACCGGGGCACCGCCGTGATGGTGCAGTTCCGCGACATCGAGCGGGAACAGCAGATCGAACGGGAACTGCGGCTGACGACGTCCTACATCGACGCGCTCGCCCGGCACACGTCGACGATCGCGCTCATGCTGGACTCGGCCGGAACACTGCGTTTCGCCACGGACACCGCCGTGGCACGCATCGGCGCGACCCCGAACGAGCCGCTGGGCCCGCTCACCGACTACGGCAGGCTGTGGCTGGAGGGACGTACGGTCACGTGGGACGAGGCCCTGGCGCGGGCGAACCCGTCGACCGCCATCCAGCTCGAGGTCGCGCACGACGACGGCACGTCGGTGTGGCTCGAGGGAAGCCTCGAATCCGTTCAGGACGCCGGCGACCACGCACTGCTGATGATCCTGCACGACGTCTCCGACCGGGTTCAGGGCGAGGTGCGACGTGAGCGCGAGCTCCACCGCGAGAACTACCTGGCGCGGTACAACGCGATGGGCGACATGGCGATGGCGATCGCCCACGAGCTGGGCCAGCCGCTCGCGGCCGCAGGAAACTTTCTCGCAGGTGTCCGAGCTCGCAGTCGGTCGCTGGCCGAGGCGGGAACGGTCCCGCCCGAGGCCGCATCCCAGCTGTCGTTCGGTGTCGACAGAGCGGTCGGGCAGATCGAACGCGCCAGCACGATCGTCGACGCGGTGCGTGAGTTCGTCGGCCACCTGGAGCAGGTGGACCAGGTCGTGGACCTGGGCGACGTGCTCGACCAGTGTCTCCACTTCGTCCGGCTTCGCGCGGTGCCCGCCGGCGTGACAGTCACGGTGCACCCTCATCCCGAACCGGTGCTGGTGCGCTGCGAACGCGTCCTCACGGGCCAGGTGCTCCTCAACTTCTGCGTCAACGCGATCGACGAGATGACCTCGTGCCAGCAGCAACGGCGAGAGCTCACGATCACGACCCGTCTCGACGACGGCTTCGGCGTCCTCACGGTCGACGACCGGGGCCGCGGGCTGCAGCACGATCCGTTCGAGGAGTCGTTCACGTCCAAGGCGCACGGCAGTGGCATCGGCCTGGCACTCAGCTATCGCGTCATCACCCGGCAGCACGGCCGGATCTGGGCCGAGCCGCGGGACGAGGGCGGATCGCGATTCGGCTTCGCGCTGCCGCTCGCCGACGACGAGGAGTAGGGGAAACCCTCAACGGGCCCGGTGTAAGTCTCGATATCGACACCGTGACCGGAGTCGTAACGTCGCAGCAGGAACCAGACAACGGCGCCCCGGCCCACGCGCTCGTCGCAGGAGGATTCGTGTCAGAGCTGTCGAATGCCCAGCGTGAGTTCCGCTCCGCAATGGCGAAACTGCCCGCGGCGGTGAACGTGATCACCACGGACGGCGCCCTCGGCCCCGCCGGGATGACGGTCAGCGCGACCTGCTCGGTGACCGATACACCTCCCACGATGCTGGTGTGTGTGAACCGCTCGAGCCGCTCGCACGACATCTTCACGGCCAACGGAAGGGTCGCCGTGAACGTGCTCGGCGCGGACCAGGACGAACTCGCGCTCCACTTCGCCGGTGCGACGAAGGTTCCGACCGCCGAACGGTTCGCCGAAGGGTCCTGGGACTTCACCACCCACGGCGTTCCCGTGCTGCAGGACGCGCTGGTCGCGGTCGTCGGCCGGATCGTGACCGACCGCACCCTCGGCTCGCATTCGGTGCTGTTCGTCGAGGTCGACGCCGTCCACACACACGCAGACACCGGAGCGCTGGTCTATTTCCAACGCCGGTTCCACAGTCTTGCCACGCCGTCGCTGAGCGCGTAGGCACTGGCGCGTGAGCATTCATGCGAAGGAGGGTCTGGTGACCGAGCGGGACGACGAAGGTATTCGGATGACGCTTACCTGCTACAACGACACGCACGGATACGGCTGGCGGCACGTCGACCTCTTCGAGCACGACCGCGACGGCAGGGAGCGGAGCTGGGTGCACTGGCAGGTTCCCGAGGACGGGCCCGAGGCTGCCGACGCCGTGACCGCAGCGGTGGAGCCGCTGCTGCGGCGTACCTCGGAATGGCGGCACGGGGTGAGCGCGAGCGGCATGGACTTCTGGGTCGCCGACGCGGCATGGGGCCAGCCGTGACCGGCCCGGCGACGCCCCGCGAGCCGTGGTCGCTGCGCGAGCTGCACCGCGACCTCCGCGACGGGCGGACCACCCCTGCCGACGCGCTCGCCCGCTCGCGTGCGGCCGTCTCCGACACCGAACCCGAGGTGCGTGCCTGGGTGGCGCACGCTCCGGAATCCGAGCCCCGCGACACCGGGCCGCTGGGCGGCGTTCCGCTCGGCGTGAAGGACATCATCGACGTGGCTGGATTCCCGACGAAATGCGGTACATCGCTGCGGGAGGACGCCGCACCGGCCAACAGGGACGCCGCGATCGTCACGTCGTGGCGACGGGCGGGCGCGATTCCGGTCGGCAAGACGGTCACCACGGAGTTCGCCTACTTCTCGCCCGGTCCCACCCGGAACCCGCGGGATCCCGGCCGCACTCCCGGCGGTTCGTCGAGCGGCTCGGCCGCAGCCGTGGCCTCGGGACACGTCCCCCTGGCGCTGGGCACCCAGACCGCAGGGTCGGTGACCCGGCCCGCGTCCTTCTGCGGCGTGGCGTCACTGGTCATGACCCATGACCGGATCGCCATGGACGGCACCGCCGGGTTGAGCCCGAGCCTCGACAGCCACGGCGTGTACGCCGCAGGAGTCACCGATCTCGCGCTGGCCTGGTCGGCGTTCACCGGCGAGGTGGATGCCGGCGCGACGGCACCCCGTCCACCGCGACTGCTGCTGTGGACCGCGAAACCGCTCGGTGTCGTCGAGGACGGGATGCGCGAGGCGATCGACGGCACGGCCCGCCGGTTGGCCGAGGCCGGGGCGGTCGTCGACGCGTTTCCGGAGGAGGATCTCGTCGCGGAGGCGGTCGCGGCCCAGAAGGTCGTGATGGCCTACGAGGCCGCCCGGGAACGTGCTGCGGAACTGGCCGTGGCGTCCTGCATAAGCGAGCAGCTCGCGACGCTGTTGCGGTCCGGGGACGCGATGCCGGACACCGAGTACGACGCTGCTCGGGACCGGCTCGCCGAGATCGGCGCTGCGCTGACCCGCTTGTCGGAGTCCTACGACGCCATCGTGGGTCCCGCCGCGCCCGGCCCGGCTCCGATGGGCCTGTCGGCCACGGGCGACCCGGTGCTGAGCAGGCCGTGGCAGGCGCTCGGCCTGCCCGTGGTCACCGTGCCGGGCGCCGCCGACGCCGCCGGGTTGCCGCTCGGCGTTCAGCTCGTCGGACGGGCGCGGGACGAACAGTCGCTGCTGGCCGCGGGCTGCTGGGCCGAACGCGCCGTCAGCGGCCAGGTGTGACGCCGGCACCGAGGCTCGGTCGCCGTCACCGGGCCTCGGTCGCACCGGCACCGTGGCACGGTCCTGCCTCACCGGTGAGGAAGACACGGCGATGCGACGGCGATGCGACCGCCGCCGTCGCATCGCCGTCGCCGTCCGATCACGACGGCACCGCCAGCGTCGAACGGCAGCTCTCCGGACCGCCCTTCGAACGCAGCTCTCCGAACGCAGCTCTTCGGACGCCCAGCCGCGCCGGAACGTTCAGACCGATACCCGGTGCAGCAGGATGTCCCGCACCAGCGCGCCGAGCGTCTCCGACTCGGTCTTGGACTTGATGCGGGCACGGTGGACGTCGACCGTCTTCACGCTCATCCCCAGCTGCTTGGCGATGAGCTGACTGGACAGGCCCTCGATGACCAGCCGGAGCACTTCCCGTTCACGTTGGGTGAGAGTGTCGATCCGCTGCGTGATATCCCGGCGTCCCGCGTGCTCGGCGAACCGCTCCTTGGCCTCGTGCAGGTGCTTCTGGACGACCTCGAGCATCCGCTGTGTCTGGTAGGGCTTCTCCAGGAAGTCGACCGCTCCCTGTTTGAGCGCTCGCACCGACATGGGAATGTCGCCGTGCGCCGAACAGAAGATCACCGGTGCCGGGTAGTCGGCGGCAAGCAGCCGCTCCTGTAGTTGGAATCCGCTGATCTCCGGCATGCGGATGTCGACGATGACGACCGCGGGCTCGTCGGCGTCGAACTCGTCGAGGAACGACGTCGCGTCCGGATAGCTCAGCGCCTGGATCCCCACGCTCTCGAACAGGAAGACCAGTGACTGCCGCAGATCCTCGTCGTCGTCCACGATGTGCACGACCGGGTCCGGGCCGGACGATTCGGTCGATGTCATCGGGTTGTCCCTCCGGGGGTCGTGGCGGCTCCGGCTGCGGCGCCTCCTACGGCTTCATCAGCACCGAGGCCGCAGGGTAATCACTCGCCCAGTCCTCGCCCAGCGGCGCGACGAACACGTTCTCGGTGCGGGTCCTGCTGATCCTCCACGATCCGCCTTCCTTCCGGAAGGAGTTGTTCAGGCGGCTCGACCGCAGCAGGCCCGTCCCGTCGGAGAACAGCCACGGCTGCATGTGGATCCACTGGCCGGTCGCGGTGTCGCGGTCGACCCGGATCTGTTCCGACGTCAGGTAGTGGGCGTTGAGCACGAGCGCCGGGGTGCGCTCTGCTGCCCAGAACCGCTCGAAGTGTGCACGGATCGCGGCCGCGCCTTCTGCCTTGCCGAACTGGTTGTCGTAATACTCACCGACGCCCTCCCACACCGCGTCGTCGGTGTAGAGCTCCATGATGAGGTCGATGCGGTGCTGATCGTCCCGGACTCCGAACTCGGGATTCGGGGTGTCGCACAGGAACATGTAGCGCGCCTGCAGTCGGCGGATGTCGGCCTCGGCCTCCAGCGCCTCGATCCGTGAGACGAGCGCGTCGATCGTCCTGTCGTCACTCATCGGTCGTATCTCTCCTTCATCGCTGGGCTGTACGGCCGGTCCGGTCATCGCGTGCCCGCGGGGTCGCCTTCGTCCTCGACGCTGCCGCGCCCGGTGACCGCTTTCGTCCGGAGCATGCGGAACACCGCACGATCGCGTTCGGCAGCCACACCGCGGGACGGCGCCGCCACCGCCACGGCGATCGACACGAGCAGGCTCAGCGGCACCGTCACCAGTGCGGGGTTGCTGAAGCCCAGGACCGCGGACGAGCCGAGTACGGCGGGACTGAGCAGGATGATCCCCATCGAGCTCACGAGTCCCACCGCCATGCCCCACAGGACGGCCCGTGCTGTCATCCGGCGCCAGTAGATCGTGAGCAGCAGGGCGGGCAGGTTGGCGCTCGCGGCGACGGCGAACGCGAGCGAGGCGAGGAAGGCGACGTTCTGATCCACGGCGGCCAGCGCCAGCAGAACGCCGACCGCACAGGTCGCCAGCGTCGCGATCCGTGCGGACACCAACTGTGCCCGCGGAGTCACCGAGCCACGTTTGATCACCTGGGCGTACAGGTCGTGGGCGATGGCACCGGACGCCGCGATGACGAGTCCGGACAGCACCGCGAGGATGGTCACGAAGGCCACCGCGGACACGAGCGCGAGCAGCGCCCCTCCCCCGACGGTCTCGGCCAGCTGCGCGACCGCGAGGTTGCCCGCGGGATTCTGTGCCGTGATCGCGTCCCGCCCCACGATCAGGGAGGCGCCGTAGCCGATCACCGGGATCATCAGATAGAACGCGGTGAACACCCAGATCGCGGTGATCGCCGACGACCGTGCCGCGCGCGCGTCGGGGACGGTGAAGAAACGGATCATGACGTGCGGCAGGCCCAGCACTCCGAGCACGAGACCGAACACCTGGGACAGCTGGTCGAAACCGGCCAGCGGGGACTCCCGGCCCGGTGCGACGGCCTCCGCCCCGAACGTCTCGAACGCGTCCTGGAACACGCCCAACGGATTGCCGCCGTAGCGGACGAGCACGAGCACGAACAGGGTGACCGCACAGGCCAGCATCAGTGTGGTTTTGACGATCTGGATCCAGCTCGTGGCCAACATCCCACCGAGCATGGTGTAGACCGTCGTCAGGCCGCCGATCACCAGTACGGCCACCGTGTAGTCGACCCCGAACAGCAGCCGCACGAGCAGAGCCGCGCCGACGAACTGCGCCACGAGATAGAGGGTGCTGATGATCAGCGTGCTGCCCGCCATCACGGCGCGCACGCTGCGGCCATCGAACCGGGTGGCCAGCACATCCGCGAGGGTGAACCGCCCCAGGTTGCGGAGCGGTTCGGCCACCAGCAACAGCGCGAGCACGTACGCCACCGGCACGAACACCGCGAGGTAGAACCCGCTGAAGCCGGACAGGGCGATGGCTCCGGTCACGCCGAGGAACGACGCCGCGGACACGTAGTCGCCGGCGATGGCCAGGCCATTCTGCTTGCCGGTGAGCTGGCCATCGGCGACGAAATGGTCGGCGGCCGACTTGCCCCGCCGCGCCGCGACGTAGGTGATGACCAGCGTGAGCCCGACCAGGACGCTGAACACGATCGCGGAATAGATGTTCATGACCGCTCCTTCCAGGCCTGCTCCGACGCCCGGTCGAGTTCCCTGGCACGCACCGAGTACCGGGCCGCGGCGAAGAGTGCGACGGGGAACTGCACGAACGCGTAGATCCACGCCCACGTGATGCCGCTACCGACCACGCCGTCCAGCACATCGGTGAACTGCCCGAGAATGGGCAGTGGGAAGAAGAACAAGCACGTCAGTGCGGAAAGCTTTCCGACGAGCCGCGTCCGTTTCCGGACCAGGTCGTCGAAAACATTCCATTCCGTTTCGGCCGGCTCGGGTCCTGGCACGCCGGGATCGTCGTGCGGCATATCCGCGCCCCTTCTGTCAGCGGTCGAGAGCCTCGGCCGTCGACCGGTACTGCGAAGCCTGGCAACATAAACCACCAGCTCATCGCCTGAGCCCTCACGGACACAGCCGGTTCGGGTACTCGCAGAGGCTACGAACCCGCATTCCGTGCCGACAATGAGCGTTACTCCCCTTCGGGATCGGAGAAATCCCGCTCACCACTAAAGAAATTCCCGATACCGCCGGGAGGCGTCGTGTGTTGTTACGCGCGGGCGGTGACGGTGCCACCGACCAGTGACCGCGATCAGCGACGGCGGTGTGTCGGTGTCGGGACGGCGGATTCCGGCGGCGCACGCGGGGCCGCACGGTCGGCCCTGTCGGGCGGGTGCGGTCAGCCGACAACGCGGAAGCCGAGGTTCCCGCTGGTGCTGTCCGGCGTGTTCTTGGTCCGCGCGGCGACCCGGTACCGGTTGCAGTAACTGTGGTGACACAGGTACGAACCGCCACGCAGCACCTTCGCGGAACCGTCGGCCGGTCCCGCAGGATTCGCGACCGGCGCCGCGGTGTGGTCGGTGGACCACCAGTCCCCGCACCATTCCCACACGTTGCCGGCCACGTTGTACAACCCGTGGCCGTTCGGCTCGAACGCGTCCACGGGCGCGGTCCCCCGGTACCCGTCCTCGACCGTGTTCTTCGCCGGGAACGCGCCCTGCCAGATGTTGCAGCGGTGGACACCGCCCGGAGTCAGCTCGTCACCCCACGCGTAGCGCCGCTGAGCCAGGCCCCCGCGTGCCGCATACTCCCATTCGGCCTCGGTGGGCAGTCGCGTTCCCGCCCACCCGCAGTAGGCCACGGCGTCGTGCCACGACACGTGCACCACCGGATGGTCCTCCCGGCCTGCGGTCGAGCTTCCCTCTCCCTCCGGACGCGCCCAGTACGCCCCTTCGACACCGCACCACCACGGCGCACCGTCCGGCCGCGGCGCGCCCTTGCGCAGTCCGGCAGGTAGGAACGCGGCGAAAACGTAGGACCACCCGAAGCGCTCGGCGTCCGTGCGATACCCGGTGTCGGCCACGAACGCACCGAACTCGGCGTTGGTGACGGCGTACCTGGCGATACGGAAGGCGTCCACGGCCACCGGGCGCACCGGGCCCTCACCGTCGTCGGGAAACCCCTCCGTGTCGTCGGTTCCCATGAGGAACTCACCGCCGTCCAACGACACCATCCCGTCGAGTGCGGCACTGCACGGTCCGCCCGCCCGGACCGGCGGCGCATCGGCGGCTCCGGTACCCGACCCGGTTCCACGCGAAGGCGCGCAGCAGCTCGTCACCCCTGTCGGGACCCCTTCGCCGTTCACCGGACCACCCGCTCACAGCTCGACGGCGAGGGCCCGCAGCTCCCGACAGCTCGCCGGCGCCGCAGGCCCCATCTCCCGGCCCGGCCCCGACTGCCTGAACCCGCCGAACGGCGCGTCGAACGCGTGCCGGCGCCGTTCACACTCACCCGGCCGGACCCGGCCGGCCGCAGCTCAAGCCCGTTATCAGCGGCGGGCAGATCTGCGCGGTACCGCACCACATTCGGCAATGCGACACCGCCGGTGCAGGTGCGCCGTGCACCCGTCTCGGACGACGCGGTGTCGGCGACGACATCGACGTCGGCCTCGAGATACTCGGCGGCCATTCGAGGGAAGGTCGCCCGAACGGCCCTTGACGCGTCGGCCCGGCTCGGGACGGTGGCCGCCGCCTCGGTTGCCGCACGCCGGGTGGCTGCCGGGCCGGCGAGCTGCGCTTCCCCCACAACGGCGCCGTCGGCCGGGTCCGTGGCCACCGCGCGCGGGCCGTCGAGGAAGTCGGCCCGCGCCCCTCCGACGAACGGCTGGTCCCGCTGCACACCCCGCACCGGGTGGCGCCTCACCTCCGCCGTCACGCGACCTCCCTGCCCTCCGGAACCACGACCGCTCCGCCCACTGTGGACGGATGACCAGGTCAACCGGCACAAATGCCACTACCACATCCGGCAATCATGCGTAATGATGATCAGAGTGCCATCGCGGCGCGCCGAGGACCAAGACCCGAACGTGTCACCGCCCATTCAGCCCACCTATCACGCCTGGTCACCGGCGCCGGAGGGACGAGAGGACGGACGGCCACCCACGCCAGCGGCCGCGGCCGGCCGGGACAAGGAGGTCCGATGGATCGACGACACCTCGAGTACTTCGTCGCGGTGGCCGAGCACGAATCGTTCACGGCTGCCGCCCACGCACTGCGGATCGCACAACCGTCGTTGAGCCAGGCCGTCAAGGCGCTGGAGAACGAGGTCAAGACCGAGCTGTTCCACCGAACGGCACGAGGAACTTTCCTGACGTCGGCAGGAGAGGCCATGCTCGGACCTGCCCGGCAGACATTGCGCGGGTTCGAGACCACGGCCGCGGCCGCCGTGAACGTCCGTGACCTGACGACGGGCTGGCTCGACGTCGCCGCAGTGGCGAGCGTCGCCACGGATCCGCTGTCGGACGTGCTCGCCCATTACCACGCGCGCCACCCCGGCGTGGTCCTGCACATCGCCGACTCGGGCAGTGCCGACATTGCCGACCTCGTCCGGACGGGCGCCCACGAACTCGCGCTGACCTGGAACCCGCGCAGCGACGAGGGCCTTGCCACCTACTCACTCGCACCCGAACCGATCTACCTCGTGGTCGGCGCCGATCGCGGTTTCGCCCACGGCGCATCCGTGACGCCGGAACAGCTGGCCACGGTCGGCCTGGTCGTCAACACGGCGTCCCGTGTCTACCTCGCCGACCTGATGCGCGTGCAGGGCATAGTCCCGCGTATCACGGCCGAGACCACCGCACGCGAGGTCATCGTGCCGCTGGTACTCGGCGGTATCGGCGCTGCGCTCCTGCCGCCCCGCGCCGCGGCGGACGCCCGTAACCGCGGTGCCGTCGTGTGCCGGCTGGAGGTGCCGCTCACCCGTCAGGTCACGGCGATATGGCGGCCCGGTGAGCTCACCCCGGCGGCAGAGGCGCTCATCGGCATCCTCCGCACACCGGGCCTCACGGCACCCCCTGATCCGTTTCGGTGACCGTGCGTTGTCAGCCTTCGGCCGGAAAACCGATCACGCTACGTGCACCGTCGGACCCGTCCAGCGCATCGAGGCCGCGGTTCACGTCGTCGAGCCCGATCGTCTCCGAGATGAGCTCGTCCAACAACAGCCGGCCCTCCAGGTACAGCCGGCAGTAGTAGGGAACGGCCAGCCGGAAGTGGCGGGACCCCATCTTGCTGCCCTGCAAGCGCTTCTCCTGCAGCATCGAACGGGCCGGGATACGCACATCCTCATCGTCGGCAGAGAATCCGACCACGGTGGCGGTACCGAACGGCAGGATCATCGCGTACGCCTGCTCGATGGTCGCCGCACGGCCCACTGCCTCGAGCGCATGGTCCACACCGCCGCCGGTCAGCTCGTGCACCGCCGCGACGGGATCCACGACCGAGGCGTCCACGACGTCGGTCGCACCGAAACGGCGTGCCCGCTCCAGCTTCGCCGGCAGCACGTCGACAGCGACGATGCGGGATGCTCCGCGAAGCCGCGCTCCCTGTACCACGTTCAGCCCCACTCCGCCGCATCCGATGACGGCGACCGTGTCCCCCGCGTCGATGCGTGCGCGGTGTGTCACCGCGCCCACACCGGTGAGCACGGCACAGCCGAGCAGCGCGGCACGGTCGAGCGGCATGCTCCTCGGAATCGCTACCGTGGCGTTCTCGTGCACGAGCATCCGGGACGCGAAGCCGCCGAGACCGGTGAAGCCGGTGGCTCGGACGCCTGCCCGAGTCAACCGCGGTGGCGCCGCATCGCCACGTTGGGCCGGCGGCGCCGGGCACTGCTGCGGGATGCCCCGCAGACACCGATCGCACGCCCCGCAGGATGGTGTCGCGGCCACCACGACGTGGTCGTCCACCTCGAGGGTGGTGACCGCCGAGCCGACCCGCTCCGCCACTCCCGCCGACTCGTGACCGAGCACCAGCGGCAGCGGGAGATCCCTGGCCCCGAACTGCATCGTGCGATCGCTGTGGCAGATGCCGGACGCCACCGTGCGAACCAGCACCTCGTCGGGTGCCGGTTCGTCGACCGCCAGCTCGCCGACCACCAGTCTCGACCCGAACTCCTCGAGGATCGCCGCGCGCGTCGCCGTCATTCCCACTCCCTCCACGTTCCGACAGCCGTCATGGTCACCCCGCTTCCGACAGGGGAGCCGGTGGCTCGACATCCGTCCGATCGGCCGCCGCTGGTGTCAGGCTGAAACCCTCGTAGTCGTTGTCGGCGACCCGTCGGCAGGCTTCCCGGTAGGCGACCAGACCGCCCGGGTACGGCATGAACACGCGAGGTTTGCCCGGCACGTTCGCCCCGAGGTACCACGAGTTCGCCTCCGGATAGAGCGTCCGGGACGCCAGCTCGTTCACGTGCTCGACCCAGCGGACCTCGGCATCCTCCGTGGCCTCGACGTGCCGAACGCCGGCCGAATCCATGCGTTCCAGCAGCTCGACGAGCCATTCCACGTGGTGCTCGATCGACACCACGACGTTCGTCAGTACCGAGGGGCTTCCGGGTCCTGCGACGACGAAGAGGTTGGGAAAGCCGGCCGTGGCGAGTCCGAGATAGGTGACCGGCCCGGCGGACCATTTCTCCCGCAGCGAGAGTCCGTGCCGGCCACGGATGTCGATGCGCGAGAGCGCGCCGGTCATCGCGTCGTACCCGGTGGCGAACACGATCACGTCGTACCGGTGGGTCCCCTCGGACGTGCGCACGCCCTCCCGCGTGATCTCCTCGATCGGATGCGCCCGCACGTCGACGAGTTCGACGTGCTCGTTGTTGTAGGTCGCGTAATAACCGGTGTCGACGCACAGCCGTTTCGCCGCGATCGGCACGTCCCGGGGACACAACCGGTCGGCGGTCTCCGGATCCTCGACGATCTCGCGGATCTTCGATCGCACGAACTCGGATGCGGCGTCGTTGGCACGGCGATCGGTCAGCACATCGGTGAACGCAGCGGGCAGGCCCGCTCCACCGCGTTCCCACCGCTGTTCGAACGCCGCCCGGCGCTCATCCGGCGGTACCTCCGTCGCGGACCGGTCGCCGCGCACGACTGTGGTCCCGGTCGGCGATTCCCGGGTGAGTCGCCGCCGGTCGGGGTAGGTCTCCTTGATGTGCCGCTTCTCGTCGGCCCCCAGCTCCCGGTTTCGGGCCGGCACGCTGAAGGTCGCCGTTCGCTGGAAGACGGTCAGGTGAGCGGCTTGTTCGGCGATCACCGGGATGGCCTGGACGCCTGAGGATCCGGTGCCGATGACCGCGACGCGCTTACCTTCGAACTCCACGCCCTCCAGCGGCCAGCGACCCGTGTGGCAGGTTTCGCCCGCGAAACGCTCCATCCCCGGAATGTCCGGGGTCCGCGCAGCGGACAGACACCCCGTCGCCATGACCACGTACCGCGCGGTCACGTCGTGTCCGCGATTGGTGCGTACCCGCCAGAGCCCTGTGTCGTCGTCGAAACGGGCCGACGCGACACGCGTGTCGAGCGTGATGTCCTCGCGCAGGCCGTACCGGTCGGCGACGTGCTCGAGATAGGCCCGGATCTCCGGCTGCGCCGGATACCGTTCGGTCCACTCCCATTCCTGGTCGAGCTCGGGATCGAACGAATAGCTGTAATCCCAGCTCTCGATGTCGCACCGGGCACCCGGATAGCGGTTCCAGAACCACGTGCCGCCGACCCCGCCGCCCGCCTCGAACACGCGGACGCGGAGACCGAGGCCACGCAGCCGGTGCAGCATGTACAAACCCGAGAAGCCCGCGCCGACCACGACCGCGTCCAGGTCCGGGGTCGCCGCTCCCTCGGCTCGCTCGTCCGTCGTCACAGTTGCACTCCCTCCGTCTACCGACACCACACCCGGCGCACCGCCACCGGCACACACCGTCGCTGAAGCCGGACGAACCGGTCGATGGATGGTTCGCTCGCACGTACCCCGAACCACGCCCGCCTCACTGAGGCGGAACAGGGCCGACACTCCGACCCTCGGACCAGCAATGATGATCAGAATGGCGACCTTGCACGCGGAAGCGCAAATACCGGTTTCGCCAGCACGCCATTCACTCGCGCTATCACCCCTGGTCAACGCCCGTCATCAGCGTGGACAGACCCTTCGCCCGGGTGCGGATCATTGACATTCCGTCAAAACAATGCGAATGATTATCTTGCGTTCAACAGTATGCGTGCCCCATCGCACCGCTGTCCATATCGGACATCCCGATCACGTACCCACCGTCCGCCGACCATCGACTGATCCATCCGAGGGCTGGAGGTCCTATGTCACAACAGGCCAACGCAGCACCGACGACACCGGGCACGCACGACCTGGTCGCCGCCCGTACGACCGTCCGACACCCCGCAGCCGACGACGTGCCCGGCCAGCTCGCAGCGATGGCCGCGTTGCGCGACCGCGAGGCCATCCGGGACCTCGCGCTCCTCTACACGCGCGCCGTCGACGGGTACGACCTCGATGCCGTCCTGGACATGTACACCGACGACGGCGTGTTCGAACGCCGTGGCCGCGCGAGTGCGGGCCGGGAGGCTCTCCGCGAGGCCTACGCCACGCCCATGCGGGCGTACCGCACCATGATTCACCGTGTCGACGCGCACGTCGTCGAGCTGACCTCCGCGTCCGACGCGGTCGGCTGGGTAGCCGGATATGCGGAGCTGGCCGACGACCACACGGTCGTGACCGCCGTGTTCCGCTACGACGACGTCTACCGCAAGGTCGCCGATCGCTGGCGGTTCGCCCACCGCGCGATCGGCTTCCAGTACGCGATGCCGCTCGAGGACCTCCCGACGGGACTCACCGCACAGGATCGCGTCCGGTGGCCGGGAACCGACCCGCGCGACGGCGACTACCCCGAGAGCCTGCCGGGTTGGACCGCGGTCCGCCGATGACCGCACGCACCATGCGAGACCGAGCAAGGGAGACCTCATGAGCACGAACGGCGGACGCCTCGCGGGCAAGGTCGCGCTGATCACCGGTGCGGCGTCCGGTTTCGGGCGCGCCGCAGCGGTACGTTTCACCGCCGAAGGAGCCGTCGTCGGCTGTGCCGATGTCGACCTCGACGGTGCGGAGGAGACCGCCACCCTGATCACGGAAATGGGCGGCAGAGCCGTGCCGATCCAGGCCGACGTGGCCAGCGGCGCCGACTGCGAGCGCATGGCCGACACCACCGCTGGCGAGTTCGGCAGGCTCGATGTGCTGTTCGCCAACGCCGGCGTTGCGGGCGTCGGCAGCGCGGTCAGCACGAGCGAAGCCGACTGGCAACGCGTGCTCGACATCAACCTCAAGGGCGTGTGGCTCTCCGCCAAGTACGCACTGCCCTACATGTTGGAGCAGGGCGCCGGCAGCATCGTCAACACCGCGAGCGTGGGCGGCCTCGTCGGAGTCGGCGAGATCCTGCCCTATTCCGCGGCGAAGGGTGGGGTCATCGCCATGACGAAACAGATGGCGTTCGACTTCAGTCCTCGCGGTATTCGGGTGAACGCGATCTGCCCGGGTACGGTACTCACACCGTTGGTCACGGCGACGTACGAAGAGCGGGCGGCGGGAGAGGTCGATCCGGGCGCCGCCGCCGACGAGGCACTGCAGCGGATGACGCAGAAGTACCCCATAGGGCGCGTCGGGACCACCGACGACGTAGCCAACATGGCGTTGTTCCTCGCCAGTGACGAAGCACAGTGGATCACCGGATCGGCACTGACCGTCGACGGTGGCTACACGGCACTGTGACGACGGCACCGTGACGACAGCTCTCGCGCACCGGTTTCGCGCGGAGGCGGCCACCCGAGCGCTTTCCCGCATAGGGAGGCTCGATGGCCGCCTCCTGCTTTTCGTCTTGGACGCCCGGCGCCGTCCGTTGCAATGGTGATCGGGTCACTGACGGCAATGGAGGGAGCCACCGCTCATGTCGGAACAGCCCGACCCCTACGAGAACTTCGGCGGCAGCATAGGCCGAACGTTCCGCTCTTCCCAGCCGTGGTGGCCGCCACGCACCGAACCTCCCGACAACGCCCCCAACGTCGTCGTCATCGTCGTCGACGATCTCGGCTTCTCCGACCTCGGCTGCTACGGCTCCGAGATCGACACGCCGAACATCGACGCCTTGGCCGACTCGGGCACCCGCTACACCAACTTTCATGTCACGCCGCTGTGCTCGCCGACCCGCGCCGCACTCATGACCGGACTCAATTCGCACGCGGCCGGAATGGGATACGTCAGCAATGCCGATCCCGGGTTTCCCGGTTATGCCGCCGAGCTGCCGGACAACCAGCCGACCATGCCGGAGATCTTCCGTGCGAACGGGTACCGGACCTTCATGCTCGGCAAATGGCATCTGACCAAGGACTCCGAGCTGTCGGAAGCGGGTGACCGTTCGTCGTGGCCGTTGCAGCGAGGTTTCGACGAGTACTACGGCTTCCTCGAAGCCATGACGAACCTGCATCAGCCGCACCGGCTCTACGACGGCAACTCCGTGGTCGACGTGGATCGGTACCCGGAGGGGTACTACCTCACCGACGATCTGACCGACCGGGCACTGCGCATGATCCACGGCTTGCGTGCATCGCATCCCCACAAGCCGTTCTTCATGTACTTCGCCCACGGCGCGGTGCACGCCCCGCTGCACGCCAAGGAAGCCGACATCGTCAAGTATCGCGACCGCTACGCGATGGGCTGGGACCGGCTGCGGCAGCAACGACTCGCCCGACAAGTGGATCTGGGTATCGTCGAACCCGCCACCGAACTGCCTCCGCGCAACAGCGAACCGGGCGAGGACGTCCGGGCGTGGGAGGAGCTCTCACCCGACGAGCAGCGACTGTTCGCACGGTACATGGAAGTCTACGCCGCTATGGTGGACAATGTGGACACGAGCATGGGCCGCATCGTCGACTGTCTCCGGGAACTCGGGGAGCTCGACAACACGATCATCCTGGTGACGAGCGACAACGGCGCATCCCGCGAGGGGAACGAACAGGGGTCCAGTCACTACTTCCGCGGACGTTCCCCCGAACCCGGAAAGGCCCGCCAGGAAAAGGACTTCTTCGAGCTCGACCTCGCCAACTTCGACGCTATCGGCGGGCCCACCACATGGCCGCACTACCCGCGAGGCTGGGCGATGGCCTGCAACACTCCGTTCCGGCTGTACAAGACGACGACGTTCGCCGGGGGCCATCAGGTACCGCTGATTCTGTCGTGGCCTCACCGGGCGAGCCATCCGAACGCGATCGTCAGAGAGCAGTACGCTCACGTCACCGACGTACTGCCGACCCTGGTCGACCTGATCGGTCTCGACGTGCCGAGAGAACGGAACGGGCGGCCCGCCGTTCCGTGGGCGGGGTCGAGTTTCGCGGCGACATTCGACGACCCGGACGCTCCCACCGCGCACAACGAGCAGTACTACGAGGTTCTCGGGGGCCGCGGCTACTACCGGGACGGCTGGGAGGCACTCACATATCGGGTTCCCCTCACCCCGTTCAGCGACGAACGCTGGCAGCTGTACCACGTCGCCGAGGATCCGACCGAGCTGCACGATCTCGCCGACGACCACCCGGCACTTGTGGCGGAACTCGCCGCGGCGTGGGAGGACGCGGCATGGCGCAACGGCGTGTTCCCGCTGTACGAGGGCGGCGGCATCAACTACCTGATACGGCCGGATTCGGAGAAGGCCTTCGACGAACCCGTGGTGTTGCGGCCCGGATACCCCACCACCGAGCGATACCGCACGAGCCGACTGCTGGCAGGCCGTTCCGTCCGGATCGAGGTCGACTGGCGATTCGAACACGGCGATCGTGGCATCGTCCTCGCGCACGGTGGTCAGGAGTCCGGGTATCTGCTCTATGTCGACGACGACGAGCTGCGGTTCCTCGTCAGCTCGTGCGGCGAGGAACACGCCGTGTGCCCCGTGCCGTTACCTGGGCGATCCGAGCGAGTCACGGTCGACCTTCACTCGCCGGGCGGTGGCCGATGGGACGTCTCGTTGGCGGTCGACGGAGATCTGCGCGCGCACGCGCCCGGATTGCCGCAACTGTTCTCGTTCATGCCGTTCGAGGGCATCGACGTCGGCCTCGATCGTCGTTCGCCGGTGTGCTGGCGGCTATACGAGCGCGAAGGCACCTTCCCGTTCACCGGAACGCTCGAGACCGTCACCTACACACCGGGTGAACACGCACCCGATGCTCCCGAAGTCCTCCTCGACCAGGCCAGGGCCGTCGGCAGCGCACTGGAGTGAGCACGCTCGCCCCAATGCCGTAGCGACGTGGCGGCCGTCAGGCCCGGCCTCCACGCTCGCCACCCGCTCCCGCCTGCGGTCATAGGTGTTGCGAATGACCGCCTCAGGCAGCCGGTCTTTGCTTCTCCCGACAGTTCCACGTAATCATGATTATGTTTTTGCGATCACCAACGAAGGTGGTGCGTGATGGTGAACCAACCGACCGCGGCTTCCCGAGTCGCCCGTACGGTCTGGACCCTCTGTTTCGCCGTCGTCTTTCTCGACGGCTTCGACCTCGTCATCTACGGAACCGTGCTGCCGTCGCTGCTCGCCGACGGTTCCTGGAACATGAGTCCGGAAACCGGAGGGGCGATCGGTAGCTATGCGCTCATCGGACTGATGATCGGCGCGCTGATGTCCGGCTACATCGCCGACCAGTACGGCCGCAGGAAGCCCCTGCTGTTCTACACGGCGATGTTCAGTGTGCTCACGGCACTGTGCGCCGCGGCCACCGGACCAGCCATGCTCGGCTTCCTTCGATTCCTCGTCGGGCTCGCGCTCGGCGGCGCGCTGCCGATGGCCATCGCCCTCGTCACCGAATACGCACCGGTCGAGCGCCGCAACTTCTACAACGCGACGATGCTCGCCGGATACGCCATCGGCGCCGTGGTCGTCTCGCTGCTGTCGGTCGTCATCGTCCCGAATCTCGGCTACCGTGCCATGTTTCTCGTCGGGGGCGTGATCGGCATCGCCGTCCTCCCCTTCCTGGCCTGGCGACTACCCGAGTCGATCGACCACCTCGTCACCCGCGGCCGACACGAACGCGCCCGCGCACTCGCGGCCTCCTTGGGCCTCGATACCGCGGTGGTCGAACGCAGTATCGAAGCCATGTCACTGCCGGAAGAGAAGGAGCCACTCGGGCGGACCGCCGCGATCCGAACGCTCGCGGCACCGGGGTACCGGATGGCGAGCATCGCGTTCCCCCTTGCCGGGTTCTGCGGGTTCATCCTGGCCTACGGTCTCAACACCTGGCTCCCGCAGATCCTGACCAGCTCCGGTTACAGCCTCGGCTCATCGCTGGCGTTCCTCGTCGCCCTCAATGCGGGTGGCCTGCTCGGCAATCTGGTTCTGTCCACAGTGGCGGACCGATCCAGTCCACGACTCGCCGTGGTCATCGCGGGGATCATCGCGTGCGCTTGTTTCCTGGCGCTCAGCCTGGGGCCGCCCACCGGGCTCGTCTACGTCATCATCTTCGTGGCCGGCTCGGGAGCGCTGACCTCCGCGGCACTCATCTTCAGCTTCACGGGCACGTACTACCCCGGCTACGCACGGGGCACGGCACTCGGCTGGACGATGGGACTGTCCCGGCTCGGCGGCGTGGCCGGCCCACTGATCGGTGGCTTCATCCTCGGTGCAGCCATCGGTCCGGAATGGAACTTCTACGTCTTCGGCATCACCGCGCTCGTACTGAGCGCCGTGATCATGCTCGTACCGCGACCCCGGCGATCGTCCCGACCGGACGCGCCCGCACCCCAACTCGAAGAGGCCTGAGTCGCACCGCTCGGAAAGGAGCGCTCCGTTGGACCGGCGAACATTACCTCTCACACCCCCGGATTCCGGCATTCCGCCCGCATTCGACGCTCGCGCACAGGATCCGCCGTACCCGGCAGAGGAACCGATCCGTCCCCCGGCCGATGCACCCAATGTGCTGCTCGTACTCATCGATGACATGGGATTCGGTGCGTCGTCGGCGTTCGGCGGGCCGTGCCGCATGCCTGCCGCGGAACGGCTCGCCGAAGGAGGACTCCGCTACAGCCGGTTCCACACGACCGCGATGTGCGCTCCGACCCGGCAAGCGCTGCTGACCGGACGCAACCATCACACGGCCGGCATGGGCTCGCTGCCCGACATCGCCACCTCGATCCCCGGTTACACCGCGCGCCGCCCCCGCGAGGTCGCGACAGTGGCCCGCATGCTCCAGGCCAACGGCTATGCCACGGGTGCGTTCGGGAAGATGCATCAGACTCCCGGTGCCGAGTCGACGCCGGCGGGACCGTTCGACCGGTGGCCGACCGGTGAGGGGTTCGACAAGTTCTACGGCTTCCTCGGCGCCGAAACCAACCAGTTCACCCCGAATCTCGTCGACGGCACGACACCCATCGAGCCGCCCGGCACGGAGGAGGACGGGTACCACCTCTCCGAAGATCTCGTCGATCAGGTGATCTCCTGGGTCCGGACCCACGACACACTCGCTCCGGACCAGCCGTGGTTCGCCTATCTGAGTTACGCGGCGTGCCACACCCCGTTCCATCTACCGCAATCGTGGCGCGAGGCATACCGTGGCGAGTTCTCCCACGGCTGGGACGAGCAACGCGAACGCACCCTCGCCAGACAGCGTGAGCTCGGCGTCGTGGGACCGGAGACGGAGCTGGCGCCGTGGTGCGACGGAGTCCCGCACTGGGACGAGCTCTCGGACGTCCAGCGCGAGGTCGCGCAGCGGCTCATGGAGTCCTACGCGGCGTTCGCCGAGCACACCGATGTGCAGACGGGCAGGCTCGTCGACGAGCTCGAAGCGATGGGCCAGCTCGACAACACATTGATCATCTACGTTCTCGGGGACAACGGCGCCTCGGCCGAGGGCGGCATCGACGGAACGCTGAACGAGGCGGTCACCGCCAACGGGTTCATCGACACGGCAGAACGCATCCACGACCAGCTGGACGAGATCGGCGGTCCGCACGCCTACGCCCACTACCCGGTCGGCTGGGCGCTGGCGATGAACACCCCGTATCCGTGGGCCAAACAGGTCGCCTCGCACTACGGCGGGACCCGGGTCGGCATGATCGTGCACTGGCCGAACGGAATCGAGGCCCGCGGCGAGGTTCGTCATCAGTGGCATCACTGCATCGACGTCACTCCGACCATCCTCCAGGCGGCGGGACTGCCCGAGCCGGCCGAGGTCGACGGAGCCACACAGATCCCGTTCGAAGGCATGCCGTTCAACTACAGTTTCGACGATCCTTGCGCCCCGGAGCGACGCCACACGCAGTACTTCGAACTGGCGGGCAACCGCGGCATCTACCACGAGGGCTGGACCGCGGTCACCCGTCACCGCATCCCGTGGATGATGGCGGCGCCGGCGCTGTCACCGTTCGAGGACGACGTTTGGGAGCTCTACGACACGAACACCGACTGGTCCCAAAGCCGCGATCTCGCCGAGAAGCATCCGGAACGACTGGCCGAGCTGCAGAACCGGTTCGTGGTCGAAGCGGCCAGGCACAACGTGTTCCCGTTGGACGACCGGCTCACGGAGAAGATGAATCCGGCGCTGGCGGGCCGCCGGGACCTGATGGCGGGGCGCCGGTCCGTGACGATGCACCCGGACCTGCCGGGACTCCGGGAGGATGCCGCGCCGAACGTCAAGAACACGTCGTACTCGGTGACCGCCGACATCACCGTCGACGGTGCGGCGGACGGAGTCCTCGTCGCACAGGGCGGCCGGTTCGGAGGCTGGTCGTTGTACGTCTCGGATTCCCGACTCGCTTATTGTCACAACCTCTGTGGCATGCAACGGTTCTACGTCTCCAGCGACACTGCTCTCGGCCCGGGTCGACACACCGTCGAGTTCCACTTCGACTACGACGGAGGTGGGACCGGCCGCGGCGGCACGGGGCGGCTCGTCGTCGACGGGACCGGCATGGGATCCGGACGGATCGGAGCCACGGTGCCGTTCTTCTTCTCCCCCGACGAAACCTTCGACGTCGGCAGGGACCGCGGTACGCCCGTCACCGAGGAGTACCCCCAGGGACGGGCGAACACCTTCTCCGGTCGGCTCCACTGGGTGCGCATCGACCTGAGACCCGACAGCGAGTCGGAAGCCGACCGCGGAGCGGTGCCGTGACGAGCAGCACTGCGACGGGACGAGCGCAGGACGGCAGCGAGCCCGACTACCGGTTCACGCTGGCCAACGAGCGCACGTTCCTGGCCTGGACCCGTACCGCGTTGGCGCTGACCGCAGGTGGCCTGGCGGTGGTGCAGTTGCTGCCGGAGGCGGCGGTCGACGCCGTGCGGTACGGGTTCGGCGCCGGCCTGACCGGCGTCGGCGGGGCGATCCCACTGATCGCGCTGCGCCGGTGGCGACGGGTGCAGGCAGCGATGCGGCGGGACGCCGACCTGCCGGACACGCGACTGCCTCAGTTGCTCGCGATCGTGCTGCTGGCCGGTGCGGCGGCCGTGCTGGGCCTGATCATGATGCCCGCCTCGTCCTGATGCCCCGGCCCCTCCCCGACCGGCCAGGTCTGCAACCCGAACGCACCGAACTGGCGTGGGAGCGCACCGCGGCCGCGTTCGTGGTGAACGGTCTGCTCCTCCTCGCTCGCCCGCACGAGGAGTTCACGGCCGCCCGCGTCGGCCTCGCCGTCGCCGCCCTGGTCGCAGCCTGCTTCGTCGCCCGGGTCGGGCGCCGGCGCGCCCGCGGGAGAGCGTGCACTCGTGGACTCCGCCGGCAGATCCACGCCGCAGCCGCGGCGACGGCCCTCTTCGCAGCGGCCGCGACGGCCTACCTCCCGTTCGCCGCGTAGCGGGCCCTGCCGGCCCGCTCACGGCAGGCTTCGGCCGATGCCGCGGGCCGCGACCTGCAGCGCGGTCAGCAGCCGGGTGCGTTCCCGTTTGAGGGTGGGCACGACGATGCCCAACGCGGCCACGACCTCCTGCTCGCCGCTGCCGGACGCGGCCCGCGCGATCGGCACGGCGATGGAGCAGGCGCCGAGGGTCATCTCGTCCTCGGTCGTCGCGTAGCCCTCGCGCCGGACCACGGCGAGCTGTCTGCGCAGACGTTCCGGATGCGTCACCGTGTGCACCGTCGGCCGCCGCATCTCCATGGTCAGGTAGTCCTCGCGCAGCTGTGCGGGTGCGTGTGCGAGCAGCACCTTCCCGACTCCGGTGGCGTGCAGCGGTAGCCGCGAGCCCGCACGGCTGACGACCGGCACCGAGGCCCGTCCCGACAGCCGGTCGAGATACAGCACCTCGGTCCCGTCACGGACGGCGAGGTGGACGGTCGCGCGGGTCGCCGCGTGGATGTCGCTCAGGAACGGCGAGGCGACCTGCTGGAGTTCGGTCTGCTCGGGGGCGAGCATGCCCACGTCCCACAGCCGCCTGCCGATCACATAGCGGCCGCCGGAGTCCCGGGTCAGCGCCTCGCCCGCGACGAGTTCGCGCAGCAGACGGTGCACGGTCGGCACGGGCAGGTCGGCGCGCCGCGCCAGCTCCGTGACGCCGAGTCTGCGGTGCCCGTTGTCGAACGCGTACAGCACGGCCAACACCCGGGACACCACGGTCGCGCCCGGGGACGAGACGTTGCCCGACATCGCCCACACCTTTCACTGAGTGAAAGTCCACTCTAGCCCTGGTCGTGATCACGGCGCACGATGTGGCCCATGACGTCCGCAACGCAGCGGTCCATCTCCGACGAGATCGCGCACATCCACGCCACGGCGCAGCCCGGCGAGACCCGCACCCGCCTGGACTTCGCCCCGTACCGCAGCTCCGTGCTGCGCCATCCCACGAAACAGCCCCTCACCGTCGACCCCGAAGACGTCGAACTCGCAGCACCCGTATTCGGCCAGTCCGATGTGGACCCGATCGAGGCGGATCTGACCCTCCATCCCCAGGGCGAACCGATCGGCGAGCGCATGGTCGTGACCGGCCGGGTACTCGACGCCGAAGGCCGCCCGGTGCGGGGCCAGTTGGTCGAGATCTGGCAGGCCAACGCCGCCGGGCGCTACGTGCACAAGCGCGACCAGCACCCCGCTCCGCTCGACCCGCACTTCCACGGCGCGGGCCGGTGCCTGACCGACGACGAAGGCCGTTACCGGTTCACGACCGTCAAGCCCGGCCCGTATCCGTGGCGGAACCACGACAACGCCTGGCGTCCGGCACACATCCACTTCTCACTGTTCGGCCGCGAGTTCACCCAACGGCTCGTGACCCAGATGTACTTCCCCGGCGATCCGCTGTTCCCGCTCGACCCGATCTTCCAGTCCATCACCGACGAGACGGCACGGCAACGGCTCATCGCGACCTACGACCACGACGTCACCACTCACGAGTGGGCCACCGGATACCGCTGGGACATCGTGCTGACCGGGTCGCACGCCACCCCGATGGAGGAGGACACCGATGCGTGAGCACGGACCGAGCGCCCCGACGCCCGGGCAGACCGTCGGCCCGTTCTTCCACTACGCCCTCCCCTACGACGACGGCCCACGGCTCGCGCCCGCGGGCGCACCGGACACGATCCGCTTGCACGGCACCGTGTACGACGGCGCGGGAGCTCCGGTTCCCGACGCCCTCCTGGAGATCCGGCAGGCCGACGCGTCCGGCCGCGTGCCCGCCACCGAGGGGTCGCTGCGCCGCGACGGCCGGTTCACCGGCTGGGGCAGGGCCGCGACCGACACGGCGGGCCGCTACTCCTTCAGGACCGTCGAACCGGCACCGGTCCGCGACGGCGCGGCCGCCTACTTCGCCGTGACCGTGTTCGCACGCGGCCTGCTCGACCGGCTGTTCACCCGCATCTACGTTCCGAGTCACGGCCTCGACGGCGACCCGCTGCTCGGCGCGCTGACCGAGGAGCGCAGGGGCACACTGATCGCCATGCGCGACTCGGACGGCGACCTGCGCCACGACATCCGGCTCCAGGGTGACCGGGAGACGGTGTTCCTGACGTTCCCGGGCCACGACTGATGGGCGGCCTGCTCGGCCCGGGAACGCACCGGGCCGCCGGGCTGACCGGCGACGCCGCGGTGGCCGACGCCATGCGTACGGTCGAGATCGCCTGGCTGCGGGCACTCGCCGCGACCGGCGTGCTGGAGGCCACCGAGGCGGACCGCGCAGCCGAGACGCTCAGCGGGGCGCGGCTCGACGTCGCCGATCTCTCACGGAAGGCCGAGGATGCGGGCAATCCCGTGGTGCCGCTCGTCACCGCGTTACGCGATGCCCTCGGCGACGACCCCCTCGCAGCGCGCGTGCACCGCGGGCTGACCAGCCAGGACACGCTGGACACCGCGCTCGTGCTGCTGATCCGGGACGCATTCGACCGGATCGGCACCGACCTCGACACCACAGCGGACCAGCTGGCGACGCTGGCCGCGCAGCACCGGGACGCCGTCATGCCCGGCCGCACGCTCACCCAGTACGCCGTCCCGGTGACCTTCGGGCTGACGGCGGCACAGTGGCTCGCCGGTGTCCTCGACGCCCGTGACGCCGTCCGGGACCGCAGGGACCACCTCCCGGTGCAGTGCGGCGGCGCTGCGGGCACGCTCTCGCTCGTGGCCGAGTTCGGGACCGATCCGGTGGCGACGGCACGCGCCTTCGCCGCCGAACTCACGCTCCGATGGCCCGGACTGCCCTGGCACACCCGCCGCCGCCCGGTGACCGACGCCGGCGACGCCCTCGTCGGCGTGTGCGACGCACTGGGCGTCGTCGCCACCGACGTCGGCGTGCTGGGCAGGCCCGAGATCGCCGAGGTCCGCGAAGGCGCTGCTCCCGGGCGCGGCGGGTCGTCGACCATGCCGCACAAGCGGAACCCCGTGCTGTCCGTCCTTGTCCGCAGTGCGGGTCTGCAGGCGCCGCAGCTCGGCGCGCAGCTGCATCTCGCCGCCGCGCAGGCCGTCGATCAACGGCCGGACGGGGCGTGGCACACCGAGTGGCCCACGCTCCGCCGCCTGCTCGAACTCACGATCACCGCCGCAGCGCAGGCCGCCGAGCTGACGGCGGGGCTGGAGATCGACACCGCGCTGATGCGGACCCACGCCGACGATGCCGCGGACCAACTGCTCGCCGAACGGGGCGGTTCCGGTGAGCCCGCCTCCTGCGAGCCGACGGAGTATCTCGGCGCCGCAGGCCGGTTCGTCGACACCGTCCTCGCCCGCCACCGCAGCTGACGTCCGACCGACCCCACGACGGGAGATATCCATGCCCGACCCGTACGACGACGGCATGCGGGTGCGCCGAGAGGTACTCGGCGACGCACACGTCGACCGCGCCGAAACGCGCAAGAACGAGTTCACCGAGGACTTCCAGGACCTCATCACCCGCTATGCGTGGGGCAGCGTGTGGACCCGTCCCGGCCTCGACCGGCGCATGCGCAGCGTCGCGGTGCTCACGGCGATGCTCGCCCGTGGCCACTGGGACGAGTTCGCCATGCACGTGCGCGCGGCCCGCACCAACGGCCTGACGGTCGAGGAGATCCGCGAGGTGATCCTGCAGAGCGCCGTCTACTGTGGAGTTCCCACCGCCAACCACGGGTTCGCCGTGGCACAGCAGGTTCTGGAGGAGCAGCGGGTTCTGGAGGAGCAGCGGGTTCTGGAGGAGCAGCGGGGTCCCGAGGAGCAGCACGTTCCCGGGGAAGGACCGGTTCCCGGCGAGGACGGCGACGACGAACGGACCGGCGGGGCATGAGCGCGCGCGAGGTCACCACGACGAGCGTGGGGATCGTCGGCGGCGGTCCGGCGGGGCTGATGCTCTCCCACCTCCTCGCACGACGCGGGATCGACTCGGTCGTCGTGGACCACCGCAGCCGCGACGAGATCGAACAGACCGTGCGCGCGGGGATTCTGGAGGCCGACAGCGTACGACTGCTCAGCGAGACCGGGGTGTCCGAACGGGTCCTGTCCGAGGGCGACCGCCACCACGGCACGTACCTGGCCTTCGGCGGACAGCTGCACCACATCGACTTCCAGGAACTCGCCGGGGCGTCGGTGTGGCTGTACCCGCAGACCGAGGTGTTCGTCGACCTCGCCGATGCCCGCGCCGCCGCCGGTGCGGACGTGCGGTTCGGCGTCCGCGACACGTCGGTGCACGACGTCACCGGCGAACGGCCGTCGATCCGATTCACCGACGCCGACGGCAGCGCTCACGAGGTCCGGTGCCGGTACCTGGTCGGTGCGGACGGCTCGCACAGCCTGTGCCGCCACGCCGTTCCGCCCGCCGAGCTCCGCCAGTACCGCAAGGAATACCCCTTCGCGTGGTTCGGCATCCTGTGCGAGGCACCGAAGAGCGCGCCGGAACTGATCTACAACCACTCCGACCGCGGATTCGCGTTGATCAGCCAGCGGACCGAGACCACGCAGCGGATGTACTTCCAGTGCGATCCGGACGAGGACGTCGATGCGTGGTCGGACGATCGGATCTGGTCCGAGCTGCAGGCCCGGGTCGGCGCGAACGGGCACCGGCTGGAGGAAGGGCCGATCACCGGGAAATCGGTCCTGCGGTTCCGCAGCAACGTCGTGGAACCCATGCGCTACGGAAACATGGTGCTGGCGGGCGACGCCGCCCATACCGTCCCGCCGACGGGCGCCAAGGGTCTCAACCTCGCGCTGGCCGATGTGCGCGTCCTCGCGGAGACCCTCGAGCGGGCGCTGGCCGACGGCGACGACGAGGCGCTGGACGAGTACTCCCGGCGGGCCCTCGACAGGGTCTGGCGCTCGCAGCACTTCTCGTACTGGATGACCTCGATGCTGCACCGACCGCACGGGGCCGACGAGTTCGACCTCCGGCGCCAGGTCGCGGAGCTGCGCTCGGTGGTGCGCTCGACGGCGGGGAAGACCTACCTCGCGGAGGCCTACACGGGCTGGCCCACCCGCTGACCGACACGCCGGGTCACTCCGGGTGACGGCGCTCGCCGGCAGCGCCGGCAACGACACTCACACCCGTCCCGTCGTGCGCGCTGCGCCACGTGTGGTTGGGCCGTCGGCGCGATACCGCCCGGCATCGGCGTGACCACTGGTGACAGCCGGTTCCCTGCTCCGCCACGGTTGAGCTGTGCGTGGCTCACTGGACCAGCTGGCTGGACGGCTGCTGCTCCAGTGCCGTGCCTCGCAGGCGGAGCGCGTCGCGCCGGTAGCCGCGGCACACGACGCCGGCATCGTCGTCACCGGCAGGCACCAGGATGCGCTCACGGCCGCGGCCGCCCTGCGTTCACGCGGTTTCGACGGTCCGGTGCTGTGCGACGCCGACCGCTACTCCGGCGGCAACCGGAAACCTGCGGCGCAGGGCATCCAGCCGGAATGGTGCCGCAGGCAGCGCGAGCGCGGCCTGATCGCACTCACCGATTCCGGTTACCTCGCCGCCGGCGACGACAACGGACTGGACAGAGTCCTTCGCGAAGCAGCGACGCAACCGGCGCCGACGATCGCCATGCTCCCGCTGGCCGCCGAATGGTTCGCATCCTCGGGGCGGCACCGGACACTGACGAACAAGATCGAATCACACGGCGTGCCGGTCGCCGTGGCCATCGAGCACGACAAGGACCCCTTCGCCGCGCAGTACGTTCTGCGCGGCTTCCTCGAACTGCTCGCTGCCGCCACGGTTCCGGTCCTCCTCCTGCGCAGCGACGTCTCCGCGCTGGGCGCGCTCTGCCACGGCGCCCACGCCGCCGCGATCGGCGTCACCAGCACGCTCCGCCATCTGTATCGGACGCCGTCCGGTGGTGGCGGCCGCCCGGCCGGGGTGTCCGCGTTCATCAGCGGCCTGCTCAGCTACCACCTGCTGGCGACCTGCGCCCGGGCCTTCGCGCACACGCCCGAACTCGACCACCTCTGGCGGTGCGACTGTCCCGTGTGCGGCGGCGCCCTTCCGGCACGGCTGGAGGCCACGGCCGATCCGTACACCGCCGCGACGTTCCATTCCCTCCACGCCCAGCTCGAACTGCACACCGAACTCCGGCCCCACCGGCACACCCGCGAACAACGGATCAGCGCCTGGCACGAGAGCTGCAGCCACGCCCTGTTCCTGCACGAGCAGGTGGCGGACCTGCTTCCCGCCTGGCGTGCTCCCGCGAATCTCCGGAGCTGGTTACGGGTCACCGAGGATCCGCTGGCGGCCCGCCGCTACGTCCCGGAACCCGCCGGCGAACGACCACCGCGCGCGGGCCGCCCTGGCTCACCCTCCGCCGGGGACGGCACGCCGTCGCCCCGACGAGCCGGCGACCCGGGACCGGGTTCCGGGCCGGAACGGGCTTGAACCCGGCGGTCCGGCACTGACAAGCTTCGTGCGCTGCGGCATCCGCACCGCGGCACCGAGAACGTCGTCGATTCAGGAGGAACACCCGTGGCGAACCCGGCTCGCGCGCTCTCCGGCGCTCTCGAACCCGTCGTCGGACAGGTCTACTTCGCGCAGGAATGCCACGACGCCTACGAGAAGCTCGGGTTCAACGGCAGCCCCGGCTCCCGGAACGGCGTGCCCAATCCGGACGGCCCTGCCTACTTCACGAGCCGCGGTTCGCTACTGGGGCAGGTGCCCGGTGACGTCGTCGCCGCGGCCTTCGCCGTGTTCAACCCCGAGGTCGTCGTCCCGGCCGTCACCTACGGGTGGTCGCTCACCGACGCCGCGACGATCTGCCGGGCGCGGACCGACGGCGCGATCCGCCAACTCACCGCCATCCTCGGCGAACACCCGGACCGGCTCGAGGAGGCACGGCCACTGCTGGAACGGGCCGTCGAACCGCTCCGGCCCGAAGGCAAGCCCCTGTTCGCCGGGCTTCGCGCACTCGGCCTGCCCGGCGATCCCGTCGGCGACGTGTGGCGGCTCGGCGACATGCTCCGCGAGTACCGCGGCGACGCGCACATCGCCGCTTGGACCGGTGCCGGATTCGACGCCGTGGAGATCGGCCTGCTCACCGAGCTGTACTGGGGCATGCCGATGCGCACCTACATCCGCTCGCGCGCGTGGTCACCCGAACACCTCGACGCCGCCGAGGAGCGGCTCGTCGGCCGCGGCCTCGTCGCCGACGGCGCGCTGACCGAACAGGGCAGGGCGGAGCGGGATGCGGTGGAGACCGCCACCGACCGCCAGTGCCGACCGATCGTCGACGCCCTCGGCGACGACCTGCCCACCCTCGTCGAGATCCTGCGCCCCTGGGGCCGCCGGGTCTGCGACGCCGGCAGCTACCCGTCCTCCGGGCCCATGGCCCGAACCGACGGGAGCTAGCATCCCGGAATGTCGACATGCCGGCAGGCGTACCCGCGCGGTGCCGGCTGCCGACGAGCCGCGCGACTCCTATGCCTGATGCCAGATGCCCGATCCCGTCGCGTCGTCGGGCGGGAGCGGCCAGCGCGGAAGCCCCTCGGGGATGTCTGCGCTGGGCCGCCCGGGGAATTGGGCGGCCCGCTTCTCGAGGAACGCCGCGACGCCCTCGGCCGCGTCCGCGCCGGCGCCGAGTCCGTACATCGCGCGGGAGTCGGCCCGGTGCGCATCCCACGGTGTCGCCGAGCCGAGCATGCCCCACAACAGCTGACGGGCGACCGCGACGGAGACCGCCGAGGTGTTGTCGGCGATCTCCGAGGCGAGTTCGGTCGCGGACTCGAGCAGCCGGTCACCGGGGACCACGCGGGAGACGAGTCCGCCCTCGCGGGCTTCTGCCGCGTCGAACACCCGCCCCGTGGCGACCCATTCCATGGCCTGCGAAATGCCGACGATGCGGGGCAGGAACCACGTGGAAGCAGCCTCCGGGACGATGCCCCTGCGGGCGAACACGAACCCGAAACGGGCTTCCTCGGCGGCGATCCGGATGTCCATCGGCAGCGTCATCGTCACGCCGACGCCGACCGCGGGCCCGTTGATGGCACCGATCACGGGTTTACGGCACGCGGCGATGCGCAATGACACCGTGCCGCCGCCATCCCGCGGTACGCCGTCGATCTCGCCGTGTGCGGAACGCCGGTCGGCCCCGTCGCCCGCATCGAAGGTGTCGGCACCGCCGCCGAGGTCGGCGCCGGCACAGAACCCGCGCCCTTCGCCGGTCACGACCACCACGCGTACGTCGTCGTCGGCGTCGGCCCGGTCGAACGCGTCGACGAGCTCGTGAGCCATCGTGGTGGTGAATGCGTTCAACCGTTCCGGACGGTGCAGGGTCACCGTGGCGATCGGTCCTGACACTTCGTAGCGGATCTCGGCGTACTCGCCCATTCCCGTGCCACCGTCCCCTTCGACAGGCTGCAGCGATCGTTGATCATCCGCCAAGCTAGCAGCGCGATTCGGCCCGCCCAAGCCTGCTGCCCACACCGCTGCCGCGCCACAGCTCCCGACGCGCCGGGCGGCAGGGGCCCCGGGTTAGATTCGATGCGATGGATTTCGACAGCGACGCCGAGGCGCCGTCGTGGTTTCGCACCGCGCTGGCCGAGCGGCCCGAACACCGTGACACGACCGTCGACGACGGCAAGGTCCACCTGCGCTGCTGGGGTGCCGAGCACCATCCCGGGGTGGTGCTCGTGCACGGAGGTTCGGCCCATTCCGGCTGGTGGGACCACATCGCGCCGCTGCTCGCCCAGCATCGGCGGGTCGTGGCCGTCGACCTGTCCGGTCACGGTGACAGCGCCGCCAGGGAGTCCTACGACATCACGCTCTGGGCGCGTGAGGTCGTCGCCGCGGCGGACGCCGGAGGGGTCGACAGGCCGTTCCACGTGATCGGGCACAGCATGGGCGGTTGGGTGACCGCGCAAACCGGCGCCGATTTCGCGGACCGGCTCACCGGGCTGACGATCATCGATTCGCCGTTGAACGACCGGCCTCCGGAGAACAGGCGGGCCAGGCCCGTCCGCGTGTATCCGGACCGGGAGACCATTCTCGGCCGGTTCCGGACGCTGCCTCCCCAGGACGTCCTGCTGCCCTACATCCGCAGGCACATCGCCGAGGAATCCGTGCGGGCGGTGGACGAGGGCTGGACGTGGAAGTTCGACCCGACGCTGAAGGCCCCGTACACGCCGTTACGCGGCATCCTCCCCCGGATCGACCGGCCGACGTCGTTCATCCGCACCGAGCACGGTCTCGTCTCGCCGGAGATGGCGCGGGAGATCCGGTCCCTGCTGCGTTGCCGCACCGTGCTCGTCGACCTGCCGGACGCGGGTCATCATCCGATGCTGGACCGGCCGTTGGCCCTCGTCACGGCGCTGCGCACGATCCTGGCGGCGGCCGGCGACTGACCACCGCCGTCCCGCCGCCCACGACGAGGTCGCCGAGCACATCTCGCTGGACCAGTTGACCACGCTGCCGTGGATCGTCACTCACCACGCGCCGACGGCCTTCACCCCGGCCGTCCGCCGGTTGTCGATGATCGGCATCGAGCCCGAGGTGCACGTGGTGACCGAAACGTTTCTGCCTGTCCCGTTCCTGGTCGCAGGAACGCGCCGGATCGCGCTTCTGCGTACCCCGGCGGCGCTCCGGCTCGCCGACGCCGCCGGGGTACGCAGGCTGCCCTGCCAGTGGGACGTCGTGCCCGCTCAAGGAGGCGTTCTGGTGGCATCCGGCCCACCACACCGATCCCGCACACCGCTGGCTCAGAGACCTGCTTCTGGACATCGCACGCGCCGTCGACTGACCGCCCCGAGCCCGGTGACGTCCCTAACCGGTCGACTCGGCGAGCGCTGCCGTTACCACCGGCCATGCCGCGCTGAGAGGGTCGATCACCTCGAAGTGGGCGGCCCCGGGAACCACGACCAGGTTCGCAGCCGGGTTGGTGTCCACATACGACTCGCTGACCGAGACCGGCAGGCGGTCCTCGGCCCCGTGCACGATCGTCACGGGGCTCTCCGGCGCCGGCATCCGCACCGGGTCGAGGTCGGGGCGTTCGTCCGGCGGAGCGCCCAGGAACGCCTCGACCGCACCATCGCCCAGCCCGAGCCGGTGCGCGAGCCCGAGATCCGCCACCGGTGCGAGCGGCACCGTGCCGAGCAGGCCCGCGGGTGGACACGCCGACGCCGCCCACAACGCCAGGTGCCCGCCCGCCGAATGACCCGCCAGGACCGTCTCGCGGACGTCGAGCTGCGCAGGCAGTTCGGCCAGCGCGGAACGGACGTCGGCGACGAGGTCGTCCGGTTTCCCGGGCACGCGGCGGTACTCGACGGACACCACCGGCCAGCCTTCGTCGCGGAGTGCCGCGGCGAGCGGACGCGTGTGTACCCGGTCGTACGTCGGCCTCCAGTACCCGCCGTGAACGAACAACAGCAGCGGATACCGCCGCGTCGCGGGAAACCAGGCGTCCGCGACGTGCTCGGGAGCGTCGCCGTAGCGCAGCGTCCGGTCGGGTTCGGGCGCCGGTCGGGTCAGCACGGCACGGTCCATCACAGTCTCCTCCTGGATACGGTCACGTCGGCACCACCTCCGTCATCGGCCCACCGGCGACCGATCGAGCGCAGGCAGCACCTTGCTGCCGATCAGTTCGATTCCCTGCAACGTATCGAGGCCCTGCGGGGTGCCGAACTCGACACGGCCGACACCGGCCTCGATGAGCCGTTGTGCCTGGGCGGCCACCTGCTCGGGCGTTCCGGAGAAGGCGAACAGGTCGAGCAGCTCGTCCGGAATCAGCGCACCGGCACCGTCGTGGTCGCCGAGAGCCACCCTGGCCTTGATGTCCGCCAATAGTTCCGGCGGCACCTCGATGGTCGGGTCGAACTCGCCGACGACCCCGAGGTACATCGCGACCTCCTTGCGGGCGCGCCGTCGCGCCGCGGCCCCGTCGAGGTCGACGACGGTGACGGCACCGACGACGATGCGCACCGCGCCGGGTTCGCGACCGGCACCCCGCTCGCCCGGTTCGAGCCGCTCGCGCATCACCGGGATCATCGCGGGATTCGCCGTACCCCCGATCTTGACCTCCCGGGCGACCGTGCCCGCCATCGCGACGGTGCGCGGCCCCCAAGCCCCGATCAGCAACGGTGGATCCGGCCGGTGGGTCTCGTATCTCGGTGCGACGCCGGGTTCCAGCCGGAATACCTCCCCCTGGAAACCCGCCCCTTCGCCGGCGAGCAACCGGTACACGAACTCGACGGCCTCGCGCAGATGCGCCAGCGGCCGTGGCTGCGTGACTCCGATGTCGCCGAGCCACGTCCCCCGCGCCAGTCCCAGGTATGCGCGCCCGCCGGAGGCCGAGTCGAGTGCCGCGAGCTGGCCCGCGATCTCGTACGGGTGCATCGTGTACGGGTTCCAACAGGCGGCGCCGAGCCGCGCCCGTTCGGTCACCCGCGCCATCTCCAGCAGCGCGGGCAACGGCGGTTGGAACAACAGGTCGGCGAACACGCTGAGCACGTCGATGCCGTGGGCCTCGGCGGCCGCCGCCAGTCTTGCGTATTCCGGCAGCGACAGGTTGCTCTGCAACCCGAGCCCGATCTCCACGTCGCTCATGTGAGGTCGCCGGAGTTCAGCTCGCACCGGCGCGTCCGGTCGACCCGCATCACGAGGCGTTCCTCCGGATCCGGGCAGGCGACGTGGCAGTCCTGTTCGAGCCAGTCGCCTGCGGGCAGGTCACGCTGCTTCGCAGGCAACAACGGCAGCGCAGCCTGGAGCGCGTACATGCAGAAGTGCTTGCCGTCGGGAACCCGCAGTTCCGCACTGTTGGTCAGCTCGAAGTAGTCGCCCACTTCCATCCCGCACACCGAACGGCCTTCGATCCGTTCGACCGTCACCCGCAGGTCCCACAGGCTCATGTCCGGTTCCGTCATGCCACCCTCTCCGTATCCTCGCTGTCCAACCAGCAGGCGACCGCGTGATCGTCGCCCGTGAGTTCCGGCTCGTCTCCGCAGGCGGCGAACGCCTCCGTGCATCTGGCCCGGAACCGGCATCCGCCGTGCCCCGCACCAGGTCCGTTGATGTCGCCGTTCAGCACGCGGGGCAGTCCGGCGTCCGGGTCCGCGCTGGGAATCGCGTCGATCAGCGCTCGCGTGTACGGGTGTTTCGGCCGCCGCCACACCCGCTCGGTCGGCCCGGTCTCCACCAGCCGGCCGAGGTACATCACCGCGGTCGTATCGGCGAGCCTGCGCACGAGCGCGAGATCGTGGGAGATGAACAACATCCCCACCTCCAACTGCTCGACCAGCTCTGCGAGTACCTCCACCACCTGCGCCTGCGACGACACGTCGAGTGCGGTCACGGGTTCGTCGGCCACCAGCACCCGCGGACGGGCCGCCAGCGCCCTGGCGATCGCGATGCGCTGCAACTGACCGCCCGAGAACTGGTGCGGATAGCGCTCGGCGGCCGCCTCGTCGAGTCCGACCCGGGTGAGCCGGTCGAGCGCATCCCGCCTGCGCTCGGCTCGCGATCCGACCTCCGCCGGAACTCCGTCGAGCAGCTGGCTCAGCACCGTCCGCCGCGGGTTGAGCGACGAGTACGGGTTCTGGAACACCATCTGCAGGCCGATCTCGGCGCGCCGACGTCGTCGCCGTCCCAGCGGGCTCACCGCCTCGCCGTGCAGCCGTACGCCACCACCCGTCGGTGCGGCGAGCCCGGCGGCGACCCGCGCCAACGACGACTTGCCGCACCCCGACTCGCCCACCAGGCCGACGATCTCGCCCGGTCTCACCTCGAGCGACACGCCGTCCACGGCGCGGACGCGGTCGCGGCCTGGCGCGCGGTACTCCACGGCGATGTCGGTCAGCTCCAACAGGCTCATCACGGCACCTCCGCCGGATCGGTGCGCGCGGCCAGCAGCGCGCGGGTGTACGGGTGCTCGGGTGCGCGCAACAGGTCGGCCGTCGGAGCCGACTCGACGACCCGGCCCTGCTGGAACACACACGTGTGCGTGGCGAGCGCCGCGAGCACCCCGAGGTCGTGCGTGATGAACAGGACGCTCAGGTCGAGCTCGGACCGCAGCGAGTCCAGGAGGCCGAGGATCCCCGCCTGCACGGTCACGTCCAACGCCGTGGTCGGCTCGTCGGCGATCAGCAGCTTCGGCCGGGCGGCCAGCGCAGAAGCGATGGCGATGCGCTGTAGCTGACCGCCCGAGAACTGGTGCGGGTACGACCGCAGCGCGCCGCCGGGATCGGGCAGGCGCACCTGCTCCAGCAGTTCGACGGCCCGTGCCTTCGCCTGCTTCCGGGTGAGTCCCAAGTGGACACTCATGTGCTCGGTCAGCTGCCTGCCGATGCTCAGCATCGGGTGCATCGCGGCCGTGGGGTCCTGGAACACCATTGCGATGCCGTGCCCGCGCACGGCGTGCATCGCTTTCCGATCGCGGTGGTCGAGCTCGGCACCGTCGAACCGCAACCGTCCGGACACCTCGGCCCCGGCGGGCAACAGGTCGAGCAACGTCCGCGCGGTCATGCTCTTGCCGGAGCCGCTCTCCCCGGCGATCCCCACGATCTCGCCGCGGCGAACGCTCAGGGAGACGTCTTCGAGGACGGTGACCGGCCCGTCGGGGCCGGGCAGCCGCACCGCGAGGTTCTCCACGGCGAGCAGTTCGTCGGTGGCCGAATCCACGCTCATGTCAGCGTCCTCCCACGAGATTGGGGTCGAACCGGTCGCGGGCGGCGTCGCCCAGAATGTTGCATGCGAGCACCACGGTCAGGATCGCGAGGCCCGGGAACACGCTGACCCACCACATGCTGATGTCGTTGGCACCGAGCGCGACCATCGCGCCCCATTCCGGGGCGGGTGGCCGCGGCCCGAGGCCGAGGAACGACAGGCCGGCGAGTAGCAGCACCGCGTTGCCGAGCTCGAGTGTGGCGAGCACGATCGCCGGGCCCACACTGTTCGGGATCACGTCGCGACGGAGCACCGTCACCGGGCCGACACCGAGCATGCGCGCTGCTGACAGGTAGTTCTCCCCACGGATGCTCAGCACCGCTCCACGGATGACCCGCGCGTACACCGGCCACGACACGATGATGAGCGCCAGCACGGCGTTTCCCGCACTCGGCCCGAACGTGGCCGTGACCGCCATCGCCAGGATGATCTGCGGGAATGCGAACACGAGGTCGGTCAACCGCATGATCACTTCGTCGGCGAGCTTGCCGAGGTACCCGGCGATCAGGCCGAGGACACCGCCCACGGCCAACGCGCCCGCGACGATCGCCAGCGCCAGCGGGATCGACAGTCTCGCCCCGTGCAACACCCGGCTGAGGACGTCACGGCCGAGCTCGTCGGTTCCGAACGGGTGCACCGCGGACGGCGCCGCGTAGATGTCGGCGCTCTGGGCGAGGGGGTCGTAGGGGCTCAACAGCCCCGCCGAAGCGGCCACCGCCAGCCACGCAACGAGCACGACGAGCGCGGTGACGACGACGGGCTGGCGCCAAACGCGGTGCCGCCGCGCGCGGACCCCGGTCCGGGGCAGGGCGGTCGCTGTCATGAGAGACGGATCCTCGGGTCGGCAAGGCCGTAGAGCAGGTCCACGACCAGATTGATCAGGATGTAGGCGGCGGCGACGAACACGGTCACGCCGAGAATCGCGGGCCGGTCGAGCGCACTGGCGCTGGCGTAGGCGTAGTTGCCGACCCCTGGCCAGGCGAAGACGCTCTCGATCAGGACCGTGCCCGCGAGCATCGAGGCGAACGTCAGTCCGGCCATCGTCATGATCTGGACGAGACCGGCGCGCAGCAGGTGCCGGTGGCGCACCGTGCGTGCCGGCAGGCCCTTGGCGTACGCGGCGGTGATGTAGTCCTTCCGCAGCACCTCGAGCAGTGCCGAACGGACGAACCGCACCAGCGTCGCGGTCGTGACGAGCGTCAGCACGAGTACCGGCAGCGCCGCGTGCTGCACCGCGTCCCAAGCCACCATCGGCTCACCGGCGAGGAGCGCGTCGACCGGATACAGACCGGTGACCGTGGGCGGCGGGGAGAACTCCGGGCTCAGCCGTCCCCCTCCCGGCGACAGTCCGAGTACGAAGAAGAACAGGTACAGCACCAGCAGCGACATCCAGAACGGCGGCGTCGACAGGCCGAGCAGCGAGCCGACCCGCACGGCCTGGTCGGCGGCCTTGCCGTGACGCAACGCGGCGAACATGCCGATGGTGATTCCCAACAGCACCGACAGGACGAACGCGGGCACCGCGATCTCGAGGGTCGCGGGCACGTGGTCCAGCAGATCCTCGAGCACCGGCCGTCCGGTGTGCTGCGACATGCCGAAGTCGCCCTGCACCAGATTGCCGAGGTAGGTCAGGTACTGCACGGGGAGTGGCTCGTCCAGGCCCCATCGCTGTTCGAAGGCTGCCACGGCCTCCGGATCGCCCAGCGCCTCGTCGGACAGGTTCGCGGCGACGGGATCTCCCGGTACCGCCTGCACGAGCAGGAAACCGACCAGGGTCGAACCCAGCAACAGGCCGAGGGCGATGACGAGTCGGCGGGCGAGGTAGCGAACGAACGACGGCACCCGCGGTCGCCGCGGTGCACCGGTATCCACAGTGGTCACGGGTTCTCCTCCCGGTTCGGCACGCTCAGCCGGCACGCCGGACCGCGGCCAGGTCGACGATCCAGCCCGCGGGCGTGTAGTCGGCTCCTGCCACCTCGGGGGTGCTGACGACCGTGCCCGAGTTGTTGCCCAGCAGGACGTACGGCGAGTCACGGTGCATCGCGTGCTGCCAGGCCTCGACCGCGGTCACGCGTTCCTCGTCGGTGGTCGCGGCGAGGAAATCCGCCGTCGTCGACCGCACGGCCGCCGAGGCCGTGTCGTCGGTCCAGTTCATGCGCTCGGCGTTGACGCCGCCCGGTGACATCACGCGGACCATCGAGTCCGCCCGCGGGTAGGTCAGCGCCTGCGGTGTCATGCCCATCTGAGCATCGCCTCCCCGGTACTGTTCGAGGAACGCGTTCAGCGGCAGCGGCCGGAGGTTGATGGTGATCCCCGCCTTCGCCGCGTCACCCTGCACCTTGGTAGCGATCGTGCCGAGGTCCACGCCGCGATAGGTGATGGCCGGATAGATGAACTCGATCGCGGGGTCGGTCAGGCCGGCGTCGGCGAGCAGCTGTTTCGCCCGCGGCAGATCCTGTTCGAGCGTGTCCTCCTCGGGCAGCGCTCCCGGGTAGGCGGGGGCGATCAGTCCCCTGGCCGGTCCGCTGCGGCTGCCCAGCAGGTCCGCGAGTCCCCGGTAGTCGAGCGCCGCTCGCACGGCCCGGACGAACGCGGGCCGCGACCCGACCGGCGACACCTCCGGATCCGTGTTGACGAACGAGAAGTACGCCGTGTCGGGTTTCTGCGACACCGACAGCGAGGGCGGCAACCCGTCGAGCAGGGTTCCGGCGATGTCGAGCGCGATCTCCGGGCTCGACGAGCGGGTGAGGGTAAGTTTCTGGTTCTGCGCCTCCATGTTGCGCACGACGACGCGCGGATAGGCGGGCGCGTCGCCCCAGTAGTTGTCGTTGGCCGTCAGCACCAGCTGCTCGCCGGGTTCGTTCCGCTCGAGCACGTAGGGGCCACTGCCCGCGGTCGTCCTGTCCAGATAGGACTGGGCGCGATCCTCACTCGCCGCGTCGCGCCCCGAGGTGCCGCCGTGGTCGGTGACGACGTCCGCGTTGAGGATCGACGCCGCGGGCATCGCCAGCAGCACGGGAACGTTGGGATTCGGCTCGTCCGCGGTGACGACGACCGTGTTCCGGTCCGGGGCCGCCACGTCGAGTCCTTCGAAGTAGGCGGCCGTGCTGCCCTTGAGGTTCACGAGCCGCTCGAGCGAGAACTCGACGTCGTCGGCCGTGACCGACGAGCCGTCGGAGAACGTCGCCTCGTCGCGCAGGGTGAACGTGAAACGCGTGGCATCGGAGGAGACCTCGTAGGACTCAGCCAGACCGGGTTTCGGCTCGGTCACGTCGCCGCCCTCGAAAGTCAGCAGCGACTCGTAGAGCGCGTGCACGGCCAGATACCCGGTCTGTTCGTACACCCTGCCCGGGTCGAGTGTCTTGTACACAAAGGACGTGTCCACGACCAGCGTGTTGTCCCTCGCCGCCGAGCCGGCTCTGCCTGCCGTGCACGCGCTGAGCACGCACGCGAGAACCGACACGAGGGAGACGGCCACGACCGAGCGGCGGTGGGCGGGGACTCGGAACCGACGGGGCATGTTTTCCTCCGTGACGTTCGCCGAGGAGACACCGGAGTCAAACCCGCACACCCAGGTATAGTCAAGACATACGAGTGTTTAGCTTAAGTAAACCGCAGGGGAAACGGCTTCGGTCCGATCCGTATCCGGCATCATGCGGACCACGCACCGGCGAAAGGACGATCGACACGTGCTCGGCAATCGGATTCGGGATCTGCGCAAGGAGAACGACCTGACATTGCGCCAACTGGCGGCACGCATCGAGGTCTCCCCCGGGCTGCTGAGCCAGATCGAGAACGGCACCACCGATCCGAGCCTGACCACGATCCGCAAGCTCGCCGCCGCGTTCGGCACGTCGCTCGCGGAGATGTTCTCCGACGACGCGCCGCCCGTGCACATCACACGGCCGGGCGACCGGCCGCAGCTGCGCCGTTCCGGAGGACACCTGCTCTACGACCGGCTCACGCCCGGACGCGGCGACCTCGAAGTCCTGATCGGCCGGCTCGCGCCCGGCGAGGCGACGTCCGACGAGCCGTGGAGCCACGCGTCCACCGAATGCACGCTCGTCACCGACGGAACCCTCACCGTCGAGCTCGGGGACGACACCTACACACTGGACACCGGCGAGAGCGTCACGTTCGACTCCCGAACGCCCCACCGCTACGTCAACGCCGGGGACCGGTCCGCCGAGTTCGTCGTGTCGGTCACGCCGCCCAACCCGTGACACCAACCCCGCGACGGCCCGGCCGGCGCTGCGCGCTCCGGTCCGTGAGCCGGGGCGACCCGAAGCGCCACCCGGGCCGCCACCGTCAGGCCATCGGCCGCGGCGACGCAACCGACCGGGTCCGGTCGTCCCGGACGACCTCACCGCCCTTCAACACCAGGGACAGGGAACGGAACGCCGCGGTGTCGGCGAGCGGATCCTCGTCGAGCACGAGCAGATCGGCGTATTTTCCGGCGGTGATCGAGCCGAGATCGTCGTCGACTCCGAGCCAGCGAGCGGGGCCGATCGTGGCCGATCGCAAGGCCTCCCGCGCGCCGAGCCCGCCCGTGGCCATGTACTCCAGCTCCCGTACCGCCGCGCTCGTGCCCTCGAACCGCCAGAACGGTGGCATGTCACTGCCCAGCAGCACGTCGACCCCGGCCTCCAGCGCCCACTCGTAGCTCTGCATGTGCCGCTCGCCCGCTCCCAGCGAACGCTGCTGCATCCACTCCGGGACACCGAGCTCGTCGAAGAACTCCTTGCACCGCGTCACGACCAGCGTCGGCACGTAGGAGCAGCCCTTCTCCGCCATCAGCCCGGCCAGTTCCCGCGTCAGCTCGTAGCCGTGTTCGACGCAGTCCAGCCCGAGCTCCACCGCCTCGGTGATCACCGGCCAGGGACCGGCGTGGGCCGTCACCTTCCGCCCCCACTCGTGCGCGGTGGTGATGACGGCGGCCAGTTCGTCGGTGGTCACCTGGCGCGTATCGATCTTCTCGTGCCTGCCCGAGATCCCGCCGGAGATCATCACCTTGATCAGGTCCGCACCAGCCTTCACCTGCGACCGCACACCCCGGCGGAACTCGGTCGCGCCGTCGCATTCCAACGCACCCGACGACCCGTGACCGTGGCCTCCCGTGCACGTGACGGCCCGTCCCGCGGTGAAGATCCGCGGCCCCGGGACGAATCCGGAGTCGACGGCGGTCCGCAGGGCGAAGTCGGCGTGGTCCTTCTCCCCCACGCACCGCACCGACGTCACTCCGCTGTGCAGCGTGCGCCGTGCTCCGTCGGCCATGTACAGCGCGAGATCGTGCGGTCCCATCCGATTGACGCGTGCCCCGAGTTCGCCCGGCAGCGACAGCGAGAAATGCGTGTGCATGTTGATCAGGCCTGGCGTGACGTACGAACCCGCCAGCTCCACCTCGACGCAGCCCGCGGCGCGCGCCCGCGAAACCAGGTCGGGGTCCGTGCCGACCTCCCGGATCCGCTCCCCTTCGATCCACACGGCGGCGTCGGTGAGCGGTCCGTCGGCCAGCGGGTCCACGACTGTGCAGTCACGTAGCAGGTATCCGGTCTCGGTGGCGGCCATGGGCGACTCCTTGTCGGTTCGGTCGGTGCGATCGGCACGATTCGGTGGGCATGGTCGGGACTGTCGGTACGGACGGGACACGCGGCGCCGTGAGCGTCAGTCGCCTCTCCACACGGGACGTCCGTCGACCGCGACGAGGGTGGGCCGGAGCGACGGCCACTCCGTCGCGTCACGGGCGAGGGGATTCTCGGGCCACACGGCGAAGTCGGCGACGGCGCCCGGCCTGAGCGTCCCGACGTCCGAACGTCCGATGTAGTGCCCGGCCTCCCGGGTGTAGAGCGACAGGGCCTGCCACGGCGTGAGGGCCTCGTCGGCGCCGAGATCGGAGCCGTCCCATGCGCGGCGGGTGACGGCGATCGCGGCGCCCGTGAGCGGATCGCACGGGTGTGTGTCGGATCCGCCCGCGAAGCGTGCGCCGCGGCGCGCCATCGCACCGAACGGCACGGCCCGGTCGGCCAGCTCGCCCCACACGGCGCGCATCTCCCTGGCGTAGGTGTAGGCCAGTGGGGGCTGGACGGACAGGCCGATGCCGAGTTCGGAGCAGTCGTCGACCTCGGCGTCGTCGATGAGAAACGCATGCGCGATCGACACCTGCCCGGGAGCCAAGGACGCCCCGGCGGCACGCAGCTCGCGGACGGTCCGCGTGACGGCGGCGATCGCTCCCCCGCCCATCGCGTGCACACAGGCCGGCCAGCCCCGGTCCGCGGCGAGCCGCAGCACCGTCCGGAGCTGCTCCGGTGTGTACCGAGCGTTGCTGTCGCTGCCCGGCTCCTCGGCGGCCGTAGCCACGCCCCCGTGAACTCCCCGTCGAGGACGAGTTTGAGCGCCCAGGCCCGGAGCCGGTCGTCGCCGTCGCCCGGCGCCGTCGCGCCCTGCCGCACCCGGTCGAGTTCGGCGGAGAACTCCCGCCGCCAGTCGAAGCGGTTCATCAGCAGGACTCGCTGAACGAGGACGCCTGCTCCCACCGCGGCGCGGTAGAGGTGCCACGCGGCCTCGAACCCTGCGGGCAGCCCGGGATCCACAACCGTCGTCACACCCATCGCGAGCAGCCGCTTCGATGCGGCGGACAGCAGATCGAGCTGGTCCTCGCGCTCGTGCACGCCCGGCCGATACAACGCGTCGTTGACCAAGCGCACGAGCGGCCCGTGGAGGTGGCCGGTGCGCGGATCGAACGCCTCGGTGGCGGCGCCGGACAGCAAGTCGGCCACCTTCGCCACGGCGGCCGTGTTCAGCGCGCCGTGGTCGGGCCTTCGGTACAGGAACACGGGGTGGTCGCCCGCCGCCGCGTCCAGCTCGTCGCGGGTCGGAAGCCTGCCCTCGGCGAGGTTCCGTTCGTGCCATCCGCCCGCGTCGCCCAGACAGCGGATCCAGGCGCCCGGACGATCGGAGGCCGCGCGCTCCCGTACCCGCGCACACACCTCCGTGACGTCGCGCGCCTGGCCCAGCGCGAGCATGGCGAACTCGTGGGACACCTTCTCGAGGTGCATGTGCGTGTCGATGAAACCGGGCAGTACCGCCGCGCCGTCGAGCTGCGTGCGCCGGGTCCGGGGCCCCGCGAGTCGCTCCAGTTCGTCGTCGGAGCCGGTGGCGACGATGCGCCTGTTCCCGACGGCCAGCGCGGAGGACCGGGAAGCCCCCGACTCGAAGGATACGACCTCGCCGCCGGTGAGCAACCAGTCGACCGACACGCCGGAACCCTCCATTTCGGACCCGTGGCGAGCGGTGAGCTCGCGATCGGCCCATTAGAGCGAGTAGGCCACGTATAGTCAAGATGTATGATTTTTAGTTCAGGTAAACTCCGTTGATGGACTCCCCGACCGGGCGTCGCGCTCCGGGAGCGCGACGCCCTGGGCACGCGCCCGCTACCGCCCTTCGGTGCTGACCACCCGGGTGTGCTCCACCGGCGTCGACAGCACCATCGTGCTCGACGGACGGCCGTAGACCGCAAGCCGGTCGATCAGGTCCTCGAAGGCGACCATGGATTCGGCCGCGACCTTCAGCACACTGCACATATCACCGGTGACCCGGTGAATCTCACGCACCTCGGGCCATTCGGCGACCTCGGGGTCGCGCAGCACGCACCGCGGACCGTGACAGCTCATGTGGATGAAGGCGGCGACCGTCCAACCTGCGCTGCCGAGGTCGACGTGCGCGTGGTAGCCGGTGATCACGCCGGCCTCCTCGAGCCTGCGCACGCGTTCGGTGACCGCGGGCGGAGACAGGTGCACCCGCCGCGACAACTCGCTGAACGACAGCCGTGCATTGTCCTGCAGCTCCCGCAGGATCTCCCAGTCCATGCTGTCCACCTGGCGATCCTCTCGTTCGTTAAGTGACCGCGAGGATATGCCGGGAAATCGACGGCAGGAACCCCGCAAGGCCGTCGAGACGGTATTCCGCACACGGACCGTCCCGGACCAGGATCATGCACCATGGATTCCACGACCGGGGTGGCATACGACAGGGTTCCCTACGACAGATACGTCCACGCCGGAACTCTGCACCGTCTACAACAGACGAACACCGACGATCCGGGCGAGATGTCGTTCCTCATGATCTCGCAGATCATGGAGCTCTACTTCAACCTCATCGACTTCGAACTCCGTGAGGCACAGCGCGCACTGCGAACCGACGAGGTCTGGGAATCGCTCGCCCCGCTGCGGAGAGCCGCGCTGCACCTGGACGGCCTGAACGCGAGCTGGCAGGGACTGCGCTGGATGTCTCCCGCCGATTTCAACCGCTTCCGCGCCAACCTCGGCGACGCATCCGGCATGCAGTCGGCGATGTACCGCCACTTGGAGTTCCGCCTCGGCCTCAAGACGGCGTCGCTGACGCGGCCGCACCGCGTCGACCCCGAACAACACGACGCACTGCAGCGGACCCTCGCCGAACCGAGCGTGTGGGACGACGCCATCGCCGCGCTCGCCCGCCGCGGCTACGACATCCCGGCCACGCTCCTCGAACGCGACCACACTGTCGAGCACGAACCGGACCCGGCCGTCGAGGCCGCATGGGCCGACGTGCTCGCCGACACGGCTCCCGACAACCACCTGCGGCTGCTGGCCGACGCGCTCACGGAGGTGGCCGAGCAGTTCTCCGAGTGGCGCTACCGGCACCTCGGCGCGGTGCGCCGTGCGATGGGGGCCAAGTCCGGCACCGGTGGCACGAACGGCATCGGCTGGTTGGAGCAGAGCATGAACCGGGTTGTGTTCCCGGAGCTCTGGTCGGCCCGCACTCACGTGTGAGGTACGAGCGATGACCGACTCGATGACCGAGGCACGCGCACACGACCTCGACAGGTCCGACCCGGGCTGGCGAGAGCTCTTCCTGGTCCCGCCTGCCGACGGCGGGGATCACACCGAATCGGCCTACCTCGCGGGCAACTCGCTCGGACTCCAGCCCCGCGCCACGCGCGGGCAGCTGTGCGAGGACCTCGACGACTGGGCCAGGTTCGGTGTCGAGGGACACCACGACGCGAAACGACCCTGGTACCCGTACCACGAACTGCTCACCGAGCCGGCCGCACGGCTGGTGGGAGCGCTGCCCGCGGAAACCGTCGTGATGAATTCACTGACGGTGAACCTCCACCTGCTGATGGTGTCGTTCTACCGGCCGCGTGGCAACCGCGTGCGCATCCTGATCGAGGACTCCGCCTTCCCGTCCGACAGCTACGCGGTCCGCAGCCAAGCACGGTTCCACGGGTTGGACCCCGACGACACCGTCGTGCGCCTGCGGTCGGAGCGGGAGGTGCTCGACCACCTGCGGACCGACGGGGACACCGTCGCACTCGTCCTGCTCGGCGGCGTCAACTACCTCACCGGTGAGCTGATGGACATCCCGGCGGTCACCGCGGCGGCACGGGCCGCGGGCTCAGTGGTCGGCTGGGACCTCGCCCACGCCGCGGGCAACGTGCCGCTGCGGCTGCACGAGTGGGGCGCCGATTTCGCGGCGTGGTGCTCGTACAAGTACCTCAACGCCGGGCCCGGCGCGCTGGCGGGGGTGTTCGTCCACGAACGCCACCTCGACGACCCGTCGCTGCCGCGGTTCGAGGGATGGTGGAGCACCGACGCCGCCACCCGCTTCGAGATGTCGCCCGTCTCACGTCCGCCCGCGAGCGCCGACGCCTGGCAGGTCTCCAACCCACCGATCTTCGCGATGGGACCGGTCCGCACCTCGCTGGAACTCTTCGACCGGATCGGCATGCCGGCCCTGCGGGAACGCAGCCTGCGGCTCACCGCCTACCTCGAAGGGCTGCTGGACGAGGTGCTGCCGGGTAGGCCGGTGGAGCTGCTCACGCCGCGGGATCCCGCCCGCCGCGGAGCGCAGCTGTCCCTGCGCGTCGAGCCCCCGCACGACGCGGGCGGGCTCGCGCGGCGGCTGCGCCACGAGTACGGCGTCATCACCGACGCCCGCGAGCCGGACGTGCTGCGGCTCGCCCCGGCCCCGCTGTACTCGACCCACCACGACTGCTGGCGCGCCGCCGACGCGCTGGCGCGGGAGGTGTCATGACCGACGACGTCGCCGTGGTCGGCGCCGGGCTCACCGGCTGTTTGCTGGCGTACTACCTGGCCCGCCGCGGGCACCGGGTCGACCTCTACGAGCGCAGACCCGACCCCCGGACGGCGGACGCCGAACGTGGCCGCTCCATCAACCTCGCGATCTCCGAACGGGGCCTGGACGCACTCCGCAGAGTCGGCCTCGAGCACCGTGTGATGGCCGACGCACTGCCGATGCGGGGGCGCATGGTCCACCCGCCAACCGGCACGCCCGTCCTTCAGCCCTACAGCGCGGACGGCACCCGTGCCATCAATTCGATCAGCCGGGGAGCACTCAACAACACCCTGCTCGACGCGGCCACGTCCGAAGCCGGCGTGACCGTCCATTTCGAACACAGACTCACCGAGCTGGACACCGGGAAGGGTGCGCTGACCTTCGCCACCCCGCACGACGAGGTGCATGCCGAAGCGCGGGTCGTGTTCGGCGCCGACGGCGCGGGCTCGGCCGTGCGCGGCCACATGCTTGCCCAGGAGGAGCTCGACGAGAGCCTCGATTTCCTCGACTACGGATACAAGGAGCTCACCGTTCCGCCTGTCGACGGGGAGTTCGCACTCGATCCGGGCGCGCTGCACATCTGGCCGCGTGGCAGCGCGATGATGATCGCGTTGCCGAACCCGGACCGATCGTTCACCTGCACCCTGTTCTGGCCGACCGGCGGGACGGCGAGCTTCGCCTCACTGAGCAGCCCGGCCGCGATCGAACGGCATTTCCGCACCCACTACCCGGATCTGTTCCCGCTGGCTCCGACGCTCGTCGATGATTACCTCGCCAACCCCGTCGGGTTGCTGGGAACGGTGCGCTGCACGCCGTGGCAGGCCGGCGGTTCGGTGTGCCTGATCGGCGACGCGGCCCACGCCATCGTCCCGTTCTACGGACAGGGCGCCAATTGTGGCTTCGAGGACGTCGTGGTGCTCGATCGCTGTCTCGACGAGGCCGACTCGTGGCAGGGGGCCCTCGAGCTGTTCGACGCCCGGCGCAAGGTTCACGCCGACACGATCGCCGACATGGCGCTGGACAACTTCGTGGAGATGCGTGACAAGGTCGCCTCCCCGATGTTCCGCGCGACCAAGGCGGTCGAACACACTCTGGAACGGCTTCTCCCCGGTCGCTATGTGTCGCGCTACGAGCTCGTGTCGTTCTCGACCGTGCCGTACGCCGATGTCCGGCGCCGGGTCGCCGCCCAGCAACGTGCGCTGGGCGGCGCGTTCGCGCTACTCACGGGAGGCATCGCGGCGGCGACCGCCCGGCTGAGCAGGAGGAACCGGCTATGACGACTACGGAAACACCCACGGTGCTGCGCAACCTCGTGGCGGGCGAATCGGTCGACGGGGCCGGCTGGTTCGACAAGCGCAGTCCCGTCACCGGACGCACCATCGCCACCGTCGCGGAGGCGGATCAGGCCACAGTCGACGCAGCCGTGGTGGCAGCCCGCGCCGCGCTGCGCGGCCCGTGGGGTCGGACCGACGAGCGGGAACGCGCCGCGGCGCTGCGGCGGGTGGCCGACGAACTGGACCGCCGGTTCGACGACCTCGTCGCCGCCGAACTCGCGGACACCGGAAAGCCGATCGACCAGGCCACGACGCTGGACGTGCCGAGAGCCGCGGCGAACTTCCGCGCGTTCGCCGACCTCGTCACGAGCACTCCGACACCGTCGTTCACCACCGCCACCGCGGGTGGACGTGCCCTCAACTACGCGGTGCGCAAGCCCGCGGGGGTCGTGGCGATCATCGTGCCGTGGAATCTTCCACTGCTCCTGTTGACCTGGAAACTCGCCCCGGCATTGGCGTGCGGTAACGCCGTCGTGGTGAAGCCGTCCGAGGAGACCCCGTCCTCGGCGACGCTCCTCGGTGAGATCCTCGCCGAGGCCGGCGTCCCTGACGGCGTGTTCAACCTCGTGCACGGATTCGGACCCGGGTCGGCGGGCGAACTGTTGACCCGGCATCCCGGCGTCGATGCCGTCACGTTCACCGGCGCCTCGGCCACCGGCCGGTCCATCGCCGCAGCGGCCGCCGACGGCGTCAAGGCCGTGTCGTTCGAACTGGGCGGCAAGAACGCGGGTCTGGTGTTCGCGGACACCGACCTGGACGCGGCGGTGGAGGGTGCCGTCCGGTCGTCGTTCACCAACGGCGGTCAAGTGTGCCTCTGCACCGAGCGGCTCTACGTGGAGCGTCCGATCTTCGACGAGTTCACGACGAGGCTCGCGCAACGCGCCGGCGAACAGGTTTTCGGCAAGCCCACCGAACCGGGCACGACCGCGATGCCACTGATCTCCGAACAGCACCGCCGGAAGGTGCTCGGCTATGTCGACCTGGCCAGAACCGAAGGCGCCACGGTGCTCGCCGGTGGCGACATCCCGCGGTTCGGTGACGACCGGGACGGCGGTTGGTACGTGCGGCCCACCGTCCTGACCGGACTCGGGCCCGAAGCCCGCACCAACCGGGAGGAGATCTTCGGTCCGGTGTGTCACGTCGCTCCCTTCGACTCCGAGGACGAGGCGTTCGAACTGGCCAACGACGGTGACTACGGGCTCGCCGCCACGGTGTGGACTCGTGACGTCGGCAGGGCGCATCGGGCAGGGGCGGCGCTCGACGTCGGCCTGATGTGGGTCAACACCTGGTTCCTGCGCGACCTGCGTACGCCGTTCGGCGGTATGAAGGCGTCCGGCGTGGGCCGCGAAGGCGGCACCCACTCGCTGGATTTCTACAGCGAGTACACCAACGTGTGTGTGGAGGTTTCATGACCGACGATCACCGGGCCACCGGCGGCGGCGCAACGCTGGACCAGGCGGAGATCGACCGCTTGGCGGCGGCGCTCGACGACGCCGCCCTCAATGCCGCCGCGCTCAGCCGACAGTCGGCATTGGATGGTGCACCCGTAGCGGACGCGTATGCGGTGCAACGGTCGGTGGTGCGACGCCGACTGGATCGGGGCGAGCAGCTCACCGGTCTCAAAATGGGTCTGACGAGCGCGGCGAAGATGGCACAGATGGGTGTCGATTCACCGATCTGGGGACGGCTCACCGACACGATGGCCGTCGGCGACGGCACCCTGTCGCTCACCGGCCGTATCCATCCGCGTATCGAGCCCGAGGTCGCGTTCCGTATCGGCAGGGACGCCGCTCCGGGGGACGCATTCGGCGACGTGGTCGACGCGGTCGCCCCCGCACTGGAGCTCATCGACTCCCGCTACGAAGGGTTCCGGTTCACGCTGCCCGACGTGATCGCCGACAACACGTCCGCGGCCCGGTACGCGATCGGCCCGTGGCAACCGGTTCCCGCGCAGCTCACGGACCTCGCCGTCACGTTGGACGTCGACGGCACGGCGGTGCAGACCGGTAGTACGGCGGCCATCCTCGGCGACCCTCGCCGGGCATTCGACGAGGCCGTTCGACTCGCCGACGAGGACGGCCTGCGCCTACGGGCGGGCTGGGTGCTGCTCGCCGGTGCCGCGACCGCGGCCGAACCGGTGCAGGCGGGCACGCGAGTGCGCGCGACGGTCGACGGGCTCGGTGCCGTCTCGGTGGAGGTGCGATCGTGACGGGCGCGCGGGTCGTCACAGGCAAAGCCACGCCGCGCGGACGGTTCCCGCACGTCAAACTCGCGGGTGGGTTCGCGTTCGTGTCGGGAACGAGCAGTCGGCGCCCTGACAACACGATAGCCGGGGCCGAGGCCGACGCCCTGGGCACAACGACCCTCGACATCCGCGTCCAGACCCGCGCCGTCCTGAAGAACATCGGAGACCTGCTCCGCGAGGTCGGCGCGGACCTCGGCGACATCGTCTCGGCCACGACTTACCTGGTCAACATGAACGATTTCGGCGGCTACAACGAGGTGTACGCCGAGTTCTTCGACGAATCCGGCCCTGCCCGCACCACGGTGGCCGTTCACCAGCTCCCCCATCCGCACCTGCTCATCGAGATGCAGGTGGTCGCGCTGCTGCCCGACACGACAGAGGAAGGACCTGTGACATGAGCGAGACCCTCCCGACCGCGATCACCGACCCCGTGCACTTCCCGCACTGGCTCGCCGAGAACCAGTCGCTGCTCAAGCCACCGGTGGCCAACAAGCAGCTGTTCGCCGAGAGTTCCGACTTCATCGTGATGGTGGTCGGTGGTCCGAACCGGCGCACCGACTTCCACGTGGACCCCTACGAGGAGTTCTTCTACCAGATCAAGGGCGACATGCACGTCGACATCGTCACCGAGGACGGCCCGCGCACCGTGCACATCCGTGAGGGTGAGATGTGGCTGCTGCCCGGATCCGTGCCGCACTCGCCCCAACGGCCCGAACCGGGCTCGATCGGGCTGGTCTTCGAACGGGTGCGCGCCGAAGGCACGCTGGAGAAGTTCCAGTGGTACTGCCAGCAGTGCAACGGGCTCGTGCACGAGGTCGAACTGCAGGTGCGCAACATCGTCGCCGACCTGCCGCCGGTGTTCGAGGCCTTCTACGAGGACGCCGAAGCACGGACCTGCGGCGACTGCGGCGCACTGCACCCGGGCAAGGCATGACGAGCGCGCAGGCCGCACCCGTCATCGACGTCCACACCCACGTCGTGCCGCACGGCTGGCCGGACCTGGCAGCCGAGTGCGGCGGTTCCGGGTGGCCGTGGCTGCGGATCGACTCCGAGCGGGACGCGATGATCATGGTCGGAGACACACAGTTCCGCCCCGTCGGAGCGGCGTGCTGGGATCGCGAGGTCCGTGCGGCCGACATGGCCGAGGATCGCGTCGACATCCAAGTGGTCTCCCCGACCCCGGTGTTCTTCAACTACGAACGGCCCACGGCACAGGCGGCGGCGGTGGCGCGGATCTTCAACGACCTCACGTTGACCGTCACCGCGGACGACCCCCGGTTCGTACCGTTCTGCCAGGTGCCGCTGCAGGACGCCGACGCGGCGTGTACCGAGCTGGACCGCAGCCTGGCCGCCGGTCACTGCGGGGTCGAGATCGGCAATCACATCGGCGACCGGGACCTCGACGACGAGGGTGTGGTGACGTTCCTCCAGCACTGCGCCGAGGTGGGAGCACCGGTGTTCGTCCATCCGTGGGACATGTCGGAGGGACCTCGGCTGGACCGATGGATGGCCCGCTGGCTCATGGGCATGCCCGCGGAGACGCATCTGTCGATCCTGGCGATGATCCTCGGCGGGGTCTTCGACCGCGTACCCGACACACTGCGGATGTGCTTCGCCCACGGTGGCGGCAGTTTTCCCTTCTGGCTAGGGCGCGCCGACAACGCCTGGCACCGCCGGAGCGACCTCGTCCGCGGACGCTCGGAGCATCCGCCGAGTCACTACACCGACCGGTTCCTCGTCGACACGGTCGTCTTCGAACCGGCGGCGCTGCGCCTGCTCGTCGACACCGTCGGCGAGGACCATGTACTGCTGGGCAGCGACTATCCCTACCCGCTCGGCGAACGGCCGGTGGGCAGGGTCGTGCGCGACAGCCCGTTCCTGGACGAGCGCGTACGCGGCAAGCTGTTGTCGGGCAACGCACTACGGTTTCTCGGCCGGTGATCGACGCGGGTCAGCTGTGCACCTGCTCGGGCAGCAGCCTGACCGCCTGCAGGGCCAGGTACAGCCGTGTCACGTCGACCGGGCTCCGCGGATCACGACCACTGAGCTGGGCGAGTTTGTTGAGCCGGTAGCGGACGGTGTTCTGGTGGCAGTGGATCAGGTTCCCGGCGTCGGCGGCCGAGCCCTGCGCCTCGAACCACGCCTCCAAGGTGTCGAACAGCACGCCCCGCTCCTCAGCCGGCAGGTCGAACACCTTCTCGAAGGTGCGCCGGGCGAGTCCCGCGCTCAGCTCGGGCGCGGCCGTGACGAGTGCCGCCACGCGGGCCTCGTCGAAGCGGGTCACGACGTTGCTCCCGGGAGTCGCAGCGTCGCGGGCCATGAGCGCCTGGGGCACCGCCTGCGGCGTCGCGACGATCGACTCGAACACGTCGCTGACGCCCACTCGGCCCGTCGTGATGGAGGCCAGGTACCGGTTGAGGCGATCGGTCCGGTAGGTCTTGGTCAGCGCGACGAGCCCGAGTTCGCTGTCCGCCTCGGAGCGCCACACGGACCGGACCCCGAGTGAGCTCAGCGCCCGTTCGGCGGACACCGGCGGCCGGCTGCGCTCCATCGACTCGGGATCGGAGGCCACGACGACGAACCGCCCGACCTTCGGCAGCCGCAGTGCGGCCGCGACGTCGGCGAGCCCTCGTCCCGTGGTCGTGATGCCGCTGAACAGCGCGGCCAGAGCCGCCTCCCGGAACCGGGAGTCGCGAAAGAGCTGTTCGGTCTCCACATCCCGGTATGCGGTGGTGAGCGCCTGCGAGGACAGGTCGAGGGAGTTCCAGAGGATCGACGCCGAGCCGAGCAGCGCCTGGCTCGCCTCGGGGTCGTCCCGGCACTGCCGCACGAGCTCGTGCCAGAGATGGCGCGTACCGATCCGGTAGGCATGCAGGACCGTGTCGAGCGGGACACCGTCCTCGGCTCGTTCCCTGCCGGTACGGCGCGCGACGGTCGGCCGGTTGGCCTCGTTCCGGATCACGTTCTCCAGCGCCGAGATGATGTTGGGGCGGACGGCGTCGGCGAGTTGCTGCTGGGTCATGTAGTCGACGTAGTAGGGCTCGTCCTGGCGGATCAGCCGTGCGATCTCCAGCGTCAGCGCATCCAGGTCGTCGAGGAGCCGTTCGCAGGCGGTCACGACACCCGCGCCCGCCGTGGCTATGCCGGTCATGGAACCTCCGTTGTCGCCGAACACAAACATCGGGGCCGTACGTGAGTCCGGTCACTATGGCTGAACTGGGCGAGCTGGACAAACCTTGGTGCTCGCGACATTCCCGCACGGCGAGGACCGGAGTTGGCATGAACCTGGCCGAGAACCTGGAGCGATCCTCCAGATTCCATGCGCGCGCCGCGGCCCTGTCCCTCGGCGACCAGGTGGTCAGCTACCGGGAGCTCGAACACCAGAGCAGGCGCGTGGCCGGGTTCCTCGCGACGAAGGGGTTGCGGGCCGGCGAACGCGTGGCGCTCATGCTTCCCAACGTCCTGGAGTTCGCGCCGCTGTACTACGGGATCCTCCGGGTCGGCGCGATCGTGGTGCCGCTGAGCACCCACCTCACCGACAGTGAGGTGGCCTTCCGGCTCCGTGACTCCGGTGCGCGGTTGCTCTTCGCCTGGGAATCCGTCGCCGCGGCGTGCCGGCCGATCGCCGGCGACGTCGACCTCGTCCTCATGACGCCGGGCGGGCTCACCTCACTGCCCGGCGACCCGTCCGCGGTCGGCCGCGTCGCACCGCGCGATCCCGGCGACACGGCCGCCATTCTCTACACGGCCGGAACGACGGGCAGTCCCAAGGGCGCCGAGCTCACCCACGGCAACCTCGTGCAGAACGTCGAGATCGTCGCCCAGGAACTCACGGAACTGGCTCCCACCGACGTCGTGTTCGGCGCACTGCCGCTGTTCCACTCGTTCGGCCAGACGGCCGTGCTCAACGCGGCGGTCCGGGCCGGCGCCTGCCTGGCCCTACTGCCCCGCTTCGACGTCGCGGAGGCGTTCGCGACGCTGCAGCGGAGCGGCGTCACGGTCATGCCCGCGTTCCCGACGATGTACGTCGGCCTGCTCAACCACCCGGCACGCGCCGAGTTCGACACGAGCCGGCTCCGGCTGTGCACCTCGGGCGGCTCCGCTCTGCCGATCGAGGTCCTGCTCGCCTTCGAACGGGCCTTCGGCTGCGTGGTCCTCGAAGGATACGGCCTGTCCGAGACGTCGCCGGTGGCCGCGTGCAACAGCCCGGACCACAGGCGCGTCGGCTCCATCGGGTTCCCGGTCCGGGACGTCGAACTGCGGATCGTCGACGACGACGGCCGCACCGTGACCGACGGTGAGATCGGTGAGATCGCCGTCCGCGGTCACAACGTGATGAAGGGCTACTGGCAGCAACCGGAGGCGACGGCGGCGGCCGTGCCGGACGGCTGGCTGCGCACCGGCGACCTCGGCCGCCGGGACGAGGACGGGTTCTTCTACGTCGTCGACCGCAAGCACGAATTGATCACACGCGGTGGCTGCACCGTGTACCCGCGCGAAATCGAAGAAGTGCTGTACGAACACCCGGCCGTTCTCGAGGCGGCAGTCATCGGCACCCCGGACACGAAGATGGGAGAGGAAATTGTCGCGCTGGTGACCCTGCGTCCCGGCGAGTCCGTCAGCGGCGACGAGCTCCGCACGTACGTCAGGGGAAAGGTCGCGACGGACAACCATCCGCGGCACGTCGAAATCGTGCCCGAACTGCCCAAGACCCCGACCGGAAAGATCCGCAAACGCGACATCAGGTTCGAGCACGCGACCTGACGTCCGGCGCACTCCGGTGTCGTCGCCGAGTGCGCGCCCCACCACCTGCACACCCCAGCCGGTCACCCGGCACCGGAAACGGTCGGTCAGACCGGTCCCCCACATCCCCACCAGATCGAGCCCGCCTCATTTCAAAGGAGAAATGCCATGGCACCGATGCGAATTCGACCCGGCGCGACCGTCACCGCGGCCGCCTGCGCGGGTGCACTGCTGGCCACCAGCGCCTGTGGCGGTGGTACCGGATCCGGATCCGACACGATCGTCATCGGATACTCCGGTCCGCTGAGCGGAGGCGCGGCCGTCTACGGGAAGAACATCCAGGACGGCCTGCAACTCGCGATCGACGACCTGAACGAACGCGGCGTCACCGTCGACGGCGAGGAATACCGGGTGGAGCTGCAGTCGCTGGACGACCAGTACGCCCCCGACGCAGCCGCGACCAACGCTCAGCGTCTCGCAGAGCAGGACGACGCGGCCGTCGTCTTCATTCCGCACGCCGGCGGTATTCAGGCCGCGCAGGAACTCAACTCCAGCCGCACCGAATTCCTGCTGGGCGCCTACAGCTCCGATCCGAAGATCGTCGAGCAGGGCAACGAACTGACGATGATGATCCCGCCGAGCTTCACGAGCTACGCCGAGCCGTTCGTCGACAAACTCACGGAGAACGGTGAGAGCAAACTCGGGCTGCTGGGCACGTCCAGCGAGTACGGCCAGGAGTGGACCAAACTCGTGACCGAGGAATGGAAGAGCCGCGGCGGGCAGGTGCTCAGCGACAACAGCATCGACTACGCCACCGTGTCCGACTTCGCGGGCCCCGTCTCACGGACCCTTGCCGATAACCCCGACGTGATCTTCCTCGGCGGACCGTCACAGCCGACCGCGGTGATCATCGAGGAGGCACGCCGGCAGGGCTACGAGGGTTCGTTCCTCGTCATGGACCAGGCGAAGTTCGAGGAGATGGAGGAGTTCACCGAGCCGGAGAACCTCAACAACGCCATCGGGGTCAAACCGGTGCGGGATTACGACGACCCGGGTACCGACGACCTGCTCGATGCCTACGCCGAGAAGGTCACCAAGAAGCAGCCGGTGACGAGCGAGGTCGCGCTCAACTACCAGAGCGCCGCCATCGTCGTCACGGCCATGCAGCAGGCGGGAAGCATCGACGACTCGGCGGCGATTCGCGAGGCCATCCCGGACGCGATAGGCGAGGTCGACGAGCACTTCCACGTCTCGGGATTCCCCACCGAGATCACCGACGCCGGGCACCTGCGCAACAAGGATCTGGAAGCCGCCTACCGCACGCCGGAGGGCGAGTACGAGTACCTGCCGATCGAACAGCCCGACGAGTGATCGGCCCGACCGTGCCCACGGACTGCCGACGACCCTCCAAGGACGGCACATGACCCTGTTCATCCAACAGCTGTTCGACGGCCTCGCACTCGGCGGCGTGTACTGCCTGGCCGCGATCGGGCTGACCCTCATCTTCGGTGTACTCCGGATCCCGAACCTGGCCCACGGCACGCTGTACATGCTGGGCGCCTACGTCACGTATTTCTTCCTCGTGACGGTCGGCGTTCCCTACGTCGCCGCGATCGGCCTCGCCGCGGTCGTCCTGGCCGTCATCGGCGTGCTGCTGGAACGAATCGTGTTCCATCCGCTCCGCAACGCGCCGCACACCCATCACATGATCGCCGCGGTCGGTGCAATGTTCTTCTTCCAGGCGGTCGCACAGGCCATCTGGGGAGCCGACTTCCGGCGCATGGAATCGCCGATCAGCGGGAGCGTGACGATCCTGGGCGCGCAGATCTCGTGGCAACGGATCGTCATCGTCGTCACGGCGGTGATCGTGCTGGGACTGCTGACCTGGTTCATCAAACGGTCGATCCACGGCCAGACCATCGAGGCCATCGAGCAGGACCGCACCGGCTCCTCGCTCGTGGGGATCAGTCCCAGCCGGGTCTCCATGCTCACGTTCGGGCTCGCGGCGGCGCTGGCCACCGTCGCCGCGGGGCTCGTGGCCCCCATCAACCTGCTGGCACCCACGATGGGCGACGCGCTCAGCCTCAAGGTGTTCGCGATCATCATCCTGGGCGGTCTCGGCTCGCTGCCCGGCGCCATCGTGGGAGGTTTCACCCTGGCACTCGCCGAGGTGATGACCTCGACCTACGTCTCCGCGGCCGCCGGTGAGGGCATCGCGTTCGTGGTCATCGTGCTCGTGCTGGCTATCCGGCCCACCGGGCTCTTCGCAAGGGCGGTGCAACGATGACGACCACCACTTTCTCACCTCAACGGCTCGGCACGCTGCTCGTGGCGCTGGCTCTGCTGCTGGCACCGTTGACGCTCGGCGGCGAGGAATACGTGCTGCGCGTGCTGACCGTCGGAGCGACCTATGCCATCGCCGTCTACGGCATGAACCTGATTCTGGGCCTGACCGGCCAGCTGTCCCTGGCACACGGTGGATTCTTCGGCATCGGGGTGTACATCGTGGGGCTGTTGACCACCGACTACGACTGGGCGTTCTGGCCGTCGTTCCTGGTGGCCGTGCTCGTCACGGGCCTCGGCGGTTTCGTGGCGGGCATCGTGGCGCTGCGCACCCGCGAGGAGTACTTCGCCATCTTCACCATGGCGATGGGCTTCATCATCTTCCTCGTGATCAGCCGCTGGGAGTCGGTCACGCACGCCCATTCCGGGGTCAGCGGGGTGAAGTTCCCCGAAGGTTTCGGACTGTTCGACTTCTCCGAACCCGTCGTCATGTACTACCTGGTGCTGCTGTTCCTCCTCGGCGCGGGCTACGTCACCCATGCCGTTCGACGTTCGGGTATCGGCCGCACGCTCGTGGCGATCCGCACCTCGGAGGATCTGGCGCGCTCCATCGGCGTCAATGTCGGGCTGAACAAGCAGCTCGCCTTCGCGGCATCAACCACCTTCGCCGGTGTGGCCGGCGGACTGTTCGCCGCGGTCCAGGGTTTCGTCGGGCCGAGCGCCGCCAGTCTCGATCTCACCTTCGAGATGCTCATGTTCATTCTCGTCGGAGGGCTCGGCACGGTGCTGGGGCCGGTGGTCGGCACCTTCCTCGTGCTGTTCCTGTTCGAGTTCTTCCAGGATTTCGAGGCCTACCGCTTCCTCGTACTCGGACCGATCATCGTGGTGCTGGTGATCTTCGCCCCGCGCGGCATCGTGGGCTATCTGAACGCGTTCGTCGGAAAACTCCGTTCCCGCGCGGCCGGCGCCGGCAACGGCTCCGGCGGCCCGCCGGAACACCGGTCGTCCGACACCGCCACCGACGTGAAGGAGACGTTGTGACGCTGCTCGAAGTGCGCGGCCTCGGCAAACATTTCTCCGGGCTGCACGCGGTCGACGACGTCGATCTCGACGTCGCCGCCGGCCGGATCACGGCCATCATCGGACCCAACGGCGCGGGAAAGTCCACATTGTTCAACCTGCTGGCCGGGTTCTACCGGCCGACGTCGGGCAGTGTGCGGTTCAAGGACCGGGACATCACGGGCATGAGCCCGCACCGCACGGTGGCGCACGGCATCGCCCGCACCTTCCAGACCACGAACCTCTTCGAGGACGCGACGGTGCTGGACAACGTGCTCTCGGGCAGGATCGTGCGGTCGCACTCCACCGTCTTCGACGCGGTGCTGCGCACTCCACGGCACCGCAAGGAGGAGCGGCACAACCTCGACAAGGCGATGGCCGCGCTGGAGTTCACCGGGATCGCCGAGTACCGCGACGAGATCGCCTCTAGCGTGCCGCAGGAGGTGCAGAAGCGCGTGTCCATCGCGTTGGCGTTGGCCACCGAACCCGAGCTGTTGCTGCTGGACGAGCCGGCGGCCGGCCTCACCGAGGAGGAGACGGTCGGTTTCGCACAGCTGATCCGCAACATCGTCGCCGACGGCGTCACCGTGGGTCTGGTCGAGCACCGCATGTCGATGGTGATGAGCTTGGCCGATCACATCCTGGTGCTCGACCACGGCAAGGAGATCGCCTCCGGTACGCCGGAGACGGTCCGGACCGATCCACAGGTGATCGAGGCCTATCTCGGCGCCGATCACCAGGATCAGGAAGGTGCTGGCTGATGTTGACCGTGCGCGGATTGTCCGCCGGATACGACGCCGTCGACGTGCTGCACGCGGTCGACATCACGGCGCGAGCCGGCGAACTCACCGTCGTGCTCGGTGCCAACGGTTCGGGCAAGACGACGATGTTCCGCACCATCAGCGGGATCGTGCGGCCCAGTGCCGGCAGCATCGACTTCGACGGCAGGCAGCTTCCCGACTTGTCCGCCGACAGCATCGTCAAGGCGGGCCTGGCGCACTGCCCAGAGGGGCGGCACCTGTTCGCCAAGATGCCGGTGGAGAAGAACCTCATGCTCGGCGGATACGTCCGCAGGCGCAACCGCGGGCGGGTGCGGGAACTGCTCGAACACGTCTACGAGCTGTTCCCGATCCTGCACGACAAACGCCACCAGCCGGCGGGCACGCTGTCCGGCGGCCAGCAACAGATGGCCGCCATCGGCAGATCACTGATGTCGGATCCGAGCCTGCTGATCCTCGACGAACCGTCGATGGGGCTGGCGCCGCTGGTCACCGCGCAGGTGCTGGACGCAGTCGCGCAGATCAATCGCGACGGCATCGGCGTGCTGCTCGCCGAGCAGAACGCCCAGGCCGCGTTGCGCATCGGTCACCACGGGTTCGTTCTGGCCGAGGGGCGCGTGGTGCTGTCGGGCACGGCGTCCGAGCTGCTCGACCATCCCGACGTACGCGAGGCGTATCTCGGCGTGTGAGACCGCAGCAACGATGAGGCTCCGGGTGCGGGGGCGCCGACGACGTCCTCGCACCCGGAGCCGATCACGGCAGGTAGAGGTCGCACGGCCCGGCGTCGACGGCTTCGATCTCGCCGGCGGAGCGCTCCGCGAGCCAGTCCTCGAACGGGGCCACGTCGGTGACGGCCACCGTGAAGGTGACATCGGCACCGTAGTCGATGTCACGCAGCACGTACGGCGAGTTGCGCAGGTCGTTCTCGACCCGCCCTGCGCGGTCGTGGGGCACGGACAGCATCAGCTCGCGATGCCGCACCCGCCTCAGCCGGCCGACCAGGTCCAACGTCTCGGCCAGCACACCCGAATAGGCGCGGATCAGCCCGCCCGCACCGAGTTTCGTGCCGCCGAACCAGCGGGACACGACGGCCACGACGTCGGTCACGTCGCGGCGGGTCAGCACCTCCAGCATCGGCGCGCCCGCGGTGCCACCGGGTTCACCGTCGTCATTGCTTCGCGCGATCAGCCTGCCGGTCTCCGGGTCGCCGATCCGCATGGCCGTGCAGTGGTGGTTGGCGTCCGGCCCTTCCTTGCGGACACGGGCGATCAGCGCCGTCGCCTCGTCGACGTCGTCGATCCGCGCAACGACACACCGGAACCGGGACCGCTGGATCTCGACCTCGTGTTCACCGTCGCGCGCAATCACACCCACACCGGTGAGTCTAGGCGACCCGCGCAGGGACACATCAGCGGTGAGGATTCCGCGGCACCGGAGCCGGATCGACCGACACCGACCGGTCACGTGTCCACTGTGGCTGGTCCGACACCGGCGAGCCCGCCGTCGATCAGTTCGACGGCACTCCGTAGCCACCGCCGCCTCCGGATTCGCAGCGCAACGTGTCACCGCGCCGCACCCGCAGACTGTTCACCTTGAGCAGCTGCCGCTCGTCCGGCCTGCCGGGGTTCAGCACGACCCGCGGCGGCGCTCCGGCTTCGCCACCGAACGCGCCCCACGCCGGCGTGACGGAACGTTCCCACCACAGCGACAGATCCTGATCGGCTTCCATCACGTACTCGCGCACCACCCCGTCGCCACCGCGCCAGCGGCCGGCGCCACCGGAGCCGTGGCGGATGCCGTAGCGGATCACCCGCACCGGATACAGCGTTTCGACCACTTCGATCGGCAGGTCGCGCAGCGATCCGTTCACGTTGTTGATCAGGGCCGTCTCCCCGTCACTGCCGTGCCAGGCACCCCAACCGCCGACGGTGGCCTCCAAGGTCACGAACGGCTGGCCGGTGCGCGGGTTCAGCTCCCCTGCGAACTGCACGATCATCGAGTCCCCGTAGCTGGCCGCGGCGACCTGTTCCGGCATCGCCGGCGCGAGTGCCCTGACCACGAGGTCGATGAGCATGCCGAGGCTGGAGTAGTAGTACTGGCAGGCGGCGGGCTCGCGCGCGCCGAGCATCGAGCCGTCCCGTACCTGCACGTCCAGTGGGACGAACGAACCGCCGTTGAGGCTGACCGACGGTGAGATCAGCAGTTTGTAGCCGACGCGCGCGGCCGAGACCGCCTGCGACCGCCCGCAGTTCACCGGCCCGGTGGCCTGGTCCGCACAGTCGGTCAGATCGACCGTCATGTGCTCGCCCACGACGGTGACCCGGACCGTGACGTGCAACGGGGTGTCGAGGTCGATACCGTCGTTGTCCAGCCAGCCCGTGGCTTCGTACTCACCGTCCGGGATCGCGGCGATACGTTCCCGTTCGAGCCGCTCGGTCTGCGCGAAGATCTCTCCGCGTGCCGCGTCGACCGTCTCGGCTCCGTAGCGTGCGAACAACTCCCCGAGCCGGCGAACCCCCATGCGCGCACAGGCGACCTGCGCACGCATGTCCCCGAGGGTCACGTACGGGAAGCGCACGTTCGTCTCGATCATGCGGAGGACGTCCGGGTTCTCCTCGCCCGCGACGACGATCCTCGTGGGGCCCATCCGCAGACCCTCCTGGTAGATCGTGGTCGAATCCATCGAGCCACCGGGGTCCTTCGAGCCCATGTCGATCCAGTGCGCTCGGGACGCCGCGAAACCGACGAGTTCGCCCGACACGAAGATCGGCGCGTACACGGTGCAGTCGTTGAGGTGAGTGCCGCCGACGTAGGAGTCGTTGAGGACCCACACGTCCCCCGGCTCCCAGATGTCCGGTCCGAATCGCTCCTCGGTGTGGCGCGTGCACTCCTCCAGATTGCCCAGAAAGATCGGCAGCCCGGAGGACTGGCCGAGGACCCGATGCTGCCGGTCGAGCAGTGCGACCGCGCAGTCCTTGCCCTCGTAGATCGTCGGGGTGTACGCCGAGCGGATCAGCGTCATGTTCATGTCCTCGGCAGCCTGGATGAGGGCCGAGCGGATGATCTCCGTGGTCACCGGGCTGAGCGTCATGCGTGCGCCTCCAGTTCCGGCCGGGCGGCCAGCGTCATGATCAGGAACTCGTTGTCGTCGACCCGCAACCGTGCTCCCGGAGGTACGACCGTCGTCGAGGTTTCCTCGTGCACGATCGCCGGGCCGGACAGCTCGGCACCGACCGGCAGTGCGGCGCGGGGCACGATCGTCGTCGGCCACGGGGCTCCGTCGAAAACGACGTCGCGGACGACGGGCTCGGATGTCTCGGCCGCCGCGGCGCCGTACTGCGCGTCGACCCGTTCGACGAGACCGTGGCCGGTGGTGCGCAGAGCGACGAACTGGACGGGAGCGCCGGGAGTGGCATGCCCGTAGCGCTTCTCGTGTTCCTCGGCGAACCGCTGCTCGATGTCGGCGAGAAAACCGGGCGCCGTGACGTCATCGGCCTCGCTGAGCGGGACGGTGAGGGTGTAGTCCTGGCTCTCGTAGCGCATGTCGATGCCGTGCCCGACCTGCCTGCGCTCCGCTTCGATACCCTGTTCGGCGAGCGCGTTCGAGGCCTGGTCGTGCAGCGTGCGCAACGCTGTGTCGAGAGCCGCCGTGTCCAGGTCGGCGCCCGTGGCGAAGAACTGCATCGAGAAGTCCCGCCGCACGTCGGCCTCGAGCATCCCCCATGCCGAGAAGGCGCCGGGGAACCGCGGCACGACCACCTCGGTCACCCCGATCTCCTGTGCGATGAACGCGGCGTGCATGGGTCCCGCTCCGCCGAAGGCGAGCAGGGCGAACTGCCCCGGTTCGCGGCCGTGTTCGACGGTCAGCGTGCGGATCGCCTGCGCCATCTTGGCGTTGCCCACGTCGCAGATACCCGATGCCAGTTCCACGGCGTCCATGCCGAGGTGGTCCGCCAGGGTCGCGACCGCGTCCCTGGCGGCCGCGACGTCCAACCTCATGCCACCGGCGAACGATTCCGGATCCACCCTGCCGAGCACGCAGTTCGCGTCCGTCACGGTCGGCCGGGTGCCACCGCGCCCATAGCACGCGGGTCCGGGTACCGCGCCCGCCGACTCCGGGCCCACCCGCAGCGCCCCGCCTTCGGCGTAGGCGAGCGATCCCCCGCCCGCGCCGACGGTGTGCAGGTTGACCAGCGGCATGAGGAGCGGAAATCCTTCGACCTCGCCGTCCGGGGAGACGTCGGGCCGGTGATCGAGCACCAGCGACACGTCGAACGACGTGCCTCCCATGTCGATGCAGATGACGTTCGGCCGGTCGAGCAGCCTGCTCACCGCGACTCCGCCCATCGTGCCGCCGACCGGTCCGGACAACAGCGTCTGCAGCGGATGCCGCCGTGCGAAGTCGGCGTTGACCAGACCGCCGGAGGACTGCATCACGTGCACCGGCACGTCCATCCCCTTCTCGGAGAACCGGTCCTCGATCTCGTCGAGATAGCGATGCACGGACGGGCCCGTGTACGCCTCCAACACGGTCGTCGACGTGCGCTCGTACTCCCGCCATTCCGGTGCCACCTCGTGCGAGAGCACCACGAGCGCCTCGTCGCCGAGCTCCTCGCGAAGGATGCGGCCTGCACGCTCCTCGTGGGAACCGTCCAGGAAGGAGAACAACAGGCACACCGCAACGGCATCGAAGCCCTCTTCCCTGACCCGTTTCGCCACGAGCCGGACAGCGTCCTCGTCCAGGGGTTCCAGCTCGGCGCCGCTCGCATCGAACCGGCCGCCGACCTCGACGATGTCGTCGCGTGGCACCAACGGAGTCTGCTTGCGATAGTGCAGATCGAACAGTCGGCTGCGGTTCCCGCGGGCGATCCGGTACACATCCCCGATGCCTTCGCTGGTCATGATCAGCACATCGGCGCCGCGCCGCTCCAGCAGTGCGTTCAGCCCCTGTGTCGTGCCGTGCACGAAGAATCCGACCTCGCTCAACGGCAACCGGAGCCGCTCGAGCGCGTCGAACACTCCTCGCGCCAGATCGTCGGGCGTGGTCAGCACCTTGCCCGCCTGCATCTGCCCCGACGTTTCGTCGCAACTGACCACGTCGGTGAAGGTGCCGCCGATGTCCATGGCTACCCGGTATGTCATCACAATCTCCTTGAAGTGCGCTCGGCCGAGCTGAAGTGCGCTCAGTCGAGCGCTCGCCCTTCGGTTTCCGGAAGTGGGAACACGGCCAACAGCGCGACGATCAGGAACGCCATGATCGATGCGATGGTCACGCCGGCGGTGACACCGTTGTCCATCATCGCGCCGATGACCGGGACGGAGACGGAGTGCGCCAGCAGGATGGCCGAGGTGGTGAACGAGTAGCCGCGGCCCCGCAGACTCGTCGGCAGGATCTCGCCGGACCAGGTGTTCCAGATTCCCCATGCGCCGAGCGAGAAGAACGCGAGAATCAGGTTTCCGGTGTACATCTGGCCCGGACCGGTGGCCAACCCGAACAGCACGCCGCCGACCACGGCGCCGCACACGAAGCCCACGAAGACCTTCTTGCGGCCGTACCGACCGGTCAGCCACGCCGCAAGCAGGTAGCCCGGCACCGAGACGAGTTGGCTCACCGCGACGAACCACAGGGCGCCGGACACGCTCATACCGCGGTCCTCGAGCAGCACCGGCAGCCAGGTCTGCAGTCCCCAATAGCCCCAGCTGAACGTGAACGCCACGAGCACCAACAGGGCGAACCGCCGCCGGATCGCCGGCGCGAACAGGCCGCGGACCACACCGCCGGCGCCCTGCTCGTCAACCCGGAAGAGCGTGTCTTCCGGGACTGCCGCGCCGAATCCGCGTAGCACCCGGGCGGCCTCGCGGTGCCGGTTCTGTTTGGCCAGCCAGTACGGCGACTCCGGTACCCACCGGATCACCGCAAAGGCCCACAGCCCGGCCAGTGCGGCCACGATCGCGACCACGCGCCAGCTGATCGGCCCGAGCGCCTGGCTGACGAGGATGCACAACAGCGTTCCGACGGGGAACCCGATGGACAACGCCACCGCACCGCGGCCCCGCCACGCCGTCGGCAGCAGTTCCATGAAGTACGGGAACGTGGTCGCGTACACGCCCCCGAAGGCGACACCGGACAACAGCCGCAGTATCAGGAACATCCAGAACTCGGGCGAGATGCCGGCCAGCAGCGCCAGCGCCGCGTAGAGCAGCAGGCTGTAGACCGTGACGCGACGCCTGCCGAGCCTGTCGATGAACACACCCCACAGCAATGCACCCGGCACCATGCCGAAGGCGACCGCGGACAGCGCCCACCCCAGTTCGGTGTTGCTGATCCCGAAATCGGCCGCGATCCCACCGGAGACGTAGACCAGCCCGACCTGTTCCCACGCCTCGATGACGAACGTGATGAACAGGACCGCCGCAGCGACGACGTGCCTGCGGCTCACGACCATCGTGTCGCAGACGTCGCCGACGGACGGGCCGGTGGCAGGAGTGCCTGCGGTGCCGACACCGTCCCCGGATGCAGCAGGGCTGTCGTGAGTGTTCATCGCACGCTCCAGACACAACGTTGTGAGTCAAAACGTTTTGATGGACGTATCGAACGCCTCCGGTCCCGCCGTTGTCAAGACCACATCCGCCGTCGAACCGCCGACCGTGCGCACAGGTCGGCGCCACGCGGGCCCGCCCTGTACGTGCCCTCCGGGCCGGTGGGGGATACTTCGCCGGAGACATGGCAGACCGGCGGCAAGGAGGGCGGGTGTCGGGGCGACGGGTCACCATCCGCGACGTGGCCGAGCGTGCCGACGTGTCGATCAGCACCGTCTCCCACGCGTTCTCCGGAAGCAGGCCGATCTCCGCGGAGACCAGGGAACGCATCACCCGCGCGGCCAACGAGCTCGGCTACGAGCCCAACCCGAGTGCCCGGTCACTGCGCACCGGTCGTTCCGGCATCGTCGGGTTGATCCTGCGGCCGCGGTTCGCACTGGTCGGAACCTCCGACCGCGCGGAGACATTCAACCGGCTGGTCGGGTCGGTCGCCACGGAGGCGCTGCGCCGCAAGACAGGCCTCATCCACGTGCCGGACATCGACGACCCACGCGCCGCCAAGGTGCCAATGGACGGCTGCATCGTGGCGCACCCGTACTCCGGGGACCGCGTCCTCACCGAGGTACTGCGCCGTCACATTCCCGTCGTGACCGTGGAGGAGGATCCGGAGCGACCGGAACTACCGTGGGCCGTACGGCTCGACTACCCACCCGTCGTGGACCGGCTGCTCGATCACCTGAAAAGCCAGCACGCCTCGGACATCATGCTGCTCACCGGCACGGAGAGCAACGCGTGGAACGTCCGCACCAGGGAAAGCTATCGGGCGTGGTGCCGGACAAACGGCGTTCCGGCGCGGATCGACGAGCTCAGCGAAGGCCTGACCCACGAGGAAGCCGCGCAGCTGATCGGGCCGCTGCTCGCGGCACCCGACCGCCCCGACGCGATCGTCGTGGCCACGAGCGATTTCGCCGCACTCATCGCCAGGATCGCGGCGGCACAAGGCGTCCGAGTTCCCGACGAACTCATGATCGCGTCCTTCACCGACAGCGAGCACTCCCGCACCGCCGACCCGGCGATCACCGCCATGGACCTCAACCACGAGAACCTCGCCAAAGAGGCGGTCGAACTGATGCTGGCCCGCATCGCCGGCGCGGAGGCCCCGGAGAAACCGGTGGTGATCTCACCGGTGTTGCACCTACGAGCCTCCACTCTGCGCTCGCCGCACTGACGCGCCGCCAGTGCCGCGGTCAGGCGTTCCCGTCCCGGTGAGCCGGTGGAACGGGAGCCTGCAGGCCGAAGTGGACACCCAGCATGCGGATGACGAAGCACACCCCGACCGCGGCCAACGCCGCCCACACCCCATATATGCCCGCACGGATCGTCACCACCGTGACCGCGGCTCCGATCAATGCCGGAATGGCGTACAGATCACTCTGCAGCACTGACGGCACTCTCCGGACCAGCGTGTCGCGAATGGTTCCACCGCCCACCGCGGTGACGCCACCCAGCAGGATCGCCGGCGTGACGTCGAGGCCCGCTTCGAGCGCCGTACTCGCTCCGATCACCGCGAACGTGCTCAACCCGACGGCGTCCAGCACGTTGATGGGGGTTTCCAGCCGGTCGAGCCACTGACTCAGCGCGAAAGCCACCAGCCCGCCGCCACCTGCCAGCGCGAGGTACGGCCACTGCTGGAACGCGGTGGGCGGCACGGCACCGATCAGCACGTCACGCATGATCCCGCCGCCCAACGCCGTGATCATGCCCAGGGTGACGACTCCGACGATGTCGAGCCGCGCCGCCCGCACCGCCGTCAACGCGCCGTTGAGCGCGAACGCGAACGTTCCTGTGAAGTCCAGCGCCAACAACAACGGTGGTGCGGTCGACATGCGTGGGGTCCTTCGTCCTGGCGATCACGGACCAGCGGTACAGCCGGCTCACCGTGCACGGTAAGCCATGGGCCGCCGCACCGGCCGCGGCCACGCCCGCTCAGACCCGCAACCCGAACACCGGACCATCTCGGCACACGAGCGGAGCCTCGACCAGGCTTCTCAGCGCCGTCACCCGTGTTTTCCGGCTGAAAGGGAAGGGTGCTCCGTCCCGACGAGATCGCCGTATTGCGGCAGGCCTACGCAGGCACCGCTCGGCGCTGGTTGATCGTGGCACTGGTGTCGTTGATGGCCGCCGTCATTCGACGATCGTCGCCCTCTCGACCGACACGCCCCGGAATATCTACTCGGCCGAACCGACGCCGTGACGGCCACAGTGGATTCGGTTCACACCACCGGCGCTGCGGCCGCAACCGCAAGACGGAATACCGAGTGCCCATCCACTGGGACGTGCTCGGAGAGCGTGACCACGGCGACTACCGGCTGTGTGGCCACGCACCGCGCAAGGCGAGACCGTCGGAGTGTGGATCGCTGCCAGCAGCCGGGTGCACTCCGAATCAACCACTGAGTCCAGGGTCCTGGCCGTGCTCTCGCTGACCCTGACGGCGATCTGTTGGCGTTCGGCAGCTACGTCATCGTCATGCCACGTCGCCAGTGGCGGCGTTTGCTGGACCCTGGCAGCCACCCGCTCACTCCACCGGTGCCCGTCCGCGTGACAGTGGGCAAGAAGGTCCGGCTGCGGACCGACGCCCCCAGTCCCTCGCTCCCGACATCCCGCCGGGTCACGGTGCACCCGTGCTCCACTCGCGCTACGACTCACCACCGTCCACGCAGGTCAGGAGTGGGGTCGCGGGATCGTGGTGGCTGCACCTGACCCCCGACGCCGGTTCGCGACGTCGACCCGGTCTGTTGGTACGCGGGCACAAACGCTGTTGGAGCGACCTTGACCGCGACTTTCGGCCCGTGAAGCCGTTGCGGCCACACCACCCGGCCCGACCAGCGCCCCGCGACACCGCATCTCCCCGCCCACCACCTCAGGCAGGCTGCGGCCGAGAACGGACCGGCGCGAACACCGTGTCTCGACGAGTCTCCTCAGCGGCGCAACGTCGCCGACGGGCTGACGCCGAACTCCCGCCGGTAGGCCGCCGCGAACCGGCCCAGATGCATGAAACCCCACCGGGTGGCCCCATCCGCAACGGTCTCCACCCGGTCGTGCAGCAGGTCCTCGTGCACTCGTCGTAGCCGGATCCGGCGCAGCGCCTCCGTCGGCGTTTCACCCCGATAGCGTTGGAAGCTCTGCTGCACCCGGCGGATGCCCACCCCGGCGCACCGCGCGATGTCGGCCGAACCCCACGCCCGCGCCGGATCCGCCTCCATCGCGTCGACCACCCGCGCGACGATCCGCGGGCAGACGTCCCCGGTCTCCGGTTCGGCCGGGAAACAGGCGGTGACGAACGCCGCCGTGAGCGTGGCGCCCAACCGCTCCCGCACCGCGCGGCGCGCCAGCAGGTCCGGCGAACGGAGGCTCTGCGCTCCGATCGAGGTGAGCAGCGCCAGCCACGCTTGCGCCGCTTCGGTGCGCAGGTCCAGCTGAGCGGGCATGTCCTGGGCGGTGAGCCCGACGAGCGCGACGAGTTCGTCGGCGAGATACTCCGCGTCGACCCGCATTCCGAGGATGGAACAGTCGGCCGACCAGCGGCTCATCAACGTATGCGTGTCGGGAGGGCACACGGTCGCCTGCCCTTCCAGCGACAACACGGAACGTCCGCTGACCCGGGCATCGAGCAGTCCACTGCGCGGCACGTTCACCGCCCAGCCGCCGGGATGGTCCGAGCGCACGCTCACCTCGGCGCCCCATCCGATCCGGGTCAGCCGCACGGGCCCCAGATCGACCTTGCGCAGCTCCGCGGGCCCGACACCGTCGCGGAGCACGGTGAGTTCGTGGGGGAAGTAGGCATCGGCCACAGCCGCGGAGAAGTCCGGCAGCTCCTCCGCGGACGTCGCGACGCGAGCAGTGGGCATGGACACCTCCCGGTAATGCACGTGATCCACGACACGATACATCGCACTTCGGGAAGCGGACAGCGGCTGCGCTGAGCGGATCGCCGCAGCGCACGGACGCGCCTACGGTCAGCGGCACCCGTCAGACGAGGGCGAGACACGCCCCACCCACCGCTGGAGGAACCATGGATCCGAAGACGCTGCGAACGGCGTTCGGCCGGTTCGCCACCGGCGTCACCGTGATCACCTGCCGGTCGAGCGACGGCGAACCGCACGGGGCGACGGTGACGGCGTTCATGCCGGTCTCGCTCGACCCGCCGCTCATCACCGTCGCCCTGACCCGCACATCACGAGCCTGCAGCTACCTCGACGGCGCCCCGTTCGCGGTCAACGTGCTCGCCGCCGACCAGGTCGACGTCGCGATGAACTTCGCTGGTCGGCCGTCGGCCGACCCGATCCGGTGGGCGCCCGGCCCCACGGCACCGGTGCTGGCCGGCACGGCCGCCACCCTCTCCTGCACACCGCAACGCACCGACGACGGCGGCGACCACCTCCTGTTCCTCGGTGAGGTCGCCGCCGTGGAGACCACCGCGCGTCCCCCGCTGCTGTTCTCCGACAGCACGTTCGCCGAGGTCGGGGCGCCTGCATCCGAATCCGTCTGGACGGGTTCGTTCGACGACCCGCACTCCGGCTGGTTCGACGCCGCCTGTGACTTCACCCCGATTTCCGCCCGTCCGGCCTCGACCGTCGCCGGAACCACACCGCACGGGCGCCCGTAGTCGGCCCCGTCGCTTCTCAAAGGAGAGAACCATGACCGACACCGCGATCCCGCAGCAGTCCCTCGCCACCGATCCGCCCACGGTCAACCCGGCCGCGGACTCGGAGGCCAACACCCGCGCCAACTTCGCCGCCGCGCCGATGACCGGCGACGAGTACATCAACAGCCTCCGCGACGGCCGGGAGATCTACCTCCACGGCGAGCGGATCGACGACGTCACCACCCACCCGGCCTTCCGCAACCCGGTGCGGATGACGGCCCGGCTCTACGACGCGCTCCACACCGGTCCCCACGTCGACGAGCTGACCGCGCCGACCGACACCGGCAACGGCGGTGTGACCATGCCGTTCTTCAAGACACCGACCTCGTCCGCGGACCTGCTCAAGGAACGTGACGCGATCGCGCGCTGGGCCCGGCTGAGCTACGGGTGGATGGGCCGCTCCCCCGATTACAAGGCCAGCTTCCTCGGCACGCTGCACGCGAACCAGGAGCTGTACGCACCGTTCCAGGCCAACGCCGAACGCTGGTACCGCGAGTCCCAGGAGAAGGTCCTGTACTGGAACCACGCGATCATCAACCCGCCGGTCGACCGCAACCTGCCGCCCGACGAAGTAGGCGACGTCTACATGAAGGTGGAGAAGGAGACCGACGCGGGACTGATCGTCTCCGGAGCCAAGGTCGTCGCCACCGGCTCGGCCATCACCAACTACAACTTCATCGCCCACTACGGCCTGCCGATCAAGAAGAAGCAGTTCGCCCTGATCTGCACGGTGCCGATGGATGCGCCCGGGATCAAGCTGATCTGCCGGCCGTCGTACACCGAACAGGCCGCCAGGAACGGCACACCGTTCGACTATCCCCTGTCGAGCCGGATGGACGAGAACGACACCATCTTCGTCTTCGACCGGGTGCTCGTGCCGTGGGAGAACGTGTTCATGTACGGCGACGTCGATCGCATCAACGCGTTCTTCCCCCAGTCCGGATTCCTGCCGCGCTTCACGTTCCAGGGCGTCACCCGGCTGGCGGTCAAGCTCGACTTCATCGCAGGCCTGCTGCTCAAGGCGCTCGACGCCACCGGTTCCGGAGGATTCCGCGGCGTGCAGACCCGGGTCGGTGAGGTCATCGGCTGGCGCAACCTCTTCTGGTCGCTGAGCGAATCGATGGCCCGCGACCCCGAACCGTGGATCGGCGACGCGGTCATCCCGAAGCTCGAGTACGGGCTCACCTACCGGATGTTCATGATGCAGGGCTACCCGCGGGTCAAGGAGATCATCGAACAGGACGTGGCGTCCGGACTGATCTACCTGCCCTCCGGTGCGGCCGACTTCAAGAGCGACGCGGTGCGTCCGTACCTGGACAAGTACGTCCGCGGGTCCAACGGCATCACCGCCGTCGACCGGGTCAAGGTGATGAAGGCGCTCTGGGACTCGATCGGCAGCGAGTTCGGCGGCAGGCACGAGCTGTACGAGCGCAACTACTCCGGCAACCACGAGAACGTGAAGGCCGAGCTGCTGTTCGCCGCGCAGAACCGCGGCGGCGTCGCCCAGATGCGGGGGCTCGCCGAGGAGTTCCTCGACGAGTACGACCTCGACGGCTGGACGGTACCGGACCTGTTCTGACCGGCCGGCTCACCGCTCCGGCCCGGACGTGACCGGCCGGCGACCGCGCTGCGGCTGCGGCGGACACCCACGACGAGTGCCCGCCGCAGCCGCCCGCGCCCGGGGCGCGGTCACCGAACCGGTGGCCCGCATCCCGGGCGCGACCCGCGGGGCCGGTGCCGGGAATACGACGTCGCGTTCCCGACGCCGTATTCCCGGCACCGCGTTCACGAGTTCACTCGTCCGCCCCGGTTGATGGCCTCCCACACGCGGAACGGCGTGGTGGGCATGTCGATGTGATCCACGCCGAACGGTTGCAACGCATCGATGACCGCGTTCACGACCGCGGGGGTAGAGGCGATGGAACCCGACTCCCCCGCGCCCTTCACGCCGAGTGCGTTCGTCGGCGACGGCGTCACCGTGTGATCGAGCGTGAACCCGGGGAGCTCGGGGGCGGCCGCGACGAGATAGTCGGCGAGCGAGGCGCTCATGAGGTTCCCGTCGTCGTCGTAGACGGCGTCCTCGTAGAGAGCCTGGCCGATCCCCTGCGCGATACCGCCGTGCATCTGCCCGTCCACAATGGCCGGGTTGATCACGTTGCCGCAGTCGTCGACGCCGAAGTACTCGGGAATGGTGACCTTGCCGGTGTCGGTGTCGACCTCCACGACACACACGTGCGTGCCGAACGGGTAGGTGAAGTTCGGCGGGTCGAAGAACTGTTCCTCGGACAGGCCGGGCTCCATCCCCTCCGGCAGGTCCGCGGCCAGGTAGGCCGCACCGGCGACCTCCTGGATCGTCACGCTGCTGCCGGAGACCCCCGCGACCGAGAACGCGCCGTCGGAGAATTCGAGGTCCTGCTCAGCGGCCTCGAGCATGTGGGCGGCGAGCGTGCGCGCCTTGGCCAGCACCTTCTCACAGGCCAGGTGCACCGCGGTGCCACCGACCGCGGCACTGCGCGAGCCGTAGGTGTCCAGACCGTACGGTGACGACTGCGTGTCACCGTGGACGACCTCGACACTGTCCATGGGTACGCCGAGACGGTCGGCCACGATCTGAGCCCACGTCGTCTCGTGCCCTTGGCCGTGCGGCGACGTGCCCGTCACCACCTGGACCGCCCCGGTGGAGAGCATGCGCACGCTGGCCATCTCCCACCCCGGCGCTCCGAGCCGCAGGGCCGCGGTCATCTTCGAAGGGGACAGACCGCCGTTCTCGGTATAGCTGCACAGCCCGATCCCGAGCTGGACCGCCGCACCGGCCTCCCGCCTGCGACGCTGTTCGGCGCGCAACCGGTCGTAGCCGGCCAGTTCGAGGGCCTTGTCGAGCGCGACCTCGTAGTTGCCGGAGTCCATCTCCAGTCCTGCGGGAGTGGTGGCGCCGTTGTCGAAGGCGGGGTGGTAGTTCCGCCTGCGCACCTCGGCCGGGTCCATGCCAAGCCTGCGTGCCAGCGCGTCCATCGCGCGTTCCACACCGTAGATGCCCTCGGTCCTGCCCGCACCGCGGTACGAATCGGTCGGCGTCTTGTTCGTGAACACGCCCTTGCACTCGATCGAGAACGAACCGAAGGAGTACACGCCGGGGAAGATGAAGGCGCTCAACAGCGGGATCCCGGGCGTGAGGAGCTGCAGGTAGGCACCCATGTCGGCGAGGATCCGCACGCGCATGCCCAACAGGGTGCCGTCCTCGCGCGCGGCGAGTTCGACGTACTGCACCTGTCCCCGTCCGTGGGTCATGGTCTGACTGTCCTCCGAGCGCGTCGCCACCCACTTGACCGGCACGGACAGCCGCCGGGCCAGGACGATGCCGATGCATTCCTCGGGATAGACGTTCAGCTTGCCGCCGAATCCGCCCCCGACGTCGGGGGCGACCACGCGCAGGTTCTGCTCGGGCACCGAACACACGCCCGCCAGGACGCTGCGCAGGATGTGCGGGATCTGCGTCGAGGAGTACAGGGTGAAACCCGACCCCGTCGGTTCCGGCGTGACCACGACGGCGCGATCTTCCATCGGTGTGGGCTGCAGGCGTTGCTGGAGATACCGTTCCGACACGGTGACGTCCGCCGCGGCGAACGCCTGGTCCACGTCGCCGGTCGCCAGCGACCACGTGTAGCTCTCGTTGCTGTCGAACCGATCGTGCACCAGTGGCCCGCCCGCGAGGCTGTCCTCCACGTCGAGAGCCGGGTCGCCGGGCTCATAGTCGACGTCGATGTACTGGAGGGCGTCCTGTGCCGCGGCGGCGTCGGCCGCGGCGACCACCGCGACCGCCTCACCAGCGAATCGCACCTGGTCCACGGCGACGGGCAAGTGATCGGGGATCCGGATGTCCTCGGTCACGGGCCAGGCGCAGGGAATGCCCGCCCACTCGTTCGAGAGGTCCGCACCGGTGAACACGCCGACCACGCCGGGGCGCTGCGCCGCCTCCGAGACGTCAATCGACTGGATGCGGGCACGGGCGAACGGACTGCGCAGCACCGCGATGTGCACGGTGCCGGACGGCGCGATGTTACCGGTCCATCTGCCCTTGCCCGCCAGCAGCTGGGGATCCTCCTTGCGGGGGACCGCGGTCCCCACACTGGGGCGGAGCGTCTCGGTCATGGTTCACCCTCCTGCTACAGCGACGATCGGCGGTTCGGACGGGGACCGGGCATCCGACACGACGGCGGCGGTCCACAACGGACACGCCGGCGCCGGTGTCGCTACGTCGAGTCCGGCAACAGTTCCTCCAGCCACTTCGTGTGCACCGCCCCCGCACGGAGGTCGGGCTCGTCGAGGAGCCGCCGGTGCATCGACACCGTCGTGGGGACACCCTCCACCCGCAGTTCGGCGAGCGCCTGGCGGCCGCGCGCAAGGGCGGTGTCCCGGTCAGGACCGGAACAGATCAGCTTGGCGATCATCGAGTCGTAGAACGGGCTGATCCGATCGCCTGCGACGAAACCGGTGTCCACCCGAACCCCGGGCCCTCCCGGCAGATCCAACCTGGACAGATCGCCCGGCGTGGGCTGGAACCGGTTGTCCGGATCCTCGGCGTTGATGCGCAGCTCCACCGCGGCACCGCGGATCTGCACCTCGTCCTGGGAGAAGGAGACCGGCTCCCCCGCCGCGATGCGCAGCTGCTCGCTCACCAGATCGACCCCGGTGATGGCCTCGCTGATGGGATGTTCCACCTGGATGCGGGTGTTCATTTCGATGAAGAAGAACTCCCCAGACGGTGTCAGCAGGAACTCGACGGTTCCCGCACCCACGTAGCCGACCTGGCGCGCCAGCCGCACCGCCGCGTCGTTGATGCTCGCGCGCGTTTCGGCCGCCAGCCCGGGGGCCGGGGCTTCCTCGATGAGCTTCTGCCGGCGCCGCTGCACCGAACAGTCCCGTTCGAACGTGTGCACCACGTTGCCCGCGTGGTCGGCGAGGATCTGGACCTCGATGTGGCGGGCGCCGTCGATGGCCCGTTCCAGGTAGACGGTGTCGTCGCTGAACGCCGACCGGGCCTCGGCCTGCGCGGCGGGCAGCACTTCGGCCAGCTCGTCGCGAGACGCCACGGGCCGGATGCCCCGGCCTCCGCCACCGGCTGCCGCCTTGACGAGCACCGGATAACCGACGTCCTCGGCCGCCGCGAGCGCCTCGTCGACATCGCCGACCGCGCCGCTGCCGGGCACGACCGGCACCCCGGCCCGCTTGGCCGCGTCCCGTGCCGCAGCCTTGTCGCCCATCATCTCGATCGTCGACACCGCGGGACCGACGAACGTCAGACCTGCATCGGCGAACTCCTTGGCGGCACCCGGACGTTCGGACAGGAACCCGTACCCGGGGTGCACCGCGTCCGCACCGGTCGACACGGCCGCCTCGACGAGGGCCGCCGAGTTCAGATACGACTTCGCCGCGGCCGATTTGCCGATGTGCACGGCGGTGTCGGCCAACTGCACCCACCGGCCCTGCGCATCCGCATCGGAGTAGACGGCGACGGTCTCCAGACCGGCGGCGTGCGCGGCCCGGATGATGCGGACCGCGATCTCACCCCGGTTGGCCACCAGGACGCGCCTCATACCTCACCCAGCCGCACGATGTCCTGCCCCACGTCGACCTCGTCGCCGTCCTCCACGAGGAACTCGGCCACCGTTCCCGATTCGTCGGCCTTGACCTCGTTGAACGTCTTCATCACCTCGATCAGGGCGATGGTCTGTCCCTGGCTGATCTCCTCGCCGTCGTCGACGTAGGCGGGCTTCTCCGGCGCGGGCCGCCGGTAGAACACGCCCGGCATCTGAGCTTTGATCGTCGTCATCGTGTCGCTGCCTCCCTAGCGTGCGATCTCGCGGCGGACCCGTTCGATCCGCTCGCGGCGGTCCCGCCTGGCCGCCAACGCCGTGTCCAGGTCCACCGAGGTGAACTGCACGACGTCACCGGTCTTCGTCTGCGCGATGCGGTCCCGGTCGACCGAGATCACCGTCCCGATGGTCGCGTAGCCGCCGCCGGTCACGGCGTCGTTCAGCAGGACGATCGGCTCGTCACCGCCCGGTACCTGGATCGAACCGACCGGGTAGCCGAGGTCGACGACGTTGGCCGGGTCGCTGCCCGCACCGAACGGCTGCTCGCGGTCGGTGAAGTCGAGCTTGCCGCCCCGCAACCGGTACCCCACACGGTCGGCGTCCTTGGTGACCTTCCAGTCGGTACCGAGGAACGAGGCCAGCGCGTCCTCGGTCAACCGGTAGGAGCACAGCCCGATGACCGTGCGCAGTTCCGCCGGGCCGGCCAGCTCGGGACGGAGCTCCTCGGGCACGACTGCGCCGGGGCGGGCCGATCCGTCGCCCGATCCCAGCGGCAGCGTCTCGTCGTCGACGAGCTTGCGGCCCTGGTGCCCGCCGATCCCGGTCAACGTGTACGTCGACCGCGAACCCAGGTACACCGGCACGTCGATGCCTCCACTCACGGCGACGTACACTCGGCAGCCCGCGCGGATCATGGCGAACCCCAGCACGTCACCGGGTCCGACGCGGATCGCCGTCCACGGCTCGACGGGTTCGTCGTTGACCGTCACCGGCACGTCGGCACCGGTCACGGCCACCACTCGGTCGTCGGTGAACTCCAGCGTCGGGCCCACGTAGGTGCCTTCCAGCACCCCGGCACCGTCCGGGTTGCCCACCAGCATGTTGGCCACGACCGCCGAGTAGACGTCCATCGCACCGGAGGGCGGCATCCCCATGTGGTAATAGCCGAACCTGCCCGTGTCCTGCACCGTCGTGTACAGGCCACCGGCTCGCACCAGCAGCTCGCTCATCGGTACAGCACCTCCAGCAGCTCGCGATTGACCGCGTCGGGGTCGGCCAGCAGCGAGGCCGGCTCGAACTCGACCTCACGAATGCGGTAGCGGAACGTGCCGCTCTCCACCTCGGAACGGGTCGACTCGAACTCGGCCATGTCGATCGCCCGGTAGCGCAGCACGTCGTTCGCGTTGGGGAAGCTGATGTCGTCGGCGAAGTCGGGAAGGCTCTGCGACAGGTCGAACACCGGAGCGGGCGCCATGCCGAACATCTGGTAGCCGCCTGCGCCACGCACCGGGTAGACCACCGCGAAGGCACCGCCGAACCCGAACGTGCGTTCCGGGGTGTCGGTGCGGGGCCGGACGTATTTCGGTACCTGGATCTGCCGGTCCCTCGGCACCAGCTGGTAGCAGAACGGCAGTCCCGGCACGAAGCCCAGCATCGTGACGATCCACGGCGCACTCGTCATCGCGTCGATCACGCCCTGCACGCTGTCGAAGCCGTTGATGCGCGCCGCGTATTCCAGGTCGGTGGCCTCGGGGTCCTGGTGCCGGTCCCGGAACCGCATGAGCGTCTCGTGTGTCCACGGGTCGTTGAACAGGACCGGGACGTCCACCACCCGGGTCTTGAGCACGTAGTCGTCGGGCAGCGTCCCGACCGTGGACTCGAGCCGGCGCAACTCCTCGACCAGTTCACGCGGGTCGAGGCGGTCGGGGTCGACCTGAACCATGTAGGAGGCATTCGACGGGCAGATGTCGACAACCCCTTCGATGGCCTCCTCGCGCAGCGCATTGGTCACGGCCATCCCCGCGAAGTTCGCCTCCAGGCTCATCGCCTGGTCCAGCTCGACGAACACGAACTCGTCCCCGCCGTACTCGTAACGCGCAGGTGGCAGTTGGATCTTCTCGGTCATCACCACGCCTCCCAATGTGTCGGCGATCACAACACTGTGCCCGCTGTGGCCACCCTCCGCCAGTGAAACTCTGTACAAAACGGCTCCGCGGCACTGGACAGAATGTGTAAAACTGCTGGTTATGCCCACGGCGAGCGATCTGACCGGCAATCCACAGCTCGGACTCACGCTCCGCGCGGGCAGCGCCGGTGCGGACCGCCCCATCTCGTGGGTCCACGCCAGCGAGCTCACCGATCCCACCCAGTTCCTTTCCGGCAGCGAACTGCTGCTGACCACCGGCATCGCACTGCCGGAGACCGAGGACGGGCAGGCCGCCTACGTCGGCAGGCTCGCCGCGGCCGGGCTGTCGGGGCTCGGTTTCGGGATCCAACTCGGACACGACGAGATCCCGAAACCGCTGCTGGCGGCGGCCGAGGCGGCCCACCTGCCGGTACTCGAGGTCCCGCACCGCACGCCGTTCATCGAGATCAGCAAAGCCGTCTCGCAAGCGCTGGCGGACACCCGCAGCGCCGAGGCGCGGCGCTTCGAGACGGCTCGCAACGCGCTCACGACCGCGGCCGTGCACGGCGAGGACCTGGGCGGGCTGATCGGCAGGCTGGCCACCGAACTCGCCTGCTGGGCGGTGCTCCTGAGCCCCGACGGAACCGTGACGCAGGCGGAGCCCGCGGCTGCCGCCGAGCACGTACCGGCCCTGGCCCCCGACCTCGACCGGCTGCGCGCCGCACGCCTGCCCTCCAGCATCGGGTTGTCCGCCGACGGCGGACACGTCGCCGCTCATTCCCTGGGCGGCGGGCACAAGCTGGCGGGTTTCCTCGTCGTCGGCAGGGAACACGCCTTCGGCTCGACCGATCACCACATCACGCACGCAGCCGCCTCGTTGCTGTCCATCGCCTTGATCCGGACCCGGACCACTGCCGATACACGCTTGCGCACCACGGCGTTGAAACTGCTGCTCACGGGACACCGCACAGCCTTCGACGAACTCGCCGACCCGCTCGGCATGAGACTGCCCGACGAACCCGTCGTGGTTCTCGCCGGATCGGGTCACTCCCCCACCCTGGTGGACGGCGGCGCCTCATCGGACCTGCTGGCCGGGGAGCTCGACGGCGAGCTGATCGCCGTGGCGTCCGCGTCGCAACAGTTGCCGTCCGCACGCCACCTGGGCGTGTCGCCGCCGACCGGGTTGGACGGGCTGCCGGCCGCCTACCGGCAGGCCAGGCAGGCCCTCTCCGAGGCCACCCGCCGCGGCACGGCGGTGGTCCGGTTCGACGACCTCGGCGTCGGGCTGCTGCGTGACGTCGCCGACCAGGGCGTCGTCACCCGGGCCGAGGCGATGCTGCGCCCGTTGTACGACCACGACGCCGGGCAGCGCGGTGAGCTGGTGCGGTCGCTGCGCAGCTGGCTCGCCCACCACGGCCACTGGGACCCCGCTGCGGCGGAACTCGGCGTGCACCGCCACACGCTCCGGCACCGGATGAGCAAGGTGGCCGCACTGCTGGACTGCAATGTGGACTCACCCGACGTCCGCGCACAGCTCTGGCTGGCCATCCGGCTCGTGGCCTAGCGGCGGGGCGGTCCGGTGCCGCGTCGGCGGCGGCGAAGTAGCCCGGAACGGTGGCGCGGCCTCCGCACCTGCGCGCCGGTGCGGAGGCCGCCGCGACCTGCCGGTTCCGCGGGCGGTGCTGCATCTCGCGCCGCGCATTGTCGCGTCAGCACAGCGACAATTGGCCAGAACGTCCATTCCCACACCGGCCGCGGAAGACCTACCGTTGCCCGTTCCCGACGTGAAAGGACAGGCCATGAAGACAGTCATCGACCTCAACGCGGACGCAGGCGAGAGCTTCGGCCGATGGAAACTCGGGAACGACGCCGCGCTGCTTCCCCAGGTCAGTTCCGTCAACGTCGCCTGCGGCTGGCACGCGGGCGATCCGGGGACCATGCGCCGGTCGGTGGAACTGGCCGTGTCCAACGGTGTCGCACTCGGTGCGCACCCCGGCTTCCCCGACCTCGCCGGATTCGGCCGCCGTGCCATGGCGCTGAGCCCCGCCGAAGCCGCCGACGCCTGCCTGTACCAGTACGGTGCGCTGCGCGCCTTCGCCGACGAAGCAGGCGTCCCCATCGCCCACGTCAAACCGCACGGCGCGCTCTACGGGCTGACATTGCGTGACCCGGACGTGGCCGCCGCCGTAGCCGAATCCGTCACGAAGGCCGATCCGAACGTCCTGCTCGTCCTGCTGGCCGGGCCCACCGCACAGCGGGTGCTCGCCGACGGCTATCCGGTCGCCCGCGAGGCCTTCGCCGACCTCGACTACGACGACAACGGGCACATCATCATCGAACCCGTTCCGGAGGCCAAGGACCCCGACGTCTGCGCCCAGCAGGCCATCGACGTCCTGCGCGGCGGTGTCACCTCGGTCAACGGCAAGGCGATCGACGTCGACGCCGACACGATCTGCCTGCACGGCGATCGTCCGAACTCCCCCGACATCGCCAGGGCGATCCGTGCACGGTTCGAGCAGCACGGGGTGGCCACGGCGACGATGCACGACGTCGTCGCCGGTCGGAAGGGGTGACACGGGTCCGCGATCGGCGTCGGACCGGCGGTTCGCAACGTCGGCCGGTCCCGGCGCATCGCGCGGGCAGCGTCTCCTTGCGCAACGGGCGTATCATCGACCGACAGGGGTTCACCGACCGGGGAGCCGCCATGTGGATCGAGATCCTGAGCGCGATAGGAATCGTCGGCGCCGTCGGACTCGCGGCGAGCGTCCGGATCGTACGGCAGTACGAGCGTGGGCTCGTCTTCCGCTTCGGCAGGGTGCTCCGCGCACCCACCGAGCCCGGTATCAGGCTGCTCGTACCCGGCGTCGATCGTATGACCAAGGTCAACATGCAGATCGTGACGCTGCCCGTACCGGGTCAGGACGGCATCACCCGCGACAACGTGACCGTGCGCGTCGATGCCGTCGTCTACTTCAAGGTGGTCGATCCGGTACAGGCGATCGTCGGCGTCGAGAATTACCGGTTCGCGATGCTGCAGGTCGCGCAGGCGAGCCTGCGCAGGATCATCGGGGAGAGCAGTCTCGACGACCTGTTGTCCAACCGGCAACGGCTCAACGAAGGGCTCGAGCTGATGATCGACAGCCCGGCTCTGGGCTGGGGCATCCACATCGATCGCGTGGAGATCAAGGACGTCGCACTGCCCGAGACGATGAAACGCGCCATGTCACGGCAGGCGGAGGCCGAGCGCGAACGCCGGGGCCGAGTGATCGCCGCCGAAGGCGAGCTGCAGGCCTCGGAGAAGTTGGCCGAGGCGGCCGAACGGATGGCCGACACTCCCGCGGCCCTGCAACTGCGCCTGCTGGAGACCGTGGTGGAGGTCGCGGCGGAGAAGAACTCCACGCTCGTGTTGCCCTTCCCCGTCGAACTGCTGCAGTTCCTCGACAGCAAGTCCACGGGCAACCGCGGGCACGGCGCGGACGTCCCGCAGCAGGCACGCACCGAACGCGACGCGAGCGGCCGGAACGACGGAGCCGACGGCGAGCTCGACAGGACGGACAACCGTTCTCCCGAACGCACGACGTGAACCCCTGACATCTGTCACGGGGCATCGATGACGCCGGCCCTAGGACCACCGCCGTGGCACCGGCAAGACTGCGGAGCATGGTTCAGGAATCCGTCATCTCCGCCCGGAACGTGCACATGTCGTTCCCCGACGGCACCGGCGGCCACATCCGCGCCGTCGACGGGGTCGACCTCGAGGTAGCGCGCGGAGAAGTACTCGCCCTGCTGGGCCCCAACGGAGCAGGCAAGACGACGCTGCTCGACATCCTGCTGGGACTCACCACCGCCCGATCCGGCGACGTCAGCGTCGGTGGCCAGCCGCCGCGGGCCGCCGTGCAGACCGGCAGGCTCTCCGCGCTGCTCCAGACCGGAGGGCTGCTGCCCGATCTGACCGCAGCCGAAACGGTGCGGATGATCGCCGCGCTGCACGCCGCTCCGGCCGACGTCGACGAGGTCATCGACATCGCGGGCGTACGGCCGTTCGCCTCACGGCAGGTCGGCAAGTGCTCGGGCGGCCAGCAGCAGCGACTGCGCTTCGCGCTCGCGCTGCTTCCCCGCCCGGAAATCATCGTGCTCGATGAGCCCACGGCGGGAATGGACGTCTCCGCGCGGCACGAGTTCTGGGACCGGATGCGAGCACAGGCGGACGAGGGCATCACGGTCATCTTCGCCACCCACTACCTGGAGGAGGCAGAACAGTTCGCACGCCGGACGGTGCTGATGAACAGCGGCCGTGTGCTCGCCGATGGACCCACCGACGAGGTGCGGGCCCGAGCAGGTGCCGCGTACGTGACGGTGACCTGGGATCCGGCGGCCGACGAGCTCGAGCAGCTGCCGTTCGTGATCCGAACGACCCGGGAGGGGGCCCGGATCACCTTCCGCACCGAACGGCCCGATGAACTCGCCCGGCATCTGCTCACGAGCACGGACGCACACGGTCTCACCGTGCGGCCGGCCAGTCTCGAGGAGGCGTTCCGCCTGCTCACCGAGGAATCCACCGACACGGGCGCCCCCGAGCGCCCGGCGACCGCCGCCCCCGAGGAGGTCTCGGCATGACGACCGCGACGAGCCCGCACAACCACGTCCGGGGCGGCTACAGCCTGGGCAGGTACATCGCCATGGACTTCTGGCGGAACCTGCGCAACATCGGCAACAGCTTCTTCGTGATCGTCCTGCCCACCGCGCTGTTCCTGTTCTTCGGCGCTTCGATGGACTGGTCCGGCGAACCGGTGGGCGTGGGCAACGTCAGCGCCTGGACCATGATCGCCATCGCCTCGTACGGCGCGGCCATGGCCACGACGTCGATGGCCGGATCGGCGGCGCTCGAGATCCAGCAGGGCTGGGGCAGGCAGCTCGCGCTGACGGCCATGCCGCACGGGGCTTTCATCGTCGCCAAGGCCGCAATCGCCGTGGCGACCGCGGCGCTGCCGGTGCTGGTCCTCAACCTGGCCGGGATCTTCACGGTGGCCGACATGCCACCGGGCGTCTGGCTGGCCACCGTCGGGCTGACGATCGCCGGATCGCTCCCGTTCGCCTTCTACGGCCTGGCGGTCGGGTTGAGCTTCCGGTCCGACGCCGCCGTCGGAGCGGCGACCGGGTTGCTGGTGATCTTCAGTTTTCTGGGCAACGCGTTCACACCACTGGACGGGGTGCTGCTCGACATCGGCCGATTCACCCCGATGTACGGGATCGTCGCACTGGCCCGCTATCCGCTCACCGGGGGCGACCTCGTCTCCATGGGCGGAACGTCCGGCAGCGATCCACTGTGGATGGTTCTGACGAACGTCGCCGCGTGGACCGTCGTGTTCGCCGTCGCGTGCCTGTTGCTGCAGCGCCGGCGAACCACCCGGCACTGATACCGGACGCGACGGGCATCGGGCAGGATCGGGGCCATGGGGATGCGCATCTTCCGGTTGTTGTACGCAGGGGTATGGCTGGTGTTCCTCGCCATCCCCGTGACCTCCATCGCCACGTCGGAGGCCACGGGGGGCCTGCGGCTGCTCGCGCTCGCCGCCACGGCGTGCTTCGTCGTGGTCTATCTGGGGGTGTTCTGGCACGACGCCGAGGACGGCAACGCCGCGCAGGTGCGACGCCGGATCATCGTCCGAATCGTCGTACTGGCGATCCTGGCCGCCGCAACCGTGCCCGCAGCCGGGTACACGGCGGTCACGTTCGCCACCTTCCTCACCGCGGCGTTGGTGTTCAGCCTCCCGCTGCGGTCCGGGCTGGTCAGCGGCGTCGCGGTGTGGGCGGCCGCCTGCGTGATCGCGCTGCCGTTCGCCGACACGTGGTGGCCCACCTTCGGCACGGGGCTCGGTGTGGTGTTCATCGTGGTCATCCGCCTGGCGGACCACCACGAACACCGGCAGCTCGACACCGAGGAGGAGTTGCGCCATGCCGCTCAGCGCGACGCCATCGCCCGTGACGTCCACGACGTGCTCGGACATTCGCTGACCGTGCTGTCCATCCGCGCGCAGCTGGCAAGGAGGATGATCGACATCGACCCGGAGCGGGCACGGGAGGAGATCGACCGCATCGACTCGCTGGCCCGCGAATCGCTCGGGCAGGTGCGCTCGACCGTGGCGCGGCTGCGCACGCCGTTGCTGGCCTCGGAGGCGGAGACGGCGCGGGAGGTACTGGCGGCCGCCGGGATCACGGCCGACGTCGACGTGCACGCCGTCGAGGGGGCGGACGCGGAGCTCTTCGCCTGGGCACTGCGGGAAGCGGTGACCAACGTGGTCCGTCATTCGCAGGCCTCGACCTGCCGCGTCAGCGTCCGGCCGGGACGGTTGCGGGTCGAGGACGACGGCGTCGGCACCGGCGACGAAACCCGCGGCGGCGGCTCGGGGCTGCGCGGACTGCGGGAACGGGCGTCGACGGCCGGGGCGTGGCTGACCCTGTCGTCGCGCTGTGACGATGACGAGCGCCCCGGAACGGTGTTGGAGGTGGGCCGCGCGTGATTCGACTGCTTCTCGCCGACGACCAGGATCTGGTCCGCGGCGGGCTGGCCGCTCTGCTGTCGTTGGAGCGCGACCTCGACGTCGTCGCGGAGGTCGGGCGCGGCGACCAGGTGCTGCGCGCGGTGACCGAGCACGAACCCGATGTCGCGCTGATCGACATCGAGATGGCGGGCGGCGACGGGATCGATGCGACCGCGGCGGTGACCGCGTCGGGATCGCGCTGCCGGTGCCTGATCGTGACCACCTTCGGCAGGCCGGGATACCTGCGCAGGGCCATGGAGGCCGGGGCAGCCGGGTTCGTCGTCAAGGACACCCCCGCGGACCAGCTCGCGCAGGTCGTGCGCCGCGTGGCCGGCGGGGAGCGAGTGGTCGATCCCGCGCTGGCGGCCGATTCCCTCGCGGGAGGCATCGACCCCCTCACCGACCGCGAACGGGAGGTGCTGCGTGCAGCCGCCGACGGTGCGTCGGTGCGCACCGTCGCCGCGCAGCTGCACCTGTCCCCCGGTACGGTGCGCAACCACCTCTCCTCGGCCATCGGTAAGACCGAGGCGGAGAACCGCTACGCCGCGGCGCGGCTTGCCCGCGATCGGGGGTGGATCTGACGTGACCGTGCGAACGGCCGGGCAGGGGGCGGCCGTTCGCGCGGTCACGTCGCGCGCAGTGCGTACAACGCGATTCCTGCCGCAACACTCACGTTGAGCGAGCTCTTCTGCCCGTACATGGGGATCTGCAGCAGCAGGTCGCACCGGGACCGGAGGTCCGGGTCGATGCCGCGCACCTCGTCCCCCAGCACCAGGGCGACCTTCGCCCCGGGCGAGTAGTCGCCCAGGATCACGGCGTTCGGGTCGATCTCCAGGCCGGCGATCGTGTAACCCTCACCGCGCAGCGAGTCGAGCAGGGTGTGGACGTCGTCGTGCCGCTGCAGCGGCATGGTCCGTTCCGCGCCCGCGGCGGCCTTGGCGAGCCTGCGCGTCTGCCGTGCCGCCACCACGGGGTCTCGTTCGTCGCCCGGATGCTGCGGGTACGGGGTGAACCCGGTGATGTGCACCGTGTCCACGGCGAAGACCTCCCCGGTCCGCAGCAACGAACCGACGTTGTGCGCCGAGCGCAGGTTGTGCGCGACCACGACGATGCGGCGTTCATGGTGTTCACCGGAGGTGCCGCACGGGTCCGCGGCGCCGACCCCGCCACGGGAGTCATGCTGGGTGGACGTGTCGGGCGCCTCCGCCGGGGTGCCGAGCCGTGCAGGAGCGCTGGGATGATCGTGCGTGTCGGGCTGTCCGGGAGTACTCACGGCACAGGAACGCTAGCAGGCCGCTGCCCCGGACTCTCCGGCGTCGTCGACACCCTTGGGCTGCAGGGGCTCGCTCCGGAGTTGCGGACCCCGGACGAGCGCCATCGGCAGACGGTCGCCGCAGCCGGCCGGCGATGGTCGCCGGCCGGCTGCGGTGTCCCGACCGGAGCGACATGTCGCCGGCCCATGAGCGAACGGTTCCCTCACGGGCCGGCGAGACGCGGTCTGTCGGCTCGGTCTACACCGCTTCCGCGACGGACTCGCCGGCCTTCGCCTCACTGGGCGACTGACGGACGAGCAGACTGCCGACCACGCAGATCGCCAGGTTGAGCACCAGGCCGATGAGTCCACCGTGCACCCCGTAGAGCGTTTCCACTCCGGTGAGCGTCATCGTGCTCGCGAGGACGGCGCCGGCTGCCATCCCCCAGAACACCGGGCCGGAGGCGAGCCGTCGCCAGTACAGCCCCAGAACGAAAGCCGGAGCCAGCTGCACGAGCAGCTCGATCTTGAGCACGAAGATCTCGACGAGGGTGGCGGGCGGGTTCCAGGCGAGCAGGAGGAGAGCGAACACCACCACGACCCCGACACCCTTGCCGATGATCACCTGCCGATGCTCACCGATCTCTCGTTTGGCATACCGGGCGTAGAGGTCCTTGGACACGAGGGACGAGAAGCTCAGCAACGCCGAATCCGATGTCGACACGATGGCCGCGACAATGCCACCGACGAACAGCAGCATCACGACGTAGAACACCGGGTTGATACCGGCCACCGCATTGGTGAGCCTGCCGACGAGTTGCTCCGACTCGTCGTCGGACAGCCCGGGGAAGATCTGCGTGGACAGCAGTCCGACGCAGAAGACCGCACCGGCGGTGATCAGCGGCATCCAGACCATCCGCTTCAACGAACGTTTGAGGGTCCGTTCGCTGCGCGCCGAGTAGATCCGCTGGATCGCGTGCGGATACATCGCGATACCGATGCCCACGAGCAGAATCATCGAGAACCAGTTCACCGACTCTTCCAGTGGCGGAACGGCGACCGCATCCGGACGCTGCTCCACCAGATACTGCGTGGTCTCGGACCAGGATCCGCCCGCGAGCACGAAGCCGCCGATCAGCAGGGCGACGATACCGACCAGCAGTGCGATCCCCTGCATCACGTCGGTCAGCGCCACCGCCCGCATTCCGCCCATCCACGAGTAGATCAGCATCACGAAGACGAACACCAGTACACCGACCTGGTACGGCACGGTGTCACCGGTCAGGCCCGAGATCGCCTGACCCATGGCGATGAGCTGTTCGAGCAGGTAGCTGGCCAGTCCCCACAGCATGAGCACGGTGGCGAGCAACGCGACCGCGGGGGACGAGAACCGGTGCCGAACCCAATCGGTCGGCGTGATGAAGGAGTGCTTCTTCGCCACCGCGTACAGGCGCGGCGCGAACAACAGGTATCCGGCCATCACCACGGTGAAGAACGTGACCGACTGCCACCAGGGGAATCCCACTCGGTAGGCCTGAGGGGCGTAGCCGATGACCGTGTTCCCGCTGTACTGCGTGGCGTAGAGCGTGAAGAACAACACCAGGACGCCGAGATTGCCCCCGGCCAGGTAGTAATTCTTCATGCTGTGCCGCATATTCGGCTGGCGACGGCCGGAGAAGTAGCCGATGAGCAACATGAGAACGGCGAAACCCAGCAGAACGCCGATCCCCGTCCAGCCGCCGAAGGTCAGGTTCTCCACGACTCGCTCCCGTCCGTCGATGCCTCCGCGGTGTCGGCTTCCTCGGCGTCTTCCACCAGGTTCCAGTGCTTGGACAGGGCCCAGTGCAGGAAGCCGCACACCCCGATCGACGACGCCACCGCGACCAGCGTCCACACGGGCAACCCGAACACGAGCGGGTGCAGCGTTCCCGGCGGTAGATACCACGGGATGCCCACCAGAACGATCGCGAGGAGGCCGATCCAAATCCACGGATTACGGATCGGCTCCCTCCGCCGCGATGGGGCCGATTGAGACACAAGGACTCCTCTCCTGCTCGGACTGACGCTGTCCGGCGGGCGGATCCATCACAGTCCTGCACTACGGGTCACGCGGAACGTCGAACGTGACCTCGCAACCGACGCCACCGCGTTACTGCCGACGACTAGCCCGCGATGTGAGCTAGCACTCCATGATGTAGGGGGTTAGCATGCGGCGATCGGGACCTGTAGTCAAGGCGCAATCTTCTCGCAACGTCGACGGCCGCGTCCACAATGCGGGACTACTCGCGATAGCCGATGCTCGCCGACAGCCGCTTCGCTGCGCTGATCACCAGTGGTGCGATCCGTTCGGCGTCGGCCTCGGTGAAACGTTGGATCGGTGCGCCGATTCCGACAGCCGCGGCGATGGTGCCCGCCATGTCGAAGACCGGAGCGCTCAGCGAACCGGCGCCGGCGGCGCGCTCCTCGAACGTCGCCGAGTAGCCGGCTTCGCGAACCTCGGCCACTTCACGCTGCAGGTCTTCCAGCGACACGACCCGGTTGTCCTCGGGACTCCGCAGCCCGCTGTCGATGGCGTCGCGCCACGCGTCCGGGTCGTGCGCGAGAAACACCTTGCCCGCCGAGCCGACGTGCAGCGGCATGACCATCCCGACCATGAACCGCCGGATCACCACGTTCCGGACCTCCGAGAGCGACACGATGGTGCGATGGGGGCCGTCGCGCACCTGCAGGAAAGAGGTCTCACCGGCGGCATCGCGCAGCTCCTCCAGAACCGGACCGGCGAGCTTGACGAGGTCCAGCCCGTATGTGCCGGGCGCGGCCCAGCGCACCATCCCGAGCCCGATGCGGTAGACATCGCCGTCCTTGCTCAGAAAGCCCTCACTGACGAGGTTCTGGACCAGTCGCTGACACGTGCTCGGCGGCAGCCCGGTGCGGTTGACGATCTCGCGCAGTCCGAGCTCGGGTTCGTCGAGCGTGAAGCATTCGAAGATCCGTCGAAGCTTCTGCAGCACCAGGATCGGGCGCGCCGAGCCTGCGGAGGTCTCCGTTCCGCCGGAGTCCGTCCCGCCGGGGTCCTCGGGCGCGTTCGCGGCGTCGGTCACGGACTCTCCTCCCCATGGGCTGCGGTGCCGACCGTACCGCAATGTGGGATTGCCATGACGAACGACGACGTCACCCACTCCCATTGACACCCAGAAGCAACCTGCATTCTAATTCAACAACCCACATTGTGAGCACGACGCCCGGAAGGGTGGTCCGATGGACGACTCCGCAACGTCGCAATCCGATTCCCGGTCGGGTCCGCTCGCCGGTATCACCGTGCTGGAGATGGGCAACTTCATCGCCGCACCGTCGGCAGGTCGGTTGCTCGCCGATTTCGGCGCCGAGGTGATCAAGATCGAACGCCCTGGTACCGGCGACGAACTGCGCAGTTGGCGGCAGCACGGGGCGGACACGTCCCTGTTGTTCCGGGTTCTGGGCAGGAACAAGAAGTCCGTGACCCTCGACCTGCGTACCGAACAGGGCCGCGACATCGCGCTGCGACTGGCCCGGCGGTCCGACGTTCTGTTGGAGAACTTCCGGCCGGGAACCCTGGAACAGTGGGGCCTCGGCCCCGACCGGCTGCACGAGATCAATCCGGAGCTGGTGGTGACCAGGGTGTCGGGGTACGGCCAAACCGGACCGTACCGGGATCAACCCGGCTTCGGCGGTGTCGCCGAAGCCGTGGGCGGCCTGCGCCACCTCACCGGCTATCCGGGCATGCCACCGGTACGGGTGGGAGTGAGCCTGGCCGACTCCGTCGCCGGGCTCTACGCCGTCATCGGCACCCTGATGACACTGTTGCGGCGCCATCGCGGCGGCTCCGGTGCGGAGATCGTCGACGTCGCGCTCTACGAGGCCGTCTACAGCCTGACCGAATCGCTGGTACCGGAGTTCGAGGCCTTCGGCGTGGAACGCGGCCCGTCCGGCAGCACCATTCCCGGGGTGGTCCCGTCGAACAGTTATCTCTGCTCCGACGGGAAGCACATCGTGATCGGCGGCAACAACGACGGCATCTTCCATCGCCTCATGCACCTGATCGAACGGCCGGACCTGGCCGACGATCCACGACTGCAGGACAACCGCGGGAGGGTGGCCCACGTCGAGGAGGTCGACGACGCCATCGAGGCGTGGACCGGGCAGCGCGACCTGGCGGGCGCACTCGACGAGCTCCGCTCCGCGTCAGTCCCTTGTGGACCCATCTACACCGCACAGGAGATCGTGAACGACCCCCATTACACGGCGCGGGGCATGCACGAACAGCACACCGTACCCATCGACGACGAGCACAGCACCGACATCTCGGTACCCGGTGTCGTGCCGAAGCTCGCGGGGACGCCGGGTGGAACCCGGTGGCTCGGCCCCGAACTCGGCCGTCACACCGCCGAAATCCTGGCGGGAATCGGCATCGAGGAGTCCGAACAGGACGAACTTCGTGCGGCGGGAGTGATCTGACGTGGCCGACGTACTCATCACCGAGACGGCGCTGCGCGACGGGTTGCAGAACGAACCCGGGATCGTGCCGACGGCCACCAAGGTGCAGCTCGCCCGGCTGCTGGTGGAGGCCGGGTTCACCTCGCTCGAGATCGGCGCCTTCGTGCGCCCCGACCGGGTCCCGTCGATGGCCGACACCGACGAGCTCGTCACCGCTCTCGGCGCCGTTCCCGGTGTGGCGCTGCACGCTCTGGCCTTCAACTCGGCCGGTGCCGAGCGAGCGGTGGCGTGTGGAGTGGACAGCGTGAGACTCACCGTCTCGGCCAGTGACGGGCACAGCCAGGCCAACACCGGCGCCGCCACGGCACGGGCGCTGGAACGGTTGGAGCGGTGCGCGGGGACGCTCACCACCGCCGGTGTCCGGGTGGAAGCAGCCGTCGCGACCGCATTCGTGTGCCCGTTCGACGGCGATACCGACCCTGCGCGGGTGTCACACGTGGTCGGCGAGCTCCTCGAGATGGGGGCCGAGCGGATCCACCTGGCCGACACCATCGGCGCCGCGCACCCGGCCCAGGTCTGCCGCACGATCGCCACGGTCCAGGACGCCTACCCCGAGCTGGAGCTGGGCTTGCACCTGCACAACACCTACGGCATGGCACTGGTGAACGCCCGTGAAGCCCACCGAGCGGGCATCCGCAGGTTCGACGCCGCCGTCGGCGGGATCGGCGGCTGCCCGTTCGCTCCCGGCGCAGCGGGCAACATCGCCACCGACGACCTGGTCAACCTGTTCCACCACGACGGCATCGACACCGGAATCGACCCGGCTGCACTCACCGAAGCTCGAACGCAGCTACGCACGGCGGTCGGCCGCGAACTCGACTCGGCCCTGGCGGCCGTACCCGCGGCACCCGTGCCCCGGCCGTTGCGCGGCGTGGGTGCCACATGACATGACCGCCGAATCCACTGTCGTTGTCAGATATCCGCAGACGTGACCGCACGTGGAGGTATCGGCTCCACGCAATGAGGACCCCCGCGCACTCCCGGTCGCGTCAGCCACCGCCGGGCTCCGGCCGGACGAACGGCGCGACGTACGACTTCGCACGGCCGTGCTCGTCCAGCACCCAGCCGAGCCGCTTCGGCGTACGCAACACGAGCGCCGATTCCACCACCGTCAACGGCGCCAGGTCCTGCTCCAGGTACTCCTGCATCTGCATCGACTCCTCGATCGAGCGCATCCAGGTGGTCACCAACAGGTTGGCCGGACCGGGCAGGCTGACGATCTGCCGCACCGTCGACAGCGTCCGGAGCTGGTTGACGCATCCGGGGACGTGCCCGACCGGCACCCGGCACCACCAGTTGTGCACGATCGGCGATGGGGTGTGTCCCTGAGCGATCTCGCATCGGAACGTGGTCGCGTCGGCGGCGAGGAGCCGGCCGAGCTGGCGCCGCACGGTCGCGACCGGACGCCCGACGAGCCGGGCCAGCTGTGCCGCGTTCCGGCGCCCGTCCATTCCCAAGGCCTCGGCTAGGTCGGCGTACGGCCGCTCCCAGGGCGTCACGCTCGCCGGTCGATCCGCTCCGCCCTGGCCCCCGCCGGAGGCCGGAAGGGTCGTCAGTGCCTGGACGCGCGCCTTGTCCAGCGCACCCACCCGCCAGCTACTCCCCTCCAGATGCATACGCGCGGCCAGATGGGAACGGGTGTTGAGGACCCCGGGAAGGCTGGGGAGTTGGTCGAGCAGCAGTGCGGAGAGCTCGGCCATCCCGCGCCCGAAGAGGGTGAGCACCAGGCTGTATTCCCGAGAAGACTCCTCGATGGTCATGACCGCCGGCCATCGGACGAGTTCCTCGACCAGCTGTCGCACCTGCCCGCTGGCGCACCGCAGCTCCACGTAGGCGACGCGGAGCTCGTAGTACACGCTCACCCGCGGATAGGCGGTCACCCACGCGCTGCCGTCGTTGCGCAGCCGCTCCCACCGACGCGCCAGTGTCACCGGCGCGACGTCCAACACGGATCCGAGCTGGGTCCAGGTGGCCCGCGGCCGCACCTGGAGAGCGTGGATGAGCGAAAAGTCCTCTTCATCGAGATGCGCGTCCACTTTCTCTCCCAAGCCTCTCCATCAGTGAGCGGATCCATCGATTTTACGTTCCTTACGACGTGGATTCTCACACTCGAGGGCACCCCGTCCACCGACGAACGAGGAGCGCGACACCGTGGATCTCCACGACGACGCACGAGGCCAGCAAGACGAGCTCGAACGCCTTCGCCGCGAACTGCACCGCGAACCCGAGGTCGGGCTCGACCTGCCCCGCACCCAGGAGAAGGTGCTCAGCGAGCTGGACGGCCTCGGCCTCGAGGTCACCACAGGGGACAAGACCACCTCGGTCACCGCGGTGCTGCGCGGCACGGGTCCGCGCCGGGACGCGGCTGACCCGAGGACGGTGCTGCTGCGCGCCGACATGGACGCCTTGCCCGTGGCAGAAGCAACCGACCTGGAGTTCGCCTCCCGCAACGGCGCAATGCATGCCTGCGGGCACGATCTGCACACCACCTCGTTGGTCGGTGCCGCGCGGCTGCTCCACAGCCACCGCGACCGGATCGACGGCGACGTGGTGCTGATGTTCCAGCCCGGCGAGGAAGGCTACGACGGCGCCGCGGTGATGATCGACGAAGGCGTCCTGGACTCCGCAGGCCGCCGGGCCGACGCGGCGTACGCCCTCCACGTGTTCTCCTCGACGCTGCCGAGCGGCCAGTTGGCCGGCCGCCCCGGCCCGATCCTGTCGGCGTCGAACCGGCTGCGCGTCGTGGTCCACGGCGCGGGCGGGCACGGTTCCATGCCGCACCGCGCCCAGGACCCGGTGACGGCTGCGGCCGACATGGTCGGCGCCCTGCAGACCATGGTGACCCGGCGCTTCGACATCTTCGATCCGGTCGTCATCTCCGTCGGGGTGCTCCGCGCCGGCACCGCCCGCAACGTCATCCCCGACCACGCCGAGTTCGAGGCGACCGTGCGGTGCTTCTCCACCGAGACGATCGCCCGGCTCGACGAGATGATCAACGAGACCCTCGGCGGCGTTGCCCGCTCCCACGGCGTCACCGCCGACATCCGGTTCGACGCCGAGTACCCGGTGACCGTCAACGACGCCGACGAGGCCGGCTTCGCCGCAGGCGTGATCCGCGAGGCGATCGGCGAGGAGCACTACACCGAGTTGCCGACCCCGGTGGCCGGGTCGGAGGACTTCTCCCGAGTGCTCGACGAAGTTCCCGGCGCGTTCCTCGGTCTCGGCGCCACCATGCCCGGCCTCGACCCGGCCGACGCCCCGAACAACCACAGTCCACACGCAACATTCGACCCGGCCACGCTCTCCCGCGCGGCCACCGTCTACGCCGAGCTCGCGATCCGCCGGCTGGACCGCTTCACCGAAGGAGCACCGCGATGACCGACTCCCCCGTCTCCCCCACCGGCGGACACGTCACCGAAACCGACGACGACACCGTGCCCGACCGCGCCCGTACCCTGTTCGGCCTCGGCGCAGGCAACGCCATGGAATGGTTCGACTGGACCGTCTACGCCACCTTCGCCTCGTTCTTCGCCGGGCAGTTCTTCAACAACGAGGACTCGGTCTCGGCGCTGTTGAGCACGCTGGCCGTCTTCGCGGTCGGCTTCGCAGCCCGCCCGCTCGGCGGCTTCGTGTTCGGCTGGGTCGCCGACCGCAAGGGCCGCCAGGTCTCGATGGCGCTGTGCCTGGCGTTGGCGGCAGGCGGCAGCCTGGTGATCGGACTGTCGCCGACGTACGAGCAGATCGGGCTCGGCGCCTCGGCACTGCTACTGCTCGCGCGACTGGGCCAGGGCCTCGCGCACGGCGGTGAACTGCCGGCGGCGCAGACCTACATCGCCGAGGTCGCGCCCCGGAAGCGCCGCGGCCTCTGGTCGAGCCTGATCTACTTCTCCGGCACGTGCGGTGTGCTCGCCGGAACCCTGCTCGGAGCGCTGCTCTCCGGGGTGCTCACACAGGAGCAGATGTACAGCTACGGCTGGCGGGTGCCGTTCATCCTCGGCGGTGTCTTCGGGCTCTACTCGCTCTACGTGCGGCTGCGGATGCGGGAGACCGAGGTATTCCTCGCCGAGAACGACGAGGAAAACTCGGCGGAGCCCAAGGGCCGGATGTGGGACACCATCAAACAGCACCCGAAACTGCTGTTCCAGGTGATCGGGATGACCGTCGGCGCCACCGTTCTCTATTACGTGTGGGCGATCTCCGCGCCGTCCTACGCGATTTCGGTGCACGGCATCGATCCGACCAGCGCGCTCTGGGCCGGAGTGGGCGCCCAGGTCCTCTTCCTGATCTCCCTGCCGTTGTGGGGCATGCTCTCGGACCGGATCGGCCGCAAGCCGGTGCTGTTCATCGCGTCCGGCGGGCTGCTGGTCACCTCGATTCCGCTGGATGCGCTGCTCGGCGACCAAGCCTGGCAACTGTTCCTGGCCATGTCGATCGCGCTGCTGCTGATGGGCGGGTTCTCGTCGATCGCGCCGGCGATCTACGCCGAGATGTTCCCGACCAGGATCCGGGCGGTAGGCCTGGGGCTCCCGTACGCGATCGCGGTGGCGGCCTTCGGCGGCACCGCGCCTTATCTGCAGACGCTGTTCGCCGACCTCGGAAACCCTTCGCTGTTCCTGTTCTACGCGATGGGACTGATGGTGATCACCATCCTGGTGCTGTTCACCCTTCCCGAGACCCGCGGCATCGACCTGAGCAGCGACGACGTCGGTGCCCACGGTCGACGCAAGTCGGCCGTGGGCGCTCACGCCGGTACGCGGTGAGGGACGGCTGATTCCGCGAGGAATCCGGCGGTGGAAGACTGCGTGCGTCGGCGATCCCGGGAGGGCTCGGTTCTCCCGGGATCGCCGAGTTGTCCCGGGAGGACCGACCGCCGGTATCGCTGATCGCTCGACGGTCCGTTCGGCGGACCCGGCTAGGGCTGATCGTCTCCCCGTACGACCCCGTTCACCGAACGCGGCCGGGAGGACCCGGCCGCCTCGAACGGCAGTCACCACCACGGCAACCGCACCACCCATCGTGAGACCGGGCGCGGCATGCCGGTGACACGCGCCGCGGCGGGGAAACCCGGGCGCTGCCTCAGGATCCGGTTCCCGGGTTGATGACCCCGCGTACCGGAGCGACCTGGTCGCAGGGAAAACCGCCGCGCCTGGCGTGTTCTTCGATCAGTTCGGGATCAGTCGCGTCGTAGACGCAGTAGAGCTTGTCGTCGGTCACGTACGACTCGACCCAGCTCACGTCCTCTCCCATCTCGGCGAGCACCTCGTTCGACTTCGCCGAGACGTCACGCAGCTCCTGGTCGGTCAGTTTTCCCGCTCCGGGCAGTGTCCGCTCCACAACGTAGCGACCCATGGCGGCTCCTCCGGTCTCGGTGACGTCCGATGTCCGTGATTCCTCCCCGTGCCGGGCTTGTGACACGCGGCAACTGTGAACGTTAATCGGCGCGGCGGATGTCGTAACCGACCGAACGGTCGCCCCGACCTGCCCGAGCGGGCAGGCCCCGGCCCATGAGCGTTTATCTGCTCCGGCACGCCGAACTCGGCTCGGAGGAGGGATCTTCCGCGGGCCGCGGCATCGTTCGTCCCTGCCGGCTGGGATTCGGCGGGAAAACCGCGGAAAGAGGCCGCGGATGAGGCCGCACCGCACGGTGTCGACGACGTGGCGACGGGTTCGCCGCAGCGCAAGGTTCGCCGGCCGTCAGCACTCGATGACGTTGACGGCGAGGCCGCCGAGCGAGGTCTCCTTGTACTGCGAGGCCATGTCGGCACCGGTCTGGCGCATGGTGGCGATGACCTGGTCCAAGGAGACCCGGTGTTCACCGTCGCCGTTGAGGGCGAGCCGGGCGGCGTTGACGGCCTTGACCGAGGCCATCGCGTTGCGCTCGATGCACGGGACCTGAACCAGACCTGCCACCGGGTCGCAGGTCAACCCGAGGTTGTGTTCCATCGCGATCTCGGCCGCGTTCTCGACCTGGCGCGGGGTACCGCCGAGCACCTCGCACAGCCCGGCCGCCGCCATCGACGAGGCCGAGCCGACCTCACCCTGACAACCGACCTCGGCACCGGATATCGACGCGTTGCGCTTGTAGAGGCTGCCGACCGCGCCGGCGGCAAGCAGGAATCGGCGTACGCCGCCGGCGTCCGCACCGTCGCAGAACCGCACGTAGTAGTGCAGCACCGCGGGAATGATGCCGGCCGCGCCGTTGGTCGGTGCGGTCACGACCCGCCCGCCCCCGGCGTTCTCCTCGTTGACGGCGAGAGCGAACAGGTTGATCCAGTCCACGACGCGTAGCGGATCACGGTCCGCGCCCTCGTCGGTGAGCCGCCGGTACAGCTGCGGCGCCCGCCGGCGTACGGCCAGCCCGCCGGGGAGGGTTCCCTCCGTCGCGCAGCCGGCATCGACGCAGTCCTGCATCACCGACCAGACCCGGTCGAGGTGAGCGAGCACGTCGGCCTCCGAGCGAAGGGCGCACTCGTTGGCCAGCATCACCGCGCTCATCGGCAGCTGCTGGGTAGCGCACCACCCGAGCAGTTCACCCCCGGAGGCGAAGGGGTAGGGCGGCGCGTCGGCCTCGGCGGAATCCCCACCGGCGTCGTCCTCGGAGCCGCCCTCCACCACGAAACCGCCGCCGACGGAGTACATCGTCGCCTCGTGCACCGCGTCCCCGCCTGCGGTGTATGCGGTGAACCGCATGCCGTTGGGATGCCGCGGCAACGTCTCGCGGGCGAGCATGACCAGGTCATGGTCGATCTCGAAGCCGATCCGTTCGGTGCCGAGCAGGTCGAGTTGTCCCTGCTGGCGCACCAGGGTCACCACCGCGGCGGCCCGGTCCGGCTCGACCGTCTCGGGATCCTGGCCGGCCAGGCCGAGCAGTACCGCCCGGTCGGTGCTGTGGCCGAGCCCGGTCGCGGCCAGTGAACCGAAGAGCTCGACCTGTACGCGAGCCGTCCGGGTGAGCAGACCGTGGTCGGCCAACGCCGTGACGAACCGTCCGGCGGCCCGCATCGGGCCCACCGTGTGCGAACTGGAAGGCCCGATGCCGATGCTGAACAGATCGACCACGCTGACGTTCATGGGGGTATTCAACAACGCCTCCTCACCCGATCGCCAGCACGGCGACAGCCGCGATCTTCGCGCACCCAGAGATGCGACCACGGCCTCACGCACATCGGCAGCTGGATGCCGACACGCTCTCGGAACCTGACACCGGCATCGCGCCACAGCCTCCGCGTCGGGCACCCACACAGGATTCGCGTCGACATGCGCCTCCGGCTGGCCTCATTGGCCTCCGCGACGGACACCAACGAACCTAGGGGCGGTGGATGAGCGTGTCAGTGCGGGGAAACGAGCCGCCGGTTCTTGCCGAACTCACAGGGTCCCCCCGACCAGCGGTCGTTCTTCATGCCGAGCACGATCTGGTCGGGCACAAGGTTTCCCGCGCGGTCTGTGGCGTCGATCGAACGCAGCCTCCCCCGAACCGGCCGACCGGCGTGCGCGCCGCCGAGAGCAGCACCACTCGCCGATCAGACATCATCGCCGCCTCGCCACTCCGGCATCGCCATCGTCCAGCACACGGCGGTGCCTTCCAGTGCCGTGGTCCCGTCGTCGCGGATCACCTGCGTGACCAGCCTCGTGATCGGCTTGTCATCCCTGACCTCGGTCACCTCGACGCGGCCCGTGATCGTGTCGCCCGGCCGGACCGGGGCCGTGAAGTTCCACGACACGCTCAGAAAGACCGTCCCCGGGCCGGGCAGTTTCTCGGCGACCACCGCGTTGAGGACGGCACTGGTGATCCCGCCCTGCACCACGATCTCGCCGAAACGGGACGACTCGGCAGCGGCCTCGTCGTAATGCAGCGGGTTGCGATCGCCGCTCAGCTCGGTGAACAGGGGGATGTCGTTCGGACTCACCCGACGGGACAGCTCCGCGCTGGAACCCACCTCTGGCTTGCCGTTCGGCCACACAGCGGACATGTCACTCCTTTGTGGATAGAATCGTGGGGCGGGTTCGGGAACCGTAGGAACGCATGGCCAGCACACCGATCACCGGCCCGGGCACCAGGGCGAGGAACGCGAACTGCCAACCGACCACGGCTGCGGCCAACGGCACCACCTGGATACTGACCACGGTCAGCGCGAAGCCGATCGCGGTCTGGGCGGTCAGCGCCGTCCCGACGTAGCGGGAGTCGGCTGTTTCGCTCAACGACACCGAGAACACTCCCGAGTCGGCGATGACGGCAGCACCCCACACGGCGCAGAACGCCACCAGCACCGCCGACGGCGCGGCGAGCGCCAGGGGCGAGAGCAGGCAGCACGCGCCACTCACGGCCAGCGCCGACACCGCGGCCGGGGACCGGCCGAACCGGTCGGATATCCAGCCACCGAGAAAGCAGCCGGCCGCACCCGCGACACCCATGGTCGCGAACACCACGAGCTCGACCACCTGTGGCGCGTCCGCCGCGTCGCGTGCCAAGAGGAAGGTCGGGATCCAGGTCCACAGTGCGTACAGCTCCCACATGTGGCCGAAGTAGCCGAGGTTGGCCAGCCGCGGCCCGCGTTCGGTGAACATCGTGAGGGCGTAGCGCGGATTCGGGAGCGGGCTTCCGGCACCGAGATGCGGCCCAGGCCGCACGATCGTGATCGCGACGAGCGCACCGAGACCGCCGAGCGCCGCTGCGGCCAGCAGCACCGAGCGCCACGGCAGCGAGCCGAATCCCGCGATCAGGTGGGGCACGGACGAGCCGACGGTCAGCGCGGCGATCAGCATCCCCATCGACATGCCCCTGCCGGACTGCCCCGACCAGGACACCATCAGCTTCATGCCCACCGGGTAGACACCCGCCAGGAAGACACCGGTCAAGAACCGCAACGGGAGCGCGGCCGCCATGCCGCCGGCCAGCAGTGCCAACACCAGCGTGCAGAGCGCCGCCAACGCCGCACTAGCCGCGAGAAGCAGATGCGGCCGCACCCGATCGGCGAGGTTCAGCGCGGCCGACCCGACCGCGCCCACGACGAACCCGATCTGCACGGATGCCGTCAGCCACACCGCCGCGGCGGCCGAGATGCCCCACTCGCCCCGGAGCGTGGGCACCACCGCCGACATGGAGAACCATACCGCTAGGCCGAGCACCTGCACGGCCGCGATCGCGATCCTGCGCTGCAGCGGCGTCATGACTCGGCGGGGACGAAGTAGGGAATCGGGCCCGTCGGGTCGCCGTTGGCCTCGGTGACCGCGCGCACGCGTTGGCCGATACGGACGTCGTAGGCGCGCTGTTCCAGCAGTCCGCTGAGTAGTCGCGGACACTCGTCGAGTTCGACGATCACCACGGCGTACGGCGTCATCGACCGCCACGCCGGGTGGCCCGGAACCTCGATCACCGTGAATGCCCACACCGTTCCGGCACCCGCGGCCTCGTGCCACCCGAGGTCTTCCGACCAGCAGCGCACGCACATCGAACGCGGGTAGAGCTGCCGGTGACCGCAGGTCCGGCACGTCCGGAGGAGTAACCTGCCCTCGGCCGCGGCTCGCCAGTACTCGGCCGTCACCGGGGTCGACAATCTGCCGGGCCGTGGCACTGCCTCGTTCATCGCTCCGCTCCCATCACCAGCGCCACCTCTTCGCCGAGCGTCGCGCCGTTTCCGGTGACCAGCGCCAGTTCCGCGTCCGGCACCTGCCGCGGGCCACCTTCGCCACGCAACTGTCGCACGGCCTCCACGAGGTGGCTCATCCCTCCGGCCAGGTCGGCCTGCCCGCCGTGCGTGTTGGTCGGCACGTTGCCGGTGTGGGAGAAGTCCTGCTCCAACAGCCACGGCCCGACCTCGCCCTTCGCGCACAACCCGGCGTCCTCGAACGTGAGTGCGAGCATGATCGAGTAGCAGTCGTAGAGCGCGAACAGGTCGATGTCACCGACCGATGTGCCCGACATATCGCAAACGTCCGAGATGGCCGCAGCCAGCGGTGTCGCCGTCAGCCCAGGTGACAACACGTCATCGACCTCGGCCGGTTCCAGCCCCGCATCGGCGACGGCGGCCGCGGCCAGCCTGCCGATCAGTCCCAGCGTGGTCTGACCCGGGGTCGTCCGTCGTGCTGCGAGCACCGACGCGCCGGTGACGGCGCAACCACCCGACAACGTCATCCGAACCGTCCTGGCCTCACCGGCGAAACCTCCATCGGCCTGCCTCGCTCGCGGATGACGGTAACCACCGGTAGCCACCCGCGAAACTGGTGAGAACGAGAACTCACGGGGCCGAACCTCGTATGATCTACAAGCCACGATGCGCCACGATCGTCGACGTCAGCGCGCCGGACACCGAGTGCGCCCGAGGTCCGACTGCCGACGGCCACCGGTGGGGTCCGCGCTATCGCGGGATCGGGTTTCCGAGTCCCGTTACCGTCAGTGCACGCGTTCCAAGCCCGCCGCGCGGAGCCTGTCCAGCGTCGGGTAGCCGTCGATGGCCATCAGCAGATCGGCCTCGGCCAGGAACGAACGGAGATGATGCACCACACCGTCCTCCCCGCCGACCGCGAGCGCGTGCACGTACGGCCGTCCCGTGCCTACCGCCGTCGCCCCCATCGCCAACGCCTTCACCATGTCCGAACCGCTCCGCACGCCCGAGTCGAACAGCACCGGGATCTCGTCGGCGGCGGCCTCGACCACCTTGGGCAGGGTCTGCAACGCGGGAAGTCCGCCGTTGGCCTGACGGCCACCGTGGTTGGAGCAGTAGACGCCGTCGACCCCCAGGTCCCTGGCCTTGCGCACATCGTCGGGATGACTGATGCCCTTGAGCACGATCGGCAGCGACGTGGCCTCCCGGATCCAGTCGAGGTCGGACCAGGACGTCGCGTAGCCGAACACGCTGGCCCACAACGCCGCCGTGGCCAGCGGATCGGCGTCGGGATCATTACCGAGTCGGGAACGGAAGTGCTCGTCGGTCACGTAGTTGGCCAGGCAGTATCCGCGCAGTTGCGGGAAGTTCGCCGTGTTCAGGTCGCGGGGGCGCCAGCCGGTGACCCACGTGTCCAGCGTGACCACGAGGGCCGAGAACCCCGCGCGCTCGGCCCGCTGAATCAGACTGATCGCCAGGTCCCGGTCGTTGGGCGGGTACAGCTGGAAAAACCCCGGCGTGTCACCGAGCTCGGCCGCGATGTCCTCCATCGGATCCTGCGACAGCGTCGAGGCGACCATGGGAACCCCCGTGCGCGCGGCGGCGCGGGCGGTGGCCAGGTCACCGTGGAAATCCTGCGAGCAGATCCCCAGCACGCCGATCGGGCACAGGAACAACGGGTGCTCCAGCTCGATACCGAACAGGGTCGTCGACAGATCCCGTTCGTAGGCGCCCTCCATCATCCGCGGAACCAGACCCCACTTGGCGAAGGCCTCGACGTTGGCGCGCTGCGTACCCTCGTCCCCGGCACCCGATTTCACGTACGACAACACCCAGGGCGGCAGCGCCTCGGCCGCGCGTCGTTCCATCGTCGCTGCGTCGGCCGGATACCGGGGCTGCAGACCCCGCATCCCGTTCAGGTAGATCTCCAGCTGGTAGTCGCCGTAACGCGGGGACATGACCCGACCTCCCGAGCACACCGCCCACGATCGCGGGCGAACGAACCGTCCTACGCGCATGGCCGCGCGGTGTCCCCAAGATCGCCGGTGCGGTGCCACCCGTCAACCGCGACCGCTCGGACCGGTCTCCGGCACCGCCGCGATCGCGCCCCACGGACTCCGGGCACGTGCGCCTGTGCACCACGGGCGCGGTGCCGGCGTCACGACGTGTAGCCGACCACGGCGAGCACACCGGAGAGTTCGGGTGTCTCGCCGACGTCCTCCGGGGAGTCCGGGTGCCATTCCGGGGTGAACACGATTCCGGGCTCGACGATCTCGAATCCGGCCATCAGTTCGTGGACGTCGTCGCGACTTCGCAGGTGGATGGGTTCGCTCGTGTCCTTGCTCAGCTCGACCGCCCGGAACATCTCCTCGTCCTGCTGCTCGTCGGTGAAGCTCGACAGCGCGAGGTAACTGCCGGGAGCGAGCGCGTCGCGGTAGCGGGCGATCATACTGCCGGCATCCCGCTCGTCCGGGGAGAAGTAGTGCACGAGCGCCGACATGAGCACCATCACCGGCCGGTCGAAATCCAGCAGCCGCTTCGTCGTCGGGTGGGCCAGGACCTCGTCGACCCGCTCGGCGTCGGCGCCGATCATCTCGGCTCGGTCGTTGCCTTCCAGCGCGATCTCACTGTGCGCCACGGCGATGCGCTCGTTGTCGACGTAGACGACGTTCGACTCGGGGGCGACCTGCTGCGCGATCTCGTGCACCTGTCCCACGGTCGGCATGCCCGAGCCCAGGTCGAGGAACTGCCGAATCCCCTGCCGCGCACCGTAGCGCACGGCACGGCGCAGCCAGTAGCGATTCAGCACAGCCGTATCGCGCGCGCGTGGCATGGCGGCCAGGACCTCGTCCACGAGCCTGCGGTCCATCGCGTAGTTGAGCTCGCCGCCCAGGACGTAGTCGTACATCCGCGCAGGATTCGGCTTGTCCAGCTCGAGATCCTTACCCGCGAACCTGTCAGCGTCGCTCCCGCCCGCTGTCACCGGCACCCCACCCTTTCGATTCCGGCATCGTCGCCGCACATCGTAGAGATATCACTCGGACGGTCGAATGCGCAGCCACCCTGCAGCGACCGGATGCGATCGTCACCGGCGCGCCGCTCCGTCGGTCGCAGCCGAAGCCGAGGGATCGACCAGGCGCCACAAGTCGCGGTTTCTCCGCTCCCAGCCGTGCGTACAGCTGTCCCGTGTGGACGCACAGCTTGCGGACGTCGGTGTCGTGCAGCACCCGACTGCTCGACGACGGCTGCGACAGGGCCTTCGAAATCCGTTCGGCCCGCGCCGAGGAGGCAACAACCCACGCGACTCCCGCGGCGGCCTGTGCTCAGCCGTACAGCTCGTCGACCAGTGTGAAGCCGTCGTCGATCCACGCCAGCTCGGCGCGCGCGCGAGCGATCAACCCGTCGTACGCGTAGATCTTGCAGCGGACCGCGAGTTCGGCCTCGCGCTCGTTCAGCTTCTCGATTCTCGCCGCCAGCGTGGGATGGCTGCGGTCGACGAGGCTCGCCCGGGTGCGCTCGAGCATCGCCAGGTGGTCCTCCCAGTACGCCTGTTGCTGCCGCAGTTGCTCGCGCACCGCCGCCGGGTCGGCGAAGTCGAAGTAGGCGGCCTTCAGATAGGCCGGGTCTCGCTGGCGCTGCGGCACCAGGGGCGATTCCATCCACTCCCGGAACTCGGCGAGCCCCTCGTCGGTGACGTGGTACTCCTTCTTGGTGCCCTTCTTCCCCCAGGGAACCTCGACCGAGGTGAGCAGTCCGTCTCGCTCCATCCGGTTGAGCTCGGGGTAGATCTGCGAGTCCGGAGCGTGCCACACGTGCGCGACCGACGTACTGAAGCTCTTCGAGATGTCGTAACCGGTCATCGGACGACCCGTCAGCAGCGCGATCAGCGCCCACCGCAGCGACAAGGTCCCCTCCTCTCCGAGTCAGTCACGCTATCCACTCTTGCCAACTCACTATATAGATAGATACTTTGTGGCTCGCGCAACAGATACCTATATCCATAGGGAGTTGACCAATGACGCTCACTTCTCCGCCGCCGACAGCGGCCGCAGCACCGACCACAGCCGCAGCCAAGATCTTCAACCACCCCCGCAACGCCTGGTATGTCGCAGCCTGGGACCACGAGGTCACCGGCAAGCAACCGCTGGCACGCACCGTCGCAGGCGTTCCGCTAGCGCTGTGGCGCAACAGCGAGGGCCGCGCCGTCGCACTCGCCGACGCCTGCTGGCACCGACTGGCACCTTTGTCGCAGGGCAAGATCCTCGGCGACGAGCTGCAGTGCCCCTACCACGGTCTGCGCTACAACTCGACCGGTCGCTGCACCGCCATGCCTGCGCAGGAGACCCTCAATCCGAGCGCGGTCGTGCCCTCGTACCCCGTCGTCGAGCGCTACCGATACGTCTGGGTATGGGTGGGCGATCCCGACCTGGCCGATCCGACGACCGTGCCCGACATGCACCAGATGGACGACCCGTCATGGGCAGGCGACGGCGAGACGATTCACGCCGACTGCAACTACCAACTCGTCCTCGACAACCTGATGGACCTCACCCACGAGGAGTTCGTGCACTCCTCGAGCATCGGCCAGGACGAGCTCTCCGAGGCCGAGTTCGACGTGACACACGAGGGCGACACGGTCACCGTCACCCGCTGGATGCGCGACATCGATGCTCCGCCGTTCTGGCTGAAGAACCTGCGCGACAAGTTCCCCGGCTTCGAGGGCAAGGTCGACCGCTGGCAGATCATCAGGTTCCAGGCGCCGGGCACGATCTGCATCGACGTGGGTGTCGCCAAGGCCGGCACCGGTGCCCCCGAGGGCGACCGCAGCCAGGGCGTCAACGGGTACGTGATGAACACGATCACGCCCGAGACCGACCGCACCTGCCACTACTTCTGGGCTTTCATGCGTAACTACTGCCTGGACAGCCAGACCATCACCACCCAGCTGCGCCAGGCCGTGCACGGCGTCTTCGGCGAGGACGAGGACATGCTGCGCGCCCAGCAACGTGCGATCGACGCCAACCCCGAGCACGAGTTCTACAGCCTCAACATCGACGCCGGCGGGATGTGGGTACGCCAGATCCTCGAGCGGATGCTGGCAGCCGAAGGGCGGCCCTCGACGGCTCCCGCTGCAGGGAAGGGGGCCTGATGGCGGTCCAGGCCCAGTCCCGCTGGCAGCAGGCACGGGTCGTCGAGACCGACGACGCCGCCGACGGCGTCCGCCGGATCGTGCTGGAGGTCGAGCACCCCGAAGCTGCGGCCCCCGGTACGCACCTCGATGTCGCTCTGCCTACCCCTGACGGGCGACTGACCCGTTCCTACTCCATCGTCCGATCCGAGGACGGCGGCCGCCTGCTCACGCTCAGCGTGCAGCTCTCCCCCACCTCGCGCGGCGGTTCGAAGGCGATGCACACGCTCGCCGTCGGTGACGAGCTGACCGTCACCGGCCCGCTGCAGAACTTCCCGCTCGCGGTCGGCGCCGGTCGTTACGTCCTCGTCGCCGGCGGCATCGGCGTCACGGCACTGGTCGCCATGGCCACCTCGCTGCGCCGCCGCGGCGCCGACTACGAACTCGTACTCGTCGGCCGCAGCCGCCGCCTCATGGCCTACCTCGACGAACTCTGCGCCGAGCACGGCGATCGGGTCCGCGTTCACGTCGACGACGAAGGCACGCCGCTGTCGGTTCCCGACCTGGTCGGCGACATCGCGGCAGCGCCGAAGACGGCCGAGCTCTACATGTGCGGTCCGATCGGGCTGATGGACGCGATCAGGTCGAGTTGGCACGAGCACTCGCTGCCGGAGACCAACCTGCGGTTCGAAACCTTCGGCTCCAGCGGCCGGTTCGGCGCCGAGGAGTTCCGGGTGCGTCTTCCCCAGTTCGACCGCGAGGTCGTCATCGCGCCCGACACCTCGATCCTGGACGCCCTGAACGCGGCCGGGATCGACACGCTCTCGGACTGCCGTAAGGGCGAATGCGGGCTCTGCCTGGCCAAGGTCGTCGAAGTGGACGGGACCATCGATCACCGCGACGTCTTCCTCAGTGAAACGCAGAAGGAAAACTGCGCCAACCTGTGCCTCTGCGTCTCCCGCGCGGTGGCCGGCGACAACGCCGACCGTGCCACCGTCACCCTCCACCTCACCTGAACCGGCTCACCGGTCCCTCACATCTGGACGCCTGCATGAACATCACTGAACGTATCGGCGCGGCGCCGATGTCCGGCTATCAATGGCTGATCGTCGCGCTCTGCACCTTCATGAACTGTCTCGACGGCTTCGACGTCATGGCGGTCGCCTTCACGGGTCCCTCGGTAACCGACGAGTTCGGCCTGAGCGGTTCGGAGTTCGGGCTGCTGGTCTCGGTCGGGCTGATCGGTATGGCACTGGGTTCGATGCTGCTCGCGCCCTTCGCCGACCTGATCGGCCGTCGCCCGCTCATCCTGATCAGCCTCGCCCTCGGCACGATCGGCATGTTCGGTGCCGCCATGGCCCCGTCCATGCCGGTGATGGGCGTGTTCCGCCTGGTCACCGGTATCGGCGTCGGCGGTATTCTGGCCAGCTCCAACGTGATGACCAGCGAGTTCTCGAACACGAAGAATCGCGGGCTCGCCATCGGCATCTTCACCGCCGGCTACGGCATCGGCGCCACCGTGGCGAGCGTGGTCGCGAAGGCGGCAGTGGGCGGTGACTGGCGGATCGTCTTCTACGCAGGCGGGTTCGCCACCCTGCTCGCTCTCGTGGTGATCGCACTCCTCCTGCCCGAATCGGTCGCCTACCTCGAGCAGCGTCGCCCACAGGGCGCTCTGGAACGCATCAACCGGACGCTGGCACGGATGAAGATGGGTTCCGTCAGCTGGGCCGAACTCGACGAGGCCGCCTCGGCGCGGGAGACCGCCGGGCGGACCGGCTCGGGGTGGCTCAAGCAGTTGCTCACCCCGACGATCCTGCTCTGGGCTGTCTTCATCACGATCATGTTCGGCTTCTACTTCGTCAACAGCTGGACTCCCACCCTGCTGGTCGAGGACGGGCTTTCGGAAAGCGCCGCGGTCACCGCCGGGATGGCGATCTCGATCGGCGGCACTGTCGGCTCGGTGCTCTACGGCGTCGCCGCCCGGATACGTACGCCACGGGTCGTCCTGATCGGGTTCTCGCTGCTCGCCGCCGCGATGATGGTCGTCTTCATCTTGAGCACCTCGGTCCTGTGGCTCGGGTTCGGAATCGGCGTACTCGTCGGTGCACTCATCAACGGCTGCATCGCCGGTGCCTACACCGTCGGACCGCCGCTGTATCCGGCACACCTCCGCAGCGTCGGCATGGGCTGGGCGCTCGGCATGGGCCGGATCGGCGCCATCCTGTCGCCGACCGTCGCGGGGATGCTCAACGACGCGGGCGCCTCGGCGACCCAGCTCTACGTCGGTGCCGCCGCCGTGGTTGCGATCTGCGCCATCGTCCTGGTCGGGCTACGCCGCCACGACCCGGAGTCCGCGCCGGCGATGAAGGAACGCGATGCGGTCTGAGTTCCGGCGACCGGCGGAACGTCACCTCTGATACCGCCGGTGAGGTGCCTCGGGCCGAACGCGGTCCGAGGCACCTCACCGGACGAGGTTCCCGTGTTCGTCGACGCCGGTGCGCGTCTGCCGGACCGCCGCGCGTGGAACAGCGAGCGGCGGCGGGAGGCACCCGGCTCAACGGCGGGCGCGATCGGACGGGTCCGGCACCGGGCGACTAGTCGGCGGCTCCGACAGCCGAGGGGTATTGCGGTCAGAGGATCAGTTCCGTGCCGTCCGGTGGCAGCTCGGCGCCTGCTTCGACAAGGGCCGCGTGCTCCGGCGACGCCGGGTTCAGCACCGGATTCGTGTTGTTGAGGTGCGTGTACAGCCAACGGGTGCCCCGCGAACGCCGGATGCGTGCGAGGCTGCCGTGCTCGCCCGCCATCGGCAGGTGACCCATCGCGAGCTGGGCGCCGGAGCCGACGCCCCCGGCCGTCGCGCCCGCCATCTCGTCCGGGGCGAAGAAAGAACCGTCCAGCAGCACACAGCTCGCCCCCGCACAGAAGTCGTCGAACCCGGCGGGCCACTGCGCCACGCACGGCGCGTACACGAGCGAGCCACCGGTCGCCGGGTCCTCGATCCGGTACGCCACGACCCACGGACCGTCGAGGGTCGATTCCCCGGCGTACTTCGGGCGTTTGTCGCTCACCGGCAGCACCGTGACCACCAGCTGGTCGAGTTCGAACTTCTCCTCCAGCCGAGGCCATTCCCAGCCGTGGTAGCGCGCCACGATCTCCCTCGCCGGCACGGTCGCCGCTACCGCGTCGGGGGCCCACACGCGGAGGCCGGCGGCTTCCTTGAGCTGGAACAGTCCCAGCGTGTGGTCGAGCTCGCCGTCGGTGAGCAACACTCCCCGCAGCGGCGTCTCCCTCGGCCCCGGCCCCGGCCGGAAGGCCGCGCAGGAGGTCAGCTGCGTGCGGATGTCCTGCGACGCGTTCAGCAGGTACCAGGCTCGGCCGTCGGCGCTGACCGCGAGACAGTCCTGCGTGCGGGCCGGGGCACTCCCGTCGCGCACGGCCTCGCAGTTCGCGCACGCGCAGTTCCATTGGGGGACCCCGCCGCCCGCGGCCGTGCCGAGCAGGACCGCTCTCACCGCATACCCCGCATCACGAACTCGTTGGAGCCGTGCGGCGCCTCCAGCAGCGCGTCCACCAGTCCGCGGTCGGGCGAGCGGCGGCACACCGGGTCGGCCGCCGCCGCGTCGCCGGTGAGCTGGAACGCCTGGCAGCGGCAGCCACCGAAATCGATGGTGCGCCGCTCGCACGTTCGGCACGGTTCGCGCATCCAGTCCTCACCCCGATAGGCGTTGAAGGACTCCGAGTCGTACCAGATCTCCGCCAGCGGCCGCTCCCGCACGTTCTCCAGCGACAACGTCGTGATGGTCGTGGCCGCGGGGCAGGGCAGCACGGTGCCGTCCGGAGCGACGGTCAGCTGCTGCGCGCCCCAGCCGGACATGCACGGCTTGGGGTACTGCTCGTAGTAGTCGGAGAGCACGTAGACGACCTGCATCGAGCCTCGGAGCCGCTCGGTCGCGGCCCGCACCACCGGCTCCGCAGCCGCGAGCTGCTCCCGGGTCGGCAGTAGCGCGTCGCGGTTGCGCAGGGCCCAGCCGTAGAACTGCGTGTTTGCCAGTTCGAGCCGGTCGGCGCCCATGCGCTCGGCGAGCGCGATCATGCCCTCCAGCTGGTCGTGGTTGGCCCGGTGCAGTACGACGTTGACGCTCAGCGGCAGCTCGAACCGCTTCACCAGTTCCGCGGCGGTGAGCTTGTGGTCGTGGGCCTTCGTGCCCGAGAGCAGGTTCGCCCGCTCGGCGTCGGCGCCCTGCACGGACAGCTGGACGTGCGCGAGTCCCCGGTCCACGAGGTCGGCGAGGCGTGCCTCGGTGAGCCCGAGCCCGCTGGTCACGAGGTTGACGTAGCAGCCGAGGTCGGACGCGCGGGTGACCAGCTCGGGCAGGTCGGGCCTGGCCAGTGGCTCGCCGCCGGACAGGTGCACCTGCAGGACGCCGAGGTCGCGAGCCTGATCGAGCACCGAGCACCACTCGTCGGTGCCCAGTTCCCGTTCGCGCGTGACCAGTTCGACGGGGTTCGAGCAGTACGGACAGTGCAGCGGGCAGCGGTGGGTCAGCTCGGCGAGCATGCCCAGCGGCGGCTGCACCCCTTCGGTCACGCCCATTCGACCACCCGCCGATCGACGAGCCTGGCGAGCACGTCGCCGACGTCGTCTTCGCGCACCTCCGCGTAGCGCTCGCCGAGCGCCGCGGCGATGTCGGGCACCGTCCGCTCGCCGTCGCACAGTTCGAGTACGGCGGCCGCGGTCGCGTTGGGCATCAGCACCCCCTCGGGGAACAACAGCACGTGGGTCTGCCTGGTGTGGTCGTAGGTCAGCCGCACGCCGCGGCACAGGCGGGGCGTCACGCTTTCCCCGCCGCGTGCTCGATGGCGGTGAGCATCGACCACAGCACATCGCACTTGAACGACAGTGCCGCCACGGCAGCCTCCTGCTGTTCGCGGGTGACGCAGTGGGCCACGACGATCGCGAGTGTCTCCTCGCCCTCGCCGCTCACGGCGTCGATCCGGTTCGTGAAGTAGGCCAGGTCCTCGCTGCGGATCCACTCGTAACGCGCCAGCATGTCGCCGACCCGGCGGCGCATGAGGTGCCCGGAGAACATCTCCGTGAGCCCGGAGGCGACGGCCTCGACCCATGGCTTGGTGCGCGCGAAGTTCACGTACGCGTCGACGGCGAACCGCACGCCCGCCGCGACGTGGCGCTCGTCCAGCACCTCCCCACGGTCGAGGCCGACCGCCGAGCACAGGCGCAGCCAGCGCTCGGCTCCGCCCTCGCCCTCGGCGCGGCCGTCGTGGTAGACGATTCGGTCGAGCCACTGCCTGCGCACCTCCGGCAGCGGGCAGTTGCTGATGATCGCCGCGTCCTTCTGCGGCAGCATGCGCTGGTAGTACCAGCGGTTGGCGGCCCAGATCCGCAGCTCGTTCTCGGTCAGCTCACCGGCGTGCATCCGGTGATGGAACGGATGGGCGCCCCAGTAGCGGTGCGAGAGTTCCTTGAGCTCCGCGACGAAGGCCTGCTCGGTCATCGGTGACTTCGGCTCCATCGGCCGCACTGCCGTCCTTCCGGGTCGGTGAGGCGTGGCCGACGGGAAACTTGTAAGCGCTTTCCTGTCGGCCACGCCAAAACACTCGTCACTCCATACGGCCGAAGTATGCCGTGACCTCCGGCGAGGTCTCGTACTCCTGGAAGTCCGGAGTGGTCCAGACCTGAAGCTCGCCCGACTCGACCATGGTGCGCCTCCCTCCATTGGGATTCTTGAGAACGCCGCCAGCGTAACGGGATCATCGCTGAAAGCGCTATCCCTCGGGCGGCAGATACTCCGACCGAGCCACCACGCAGGAGTGGTCCGTACCGGGGCTATCGTGCGAACGCGGCAGTTCACAAGGGTGGACCGGATCAGACTTGCACCGACGGTGTTGCGAGCCGCCCGCAAGTTCTACCGCGGCGCCGACGAGACGCCGGCGTGGTGGTTCACGCCGACCGTGACTGGTCCAGGCGAACCCACCACTCATCACCGTCCAGCACAGCACGCGCACTCACAGCCTGTGTCAACGAGCCGGACGGCGCCCTCTGGTTCACCATCGGTGTTTCCCGGCGAGCTGAGGATCAGCAGTGCAAACGCCTCGGCGGCCAGGAGTATGCCGGCGGCGACGAGCAGGGCCGTTCCGTAACCGGCGACGAGCGCGTTCGCGGTGTCGAGAGCTTCGTTCCGCGGCTGCGCGGTGACGGTCGCGGCGACACCGGCCAGGACAGCAAGGCCAAGTGCAACCCCGATGTGCTGCGCAGAGTTGAGGATCGCCGAGGCGATTCCGGCCCTGTCGGGGCGACGCGATAGACGGCAGCTTGGGTGAGTGCTGTGATCGACGTGATCCCGGGCGAGATCGCCCCCGCGCTGTCGGCCGGTTGCACGACGGTTCTCAAACCCACAGCCGAAAACACCCTCACGGCGCACGGACCGGCCCTGCCGAGAACCGGCACCAGGTGCGCGAGATGATGACCGAATGGAAGACGTTCCGGTCAGCACCGACTCCATCCGACTCGGCCAGTTCCTGAAACTCGCAGGCCTGATCGACATCGGTTCCGACGTGCGATCACTCCTGGAGGACGGCCGCATCCACGTCAACGGCGAAACCGAACACCGCCGCGGCAGACAACTCGTGCGCGGCGACATCGTCACCGTCGACGACACCGAACTCCGCGTCGCGTGACTCACCGAGCACACCCGGAAACTCCTCGACGATCCACATCCGGCACGCCCTCCCGCGATCCCCACGTCGTCGCCTCCGCAAGAAACGACACCGCCGACCTGGCCGTCAAGACGTTGTCACTGCGTCGAGCTCGTCCTGGCCGGACGGAGCCATCGGCGTTGCGACCTCGACCAGCGCGGAGCGGAGGAACTCGATGAGTTCGTCGTGTGCGTCGAGAGGCAGGACGTTGGCGACGTACTGATCCGGCCGAACGACGACGAGGGCTCCGCGATCCCGGTCCAGGCCGCGCAGGTCGAAGATGTCGTCGGCCGAATCGGCGCAGAAGACCTTCTCGTAGTCGACGAGCTCGAACGGCCCCTTGCGGGGCAGGAAAACCGGCGGCAGATCGTCGACGGTGACGTCGCGATGCCCTTGCTGCAGCACGGCACGGACATCGATCACCGAGTCGGGGTCGGCGCCGGGCGGCGTGAACCGGGTGATCGGCGATTTCGCCGAGGCCAAGAACCCGGCTACATCCCGCAGCCGTGAGTCGGAGCTGGCCGGGTGTGCCCGGTCGGCGAACACGTAGAGGCGCCACGCACCGTCGGCACGGGCCGCGTGCCCGAGGTGCACGGGCTTGGCGTCGGCCAGCCGGATGACCGGCGCCGAGTGGAACCGCATTCCCAGCGAGAACCCGTCCGCCAAGCTCTGGTGAGGTGATGCCGCGGTGAGGATGGACGGCCCGTAGCGCACCGCGACCCCGGCGGTGAACCGGCCCTGCTCTCGGAAATAGCGCTGGAAACGCTCCGGGTCCGCTCCGCCCTCGCCGTCATCCGAGTGGGCGCTGAACAACGCCGCGAACTCTCGGTCGAAATCGATGAGCTGCTGAGCAACCCGCTGCCGCTCCTCGGAGTAGGTGCGCAACACCTCGGCGGGTGACGTCCCGCGCAGCACCGTCCCCAGCTTCCACCCGAGGTTCCAGGCGTCGGCCATCGACACGTTCATGCCCTGCCCTGCCTTCGCACTGTGCGTGTGGCAGGCGTCGCCGGCGATGAACACCCGCGGCAGACGGGTGCCCGATTCGCCGTCGGGGACGTCGTCGAACCGGTCGCAGAGTCGCTGGCCGATCTCGTAGACCGCCCACCAGCCGACGTGCTTCACGTCGATCGAGTACGGGTGCAGGATCCGGTTGGCGACCGCGGCGAGTTTCTCCGGCGTCGCGCTGCGATTGCGCAGCATCTCGCCGTCGCGGTCGTTGTCGAGCTCGATGTAGAGCCGGACCAGGTACCCACCTTCTCGCGGAATGATCAGGATGCTGCCCTGCTCGGAGTGGATGGCCGACTTGAGCCGGATATCGGGGAAATCGGTCACGGCGAGGACGTCCAGCACACCCCAGGAGCTGTCGGTGGCATCGCCCTCGAGGCGGCGCCCGATGGCTTCCCGGGTCCCATTGCGCGAACCGTCACAACCGACCACGTATTTCGCGCGGATCGTCGACGTCTCACCGGTCGGCTCGAGATTCTCGACGTGCTGCAGCTCGACTGTGACCGGGTGCTCATCGGCGTCGGCGGTGTCGACACGCACGTCGGTCACGTGCAGCCCGTAGAACGGCTCGGCGCGGGCAGCCGACCGGCGCATGTGCTCACGCAGGTAGGCCAGCATCCGAGCCTGGTTGACGATCATGTGCGGCATCTCGGAGATGCCCTCCTCCACGTCGTCGACCCGGCCGGTGCGCACGATCGACCCGCTGCGCTCGGGGTCCGGCCGCCAGAACGTCACCTCGTTGACCTGGTACCCCTCGTGGACCAACCGGTCGGCCAGCCCGAACGCCTCGAACATCTCCACCGTGCGGCAGGCGACCCCGTCCGCTTGGCCCACCTCGAGCGGTCCGTCCCGCCGGTCGACGATCACCGTGCGCAGCTCGGGGAACTGGGCCAGTTGAGCCGCCAGCACCAACCCGGCAGGACCACAGCCGATGATCACCACATCAGCTTCCTCCGGCAGGCCGGACGGGCGCTCGGCCACCGACGGATGGGGCTCCTCGACGAACGGATCCCCCGGCTTGTAGCCGTCAAGATAGAACTGCACTGGACTGAACTCCTCCTGGCATCCAACCCCGCGGAACCCCGAGCGAAGGGGCCGCAGTGCTGCCTACGAACTACCGGATGGCTCGGTCCATCCTCCGCCGGTTACGCACTGAGGAACAGAGAGTTCTGCTGTAAAGAACTACCACGAGGGCCTGCGAACGCTGAACCGACCCGACGCCTCACTGACGATGCGCCGACTCCTGGCGTTGTACCCGTAGCTGCTCGTGCAGGTCCGCTTCCAGCGCACGCACGGCCGAGGAGAGGTCCGCGACGATCGCGCGCAACCGCCGCCGGTCGTACCGCACGCTCGGCATCGACACCGACACCCCCGCGAGCGCTGCGCCGTCCGGAGAGCGAACGGGCACGCCGACGGCGACGACTCCGCGCTCCGAACGGCCCTGGTTGAGCGCAAATCCGTTGCGGCGGACCTTTGCCAGCTCCCGGCGCAGCTCGTCCATCGCGGGTACCTCGCCGCGCCCCGCTCCGGCGTAGACGGAATCGAGTTCCTCGTCGGTGAGCTCGGCGAGCAGCAGCAGTCCCGCGGTGGTCTGGTGCGCGGGGAAAACCATGCCCTCCCGGGAACCCACCCTCAGGGCCTGCTGGCACTCGACGCAGGCGATGAACCGAGCGGTGTCACCGGTGCGCACCGTCAGGTTCACCGACTCCCCCAGCCTGTCGACCAGCTCGCGCAGCTGCGGCAACGCCGCCCGCCGCAACAGCGACACCGTCGAGTGCGAATGCGAGCCGAGTTCCAGGACAGGACCCGCACGATAGACCTTCGTGTCGTCCTGCACTGCGAAGTCCCGGTAAACGAGCATCGCGAGCAGCCGGTGGGCGGTCGATCGCGCGACACCCAGGCGGGCAGCCGCGTCGGCCACGCTCAGGCTTCCTTCGAGCTGGAGGATCGTCGCAAGCCTCAACGCGTGATCGACACTGGCGATGGCGTAAGGCGGGGGCTGTTTCATCTCCGTCGCCATCGAACCTCCCAGCGTACTGATTCTGGCGTGCAGAATACTGGATTCTCCAAGTGCTGCTGCTCGCGGGAGCCTCGAGCTCGCAGCACGTGCGGGCCGGACCGGGCACCGGACGTCTCAGCCGCCACCGTGCGGTACTGGATACCGCACCGGCGCAACGGAAAAGGCATCCGGCAGGAACAGGCCATCCGGCGGGAACAGGCAGTGCGCGCAGGGTCTGCGCCGGCATCTTCTCGTTGCCCCGCCGATGGTTCGGCGCAACTCGCAGAAACGGCGGGTCTCGCCCGGACGTGAACGGCGCAACATGTCCCTCGCGCAACCCACCGTCGATCCCGCCGCAAAGCTGCGGCGGGATCGACGTCACCAGGACTCAGGTGTATTCGGTCCCTCAGCTGCCCATTCCGAGTCGGGCGCCGCCGGCGACGTCCATGCTCAGTCCGGTGAGGTACCGGTTCGCCGGGTCGGTGAGGAACGCGATGGTCGCCGCGACCTCGTCCGGCTCGGCGAACCGGCCCATCGGAATCTGCGCCGCCCGGGCTCGGCGGGCCCGCTGGTCCCCTTCGGGGGCTCCTTCGCCGGCGCGGGTGGCGAGCTGATCCCACATGGCGGTGTTGACCGGCCCGGGGCACACGGTGTTGACCGAGACGTTGTCGGGACCGAGTGTCAAGGCCAGTGACCAGCAGACGTTCAGCACTGCGGCTTTGCTGGCGTTGTACGGCACGTAAGCATGGCGGGCCTCCTTCGCGGCGACCGAGGCCACCGCGACGATCGAGCCGGATCGCTGGGCCTGCATGACCAACCCGACTTCCCGCAGCACGGAGAAGGACCCTGTGGCGTTGATCGCCATCACCCGGGCGAACTCACTGCTCGGCGTGGCCAGCAGGTCCGGGACCTCACCGAGGACTCCGGCGGCGTGAACCAGAACGTCGATGGCCCCATAGTCCTCACGGATCCCGGCAACGGTGGCTTGCACGGCCTGTTCGTCGGTGACGTCGAGTTCGCGGAAGTCCGCGAGCCACGGTGGCCGCTCGTCGGGTGCGGTGCGGTCACACCCGACGACAACCGCACCCGAGCTGTGCAAGCGCTCGGCGGTGGCCGCACCGATACCTCCACTGGAGCCGGTAACCAACGCGATCCGAGACGCGGCTGTCATCGGGTCTCCTTCTCCGTCGACGTCGTCGTGTCCGAGTCGGCGGTCGCATCCGAGGCATTCGACGCCTCGGCCGGCGCAGCGGTGGGGCGCTTCGCGGCGGTGCCTGTCTCCGGCAGCGTCACGTACACGATGAGGCAGAGCAGGACGACGATCGTCATGTACACCGCCACGCCCATCGGGTGCCCAGCGTCGACGAAGGCACTGGCGATGAGTGGGGCCGTTCCACCGAACGCGGCGATCACGAGTTGATGGGCGACACCGATACCGGACACCCGCACCGATGCGGGGAACAGGTCTGCCTGGATCGTCGGGTATACCGCCTGCCAGATCGCCAGGACCACCCAGCCCGAGGCCGTCACGATCACGTACACACCGAACCCGGGCTGCTGCAACAACAACAGCAGCGGGTAGAAGAGCACCACCATGCCCGCGGCACCGATGATCGGGAAGGGCTTGCGCCGGCCGAGACGGTCGGACAGGGCTCCGCACGCCGGCACGATGATCACCAGCAGACACAACCCGATGACGTTCCCGGTCAGAGTCGAGCCCAGATCACGCCCGGTGGTCAACTGCGCGTAGGTGGGCAAGAAGGTTGCCCATGTGTAGTAGGCAACGGCAGGGGCCGACAAGGCCGCCGTTTGCAACAGCGCCTTGCGGTGATCACGCAGTAGTACTCGCAGTCGTGAACGGGCCGGCCGTCGACCGCTGCCGGAATCCTGGGCAGCCTCTTCGAATTCCGGCGATTCGTCTGCTCGCGACCGCAGCAACAGTCCCACCAGACCGAGAACACCGCCGATGGCGAACGGGATTCGCCAGCCCCAGGTGGCGAGGTCATCGCTGTCCAATGTCGAGGTGACAATCGCCGCCGCCCCGGTAGCCGCCAGCGTCGCCATGCCGCTGGCCACGTTCGACAGCGATCCGAACAGCCCACGCCGGTTGGTTGAGCCGTTCTCCACCATGTAGGCGATCGCGCTCTGAATCTCACTGCCGGCCGAGATTCCCTGCAGCACACGGGCGAACAGGAACAACAGGGGTGCGGCGTAGCCGATGACGGCGAACGGCGGAGTGAGCGCGATGATCAAGCTGCCGGCTGCCATACCGCCGATGGTGACGGCCAGGACGGCACGGCGGCCGTAACGGTCGGCCAGGGGCGAGATGATGATGCCGCTCATCGGCCGCACCACGAACCCGATCGCGTAGGTGATCAGTGCGGCGAACAGCGATGTGAGCGCGCTGCCGCTCGGAAAGATCTGGTCTGCGAACACCGCAGCCAGCAGGCCGTAGATGTACCAGTCGTACCACTCGACGAAGTGGCCGATGGTGCCTGCCAGAACATTGAACGACCTGCGGCGTTCCGGGATTCCCGGTTGGTTGGTATCCGATGGGGACCCCGGTGAGGTCGTTTTTCGTGCGGTCGCCATTGAGCGCTCCTCTGGGGAAGGGGATTGTTTAGCGAACGGGCGATCAGGTCACTGCGGACCGAGCGAGATGGTTCGACATTTCAGGACGGCTTCTGACGTGTTCTTTCACGATCGCTCTCCACGGCGCCGGCAGCGGCGTCGTCGAGGCCGGTCGAGGCTGCTGGAGGGTCAGCGTGTCGCGTGGCTGGACCACGTCCGCCCAACCTGCTCTTCCGTGGGTAGGCCGGCGGCCCGGAGAATCCGGTCGAGCAGCGCTTGGGTGCGCGCGGCTTCCCGCCCCGATGTCAGTGGTGTGGCGCGGTCACGTACGCGGTCGAGGAAGTGGTGCACAGCAGCGGCGAAACCGAAGGTCTTCGTCGCCGTTGCCCACCCGAAAGCCTCGGGGCTCATTGAGCGGACGCTGCTGACTCCGTCGCGGGTCAAGGTAACCGTGTCCGGAGCGACCACTTCGGCGGTGCGCTCGGCGCCGTAGGCATCCAGTTTCTCCGCCCACGATCCCGCGTTCCGCGCCGCCATCAAGACGCCCGTACCGCCGCCTGCGAACCGCACCAAGGCCGACACGCCGTCCTCCTGCCAGGGGTCGTCACCCGCGGAGTGGGCCGAGACATCCACCGGTTCACCCGGGCAGAACCAACGCAGAAGGTCCACCATATGGATGGCGTTCTCGAAGGTCGCGCGGTATTCGCTACCGCGACGGTTTTTCTGCGCCACGCAGAAGGAGGCACCGGTGTCCCCGAACTGTTCACGGGCGGCGACGTAGGTCGGCGCGAATCTGCGGTTGAGTCCCACCATCAGCACGCGTTCGCGCTCGTCGGCGAGGTCGGCGAGGCGTTCCGCCTCCTTGGTCTCGGTCGCGAGTGGCTTCTCGCAGAAGACGTCGACTCCCGCCTCCAACGCGCGACTGACCCCCTGCACGTGCTCCGACCTCGGGGTCAGGACGAACAACGCGTCCAAGTCGCGCTCAAGCGCTTGCTCGACGGAGGAGACCGCCGTGGTGAATCCCCAACGGCGGACCAATTCGGACGGATCCTCGCGCCGGGAGACCAGAACGTCGAGGACGACGTCCTCTCGCTCCACCAGGGTGGGCAACTGTGCGACGTGCGCGATGTTCCCGGCACCGACCACACCGACGCGCAAGGTAGTACGGCTCATCGTGGGTCCTCCGCTCCTACGAGCCCAGCCGCCTCGGCGACGAGCGAACGCAGCACGCGCGCCGACCGGGCGAATCCTTCCGCCGGCTCCGGGAGGTCCTGGGGGTGCCAGCGATACTCGTACTCGAGACTCAGGACGTCGCCGTAGCCCTGCTGCTCGACGGCGTGCAGGATGTGCGCCCAGGGCAGAATGCCCTCCCCCACGACGCGGGAGCGCACGGCACGCTCTTCGGCTTTCACCCGGGCGGTCTCGGAAGCGACGAAGGGCGCGTTCGGATCAGTGAAGACGAGATCCTTCACGTGCACGTGCCCGATCAGGTCGCCCTGCTCGTGCAACGCCTCGGGCCAGGCTTCGTCGTGTGTGAAGGTGAGGTTGGCCTGGTCGTAGAGCACCCGAACTGCGGGCGAGTCGACCTCACGCACCAGCCGGGCTGTCTCCCTGGCCGATTGCGTCATGGTTCCGAAATGGTTCTCCACGCACAAGGAAACACCGGCATCGGCAGCGCGAGGTGCCAGTTCCACCAGCGCCGAGCGCAGCCGCTCCCAATGCCCGGCGTGATCACTCCGGTCCGGCGCCCAGGAACCCGCGTACACCCGGATCCGGGTCGCGCCCACTCGATGAGCGCAGTCCACCGCTGCTCGCAGTTCATCGATCGCGGCGCGGCGTTGCGTGGCATCCGCGTGGTTGATGCCCGTGGTGTAGGGAGCAAGCCCCACGACCGGCACGCCGAGATCGTCCGCCACCCGGGCAACCTCGGCCGCGGCGTCATCGTCCCCGACCGGAAGTCCGCTCAGGTAGTCGTCTTGATAGATGACCTCCGCACCGTCCAACCCCGCGGCGGCGAAGAGTGCGAGCGCCTCGGGGACGGAATGCTCCGGTGTGCCCAAGGTATGGCCAGCGATGCGCACTACGAGTCCTTTCCAGTGACAGCGGGGTCGGCCCATTCCGCGGGTCCGACCAACGGTGGCGGGTTCTTCACCCGTGACCGGTCGACCAATTCCAGAAGCAATCCCCACGGAGCCTGCAGGTAGGTCCACCGGTTTCCGGCGACGACAGGGCTGTCCGGGCCGACCTCCTTGGTTCCGCCCAACACCCGGGCGCCGTGTGCCTGAAGATGCGCGACGGCTTCATCCACGTCCTCGACCGCGAAGCACAGGTGGTGGCCGCCGAGATCGCAATGACGCGGCAAGTCCCGCCGTTGATCCGTGGTGTGCCACTGGAACAGCTCCACGTTGAGATTCGGCGGCATGCGCAACATGACCAGTTCCAGACGAGCATCGACCGGAACCGCGAAGTGCTCAGGCATGAAGTCGGCGTCGGGCCCTCGCTCCGAGCGGTAGAGCTCCTCCGCCCCCAAGGCGTCGACGAAGAACGTGACGGCCTCCGTGAGGTCGGGCACCGTGAAGGCGACGTGATCGACATACCGGAACCCCTTGGGAAGACTCATCGAGGTACCTCCGCGGTCGAGGCGCGGATCAGCAGATCCGGCGTGAGAACGACATGTTGCGCTTCCCCGTCGTTGAGGAGCTGTTCGGCCAGGTCGATCGCGATGGCCCCCATGTCGGCGATGGGCTGGCGCACCGTGGTCAATCGCGGATTGGACCGCGAGCCGAGCTCCAGGCCGTCGAAGCCCATCACCGACACCTCGCCCGGGATCGATACGCCTCGAGCCCCAAGGGAGGAGATGAGCGCGAACGCGACCATGTCGTTGGCCGCGATCACCGCGGTTGGACGCTGCTCGCGCGGCATGTCCACGAAAAGCTCAGCGGCCCGCTCCCCAACCTCGGGACCGGTACCCGCATCCAGGATCGTCGCCGGCATTTCCAACTTCTCGGCCAGCCCTTCGTAAGCAGCCAACCTGTCCCTGGACGTGTACGTTCCGGAGATGCCGGAGACGTAGGCGATGCGCCGGTGACCCAAGCCGCGCAGGTGATCCACCGCGAGGGCGATTCCTTCAGCGCTGTCGACCGTCACCGTCGGCACGTTGGCCTTCTCGACGCGGTCGACGACGACGACTCTGCTGCCGAGCGCGACACTTTGCAGCTCGTCGAGATCCACACTGGTCGACGGCGCGACGATCCCGAACGGCGCGTACATGCCTTGGAGCGCTGTCAGGTACCCGCTCGTCTGCGCCACCTCACCGTCGGTCACGCACAACACCAACTGATAGCCCTTCCCTGCCGCGGCTGTGGCCATGGTCTTGGCCAGCTCGCCGTAGAAGGGATTGGTGATGTCCGGCACGATGAGCGGGACCAGGTTGCTCGTCTTGCGGCGCAATGCTTGGGCCAGCGGACTCATCTGGTAACCCAGGCTCTCGGCGACTTCCAGGATGCGTTGCCTGGTCGTCGGGTTCACGGCTTCCGGCCGGGAGAACGCGCGGGACACCGTGGAGCGATGGACTCCCGCTTCGGCGGCGACGTCGTCAATGCTCATCTCAGCCAAGGCTGACCTCCTGGGACGGAACGGAAGACCGCCCATACGCGGTCCAGATGAGCTCCATTGTGTCGCCGAGGTCGGCCAGACTCGGCAGCCCGGCGAAGTCGTCCTCCCAGGTATCGGCCACTCGTCGGACGAACGAGTCGTACAGCGGGTCGCTGTCCACGTCGATCACGCTCGGCTCGCAGACGCCGTCGGAGGCGCGCGTGAACGAGATCTGCCCCGAGGTGGCTACATCGACGAATCCGCTGCTGCCGACGCTGGTGTACGAGCTGTACCGCTTGGCAGGGCTCGCCGGGAAGGCGTAGCCAACCTCGATGATCGCCTCGCTGCCGTCGTCACCTGCGAGTATCAGGGTGGCGTGGTCCTCGACGTCGCTGCCGTGCAGGCTTGCCGAAAGCCGGGCCTGCACGAGCTCGACATGCCTGGCACCGCTGCGCTGCAGGAAGAGATCGACGAAATGCGGCGCCAGGTTGACCAGGCACCCACCACCGGAGCGACCGGGCTGGAGCATCCAGGAGCAGCCCGCCTCTCGATAGCGCTGCGGCGGGCCGGCCACGAAACTCGCGCGGTAATACGTCGGGGTGCCGGCCAGAGACAAGGCGTGATCGACCGGCCCGCCGCGTTGAACGAACGGAACGGTCGCCGCGACGCCCGCCGAGGCCGCTGCCTCCCGAACCCGCTTCAGATCAGCAGAGCCCAGACCGCCCGGCTTCTCGACCACGAACGCCACGCCACGCTCGATCAAGGCCATGCAGGCGTCGGCCATGCGGTCGTGCGGCCCGAAGACATAAGCCACGTCCAGCGGCCCGGCGTCCAGTGCGGCCTCGACCTCCCCAGACACCGGCGCGCCGAGACGTCGTGCGATGTCGGTGACCTGGTCTGGTTCCTCGTCCTGGACCGCCACGACATCGTGCGTGTCACCCCAGGCATCGAGGTACAGGGGCACATGCCAGTGGCGAGCACCCAGAACTGCTGTACGCGGACGTCTCACCGCGCGCCTCCCCACTGCGTCGTGGATCTGTTACTGCTGCTCATCGTACTGAGATCGATTGCTGCAATCGGTTGCTGAGATCGGTTGCATTACCGAAGCAGAAGGCCCTAGGGTCTGTCAACACCGACGACAACCCAGCGAGGTGACTCGATGCGCAAGATGCGCACCCTGACTGCCGTGCACGACACCGGAACCGTGCTGATCGTGCGTCTCCCCACGGCCGAGGAGTCCTACGAGGTGGCCCGCGAGGCCATCGCCGGTGGGATCCGGGCGGTCGAAGTAACGCTCACGACGCCGGGGGCGTTGGACGTGATTCGCCGGCTGAGTTCGGAGCACCCGGATGCCGAAGTCGGCGCCGGCAGCGTGCTCGACGCCACCTCGGCGTACGCAAGCATTCAGGCCGGCGCACGTTTCCTGGTCAGCCCCCACCTCGACCACGGCATGCTCGAGACCGCCGGCCGCTACCAGGTCGTCAGCATCTGCGGAGCGGCCACGCCCACCGAGATCGTCCAAGCAGCCACCGCGGGAGCCGACCTGGTCAAACTGTTCCCGTCGTCGGTGCTCGACCGCGACTACGCCCGCGCAGTACTCGAACCGCTCGGCCACATCCCCCTGGTCCCGGCCGGTGGGGTCTCGCCGGACAACGTGTCCGACTGGTTCGATGCCGGAGTCGCAGCGGTCGGCGTCGGCAGCTTCATCACCAAGGCCGCACGGCGGGAAACCACCGAGCAACACCCTGTACGTGCTGCGGCCCGGTCGTTCCTCGAGGCGGTGGCCGATGCCCGTGCCTGAGCCACCGCACACGATCACCGAGCCGCCACCGGCTTTCGTCACGATCGGACCCGCGGGTTCGGGAAAGTCCCATGTGGCCCAGGAACTCGCGCGCAAGTTCCGCGCGGTCTATCTCGACAAGGACTCGATAGCCGGCGAGATCGTCGACGCAGCACTCGAACTCGCCGGCCGACGAGCCGGAGGACGGGAAGACGACCCGACCTACGTCGAACAGCTCATGCCTGCCGAGTACGCAGCCCTGTTCACGACCGCGGCCGACAACCTCCGGCTCGGACTCCCGGTCGTCCTCGACGCTCCGTTCGCGGCCTACCTCGGCGACCCGGATTTCTTGACCACCTCCGCGGACCGAGCCTCGTGGCCCGCGCGAACACCTGTCGTCGTGGTCGACGTGCGGGCTTCCGCAGAGACGGTCCGAGCACGCCTCACGCGACGAGCTCTGCCACGTGACAAGGCCAAGCTCGCCGCCTGGCCCGCATTCTGGCAACGACTGGGAACCCGAGACTGCGCGTGGTCCGGCGCTCAACGCGTCGTTGTCGACAACGACGGCGAACCCGACCTCGACGCCGTCGTACGGCTCACCAGGTAGTCGGGGGCTGCCGCGGACGGTGCAGGCAAACGGAGAAACAATGTCGTTCCGCCGGTTGGCCCGGCCCGTATTCAGGACCAACGGGGCGGTTCTCCACGGGGCTCGTGCCGCCGAAGAGGTGCGCCGGACAGGCCTCCGACACTGCCAACGGCGTTTCAACAAGTGCCGACGCGCCGGTGACTTCCGCGGACGACCATTTCGGAAAGCCGGCATAGTCGAAGCGGCCTCACCTCCATGACCGCTTCAACCTCGTTCAACCGTCTGGAAAGTGCCGGTCATACGACGTCTCCGCCGGACTTCGATACTGGCGGGTGCCGTTCCGTGTGGCGCTCCAGGTCGGTAACGGAGCCTCCCGTCGACCATGAGGCCGATGTATCCGTCGTGGGTCACGATGCGGGCGAGTAGGGACTGTGGTGACGGCGTGTGTGCTTATCGGAGGAACTCGTAGGAACCGGTGTCGATCAGGACGATGCTGGCGATCAGTCCCCATGTCGGCGCGAAGATCCACAGGCTGTTCGTCCCGCCGATGAAGATCGCGAGGTTGCGTTTGGTGTGCCCGACGTATTCCTTGTTGAAGAAGTAGGCGGCGTAATAGATGACCGTGCCGTAGAACATCATCCAGAAGATGATCAGCCCCATGATCCCCAACGTGCGCGCCGGCATGATGTCGAAGGTGAGACCGTAGATGAACAGCAGCGACGGGATCAGTGTCACGTACCCGTTGCCGGAGTCGACCCAGAATCCGAACGACTTGCGGTTGGCATAGGCGGGATCGAACAGCGAGTACGACGACCAGACCTGCGCCCAGGTGCTGGGCCGCACGATCTCGCGGAGTCGGATGGGGGCGTTGAAGAAGTCGATCACCCGGTCGAGTTCGCGTCCGCGGTAGTCCGCGGCGAACTGCGTGTGCTGACGTTCGACCAGGGAGATGCGGAGGTTCAACGAGATCTCCCACAGGGCGATCATCACGTTGATCCAGGTGAACGTCACCAGAATGATCTGCCCGACGTTGAGGCCGTATCGCGCGATATGCAGGGCGATCGGTACCGCGGCGCCGGCCAGGACGAACGCGGCAACCACCATCCAGACGCGGAGAATACCGGCGCTGCGCACAGGGTGCGCCGCCGTGGACTCGGTTACTTCCAACATTGGGTCCGGGCTCCTTCGAGTGCTTGTTCGGTGAGCTGATGCAAGGTGGGGCCACGGGGATCGTCGGTGTCGAGCCAGCGCAGGAGGGCGAACTCGGCGGCAGCGAGCACCGTGTGGACGAGCAGGCCGGGCCGGATGTCCTCGTCGGGGCGCGCGCCCATCCGGTCGCCGAGAAGCTTGGTCAGCTGCGCGCGCTCGAATGCGCCGACCACCGCGACTCGGTCGAGTACATGCGGTGCCCCCCGAATCGCCGCACGCCAGTTGCCCAGTGCCTCCTCCTCGGCGATGAATGCTCGGCTCCACCGCAGGCTCGCCTGGCACAGCGCTTCTTCTGCCGACTCGCCGCGAGGTCGTGCCTGCAGGTTGTCGACGATGGCCGCACCTGCCCGGCGCAGAATGCCGAGCAGCAGGTCGTCCTTGCTGGTCACATAACGGAAGTAGGTGCTGTGACCGATACCTGCGGCCGCCGCGATCTCCTCGGTGGTCACCGCGTCGAAACCGCGCTCGGCGAACAGTCGCACCGCTGCCCGTTGAATGTCGCCGCGGATCTGTGCCTTCTGTCGGTCTCGTAATGATTCAGACACGCGCGACCCCCAGATCCGGATGTGCACGCCCGGCGACAACGGGCAGGTCCAGGCTGGATTTGATCCCGGGTGCGGCTGCGCACACGTACGGGATCGAGTTGACGCAGCGGTTCGCGGTCGCCACGATGCCGGGATTGCGTCTCAGCCCTTCCGCGACGGTCCCGGGCTGCCAGCCCCGAATGGTCACGAAGGTGTCGGGATCTCCCCTGATCTCGATCTCGTAGCGGTCCCCGTCGGACCCGAACTCCCAGGCCGGCTCCAGGTTCTGGTCTCCCATCAGCCAGTTGACTGCGATCCGGACGACCGGCTGATCGCCGGCCGTCGCGTCCCACCCGAAGCGTTGCCCTGCGACCTGGCCCGGCTCGATGATCCCTATCGGGGATTCGATCGGCGCAGTGGCCACGGCGATCTCGTGGGAGGTCTGGATCGGGGCCCCGGCGATTCCGAGTGTGTCCAGACACATCCGCATCGACTGGGTGAACCCACCGGTCAGCAGACCGCGCATCGGGGATTCGCGCGCCTGCTCAGGGGTGCCACCGAAGCCCATCACCCACCGCAACACGTCGGGGGCGTCGTAGCCGCGCATGTCGGAGAACTCCTCGGCGCGCACGAACGTCACCTTCGACGACATCGCCGAGAACACCAACGGATGCAGATCGGTCGTCCCACCGGGGTTGATGCCGATGCCGTGCAATGTGACGCCGCCGTCGATGCACGCCCGTGCCAGTTCGGCATCACGGTCGCTCGGATAGAACCAGCCGATCGGGGTGACCACGTTCTTGCCTGATCGCAAGATGCGCGCCACCTCACCGGCGTTCGGGATCAGCGGGGCATACACCACCGCGTCCGCGTCCAACGCCAGGACGTCCTCGACGTCGTCGGTGGCGATTACACCCACCTGCTGCGTGCCGAGGATGTCACCGACGTCCAAGCCGCGCTTGGCTTCGGAATGGACGTAGCAACCGACCAGATCCAGCTCGGGATGAGCCCACACCGCTTCGATAGCGGCCTTGCCGACTCCGCCCGTGGCCCACTGGGCAACCCGCAACACAAACCCTCCTCGAAAGAGAGGCTCTCAACATGAGAGAGTCTCTCTCAGAGGGTCGTGTATCGCAACATGTCGGAGCCAAAGCAGCTCCTTGGCTCGGCCGCGTGCCTGTGGTTGGCACGGAGAACCTGCCTGAGCGAGCACGACAGCCTTCGCCCCACCGCGCGGACCCGCAGGTCCGGACGTTCGGCACTCACAGCGCGAGCCCGCCGCCTACGATCAACTCTGCGCCGTTCGTGAACGGGCAATCCTGTGCCGCCCCAGCGGAGCCAGAAACGCCAGCCTCCTCGATCCCGGTCACGACATGAGCGAGACCAGCGTCCACAACTTCGACCGGCACTATCGGTTCAACCAGCTCGGGGGTGTTCCTCGGTATGCGTGCGGTCCTGAGCCGGCGAAGCGCGCGAGGGCACGGACAAACGACCGTGACCTCGCGAGTCGCGTCATGACCATGCAGGGTCACAAGGATGGGCCGGATCGGACTTGAACCGACGGCCAACGGCCTACGAGGCATCCGGCACACGTCGCGCAGCAACCTCACCAGCAGAAACACTGGTATGAGACGTCGCGGTGGGTGCGAACGAGGCACCACGGCGAATCGTTTCGTACCCAGATCCGCAACCACGTCGTTCCTGTGCCCGAGCTTCGGCAGCAGCTTGCCTAGCGACCTTGTCGAAGATCCAGCTGCCCGCTCACGTAGCTCGGACAGATAGCGGTCCGACGTACGCACCGACATGACTCCGTCGGATCCGCCTGCACTGCCTGCACCTTCGGGCGGAGCAGGACGACGAGATTGGCCCTCGCAGCTTCCAGTCCGAGGATGGAGCGCAGGTCAGCATCTTCCGGAGATGACAGTCCGGCCGCGGCACCGGCGTCCTCGGATGACGCAGATGGTCAGCACCGTCATGAGCGTTGACGTGCAGGTTCCAGCTGTGACTCCCATGGGGTTGTTGACGCGTGCGACGGGTGATTGTGGTTGTCCGCCGAGCACAGCGTGGTGGAGCCCGTCGCTAGCGAAAGCCCGTGGCGAAGCGGGACCGGTTGGCTTGCGACGACCGCCATCTGCGCTGCACGAGGCGCATAGCCGCGCCCCGTCTCGATCGAGCGACCTTGCAGCCAAGACACGCTACGGCTGCGACCGATTCGGACGCGCGAGGCCGAGGGCAGCAGCCACCATGGCCACGAAAGTCGACCGGATAACGTTAATTCCGCACCGTGCTTTCAAAGACGAAGCCGACCGAACACCTGAGGTTCACATGCCGAGCTATACGCTGCGCCAGCTCGAGTACCTTGTCGCCGTCGCGGATGCGGGTTCGATTTCGGCGGCCGCGGGCGCACTCCACGTCACGCCGACGGCCGTCGCCTCGGCGATCACCGAGCTCGAACGCACGCTGCACACGCAGCTGATGGTCCGGCGCAAGGCTCACGGGGTCGTCCTCACCCCGACCGGGACGTTCCTCTACAACCGCGCCACCACGCTGCTCCGAGACGCCGACGAGCTACAGCTCGCAACGGCGAGCGGCGGGGCCGAACTGGTCGGCCCTCTGGTCCTGGGCTGCTACGCCACGCTGGCGCCCACCATCGTTCCAACTCTGATGCGATGGGTCGCTGAGCAGCACCCTTCCGTCGACTTGACCGTCGTCACGGGCAGTCAGGCAGAGCTGCCACACCGGCTGCTCGCCGGGTCGCTGGACCTGGCGGTCGGCTACGACATGGGCCTGCCGGCGGGACTCGACTCGGTCGTACTGTACGAAGCACCGCCGTACGTGCTCCTGCCGGAGAATCACCCCGCCGCGTCGGCGGAGTCGGTCAGCCTGGCCGACCTCGCCGCGGAGCCGATGATCCTCCTCAACTTCCCGCCCGCACAGGAGCACACGCTGATGCTCTACGCGGACGCGGGAGTCACGCCGACCATCGTGCAGCGGACCACAGACTTCGAACTCACCCGCTCGCTGGTCGCACACGGTTTCGGGTACACGATCCTCATCCAGCGGCCCGCTTCACCCACGACGTACGACGGCATGCCCCTGGCAGTCCGGGAGATCAGCCCCTCCGTCCGACCCGCCGTCGTACGAATGATGTGGCCCCATGACGTGCGGTTGACCGATCGGGCGAGGGCTCTTGTGGACTTCGCTCAGGCGAACGGTCACCTGCTGGACCCGCGCACTCGCCAGACCCGGACCGCCGTAAACCAAACCTGAAGTTCGGTCCTTGCCAATTTTTTGGAAGTTTACTTCGGGAGGCAGTCGAATTCACACTTCTGACCAACGGAGTCAGAAGGGACACGTCAACGATGACCGTGGACACGACGCACCCGCGATCCATTCCCTCGGCGGACTGGGTCACCATCCCCGATCTCTACGCGGACCCGTACCCGATTTACCGGCGCCTCCGTGCCGAGGCGCCCATCCACTGGGTCCCCGCGGTCAATCGCTACCTGGTGATCGGGTACGAAGCCTGCCACACCATCGAGCTCGATCAAGAACGCTTCACAGCCGACGAGACCAACTCGCTCATGAAGCGTTCGATGGGGCACAGCATGCTCCGCAAGGACGACCCGGAACACGACGTCGAACGTAAGGCCTACGGCGGCGTACTCCGCCCCAAGGCGATCAAGCACGAGTGGAGCAGGGTCTTCGAGCAGAGTTTCGCGACCTACCTGGAACGGCTCCGCGAGGCCGGCCCCGGCGCGGACCTGGTCACGGAGTTCGCCGCACCGTTCGCCGCGGAGAATCTCCGCGTGATCATGGGTTTCGAGAACGCCACGCAGGAGGACGTCCAGCGGTGGTCGCAGACCATGATCGACGGAACCGGGAACTACGCCGACGACCCCGATGTCTGGGCCGCGGCCGAACGCTCGTCCCACGAAGTCGATGTGGCCATCGACGAAATGCTGCCGATCCTGCGCGACCGTCCGAACGGCAGTTTGTTGTCGGCGCTCGGCGCGTCCGGTATGCCGCTGGAATCGTTGCGAGCGAACTTCAAGATGACGATCGGCGGCGGGCTCAACGAGCCTCGGGACGCGATCGCGACGACGGCGTGGGCTCTCCTCGGCCAACCCGCGCAGCTCGCCTCCGTGGTCGCCGACGGGCGCTGGTCCGATGCCTTCGAGGAGTCGATCCGCTGGGTGGCCCCCATCAGCATGTACCCGCGAGAGGCAACCCGGGATACCGAGCTTTCCGGCCTGCACATCCCCAAAGGCGCGCGCCTCGGTGTCGCGGTCGGCGCTGCGAACCGTGACCCGGAGATCTTCGTCGATGCCGAGTCCTACGACATCGACCGCCCCAGGAAACCACACCTCGCCTTCGGTGGCGGCAACCACTTCTGCGCGGGGGCCTGGGTCGCCCGCGCCTCCGTGGTGAATGTCGCGCTGCCGGGGCTGTTCACCGAACTGTCCGGCTTGCGGCTCGATCCCGCCCGACCCGCGGTCTGCGGCGGCTGGGTGTTCCGCGGCGTGACCTCGCTGCCCGTTCTCTGGGACTGACCGCCGAACCCGATCCTCTCGAGGAGTTCCCGTGCCCAAAGTGATCTTTCACCGCGACAACGGCGAGACCGATGTTGTCGAATCGCCCGACGGCGCTTCCGTGATGAAGGTGGCTCTGCAGAACAACGTCGCCGGCATCGTCGGTGAATGCGGCGGCCAGGCCATGTGCGCGACCTGCCACGTCTACGTCCGCGACGACTACCTGGATCGGCTACCGGAAATCAGCGAGGACGAAGAAGAGATGTTGGAGTGCACGGCCGCACCGCGGGACGAGACCCACAGCAGACTCGGGTGTCAGGTGGTTCTCGGCCCAGATCTCGAGGAGGTCGAGGTCGATGTGCCCGGCTCACAAGTCTGACGCGGCCACTACGAGCGTTGTCGTGATCGGCGCCGGCCACGCGGGCGTCCAGGTAGTCGAGGCCCTCCGAGCAGCGGGGCACACCGGCCCGCTGACGCTGGTCGGTGACGAGCCGAGCCCGCCCTACCAACGGCCTCCGCTGTCGAAGGAACACCTCGGCACGGCCGGCATTGAACTCCTTCCCTTGCGGGGCACGCAGTTTTTCGCCGAGCAGCGGATCGAGCTGTGCACGGGCGTGTCGGCCACGATGATCGACCGGTCAGGCAGAAGGGTTCACCTGTCCGACGGGCGCGAGCTGCCCTACGACAGCCTCGTCATCGCGTGCGGTGCCGCGAACCGCGGCCTGCCGGTACCCGGCTCCGACCTCGAAGGCGTCCACTCCTTGCGCACCCTCGCCGATGCCGAGGCCGTACGAGCCGCGATGGCCGGGTGCGAATCCGCGCTCGTCGTCGGGGCTGGGTTCATCGGGCTCGAATTCGCCGCCGCCGCCCGGAAGCGCGGCCTCCCCGTCACCGTGGTGGAGGCAGCCGAGCGGCCCTTGGGCCGTGCGCTGTCGGCCGAGATGGCCAACCACATCGCCGAGGCTCACCGCAACAACGGTGTTGACCTGCGGCTCGGCACGGGCGTGACCGCCTTCCTCGGCGACAACGGTCGCGTCCGCCGCGCGATCGGGACGGACGGCACCGAGTACACGGCCGACCTGGTCCTCGTGGGCATCGGTGTCGTCCCTCGGGACGACCTCGCCACAACGGCGAGGTTGGCAGTGGACAACGGGATCGTTGTCGACGAGCACCTTCGCACGAGCGACCCCGACATCTACGCGATCGGGGATTGCGCCAGCTTCCCGCATCCGTTCACGGGCACCCGGATTCGTCTCGAGTCGGTTCAGAACGCAACCGACCAGGCCCGGCACGTGGCGGCGGCGATTCTGGGCCGCGAGGAACCCGGCGGATATCGGGAGCTGCCGTGGTTCTGGAGCCATCAGGGGTCGATGAAGCTGCAGATCGCCGGCCTCCGGCGGCCCGACGACCGTGCCCTCGTCCTCGGTGATCCAGCCGACGGGAAGTTCTCCGTGTGCTCCTACCGCGGCGAACGGCTCGTCGCAGTGGAATCACTCAACCGGCCTGCCGACCACATGGCCGCCCGCAGACTGCTCGTCGAGGGACGCGCACCCGCACCGGAACAACTGGACGATCCCGGCTTCTCGCTGAAGACCTTCGCTCGAGCGCTCACCCCCACACCCTGAGCACATCACACCACGAGGAACCGCTATGACGACGACCACGGCCGCGGCACCCATCGCCGACTGGGTCGATCCCGCGGATCTGATGCTTGACCCCTACCCCACCTACCGGCGGCTTCTGAGCGAGGCACCCGTTGCCTGGGTGCCCGTTCTCGGCAGGTATCTGGTGACCTCGTCCGCGGCCTGCCGCGCCATCGAAGAGGACCAGGAGACGTTCTCCGCGGCGGTACAGGGCGGCGGCGCGACCATGGCCAGAGCCATGGGCTCGACCCCGATGCTCCGCAAGGACGACCCCGACCATGCCCGGGAGCGGAAAGCGATCAACGCCTCACTGCGCCCGAAAGGTCTTCGGGCGCACTGGACTCCGATTTTCGAGCGGAACGCCCGGAACCATCTGGAGACCCTGCTCTCGCACGGCCCCGACGAGGCCGATCTCAACGGTGACTACGCAGCCCCGGTGGCATCGCAGAACCTCATCGACCTGCTGGGGCTCGCGGACGTAACCGTCGATGATCTCCGCCGGTGGTCGCACGCGTTCGTCGCCGGCACGGGAAATCTGCTCGACGACGCAGAGATATGGCGTCGCTGCGACGCCGCACAAGACGAGGTCGACGCGCTGCTGAACGAGCTCATCCCCTTCTATCGCGAGGCTCCCGACGGATCCATCACTTCGGCGCTGATCGCGAGCGGCCTCCCTTCCGAGCAGGTCGCCGCGAACGTCAAACTGGTTATCGCCGGCGGCATGAACGAGCCGCAGCACGCCGTGACGAACACGGTGTGGGCACTGTCCCGCTACCCCGAGCAGCGCCGACGTGTCCTTGCCGACCCGTCCCTGTGGGCGTTGGTCTTCGACGAGGCGGTCCGCTGGCAGTCCCCGATCGGCATGTATCCGAGGGAGACCACGCGGGCGGTCAAGCTGCAGGGGGTAGAACTTCCGGCCGGAGCACCCGTCGGGGTGGTCGTCGGTGCGGCGAACCGCGATCCTGCGGCGTTCGAGCATCCCGACGAGTTCGACATCGACCGTGAACGCAGGCCGCACCTCGCGTTCGGCAGCGGCGTACACCTCTGCGCCGGCCACTGGGCCGCCCGGATCGCCATCGGTGAGGTCGCGGTGCCGTTGCTGTACGCAGAGCTCCCCGGCTTACGCACCGACCCGAGGCGCCCCGAGGTCTGGGACGGCTGGGTCTTCCGCGGCTTGACCACGCTGCCCGTGACCTGGGACGCGTGACAGCGCGCCCCGCACATCCCCTTCTGTCGTCCGCCGGGACCCACCGGTGGCGCCGTTTCGCCTCAACGAAGAGGAACAGAAAATGACGACATCCCCACCCACTGCAAGCGCGACAGCACGAAACTCGCGGCGAGTCGCCTTCGCGACGGTCATCGGTACGACCATCGAATGGTACGACTTTTTCATCTACGGCACGGCCGCCGGGCTCGTGTTCTCCCAGCTGTTCTTCGCTCCGGCGGGATCGGAGATCGGACTGTTGCTGGCGTTCGCGACCGTCGGTATCAGCTTCGTCTTCCGGCCGCTGGGCGCCTTCCTCGCCGGCCACTTCGGCGATCGCATCGGCAGACGCGCGATGCTCGTCGTCACCCTGGTGATGATGGGCGGCGCGACGACCCTCATCGGCCTCCTGCCGACCTATGAGAACGCAGGCGTTCTTGCCCCGATCCTGCTGCTACTTCTTCGCATCTTGCAGGGAATCTCGGCCGGCGGAGAATGGGGCGGCGCCGTCCTGATGGCCGTCGAGCACGCGCCGCGGCATCGCCGCGGTCGAGCCGGCGCGTTCCCGCAGATCGGGGTGCCGCTCGGAATGCTCCTCGCTTCCGGTGTCACTGCGTTGATGACCGGCGTCATCGCGCCCGGACAAGCCTTCCTCGACTGGGGCTGGCGGATCCCGTTCCTGCTGAGCGCGGTGTTGATCGGCGTGGGCTACGTGGTCAGGCGCTCCGTTGACGAAAGCCCGGTGTTCGCCGAGATGGCGGCGAAGCGGCAGCAGACCAAGGCCCCGATCATCGAGCTGTTCCGCAGGCATTGGTTGCTCATCGTCCTCGCGGCCCTCGTCTTCGCGGGAAACAATGCTGCGGGCTACATGACCACCGGCGGCTTCATCACCAACTACGCCACCGACCCGGAAGGAGCCGTGGCCCTCGAGCGAACCCCCGTCCTGCTTGCCATCACCGGTGCCGCCGCCCTGTGGACACTCACGACGTTCCTGTCGGGCATCATGGCCGATCGACTCGGACGCAAACGCACATATCTGATCGGCTATGCGAGCCTGATCCTGACCGTGGTCCCGATGTTCGCCCTGGTCAACACCGGCCACATCTGGCCGCTCTTCCTTGGCCTCGCACTGTTCACGGTCGGACTGGGTCTCGCGTACGGTCCTCAGTCCGCGTGGTATGCCGAGATCTTCCCGGCTTCGGTCCGGTTCTCCGGCGTGGCGATCTCGTACGCACTCGGCGCGATCCTCGGCGGCGCATTCGCACCGATGATCGCCACAACGCTCGTCCAGGCGACCGGAAGCATCTACTCGGTCGCCGCCTATCTGCTCGCCATGTTCGCACTCGCCGTCGTCGCTTGCTCACTCCTGCGGGACCGCAAGGGAATCGACCTCGGCGTGGACAATCAAGCCGAGCAGGAGCGCGGAGCAACCGTGTTCTCGGCGGCACACCTATCGACCGACGAGCCCGCGCACGTGCGATGAGAGCCGGGCCGCCCCGCCAGGTACACGCCGACATTGCCGACGTCTGGGCGCGAACACCACGAGCGCGGTGGGCTCACGGTGCCAGGCCGAGCCTTCCAGGACGTTTGCCTTGACCAGCGGACCCGGCCTGGCGGCCCCTATTGGACACCGACACGCCGACCAGGGTGCCGACGATGTGACCGCGGCGCGTGTAACGGGAAGCATCACGGTGCCGGCCCGTTCCAGGGCGGCCAACGACGGTCTCGGCGCTCACCGCGGCGCCGAGACCGGTCGTGCGCGATATTGTCCGAGCTCAAGCGCCAGCGTTGTCGCCATGGAAGGAGGGTGCATGCCCGGATCACCGGTAGCAGGCCCGCGCCTCGAATCGCCCCTGCCCCCGATTGCGTTCGCCACCGAATCGGTGCTCGCCTGGCAACGTGTGGTGTCGTCGTCGTTCGTGCCCCTGGTGGTCGACGACCTCACCGACGGGCGATTCGCAGGCACCATTCGCGGCCGGGTCATCGACGGCGTGTTCTTCTCCCGACTGCGTGTCAGTCCGCACGAGGTGCACCGCACGCCGGCCCTCATCGACGCCTCCGAGCGGCTCTTCTACAAGATCATGCTGCTGGTCAACGGCAGCGGCGAGCTCACGCAGGACGCGCGCAGCGCGACGATGGTGCCGGGAAGCGTGAGCGTCTACGACACCGCGCGGCCATACGATCTGCGCTTCCCGGATCACGTGGACGCCGTGGTGATCATGTTCCCGCGCGATCTGGTCGACCCGAGCCCCGACCACGTCCGCGCCATCACCGCGATCTCGCTGGGCCCGGAGGAACGGCTGACCAGACTCGTCACCCCGCTGTTGACTGAGATATCCAGCGACTTCACCGCACTCGAGGGGCCCGTCGCCGCGCGGGTGGTGCGCACCGCCATGGAGCTGATCTCTGCGCTGCTGAGCACCGCGGCCCTGGCGCACACCGCGGAAGCAGACCACGAGCATCTGTCGCTGATGCTGCGCATCCGCCAGTACATCACGGACAATCTGGGCGACACCGACCTCAATCCGGACAGCATCGCCCGCGCGGTCTACATCTCCACGCGTCACCTGCATGCCCTGTTCCACGAACAGGGCACGACCGTCTCAGCCTGGATCCGCCAACAGCGCATCGAGGCAATCCGGCGCGAACTGGCCGATCCGCTGCACGCCAACCGGCCGATCGCCGACATCGCGACGAGCTGGGGCTACCCGGACGCGTCACACTTCTCGCGCACCTTCCGGCAGCAAGTCGGCGTATCCCCCAGCGCGTTCCGCCGCGCCGCGCGGTAGCACGCGCGGCGCGGCGAACCACTGCCGGCTCAGGGAGAGGTCACCGGATAGTCGAGCACGATCGCGCCACCGGTGGCGTAGTTGGGCACATCGGCCTGCACCGCTTCGCCCTCCGGTGAGGACAACGCGGCCGCCAGCGTCTCGGCGTCGGGGAAATCGGCTTCGAACACGGCGAAATAGGTTTCCTCCGACGCCGAACGCACAGTGAAGCTGTAGCGCCAGTCGAGCAGTCCCGGCAACTGCGCAGCCAGCGGCAGGTGGGTGTTCTCGTAGTACGACCGAAACGCCTCGGGGTCGGTCGGGTGCGGATAGAGGACCAACAGTTTGTGCATCAGTGCGCCTTCGCGTCGGTGGGGTCGTGGCCGATCTCGGTGTGCCGGGCGATCGCGGCGTCCACTCGCTCGGGAGTGGCCACCAGGTCGCCGTTGCGGTGCGGATAGCTGAAGTTCTCGGTGAATTCGTCGCACAGCGTGCGCATCTGCGACATCGCGCCGATCAGCTTCTGCAGATGCGGCGGTGTGGGCGTCTCGATCATGGTGTTCACCCACGTACTCAGCCCGTCGACGCGTTCCCTGCGGCGCAACGCGACCTTCTGCGCGAAACGCTCGTCGACCACGCCGTCCTCGATGATCGCGTCGGCAGCCACCTGTGCCTCGAACGAAGCGGAGTTGGCGCCCTGCCCCGTGACCGGGTCCACGGTGGCGTGCGCGTCGCCCAGCGCCAGCACGACGGTCCCGTCCGTCAACGTCCGGTAGTCCTCGCGCACCACCGGACGCACCGCACCCTGCAGGATATCGCCGGGACGCATCAACGCGAACCGGGATTCGTCGATGCGTTCGTGCACCGTCGGGTGGTGCTCCTTGAGCTTCTCCAGGGTGAGCCTGCGGTAAGCCTCGGGGTCCTCGGACTCCTTCTGCGTCATCAGCACCTCGAGATCGCCGCCAGGAACGTTCTCGCACAGCAACGCGCTGGCCCAGCCGTCGAAGGTGGTGATGGGCAGGTCGAGCAGTTCGCCGTGGCCCGGCGAGATGCTCATGGTCACCGCGCGCGGTTCGGTCTGCGCCACGCCGTCCCAGAAGCCCACCGCCAGGTGCCGCTGCGGCTTCGCGTACGGCGAGACGTCCGGCCGTTCACCGAAGTACTCCGCGAACGAGCGTTTGCCCGCGGCGACCACGATCAGGTCGTGCCTGCGGGCGAGCTGCTCGAAATCGGCCGGTTCGACCGAGCGCTGTTCGATGGTGCCGCCACGCTCCTCGTACTCGGCCATCAACCGCGGCAGATAGATCCGGTAGTCCAGCACCCGCGAGGGGCGCAGGAAGTCACCGCGGAACACGGGAGGACCGTCCGGAACGTTCAAATGGTGGTAATGCACCTGGTACCCGTACTCGTCGACGGGCCAGAAGTTCACCCCCATCGCGTTCTCCCTGGCGATGGTCGGCGCGTGGTGCGAGACGCTGTTCTGCGGCGGTCCCGACGCGACCTGCTCGGCGGTCTGATTGGTGTAGATCCGGGTGGGAACCCCGGCCTGCTGGAGCAACAGGGCGAGGTGCAGCCCCGCCGTACCCGCTCCGATGATCCCGATGTCTGGCATCTGCGTCTCCTCGTTGAGCCGTGCCCGTGGTAGCGCCGACGTGGTCGGCTCGTGTCATCCTCGCGCACGGGAAGCCGCGGCTCACAGCGTCGCGGAGCCCTGTTCGCTCAGGCGCAGAACCGATGCACTGGCTGTCAACTCACCGATCCGATCAGCGGGGACGGTCTGAGACGCACTGTCCAACGGGCGCACGAGTCTGTGCAACCGCGGCAAGGTGCCGTTACCGGGGTACACGGCCGTTGCCGCCGGTTTCGGGCGCTGCCTAACGTCGGTGTACATCCGGCGCCGAGCCCACCGAATGTCGGCGACCCCGAACAGACGAGGAGCGATCGACGATGACCGCACCTTCCACTGCAGCTGCTGCCTACGAGGACCCGGCCGAGCTCGCGCAGGTGCTGCGCGGCTGCCTCGGCCGGTTCGCCACCGGCGTCGCCGTCGTCACCTTCGACGGCGTGTCCAAACGACACGGCTTGACGGTCAACTCGTTCACCTCGGTCTCGCTGGACCCGCCGCTCGTGCTGGTGGCCATCCAGCGTTCGGTGCGCGCCCATGCACTGCTGAGCGGCAGGCCATTCACGGTCAACGTGCTCGGTGCCGACCAGCGAGATGTGGCGATGCACTTCGCGGGGAAGCCGAACATGGAACCCGACTGGGTCGAAGGTGCATACGCTCCCCGGTTGGCCGGCCCTGCCTCGTGGTTCGAATGCAGCCCGTGGACCGAACACGAAGGCGGCGACCACACCCTGTTCTTGGGCCGCGTCGAGCACTTCGGCCATCGCAGCGGCGATTGTCTGGCTTTCGTCGACGGTGGCTTCGTGACAATCCCCGAGCCGTGAACACACGGAAGTCCCCGGCACGCGGTGCCGGGGACTTCCGTGTGTCGGCGCTCGGTCACCCGCTGATGACCTGCGGCTGGCCGATACGCGGCAGAACCGTCGACCACGCCGCCGCACCCGGTAGTACCGCAACTTCCGGTGTTACCTTCCTACGGAACGGCGTTCACACAGCTGAAGAAGCCCCTGCAGACAGAGCTGCCGAACCTGATTGCCCCATCCCAGCGAGCGCCGGCCGGCCATGCCGGAACGCCCCACGAATCCCCGACGCACAAGTGCTGCACACCGCCGCCTTTGACGTCCCATCACCGGTGGCCTGTTGACGTAGCCACCATCGAACAAGGACTCCGCGGATAGAAGGCACACCTCCTCAGGTGCTGACGCCGGAAGCCGCATCGACGGCCGAGCTTCGAACGAAGAAAACGGGCGACACGGGCGATGCCCTGTCGCCGACTACCAACCTCTGCGTGCCCGGTCAATCATCATGCCGGTGTCGTCAACCACAGGCTGTGCGTCGCCAGCACCCTGTGGAGACGCTGCACAGCGCGCCGCTGCAGGCCAGTTGCGCTGAGGAGTCCGCAGATGAAATACCACCGATGCGGTTGATCGGCCATGCCGAACCAGCCTCACACATCCGCGCTTAGGGGAGGAACAATGGCTACCGCGTTGCTCAACGGTCGCATCTACACCGTCGACCCAACCACCCCCTGGGTCGAGGCCGTGCTGATCGAAGACGGTTCCTTCACTGTCGTAGGTTCCGACGACCAGATCCGTGCCGCTGCGCCGCACGACACCGAGTTCATCGATCTCGACGGTCACCTCGCGATGCCCGGTCTGCACGACGCCCACACCCACCTACTCTTCAGCGGGTTGAAGTTCCGCTATGAGGCCCGCCTAACGCCGAACGGCACGACAGCTGAGATCGTGCACGATCTTCAGCAATGCCAGTGTGGCAAGCTCGTCGACCAAGGGGAACAGGCCTGGATTGTTGGCGGGGAATTTGTTCCGTCGGTATTCGCGGATCAAGAACTGGACCGTTCGTTCCTGGACAAGGCGTTTCCCGACCAACCCGTATTTCTCTATGACTACACAATCCACCACGGTCTGGCCAATTCCAAGGCACTCGAAATCGCCGGCCTCTCCGATGACACGCCCGACCCACCCGGCGGTCGATTGGTCCGTCGAGCGGACACGAACGAGCTCACCGGTGAGCTCGTGGAACAGGCCCGATGGCCTGTAATGCGGGCCATACCGGACTACCGGGCTGAGGTTTACCGGGACGCCGTGAGCTGGGCGGTCTCGACCTGCCACCGCTACGGGATCACATCGGTCCAGGAGGCGTCCGCGTCCCCACAAGCACTGGCCGCGTTCCGGAACCTCGACGATGCCGACTCCTTGAACTTGCACATCGCCGCGCACCTGGTCTGGCGAGAAGAAGGTTTCGGCATGGCCACGACCGCCGAACTCGACCAGACCATCGTGGACCGCGCCTCGTACGCGAGCGCGCACGTAGACACCGCTCGCATCAAGATCTGGCTCGACGGTGCACCGTTGCCGCCGCACATGACCCAAGCAGACCTGGACGTGAACGGGAACACCGATCCCCGCAACATCCTGGTCGCGCCGGACGAGCTCACCGAAGCGTTGTGCAGGTTCGATGCAGCGAAGATGTCGGTCAAGATCCACTGCGCCGGAGAGGGGTCCGTTCGCGCTGCGCTAGACGCCTTCGAAGCCGTCCGCAGCATCAACGGAAACCGCGCGACCACCCATGAGATCGCCCACTGCACTTTCATCCAGGACCAGGATTACGAAAGGTTCGAACGCCTCAACGTAGTGGCCGAGATGTCACCGGCGATCTGGCACATACCCGATTACGGACTCGACGACGGCTTCAAGTTCCGCACAGCACTTGACTCCGGCGCAACCATGACAATCGGCTCCGACTGGATCATCACTCCCAATCCGAACCTCTTCCCCGCACTCCAAGGAATGCTGCAACGCGGACCGGAGTCCATCGACCTCACCACAGCCGTACAGCTACTCACCCTCGACGGCGCAAAGGTGGTCGGCCGGGCAGACCGGCGAGGAAGCATCAGCCTCGGAAAGTCCGGTGACCTGATCGTGCTGGACCGCAACATCTTCGAGGTACCTACCGACGAGATCAGCGCCACCCGCGTGCTCCGCACGATCTTCGAAGGACGCACTGTCTTCGTCGCCGATGAAGCTCAATCGCGAGCCACGATTGACGCCCCCGGCGACCGTGCACGGCGCGGTTAACCACAACCCTAGGAGTCACCGTGTCCGACAAGGACGCCGAGGTCGTAGCCAAGTTGTACGAAGCGTGGAACAGTCGAGATATCGGCAGCTGGGTGGATTGCTTTTCGCCGGACGCGACCTGGACCAACCTCCCCACCGGCGAGGTGCACACCGGCCACGATGGCATGGCACGGAATTACCACAATTGGGACGGACCATTCCCTGACGGCAAGTGCGCCGAACTGACCATCAGCGGCGGCTTCGGACTGGTCGTCGCCGAATTCACCGCCATCGGCACGCACACAGGGACGATGGCAACACCGGACGGATGCATCGAACCGACAGGGCGCACCCTCCTGGTTCCCTTTTGCGATGTGCACCACCTCGAAGCGGGCCGAATAACCGAGACCCGGCGATACTGGGACCAGCTCACCGTCAGCGCCCAATTGGGCCTTTCCTAGGGCTCCTCGCCCGTTCCACGCCGAGCTGCGGCTCAAGTCCGGACCCCCGGAGCCGAGCTCTTTTCATCGCACCCATTCCCAGTAACATCCTCCCCGGAACGGGGTCCTCCCACAGCCGAAGGAATACTCCGATGCCTCGCACCCTGGATGAGCAACGAACACCAATCGACGAAAGCGGACCGAACTCAAAAGGCCGGTTGACACTGATCGTCCTCTTCTCATCCGTGGTCGGCACGCTCTTGCTCATGGCACCAGCGGTAGCTGGCCAACTCCAAGAACAGCTGGGTCTGACACCGTCTCAGACTGGTGATCTGTTCTCGGCCGAACTCGGCGCGATGAGTCTCGCCTCCATCCCCGCGCTGTGGTGGATGAAAAGGCTGAACACCCAGAAGGCATCGATCTTTTTCGCGGCGGTCTTCGTTGTGGGCAACATAAGCTCTGCCTACATCGACCAGTACGGCCTCCTGCTGGCGACACGGTTTCTGACGTCCCTCGCAGGCGGATCGCTAATGGTCCTGTGCATGTCGCTAGCCGCGCAGGCGGACAATCGCAACCGTGTCTACGGACTCTGGGTGATGGGACAACTGCTGTTCGGTGCAGTCGGGCTTGCGGTCCTCCCGCACTTCTTCAGCTCTTTCGGTATTGGGATCGTGTACTGGGTCCTAGCCGTGATGATGGTTTTCGTCCTGCCGCTGGCCCGCTTCTTACCGAAGCGCGCGGTAGTGATCGAAGCCGCAAGAGGCCAAACCCGGCTCAATACCGGCTACGCCCTGCGAGCGACGCTCGGCCTGCTGGCCGTGCTCGCCTTCTACATCAGCCTCAGCGGTATTTGGACGTTCGTCAGCGGTGTAGCGAGCACGTCGGACATCGACGCCCAGACGTCGAGCTTCGTCCTATCCGTCGCCACCGTGCTGGGGATCGCGGGCTCGGCCGTGGCCACAGTCCTAGGAGCACGCCCCGGAACGCGCACCAATCTTTTGGTCGGGTATCTCGCGATGGCGTTGTCGCTCGGATTGCTGGTCGACGTACCAGGACTGGTGCGATTTACGGTAGCCGCTCTGCTGTTCAAGTTCACCTGGACATTCATCCTTCCGTACATCTTGGCCACACTGTCGGAACTCGATCGCTCGGGCCGACTGGTGAACGTGGCGAACATCGCGATCGGCGGCGGGTTTGCCCTCGGCCCGCTGATGGGTGGCCGACTGGTCGAGAACACAGGTGGATACGGCGCGCTGATCGCGGTGAGCACCGCCGGACTGCTGCTTTCTTTGGCCATGATCCTCGCCGCCCAACCCCGTAACTCCTCGAACTTGAACTGCGAAACAGCCAGGTGACCTCGGCACCGCCGATGATCAGCTCCCTCCCCGAAAGTGCAATAGATCGAGCAAAAGGAGAATTGGATGCCGCCCCGCAGCGGACCTTTGTCGCGACGTACCGTTCTCGCCTCGGCGGGTGTCGCAACAGCCTTTCTTGCCGGCACCCCGGCCGGGGCCGCTCCGGCGGCAGCGCCCGTTCGCCCACCCACAGGCACCGGGCCGCACGCGTTGCTGCTCGGCGTGTCTGGCGGCCCAGGTTGGTACCCAGGCACCACTCCGGCAGGGATCTCGACCGCTGTCGTTGTCGGTGACGCCGTCTACCTTGTCGACGTGGGCAACCGTGCACTCGAGCAGCTATTCCGCGCCAATCCGACGGGGACGGCCACGTATCAGGAACTTTCCCAGGTTCGAGGTGTTTTCCTCACCCACCTGCATTCCGACCACATCATCGACTACGGCCAGTTGCTCGTGATCGCGTGGTGGCAGGGACTACAAGCGATGTCGACCCCGCTTCCGGTGCGCGGCCCGGGCAGGCGCGACACGTTGCCGCCGGTTTTCGGCGACAGACCCGAACCGCCTGTGGTGCATCCCGACAATCCAGGCCCGGGCACCGAGGACATGACCGCCTCGTTGATCCAGGCCTACGCCACAGATATCAACGACCGCATTCGTGACAATCACTTCCCGGATCCCCGAACGCTCATCGATGTCCGGGACATCGGTATTCCAGGGCATCGTCCAGAGTGGGAGCACGCGCAGCCGATGCCGAGAATCGATCCGTTCGTGGTCTTCGAGGACGACCGAGTCCGCGTAAGCGCCACCTTGGTCGAGCATCAGCCGGTCTACCCGGCATTCGCCTACCGATTCGACACTGACGAGGGCTCGCTGGTTGTATCCGGCGACACTGGTACGAGCGACAACCTCGTCGCGATGGCCACAGGTGCCGACCTGCTGGTTCACGAAGTGATCGACGAGGAGTACGTCGATGCCGAGTATGGCGATGACGAAGCTGTCCGCAACCACCTCCTGACCGCCCACACGCCCGCGAACAAAGTTGGGCAGGTGGCTCAAGCGGCCGGCGTGCCGCACCTCGCCCTGAACCACCTAGTGCCGGCCCAGCCACCGGTCTCGCGTTGGCGCAACGCCAAGCGAGGCTATGACGGCCGTCTGACCGTCGGAGAAGACCTCATGTGGCTTTCGTTCAATCGCCGCAGACCGACAAGCTGAGTCCCCGCTTCGAAGGGCTCCCACCCGGACGGGCGCGTAGATAGGACGCTCATCGGCCTCCGCAGCTGCCGTTTCATCGTGGCAGTCGCAGAAGCCGATGAGCGTCTTTCGTCTGGCGCCCCGATTGCATACCCGGTCAGGTTCTGGCGCTGGCGCTCAGCAGCGAACGAAGATGCTGCAGAGAACGTTCGGTATTCTCGCCACTGCCGACTGCGAGCTGGGCGAAGACGAGCCCGTCGGCGGCCGCGTAGACGAGTCGGCTCAACGCCTCATCAGGTTGCGCACCGGCGCGTTCCAGTTCGATGTGAATCGCGCCAATGTAGGCCTCGTAGATGGCCTCGACGTAGGGGCGCAGTTCGGTACGACGCCTGGATTCGAGAATCAACTCATACTGGAACGCCAGGTCATCCGGGTACTCCTCGATGAAGCCGGACAAGCCGTCGAAGAGCGCATCCAGGTCCCCGCTACCGGGTTTGGTACTGATGGATGCCACGCTGTTGTTCAGGGAGAAGCGAAGGGCTTCGGTCAGGAGCGAGTCACGGTCACCGAAGTGGTGGGCGACCAACGCGTGCGACACCCCGGCTTCGCGCGCCACTGATCGGTACGTCAGATTGCGCAGGCCTTCGTTGGCGACGACGTGGACTGCGGCACTGAGTAGGGCGGCACGTCCCTCGCCGTACCCGCGCGAGCGATGGGAACCGGTCACGCGCACCGACGCGGAACCATCGTGCGGCGTTCCCACCGTCGACTGCCGGGCGTCACTTCCTTGACCAGAAGGATTCACAGGTGCATAGTACTTGCCACCCACTAGAACTGTCCACCTGTTCAGTTTGAAACTGCCTCCGCCTCGTCGGCGAGGCAACACGGGGAAGACATGTGACAAGGAGGTCTCTGTCATGACTACCGTGCTCGCTCCCGAGGCTGACCGGACTCTCGAGTTCGACACGTTCGCATCGACAGTGTCCAAGGCGTTCGTTCCACTCGAGACAAGGGATGCCGCCCCCGGATTCCGCGGCCGCGTGCGGGGGGTCCCCGCAGGCTCGTCGCACGTATCCGAGGTAACAGCCGACGCGCACACGGTCCAGCGCACCCAGCGCACGATCAGCACCTCGGACCCCGGCTATCTGAAGGTCGGGCTCCAGGTCCGCGGCCACGGATTCGTGACGCAAGGAGATCGTCTCGCATGCCTCAGGCCAGGCGAACTCGCGCTGTACGACACTGCCCGCCCCTACCGGCTCCGATTCGACCAATCATTCGAAATGCTGGTGCTGATGTTTCCGCGCCAGCTGCTCCGCCTATCGGACGGCGAGCTCTCGTCGCTCACCGCTAGGCCGATGGGCGGCGAGAGTGGCCTCAACACTGTCGCAGTACAACTACTGCGCAGACTGTCGGACAAAGTCACCCGACCCGATCCAGCGGTGGCCGCTCATCTCGCAGACTCGGCCATCGAGCTACTTGCGGCACTGTTCGTCGAGCACCTCGGTCGCACGCCCGACGTCGAGCTATCTAGGCCGCACGGTGCTCTTCGTGCTCGCATTGGCGCCTTCATCGAGGCCAACCTGTGCGATCCCGACCTGGATGTACCGACCGTCGCGGAAGCCCATCATATCTCCGTGCGTCAGCTGCAGAAGATCTTCGAAGGAGAGCACGCCACCGTCAGCGGCTGGATTCGCGAACGACGTCTCGAACGATGCCGACGCGACCTCACCGACCCAAGGCTGGCACACCTGCCGATCTCAGCCGTTGGCGCCCGCGCCGGGTTGCACGACTCTGCCCATTTCGTGCGCGTGTTCAAGGCACGGTACGGCGTCACGCCAGGCGCCTTCCGACGGAGCCAGCAACCCTGCACCTAGGGTGCGTCTTCGAATACCAACTCCTGCGCCTCCGGTCAACGGCTGTGCCGGTGCTGTCAACAGCAGCGCACGGGGCCCGGGCACTCTTGCGAGGCACCGCATTGCACATCAATGCGGGCCAGGATTAGAGGGAGTTCGCGCATGCAGACCCGTGAACAACTGTTGATCAACGGCTTCGGCTTCTCTCGGTCTGCCGCAGGCCGCCACCGCAGGCCGTCACCAGCTCGTCGTTTCACGGTCGCACCACGACGACCCCGTCGGGACCCATCAGGACGTCGCCGTCTCGCCGTGTTCTCCGGTACCACAACGACCTGGCCGTTGCCCATGCGAAGCATTTCGAGGGCGAGTTATCGATCGCGTTGTACACGACCGTACACGACCTCGCTCTGACGGCTCGCTGAGCACTGCTTTCCTCCGACAACCCTCCACAGTGACTCGGTTCGACGACCTGTCCGCACGCGGCAGCCAGATCAGTTGCTCTTTCAGAGATCGGGTCACACCAGGGGTATTTCGGGGGCAAGGCACTAGATGTGAGACATGCGCGAACGCGGTCCCTAAATGCATCAATTCTCAACGGTGTTTGGCTCACCTTGTCCTGATCCTGCCTTCGACGCGAGGAGAAACAGCATGCAGAATGACAGCGACGTCATCGTCGTCGGCGGCGGATTCGCCGGCGTATGCGCTGCACGCGAACTGTCTCGCGCCGGTCTGCGCACCACGGTCCTCGAAGCCCGCGACCGGCTCGGTGGCCGAACCTGGACCCGCCACTCCACGCTCGGTCGCGAGCTCGACATCGGCGGTACGTGGGTGCATTGGATCCAACCGCATGTTTGGTCCGAGATCACGCGGTACGGCCTGGATCTGATCGCCAGTCCTGAACCTGAGAGGGCCTACTGGCGCATCGGAGACGACCTACGGAGCGGTCCTGCTGATGACATGCTTGCCTTGCTGGACGCTCCCATGACCGAGCTCCTCGACCGGGCACGGGCCGTTTTGCCTCAACCCTATGACTACCTGCCCAAGTCCGACGAGCTACGGGCCCTGGATCACATCAGCGTCGCTGACAGGATCGCCGCACAGGGCCTCGATCCCGAGCAGTCCGCGCTGTTCGACGGGATGTGGGCGTTGAACTTCAGCGGTGTCCCGAAGCGCGGCGCGTACACGCAGGCACTGCGTTGGTGTGCACTCGCGGGCGGCGACTGGCGGTTGATGTTCGAGGCGTGCGCGACCTACAAGCTGGCCGGAGGTACCCGCTCGTTGCTAGACGCCATCGCAGCCGACGCGGCACGAACCGATATTCGGCTGAACACGACCGTCACTCGGATCCGCGAACACTCCGGTGGCGCCGAGGTGACGTGCGCCGATGGAACCCGAATGCGCGCTTCGCGTGTCATCGCCACGATCCCGATCAACGTCCTGAACAGGATCGACTTCGAACCACCGCTCAATCATGACCTCCACAGAGTGGCCGCCGAGGGACAGGCATCCACCGGTCTCAAGGTCTGGATCCGCGTGCGTGGTGACACCGGCCGGTTCGTGGCACTCGCCGACAGCACCGCACCCCTCAACTTCCTGCAGTACGAGTACGCCGACGACGGTGACAGCCTCATCGTCGGATTCGGCCCATGCTCCGACGCCCTGGACTTTCACGACCCGCAGGCCGTCCAAGCCGAACTTCACAAGTGGCGCCCCGACCTGGAGGTCCTGGGTGTGGACGGGCATGACTGGACCGCCGACCCACTCTCAGGCGAGACCTGGCCAATGCTGGCACCTGATCAACTCATGCCGGTGCAAGAGGCCGCCGCCGACATAAGTCGAGCCGTGCGGCTTGCGGGCAGCGACTACGCCCGCGGCTGGGCCGGCTTCATCGACGGAGCAATTGAGTCCGGGCTGCGCGCCGCGCGGCAAATAACAACCGAGATCGAATGCGAGAAGTGAAACAATGGGCTACTGCGTGGAATTCGTTCGATTTACAGTCGCCGAGAGTGATGTCGACACCTTTCTGGCTCGTCGACAGGAGGCCATCGGGGAGGTCAAGTCAGCGCACCCCGAACTGTGGTCAGTACCGCTGTGCTCGCTCCGCGAGGACGGTACGTGGATTGATGTATGGATCTACACCAGTAAGCAGGCCGCCGACGCCGCCAACGCCGACGTCGAGAACCTTCCCCGATTCCGAGCCATGGTCGAATTGCTCGACAATCTCGAGATCGAGGCGACCGACATGCCGGAGCAGGCAAAAAGCGACATCTAACAGAGCCAACGTCCACCTGGACGCGTCGCCACTCTCAGGAAAACTGACAATCCGGCATGCATCACTACAACTCGGGAACCGAAGTGCGCGGGCGGTCAATGGCAGTGCCGCTCAAGTCAACTGCACTTGCTGCCGCACAACGATACTGGCGAAACCGTCCCCGGCCTACCACGCACCATTCAACGCAGGAGGGCCCCTGATGGCTCCCGTTGAGGGCCCTCGAAGCTTCGGGGGAATTGAAGCGATGCCGTCCTAGCAGGATGGGCTTCGAAAGGACCGACCAGCCATGAAGCACACCGAATCATCACTGACGGCGGGCGACACGACACCTGGTACGCAGGATGCAACCCCGGGATTGCGCCCGAACCGGCTGGGCGTGGTCGCGATCGCGTTCTTCGTTATTGCCGCGGCGGCACCCATCGCCGCTGTGGTCGGCGCGAGCCCTGTGCTCTTCTCAGCGATCGGCCCAGCAACACCGGTGATCTACACGGTGGCCGCCCTGGTGATCGCGCTCTTCTCTGTCGGATACCTGCGGATGAGCCGCGACATCACAAACGCCGGCGGATTCGTCGCCTACATTGCGACGGGTTTGGGTACACGATGGGCTACCGGCGCCGCAGGTGTCGCCGTGCTCACCTATGTCTGCCTCCAGGCCGGCCTGTGGGCGCAATTCGGTGTCTTCGCAGATCAGCTCCTCACCGATCTGGCGGCTATTGACCTGCCCGTCTATGTGTGGGTCGCCCTCCTGCTCGCCCTGACAACGCTGCTCACCATGCGGGGTGTCGACGCAAGTCTCAAAGTTCTCGGCGTACTGATCGTGGGCGAGACGTGTGTGATCGGCGTTCTTGTCGCCTCGACGATCGCGCAGCAAGGGTGGGAGATCTTCTCCTTCGGAGGGTTCACGACAGAGCACCTTCTCGCGCCGGGTTTGGGTATCTCACTTCTGTTCGCCTTCACCTGCTTCACCAGTTTTGAAGCAACGGTGGTGTTCGCCGAGGAGGCCAGGAACCCCCGCAGAACGATTCCCCGTGCGCTCTACCTCGTCATCGCGTTCGTCGGGTTCTTCTACGCCATCTCCACCTGGGCGATCAGCGGCGCAATCGGTATCGACAACATCCAGACCGCAGCCACTCGCGACCCATCCGGCTTCATCTTCCGGCTCGCCAGCCACGATGCAGGGCAATGGCTCAGTATCGCCATGCAGATCCTGATCGTGACGAGCTTCGTCGCTATGCTGCTGGGCCTGTCGAACATGTTCGCCAGGTACCTCTTCGCCCTCGGACGAGCTGGGAGCCTACCTCGCAGGCTCTCCACCACGAGCCCTACCGGAACACCCACCAACGCTGCACTCGCGAATGGCATTGCGATCCTGGTGGTGATCACAGCCTTCTTTGCTCTGGGAGCCGACCCCATCACGACCGTCTACGCCTGGCTGGTTGCACTCGGCACCGCCGGATTCATCACCATCCTGATTCTCGCCTCGTTGGCGATCATCGTCTACTTCGCTCGTCAACGACCGAGGACTGAGATTTTGGCGACGGCGATCGCCCCCATCCTATCCTGCCTCATCTTCATCGTGATCGGATACCTCACGATCTCCAACTACGACGCGTTGCTCGGCGGGTCTGGAGGCATCGCCATGTGGCTCCTGCTGCTCATCCCCGCTTCCTTTGCCGCGGGACTGATCGTCGCGTCGTTCAAGAAGTCGATCAGTTACGACTCCTCCGGCATCTAAGCCGCACCAAGATTTGCACTTACACCAGAGAGGGAAACAATGAGCTCCACGCCCATCATCGACTACGTCCCGGAGGACGAATGGCCCACAGTCTCAACGATGCTCGACGGGTTCGGACAACAGACACTCGAGGCGTCGTCTTCCCTGTCCGGCACATCGCTCGTTCTCATCGATGAGAACGGTTCCTCCACCGAGTACATCTTCGAAACGGGCACCACACTGCGCTGGAGGAGCGACGCCACGCACGGCGCACCGACGGGGACGGCCACCTACAAAGCCATCGAAGCCCGGCAGGGCATCTTCATCGTCGACTTCGTCGTCGGCGACGGAGTCGACGCCCGGAACACCACGTTCGTCTACGACACGAGCACAGGTGTCGCAACGAGCGGCTTGTCGACTTTCTTCAAGGGTGAGGACAAGGTCCGCGGCAACACAGAATTCATCCATGCCACCACACCAGACAGTACGAACGCCCCCGCCCACCGGCGTTCCAGCAAGCTCGTCGGCAAACGCATCTACTACCGATACAGCGACACCGAGGCCTACGAACACATCTACCTCACACCCGGTGCATTCACCTGGCACTGCATTCGCGGCGGTGAACAAGGCCTGGCTGACACAGAGCGATGCATGGTCTTCGACGTAGCTGAAGACCTCTATCTGTTTTTCTGGACCGAGAAGGTCATGGCGGTCGAGGCCGTCTTGCTGGTGGACCTGGGGGAGGAACGCTCAATCGGGCGTATGTTCGGCTGGGACGACAGCTCTCACGAGCCAGTGATCTTGCCGTTTAACTCCCGCCTTTCAATCTTGAACACCACCAACTACCCCCAGGACCACAACAAACACTAATCGATTTCTGACGAAGCAGAATTCTCAGGTTAGCCACAAGCCACAACGCCGCAGGCGTGCTGCCCACATGCGACGCCGCGGACTGCTAGCAACTGCAGGATCGTGCGCGCACACCCCGTAGTTCTGAATACCTACGGGGTGTGCGCCTCAGCGTGAGCCCCTGTGATCCCCGCCGTGACTCGGCGTCGACCACGCTTATTGAGTGGACATACTAAGGACCTCTGAAAGGCAAGCATTTCATGGCCGACAGCGTCGCCTCTCCTACCCGTGGCAGCAACCCTGTGATTCTCATCACCGGCGGAGGAAGCGGCATCGGCGCAGCGGTTGCCAGAGCGCTTGCAGCGATGAGCTGGACGGTCGTCATTTGCGGACGCCGATCAGCTGTCCTCGAGCAGGTAGCTGATTCGCCCAGAATCCATCCCGTAGTCACAGATATCACGGATACGGACGCCGTGCGTACTATGGTCGACGGAATTGTCGACCGATTTGGCAGGATAGACGGCATTGTCCTCAACGCCGGTCTCGTGCGCTCTGCACCAGTATCGGAACTTAGCGAGCGCGATTGGTCCGCCATGTTGGAGACAAACCTGACGGCACCGTATCGACTATTGCATCTCACGCTTCCACACCTCGTGAAATCGCAAGGGGCTGTCGTTGGCGTGTCCTCGGTCGGTGCACTCCGCGCTTCCGAGGGTAACTGTGGCTATAACGCCACCAAGGCTGGCCTCAACATGCTGTTGCAGTCAGTTGCCGTCGACTACGGACCGCAAGGGGTTCGCGCGAACGTGGTCTGTCCAGGATGGACTCGAACCGAGATGGCTGACGAGGAGATGGCCGACCTAGCACAGAAGCATGGCCTTGACGTTGATCAAGCATACGACCTCACCACCTCTCTCACGCCGCTTTCTCGTCCAGCGACATCCGCGGAGGTGGCTGCTGTTATCGCCTGGCTGCTATCCCCAGCGGCTTCTTACGTAAACGCCGCTGTGTTGCCGGTAGACGGCGGGCACAGCGCCGTCGATGTGGGGACCGTCGCGTTCAACTCACGATTCTCAGTGCACCCATGACCCCGCGCTTATCCGAGAATCCCGATCGGTTGGGAGTTGTCGGGGCAGCCACTCCGCTCCTGTATCCAGAACTCCATCGTGGCCAATTCGACCTCTTCGTGCTGGTGCGCCCCTTCGGGAACTAGCGGAGTTGAGCGCCTGGCGAGAACGTTTAACAGTCACACATCATCCCAACGGCACACGGCGAGCACTGATCAACCAGCTGAGCCAGTTCAGCGTTCCTCTCCGATGTCGAGCTCCACGGTCGATAACTTGGGTCTGCGTCTTCGGCCCGTTGATCTGGTGCCGGTCGGCCCCCAGCCCGGACGTGTCATGACGCGTTCTCCCGACCTGTTCGACATGGCCCACATTTTCGGAGCTCACCTCGTGTTGGCAGACTCCGTCGCCCGCTGGGTTTGGTCCCGGGCGACCGAGTACGACCCGGATCATCTGGAGGGGCCGGCGGGGAGTGGAATCCGAGCTGGCGCGGCACGACCACGCCGGCGTTTCCCGCAACGAGCTCCAGGCTGCATCGACTCGGGAGACACATTTCCCGACGACGAGCACCTCGAACAGCGAGCCGCTCAGGGCCCAGCCACCAAGAACCAGCTCGGGTCTAGGTCCTTCGGCAGCCATCGACCGGAGCGACCTCGCCGGGAATGACTCCAGGTGAACGACCCTACCGTGCCCCGTTACCTTTTTCGTGGCTCCTGGTCGGGGGCTGTGGTCGCTAGGTCCGGCATGGCTGATGCCCCATTCGTAGGATGATCCGAGGTGGTGCCACCGGGCCTGGTGGCACCGAGGGACCGCTGAATAGGGACACGACGGCCTTGGGCAGGTCTCCTCGCAGGCGTGGGTGCCGGCCGTCGATACTCAGGCTTGCGACCACCTGCGACGGACGGAAGGCCCGGCAAATGACCAGCGGTTATGGCGTGGTCCTCGGGTTGGATGTCGGCAAGGGCGACCCATGCGATGGGCCCTGAGCCCTGCCGGACGGCGGCTGCGTGACGGACTGCTGTCCAACAGCGAACCCAAGCTGCGGGCGCTGTTCGACAAGCTCGGTTCCCACGGGCCGCTTGGTGATGGTGGTCGATCAGTCGGCCACGACCGGTGCCCCGCCGGTCATGGTGGCGCGGGCTTCCTATACGCCATGCTTCGCAACCACACCCACTACCGACACCCCAGCCCGTCCCCACCGCCGCGGCCGCAGTTTGACCAACCACATAGGGACACCCCCAAACTCAATGCGAGGGCCCAGAATCCTCGTACTCACCGGGCAAAGCGCCGCGAGCTAGTAGCTAATGACCTGCGGTTGGGCGAGGTGCTTGAGCCCTTCGACCCCGAACTCCAGTCCGTAGCCGGACTGCTTGGCACCGCCGAACGGGATGCGGGGGTCTACTGCACCGTGCTTGTTGATCCACACGGTTCCGGCTTCCAATCGGGCCGCTACTGCGAGCGCGCGATCCCGGTCCGACGACCACACAGACGAACCGAGACCGACCTCGAGACTGTTGGCCATTTCCACAGCTTCGTCAATCGTCGAATACTTGATGATCGGGAGAGCCGGACCGAACTGTTCGCGGGTCACGAGCGGGTTTTCGTTGCTGATATCCGCGACGAGGGTCGTCGGATAGAAGTAACCCGGCTGGTCGTCGGCGGGGTTTCCACCGACGACGACTCGGGCGCCCTCATCCTTTGCCGACTCGACGAGCTCGGCAACGATGTCGTATTGGGCCTTATTTTGCAGCGGGCCGAGCACGTTCCCCTCGTCGAGGCCGTTTCCCATCGACATGGTCGCGGCCACCTGAGCAAGAGATTCGACGACCCCTTCGTACACATCCTCGTGAACGTAGAGTCGCTTGAGCGCTGCGCAGGTCTGACCGGTATTGATGAACGCGCCCCAGAACAGGTCCTCGGCGACGGCCGCAGGGTCGACGTCGGGCAAAACGATGCCGGCGTCGTTGCCGCCGAGTTCGAGGGTCAACCGCTTCACGGTGTCTGCGGAAGAACGGATGATGGCCTTGCCGGCGGCGGTCGACCCAGTGAACATGACCTTGTCGATGCGGGGATGGGAGGCCAGCGCCTGACCCACCTCGCGTCCACCGGCGACCACGTGAAGTACATCTTCCGGTAGTGCGGAATTAAGCACATGTGCGAGGCCCAGCACTGACAGCGGCGTGTTCTCGGACGGTTTGATTACCACCGTGTTGCCCATCCGCAGCGCCGGGGCGAGCTGCCAGATGCTGATCATCATCGGCCAGTTCCACGGGCCGATCGCACCGACTACCCCGAACGGCCGGTAGTGCAGCTCCGCGCGTCCGCCATCGTCGTCGACCACCAACTCCGGCGCGAGTTCGAACGCTGCGGTGGTCCGTAGCCACGCTGCACAGGCACCAACCTCGAAGCGAGCGTTCGGTCCGTTGAGTGGCTTGCCCTGTTCTCGGGACAACAGGACAGCAAGCCCCTCGGCATTCGCCTCGACCGCGTCCGCAGCACGGTTGAGGCAGGCGCTGCGCTCGGAGTGCCCCAGTGCTGCCCAGCCCGGCTGGGCAGCGTGGGCAGCAGCAATGGCGCTGTCGAGGTGCCCTTCCTCATGTTCCGGGGCACGTCCGACGGTCTCACCGGTGGCCGGGTCCTTGATCTCCTTACCACCGGCCTCCGCCTGGATAACCCGCAGCAGCTCGTCGAAGGCCATCTGCTCGATACCGGTATGGGCGACCATCTCTGCACTCCCCTGTCGTAGCCCGACGTCTCGGCCGGGCGTCCCTCGTACATCTCGTATGATGAACCAAAGTGGGCGTTCTGACCTTGCATTACTACGCACACTTCTAGTCGTCTCGTGCACGCTGCTTGGAGATGACTACACCTCGCCGCAGCGCACACACTCGACGAGGACAGCGCTGAAGGGCCCGAGGGTGCTGGTTCTCTGAGTGTCCTGTGGACCCACCACGAGATGAAATCCGGCGGCCACCACCTGACAGTGGCCAGCCTCGGGACGAACGCCTCCATGGCCACCGTCCACGTCCCGGCCTCCTCACCGAGGCAGTGGTCGCCACTCGCCTCATGCACACCGCGACAGGGGCGCAGTACACCTACGGCGCCTCATCCCTACACCGCATCGCCGCGATGTTCACGACATCGTTCGAGCTGACACGAAGTGGGTGTCGTCCTTTCCCCCGGCTTTTGCCGTAGTGCTCACATCGGGAGTGTGTCCCTTGGCTCCGAAGATGCCGGCGAAGAACAGCGCGAGTTCGTCGGTGGACTCCAGCGGCAGCACATGGGCGACATAGTGGTCGGGGCGCACGACCACGAGCGCGCCGTCCCGGTCGATGCCGCGCGCGTCGAAGATGTCGTCGGTCGTATCGGCGGCGTAGACCTTCTCGTAGTCGACGACGCCGTAGGGGCCGACCTTCGGCAGGTACGCCCGGGGCACCGATGCCAGGTCGACGGCGGCGTAGTCCTGCTGGTAGATCACCTTGACGTCGAACCAGGCGTCGACGTCGGCATCGTCGGGTGTGTAGGCGAGCGGCGACTGCGGCGACCCGGCGATCCACTCGGCGAAGTCCCACGCCCTCGAGGGCTGTCCCGCCTGCGGGCGGTCAGCGAAAACGTAGATCCGCCAGCGCCCGTCCGCACGGTGGTGGTGACCGAGGTGCACCGGGTTGGCATCGCACACCCGCGTCACGGGGTGAGATTTGAAGCGTTTGCCAACCGGAAACCCTGTTGCCAGTTCCTGGTGCGTGGCCGCGCAGGTGATCAGCGACGGTTGGTACTGGGTCATCAGTCCCGCAGGGAACTCGGCGGTCTTGACGTAGAAGTCGGCCAGTGCCCCGGGTTCACCGAGCTCTTCGGGTTTGGCGGCCATCATGCTGGACCATTCTCGGTCGAAGTCGATCAAGTTCTGCGCGATGACCTGGCGTTCGGCGGAGTAGGTGTCCAGCAGCGATTCCGGGGCGCGGCCGTCGAGCACGTGTCCCAGTTTCCATGCGATGTTCCATCCATCCTGAATGGACACGTTCATGCCCTGTCCGGCCTTTGCACTGTGGGTGTGGCACGCGTCGCCGGTGATGAACACGCGCGGCGTTCGGGTACCCACGAGTTCAGCGGGGACGTCGTCGAACTTGTCGGCGAGCCGGTGCCCCACCTCGTAGACGCTGCGCCAGGCGACGTGCTTCACCGTCAGGGTGTAGGGGTGCAGGATTCGGTTGGCCCGCGCCTCCACCTCAGCCTGGGTGGTCTCGCGGACCTTGCCGTGGTCGACCTCGGCGACCTCGCCGAGGTCGACGTACATCCGGAAAAGGTGGTTGCCCTCGCGCGGGATGTGCAGGATGCTCCCTCCGTCGTGGGACTGGATGGCGCATTTGGTGCGGATGTCAGGGAAGTCGGTCTCGGCGAGCACGTCCATCACACCCCAGGCGTGGTTGGCCTGGTCGCCGACCAGTTCCCGTCCGATCGACTCGCGCACCCGGCTGCGCGCGCCGTCACAACCGACCACGTACCTCGCGCGCACGATCCGCTGCTCGCCCTCGTTCGGGCCCGTGCTGCGTCGCAACGTCACCGTGACCGGGTACTGCCCCTCGTCGACGACCTCACAGGTGACGAACTCGTAGCCGTAGTCGGGTTCCAGCCTCGCCGGTGCGTTGCGCGCGGCCTCGGCGAAGTAGTCCAGCACGCGCGCCTGGTTGACGATCAGGTGCGGGAACTCGCTGACGCCCGTCGCGTCGTCGGGAGCACGGGATGTACGCACGATGTTCTCGGGGTTGTCCGGGTCCGGCGCCCAGAAGCACATCTCTGTGATCCGGTAGGCCTCTTCTGTGATCCGCCCAGCGAACCCGAAGGCCTGGAACGTCTCGACGCTGCGCGCCTGAATGCCGTCGGCCTGCCCGACCTCCAGTCGCCCCGGTCGACGTTCGACTACCCGCGTCACAATATGTGGGAACTGGGCAAGCTGAGCGGCGGCGATCATCCCCGCGGGACCACTGCCCACGATGAGGACGTCGACCTCGTCGGGAAGCTCAGCTGGACGATCCACACCGGTCCCGGCAGCCGGCTGAACGCGGGGATCACCCGACACGTAGCCGTGGTGGTGAAACTGCACGATTTCTCCTCACGTCATTGCGAGAAAGTCGGTCCTTCCGCGATGGAACAGGCCTCACGCGTAGGGGCTGGGCATCAGGGTGTACTTGGTTTCCAGGTACTCCAGGATTCCTTCCCGGGCGCCCTCGCGGCCGAGACCGGACTGCTTGACTCCACCGAACGGCGCGGCCGCGTTGGAGACCACTCCGACGTTGAGGCCCATCATCCCGGTCTCGATCTCTTCGATCAGGCGTTGACCGCGGCGGGTGTCACGTGCGTAGGCGTAGCCGACGAGGCCGTAGGGCGTCGAATTGGCCAGTTCGATCGCTTCCCCCTCCGAGGCGAAGGTAGCGATCGGCAGCACCGGTCCGAAGATCTCCTGCCGCATCACCTCCGCGTCCGGTGGCACGTCGGTGAGCACGGTCGGAAGGTAGAAGGTGCCCGGGCCCTCTCCTCGAGCCCCACCGGTGCGGACACGAGCGCCGCGATCGACCGCGTCGTCAACGAGGGCTGCAACGCCGTCGACAGCCTTGGGCTCGATCAGCGGCCCTATGTCGACGCCGTCGTCTGTGCCGCGTCCCGTCTTCATCGCTGCGACGCGCTCGGTGACGCGCCGGCTGAACTCCTCCGCAATGGTCTCGTGGACGTAGAACCGGTTGGCTGCGGTGCAGGCCTGTCCGATGTTGCGGAACTTGGCGGCCAGCGCGCCGTCGACCGCCGCGTCCAGGTCGGCGTCCTCGAAGACCAGAAACGGCGCATTGCCGCCGAGTTCCATGCTGGTGCGCAGCACTCCCCCGGCCGCCTGCTCCAGCAGCCGCACGCCGACCTCCGTAGAGCCGGTGAACGACAGCTTCCGCAGTCGCGGATCGCTTATCAACGGCCCGCACACCGCACCCGACTTCGTCGTCGTCACCACGTTGACCACACCCTCCGGCACTCCCGCCTGCTCCAGCAGCCGGGTCAGCATCAGGGTGGTCAGCGGAGTCAGGGCGGGTGGCTTGACCACGACCGTGCAGCCGGCGGCCAGGGCCGGTGCGATCTTGCGCGTCGCCATCGCCAGCGGGAAGTTCCACGGCGTGATCAGCAGCGAAGGACCGACCGGCCGATGGGTCACCACCATCTGACCGTTGCCCTCAGGGCTGGCACCGTAGCGGCCATCGATGCGGACCGCTTCCTCGCTGAACCAACGCAGGAACTCGCCGCCGTAACCGACCTCGCCGCGTGCCTCCTGCAGCGGTTTGCCCATTTCCAGGGTCATCAGCAGGGCGAGGTCTTCGGCGTGCTCCTGCACCAGGTCGAAGGCGCGGCGAAGGATCTCGGCGCGGCGCCGCGGTGCGGTGCGCGCCCAATCCCGTCCCGCGCCCACAGCAGCGTCCAACGCGGCGGCACCATCCGAGGGTGCGGCATCTGCGACCTGGGCAAGCACCACGCCGGTCGCGGGGTCGTGCACCGGAAAAGTGCCGCCACTTCCCGGGAGCCATTTTCCGGCCACGAACAGTTCGGTGGGAATGCGTCCGAGGAGGTCGCTCTCTGTCGCGTTCATAGCGAGGTTCCCAGCTTGAAGCCCTTGTCCTCGCCGCCCTTGCGGGTGTAGGAGAACCCATCAGCACCGACGGTGACGGCCATCTCGCTGCTGTCGGTGCGCTCCTTCAGTGGCTGGGGGTTGCCGTCCAAGTCCAGCACCGGGGATGCCTCGGTGTACCAGGACGGCACCACGGGATTGCCCCACCAGTCGCGGCGCTGGTTGTCATGGACATCCCAGGTCACCGTCGGGTTGTCGGGGTCACCCGTGTAGTAGTCCTGGGTGTAGATCTCGATCCGGTGACCATCGGGGTCGCGGATGTAGAGGTAGAAGGCATTGGACACCCCGTGCCGTCCGGGACCGCGTTCGATGACGTCCGACATCCGCAGTGCGCCCAGCTTGTCGCAGATCGACAGGATGTTGTGCTTCTCGTGCGTGGAGAACGCGATGTGGTGCAGCCGCGGCCCGTCGCCGCCGGTCAGGGCGGTGTCGTGCACGGTGTCCTTGCGCCGCAACCACGCCGCGTAGGTGGTGCCCTCGTCGTCCTGGATGTCCTCGGTCACCCGGAAACCCAGGTCCTCCAAGTACTTCCGCCCCGTCGGGACGTCGGGGGTGACCTGGTTGAAGTGATCCAGCCGCACCAGTGCACCCGGGGTGTAGAGGTCGTAGCGCCACGCGAGCCGCTCGACATGCTCGACGTCGTAGAAGAACTCGTACGGGAACCCGAGCGGATCGGTGACGCGCACCGAGTCGCCGATGCCCTTGGCGAACCCGTCGGCCCGGCGCTCGGTACGGCAACCACGCGCGGCGAACCACTGCTCGGCGCGGTCCACGTCCTCCGGCGTACGCACCCGGTAGGCGAACGCCGCGGCGGCCGCGACCGGTCCCTTACGCAGCACCAGGTTGTGGTGGATGAACTCCTCCAGCGTGCGGAGGTAGATCGCCTCGTCGTCCTCCTCGGTGACAATCAGGCCGAGCACGTCGACGTAGAACTCGCGCGCCTTGGCCAGGTCGGTGACCACCAGGTCGAGGTAGGCGCAGCGCACGATGTCGGGAGGAGCCAGCTCCGCCGGAGATTCCGAGACAGTCATCGTTGAACAGTCCTTCGCATGCGTGGCGCTCAGGCGCCGAACTTGGGGGTGTGGGCGGGAGCCAGCGAGATATGCATGGCCTGCTGGTCGGAGTAGAAGTCCAGCGAGCGGTAACCGCCCTCGTGGCCGAGGCCGGAGGCCTTCACGCCACCGAACGGGGTGCGCAGATCCCGGACGTTGTGCGAGTTCAACCAGACCATGCCCGCATCGACGCGCTGGCCGAAATTGTGGGCCCGCTCCAGGTTCGTGGTCCACACATAGGCGGCCAGCCCGTACTTCACGTCGTTGGCCAACCGCAGCGCTTCCTCGTCGGTGTCGAACGGAGTGATCGCCACGACCGGACCAAAGATCTCTTCTTGGAAGATCCGCGCCGTCGGCGGCACGTCCACGAACACCGTGGGCTGCACGTAGTTTCCGGACTCCGAACCCGCTGGGCGTCCACCGCCGGCGGCCAGCGTGGCTTCGGTCTTGCCGATCTCGATGTATTCGGTGACCTTCGCGTAGTGCTCAGGGTGCACCAACGCACCGATCTCAGTGGCCGGGTCGTGCGGATCGCCGACCTTGATGTTCTTCGCACGTTCGACGTACCGGCGCACGAATTCGTCATAAACGCCGCGTTCAACCAGGATCCGGCTGCCGGCGGTGCAGCGCTCGCCGTTGAGCGAGAACACTCCGAACACAGTCGAGTCGATCGCGGCGTCCAGGTCCGCGTCGGCGAACACCACCGCCGGGCTCTTACCGCCGAGTTCCATCGACAGGCCCTTGAGCGTCGGAGCCGCGTTGGCGAAGATCAGACTGCCGGTGGCCGATTCGCCGGTGAACGAGATGAGCCGCACGTTCTCGTGCTTGACCAGCGCGTCCCCGGCCTGCTCGCCATAGCCGTGCACGATGTTGAACACCCCGTCGGGAACTCCGGCCTCGCGGAAGATCTCCGGCCACAACCCGGCCGACAGCGGCGTGAACTCAGCGGGTTTGAGCACCACCGTGCATCCGGAGGCCAGTGCCGGTGCGAGTTTCCAACTCTCCAGCATGAACGGCGTGTTCCAAGGAGTGATCAGCCCGGCCACGCCCTTGGGCTTGCGGTTGACGTAGTTGATCTGCTTGCCGGGCACCTTGTAGGTGTCGTCGGCCTGCGCCACGATCAGGTCGGCGAAGAACCGGAAGTTCTCCGCGGCCCGCTTGGCCTGCCCGAGCGCCTGAGTGATCGGCAGGCCGGTGTCGAAGGTCTCCAGCTCAGCGAGCCGCTCGTTGCGGGTCTCGACGATGTCGGCGATGCGGTTGAGGATCCGGGCGCGTTCCCGCGGCAACATTCCCGGCCACGGCCCCTCCTCGAATGCCTGGTGGGCGACGGCGACGGCGCGGTCGATGTCGGCCTGCTTGCCAGCGGACGCTTCCAGGTAGGTCTGGTTGGACACCGGGTCGAGGACCTCGAAGGTGTCGCCGTCGAGGCTGTCGACGAATTCCCCGCCGATGAAGTGCTGAATACGCTTGGGCAGGTTCTCCGGTACGTGCTGAATACTCATGCTCGGTTCCCTCCGGCGATGGTGTCGGTGTCCTCGACCGGCGACAGATAGTCGGCGCCCTCGTCGAGCAGGGCGCGGATCTTGTCCTTGCCCGCATCGGTCGGGGTGATCAGCGGCGAGCGGACGTGGCCGGAGCGAATCAGGCCGCGCTGGGCCAGCACCCACTTCACGGGCGCCGGGTTGGTCTCGACGAAGATCAGGTCGACCAGCGGGTGCACGCCGTAGTGGATGTCCAGTGCCTCGTCCATGCGTCCACTGTGGAATGCCTCGTACATCTTCTTCGTCGCCCCAGGCGCGATGTTGGCCGTGGCGCTGACGAAACCTGTGCCGCCCAGCGCCAGCAGCGGCAGGCACAAGAGCTCGATACCCGACCACACCAGCAGATCCCGACCGGCCGCCTTGATCACCCGCGAGAAATGCTCGAAATCCTTGGTGGTTTCCTTGATCCCCACGAAGTTCGGGACGTCCCGGTGCAACCTGGCCACCGTCTCCGGCGCGATCTCCACCGCCGTCCTGCTCGGCACGTTGTAGGCGATGATCGGCAGCTCGGGGTATTCCTCGGCGACAGTCTTGTACCAGACGTACAGCGCTTCCTGGGTGGGACGCGCGTAGTACGGCGTGATGATCAGCGCCGCGTCCACGCCCGCCTCGTAGGCCGCGCCGGTGAGCTCGATCGTCTCGTCCAGCTTGGCCGATCCGGTTCCCGGCACGACCGGTGCGCGCCCGTCGACGGTCTTGAGGACGGTGCGGATCGCATCGGCGCGCTCGTCGATCGTCTGCGCGCTGGGTTCGCCGGTGGAACCACCGATGGAGATCCCGTCGGAGCCCTGCTTGAGCTGCCAGTTCACGAGGTTGGCCAGGGATTCGTGGTCCACCGCACCGTCGTCGGTGAACGGGGTGATCACCGGGGCGATCGATCCTGTCAGTTGCTCGGGGCGGGTGCGCCAGTTCGTCATTGCGTTCCTTCCTGTCCTGTTCGCTCCGCCTCGTAGCGGCGACGCCATTCGCCGGTCAGCGGATAGAGCCCGTCGACCGCCGCGCCTTCGGCAACACGGGCGGCGATCCACTCCTCTTCGGCCTCCTGCTCGAGGGCGGCGTCGAGTACGTCGTCGAGCAACTCGGGCGGGATGACCAGTACGCCGTCGTCGTCGCCGACGATGACATCGCCCGGCTGCACGGTCGCGCCGCCGCAGGCCACGGTGATGTCGCTGTCCCACGGCACATGCTTTCGCCCGAGTACCGCGGGGTGCGGACCGTTGGAGAACGTGGGGATCTGCAGATCGGCGACGGTGGTGTAGTCACGCACACCACCGTCGGTGACGATGCCCGCCGCTCCCAACACCTGCGCACGCAATGCGAGGATGTCACCGACCGTGCCGCTGCCGCGTTCACCTCGCGCCTCGACGACCAGCACGTCACCCGACTCCAATGAGTCGAACGTGCGTTTCTGCGCGTTGTAACCACCGCCGTGATTGCGGAACAGATCCTCCCGGGCGGGGACGAAGCGCAGCGTGCGAGCACGTCCGATGAGCTTGTTGCCGGGCTTGTTGGTGCGTACGCCGTCGATGGACAGCTGGTTGTAGCCGTGCTTGCGCAGCTGGGCCGACAACGTGGCCACCGCGACCTTCTGCAGCTTCGCCCGAATCTCGTCGGTGAGTTCGAACGGAGCCGGCAGGCCGGCGGCCTCGCCACTTCCCCACGCCTCGGCGCGCTGGTGGTCGTCGACCGCCGGCTGTGCGCTGAACTCCGGCAGCCGCTCGGTCCCCTCGACGACGGTCGTGCGCAGCCTGCCGGTCGTGTAGTCGGTGCCGGGCACGTCCACCTCGACCTCCACGACGTCACCCGGCTCGACCACCGACGCACCGGCGGGCGTGCCGGTGAGCACGACGTCGCCGGGTTCGAGGGTGATCAGCTGGGACAGATCGGCAACCAGTTCTCCGAACGGAAACACCACGGTGCCTGCTGAGTCGTCCTGGACCTGCTGGTCCCCGACCCAGGTGCGCACCCGCAGGTTCGTCGGGTCGATCTCGGCGGCGGGGATGAGATCCGGACCGAGCGGTGTGTAGCCGTCGCCGCCCTTGGAACGCAGGTTCGACCCCTTGTCCGCGGCGCGCAGGTCGTAGAGGCCGAGATCGTTCGCCGCTGTCACGGCCGAGACGTACGTCCAACCGTCCTGCTTCGACACCCGCCGGGCGGTCCTACCGACGACCAGCGCGATCTCACCCTCGAAGGCCAACAGCTCGGCACCCGCCGGGCGTTCCACGGACTCACCGGTGACCGCCAAGGAGGTCACCGGCTTGAGGAAGTACGACGGCTTCGACGGCACCCGTCCCCGCTGGGCGATCCGCGACGGGTAATTCAGGTGCACCGCGATGACCTTGCCCGGCCGCCCGACGAGCGGGTGGTGAGCGAGGCCATCAGCTGGAGAACGAACTGCATCGGACGACATGACACAGGATCGTATACGATGACATATCTGATCTCAACAGGAGATGGACACGCATCTCCGGGCACGGACCACGGTCCGGCAAAATGGAGCGTCACATCGTCGAAATGAGGGCTCATGACTAGCGATGCACCGGCCGAAGGCATGACCGCGAGCAAGTCACAGCTGGCTTACGAGTGGCTCCGCGACCGGATCGTCTCGCACCGCTTCACGCCCGGCTACCGGTTGGTGCTCAGCCAACTCGCCGCCGAACTGGGCGTGAGTACCGTCCCGGTCCGCGAGGCTGTCCGCCGGCTGGAAGCCGAGGGACTGGTCACCTACGAGAAGAACGTCGGCGCACAGGTCGCCCTGGTCGACGAGGGCGAGTACGTCACCACCATGCAGACTCTCGCGGTCGTCGAAGGCGCCGCCACCGGATTCTCCGCACCACTGCTGACCAGCGACGACGTCAGCAAAGCGCGCGAGATCAACCAGCGCATGCGTGACAGCCTCGAGCACTTCGACCCGCGCCGCTTCACCGAGCTCAACGAAGAGTTCCACAAAGCCCTGTTCCTGCACTGCCCGAACGAGCACCTGATCAGCCTGGTGCACCGCGGCTGGAGCCGGCTGCGCATGCTGCGCAGCTCGACCTTCAGCTTCGTTCCCGGCCGCGCAGTCGAATCAGTCGCCGAGCACGACGAGCTGGTCAACCTGATCGAGAGCAAGGCCGACCCGATCGAGATCGAACTCGCCGCCCGCCGCCACCGCACCGCGACCATCGACGCCCTGCTGAAATTCCAGCACGCCCCGAGCTAGCGCTACGTCACCGAGCCCGAGGCCGCCGGGAGTGCTGCCGGTGCCGTTGCGCCCGGTGCAACCCCATGAACACGATGCCGGTGGATCCGGTGACCCGCGGTCGTCGACCGTCTCGATGGCGCTTTCAGTCGTGGCAAGCCGCTCCCCGCAACGAGGACACGGCAGCTGGAGCTCGGACGGAACACTCGCGGGGCCATGCACGCGCGGACCACCGCTGCCGTGATCGTGTCCAGCCTCGGTTTCTTTCCGGAAGCCGCGATGCGCTACGGCTCCGACCGGGGCACAACCACGCGGGAACCGTGGGCAGATCCGGGCGAGGCACCCGCCCCGTCAGCCAGCCGGCGAGCTGCCGTTTCCGTGACGGTGGATCCCGCCGGGGCGTCACCGAGGTCCCAGCTGGTCGAACGGTCCTCCGGCGCCAATGTCAGGTTCGGACACCCTTCTTTCCTCGACAACGCGGCCGTCACGTCGTCGAGGAGCACATCGATCAGCGCAGGAGGTAAGGCGTCGACCGTCACGCCGGCCTCGAGGTCGACCGCGTGCAGCCACACTTCCCGCACCCGCATCCAGGGAATCTCGGCCGCCGGGATCTCACGGCCGAGCGCGCTGCGCACCCGAGCCTGCCACTGCGGTTCGGTCAGCGCGTCCAACGCGGCTTCGAGGCCGATCGCCGCGTCCCGCACCTCGGCACGCAACGGGTGCACGCGTTGCCGTCTCCTCGATCTTGGCATCGCGCTGGTCGCGGTCGATGTACATCGGCGTCTCGACACCGGAACGCGCCCAGGTGGCAAGCCGTGTCAACGCCTCGGCGTTCCGGGCGAGATGGCCGAGAACGTGTGCCCGTGTCCGACCGGGAAGCAACGTCGGTGCACCGAACGCGGCGTCGTCGAGCGTCTCCATACAGCCGATGAGTACGGCCGTGCCGTCCCGCATCCAGGCCCGTGTCAGCGTCGTGTCGCGCCGCGCGTTCACACCGTTGCTCCTTCCGCGAGACGAGTCGCGAGATCCGACCCGGCACCCTCCTGACCTGCACGTCCGCAAAATCGCGCCAGGTCGGAACCGTTTGTCCGTGGCCGCGTTCCCGGCCGGGAGCGTCCGGGCAGCGAAGCCGGGTGGACGACGCCGGCCCGCCTGCACGATTGGCTGCTGGTCAGCGACCGTCGAATCTGCCGACTCTCTTCTCCACCATCGCACTCATGGCTTCCTCGTGGTCGGCGGTGTGGTGCGACAAAGCCTGCATGGTTGCCGAGAGCTCCAGAACCTGGCGTAAGCCCTGCGTGCGCGATTCCGTGAGCAGCCGCTTAGCCATCCGTGTCGAGTGCGCCGGATTCTTGGCGACGCGGGCGGCCAGTGCGTTCGCCTCGTCGAGGAGACGCTCCGGATCGGCGACGCGAGCCACCATTCCCCATTCGAGTGCCGTGGCTGCGTCGACGCGGTCGCCGGTGAGCGCCATCTCAGCCGCCCGCTGAGGCCCGATGGCGTGAGTGAGGAACCATGCGCCGCCGTCACCGGGGATGATGCCGAGCTGGACGAACGACTCGGCGAACCAGGCAGTGGTCGAGGCGACCCGCAGATCGCACATCATTGCGAGATCGCATCCCGCTCCTACTGCCGGGCCGTTGATCGCCGCCACCATCGGCACCTCGCACTCGGCCAGCGCCAGGGGGATCCGCTGGATACCGTCCCGGTAGCCGTTGCGCATCTCCCAGGGGTTACCGCGGAACATGCCTCGTTTCTCGCGCATGTCAGTCACATTCCCGCCCGCCGAGAACGCTGAACCCGCCCCCGTCAGCACTACGCAGCGGACGTCCAGATCCTGTTGCACACGGCAGACGTTGGTTTCGAACGCATCGATCATCTCTGCACCGGAGATCGGATTGCGCTGATCGGGAAGATTGATCGTCCATGTTTCGACGTGCTCGGCACGTTCGATCAACAACACATCGCTCATGAAACGGATTCTCCAAGTGGGCGCGGGCAGAACGGGCTGTTGTTCACTCCGGGATCATTCGAGTACCCAGAGCACGAGCTCGGGAATGAAGACAAGGGCGACGCCGATCGCCATGATCGCGCCCGCGAATGGCAGGGCGCCACGGAACACCTCGCCCGGTGTCCGGCCGGTCACCCGTGAAACGACGAAGACGTTGAGTCCCATCGGGGGACTCACCATGCCGACCTCGGCCAACAGCACCACGAAGATGCCGAACCAGATCGGATCGTATCCCAGCTCGGTGACGATGGGCAGCACCACCGGCACGGTCAGTGCGATGATCGCGATCTGGTCCATGAAGAACCCGAGCACGACATAGACGAAACCGATCATCAGCATGATGGCGGCAACGGGCAACGAGAGTCCGCTGATCGCGGTGACGAGCGAGTCGGCGACTCCCGTCTCAGTGAGGAAATGGCCGAAAACCTCCGCACCGACGATGATCGCGAAGATCATCGCACTGGTCTTGACGGTGTCCACGACAGCTTTGGTCAGCGCAGCACGCGTCACCTTCCGTCGGAGAGCTGCGAGCACGAATGCCGCGAGACAGCCGACGGCCGCTGCTTCCGTGGGAGTCGCGACGCCGGTGTAAATGGCACCGACGACCGCGCCGAACAACACGAGGATCGGCAGCGCCGGGAGAACCGCCTTCGCCTTGACGGCCAGTGCGGTCGCCTCGCCCCGTGGCGCCGCGTCGGGTCGCAACGTCATCAGCACGTACAACACGACGACGAGGGCCAGGGCGACCAGCAGCCCGGGCGTCACGGCCGCCACGATGGTGTCGCCCACGCTGACCTCGGCGGTGATCGCATAGAAAACGAGGATCACACTGGGCGGGATCATCGCCGCCAAGGTGCCGACGACGGCGATCATCCCCGTGGCTGTACGGGGCGCGTACCCCTCCCGGATGAGTTGACCGGACGAGGTGGAGGCGAGAGTGGCGGCCGACGCCGTACTCGAGCCGGATACGGCTGCGAACGCGGTGCCCGCAGCGACGGACGCCAACGCCGTGCCACCCCGGACACGGCCGACCACAGTCCGGGCTGCGAGGAAAAGCGAGTCGACCAGGCCGGACATGAGAATCAGCTGTGCCATGAAGATGAACAGTGGCGCAGCGGAAAGCGTGTAGCTCATCACCGAGCTCGGAGCCGCGGTCTCGATCACGCCAATGACCTGCTGGTCGGTGCCCAGGTAGAGCAGCCCCACGATGCCGGTCACGAGGACGGCGAACGATACCGGAACGCGAACGATGATGAGTATCAGCAGGAGTGCGGTAAACAGGAGGGCAGTCATCGGCTGTGGCCTCCCTCGGCGATGGCGGCGTCGACCTCTGTCGGCACGTCACTCGGTGTGTAATCGGTGCACGGTGCGTTCCACGGCGAGATCAGCTCGCGGTAAAGGTCGATGCCGACGATGACCAGCCCGAGCAGGGCGGCCAGCGGCATGATCGATTTCCACCACCACGTGGGCCACGGCAGGTCGGCCGACCCGGGGACGGGCTGCTCCTGCGTCTGGAACGCGAACGCGGCGGAGTCGATACCCGCGACCAGCAACCATGCCAACCCGAACACGATGACCAGCTCGCCCAGCAGGGTCAGTGCTTTCTGGCCCATCGCGGGCAAGCGGCCGTACAGAGTGGACACCGCGATATGTGAGCCGGTGCGGTACGCGGTAACGAGACCGAAGAAGGCCATCGCCATCATCAGGTACTGCTCGACAAGGCCGACGTTCCATCCGAGTGGGCTGTCGAAGAGGTTCCGTACCACGACCTCCGCCACGGTCAGCACGGTGATGGCGACCAGAGCGGCCCCGGCGAGTACGGCGCAGATGCCCGAGACCGCGTTCTGTACACGGTCCAGCCGGGGGTGGTCGTGGGTACGGAATCCGGTCGTCGTCTCGATGGCGGTGCCGGGTTGACCATTGACGCGTACCAACGTCGGGGACGTCTCGCCGGACACGCGGGCAACGTCGTTCTTCGCGATGTTCACCGGCTCTCCCCCTGCCGCGCCTGCGTGGCCAACGATTGCTCGAATTCGGCCAGTACGCGTCGGCCGGGCAGGCCGATCGATTCGAGGTCGGCCGCCCAGTTCTGTTGCACGGGCTCGGCAACGGCATCCCACTCGGGGCGCTGCTCCGGACCAACCTCGACGAGTTCCACACCCTGGCGGCGCATTTCCTCAACTGCATTCCCACCAGCCTTGGTCAGCGAGCGGCACACCCCGCGCTGTGCCACCTCGGCGGCCTCGCGGACCACCCGCTGCTGCTCCGGGTCGAGCTGCTGCCAGATTCCCTCGCTCACGGAGAACGTGACCGTGAACGAGCCGAGTCGGGCGCCGACGGTCGCAAAGTCGAGCACCTCGCCGAGCTTGTAGGACGCGATACTCACCGGACTGGCGATCGTTCCGTCGACGGTGTCTCGCGAGATGGCTTCGAAGAGCTCACCGAGCGGCATCGAGACGCCGGACGCCCCTACATGGTCCACCACCCGGTCCGCGACGCCGCCGGTACTCCGGATCAACCGGCCCGCAGCCTGTTGCGGACGTTCGATCGGCCGCTTCGTGCCGAGGATCTCGTAGTCCGGCACCAGCGCCACCCAGAGTGGCCGGACGCCGTGTGGTTTCAGCTCCTCCTCGAAGAGGGTCTTGCCAGGCTGCATGGCGTCGAGAACGGCGTCTGCTCCGGTGCAACCGTCGGGAACCAGCCCCGGAAGATCGCCCACATTGGACATCGGAAGCTCGGTGCCGACATAGGCCGGCGACACGGGCGCGAAGTCGACGACCCCCTTCCGCAACAAGGTCGGCATGTCGCCCTGCTCGCCCATCTGGCCGTTCGCGAAGTACTCGACGTCCAGTCCGACCTCGGGGCCGTTCTGCTCGAGATACTCCCGGAACGGGATCACCCCGCCGACATCGATCGGATGACTGGCCGGAAAGCTGTCGCCGATCCGGAGGACCGTGGTCCCATCCTCGGCCGTGTGCGGCCCAACCTGACCGCAGCCGACGAGAACCCCACTTGCGAGCGCGACCGCCAACGACGCCGCAGCCCATCGGCGTCGGCGGAAAGAGGGTCTGATCACCATTGAACACCCCGATTTACGTGAGGAAGTACGTAAATACGTAATAATTTTGCGCTCACGTAAGCTACGTCGGACACAACTCCGTGTCAACGCTCATCAATGCCGGAGACCCCGGCAGGGAATCAGCCCCGGCTGTGCCAACGGCCGGAATGCCGACGGAGCGCGTCGACGATCTCCGCGCGACGGGGCTGCAGCACCTCACGCGGCCCCACGACACCAACCGCGGCGACGACGCGTCCGCGCTCCCACACGGGCACCGAAATGCCGTCGATCTCCATGTCCTCCGCAGCGGCAGGCAGGGCCGCCACCCCGTCCTCGCGAATCTTCTCCTGTTCCACCAGGAACCGCTGGATGCGATCTTCGTCTTCGGGGGCGAGCGTTTCGAGGTAGGCCCACAAGTCCCGTTGCTCCCAGTCCGCCAGCAATACCCAGCCGGTGGAAGTGCGGATCAGTGAGCGACGAAAGAAGCGCTTGGCGAGGTAGGCGGTGCGGGGATCGGTTGAACAGTGGTCGATGTAGACCACGTCGGACCCGACCGCAACGCCGAGAACGACCGTCGTGCCATCGGTCTCGGCGTGAAGTTCGACCAGATCCTCGTGGACGATCCGGTTGACTACCCCACGCCCCGCCAGCAGGTTGAGGAAGTACGGAGCCACACCGAGCCGATAAGTACGCGCGCGCTCGTCGAGGTAGCCCGCGGCGACCAAACCATTGACGAGCCCCTGCACCGACGACACGGGCGCACCGACCTTGTGCGAGATCGCGGTGAGCGACAAGCCGTCGGATCGTGCGACCACCTCGAGGATCTCCGCGACACGGTCGACCGTCCGGTGTCGCGGCCGGACATGTGTCGGCCGCTCGGACTCCGTCATGACTCTCCTTCCAACTGCGCGCGACCACATCTTCCCTTGTCGACGGGTGGCCGTGACCGCGGGCAAGGCCTGTTGACCGTGCGAGCGACACAGTCTACCGTGAGCTACGTATTTACGTATAACTCTCCCGGTTTCCGTACAGGAGTGCCATGCCGACCCTGATGCCGCCGCCGGTCCGCGAGGACGACAACTTGCGAGCCCTGCGCCGGGAAGTTCGCGCCTTCCTCGCTGACGAGCTCGCCGTCGGCGCGTACCAACCCACCGTCGACACCTGGCTCAGCGGCTGGGACAAGGCGTTCACCGGCAAGCTCGCCGAGCGCGGCTGGCTCGGCATGACGATCCCGGCCGAGTACGGGGGTCACGACCGGACGTTCTTGGAACGGTTCGTCGTCACCGAAGAACTCCTCGCCGCGGGCGCGCCGGTCGCCGCGCACTGGATCGCCGACCGACAGGTCGCCCCTACCCTCCTGCGTTTCGGCAGCGAGCAACTCAAGCGCACCTACTTGCCACACATCGTGGCGGGCACCGTGTCGTTCGGCATCGGGATGAGCGAGCCGGACTCCGGCTCGGACCTCGCCAGCGTGCGCACCCGCGCCGAGCGTGCCGACGGTGGATGGCGGGTGTACGGAACCAAGTTGTGGACGTCCGGCGGCCATCTGGCGGATGCGTTCATCGCACTCGCCCGCACCGCACCTCCCGCCGAGAAGGACGGCCGAGTGGATCGCCACGCCGGACTGAGTCAACTACTCATCACGCTGAGCGAGCCGGGTGTCGAGATCCGTCCGGTCGTGTCGGCCAATGGCCTGCACCACTTCAACGAGGTCTTCCTCGACGGCGTTTTCGTTCCCGACGACCACGTGGTCGGCACACTCGGCGACGGCTGGCGCCAGGTCACCTCCGAACTCGCCTTCGAACGCTCCGGGCCGGAACGGTTCCTGTCCACCTACCAGCTGGCACGCACCGTCACCGGTCCCGATGGCGAGCTGGACGTTGCGGAGTCCGGCCGGATCGCGGCCAGGCTCGCCGGCCTGCACCAGATGTCACTGGCGATCGCTGCTGCGCTCCAGCGCGGCGAACGGCCTGATGTCCCCGCGGCCCTGGTCAAGGTGCTCGGAACCACGCTCGAGGGCGACCTCCCGGATCTGGTCGACCTCGCCATTCCGACGGGCCGCACCGGCGACACCGCCGCGCTCACCCAGCGGGCCGTGCAGCAACGACCGGGGTTCACGCTGCGCGGCGGTACGAACGAGATCCTCCGAGGCGTCATCGCACGCGGATTGGGAATGCGCTGATGACCACCGACCCGATCACTGCCGACCCCGACCTACGCAAGGTTCTGCGTGACATTCTCGACGGTGACCTCCACGGCCGCCTCGACCAGTCCACCACCGGGGTCACGCTCGACGTCGCATTGTGGGAACAGCTGAGCGAACTCGGATTCACCGCATTCACCGCGCCGGAGGCGCACGGCGGTGCCGGCGCCGGCTGGCTCGAAGCGGCGGCGTTGCTGGGCGAGAGTGCCGCGGCGGCACGCCATCTTCCCCTCGCGGAGAGTGATCTCCTCGCCCACTGGCTGCTGCGCGAGGTCGGACTCCCGCCGGCAGATCCGATGACCGCGCGCACCGTCGCGATCGTCGAACCGAACGGCACCGCCGTGGGCGTGCCATGGCTCGGCCGGCTCCCGGTGGTCATCGCAGCTCGAAGGCAGGACGGCACACTCGCCGTTGCCGAACTCACCGCCGACGAACTCGCCGACCATGCCATGATGACAGCCGTTCCCACGCTCTCCGGGCAGCCCCTCGGCGACCTGACATTCACCACGGACGTGCCCGAGGCAACCGTCCTCGACGCCGGCACCGGTGGCACTCTGCTCGACCAGCTCGCTTTGCGAGGAGCGTTGGCCCGTGCCGTCCAAATCGCCGCGTCGCTGGACAAGGCCGTTGATCTGTGTGTCGAGCATGCCAGCGTCCGAGCCCAGTTCGGTCGGCCCTTGGCGAAATTCCAAGCGGTGCAACAGCTTGTGGCCGACGCGGCCGCCGAAGCCGCGCTCGCTCGGGCCGCCGTCGACGCCGCGGTTCTCGACGCCGCCGCGACAGACCTCATTGGACCGGCATCCGCGACCCTGGTGGCAGCGGCACGCTCCTGTGCCGGCCATGCGACATCCGTCGTCGTGCGCAACGCCCACCAAGTCCACGGCGCCATCGGAACCACCCAGGAGCACCCGTTGCAACTGTTCACTCAGGCCGCGCTCGACTGGCGCGGCGAGTTCGGCACCACCCGAAGCTGGGACCGGTTCCTCGGGGAGGCGGTTCGGACCGGTCCCGCCGCATTGTGGAACGCCGTGGTCGGCGCACCCATCCCCGACGCAACCGCGGTCCTACCGGGAATCGGGAGGCGCCGATGAACAGGGAAACGTCACCGTCTCTCTTGTGCGGAGTTCGAGTGCTCGACCTCTCGACGGTGTTCATGGGTCCCTATGCGGCGCAGATACTCGCCGAGTGGGGAGCCGATGTCATCAAGGTCGAAGCCCCCGGGGGTGACCAAATCCGCGGAGTCGGCGACATCGCGAACGCCGGGGTGGGCCCGGTCTTCGTCAACGCCAATCGGGGCAAGCGCTCCGTTGCGCTCGACCTGAAGACCGACGCCGGCCGGGATGTGCTCCACTCGCTCGTACGTGGGGCCGATCTGTTGATCCACAATGTTCGTCCTTCGGCAGCCGTGCGGTTGGGAATCACTTGGGAGGACCTGCGCGCCGTCAATCCACGGCTGGTCCTGTGCGCATTCCGTGGCTACGGCGCGGGCGGCCCCTACGCCGACCGGCCTGCTTACGACGACGTCATCCAGGCGGCCAGCGGCGTCGCCAGCGCCCAGGCTGCCGCCGGAGGCGAACCCGGGTACTGGCGTTCCGCGGCCTCGGACAAGGTCATGGGAATCTACGGTGCCGCAGCGGCATGCGCCGCCCTCCGCGCCCGCGAGGCCGATGACACCGGACGAGCAGTCGAGATTCCGATGTTCGAGGGGATGGCCTCGTTCATGCTGCTCGACCGGCAGGGTGGCTGGCTGAGCGATCCGCCGACGGGGCCGACCGGATACCCACGGACCGACTCACCCCACCGCCGACCCTACGCAACACAGGACGGCCACCTCGCCGTCATGATGTACGCCGACAAACACTGGACCGCGTTCTTCGACCTGATCGGTCGCCCGGAGCTCGCCGAGGACCCCCGCTTCCGCGATATCGGAGCGAGGACCCGGCACATCAACGAGCTGTACGGGCTGCTGGCCGACGAGATGGCCACCCGCACCTCCGCGGAATGGAGCACGATCCTCGAACGTGCCGACATCCCGCACGGTCCGGTCAACACGATCGAGGACCTCTTCTCCGACCCGCAGCTGACGGCGACCCAGTTCTTCCACACCGTCGAGCAGCCTGGGCTCGGCCCGGTCCGGCTGGCCCGGTGTCCGATCGATTCGACAACGTCCCGACGGCCACCCAAACCGGCCCCGCTACTCGGACAGCACACCCGAGAGGTCCTGGCAGACGCTGGGTACCCCGCGCAGCAGATCAGCGACCTGCTCGCCGCCGGCGTGGTCCGCGCCGCACAGCAAACGTGATCGCGGTCGGAATCCCATGGCCTGAACACATCTGACCTCGCGATCGCTCGCGCTTCCTCGGCGTGCCGCTCGAGTTTCTCGCGTGGTCCGCGGCTGCGGGCAGCTCCTCGGCTGCCCGCAGCCCACAGCTCCACGGCGGCTTCGCCGAGCAGGCTGTCCCTGTGCCGTTCTCGCGGGCCAGGTCGACGGCGATCCGTACGTCCTGAGGCAACAACCGGAGCCCGAACCCGGAGCCGATCGCTGTCGACCATCAACTCACCGGCCAGCACATCACCAGCAAGCAGCCCTCCTCAGCCGACCGCACCACCGTTACGGTCATCGACATGCCGCTCGCGGAGACCATCGCGACGAACACTGATCGATCCGCGTGCGGGCGACCAGCGGGGTCCCGCCCCGACTACGACGGCTGAAGGACCGACGGCGGCACACCGGAGTCAACTGAAGCCGCGGAAATGGAGTCCACAACGGACGGTCGTGCAGGGTCCGTCCGCCGTAAGCTGGCGGCGCAGTTCAGTCGACGTCGCCACGGGTTCCCGGTGGAGCAGAGCCTCTCCGGATCAAGTGCGGTAGGTCATACTTTGCACCGCTCGCCGCGCCATCAATCGGCGTGAAGATTCTTCATCGAGAATTCCTGATGCGAATGAACCTCTGGACTCGCCGGACGGAACATCCCGGCCGCAGCGGGACCCACCTCGGTCACGCATCCGCGGCCGGAGAAACCGCCTGGGCCGCGACCCACTCGGGGCTCGGGGTACCCGGATTGATCTTGCCCATTCCGGGAAAACCGGTGGCATAGCCGCCATCGACAGGAAGAACCGCACCAGTGACGAACGAGGCTTCGTCACTGGCCAGGAACAGTACGGCGTTGGCGATCTCACTGGCGAGTCCCCAACGATCCATCGGCACGCCGGCGGGGCGACCGATGCCCGGCGGCGGTTCGGCAGAGGTTCCGCTCAGCGGGTGCAGGCCGGTCCAGATCGAACCAGGCGCGACCACATTGACCCGAATCCCGTCCGGCGCGTAGTCCAGGGCCGCGGAGACCGACAACTGATTCACGCCTGCCTTCGCCGCCCCGTACACGCTGTGGTGCCGGTACCCCACCAGTGCGGACGCCGACGACACGTTGACGATCGAACCACCGCCCGCCTCCCGCATGGGAACGATGCCGGCCTTCATACACAGGAACACCCCACGCAGATTCGTGGCGTGCACCCGGTCGAAGTTCTCGCTGCTCTGCTCGTGCAGCGGCATCAGACCACCGCCGAACCCCGCGTTGTTGACCAGCACGTCGAGCCTGCAGAATCGACCCACGGTTGCGTCGATAACGCGCTGGACGGCGTCCTCGTCCGCGACATCGGCCTGTACGCCGAACGCGGCGTCACCGATCTCGGCGGCGACGTCCAGAGCGTTCCGACTACGGCCGACCACCACCACGCGGGCGCCTTCGGCGGCGAACCGGGTCGCGGTGGCCTTTCCGATGCCGGAACCCCCGCCGGTGACGACGGCGACCTTGCCACGCAAGCGTGTCATCCGAAGACCCGCCCGCCGTTGACGCTCAACGTATGCCCGGTGACGTAGGCCGCCTCTTCGGACGTCAAGTAGGCCACCGCGTACGCGACGTCCTCAGCTCTGCCGGCACGCTGCATCGGCATCCGCGCGGCTGTCGCAGCCGGGTCGGGAACGTTGCGACGCATCAGAGGAGTATCGACGAACCCGGGCGGCACGTTGTTCACCGTGATCCCGCAGGCCGCGAACTCGGTGGCGAGCGCCTTGGTGAATCCGATCACCCCGCCCTTCGCCGCTACGTAGTGCGCCATGTTCGGCGACCCGCTCTGCGCCGACGACGAGGAGATGTTCACGATCCGGCCCCAACCCACGTCGAGCATGCCCGCCACAAGCGCCTTGGTGACCAGGAACGGCCCTTTCAAGTCGATCCGGATGGTTTCGTCCCACTCTTCCTCGGTGAGATCGACGAATGCCTTGTACTTGGTGATACCCGCGTTGTTGACCAGGATCGTGACCGGCCCCAGCTCGGCACGCGTCCGGTCGGCAGCCTCCGCTACCGCTGCCGCCGCGGCACAGTCCGCGTGGACCACCAGACCCTTACCGCCCGCATCACGAATCGTTGCCACGGTTTCCTCAGCGCCCTCACGGTCCAGATCCCACACGGCGACCGCGGCACCTCGTTCGGCGAGTACCGTCGCACACGCGCGGCCGATCCCGCTTCCTCCACCGGTGACGACGGCATTCCTACCCTCAAGAGACATATCCGTTCCTCCTCATCGAGCGGTTTACGGCGTCGGTTCTCACCGAGCGCAGCACGTGCGGCGGTGCGCGCCGCGACGGCGCGAGGAAAGCCCGCATACCCCACTGGCCCGCCACGACGCATGCGTCCTCGTCGATGAGGATCTTCATTCGGTGTCCTCTCCTGAGTGGGAGCAATGATCGGCCCTGGAGGCGTGTGGTGACTCTGTCGGCGGATTCCGCGGTGTGTGAGCAATGGTGTCCCCCATGTGACCACAGCCACGCGGACGCAACGATGGATAAAGTGCACCGTTTTCAGGATCGGGATGGTGGAAAGTGTCCACCCCGCGAGGCATACTCAGGGCGTGACCACCGCAGACGTCGGCACCTGGCTCCGCCTGCTCGACGAGCACGGCTCCACCGAGGCCATCGAGGACCTTCGGCGCGAGCTGGTCGCGGGCGGCTCGGCCGAGGACGCGATCGAGGGCGACGCCGAGCGGGCGCGCCGGATCCACCGCAGGCTCACGGCACATCAACGCTACATCGACGGGCTGGCAGCACTCGACGACCTGGCTCGCAGGCTCGCCACCCTGCACGAACCGGCCGACGTTCTGGAAGAAGTGGCCGCCCAAGCGCGCATGCTGCTGTCGGTCGACGTCGTATACGTGATGCTCGAACAGCCGGACAACACACTGCGCACCGAGGTCGTCTCCGGGGCGTACGGGACTGTTCTGCGCGGGGTCGTGTTGGCTCGAGGTATCGGGATGGCAGGCGAAGTCCTGCGGACCGGCAGCCCTTGGACCACCGAGGACTACCTCTCCGACACCTCGTTCCGGCACGACGAAGCTGCCGACCTGGCTGCAGAAGGCGAGCGCATCGGCGGGCTGCTCGCCGTGCCGCTGCTCGCGGGAGACACCACGACGGGAGTGCTGTGCGCAGCGGTGCGCGGTAAACGCGCGTTCGGGCAGCACGACGTCGAATTGGCCGCCCGACTGGCCTCGCACGCGGCGGTCGCCATGTCGAATGCCCAGCTGTTGCAGCAGTATCGCGACGCGGTCGACGAACTGGAGCAGGCCAACGCCTCGCTGCAGCGCACGGTCGAGTCCAGGCAGGCCGTCAACGACCTGCGGGACCGGCAAAGCAGACGACTCATCGGCGCCGGCCGGTTCGCTGACTTCCTGCAGGACCTTCGCCGCTCGATCCGGGGAACCGTCGCCGCTTTCGACCGCGACGACGTTCTGATCGATGGTGAACCCGGACTCGATCTCTCCACCATCACCGGAGGCCTGAGCGGGTCGGCGATCGCCGCAGACCCGTCCGCACAGCTCTGCGTGGACGGGTCGCACGGCCCCGTTGTGGTCTCCGCGATCGGGCTCAGCACCGGCTACACCGGCTGCGTGGTGGCAACGGTGACGCCCGAAGAGAACGTCGACGACATCGCGGGACTGTCCGCGGTCACAGCCATGTCACTGGCCGTGTACGTGGCCACACAGATGTCGATCTACGAGGCGGACCGGCGGACGAGAGTCGAGCTGTTGGGCGCCCTGATGTCGGCGGAACAGTCGGAGGAGACGATCCTTCGACGCGCTGTGAGCGCCGGCGTCGGGTTCGACGGGCTCACCGCGGTGGCGGTGTTCGATCTCGGCGGGAACGCCAGGGCCGTATCCGCGCTGGCCCAGCAGATGGCGGACGAGCTGGGAGGATGGAGTGCGGTGTACTCCGGCACGGCCGTGACCCTGCTGACCGGGGCCACCACGGACCGCGCCCGCGCCACGGTCCGCAAGCTGACCGGCGCCGCACCGGCGCCAACCGTCGGCATCAGTACGGCGTCGAGCGGAGTGGCGGGAGCACGCTCAGCGGTCGAAGCCGCGCGGCAGACGGTCGCGGTGCTCGAGGCGCTCGGCCGCGAGGGCGAGTGCATGCTCGCGGGCGAGCTCGGGATCTACCGGTCCCTGTTCAGCACCGCCGGACGCGGTGAGATCCGGACGTTCGTGGAACACACCGTCGGACCACTCCTCGACCACGACCGTCGCCACGGCACAGACTTCGCTCTCACGCTCGCCACGTTCCTCACCATCGGGCAGAACCACCGAAGAACGGCGGCGGAGCTGCACGTACATCCGAACACCCTGTATCGCCGACTGGAGCGGATCACCGCCCTGCTCGGCGGCGACTGGCGGAGCGCTCCGCGCACCCTGGAAGTGCAACTCGCGTTGCACCTCCGCAACCTGCTCGACAAGGTCTGACCGGGCTCGGCGGAGCCCAATCGGAGACCACTGGGAGCGCTTGGCATGACACCTTTGCGCCCATGCGTTGCGTTGAGGAACAGGTCACGCTTCCAGCCATCGAAGGTCTAGTGTCCACAAGGCGGTAGGGCCGCGAGGGCTGTCGATCATCAACGCACCGGCCAGCACATCACCAGCGAGCAGCCCGGCCTCCCGCACTCACATCCCCCACGTCAACGGACTCGCCAACACCGGCGCCGCCAGAAACCGCTCCAACAGCACCGACACCGTCCACCGCTCACCCACAGCCCACCCCACCGCAACGGCGAGACAGGTCCCCACGACAGGTCGCAACAGCCACTGCGAGGGCACAGCAGACGAGGTGCTTCGGCCTGCAGGGATCCGTGTTGTCTGCGGTCGAAACCACCGGCGACGGACGTGGCGCAGCCGGTGTCGTGGATCGGCCAGTTCGATGATCGCGCATTCGCGTCCACTCACTACGACGAGCGCGCCAACGTTCAAATGATCCGCGACCGTCCTACATGCCGCAGCGCCCGGGCCAGAGCATGTCGGACACGAACTAGCCGCTGTGATCCTGACATGCAGGATCCGCCATGTATTTCTATGCTCAACTGCGGAATGGCCGATACGCACGAGAAGATAGAGGACGACATGACGACTGCACATCAGACCCACGCCGCTCACGAACACACGCACGGTGAAGGGTGTGGACACGTGGCCGTACCCCACGGAGACCACGTCGACTACGCACACGATGGTCATCTGCACCGTGCACACGACGATCACTACGACGAGTGCGAGTCGTCCGAACACACCACACACGAGTCCCACGACCACACCCACGGGGACGGCTGTGGGCACGTAGCTGTCCCGCACGGCGACCACGTCGACTACGTGCACGACGGTCATCGGCATGCCGCCCACGGAGACCATTACGACGAGCACTGATCGATCTGTGTGCCGGCGACCGGCGCAGTCCCGCCCGACGACTGCGGATGGCGGACCGACGACGGCAGACCGGACTCAACTGAATCCGCCGCCGCATTGGACGCCAAAGGATGGTTGCGGTGCCGGGTCCACCGTAGGCCGGCGGCGCAGTTCCGTCGGCGGCCGCTACGAACTCCCGCGGCCAGCGTGAAGGTGGCCAGTCCGGGATCGCCGGCCCAGCCGAGCCGAGGTGCTGGGTAATCGTCCTTCAGGTCATCCGGGCGCCTGGGCGGCGGGCTCGGTGGTGATCCGTCAGGCGGGACCACTTGTGGTCGCGGCGCCAGGTTTAGATGTGCGCCACCACCCGGCCGGTGTCGGGTTCGAGCTCTCGCGCGTGACCGAGGTCCGGTCCTGCAGAACGAACTCGCCGAAGTATGGCGGCGTCGCTACGACGTACGTGCCGTGCGCGCCTCCGTCGGCACGACCTGAACAGCGGTCACGGCTGACCTCATCGACACGATCATCACGCTGGTCGATGACAGCGATGCGCAGACCTTCTGAAAGTAGATCGATGCCGCTCACGCGAAAGGGATCAGCGCTGACGGGGTTCGCGACGTGCCAGCCATCGACGCCGGAGTGCTTACGACCGGCAACCCCGCCCGCGCGTCCTACGGGCGCGACATCGAAGCAACTCGCCCGGCGCTGGGACGGCATAGGTGCCACACCGTGACCCGCTGAATATCCGCCGCACAAACCAGTGGCCGATCCTCGTCCGCGACCTTCCCGTAGCAGCACATTCTGGACGCTCGTTCTCGAGCTTGTCATCACGATTCCGGCAGGACGGCATCGCCCAGTACTTGGGCAAGGAGTAAGGCGGCGTGCAGCTCGAAGCGCCGCTGCCCTACTTCGTGGCCGAGCATGGCCTCGGCCTTCTTGACGCGATAGGCGACCGTTCCCCTCGCTAGATGTAGGTACGTGGCGACGGTGCTGATGCTGCGCTCCTGCTCCAAGTATTGCAGGAGGGTTTCGCGGAGGGCAGAGACCTGACTCGTCGAGTCGGCCAGCGGACCCAATTCGCGTTCTACGAAGTTTCGGGCACTGTCGATGTCCTCGGCCAGCATGGCAATGGCAGATATCTCCGCGTAGTCGGTCACGCGGGTGGCTCGGTCGCCGGCGAGCCGAGCCAGCCGCTCTGCGCGAGTAGCCTGCTCGTGGCTGCGGCGGAAGCCGTCTACCCCACGCCCGGGCAGACCCAGTGCGATTCTGATGTCGGCGTGGACCGGTGGCGCGGGCTGGGGGGCCGGGTCCGCGTCGTTGGCAATGCTCCCCCAGGCCCAGAGCGCGGAGCTCCCGATCGGCACGGCGAGCGTGGCCGTAGCTCCCCGAGCGCGAAGCTGGGCTTCGGCGATACGTTCCAGGTCGGACACCTCGCCGGGCGAGTTGGCCCAGGCGATGAGCGCGAGGTGGCAGCGGTCGAGGTCGTAGCCCAGCACCGACGAGGCTGCGCGCACCTCGATCTCGTCGCCGGCGAGGATCTGGTTGACGGTTTCCGCGCGGGCCGCTGCGGCACTGGTGATCCAGCGGTCTCGCTCGGCGAGGAACTCGGTGACCATGGAGCCGGAGAAGGCGTCGATGTATCCGAAGAGGTCCTCCGATACGGCTTTCATTTCATCGGCGACACGGTCCGGGCCGACGAGTGATTCACAGGCGGTGAGGAATGCCTGGGCCATGCCCGCGTGGCCGAGTCGGATCCCGCGAAGGACCTTGTCCAATGCGATGCCGCGGCGCACGAACTCCCGGTCGCCTTCGAGGGCTTCCTCGGTGATCGGGCTCAGCTGTACGTCAGGGAACGCAAGTAGCACCATCGCGCGCAGGGTGGAGGACTCGGTGCCTTTGCGCAGGGTTTGGAAGGGCCCTTCGCCACCTCCGAAGGCGGGGATCTCCCGGATGATCGTTGTGGCCATCTCCCGGCCCACCTCTATGGCCCAGCAGACCGGGGTCTCGCCGACGTGCGAGATCGTTTCGGCGACCGTCGCGGGTGAGCTCGCTGCGGTGCTGGTCGTGTCAGGACCGCGGGGTTTCAGGTCGAGCAGCCATTCCCGACCAGCCGCGGGACGTTGTGGTGTCATGACTTCGAGACTCTCTGGGCGGAGGGCGTTTCGACCATGTCGCCTCCCACTTGTGGTTCCGCTCATCCAGGCGCCCACGAACACATCGCCTGACCAGGTGCAGCATAGGCGCGCCACGGTCCCCGGGCATCCGCGCGTTTCTCCCCCGGGACAGAGCCGCCTGGTCAGTTCGCGACAGCAGGGTGCACGGTACCGAGCGGCTGCGATTCACACGTCCGCGCGAATCGCGGTGGCAGTAGGGGCTGACGCTAGCCGGACCTCGCACGATGAACGGTCGAATCGTTTCGTGCGAGGCCCGGAGGGATGGGTCCTGGTCAGGCAGCCGGCGGGACGCGGGGGATCAACAGGCGTGAGGCCCGGTCGCCTCCGGTGTGGAGGACGTGGCGGCCGGTGTTGACCAGGGCAGCGTGCCGCTGCGCAAACAGGCCGTCGTCGTAGGCGTTGAGATCGTGCCCCTGGACGACCAGGCGCAGGGTCTCGCCTGCATGGAAGAGCGTGCCGGAAGGCCAGATCTCGATATCGACGGGCACGACCTCGCCGGGGCTCAGCGGTAGATCTCGCTGGTGGCGCAGCACGGGGCGCTCGGGGGTGGAGACGGCTTCGTCGAGCTCGCGCCGCGACACCCGTAGCCAGCCCAAAGCGACGTGTCCGTCGTCGAAGGTGGAGAAGAATGGGAAGTTGACCTCGTTGCCGTCGGTGTCGAGTTTTTCCACCCCGACGAAGAGGTCCATATCGGTGGCGCCGTCCGCCTCCACCCAGAGCCGTAGTGCCATTCCGCCGACCAGTTCCGTGTCCTGTTCAAACCGGTGGTCGAACACAGCTCGGCCTTCGAGGGCCTCGTATTCGAGGCGGCTGCTCGCAGCTGGAACATCAGAGAGCAGACCTCCGTTGTCCGCGTCCAAGTACAGCGGGGTGTACTCGACGCGTTCGAGTGGCCACTCGCTCTCAGCTCGGACCTCCCCTGTATAGGCCCGGTCCCGGATCTCGAGACGGACCGTGGGCCACTGCGCGACCTCAGTGGCGTTGCCCTTCAGCATGTGATCGAAGAAGGCGAGCTGACGAGCCAGGCTGTCCTCGGAGTAGTAGTAGGCCCACTTCTTGCGACCGTGGACCTCAAGCCATTTGTGCGGCGAAGAGATGCGGCGGAAACCGTCGAGCGTGCCTCGGGTGTGCAGCCCGTGATCGGACCAGCTGGCCACGACGTAGGCGGGGACGTCGATCTTTTCGAGATCGGCAACCTTGGACTTCCAGTAGTCGTCGTAGAACGGGTGATTCATGGCGTTGGTGGCAACGTCCTCGACCTGGCCGTGAGTCTTGGCGATGAGTGGGCCGAGCAGTGGCAGGAACTGGGTCTCCGGGATCCCGCCGTGGGTGGCCACTTCGTAGTACGGGTCGTGGAACCCCTCGAACGGGTTGATCGCGGCGAGATGCGGCGGGCGCAGCGCGGCGACGTTCCACTGGATGACCGAATACCAGGACACCCCTGACATGCCCACCTTGCCGGTGCTCCATGGCTGCACGCCGGCCCATTCGATGAGGTCGTAGCAGGCAGCGGCTTCGCCGGGGCCGAACATCTCGACGTCGCCCTCCGAGCCCCAGGCGCCGCGCGCGTCCGCGAGGATGACCGTGTAGCCGTGTGCGGTCCAGTACGCCGGGTCGGGCGTTTCGAACGCGGTGCAGGGAGAGAGCCGGTCGAGGTCGATGTCGTGACCGGGCCAGCTGCGCCACTCGAGCGCACCGTGCTTGCCGTAGGGCGACCAGGCGATCAGCACCGGTGTCGGTCTGTCGGAGTCGGCTGGGGCGTACCGGTCGACCAGCAGCCGCAGACCGTCGCGCATGGGAACCGAGATGTTGCGCTCGATGCGCATCCCGTTCTCCATCGAACTGCTCGGCTCAGCTCCCGGCCAGCCGGCCTCCTCTGGAGGAATACCGCGTGTGAAGACGTACAACGACGGCTCGGCGTTCATGATGGCTCCTGCTCCCTCGTTGGACCTGGATGCGCTGGGCGCCCAGTAAAGGGCGCAACCCGGCGAGCACGCTTGGTCTGCCGATTCAAAGCTCACGCGACCGCTTGTATCCGCGTTCAAGTCAACTAGCGAACAAGAACAGCAGCACAACACGCGAGCCGAAATCTGATCCCCCGGGACAAGCCCCCGGACGGCTCGGAGCCCTGTACTACGTCGCAACCCGTTGTGCAGCTCACCGGTCACTGCACCGCGGCCCTCACGACCGGTCACAGCTACTCGAAGAGGAGAAGCCTGATGACGACCTCTGCTGAAGCCGCGTCCTCGGCGAGCGTCGACGAACCGACCACCCAAGAATTGGTGCGTCGAGTCGCCGAGCTCCAGCCGCTGCTACGTGCCAACGCCGCTCGGGCTGAGACCGACCGACGGGTGCCGGACGAGAACATCGAGGCCCTGCGTGAGGCGGGGATCTTCCGGATCATGCAACCGCGCCGCTGGGGTGGGCTCGAGACCGACTTCACCACCTTCATGAAGATCAGCGAAGAGATTGGTCGGGGCGACGGCTCGACCGCTTGGGTCAGTGCACTGATGAACGTGTGCAGCTGGTTGATCGGGCTGTACCCGGAGCAGGCCCAGCGGGAGGTGTGGGGCGCCGACCCCGAGGCCCGCGCGTGCGGCGTGGTCGCCCCCACCGCGGAGACCCGCGCCGTCGACGGCGGCCAGATCGTCTCGGGATCGTGGGGGTTCGCCTCGGGCTCCGCGCATTCCTCCTGGGCCCTGCTCGGGATTCCCGTCGTCGATGCCTCAGGACAACAGATCGACCAAGGCCTGGCCTTGATCCCGATGAGCGACCTGACGCTCAAGGACACCTGGTTCGTAGCCGGTCTCCGGGGCACCGCGAGTAACACCCTGATCGCCGAGGAGGTGTTCGTGCCCGACCACCGCATCCTGTCGGTCGGAAAGGCCCTCGGCGGTGAGTACGGCACCGAGCACAAGGAAGAGGCGCTCTACCACTCCGCTTTCGTCCCCGTCCTGGCGCTCATCCTCGTCGGCCCGCAGATCGGGATGGCACGCGCAGCGCTCGATGTCGTCTCCGAGAGCCTCGCCAAGCACAAACCGATCTCCTACACCTTCTACGAGGACTCGGCCGCGGCGCCCACGACGCAGCTGAACCTCGCCGAGGCCACGCAGCTGATCGACACCGCACACCTCCACGCGATGCGCGCGGCATCCGACGTCGACGAGTGGGCCTCCTCGCTGGAGCACATGGACCGCATCACGCGCACCCGGGTTCGGATGGACACCGGATACATCGCCCGCCGCTGCCGCGAGGCGATCGACCTGTTGGTGAGCACCGCGGGGGCGAGCACGTTCGGCGAGAAGAACCCGCTGCAGCGCATTTGGCGAGACCAGGAAACCGGCAGTCGCCACGCCGTCGTCAACCCCTCGATCGCCGCCGAGATCTACGGACGCGAGCTGCTCGGCCAGCAGGACCAGATCACGGCGCTGATTTGACGAAAGGACGATCCGTTCCTGGCCAAGGACTCAAAGTCACGCGGAAAGAATAGGCCGACATGAACCCGATCAGCAAAACAACAGCCCGCGCGGAGACCCGGGCGGCGGCGGAGCAACTCCTGTACGCCTACGCCGCTGCCGCCGACGAACTGGACATCGAGACCCTGACCGAGTTGCTGTCCGAGGCTCAGGTCGATTTCGCAGGCCGCGCCGGAACAGGTGCGGAGTTCGTGGCGAGCCTGTTCGGTGACTTGTTCGCGAACGCTCCCCGCGTACGCCACCTGGTGAGCAACGTCAGGGTGTGGGAGGCAGTGGATACCGCCGGGGCGATCAGTTGCTCGGCGACGTGCCGATACACCCGGTGGCGCTACGAACCGCAGCCCGAGCTTCTCAGCATGGGCGACTACTCCGCGCTCCTCACCGAAGCGAACGGGCAGTGGTCGTTCCAGCACTTCCAAGTCGAGCCCTTGTGGAGCGCTCCGCCTCGTTGAAACGACAGGACTTGTCATAGGCGGCGAGCTCAGGAGGATTCATGAACACACCTTCCCGCACCGCGCCGGATACAGTGCACCCCAGCGAATTCCGGCGGGCGATGCGCAACGTTCCCACCACGGTGACCGTCGTGGGCACCATGAACGGCGACCAGCCGGTCGGCATGGTCGTCGGCACGTTCACAGCCATCTCCATGGACCCCCTCCTCGTGGGGTTCTTCGGTGATCAGCGTTCCAAGACGCTCACAGAGATCACGGCCGCCGATCGCTGGAGCTTCAGCATCCTGCATCAGGACGATGGCTTGGTGGCCGAGGCCTTCCGCGGGCCGGCGGAAAGCAGGTTCTCGGCACTCGACTGGGATGTCTCGGACTTCGGAACGCCGTTGATCAGGGGCGCGGTGATCACCATCGAGGCGATCAAGGACTCGGTCGTCCGCATCGGCGATCACGACCTGGTGACCGCTGAGGTGACATCCCTTCGTGAGGGCGATCGTTCGCGGTATCCGCTCGTGTACTTCCAGGGCGGGATGACACGGCTCGATCCCGAACACGCCTCCCATTCCGGAGACACGATCCCGGCGGGGAGCCCGCGATGACTGCCGTGGCTCCCGCGGAGGCGTCGATGGTCAAGGACCTGCCGGTGGTCGCCGACCTCGCCGGCGGAACGCCCGTCGTGCTGTACGACCGTACCGAGCGCGCGGCCACTCTCGTCATCGCCGCAGCCACAGCGTCACCGGACGTGATCGCCTTCGCGGTGCGGCACGGTTCGGGCCTACTCGCCGTGGCACTTCCGGAACAGGACTGCGATCTTCTGGGACTGCCACGCATGATCGGGGCCGGACATCGCTCCTCGTTGGGCGATGCACGGGTCACCGTCGACGCGGCGGAGGGCATCAGCACTGGTATCTCGGCCACTGACCGAGCGCGCACCATTCGGCTGCTCGGCCGACCTGAGACCGCGCCGGACGACCTCCAACGCCCCGGCCACGTCATGACGACCGCAGTTCCGGCCTCCTGCTGTTCCTGCGGCCAATCACCGGCACCGTCGATCGCGGGTGTCGCACTCAAGCTGGTGCGCACGACCGGACTGCACCCAGCCGCCGCCCTGACCCACCTCGTGCATCCCGATTCCGCAGAGTTGCTCGACTACCACGACACCATCCGATTTGGACATACCTACGGGTTGCAGGTCGCCGACTCCCTCGACGTCCTCAACCACAGCTGAGCAGGCATTGCCCTGCACGGCCCGCCACGACCGAGGAGCACCAACATGGCCTTCGTCAATGAAGACAATCTCACCGAACTGGCCACCACACGCTGGGCCACAGCCAAATCACCCCGCCTCGCCGAGGTGATGACGGCACTGGTCCGCCATGTCCACGCCTTCGCCCGCGAGGTGAACCTCACCGAGGAGGAATGGCAGGCGGCAATGGACTGGCTCGCGGCGACTGGACGGATCAGCGACGAGAAACGGCACGAGTTCATCCTCGCCTCGGACGTCGTCGGTCTCAGCACGCTCGTCGTGCAACTGAACAACCAGTTCTCAGCCTCCGCGACGCCCGCCACCGTGCTCGGCCCGTTCCACATCGACGGATCGCCCGCACTGTCCTACGGCGAGGACATGTCCGACGGACTTCCCGGGACTCCCCTGTTCATCACCGGCCGCGTCACCGACCTCGACGGCAATCCCGTGCCGAACGCACTGCTGGACATCTGGCAGGCCGACTCCGATGGCTACTACGAAGCCCAACTGTCCGAAATCGACGAGGCACGGCTTCGTTCGAAGTACCGCACACGAGAAGACGGCACCTACTGCGTCCGCACCATCGCCCCGCTGGGCTACTCCATCCCCCTCGACGGCCCCGTGGGGGACCTGATCGGCAAAACCGAGATCAGCCCGTTCAGGCCCGCGCACATACATTTCCTCATCGACCAGCCCGGCTACCGCAAGCTCATCACCCACTTGTTCCAGGAAGGAACCGACTACCTCGAGTCCGACGTGGTGTTCGGCGTGAAGGACGCGCTGATCGTCCGGTTCGAAACCAAGCAGCCCGGTACAGCACCGGACGGCAGCCAGATCGACACACCCCACCTGCACGCCACCTACGACTTCGTCCTCGAGCCCACCTGCGACGCGGCGACACGCTGAGCACACCCACGACAACGACGCATGAAGGATGAACTGATGACTGGTCCGCTCGAGGGCCTCCTGGTCGCGGATTTCTCGCGGATCTTGGCAGGCCCGTACGCGACGATGTTGCTCGCCGATATGGGTGCCGACGTCGTGAAGGTCGAAGGGCCACGCGGTGATGACACGCGCAGCTGGACGCCTCCGGTTCGCGACGGGGTGTCCACCTACTATCTCGGCATCAACCGAGGTAAGCGGTCGATCGCACTGGACCTGAGCGACGAAGCCGACGCGCAAGTCGCGCGGAGGTTGGCCGAGCGCGCGGATGTGCTCATCGAGAATTTCAAGCCGGACGGCCTCAGTAAATATTGCCTGGACTTCGACACCGTGCGCGAGTCCAATCCGGGCATCATCTACACGTCGATCACCGGTTTCGGCTCGGGCGCGGGCAAGCACGTGCCTGGTTATGACCTGATGGTCCAAGCGATGTCCGGTCTGATGAGCTTGACCGGCGAGCCCGACGGCTCACCGTATCGGGCCGGGATCTCGGTGTTCGATGTGATGGCCGGCAACCACGCGGCCATCGGCATCCTGGCAGCACTGCGCCACCGCGATGCGACCAACGCTGGCCAGCACGTCGAAGTCAACCTGTTGTCCTCGGCGCTGACGGGCTTGGTCAACCACAGCTCCGCCTACGTAGCAGGCGACACGGTGCCCTACCGGATGGGAAACGCGCATCCGAGCGTCTTTCCGTACGAGCCGCTGCCCACCGCGGACAACGAGCTCATCGTCGCCGCCGGCAACGACGCTCAATTCCGCAAGCTGTGCGATGTGCTCGGAATCCCCGACGTCGCCGACCACCCCCGGTTCGCCCGCAACGCCGACCGCACCGCCAACCGTGAAGAACTACGCCCGATCCTCACCGCGAAACTCAGCGAACGCGGCGCACTGGAATGGTTCGAGCTGCTGACCGAGGCCGGCATCCCCAGCGGGCCGATCAACACCATCGATGGTGGCTTCGCGATGGCCGAGCGGTTCGAACTCGACCCCATTGTCGAAGTCGGCGACGGGGATCGCGCCGTTCCGACCACGCGGCATCCCATCCGGTTTTCCGAAACACCGGCATCCTACCGCTTGCCACCGCCGGAACTGGACGAACACAGCGCAGAGATCCGCACATGGCTGGAGGAGACCGATGCCTGAATACCCGACCGCATTAGGCGCATCATCACTGGAAAAGATCACCTTGCTGGGCCAGGACCTGGCCCAGGACGTCATGGGCAACACCTCCTTTGGTGAGCTGGCATTCTGGCTGGCGACCCAACGCAAACCCCAACCCAGCGAAGTTCGCGTGTTCGAAGCGGTACTCGCCGCCCTGGCCGATCACGGCTTCACACCCACCGCGATCGTGACCCGCCTGACCCACCTGTCAGCCCCCGACTCGATCCAAGGTGCACTCGCCGCAGGACTACTCGGCGGCGGCTCACGCTTCCTCGGTGTCACCGAGGACACCGGTCGGTTCCTCCACGACGTACTGGCTGCAGCGGACCAACAACCCCGCGACGAAGCCGGCTGGGACGAACTCGCCCTTCAAACCGTGCAAGCCGAACGGGCAGCCCACCGCATCATTCCCGGCCTGGGACACCACGTACACAAGAACGGCGACCCCCGCACCCCTCGCCTGTTCGAAATAGCCCGCGAGGAAAACCAGTTCGGTCCCCACCTGGCGCTGTTCGAAGCCATCGGCCGCACACACCCACAGGTCCTCGGCAAGACACTGCCCCTCAACGGCGCGGGTGTCTGCGGCGCCGCACTGGCCGACCTGACCCTCCCGCTAGAGCTCCTGCGTGGCTTCGCACTGCTGGCCAGAACTGCCGGACTCATCGGCCAACTCGCAGAAGAGCTCCACACACCAGTCGCCAACGAGATCTTCCTGTCCATCGACCTCAACAACCGCCCCATCCCCCCTCGGGAGTGAGGGACACTCGCGAGGCAAGCACGCCGCCCAGATCACCACCGCCGCCAAGCCAAGCCTGGCTCGCTCGGCCGGACAGCACACGTGTTCCAGCGCCCGATGCCTTGTTCAGGACGGGGTCGACCTCGACGAGATTCAGATACTGCTCAGGCACACGTCGGCGCAGACGACCCAGCGATAGGCGCACCGCCCGCTGGGGCACCATCCGCACCGCACTCCGCCAAGAACCCGAGCCCGAAGCCACCCCGGGGCGCCCAGCTGGAGGCGCTGATCAAGCTGGCGAGGCCGACCTCGACCGGTGGCGACCAGCGCTCGAGGCGGCCCGCGCGGCGGTCGAGAACGACGGCAGCGACAACGCTGCATGGCCGAATCCGGCCCGACACTCGGACCGAGATGTCGGCGTCGCAATCACTCCGATGGGCGATGATTCCGTCGAGGCCAGGTGCGTCGGTCGAGGCCACAGGGCGCCCGCCGTGCGTCGGATCCAGCCGTATTAGCGGCGAGGACCGTCGGCTTCGGTCCTGACCATTGATCAGGACAACGATCTGGAGCAGGTTGAGCGCATCCGGTCGGGACTAACGGTCGTCGAACCCTGACCACTCGTGGCATGGAGGTGGCCTGATGGCTGGTGCAGGAGTAAAGCGGCGCACTGCCTTGGTGGTTGGAGGCGGCATCGCCGGATTGTCAATCGCCCACTATCTCCTTCGCGAAGGAATCGGCGTGACCGTGGTCGACCGCGACACCGATGACGCGGCCTCGTGGGGAAACGCCGGGTACCTGACTCCTGGCTTCGCCGTTCCGCTACCCGAACCCGCAGCACTCCGGGCCGGACTGAAGGTCCTCTCACCGGCATCGCCGGTGCAGGTCTCGGGCATTCCCGACACGAACCTGCTTCGTTTTGCCACACGATTCTTGCCCCGGTGCTCACACCGCCGTTGGGACCATGCTCTCCGGGCGATCTCGCCCATCAACCGGATCGCTCTGCAGGCTCACGAGGAGCTGGACGCCACCGGTACGGCGGCGGCGGTCGTTCACCGGGATCCGATCCTCGTCGGGTTTCGTGACTCGGCGGACTTGAAGGCCAAGCTCACCGAGTTGCGGCATGTGGTGGCCAGCGGCATGCCAGTTCGGTCCGATGTTCTCACCGCAAGCGAGACTCGCTCGCTTGAGCCGACTTTGTCGGCGGAGGTCAGCTGCGGGATGCTCCTCCACGATCAGCGTTCGATCGATCCGCCGATGTTCCTCCGCTTGCTACGCAAGACCGTTCTCGACGAAGGCGGCCGGATCCTCGCTGGGCAAGATGTCGTCGCCTTGAACGTGTCAGGCCGCGGCGTGGCGGCGCGCAGCGCCGACGGCGCCGTCACCCAGGCCGACATCGCCGTGCTGGCATGTGGTGCCTGGCTGTCACCGCTCGCTCGGCAATTCGGTGTCAGGCAGCCCGTGCAGGCCGGGCGCGGATACAGCTTCCGGATGCCCCCCGAAGCCAACATGCCGACCCGCCCGACCTACCTGCCCACTCAACGGGTGGTCTGCACGCCACTGGCGGACGGCGCGACACGCGTGTCGGGGATCATGGAGTTCGCCCGCCCGAATCACCCCCAGAACCCGGACCGGTTCACCACCATCGCAGCAGCGGCCGACCCCATGCTCAGCACCGTGGACTGGACACTGCGGACCGAAGAGTGGTGTGGTTCCCGCCCGTGCACGGCCGACGGCCTACCGCTCGTCGGTGCCTCACACTCGGAGCGCGTCTTCGTGCACGGCGGGCACGGCATGTGGGGAATGACCCAGGGGCCTGCCACAGCGAAACTTCTTGCTCGGCAGATCGCCACCGGCAACCCGCCGAGCGAGCTCGCGGCGCTCAACCCCCTGCGCTGATCCCCGCCGCCCTGCACCAACCAATACACTCGCCACACGGAGAAGGAGACTCTGCCCATGAGCAAGCGTGGCCACCCCATCGACACCGTCGACGCACCGCAGATGCCTCACCTGTTCTCCCAAGCAGTCGTCCACCGAAGCACCGTCTACACCGCGGGTGTGGTCGGCCTGAACCCGTTCGACATGACGAGACCGGACGAGTTCTCCGCCGAGGTTGACCAGGTCATCAACAACCTGGCCGCAGTGCTGTCGGCAGCCGGGGCATCACTGGAAACGGTCGTCAAGACGACCTGTTTTCTGACCTCCCGTGAGCTTTACAGCGAGTTCAACGAGTGCTACGCCCGCCGCTTCGACCGGCCGTTACCGGCCCGCAGCGTCGTATTCTGCGAACTCGTCGCGAATCTTCGTGTCGAGATCGAAGTCGTCGCCGCGATTACCGAGTAGGAGCCAGCCAGCAATCTCGCGGGCTTGCCTACGCTGTCGCGGCACCGTGCGCTAGGACAGGCTGCCGCGACAGAACGCGGGGCGACGTGCGCCGAAATTGAACTGCTCCTCGATGGCCGCCGCGAGCGGGAACAATCGTTCCTCCCGGCGGTAAGGGCCGATGACTTGGAGTCCGACGGGTAACCCCGCCTCCGTGAAACCCCCTGGTACGGACAACGCAGGACTGCCAGTCGGCGAGATCAGGTATGCCGACTTCATCCAGTCCAAGTAGGTGTCCATCTCGACCCCGCCGACCGCGCGGGGATAGTCGAGTTCCACCGGAAAGGGAGCGATCTGGCTGGTAGGTGCAACGAGCAGATCGTACCTTTCGAAGAACTCCCTCATCCGGTGGAACAGCTCGGTTCTGCCAGCCTCGGCCCGTGCGATATCCGCACCGGACAGCGAGCGTCCGATTTCGACATTCCACCGGACACTGTCGCCGATCTGATCGGCGTGCCGTTCGACCAGACCGCCGAGACTTGCCGTCATATGCCAGGCTCGCAACGTGAGGAAGACATCGTCAGCCCCGGTCAAGTCGGGCTCGTCGAGCTCTACATGACAACCCAACCGGTCGGGAAGCTCCGACACTGTGGCCGTGAGCGCATCGACCACATCGCGATCGACCGGGATGCCGCCGATCGACGGCGCCCACGCGATCCGTAAGCCACGCACGGCCGATTCGTACTCGAATCGTGGGTTGTCGGTGTGGATACCGAGCGGACTACGCGGGTCGGGACCGGCCATCACACCGAGCAACAGCCGCAGGTCTTCCACGGTGCGGGCAAGCGGCCCCTTGACCGATATCTGGCCCCACGCCATTGAATCCGGCCATGTTGGCACCCGGCCCGCGCTCGGACGGAGTCCGACCACGTTGTTGAACGACGCCGGGTTACGCAGTGAGCCCCCTGTGTCGCTGCCATCCGCGATCGGGATCATCCCCGACGCCAAGGCAGCGGCGGCACCTCCGCTGCTGCCCCCTGCACTACGGTCGAGATCGTAGGGATTGCGGGTGGCACCGTAGACCGCATTGACGGTGTGCGAGCCGGCACCGAACTCGGGTACGTTCGTTCGGCCCACACTGATCGCGCCCGCAGCCCGGGTCCGCTCAACCACGATCTGAGTACGCTCCGGAACGTTGGAGGCGAGCAGTGTTGAACCGTGCGTCGTCCGCCACCCCGCCAGCTCGAGCGTGTCCTTGTGAGCGATCGGTAGGCCGTGGAGTGCTCCGAGCGGCCGGCCGGACATGACAATATCGTCCGCTTTTCGGGCCGCGTCGAGGGCCGCCTCGGCATCCACCGAAACGACCGCATTGACCTCGGCGTTGACCTGTTCGATGCGGTCGAGATGCAGAGTCACGAGTTCGGTCGCGGACACTTCCCGCCGCCGAACCGCCTCAGCCTGCCGTGTGGCCGTCCAGTAGTAAGGATCCTCACTCATCCGACAATCTCCATGATCTCGACAACGGCTAGCAGCGCGAACAGCGCGAGGGCGACTCCCTGAATCAAGTTGGTCACAGCGCCGTTGCGCAGCGGGCCATCGATATCGCGTCTGTTCATCCGGAACAGCAGGAACGCCGCCACAATTGGCATGATCAGCGAACCGACCGCCGCATAGGCCAACAACAGCGTGACCGGGCGGCCGGCGAACACCATCACGAGCGAGCTGACCAACATGCCCAGGACGAACAGCCGGAACACTCCGCTGCCCTCCACATCAGACACACTCACACCGCGGCGGCCACGCACTGTCCTCGCGGAGTCACTGAGCATGTGGGCAAGTCCGTTGAATCCACCGACCAGGGCACTGAAAGCGACAACAGTGAAGGTGAGAAGGAAAACCACCCGGGCCACGGCGCCAAGCTGCAGACCCATGGGCTCAGACAACGCACTCAAGCCTTCGGTACCACGGACAGAAGCCCCGGTACCGTAAACCAGAACCGTGCCGACGATCGTGGTGGCAACCACGAACACGAAGATCATCACGTAACTCAGGCCCGAATCGAAACGGATGACCGGCAACCAAGACGGATCGCGCCAACCCTTCTCCCGGACCCAATAGCCGTACGCGATAACGCCAGCGGTGCCACCGACCCCGCCGATCAAGGCAACGACGTCGACGAGTGAGCCGGCGGGCAGTTGCGGCACAAGCGAACCGGCGAAGCCGGCCCAGTCGTCGATGCTGGCCAAGGCGATCGCCGCGAGAGTTACCATCAAGCCGAATTTGAGGATCATGAAATACTTCATGATCGACTCGAAGGTGTCGTAACGGCCGAGAAGCACGATCGCTGCCGCGGCCACCGAGGCGGTGGCCGCGACCGGCACGAGCGGCAGGGTCGGTATCAAGGTCGTCAGCGCCAAGGCCGCGACCGACGACAAGCCTGCACCGTACAGCAACCCGATCACCAAGAAGACGACGAGCAACAGGCCGGCACCGACTCGGGAACGCTCTCCAATGTCGGCCAGGAACGTCCGCCCAGTGGCAAGGTAGTGGCGGCCCACTCCTTCCGTAAGAACGAACTTGATCAGAACGCCCAGTGCAGCGGCCCACAGCAGACCCATACCGAACTGGGCGGCTCCGTTGATCGAGGTGACCATGTCGGCAGCACCGACGCTCGCGGCTGCCAGCACGAGGCCCGGGCCGACGCGAGAGAAGCGTAACCGCATTCCCGGACGATCCGGACGAGAGAATTCGACGTCGCTCGGACGCGATGCATCTGACTTCTCGGCCATCGTTGCTCCTCCACGGTGAGGGCCTGGACGTCGCCGGCACGGTCTCGCACGACGGACGCCACTACGGTGTCCACCGGTGCCCTCGACAGCAAGAGCCGACCAGGCAACGCGTGGTGAGCGCCGTATACTTGGCGGATGTCCGAACGAACAGGATCTGCGAAGGCGAATTTCGACACCCTGGATCGCCGGATCGCTTGCGCACTCCAGATCGATGGTCGCGCTCCCTGGACCACGATCGCGCACGCACTCGGCGAATCGGAACGGACTGTGCTGCGGCGCGGCACTCAACTTCTCGACGCACGCATGGTCGTTGTAGCGGGCCGCCCCGCCGCCGCGACCATCACGCTCGTCGGGGTCCAGTGTGAGCCCGGGCGGGCGCGGACCACCGCGCACGCGCTCGCGCAACGACCGGATACCGTCATCGTTCACCTCGTCACCGGCGACCCTGACTGCGTCGCGGTGGTCAATGGCCGACCGGGTGAACTCGCCCGGCTCGTGCTCGATGACCTGCCGGGTATCCGTGGCATCAGCCGCACCACCAGCCAACCCGTGCTACGGCACGTACACAGCATCGCCGAGTGGCGGCCGGGCGAACTCACCGATGCCGAAGTCGCAGCGCTCCGGCGGGAGCGCCCTTGGGACGGCGCAACGCCCCACCGCGGAACGCAGTTACCAGACCGGGCGGACGAGCTGATCCTGCGCACCCTCGCCGACGACGGGCGCACCACCGTCGAAGAACTCGCCCGACTCACCGGCCTGTCCGACACAACAGTCCGCCGGAGAATCGAGGCACTGACACGCACCGGAGCGCTGACGATCCGCGCAGTTGTCGACCCGGCGCTGTTCGGGTATCCCGTGGAGGCCGTGCTGCGGCTGACCGTGCCCCCCAACTACATCGACGACGTGGCCGACGAGATAGCCCATTCCCCTCACACCCGATACGTGGCGATCACCATGGGAAACGAACAGATCTTCGTCCTTGCCGCCTTTCCCGACACACAAGCGTTGCAAGATTTCATCACGACCTCCCCCTGGGTCGAACGGGTCCGCAACCTGACCATGTCGCAGATCCTGGCTACGGCGAAGCGGGGCGGTGTCGTCACTCCGACGTAGTCGTCGTTGTGCGATCTTGGCGGGGCTCGAGTCGATCCACTCCCACCGCACCGCCGCATTCAGCACACCACTGATGATCGCGTGAATCTGCCTCACCGACGCCTGAGCCATCGGCCGACACTCATGGGGCTTGCACTTGGACTTCTTGCAGTCGTGCTCGTCGCCGGACTTGTGCTCGATGTACGGCAGACCGTCACAGCGGCGGCGGCACCGACGCAACTCCCGTGCAACGTCTCCAGGTTCCGCGCGCTCAGCTTGTTCACCGACATCTCACCGAGCGAGGGCGGATCCGGCGCTCGATGTAGCCCACGTACGCATGCCGCGTCGTCGACTCGGTGCCGCTACCGCGCAACCACTCGTCGATGGCATACGAGAACGACACGTTCGTACTCGGCACCCACTGCTTGTCGACCTGCGACTGCAGCTTCATCACGTCACGGTGGGTGCGAACGAGGCACGATACCCACCGTACGGGCAACCTCTTGCGAGTAGATGCATCGACACAGTCCCATCGGGCGCGACGCGCCTCACTCGTCACCGATGGATGCGTTCGATCACCACTACCGTCCCAGTCCTCGGTAGTGGCGTGGTCCACTGCTCACGAGCCGGCCGGGAGTCTCCAAGCCTGCACTCACAGCTCGGCCAGCGCGAACACCGGTGATTCGATGGCGTCGGCGACGAAGCGGAGGAATCCGCCCGCGGTGCCGCCGTCGCAGACGCGGTGGTCGAAAGCGAGTGACAGCTGCAGGATGCTGCGCGGTACGACATCGTCGCCGACGACCCATGGCCGGCGGATGATCCGTCCCATCCCGAGGATGGCCACCTCGGGATGGTTGATGATCGCCGCGCTGCCGTCCACGCCGAGCACGCCGTAGTTGTTCAGCGTGAAGGAGCTGGTGGTGAGCTCGTCGGGCTGCACCGTCCCGTCGCGGGCCGCTGTCGTGAGTCGCCGGATCTCGGTATCCAGTCCCCGCATACCGAGGCGGTGCGCGTTGCGGACGGCCGGGACCATCAGTCCGCGGTCGGTCTGTGCGGCCAACCCGAGATTGATCCCGTCGAAGTGGGTGATCTCCTGCCGCTCGGTGTCCACTCGCGAGTTCAGTTCCGGGAATCGGGTCAGGCCTGCGACGACGAAGCGCGCCACCATGGCGAGGATGCCCGGCGCCGGTTCCGGGTGGCCGAGTGTCCGGCGCAGTTCGAGCAGCTCCGTGGCGTCCACGTCCACCCACGTGGTCGCTTCCGGTATCTCGCTGCGGCTCCGGCTCAGCGTGTCTGCGACTGCCTTGCGTAGCCCGGTCAGCGGCACTCGCGCATGGATCGGGAGTCCTGTCCGGCCGTCGGTGTCCGCATCGACGCGTGCAGCGTGCGACGCTGCCGACAAGACCGACGGTTCGACCGGCCGGCCCGCTGCCTCGACGTCGCGGCGGGTGATCAGCCCGCCGCGACCGGTTCCGGCTACCGTGGTCAGATCGACGCCGCGCTCGCGGGCGAGCTTACGCACGATGGGCGATTGCACAGGTCGCCGCGGCGGGGCCGGTGCGGCCGTCGACGCCCGTGGGCCCGCATCAGCGGGAGCTGACGGTTGCGGCGCAGGTTCACGCTTCTTCGCGGTGCGGCGACGTCGTCCGGGGCCGTTGCCGGTGCCGTAGCCGATGAGCACATTGCCGGACCCGGCGCGCTCTTCCTCCACGTACCGGTCCGCGTCCGCCGAGTCGGCTTCGCCGACGGGGGACGAGACGTCGACCGTGATCAGCGGCTGGCCGACCTGTAGGTTCGCGCCCTCGTCGCCGTGCAGCTGCGTGATCCGGCCTTCGAAGGGTGAGGGAACCTCGACGGAGGCCTTCGCCGTCTCGACCTCCGCCACCGGGGCATCGACAGCGACGACGTCGCCCACCTTCACGAGCCACTGCAGCAGCGTCGCCTCGGTCAATCCCTCACCGAGGTCGGGCAAGGTGAACACTTCTTCGCTCACAGCTGCTCCTCCCACTGAAGCTCGTCGACCGCATCGAGAATCCGCGCGGTGTCCGGCAGGTGAAAATGCTCGAGTTTCGGCGCGGGATAGGGAATGTCGAAGCCGGTGACCCGCCGAACCGGCGCTTCCAGGTAGTGGAAGCAGCGCTCCGTCACGCGCGCCGCGATCTCCGAGGCGACCGACGCGAAGCCCGGCGCCTCGGCCACCACGACGGCTCGGCCCGTGTGCTTGACCTGCTCACACACGGTGTCGTCGTCGAACGGCACGATCGACCGCAGGTCCACGACACCGAGGTCACGTCCCTCGGTCGCCGCCTCCTCGGCTGCGGCGAGCGCGACAGGAACCGAGGGGCCGTAGGCGATCAGCGTGGCGTCCCGGCCCTTGCGCACCACGGCCGCGCGGCCGATCGTCGAATCGGCCGCGGCGAGATCGACCTCTTCGTTGCTGAAGTAGTGACGCTTCGGCTCCAGGTACACGACCGGGTCGGGCCACTCGATCGCGGCACGAAGCAGCGCGTAGGCATCGGTGTTGTCGGCCGGGGCGACGACCGTCAGGCCCGCGGTATGGGCGTAGTAGGCCTCCGACGAGTCGCAATGGTGCTCGACACCGCCGATCCCACCGGCATACGGAATCCGGATGACCATCGGCAGTCGGAGCTTGCCCCGCGTCCGATTGCCGAACTTCGCGACGTGACTGACGATCTGTTCGAACGCCGGGTAGGCGAAGGCGTCGAACTGCATCTCGACAACCGGACGCATGCCGTTCATGGCCATCCCGGCGGCCATCCCCACGATGCCCGACTCGGCAAGCGGAGTGTCGAAACAGCGGTCCTCACCGAAGTCGCGCGTCAGGCCCTCCGTCACGCGGAAGACACCACCCAGCGGACCGACATCCTCGCCGAACACGACCACCGACTCGTCCGCGGTCATGGCATCCCGCAACGCACTGTTGATCGCCTGCGCCATGGTCATCTTTGCGGTCATCACGCCTCCTCGACGTCGAACTCGCCCTGCAGCGCGGCCCGCTGCTGCACGAGCTGCTGGGTCGGGGTGGCGTAGACGTGCGCGAACAGCTCATCCGGGTCCGGGGCGACGTCAACGCCGAGCTCCTCCCGAACCCGGGCGGCCATGCGGTCGGCGTCGGCGGCGAACTCCGCCTCGATGTCGTCGTCGAGCGCACCCACCCCGCGTAGATAGGCAGACACGCGGGTGAGCGGGTCCCGCCCTGCCCACTCGTCGACCTCGTCAGTGGTCCGGTAGCGCGTCGCATCGTCGGCGTTGGTATGCGCCTCCACGCGGTAGGTATCGGCTTCGACGAGCGTCGGACCGCCTCCCCTGCGCGCCTGTTCGACCGCTTCACCGAGCACTGTGGACAGTGCACCGAGGTCGTTGCCGTCGACCCGCACACCCGGCATGCCGTAACCGACGGCCTTCGACGCCAAGGACGGTGCTACCGATTGGCGTGCGAGCGGGACGGAGATCGCGTACTTGTTGTTCTGCACGAAGAACACGACGGGTGAGGCGAACACGGCCGCGAAGTTGCAGGCCTCGTGGAAGTCACCTTCGCTCGTCGCCCCGTCGCCGCACAGCGCCATGACAACGGTGTCCTCACCCTTGAGCCGCGCCGCATGAGCCACCCCGACGGCGTGCAGCAACTGCGTAGCCAAGGGCGTGGCCTGCGGAGCCACACGATGCTGTGCCGGGTCGTAGCCGCAGTGCCAGTCGCCCTTCAGCATGCTGAGGACCTCGACCGGATCGACACCTCGCGTGGCGATCGCGACCGCGTCCCGATAGGTCGGGAACAACCAGTCGCCTTCGGACAGTGCCGTGACACAAGCGACCTGGCATGCCTCTTGGCCCCGCGACGACGGGTAGACGGCCAATCTGCCCTGCCGGACGAGCGCACCGGCTTGCTCGTTGAGCCTGCGGCCGTGTACGAGCTGACGGTACCCCGCCAACAGCGCATCCGAATCCGGCCGGTCAGCCCCGTCGACGAGATCGCCCGCTTCGTCCAGGATCCGCACCGTGGCCACCGCTGCGCCGAGCTCGTCGACACTCATTCCACTCCTCCACCGCGAGACAAACGTATCGAGAGCGTGGCAGCATGGCGTGCCAGATAGCTACAGACGACGACAAAGTTGAGATGGTCGTCTTTCATAGGCGGCACTGCCATGCCAATTGGCACACATCCCACTCAGCCGACCATGGGAAATGAGACCATTGGAAACCGACATCGATGAGACGGACCGCCGCATCGTCGCCGAACTACAAGCCGACGGCCGCCTGTCGGGCCGAGCGCTCGCCGAACGCGTCTCCATTTCCCGCGCCAACGCCTATACACGCCTCGAACGGCTCGTGCAGAACGGCGTCATCACGGGATTCACGGCCACCGTGGACCCGACGAAACTCGGACTGACCACCTCGGCCTACGTCACCCTGACCGTCCGACAGAACAGCTGGCGCGATCTCAAAGACCGGCTACGTGCCATCCCCGAGGTCCACCACATGGCACTGACCGGCGGCGAATTCGACGTGATCCTCCTGATCAGAGCAGCCGACAACGACGCACTCCGCCAGGTCGTACTCGAGCAACTGCAAGCCATCCCCGGCGTGCTCGGCACCCGCACCTTCCTCGTCTTCGAGGACGACACCAGCCACCGGCCAGCCGACTGAGTTCGCGTGAAGGAACGGCGGAACGGCCCTTTCCGCAGCTCGAATCCGGGAGTGTTGCAAGCCCGTTGCTGCCGTCGCAGCCGACGATGCAGGGTTGTCCGACCTCACCGCGCAGGTTCTCAGCCGTCTCCGCCCGCAGCGCGGTCTCGAGCAGCCACGTGGTCAGGGTCGCCGTGCTCGCGGAATGCCCTGTACTCGGCGAGGAGCGTTTCGAGGCGCTGGACCATGAAGGTGTAGAACTCGTGCATGTCGCGTAGACGTGCGCGCTGCCGCTCGGGCAGCGCCGCGTCGCGTGCCTGCGCGTTCTCCGCCAGCGCCAGCAGATCGGTCGTTCCCTCGATCTGGTGCTGCAAGCAGCCGATCCAGGCATCGTCGCGCCATTCGTACACGTACCGGCGAGACCCCGGTTCCTTGAAACGCCGGACGGTCCCGCTTAACACCAGCAGCCTCGTCGTCTCGGACATCGAGCCCTTGCTCGCATGAAGAGCGTCTTGGAGCTGCGTCATCGTCATGGGGCTCTCGCTGAGCATCAGCACCCCCGCGGCACGCCCGGCCATCGGCGGCCAGCCCATTGCGCGCCCGATGTACAGGCCGAAGTCGTCGATCAGAGAGTTGGCATCGTCGGGAGGACCGTCGCCGGCACGGCTGGACACCACCGAAACTCCAATCGGTCAATCAGAAATGAAAATTCACTATTGACTGAACGTGACTCGGGGGACAACTATACGGTCCAGCAACGGTCCGGAGATCCCCGGGCTCGTACTCCTGATCCGAACACAGGAGGTTCACCGTGACAGACCCGGGCTGGGACATCATCGTCGTAGGAGCGGGCTCCGCGGGCGCGGCCCTCGCCGCTCGCTCGGCCGAACGCGGCAAGCGCGTCCTGCTCCTGGAGGCCGGCCCCGACTATCGGACCGCGCAGATGCCTGAGGCGTGGCGGTCACCCAACCCCGCCCGCGCGCTGATGGATCCCACCGCCGTGGCGGGCCTGGTCTGGGAGGGCGTCAACTCGGCTCGGACGGACAAACAGCCCCAGGCACCGTACTGGCGCGGCCGGGGCGCGGGCGGCAGTTCGTCGATCAACGGGCAGATCGCCATTCGCCCGCCGATGGAAGACTTCGAGGACTGGGCCGCCGCCGGATGCGCCGGCTGGTCACCCGAGGACGTCCTGCCCTACTTCGCCAAGCTCGAGGACGACGAGGAGTTCGGCGACGAGCCCTACCACGGGCGCGGCGGACCGACGCCGATCTTCCGGACGCCGCAGGAACAGTGGGGCGGGGTGGACGGCGCACTGTCAGCGGCCGCCCAGGCCGCCGGGCACCCCTGGGCGCCGGACGTGAACGCGCCCGGTGCGGCCGGGGTCTCGCCATACCCGATCAACTCGCGCGGCGGCCGCCGGGTCACGGTCAACGACGGCTATCTCGAACCGGTTCGGTCGCTGACCGGGCTCACCGTCCGCGGCGACGCGCTGGTCGACCGGGTCGTCGTCGAGGGCGGCCGGGCCGTCGGCGTCCGCGTGATCACCGGCGGCGCGGCGACGACCGAGTACGCGGACGAGGTCGTGCTCAGCGCCGGCGTGGTCCACTCACCGGCGATTCTGTTGCGCTCGGGCATCGGCCCGGCTGCGGACCTGCACCGTCTCGGCCTCGCGGTCGTGGCGGACCTCCCGGTCGGCCGCGGTATGCAGGACCATCCGATGGTGGTCATCGGGCTGCCGCTGACCACGGAGGCCGCGATCAAGACCGACGACGACCGCCACACCAACGTCTGTGTCCGCTACAGCAGCGGTGCGCCCGGCGCCGCCCCTCACGACATGATGTTGGTGTCGCTGAACATGAACGTGCTGTCCATGGCCAGTGCTGACACGCGGTCGCCGATGGGCGGCTTCGGGGTGTGGCTGAACCACAACCACTCGCGCGGAGTGCTGTCGCTGACCTCCACCGACCCTCAGGCTCAGCCCGAAATCCGGGAGCGGATGCTGTCGGACGACCGCGACCTCGCGCGACTGCGTAACGGTGTCCGCACCCTGGTGGAGATGGCCCGCAGCCCTGAGGCGGCGACCGTCGTCGACGGGTCGGTCGAGGACGCCAACAGCGACCTGTTCGCGGTGCTGGACAACGATGCCGAACTCGACGACCACCTGCTGGCGACCGCGGTGGACGCCCAGCACGGCACCAGCACGTGCCGAATGGGGGCGGCCGACGACGACTCCGCGGTGGTCGACCCCTCCTGCCGCATACGCGGGGTCGAGGGCCTTCGCGTGGTTGACGCATCGATCTTCCCGTCCGTCCCGCGGGCCAACACCAACGTCGCATCGATCATGCTCGGCGAACTGATGGCCGACCGTCTCGACTGACCGTCCGCCGCCCCGGCGAAGGAGCACACCCTGTGAAAACCCTGCAGAACCTGATCGGCGGACACTGGCAAGACACCCGCGGCGAGGCGTTCCACGACGTGATCGACCCCGCCACCGAGGAGATCACGGCCCGTTGCCCCAGCGGATCACCTGAGGACGTCCGTCAGGCAATGGGAGCGGCCGTCGAAGCACAGCCCGCCTGGGCGGTGCTACCCGTCGCGGAGCGTGTAGCGCGGTTGACGAGGTGGGCGGACGCCGTCGCCGAGCAAGCATCCGAGCTGGCGGAGATCGAGTGTCGCGAGATGGGCAAACCCGTCTCCCTCGGCACCGGCTTCATCGGCGCCGCCGCACAGCTGTTCAAGACCACCGTCGCCGAAGCCCTGGACTACCCGTTCGACAAGACGGTCGCCGGTCCGGACGGGAGCAGCACCACCCTCCTGCGCCATCCGCTCGGAGCCGCCGCCGTCATCGTCCCCTGGAACTTCCCGGTACCCATGACGCTCGGCGCGATCGGCCCTCTGCTTGCCGCGGGCAACACCGTCGTGCTCAAGCCGTCCGAGCGGTCGCCGATGTCGGCGGCGCGGCTGCTGGAACTGGCCGATCTGCCACCCGGGACGGTCAACCTCGTGCACGGCGACTCCCGGGCCGGTGTGCCGCTAGTCGCCGACGAGCGGATCGGGCTGGTGCACTTCACCGGCTCGGTCGAGGCGGGCCGGGCGGTCGGCCGGGAAAGCGGAGCTCTGCTGCGCCGCTCGATCCTCGAACTCGGCGGTAAGGACCCCGTCGTCGTCGACGCGGGCGTCGACCCGGCCGCGACCGCCGCGGCGGTCGCCTTCGGCGCGTTCGCCAACTCCGGCCAGATCTGCACGTCCATGGAACGCATCTACGTGCACCGCGACATCGCCGAGGAATTCATCGACGCCCTCGTCGACGTCGCGGGAACGTACACCCTCGGAGACGGACGCGACGAGACCACCGTTCTGGGCCCGCTGGTGGACCAGCGGCAACGCGACATCGTCGCACGCCACGTCGCCGACGCGGTCGAACGCGGCGCGACCGTCCGCACTGGCGGGAAGGAGCGGGGTGGCAAGGGCTTCTTCTACCCCGCCACCGTCCTCACGGACGTGGACGACTCCATGCTGGTCATGAACGAGGAGACCTTCGGCCCCCTCGCCCCGGTAATGGTTGTGTCCTCCTTCGAGGAAGGACTGGCAGAAGCGGCCAAGACGCGCTTGGGGCTCGCCGCCACGGTGTACACCGCCGACCCCGAGCACATGGTCGCCGCGCGACGCATCCCCGCCGGGGTCGTATGGGTAAACCAGTGGCAGGGCGGGGGCCCCGAGAGGCTGTACGAGCCGGCCGGCGACAGCGGCATGGGCGCCACCGGCTCCCGAGCCGCCTACGACGCGGCCACCCGCCCAGCTTCCATCCACACTGCACCGACGGAGGACGCATGACGGCCGACGCCAAGCAGTACGCCGCCGATGCGGTCGGCGCTCGGCGCGACCGGCTGATCGAGCTTTCCCATCGCATCCACACCCACCCAGAACTCGCATTCGAGGAAGAGCGGGCGAGCGCGTGGGTGGCGGAGGCTCTCACCGTGGCCGGGTTCGAGGTCGAGCACGGCTGCTATGGCCTTCCTACCGCTGTCCGTGCGACCGCCGGAACGGGGCCGCTGCACATCGGGATCTGCGCCGAGTACGACGCACTCCCCGATATGGGCCACGCCTGCGGCCACAACATCATCGCCGCGGCTGCCGTCGGGGCCGGAGCGGCGCTCGCCGGTCTTGCCGACGACCTGGGGTTGACGGTGACCGTCCTCGGCACCCCGGCGGAGGAGGGCGGTGGAGGCAAGATCCTCATGCTCGAACGCGGAGCATTCGAGGGAATGGACGCGGCAATGATGGTCCATCCCGGCGCAGTGGAGATGGCCGCGATGCCCGGCCTTGCCGTCTCGCAATTCGAGGTCGCCTACCGCGGAAAAACCGCACATGCGGGGGCGTATCCGCAGCACGGCGTCAACGCCGCCGATGCGATGACCGTCGCGCAGGTCGCAGTGGGACTTCTGCGCCAACAGACTGGTCCGGACGACCGCATCGCCGGCATCGTCACGGAGGCCGGCACTGCGGCGAACATCATCCCGGACGCAAGCCGCGGAGGGTGGATAGTCCGATCGTCCACACTGGAGTGCCTCTCCCGACTCAAGCAGCGCGTGCAGAACTGTTTCGATGCCGGGGCACTGGCTACCGGATGTGAACTGACCACCACACCGATCTCCCTCGACTACGCCGACCTGCGGCCCGACGCGACCATGCTCGATATGTACCGGGCCAACGCCGAGGCGCTCGGGCGTGTCTTCCCGGACCTGTCCGGCGGCTCGCCGGGCGGCGCAGCAACCGACATGGGCAATGTCTCCCACGTCGTGCCCACTATCCACCCGATGCTGGGGCTGGACTGCCTGCCCGCAGTGAACCATCAACCCGAGTTCACTGCGGCCTGCATCACCCAGGCCGCCGACAAGGCTGTGCTCGACGGCGCCACCGCGATGGCATGGACGGCGATCGACCTCGCCCGCGCCTGATACATCAGAAAGGCCCTTACGCGTTCCACCCCCGACCTGGATATGTCCCAGCGCGATCTCTGTCCTGACCAAGAAGCGTCCGCAGCGCCTTGAGCGGCGCACGGCTCGTTCTGTGAGCGTCAGGAACCTTCGGCAACGACTCCAGATCTTGTCGCGCGGCGAGCGGACAGAGGATCTGCGGCTGGTTATCGGACGAGGCCGGAGGATAGCGCCTGGTGATTCGTTCGGCGCGATACGTCGCCCCAGCATGCACAGTTGGCATCTTGAGTGCGACCGGCAACCGGCAGGACCCCGCTGCCCGGCACGGCACCACACCGACGGCGGACGGTAACAGGAAAGACGACATTCGGCTTCGCACCATCTGGAATGCCCCATCCGCTCGGAGACAGTTCACCACTGTCGAGCTGAGCAGAGTGATCTGTACCCGACCTCCCGGCTGCCAACCCAAGGAAGTGAAGGCCACGCCCGACGCTGCGCGTCGAATCCCTTGTATTGCGAGCGCTGTACGGGATCGATTCCCTTCGTTTTGCCTGGTAGTGGGCCGGGTCGGACTTGAACCGACGGCCAAAGGATTATGAGGCACCCGGCAGCCGTCGCACAGCGCTCCTACCAGCTGAAACGATCGCACGGGACGTCACGATGGGTGCGAATGAGGCACCATGAGGAACCGTTTCGCACCCAAACTCGCACCCACTAAACACACTCGAGCCAGACAATCAGGAGCGGCACAAACACCCGACATGGACGCGGCGGCCTTCATCCGCTGTCCGTAGACGGTCTTCATCCACGAGGCATACGGACTTGTTCTGGTTGGTTCGACAACACCTGCACCGAGACACGCGGGAAGACTCTCGGCGTTGCGCCTTGACCGGGACCCTAGCCATCGGTCGGCCCGTGTCCTTGGCCTATCTCCGACGAGTATGAGTTCCGGCGGGTCCTTCATCCGGGGCTCCCCGGTCTCGTCCCGAGCTCTCGCTCGCACACGGCGGCGATGTGCACCAGCGCGGCCTCGTCGAACATGTGCCCGGTGAGCATGACGCCTACTGGCAGGCCGTGCGATTCTGCTATCGGCATCGACAGCGAGGGGTGCCCGGTGAGGTTAGCCGCTGCGGTGTTGGCCAGCACCGACCATCCGCGCAGGACCCGCTCCGAGTTACTGAGTGTTCGGTCGACGGCATGTGGGAGTCCCGGCGTTGTCGGACAGATGAGGGCATCGACACCGTCAAGGGCGCGCTCATATCCGGCGACGAGCGATCGGCGCGCGTTCTGGGCTTGCGCGTACCATTCGCCTCGGAATGAACCACGGAGATGCGAACCGGCTATCAGCGCCGCCTTGGCGGCCGGTCCCAGTCGAGCCGCACCGGCCCACCCGCGCGCGATCGCCGCCGCCAGCTCGGGCCAGTACTTTCCGCGCCACTGGTAGCCGTTGCCACCGGCCGCGAGCAGGGCCGACATCCCCTCCACCGATGTGCCGAACATGATGGCACCGGCAGTCGAGTGCTCGGGCAGGTCCACGGGCACGATCTCAGCCCCGAGGCCGACCAGCGCCTTCACGACCCCGTCCATGGCTCGTCGCACTGACGGCTCGACGCCGTGAGCCTCTGAGCTGCACTGCGTCAATAGGCCGAGGCGGATGCCGCGAAGGTCGGTGGGCGGTGCCGTCGCTGCTTCGCTGCATACCTCCGGCTCCGACATGTCCGGTTGGCGCGGATCATGACCATCGGGACCGGAAATGGCGTCCAAGACGGCGGCGAGGTCGGTAATCGTGCGTGCCAAGGGACCCACATGGTCGATCGTGTGGTCCACGCCGAGCGTTCCCGTCGCAGGCACGAGCCCCGCCGTGGGTTTGAGGCCATACACGCCGCACCAGGCCGCCGGCACACGAACCGAACCGCCCTGATCCGCGCCGATGGCGACCTGGACGTCGTCATAGTGCAAGGATGCCGCTGCCCCTGCCGAGGACCCTCCTGCGGTCCGACTGCGGTCGAACGGGTTGAGTACTGCCCCACCCAGGCCGGTGTCTCCGCCTGCCGCCAGGCCGAGCTCGTCCATCCTGCCCATACCGACGATGAGAGCACCCGAGGCCCGCAAGCGTTCGACGACCGTGCTGTCCTCGCGCGGACAGAAGTCGGCGAGAAGTTCCGAGCCTGCTGTCATCGGCAGTCCGGAAACGGCGATGCAGTCCTTGACCACGGCGGTGAAGCCGTCGAGGCTCCCGTCCGACGTCGGCGCGACGTCGGACCAGACAGTAATCGCGTTGAGAGGGTCGTCCTCCTCGCTCGGAGCCTTCGTCGCACGGACGGGCACGCGTCCCGCTTCTTCGGCGGGGACCTCGCCGATGGCCCTGAGGATCTCACCGAGGAGGATCCGGATCTGCGGGAGTTCCGCATCCGTCACCGGCAGCCCGAGCGACTCGGCGTGTTCCGACAGTTTGACGAGATTCGTCCATGGGCTCACCTCTGTGCCCGTCCGGCCGCTACGTCTTCGGGGGCACCGGTTCGGTTGGGCTGCCGGACCCAGCCCTGCCGCCAATCCGAGATGTGCTGCATCTGGACGTCGATCGAGTAGAAGTACCACTGGCCGTCGATCTTGCGGAAGTCGTTGGTGTACCAGGCAGTCATGAACACCGATTCCAGGCCCTCGCTCCCGTCAGCCTTGGCCATCGTCGAGAACTCGAGCAGGTCCCAGCGGCCTGTGGCACTCAACCCGTCGTCGCTGACGTCGACGACCGGGTTGTCCATGAAGTGCGCGGCCCAGGGCATCGTGCTCGTGACACCCGAGAAGTGCTTGTGAATGGCCTCCAGTCCGTGGTGCTCGCCGAAGATGTTGCTCTTCCAGACAACCCCCTCGTCGTCCTGCGGGACGAAGAGCGCGATGAGCGCGTCCGGATCGGCGCCCAGATCGCAGGTGCGGGCGTAGACGTTCTGGAGCCGTTTGATCGCCTCGATGTCTTCGAGCCGCCGGATCCGCGCCTCGAGATCGGTGTTGGTCATGCTCATGCCCTTCCTGTGTTCATTGATTAGGTCTTGCTCCTCACGACGGCTGTGCGCTCATCGGAGGCCGTGTGCCGCCGCCGATTCGCCGTTCCAGGCGGTCACACGTGCGCCATGTCCTTCTCCCCACCGCGCTCCCCCTCGGAGCGACCATGAACCCTGAGGAAGAAGTCCTCCACTTCAGCGGGCACCTGCTTCGGGCCGGCCAAGGTGACCACGATGCCGACGACCACGCTGATCGCGAACCCGATGGGGCTGATGAGGTGGTACGGGAAACCCACCACGAGTCCGATGGTCACGTAGATGGCGCCGCTGACCATCGCGGCGAGGGCGGCGTTGGTGGTGAACCGCTTCCAATAGAGGCCCGCCAAGATCGGGACCGCGAGCAGCGACGAGTACACCGAGATGTAGGTCAGGACCAGCATGATGTTGCCGACGATCGTCAGGGCCACGACCAGTGTCGAGAGGCCCAGCGCAAGGAAGACCCCGCGGCCGACCTTGACGTAGAAGCCCTCGGACCGGCCCGGCACGATGTAGCGGCGGGCGATGTCGTTCGTCGCGATGGACACCGCGCTGTTCCAGATCGCGATCATCGTGCTCGTGCCGACGAGCAGCAGCATGACGAGGATCAACCCCTGCAGCAGCGAGGGAGCGTAGTCGACGACCAGCCGGGGCAAGGCCTCTTCGGGACTCTTCAAATCCGGCACGAGCACCCGGGCCATCATCGTGGTCCCGGCCACCAGCCCGTACAGCAACGTGATGAGCACGGTGTTGATGACCATGGCGGTGCGTGCGACCTTCGCACTGCGCGCCGAGAACATCCGCTGGCCGTACCAGGGGGCCGCGATGTACGACATGATGTTCTGGAATCCCCAGGTCAGCACAGCCGCGAAGCCATACGCCTCCAGGTCCCACACGGGACTGAACGACAGGTACTGCGGATCGAAGACATTCGACAGTCCGGACAACCCATCGGCCTGGGTCCAGCCGATGACGAACACCACCGGGATGAAGACGAGGATCATCACGTAGGCGACGACGTCGAACGAGATCGCGGTCATGAAACCGCCGCCCAGCGCGAGCACCAGACAGAACAGGACGAGCCCTACGACCGTGACTTTGGGGTCGATACCCAGCAGGACCGTGGTGATCACCGACAGTCCCGCGAGATAGATCGGTGGCAACATCCACGTCAGCGTCAAGGTAATCGCGCTGGCTACCGCCCGCGTCGCCTCGCCGCGCGGTCCGTGGAACCGCCGCTCGAAGAACTCCGCGATGGTCGAGATGCGGAGACGTCGGTAGGGCTGCGCGACCGTGACCGCGTAGATACCGAAGACGAAGATGAAGATCAGCGAGGTGTAGTACAGCCCGACCGTGCCATACATGTAGGCGACCGACGCGCCGCCGATGAGCGTCGCGGTGTTGAACTCCGCCGCGCCCAATGTGCAGACCATCGGGAACAGTCCGGTCTTCCGGCCGGCGAGATTGAAATCCTCGTAGGTCCTCGTCCGTCTCCAGGACCGGTAGGCCAGGTAGGCGAGGATCGCCGCGAAGACTGTCAGGATCACTTGTTTCTCGAGCATGTTCGGTTCCTTCAGGGCTCGGTGCGGAGCAGAGTGGGGCGGCCCGGGAACAGGTCACAGGGCACGTGAAGAGTCGAGTTGATTCGATCTGGACCCGAACTTGTCGAGTTGGCGGAGACCGACGAGGCTGGGTCAGCCTGTGGGTTCGACTTTGCCTGTGCGCAGCGAGACTCCGAGGGTCTCGTGAACGAGGAGAGCGCAGATCAGGCTGATGAGCGCACCTGCCGACAGGTACATCGCAGGCGCATAGGTCGTTCCCGTCGCACTGATCAGGACAGTGTTGATGAACGGTCCGGCACCGCCGAACAGGACCACGCCGAGGTTGTATCCGATTGCCAACCCGCTGTAGCGGCGAGACGTCGGGAACAATTCCGAGAACAGTGCCGGTTGCGGCGCCAGCAGCATCGCGTCACCGACGAGGATGAGCATCATCCCCAGCAGGACGGTCCATAGTGAGCCCTGGTGGATGAGGACGAACCCGATCGGCGCCGTGACCATCACTACGACTGCGCCCCACAGGATGAACGGTCGGCGACCGACGCGGTCGCAGACTCGGGCGAAGGCAACGACGAGCACGACCAACAGCAGCATCGAGACCATGACGGCCGTCTGAGCCGTCGAGTTCCCCAGCCCCAGGTCTACGGCCAGGAACTTCGGGCCGAAGACGAGGAGCACGTAAGTGCACATCGTCGGGCAGCAGACGAGGCCGCAAACGAGCAGGATCGAGCGCCAGTTCTCCCGGACCGCCTCGCGCAGCGGCGACTTCTCGCGGGACTCGGTCTGGCTCATCTCCTCGAACTCGATGGATTCTTCGAGCTTCAGACGCATGTACAGCCCGATCATGCCCAGCGGGAGAGCGGCGAGGAAGGGGATGCGCCATCCCCAGGACTCGAGTTGGTCTCCGGTCAGCGACACGGACAGGACCAGCGAGGTCGCCGTGGCGGTGAACAGGCCGAGCACGATGGTGATCGTCTGCCAGCTGCCGTAGAAGGCGCGGCGGTGTGAGGGCGCCGACTCGACGACGTAGGCGGCGGCGCCCATCCACTCCCCGCCTGCCGACAGCCCTTGCAGGCACCGCAGCAGCAGGATCAGCAAGGGGGCTGCGATTCCGATGCTCGCGTAGGAGGGAACGACGGCCATCAAGGCGGTCGCTACCGAGATCGTGAGGATGATCGCCGACAAGGTCGTCTTTCGCCCGTACCGGTCTCCGATGTGTCCGAACAGGACGCCGCCGAGGGGGCGCACGACGAAGCTGATCCCGAAAACGAGGAACGTCAGCATCATCGAGACTGCCGGGTCGTCGTCAACGAAGAACAGCTTGGCGAAAATGGCCGCGAAGTAGCCGTACAGCGCGAATTCGTACCATTCGAGGAAGTTCCCGATGCAGGCCGCGATGATCGCCCGGCGCCGTTCCGGGGTGAGGACGGTCGTTGCCGAGGCCGAGGAGATGTCTTGAGTGGTCATGTCACCTTCTTCGTTGGTCACCAACCGGGAGTGCCGTAGACCGGCAGGGTGTTCGGGTCGAGCTCGGCGACGTAGGTGCCGTAGTCGATGGCGAGTTCTGCCGGCCCCCACACGGCATGCGCGGGCCCGGTCGGTGCGAGCAGATGGAGCGGGTCACGCGAAGAGGGGCGCCATTCCAACTCCGCCTCGCCTTCGCGGAACGGGCCAGCAGGGCTCAGCTGGAATGGGATCTGCACCAGTCGGGCGAAGTCGTAGCCCGGCCCGTCAGCGCGGGGAATGAGCTTGGCCGTGAACTGCGTCTCGAACCACGGGGGTGCCGGACAGTTGCCTTCGACGGCGTCTCGGGCGGACCCTCGCAGCAGTTCATGCCCCAGGGCATCGGTGATCCCGAACTCGACTCCGCCGGGACGAGCCTTCAGGCGTGCCTCGGTGACCTGCTTTTTCGGCAGTCCGAACATCTCGCGGCCGAGGATGCCGTGGTTGAGGCCCTCGACGAAGGTTTCGAGTGCATAGGCTCCGCGAAGGTCGCCGTGGAGGCATTCAAGATTGACGCCGCCTTGCATGTAGGCGGGGCGCGCCTCGACGTTGCCGCGATCATCGGTGAACCGTGCGCCGAGGAACTCGGCGATCCAGATGATCACCTCAGGGTCGCGCGGGGCGCTCAACGGGCGGGGAAGCACAGCCGCTGCCACGTTCTGCGACACCGGGTAGGTCACTGACATCCAACGCAGTGCTACCTCCTCCGTCCCGGGCATGTAGAGGGGCGCGAAGGCGGGCATGGCGCCGGGAGGTTTCCGCTCGGGCAGCAGTGGAGGGTGCGTGGGAGATCCGGTCGATTCACCGGAACGCGACGTGCTCACGAGGGTGCCCTCCTTGGATGCGGAACTGAGACGAGCTTCGGCGACAATCGATACGTGTGAGGCCGGTCCTTCGTCAGGCCGTCGCGACGGCGGCCTTGGCTGTGATCCCGACAACATGAATGAGTTCATCGGTTCGCACCAGCGATTGCGAAGTCGATTTACATTATTTGAAAACCTTGAGGTTCCTCGGATCGCAGTGGCGCGTCTGGCGAGATTGAATGCCTGGTCACAGGCGAGGCAGGTGGCACGATTTCAGATAGTCGAACCTTGCGGCCAGATGCTGGACTTCTTTTCCGTCGCCCGGACACGATGCACGGCATACGCAGGACTCGCCGGCGAGAGAGGGGTTCCCCATGATCAGCGACGCCCACGAGGTCTCCGTCCGGGACGGATCCCTGGTCCTGGACCGGGGCCGGCGCGAGGCGCTGATGGAGTTCCTCGCGGAGACGGTCAGGCGGGTGAGCGTGTCCGGCGAGGAGGACCGCGTGATCGACGTCTACGAGGACTTCTTCCTCTCGCGGGGATGGCCGGTCCGCAGGGACCGTCTAGCCGATAGCTCCAGCGCAGGCGACGAGGTCCGCGCCGAGGAACGGGCGAACCTGGTCGGCTACTACCGGACCCGCAGGCCGGATCGCCCTGTCGTGGTCATCAACGGGCACATGGACGTCGTCCCGGTGCTCGACGGTGACCAGTGGGACCGCGAGCCGTATTCGGGCGACCGTTCGTGCGGCTTCGTCCACGGGCGAGGGACGGTCGACACCAAGGGCGGGATCGCCGCCGCTTTGTGGGCTCTCGACCTTATCGACCGGTCCGGTGCCGAGCTTCCGTTCGACGTCGCCGTCGAGCTGGTGGTCGGCGAGGAGACCACCGGCGTCGGCACCCGCGCCGCGCTCGAACGATTACCGCGGCGGCTTGGCACGATCGTGCTCGAGCCCACGGACGGAGCGGTCGTGACGGTCGCCTCGGGCCTCGTGTTCTTCACCGTCGAGGTGCTCGGCCGCGCAGCGCACACATCTGTGCCCTGGCATGGCGTCGACGTGGGGCCGAGGATCATCGATATCTACCAGGCGCTCACACGTCTCGGTGAGCAGCGGGCCGCAGAGCAAACCGACGCGAGGATGCCCTTCCCGTCCGCCGTTCCGCTGGCCATGGGCACGGTCGAAATCGGCGGGTGGCGAGCGGCGGTCCCCGCGCGCGGACGCCTCTCGGGCCGGATCGGGATCATGCCCGGCGAGAGCGTCGACGACGTCCGGGCGGCCCTGGCCGAGTGCGTGGCGTCGGTCGCCGCCGCAGATCCATGGATGGTCGAGCACCCACCCGTCGTGCGCTGGGACAACGAGGGTCTGGCCAGCTGGGAGACGCCCGAGTCGGATCACGTCGTCGTTGCCATGGACCGCGGACGCAGATTCGCGGGTCTTGAACCGAGGATCGAGGGAATGACCGCAGGCTGCGACGCCGGGATCCTCCGCAGTGCGGGAGTCCCCACCGTCGTCTTCGGCCCGGGAGACATGCGCTTCGCCCACAGCCCCGACGAGAGGATCGCCGAATCCGACGTCGCCGAAGCAACCCAGGTCCTCGCGCAGGCTCTGCTGGCGTGGGGCGACCTCGCGGAAGAGCAGCGATGACCGCCGAGGACCACCGGGGCAACGCCGATCCCGGAGATGACGCCGGGGCCGAAGGCACCGTTCTCCAGACCCTGGCCAGAGGGCTGTCGGTCCTGGAGGCCGTTGCCGAACGTAACGGCAGCGCGACTCCGAAGTCCCTGGCACGTCAGCTGGGGCTCAAACAGGCGACGTGCTATCACCTGCTGCGCACTCTGCGCGCCGAAGGCTACGTCATCCGACTGCCCGGCGGGCAGTTCGACGTTGGCCCGCGCGGCCTCGCCCTTGGCAAGAACCTCTCGGCCCGCACCGCGCCGTCGCCCGACATCGCCGCGATCCTGGCTCGCCTGCACAACAAGACCGGCGAGACGGCCTACGTGTGCGGATGGTTCCACGGGACGATCTTGCACCAGCAGGTCATCAGCGGGCAGCAGTCGCTCATCGTCAAAAACCTCGACGTCGGCTACGTGGGCAACATGCATGCCCGCGCGTCCTGCCAGGCGATCCTCGCGTACCTGCCAACCTCCCGCGTGACGACCATGTTCGAAGGGACTCCGTTAACCAAGCTCACTGACAACACGATCGGCACGTTCGACGACCTGCTCGAGGAGCTGGGAACGATCCGCCGTCGCGAGTACGCCCTCGACATCGAGGCGTTCGCGATCGACGTCTGCTGCGTCGCCGCACCGTTTTTCGACCCTTCCGGCGCTCCAGCCGGCTCGTTCACGGTCTCGGTGCCGGTGTCCCGGTTCGCGCGTGCCCGCGGGTCCCTGGTCAAGGAGGTCAGGGAGGCCGGGGCGATGGCGACGCATCTGCTGCGGACCGGCCGCCTATCCCCGCCTGGCGTCACACCACCGTCCGAGGCCGCTGCCGAATGACGCCGGCCGCGATGTCCTCCCCAGAGAACCGAAGGAGCACGATGACCACGTCACTCCCCTCGCCCGAAACGGGTGCCGAGGAGGGCCGCCTGCTGGCCTTTCTCGGTGCCATGGCCCGAATCAGGGCGTTCGAGACTGAGATCGCGCGCCTGCGCGGCCTCGGTACCGTCGTCGGCTCAGTGCACCTGTGCAGTGGGCAGGAGGCGATCTACGCGGGGGCCGCCGCGGCCCTCGATCTCCCGCGGGATCTCGTCTTCCCGACCTACCGCGGTCACGGCTGGGCGTTGGCGTGCGGAGCCGATCTGACGGCTATGTTCGCCGAGCTCATGGGGCGCGAAGACGGCGTCAACGGCGGCCGCGGCGGATCGGCCTACCTGTCGGTGCCGTCCGTAGGCATGATGGGCGAGAACTCGATCGTCGGTGCGGGTGCGCCGATCGCGTCGGGAGCAGCCCTCGCGGCGCGCTTCGACAACTCCGGCAGGGTTGCGCTGGCGGCGATGGGCGACGGCGCGGTCAACCAGGGTTCGGTGCACGAGGCATTCAACTTCGCCGCGGCCATGTCGCTGCCGGTCGTGTTCCTCATCGAGAACAATCACTGGTCCGAGCTCACGCCGATCAGCGCGACGACGGTCTCGGATCGGCTGTTCAAGCGAGCCTCGGGCTACGGGATGCCCGGAGTCCGAGTGGACGGCAACGATCCGGAGATCGTCCGCACGACCATCGCCCGGGCCGCATCACAGGCACGGGAAGGCAACGGTCCCACGGTCATCGAGGCGATGACTGACCGGATCGTCGGCCACTACATCGGCGACGTCCAGCACTACCGCGAGCCCGGCGAGCTGGAGCGTATCGAGGCCGCCGAGCCGATCGCACGGCTGCGCGGTGTTCTCGTCGATCGTGGTGTCGCAGAGGACCGTATCGACGCGATCCTGCGGGTAGAGCAGGAAGCGGTCGACGCCGCCAGTGCTAGAGCCCAGCAGTCCCCGACAGCCGACCCCGCGACAGCTCTGGAGCACCTGTATGCCTGACACCACATTGACTCGGAAAGACCTCACCTACGCCGAGAGCGTCAACCGTGCCCTCCGCCTCGTGCTCGACAACGACCCGACCACGCTCTTGTTCGGTGAGGACGTGGGGGTGCCCGGCGGCGTGTTCGGCGTAACCAAGGGCCTTCGGAAGCGATTCGGCGACCGGGTCTTCGACACCCCGATCTCGGAGGCGGCGATCCTCGGCGGCGCGGTCGGAGCGGCCATGGTCGGCAGGCGCCCCATCGTCGAGATCATGTGGGCCGACTTCGCACTCGTCGCACTCGACCAGATCGTCAACCAGGCGGCGAACGTGCGCTACATCAACCGTGGTGAACTCAGCGCGCCGATGACGATCCGCACCCAGCAGAGCACCGCCCCGGGGGCGTGCGCCCAACACTCCCAGAGCCTCGAAGCGCTCTTCGCGCACATTCCCGGACTGCACGTGTGCATGCCGACCACACACCAGGATGCGCACGATCTCCTCCTCGCCGCGATCGCCGACGACGACCCGACGATCGTCATCGAGAACCGCACGCTGTACCACGGCGCGAAGGAGTCCGTGACCCTCGGCAATCCGATCCAATCCGTCGGCGGCGCGGCGATCAGGCGCACCGGGACCGATCTGACGGTGGCGACCTGGGGCGCGATGCAACACCGCGTGCTCGACGCCGCCGAGCGCCTGGAAACCGACCACGGGATATCCGTCGAGGTTATCGACATGCGCTGGCTACGGCCGCTCGACATCGATGCCGTCGTCGACAGCGTCGAGCGCACGGGCGGCCTGGCCGTGGCCCACGAGGCGATGGAGTTCGCCGGGCTCGGGGCCGAGCTCGTGGCATCAGTGCTCGAGCGAGGCGTAGAGCTCCGCCGGCCGCCGGTGCGGATCGCATCCCCCGCCGCGCGTATCCCTGCGGCCCCGACGCTCCTCCAAGCCGTCGTGCCGGACGCCGAGGCCATTGCCGCGCGGATCCGCGCCCACGTGACCGAAGCGGTGCAGGTCTCGTGACGCCGGCTCCCACGTCGGAGATCCTCCGCGCCTCGCCATACCTCGATCCGGCCACCGTCGCGGTCTCGAACCGGCTCGTGCCGGACGGCGCGCTCGTGTCCGCCTGTGACCCGGTCGCCGAGCTCATCGACGCCCACGGGACCGAAACTGAGGCGATCGCCCCGGCCGACGGATACATCCACTTCGGCAAGCTGAGCGCCACCGGGTCGGAGCCCAGACTCATCGGCTGGATCCACGACCACCCACCGCAGGCCCGGCCAGCGGCACGCGTCGAGGCAGAGCCGAGGGCGACGCCGGCGTGGCAGGAATCTGCAACAGGCGTCGCGCACCTGACGACGCGCTGGACGGATGCGCCGGCGACGAACAGCGAGCACCCGCTCCTGTCCGCGGACCTTCTTGTGGACGCGATCGCTCGCGCAGCCGAGCAATGTGGGCACGGACGCCCGGCGGTGACGGTCCGAGCGATACCGATCGACGCGGAACCCGTCGAAGTCGCCCAGGGCCGGGCCGATACCGGCCAACCGCTCATCGACGTGACCCTCCTGTCCACCGCGGGAGCGGTGCACGCCCCACCCGGACCGCGGTCGCTGGTGTCGATCGCGATCTCGAAGCCGAACCCCGAGGTCGTCGCCGTTCGGGACAGGGAAGGCGGGGCATCGGTGGCGATTCGGGATCAGTCCTGGATCGTTTTCGCCTATCGCCCCGATGCGATCACCACTGACCGCGTCGAGGCCTTCAACGTCGCCCTGGCCGCCGACTTGGACGCGTCGATGAGAGGAGCCGCGCAATGAGCGCCCCCGAGACCTCCCCGTCCCTGCACGACCGACACCAGGCGGTCATGCCCGCCTGGATGCGGTGCTACTACGGCAATCCCCTCGAACTCGTCTCGGGTAGCGGACGGCGGGTCACCGGCGGTGACGGAGAGAGGTATCTCGACTTCTTCGGGGGACTCCTGGCCACCATGGTCGGCCACGACATCCCCGAGATCACCGAGGCACTGCAACGGCAGGCGGGACGAATCTTCCACTCGTCGACCCTGTACCTCATCCGCAGCCAAGTGGAGCTCGCCGAGAAGATCGCCGCCCGGGCCCCGGTGGACGACCCGAAGGTGTTCTTCGTCAACTCTGGGTCCGAAGCCGTAGAGGCCGCGTTTCTGCTCACCACGACCGCCCAGCGATCCAACCAGGTCATCGCACTGCGCGGCAGCTACCACGGCCGTTCCTTCGGGACAGTGGCGGCGACCGGCATCCGCGGATGGTCCGCGACGGGCCTGAGCCCGCTGCAGGTCACCTACGCCCACTCCGGCTACAAGTACCGCAGCCCCTTCGGACATCTGCCCGACGCGGAGTTCACCGCCGCCTGCCGCGACGAGCTCGAGACCATGATCGAGACCTCGACATCGGGCGAGATCGCCTGCTATATCGCAGAACCCGTCCAGGGCGCCGGCGGTTTCGCCAATCCCCCGGACGACTTCTTCCGCGAGATGAAGACCGTACTCGACCGCTACGACGTGCCCTTCATCTCCGACGAGGTCCAGTCCGGATGGGGTCGGACGGGCCGCTCCTACTTCGGCATCGAGCACTACGGCGTGCGCCCCCAGGCGCTCACCTTCGCCAAGGGGCTGGCCAATGGGCTGGCGATCGGCGGAGTCGTGGCCGAGGCCGGGCTCATGGACTGCGTGAGCGCCAACTCAATCTCCACCGCTGGTGGCAACCCGATCGCGACGAGCACTGCCAACGCGGTCATCGACTACATCGAGTCCCACGAGCTCCAGGCCAATGCGGACGCCGTCGGTAGACAGTTGCGTCGAGGACTGGAGGCCATCGCCGCCGGTTGTCCTCTCATCGGCGAGGTGCGCGGAGCCGGACTGATGCTCGGAGTCGAACTCGTCGAGCCAGGCACGCGCACAGCCGCACCGGCCGCGGCCGACACCGTACTCGCCGAAGCCAGGGCGGCAGGTCTACTCATCGGCAAGGGCGGCCTGTCCGGCAACGTGCTGCGCATAACCCCGCCGATGACGGTCACTGCCGACGAGGCACGCGAAGCCCTCGTCATCCTCGGCGAGGTCCTGTCCACAGTGAGCAACCGCTGCTCGCCCGACCGCCCTGCGGCAGACGCCGAGTGACGACCGCAATCCCGAGGAGAACGATGCCATCACCGACGACCATGAGGGCCCTGGTCCATGCCGGCACGCCGGGGCCGGACGGGCTGCGGATCGACGAGGTGCCCCGCCCCGAGCCAGGAAAAGACGACGTCCTCATACGAGTCGACGCAGCCGGGCTCAACCGCCACGAGCTGTTCGTCATCGACGCGCACGCCGGAGACGACGACAAGATCGTCGGCGCGGATGCCGTCGGAACCATCACCGCGGTCGGAGTCGACGCCGGCCAGGACCTGATCGGACGACGGGTACTGGTCAATCCTTGTCTCGGCTGGCCCACGGCCGAGGACGTGCCCGAAGTGCCCACCATCCTCGGCGGCCCCGTACAGGGCACGTTCGCCGAGTTCGCCACGGTGCCGGTCGACAATGTCCATCCGATCCCCGACCACCTCTCGGATGCCGAGGCCGCGGCGCTCCCCCTGGCCGGCCTGACCGCCTACCGGGCGCTCGTCACCAAGGGGAGGGTCATGGCCGGCGACCATGTCGTCATCACCGGAGCCACTGGTGGTGCCGGGACCCTGGCCCTGGCGATGGCTGCCGCCCTCGGCGCGGAGACCACCGTCGTGACCCGCCACGAGGCCAAGGTGGCCCCGGCCAGGACTCTGGGGGCAGACCACGTCGTCATCGGCGCAGACGACCTCGACGAGAAGCTCCACGCTCCGGCTGACCTCGTACTCGACAGCGTCGGATCCGACTCGTTCCCGTCGGCGGTCCGAGCTGTACGCCCCGGGGGAGGCATCATCTCCTTCGGCGCGACCTCCGGACCCGACATCGAACTCAGCCTCCGCACGCTGTTCTTCCGGCAGATCCGCCTCGAAGGCACCTCCATGGGCAGCGCTGCCGAATTCGAGTCGATGCTCCGATTCGCCGCCGAGCACACCATCAAGCCCGCCGTGCACGAACGCCGCAGGCTCGACGAAGCCCCGGAAGTCTTCCGCGGCATGGCCGCCGGACACGGTGTCGGCAAAACCGTGTTCCTGCCCTGAACACGGCTCTTCCATACGAATACGGCCCTTTCATACGAAGTAAGGACGGACACGGATGTCGAAACACGCTCCCTACAACCCCGCCGCGATCGCCGCTCCGATCGGGAAGTTCAGCCACGTCGCGATCGCCCCCGCAGGAGCTGCGACGGCGTACGTCTCCGGCCAGATCGGGGTCGACACCGACGGGAAGATCGTCTCGTACTCGTGCTACGAGCAGACGAAGCAGACATTCTCGAACCTGGAAGCAGTCCTCGACGACCTCGGCGTCGAACCGTCAGCGATCGTCAAGATGCTCACCCTGGTCGTCGGCGACGACGGCTTCGCCGATTTCGCCCGTGCCCGCGACGAGATCTACGCCCGATGGTTTCCCACCGGTGTCTATCCAGCGCACTCGGCCGCGACGGTCACGGCTCTGGCACACCCAGATCTGCGCGTCGAGATCGAAGCCGTCGTGGTCGTGCCGTCGTGACGCCGGAGGACTTCCGCAGAAACTTCCCCGCGCTGGAGTCGTGGACCTGGTTGGACACACCGGGTGCGCCTCCTGGGGCACGCACGGTCACCACCACGCTCCGGCGCGCGCTCGACGACTGGGACTCCGGTTCCTACGACTGGCTCGACTGGGATCGGGCAGCCGATGCCGCCCGCTACGACTTCGCCCGATGGACCGGAGTGTCGCCCGAGTCGGTCGCCTCGCAGACTTCACTATCAGAGGCGGCCACAGTCGCCGCCCGCTGCGTCCCCGACGGAGCGACCACCGTCGTGGCAGCCGACGAGTTCCGTAGCGTGCTCTTTCCGGCCATGGAGCACGCCGCAACGACGCTCTCGCAGATCGACCTCGTCCAGCGCCGCCCCGGGGTGAGCCGGACCGAATCGCTCGTCGAGGCGATCGGCCCCGACACCGGTCTGGTCATGGTCAGCGAGGTACTCACCAACGACGGCGAGCTCGTCGACATCGATGCGGTCTGCACCGCCGCCCACCGTCACGACGGTCTGGTCTTTGCCAACCTCACCCAGTCCCTCGGCGTGATCCGCTCCGATCTGTCGAACCACCCAGCCGATCTCGTTGCCGCCCACGGCTACAAGTGGATGCTCTGCCCACGTGGAACAAGCTGGCTGGTCGCCGACCCCGCACGCATCACCATCGGCCCGACCGTGGCCAGCTGGAAATCCGCAGCCGATCCGGAGCAGTTCTTCGCCGGGCCATACAGCCACGCGGTCACGGCCTCGAGGTTCAACTCCTCGCCGGCCTGGCTGTCCTGGATCGGCGCGCGAGCAGCCCTCGAGCTTCTCGCGGAGATCGACACCGACGCGAGCCGTAGCCACGTCCTGCACCTCGCCGACCGCTACATCAACCGCATGGCAGGCGCGGGTTTCCGGGCCATCAACAGCGGCGCACGGTCGCACATCGTGGTCGCCGCGCCGCCCGATCGAAAGCGGATCGACCCCGAACGTCTCCAGGAGGCCGGGGTCAGGGCGACAATCACAGCCCGCGGCGAGCTCCGCGTGGGCTTCCACTACTTCAACACCGAGGCGGACGTCGACCACGCCGCCGCAAGCGCCCGCAGCGCCTTGGTCGAGCATCCGTAGCGGCAGCCCAGTTGATCAGCCGGTCAGGATCTGCCAACGGGTTTGCGCGTTGAGCAGCCACATGAGGACGCAGACGGCCAAGATCCTGGCCTGCCGCGCATCAGCGAGCGGACCGGCAGGTAGCTCACCATACGCAGCGGAACATGCCGGTTGCGCCTTTGGCGCCCTCCGACGCTCGTCGGCGACCGACTGTCGATAGCCCGTCAAGGCGACACGAACACAGCTCCACCGTCCCACGCTGAACGCGTCCTGGGTGTCATTGGTGCGCCGTCCTCTCGGCCCCGCGGTGTACTCGCCGTAGGCCTCCCCGAACGCCCTCAGGGGCGGCGACGAGCGACCGGACAGTGACTCCGCGGACGTCGTCCGGGGCAGACATTGGCCCCGCAACCCCGGACGGCCACCCCAGCTGGCACCCTCTCGTCTAATCGTGCGAGAATCTTCGCACAGTCATCGTGCGACTATTTTCGAACGACATGGAGACGAGTCCTTGCCCCCACGCACCTATCACCACCCGGACACCGACGAGATCGCGATCGCGCGAGTGCTCTTCGCGCTGAGCGAGCCGCTGCGGCTGAACATGGTGCGCATGCTCGCCGAGCAGGGTGAGACCGACAGCATCGACCTCGGCCCCGATCTGCCGCGCTCGACCCTGACCCACCACACGAGCCTGCTGCGCGAGTCGGGCGTGGTCTTCGTGCGCGCCGAGGGCCGCAAGTGCATGATCCGACTCCGCGACGAGGACCTGGAGCAGCGCTTCCCGGGGCTGCTCGACACAGTGCTCACCGGATACGAAAGCGCCGCCGAAGATCACGGGGAGGCCGACGCATGATCGGCAGAGTATGGCCGCTCGTCGTCGCCGCGGTCGCGCTCGGCATCGACGCCTACGTCCTGGCCGGCGTGCTGCCGTCGATCGCCGACTCCCTGACGACCACCGTGGCGATGATCGGGCTCGGCGTAACAGCCTTCACGGCCGCCTACGCCGTCGCCGGGCCCCTGCTGTCGGGACGACTCACCCGCGGCAACACCGCACGCGCCCTGCTGATCGCACTCGGGGTGTTCAACCTCGGAAACCTCATCACCACGGTCGCGCCGGGGATCGAGGTGTTCCTGGCCTCCCGCGTCGTCGCGGGTGCCGGTGCCGGGATCCTCACCGCCGTGGCGACGGCGACCGCAGCGGCCATGGTCGCCGAGAACGAACGCGGCCGCGCCATGGCCCTGGTCACCTTCGGCCTCTCGGCCGGCACGGTCGCGGGCGTACCGGTCGGGATGCTCATCGGACAGAGCGCCGGATGGCGCTGGACCATGGCCCTGGTCGTACTCATCGGCCTGGTCAGCATGGCGGCCCTTGCGTTTCGCGCAACGACGCTCCCACGACTCGACACGACCGCGGACGAGTCCGCGGTCACTGTGCTTCGATCGAGCCGGACCAGTGTCGGCGTGGTAGCCGCCTTCCTGCTCGGAGTCGCGAGCCTGGGCCTCTACACCTACCTGCTGCCCATGGCCGAGGACCGCGGACTCGGCGCCTGGGGCTTCGCCCTGGTCTGGGCCTGGGGCATCGGCGGCGTCACCGGCTCCGCACTGATCGGCAAGCCACTCGACCGCTACGGGCCGAAACCACTGCTGATCGCGTTGCCCGCACTACTGGGGCTGAGCTTCGCCGCGGCATGGCTCACATCCGCCCCGGCAGCATGGCTGGTCGCTGCAGCGGTCTGGGGCGCGGCCGGCTGGGCAAGCGTCCCGACCCTGCAACAGGCTCTCACCGCCGACCGGCCCGCACAGGCGATGCCGATCATCGCGTTCCAAATGGCGGCCATGTACCTCGGCTCCGCCGCCGGGGCCGCACTCGGCGGCGGACTGCTCAACGCGGGAACCAGGCCCGGCAACCTCGCCACCTGGGCACTCATCCCGGCCGCGCTCGCGCTGGCACTCACCGCCTGGATCGCCGCCACAGGACGACCGGACCGTCAGACAGTCAGTGCGGCACCTGAGGCGCACAAGGAGCCGGCCCAGCCCTGCTCCTGCTGACGCCGCCAACGACGCAACGAAGAGGGTCGCCGCTGCCGGGTCGGCAGCGGGGACCCTCTTCGCGCAACCAGATCAGAAGCGTGAGGCGCACACCTGTGAACCATATCGGACACGGCGTCGAAGGTCTGGACATCATCACCGACGGCACGTTGTGGCCCGACGGGCAGGTCTCCACGGGCCGGTTCTGCAACGTCGTTCACCTTCCGCAGCACCGCGATCAACTCGGTACGCATCTACGCCGGCCCCGACATCGGCAGCCACCACGCCGAGCGAATCGAGCAGTGACACCGAGAACGATTGTCTCGCTCGTCCCTCTGAGAGACGCCACCGGATGACAGAGCGGAACCCCGTGACCCACGCTGCCCCTCCTGGTCACGGAGTCCTTCCGCATCCCTCCCCTCACCTCACCTCACAGACGAGCCGATCACACCGACTCCAGCAGCTCGTCGGCGTAAGCGGCATGCAGCAGGCAGGCCAGCTCGGCGCCCTGACCAACAGGCGTATCGCCGATCCGTGCGATCGCGAAAACCGTTGCGCTCCTATAGGGAATCGAACCCCGAACCTTCTGATCGGTACGGCGACCACGGCAGACACTCCCCTATCCCGCGACCGGTTCTTATCTGTCGCGGTTCATTACGGCTCCTCGCGACGAGAGAGCGCGTCGATGCTGTCCAGATCAGCCCGAAGTTGGTCGGCGATCTCCGCGTTCGTCGGGGGCGATGGGTCCCGCGGATTCAGTGACCAGGTTCCATCAAGCAGGTTCCTCACCGCAAGATCGGCTTTGCGGAGTCCGTCTTGGATGAGGGCGCCGGACGCCGTTGGAACTAGCTCGTCCCGAAGGGTCATGCCGATCTGCATGATCGTGTCGCACAGGTCGGCTGCGTTGTCCGGATCTTCGTTCATCACGGCTGTGTGGGCAGCGACGGCGAAAGCGGAGATCAGCAGGCCGATGTTCGGCCCGTCCAACGGCAGTGGTGGCAGTGTGTCGTCGTGGGCTTGGGTCTCCTGCACGTTCCGGAACGAGCTACGCGCCAAGGTAGCGGCTGTATCGTCGTCGATGTATTTCAGAGCGCTGCGCCGCTGGATCCGCAGATGTTTGGCGATCGTATCCAAATGGCCGCGCAAGACATCCCGAGCGGCACCAGGTTTCAGGGGCATGCCGCGGGAAGCGAACTCCCGGTCCAACGCTTCTGCGATTCGGAGAAACTTCTCCGTTCGATCAAATTCCGCCACAGCATCGGACTGTACAAGCGCGAACCGACAATCCTCCGCGGATCGGGGCGGCCCGGCCGCTGGACCGTCCGCATTCGCCATCGGCCGCAGCCCTCTTGGTGACCAGTGGTTACGGGGCCGCTAGTTGGTTAGTGATCCACCATCGACACCCTTGCTCAGCTTCGCGCGGCTCGGGTTCCCGGTGTAGCCGGGTTCAGCGGTCGCGTCGACCGCCGCAGCACTCTCAATGTCGACCACTCGGTCACCACCACCACCGTTGCCGCGCGGAGCCGTAGCCACACAGGCACACAGGCACACAGGCACATTTTGTTTGATCACAAAATAGCTATTGTGATCGCGCACAGAAAGCCATTACTTTCAGTGCCCATCGTCGGCGTGCCGGCGATCTGCACCTCACACCATGGAGGTATCGCTGTGCGCCCTATCTATTCGCTTGTTTTCCTGCCGGCCGCGGCATTGCTCGCCACGCCGGTACTGCCGTTCGTGAACCGACCTGCGCTGTGGTTCGGCCTGCCGTCGGTCGTCGTCTGGGTGACCGTGTGGTGCCTGGCCGCCGTGGCGGTAATGCTTCTCATTGATCGCACCATCAGTGCCCGTGAGGCTGCTTCCGGGTTCGACGTCGAGCCGGCCGAGGAGGCTTCGCCATGAACACGGTCCTCGTCGTCACGATCATCGGACTGATCGTCATCGGACTGATCGGTTTCCTGGGCAGCCGCGGGGCGAGTCGTTCCGCGTCCGAATGGAGCGTCGGTGGACGCAGCTTTCCTACCTGGACGATGTGGTTCCTCCAGGCAGGCGAGATCTTCACGACCTTCACCTTCCTGGGCATGGTCTCGCTCGTACTGGCCGGCGGGGTCGCGGCGATGTACGTCCCGATCTATCTGGTGTGCATTCACCTGATGCTGTTCTTCGTCGGGCCGCGGCTCTGGCGCATCAGCAAGGCCCAAGGAAGCGTCGGCCAGGCCGACTTCCTCACCACTCGATACGGCAGCCGCACCCTCGGCTGGCTCTCCGGTCTCATCGGGGTGGTCTTCCTCATCCCGTACCTCCAGCTGCAGGTCGAGGGCATGGGCATCATGGTTCAGCTGGCGACAGGCGATGCCACCTCGGCCAACCTGTCGATGATCGTCGGTGTCGTCATCCTCGTCGCATTCGTGCTCCGCGCCGGTGTCCGCGGGCAGGCCGCGACGGCGTATTTCAAGGACTTCGCTGTCCTGGTCGCGTTGACCTTCCTGGTGATCGTGATCCCGCTCCACTTCACCGATGGCATCGCCGGCACGTTCGACCAGGTCTTGACCACCCGTCCCGAGGCCTTCGTGATCGGTGGCACGACCTTCGACCTCACCTGGTTCATGACCAGTGTCGCGATCAGCGCCATCGGAGGCGGCTTCATCACCACACCCCACACCTGGCAGGCGGTGCTTCCCGCCAACAGCGCCCGGGCCGTGCGACGGAACACCGCGATGCTGCCGCTGTTCACCCTGATGCTCACGCTGCCGACGATCCTGGGCTTCACCGCCCTGGCGATCGACCAGCCCGGCGACCCCAGCGCAGCGCTACTCACGATGGCACGCGACGCCCTGCCGGACTGGGCACTCGGGCTCGTGATCATCGCCGGCGCCGCCACCGCGATGGTGCCCGCGGCGGGAATGCTCATCGGCATGTCGACGATGGTCGCCAGCACACTCGTACCCACACGGACCGACCGCGGCATGGTTCGGGTCCGGCAGTGCGCCGTCGTCCTGATCGGTCTGCTCACACTGGCCTCGGCCCTGCGCGGCTCCGACCTACTGGCCGAACTACTACTGCTGACCTTCAGCGGCCTCGCACAGTTGGCACCGGCCAACGCGCTGGCCATGTTGAAACGACCAGTACGCGCCGCGGCGATCCTCCCGGGGCTGCTGATCGGCGTGGCGATCGTGGCGTGGCTCCAGTTCGGCGGCCTGGACGTCGGCACCTGGAACGTCGGCATCATCGCTCTCGCGATCAACGTCACGATCACCGCACTTCTCTGTGTCCTTATCCCCCGACGGAATCCCAACGTCGCGACCACCACCGATTCGGAGGCAACCCGTGTCTGACCCCGTCAACACCGACCTGCACTACCTCACCGCGACCGATGCCCTGGCGCTGTTCCGGAGTCGGGAGCTGTCGCCGGTGGAGCTGCTCGATGCCGTCATCGAACGTGCGGCCAAGACCGAGCCGGTGATCAACGCCCACTGCGAGGAACTGTTCGACGAAGCCCGCGAGGCTGCCCGTGCCTCGGAGGCCCGTTATCTGGGCCGCGGAGAGCCGCCCCGCGCGCTGGAAGGTATCCCGGTCGCGACCAAGGAGAAGCACGCCATCGCCGGCCGGCCCTCGACCGATGCTGCGGTCCCGTTCGCCGACCGGATGGCCACGGAGTCGGCAGCGGTCGTGGAACGCGTCCAGGCAGCCGGCGGCATCATCCACGCCCGCACGACCACGCCCGAATTCTGTATCGCCTTCAGCACCTACACCCCGCTGTACGGCGTCACCCGAAATCCGTGGCAGCTCGACTGCACCCCCGGCGGCTCCTCCGGCGGCGCGGGCGCCTCCCTCGCTGCGGGCAGCACCATCCTCGCAACGGGCTCGGACATCGGCGGGTCGACCCGCGTTCCGGCGTCGTTCAACGGCGTGGTCGGGTTCAAAGCCCCCTACGGTCGTGTTCCGGGAACCCCGCCGAACAACCTGGACTACTACCGGGGCGACGGTCCGATGGCGCGAACGATCGAGGACACGGTGCTGTTTCAGAACGTGCTTGCCGGCCCGGACTTCCGCGATCACTCCTCCGTCGTACCGAAGCTGACCCTGCCGACCGAACTCGGCGACGTCGCGGGCATGCGGATCGCGTTGAGCATCACGCTCGGCGACTACCCCGTAGAAGCCTCGGTGCGGGAGAACACCATGGCGGTGGCCGAGGCCCTCCGGGCCGGCGGGGCGACCGTCGAGGAAGTCGCGCTGCCCTGGAAATACGAGGAGATCACTCGTACCTGGATCACCCACATCTCCCACACCCTGGGCCCGAATCTGCGGCATGTCGCCGATCAGCACGGCGATCAACTCGCCGACTACACCCTCGCCATGGCCGAGCAGACCCGACGGCACAGTGCCACGCCGTTCGGGGAGGCGATGCAGGCCGAAACCACCCTCCAGCGTGAACTGGCCGAGACAATGGAGGGATTCGACGCACTGATCTGCCCGACCATGGGACTGACCGAATACCCGGCCGACCGGACCGTGTTCGAGCCGCTGCTGGTCGACGGCCATCCGGTCGAACCGCACTTCTCGGCATTCCTCACCCACCCGTTCAACCTCGCCAACCGCTGCCCCGTGCTAGCGGTGCCCAGCGGACACGCGCCCAACGGCGTCCCCACCGGGGTGCAGATCGTCGGACACCCGTACCAGGACGAGGCCGTCTTCCGGGTCGGGAAGGCACTGCAGATCGGCCGCCCGTGGGCGTTCACCACGGACCACCAGCCGAAGTTGTGACCGGTCGCAGGGTCCTCCGAGCCACCGCGGCGACTCAGAGGACCCTGCGACGACGACGGGCGACGCTCGCCCGGGCGAGCTTGTCGGCGACCTCGGCGTGATTCTCCCGCAGCCTCCCGCACGCTACGCGGATGTGATCGTGCGGAAGCGGCTCAGTCAGGAACGCCGAGCCGGGGGTTGCAGCGATCCCTTGCAGCACCAGAGAGATCAGCGCCTCATGTTCGTCGTGGACCGGCAACCAGATATTGGTGCCATCACGGCCGTAGGCATGGACGTCCCTGTCGGCCAGTTCGTCGAGGAGCCGCTGGCGACGATGTGCGTACTCCTCGCGTGCGGCGGCGACAGCGGCCTGTGATTCGGTGTCGGTGAGAAGGAACAGAACCAGCGATTGAAGCAGTCGACTTGTCCACCCTGGACCGAGGTGACGCCGACGCATCAGAGCTGTCAACGGCCCTTCGGCCCCTCCGACGGCAGCCATGCGCAAATCCGGGCCGTACGACTTGGAGAACCCACGAACGAGGACGGTGCGCTCGGGTAGATGCTCACCCAGGCTGCGACTGGGGGTGGTGCAGATGCCGGGCGAATGGTCGTCCTCGATGACCAGTGCGGCGCTGTTACGCAGGACGTGCGCGAGCTGCTCCCCGCGGTCGGGGCTCATGCTGTGCCCCGAGGGGTTCTGTGCGTGGGGTTGGATCAGGACGAGGTCGGCGTCCCTCTCGCGCAGCGCCTCGGCCAACTGGTCGGGCAACAGACCCTCCTCGTCGGTCGGCAACCCGACGATCTCGGCCGCATGCAGTTCCAGCAGGTCGAGAATGGGAGGGAACGTGGGGTTTTCCACCAGCACTCGGGTGCCGGGGCGAATCAGCGCCGACAACAGGCGGTCGACGGCGTCCATGGCGCCGTCGACCATGGTCAGTGCCTGCGGAGTGAACGGCCAATCCGCCCGCAGCACCTCCTCGAGCTCGGGCAGCACCGGCGGGTCGAAATAGCTGGCAGTACGCGGTTCCACACTCAGATGTGACAGGGCGCCGCGCAGGTCGGGCAGTAGCTGAGGATCCGGGACCCCTTCGGAGAGATCGAGCAGGGACTCCGTGTTCTCCGGATGGATCTCGCTGAATCGTGTGGTGCCCTCGATCGGCGTCGGCCGACGCACGGTCGTGCCGCGTCTGCCGTCGGTCTGCACCATGCCCGAGCGTCGCAGTCGTTGCCACGCCGCGGACACGGTCGCCGGACTCGTCCCCAACTCCCGGGCAAGAGTGCGCACCGGAGGCAGTCGATCCCCCGCGGCCAACTTCCCCTGCGTGATCAGCGTTCCGACCGCCTTGGCTATTCCGTCGGCGCTGGGATCACTGACGTGCGCTGCTATCTCCATAGAAACTTTATACAGTAACAAAATATCTATTGTCTAGCCATAGTTGCGTACATAGTCTGAGTTGCAGATCTCGGATAAGGAATCCAAAACCGCGGGTGCGCACGGCACACGCCAGCAAGGAGACAGGCCGATGAATCACGAGTTCAGCACAGTCGGACAGCGCGTTCGCGACGACGATCGGCGGCATGTGTTCCACTCGTGGTCCGCACAAGGCCACATCGATCCCATCCCTGTCGCGGGTGCGTCGGGATCATGGTTCTGGGATTACGACGACAACCAGTATCTGGATTTTTCCTCGCAGCTGGTGAATCAGAATCTGGGCCACTCACATCCACGGCTGGTGCGAGCCTTGCAAGAGCAGGCCGAACAACTGGCCTACATCGCCCCGTCGTTTGCCGCCGAGCCTCGCAGTACCGCAGCCCGGATGATCGCCGAGCGCGCCCCGACAGGCCTGGATCAGGTGTTCTTCACCAACGGCGGCGCGGACGCGAACGAGCATGCGGTGCGCATGGCACGGCTGTACACGGGTCGGCACAAGGTGCTGAGCACCTACCGCTCCTATCACGGGGCGACCACCGGAGCCGTCACGCTCACCGGCGATCCCCGCCGCTGGTCCAACGAACCGGGGATGCCCGGAGTCGTTCACTTCTTCGGGCCCTACCTCTACCGGTCCGCCTTCGGCGCCGACAACGAAACCGACGAGTGCAGGCTCGCGCTGCAGCACCTCGAGCAGGTGATCACGCTGGAAGGCTCCGACACCGTCGCGGCCGTGCTGTTGGAGAGCGTGGTGGGCACGAACGGGGTCCTCGTGCCACCCGAGGGCTACCTCGCCGGTGTCCGCGAGCTGTGCGACCGCTACGGCATCGCGCTGATCTGCGACGAGGTCATGGTCGGGTTCGGCCGGCTCGGCCACTGGTTCGCCTGCGACGCGTGGTCGGTCACTCCTGACCTCATCACCTTTGCCAAAGGCGTCAACTCCGGCTACGTCCCGCTGGGCGGGGTTGTCATCGCGCGCGACATCGCGGATCACTTCGCAGCACGGCCCTTTCCCGGAGGGCTGACCTACTCCGGTCACCCGCTGGCCTGCGCGGTCGCCGTCGAGCACATCAAGGTGATCGAGGACGAGCAACTGTTGCCGCGGGTGCGCTCCCTCGGAACACGGCTCCATGCCGAGCTCACAGCGCTGGCAGAACGCCACCCGAGCGTGGGCGAGATCCGCGGCATGGGACTGATGTGGGCACTCGAACTGGTCCGGGACCGAGAGTCCCGCGAGCCGATGGTGCCGTTCAACGCGACCGGCGAGGCGAACCAACCCATGGCCACGATCACCGCCTCGTGTCGAGACCGAGGGGTCTGGCCCTTCCAGCACTTCAATCGACTGCACATCTGTCCCCCGCTGAACATCTCGGACGAGGAGCTCAGCCACGGCCTCGCGGCTTACGACGAGGCACTGAAAGTGGCCGACGAATACGTCGCATAACGCGCGGGCCTCGACCCACGGCACTGAAAACCCCCACGACCGACAACCACGCTGACCGCCCCGGTCAGTGATCACGAGGTGCGCGATGACGATCACCCGTTCCCAAGAGCACACGAACATGACCACAGAGGACACCCCCGGCACCGAGCTGATGCTGGTAGGTGGTGACTGGATAGCCGCCGCGGACGACCGGTGGATCGACGTCGAAAGCCCACGCGATGGCAGCATCATCGGACGGGTTCCGCGGGGCTCGACAACCGAGGTGGAACAGGCAGTTTCCGCGGCAGCCACGGCCTACAAGTCGTGGAGCACACTCCCCCCGCGGGAGCGTGGTGAGGCGATACGGCTGATCGCCGCTGCGGTCGAGCCGGAGATCGAACGCATCGCCCGCCTAGCATCGCTGGAGAACGGCAACGCATTGCGCACCCAGTCACGCGGCGAGGCTCGCTTCGTCGTGGACTGCTTCCGTTATTTCGGCGGCCTCGCCCAGGAAGCCAAAGGCGAAACCATCCCGCTGAACCCAGGCGTGTTGGACTACACGCGCCGGGAGCCGCTTGGCGTCGTCGGCGCCATCGTCCCCTGGAACGCGCCCTTGATGCTCTCCACGCTGAAGATCTCGCCGGCACTGGTCGCCGGGAACACCATGGTGCTCAAGGTTGCCGAGGACGCTCCCCTGGCGGTGTTGGCCCTCGCCCGCATCTGCCAGAAGTTCCTCCCAGCGGGCGTGCTCAACGTGGTCTCCGGCTACGGCGAGGAAGCCGGTGAAGCACTCATCAACCACCCCGGCGTCGCGAAGCTGTCGTTCACCGGGTCCACCGCGGTCGGACGCCGGGTGATGCAAGCCGGCGCCGAGCGCATCACCCCGGTCTCGCTCGAGCTCGGAGGGAAGAGCCCCCAGATCGTCTTCCCCGACGCCGACGCCGACTGGGTCGCACGGGGCGTCATGGCCGGCATGCGGTTCTTTCGCCAGGGCCAGTCCTGTACCGCAGGCTCACGCGTGTTCGTGCACGAACGCATCTATGACTCGTTCGTGGCGCGGCTGGTCGAATCGCTGCGCACCGTCACCGTGGGCGACCCGCTCGACGAGTCCAGCGACATCGGCGCCCTCGTCAGCGCCACGCAGTACCAGCGCGTTTGCAACTACATCGAGGACGGCATGAACCAGGACGGCGCGCAGCTCGCCCTCGGGGGACTGCCCCCATCCGAGGGGCCACTGGCGGAGGGCTACTACGTCGAACCCACCGTGTTCACGGGCGTCGACAACACGTGGCGGATCGCTTCCGAAGAGATCTTCGGGCCGGTCGTGTGTGTCATCCCGTGGCGCGACGAGGCCGACGTGGTGCGGATGGCCAACGACACCCACTACGGACTGGCCGGTTTCGTGTGGACGAACGACCTCGGAGCCGGGCTGCGCACGGCGCACGCGTTGGAGGCCGGCTGGGTACAGGTCAACCAGGGCGGCGGGCAGGTGCTGGGCCAGTCCTACGGCGGATTCAAACAAAGCGGCATCGGCCGGGAGTTCTCGCTGGAGGGCATGCTCGAGAGCTACACAGCACGCAAGCACGTGTCGGTCGGCCTGGGGAACAACTGATGGAAGGCGAATCCACACCGGCCGCCGCGGACGGCCCGCTGCAGGGAATCACCGTGATCGACCTGAGCAGGGCACTGGCCGGGCCCCACGCCGCGATGATGCTCGGCGACCTCGGCGCCCGCGTCATCAAGGTGGAAACCCCGAACGGCGGCGACGAGTCGCGCAGCTGGGGCACCATCGTCGGACCCGCCGAAAACCCCGAGTCGACCTACTTCCTGTCCTGCAACCGCAACAAGGAATCCGTCACCGCAGACCTGAAAACCACCGACGGCGTCGAGCTGCTGACCCGCCTCACCCAGACCGCCGACGTGCTCATCGAGAACTTCCGGCCGGGCGTCATGGACCGCCTCGGCTTCTCGGCCACGCGGCTGCACCAGCTCAACCCACGGCTGGTGGTGCTCTCCATCAGCGGCTTCGGCCACGACGGACCCCAGGGCGGACGGGCAGGCTACGACCAGATCGCGCAGGGCGAGGCCGGGCTGATGAGTCTGACCGGTCCGGACGCCGAGACACCATTGCGCGTCGGCACCCCGATCGGGGACGTGCTCGCCGGAATGTACGGCGCGTTCGGTGTCGTCGCGGCCCTACAGGGCCGTGAACGAACCGGCCAGGGCGACATCGTCCGCACCTCCCTGCTCGGCGCGATCGTGGGCGTACACGCCTTCCACGGCACCCGCTACACCGTCGCCGGCGAAGTCGGCCACGGCACCGGAAACCAACACCCCGCCATCGCGCCATACGGACTGTTCCACTGCGCAGACGGGGCACTCCAAGTAGCGGTCGCCAACGACGGCCTGTGGCGCAAGTTCTGCGACATCGTCGACCTGAACGCCGACGACCCGCGCTTCGTGAACAACGCAGCCCGCTTCACCCACCGCGACGACCTGACCACCGACATCGAGCAACGACTCGCGACCAACACCCGCAGCCACTGGCTCAAACTCCTCGACGACGCCGGCATCCCGTGCGGCCAAGTGCGCTCACTCGACCAGGTCTACAACGACGAGCAGACCCGCTCGCAGGGCCTTCTCCTCACTGTCGAACACGACGCACTCGGCGAGATCACCATCCCCGGACCGCCCCTCCGATTCCAACACAATCCCCGACGCGCACACACCGCTCCACCACAACTCGGCCAACACAACACGACCGTCCGAACCTGGCTGAAAGACATCGACCACGTCCACTGACGAACTCCCAGGAGAGACTCACTCGAGGCACGTGCACAGCCGCCAACCGCCGGACCTCGTAGGCCTGCCCGGCTGTCCAACGTCTGCGTGTGCCCATCGAAGGCGCTGGCCACAATGAGCTCGGCTTGCGCGTGCCGACCGCCTACTCGAACTACCGCGAACGCCCCGACATTTCACCGAATCGACGAAAAGTGCGCCAAACACGCCCCGGCCAGCGGGACTAGCGCAAGCGCATAAAAGGCACGCACCTCGGCCTCGGGAAGCAGAGCGCGCTGCCGAGCACGCCACCGAGGACCAGCCATCCCCAGGTGCACCGATATGGCGTTGAGCGGAACGAGCACCCAGCTCCCATCCAGGTTCAGATTCGATCAGCACACCATCACCACGACATCGGCCGAGGCGCCTACGGCCTAACTTGTCGATCGGTGATAGGCGACCACGGGAACTGTCCCAGTTCCGCCTTGTGCGACCGCGTGTCCGGTGTGGTGATGCGGCGTTGCGTCCACTGCCCGCCGGTTGGACCGGGATGGAGCCGCCGTAGCAGTAGTCCGGCCCGGGAGAACCGACCGCATGGTGGAGGGCCGCAGCGATGTGAGCGGTGCAGGCCTTGTCGTTCCTGAAGAAGCCGGCGATTATCGGCCCCCAGCTCGACCGCCCGCCACGGTCCTGGTACGGGGTACTGGGGAATCAGACCACGCTCCACCTTTGGGCGACAACCCGACCGGAGCCGTCGCGCTCATCCCCTACCGACCGAGCGACGTTTTGGCCTTGGCGATACGGACCAGCTCGACAGTGTTCAGCCATGAGCCGACAGCACACCACGAACCGCCTTGGCGATGTCGACGGCGTTCGGCGTATCGGAGTGCACGCAGATGGAGTCGACCCTGATCGCGAACTCTTCGCCGGTGACCGCCGTGGCGATCCCGTCGGCCAGCGCGCGCTTCGCGCGTTCGGTCGCCTCGTCGACCGGAGTCGCGTGCGGCCTGCGCGCGACGATAAGACTGCCATCGGCACGGTAACCGAGGTCCACGTAGAACTCCGCGACGAAAGGCACGTCCAGCTTCCTGGCGGCCTTCTCGTGCTCACTGCTCGCGATGCCGAACAACGGAACCTCGTAGTCGGCGGCTACCCTCGCGACCGCCTCGGCGATTTCCGGCTCGCGTGCGGACATTCCGTACAGCGACCCATGCGCCTTGATGTGGTCGAGCTCGGCTCCTTCCGCCCTGAGGAAGGCGACGATCACGCCGACCTGATACCGGACGATGTCCTCCGCCTCATCCGGAAGCAGCTTCATCTCGCGACGACCGAACCCGACCAGGTCCGGCAGTCCCGGATGTGCCCCGACGGTGACGCCACCCGCAACGGCCTTGGCCACCGTCTCACGAATGCCGGTCGGATCACCCGCGTGGAATCCACAGGCCACGTTCGCCGTGTCGATGAGACTGACAAGCTCGTCATCGTTGCCGAACGAGTGGATACCGAAGGACTCACCCATGTCCGAGTTCAGAGAAACCATCATGTCCCCTCTCAAGGAAGTCTGCGCTGTTACGACTGAGAACCAGGTTCGGGCACGGGCCCGGGGCCCGCTATCCGCGTCACGGACAACTTCGTCGCGTTCGATTGGCCGGTTCGCTCACGAGCCCGATGCGACCCGAGCGAGGTTCGAAACGGCCTCCTCGATCGCCGGGCCGAAGGCGTCCGCGAGGTCCGGCGGCTCGATGTCGGTGCTGTAGACAACCGCACACTTCCTCGGACCAAGTTCGAGCACGTCGACTGTACCGAGGTGGGCCTCAATAGGCAGGTCCCCACCAACGACCCGATATTGGAACCGACGAAGTGCCGGATCACAGGTAACGACTTCTTCCTGCAGCCGGGCCCCGTCCTGGAGCGTGACAGTCCGATATGAACCGTTCCCGTCGGACTGAGTGATCGCCGGAAACCAGGCACTGATAGCGGGCGCGTCACTCACGATCCGCCATACGGATTCCGCATCGCGGTTCACCACCGCGTGAGACCGTACAGTAGCCATCATCATCGACCTTTCGTCTACCAATGCGCCGCGAGGTACGTCGTCTCCAGGTACTCGTTGATCCCTTCGAAACCGCCCTCACGTCCGAGACCGGACTGCTTCATTCCACCGAAAGGCGCTGCCGGGTCGGAGATGGCGCCCCTGTTGACGCCGACCATGCCGCATTCAAGGCGTTGACCGACACTCAGCGCCCTGCCGAGGTTCCCGGAGTACACGTAGGCCGCCAGGCCCATCTCCGTCGCGTTCGCGAGGCGAACCGCGTCGTTCTCGTCAGCCACCTCGATGATCGGCGCAACAGGGCCGAAGGTCTCCTCGGTAGCGAGTCTGCATTCACGATCGACCTCCCCGAGTACCGTCGCGGGGAAGTAACATCCCGGCCCCTCGACCGGAGCCCCGCCGGTGTGTACGACGGCACCGTCCGCGATCGCTTCGGTTACCCGATCCGCGATGTCGTACTGTCGTTTCGCATTGATCACCGGGCCGAGTTTGGTGGTGTCGTCGGTCGCCGGGCCGAGTTCGAGGGCGGCCATACGCTCCGTGAGTCGTTCGGTGAACTCGTGCTTTACCGCTGTGTGGACAAGAAACCGGTTAGCCGCCGTACACGCCTGTCCCCCGTTGCGCATCTTGGCGAACATCGCGCCGTCAACGGCCGCTTCGAGGTCGGCGTCGTCCAATACGATGAACGGCGCGTTGCCACCGAGTTCCAGCGAGCAGTTGACGATCCGATCCGCCGACTTCGCCACCAGCCGGCGGCCGACGGGGGTAGAGCCGGTAAAAGAAAGCTTCCGAACCCTGCCGTCCCCGAGCGCCCATTCAACGAACTCGGCGGGCCGGTCCGTCGGCAGCACCGAGACCACCCCTTCCGGAGCTCCCGCCCGGCCGAGCAGGTCCGCCAGGTAGAGCGCGGTGAGCGGGGTGTCCTCTGCGGGTTTGAGTACCATGGTGCAACCGGCGGCCAGTGCCGGCGCGATCTTCCGTGTTGCCATCGCAGCGGGAAAGTTCCACGGCGTGAGCAACAGGGAAACGCCGACCGGACGGTGCACGGTGAGGATCGTGTTGTTTCCACTCGGCGCGCGCCGCAGGGATCCGCCAACACGCACGGTCTCCTCGGAGAACCATCGGAAGAACTCCGCGGCGTAGCGGACCTCGGCGTGCGCGTCGGCGGCCGTCTTGCCCATCTCCAGCCGCATGATGCTCGCGATCACATCGTGCTCGGCAACCATCAGCTCGTACGCCGCCCGTAGCACTTCTGCGCGATCGCGTGGCGCACGCTCCCACCAACGCGGCAACGCACGGTCGGCGGCTTCCACCGCAGCGCTGACATCGGCTTTTGTGGCACAGGGAACTTCGGCGATCGTTTTGCCGTTCGACGGATTCACCACACCGAATGCCGGACCGGTCGTCCGGCATTCGACCGGGTGCGGCAATGCGGGTTCAGCAATCTTGATGGAGCGCGTGTCGGGGCACACGGCGTACCTTCCTGATGCGTGGCGTGGTCACTTGTCCGAGAACAACTTGCCGGCGCGAGCCCAGTCGCTCGTGTCCACGTCGGTGAACACGATGCCGACCGATTCCGGCTCACATCGACCTATCCGGCAGATCTCGTTGGTCAGCGCCTCGGCGAGCTCGCGCTTCTGTTCGGCGGTACGTCCCTCGAACCAGTGGATCTGTACGTGTGGCACTGCGGCCTTCCCTTCTACTCAGCGAACAACGTCATCGCGCGGCGCAGACGTTGTTGATATCCATTGCGGGCGGAGAGCGCTTCGTCGATCGAGACCTCGACGAAGCGGGTCTTGGTATTCGGCGCGGACTGCGCCACGATGTCGAGGTCACAGCTGATCACGGTGCCGACCATCATGTAGCCACCCGCCGACACGGCGTCGCGGTGCAGGATGATGGGCTCCACACCGCCAGGTATCTGGATCGAACCGATCGGATACGGTGCGTCCACGATGTTCGACGGGTCCTGCCCGGCACCGAACGGCGGAGTGCGCTCGATCATCTCGAGCTCGGCGCCGGTGTACCGAAACCCGACCCGGTCCGCGACCGGGGTCAGCGTCCATGTGCTGTCCAGGAAGTTCTTTCGTCCAGCCGGGGCCAGCAGGTGGTCGTAGAGCCCCATCACTACCCGGACCTCCACCTCGTTTCCGAGAGCAGGACGCAGGTCTTCGGGCAGCGACCGCCCCGGTTGGCCGGCCACACCCATTCCGGTCTCCAGTACATCCCCGTCGGCAATTCTGCGGCCGTCGACGCCGCCGAGCCCGGCTACCGCGTACGTCGATCGGCTACCGAGCACGGGAGGCACCTGCACTCCTCCGGCGACCGCGATGTATCCGCGCGCACCGTCGGTGACGAACCCGAAATCGAGCACATCGCCGGCTTTCACCGGGAACGACTCCCACAAGGGGCGTGGTTCGCCGTTCACCCGCGGAGGCATCGCGGCTCCGCTCACCGCGACCACCGAGTCGTGGCTGAACGCGAGTTCTGGCCCCATGTAGGTACATTCGAGCGCGGCCGCGTCGGCCGGGTTGCCGACGAGCAGGTTTCCTACCGCATAGGCGTATTGGTCGAGCGCGCCGGACGGCGGGATACCCACGTCGTAGTATCCGTTACGACCGTAGTCCTGGGTGGTCGTGGCCAGCCCCGCTTTCCGGACCTCAATCGGCATCGAGCACCTCCAGCAGGCGGGCGTTGAATTCGTCGGTGTCCTCCAGGTAGCGCCGTGGATGAAACTCGACCTGCCGCGCGCGGATCGTGTACCTACCCGCCTCCACCTCTTTCACGTAGTCGTCGTATCTGTCTCTGTCGATCGGGGTGAACTTGACGATGTCGCCTGGCCGGAAGTAGACCATGAAGTCGTCGAAGTCCGGCATGGATAGTGTCGAATCGTAGATTGGCGACGGTGTGATCCCGAACATTTGATAACCTCCAGCGCCACGCACGGAGTACACACACCCGAAGCACCCCCCGTGGCCCACGGTCTGCTTCGGCGTGTCCGTTCGCGGTCGGAGGTACTTCGGCACGACGAGCTGCCGCTCCTGCGGGACCATCTGGAACATAAAAGGAAGTCCGGTCACGAAGCCGACCATTGAGGTGAACCAGGGCGACCGGGAGTGCACCTCGATGAACTCATCGACGCCGGACAGCCCGTTGATACGTGCCGCGTACTCGATGTCCGTGGATTCCGGATCCTGATGACGGTCGCGAAAGCGCATCAGGGTCTCCGTGGTCCAGGGGTCCTGGTAGAGAACCGGAATCTCCAGGATACGCGTCGAGAGGCTGAACTCGGTCGCGTCGCCGACCTGCTTCTCGATCTCCTTGAGTTGAGCAAGCAACGCCCGCGGTTCGATGACATCCGGGTTGTATCGCACCTGGTATGAGGCATTCGCCGGGCAGATCTCCAGTATCCCGTCCGGGCGATTCTTACGCAGCGAGGTGGTGATGGCCATCGACTTGATATGCGCCGGCAGGCTCATCGATTCAGCCATTTCCACGAAGATGTGCTCATCACCGCCCCAGCTGTAGCGTGTGGTATCGGCGACTGCACTACTCATCAACGCCCTCCTGACTGGTGCTGCGCGCGCCGTCCTCGAGCCATCGCTCGAGGGATCCCGTGTCGAAATCCGCTTCGGCGAACCAAGGCTGCGAAAGCAGTTCGTCCAAGAACCCGGTCGTTGTCGGGACACCGTCGACCACGAACTCGGCCAGCGCGCGCTTCGCACGCCGGATTGCCGTGCCACGGTCCTCACCCCACACGATCAGCTTGCCGACCAGGGAGTCGTAGAAGGGTGGGACCTGGCTCCCCGGTGCAAGCCAGGAATCGGTTCGAACCCACGGCCCACCCGGCAGTTCGACATGGTCGATCTTTCCCGGACCTGGCAGGAATCCGCGTTTCGGGTCCTCCGCACATATCCGCGACTCGATAGCGTGCCCGGACACCGTGATATCGCTTTGGCGCAGCCAGAGCGGTTCCCCGGCGGCGATGCGCAGTTGTGCAGCCACGAGGTCGATACCGGTGATCAACTCCGTCACCGGATGTTCAACCTGGATACGGGTGTTCATCTCGATGAAGAAGAACTCACCGGTCTCATCGTCGACGAGGAACTCGCAGGTACCCGCGTTTCGGTACCCGACCTGCTTGCAGAGCCGTACCGCCGCTTCCGCCATGTCACCGCGTACCGCGCCGGTGATACCCGGTGATGGCGCCTCCTCGATCACCTTCTGGCGACGGCGCTGCAACGAGCATTCCCGTTCGTAGAGATGCACGGCGTCGTCACCATCGCCGAGTACCTGTACCTCGACATGGCGCGCACTGCGTACGAAACGCTCCAGGTACATCCTTCCGTCGCCGAAAGCCTTCGCGGCCTCGCTCGACGCAGTCGGGAAGTCGGTCGAGAGCTCGTCCTCGTTCTCCACCACCCGGATGCCACGGCCACCACCTCCGGCGGCGGCTTTCAGCATGATCGGGTAACCGACCTCACCTGCCGCCTCGATGGCCTCCGCCAGGTCCGTGGTGCCCTCCCACGTACCGGGTACCGTCGGTACGCCGGCCTCGCCGGCCACTTGCCGCGCGCGCACTTTGTCGCCCATCTGATCGATCACGGCGGCGTCGGGACCGACGAAGGTCAACCCGGCGTCGGCCACCGCGGCTGCGAACGAGGCTCGCTCGGATAGGAAGCCATAGCCAGGATGGACCGCGTCGCAACCGGATTCCCTCGCGGCGCGTACCAGCGCGTCCGTATCAAGATAGCTCTTGGTCGCCGGCGCGGGACCGATGTGCACGACCTCGTCGGCGATCCTGGCATGTTTGGCCTCGATATCGGCATCGCTTGCCACGGCCACCGTCTGGATTCCCAGATCACGTGCCGCGCGGATGATGCGTACCGCGATCTCGCCACGGTTGGCTATCAGTAACCGTTTCATGAGCTGACCTCGATCGACATCAGCACCTCACCGGCATTCACGACCGACTCGTTCTCGGCGCCGATCTCCACCACTTTCCCCGCCACGCCAGCCGTGATTGGGTGGAACGATTTCATCACCTCGACAAGCCCGATGGTGTCGGCCTCCGCGACCATCTGCCCTACCTCCACATACGCGGGAATCGTCGGCTCAGGACTGCGATAGAACACCCCCGGAATCGGGGACTGCACCTCATGTAGGGACATCGTGGGTGTCTCCTCATCGTCGTTGATTCGGAATGGTTGAAATTCGGCGTCCGTGTCAGGAGTGCGCGACCTTGGGTGTGTCGCCGTCCGGATCGATGTACACGTCGTCGCCGTCGAGCTTCACCGGATACCGCGCGAGGCGGGCGTGGTCCGGGTTGATCCCTTCGCACGTCGTCAGGTCAAAACGCCACAAGTGTGCTTTGCAAGTCAGCGTCGTACTCTCGAGCTCCCCTTCCACCAGCTCGATCTGCTGATGCGGGCAGATTGCCTGGGTGGCGACGACGTCGCCGCCGTCAAGATGAGCGACTAGCACCTCCTTGTCGCCGACGTCGAAGGACTCCATCTCGCCCTCCCAGATGTCATCCAGGGTGCATACTCGAACGAATCCCATAGCCAGGACGCTCCTTAGTGCTCGGTTTCAAACGCGCGGGACGCGAGCATGCGCCGTGCCCCTCTAGCAGAATCGGTCGAAATGCAGCCGGTCCGCATCGACACCGCGCTCCACGACAAGGGACCTGGCCAGCTGTTCGGTCATCGCGGACGGACCAGCGGCGTAGAAGGTGAAGCTCTCCAACGACTCTCCGAGATCGGTGACGACCGCCTCATGCACGAAGCCCGGATACGCTCCCTCGACCAGTGCGTTACCCGCCGAACCGCCGCCCTGTACGACTTCCTCGGACAGCGCGGTGTGAATCTGCAGAGAATTCAACCTGCGGGCGGCCATCTCCACCGGCGCCGGCACCACGAGGTCGGCCGCGTTCCGTGCCCCGATGAACAAATGCACGGTCCGATTCTCGGCGCCCGGTTGAGCGGCAGCCCCGAGTACCACACTCACCATGGCGCCGAGACCGGAACCGCCACCGACACACACGATGTCGCGTCCATCATCTGGACGCAGGTAGGCGTTGCCGAACGGGCCGTCGAGAGTCACGGTTGCGCCGGGCTCCAGCTTGTCGAAAAGCAGCGAGCTGGCGTGGCCGTTCGGTGTCCGCTTGATGACGAACCGCCAGTGGCCGTGGCAGTTGCTGACGTTGCTCATCGAGTACGCCCGCTCGACCTCCCCGTCGGGCAGGTGAATCATCGCGTACTGGCCCGGTGTAAAGGCGGCAGGATTCGCCGTCTGGAACGTGAACTCGGCCATGTCGGCGGTGAGCGGCTGCACTTCCTTCAACGTCGCTGCTTGCCTGATCGGCCGGTGGGCGCGCAGACCGCCGCCCACCCCTATCCTGATCACGCAATTGGACCTCGGTTCGCTCTGGCACGCCAGCTTCCGACCCTTGCGACGGTCCCTTGCCGTGAGCCCCGGGGCGTCCGGACGACGATCGTGCACCGTCCCGTCCACGAGCTCGAACCGGCAGCTGCCGCAACCACCGCTGTTGCACTCATACCCTGGCGACAGGCCGGCGCGCAGCGCGGCTCGCAGGATGGTGTCGTCGCGTGCGCAGTCGTACGAAAGCTCACCGTCGGCGAAGGAGATCCGATGGTCGGCACGCGTCGTGGTGGGCGACATGTCAGCTGCCAATCCCGAGCTGCCGCTGGAAGACCTTCAGCGCGCCGATCGCATTGTCCGCGGCCTCGGCGTTCTCGGGGACATCCGCTGCGTAGGTGCGGATCGCCTCCGTGGCAAGCGGCTGCCACTTGTCGACCCAGCTGGTCAGCTGCTCCTGGTTGCCAGGAATGTCGTTCATCATGCCGACCAGTGCGGCGGTCCACCGGCGTGAACGCTCGCTGTCGCGCAGCGCGGCCTCCGCGAGCAGCGCGTGCAACGTGTCTCCGTGGCGGCGTGCGCTCATCCCGAGTTCGCGGAAGACCATCTCGTCGACGGCAGGCTTCGCAACGACGTTCAGCGCCACAAAAGCCTCTGCCCAGTCGAAAGTGGTCAGCTGCCGCTCCATCAGCTCACGGAATCCCTGCCACAGCGGCAGTTCTTCCCATAGCTCGCGCTCGCGTTGGCCGAATCCGACGCCAGGGTGCGCGAGGCCGAGCTCGGCCGTCCGATATGCGACGTTGGAAAGCCAGCGAAGCGAGTCCGCCGCCTGAAACGCGGCGCAGTTTGCGATTGTGCTTGCCGGCGCCATGTGTACCAGGTAGGCGCTGGCCATCTGGATAGTGTGGATGACATAGCGGCTCGGCGTGTAGAGCTTGACCAGAGTCGCGGCCCATTCCGAGGCAAGGCCTTTGTCGTGGCTTTCCGCGTTGTGCTGGTCGAGAAGGCCGTCGACATAGGACTCCTGACCGTCTTGCAGGATGTTGTAAGTCCGATACACCAGCTCGTCGGGATCGCGAAAGGAGTCCCAGTCCGGGTGCGTGATCGGGCTTCCGTTCCGGTACTTCCGGTAGTGCTCGGCCAGCGGTCCGGTATGACCCACGTCCCACGGCTGTTCCCTGTCCCGCATGTGCCACAGCAATTTCGTCGAGACGATCTCGTACTCGCTGGGCTTGCGGCGCCTCTTCGCTAGGTGTTCCCAGGTCTTCAGTGGCTTCATCGGCGCGCTCATTCGTTGCCCTCCTTGTTCCCGAGGTAGAAGCGGTAGACGTCACTGCCGGTGTCGATCCGGCCGACGAACGACGGCATGATCAGCTCGAGTTCGGACATCCTGAACGGGCGTCCCAGTTCCGCGGCGATGGTCTCGCGGCGGAGGACGCATTCGCCGCCGTCCACCTCGACCCGCACGTAGGATCCGCGGTCCTTGACGTCCACCCGCCGGTCCTCGTTATCGATCACGGCGGCCTCTGCCACCGCTCGGGCGACCTCGCCGGTCTGCAGCACCGGCCCCACCGGCCGCTCGATCGCGTCATTGGTACTCATCGGCGCTGCCCCTCACTCGAAGTAGATTTCGACGCATTCGGTGGGCTCGAGTGCCGCCTCCGCGACCGTCGTCGCCCGTGCGTACGGCTCCGCCGCACCTTGCTTGCGCACGCGCAGAGTCTTTCCCGGCTGGTCGTGCACGTGGATACCGATCACGTTCTCGGCGGCGGCCGCGGCGAGCTCGTCCATCGTGTTTGCCGAATCGATGGGCAGCAGCTTCAGCACGAAGTCACCGTCGAAGTTGGTCGCCAATGGAATGGTTGCCATCGTCTCTCGTCTCCCTTTTCGTACGATCAGCCGGCGTTCGCTAGGCGCTTGCGATAGGTCTCCACCCACTCGAAGCCGTGCGCGTCCTCCCCACCAGGGCCAACCACACCGAGGCCCATGTACTCCAGAACCCCGCCGAGGTCTGCTGGCTCGATATCGCCGCCGAGGAACCGATCGATCAGGTTCTTGTGGTGCTTGTAGCGCTCCGGATCGTCCTCGAAAATCCACTTGTCCACCTCGGACGCGAAGTGGTAGCGGCGTCCTTCGTGCACGATCGAGGTGTCCCGCAGTGTTTGCGACGGCGTTCCCACGATGGGCAACTGCGAGACGTTGCAGATGAGCGGCAGGGTGTTCGGTACAGTCTTGTCCGATCGTCCGTGTGCGAAATTGTCGATCATCACGTCCCAGACCTTGCCGAACGTGTCGTTCCAGCCTGGGTACTTCTCCTCAAGCCAATCCCTCTCCTCGGGGCTCACTCCCGCCGCCGGGTTCCACCACAGCGTCGGCCGCCAGGAATACGTGCCGAGATGCTGGCCGTGGTGGTGTTCGGAGATGTCGCGCAGGAAGATGTCCCAGTACCACGGCTTCGACAAGCCGAGGTCTTCCAGCGATCGCATGAACTGCGTGACGATCCACTCCTGCATGAAGTCTTTGAATGACTCATGCCGGTGCTCCAGCGGGACGTAGTAGTCCATCGGAATACCGGAAAGGATGGTGAACAGTCGGTACGAGCGCCAAAACGCTATGTCGATCTTCTTTTGCGCCTGTTCCTTCTGACCGTTCTCGATGAGCATCTGCAGCAACGGAGTTCCGAGCTGCGCGTGTCGCGCCTCGTCGGACTGGATACTCTGGATGAGCTTCGAGAAGGTAAAGTCCCCGGCGTTCGCGGCGTCGCCGGACAGGCCGATGAACTGCAGATTGGTGAATCCTGTCTCGAAGGCGAAGTTCGCGAAGATGGATGTCGACAGCGCATCCCTTGTCATCATCACGTCATCGAAGAAGTGCCTGGCACCGAGACTCACCCAGTTGTTCGAGAACATCGAGGCATGTGACCACTCGAACTGCCTGTCCTTGTTGATGTACTCATGCGGGAAGTACAGCTGGATCTGGCCGTGCCTGATCTCGTCGAGCATGCCGAACGTGGCCATGTTGCGCATGCCAGGCGCCTTGGACCAGCGCACGAAGCGAGATTCCTGAAGGGACGCACCGTACTCGACGAGTGCGACGGCTCCGTAATGCTCCTTCAGGATGGAGATCCACCCGGGGTCGGCCTTGTTGTAAAGGTCGGCCCGCTCCAACGCTGCCTTGACCGAGTAAGCACCCGCGTCCTTTTGACGCTGTACGTCGACGTATTCGCGGTAGCTAATCTTGTACGGCTCGTCGTAGTGCGCCCAGATGTCATCCGGCAACCCCTCGCCACCGCTCAATTCGGGCGGGAACAGTTCATCGGTCGTGACGTACCGCGGTTTCCATTCGGTGTCACGCGCGATGTCGTACCATTGAGCGCGTTCCAACAGCGCCATGTTCTCACTCCTTGGGGTATAGAAATAGGAATTCGCGGGCCGGGCTGGTCAGCTGCCGTGCTCCGACCCGAGCGGGCCCTCCCCACCCGGATAGCAGAACGTCATCGAAGGCGAGTAGAAGCCGAATGTGACGTCCAGTGGATCCGCGGGCCTCAGGGCGTAGGTGGAGTGCGTCCTGTCGAGGAATTCGAAACTTTTCACCTCGAACGTTTCCGCGATATCGGCGACGTAGGGATAGCGGCCGCTGATGAACTCACCGTCGCGACGGGTGATGTAGCGAAGCTGCCCACCGACGCGTTGCGTGTTGCCTACCCTCACATCGGCGACGGTCCTGATGATTGGAACGCCTTCGATACGTGTGGTGACCACCAACTCGGTGCCGCTCAACTCCACCGACGTCGTTCCCGGCTCGCCGACCGGGACTCCGCGCGCCGCCGCGTACCGGCGCATGGCGTCTGAACTGTTGTAGTAGTGCGTCCACCAACGACCTGGCACGCCGGCCTCGGTATCGAGTCCGGAGAGGTTCACCCCCAGGTACGTCAACGAGTAGGCGCCGAAAGATTCCGCGCCGGTCGCAGATGTTTGGTCCGACCCGTCGACCACATACTGATTGATGTAGCACGAATGGTCTCGTGCAGGGCTGAGCCCCTCCGGGACGAGCTTCGCAACGGCGTCTGGATCTGCGGGAGTCCAGACGAGGTAGAGCGTCCTCGAGTTGGCGATCAGCTGCGGGGGATAGAGCGATGTACCCATCTCGCCTCCAGGCGCACCGTCGTTGGTGGGCGTTCTGCGTGATGGCCATGACGTACTCTGCGCCGTGACCTGCACGACAGATAGTCGTCAAGCCGGGAGCGATTGGGTAGTGCGCATGTTGGACAACGACTCGCGTCGTCCGTTCCGTGCTGGAGTAGTGGACTCCGTTATGGCTGGTCAGTAAGCTGGAGCGCGATCCACAGCTCGGCACGGGTGGTGGGGTCCTCGATATCGCAGCCCAGCACCTCGGCCACTTTGCCCATGCGGTAACGCAACGTGTGGCGGTGGATTCCGAGTACGGCGGCGGAGGCGTCCGACTGCCCGTTGTGTGCAAGGAAAGTACGCAACGTGTGCCGTAGATCGATCTTCGAGGCCCGGTTCTTCTCCGCTAGCGGTGCCAGCAGCATGTCCGCCCACCCACGCGCCTCGGCCGAAGTCAGGTGGCGGATCAACCCAGAAGTGGCTACGTCACCGGCGAATGCGAGCTTGCCTGCCGCACCCGGTGCACTCGAGAAGACCGAGCGGACCTGCTGCCACGCCTCCGGGAACTCCTGTGCGGGCGTCGGGTCACTCACCGCGCCGCGCGCGTGCGGGATACGCCGCAGCAGCGACTCCAGGGTACGGATATCACCTTCGGCCGGGGGCATGACGACGACGACGCGACCACGATCCCATTCGACGACGAGTGCAGACACGGTGCGCAGTCCCCGATCTCGCTCAGCGTGTTCGAGCAGTTCATGCTCATAACCGGCAGGCACCCCGAGCAGAGCAACCCGCAGATTGCCTTCCGGGCAGTCCACGCCGAGCACTTCTGCGATGTCGGTGGCCAGCCTCGCCTCACCGGCGGCAATCGCCTCGAATACGGCCTTACGCTGCCGGCGCTGCGCATCCAGGACGCTGGAAGCACTCTGCAGGTCGGCGCGCAGTAGTGAGACCGCCGAGGCCAGCACATCCTGCTCGGCTCGGTTGAACGGAGCCGATCTGCCGACCGCCAAATATCCGCGAACGCGCTCGCCGACATTCAGGCTGAAGAGCACCACCGACTCACCGGCCACGTTCATGGTCAGGCTCGTGGCGCCGCTCTGCTCGCCGAGCCTCGGCAGATCGATCTGGATACGGGCAAGATGGAGCCGTGCGCCGGGCCCCGCCGCACGGAGCCGGCCGTCCTGATCGAGCAGCAGCGCCCAACTACGGGTCACCTTGGCGAGCCGCTCGACGATCGTTCGGGCCGCATACGGTGACACCGAGGCGCGCGTGAGATCTCGCTGTGCGGCGACCGCGTACTGCAACCCCTCCTGACAGTCGTCCGACACATGGTCGGTGACGAACTGGCTGATCGCTGCGAACCTCGTACCGGCGGGCACAGCCAGTAGCGGCAGCCCTGCGGACTCGGCCGCGTTGATCAATTCGGGTGGCACCTCCGAGTAGAAGGTGCTGATGCCGAAACCCAGCGCGGCGGCACCAGCCTTCGCCAGTTGTTCGACGTAGTGCCGCATGGTTGCGCGGTCTTGCCCGAGTCCCGAACCGGTCGTGAGGATCAGCTCCCCACCGCTGAGGTACGGCGAGGGATCGCCTTGTTCGCTGATGAACGCCCACGTCAACGGACTCTTCATCGCCGAGCCCCGCACACCGGCGACCGTGACGAGACCGAACTCGGTTTCCTCGACAAGGGTCTCGACGGTCACGTCGGCCATCATTCCTCCGATCGAACAAGGGCTTCCCATAACGATGGCAGGCTTGCCGGTACGTAGGAAGCACCAGATGTTCGCCGGCCTGGACAATCGCTGTAGGAACTAGGTACAAAACGTGGATAGCTCGCGGGCCGCCCAGCACACAGACTGCGGCCAGGGCCGAAGGCGAACAGCTATCCGGGAGACGCGCACAGTCATGTCGGCGACTATCGCGAACACCGTACTGACAAGCGGCGGCCTGAACGTGACATACCGTGCCGCCGGTGATCGCGCCGTCTTGATCGAATACGGTCCGCACTCACCGGTGGACCTGAATGTCAACTTCCTCGTCCACGCGGTCGCACGGCACGTCAACAGCCACCCGGTACGCGGACTGCTGGAAGTCGTGCCAGGTCTGCGTTCGCTACTCGTCTACTACGAGCCAAGTGTGATCGGCCAGTCCGAGGTGGTCTCCGCCGTCGAGGAATGTCACCAGCAGATGCCCGAGCCGTCGTCGCTCGTCCTGCCCAGCCGCAGGGTTCGTCTGCCGATCGCCTTCGATGACTCAGCATCGCGCGAGGCTGTCAACTGGTACTGCGTGAGCACAAGGCCCGATGCGCCGAATGTGGTGGACGGCAACAACATCGACTACATCGTGGCGTGCAACGGGTTCTCCGACCGGGAGCACTTCTACGCAACGGTCATGGAGACGGAATGGTGGAACGCGTTCACGGGCTTCTACGCGGGACTCGCCTCCCTACTTCCGCTGGATCCACGCTGCGAAGTCGTTGCTCCGAAGTACAACCCGGCACGCAATTGGACTCCGGAAGGCGCGGTTGCGTTCGGCGGGCCCTGCCTTGTCGTTCATCCCATCGAGTCACCCGGTGCTTATCAGATGTTCGGCCGAACCTTACCGATCAGCTCGCTGATGCCGGGGCCACGTACGCATCGAATAGACCCAACACTGCTGCATCCCTGTGACCGGATCTCGTTCTTCCGTACCACAGAACAAGAACTTCTCGAGCTGCGCAGACAGGTCTTCGAGGGCCGGTACGACTACGACATCGAGCCTGGCGAGTTCTCCGTCGCCGAACACACCGCCTCTACCAGAGCCGACGAGATCGCCACGGAGGTCGCGCGGCGACGGGCGACACGCGACGCTGCACTGGAAACGGTGAGAATACCGTGACGCCCGGTGCGCGCGACTACACAACACAAGTACTCGAAGTGGTAGACCCGGGCCTGCAAACCACGATCCAGGACTACCCAGGAAGAGTTGGGCGCCAGGCACTGGGGTTCTTTCCATCCGGACCGGTCGACAGCCTTGCTTTCCGTGTTGCCAACCTTCTTGTCGGGAACCGTCCCGGGGCGGCGGCACTGGAAATCCCGCTCGGCCGTTTCCACGCGAGCGTGCTCGCGCCTTGCACGATCGCGGTCTGCGGTGCCGAGGTCGCGGTCACCCTCAACGGTACCGCAGTACCACAGTGGGAGTCGGTATCCGTGCAGGCAGGAGATCACCTCGCACTGGGTTTGACACGGGATGCCGGTTACCGGGTCTACCTCGCGATAGCGGGTGGGCTCGCCGCACCGTCCGTGCTCGGGTCGAAATCGACCTTCCTTGTCGCTGGCATCGGCGGCCACAATGGACGCGCCCTTGAACCGGCTGACGTCCTCGAGATCGAGCAGCCGGATGAGAAGAAGCCGCGGCATAGGCGCCTGCCGACCTCGCTACGGCCGAGCTATGCCGACGCATGGGAGATCGAGGTCGTCCGAGGGCCACATGCCGATCCCGACTTCCTAACCACAGAGGACTACGCGTACTTCCTCGACTCCCACTGGCGGTGCGATCTCAACTCGGATCGCGTCGCAGTACGGTTCAACCCGCATCGCTTCGACTGGGCGCGAGACAATGGCTACGTCGCCGGAGGCCATCCTTCGAACATGCTGGACGGAAGCTACCCACTCGGCGGCATCCTCGCTTACGGCGACGTGTTGACCATCCTCGGTCCGGACAGTCATACATCCGGCGGATTCGCCGTCATCGCGACCGTAGCGTCGGCCTCCTTCTGGAAGGTCGGGCAGCTTCGGCCCGGCCGAGACACGGTGTGCTTCCGTGAGATCGACCTCGACCAAGCCTCGGCGCTCGGCGCTCATCTCAACCAGATACTCGACCCGCGGAACTTTCAAGCCCAGTAGATGGGGTAAGGAAAGGCGTCTTTACCGAGCGCTATGAGTGAGATCCGCAGTTACTGCATACTGGGCCAATCCCAGTGTGGAGCCATATACACCGTCGAGCGCGTCGGGCCCTCCAGGACGTCGCTCCCGTGTTACGCGGGGATGTGCCCTGCACACCCAACCGTCAACTGCAGAGGCCCACTTGTGGTGCGGGTCGCGGTGCGAACTGTCGGCAACAGCGGCTCCAGCGGTCCGTGGTGCGAGTCCAGCGAGAGCAAAAGCCCAGGTAGAAACCCCAGACACGCCGGATGAGTTCCCTCCTAAGGCGGAGTTCACCCGGTCGAAACCTCACGTGACAACCGCTTCTGCTGGCGGACCGACCCAATCTCACCTGCGAGAGACCGAGCTCGGTGCGCATGCACTTCTGCGCCGTCGGCATCATTCTGTCGACGCAAAGCGCTGGCGAGGTCGACGCGCAGCGACGTTTCCGCGCGGATGAACGTCGGATCCAACCTGTCCAGCGCCGCAACGAGAACCTCCGTGGCATCGGGGTCGCCGAGTCGGGCCAAGGCGTGGCCGCGCCAGCGGGCGAGGTGAACCTCGTCGAGTGCCACATACGGGTCCTCGTTCGCCTCGACCGCATGCAATGCGGTCTCCGCCTCGTCGAACGCGCGGCGACAACTCCGTCTCTTCCTGCGCTGCCGCTACAGCTTCTCCTAGTGTCGCCGCCAGCCACGCACGCAAGCCGGGCGGCAACGCGAGTCCGCAGGTCGCAAAAGAGATTGACGGCGTCTCGCGCACGGCCGACATCCACCAGTACCGTCGCCTACTCGGCCCTGGCATGCACGTCGTATCTCGGATCACCGGACTCCCGAGCGGCGCTGATCGCCTGGTCGTAGTAGCGCCACGCCTCCGACACCCGACCGGCGCAGTCATTTCGGTTCCGCTGCCAGCGGCCGCGTCGGACACCAGCTGCTCAAACGTCCGTTTTTCGCACCGCCGATGAAGCAACATCGCGACTCGGCAGCCGCCAGATCCTATTGGGTCCCGGCCGCACGCCGAGGCGGTTGCGGGCCTCGGCACAGTACGCGCGGCGCGGCTACAACCTGGCTCACCCGTTGATCTGGGCCCACGGCGAATTCAAACTGAACATGAACAGCCGCCTCGACCTCGGCCAGACGCGTCCGTAAGTGGATCCGCTTGCGGACGTGCGGATGGGTTCGGTCGACTGCGGGATAGGAAGAAAACGGGTCGCTCTCGCCTGCACGGTGTCACTACGATCATGAGCATGCTGTCCGCTGACCACCGCGACCTCGTTCGTGCAGCTACGACCCACGCGAAAGCCGTCAACGACGACGGTGACCACACGGTGGCGGCTGCGCTGCGGTTGCACAGTGGCGCGGTCGTCCTCGGGGTCAACACCCACCACTTCCTCGGTGGCCCTTGCGGCGAGATCAGCGCCCTGTCCAATCGCGCGGCGACCCACCCCGACGACGCGATCGTCACGGTCGCCGCCGCCTACGGCCCCACCGGAGATGTCATCCCGCCGTGCGGGAAGTGTCGCCAGATCCTGTTCGACATCGACCCCGCGATCCGCTGCATCGTCCGCGAGGCCAACGGGCTCACCGCTGTCCCGGTACGTGATCTGCTCCCGCACGCCTACGACTGGCGAGCCGCCGAGCAACCCCAGCGGGTGTACATGTGGGAAGGCTACGAAGACAGCATCCGCGACGGCAGCAAGCGCCAGACGATCCGCGTCGACGACCCGTTCCGCCCTGGCGAGGCCCGCATCGTCTTCGAGAAGGAGTCCGGCGACGTGGTGGAACTCCCCGCCGACATCGTCTCAGTCAGCACTGCAGCACGCGCAGAGCTCACCGAGCAGGATGCACAGCGCGACGGCTTCACCGACCTCGCGGAACTCCACGCCGCACTCGACCAGCACTACCCCGGGATGGGCCCTGAAGCTCCCATCGACATCGTGGCGTTCGCGCTCCACACCGAGAAGTAGCGCCTTCTGCTGGGATGCTGCTGTGAGGGCACGGGTAATGCCCTCGTTGGACATACGAAAGCCCGGACGGGATGGGGGGTTCCGTCCGGGCTTTCGCATGTGTCGATCTGTGGTTGATGGGCGTGATCCTGGTCGAACGCTGCGCCTACTGGGACCTACAGTGGCGTTGCAGCAGGCCAGGCGCAAGCTGGCGCGCAGTGATCCATCACGCGCTGCGTGCCACCGACCGTTCGGCTGCCAGCGCTACGACGGCACCAACGCGGTAGCGGGGCCGTTGGTGTCCCCCGTCGTGGCGCGGTGGCGCCGATCCGCGGCGGGCGATCCGGCTGCGGCGTGCCCATGAGCGGATCGTCGCATCGGGTACGGACATTCCGAACAGGCCGAGCCATCCGGCGAACTCGGTGACGGTGCCGAGGTGGTCGCCGATGCGTTCGAGCCAGGACCTCGCGGCGTAGGGTGACGTCGCAGGTACAGCCGCACGTGCCGCAGCGGGCGAACGCACCGTGGGGCGGCGCGTACAGGGTTTCCCCGCACTACGGGAATCCGGCGAACTCGTCGGCGCCGTCGCCGTCCCACGCGCCGAGGTAGCGCCGCTCGGGCGGCCGGTCGATGGCCGTGCGCACCCGCGCGGCGATGTGGGTGATCTCGTCGTGCATCTCGTCGGCCGCGGGGTGTGTGGCGAGTGTCGTCTCTCGCGCAGCCAGCCACCGCGCGGCCTCGGCCATGGTGGTGCAGTCCGCGACGACCTCGGCGGTCTCGGCGACTCGCGTGCCCAGGTGGCGAGCGTGTTGCCGATGGTCCAGCGCAGTTCGGAGGCGGCCAGGCTGAACGGCAACGGGTGTTGCGCGGCCCGGCTCCGCACACCGGAGCGCGCGCCGAACGCAGTCTGGCGGGCAAGGGCGGTGCCGAGTTCGCCGAGCAGCTCGTCGGCCAGTGACCGTAGGTCGGCGACAAGTTCGCGGGTGCAGTCGGCCCACAGTGTGGCGATGGCGGGCTGGCCGCATCCGGTGGGGCAGGGGTTACGCGACATTCAGTCCTCGCGCAGAGTGCTCAAGTCGTCGTCTTCCGGGTCGTGCACGTCGAGGCTGCGGCGCGCTTCGATCGAGAACTCGGCAGATGTTCGTTCCGCAGCGTCGATTGCGCTTGCAACTCGTGCAACGTCATCAGACTCGAGCCCATGGTCAGTCACCTGACGGGCATAGTCGGCCAGAATGTTCGTTGCATCAGTGAGCGAACGGTTCAACCTGCCCGCGGCAACGACCACTTCAGTGGAACCGACCACGATTACCTCGGATTGTCGCTTATAGCCCGAATCGTTCAGCTCCCTGAGCCGCCGCAGTGAACCATGAGCTGTGGCGAGACCGTCGAGCTGGACCAACTCCGCTAACTCTCTCAGCCGGCGACAAGACTCTCTGGCTTGGTCGATCACGTCTGCGTAGACCTCGACTCGCTTATCTCTCCAATAGTCGAGATTGGCACGCTCGCGCTCCCGCTGCCACCGTTTGTCATCGCGCCTGACAGTGAAGAACCCGTTCAACCACGCACCGCCGACGGAACCGACGAGGGCAATCCCGGCGATCACGAACGTCGCCCAGAGCGGTACTTGGTCCTTCATAGCGGCCTCCTTCGTGGACATGCTGTTCGGTGAGCACTGATCCTGTCAGGGCAGTCACGTGCGAGAGCCGTTCGACGGTCTGTCGTCGCGACGTTCGAACGCGGACGACCAGGACGCCCCGCGAGCAGGGCAGCCACACCGGCGATAGTCCATCCCCAGTCGCCGACGAACACCGCGACGACGACCCAGCTCGCGGAACCGGGTGACGTGACTGCCCCACATGAAAGTCAGAGCCACACCTGCCATGATCGCGACGGACATGATCACCAGGACATCGGCTTCCACCGCCGCCTCGAACGGCTTCTCCGGAACGACTCTCATGAGGGTCTCCGACAACGGCGGCCCTGGGCGGTCGCATCGTTGCTGTACCCCTCCTTGGAGCTAACGCCCGCGTGGTGCGAGTCATGGTGCGAACTGCTGGCAACGGCGACACTCGCGAGTCGTGGTGCGAGAACACCGACACTGAAATCGCTGGTCAAACCGCTCGGCCACTCAATACGGCAGCCTTCTAATCTCTAGGTCGCAGGTTCGAGTCCTGCCGGGGGCGCCCCTTCTGACCTGCATGTTCGCCGCAGAAGCAGAGGGTCGATCCCCTCTCGCCCGAGCGGCGCGGTATCGCATGGGGTATCGACGTCGCTGTGGCCGAGAGTGGGGTCGAAGCGCTCGAGGATTTGCTCCAGGAGATGGAACGTCGAGGCAAAGTTCTCGGCGAGCAGCCGGGCCGACCTCCGAAAGTGTCGCGCAAGCTGGCCGACAAGCGCAGCCTGAGCCTGCATCCGCTGGTCTGCGCCATCGACGAGTGCCACGAGCTCTTCCAGTACCCGACGTTCGGCAAACGCGCGGCCGAGCTCGCCGTCCGGCTGATCAAGCGTGGCCGGAAGGACGGGATCGTGCTCCTGCTGGCGACGTAGTCGCCGACGAAAGACTCCAGCCGCCAGTGTCCGGCTGACCAACGACAGCCTGTACCGCATCCTCGATATCGACGTTCGCGACGACGGCCTCCACACGCGCCTCGGCGTTGCCGAGTTCCTCGAGTACGCCCTCAGGCTCGAGCTCCTCGAGAACGAATTGCTCGATGCCATCGCAGGCGGACACACCACCGAACCCGGCACGCTCCCGCAACAGCGCCACGCACACCGTCCCGAACCGTGACGCACGCGTCCTCGACCCCCACCAGGAACCGGACCAGCCGGTATGTGGAAGGCCGGTCACCACAAGCTCACTGCCCTCGCGACCAAAAAGGCCCCGCGCAGGTGCCAAGTTGGTCTACACATCTTCGCCGCCCTGGACGAGCTGACCGTCACCGTTCTCGGCTCCTCCGCTGCCGACACCGTGCCCCCGCGGCTGGCCGACAGCCTGAAAGCCGTCCTGACCCAACGGGCAGCCGTCGCGTCTGAAGCTGGGAGGTCCTCGGTGCGTACCCTCTTGCCGGGGTCCTGACCTCGATGCCCGGCATCGGACTCAGGACCGCAGCCCGCATCCTGCTCGAAGTCGGCGATGCCTCGGCACACCTGGCCGCTTACGCCGGCATCCCGCCCGTCACCTGCAGTTCCGGCTCCTCGATCAAGGGCGAACATCCCGCCCCGATCGGCAACCGCAAGCTCAAACGCGCGTTCCTTCTAGCTGCATTCGCAGCACTATCCGCCCCCATCAGCACGGCCTACTGCGACCGCAAAAGAGCCGAGGGCAAGAAACACAACGCCGCCCTCATCTGCCTCACCCGACGACGCTGCGACGGCCTATACGCCACGCTCCGCAATCACGCCCACTGCCGGACACCCGCACCCACTCCCACTGCCGCGGCCGCAGCTTGACCAACCCGCATAGCCCCCGGACAACGGCCAGGTCCGCTGCCCATGAGACAGGGCACCTGAACTCTGAGGGTTGACTGTTAACAGTCAACAGCTCTAGCGTGCTCGCCACCACAGCGCCCCACCCGAACAGGAGCAAAGGAGCACCATGAGTTCGCAGCGCACCGCCGTCATCACCGGAGCGAGCAGCGAGAACGGAATCGGCATCGCCACCGCGCGACGCTTCGCCCGCGACGGCTGGGCTGTCGTCGTCCTCGACCTGGCCGGGGACCGGGCGGAGGTAGTGGCGAAGTCCATCACCTCCGAACACGGCGTACCGGCGTTCGGACACGCGGTGGACGTCGCTGATAAGACCGCGGTCGACGCAGCGCGGGACGCAGTGGCCGCCGAGGTCACGGCCGGTCGGCTGCCCGAGATCGGTGCGGTCGTCAACATCGCCGGTATCACCTCGCCGGTCGACTTCCTCGACACGACCCTCGACCTGTGGCGCCGGGTGATGGACGTCAACGCGACCGGGACCTACCTGATCACCAAGGCTTTCCTTCGCCCGATGGTCGACAGCGGGTGGGGGCGCATCGTCAACATGTCGTCGGTCTCTGCCCAGCGCGGCGGCGGCGTCTTCGGCAAGGTGCCCTACTCTGCGGCGAAGGCCGCCATCCTCGGATTCACCAAGGCACTGGCCCGTGAGCTCGGACCGACCGGGGTCACCGTCAACGCGGTCACTCCCGGCGCGGTCGATACCGACATCCGGGTCGGTAGCACTGCCGAGCAGGAAGCGCAGATCGCCGGCTCCGTTCCAGTCGGCCGCACCGCGACGACCGAGGAGGTCGCAGCGGCCATCACCTTCCTCTGTTCAACGGATTCCTCATACCTGACCGGCGTCACCCTCGACGTCAACGGCGGAAGCCACCTGCACTGACGACCTCCACTGACCATCGGCCATCGTCGCCCGATCCCTCCGGAGACCTCCCGTGGACGCATTACTTCTGACACACCTGGGCATCACGGTTATCGGCATCGTGCTGATGATCGTGGCGCTGCGCATCAACCCCGTCATCTCGCTGGTCGTCGGCGCGCTCTACCTCGGCGTCGCAGGCGGCATGGGATTCGCCGACTCCGTCAGCGCTGTCACCGACGGATTCGGCGGCCTGATGGCGGAAGTCGGCCTCATCATCGGCTTCGGCGTGATGATCGGGACGACCCTCTCGGCCACCGGCACGCTGCAACGCGTGGTCGACAGGTTCCTCGCTCTCGCGGGCCCGAAACGGTCGCCGTACGTGCTGGGCCTCACCTCCGGCATCGTCTTCCCGGCGATCTACTTCGACGTCGCACTGGTGATCCTCGCTCCGATCGCCGGCGCGATCGCCAAACGAACGGGCCGCAGCCTGGCCACACTCGCCGGATCCCTCGCGATCGGGCTCGAGGTGGGTCTGCTGATCGTCGTGCCAGGCGTCGCCGCCGTCACCATCGCCGGCCCGCTGGGCGTCCCGCTCGGCACGGTGCTGCTGTGGGGTGTGCCGCTCGGGATCGTCTTCATCCTCGGCAGCATCTTCCTGCACGACCGGCTGATGAGGCTGATCTTCAACCCGGACACCGACCGCGAACCCGACTTCGACGACTCGTTGTTCGCGGTGGCCGCGGCCGACACCACTACGCCGCGTTCCGACGGTCCGGGCGCAGCGCGAAGCCCGGCGGTCAAGACGCGCCAGCAGCCGCTCCTCGTGGCGATGCTGCCGGTCATCGTCCCGATCGTGCTCATCGTGATCAACACCATCGGCGAGGTCACAGGCAACTCGATCCCGTTCCTCGCCTTCCTCGGCAGCCCCGTCGTCGCCCTGATCATCGGCTTGCTGATCGGCATCGTGCTCGCCGTCCCGGTCGTGGGGCGCGACGGCATCGACGACCTGATCACCAAGGGCGCCCAGACCTCCGGTTCGATCCTGCTCTTCACCGGCGTCGCCGGTTCGCTCGGTGAGGTGATCAACAAGGTCGGTATCAGCGACATGCTCGGCAGCGCTTTCACCGCCAACGCCTCCATCCCGGTCCTGCTCGCCTGGATCGTCGCCGCGGTGCTGCGGCTTGCGCAGGGCTCGGCGTCGGTGGCTGCTATCACCGCGGCCACGTTGCTCGCGCCGATCGTGGGCACGATCTCGGCCCCGGCGATCCTCATCCTGCTCGCCGCCGGCACGGGAGCGGCGTTCGGCGGGCACGTCACCGACAACACCTTCTGGATCTTCAAGCAGATGCTCGGATTCACCGTCAAAGGCACGTTCAAGATCTACACCCTCGCCCAGTCCACGTTCGCCGTCGTCGGGCTCGGCGTCTGCCTCCTGCTGGGCCTCGTGCTCTGAGTTCCGAAGAGGAGAACAAGACGATGACCCCGCCGACTCCCTCGGCCATCACCTTCGTCGGTATCGGTGCTATCGGGCGGCCGATGGCAACCCAGCTGGCCCGCGCCGGTGCCGACGTCACCGCCGTCGACACAGACCCCGACCGGCTGCAGCACGCCGCCGGCGAGGGGATGCGCACGACGACCGACACCGCTGCAGTGGACGAGGCCGAGGCCGTGATGTGCATGGTCGCCACCGCCGAACAGCTGCGGACGATCACGCTCGGTCCCGACGGCGTGCTCGCCCGCATGAGCCCGGGCAGCACGCTCGTCGTGATGAGCACGGTGGGCCCCGACGCCGTGGCAGAGCTGGTCGCCGGGGCTCCCGAGGGTGTGAGCGTCCTGGACGTTCCGGTCACCGGCGGCGTATCCCGTGCCCGCACCGGCGAGCTGCTGCTCTTCGCCTCAGGGCCACCCGAGGCCCTGGCGCGGCTGCGCCCGGCGCTGGACGCACTCGGCCAGGTAATCCACTGCGGCCGCGAGGCCGGCCGTGGACAAGCCATGAAGGCGGTGAACCAGCTGCTCTGCTCAGTCCATCTGGTCGCTGCCGCCGAGGCGCTAGCTCTGGCCGAGGCCCTCGGACTCGACCCTGCGGAGGTTCTACCGGCCGTCGCCGGTGGCGCCGGCGGGTCCTGGATGCTCAGCGACCGTGGTCACCGGATGCTTCAAGGTCCGGACACCGAAGTGACCAGTGCAGTCAGCATCTTCGTCAAGGATTCCGGGCTGGTGGCCGACATCGCGGCGACGGCGGGACTCGATACGCCGCTGCTCGAGGCGGCGGCCGCCAGGTTCCGTGCCGCCGCCGACGCCGGCCTGGCGGAGCAGGACGACTCACAGGTCATTCGCACCTATTGCGCACTCGCACCCACATCGTTCACCCACAACGACCCCGCAACCGACCTCACTACTGGAGATACCAGATGAAGACAGAGGACAGCACCCGCGCAACCGGCGGGAAGATCCCTTCCGAGACCACCGCCACCCGGCAGAAGCGGCTCGAGTGCATCCGGGAGGCTGCGTTCAACATCCGCAGTAACGCCCTCATCCAGGCGGAAGTACAGGGGCAGGGTTACATCGGGCAGGCGCTCGACATCGCCGATGTACTCGCCGTGTTGTACGCCGACCAGCTGGCACTGCGTCCTGACGACCCGGAGTGGGAGGGCCGCGACCGCTGCCTGCTCTCGATCGGGCACTACGCGCTGGCGTTGTACGCCGCCCTGGTCGAGGCGAAGGTGCTTCCCGCAGAAGAGCTGGACACCTACGCGAGCGACGACTCGCGACTACCGATGTCGGCCATGGCCTCCTATACACCGGGGGTCGAGATCTCCGGTGGCTCGCTCGGCCACGGGCTGACGATCGCCAACGGGATCGCCATGGGCCTCAAGCGCAAGGACAACCCCGCATTCGTCTACAACATTCTCTCCGACGGCGAGCTCAACGAGGGATCGACGTGGGAGGCCGCTGCAGTCGCCGGGCACCACGAACTCGACAACCTGATCGCGATCGTGGACTTCAACGACCAGCAGGCGGACGGAAAGAGCAGCGGCGTACTCGGGATGGAACCGGTCGACCAGAAGTTCGAGACATTCGGATGGATCGCCCGCCGAGTCGACGGCCACGACCTGGCGGCCCTGCTCACCGCCCTGGAGGAGCTCCAGGCCGGGGAGGCCGGCAAGCCACGCTGCCTCGTCGTCGACACGAAGCTCGGCAAGGGCGTGGAGTTCCTCGAGACCAGGGAAAAACTGCACTTCATGCGGGTCGCCCCCGACGAATGGGCCAAGGCCCACCAGCAGCTCAAGGAGTCCTACGAAGCATGAGCATTCAAACCAGCACCGCCACGAGCGCCCCGAAGCGGCTCACCTCCGACGCGATGAGCGCGTCACTGGCCCGCGAGGACCAACGCGTCACCGCCGCACCCCTCGGTCATGCCCTGGTCGAACTGGCCCAGGAGGACGACCGGATCATCGGACTATCCGCCGACCTGGCGAAATACACGGATCTGCACGTCTTCCGTGACGCGATGCCGGACCGCTTTTACCAGATCGGGATGGCCGAGCAAGCGCTGGTGGGCTCAGCCGCCGGCCTGGCACTGGAGGGGTTCGTCCCCTTCGTGTCGACGTACTCGGTCTTCGCCACCCGCCGGGCCTACGACTTCCTCTGCCTGGACATCGCCGAGGCCGGTCTCAACGTCAACATGGTGTGCGCACTACCGGGGCTGACGACCGGCTACGGACCCTCGCACCAAGCCACAGAAGACCTCGCGATCCTGCGCGGCATGCCCGACCTGACCATCGTCGACCCCTGCGACGCCGTGGACATCGAACAGGCAGTGCCGCAGCTGGCCGCACACGACGGCCCGACGTACACCCGCATCCTGCGGGGCAAGGTGCCACGGGTGCTCGACGAGTACGACTACTCCTTCGAGCTCGGCAAGGCCAAACTGGTCCGGGACGGTGCCGACGTACTCCTGGTGTCCACCGGACTGATGACCGAACGTGCGCTCGAGGCTGCCCGGGAACTGGAGGCCGACAGGATCGACGTGGCCGTCCTGCACGTCCCGACACTCAAACCCCTCGACGAGGAGACGATCCTGCGCGAGCTGGGCAAGGACCGGCTGGTGATGACGTGCGAGAACCACACGGTCATCGGCGGCCTGTTCGACGCCGTCGCACACACGCTGGTACGTAACGGGAGCGGCCGGCAGGTCACCCCCGTCGGCCTGCCCGACGAGTTCCTCGATGCCGGCGCGCTGCCAACGCTCGCGGACCGATACGGCGTCAGCACCGGCAAGCTCGTCGAGCGGATCCGCGCCATGCACGGCGCCGCACACCGATAGGTCAACAGTCAACAGGCCGGGTAAGCTGGGCCCGGCCAACGACAACGAAGGAAACGATGAACAGCACCTCCGGAGCTCTCGCCGGGCTCGAACGCACCAGCCTCCGTCAACGGGCGCTACTCGCGCTGCGACGGGCGATCAGCACCGGCGAGCTCGCGCCCGGCACCCACCTGGTCGAGACCGACCTCTCGGAAAAGCTCGGCATCAGCCGCGGCACACTGCGAGAGGCGATGCGCCAGCTGCAACAGGAAGGCATCATCTCGACCAACGCCAAGGGCGGCCTCGCGGTTCGGACCCTCGACACCGAGGAGATCGTCCACCTGTTCGCAGTCCGGGCGGCCCTCGAGTCGCTGGCCGCCGAGTCCCTCGCCGCTCGCCCCGACCGGGACTCCGCTGTGGCCGTGCTACGCGAGGCCGTGCAAGCGATGGTCGATAACCAGGACGCCGAGGTCGGCGAACGCATCGAAGTCGACCTGACCTTCCACCGCGAACTGTGCCGACTCTCCGGCAACACCGTCCTGCTGCGCTCCTGGGAGGGACTCGAGGGGGCCATCCGGATGTCGGTCATGTGGGCCGGCCGCGACCGCGCCGTCGCCAACATGGCTGTCGGCCCGCACGTCGAGATCGTCGACATCATCGCGAGCGGCGAGGCCCAAAAGGCCCACGAATTCGTGCGCAGCCACATGGACGAGGCCGCAGCCAACCTGGTGAGTTGAGTCTGGCGACACGCCGAAACAGATCGAGGGTGGGCCGGGTCGGACTTGAACCGACGGCCAAAGGATTATGAGCCCGCCAAGTCACCCGTCAGGAGTAGAAACCGCAGGTAACGCGGCGAACGGTGGGCCGCATCGTCGCAACCGAGGCACCGTTCGGAACCAGTTCATGGACAGAACCATGGACAAGCCGCGCCCGACTCCAGCGCCATATCTGAAGAATGCCGCCGACCGTGCCCAGGGCCGCTCGGGAGTTGAGGAACGAGGCCACGCCGACGGCCATTCCGGGCTGGAGTGATCCCGCCAAGCTGTGGCCGGGCAGAAGGTTCTGGGTGGGACCGCGGGATTCGTACCCACCACCCATTGATCCCCAGTACTCCCCGTGGGCGTTCTGACTGATCGGGTAAGCACTGAGGTACGAGGGTCAGCTCCGCACGTCTGCCGCGGCAGCGTGGTCGACATCCGGTCCCCACATGCCCTCCTGACGAGCACCGTTCAAGCACAGACTCAGTCTCCAGGTAGTCCGTCTGGTGCTGACAGTGCTCGCCGGACGTCGATGGGCCATGGCTCCGCACCACCCGTCGGGTTGGCAAAGGCAGTCACCACACTGCCCGCAGCGGCAAGTTCGTGCTCGCTGTGCACCTCAAATCCTAGACGCATCGACTTCTCACCCAGACGCGCCAGTTCGAGTCGTATCCTCACGAGGTCGCCGAACCAAAGCCTTCGCCTATAGTCCACCTCGTAATGGACACGTGGTGTTCGTCCGAACAGCCACTCCAGGCCGTACCTGCGCAAGAGCTCGGCCTCAGCAGACTCGACCCAGCGAGCGATGGCGTGGTGGTGATGATGACCTCCAGCATCCGTATCGACCCATTCGACTCGCCGCTCGATCTCGACGGCCGGGACTACCGCCCGGTCTTTTGACGCGGTCATCGCGACCTGCTCATACTCATCCTCGATCGTTTCATTCCGCCGCCGGAGTCGTCGTGTCCGCATGTCCAGGCCGCCAGCGGAGATGAGCGCCGTCAGCGCCAGGCTCGCGGAGCAGGCTCAGACGCGGAGGAACCTTGTCCGTGCGAGAAGCCGGCGGTTTGCGACGTCCGGCCCGGAACTGGTTCGGCCACTCAGCTCCCGTTCCCCTGTACTCCTGCTCAACCGCGGCATGCAGGGTCCACTGAGGGTCGTAGAGGTGGGTTCGGCCCAACGCACACAGGTCTGCCCGGCCTGCGAGCAGGATCGAATTGACGTCGTCGTAGGACGAGATCGCGCCTACAGCGATGACCTTCGCGCCGGCCGGTTCGGCGACGTTCTGGCGGATGCGATCGGCGAATGGCGTCTGGTACGAACGGCCGAACGCTGGCTTCTCCTCCTTGGCGACCTGGCCCGTTGAGACGTCGATAGCGGCGGCACCGCGCTCGACGAACGCGCGGGCGATCTCCACGGCGTCGTGTTCGGTGTTGCCACCGGGAAGCCAGTCGGTGGCCGAGATCCGGACGGTAACCGGGATCGTGTCCGGGACGGCTGCCCGCACGGCCTTGAACACCTCGAGCGGGAATCGAAGTCTGTTCTCCAGCGTCCCTCCATACTCATCGGTGCGCCGGTTCGCCACCGGGGAGAGGAACGATGAGAGCAGGTAGCCGTGCGCGGCGTGGACCTCGATGAGATCAAATCCGGCGGCGACACCACGCTCAGATGCGGCTACGAAATCCGCCACGATCTTGTCCAGGTCCGCGCGGGTGGCCTCGCGCGGAATGTGACATCCCTCCCCGTAAGGGACGGCTGAGGGCCCGATGACCTCCCAGTTCCCATCGAGGAGTGGCTGATCGATGCCCTCCCACATCAGTCTCGTCGAGCCTTTTCGGCCAGAGTGCCCCAGCTGCAGGCCGATCTTGGCCGACGACCGCCCGTGTACGAAGTCGGTGACACGGCGGTAGGTATCGCGCTGGCGGTCGTTCCACAATCCGGTGCAACCGGGGGTGATGCGCCCCTCGGGTGAGACGCACACCATCTCGGTCATGACCAGACCCGCTCCGCCCATGGCCTTGGATCCCAGGTGGACGAGGTGAAAGTCGTTCGCCTCGCCGTCCTGCGCGCTGTACATGTCCATCGGTGACACGATGATCCGGTTGTTCAGCCGCAACGGTCCGATCTCCACGGGCTGGAACATCGCAGGCGCAACCTCCGACGATCTCGCCTTCGCTGCGAAGTTTTCCTCGACGAGGTGGGCGAAGTCGGCGTCACGCTCACGCAGATTCTCGAAGGTGATGCGCCGAGAGCGGGTCAACAGGTTGAAGCAGAACTCGATGGGGTCCTGGTTGGCGTACATGTCGATGTTCTCGAACCACTCCAACGAAGCCTGGGCGGCGCGCTGGGTGGACTCGACGACCTGCTTGCGCTCGTCCTGGTACGCCTCGAGCGCGGCCGCAACCGTCTGGTGCTCATGCAGGCAGGCCGCCAGCGCGAGCGCGTCCTCCATCGCGAGTTTGGTCCCCGATCCGATGGAGAAGTGCGCGGTGTGCGCGGCGTCCCCGATCAGCACTACGTTGTCGTTGAACCAGCGCTCGTTGCGGACGGTCGTGAAGTTGAGCCACTTCGAGTTGTTGGTCAGGATGTCGTGCCCGCGAAGTTCCTCGGCGAAGATCTCGCGCACCCGCTCCACGGCGTGCTCATCGGATACCCCTGGAGGGAAGCTCTCTCCCTCGGTGGCATCGAAACCGGCCCGCCGCCATACATCCGGGGACATCTCCACGATGAAGGTCGAGGCGCTGTCCGAATAGGGGTAACCGTGGATCTGCATGGTGCCCCAATCCGTCTGTTTGACGAAGAACTGAAAGGCCTCGAACACCAAGTCGGTCGCGAACCAGATGTACTTGTTCTTCCTGTGGTCCAGATTCGGGCGGAAGACGTCGGCGTACTTCGTCCGGATCCGCGAGTTGACACCGTCAGCTCCCACAACCAGGTCGTGGGTCGCCCGCAGCCCGTCCACGTCAGGCGCCTCAGACCGGTAATGGACAGTCACCTCGAGCTCCGCGGCACGCCGCTGAAGGATGCGGAGCAGTTCCTTACGGCCCATGGCGGCAAACCCTTGCCCACCCATGGTGCAGCTGTGCCCCTTGAACTCCACGTCGATGTCGGTCCAGCGGGCGAACAGTTCAGCCATCTGCTCGTAAACGACGGTGTCGGCGCTCTCGATGCCGCCCAGGGTCTCATCGGAGAAGACGACACCGAACCCGAAGGTGTCATCAGGCGCGTTGCGTTCCCACACCGTCACTTCGTGTTTCGGGTTCAGCTGCTTCATCAGAACGGCGAGGTAGAGGCCCCCAGGGCCGCCGCCTGCGATCGCGATCTTCAACGAAGTTCCTTTCACTGGGAGTCGGCAGGCACCGTGGCATGCTCGGCTTCGACGATCTCCCGCAACACGTAGCGCTGGAGTTTCCCGCTCGGATTTCGGGGCAGGGAGCTGCGGAAGCGCACGTCGCGCGGGTACTTGTACGGGGCTATCTGCTGCTTGACGTGGTCCTGTATCTCCTTGACTTTGGCCTCGTCACCCACGACTCCGTCGTTCAGGACCACGAACGCGCACACCACCGACCCCCGTTCGGGGTGCGGCTCGGCGACAACAGCGGATTCGACGACGTCGCGATGGGTGTCGATCGCGGCCTCCACCTCAGGTCCGCCGATGTTGTATCCGGAGGACACGATCATGTTGTCGGTGCGAGCGCAGTAGTAGAAGTAGCCGTCCTCGTCCCTGCGGAAGACGTCGCCGGTGACATTCCACCCATTCACGACGTATCCCAGCTGGCGATCGTCGTCCAGGTAACGGCAGCCGACGGGTCCGATTACCGCGAGACGGCCTTCGACACCGGGGGGCAGTTCTTCGCCCTCCGAATCGAGGATCGTCGCGCGGTACCCCGGGACCGGCTTTCCCGTGGCTCCCGGGCGGATGTCCGCCCCGGCGCCGGAGATGAAGATGTGGAGCATCTCCGTGGCGCCGATGCCGTCGATCACCCGCAGTCCGATCTCCGACTCGACTTGCTCCCAGACAGGTTGAGGGATGTGCTCACCCGCGCTGACCGCGGCCCGCAGCCCGCGCAGTCGCCCACCTTCGCCCGCTTTGAGGATCTGTTGGTAGGCGGTTGGCGCGGTGGCCATGACGGTCACGCCATGCTCCTCCACGAGTGCCGCGAGCCGGGTGGGCGTCGCGCTCTCCACGAGGAGCACGCACGCCCCGGCGCGGAATGGGAACACCACCAGCATCCCTAACCCGAAGGTGAAGCCCAGCGGCGCCGTGCACGCCACCATGTCGTCGGCCTCGAGGTGGAGGACGTGGCGGCCGAAGGTGTTGTCGATCGAGAGGATGTCGCGGTGGAAGTGGGTGGTGATCTTCGGAGCCCCGGTTGAACCCGATGTCGGGCCGAACAGGGCCACGTCGTCGGCCGCCGTCGCGATCGGCATGAACGTTCCCGACTTGGTGGCGCAGCGAAGGACGAGATCATCCTCGGTGTCGCCGCCGACCGGCACCAGCACAAGATCAGGTAAGATCTTTTCTCGTACAGTCTCCACATCGGACATATATCGATGATCTACGAGTGCCACCGACGGAAGGGATTTCGTCACGATCGGATCCAATTCCCGCCAGCGCACGGCCGCTAGCGTCGTGACGACAACAGCGCCCGCCTTCAGCACGCCGAGCCAGCATGCGACGGTCCACGGGTTGTTGGGTGATCGCAGGAGGACTCGGTTCCCCGGGACGATTCCGAGGTCTTCTACAAGCACCTGGGCGATCTGGTTCGCACGTAGCTGTAGGTGTCCGTAAGACCAGACTTCGCCGGCGTCGGTACGAATTGCAGGTCGGTCTGGGCCATGGGTCGCGACCGCGGTGTCGATGAGCTCGGCTCCGGCGTTGAGTCGGTCGGAATACTGGAGTTCAGGTGTTGTGAACTCCAGTACCGGCCACTGGCCGCAGGGCGGTAAGTGATCACGGGAGAACGTGTCCATGTGGACACTGGGAGACAGCTGCATCGGGAGTCCTTTCTGGAACCGATGAGGGTGTCCGGATGCGAGTACGGTTCCTTAAGCGGCGCGGACCATTCCTTCCTGCGCCACAGTCGCGAGATGCAGGCCATCTCGGGTGAAGAAGCGGCCGTGACCAAGGCCCCGGCCCGCGTCGATGTGACCTGCCTCTTGGGCATAAAGCAGCCAGCCGTCGGTGTCGCCCTCCTCGGGAATCCGGTGGAACCACATCGCGTGGTCCAGGCTGGCGGTGACCAGTCCCGGTTGGGCCCAAGGCAGGTCGAGTACACGCAGAATCGGTTCGAGGATGGTGTAGTCGCACACGTAGGCGAGGGCGGCCAGATCGCGTTGAGGGCGCGTCAAGCCGGGCACCGGGCGCAATGCGTCGTAAGGGCGGATCCAGAGCGCCTGGTGCGGTACGCGTTCACCCTCAACCTCCAGGTAGACCGGACCGTCGACGTGCCGCATGTCGAAACTGCGCCCACCGCCCCAGTAGGCCTTCGACTCCTCAGTCATGGTCCCGCCCTGCCGGCCGGACAAGTACTCCGCCGAGGAAGGCAGGGTTTCCGGCTCCGGGGCGTCGGGCACACCGGGCGCGAAGGTCGCACCGGGTTCGCCCGCGGCGAAGGAGGCGAGCGCCACGTAGATGGGCTTGCCGTTCTGGAAAGCGCGGACCTGCCGCGTGCTGTAACCGCGACCGTCACGCAACAGTTCCACCTCGTAACGAACCTCGGCCCCGATATCGGCCGGGCGCATGAAGTAGGAGTGCATGGACTGCAGCGACTTGCCAGTGGCCCCGTCGGGCACGGTGCGCATGACGGCTGCCGCTGCCGCCGCGACCAGGTCACCACCGTAGGCCTTGGGCCATGGGCACGGCTGGGTAGTGGCGAGGTAGGCGATGTCGAAGTGCTCGGGCTCGGTCTCGCTCAACGTAACGGCTGCGGTAAAGATCGATGAGGTCGGCGCAGATTCCGTCGGGTCCGAGCGGCTGGGCGTGGTGCTCATGCGCGGCGATACCCCTCGAGTGTCGAATCGTCGACCTCGGGCAGGTTCACGACGATGTTGTCGGGGGTCCGGCAGGTCAGCCAGACGAGCTCTTCGGTTGTGGACATGTTTCCCTCGACGTGCGGCATGAACGGCGGGACGAACACGAAGTCGCCCTCACTCATGTCGAGGTATTCCTGGTAGTTCTCGCCGTACCAGATCCGGGCCCGTCCTTTGAGCACGTAACCACCGGTCTCGGCCTCGCCGTGATGGTGTGGCAGCGAGCGGTATCCCGGTTCGTTGGAGACCTTCCCGTACCAGATCCTGGTCGCGGGGGTGTGTTGCGGCGACACACCGGAGACACGGACAGCACCGCCGGACTGACCGGTGTTGTCAAGTTCCTGACCGTGGTGGGTCACCACGGGAACGGCGCTGGTATCTAACTGCTGTTCAGTGGTCATCGTCATTCCTCCGTTGTCGATCGGAACTAACGGCGGCCGGAAACCGGCCGAAGCCCTTATGGATCGGTTGATCCGGGCTGGGGACTCAGCCGGATGTCGTTGCACAGCGATCCGATTCCCGTCACCCGGACCTCGACGACATCGCCGTCGGCGAGCGATCGAGGCGGCTTCTCCGCAGCGCCGACACCCGCGGGCGTCCCGGTGAGTACCACGTCACCGGGTCCGAGTCGGGTGAACTGGGAGATGTAGGCGATCAGGTCGATGGGGTCGAAGACCAGGTCCGTAGTGTCGGCGCGCTGAACGGTGGTGCCGTTGACGCGGCAGCTAATTTCAAGACCCTCGCTGGGGTCGAGCTCGTCAGGTGTCACAAGGACCGGGCCCAGCGGCGTCGTGGCGTCGAACGCCTTGCCAGGCAACCACTGTGAGGTGTGGTTCTGCCACTCGCGCACACTTACGTCGTTGGCCGCGGCATACCCGGCGATCGCAGCTGCGGCGCTCTCTCTGTCGGCAAAGCGCACCGGCCGGCCTACGATGACCGCCAACTCGGCCTCCCAATCCATGCCGCGAGCCCACTCCGGCACTTCGACCACGTCGTGCGGGCCGGCGAGTGTGTCGACGAACTTCGCGAACAGCGTGGGGTGCGACGGGATCTGCCTACCCATCTCGAGGATGTGGCCGCGGTAGTTGTGCCCGCAACACACGACCTTCCGGGCGCTTGTGACCACGGGTGCATGGTCAGCGTGCGCGACGGGCACGCCCGCGGCAACACCCGCCGGTCGTTCACACTCCTGACGCGCGAGCCGGAGGCCGTCCTGAGACCGCAGCAGCTCACCCACATCGGTGTGCGGCAGCACAATCCAGCCTTCTTGGCCGAGCACGGCTGCAGCCGTTGTGTGAGCACCCGTCCCGCCGGCGGGCAGTCGGAGGGTCGAAAGCCGCATGGTCAGCTTCTCCGCTCAGGGTTGGCATCATATCGCGCTTCACTTACGATCGTCACCACAGCACGTTAACCGAATTCGGGCAAGCTGCAAAGCCCGAGAAAAGAGCGAACCCATGAACCAGGAAGCGCCCCACGTCCAGCACATGAACCCACCCGAGCTCGCTAAGCCCTCGGGCTTCACCCATGCCGTGCGCCATGCCGATTCGGTTCACCTTTCCGGGCAGACCGCACTGGATGCCTCGGGAAAGATTGTCGAGGGCGACATCGTGGACCAGTTCCGCCAGGCGCTGGGCAACATGCTGACCGCATTGCGGGCGGCGGGTGGCGAGCCGGCCGACCTGCTCTCAGTGCGCATCTACCTGGTGGACATCCCCGGTTACCAGGCCCGAGGCAAGGAGCTCGGCAGGATCTGGCGCGAACTGGCAGGCGAGACCTACCCCGCAATGACGGGAGTCGGGGTGACATCCCTGTGGCAGCCGGAAGCGCTGATCGAGATCGAGGGCGTGGCCGCTCTCCGACGCTGATCACGCGAGGCCATCGTCAGCGTGGTCCCGGACGTTGCACGACCGGGGCCACGCCACGGATCGGTCACTCCGCCGATGACTCCAAAACAGCGTTCACGTGCTCGCGCGCCGCACCGTCAAGCTCTTCCCGCAGCGCGGTGAACAACTCCTCCACCTCGATGCCCTCCCAGTTCGCCGGGAGCGCATCGAGCGGCAACCCGGGTCCAAGTAGGGCAGACGCCTCCAAATGGTGACGAGGCGAACGAACTCCTGGAAAAGCTTCGACCGGCCGCCCTCCGTCGTTCATCCAGCGACGCAGAACAGGCTCCTCACGCGATGAAGTCCGCGTAGCCTGCGGCGGAGCGTTATGGCGGCACCACGTGCGCGGCTCGATGGGCCAAGTCGGCGCGACCGGTGACAACGCCGCCATGGAAAGCTTCGTCAGCCTTTCGCAACACAGGCCGCCCTCGACCGCTGCAGACAGGCCACCCGGGAGGATCTCCGAATCTCGATCGTGACCTGGATCGAACGCACAACCCGGCGACCTGAACCACTGTCACAGTTGCCTTCAACAGCCCCGTGCGTACGTTGGCGAGCTTGCCGTGGCTGACCTGCTCGGGCGTGATCTGGTGCGCGCCCTTGAGTCGACCGAGCTATACGGTGGTCAGGGTGGTGTTGGTGACCGCGATCGACATGTCAGCACCGGTGTGTGGACCACCGACAAACACAAGGATGCCGGGCTAACCCGCGCCCGTATCGTCGAGGAAGCGGCGGGCGTTGCCCTGGCAGATCTGCTCCAGCTGCTGCTCGGTCAGGAAGTCCGCGTCCTTGACCACCTGACCCGCCGGCCGCTCGCCCAGCGGGTACGGGTAGTCGCTGCCGACCATGACCTGATCCGCGCCGAGCACGTCGACGAGGGTCCGGAGCGCTGCAGGGTCGAAAACCACCGAGTCGACCGAGAACCGGCCGAGGTACTGCGACGGTGGCTGCGCTGAGGTGCCGATGATGTCGTAGCGCTGGTGCCAGGCGTTCTCGAATCTCCCGAGCCAGAACGCGAACGACCCGCCGCCGTGCGCGAAGCAGATCCGCAGACTCTCCGGCACCCGGTCGAAGACGCCGCCGAGGATCATCGCGATGATCGACAGGTGCGTCTCCGAGGGCATCCCGGCGAGCCAGCGCGCCATCCACCGATCGAGCCGGGGCGATTCGGCCATGTCCCACGGGTGCACGAAGACGGGTATGCCGAGCGCGGCCGCGTGCTGCAGGAAGGTCACGATGCCCGCGTCGTCGAGGTCCCGGTCACCGACATGATTGCCGATCTCGACGCCCCGGTGGCCTGCGGCGACGGCCCGCTCCAGCTCACGGCACGCGGCATCGGGATCCTGGAGCGGCACCTGGCAGAACGGGATCAACCGTCCTTCCCCGGGCTCGCAGATCTCCAGAGCGAGGTCGTTGAAGATCCGCGACACCTTCTCGGCTTGGCCCGCGGCGGCGTCGTACGAGAAGAACACCGGGGTCGGCGACACCACCTGACACTCGACGCCGTCGGCGTCCATGTCCGCCAGCCGCACTTCAGCGTCCCAGCAGTCCGACCGGATCCGGCGGAACTCCCGTGAGCCGACCATGATCATCGCCTCACGCTCGGACGCCGCCCGCAGCCACGGGCGCCCTTCCCCGAGATCCGGCCACCCGTTGGGTACGTAGTGGCTGTGGACGTCGATCGTCATCAATGTCATCCCTTCCCGGGATGCAGGGCCCCACAGGCGCCGCAGGTCCGCGCCCTCTCGGAGGTGTAGAACTGCTCGAATACCGGCGGCAGGTCGGCCACGATGTCCCGCACCTGCAGCTCCACCTCGTGCACCAGCGCGTCACAGGCCTGGCAGAACCAGACGAACTTCTCGAGAGTGCCCTCCTCCCGAATCCGCTCGATCACGATCCCGATCGAGTCCGGATCCGGCCGCTGGGGCGAGTGGTAGATGTTGCGCGGCAGCATCCACATCGCACCTTCCCGGATATCGACCCGCTGCGGCCCGTCGTCGGTCATCAGGTCGACGTGCATATCGCCGCGGTACTGGTAGAACCACTCCTCGTACGGGTCGAGGTGGAAGTCCGTGCGCTGATTGGGTCCGCCGATGACCTGCACGATGAAGTCGCCCATCGGCTCCCACATCTGCTGGTTGTTGACCGGTGGTTTCAGCTGGTCACGGTGGTCCTCGATCCAGCGACCGAAGTCGAAGACGGGTGGGATGGTCGTCATGAGCTCTCCTCCTGGGTGGACAGGCAGGCGGTCGCCTGGATCTCGATGAGCAGGTGCGGATGGGGCAGCTGGTGGACGGCGACGGTGGTTCGGGTCGGGCCGGACTCGTCGAAGTACTCGGCGTAGACCTCGTTGTAGCCGCCGAAGTCGTTCATGGACACGAGGTACGTCGTGACCTGCACCAGGTCCTCGAGGCCGGCGCCGGCAGCGCCGAGGAGGTCGCGGATGTTCTCGATCACCGCGCGCGTCTGGGTGCGGATGTCGAGGTCGGTGACCCCCAGCTCATCGACCTCGACCCCCGCGAAGCTGTTGTCGGGGCGGCGGCTGCTGGTCCCGGAGACGAACACCAGATCGCCGACGACCTTCACGTGCGGGAAGCGCCCGCGCGGGGTGGCCTTCCCGGCCACGACGTGTGCATCACTCATGGGCGTTCCCTCCGGCGACCCGTAACGAGGCCGCCCCGAGACCGGCGACGGTCGCCGTGAACGTGGTACCCGCCTGCAGCGGCAAGGCCGCAGTCGCGGCGCCCGCGAGCAGGACGGCGCCGGCCGGGAGCTCGTGTCCGTGGCGTGCCGCCATCCGCTGGATCGCCGGCAACGCTGCCATCGGGTCGCCGAGGATCGCCTCGGTGCTCCCCGTCTCGCCGGTCACGCCGTCGACGGCCAGCTCGACCGCGCGCGCGGCGAGGCCGTCCGTGGCGCGCGCGTCGTCGATCGACTGCCACGGGCCGATGACGTACGCCGACGCCGAGGTGTTGTCGGCGACCACGTCGGCGAGGCTGAACCGGAAGTCGCGGTAGCGGCTGTCGATCACCTCCAACGCGGGCGCGACGTCGGTCACCGCATTGGCGAGATCGATCGCGGGGTCGGTCGGGTCGACCGACTCGCCGAGGCGGAACGCCACCTCGGGCTCCACCCGCGGGTGCACACCGCGCGCGATGTCGATGATTCCGCCGTCAACGATCTCCATCGCGTCGGTCACGACACCGACGATGACGTCCGAGACGCCCATCTGCTCAGCTTTGGCCCTGCTGGTGAACCCGAGCTTGACCCCGGTCACCTGCTCACCACGCCGGCGCCGCAGATCCACGCCGGCGCGCTGGACGTCGTACGCCTCGTCGAGGGAGAGCGCGGTCTCGAGGCTCAGCTGCGGGATAGGCAGACCGCTGCGCACCGCGTCGTCGAGGCGTGCGGCGAGCTGCGTCGCGTCGGTCATGGTTCATCCCTCTCTCACAGCTGTACACAGACGTTGGTCGGCTCGGTATAGAAGTGCAGCGAGTGCTCGCCGCCCTCGCGGCCGATCCCGGACAGGCCGACACCGCCGAACGGCGACCGCAGGTCGCGGAGGTACCAGGTGTTGACCCACGCCATCCCCACGCGCATCCGCTGGGCGACGCGGTGCCCGCGCCGGAGGTCGCTCGTCCACACCGCGGCGGCGAGGCCATAGTCGGTGTCATTGGCCACCCGGACCGCCTCGTCCTCGGTGTCGAACGGGATCAGCGCCGCCACCGGGCCGAACACCTCCTCCCGCACCACCCGCGCCGAGTTGTCGAGGCCAGTCCACAGTGTCGGCTCGATCCACGCGCCATCGGCCAGGTCGGCGCCGACGTCGGGCACCCCTCCGCCGGTGAGCACGGTGGCGCCCTCGGACACCGCGAGGTCGAGATAGGACTGCACCTTGGCGCGGTGCTGCTGGGAGATCAGCGGGCCGGTCGTGGTGGCCGGGTCACCGGGCCGCCCCAGCGTCAGTTCTTTCGCGCGCTCGGTCAGCCCACCCGCAACGAGGTCGAAGATCGAACGCTCCACATAGACCCGTTCGGTGCACAGACACACCTGACCGGTGTTGAGAAAGATCGAGCGGCTCAGGCCGTCGAGCGTGGCGTCGAGGTCACAGTCGGCGAACACGACGGCGGCGTTCTTGCCGCCGAGCTCGAACGACACCGGCCGTACGGCGGGCGCGACGGCTCGCATGATGGCCGAGCCGGTCGCCGACTCACCGGTGAAGGTGACGCCGTCGATGTCCGGATGGGTCGTGAGGTGCTCTCCCGCGGACTCCTGGCCGAAGCCGTGCACCACGTTGTAGACGCCCTCGGGGACACCGGCCTCGGTCATCACCTCCGCGAGCAGGGTCGCCGAGGACGGCGTCTCTTCCGATGGCTTCACGACGACCGCGTTGCCGCAGGCGAGCGCCGGAGCGACCTTCCAGGTCAGCAACAGAAGCGGGAGGTTCCAGGGCACGATGACCGCCACCACGCCGAGTGGCTTACGCACCGCGTAGTTGAGCGCCCGTCGTCCGTCGCCGAGCTCGGTCAGGTAGGAGTCCATGCCCGCCGCAGCAACGGTGTCGGCGAACGAGCGGAAGTTCGTCGCGGCGCGCGCGACATCGAGCTCGCGTACCAGCGACTCCGGCTTGCCGGTGTCGGCGACCTCCGCCGCGACGAAGTCCTCGAACCGCTCCTCGATCCGGTTCGCGACCCGGCGCAGCACAGCGGCGCGGTCCTGGACCGTGCTGCTCCCCCACGCGCCGGCCAGCACCTTCCGCGCGGACGCGACGGCCGCGTCGATCACCTCCCGACCGGCCTCGTGCACCTGCGCGACGAGCGAGCCGTCGACCGGGCTGGTCTTGTCGAAGGTCCGACGACCGTCGACCGCGCTCCCGGCGATCGCGTTGCGCAGCTGTTGCGTTGCCATGCGGGGAGCGTAGGCACCTGGTGACATGCCCCGCCAATGCTCTTTGGTGGTGCTTCCATGTCCACAAAGACATACCTGGGCGTGGAACACCGCACACTGGGACCGGTCGACGGGTGCCGCCAGACTGGAGGCCGCAACCATGCCGGCCAGGTACCCAGATTGCGATCCGCTATGCCCGGATGGTCATGACGCTTGTACGTGACAGCGATGCGCACGCGGCATACCGTGCCCGCCATGGAGCACCTGCGTCTGCTCGACGGCCGCCTCAAGCTACGGCATCTGCTGCTCGTCGACGCACTCACCGAGCAGGGCAGCGTCGTCGGGGCCGCTGCCGCCATGCACATCACCCAGCCGGTCGCGACCCGCAGCCTCCACGACCTCGAGGACATCCTCGGTGTCCAGCTCTACGAACGCGGCCCGCGCGGCATCACCCCGACCGAGTTCGGCATCGCCTTCACCGAACACGCACGCGCCGTGCTTGCGCAGCTCACCCAAGCCGCCCGTCACGTCGACGAGATCGCGGACGCCACCCGCGGACGCGTCGTCGTGGGCACCCATCTCGCCGGGTCGAACCTACTCCTGCCGCGTGCGATCGCTCGAGTGAAACACGACCGGCCGCTGCTCAACGTCGTCGTACACGAGGCGACGCCCGAAGCCCTGCTCGTCGAGCTGTCTGCCGGCAGGGTCGACGTCATCGTCGGACGCTTGACCGGCCAGAGTACCGAGCACACCCGCCGCACCACGCTCTACGAGGAGTCGATCCGCGTGGTCACGGGCGCGGACCACCCGCTCGCCGGCCGGACCCGGGTGACGTTCGAGGACCTCTGGGAGTACCCCTGGATCCTCCCCGGCGTGGAGACGATCCTCCGCCAGGAACTGGCGGAGTTCTTCGTCCGCAACGGGCACGATCTCCCCGCCAACCGGGTCGAAGCGACATCGTTCCTCACCGTCCGCCAGCTCCTGATCGAGACAGAGATGATCGCGGTCCTGCCCGGACTGATCGGAGCGGACGACCCCCTGCTGACAACAGTGCCGATGTCGCTGGAGCCGATCGGGCACAGCGTCGGCATCACACTGGCAGCCGACCGCCGAATGACGCCAACGGTCCGTGCCCTGATCGACGCACTGGAGACGACCGCGTCCGAGATCTACGATCCAATGCCATGATTCGGCGGTCTTGCGAACGTTCGTAATCGGCAACCTCGAACACGGGCCTCCGTAGCGGGACCTGTGACACCACGGGACGTTGAGGGACTACTGAAGACTCCCGGCGCTACCAACCTCATGGCCGGGTATCTCGAGCAGAGGCGCATGCCGATACCTGTGGCCCTCGTGTTTCTCATACGCACTACGGCTGCTCCGCCGCCGCTGCTCGTCCGGGGTGTTCGTCGATCACGGATTTCGCGAAGTGGTGCGCGGGTTCGGCGAGTCGATCTTTGAGCTCGTCGAACAGCGTTGCCGCGCGAAGCGCGTGCCAGTCGTGTGGCAAGAGCTCGGGCGGCAGGCCCGGGTCGAGGAATGGGAGGCGGCGCCACGCGGTCAGCGCGCGCACATAATCGGCGAATGCATCCGCGTCGTTATCGGTGCGGCGTCGCCGCCAGCGGTTGAGCACTGGGCGGAACGATGTCAGGAAGTCGTCGTAAAGGTGTTGCAGGCTCTCGAGGTCCCACCATTCGCCTACCAGTTCGCGGATGTCCCCGAAGGCCAGGTAGTCGGCCTGGAACAGGTCCACATATTCGGATAGTTGATATCGCTCCAGTACCTCGCGGGTCTCGTCGTACAGGTAGCGCGGGGCAATCCACACCCCCGATGTCGTGGTGCCGAATCCCAGCCAGCTCAGCCGGGACCGCAGCGCGTGCCTCAGCTGGCGCTGGGACTCGGGAACGCTGAAGACTGCGAGCAGCCAACCGTCCTCCAGCTCGGCACGCTGCCGGCCGAAGATTCTCTGATCACCCTCGTCCAAGATCTCCCGGGCCTGCTGGGACGGCTCGTAGCCGGCTACTCCGTCGACTCGCCGCGCGTCGAGAAGTCCCCGGCGTTTCAGCCGGGAGATTGCCGACCGCACTGACTGCGCATCGACGTTGAGCTGCGCCATGAGCCGGATCAGCGCGGACACACCGATCCAGCCGCCGACCTCGCGCGCGTACAGCCCGTAGATCGTCACGATGAATGCCCGGGGCTGTGTTGACCTCGACTCTGCGCCTTCGGTTGCGCTGTTTAGCGTCGTCACGGAGACACGATAACGCTCCCTGCTCGAGGTGGCCGCCACCACCTCGAGCAGGGAGCCGTGATCACCGCCATCGTGCATAGCAAAGCCGATTCCGACCGGATAGGCGTGGTCGCCGAGGCTCTGGCCGAACGTCCGAGACGGTGACAGCGAGCTGCGCTGTCTGCTCTCACCTATGGATGGCTGGAGCTATTGATTCATGACACGCGATGCTGAATCCGGGCACGCTCGATCGTGCGCTCCCGACCAATACCCCGCCGCACGCGGGCAGGGTCGGCTCGGCGTGCTTCGCGTTCGATCACGGTCGCCTCCTCGTCGGCGCTCAGCGAGACGGGGTCGATGACCACGCCGTAGTCCCGAAGTGCGCCCTCGATCGACACGAGCTCGTCGAACACGTCGTCGACGACGGCGTCGACGTCTCGGTCGAGGGGGTCTCCCCAACCGCCACCGCCACCGCTCTGGGAGAAAATGACTTGGGACGGGTCGTAGCTCTGTGCCACCGGGTACTCGCCACAGATCGCCTCGTCGGCGTTCTCACCGATGATGCAGAAATTGCCGGCGCCCTCATAGCCGCCGGCATATCCGGGCAGCGGGTAGATCAAGGATTGCGAGTTGAATGTTGCGAACGTGTTGCTGGCCCCCCGGTCGGTCCGGCGCATGACGTAGGCCGGGCTTCCTCGCCATTGCCCGGGCGCGGCGCTGTCGATCTCGTACTCCGCCTGATGATAGATCGTAGGGAACTGGACCTCGGTGAACTCGTTGTTCGCTGGCCGCGAGACGCTGAACGGCGTCGCCCACGCTCCCCAGCCGTCGTGGCCGTACACGGCGCTGTTCGACATCGCCACCGGCGACATGTCCCAAAAGAAGAACTTTCTGGGATTGCTGCTCGACGCCACCAGGAATCGGTCCTCCCGGTCATCAGAACCCACGCAGTAGTTGTTCGCGATGTCGATCGAGACATTGCCGACGCGTTCGGGAACAATCTCCTCGAACGCCTTCATGACTGCTTGGCCAATCTGCCCGCCGCACACGATCGTGCCGAGAACCGTTGCAGCAGGCGAGACAGCATTGACGATCGTACCCTCCGGAAGCCTGATATCGACCGGTTCGAAGAACCCGGAGTTGACGGGGATGTCCGGGCATAGCGAGGCTAATGCAATCGAGACGTAGGCGATGGTGTTGGCTGGGACCGAGTTGACCAAACCGTCGGTCTGCGGGTCGGTCCCGTCAAAGTCGACCACAATCCGATCGTCGTCGACCGTGACCGCCACCTCGATGTTGATATCGGTATGGTCGGCGTAGTCGGTGTCCACGTTGAAGGAGCCGGAGTAGGTTCCGTCCGGCCAAGCTCGCACCTGGTCACGGAACATCCGTTCGGAGTACTCGAAGATCCAGTCGAGACTCTCCTCGACCTTCTCAAGGCCGTGGCGCTCGACGAGCTCGGTGATCTGCCGTTCACCGACCCGGCAGGCTCCAATCATGGCTTCGACGTCGGCCTCGGTGATGTCAGGCAGGCGGTTGTTCGCCATCAGCCAGTCCCACAGCTCCCGGCGTCGCGTTCCCCTCTCGTAGAGTTTCATCGGCGGGATCCGGAACCCCTCGTGCCAGATCTCGCGGCAATTCGGGTTTACCGCACCGGCGATCGGCCCGCCCTGGTCGAGGACGTGGAGCCTGCCTCCGGTCAGAAAACGAGGTCGACCGTTGAAGAAGATCGGTACGACGACGTTCCAGCAGCCCAGATGGCTGCCGCCGTGGTACGAGTCCGCGACGAGAAGAGCGTCTCCGGGATGAAGGTCCCCACGGAAGAACTCGAGGACGGTCTGGGACGACGAGAGTCCGGCGAAGGAGTGTGCGATGATACCGGCTCGCGAGACCATTTTCGAGGTTGTGCCGTCGTAGCTGTAGATGCCGGCGCCACAGTCCTTCGCCTCGTTCACCACCGAGTTCGGCGATGAACGGCACATCGTCTCGAAGATCTGGTCGGCTATCGTGTCGAGCTGGTTGCGGACAATCTCCGCGGTGATTGCATCAGCCATTGCTGTTCTGCCCTTCCAGTCGGTAGACCTTGTGTGCGGCCTCGGGAGAGATGAGCTCGTCGGCCAGGTCGGACTGGACGGCTGCGCGGTCCCGAGACCGCGGATCACCTAGTCCACCTCCGCCCCCGAGCCGCATCCGAAGCCGGGTCGCGGCGCCAACCGGGGCCTCGGTGACGACGAGGGGCGCCGGCGCCCAGCCGTCCGGTGTCTGGAACTCGAGACTGCCCGGCCGCCCCGCTCCTCCTCCATCTGTCCCCGCGACGCTCGACTGCAGGGACTCCGTCCAGAGGGTGAACAGGAGATCCGGCGGGAGGACAAAAGTCGCCTCCACGGCGGGTGCGCCGGTGTGTGCACCGGCCCCGGCGCTGTCCATGGCGAATTCGAGGCTCTCAACGGCCGGGTACTGCTCGGCCTCCCACTGCTCGACTGACGGGAGCTCGCCGCGTGCGGAGATCTGTGGTCCGCCCCACCCGTCCGCCGAGCCAGTGGCGCTCGCTCCGCCGATGGCCCAACGACCGAGGTCGATCTGGTCGCTGCGGTTGTCGGCCGGCCGACAGAGCACGGCCGGCCGCGGGACCGTGAGGGAGGGGACTGGGCGCGCCCGCGCCGGGTTGAGAGTCGCCGCGACTACGTTGGTCACCTCGCCGCCCGGATGATGCATGCCGCAGCCCACGGCAGCCGGCTGCACCGGGTCGACGATGCTGCCTGGGCGGGTGACTACACGAACGACGCGCAGCAGCCCGCCGTTCGCCGGGACCGCCTCTCCCAGAGCTGCGAGAACGGCTCGCATTGCACACGACGCCGTAACCCCCGCTGGACTGTTGACGAACTGGCTACTTTGATCGTCGGACTCTGAGAAGTCCAGGGTCACGTTGCCGCCTTCAACCTCGGCGGCGAGCCGGATCACGGTCGGCTCCCCACCGCTCGCGAGGAGGAGCTCTCGGTGGTCCGAGTAGCTGCCGCTTCGCCACGTGCGAACCAGGCCGCGAGCGATCTGCTCGGTGTAGTCCTGCGCGTAGGAGAAGGACTGTCGAACGAGGTCGACACCGTGGCGCCGGACCAACTCCGCACATCGCTGCTTGCCCATATCGAGCACGGCGAGTGCGGCGGTAATGGTGCGGCGAGTTTCCTCAGGGCGGCGTCCATTCAGGAGGAAGGCCGCGACGACATCGCGGACCGGGCGGCCCAGCCGCTGGATCTTGACCGGTGTCACGACGACACCTTCCGCCAACAGCTCGGTGGCCTCGGGATTGACGTTGCCGCCGACCTGTCCCCCGATGTCGCGGATCCGGGTGCGGACCGCGATGAGCCCCACGACGTGGCTGTCGACGAGGTACGGCGCCACCAGAGTGATGTCTTGGACGCGCGTGCCACCGGCGGAGGGATCGTTGGTCAGGACGACGTCGCCGTCGTCGATGTCGAACTCGAAGTAGTCGATCACGTGGGAGACGGTCGCCTGAATCGATGGCAGCTCTGCAGCATTGTCGACCGCGACGACCTGACCCCTCGCATCGCAGATGGCGACCGAGAACTCGCGTGCCTGCCCCACCTCGATGGTGGGCGCCGAGCGGGCGAGGACCGCCGCCAGCTCGTCGACGGACGCGACCAAGCGGGTCCGCAAGATCTCGAGCGCGACCGTGCCCCCGGGGCGGTCGTCGACGAGTGTGTTCGCGGCGGACATCACCGAACCACCTCGATCACGTAGGTCTCGTATTGGTCGAGCATCGCCTCCTGGCCGTCCGAGACCACGATGGTCGTGCCAGGCTCGTGAATCACGGCCGGCCCGGTGATCACGTGCCCGGGCTCCACGAGGGCACCGTCGAAGATCGGTGTCTCGACGAAACCGTCTCGTCCTTCGAAGTAGACCTCCCGCATACCGACCTGTGCCGGCGAGGAATCCTCGTCCGTGAACTTGTGCGGTGGCGTCACGTCGCCAAGACTGCGCACCCCCGTCAGGTCGACGCGAGCCGACACGATCTGCACCGGCTGATCGGGCCGCTGGTGCCCGTAGAGCTGGTCGTGCAGCTCGTGGAACTCATTGAGCGCCCGGGACAGGCTGACATCCGAGATTCGGCGGGTGCGCGTACGGATAGGCACGACCACCTCGCGGGTCTGCCCCTCGTACCGTACGTCCAGGTACCGTTCGAGGTGGCTGGTCTCCGCGTTCGGCAGCAGTTCCTCCGCTTCCGCGCAAACGGCGTCGAACACCTCGGTCAACTCTTCGGGACGGACCGATTCGGCAGCGCGCACGTAGGACTTGATGCGTGACACCTTGAAGTCAGCGACGAGGCCGCCGAACGCACTGAGGACTGCTGCTTTGCGGGGCACGAGCACGGTCTTGATGCCGAGGTCGACAGCTTGCACGCCGGCATGGATAGCCCCGGCACCACCGAAGGCCATCAGAGCGTAGTCGCGGGGGTCCCGCCCACGGCTCACGGACACGAACCGAAGGGCGTTCGCCATCTCGCTGTTGGCAACGCGAAAGACACCTACAGCCGCATCGAGGACCGAGATGCCCATGGGCTTGGCCACATGCTCCTCGAAGGCCCTCTCGGCGGCGGCACGATCGAGGCTCAGCTGTCCGCCCATGAACCGGTCCTGGTCCATGAACCCGAGAAGCAGGTTGGCGTCGGTGACCGTGGGCCGCGTGCCGCCACGGCCATAACAGGCAGGCCCGGGGTTCGCGCCGGCGCTCTCCGGACCGATGCGGAGGGCGCCACCGTCATCCACCCACGCGATCGAGCCTCCGCCCGACCCGATGGTGTGGATGTCTACGAGCGGTACAGCCACCCGGTACCGACTGATCCAGTTCTCGACGCCGATCTCGGGTTTCCCTTGGTGGATCAGGCATACGTCGTAGCTGGTGCCGCCCATGTCGCCGGTGATGATGTTGCGATATCCAGATCGCTCGCCTAGTGCACTTGCGGCGACGACGCCACCGGCGGGTCCCGACAGGACTGCGTCCACGCCGTGGCCCGCAGAGTAGGCGACGTCCATGATGCCGCCGTTGGACTGCATGACCACAAGCTCACCCACGAACCCGGCGTTTCGAAGGCCTTCGTCCAGTCGCTGGAGGTAGCTCTTGAGCAGAGGGGACGTGTAAGCGTTGACCACGGTGGTGCTGACCCGCTCGAACTCACGGATCTGAGGCAACACATCACACGACAAGGTGACGAAGCAGGTGGGGTGCTCCTCGGCGATGATCTCGGCGATCCGGCGTTCGTGGGTGTCGTTGACGAAGGAGAACAGGAGGCAGACCGCGATCGACTCGATGCCGGCGTCTTTGAGCTCGCGGACCGCACTGCGCACCTCGTCCTCGTCGAGAGGCGTGGCGATATCGCCGCGATAGTCGATCCGCTCGGTGACCCCCTTCCGGAACCGGCGTCGGGTGATCGGGTGCGGCGCAGGAAGGGACAGGTCGAAGATGCTCTCCTTGTAGCCCCGTCGGATCTCGAGGACGTCCCGGAAGCCCTTTGTGGTGATCAGGCCGGTGGGTACACCCTTGTACTCGAGCATCGCGTTGGTGACCACGGTGGTCCCCAGGATGAACTGGTCCGTGACGGCCAGAGTCTCCTCGGCGGTACGGCCGAAGTGCTCGGCGACGACATCGACCGCATTCAGCACGGCGGTCGCCTCGTCGTTCGGTCTGGACGACACTTTGCCGGCGAAGACCTCGGTTCCGTCGGTCGCGACCACGTCGGTGAACGTGCCGCCGACGTCGACGGCAATCGTGAAGCTCATCAGTTCTGCCTTTCAGGATGGGGCGGGCGGATAGACCGGGTGGGCCCGGAATCGGTCGGAGGAACACGATGAACCTGGTGAACGAGCGTGAAGGCACCGGATGCCAGCGGAATTTCGACGTCGGGATTCGGAACCGCGAGAGTGACCTCGATCTGCGTGTTCAAGCCGTCGATCTGGTCGAACGCCAGTTTCGCGTTGCCGGCTCGGAGCAGTTCGCCGTCCTCCTCGAGCTCGAAAAGGTCCCGATGGCGCTGTTGCCACAACCCGGCCTCCTCTCCGTACACACGCACGGCGCAGACCTCGGGGGCGGTGTCGGCCTCCTCGAGGAACGGCAGCGGGAAGAGCCGTCGTTCCTGGAGCGCGAAGAAGAGCTCACCCGTCGGCGGGATCGGCCAGAGCGCCACGAAGTAGCCCATCGACCCGTCCTCACGGCGCCACGAGCCACACTGCGCCATCGCGTCTGCGGTTCCCGGCTTCTTCGCCCAAGCCGCCATGTCGGCCGCTCCGTCAGCGGTGGTGTAGCTGACGTTGGCGATGCGGGGGGTGTTCTCGAACGGATTTCCGTGGGGGAACGACCCTGGCGTCAGCTCGCATGCAACTTCGATGAAACCGCCTCCGCCGAGCGGAAACATCCGGGACCGCAAGCCCAGAGCCGGTTCGACAACGGCATCGGCCATCCGGAGACCGGCTCTCTCCAATGCCGTCGTGATCGCGACGACCTCGTCCGGCGTCGCCATTACGATGATGTGATCGATGATCCGCTTCTCCGGCGGAGATGGGATGTGCGCTCCCATGACGTCACCGCCTCTCGGCCAACAGCGCAACCGTGGAGCCGGCGGGCAAGGCGTGCGTCGCCTGACCGTATGGCGCGCCGGGGTACCACCAACAGAACCCGTCGACCGGGGCGCGGACCGCTTCCAGTACCTCGCCGTACATGTCGGTGATTTCCAACAGGAGGTCTCCGGCACTGAATGGGACCCCGGCCGGGTGGCGTACCCAGACGATGCCGGCGGCGCTTGCCGACAGTGCCCCCCAATAGCCGAAGCGGCCGGGGATCCGCGTGTCGTCCTCGTACTTCTGGGTGGCGCTCGGGAGCATCCCGATCTCCCGGAGAATGGCGGTGAGCCCCTGGGTGCCTCGGCGGGAGTCGACCAGCGTGCGGGCGCCGTTGAGCTCCACCATGAGCGCAGGGATGCCCCTAGCCAGGGCAGTCGCCGCTGGGTAGACGTCCATCGGTCCGAGCCAAGCTGGATGCGCGGTTGGGGCGCTCATGTCGACAGGTGTGGCGCCGAATGCCTCCGCCATCCGCACCGCCACCTCGGCAGTCGCCTCGTCCTTGGCGTTCTCCAAGAACATCATCGACATCGGTGAGCAGGGCTCGTTGTTCCCGTGCACGTCGACCACGAAGTCCGCTCGCTCCAGGACCGCGCCCACCAAAGCACCGAGCCGGCGGCTGGTGGAGCCGTTCTCCTCGCTGTCCCAGTAGTGCGGCCCCGACATGTTGATGCCGTCCACAGGACTCACGTACACGCCCGCGGAGACAGCCGGCATGTTCACCGCCGGGACTGAGATCACCGTGCCCGAAAGTTCGCTCGGATCCAAGGAACGCGCGAACTCGATCGCGGCACCCGTGCCGACGACCTCGTTTCCGTGCGAGCCGGCGATAACGACGAACGTCGGCCCGTCCTGTCTGCCGTTGACGACCGTGTACGGCACCGTGATCGCGTTGCCCGACGCTTGCTGAACCTCACCGAGCACCCCGTTGGCGCGGGTACCGGCAGGGACCTTCAAGTCTCCGTGTTGAAACGTGCTCACTCGTGCACCTCTTCCTCGGTCGGTGTCTCGTTGATGTGCTTCAAGTAGTCGACGGTCGTCAAGGCCATCGCTCGTGCTCCTTGCAGCATTGCCTCACGCGCGGTCTCCGAGTCACCGTGTTTTGCCGCGTCGTGGCTATGGAACGGCGTGCCCAGCGGCCAGGTCGCCACCGACGCCAGAGCGCCCGGGATCACTTGGCTGACATTCCCGAAATCCGTCGACGCCCGCGCTTCCCATTCGTCCACCCGCTCCCCCAGCGCCTCGAGGTTCTGGCGCATTAGTCTGGTGAGTAGGGGGTCAGGTCGAACCGGGTCGGCATGCGCACCGTGCTCGATGGACAATCGAGTGTCGCTGGCAACTGCCCCCGCGCTCGCACAATCGATGACTCGCTTGACGACTCGGTCGAGCTCCTCGACGTCGTTGGATCGAATCCCGAAGCGACACTGGGCGAACGCGGGAATAACGTTGTGCACCTCGCCCCCGGCGGTGACAATCCCGTGGATCCGCACCCCGTCTCGAACCAACTGTCGGAAGGCATTCACGTTCTGCATCGTTAGCAGCACGCCGTCGAGTGCAGAAGCGCCAGCCCAGGGCTCGGTCGCCGCGTGGGAGGGACGGCCTTCGAAGGAGAAGGTGACCTCTCTACTGCCTGTGCTTCGGGTCATGACACTGGTCGTGTCCGACGCATGGAAGCTCAACACACCGTCGACACCCTCGAAGGCGCCCGCCTCGAGCATGGCCTGCTTTCCTGTGAGGGTCTCCTCGGATGGACAGCCGTAGATCTTGACAGTGCCCGCGAGCTCGGCTTGCACCGCGGCGAGCCCCAGGCCTGCGGTGACCGTGGAGCCCGCGATCAGGTGGTGTCCGCATCCATGACCCACTGTCGGCAGAGCGTCGTACTCGGCGAGAAGGCCCACCGTTGGGCCGCTCCCAGCACACTCGACGGTGGCGACGAAGCCGGTGTCTACTCCGGACGCATCCTCGACCTCGAGGCCCGCCTCACGAAGGGCAGCTACACAACTGGCCCTCGCCGACTGCTCGTGTCCGCTGAGCTCGGGGTTCGCGAAGATCGCGAGTGCGAGTTCCCAACCACGCGCTGCAACGTCGTCCACGGCGGCAATGACGGACCGCCTCAGCGACTCGTCCGTACTCGTACCCATCAGCCCACCGCCACGTGGTCGTTGCGCAAGCACTGCTCGACGATTCGGTGCTCGGTCAGAGCCGAGAGAGGTAACAGCAGTCCGATGGCGAGGAGGAGCATGCCCTGCGACCCGAAGACGTTCTGGAGGTTCGCCGCAGACAGGAAGGCTTCGGGCATTGACAGGGAGAACACGGCGGCGACGCCTACCCAAGCGACGACCAGTCCGTACCTGCTTCCAAAGCTACCGAGGGAGAACTGCTCTAGGGCTGCCCTGCGCGAGGGTAGGTCGCTCGCGTCCAAGACCGGGGCCGATGGTGCCGGTGGATCGCTTCTCATCACATCTCCTTGTCGGGAGGTGATGAAACTAATACGTACACGGAGCACTTGACAAGGGGTCGTAGCGATATAGTGGGATCGACGCCCGATAATTACTACGTTCACACAGTACTTGTGTCTGGAAGAATGTGGCCTACTAGGAAGGATGCAACCTGCGCCGTGGAGGACGTGACCCGCTTGGCTGAACACTTGGACGCCCCGGACGATGGCCATGATCTTCTCGGAGGCCTCGACCTCGACCGGCATGCGCTTCCGTACCTGCTGAGGCGCGCACACTCACGCGCGGAGGCACTGTTCGTAGACCTCATGTGCGTCGACGATCTGACCCCCCGTCAGATCACTCTTCTCACGGTCAGTGCGCAACATCCGGACGCGACGATGAGTGAGCTAGCCGAGGCGGCAGCGATCGACCTCAACACCGCTTCGGCGCTCATCCGGAAGTTGCTCGACAATGACCTGCTCGAACGCCGTCGATCGCCCACAGATGGCCGAGCATGGCTGATCTCGGTCACGGAGGCAGGTGCGGACGTGCTACGGCAAGTGCTGCCCCATAACCGCGAACTGAGGGACGCGATCCTTGCACCACTTCCACCCGAGTACCGGCCTCTTTTCGTCAAGTGCCTGCGCATGATGCTCGACATCGAGCCGCCAACGCGCTAAAGACCGAACACAGCAAAAGCCAGCGGCATGACACGGTGGCGCGCGGCTGACTCCAGCTCGGGCCCCACCGCACGGGAGTTGCCGTTCGGGCCCCAGATCGTGCTCAAACACTCCCGACGAGTCGAGGGCTTCGATGGCGCCATCATCTCCTTGCATGCCAAGGGATTGACTACTGGCGAATCCAGGCGCATCCGGCCGAGATCTACGCCACCGACGTATCCAAGGGCCTCATCAGCAGAGTCGCCGGCCAGTTCGTCGATGCACTAGACACGTGGCAACAGCGCCCTCTGCATCACGTGTATCCGGCGTTACTGATCGACGCGACCCACGTGCAGATCCGCGAAGGCCAGGTCACCAACCGGCCGAACTACGTCATAGTGGGCATCAACTGCGGCGGCGCGGTGTCGGTCATGATCGGACATCGCTTGCTGTTGTCTCGATGGTGTGGGTGGGCATAGCGGTGGCGTTCAACGCGGCGTTGAGTGCTCGGGTCGGATCGGGCGGGGCGGTGATGGTGCGCCAGGCGATGTGGCCGTCGGGGCGGACCAGGGTGACCCCGTCGGATTCAAGGCCGTAGGCGGTGCGGAAGGCGTTGGGCTCCACTGGTTTCGCATCAGTGCCGAGGTGTACGAACGTGACCGGGATACCCAACTGCTCGGTAGCGCGGGCCGCGGCGGCGGCCCAGCGGTCGTCCTCGGACAGCAGCACCCAGTCGCGCCGGAACAGATCCAGCGTCGAGCTCTCCTCGCCGTCGGTGGTGATCCACAGGTGCGGGGCCCGGGTGCCGGGCTGACCGGCCCATTGGTCGGGTCGCTGCGCGGGCGGCAGATTGGCGTCCGCGCCCAGGACGGCGGCCGAGCGGTAGAGCTGGCCGAGTTCGATGGACGCGTCGTCGAGCACCGGCACGTCTGTTCTGGGGGCGGCCAGGTATGCCTTGTAGTCGGCGCGGGCGAAGAGCTGGTCGTGGCGCAGGTCAGCGATAGGCCGGCGTTCGGCGTCGTAGGTGTCCAGCAGTCGGGGCTCGGATTTCCCGGCCAGCACGGCGGCCAGTTTCCAGGCCAGGTTGTGCACGTCGTCGATACCGGTGTTGGCGCCGAAACCGCCACGGTTGGGCGGCAATTGGTGGGCCGCGTCCCCGGCGAGCAGCACCCGTCCGTCGGAGAAGCGGTCAGCGATCAGCCCGGCCAACTCCCAGCGGCCGGTGGTCACCAATTCGATGGGAATGTCGGTGCGGCCGATCGCCTGCTGCACCACCTGGATCTGCTCGTCGACGGCACGCTCGATGTCGTCGCTGAGCATCAGCACCCACCGGCCGTCGGAATAGGTGGTCAGGAAAGCCTTCAGATCGGGCTGTTCGATCTCGAACTGGACCACACCGCGTCGCAGGTACTCATCCAAGGGTGCGCGGAACAAGATGCTGCGCTGCACCGACAGCGGACCTGCCCCGTGGCGGCCGATGTCCAACGCCTCACGCACGGCACCCGTCGCGCCGTCCGCGGCCACCACATACTGGGCGCGCAGGCAGTATTCGTGACCGTCGTCGCGACGGCGCAGAGTGGCTGTCACGCCGTCGACGTCCTGGACGAAACCCAGCAGTTCGGTGCCCAGTCGCAGGTCAGCGCCGAGTTCGACCGATCGGTCACGCAGGAGGGGTTCGAGCCGGTCCTGGGTGATCGCGATCGCGTGCACCGGGGAGTCTTCCGCGCCGTAGGCGCCCTTGCCGCCGGGCGTCCACGGGTATTCCTCGAACCAGACCCCGGCCAGGCTCTCCACCCGAGCCCGCCGCGGCGGCTTCATGCCCTGCAGCGACGGCGGCACCTCGACCCCGACCTGCCGGAAGTGTTCCACCGTACGGGTGGTGAAACCGATCGCCCGCGGATGCGGGGAGCTGCCGCGGTGCTTGTCGACCACCACGACCGGCACGCCCTGCCAGGCCAGGAACACCGCGGCGGACAGCCCGACCAGGCTGCCGCCGACGATCAGTACCGGTGTCGTTTCGTTGCCGTTCATCTCGATCATGCCTTCGCACCGTTGGGTCGAACTCTGACCCACCCAGAAAAACACAACTCGGTTAAAAATACAATTGAGTTAAGATATTGATCGAGTTAAGTAAGGTGCTAGGATGGTGGCATGCCTGTTGAGCCACCCGGACGCCGGGAACGCAAGAACGCCCAGGTCCGCCGGGCGCTGACCGAGGCCGCGCAGCGACTGTTCCTGGAGAAGGGCTACGACCAGGTCAGCGTCAAACAGATCGCCGACGCGGTGGACATCTCGAGCCCGACGGTGTTCAAACACGTCCCCGACGGCAAGGAGGCGTTGATGTTCGACGATGGCGTCGAACGCCGGGAAAGCCTGCTGTCCGCGGTACATGAACGCCCCGCCGGAGTGTCGGTGATGGCGGCGCTGCGGGAATTCATGGCCGGGCGCGGGCCGTTCGTGGCCGACCCCACCCCGGAGGCCCGCAGACTCACCGAACTGATCGTCGACACCCCGGCCCTGCGCGACTACTCACGCAAACTGTGGATTCGCTGTGAGGAACCCCTGGCCGAGGCCATCGCCACCGAACTCGGCCGCGACCCCGACGATCTCACCGCCCGCGCCCTCGCCCGCTACGTCCTCGAGATCCCGCAATTCCTCAGCGACGAACCCGACCCCCGCGCCGCCCTCGACACCGTGTTCGACCTGCTCGAACACGGACTTCACGGCACACCCTGACCGCACCGGCACACGTCGCCGAGCCGGGTCATGCCGACACGCAACCGCATCCTGGCGGTCACAGGTGCGGCGGTGTCGGTGCTAATGGTCGCGTTGCCAGCGGGAAAGTCCTTTCCGTGGTGACGAGCCGTTCGCAATGATGCCCAAAGCCGTCTTCGCCGATACCGCCCACGCCGCCATCAGAGGTGGCCTGGCAGATCTATCAGAAGATCATTGCCGCCTACGCCCACCTGCCCCGAGCGGTACGGGTGGCCGCGCTCGAAGCAGCCACGCTGGAATCCTGCGATGCATGGAAAGACCCGAACAAGAGTCAGGTCAGTGCGGCGACAGTGCGCGCCAGGCACGTACGGCCCATGTATCCGACGAGCCACGCACTGGTCTCCACCAGCTTCTGTAGGTCGATACCGGTGTCGATGCCGAGTCCGTGCAGGTGCCACACAAGGTCTTCGGTGGCGAGGTTGCCTGTCGCGCTGCCGGCGTAGGGGCAGCCGCCCAGGCCACCAGCACTGGCGTCGATGGTGGTGATCCCGCGTTGCAGCGCGACGAAAGTATTGGTCAGCGCCTGCCCGTAGGTGTCATGGAAGTGCACAGCAATCTGGTCCGCCGAGACGCCGACCTCGAACAGGTCGCGGAGCAAGGCGTCGACCTGGCCCGGAGTCGCCACGCCGATCGTGTCGCCGAGGCTCAGCTCGGTGCAGCCGGCGTCCAACAGCTGGGTCGCGATCCTGACAACCTGCTGGCGTGACACTTCCCCTTCCCAAGGGTCGCCGAAGCACATCGACAGATAGCCGCGGACACCGATACCGGCGGCGCGCGCCCGGGCGATGACCGGAGCGAACATCTCGAGAGATTGCTCGATGGAGCGATTCAGGTTGCGTTGGGCAAATGTCTCGGTGGCGCTAGCGAAGATCGCGATGTCGCGAACGTCGCGGGCGAGGGCTCGCTCAAGACCGTGTTCGTTCGGGACCAGCACGGGATAGCGCACGCCAGAGACTCGTTCGACCTGCGATAGCAGCTCCTCGGCATCGGCAAGCTGAGGTACCCATTTCGGATGGACAAAACTCGTTGTCTCGACCACCCGGTGGCCGGCATCTACGAGGCGGGCCACAAACTCGGCCTTTATCTCGACGGGAACCACCGTCGATTCGTTCTGCAGGCCGTCACGGGGACCGACCTCACAGATGGTGACGTGGCCGGGAAGGTTGGGTAGCGGGGTCGTTCCGTAGTCCACGGCAATCACACAGTCCAACCCGAAGTCGCGGACGGGACATCGCGCAGGTCGACCGTCGGCAACCACCCCGCACCCCGGCCGCATGCCGAGGCCGCGGCCGTTAGTTTGTCGGCTGGCTCAAAGATGAATTCCTCGGGCCTGCGGCCGCTCGCCGTGCGACATCGACGCTCGAAACAGGAAGCCGCGAAAACGCCGCGCAGTCGGGTCGAAGCATGGGGATCTGAGCTCAAGACAACTCCTCAGGGACGTCGATACCGTGATGGTAAGAACGTACTTCGACCGACCAGTCGGCTGACATTGGTTGGTCAGCCACCTTCATTCCTGACAATTTCGGGACAGCCGAACCACAATGTTACCCATCTCTCAGTGAGCACATTGGCTGCTTTCTATTATACCCACCAGCGGACGCATAGCTAGCCTCGACCAAGGGGAATTGGCTGGCATTGATGTGCCGGCCAGGAGTTCGCTGTGGCCGGCCGATCGGACTCCCAGATACGTTCGCTTATGCCGAACTTCCGCCGACGCCCCGGCTACCGATCGGAGAAGCCGATCAGGCACGGGTGCACGCCTGCGCGGACAGCTCGCTATGTGTCAAACGCCCGTGGGTGATGACGGGGCCGGCCGGTCCCAGAACCTGAAAACCGATCGGCCCGGCGTCGTCTTGTGTCGTGACGACGCTCAGCGTCATCCCGGCACGGACCGGCTGGATGAATCGGCACTCTATCCCCGTTACGACGGCGTCGATGGGGACCAGGCGTGAGCCGGTGATCGCGGAGACGGCGCGAGCGAGTATTTCCGTTCCGTGCAGGATCGGTCCCGGTAGCCCGGCCGCACGGGCCACCCGTGCATCGGTGTGGATCGGGTTCCAGATCCGCGCGCACTCGCTGTACACAACGGCATTCTTCTCGTCGACCGCGAACGATGCGACTGTCGCGGACGGCTCTCCGACCGGAGGGGCGATTGCGGCCAGCGGTCGGTCGACGGTCGCCCCGCAGAGCCGGACGTCGCGATAGAACGAGACGAGGTGGGTCGTGACCATGAGCGCGCCACAGTCGGAGTAGGTGCGGAACTCGACGGTGAGCCGCACCGAACCGCGAACGGGTACGGCGGCATACAGCTCAGACTCGGTGCGAACGCGCTTACCCGGACGCAAGGGTGAATGGAGGCGTATCCGGTGTGCGGCGTGCAACCCGTCACCCACGGCGTGGCCGGTCAGCTCGACCCCCGGCGGACCGTGCTCGATAAGAGGCCATTCGAGACACACTGGAAACAGCGGGTGCGCGACCAGCCCCCCTGGATGATCGACGTCGAAGAAGGACGCCCGCGTGTCCCCGACTGCGACCGCGAACGCTCGCAGCCAGCGCTCGTCGAGATCGTGCTCGGCCGTCCGGACGCGATCACTGCTGTTCACGAGCACGCGGACGGCACCGTCCCGATGACTCACCAAACCCTCCTGATGCGCATCTCGACCTTGCAAAAACCCGACTGGTCGGTACAGTAAAGTCGATCCCGGGAACCGTCAAGACACGCGGACCCCAGGAACCCTGTCGTCAGTTCGGATGGAGGAAGCCCGGTGCGAGCAGTCCAGATCTCCACACTTGACGGACCGGAGGCGGTCCAGTGCGTAGACATCGCCGAGCCGGTCGCAGGCCCCGGCGATGTCGTCATCGACGTTCACGCTGTCGGCGTCAGTTTCGTGGATGCCCTGATGACCCGTGGGAAATACCAGGTCAAACCAGATCTACCGTTCGTACCGGGGGTCGAGGTGGCCGGCGTTGTGCGCTCGGCGCCGCCGGAGGCCTTGGTGACCGCGGGAGATCGCTGCGTAGCGTATGTCCCCATCGGAGCGTACGCCGAGGTGGCTGTGGCCAGCCCGAGCGTGACGTTCCCGCTGCCGTCTGAGCTGTCCTTCCGCGAGGGCGCGGCGCTGGCGATGAACTTCCCGACCGTGCACTTCGCGCTGGCTCACCGCGGCCGTCTGAAGGCCGGAGAAACCGTCCTCGTGCACGGCGCGGCCGGCGGTGTAGGAACCGGGGCAACACAGGTCGCGAAGGGTATGGGAGCAACGGTAGTCGCCATCGTCGACTCCGAGACCAACATCGGCGTCGCCCGGCTCGCCGGGGCCGACCACGTCATCGTCGCTGGGCCGGGGTGGCCTGACGAGGTCCGGTCGCACACTGGCGGGGTCGACGTCGTCGTCGACCCGGTCGGCGGGGACTACTTCACCGACTCGATCCGGCTTCTTCGCCCGGCAGGGCGTCACTTGGTGATCGGCTTCGCCTCCGGCGACATCCCGACGATCGCGGTGAACCGGCTGTTGCTCAAGAACGTCGAGGTCGTTGGGGTCTACTGGGGCGGTTTCGTCGAGCACGACGACACCATCGCAGCGGAGTCGGCCAGGGAGCTCGCCAGACTGGCGCGTGAGGGTTTCGTCAAACCCGTCGTCGGCGGTTCTTACCCGCTCGCCGACGCCGCGACGGCACTGGCCGCCATGGAGCAGCGAAGCGCATCGGGCAAGCTCATCCTCGACGTCGTTACCATGTCCTAGATGAGCGGTCCGGAGCGCGGATGAGCGTCGGGGCCGGGGGTGTCCAGCGCGGACCGGAGGAAGAACGCGATGACTGCCACGAAGCCGACCATGCCGTCGCGGCGACCCAACCGGGCGGGGCTCGAGGCTCGACAGCGCATCATGGAGGCCGCGGTCCGACTCTTCGCAGAGAACGGCTACCACGGGACCGGCATCGAGATGGTCTCCGGTGAGACCGGAATCGGCCGCGGAGCGCTCTATCATCACATCGGGAGCAAGGAGAATCTGCTCTTCGAGATCTGCCATCATCGCATGTCAGACCTGCTGGAGCGGTCGCGGCGGATCGTCGCGACAGACGCCGGGGCCGAGGTCCGATTCCGCGAGCTCATGCGCGCCACCGTGCGAAATCTCGCCGAGAACACCAGCGAGTGGGTTGTCACTTTCCAGGAGTTCAAGGCACTCACCGGCCGGCGGAAGACGGTCATACAGGAGGCCCGAGAGCAGTACGAGGAGATCGTCGACCGGCTCCTGCGCGAGGGCGCGGAAACCGGGGAATTCGCACGGCTGGACCCGCTCGTCACCAAGGCCGTGCTCGGCCTCTACAACTACTCCTACGCGTGGCTGCGTCCCGACGGGGAACGAACCCCGGAGGAGGTTGCGGACCTGTTCACCGATGCACTGCTTGCCGGGATCAGCAGCGGGAGCGTGCCGCCATCGTCAGCAAAGTAGACGACGGCGGCACGTCGGCGTTCTACCAGACGGCCTCGAGTAGCGAGTAGATCGCGGCCTCGTCCACGGTCCGCGGCGACTCGCGGACCACCATGTCCCCCAGGGCGGCGTGTGCAACTCCCTGCATCTTGTCCCGACCGACTCCGAAATCGGATACACGGCGCGGCACGCCGAGGTCATCGAGGATCCGCTCCAGTCTCGCCGCAGCCGACAGGTCTTCCTCATCGCCCTGAACCGCAGCAAGGGCACGCGCCATCCGCGCCTGGTGCTCGGCGGTTACCGGTTCGAGGAACCGCATGACATGGGGAAGCATGATGCACGACGTCACCCCGTGCGGAATTCCGACCGCCCCGAGCTGGTGACCGATCGCGTGCGACAGCCCCAGCGACACGTTGTGCACGCCGAGAATGGACATCCACGCAGCTTGCTGACACTTCAACGCCGCATCGTAGTCCTCGGGATCGGCCACCGAACGGGGCAGATTCTGAGCCAGAATCGTGAGCGCGTCGTTGGCAAGCGCGGTCGTGAACGGGTGCGCATTCTTTGCGTACGAGGTCTCGACTGCGTGGTCGAGCGCCCGGACGCCGGTCGTCGCCCATAAGTCCCGTGGGGTATGTGCGCACAGCTCCGGGTCAAGGAAGACTGCCGTGGGCGTCGCCTCGAGGTATACGGTCAGGTCCTTGGTGTCCCGGGCGCTGTCGACCGAACCGGCGAAGCCATCCCACTCCGCTGCCGAGAGGGTGGTCGGTACCGCAAAGACAGGAACCGGCGTCCCCGTCAACGGGCGCTGGCGCACAGTCGCGGGGTACTCGAAATCCAGGTAGTTGCGGGCGAGGTCCTGCGCAGTAATCGACCCTTCACAGAGCCCCACCGCCGCGAGCTTGGCGGCGTCACACGGCGAGCCGCCGCCGACCGCCACGAATGCATCAATCTCCGCCGAGCGCGCCGCTTCCAACAGCTCGACGACCAGCCCGACCGGGTTGTGCGCCTCGACCCGGCTGAAGGTCCCGACCACACGGACCCCGAGCTCTTCGGTCAGTTTCGCGAACGGTTCCGACGAACCCACAGTATTCCCCGTCACGAGGAACACCCGGTTGAGTCCGCGCCGGTCGAGCTCGGCTCCGATCGCACCGGAGGCGCCGGCGCCCTGCACGACCGTCTCCACCCGGGGCATCTCGAATCTGACGATCTCCGACATTTGTGACCTCCAGCCACTACACATCATCGTGTCGAAATTAGTGTACCGATCGTTCGGTTTAGAGTCGACCCTCCGGCACGACGACCAGCACCTTTCCAACCGTGTTCCCCTGCACTGCCTCGTGCGCCTCGGCCGTGTTCTCCAACGTGAAACGATGCAGGGGCAAGCCGTGCTCCGCCCCGATCCGCAGTGCTCGGGCCTCCAGCGCCGCGTTCACGTCGTGGATCGCGGCATCCTTGTACGGCGCGGCCGTGGTGTAGGTGTAGACGAAGCTGATCGTCGCGTTCGTGACCAACCATTCCGGGGACGGCACCGGAACGGAGTCACCCGTGCGGTAACTGTAGATGCCGACGATTCCTCCGGCGGCGAGCACCGCCGCGTCCACGGAATGGTTCGCACCGAAGTCGACCTCGACGATCCGATCGACACCGCCTGGTGCAACCGACAACACACGCGCTACGACATCCTCGTTCTTGTAGTCGACCACGAGGTCTGCCCCGGCCTGGCGGGCGAGTTCAGCCTTCGCCCGCGAGCTGACCGTGGTCACGACCGTGGCGCCGGACCACTTGGCCAGCTGAATCGCGGCGTGCGACACCGCCCCTGCGCCACCGTGGACGAGGATCGTCCGTCCAGCCAGCATGCCCGGACCGAGATGCGGTGCCGCCCCCGTGGTGAGGGCGCGGTGCGCGGTGAGAGCCGGAATGCCGAGCGCGGCCCCGTGCTCGAGGTCGATACCGGCCGGGAGCGGGACGGCGTGCCGGGCCGGCACTACGGTGTACTCCTGTGCCGTGCCTGTCGGTCTGCCGAACGCCACGTCCCACAGCCAGACCCGCTGGCCCTCGTGGAATGCGGTCACGTCCTCGGCCAGCGCGTCGATCACCCCGGCCCCGTCCTGGTGCGGGACCTGCTCGTCGAACCTCAACGGGGTCGACTGTCCTGACCGGCTCCGCCAATCAGTCGCGTTCACCCCCGAAACGGCGATCCTGACCCGCACATGGCCGGGCGGGACATCAGGAATCTCCCGGCGCACGACACGCAGGACCTCGGGGCCGCCCGTTCGGTCGTACACGACTGCTCGCACGTTCTGCTCCTACCGTCGACGACACAACTCGGTGAGATCAACGCGAGATCGTGATCCCGGATTTCTCGCGGTCCCAGGTGTCCTCGGTGAGTGCGGCCTCGCGCAGGACGTTCTTCTGGATCTTCGCCGTGGGGGTCTTGGGCAGCTCACTGAGGAACCGGACGTAGCGCGGCACCATGTAGTGGGCCATCCTCGGTTCGAGGAAACGGATCAGCTCGACTGGGTCGATCGTCTCACCTGGAACGGGTGAGACGATCGCCAGCACCTCGTCCTCCGAGATCTCGCCCGGCACTGCGACCACGGCGGCCTCGCGCACCTTCGGATGGGCGAGAATCTCGTTCTCCACCTCCATCGAGGAGATGTTCTCGCCGCGCCTGCGGATCGCGTCCTTGAGACGATCGACGAAGAAGAAGTTGCCCTCGGCATCCCGGCGTGCCGAGTCGCCGGTGTGGAACCAGCCGTTGCGCCACGCCTTTGCAGTCGCCTCCGGCATCCGGTAGTAGCCATGAGTCACGGTCCACGGCGCGTCGGTCCGGACGACGATCTCGCCGACGTCCCCGATCGGAACCTCGCGGTCGGCTTCGTCGACCAGCCTCACCTCGACCCCGGCGCGAACCTTCCCGCATGTCCCGCGCAGGGTCGGATTGGGCCCGGACACGATCGGAGCCGACAGCTCCGTCATGTTGTAGATCGTGTACACGTCGACGCCGAAGCGCTGCGCGAACCCTGCGACATCGTCGATCAACGGGGACGTGAATACAGTGCGGAGCGGGTTGCGCGCGTCGTCGGGCGCGGGTGCCCGGCGTTCGACGAACTGCGCCATGACCCCCAGCAAGAAGACGGCCGTGCTGTCGCTCTCGCGGATCTGCCGCCAGAAATTCTCACCACTGAACCGGGCGGTCACCGCTACAGACCCGCCGTTGACGAGCATGGCGTAGACCAGAGTCGAGCCGCCAACATGGAACGCAGGCATGTTGATCAAGAATCGGTCGTCGCGGGTCAGGAACGGCATGGCCTGAGGGCTGAACCCGGCCCAGGACTGCATGTAGGAGCACAGCACGCCCTTCGACGGGCCGGTGGTCCCGGAGGTGTAATAGATCGCCTGCGTGTGCCAGGGCTCCACCGGTTCCGCCGGTTCGACGAGGACGTGCTGCGTTTCCGCAATCTCGTCGACAGTGACGACATCGGGCCCTTCGAGTGAGCACCGTTCGGTGCCGCCGACCTGGATCACGCGGCGCAGACGCTCTGGCGAGCCCGCTTCGTCGATTCGCGGGATAAGTTCGGCCGCTCCGACGAGAACCTCGGCATCAGCGTTGTCGAGCACGTGCGACAGCACCCCGCCGCGGTAGGCCGTGTTGATCGGTACGAACACCGCACCCAGGTAGTTGATGGCGAACCAGAACCGCATCATCTCCGGGCCGTTCGGCAGCCAGCAGACGACGTGGTCGTTCTGGCCGACCCCGAGCGACTGCAGCTGGGCCGCGGTCCGACGAACCTGTTCGAGCAGCTCTCCGCGCGTCCAGACCGGGCCCCCGTCGAACACCACGAAGACTCGCTCAGGGTCCTCTGCCGCGCGGCGTTCCAGGAGGTAGCGGAGTACCACCTCGTCCCGAGGCGGAACCCGAGAATCTGTGTTCATGACTACTCCTTTCCTGTCGGCACGACCCCTGGAGTGGGACCACCGGACTCTGTGCGAACCGAACGGGAACGGCGCTGGCGGTTCAGTTCGGCGCGGGCCAGCGAGCCCCGGTGCACCTCGTCCGGGCCGTCGGCGATGCGGAGTGTTCGAATGCTCGCGTACGCCTCGGCGAGCACGAGATCTTGCGAGAGGCCACCGGCACCGTGCACCTGAATGGCCTTGTCGAGGATCCACTGCACCGTGCTCGGCGCGGCGATCTTGATTGCCTGGATTTCATTGTGGGCAGCCCGATTGCCGGCGGTATCCATGAGCCACGCGGCCTTGTGGGCCAACAGCCGCAGCTGCTCGATCCGGACCCGGGACTCCGCTATCCAGGCCCGGATCACCCCCTGCTCCGAGATCAACCTACCGAAGGCCACCCGTTCATCGGCGCGGGCGCAGATCATCTCGAGAGCCCGTTCGGCGACCCCGATCGCGCGCATGCAGTGATGGATACGTCCGGGGCCCAACCGAGCTTGCGCGATCGCGAATCCGTCGCCTTCGTCACCGATCAGGTTGGTTACCGGCACGCGGACGTCGGTGAACCGCAGCTCCGCGTGGCCACCGTGCGACCGGTCGTCATAGCCGAAGACGGTCATTGCCCGGACGATCTCCAGCCCCGGGGTATCGCGCGGGACAAGGACCATCGATTGCTGGCGGTGCCGGTCAGCCTTCACGTCGCTCTTGCCCATGACCACGAACACCGCCGCATTGGGGTTCATTGCGCCAGTGATCCACCACTTGCGCCCGTTGAGCACGTAATGGTCACCGTCGCGCACGATCCGTGTCTCGATGTTCGTCGCGTCCGAGGAAGCGACGTCCGGCTCGGTCATGGCGAACGCTGATCGAATCGTGCCGTCGAGCAGGGGCTGCAGCCACTTCGCGCGCTGCAGCTCGCTCCCGAAGCGCTCCAGAATCTCCATGTTCCCCGTGTCAGGGGCGGCACAGTTCAGGGCAGCCGGAGCGAGTTGCGGGCACCACCCCGTGATCTCGGCGAGTGGTGCGTACTGGACGTTCGTCAGGCCGGCTCCCTCCGCACCCGGAAGGAACAGATTCCACAATCCCCTCTGCCGTGCCTGACCCCGGAGCTTCTCCAACACAGGGACCGAGTCCCACGCCCACCTGTCCTGTAGTCCGTCCAGCTCGGCCGAGAACACCTCGGCCGCCGGATACACATACGTGCGCATGAACTCCGTGAGCGCGGCGCGATACTCTTCCGTCCGCGCGTCGAGGCCGAACTCCATCACGCGCCCTCCTGCACCGATGCGAGACCGGCCGTGAGCAGCGGCGCGACAGCGTCGCCGACCCGGTCGAACCCAGAACCAACGGTTTCGCGTCGCATGTGCCGATAGTGGATCCCTTCGAGGATCGCGGCCAGCTTGAACGAGGCGAGCCCAATGTAGAGGCCCAGATCGGACACGTCGCGGCCGCTGCGTGCGGCGTAACGGCTCACGATCTGTGCTTCCCCGAGATAACCCGGTGCGGCGGCCACGTCAGAGACGACATCGCTGTCAAGAAGTCGGGCGAGCCGGTCGTAGACGATCATGAGTGCCAGGTCGGTGAGCGGGTCACCGATGGTGGCCATCTCCCAGTCGATGACGGCGACAAGACGATCGCCGTCATCGACGAGCACATTGTCCAGCCGAAAGTCGCCATGCACGATCGCCGGCGGCGCGGGGGGAGGGACCGTGGCAGCGAGACGATCGTAGAGATCGTCGGCGACCGGGAGGTCCCGGCTGTGTGAGGCCTCCAGTTGCCGACGCCACCGGGCGACCTGGCGGGCGAAGAACCCGTGCGGGCGCCCGAAATCGGCTAGTCCGATGTCGTCGGGGTCGATACCGTGCAGCGCCGTGAGCGTGTCGATCAGTCGTTCCGACACGGTCCGGGTGCGGTCTGCCCCGATATCCGAGAGGGCTGCGGCGGTGCGGTACGACGTGCCGTCCACTTTGTCCATGAGGTAGAAGGGGGCACCGATGACCGAATCGTCGAGACACAGCGCACGGGGGACGGGAACCGGGACTGTGGTGTCGCGCAGGGCGGACAGGACGCGGTACTCGCGTCCCATGTCATGCGCGGTAGGCAGGACGTGTCCCAGCGGCGGGCGGCGCAGGACCCACCTGCTGGTGCCGTCGGTTATCTCGTAGGTGAGATTGGACTTGCCGCCCGCCAACATGGTCGCGGTAAGCTTGCCCGCCACGCCGGGCATGGTCGAGGAGAACCACACCGCGAGACGGTCGAGGGGAAGTCCGGTCGGCGCGGTACTCACAACCCACCCGCCAGGGTGACGCCGCCATCAACCACTACCAGCTGCCCGGTCACCCAGCTCGCCTGCTCGGAAAGCAGGAGGGCAACCATGTTGCTGATGTCCTCGGGTGTCCCGAGTCGCTTGAGTGGATAGCTCTCCGCGAGCTCGGCCTCGCGACCCTCGTAGAGCGCCCTGGCCATCGTGGTCTTGACTAACGCGGGAGCCACCGCGTTGACCCGGATCCCGGGCCCGAGCTCAGCGGCCAACTGCTGTGTCAGCTGGGCAACGAGCGCCTTGCTGGCTCCGTAGAAGCCAATGCCCGGAGAAGCTCGCTGCCCCGCGATCGAGGAGATGTTGACGACGGCACCGCCGTGGTCCTTCATCCAAGCCCGGTACGCAGCCTGAACCCACGCCAGGGCAGCAACGCAGTTGACTTCAAGGATCTTTCGAGCAGCCTCGAGGTCGAGATCCATCAGCGGGCCGTAAACCGGATTGACCGCCGTGTTGTTGACGAGGAGGTCGGCGCTGCCGAACGCGTCCACCGCCCGCTCCAGGACGTCCGCCTGATGGTCGACGTCGTCGACGCGTCCGGCCACCCCGATCACGTACCCAGGGCCGCCGAGCTCTTCGACGGCGGCATCCAAGGTGGCCTGGGTGCGTCCGGTGATCACCACCTTGGCCCCACCAGCCACCAGGCGCCGGGCGACCGAGAGCCCGATCCCACGGCTGGCACCGGTCACAACGGCCGTCTGCTGTGCAATTCCTGTGTTCATGGGGCGTGCTGACTCCTCTAGGCCGCCGGACGGTGAATTGCGGCAAAAAATCGACTGGTCGGTACAGTAATTGGGCGATCGGCGACCGTCAAGGCCATCGAATGTGCGGTGGCCGCCCTGCCGGTGTCGCGTCGGCCGGCATGCTCGTTCGGACGTTCGCCCTGGTTGGCATGGGCAACACAGACACTGAAGCGGACGCTGACACAGCGACGCTGATAGAGGAGCTTTCTCGAGCTTCCCGCATCACACTCGATGGTCGGCGCGGGTAGATTCCGAAACGGACCACCGACCCAGCCGCGTCGTGTCGCTGCCGAACTCGCCTGCACGCCTCGCGGCGACACCATCGACATTGAAGAGACCGCACGACTGACCGGTGTGTCGAAGCAGAAATTCGTGCGAATGCATGACCGCGGGGAGGTCATGCACGACAAACCTGTTGGAACACAACGAACGGTCCGCCGCAGGGAAGCGTCGAGTACCTGCACCGTCTCGCTAACGGCACCACGCGGATCTGATGCTCAACCTGGCCACAGTCGGACTCGCACCGCCGCGATCCGAGCAAATCCTGGAAGAGACGGAACGGGCGCTGATGGAGAACACCATGACCAGTCGATCGCGAGCACAACCTCCATGCGCAGGCATCGTGCAAGCCTTCGGCTCGACCGAGGTGTCCGACCACGACCCGCTGATATCTCACATGAGGAATGCCCCGGGGACAGACTTGTCCTCGCTGCTGCGGGGCAGCGCAATGCCTCCATCCGCACCCGTGCCACTCCCCCGGCTCGCAAGAAACCGGCGGCCTCACCCTCGGCTTGTCACCAGCCCAGGCCACTGACCATGTGGCATGACTTCGTGGCGTGCTCAGGTACCGACGGAACTCCCGCTGTGGAGTTGGTTGGTTGGGACGACCCACCACCCCGAGCCTCCCGACCCCGTGATCACCTGCCCGCTACCCCGCCGTTCCGGAGATCAACCCGCACCACCCGCGCAGTCGTGCCCCCATGGTTGGGGCGGTTGTCGACGGCCGTCATCGCGCCACCTCTCCTCTCATGCAACTGTGACTCAAGTCGCGTTAGAGAAAGGGGAGGCAGTGTCTCCGGCACCGTCAGTGGGCGCAGAGCACACTGGTGACTGTCGGACGGTGCGATGAGCACGACACTAGGCATGCGGTCAACGGACCGTACGGCAAGCCAGTCGCTGCAGGGCTTCTCACCGAAGATTCCGCAGTCGCGGAAGCAGCTCCTGTCCGGCGACTTCGAGAAACCGGGCCTGATCGCTACCGGCAGCGTGCAGCACCAGATCCGTGAACCCCGCATCCACATATGAGCTGATCCGCTGGGTAACCTCGTCCGGGTCAACGGACACGATCCAACGCGAGGCTACCTGTTCAATCGGCAAGCCCTCGGCTGCGCGTTCTATATCGACGGGGTCGGACAACCCGTGCTTCTGTTCGGCGGTCAGCGACAGCGGCGCCCAGAATCTGGTGTTTTCGGCTGCGGTGGCCGGATCGGGGTCATACGACAGTTTGATTTCGATCGAGCGCGGAACATCCCCCGGTTTTCGGCCGACCTGCTCGGCGCCCCTGTCGACTGCAGGCTGCAGCTTCTCCGTGTAGAGATCCATCCCTTTGCCGCTGGTGCAGATGAAGCCGTCGGCCGCTCTTCCTGCATACTTTGCTACTACTGACCCACCAGCCGCCACGTAAATCGGAACCGGGCGTGCCGGCCGGTCATAGACCGTCGCGTTCTCAGTGCTGTAGTAGTCGCCGTCGAAGGTCACTCGTTCCTCAGTCCACAATCGACGGATCAGTTCGATGGCCTCGCGGAGGCGGGCGAACCGCTCGCGAAACTCAGGCCACTCTATTCTGGTAACCGGGACTTCGTTGAGGGCCTCACCTGTGCCCAATCCCAGTACAACACGCCCAGGATACAGCGCGCCGAGGGTTCCGAAAGCCTGAGCCACCACGGCTGGGTTCCCGTCGCAGCGCATCCGGCACCGACGCAGATCGGCGTAGAGGTTCTCCAGCTGCCGCGCTCCGAGCTTGTTCACCGCGACATCACCGAGCACGGGCTTGATCACGCGATCGATGTATCCGACATAGCTGTCCCGCGTGCTCTGCTCGATGTCGGCGGTGCGCAGCCACTCGTCGACCGCGTAGTCGAACCGCACCGTCGAGGCCGTCGACCGCTGCTTGAGCACCTTGGCCCGCAACTGCGTCAGCGTGTTCTCCGCCTTGCGCCACGCCGCGTCGTCCGTGCCGTTGATCTTCTCGCGCAGATACGTCCGTCGCCCCGTCACCGGATCGGTCCCGGCGAACACGACGACGCGAAGACTGTCGCCGCGCTGCTCGAAGCGACCGCGCCGACGACCTCCGGAACGACTGCGAGCCATACCCGGCCGCCACCTCGGACCCAAACCCGCACCCAAGGGTCGAAACCCAGATGGGCCACCGCGTGAACATGCAGGTCACAAGGGTGGGCCGGGTCGGACTTGAACCGACGGCCAAAGGATTATGAGTCCTCTGCTCTAACCAACTGAGCTACCGGCCCCTGCGCCGATACCGGCGCAGGCTGCACTATATCCACCCGTTCCGACAGCGATGCAGCGGAGATACTGATCTGCGTGACCAACTCCGCCAACGCGCGTTCGCCGCGCCTCGAGATCGAATACTGCACCCGGTGCCGCTGGGTGATGCGCGCCGGATGGACCGCCCAAGAACTCCTGGCCACCTTCGGAACATCGCTTGCCGAGGCCTCGCTCGTTCCGGGAACCGGAGGCGTGTTCGACGTCCGCCTGGACGGCCGGACGCTGTGGTCCCGCCGGGTCGACGGCGGTTTCCCGGAATTGTCGGTCCTCAAGCGTATGGTCCGCGACATCGTCGACCCCACCCGCGACCTGGGGCATTCCGACCGCTCCGCAGGTGACGGCCGGCGAGGGAACTGACAGCTGCGCGTCCGACACCGGACCAGTTCACACCGGGCTAACTCACACCGTGCTCGTCCACGACGACACTCGTCCGACATCGGACGATGATCTTGCTTCACAGATGCACGCTTGTTTTTGACAAGTGACGCCGGTTACAGTTCCCACACCACGACTTGAGAAGGGGACTCAACATGGCCGGCGTACGCGTACTCGTAGGCACCCGTAAGGGCGCCTTCATCCTCACCGCCGACGGCACGCGCCGTGACTGGCACGTCGAAGGCCCGCACTTCGCGGGCTGGGAGATGTACCACCTGGCAGGCTCGCCGCAGAACACCGACCGCATCTACGCGTCGGCCTCGCTCGGCTGGTTCGGCCAGCAGATCCAACGCAGTGACGACGGCGGCTCGACATGGACGCCGGTGGGCAACGAGTTCACCTACGACGGCGACGTCGGCACCCACCAGTGGTACGACGGCTCGCAACGCCCCTGGGAGTTCACGCGCGCCTGGCACCTCGAACCGTCACTGTCCGATCCGGACACCGTGTACGCCGGCGTCGAGGACGCGGCTCTCTTCCGTTCGGTCGACGGCGGGCAGACCTGGCACGAACTGCGCGGCCTGCGCTGCCACGAATCCGGCCCCGACTGGCAACCCGGCGCAGGCGGCATGTGCCTCCACACGATCATCCAGGACCCGCGCGACGCCGACCGTCTCCACGTCGCGATCTCGGCCGCCGGCGTGTTCCGCACCACCGACGGCGGCAAGACCTGGCAACCCGCGAACCGCGGGCTGCAGTCCGGTCAGATCCCGCAACCCGAGGCGGAGGTCGGCCACTGCGTCCACAACCTCGCCCGCCACCACGGGCGGCCCGACACTCTCTACATGCAGAAGCACTGGGACGTCATGCGCAGCGACGACGACGGCGCCAGCTGGTACGACATCGGCGACGGCCTGCCCACCGACTTCGGCTTCCCCATCGACGTCCACGCCCACGACCCCGACACCGTCTACGTCGTGCCCATCACCAGCGACGAACAGCACTTCCCCGTCGACGGCAAACTGCGCGTGTACCGCAGCCGCACCGGCGGCGGCGACTGGGAACCGCTCACCGACGGTCTCCCCCAGCAGCACTGCTACGTCAACGTCCTACGTGACGCCATGGCCGTCGACCGCCTCGACGACTGCGGCATCTACTTCGGCACCACCGGCGGCCAGGTGTACGCCTCCCCCGACGCCGGCGACACCTGGGCGCCCATCGTGCGCGACCTGCCGTCAGTCCTGTCCGTGGAAGTGCAGACACTGCCATGAGCGACTCCGCCACCAGCACCGCGATCCGCGTGCACCTGCCCACCCACCTGCGCAAACTCGCCCACATCGACGACGGCGAACTGACGCTCGACGTGCCGGGCACCGTGACACTCGGCGCCGTGCTCGACGTCCTCGAAACCCACTACCCGGTACTCAAAGGCACGATCCGGCACCACGACACACAGCGGCGCCGGGCCTTCGTCCGGTTCTTCGCCTGCGAAGAAGACCTGTCCCACGAACCACACGACGCCCCACTACCCGACCCGGTCGTCCGCGGCACCGAACCACTGTTGATCATCGGCGCGATGGCAGGCGGCTGACCCGGCAGCAGCTCGCCGACACGCCATAGCCGACGTGGCCGGCGGGGCGGCCCACCGAGCCACCCCGCCGGAACGGGTCGCCGGTCTCACCGAACAGGCCGGCCTGGCCAGTCGACCGGCCAGGCTCGCCGAACCGCACCCAACGCAGGCCACCGGCCGACCGGCCCGTCAGTCGACGTGCACCGGCAGCTTCTCTACGCCGTACACGATCGACGTCTGCCGGAACTCCAAATCGGCGGGGTCCGCCGCCAGCGTCATGTTCGGGAACCGGCGCACCAACGCCGAATACGCCGCGCGCAACTCCAACCGCGCCAGCTCTGCGCCCACGCACCGGTGCGCGCCGTAGCCGAACGCCACATGCTGCGTCGGCGACCGCTCGGCATCGAACGTCTCCAGGTCGGCACCCAGCACATCGTCCCGGTCGGCACCCGACAACGACACGGCCACCATGTCGCCCTTGCCGATCGTCACCCCACCGACCTCGATGTCTTCGCGCGCGAACCGCGGGAATGCCACCTGCACCACCGACAGGTACCGCAACGCCTCCTCCACGAAGAGGCGCACCGCCTCGTCGTCCTCACGCACCCGGCGGAACGTCTCCGGATCGCGCAGCATCACGAGCGCACCCAACGACAACATGCTGGCGGTCGTCTCGAACCCGCCCGTCAACACGCCGTCGGCCAACCCGGCGAGCTCCCGATCATCGATGTCGTCGCCGTGCTCGCGGATGATCATGCCGATGAGCCCGTCACCCGGGTCCTCACGCTCCTTGCGCACGACCTTCAGCAGATACTCCAGCGACTCCGAGATCGCCCCCACCGCGGCACCGGCACCCGCGAACAGGTCGAACCGCGCCACCGCCAAGTGCTGGAACTCGTCCCGGTCCTCGTACGGCACCCCGAGCAGCTCGCAGATCACCAAAGACGGGATCGGCAGCGCGAACTCCTCGACCAGATCCACCGGCTCGCCCGCCGCCGCCTTCTTTTCCATGGCATCGAGCCGATCGCCGACGATCCGCTCGATGCCCGGCTGCAGCCGCGACAACCGGCGCATCGTGAACTCCGGCGTCAACAGCTTGCGCAGGCGGGTGTGCACCGGCGGATCGACGAACCCCAGACCCCCCGGATTGTCATCCGGATCCATGCCGATCTCGGCCATCAGAGTGCCGAAATCGTTACTGAACGCCTTGCCGTTGCCCAATACGGCCTTCGCTTCGTCGTACCCGCTGACCAGCCATACGTTCAAGCCGAACGGCACCGGCAGTTTCCGCACCGGCTCCGTCGCCCGCGCCTCGGCGAGCTCCCCCACCGGATCGAGACCGTTCCGCCGCAACGGCATCAGGGCCGCTTCAGGCAACACCTTCTGCAGGTCGAGGCCGCCCTTGCGCTGCGCTCGGGCCAGGTACAGTCGCGTGGCCCACGAGGTGATACGCGATCGAAGTTTCCCCACGTACGCGACGGTACCAACTCACCCGCCTCAGTGACCCGCCGGTAGGTCCCGTACACGCCCACCGACCTGCGCACGCACCACCCGCCGGTCCACATCGGACGATGCAACTCACGTAGGGTTACACCCCGTGGAATTCGGGATATTTCTCCTCGGCGCCGTGTTCGGGGACGACGACCCCGGCGCGGCACTGCAAACCGCCGCCGACGCCGTCCGCTGCGCCGAACACGCGGGCTTCGACGAGGCGTGGATCGCCGAACACCATTTCATGTCCTACGGCACCTGCCCGTCCGCCATCACGTTCGCAGGCCACGCCCTCGGAGCGACCAGCAGCATCACCGTCGGCACCGCCGTGAGCGTGCTGTCCACCACTCACCCCGTCGCTCTGGCCGAACAGACCCGCATGCTCGACCGACTCTCCGGCGGCCGCTTCGCACTCGGCGTCGGCCGTGGCGGCCCATGGGTCGACCTGGAAGTCTTCGGCACCGGCGTCGAAGCCTATGAACACGACTTCGCCGAACGCCTCGACCTGCTGCTCGCAAGCCTCACCGGCGACAGCGTCCGGGGTGACGGGCCGAGCCTGCGCTTCCGCGAGGTGCCACTCACTCCGCCCGTCCTGACCCGGCCGCACCCGCCGGTCACGGTCGCCTGCACCTCCGAGGAGACCGCAGCACTCGCCGCGGCACGTGGCCTGCCGATCCTGCTCGGCATGCATGCCGGCGACGACGAGAAGGCTCGCACCGTCGCCGCCTACGATCGGGCGGCCGGCCAGGCAGGAGGCACCCCACAGGCCCGGCACACCTCCACCGTCGTCGCCCACGTCGCAGCCGACCGCACCTCGGCGGTCGACGAACTCCGCCACTCACTGCCCCGCTGGCTCACGCCAGGCCTCGCGGGCTACATCCCGGTCGACGACCGGCCACGTCAGCCACGCGACCCCGTGGCCTACGCCGAACTGCTCGCCGACCTGCATCCGGTCGGCGATCCCGCCTACTGCATCGACCGCCTCCGCACCGGGATCGCGGCAACCGGCGTCGACCGGGTTCTCATGCTGGTCGAAGGCGGCGGCTCCCGCGCACGCACGCTGGCCACCATCGAACGCCTCGGCGCCGAGGTGCTGCCCGTGCTCCGCGGGAGCCGCCGCCCTGATCCGTTGTGAACGACGTCAGCAGTCGCGCAGCTCCGGACTCTGATTCAACAACTGGCCACGGGCCGACACGAACTCGCGGTACTCGGCACCGTCGATGGCGCCCGGACGGAACGCCGCCACGCGGTGACAGTTCTGGAACGCCAGCTTCACGCCGAAGTGCCGCTCCAACCCACCGCGGATCGAGTCCGACGCGAGCGCCCGCAGCAGCTGCCCGCGCTCGGCCTCACTCGGTGGCGGCGTCGCGTGATCCGCAAACTGCCCACCCTCGGTCTCCAGGTCGGCGACGACACCGGTGATGATCTCCCACGCGTACGGCAGCGACTCGCGCACACACGCGACGAACTCGGCGTCGTCGACGCCGCCACTCTCCGCACGGTCCAGCAGCTCGGTGGGCACATTCAGCGACATGGATCGGCCTCCAGCCTTCCTTGCACTCGGGATTCGGACCCGCCGCCGCCATCCGGCGACGACGACCCCGTCCAGTGCTACTGAAACCGATGTTCATGTGCAATAGAACGGTCTCGGCGCCACCGGGACGGACGATCGCCACCACACGGCCGGGCGCCTGGGCCGCCACGCGCAGCTACCGCGCCCCGGCGGTCTCGGTCACGTCGGCCGCATCCCGGGCGGGCGGCGTCTCCGACCCTTCCTCGGCGGGCGACTCCGAGCGTCCGGGGCTCACCGCAGCCCCCGTGCCGGCCGCAGCACCCGCGCCGGCCCTGGCACCCGCGCCGGCCGTGGCACCCGCGCTCCCTGTGGCACCCGCGCTCCCTGTGGCACCCGCGCTCCCTGTGGCACCTCCGCTGACTGTGGCCCCCGTGCTCGCGGCCCCGAGACTCGAGACCTCGCCGATCGAGGGCCCGACTGCCGGTCCGGCGTCGTCGCCGCCGTCACGCGGCGCAGGCACCGCCTTCGCCACCGAACCGGGGTCCCCGGCCACAGGCTCCGACTCCTGCACGACCCCCGGCTCCGCCACGGTCTCCGGCTCCGCCACGGTCCCTGATTCCGCTGTGGGTGCCGGTTCCGCCTCGGCCGGGTCGGTGAGCTCACCGACCGCACTCAGGATCGCCCGGGTCTCCCGCAGCCGTGCGGTGAGCGTGTGCGCCGTGCCCTCCAGTTCGGCGACACGCGCGTTCGCCCGAGCCACCACCTCGGCGGCGTGCTCACGCGCCTGCGCCAGGGTCGTGACCGCACGGTCGGCGGCCTCCTCCTCACGGCGCCGCACCTGACGTTCCGATTCGGCCCGCCGCGCCGCGAGTGCCTTGCCGACCTCCTGCTCCGCCCGCTGTCGCCGACGGGCGGATTCCTCGCCGAGCCTGCGTCGCCGTTCCTCGGCCGCGAGCTCCCGCTCCTCGGCCTCAGCCTCGATGCGTCGGGTCCGCTCGGCGAACTCCGCCTCCAACTGCGTGCGGCGATCGTCCAGTTCGGCGAGCGCGCGCTCATACCGCCGACGGAGTCGGCGTGCTTCCTCGTCCGCAGCCGTGCGCGTGCGTTCGGCCCGACTGCGTGCGTCCTGCACAATCTCGGCGGCTTCGACGTGCGCCAGTTCCACCATCCGCAGCATCCGCTCCGACAGGCCGTCGTTCTCGATCGGGCTGCGGCACACCCGGTCGAACTTGTGGCGCAGCGCGGTGTGCGCTTCCCGCAGCTCGGCCAGCTCCGCGGCCAGCGCCTCGGCGCGCCGCTGCGGGAACGCCCGATCCGTTGCCATGGCGCGGTTTTGCTCCTCGAATGCGGTCAGGTGACGATCGACCGCCTCGCGGTCGTAGCCCGCGAACGTCATCCGGAACCGGTTCTGCGAAACACCCATGCCAACCTCCACTGCGCGCCGACGACGTTCGCCGGAGCCGAATCCACCACGTGCCACACGGTTCCTCACCCACGGGGAGGCACCGTGTGGACGGATCGGTTCGTCCGGCGTACCAAGGGAAAAGTGACCGTCCACGGCTGATCGCCGGCTCACACGAACCGGCGACCACGACCCCCATCGACACTACCCGAACTCTCCGCCCGCCCACCGCCGAAAACCTTGCGGTGCCACGACATCCGAAAGCGATGACGACCGCACCGGCGCCGGAGGCGATGCCGACGGCGACGAACTCGCCTCCGAGCGCGCACGGGGCGCACTCAGAGGCACGGAAGGGAGCGAGCATGGAGCAGACCGGACTGACCCACCACGACTGTGTAGCTTTGATCGGCGATCGGGCCCGCCGCGTTACCGCCACGGTCTCCGTCGACGGCGGTGACCCCGTCCCCCTCGCGGCGTACGCCTGTCCCGGCGGCGATCTGCTCGTACCGACCGGCACCGATCCGTCCTTGCCCCGCTCGGCCGTCAGCAAACCCGTCACCGTCGAATTCACCGGACCGGTCGAGGGCGACGAGAACTGGACGATCAGCGGAACGGGCCTCGCCCAGCCGCTCTCGCACCACGACCGCCCGCACGACGACCATCCGCAGGCCATGCTCTATGCCTTCGACAACGGCATCCGGGTGCTCATGGCCCGCCTCTCGGCGGTCCCAGCCGACACCACGACGCTCCCGCAGCAGCGGACCGCGGACACCCCGCGGCACCGTCCGCACTCGCACCGTCTCGGCACGCCCGCGCAGACCCAGCGACGACAGTCCGCAGGCAGGCATCGCCTTCACCGGGCAGCGGCTGCCGACACCGACGGTTGAGCTAAAGCCGAGGCGGGTAACCGACGACCGCGGCGGAGCGGAACAGCAAAAATCCCGAGGACTCGCAGGCGGATGTCTCCGCAGGCGAGTCCCCGGGATCTTCGGGGACCGGTAACTGCCGTGAACGGGCCGGCGCTCGTCGACGCCGCCGTCTCACGGCGCGCCGCAACCCAGCGGCGAACAGTGATCAGCGCAGCGGCGAGTAGTAGTCAAGCATCTCGGCGAACACCTCGAACGCCGGCTTGGACACGCCGAGCGGCACCTCCAGGTGGACGCTGAGCTCGAAACCGAGGTCGCCCACGCCGTCGATGACGCGCTTGTACAGGTCCACGAGCTCGCGCTTCTTCTGCTCGAACGGCATCTCCGCGAGCCGCGCGACGTACTCCTGCTCCTTCTTGACGACCTCGTTGCCCGGGTCCTGGATCAGCCAGTCGATCAGGCCGATCTTGGTCTCGATCTTGGGCACGAAACCGAACGACAGCAGGATGTCCGGACGGTGGTCGGACTGCTTCGCGAAGTCGCGCAGGAAGCCGACGATGGCGTCGGAGTACAACAGCTGCGTCATCCCGTAGGTGGCGCCGCGGTCGCACTTGAAGCCGAACCGGCCCTGCTCCCCTTCCCGCGTCGGGATCAGGATCGCACCGCGGTTGGGCACGACGTCGGTGAACTCGGCCAGCGCGTCGGTCGGCGCCATGCCGGAACCCTCGCCGTCGGCCATGGTGCGCGGCACGCCCACGAACACGATGCCGTCCATCCCCGCGTCACGCAGGGAGTGCAGCCGCTCGGTGAGCTGGGGCTTGTCGTGGAACGCCGTGACCTGGGTGCACAGACCCCGCACGTCGTCCAGCTCGCCACTGACCGAGTTCCAGAAGTCCAGCACGTCCATCCGTGGCTTCAGCTCCACGGGACGGTCGGACTCCTCCTCGATCATGCCCGGGATCATCAGGTGCTTGATGGCGCCGTCCAGGCCGGTTTCCTTGGCGACGCGCGCGACCTTCTGACCTTCCTCGACAGCGGCCTGCGAGCCGCCGTCCAGCTCGGGCGGGACCAGCTCAAGGGCAATGGTTTTCATGTCGAACCGCCTTCTCGGGTCCTCCGGTACACGAACGGTGACTGCTTCGGGCTGCGGGTCCGCCCGATGCGCATCGGGCGGACCCGCGCGGTACGCACCGGCGGCCCCGGATGACGGGGCCGCCGGACACGACCTCACCGCGAAGTGATCAGTACCGGTAGTGCTCCGGCTTGTACGGACCCTCGACGTCAACGCCGATGTACTCGGCCTGCTCCTTGGTCATCTTGGTCAGCTTCACGCCCAGCGCGTCGAGGTGCAGTCGCGCCACCTTCTCGTCCAGGTGCTTCGGCAGCAGGTAGACGTCCTTGCCGTACTCGCCCGGCTTCGTCCACAGCTCGATCTGCGCCAGCGTCTGGTTGGTGAAGCTGTTGGACATCACGAAGCTCGGGTGGCCCGTCGCGTTGCCCAGGTTCAGCAGGCGACCCTCGGACAGCACGATGATCGAGTGGCCGTCGGCGAAGGTGAACTCGTGCACCTGCGGCTTGATCTCGACCTTCTTGATGCCCGGGGTGGCCTCGAGGCCGGCCATGTCGATCTCGTTGTCGAAGTGACCGATGTTGCCGACGATGGCCTGGTGCTTCATCTTCGCCATGTGCTCCGACGTGATGATGTCGAAGTTGCCGGTCGTGGTGATGAAGATGTCGGCCGTCTCGACGACCTCGTCCAGCGTCGTGACCTGGTAGCCGTCCATCGCGGCCTGCAGCGCACAGATCGGGTCGATCTCGGTGATGATGACCCGGGCGCCCTGGCCGCGCAGCGACTCGGCCGAGCCCTTGCCGACGTCACCGTAGCCGCAGACCACGGCGACCTTGCCGCCGATGAGCACGTCGGTGGCACGCATGATGCCGTCCGGCAGCGAGTGGCGGCAGCCGTACTTGTTGTCGAACTTCGACTTGGTGACCGAGTCGTTGACGTTGATCGCCGGGAAGAGCAGGTCGCCCGTCTTCACGAGCTCGTAGAGCTTGTGAACACCGGTCGTCGTCTCCTCGGTGACGCCCTTGATCTCCTTGGCCAGCTTGGTGAAGCGGCCCTTGTCGCTGGCGAGCGACTTGCGCAGCGTCTCGAGGACGACCTTGAACTCGGCCGGGTCCTCGTCGGTCGGCTGCGGCACGACGCCGGCGGCCTCGAACTCGACACCCTTCTGCACGAGCATCGTGGCGTCGCCGCCGTCGTCCAGGATCATGTTGGCGACCTTGCCGTCACCGAAGTCCCAGAGCTGGTCGGTGCACCACCAGTAGTCCTCGAGCGTCTCGCCCTTCCACGCGAAGACGGACACGCCCTGCGGCTTCTCCGGCGTGCCGTTCGGCCCCACGACGACCGCCGCGGCGGCCTCGTCCTGCGTCGAGAAGATGTTGCAGGACACCCAGCGCACCTCGGCACCGAGTTCCACCAGGGTTTCGATCAGCACAGCCGTCTGCACGGTCATGTGCAGCGAGCCCGCGATACGCGCGCCCTTCAGCGGCTTCGACGCGGCGAACTCGCGGCGCGTCGCCATCAGACCCGGCATCTCGTGCTCGGCGAGCCGGATCTGGTGCCGGCCGGCCTCCGCCAACTTCAGGTCGGCTACGGCGAACTCGAGACCGTTCACCTGCTGCAACTTGTTACTCATGACTTCCTTTCTGATCCTGACCCTCGCCTACCGGCACCTACACGACGACGCGCGCCGACGACGCGCTCGTGAGCTGGGATTCCGGCAATTGCGATGGGCCTCCTGTGACAGAGGCGCCCTTTCGTTGCCAGGGAAAGTGGCCGAGCGTGGCGGAGAATCCTCCGCTGCAGCGCCTCTCGGCCCACTCGTATCGAGTTTCCCAGGCTCATTGTTGCGCGGTCAAACATGTCGAAGCACCGTCACACCTGTTCAGGTGTTGAAGTACTTCGCCTCCGGGTGGTGAGCGACGATGGCGTCGGTCGACTGCTCAGGGTGCAACTGGTACTCCTCCGACAACTCGACACCGATCCGCTCCGCCTCCAACAGGTCCACGATCTGTGACCGGTCCTCGAGGTTCGGGCACGCGCCGTACCCGAGTGAGAACCGCGCACCGCGGTAGCCGAGCTTGAAGAACTCCTGGACGTCGGCAGGGTCCTCGTCCGACATCGCCGCTCCGGAAGCGAACTTCAGCTCCTGCCGGATCCGGCGGTGCCAGTACTCGGCCATGGCCTCCGTGAGCTGCACGCCGAGGCCGTGGACCTCGAGGTAGTCACGGTAGGAGTTCTTCCCGAACAGCTCGTTCGCGAAGTCCGCGATCGGCTGGCCCATCGTGACCAGCTGAAGCGGCAACACGTCGACCTGTCCGGTGGCCTCGGCCTGCTCCTTGGTGCGGTAGAAGTCGGCCAGGCACAGCCTGCGGTCCCGCAGCTGGCGCGGGAACGTGAACCGGGCCCGCTCCGGCGCGTCCGGCTCGTCCTTGTCGAGCACAACCAGGGAGTTGCCCTCGGAGTAGCACGGGAAGTAGCCGTAGACCAACGCCGCGTGCTGCAGAACACCCTTGGTCGCGAGGTCGTCGATCCAGGCGCGCAGCCGCGGCCGGCCCTCGGTCTCGACGAGCTCCTCGTACGAGGGGCCCTCGCCCTTCTTGGCACCCCGCAGACCCCACTGGCCGAAGAACGTCGCACGTTCGTCGAGCAGCTGCAGGTAGTCGTTCACGGGCAACCCGCGGACGATCTTCGAGCCCCAGAACGGCGGGGTCGGCACGGCCACGTCGTCGGCGACGTCGGAGCGGGTCGTGTCGTCGTGCGACGGTTCGGGACCGTCACCGCGCTGCTCGGCCTTGCGTTTCTCGGCGATCCGCAGCGAGCGTTCGCGACGCTCCTTGCGCTCGGCCTTCTTCGCCTGCTCGGCCGCGTCCTCCTCGGGCGTCTCACCGCGCTTGATGGCCATCAGCCGGTCCATCAGGTGCAGGCCCTCGAAGGCGTCCTTGGCGTAGCGGACGTCGCCTGCGAACATCTCGTCCAGATCGTTCTCGACGAAGGTCCTGGTCAGCGCCGCACCACCGAGCATAACCGGGTACTTCTCGGCGATACCGCGGTCGTTCATCTCCTGAAGGTTCTCCTTCATGATGACCGTCGACTTGACCAGCAGACCCGACATCCCGACGACGTCGACCTCGTGCTCCTCCGCGGCGTCGAGGATGGCGTTCACCGGCTGCTTGATGCCGATGTTGACCACGTCGTAGCCGTTGTTGGAGACGATGATGTCGACCAGGTTCTTGCCGATGTCGTGGACGTCGCCCTTGACCGTGGCCAGCAACAGCTTGCCCTTGCCGCCCGAGTCGTCCTTCTCCATGTACTGCTCGAGGTGCGCCACGGCGGCCTTCATGACCTCCGCGGACTGCAGCACGAACGGCAGCTGCATCTGGCCGGAACCGAACAGGTCGCCGACGACCTTCATGCCCGCGAGCAGGTTCTGGTTGATGATCTCGAGCGGTTCCTTCTCCAGGCGTGCCGCTTCGAGGTCGTCCTCGAGACCGGTGCGCTCGCCGTCGACGATGCGCTTCTCGAGCCGCTCGAACAGCGGCAGCTTGGCCAGCTCCTCGGCCCGCGAGGCACTGCCCGACTTGGCCGTCTGGCCCTCGAACAGCTCCATGAGCTTCTGCAGCGGGTCGTACTCGCCGTCGCGCCGGTCGTAGACGAGGTCCAGCGCGACGCTGCGCGCCTGTTCGTCGATCTTGTTCATCGGCAGGATCTTCGACGAGTTCACGATCGCCGAGTCGAGCCCGGCCTCACGGCACTCGTTGAGGAACACCGAGTTCAGCACCTGCCGCGCCGCCGGATTGAGGCCGAACGAGACGTTCGACAGACCCAGCGTGGTCTGCACGCGCGGGTGCTTCTCCTTGAGCCGCTTGATCGCGTTGATCGTCTCGATGCCGTCCTTGCGGACCTCCTCCTGACCGGTGGTGATCGGGAACACCAGGGCGTCGATGATGATCGCCGACTCGTCGAAGCCCCAGTTCCCGGTCAGGTCCGCGATGGCCCGCTCGGCGACCCGCACCTTCCAGTCGGCCGTCCGCGCCTGGCCGTCCTCGTCGATACAGGTCACGACGACGGTCGCACCGTGCTCGCGTGCCATCGTCAGCATGCGGTCGTAACGGCCGCCCGGCTCGGTGCCGTCCTCGTAGTTCACCGAGTTGATCAGGCACCGGCCACCGAGGTGGTTCAGTGCCACCTCGATGACGTCCGGTTCCGTCGAGTCGACCATGATCGGCAGCGTGGAGGCCGTGGCCAGGCGCGAGGCGAGCTCGCCCATGTCCACGGTCCCGTCGCGGCCGACGTAGTCGACACACAGGTCCAGCACGTGCGCGCCCTCGCGGGTCTGCGCCTTGGCGATCTCGACGCAGTCCTCGTAGCGCTGCTCGAGCATGGCCTCGCGGAACGCCTTCGACCCGTTGGCGTTGGTGCGCTCACCGACGTTGAGGATCGAGGCGTCCTGCTGGAACGGCACCGCCTGGTACACCGAGGAGATCGACGGGACGACCTCGGGCGTGCGCTGCACCGGCTCCAGGTCCTTCACGGCCTCGGCGATCGCCGCGACGTGTTCGGTGGTGGTGCCGCAGCAGCCGCCGACCAGCCGAGCGCCGTAGCGCCCGGCGAAGTCGGCCAGCGACTCGGCCAGTTCGGCAGGCTGCAGCGGGTACACCGCACCGTTCGGGCCCAACTCGGGCAGGCCGGCGTTCGGCATCACCGAGATCGGCACCGTCGAGTGCTCGGCCAGCACCCGGAGGTGCTCGCCCATCTCCGCAGGACCGGTCGCGCAGTTCATGCCGATCATGTCGATGCCCAGCGGCTCGAGCGCCGTCAGCGCCGCGCCGATCTCCGAGCCGACCAGCATCGTGCCGGTCGTCTCGACGGTGACCTGGGCGATGATCGGCACCTGCCGCCCCGCCTGCTTCATCGCCCGCTTGGCGGCGACGATGGCAGCCTTCGTCTGCAGCAGGTCCTGCGACGTCTCGACGAGCACCACGTCGATGCCGCCGTCCAGCAGGCCGAGGACGTTGTCGACATACGCGTCCCGCAGGTCGGCGTACGGCGCGTGGCCCAGCGTCGGCAGCTTCGTGCCGGGCCCCATCGAGCCGAGCACGAAGCGCGGCTTGTCCGGGGTCGAGTACTCGTCGGCTGCCTCCCGGGCGAGCCGGGCACCCTTCTCCGCGAGGTCGCGGATCCGGTCGACGATGTCGTACTCGCCCAGGTTTGCGAGGTTGGTACCGAACGTGTTCGTTTCGATCGCGTCCGAACCGGCTTCCAGGTAGCCACGGTAGATCGCGCTGACGACATCCGGACGTGTTTCGTTCAGGATCTCGTTGCAGCCCTCGAGGTGGTTGAAGTCGTCGAGCGTGAGGTCATAGGCCTGCAGTGCAGTACCCATACCACCGTCGGCGACCAGCACGCGCTTCTCAAGAGCCGACAGAAAAGCGCTACCCATCGTCACACTCGCAGCTTGGATTCAATCTCGGCGGCGGCGTCGTTGCCGTAGGCCTTGGCGACACGGTTCGAGAACTCGGACCGGTCCAGCGTGTACTCCTGCGGGCCCACGGCCTCGAGCACGATGCTCGCGAACACGCAGCCCACCTGGGCAGCGCGCTCCATCGTCATGTTGACGCTCAGGGCCCACAGGAAGCCGGCGCGGAACGCGTCGCCGACGCCCGTCGGCTCGGCGACCTTGACGTCGGGGACGGACGGGATCTCGATCGTCTCGTGGCTCTTACCCGAGATGCGCACGCCGTCACCGCCGAGCGTGGTGACCCAGCTGCCGACGCGGTCGAGCACCTCGGCCTCGCTCCAGCCCGTGTTCTTCAGCAGCAGCGTGGCCTCGTACTCGTTGGTGAACAGGTAGGTCGCACCGTCGACGAGTTTGCGCACGTCGTCGCCCGACATGATGGCCAGCTGCTGCGAGATGTCGGCGGCGAACGGGATGCCCTGCTGGCGGCACTGCTCGGTGTGACGCAGCATCGCCTCGGGGTCGTTGGCGCCGATGAGGGCCATGTCCAGCTCGCCGACGCGATCGGTGACCGACGTCAGGTCGACGTCCCGCATCTCGCTCATCGCGCCTGCGTAGAACGAGGCGATCTGGTTCTCTTCCTCGTCGGTGGTGCACAGGAACCGCGAGGTGTGCTGGGTCTCGGAGACGTGGACGGACTTGGTGTCGACGCCCTGCTTCTCCAGGAAGGACCGGTACTCGCCGAAGTCCTGCCCGACGGCCCCGACCAGGACCGGGTTCAGGCCCAGGCGGCCCAGTCCGAGCGAGATGTTCCCGGCGACTCCGCCACGACGGACGTCGAGGTGTTCGACCAGGAACGAAAGCGAGACGTTCTCGAGCGAGTCGGCGACCAGCTGGTCCTTGATCTTGCCGGAGAACGACATCAGATGGTCGGTTGCGATCGAGCCGATGACGGCGATGCGCATAACGGGGTCCACTCCCTTTTGGGTGTATGAAAGCTTGTGTGACGCGCGTGGAAACGGCGCCGGAGGAGGCTACTGGCTGCTACCGGCCTCCTCCGGCGCCGGATTCACCGTCAGGCCTTGGCTGCGTCCTTCAACGCCGCCGCGCGGTTGGTGTTCTCCCACGGCAGGTTCGCATCCGGACGGCCGAAGTGACCATAGGCCGCCGTCTGCGCGTAGATCGGCCGCAGCAGATCCAGATCACGGATGATCGCCGCCGGACGCAGGTCGAACACCTCGTTGATCGCCGCCTGGATCTTCTCCGGCGCCACCTTCTCCGTACCGAAAGTCTCCACGAACAGACCCACCGGAGCCGCCTTACCGATCGCATACGCGACCTGCACCTCGGCCCGATCCGCCAAACCAGCAGCCACCACGTTCTTGGCCACCCACCGCGTCGCATACGCCGCCGACCGGTCCACCTTCGACGGGTCCTTACCCGAGAACGCGCCACCACCATGACGGGCCATCCCGCCATAGGTGTCAACAATGATCTTCCGACCCGTCAGACCCGCATCACCCATCGGACCACCAACCACAAACCGGCCCGTCGGATTGATCAGAATCGTCGGATTCTCCGCCTGCAGACCCAGATCCTCGATCTCCGGATCAATCACATACTTCTGCACATCAGCCGCAAGCTGCTTGTCCAGATCGACACCCTCAGCATGCTGCGACGAAAGCACCACCGTGTCCAACCGGACCGGCTTGTCCTTGTCGTACTCGATCGTCACCTGCGTCTTACCATCCGCACGCAAATACGGCACCGTGCCGTTCTTACGCACCTGCGACAACCGCAACGACAACCGATGCGCCAACGCAATCGGCAACGGCATCAACTCCGGCGTGTCCGAGCAGGCATACCCGAACATCAACCCCTGATCACCAGCACCCTGCTTATCCAGATCATCCAGAGCGTTCTCCAGACGCGACTCATACGCCGTGTCCACACCCTGCGCAATATCCGGCGACTGCGCACCAATCGACACACTCACCCCACACGAAGCGCCATCAAAGCCCTTCTCCGAGGAGTCATACCCGATATCCAACACAGCCTGACGAATCAACGCCGTCGTATCGATGTTCGCCGCCGTGGTCACCTCACCAGCCACATGCACCTGACCAGTCGTCACCATCGACTCCACCGCAACCCGCGACCGCGGGTCCTGCGCCAACATCGCATCCAAAATCGTGTCGCTGATCGCGTCACAAATCTTGTCAGGATGACCCTCGGTCACCGACTCACTCGTGAACAACCTGCCTGTAGTCAAAATGCTTCCTTCTTGTCGACGGGAGCGGTCTTACTTGTTCTCGTGAACTTTCTTGCGATGTGGCGCCGGATCACGCCTTGACGTGGAAGATGCCCCACGCGAGGTTGCCGGACTTGCCGCCGGCCACCCAGTTCTTGAGGCCGAGCTTCATGCGGTCGCGGTAGTCCTGGCTGATCGTGCCCGCCAGCTCGTCCTCCCGCTTCTCCAGCTCGGCCAGCACGCGACCGTAGTGGTTCGAGAGCTGGTGGGTGTGGTCGTCGAACTCGACCGACTTCATGCCGAGGCGCGTCAGCTCCTTCTTGTAGAAGCCGGGCGCGCCGAGGCTGTCCAGGTGCAGCCGGTCGAGGATCGGCTGCAGCGACGACGTGTCGCAGTTGTCCGCGGCCATCGGGTCGGTGAAGACCATCTGGCCGTTCGGCTTGAGAACGCGCACGGCCTCCTCGACCACGCGGACACGGTCACCGCTGTGCAGGTAGGCGTCCTGCGACCAGATGACGTCGAACTCGTTGTCGTTGAACGCGAGGTTCTCGAAGTCGCCGTCGACGACGTCGATCAGCTTGGCAAGGCCCGCGTCCTTGTTGAACTGCCGGTTCCGGTCGTTCTCGACCTCGGAAAGGTTCAGGCACGTCACGTGTACACCGTAGGTCTCGGCCAGGTAACGGGCGGCACCCCCATAGCCCGCACCCAGGTCCAGCACCTTCTGACCCTTCTTGAGGTCGAGCTTGTTCGCCATCTGCTCGACCGTGCGGCGGCTGGCCGCAGCGATCTCCTCGTTCTCGGACTGGTAGAGGCCGACGTGGATGTCGGTGCCACCCCAGACGTGGTAGTAGAAGTTGTCCGCGTCCTCGGAGTTGTAGTACTCGCGCGCGGTGTTGACCGCGCTCGAGTAGTTCTCCGTCATCGCGCTCTCCAGGTACTCCTTCGTCGCGACGTGCACGAAGAAGTCCGGCGCGTTGTCGTTGCCGTAGGCCTCCTGGAAGTCGCCGTACGTGTCGACCTTCTGGAAACCGACCTCACGCAGCAGCCGGCGCAGGTAGTTCTTGCGCAGCGGGAACATGTTGAGGTGGTAGAGCGAGCCGTCGGGGAACTCGTAGCGGAAGCGGGCGAGGCCGTCGTCGACGTACTCGGGCTCTGCGCTGACCTGGTCACCGCAGTAGTAGTACGTGTGCTTGCTCGAGAACCCGTCATCGAGGATCGAGTCGTAGTTGCGCTGGTCGATGATCAGGAGGCCGTCGTGCTTGAGCACGGCGTAGAACTCGGCGAGCGCTTTACGCCGGTCGTTCTCGTCGAACAGGTGCGTGAAGGAGTTGCCGAGGCAGACGATCGCGTCGTACTTGCCCTGCACGTCCTTGCTGAGCCAGCGCCAGTCGGAGTGCACGACCTTCAGGACGTAGTCGCCGTACTGCTTGCCGTTCTCGAACGCCTTGGCCAGCATCTCGGCGGCACCGTCGACACTCGTCGTGTCGAAGCCCGCCTCGAGCATGCGCACGGAGTGGAAGCCCGTGCCGGTCGCAGCGTCGAGCACGGACTCGACACCGTGCTTACGGAGCAGGTCGACGAAGAAGCTGCCCTCGCTCTCGTACCGGCCCTTCCAGTCGATCAGCTCGTCCCACTTGTCGACGAAGCCCTCGTTGTACTCCTCGGCGTAGTGGTCGCTCTCCCGAACGGCCAGCGGGTCGGAACCGAACGCCTGGTCGGGATGCGCGTCGGCGCGGCTCTTCTCTGCGACTTCGGCCTGCGCATCGGTGGTGCCAGCCGCTGATTCCTGCATTAGGTTCCCTCCACGTTCGGCGGATCGGTGCTTGATCGTCCGTGGCCGGCTCACCGCAGTCTCGCCTGCACCTCTCGGCGCACATCGGTGCGGAGATACGGCCGCGAACACGTCGGGGAAGGGCACAGAAAAATCCCGGGCCGACGACGCGATGTATCGATCGCGGTTCAAATCAGCCCGCGGCGCGCATTGTGCGCAGCCTGAGTATCGCGCGTCACACCTGACGCGGCCCTTCGCCCCGACTGGGCGGAATTGCGCCGTGATCCGCACTGATCCCGCGCAAACCGCCTGAGCCACAATCTATTCACAAACTCGCCGTTCGATCAATGGGTCCATGGCGTGACGTGAATTTTCACCCCTCGTATACCGCTCGAGCGGGCCGCGACGAGCGGAACAGCGCCGCTCGCCACGGCGCGGCGAGCGGCGTTCTGCCAGGTCGGAGCGCCAATGCGCGCCATGCGCAACCGCGCCTCCGTTACACATCCAAGGGTTTTGTGACCTCCGCAACAAGCCGACACGTTCGGCCGAGCGAGCACTACTCAGGGTGTGTTTGTACGGATATTTCGCCGCAGCTCTAGTCCACGAGCCTGATGAGTGATACGGGATCTAAGTTCGTAGCGTATTCGGCAACGCGTTGCGTATGAATCAACAAGAACACCCTCGCGAAAATCGTGAGATCTCCGCGAGGGTGCTCCGCTGCCTGCGCTCCGGTTGCCAGAATGTTGTACCGTTATCGTTCTGTTACCACCATGACATCGTCATGAAACACTGCAATGTGCACGGACCGCAATTTCGAGGTGTGCGAACAGGCACAATTCCGGTGATCGAGATCATCACTGTCGGCCGATTCGGATTGCGAATCAGAATTTTTATGAGATGGACTACCCTCCCCTTGAAAATAGCGCTTCCCGCCGGACATCGCCGTCGTAGCCGCCCTCGATCGGCGGCAGACCGAGTAGCTCGCCCACGGTGGGCGCCACGTCGACCGTGGTGGCCGGGGCCGACGACATCGCCCCCTTGCGCACTCGCGGATGCCCGCCCGCGATGAAGAACGGGATCGGCTCGGTCGCCGGGTGGCCGTGGTTGCCCGGGATCGGATTCGATATCGGAGTCGGATCCGAGAAGCGCCAGCCCGCCTTGCAGTACACGACCAGGTCTGCGCAGTCCGGCGCGAGCCGCAGCGAGCCGGGCCGATGGACCGACAGCACACCCGGCGTGGCGAGCGCGATCTCGCGCATCCGTGCCACGGCCGCAGCACGGTCGGCCTCGGGACCGGTGAAGGTCAGCAGGTCCGCTCCGCCGTTCTGCGCGATCGCGATCCTGCCGGCCAGCGCCGCATCGGCCTCCAGTGGCGCCTGCAGCGAGATCACCTTGTGACCGTGCGACCAGTCCATCGAATGGTCCGCGATCACCATGACCACGCTCGACTCCCAGCGTCCGCTGCTGCGCAGTTCGTCGACGAACCGGCCGACGTACGCATCCGTCGCACTCAGCGCACCCGCACGCAACAGGCCCAGCGACGTGCCGGTCAGATCCGCATGGCCGACCCTGTCCACGTCACCGAGGTTGACGAACACCAGGTCGGGATCGGTCTCGGCCACCATGGCCGACAGCGCCAGCTTCGTCGCCAGGTCCGGCGCGTGGTCGGTGATCGGGATCAGCGGCTCCGGTTCCCAGCGGACGCTCGCCCGCTCCCCGAAGATCGTGTACAGGTACTCCTTGCTGAGCACGCTTCCGCTCACCCGGCCGGTCTCCGCAACGCGCTCGAGCAGGGTGGGCACCCGGATGTCCGACGGCCGGTCGAGCGTGCGCACCGCGCCTTCCGCACGGTCGTAGACATCGTTGGCAGGCACGCCGGAACGGTCCGGCCGCACGCCGGTCATCATCATCACGTGATTGGGCAACGTCTCCATCACCGGCAGCGCCCGCGCCTGCGGGAAGTTCGTTCCCTCGGCACGCAGCGTGTACAGGTGGGGAGTCGTGTCCGGGGTGATCTCGTCCGGCCGCAGTCCGTCGACGACGAGAACGTAGACGCGCAGCTTCTTCTCCCCCGCGCCACCGGCACCGTGTACTCCTGCCTGCGATGCCGACACCGCCGGCACCCCCGCCGCCGTGGACAGCACGACGGCGGCGCCGGTGGTCGTCGCGACCCGCAGAAACCGGCGCCTCGACACGTCCGTGCCGTCCGATGCCGCCGCGCCGGGCGTAGTGATCTCGTCGTTCATCGCGCCTCCTGCCGTGCCAGTGCCTGCCGGTGCGCGGCCGCGAGCTCGTGTTCCGTCGCGGCCTCGTGTCGCGGGACGATCCCGTCCATCGAGCGCGGAGCCCGCTCGAGCTTGTCGGAGCCCGCAGGTACGCGGTAGGACGCCGTGACCTCGGCAGCGCTGGCAGGGTCGGCGCGATCGGCGAGCCGGAACCAGTCCATACGCACATGCGCGGGCGTGACCTCGAGGACCGAAAAGCCGTGCGAGTCGAAGTCGAGGTACTTCACATGCGGGTTGGCGAGCTTGATGACCGCTTCGACGACCAGCGACAGCGTGCGGGGCGGCAGCTTCAGGTAGTCGTCGAGGTTGTCGCTCGTGACCGAGGTGCAGACCAGTTCGGTCGCGACAGAGTCACCGCTCAACGGATATGTCATCGGGTCGGCAGGTAGATCGGCGGCCCACCCGGAGTGGATATCACCGGTGAGAAACACGGTTCCGGAAACACCGTGGTCGCGCAGCGCCCGCAACACCTCCGCCCGATCGGACGTATAACCGTCCCATTGATCCACATTGTACGGAACGCCCTCGATGGGACCGAGTATCTCTGCGACCGCCTCGAGTTCGCGATTGTTCAATGTGGATGGAAACTGCACGGGCGAGATCATCACAGAATTGCCCACGAGCTTCCACTGCGAGGTAGCGGTCGTGAGTCCGGCCGTGAGCCAGTCCAACTGCTCCTTGCCCGTGATGGTGCGCTCCTCGTCGTGGACGCCCCGGTCGAACGGGTGCGCAACCTGCTCACTGCGATAGGACCGAAGGTCCAGCATGGACAGTTCGGCCAGCGAGCCGAACGTCAGCCTCCGGTACAACTTGCCCCCAGGCTCGTAACGCACCGGCATCCACTCCGCGTACGCCTGCTGGGACACGGCCTTGCGGTCGGCCCACGCGCCCTCGTCCGGCTCGGTGTGGTTCTCGGCGCCACCCGACCACGCGTCGTTGGCCGACTCGTGGTCGTCCCACGTGACCGCGAACGGCGCTGCCGCATGCAGGGCCTGCAACGACGGATCCGTCTTGTACTGCGCATGCCGTCGGCGGTAGTGCTCCAGCGTCGTCATCTCGACCGGCGGATCGTGCCGGCGCGGCGCATCGGACTCGGCGCCGTACTCGTACAGGTAGTCCCCGAGATGGATCACCAGGTCGAGATCACCCCGCTCGGCCAGGTGCCGGTACGCAGCGAACTGCCCGGCCTGCCAGTTCGAGCACGAGACGACGCCGAAGCGCAGGCTCGCCACCGCACTGCCGACGGCGGGGGCCGTGCGGGTACGGCCGACGGGTGAGCTGCTGCCACGCCAGGAGAATCGATAGAAGTACCACGTGTCCGGATCGAGCCCGACCACATCGGCCTTGACCGTGTGATCGCGATCGGGGCCGGTCCGCACATGTCCGCGCGCAGCGATCCGACGGAAACCGGCGTCGTGGGCCACCTCCCAGCCCACGAGCGACTCCTCTCCCCTGCCCGAACCGGGTGTGGCGCCTGCTGACGGGGTCAGGCGCGTCCACAGCAGCACACTGTCGGGCAGCGGGTCCCCCGAGGCCACCCCGTGCCGGAACGGCTGCTCGGCGCCGGCCGCGACCGCAGGCCCGGCAAGTGTGACGCCACCCACAGCAGCGAGCGAACCCGTTCGCAGCACCTGTCTTCTGTTCATCGTGTTCACGCTGGCACCCTTGCCGAAGGCACACGTTCGTGTCACGGGGCGCAGCCGGTTCGTTCAGCAAGATTTCGCCCGGACGAACAGGGACCGACGCTCGCGTGTGACCGTCATGGTTGATGGACTCAGCACGCTTGTGTGAGTATCGGACAACTGCTCGCTGAGTCGGTCCGGATGCCCCCGGATTCGGACGGACAGGAGTCGGTGTTGAACCAGGTTCAATTCGCCTTCCAACCGCTCTACAGCCTGCACACCGGCAGTGCGGTGGCTGTGGAAGCACTGGCCCGCCCTGCCGCGGGCCGCATAAGCGAACTGCTTGAATCAGCCATGCGCCTCGGCAGGCTGGTTCAAGCCGACACGGGCCTCGCGGCCCGTGCGATCCATGAGGCCGAACACCAGGCCATGCGACTGCCGCTGCACCTCAACATCACGGCACTGACGGCCGCCTCCCCCTCGTCCTCACTGGAACCGCTCCTCACCGCGTTACAGGAGACCGGACGCCGACCCCACGAGGTCGTCTTCGAAGTCGGCCCGCCCTTCCACACAGCCCCGCCCGCCGCCCTGCTCGACGGACTGAACCGGCTCACCGCACACGGCTTCCGACTCGCCTTCGACGGACTCGGCGCCGCCGACCTGCCACTCAATCTGCTCGCCGAGTCCCAGACCGACATGGTGAAGCTGGACCGCAGTTCACTCCGCCGGCTGCCGGACGACACCCCGACGGCCGCGTTGACCGAGGCGCTCGTGCACTTCGCCGACCGCACCGGTGTCCGGCTCGTCGCGACCGGCATCGAATCCGAGGACCAGCTGGACATGGTCCGCGGCCTCGGGATCGGCCTCGTCCAGGGAAACCTGTTCGCTCCGGCAGGACCCGGCTCCGTCCCCGCCGGCGCCATCGCCCCCGCCCACCAGGGCCGCGACGTGTACCCGTCCGGCGGCACACCCGCGATCAAGGACTTCCTCCGTCCTGCCAGGACCGTCGCCGCCGACGCCACGTGCGACGAAGTGCGCACGGTCCTCGTCGACGACGTCGCACTCAGCGGCCTCGTCGGCGTCGACGCCGACGGCAGGCCGCGCTGGTCGATCGACCGCACCCGGTTCCTGCTCGCCGTCACCGGCCCGTTCGGCCACGCGCTCCACGCGCACCGCCCGGCACAGCGGCTCGCCGACCCGCCGCACGTGATCCGGAACTCGGCGTCCGCACTCGAGGTGCTCGATCTCGTCAGCGACAGCCCGTCGGGGCGCGCCTCGGACGACGTGGTCGTCATCGACGAATCGGGCCGCTGTCAGGGCGTGGTGCTGATGCACGAGCTCGTTCGCGGCATGGCCGAGGCCAAGGTGGAGCAGGCCGCGGCCCTGAACCCGCTGACCCGCCTGCCCGGCAGTGACGCCGTGGCGAGGGACGTCGACCGTCGCCTCGCCGCGAACGAATCGCTCGTCGTCGGCTGGCTGGACATCGACTCGTTCAAGACGATCAACGACACGGCCGGTTTCGCCGCGGGGGACGACGTCATCCGCGCGATCGGGCGGGCGCTCACGCGCCTCGCGACCGACCTGGGCGGCGTGACCGTCAGCCACGTCGGCGGCGACGACTTTCTCATCTCGTGCGGGCCGGACACGATCCGCCCGCTCGCCGACGCGATGCTGGACACCCACTGGTCGGCGGACGGCATGCCGGTCACCGTGTCGTTGTCCACGCTGTGGTGCCTGCGACGGTCGGTCGAGTCCTACGGCGAGATCTCCCGGCTGCTGGCGCCGTTGAAGAAGCACGCCAAGAACCTCGCGGGATCGAGCTGGGTGTGCGGCAAGCCGGGCACGGACCACGTCGAGGTGTTGCGCGGCACGCCCGGCGGCTCCGGGGCATCGGCGTCCGCGGTCTGAGGGTTCACCCGTCACCGATCCGTGCCGGGCGCATCGCCCTCTGCATGGCCCGCCACGGCACACCGGACCCGGCCACCAGCCGGCACCGGCCGACCGGACACGAGGCCGAACTCGGCGCGCACCTCCCTCGCAGCCGCCAGGCACACCGAGGCAAGGGCGACGGGCTCTCCCGGATCGCCGAGGCCCGCCTCGACCGCATCGAAGTCGTCCCACAACGCGTCGATCACGCGCGGACCGGCATCGCAGGCCGGATGGACCAGGCGCCCCTCCCCGGGGTCACGCCTGCCGTCCTGCGGTTCGATCCGGGTGACGGCCGCTGCCGGCGCACCTCGCGTGTCGACGATCGTCGCCGCCAGCTCGGCGGCCCTGGCGGGAGCATCCCCCGGGCCCGCCAAGAAGGAGACCCGCTGCCACACCTGCCAGCACGGGCCCGGCATGGACGTCTGCGGCAGCGTCCGGCGTACACCGCGGCCCGCCAGTTCGAGCGCCGCGGCGTGATCGGCGGACTGCGCACGTTCCGCGTCCCGGCGAGGCACGTCCGGACCGCACGGTAGACCCCCCACGAGAGTCTCGTACTCCGGTCCGGACGACGGATGCGGGCCGCCGTGCAGGCGCCCGTCCACGGCGGCGTCCACCGATCCCGGCGGACTCCACCGGACCGGACCTGCCACCGAACAGAGCCGCCGGGCATGGCCGGTGCGGTGGTACGGGTGCGCCAACGTCACGAGCCGAAAGGTCGCGTCCTCGACGTCCCGTGCCGTCGTTCGCACCAGCAGCTCCGCACACCACAACCGCACGGTGCGGCCTCGCCGCCGCGCCTCCCAGGCCTCGACGTCCAGCGCCTCCTGACGACGCCTCCACTCGTCGCCGTCCTCCTCGTACGGACCGGGTTCGGCGCCACGGAGACGCGCCTCCCCGACGGCCACCGCCGTCCACGGCAGATCGGCCCTGCCACTGATGCCCACGATCGGCTCCCCCGTTCCCTGACGTCCTCCGCCGCGCACCGCGCCCGCTGAAACCGCACAGTGACGACGCTGGACAGCTCGTGACGCTGGGCAACTCGTGACCCTGGGCAGTTCATGACACTGGGCAGTTCATGACACTGGGCAGTTCATGACGCTGGACAGCGTCGACACCTGCCCAGAGCCGACGGTGCATCGGTGTGATGTTGTGCCGACCCGGGACGCGCGGCCCCAATCCGGCATTCAGTGCGTCAACGCTGGTGAGCGGCCCGCGACGCGCGCTGATGGCGGGAAAACTAGCACGGAACGGGACAGCCGCGCTACAGCGCGTTGCACAATGGTGTGACGCGGACCGACGCCGACCGACGCGGTGTGCCGCGTTCCACAACTTCGTGCAGCTCGGGACCGTTCTAATGTCGAGGTCATGAGCGGTCCCGCACCACGCAAGTACAACCCGGACAACAAGACCGGATACGAATACGAGCTGCTGGCCGAACACCTCGCCGGACTCATCGCCAGCGGCGAATGGACCCCTGGCAGGCGCATGCCAGGTGAGCGGTCCCTGGCCGAGGAGTACGGCGTCGCTCTCGACACCGTCCGCAAGGCCACCCGCATCCTGCGCGAGCGCGGCCTCGTGCAGACCTTGAAGTCGAAGGGCACGTTCATCGCCCATCCCGACTGAACCGCCGTCGCCGGCTGCCGCCGCCGAAACCTACAACGGGCGCATCGACCGCACCCGAATCCGGCCGACCGCTGTCGGTGCGGCCACCGAACGTGTCACCGTGGAACCATGAGCGAGCGCAACATTCTCGGCGACGAGCTCGAACCGTGCGGTAAGGACCCGCTGACCGGCTACTACCGCACCGGATGCTGCGAGACGGGCGACGACGATCCGGGTAATCATTCGGTCTGCGCCGTGGTGACGACCGAGTTCCTCACCCAGCAGCGGGCAATGGGCAACGACCTCACGACGGCACGCCCCGAGTTCGGCTTCCCCGGCCTCACTCCGGGAGACCGGTGGTGCGTCTGCGCCGACCGCTGGCTCCAGGCACACGAGGCCGGCGCCGCTCCGCCGGTCGTACTGGCCGCGACCCACGAACGGGCCGCCGAGGTCATCCCGCTCGACGTGCTCCGCGACCACGCGGTGGACGTCCCGGCCGACCCGAGCAGCCTGCTCTGACGCCGGGCCCGTCAGGCGCGCTCGGGTCCCGGCTTCTCGGCGAGCACCCGCGCGACGGGCGCCGTCGTCTCGGCCTCGACGACGGTCATGCCGTGAGCCCGCAACGTGGCCGCGATGGCCCGGTGACCCGGCATCCGCAGTCCGGCGAGGCCCGCCGCCGCGGCGACGGCACCCGCGCCCGGCCCGGCGTATCCCGGTTGCAGGACCGCGATCCGGCCACCGGGTGCGACGACCCTGGCGCATTCGGCCAGCGCCGTCTCCTGATCATGCACGAGTTGCAGCACCATCAGGCACGTCACGGCGTCGACGCTCGCATCCCGCAGCGGCAGGTCCGTGACGTCGGCCCTCAGGAACCCGACGTTGGCCCCGGAATGGGCCTCAGCCGCGCGTCGCAGCATCGACCGTGACACGTCGACACCGATCGCGAGTCCCCGGCGGCCGACATCACGTCCCAGCTCCGCGGTCACGGTGCCGGGCCCGCATCCGACGTCGAGCGCCGTCCCGCCCTCCGGCAAGTGCAACCGCTCGGCCGGCGGCCGCAGCCGCGCGACAACCTTCCTGGCGAATGCCTGCACCGGTTCGTAGACGGCCGTGCCCGCGCGCGATTCCCACAGCGACTGCACCGGACCACTCGGCTGCGGCTCCTCGGCGCCCAGCAGGTCGAGGTAGCCGTCCTGCAGCGGCGCGGCCGCCGGCTCGGTGGTCAGCAGTGGAAGTGCGCGGCGCAGGGCGTCGGGCAGCGCAGTGGTGTCCATGCGCGCGACCGTACTGGGCCCGTGGCGCCCCGGCACTCCATCGACCGAGTGGGGCGGCAGGTGAATACCGAACGACCCGTGATCACCGTTCAACAGTAGTTCGCCGGTCGGAAGCCGGAATGACACCGGGAATTCACTCCCCGGGTGCGGCTGACGTCGAGCTCCGCCTCCATCGGTGACCGAGCCGGAGAGTCCGGTTCACACCGGCCGCGACCGACGACGCCCGCCCAGCCGTCCGAACCTCCGTCGACGCCGGCCGCGACCGACCGCGACTTATGCCGACATCGACCTGCTGGGCATGCGCACCGCGTCGACCGCGGGTGGGACGTCACGGTAGACCGGAAGTTGCCGCTCCAGACCGGTCACCTCGATCGGACGCAGGACCGGCCGTGCCGCGGCGAGCGCCCACGGAATGTTCCGCGACCGCGCATCGGCTCCGGTCTGCAACAGCAGAGACAATCCCGCCGCGCTCAAGTAGCTCGTCTCAGTGAAATCGAGAACCAGAGCCCGCACACTCCGTAATTGACGTTCGAAGCAGGGACGCAACAGGGAAACACCGAGCAGGTCGATCTCTCCCAGCACGTGCGTCACCACCAACCCGCCACTCCGAGGTTCGATCACCACTTCGACCCCGGTGGCCGAGATCGTGCCCGCGCCGAATCTTGCGCCGACGACCGTCTCCATGAAATTCCCTCCCCCGGATTCCATACTCTGTTGTCCCGCCCCGACGTCGGAACCCCGGATCGGTGCCCCGCAACACCACAGCACCGCAACACCGCCGCAGCGCCGCAGCACCCGACGCTCCGTCACTCGGTGACACCTGCCGTCTCGGTGACACCTGCCGTTCAGTGCCACCCGCCGTTCGGCGACGCCCCGTCGTTCGGTGAACCCCGCCGTCCGTGACGTCCGCCGTTCCCGTGGCTCGTCGTCGACCCGCGGCCCGCCGGACTCACCGGAGGATCACGCCACATCCCGCGATATGACGAGTACCCGCAGCGGCGAACAAATCGGAGCCGACCGTCCGCGATCTCACCTGCCCCGAGCCGAATTCACTCGGCGAAACCCGCTGCGAATCGGCGAAACTGTCACCAATCGCCGTCACCAATCGACGATGCGTCAACGGCCCCGACGCCGCTGCGGAAAACGGTACGCCCGTCGCAAACGAACTTCAATACCCGACCTCACCCGGCATTGGCTTGTCCTTAATGGACATCATCTGGAAAGTAACTCACGAACTTCATTCGTTCTACGATTAATCGCCGAATGCGAATGCGGCACTTCCGAGCGTCCACCACAGTCGGACCTCGTTCACGCACCCGCGGCGCATCTCCGACACGGCCCGTCACTGCGGCACGGTGACCACACCACTCTCGCCGCGACCGTCGCCCCACCCGGCCGTCGCCGCACCCGGCCGTCGCCGCAACCGGCGCGGACCCGAACGGCTACGGTCGTTTCCATGGCGACGCTGGTGACTTTTCACGCGCATCCGGACGACGAGTGCATCACGTGCGGCGGCGTGATGCGCATGGCAGCCGACCAAGGGCACCGGGTCGTGCTCGTGGTCGCCACGCGGGGTGAACTCGGCGAGGTGACCGACGGCGTGCTCGAACCGGGGGAACCGCTGTGGCGACGGCGGGTCGCCGAGACCCACGCCGCCGCCGACATCCTCGGCGCCGCCCGCGTCGAGTTTCTCGGCTACACCGACTCCGGCATGATGGGCGAGCCCTCCAACGACGAACCGGGCACCTTCTGGCAGGCCGACGTGACCGAGGCCGCGCAGCAGCTGGCCGACCTCCTCCGGGAAGAGGCCGCCGACGTCCTCACCGTCTACGACTCGCACGGCGGCTACGGCCATCCCGACCACATCCAGGTGCACCGGGTGGGCATGCGCGCGGCGGAGCTCGCCGGCACGCCACGCGTCTACGAGGCCACGCAGAACCGCGACCACATGGTCAGGGGACTCGCACAGCTGGCCGACAACCCGGAACTCGCGGGCATCGAACTGCCGGATCTCGACGACGCTCCCGAGTTCGGCAGCCCCGAATCGGTCCTCACCGCGGCGGTCGACGTGACCCCGTATCTGAACGCCAAGCGCGCGGCTATGCGGGCGCACGCCAGTCAGATCGCCGAACAGTCGTTCTTCCTCGCCATGCCCGATGAGGCGTTCGGGTTCGCTTTCGGCACCGAGTGGTTCATCCGGGCGGGCGGCGGGCCGGGAATCACCGAGAGCGACCTCATGGCGGGGCTGGACGTCACGGCCGGAGCGGAAACGTCCGGGTGAACTCACCGTCGCCACGGGCATGAGCGACCCGGCCGTCTCGCGGGTAACGCGGCGCCTCCGCGCGCACGGACCGGTCACCGCCGAGTGCGGCCACGGCCGGGTCGGCTCCCACCGGCTCACGGACGAGACCATGCCGAGGTGATCCACCGGGTTCGTCCGCGCCGGTGAGCCCGATCAGCTCGGCCCGATCAACGTTGACCCGCGAGCGCTGTGCAGATGGCAGGGTGACGACGAGCCCACTAGCGTGGAGGCACATGATCGGCCTTCCCGCGACGATCACCGCCTGCCTGTTCGATCTCGACGGCGTGCTCACCAGCACGGCGTCCCTGCACCGGGCCGCATGGAAGCGCACGTTCGACGAGGTGCTCGCCCGCCACGGGGACACGCCCTTCACCGACGAGGACTACGCCACCTACGTCGACGGGCGGCCACGGCTCGACGGTGTGCGTGCGTTCCTCGCCTCACGCAGCCTCGACCCGCCGGAGGGCGGTCCGGACGACCCGCCGGATGCGGAGACGGTCCACGGCATCGGCACCCGCAAGAACGACCTGGTCATGCGGCTCATCGACGAGACGGGCGTGACCCCGTTCCCGGGCTCGGTGCGGTATCTGACTGCCGTGCGGGAGGCAGGCCTCGCGATCGGCGTCGTCACGTCGTCGGCGAACGCGGTCCACGTGCTGGGCGCCGCGGGCCTGGACGGGTACGTGCAGGCCCGCGTCGACGGCGTGACGATCGCCGGCGAAGGTCTGCGCGGCAAACCCGCGCCCGATTCGTTCCTCGTCTGTGCCCGGCAGCTGGGAGTCGCACCCGAGGCCGCCGCCGTGTTCGAGGACGCGCTCGCCGGGGTCGAAGCGGGCCGAACCGGCGGCTTCGGCCACGTCGTCGGCGTCGACCGGGCCGGACAGCCAGCCGCGCTGCGCGAACACGGCGCCGACGTGGTCGTAGCCGACCTCGCCGACCTGCTGGAGGTGCCATGACCGGAACACGAGGTTACGAATGCTCGCCGTGGCAGCTGCTGTGGCGGGGTCTCGACCTGAAGGGGCTCACCCAGACCGAATCGACGTTCGCACTGTCCAACGGGCACATCGGCCTGCGCGCGACACTCGAGGAGGCCGAGCCGCGCGGCAGGCCCGGGACGTATCTGAACGGGTTCTACGAGGAACACCCGCTGCCCTACGCCGAGGCGGGGTACGGCTACCCGGAGGCAGGCCAGACGGTCGTCAACGTCACCGACGGCAAGATCATCCGCCTGCTCGTCGAGGACGAGCCACTCGACCTGCGCTACGGCCACACCACGGCACACCACCGCGTGCTCGACTTCCGCTCCGGCACGCTGCGGCGGGAGACGGAGTGGACCTCGCCGACGGGCAGGCGGGTGCGCGTGCGCAGCGAACGCCTGGTGTCGTTCTCGCAACGAGCGGTGGTGGCGATCCGGTACGAGGTCGAACCCCTCGACGGCGAGATGCAGCTCGTGGCGCAGTCCGACCTGCTGACGAACGAACCGATCGAAGCCGAGACCGGCGATCCCCGGGTCGCCGCCGCCCTGGAGGCACCGCTGCACTGCGAGTACATGACCGCAGCCGACTACGGTGCGGTGCTGATCCACCGGACGAGCCGGTCCGACCTGCGCATGGCCGCGGCGATGGACCACGAGATCGGGGCTCCCAACGGCACCGGCCTTCGCACCGACATCGCCGTCGAGGACGATCTCGCCCGGTTGACGGTCGCCGTCAACGTCGCCGAGGGCGGGAAACTCCAGCTGACGAAGTACCTCGGCTACGGCTGGTCGGCACAGCGTTCGATCCCGGCGCTGCGTTCCCAGGTGGACGCGGCACTGGCCGGGGCGCGTCAGACCGGGTGGGAAGGCCTGCTTGCTGAACAGCGGCAGTTCCTCGACGACTTCTGGACCTCGGCGGACGTCGAGCTCGAGGGCGATCCGGAGCTGCAACAGGCGCTGCGATTCGCGCTGTTCCACGTGCTGCAGGCCGGCGCCCGCGGCGAGAGCCGCGCCATCCCCGGCAAGGGACTGACGGGCCCCGGATACGACGGGCACGCGTTCTGGGACAGCGAAACGTTCGTCGCACAGGCCCTCACCTACACGTTGCCCGGCGCCGCCGGGGACGCACTGCGCTGGCGACACTCCACATTGGATAAGGCGCGTAGCCGCGCGCAGCAACTGGGGCTGCGCGGATCGGCGTTCCCCTGGCGTTCGATAAACGGGGACGAGTGTTCGGCGTACTGGCCGGCCGGCACGGCGGCGTTCCACGTCAACGCCGACATCGCCGACGCCGTGGCCCGCTACCTCGCCGCCACGGGTGACACCGAGTTCGAACGTGATCACGGCACGGAACTGCTGGCCGAGACCGCTCGGCTGTGGGTGTCGCTCGGCCACCACGATCCGCACGGCGGGTTCCGCATCGACGGCGTCACCGGGCCCGACGAGTATTCGGCCATTGTGGACAACAACGTCTACACGAATCTGATGGCGCAGCGGAACCTGTTCGAGGCCGCCGCATCGTGCAACCGCCAGCCGGACGTCGCCGCCCGCCTGTCGGTGACCGAGCACGAGATCAAGGCGTGGCTTGCGGCGGCCAGGGCGATGCTCGTGCCCTACGACGACCTGCTCGACGTACACCCGCAGTCCGAACGGTTCACCGAACACGCGCGCTGGAACTTCCAGGCGACGCCGGCGTCGGCCTACCCGCTGCTGCTGCACTTCCCGTACTTCGACCTGTACCGCAAGCAGGTGGTCAAGCAGGCGGACCTGGTTCTGGCCATGCACCTGCGCGGCGACGCGTTCACCGACGAGGAGAAGCGGCGCAACTTCGCCTACTACGAGGCACTCACCGTGCGGGACTCGTCGTTGTCGGCCGCCACACAGGCGGTGCTGGCGGCCGAGTGCGGCCATTCCGACCTGGCCTACGACTACCTGGCCGAGGCGGCGCTCGTCGACCTGCGCGACGTCCACGGCAACGTACGCAACGGCCTGCACATCGCGTCCCTCGCGGGCGCGTGGATCGCGCTCGTCGCAGGGTTCGGCGGCATGCGCGACCACGACGGCGAGCTGTCGTTCCGGCCCCGACTGCCGCGCGACCTCGACTTCATCGCCTTCCACGTGTGTTTCCGGCAGGCGCGGTTCCGGGTCGAGGTCAGGAAGGACGAGGTGACGTACACACTCACCGACGGCGGACCGGTGTCGCTGCGCCATTACGGCGACACGGTGACGCTGGTGGCGGAGCCGGTGACGTTGCCGTTGCCCGAACCGCCCGACCTGCCGCGTCCGGCACAGCCCGAAGGCCGCGCGCCGCAGCGGCGTCGGCCGCGGCCGGGAACCGGTGCGGCTGCCGCCGCCGCTGCCCCTGCCTCGGTCGCGCAGGGCACGGTGACCGGCGCGGAGGACGGCAGGGTCAGCGGCCGCTGACTAGTCGGGGGGCTCGACCGCCCCGGCATCCGGGTTGACGTCGTCGTTTCCCTGCAGCTCTCGGCGCTGCCGGCCGGGCAGTCCGGTGTCGACCTCGTCGCGGTTCGGCGGTTCCGGCACGTCCTCGGTGCCGCCACCGGCATCCGGATGCGGCGGCACGGGTACGTCCGGGGACAGCGGCGGTGGCTCGGCCGGCCCCTCTGTCGTCGGCTCGTCGGGATTGCGCTGATCGCCCATACCCCGAGGTGTACCCGCAACGCCGCGACCCTGTCGACGTCACCGACACGGGCCGCGGCCGCGGCTCGCAGCGACTATCCTGCGCGCCATGGGGAAACGTCGTCAGCGGATGTGGCCGCCGTGCCAGTGCGGCGAGGCGTCGTCGCACTCGGAGCAGATGCCGGCCTGTGGCCGCGCCACCTGTCTGCGCCGCTGGTGGACGCTGGTCGGCATGCCGTCGTTGCTCGCACTCGCCGCCCTGGTCACGGCGGGAATGCTGCTCGGCTCCGACCAGACCCGCAGCTGCCCCGACGGCATGATCGACAAGGGCGCCGGCATCTGCGTCGACGCCGGCTGAGACCGCGAAGGGACCCGCCGACTACGAGGCCGCCACCTCGGTCGCTCCCGCCCATGCGGATACGACCCCGTCGAGTACCGACAGCGGCATCGCACCGCCGCCCAGCACCACGTCGTGGAACGCCCGGATGTCGAAGGCCTCCCCCAGCGTCTCCTCGGCCTTCGCACGCACCCGCTCGATCTCCAGCCTGCCCACCATGTACGCCAGCGCCTGGCCGGGCCAGTTGATGTACCGGTCGACCTCCGAGACGATCTCCACCTCCGGCATGGGCGTGTTCTCCAGCAGGTAGTCGATCGCCTGCTGCCTGCTCCAGCCCTTCGCGTGCAGCCCCGTGTCCACGACGAGCCTGCCCGCGCGCATCGAGTCGTTGCTCAGCATGCCGAGTAGCGTCACGTCACCGGAGTACAGGCCCATCTCGTGCGCCAGTCGTTCCGCGTACAGGCCCCAACCCTCGGTGTAGGCGTTGAAGTCACCGAGCCTGCGCAGCAGTGGCAGGTCCGTGAGCCCCAGCGCGCGGCTGATCTGGAAGTGGTGACCGGGAACGGCCTCGTGGAAGGCGGTGGCCTCGACGGTGTGCCGGAACCGCTCCTCGGCCTGGTACGTGTTGGCGAAGTACATGCCGGGACGTGACCCGTCGGTCGCGGGCGAGAGGTAGTACGCGGGCGCCGACCCCGGGGCCTCCGCCTCGGGTACGGCCTCCACCACACACTGCTCCGACGGGATCGTGCCGAACCACTCCGGCGTGGCCCGCTCGGCGCGGGCCACCGCCTCCCGGGAAGCCTCCAGCAGTTCGTCCCCGCTGTTCCAGCGCAGTTCCTTGTCGGTGCGCAACCGCCGGAAGATCTCCTGCAGATCGCCGGTGCCGAAGACCCGCCCACCGATCTCGCGGTACTCCTCGGCCAGCTCACCGATCAACCGCAGCCCCGTCTCGTGCAACTCGTCGGCGGTGCGATCGGTCGTCGTGTGCACGCGCGCCAGCGAACGGTAGATCGTCTCCCCGCCGGGCACGTGGCACACGCCGGACTCCTCGTCGGGCCTGCCGCGGGGCAGGATCTCGGTTTCCAGCACATCGCGGTACCGGCGGAACGCGGGCCGGACGCGTTCGGCGAGGATCTGCTCCCGCTCGGCGGCGAAGTCGGGCGCGTCGGCGGGCGCCTCCTGGCGCAGCAACGGGTCGGCGCCCGAGTCGGCCAGATAGCGGTCGATGTGGGCGATCGCGTTCCGCACGCCACGGGCGACCGGCCTGCGTCCCGCGGCGATCCCCGTGCGATGCCGTTCGGCGGCCTCCTCCAGGAAACCGGGGACCGCGCGGAGTCTGTCGAGCTGCGCGGCGGCCTGCCCCACCGTGGCGACGGGCGTCATCGGCAGCAGCATCAACACCCCCGTGGCCGGCGCCTGGAATCCGTCGCTGACACAGAACTCGACGGTCTTCGCGTCGAGGCTCTCGAGGCGAGCCTGCGCCGCCGCGATCAGCACGTCCCTCGTCGTACTGCTCTCACCCGACAACCGCGCCGGGTCGATCGCCTTCGCCCGAGTGACGATGTCGGTCAGGGCCCGCCACTGCCGCTGCTCGGCCTCCTCCCCGAGGTCCTCCAGCCCCGATCGCTCGGGATCGATCCCGAGAATCGCCGGCATCAGCGGGTCCACGTCGAACATCAGGTCCATGTACTCATCAGCGAGCGCCACGACGTCATCCATGGGCGACGAGGATAACGGCTGTCGCGCGTTCCGGCTGCCCGTTTCGACTGCGCCCGGCGGCCGTGGCCGGTCACGGTATCGTCGGTGGCGTGTCCGTCACCGATCCCGCTGACGCACGGCTGCTGCAGGTCGTCGCCGACCTGGGCAGGGCGTCGGTCGTCGACATCGCGTCGCGTGCCGGCATGGATCCGCGCGAGGTCGCTCAGCGACTGCTGGCACTCTCGGCGACGGGCCTACCGTTGCAGGTCGGTGTCGAAGCCGACGGCAACCGGTTACGCGCCGCACTCGCGGCCGCGCCAGCGTCCCCGAACACCAACCCGCCGAACATCACCGCACCGGGTTCCGGGCCTGTACCGGGTTCCGGGGCAGCGCCGGGTTTCGGGGCCGCCGCACCGCAGGGCAGGCCCGCGTATCCGGAGCGGCAGGGGCGGCCGGGTCCGTCGGTGCCGCCTCCGGCCGGCCCTCCTACTCCGAGCGGACCTCTCCCCGCGGGCCCGCCGTATCCGGCCCCGCCCACCGCACAACCGCCCACTCCACAACCGCCCACTTCACCACCGCCCACTTCACCACCGGGCACGGCTTCACCACCGGGCACGGCCGCGCCGGACACGGCACCACCGCCGCCCACCGAGTCGCCAGCGGCACCGCCACCCGCCGCCGAGCCCGCCGAAGCGGACGAGTCCCGGCAGGCGATCGACCCGGTGATCAGCACATGGGGACCGCCGCAGAGCGCGTCGTGGACACGCCACGACGACGCCTGACCACCGCGCCGGCGGCGGGCGATGACCTCGTGCCACACGTTCCGCCTCAGGCCTGCGCGGTACCGGGCCCGTGTCGTCGGCCCCGACGTCGTCAGGATTCGGCGCGCAGGATCTCCAGCGCGTGAGCCAGATCGTCCGGATAGTCGCTCGTGAACTCGACCCACCGGCCGTCCGCCGGGTGGGCGAAGCCGAGGGCCCGTGCGTGCAGCCACTGGCGCGTCACGCCGAGCCTGCGCGCCAGCGCGGGATCCGCACCGTAGGTCGCATCGCCCACACACGGGTGCCGCAGTGCGGAGAAGTGCACGCGGATCTGGTGCGTCCGGCCTGTCTCCAGCTTGACGTCGGCCAGCGACGCCGCGCGGAACGCCTCGATCACTTCGTAGTGCGTCACCGAGGGCCGCCCGCCCTGCACGACCGCGAACTTGTAGTCGCGGGTCGGATGACGGTCGATGGGCGCGTCGATCGTGCCGCGCATCGGATCCGGATGGCCCTGCACCAGCGCGTGGTAGCGCTTCTCGACGGTGCGCTCCTTGAACGCACGCTTGAGCACCGTGTAGGCGTGCTCGCTCTTGGCCACGACCATCGTGCCGGTCGTGCCCGCGTCGAGGCGGTGCACCACGCCCTGCCGCTCCGCCCCTCCCGACGTGGAGATCCGCAGTCCTGCGGCGGCGAGACCGCCGATGACGGTCGGGCCCTCCCAGCCGGGACTCGGGTGCACGGCGACACCGACCGGTTTGTCGACCACGACGATGTCGTCGTCCTCGTGCAGCACCTTCAGCCCGTCGACCGGCTCGGCCACGACCTGCGGCGGCTCCTCCGGTTCGGGAAGGGTGACCTCGAGGAGTCCGCCCGCGACCAGCCGGTCCGACTTGCCTGCGGGCACGCCGTCGAGGAGCACGTCGCCCTTGCCCGCGAGCTCCGCCACCACCGTGCGCGACAGGCCGAGCAGCTTGGCCAGCCCCGCGTCGACGCGCATGCCGTCGAGCCCGTCCGGCACGGGCAGCATCCGGGCGCTCATGCCTCGTCCTCCGGGTTCGTCCGCCCGGCAGTGCCGGACCGCGATCCGTCCGCCGGTTCGGCTGCCGCGGTCCCGGTTGCGGTCCCCGACGGTGCGTCGACGTCGGAACCGGTGTCGGGAGCGGCCGCTGCACCATCGTCGTCGGCGTCGCCGGTGTTCTTCTTCGGCCCGCGGGTGATCGCGCCGTCGTAGTCGCGGCCGAGGACCGACAACACCACGATCAGGACCGCGCCGACCGTGATGGCCGAATCGGCCGCGTTGAACACCGGGAAGTACCGGCCGTCGGGGCCGAACACGGAAAGGAAGTCGACCACGTGCCCGTGCATCGGCGCGGGGGCACGGAACACCCGATCGGTCAGATTGCCCAGCGCACCGGCGAGTACGAGGCCGAGACCGATCGCCCAGCCGGTCGAACGCAGCTTCCTGGCGAACCAGATGATCACACCCACGACCGCGAGGGCGACCAGCGCGAGGATCCACGTGCCCCCGAAGTCCATCCCGAACGCGGCGTAAGGGTTACGGATGAGCTGCAGGTAGACGATGCCACCGAGGATGCGGACCGGCTCTTCGCCTTCCAGCGCGGTGGTCGCCGCGACCTTCGTGCCGAGGTCGATCAGGTAGGCGACCAGGGCCACGGACGCGAGCAGCACGACGTACCGGGCCGGTCGACCGCCGGTGCCCGCCGGTTCGCCGGACGTGGCGGTCTCGGGTTCACGCTCGGTGTTCACCGGTCCATTGTCCACCCCGGCCACCTCGACCCTCCCCGGTGGTCAGTCGCCGGACTCGCCCTTCCACGCGGCCAGCGGCCCAGCGCGGTCGACCGCACGGATCCGCCGCTCGGCACGACTGCGCGCCTCGCTGGTGGTGACGACCAGCAATCGGTCCCCCGACTTCAGCCGCGTCCCCGCGCCGGGGGTGAAGCTCGCCCCGTCTCGCACCACCAGGCTGACGCCCGAACCGGTGGGCAGGCGCAGCTCGCGCAGGTACACCCCGTGCAGCCGGGAGTCCGGCCGGATCGCGACCTGCAGCAACACCGCGCCCAGCTCGTCCAGCGGTGCCGCGTCGACGTCGAGCTCCTCGGGTTGCCCCGTGCGGGCGAGCCCGAGCAGCCGCGCGACCGGGCCGAGCAGCGCCCCCTGCAGCAGCGTGAAGACGATGACGATCACGAACACGGCGTCGAGCAGCCCCTGCGCGCCGGGCAGCCCCTCGGCCAGAGGGATCGTCGCCAGCACGATCGGCACCGCACCCCGCAGCCCCGCCCACGACAGGAACACCTGCTCCCGCCACGGGAGCCGGAACGGCAACATCGACACCAGTACCGACACGGGCCTGGCGAGCACCAGTACGACCGCGCCCGCGACCAGGCCGGGCACGATGCCGTGCACCAGGCGTTCCGGCGAGGCGAACAGCCCGAGCAGCACGAACAGCCCGATCTGGGCCATCCAGCCGAGTCCCTCGGCGAACGACAGCGTGTCACCGCGGTGCGGCAGCCGGGCGTTGCCGAGCACGAGCCCCGCCAGGTAGGTGGCGAGCAGCCCGGACGCCTGGCCGAGCTGCCCGGCCGAGTAGGCGACCACGCACACCGCGACGGTCGCCAGTGGGTACAGGCCGGTGGCCGGCAGCGCGATCCGCCGCAGCGCCTGCGCACCGAGCCAGCCGAGCGCCAGCCCGATACCGGCACCTGCCCCCAGTTGGTACAGCACCACCAGCGGCAACGTCCACTGCACGTCGGCGCCACTCGCCAGCAGCACCACGGCGATGTAGGCCGGCGCGTCGTTGAGGCCCGACTCTAGTTCCAACGTGCCCGACAGCCGCCGGTTGATCCCCGACCCGCGCAACATCGAGAACACGGCCGCCGCGTCGGTACTGGCCAGGACCGCGCCCCACAGGAACGCCAACTGCCAGTCGAGGTCGAGCAGCCAGTGCAGCGCCGACCCCGCGACGAGGATCGTCACCACGATGGCCATTGTGGACAGCGCGATCCCCGGTCCGAGTGCGGGCCGCACCGCCTCCCAGCGGGTCGTCAGCCCACCTTCGGCCAGGATCATCACGAGCGCCGCGAGCCCGAGACTCTGGGTGAGATCGGGATTGTCGAACTCGATGCCCAGGCCCGCTTCGCCCAGCAGCACACCGATACCGAGATAGATCAGCAGCGACGGCAGTCCGAGTCGGATCGAGAACCGGACGGCGAACACCGACGCGAGCAGGACGATGGCCCCCGATCCGAGAATGATCGGAAGCTCGTTCATGCCGCACGTCCCTCGCTCTCGCCCCCTGCGCCGTCACCCCCGCGACTCCGCCCTCCGGCCGGGCTCACCCGCACCGCGGGCCGACTCATGGAAATACGGTATCCGGCCGCGGCGCCGCCGGCCGTCACAGCCGCCGCGGACGTGACGCCGGCCGCACCGGTGGTGACCACGCGAGCACGCGCGGGTGAGGTGCCGCCGTCGCCTCAGTCGAGGCGGTAACCCATGCCCCGCACGGTGACGATCCGCTCCTGGCCGATCTTGCGGCGCAGCGTGCGCACGTAGACGTCCACGACGTTCGAACCGGGATCGAAGTCGTAGCCCCACACGTGCGAGAGCATCTGTTCGCGGGAGAGCACCTGCCGCGGATGCCGCAGGAACAACTCGAGCAGGGAGAACTCGCGCGCGGTGAGGTCGACGACGCCATCCGGGGTTTCGGCGCGGCGAGTCCGCAGGTCGAGCGACAGCTCCCCGTGCCGCAGGACCGTGACCTCGGGCGTGCGATCGGCCGACCGCAGCCGCAGCCGCACGCGCGCCAGCAGTTCCTCGAACCGGAACGGCTTGGTCATGTAGTCGTCGGCGCCACCTTCGAGCCCCGCGACCGTGTCGTGCACCGTGTCCCTGGCGGTCAGGATGATCACGGGGATGTGCACGTGGGCGCGCCGCATCGCCTGCAGGACCGCGAAACCGTCGCGTTTGGGCAATCCCAGATCGAGGATCACGAGGTCGAACTCGCCCGCCACCACCTGTGCGAGTGCGGTATCGCCGTCCTCGACCACCGAGGTGGTGAAACCGTTGGACCGCAATCCCTTCTCGATGAACGCTGCGATCTTCGCCTCGTCCTCGGCGATCAGGATGCGGCTCATCGGTCTCCTCCCTGTAGCGGCAATTCGAATCCGAACGTCGCGCCCTGTCCCGGCGCCGACATCACCCGCACCTGTCCGTGGTGCGCACCGGCGATCGCCTTCACGATCGCCAGGCCCAGACCGGCCCCCGTACCGTCGCGCGCACCGGCGCCGCCCCGTACGAACCGGTCGAAGATCCGCTGCTCGTCCCCGCTCTCCAACCCGGGACCGGTGTCGCTGACCCAGAACGAGACCGTCTCCGCGCCGACAGCCGAACCGATGCGGATCACCGCCCCGTCGGTGGTGTGGGCCGCCGCGTTCTGCGCCAGCTGCACCATCGCCTGGGTGACGCGCTGGGCGTCGACGCGGGCATCGCCCTCCCCGACGGCCTCGAGCGTCCAGGCCCGCGGTGCGATCGCGCGCACCTTGGCGTCGATGTCGCTCGTCAGCTCGGGCACGGACGTCCACGCCGGATGGACGAAGTCCGGCTGCTCGGCCTTCGCCAGCAGCAGCAGATCATCGACGATCCGCGCCATGCGATCGAGTTCGTCGGTGCACAGGCGCACGACCTCCGCGCGTTCGGCCGGGTCGTCGCCCATCAGCTCGAGATGCCCGCGCACGATCGTGATCGGCGTGCGCAGCTCGTGGCCCGCATCGTCGAGGAACTGCCTGCGCGTGTCGAACGCCCGCTCCAGCCGGTCGAGCATCGCGTTGAACTGCTCGGCCAGCGCCGCGACGTCGTCCCGGCCCTCGACCCGGATCCGCCGCGTCAGATCGGCCTCGGTGAGCCGCCCCGCCGCCTTCCGCACCGTGTTGACCGGGGCGAGGATCTGCCCCGCGACCAGCCACGACACCCCTGCCGCCAGCACCAGCGCCACCGCACTGACGATGATGAGGGTGCGAACCGTCGCGCCGGCCTCCGCCCTGACCTCGTCGACGAAGTAACCGCTGACGAACCAGGCGTCGGCCTCGGTGCCGCCCTGGCGGGGCAGCACGTCGACGCGCAGCCAACGCAACGTCCCTGCCGGGGTCGACACCGTGCCCGTGACGTCCTCGCGCGAGACGATGTCCCGCAGCACCGCGTCGGAGAGCCGCACGTCCCGGAACGTCTCGTCGGCCTGCCGGATCGCCTCGAGCTCGCCCGCGGTGCTCCGGATACCCAGCATGAGCTCGGCATTGTCCGGATACTGGCTGCTCAGGTGGCGGTAGAACAGGTCACCGGGGTCCGTCACCGGCTTGCCGGTCGCCGGGTCCAGACCCGCTTCGGCGAACCGCCGGAACTCCTCGGCATCCTGGGCGAGGGCCGCGTTGACCCGGTCGTCGATCGCGCGGTACTCGAATTCGACGACCAGCAGGACGACCGAGGCGAGGCCTGCCGCCATGACGGCCGCGAGCCAGCCCGTGATCTGCAGCCGGGCCGGGATGCGCGTCCCTCGCCTGCGTCCGGGCACGGGCCTGCCCGCGCCCTCCGTGTCCGACGCGTCACCGCCTGCACCGGACGCGGCGAGTTCCTGCGTGGTGAACACGTCAGGCATCGGCCACCGCACCCGCCGGTCCGGGTCGGCCACGCCGGTCAGTCGTCGTCGCCGTCGTCATCGTCCCCACCGTCGTCGTCATCGTCGTCATCGTCGTCGTCGACCGGCGGCGGTGGCGGGACGACATCGCGGGTCGGCTGCGGCTCGGATCCGGGACGCGACGGCGGCCGTTCCGGCCCGTCCGGACCGGTTCCGTGCCCGTCCGTCGTGGTCGACGACGGCGGCGGCGTCGAGTCGCGAGACGGCAGCGAAGGCAGCTCACTGCGTGATCCGTCGGCTCCGCCGATACGGACCACCGGGCTCTCGTTGACGGGCGCGTCGGACCCGCGCAGCAGCAACGTCACGACCACCGCGGCCACCGGCAGTGCCAGCACGGCCACGAGCGCCAGCGCCCTCGGTGTCGGTTTCATGGCGTCCACTCTGCCCCGATACGGCGAAGCCCGGATGAGCCGGAGATGAAGACATCTTCATCAAGTCTCATCCGGGCCTGCTCACCGGCCGGACGCGAACGTCAGCCCGCGTGCGCGCGCACCGCGACGGTCACCTTGTCACCGTCACCGACCGCACCGGCGAAACCGTCGCTCACAGCCGCGTACGCCACCTCCGTGGCCAGCGTCTCCGACGCCACGAACTCCTGGTGCTCCCGCACCGCCGCCACGACCGCGTCCGGCGCGTCGATCGTCAGCGCGATGCGGTCGGCCACGTCGAGCCCCGCATCGCGCCGAGCCTGCTGGACCACGCGCACCAGGTCACGCGCCACGCCCTCGGCGGCCAGCTCCGGCGTCACATCGGTGTCGAGCAGCACGAGGCCGGAACCCCCCGGCAGCTCACCAGCGATGCCCTCACCCGAGGCGACCAGCCTGCGCTCGTACTCACCGTCGACCAGTTCGATCCCGGCCGCGACGACCGCGCCCTCGGCCGTGGTGGACCAGTCGCCCGCCTTCACGGCCTTGATCACGGTCTGCACGTCCTTGCCCAGCCGCGGTCCCGCAGCACGGGCGTTGACCGCGACCTCGAACGATCCGTGCGCCGCCACGTCGGTGGTCAGTTCGAGGGCCTTGACGTTCACCTCGTCGGCGACGATGTCGGAGAAGGGCCGCAGCAGCTCGGCATCCTCGGCCGCCACGAGCAGGGAGGCCAGCGGCAGCCGGACCCGCAGCTTGTTCGCCTTCCGCAACGACAGCGCCGCGGAACACACCTGCCGCACCCGGTCCATCGCGGTGACGAGCTCGGGGTCCGCGGGCAGCACCGCGGTGTCCGGCCAGTCGGCCAGGTGCACCGACCGACCACCGGTCAGCCCGCGCCACACGGCTTCCGTCGTCATCGGCAGCAGCGGTGCGGCCACCCGGCACACCGTCTCCAGCACTGTGTGCAGCGTGTCGACCGCGGCCTGCTCGCCCGCCCAGAACCGGTCGCGGGAGCGCCGCACGTACCAGTTGGTCAACACCTCGAGGTAGTCGCGCAACGTCGCGCACCCGCCCGCGATGTCGTAACCGTCCAATGCGGACTGCACATCGGCCACGAGCTCGCGCGTCTTGGCGAGGATGTACCGGTCGAGCACGTGCCGCGAGGGCTGCTTGCAGGCGCGAGCCATCGCTTCAGCGTCGGTGACCGATGTTCCCTCGACGCCCTCGGCGTTCGCGTACAACGCGAGGAAGTAGTACGAGTTCCACAGCGGCAGCACCGCTTGGCGCACCGCGTCGCGGATGCCCTTCTCCGTGACGACCAGGTTGCCGCCGCGCAGGATCGGGCTCGCCATCAGGTACCAGCGCATCGCGTCGGAACCGTCCCGGTCGAACACCTCGTTGACGTCCGGGTAGTTCCGCAGCGACTTCGACATCTTCTGCCCGTCGGAACCGAGCACGATGCCGTGCGAGACGCAGGTCCGGAACGCCGGCCGGTCGAACAGCGCCGTGGCCAGCACGTGCAGCGTGTAGAACCAGCCCCGGGTCTGGCCGATGTACTCGACGATGAAGTCGCCCGGATAGTGGTCCTCGAACCACCCGGTGTTCTCGAACGGATAGTGCACCTGGGCGTACGGCATCGACCCGGAGTCGAACCACACGTCGAGCACGTCCGGAACGCGGCGCATCGTCGAGGCGCCTGTCGGGTCGTCCGGGTTCGGCCGGGTGAGCTCGTCGATGTACGGCCGGTGCAGGTCGGTGGGCCGCACCCCGAAGTCGCGTTCCAGCTCGTCGAGCGATCCGTAGACGTCGACGCGCGGGTGGTTCGGGTCGTCGGAGACCCACACCGGGATCGGCGTGCCCCAGTAACGGTTGCGCGAGATCGACCAGTCGCGGGCGTTCTCGAGCCACTTGCCGAACTGGCCGTCCTTGATGTGGTCCGGGTACCAGGTGATCTGCTGGTTCAGCTCGACCATCCGGTCCTTGAACTCCGTCACCGCCACGAACCACGACGACACGGCGCGGTAGATGAGCGGGTTCCGGCACCGCCAGCAGTGGGGATAGCTGTGCTCGTACGTCTCGTGCCGCAGCAGGATCGCGCCCTGCCGCGCGGCCGAGCCGGTGCCGTTCTTCAGGTCGCGGATGATGTTCGGGTTGGCCTCGAACACCTGCTGGCCCTCGTAATCGGGCACCTGCGCGTCGAATCGGCCCTTGGCGTCGACCGGCGTCGCGGGAACGATGCCCGCCGCATCGGTCACGACCTTGTCCTCGTCGCCGTACGCAGGGGCGATGTGCACGATGCCCGTACCGTCGTCGGTGGTCACGTAGTCGGCCGACAGCACCCGGTGGGCGTTCTCCCTGCCGACGAAGTACGGGAACGGCGGTGCGTAGCGGGTGCCGAGCAAGTCGGATCCCTTGTACCTGGCGACGACCGTCGGCTGTTCGCCGAGTTCCTTCGCGTAGGCGCCGAGGCGCGCTTCGGCGAGCACGAAGCGCCTGCCGTCGGCGTCGGCGACCTGGACGTAGTCCACATCGGGATGCACGGCCGTGGCCAGGTTGGACGGCACGGTCCACGGCGTGGTGGTCCAGATGAGCAGATATGCCCCGTCCAGCTCGCTGTCGTTGCCCTCGACGCGGTAGCCGATGGTCACCGCCGGGTCCTGCCGCGACTGGTAGACGTCGTCGTCCATCCGCAACTCGTGGTTGGACAACGGCGTCTCGTCACGCCAGCAGTACGGCAGCACCCGGTAGCCCTCGTAGACCAGGCCCTTGTCCCACAGCCGCTTGAACGCCCAGATCACCGATTCCATGTAGGTGACGTCGAGCGTCTTGTAGTCGTTGTCGAAGTCGACCCACCGCGCCTGCCGAGTGACGTACTCCTGCCATTCGGCGGTGTAGCGCAGCACCGACTCGCGGCACGCCCGGTTGAACTCGGCGATGCCCATCTCGTCGATCTGCGACTTGTCGGTGATGCCGAGCTGTTTCTCGGCCTCGAGCTCGGCGGGCAGGCCGTGGGTGTCCCAGCCGAACCGGCGCTCGACCCGCTTGCCCCGCATCGTCTGGTAGCGCGGAACGGTGTCCTTGACGTACCCGGTCAGCAGGTGGCCGTAGTGCGGCAGCCCGTTTGCGAACGGCGGACCGTCGTAGAAGACGTAGTCGTTGTCACCGCCGGTGCCCGCATCGCGCGCCTCGACACTGGCCTGGAACGTGCGGTCGCTCTCCCAGTAGGCCAGGATGTCCTTCTCCAGGGCAGGAAAGGACGGCTGCGACGGGACCTCGTCGGCGGCCTGCGCGCCGACGGATGCCTTGGGGTACATCCGGTGTGCTCCTCGCGGAAATGTCCGTGTTGCCGTACGGGCCTTCCGGCCCACACGGGGACGACGCGAGCGCTACAGAGCGCACGTTCCGCGGTACCACCCCGCTTGCCCGCGCCGGTCGGCGCGGACCCCTCGTTCGGCGGCTGTGACGGGCCGCTGCCGTCCGGTTCTACTGAGCCGTCGCGGGCGTGTCGCCCCGCGACGTCCGTTCTTCCGGAAGCTCCCCGGTGATGGCCGGATCGTCGCCGTGTGTGTTCAGGATAACCGGTCACGAACCGGCCCATCACGCGCCCACGGAATCACGCACCCGCGGAGTCACGCACCAGCCGAGTTACGGTGCCGCTGCGCGAGCGTCGCGTCCGGCGCGCACCGGCCGCACGGGCTGAAACCGAGTTCCCTGGCCTCCCTGGCCGGCAGCGGGATCGTCTCGCGCGTCTCGAGCCACGCGCATTCGGCGAGGTGGTACCGGGGCCGCTCGTCCACGACGACGACCTCCTCCTCCAGTCGCGAGACGAGCAGCGCGTCGGCGTCGGCGGAGTTCTCCGTGGCCGGTTCGTCGTCCGGATCGGCCAGGTCACCCTCGGCCGCGATCAGCTCCGTCTGGCCCTCGCCGACGGGCTCCTCGGCGTCGTCGGCCTCCTCGAGGGCCCGGTCGATGTCCTCGTCGTCGGTGTCCGAGGCCGTGGACCGCTCCGAGTCCGCCTTGCCGGCCTCGTCGTCCGATTCGGCCCGCTCCGGCTCCGCCTCCGGCTTCGCGTCGCTTCCTGCCGAACGGCGGCGCCACCAGTCGATCACGAGCAGAATCGCCGCGACCACGGACACACCCAGCGAGATCCAGGCCCACAGCGAGTCGGCGGTGATGAGCGCCGCGACCACGAGGCCGAGCGCCCCCAGTACGAGAATCAGAACGATGTAGAGCACAGTGAATTACAACACGAACGCGAAAGAGACGGCCCCGACCCCTTCCTCAGGGTGTCGGAACCGTCTCTCTCGGTGAACATCAGCCCGGTGGTGCCGGTGACAGTGCCGTGTCGGTGTCAGCCCGCTTCGGCTCGCGGACCGAACGAGTAGCCCTGGCCACCGTTCGAGGAGTTCGAGCTCGAGCTGCCCGTCGACGACGAGGACGAGGACTCGGACGACGAGGACGTCGACGCCGAGGCCGGTGCGGCCGAACCACGGTCGTCGAGCTCGCGCAGCTGCGATTCGAGGAAGCCGCGGAGTCGAGTGCGGTACTCGCGCTCGATGGTGCGCAGCTCCTCGATCTTCTTGTTGAGCTCGCCCTTCTCGGTGTTCAGGTTGTTCATCGTCTCGGTGTACTTGCGCTGCGCCTCGCGATCCAGAGTGGTCGCCTTGTCGCGCGCCTGACGCTCGAGCGTCTCCGCCCGGGTCCGTGCGTCGTTGAGCATGCTCTCGGCGCGCGTGCGCGCCTCGTTGACCATCGAGTCCGCCTTCGAGCGGGCGTCGGACAGCAACTGCTCGGACTTCGTCCTTGCCTCGGCGAGCATGCCGTCGGACTCGGTCTTGGCCTCGGCGGTCAGCCGGTCGGCCATCTCCTGTGCCAGGCCCAGGACCTTCGCGGCCTGCACGTTCGGCTCGCCGTTCTCACCACCGAGCAGGCCTGCGGCCGTGGCCTGCGTCTGCTCGGTCGACGACGGGGGCGGCACCGGGGCGAGCCGCCGAGACGGGGCCTCGTCGGTGGACCCGCGCTGCGGGGCGGGCTGTGCCGCCTGCGCGCTGCCGCCGGCCTTCGCCGACTCCAGCTCACCGCGGGTCGACTCCAGCTCGGCGTCGAGCTGCTCCACCTGCTGGCGCAGCTCGTTGTTGTCCTCGATCAACCGGGCAAGTTCCGTCTCCACCAGGTCGAGGAACGCATCCACCTCGTCCTCGTTGTAGCCCCGCTTGCCGATAGGCGGCTTGCTGAACGCGACGTTATGCACGTCAGCAGGGGTCAACGACATCAGATCACCTCACGCACTCCATGGGCTGTCGGACGATCCGGGTTCCCCGTCACCCGGGTAGCGCCAGTTGCATCAGTATGAACACAACCAACAGCAGCACCATAATCGATAAGTCCAGGCCCACGCCGCCTATCCGCACGATGGGAATAACACGTCGTACGAGCTTGACCGGTGGGTCTGTCACTGTGTAGATGCTCTCGACCGCGACCGCAACCCCTCCCGCGGGTCGCCATTCGCGCGCGAAAGCCCGTACAAGCTCGACGACGATCCGCGCCGTGAGCAGGAGCCAAAAGACAAAGAGCAGCCAATAAAAGACCATCCGGACCGCATCCACGCCGCCACTCTAGCCACAACCGGCGACGTTGTGGGCCACCGGCCCGCCGACGCGCCCGGCGGCTCTCCCCCGGCGCCCGGCGGTGGCCGGGTGACCGGCGGCGGGGGTCAGTGACCGGTGACGGAGGTCAGCGGCGGAGGAACAGTCCACCCTCGGCGATACGCCTACGGTCCTCGGCCGAGACGTCCGCGTCCGGCGGCGAGAGCAAGAACACCTTGTTGGTGACGCGGTCCATCGAGCCACGCAATGCGAACGCGAGCCCCGCCGCGAAGTCCACGACCCGCTTCGCGTCCGCATTGTCCATTTCGGTCAGATTGATGATCACCGGCGTGCCGTCCCGGTAGGCCTCGCCGATCTCGCGCGCCTCGGTGTAGCTCGTCGGGTGCAGGGTGCGGATCCTGCTCAACGGGTCCCGATTCGCCGCAGGGGCGCGCGCAGGCGGCTCCGGCGCCGGACGCAGCCGGGTGACCGGCTCGGGCTGCCGGTCGACCGCGAGTGAGCCGTGGACCGGCGACGGCTCAGCGGCCGAACGCCGCGCGCGTGCGGGTTCGGGCTCCTCGAACTCGTCCATGACGTGATACCGCGAACGTCCCCGGCGCGGCGGCTCGTCGTAGTCCGCCTCCCGGTAGTCGCCCCTGCCGCGGTCGTACGCGTCATAGGAGTCGTAGGCCTCGTAGGAGTCGTACGCGTCCGGGTCGTCGGCGTAGCCGCGCCGGTAGTCGTCGTAGTCGTACTCGTCCTCGGCAGGGACCATCCCGAAGTAGGCCTTCAGCTTGTGCAGCGTGCTCATGCCTCTCCCTCGCCCGCACGGTCGCGTCCCCACCCTTGACGCTGAGTCACCGCAAAACGCCACTGTGGGTGAACGTCTCTATGGCGAGGCTAGACCGCGGCCACCGAGCAACGCGGTTCCGACACGCACACAAGTCGAGCCGTGCGCCACCGCGGCCTCCAAATCCCCGCTCATCCCTGCTGAAAGTTCCACGGCGTCGGGATGATCACGTCTCACCCTCGCGTGCGCCTCGGCGAGTCGGGCGAAGGCCGGCTCCGGGTCCCCACCCAGCGGGGCGACGGCCATGACTCCCCGCAGTCGCAGCGACTCACCCGACCGAGCGATGACGTCGGCGAGTTGTGGCAGCTCGTCGAGCGGACATCCGCCGCGCCGTGCGGCATCATCGGCCGTGTCGAGGCTCGCCTGCAGCAGCACGTCCAGTGGTCCGGACCGGGTGCCCGCCTCTTGAGCGGTACGCACGGCCTTGGCGAGTGCCTCGGCGAGCCGCTGCGAGTCGACCGACTGCACCTCACTGGCCCAGCCGGCGACCGACTTCGCCTTGTTCCGCTGCAGCCGCCCGACCATGTGCCAGCGCACTGCCGCCTCGGGCCGCAGTTCGGTGACCTCCGCCGCCTTCGGGGCCGCCTCCTGGTCGCGATTCTCGGCCAGGTCCGTGACGCCAAGGTCGCTCAGCAGCGCGGCGTCGGACGCGGGAAAAGTCTTCGTCACGGCCAGTAGCCGCACCTCACCGGGCTCGCGCCCGGCCGCGGCACACGCCTCGTCGATCCGGCCCCTGACCGCCTCCAGCGAGGCCGCCAGCTCCGCGCGGCGCTGCTGCGGATCACCCTGGGTCTCGACGGTCACGCTCACTCCTCGATCCACGTCAAGGCAGCGATCCGCCCCGACGGGTTGTCCCTGCGGTGACTGAACAGTGTGTCGTCCTCGACGGTGCAGCGTGGGTCGACGCCGATCCTGCCCACTCCCGCGTCGGCCAGCTGCCGCCACAGGCCCGCGCGCAGGTCGAGCGCCGCCGTGCCCTTCCGGCTCCGGCAGCGACTGCCCGGCAGGTGCGCCTCGACGTCGGCGGCCATGTCGTCGGGCACCTCGTAGCACGAACCACACACCGACGGCCCCAGCAGCGCCTCGATCCGGCTCGGCTCGGCTCCCACCGAACGCATCGCCTCGAGCGCGGCGGGCACGACGCCCACTCTCGCGCCCACTCGGCCGGCGTGTACGGCGGCGACAACACCCGCCTCGGCGTCTCCCAGCAGCACCGGCACGCAGTCCGCGACGAGCACGACCGGCACCACGCCGGGCGTCGCCGTCACCAGCGCGTCCGTGGCCTCCGCGGGTTCGGTCTCCGTGCCGTCGACAACCGTTGCGGTGCGGCCGTGGACCTGTTCCATCCAGGCGAGGCGGTCCTCGGTCAGTCCCAACTCCGTCGCCAGCCGCGCCCGGTTGGCGCGCACCGCGTCGGGGTCGTCCCCGACGTGCAGGCCGAGGTTGAACGAGTCGTACGGGGGTTTCGAGTAGCCGCCCGCCCTCGTCGTGATCACGCGCCTGATGCGCACCGATTCGTCCTTTCACTCGGGCGTCGTCCGCGAGCGGCGCCGCAGAGCCGCCTGCACCGGAGAGCCTACGGACCCCGGACACACACCGAGGGTCACCGCCCCCTGCCGTGGGAACGGTGACCCTCGAAAGCGATCCGGGTGCTGCGAACGTGCCTCAGCGGCGCATGAACGGCGGGACGTCGACCTCGTCGTCGGACGGGTCCTCGGTCACCGGCTGGGTGCCGCCCGGCAGTCCCGTCTGCGGGCGCGGTGCGCCGGCCTGCGCCTGGCCCGGAGCCGGCTGCTGCGCCGAACCCGGCTGCGGCTGGCCCTGCGGTGCCGCTCCCTGCGGTGCCTGACCCTGGGGTGCCTGCCCCTGAGGGGCGGACGGCTGGGGCGCGGGCCTGCCCTGTTGGCCGCTCGGCACGGGCTGGGCGCCACCAGACGGCGGAGCCGAACCCGCTCCGTTGGCGTGCGCCGAGGCCGCCCCGTTGGCAGGGGTCGCGCCCGCCGAGGCGGACGGCGACTGCTCGCCGGGCTTGCCCGCGGCGGGCTGTGCCGGGGCGGCGGGGGCCGCGGGGCCTCCCGATTCCGCCGCTGCGCCGCCGGCCTCTCCGGCCTCGACCGTCATGGTCGACCCGTTCGCCGTCAGCGTCCCGGGATCGAGCTTCTTGTGCGTGGGAGTGCCCGCGTCGAAGCCGGCCGCGATCACCGTCACCCGGACCTCGTCGCCGAGCGAGTCGTCGATGATCGTCCCGAAGATGATGTTGGCCTCCGGGTGCGCGGACTCCTGCACCAGCGACGCAGCCTCGTTGATCTCGAACAGGCCGAGGTCGGACCCGCCGGCGATCGACAGCAGCGCGCCGTGCGCACCGTCCATGGACGCTTCGAGCAGCGGAGAGTTGATGGCCTTCTCCGCGGCCTGCACGGCGCGACCCTCGCCACGCGCCGAGCCGATGCCCATGAGTGCGCTGCCCGCGCCCGACATGACGCTCTTGACGTCGGCGAAGTCCAGGTTGATCAGACCGGGCGTGGTGATCAGGTCGGTGATGCCCTGCACACCGGACAGCAGCACCTCGTCGGCCGAGCGGAAGGCGTCCATCAGCGAGACACCGATGTCGCCGAGCTGCAGCAGCCGGTCGTTCGGGATGACGATGAGCGTGTCGCACTCGTTGCGCAGCTCCTGTATCCCGTCCTCGGCCTGCTTTCCGCGCCGTTTGCCCTCGAACGAGAAGGGCCGCGTGACCACACCGATGGTCAGTGCGCCGAGCTTGCGGGCGATCTGCGCGACGACCGGGGCACCGCCGGTGCCGGTGCCGCCGCCCTCACCCGCGGTCACGAACACCATGTCGGCGCCCTTGAGGACCTCTTCGATCTCCTCCCGATGGTCCTCGGCCGCCTGCTGGCCGACGTCGGGGGCGGCGCCCGCACCGAGTCCCCGGGTCAGTTCCCGGCCGATGTCGAGCTTGACGTCCGCGTCGGACATCAGCAGTGCCTGGGCGTCGGTGTTCACCGCGATGAACTCGACACCTTTGAGGCCGACCTCGATCATGCGGTTCACGGCGTTCACGCCGCCGCCGCCGATACCGACGACCTTGATCACCGCGAGGTAATTGTGCGGGGGCGTCATCGGGTTCGCCTTCCTGATCGTGGTGCTTGTCCCTGGCTCGCGCTGGATGTCGACCTCGGACTCCCGGAAACCCTCAACCTCAAGTTGAGGGTCAGACTTATGTCAACTACCAACGTTGCGGTAGGACGGTATGCATCGCGCGGGCCCGAATCCAGGCGCCACGCCGCGTGTCGCCGGATGTTTGCACCACGTCGGGCGTTATTTGCACCACCGCGCGGCCGGCGTCTCGGCTGCCCTGACCGCGTTGCCGCACAACGGAAAACCGGTCGGACACCGGATGCGGCGCGGCCGTCAGGACACGGTCGGCAGTTCGGGGCTCGACACGTCGTAGACCTTGCCGGGCCGGGTCATCAGCGCGCCGAGGACCTTCGCCTTGCTCTCGCTGTCCGACGCATCGCCCCACCGCACCGACTTGCCGCTGCGGAGCGTGAACTCGACGCTGCCCGGCGAGTCCGCGCGCCACTGCGTGACCTTGTCCCGCAGCTGTTTCGGCAACGCCTTGCGCACCGCGATCACCGCACGGGTCTCGGCGTTGCCGACGCCCACTTCGGACATCTTGAACTCCGGAAGTCCTTGGGGCCGCTTGGAAATCTCCTTGTACACCACCCCGCCGGTGTCGACGAGGTACAGCGTCGAGCCGGTGTCGTACACCCCGGCGGGGGCGCGTTCGGTGACCGCGATCTCGATCGTCGACGGCCAGGACCGCGAGACATCGACGGTCGCGACACCGGGGATCTCGGCGACCCGTTCGGCGATCGCGTCGGTGTCGACGCGGAGCATCGCGCGCCGCTCGGGCACTTCGGCCACCTGACGCACCCGGTCCGCCGCGACGTCACGATTCCCGGCCACCTCGACCGACCGCACACCCAGCAATGACGTGAACAGCAGCACGTAGGCCAGGCCGAGCACCGTGAGCACGCTCAGCACCGCGATCCAACGCCGCCGCAACGCGCGCGCCCGCGACACGAAACCCGTCGCCGCCTGCGCGGCGGTGCGGCCCGGCGCTGCCCTGTCCCGCTGTCCGGAAGCGGGACGACCGCGTCGTTGGGCCGCCCTGGCAGGCCGCGTGGGGGCATCGTCGTCCCTGCGCGGCCTCCGCCGGCTCGTGCTGGTCATGTCCGGAGTCCGTTCGCCGATCAGGTCCCGCGACGGTCCAGCTCGGCGAGGATCTCCGGACCGAGTTGCGTCACGTCGCCCGCGCCCATGGTCACCAGCAGATCGCCCGGCTTGACGAGGTCGGCCGCGAGCACGGTGGCACGATCGAAGGCCGGCTCGTAGTGCACGGCGGCACCGGTGATCCGCTCGGCGATGAGTTCGCCGCTCACGCCCGGCTTCGGTTCCTCCCGCGCGCCGTAGACGTCGAGCAGGATCACCTCGTCGGCCAGGCCGAGCGCCTCGGCGAACTCGCTCGCGAACGCCTCGGTGCGGGAGTAGAGGTGCGGCTGGAACACGACCACGACCCTGCCGGTCCCCGCGGCGTGCCGCACCGCCCGCAGCTGGGCATCGACTTCGGTCGGGTGGTGGGCGTAGTCGTCGTAGACGCGCACGTCCGCGGCACGGCCCTTGAACTCGAACCGCCTGCGCACACCACCGAACACGGCGAGGCCCGCGAGCATCCCGTCGACCGGGGCGCCCAGCTCCAGGCCCGCCAGCAGCGCGGCCACGGCGTTGAACGCCATGTGCTCGCCCGGCACGGTCACCCGGACCTCGAGTTCCTCGCCGCCGAGCGCGAGGCGCACCGTGCCGCCCTCGTCCGCCGGCTCGTAGGTCACGACCCGCGCGTCGTGCTCTCCGGTCGCCGACCGGCCGTACCGCAGCACGCGCACGCCCGCCGCCTCGGCGCGGACCGCCAGCTCGGCGGCGGCCGCGTCGTCGGCACACACCACGAGCGCGCCGCCCGGCGCGATCCGGTGGAGGAACTCGGTGAACACCGCGATGTAGGCCTCGACGGTGCCGTGGTGGTCGAGGTGGTCGGGCTCGACGTTCGTCACGACCGCCACGTCCGGCGTGTAGCTCAGGAACGAACCGTCGCTCTCGTCGGCCTCCGCGACGAACACGCCGCCCTCGCCGTGATGGGCGTTCGCTCCGGACTCGTTGAGGTCGCCGCCGATCGCGAACGACGGATCGAGCCTGCAGTGCTGCAGCGCCACGGTGAGCATCGACGTCGTCGACGTCTTGCCGTGGGTGCCGGCGATGCACGCGACGCGGTGTCCCGCCATCAGCTCGGCCAGCGCCTCCGCGCGGTGCAGCACCGGGATGCCGCGGGAACGCGCGGCCGCCAGTTCGGGGTTGTCGTCGCGGATCGCCGTCGACACGATCACGGCGGTCGGTTCACTTCCGGCGAGGTCGAGATTCTCGGCGGACTGTCCGACCGCGATGTGCGCACCCTGCGCACGCAGGGTCAGAAAGGCCCGCGACTCCTTCGCGTCGGAGCCGGACACCTGCGCGCCCCTGGCCAGCAGGATCCGCGCGATGCCGCTCATGCCGGCACCGCCGATGCCGATCAGGTGCGCCCGCAGCAGCACCTCGGGCGGCCGCGACGCGACGGCGTTCATGCCGGCCTCCTCGGGTGTGTCAGTTGCCATCGCCATGTCCCCCGGCCTCCAAGACCATCCGCGCCAGTGTTTCGTCGGCCGCGCCGTGGCCCAGCCCGACGGCGGCCGCGCTCATCTTCGCGAGCCGCTCGGTGTCGGTCACCAGCGGGATCACCTGTTCGGCGATCGCCTCCGGCGTCAGCGCCTCGTCGGCGACCAGCAGACCGGCTCCCGCGTGCACCGCGGGTTCGGCGTTGAGCGCCTGCTCACCATTGCCGTGCGGCAGCGGGACGAACACCGCGGGCAGGCCGACGGCGGACACCTCGGCGACCGTCATCGCACCCGATCGGCACAGCACCAGGTCCGCCGCGGCATAGGCGAGGTCCATCCGTTCCAGGTACGGCACCGGCACGTACGCCGGAGCGCCGGGGAATTCGCGCACCGCGACGGAGTTCTTCGGGCCGTGTGCGTGCAGCACACCCACACCGGCCTCGGCGAACGTCTGCGCGGCTCCGGACACGGCCTCGTTGATGGACCGCGCGCCCTGCGAACCGCCGAAGGCCAGCACGGTCGGCGCGTCGGGGTCCAGTCCGAAGTGGGCGCGCGCCTCGGCACGCAGGGCGGAGCGGTCGAGGGAGGTGATCGAGTGCCGCAGCGGGATGCCGACGACCTCGGCGCCCGGCAGCGGGGTCCCGGGCACGGCCGCGGCGACCTTCGCGGCGAGCCGGGCGCCGATCTTGTTGGCCAGGCCCGGATGCTTGTTGGCCTCGTGCACGACGATAGGTGTCCGCCCGCGTGCGGCCAGGTAGGCGGGCAACGCGACGTACCCGCCGAAGCCGACGACGACATCGGCGCCGACCCGGTCGAGCACCTCACGCGTGCGCCTGACCGCGTCGCGGACCTTCAGCGGGAGCCGCAGCAGCTCCGCCGTCGGCTTGCGCGGCATCGGCACCGGCGGGATCAGCTCCAGCGGGTAGCCGCGGTCCGGCACCAGCGTGGTCTCCAGGCCGCGCTCGGTGCCCAGCGCGACTACCTTCGCGTCCGGCCGGAGCCGCGTGACCGCGTCGGCCAATGCGAGCGCGGGCTCGATATGGCCGGCCGTGCCGCCCCCTGCGACCACAACCGTCGGCGCGGTGCGTGCCGGTGTCTTCTCCGCACCGGTGTCGGGCTGGCTCACCTGCGTCCTCTCCGTGTCGATCGACTGGTTCCCGTGGAACGGTCCGGTTTCGGCCTGCGCGGTCCGCCGCGCGCCGATTCACCGCGGCTGCGGCGACCGTACTCCGGCGCTGCACCGCGCCGGTCGGGCGCCGACGCCGACCGCGCCCCACGGGTGGCCGGCCGGCCTGCCTTGGCTCCCGACGACCGGGTTCCGCCTTGACCGCGGCCACCGCCCCTCGAGCCGCCGCGCCGCGTGGCGGGAGGCCGGTACGGGTCCGGGGCGGGCAACCGCATCAGACGTCCGAACTTACCCGGCCCCTGAGTGCGCAACGCGGCCACGGCCTCCGGTTCGTGCCGCGCACAGTTGGCGAGGAGGCCGAACAGCAGCATCGTCATCAGCAGCGAGGTGCCACCGTAGGAAATCATCGGCAGTGTCACGCCCGTGACGGGGAGCAGTCCGACGACGTAGCCGATGTTGATAGCGGCCTGCGACACGATCGACACGGTCAGTGTCCCGGCGACGATCCGGATCCACGGGTCCAGGTTGCGCATCGCGATGCGCAGGCCCACGAAGGTCAGCAGTCCGAACAGGCCGATCACGACGATACAGCCGACGAACCCGAGCTCCTCCCCGATCAGCGCGAAGATGAAGTCGTGCTGCACGTTCGGCAGGTACATCCATTTCGACTGGCCCTGCCCGAGGCCCTTGCCGAACAGCCCGCCGTCGGCGAGCGCGTACAGCGCCTGGTTGGCCTGCATCCCCTTGCCGAGCGGGTCGGCGCCGGGGTTGAGGAACGTCATGACCCGGTCGAGCCGGTAGTCGGCGATCAGTGCGAGCACCACCGCCCCCGCGACACCGGAGGCCAGCACGATGCCGAACAACCGTTTCGGCGCTCCTGCGAACCACAGCAGGGCGATGAGCACGATGCCGAGCGGCACGGTGCCACCGAGGTCGGGTTGTGCCATCACGAGTGCGCACATCAGCAGCGCCCCGGGTACCACCGGCACCAGCAGGTGCCGCCACTGATGGAGCACCTGGTATTTGGTCACGAGGATGTGGGCGCCCCACAGCGTGAGCACGACCTTGCCGAGCTCCACCGGCTGCAGCGAGAGCGGCCCGACGACGAACCAGCCCTGGGAACCGTTCTGTTCGCTGCCCAGCGGGGTGAGCACGAGCGCCAGCAGCCCCAGCGTGACCACCATCGCCGCGGGCGAGAGCGTCCGGATCCGCGGCAACGGGATGCGCACGCCCAGCCAGAACACGACAGCGCCGACGGCCGCGAACACCAGATGCCGCTGGAACAGGGCGTACACACTGCCTGCGTTGCCCGGGTCGTAGGACGAGACCGACGACGCCGACAGCACCATCACGGTGCCGATCACCATGAGCAGCCCGCAGACGGCGAGGATCAGGTGGAAGTCCGCCAGCGGACGCGACAGCCACGCGGTCAGTGCGGTACGGACCGCCGCGAATCCGCGTTCGGTGCGTTTCCTCCGGTTCCGGTCGTCGCTCCGCCGGGCGGAGTCGGAGGAACCGGATCGGCTCTCGTCAATCGCCGTCACCGAGGCGTTCCCGTCTCAGCGCGTCGACGGCCGCCGTGAACGCCTCGCCCCTCGCGGCGTAGTCGCGGAACATGTCCAGCGACGCCGCCGCGGGGGCCAGCACCACCGTGTCGCCCGCCGTTGCGAGCGTGTGAGCCGCGTTCACCGCCGATGTCATGGGCTCATGGTCACCCGGATCGACGCGTGTGACGGGAACATCGGGCGCGTGTCGCGCAACAGCGGCGCCGATCACGTCCGCGTCGACCCCGAGCAGGACCACCCCGCGTAGCCGGGCGGCCACCCCCTGCACGAGTTCGTCGACAGACGCGCCCTTGAGCTGGCCGCCCGCGATCCAGACGACACCGTCCTGGGCGAGCAGTGAGCCCGTGGCGGCGTGCGGGTTGGTGGCCTTCGAATCGTTGACGTAACGCACCCCGTCGACCTCCCCCGCGACGACGGCGCGGTGCGCGCCGGGGGTGAAGGTGCGCAGCCCTTCGGCGACGGCGGCGGACGGGATGCCGTAGGCCCGTGCCAGCGCGGCCGCGGCGAGGGCGTTGGCGACGTTGTGCGGGCCGAGGGGACGGACGTCGGCGAGCGTGGCCAGTTCCTCGGCGCCCTGCACCGGGTCGCCGACGTAGGCGCGGTCGACGAGCAGGTCCTCGACGATGCCGAGTTCACCGGGCCGCGGGGTGTCGAGGCGGAAGCCGACCCGGCGTGCGCCCTCGGGTGCGTACTCGTCGGCGAGGCGCTGCGACCACGCCTCGGCCACGTTGTGCACGACCGTCCCCGAGCGTGCGTGGACGGTGCCCTTCGCGGCGGCGTAGGCCTCGAGGCCGCCGTGCCAGTCCAGGTGGTCCTCGGCGACGTTGAGCACGACGGACGCACGCGGCGCCAGCGTGGCCGACCAGTGCAACTGGAAACTGGACAGCTCGACGGCCAGCACGTCGTGGCCGCCCCGGACGGCGTCGAGCACGGCGAAACCGACGTTGCCGCAGGCCACGGCGTCGGCACCGGCCGCACGCAGGATCGACTCGAGCATGCCGACGGTGGTCGTCTTGCCGTTGGTGCCGGTCACGACCAGCCACGCGGGCGGCCGCTCGCGCTCCTGCCCGAGCCGCCAGGCCAGTTCGACGTCGCCGATCACCTCGACACCGGCCTCGGCCGCCGCCTGCAGCAGAGGTGCCGTCGGCCGCCAGCCCGGGCTGGTCACGACCAGTTCGGTGCCCTCGGGGGGCACGTCGAGCCCAGGCTCCAGCGTGGCGCCGAGCCCGTCGAGTTCGGCGAGCCGCTCCGCGTTGCCGTCGGTCACGGTCACGTCGGCGCCGAGTTCGGTCAGCGTCTCGGTGACCGACCGGCCGGTCACCCCGGCGCCGGCGACCAGCACCCGTGTTCCAGCCAGCTTCACCGGTCAGCCCCCGCCGAGACCGAGCTGTTCGCTGTAGAACAGGCCCAGGCCGAACATGCAGCACACGGCTGCGAGCAGCCAGAAGCGGATGATCACCGTCGTCTCGGCCCAGCCGGAGAGCTCGAAGTGGTGGTGGAACGGCGCCATCCGGAACAGCCGCTTGCGCGTCGTGCGGAAGACCGCGATCTGCAGCACGACCGACACCATCTCGACCACGAACAGACCGCCGATGACGATGGCGAGCAGCTCGGTGCGCGTCGTCATCGACAGGCCGGCGATGAGGCCACCGAGCGCGAGCGAACCGGTGTCGCCCATGAAGATCTTCGCCGGTGCGGCGTTCCACCACAGGAACCCGACACACGCGCCCGCCGCGGCCGCGGCCACCACTGCGAGGTCGAGCGGGTCGCGGACGTCGTAGCACGCGGCCTGCGGCGTCTCGACACAGCTGAGCCGAGCCTGCCAGAAGGCGATCACCACGTAGGTGACCAGCACCATCGCCCCGGCGCCGCCTGCGAGGCCGTCGAGCCCGTCGGTGAAGTTCACCGCGTTCGACCACGCCGAGATCAGCAGGTAGCAGAACAGGATGAATACCGGGAGGGGGAAGAAGATCAGTGACAGGTCCCGCACGTACGACAGGTGCTGCGAGGCGGGTGCCAGGCCGTTGTCGTTGACGAACTGCAGCGCGAGGATGCCGAACACGACCGCGACGAGCAGCTGGCCGACCAGCTTGGCCGTCTTGTTGAGACCGAGGTTGCGCTGCTTGCGGATCTTGATGAAGTCGTCGAGGAAGCCCACGAGGCCGAGCCCGACGGACAGGAACAGCACGAGCAGACCGGACGCCGTCGGCCCGGAGTTCGACGAGTCCCGCAGCACGTCGACCAGGTGCGCCACGAAGTACGCGACGACCATCGCCACGATGATCGCCACACCGCCCATCGTGGGGGTGCCGCGCTTCGAGCGGTGGCCTTCCGGCCCTTCCTCACGGATCTCCTGCCCGAAGCCCTGCTTCGAGAACAGCCTGATCAGATACGGGGTGAACAGGATGGAGATCAGCAGCCCCACCGAGGCCGCGATCAGGATGCTGATCACTGGGTGCCCTCCAGCTCGGTGCCCTCCAGCAACGCGTCGGCCACCCGCCACATCTCGGCGACCTTGGAGGCCTTCACCAGGACCACGTCGTCGGAACGCAGTTCGTCGCGCAGCAGGGCGACGGCCGCGTCGGTGTCGGGAACCAGAACCGACTCCTCTCCCCAAGAACCTTCGTGGCTGGCACCGGTGTGCATCGGGGCGGCCGCGTCTCCGACCACCACGAGTCTGCTGATGTTCAGGCGCACCGCGAGCCTGCCGATCTCGTCGTGCGCGGACACGCTATCGGTACCCAGTTCGCCCATCTCCGACAGGACCGCCCACGACCGCCTGCCCGCGCCCCGGGTCATCGACGCGAGGGTCTTGAGAGCGGCCTTCATCGACTCGGGATTGGCGTTGTACGAGTCGTTGAGCACGGTGACGCCGTCGGCGCGCGTGGTGACCTCCATGCGCCGGGAGGACCGGCGCTCGGCGCCGGACAGGCGTTCGGCCACCTCGGCGACGGGCGTACCGAGTTCGAGGGCGATCGCGGCGGCGGTGAGGGCGTTGCCGACGTGGTGCTCACCGTGCAGCGACAGCGTCACGTCGGCGGTGCCCTGCGGGGCGACCAGCCGGAACGAGGCACGCGCCTGGTCGTCGAGGCGGACGTCCTCGGCCCGCACCGTCGCCTCGGAGCTCTCGCCGACGAACACGACGCGCGCCGAGGTGCGCGAAGCCATGGCGGCGACCAGCGGGTCGTCGGCGTTGAGCACGGCCACGCCGTCGGCGGGCAGCGCCTCGACCAGCTCACCCTTCGTCCGCGCGATGCCCTCACGGGAGCCGAACTCGCCGACGTGGGCGGTGCCGACGTTGAGCACCGCACCGATCGTCGGCGGCGCGATCTGCGCCAGCTCGGCGATGTGGCCGGGGCCGCGGGCCGACAGCTCCAGGACGAGGTTGCGCGTCGAGGAGTCGGCACGCAGCGCGGTCCAGGGGTGGCCCAGCTCGTTGTTGAACGAACCCGGCGGCGCGATCGTCGGGCCCAGCGGCTCGAGCAGCTGCGCGATGAGGTCCTTGGTGGAGGTCTTACCGGACGAACCGGTGACGCCGACGACCGTCATCCCGCCCTCGGTCAGCCGCGTGACGACGTGCCTGGCGAGCCTGCCGAGCGCCGCGAGCACCGCCGCGCCGGACCCGTCGCTGTCACCGGCCAGCGCCATGGCGTTCGCGTGCGCGGCCTCGACCGGCGGGGCGATCACGGCGGGGGCGTCGACCTCGCGGCCCGCGAGCACACCCGCGGCACCGTCGGCCACGGCCTTCGCGGCGAACTCGTGCCCGTCGACCCGTTCGCCGGGCAGTGCGACGAACAACCCGCCCCCGGTGAGCCTGCGGGAGTCGAACTCCACCGACGCCGTCACGCGTTCGGTGCCCTCGGCCCGGTGCAGCCGGCCGCCGGTCACCTCGGCGATCTCGGCCATGCTCATCTCGATCACACGCTCACCTCGAACCTGTCGCGGATGGCGGCCGCGAGTTCATCCCTGTCGGAGAAGGGATGCACCACGCCCGCGATGTTCTGCCCGCTCTCGTGTCCCTTGCCCGCCACGAGCACGACGTCCCCGTGGCCTGCCGCGGCGACGGCGGCGACGATGGCCTCCCTGCGGTCGCCGATCTCGCGGATCTCGCCGGCCTCGGCCGAGTCGACGGCCCTGGCGCCCTGCAGTATCTCCGCCCTGATCGCGGCCGGATCCTCGCTACGCGGATTGTCGTCGGTGACGATCACCAGTTCGCTGCCGCGCACCGCCGCCTCGCCCATGATGGCCCGCTTGGCGGTGTCGCGATCGCCGCCGCATCCGAGCACCGTGATGATGCGTCCCTGCGTGCCCGCCCGCAGCGCACGCAGGGCCTCCGTGACGGCAGCGGGCTTGTGCGCGTAGTCGACGACGGCGGCGAACGGCTGACCCAGCGCGACGCGTTCCATCCGGCCCGGGACCTCGACGGATGCCAGGCCCGCGACGATGGCGTCGAGGGGGATGCCCACCGTGTCCAGGATCGCCGCGGCCAGGGTCGCGTTGGCGACGTTGAACTCCCCCGGCAGCGGGATGCTGGCGCGGGCGGTGCGCCCGTCCGGCCCGTGGAGGGTGAAGCCCTGTTCGCCGGTGGGCGTCGTGGCGATGTCGGTCGCCCGCCATGCGGCGTCGACGCCGCGCTCGGTGGCGACCGTGATCGTCTGCGGGGTGACGAGCCTACGACCCCACTCGGCGTCGACGACCACGACCTCGCTCGTCGACCGGCCGTCGAACAGCAGCGACTTCGCGGCGAAGTAGTCGTCCATGTCGCGGTGGAAGTCGAGGTGGTCCTGCGACAGGTTGGTGAACGCCCCCACCGTGAACCGCGTGCCGTTCACCCGGCCGAGGCTCAGCGCGTGACTGGAGACCTCCATGGGCACGTGCGTCACGCCCTGCTCGACCATGAGCGCGAACAGCGCCTGCAGGTCCGGTGCCTCCGGTGTGGTGAAGGCGCTGGCGAGACGTTCGCCCGAGACGCGGGTCTCGACCGTTCCGATGAGACCGGTCGTGTGACCCGCCGCGCGCAGGCCCGACTCGACGAGGTAGGCCGTGGTCGTTTTGCCCGATGTGCCCGTGGTTCCGAGGACGTTGAGGGTCAGCGACGGTTCGCCGTAGATCCAGGCGGCGATCTCACCGAGGACCGCACGCGGCTCGGAATGCACGAGCACGGGCAGCTCGGTCTCGGCGATCGCGGGACGTTCGGTGCCCGCCTCGTCGGTGAGGATGGCAGCGGCGCCCGCGGCGATCGCGCCGGCCGCGAAATCGGCGCCGTGCACACGCGCGCCGGGCAGCGCGGCGAACAGGTCCCCTGGCCGCACGTCCTGTCCGCGCAGCGTCGCCCCCGTCACGGTCACCTCGGGCGCGGACGGGTCGGCGAGCAGGCGCGAACCGGAGCGCGCCACGAGCGTCGTCACGGGAACCGGTTCGGTGTACGCGGGCCGCGGTGGCCCGGTACGACCCGACGGCGCCGCGGACGGACCGGACACACCGGGAGCAGCACCACCGGACGCAGAACCACCGGAGGCAGTGACGCCGCGCTCGTCCTTGTTGACAGACACGCGGGAAGGTTACCCACGCCCGCGGTGGCGCCACTCAGCGGTCGCCGGCAGGAGGAGACACCCAGCGTCGCCCGCGGTCCGGCGTCCCCGACGGCACCGTCACGGCCGTGGCGGTGCCGGCACCGTCACGGCTGTCGGTCCACACCGCTGCCCGGCACCACGGCCCGGCACCCCCGCCGTCACACCACTGCCCGACAGTGCTGCCACCCCGACAGTGCTGCCACGGCGGCACCACCTGCACCCTGCCCTGCGGCGCCCGTTCCTGCGGACCGCCGTCCTGTGACGGTTCCACCTCACTCCGACGCCATGCCGCCTACGCAGCCGTGGTGACTACGAAGCCGTGTCCGTGCGTGCGTCCTGGTGCTCGGATCCGGCCGCTGTGCCGGCGCCCGTCTCCGCCAGATCCTCGGCGGCCAGGTAGCCGAAGACCATCGCCGGGCCGATCGTCGCGCCGGGACCGGCGTAGGTGCGGCCCATCACCGCGGCGCTGCTGTTGCCCGCCGCGTAGAGCCCGTCGATCACCGATCCGTCCTCGCGCAACACTCGCGCCCGCGTGTCCGTGCGCACGCCGCCCTTCGTGCCGAGGTCCCCCGGCACCATCTTCACGGCGTAGAAGGGCGCCTGGTTCAGCGCACCGAGGCTCGGGTTGGGACGGTTCCGCGGATCGCCGTAGTAGTGGTCGTAACGGCTGCGGCCCCGGCCGAACTCGGCGTCCTCACCCGCACCGGCGTACTCGTTGAAGCGCTCCACTGTGGACTCGAGTGCCGCGGCCGGTACGCCCATCTTCTCGGCCAGTTCACCGACCGACGACGCCTGCACCACGACGCCGTGCTTGTACCAGCGCCCTGGCAGGGGCTGGCGGGGGCCGAGCCCGGTGAACATGTACCGGTTGCGGTACCGCTGGTCGAACACCAGCCACGTCGGGATGTTCTCCCCGGGACCGTCACCGCGCCCCTGGTCGCCGCCGTACATCGCGTGAACGGCGTCCACGTAGGGCGCCGACTCGTTCACGAACCGGCGGCCGTGCTCGTTCACCATGATGCTGCCGGGCCGGGACCGTTCCGCCAGCGCGAACCACGGTCCGCCCGGCAACGGGATCGACGGTCCCCACCAGGCGTCGTCCATGAGGTCCACCGCAGCGCCCACGGCCGTCGCCGCCGTGATGGCGTCGCCGGTGTTGGCCTTGGCTCCGACCGTCCATTCCGTACCGATGGGGGCGCGCTGGTACCGCTCGCGCATCGCGGCGTTGTGCTCGAACCCACCCGCGGCGAGCACCACTCCGTGGCGGGCGCGCACCACGGCTTCCTCGCCGTCCCGGTCGACGACGACGCCGGTCACCCGATCGCCTGCCGTCTCGAGGCGCAGCAGCGGCCGGTTGAGCCTGACCTCGGCACCGGCGCGGCGAACGCCGATCCGGAGCGCGGCCGCGATCGCCTGTCCCATGACCAGCTGGCGTTTGCCCAGCAGCAGGCCGCCCAGCCAGCGCATGCCCAGGCTCAGCAGGGTCAGCAGACCGCGCGGGTGGCGTGCGATCAGGCTCAGCCACCGGTAGTCGGCCTGCCCGAGCGGAACCCCGAGCGGCGGCGCGCTGTACGGCGGCTCCAGCCGATCCCGATCCTCGCCGAGCAGCCGGGCATCGACGGGCTTGGGCTCGGCGGACCGGCCGACCGCCTTCCCGCCGGGAGCCTCGGGGTAGTAGTCGGAGTATCCGCGCACCCAGCGCAGCCGTAACGGCGTGGTCCGCTCCACGAACGACAGCACGGCCGGCCCGTGCTCGAGATACGTGTCGATACGCTCCGGCTCGGCCGCATCACCCACGATCGAATGCAGGTACTCCCGGGCGGCCTGCGGCGTGTCCGAGACGCCCGCGCGCCGCAGGGCGTCGTTGCCGGGAACCCACACGCCGCCACCCGACCGGGCGGTCGACCCGCCGAAGGCGGCGGCCTTCTCGAGCACCACGGTGGACAACCCGAGATGCGCCGCGCGCAGGGCCGCGGTCAGTCCGGCCGCACCGCTGCCGACCACGACGACGTCGAACTCCTCCACATCGGTACCCTCCCGCGGCGCCGCCCCGGCCGCCTGCTCGCCCGTCACTCGGACTCGTCCAGCGACAGCGCGGCCTTCGGGCACGACTCGACGGCCTGCAGGATCCGGCCGCGGTTCTCGGCATCCGGGTCCGCCTTGAGGATCAGGTTCTCGTCCTCGTCCAGTTCGAACACGTCGGGTGCGACGGCCTCACAGATTCCGTTCGACTCACACAGGTCCCAGTCGACGACGATCCTCACGCCTGTTCCTCCTGAAATCGCTTCTCGGTCAGTGCGGCCGCCACGCGGCGCCCGGAGAACACGCAGTCCGCAATGGACAGACCGCTCACATAGGACTCCGAGCACACACCGACGGCGTTGCGGCCCGCGGCGTACAGCCCCGGCACGGGCGAGCCGTCCTCACGCGTGACGGCCCCGGTCGTTTCGTCGACGGTCAGGCCGCCGAGCGTGATCATCGGGATCGGGAATCCCGGCTGGGTACGGATGGAGCAGTCGATCGCGTAGAACGGGCCGCTCGACAGCGGGTGCACGTGTGCCGGGTCCTTGCCCATCCGGTCGTGACCGGCGGCGGCACCGGCGTTGTACTCCTCGATCGTGTGGGCCAGCCCGTCCGGGTCGATGCCCCGGCTGCGGGCCAGCGTCGGCAGGTCGGTGGCGCGGACGTGGCCGATCCGCAGGACGTACTCGGCCTGCAACCGCTGGAACCACAGTGTCTGCGACGGGGCCTGCCGGAGCGCCTCGGCACGGGTGCGGGCGTCGATGATCAGATACGCCTCCGAATCGGGCTGCCGCGCGACCCGGTCGCCGATACGCGCGCCGTAGTAGGCCTCGTTGCAGATGCGCTCGCCGCGATTGTTGACGAGCACTCCGTCGACCATCGCCAGCGGCGGGTTGAAGAACCGCCACGCGGACACGCGGTGCAGCCGGTCGGCCCGCCCGCCCACCGATTCCCCGAGCGCGATGCCACTGCCGTCGTCAGCGATCGTGCCGAGCGACGAGCCGCGGCGGTAGGCGGGCGCATGTTCGGCCACCAGCTGCCGGTTGAAGACGAACCCGCCTGCGGCGAGCACGACGCCGCGGCGGGCGCGATACCGGCGCGGCACGCCGTGCCTGCGTTCCAGGTTCGCGACCGGCCCGTCGAGCATCCGGCCGAGCGGCCGGTAGTAGATGTTGAGCTTGCGGCCCGCCCACGCCAGCACCCGGTGCAGCCCGCGCGGGACGCGCCCACCGATCTCCGAGACCTCCACGCCGACGATCCGCTCGCCGTCGGTGACGAGGCGTCTGGCCTTGGTCTGGGTCCGCACCGCGATCGGCCTGCGGGCCACGGCCCTGCGCAGCGCCCCGAACAGCGGTTTGCCGGACACGCCCGCCCCCTTCGCACGGTGCCCGCGCGGGGCGGGAACCGCGGCGTCGGAGAACGGCGGGGCGAGCTCGTTGCCCGAGTAGTACAGGTAGTGCTCGTTGGTGGGGTACGACGTCTTGCGCGGCGCCATGCTGCCCTCGAACGGCACGCCGTGTCGTTCGAGCCAGCGCAGATTGTCGGGACTCTGCTCACAGAATCGCGCGAGCGTCTCGTCGGAGACCACACCGTCGGTCTCGAGCCTGAGATAGTCGAGCATCGCCTCGGTGGTGTCCTCGAATCCCGCGGCCCGCTGATGCTGCGTGCCGCCTCCGGCGTAGACGACCCCGCCGCTGATGGCGGTCGCGCCGCCGCCCTGGAAACGGTCGAGGACGAGCACGTCGGCACCGCGGTCGCAGGCGTCGATGGCGGCGCACGCCCCTGCGCCCCCGAAGCCGACGATCACGACGTCGGCCTCGGCGTCCCATTCCCGGTGCGGCATCGAAGGCTCCTTCCGGCGAGCTGATCGCCTCCACATGATGCCGATTTCTGAAACATGTTTCAACTATTGTCTGGCTCCGAAAACGGCCGCTGACAGCGCGGGTGACGGTCACCAGCACACAGGGCGGCATCGTGTTGCATTCGAAAGACGACGGTTGAGCCCGTCGTGGCACGCGCCTACAGTTCCCCGCATGCCCGCTGCCACGGCCATGCCGCCCGAGCTGTTGACCGCCGCACTCGAGGCACCCGGCTTCATGCCCACCGCCGAGGGACTCGCCCTCTACGACGCCCTGCACGAGACGGTGGCCGCCCGGCGAGGCGACGCCACGGAGACACCCGTGGCCGTGGAGATCGGCAGTTACTGCGGCAAGTCGACCGTCTTCCTGGGCGCGGCCGCGCGGGAGACGGGCGCACGCGTCGTGACCGTCGATCACCACCGCGGTTCCGAGGAACACCAACCCGGCTGGGAGTACCACGACCCCGGCCTCGTCGATCCCGGCACCGGCCGCCTCGACACCCTGGGCGCATTCCGCCGCACCATCGCCGGCGCCGGACTGGCCGACCACGTCGTCGCCGTGGTCGGCCATTCCCCCGACGTCGCAGCACTCTGGCGGACGCCCGCCGACCTGGTGTTCATCGACGGCGGCCACACCGAGGAGGCCGCCGACGCCGACCTCGCGGGCTGGGCGCCGTGGGTGCGACCGGGCGGACTGCTGGCCATCCACGACGTGTTCCCCGATCCCCGCGACGGCGGCCGCCCGCCGTTCCACATCTTCCGCCGCGCACTCGCCTCCGGCCAGTTCGCCGAACACACGGCGACCGGCTCGATGCGGCTGCTGCGCCGGATCGACGGTCAGCCGGGCACGCCGGTCACGTAGGTGTCGCAGCCACAACCGGTGCCGACGGGTGCGAGGCCGAGCGGGAGGCCGTCGCCGCGGAAGATCGCCGAAGCCGGGGTGGTGCGCGCCAGCGCATCGGCGGCCAGGATCACGGCCGCACCGGTCCACGTGGTCCGCTCCTCCGGCCAGCGTTTGCCGTCGGTGAAGACGTAGCCGGTCCAGTACGAGCCGCCGGGATCCCGCAGATGCTGCATGGCCGCCAGCAACTCCCTGCCGAGCACGGCTTCGCCCACGGCGTCCAGGCTGAGCACGAGCTCGCACGTCTCCGCCCCGGTGACCCACGGCCGGTCGTCGACACACCGCGCACCGAGCCCGTCGACGACGAACTCGGGCCAGCGCCGGTGGATCCGGTCGAGCCCGGCGGGCCCGCGGACGGCTCCCCCGAGCACCGGGTAGTACCAGTCCATCGAATACCGACTCTTGTCCGCGAACGCCTCGGGGTGGGCCCGCAGGGCGTGTCCCAGTCTCCCGAGCGCGACCTCCCAGTCCGGCTGGGGACGCTCGACGTGGTCGGCCAGTGCGAGCGCACATCGCAGGCTCTGGTGGATGCTCGCGCACCCGGACAGCAGCGCCTCGCTCGCCCATGTCCCGTCGCCGCCGCGCGCCCAGGCAACCTCGCCGCGTTCGGTCTGCGCGTCGAGCACGAGGTCGATGGCGGCCCGCACGACCGGCCACATGCGCCGGGCGAACTCGTCGTCCCCGGTGCACGTGAGGTGGTGCCACACGCCGACAGCGACGTAGGCGCAGAAGTTCGTGTCGGTGGTCGGGTCCTCCACACCGCCGTCGACGACCTTCGCGGGCCACGATCCGTCGGACCGCTGGGTGCGGCGGCACCAGTCGTAGGCGGCCGCGGCCTCCTCGCGGAGCCCGGCTGCCGTCAACGCCATGGCGGATTCAACGTGGTCCCACGGGTCGGTGTGGCCACCGGGAAACCACGGAACGGCACCGGAGCTCTCCTGCACGGCGGCGATCGACCGGGCTGTGGCGGCCACGTCGGCGGCGGCGAGGACTCCGGGCACCTCGGGCACGTCAGTCCGGGGCACCGGCGACCCCCTGTCCACCGCCGTCCCCGCCCGCGCCGGCGACGGCACCGGCGTCCTTGACGCTGTACACCGCGAGGCTCTTGCCGACCACGGGGTCGAGCAGCCGCTCGGCGGTACGTGTCGGCCAGGGGGCGCGCATCATGTCCCACACCAGCAGCCGGTGATAGGCCTTGACCAGCGGGTTGTCGTCGTTGTCGGGCCCGACGGCGCACTTGAGCCACCAGTAGGGCGCGTGCAGCGCGTGGGCGTGCTCGCCCGCGACGGGCCGCAGCCCGGCGGCACGCAGCTTGCCGCGTAGTTCGTCGCCCCGATAGATGCGCACGTGCCCGCCCTCGACCTCGTGGTAAGCGTCGGAGAGCAGCCAGCACACGCGTTCCGGCAGCCACCGCGGCACCGTGACGACGACGGAGCCGCCGGGCCGCGCCACGCGCACCAGTTCGGCGATGGCCCGCTCGTCCTCGGGGACGTGCTCCAGGATCTCCGAGGCGATCACGCAGTCGAACGAGTCGTCGGGGAACGGCAGCCGTAGCGCGTCGCCCGCGACCGTGGTGGCCGCCGCCCCCGCCGGTACCTGCCCTTCGGCGGACATCGCCGCGAACATCGTCTCGACCTCGGCCAGCGCGGGCTTGTCCTGGTCGAACGCGACGACGTCGGCGCCGCGCCGGTAGGCCTCGAACGCGTGCCTACCCGCACCGCAACCGACGTCGATCACCGTCGTACCCGGGCCCACCCCGATGCGGTCGAAATCCACCGTCAGCATCTACCCCGCCTTTCGCCGTGTCCGGTCGATCACCTCGCGGTATACGTCCACTGTGGACGCAGCGACCGATCGCCAGCTGTACCGTTCGAGGGCTCGTGCCCTTCCCGCATCACCGAGACGGCCCCGTAACTCCCGGCCGTCGAGCACCGTGGCCAGTTCCCGCGTCAGCGCCTCGGTGTCGCCGGGCGGCACGAGCCGGCCGCAGTCGCCCACCACCTCTGGCAACGCACCCGCGCGGCTGACCACCAGCGGCGTGCCGCACGCCATCGCCTCGACCGTCGGCAGCGAGAACCCCTCGTAGAGGGACGGCACGCAGGCCACCTCGGCTGAGGCCAGCAGGCCGGCGAGCTCGTCGTCGGCCAGCCCGTGCACCGCGCGCACGACGTCGCCGATCGCGAGTTCGTCGATGAGCCTGCGGGTCGGACCGTCGTCGGCGAGCTTGCTGACCAGCACCAGCTCCACGTCACGTTCGACCCGGAGTTTCGCCACCGACTCGAGCAGATGACGGACGCCTTTCAACGGCACGTCGGCACTGGCCACGGCCACGATGCGGCCCGGAACCCGGCCCCCGGCGGGGCGGAACAGCTCCGTGTCGACCCCGAGCGGAATCGTGGTGAGCCGCTCCTGCGCCACCCGGAAGTCCTCGGCGATGTCACCGGCGGACGCCTGCGACACGGTGATCAGCCGCGGAAGGCGCCGGGCCACCCGCGCCTGCATCGTCACGAAGCCGTACCAGCGGCGTACCGCGAGCTTGCGCCGCCACGACGCCGCGGCCAGGTCGGCGACCCGGTCCCTGGTGATCGGATGGTGAACCGTCGCCAGCAAGGGAACACCGGCACGCTGCAGGCCGAGCAGGCCGTAGCCGAGGCACTGGTTGTCGTGCACGACGTCGAAGTCGGCCGCTCGGCCCCGCAGCAACCGCGCGGCGCGCAGACTGAATGTCAGCGGCTCCGGGAAGCCGGCCGTCCACATGGCGCCGGTCTCGAACAGGTCTATCGCGTCGCGGTACTCACCGAGCCGCGGGGTGCGGAACGGATCCGATTCGCGGTACAGGTCGAGACTCGGCACTTTCGTGAGCCGGACCGGGTCGTCGAGGTCCGGATACGGCTGGCCGGACAGGACCTCGACGTCGTGTCCGAGTTCGGACAGTCCGCGGCTGAGGTGCCGCACGTACACGCCCTGCCCACCGCAGTGCGGTTTGCTCCGGTAGGACAACAACGCGATACGCATCCGATCACCTCACCCGCACCCGCCGGACGACCGCCATGATCATCGAGCAAGACTAGAACATGTTTCACTTTTTGGCAACGTCAGCGCCCGGGCCACACCGGACCCGTCGTACATGATCACCACACGAACGCGCCGCGCGCATCCGCTCCGGCACTCACACCGGCGACATCTCGGCGATGCGCCAGCTCCCGTCGCTGCGCACCGCCACGACGTCGATCCACACCGAATCCGAACTGCGGGAGGACATGTCCTCACCCAGCACCCGCCGATCGGCCAGCACGAGCAGCTCCGCCCGTCCGCCGGTCAGACTGCGCACCCCGACGGATCGGACCGTCGTCGACTGCACGGCACCCGACGCGGCCGCATCGCCTGTCCCGTCGGCTCCGTTCCCGCCGGCCCGGTTTCCGCCATCCCGACTCCCTGTGGCCTGCGCGCGGAGACGGGCGAAGAGGGCCTCGTACTCGCGGCGCGCCGCTCCGGTCAGTACCCGGTCGGCCGCCCGCTCGGTACGCGCGAGATCACCGCGGTCGTACGAGAACACGGCCGTGACGGCGGCGTCGACCTCCTCCGTCAACTGCTGCGTCCGCGCCGCATCGACATGGGCCACGTCGTCCGGCGCGGCGTCCACCGAACGCATGCCCAGCCAGACCGCACCCGCCGTGGCGACGACGCACACCGCGGCCAGGACGGCGAGCACCGTCGCGCGCCGTGCCGCCGGACCATCCCTCCGGGCCGCCGCGTCGTCGGCATCACCGGGCTCGCCGACCGCACGGTCCTCGCCGTCCGCATCCTCGTCCTCGGTGTCCACGGCCTCGTCCTCGGTGTCCCTGTGGCCGCGGCCCGCCCGGTCCTCGCGGTCGTCCTCGGGCTCCGCGCCGGGCTCCGTGACGGGTTCCTCGTCCTCGCGGTCCCCGGGCTCCCGCACCGTCCGCCGGGTCACGAGCCGACCGCCTGCACGTTCGACACGGTCCACCGCTCCCCTTTCCGCACCAAGGATGCGATCAACGTGCTGCGCCGCTGCTCCTTGCCGACGTCGGTGTCCACGACCGCCAGCAGCCGCGCCGTCCCGCCCTCGAGGTCCAGTTCGGACAGCGCGGAGCGGGTCACCGTTGCCGTGGCGACGGTTTCGGCGTCGCCGGCGCGGTCGATGTGCCGCTTCCGGTCACCAGTCAGCCTGCCGTGCAGCTCACCCGAGGTGACTCGTGCCCACGCGTCGAGATCCGATGCGGCGGTGCGGTGATCGATCGTGTGGAGCACCTCGAGTGCCCTGGTTCCTTCGCGTACGGCCGTGTCCCGGACGGCGGCGTTGTGGGCGGGCTCGCTGTGCGCCACCGCCCACCAGCGCCAACCCAGACCGGCGCAGGAGACGGTCGCGATCACGGCGACGGCCAGCAGCACCGCGACGGTGCGGTCCCGGGCCACCCGGCGCAGCAGCCGTACCGGCCTCATCCGTCCACCCCCAGCAGGCCGCCCATCCCGTCGCCGGACGACCCGGAGTCCGCCGAATCGCCCTGCCCGGAACCGCCGGTGGCCGAGAAGTCGAGCAGTCCGGGCAGCCCGCCACTGCCGTCCTGGCCCCCGCGCTGTGACGCCTCCCGATCCCGATCGGCACCACCGTCGATGTCGCCGCTCGCGTCCTGGTCGCCACCCGGAACCTGCACCGGCTCACCCGCCACCGGCGCGTTCTGCGCACCACGGACATTGCTCGGACTGCCCTGCGGTTCGGCGCAATAGGCCTCGGTGTTGGGCTCGGTGTTCCGCGTGTCGTTCGCGGGGCGGCGCTCGGTGCCCTCGTACCCCTTGGTGCAGCCGTGCGGGTCGAAGAACGTGGGCACGAAACCGAGATGCCCTTCGCCGTTGGACACGACCGAACGCGAGAAGCCGGACACCATCGGCAGCGCCACCATCATGTGCTCGAGCGCGTCCGTCCGCGGTTCGAGCACCTGCGAGGTCGTCAGCAGGTTCGCGATCATCACCGACAGGCTCGTCCCGGACTCGTCGAGCAGCGCGGAGATCTCGCGGCTCGCCGCGGGAGCGCGGTCGATCACGTTGCGCAGGTCGGAGTCGGATTTCTTCAGCTGTGACGCGATGTCACGGAACCCGCCCGCGATCGACCGCAACTGGTCGGCGTTCCGGCGCTGGGTGTCGAGCACGGTCCGGCTCTGCCGCAGCAGTTGCGCGGTCTGCGGCAGAGCCGCCTTGGCCTGGGCGGTGAGCGATCCCGCCGAATCCAGCAGCCGCCCCAGGTCGGGGCCCGCGCCGGTGAACGCGGTGTCGAGTTCGTCGACGACCGTTCGCAACGACTCCGGATCCACACTGGACACGAGCTGGTTGAGGTTGCCGAGCAGCTGCCCGGGTGGCACCGGCGTGCCGGTCCGGGAGCTGTCGATCGTCGAACCGTGTTCGAGATACGGCCCGTCGTCGGACCGGGGCCGCAAATCGACATATTGCTCACCGACGGCGGAGCGATTGGCGACGACGGCGTCGGAGTCGGCGGGAATGTCGGGCGTACCGCTGTCGATGTCCACGTCGACGGTCACACCGTGGCCGTCGAGGTTGAGGCCCGTCACCCGGCCGACCGTCACGCCCCGGTAGGCGACCTCCGCGTTCTCGAAGATGCCGCCCGACTCGCTCAGCTGGATGTGAACCAGATACCCGCGGTTGCCGAACAGCCGATCCAGGCCCGCATACGTGCCTCCGGCGTAGCCGACCGCCAGCAGGGAGATGAGGCCGAACACGACGAGCTGCACCCGGTTCTTGCGTTCCAGTCGCATCAGCCACCTCCCACCAGGCCGCCGAGCAGCCCGTCGACACCGCCGCCGGTACCGCCCCTCCCCTGGCCGGCACCGGCCTGCGGAGCGGTCAGCGATTCCGAGGGGTCGGGCAGCGGCAGCGGCGGCGGGGCGTCCCCGTCGTTGAACGGGATGGCACCCTCGGCGCCGGTGCCGTCGTCGTTCGGCAGCTGCACCGGCGGCCTCCGCGCATTGAGGACGTTCTCGAGGATCGCGTCGAGCTGCAGGTCCAGTCGCACGCTCACGTTCGCGTAGTCGCCGTGCATGATCGACTCGCCGAACACCGGGATCGGATAGCTGGGCAGCAGCTGCATCGCTTCCGGCAGATCGGCACCGGTCTCGGCGAGCTTCTCCAGCGTCGGGGTGAGCGCTCGCAGGTTCGCGACGAGACTCTGTTTGCTCGCGTCGACCACTCGGGTACCGGTCCCGGACAGCTTCCGCAGTGATTTCAGCATGCCGACCAACTGCTCCCGCTGTCCGGAGACGACCTTCAACCCAGGCTCCAGGTGCTCGAGTGCCGTGGACAGGTGGCCGCGCTGTTTCGACAGGGTGCCCGACAACCGGTGCACTCCGTCGATCGCCCGCACGATCTCACCGCGCTGCTCGTCCAATGTGGTCGCGAGTTCGTCCACGCGGGTCAGCAGCGCCCTGATCTCCGGTTCGTTCCCGGCCAGCGCATCGTTGAGCTCCCCGACGATGTCCCTGAGCTGTTCCACTCCGCCGCCGTTGAGCAGGAGCGACAGCGCCCCGAGGACCTCCTCCACCTGCGGATTGCGGTTCGTCCGGTCGAGGGGGATCACGTCGCCGTCGCCGAGCGCGGCCTTGCCGCCGCCGTCGGCGGGCGGCCGCAGCTCGACGAACTTCTCCCCGAGCAGGCTCGACTGGCGCAGTTCCGCCACCGCGTCGCCGGGCAGGTCGATGTCCCCGTTCAGGGCGAGGTCGGCGAGCGCGGTCTTGCCGTCGTCGGCGAGCCGCACCCGCTCCACCCGCCCCACGGCGACGTCATTGACCTTCACCGCCGCCTGTGGCACGAGATCGAGCACGTCGTGGAACCGCACGGTGATCCGATACGGCCGGTCACCGAGGTCGGCACCGCCGGGCAATGGTGCGTTGTACAGCCCCGAGAATCCGCCGTCGCCACAGCCCGCCACCAGCAACAGCAGGCATACCAACGACAGCCGCAGCGCCCGCCGCGCCCTGCCGGGACGGGCACCGCCCGGCGTTCGCTGCACCGCCGTCGCTGTCGCCACCGTTGTCTCCGTCATCACCGACCTCCCGGTGCCACGATCGACGGGAGCGGCAGCGGCGGCAGCTCGCCGCTCTGGATCGAGGCCAGCAGCTGTGAGACCGACGGCAACTTCGCGGCGCCGTCGACGACCGGGCCGAGAATCTCGCACAGTTTGTCCAGCGCCTCCGGCGTTCGGTGGTCGGCCAGCGACTTCGTCAGCTTGCACGCGCTCGTCATCAGCGGATTGGTGACCTCGTTGAAGTTGTAGCGGATCGCGATCGACCCGGAGGCGGCGTCGTAGGAGTTGATGAAGTTCGACAGCCCGAGAGGTGCGACGTCGGCGATCTCCGCGACCGCGGCGCGCTGGTCGACCAGCACCTGGGTGATGCCTTCGAGCTTGCCGATGTTGTCCGACAGCGCCTTCCGGTTCTCGCCGACGAAGCCTTTCACCTTTCCCAGCGCCCCGCCCAGCGACGACAGTGCCTTGCCGACGTCGTCGGAATCCTCGGCCAGGAACCCGCTCACCTCGGACAGCCGCTCGTAGAAGCGGTTCAGCTGCGCGTCGCTGGTCGCGAGCAGCTCGGTGAACTTCTGCAGGTTCCGCACCGTGCCGAACAGGTCGTCCGACGAGTCGTCGAGCGTCGTGGCCAGTTCGGACAGTTTCGTGACCGTGGTGTTCAGGTTCCGGCCGTTGCCGTCGAGGTTGGCCGCGGTCGTGTCGAGCACCCGAGACAGCGCACCGTCGGAGTTCGCCCCGTCCGGCCCGAGTGCCGTCGACAGTTCGTCGAGGCTCGCGTACAGGTCGTCGATCTCCATCGGGGTGGCGGTGCGGTCCCGCGGGATCACCGTTCCGGACGTCATCACGGGCCCGCCGTCGTACACCGGCGTCAGCTGCACGTAGCGGTCGCTGACGAGGCTCGGCGCGACGACGACCGCGTCGGCCCCCTCCGGCACCTGGACCCCGTTGTCGACGCGCATGGACACCACGACCTGCTCACCGCGTGGCTGCACCCGCGTGATCTCGCCGACCTCGATGCCGAGTACGCGCACCGTCGACCCGGCATACAGCCCGACCGCGCGGTCGAAGTGCGCCGTCAGCCTGATGCCCGCATCCTCACGCAACAACCACCAGACGCCGCCGGTCAGCAGGAGTACCGCCACGCAGGCCGTCGCCAGCCAGCGATACACGCTCCTGCCCGCGCGCGTGTCCATCGTCATCGGCCACCTCCGACGCCCTGGTCCGGTGCGGCCATGTCACCGACGCAACCCTCCGAGTTGTACTCGTAGCCGGTGCCGGTGTTGATCGTCGGCGGCAGCATCCCGCAGATATAGCCGTCGAACCAGCGGCCGTTACCGGTCACGTTGGTCCCGAGCCGGGTGAACGGCGCGAGCAGCTCCAAGCCGCGGTCCAGATTGTTCTGATTGCGCTGCAGCACCGTGGTGACCTTGCTCAGTTCCTGCAACGCCGGCTGGAGCTGCGCCCGGTTGTCGTCGACGACCCCGGACAGCTGCTGCGACACCTGCCGGGTGCCGACCAGCATCCGGTTGATCGCCTGCCGCCTGTTCTGCAGTTCGGTCAGCAACGTGTTGCCGTCGCCGATCACCTTGCGCAGCTGCTGGTTCCTGCTGCGGAGCGTGCCGGTGATCTGCCGGGTGTTCGACAGCAGCCTGCCCAGTTCGGCGTCCCGCGACGACACCGTCTCCGACAACGCCGAGAGTCCCTGCAACGCCTCGGTCATCGGCTCGGAGGTGTCGGCGAAGGTCTCGGACACCACGTCGAAGCTCTTCGCCAGCTGGTCGGTGTCGATGTCCTCGACCGTCCCCGACAGCTGGTCGAACGCGTCCTGCAGTTCGAACGGCGTCTCCGTGCGCTCCACCGGTATCGGCTCGGCCGGGTCCTGCGGCGCCTCGCCCTCCGGGTCGAGCGCGAGGTACTTCTCCCCCAGCAGCGTCTTGATCTCGATCGACGCCCTCGTCCGGTCGCCGATCCGCGAGGTGTCGATGCCCTCGAGCGAGAAGGTCGCGCGCACGCGCGTGCCGTCGAGCACGACCTCGTCGACCTCGCCGACCCGTACCCCCGCCAGCTGCACGTCGTTGCCCTCTGCCAGTCCGGCGGACTCGGCGAAGTGTGCGGCGTAACTCGTGCGGTCGCTCAGAATCGGGATCTCGTCGGCCCGGTAGACGGTGACGGTCGTGAGCACCACCAGCACGAGAGCCACGAATCCCACCGCGGCCTGGTTGCGTTCGGTCAGCGGTTTCACTCTGTCTGACACCTCTCCGGCTGCTCCGTCGCGGGCAGCGGCAGGATCGGCACGTCGACGTTGAGCGCCTTGATACCGATCGTCCCGCGCAGATCGCACAGGTAATAGTTGAACCAGCTGCCGTAGCTGACGGCACGCGTGAACTTCTGGAGGTGTCCCGGAAGCGTCGTCAGCACCTCGTCGATCAGTTCGCGCGAACCGGCCAGATTGCCCGCCAGCTTCCGCAGCGCTGTCACGTCCTGGCGCAACGGCTGCCGTGCGTCCTCGAGCAGTCCGCCGGTCGCCGTGGTCAGTTCGGCCAGCCCGGAGACGGCCTCCCCGATCGGTTTCCGCTGTTTCGCCAACCCGCTCACCAACTGCTGCGTCGTCGACACGAGGTTCTTCACCTGCGGCGTACGCGAGTTGACCGTGCCGAGGACACGGTTCAGGTTGTCGATGGTCTGGCCGATGACCCGATCCTTCGATGCGAGGGTCGAGGTCAACGACGCGGTGTGCGACAGCAGGCTGCGCACCGTGCCGCCCTCGCCCTGGAACACCCGGATGATCTCGTAGGAGAGCTGGTTGATCTCCTTCGGATCGAGTGCACGGAACAGTGGCTGGAAACCGTTGAACAGCACCGTGAGATTCAGCGCCGGACTGGTGCGTTCCGGCGGGATCGTGCCGCCCGGTTCGAGCCGCTCCCGGTCGGGCACGTCGGTGCCGAGCGCCAGATACCGCTGCCCGATGAGGTTGCGGTACTTGACGGTGGCCGTCACCAGCGCGGGAAGCCTGCGTTGGCCGTCGACGTCGAACCGGACCTCCGCGTGGTCGCCCTCGCCGACGGCGATCTCCTTGACCTGTCCGACCTTCACGCCCGCGATCCGCACGTCATCGCCCTCGGACAGTCCGGACACGTCGACGAACCGGGCGGTGTAGCCCGAGGCGTCGCCGAAGTTCGTGTTGGCGATGGTCGCGGCCAGCAACCCCGTCAGCAGCACCGTCACGACGGCGAACACCGAGATCTTCAGCAGCGCGCCGGCGATACTCCTCATCGCAGCTCCACCGTCATCCCGCGGTACAGCGGACCGAGCAGCACGCCGCCCCAGCCCGGCAGCTCGTCCGGTGCGATCCCGGTGCGCGGCGACTGCAGCACGCCGATGAGCCGATGTTCGGCGGCCGAGTTCGCGGGTGAGGAGATCCGGCCCTGCGCCGCACCGCCACCGCCCGCAGTATCGCCACCGGCAGCGTCACCAGCCGCGGCGTCACCGCGCGCAGCGGTCCCGGAACCGTCCTGAGCGTCGCCACCCGCTGCGTCGCCGGAACCGCCCTGCAGCGCGGCCTTGTCGTCCCCGTTCTCGGGGAACGGCACGTCGTAACCCAGCACCGGCCCCGGGAGCGGGCCGGAGTTCTTCGACGGCGCCGGATGGGTCGACCCGTCCTCGAGCGGGCCTTCCGGCGGATACTGCGGAAACCGCTCGGGCGGCACCTTCTGCGGATAGCACCTCGGGCCGCGCTTGTCGTTGTACCGCGGCTCGTCGACTCCCGGCTCGTACTTGCCGCGGTTGTCGGCCAGCATCCGGATCACGACGTGGTTCATCTCGTCGTCGCCGTGTCCGAACGCCGCCTTCGCGTTCGGCACCGCCTCGGCGAACTGCCGGAACATGCACGGATACTGCGGTGCGTACTTGGCGAGCACGTCCAGCGTGGGCTGCGACGACGTCGTCAGGCCGATGATGTTGCGCTCGTTGGCGGCGAGGAACCGGTCCAGATCGGCCGACGCACCTGCCACGCTGTTGTACACGCCGGCGAGACCCTGCCGCTTCTCGACGATCGTGCGCGTCGTCGTGGTCAGATCCCGCATCGCGGCGAGGAAATCGGGTGCCGCCTCGTGGTAGATGTCGGCCACGTCGGCCACGGCCGTGATGTCGTGCGACAGGTCGGGCAACGAGGGGTTGAAGTCCTTCAGGTACTCCGACAACCCGACGAGCGTGTCGCCGAACTTCTCGCCGCGTCCCTCCAGTGCGTCGGACACCGACGACAGCGTGCCGGAGAGCTTCTGCGGCTGCACCGACTGGAGCAGCGGCAGCACATTGGACAGCACTTCCTCCAGTTCGACGGCCGAGCGGCTGCGATCCTGGGTGATGACGTCACCGGCCGCCAACGGCACCACCTCCCCGGAGCCGGCCGAACGCTTCGGCGGTTGCAGCGCCACGTAACGCTCGCCGAACAGGGTCTTGGGCAGCAGCCGTGCCGACACACCCGCGGGCACGGCTTCGATCCGGTCACGTTCGATCGCCAATTCGAGGATCGCCTTCTGCCCGTCGGTGCTCACCGACCGCACCTCGCCCACGCGCATGCCGCGGATCTTCACATCGGCGCCCATGCGCAGCTGGTTGCCCGCGGTCGTGGCCTCGAGCCGCACGGGGACCGCGTCGGAGAACGCCTTGTTGTAGATCGCGATCGTCGTGGCGATGAACAGGGCGGCCACGACGAGGAAGATCAGCCCGAGCAGCTGCAGCCCGAGCCGATGCACCACAGCTTTCCGTGTGCTCATCCGGACAACCTCACCGTCGTCGTCGCACCCCAGATCGCGAGGCTGAGGAAGAAGTCCAGCACCGCGACCAGCACGATCGAGGTCCGCACCGCCCGGCCCACTGCCACGCCCACACCGGCGGGCCCGCCACGCGCGTAGTAGCCGTAGAAGCAGTGGGACATGATCACGATGGTGCTGAAGATGATCACCTTCAGGAACGACCACAGCACGTCCTCCGGCGGAAGGAACAGGTGGAAGTAGTGGTCGTAGGTGCCCGCCGACTGCCCGTACATCCAGATCGTCACCTGACGGGAAGCCAGATACGACGACAGCAGTCCCACCGCGTACAGCGGGATCACCGCCACGACACCGGCGATCACCCGGGTCGTGACCAGGTAGGGCAGACTCGGGATGCCCATGACCTCCATGGCGTCGATCTCCTCGGAGATCCGCATGGCGCCGAGCTGGGCGGTGAATCCGCAGCCGACGGTGGACGACAGGGCCAGCCCCGCGGCGAGCGGTGCCACCTCCCGGGTGTTGAAGTAAGCGGAGATGAAGCCCGTCAGTGCGGCCGTGCCGAGTTGTTCGAGCGCCGCATAACCCTGAATGCCGACGATGAGGCCGGTGAACAGGGTCATGCCGATCATCACGCCCAGGGTGCCGCCGATGACGGCCAGGCCGCCGGTACCGAAGCACACCTCGGTCAGCAGCCGCAGCGTCTCCTTGCTGTAGCGCCGGACCGTGCGCGGCACCCACGCGAGCACCTTGAGATAGAACAGCAGCTGCTCGCCGAGGCCCTCGAACATCGCACCCGGCCGCGCGATGGCTTCGAGCACGCGCTCGTCGGAGCGCGGCCCTCGCTGCGGGGACGGCTCCGGCTGCGGTGCGGAGGCGGCGTCTCGATCCTGGGTCGCGGTCATGGCGTCACAGCGCCTTCGGCGGGACGAGCTGCAGGTACACGGCGGTCAGCACCACGTTGATGAGGAACAACAACAGGAATGTGATCACGACGGCCTGGTTCACCGCGTCACCGACACCCTTCGGGCCACCGGACGGGTTGAGTCCCCGGAACGCGGCGACCACCCCGGCGAAGAACCCGTAGATCACGGCTTTGATCTCGCTGATCCACAGGTCGGGCAGCTGCGCGAGCGCGTTGAAACTCGCGAGGTACGCGCCGGGGGTGCCGCCCTGCATGACGACGTTGAAGAAGTACCCGCCCATCACGCCGACGACGCTGACGAGCCCGTTGAGCAGCACGGACACGACGATGGCGGCGAGCACCCTCGGCACGATGAGGCGCTGGATCGGGTTGACCCCGAGCACCTCCATCGCGTCGATCTCCTCGCGGATCTTGCGGGCGCCGATGTCCGCGCAGACGGCACTCCCGCCGGCGCCGGCGACGAGCAGCGCCGTGATCAGCGGACTCGCCTGCTGCACGATCGCCAGCGCGCTGGCCGCGCCGGTGAACGACTGCGCACCGATCTGCTGCGTCAGCGAACCCAGCTGCAGCGCGATCACCGCACCGAACGGAATCGCCACCAGCGCGGTCGGCAGGATCGTGACGCTGGCGAAGAACCAGCACTGCTGGATCCATTCGCGCCACTGGAACGGCCGCCGCGGGATCGCGACGAGCACCTGCCACGACAGCGTCGTCAGCCGGCCGACCTGGGCGAACGCGGCGGTGCCCGGGAGCGAACCCGTACGTGCGGTCATGACACCTCCTGCGCTCGCCCACCGGCTCGTGCCGGCGGCCCGGTCCTCAGAGCTTCAACGCGTGGGTCGCGGTCGCGCCGCCGTCGGCCACGAACTCGGCCCCCGTGCTGTACGAACTGTCGTCACTCGCGAGGAAGGCCACCAGGCCGGCGATCTCCTCCGGTCTGCCGACCCGGCCGAGTGCGACCTTCCTGCCCACCGGCGAAAGATCCGTGTCCTCACCGGTGAACCTGCGCACCATGGCGGTGTCGATCATGCCCGGATGCACCGAGTTGACGCGAATCCCGTTGCCGCCGAGTTCCAGGGCCGCCACCTTCGTCATGCCGCGGATCGCGAACTTCGTGGCCGTGTACGCCGCGACGTACGGCATGCCGGCCAGCCCTTCGACGGAGGACAGGTTGATGATCGAGCCGCCGCCCGCCGCCGTCATGGGTGCAACGACCGCGCGCATACCGAGGAACGTACCGATCTGGTTGACGCGCAGGAGCCGCTCGTAGTCGGCCAGCGACGTGTGCTCCAGCTCCGAGAAGTGCAGCAACCCCGCGTTGTTGACCAGCACGTTCGGCGGCCCGAATTCCTCGGTCACACGCTCGATCGCCGAGTTCCAGTCCTCTTCGGACCCCACGTCCAGCCGTTGGTAGGCGGCGGCACCGTCGCGCTCGGCACACAGCTCGGCCGCGAGCTCCTTGCCGTCGGCGTCCTCGACGTCGGTGATGAGCACCTGCGCGCCCTCGGCGACCAGTCTGCGCGCGAACGCCGCTCCCTGACCGCCGGCCGCGCCGGTGATCAGCGCGATCTTGCCGTCGAGCCGCAACCCGCGCGCGGCCGTGTCGGGTGTCGTCATCGCCTCACTCACATCATCTCGTCGCCGAGGGGCATGAGCACGGTCTTGAGCTCGGTGAACGACTCGATCGACGACTTGCCGCCCTCCCGGCCCAGGCCGGACTGCTTGAACCCGCCGAACGGCAGGTGCGGTTCGATCTGGAACCCGTTGACACACACCGTGCCCGCACGCACCTTGCGGGCCATGCGGAACGTGCGCTGAGCGTTCGCGCTGAACACGCTGGCGCCGAGGCCGTACTCGGTGTCGTTGGCCATCGCGACGGCCTCGTCCTCGTCGTCGAACGGGATCACGGCCAACACCGGGCCGAAGACCTCCTCCTGCGCGAGCGTCGACGAGTTGTCGACATCGGCGAAGATGGTCGGAGCGACGAAGTTGCCGTTCGCGTAGTCGCCGTCGAGGCGCTCCCCGCCGGTCACGAGCCGGGCGCCGTCGGCCTTGCCCTGCTCGATGTAGCCGAGCACGCGCTCCAGTTGCTTGCCGTTGATCAGCGGCGCGGACATCACGGCCGGGTCGAACGGGTCGCCGTAGCTGACCATGCCCGCCATGCCCTGCGCGGCGGCGATGAACTCGTCGTAGACGTTGCGGTGCACGAGCGCGCGCGTGTTGGCCACACACGCCTGGCCGGACAGGCCGAGGGTCACGGCACCGATCGTCGTGGCCGCGGCGAGACCGACGTCGGCGGCGTCGTCGAACACGATGGCCGGGCTCTTGCCGCCGAGTTCGAGCGACACGCGTTTCATCGTCGCCGCGGAGGCCTCGACGATCCGGCCGCCGACCCCGCGCGAACCGGTGAAGCTGACCTTGTCGACGTCGGGATGTGTGATGAGGCGTTCACCGGTCGGATCCCCGGGGCCGGTGACGACGTTGAGCACGCCGGCGGGCACGCCCGCCTCCTCCAGCAGCTCCACCATCCGCAACACCGTGAACGTGCAGTACTCGGACGGCTTCAGCACCACGGTGCAGCCGGTCGCGAGCGCGGGTGCCACCTTCTGCGCGAACAGCAGGAACGGTGCGTTCCACGGGAGGATCGCCGCGACCACGCCGATCGGCTCGCGGAACGTCATAGCCAGGTGGTCCCCGCCCTGATACGGCGTGAGCGTTTCGCCACCGAGCTTGTCGACCCAGCCTGCGTGGTGGTCGAACACGTCCGCGGCGACCTCGACCGAGACCGCGTAGACACCCGCGCCGAAACCGACTGGTACGGAGTTGTCCAACGCCTGCAGCCCGCGCAGTTCCTCGGCGTGCTCGCGCAGCAGAGCACCACAGCGGCGGAGCACGGCGATGCGCTCCTGCGCGCGGGTGTTGGACCACTCGCCGGAGTCGAACCGCCTGCGCGCCGCGGCGACGGCGGCGTCCACATCGGAGGCCGACGCGACGGCGAGCTCGCCGATGTCCTCGCCGGTGGCGGGGTGCCGGTGCGTCCAGGTGGCACCGTCGGTGGCCCCACCCCATTCGCCGTCGATGTAGAGCAGGCCCGGTTTGAGTCCCACCGTCTCGCGGTGCGGTTGCATGGTCAGCGTCATGGGCGCGTCTCCTGTCCCGGTTGTCCCAGTTCCAGCACGTCGGTCGCGGAGAACATGCGTGCGGGGTCGCGGTCGTCGAAGTAGCCGCCGATGCGGTCGGCGAGTTCGCCGACCGTCCAGGCCTCGCCGCCGGTGACGAAGTCCTGTTCGATCGACGGCGGACTCAGCAGTGCCACATGCCCGCCGTGCACGACGAACACCTGGCCGTTGATGTGGTCGGCACCCGGTGAGCCGAGGTAGGCCACGAACGGGGCGACGTGGTCGGTCGACAGCGGGTCGTTGCCGTCAGGGGCTTCGGCGCCGAACGTGCCGGCGGTCATCGCGGTGCGCGCACGCGGGCAGATCGCGTTGGCGCGCACGCCGTAGCGGGCGCCCGCCCGCGCGGTCGACACCGTCAGCGCCGTGATGCCCGCTTTCGCCGCGCCGTAGTTCGCCTGCCCGGCGGGACCGGACAGGAACGCCTCCGACGCGGTGTTGACGATCCGGCCGTACGCCGGGCCGCCGTCGGTTTTGGACACTCCGCGCCAGTACTGCAACGCGCCGCGGCACAACAGGAAATGCCCGCGCAAGTGCACCCGGACCACGGTGTCCCAGTCGTCGTCGGTGAGGTTGAACAACATCTTGTCCCGCACCAGGCCGGCATTGTTCACCACGAGGTGCAGCCCGCCGAAGTGCTCGGTCGCCGCGGCGAGGAGCGCATCCGCCGTGGCGCGCTCGCCGACGTCACCGGCCACGGCCAGCGCCTTGCCGCCGACCTCCTCGACGGCGGCCACCGTGGCGCGGGCGGCCTCGTCGGCGACGTCGTTGACGACCAGCGCGGCGCCCTGCCTGCCGAGTTCGAGCGCTTCGGCACGGCCGAGCCCGGCACCGGCGCCGGTGACGATCGCGACCCGGCCGTCGAGCACGGTCCCCGTCACCCGAAGGTCACCACCTGGCGGATCACGTCGCCGCTGCCGTCGCGCAGCGTCTCGAGTCCGGCGTTGAGGTCGTCGAACCCGATGCGGCGGCTGATCATGCCGTCGAGGTCGAGCATGCCCGCACGCCAGAAGCGCAGCATGGCGGCCGTGTCGCGTTCGACGTGCGCGGATCCGTAGAGCGAGCCGAGGATCTTCTTGTCGTGCAGGAACAATTCCTGCGCGCTGAACTCGACCATCGCGTCGGCCTTGCCCGCGCCCACCACGACGACGGAACCGCCGCGGCGGGAGTGGTCCCATCCTGCGCGGATCGTCGCGGGGGCGCCGACGACGTCGAAGGCGTAGTCGAATCCCTGGGAGGCCGTCAGCTGGTGCTTGGTCTCCTCCACTTGGTCGGGCGTCACCGCATGGGTCGCGCCGAACCGCTTGGCGACGTCGTGCTTCGCGGTGACCGGATCGACGGCGACGATCGTGGTGGCTCCGGCGATGCGCAAGCCCTGGATGACCGAAATGCCCACGCCGCCGCAGCCGTACACGATCGCGGTCGAGCCGGGTTCGACCTTCGCGGTGTTGAGTACCGCCCCGACGCCGGTGAGCACGCCGCACGCGATGAGCGCCGCGGTCTCGAACGGCACGTCCGGGTCGACCTTCACCGCAGCAGGCGCCGGTACGACGAGCTCCTCGGCGAACGTGCCGAGCCCGGAGAAGCCGAACAGCTGCTGATCGCCGATCCGGAACCTCGCCGTGGTGAACGCGTCGATGACGTGCACCGCGCACAGGTTCAGTTCCCCGCGCACGCAGTCGGGGCAGTGCCCGCACGGCGGCACGAACGACATCGTGACGTGGTCGCCGGGCTGCAGGTGGTCCACGCCGTCGCCGACGGCGACGACCTCGCCCGCTCCCTCGTGCCCGACGACCCCCGGCGCCATCGCGGGCAGCGTTCCGGTCATCGCGGACAAATCACTGTGGCAGATGCCCGAAGCACGCACCCGCACGCGCACCTCGCCCGGACCCGGTCCGGCGACCGTCACGTCGTCGCGCAGGTCGAGTTTGTCGTTCCCGATCTCGTGCAGAACGGCCGCTCTCACGTACTGCCTCCTCGTTGAAGCCTGCTCGGTGGGCGACGCGGCCGGTGGTGTGTGCTGGCTCACCGCGGCTCACATCGCGACCGACAATAGAATTTGTTCTCATTCTTGGCAAGGGCGGATTGCTCGGGTTCTCGCCGAGGCTTGATAGCGCGTGTAGAACCACTGAGCGGGGACAATGCATCGCGCCCGACAAGTCGACGCGGTCGGACCTGTTCCCTCAAATAGAACCTGTTCTACACTCAAGGTCGGCAGGGTCCGCCGCTGTGGCCGGGCCGGGTCGACGGCGATGCGACCTGACCGGCGGGCGTCACGGCCAGGTCCCTCACTACGTCCAACGGCCCACGGGAGGATCGGATGCGGATCGCGTACACACCGGAGCACGACCGGCTTCGCGACGAGCTGCGCGCGTACTTCGCCACGCTCATGACGCCGGAGCTGCGCGACGGGCTCCGCACCGAGGGCCATGGCACCGGCGGCACCCCCGCCGGCGAGGGCGCAGCCGGCGGGAATGGGGGTCCCCCCGCCGGCGAGGGCGTAGCCGGCGGGAATGGGGGTCCCCCCGCCAATGAGGGCGTAGCCGGCGGGGGAGAGTACGGCGACGGGGTGGCGTACAAGGAGATCGTGCGCAGGCTCGGCGAGGACGGCTGGCTCGCGCTCGGCTGGCCGCAGGAGTACGGCGGACAGGCGCGGTCGATGCTCGACCAGCTGATCTTCACCGACGAGGCGGCGATCGCGGGCGTGCCGGTGCCGTTCCTGACGATCAACACGATCGGCCCGACCATCATGCGGTACGGCACTCCCGAGCAGAAGGAGTACTTCCTTCCGCGCATCGCGAGCGGGCGCCTCCACTTCGCCATCGGCTACTCCGAGCCCGACGCGGGCACCGATCTCGCGGCGCTGCGGACCCGTGCGGTGCGAGACGGCGACGAGTACGTCATCAACGGCCAGAAGATGTGGACCAGTCTCATCGAGTACGCCGACTACGTGTGGCTCGCCGCGCGCACCGATCCGGACGCGAAGCGGCACAAAGGGATCAGCGTTCTGGCCGTGCCGACGTCCGCAGCGGGCTTCTCGTGGACGAAGGTTCACACCGTCGCCGGGCCGGGCACGAGCGCGACGTACTACTCGGACGTGCGCGTCCCCGTTTCCGCCCGGATCGCCGAGGAGAACGCGGGCTGGCCGCTGATCACCAATCAGCTCAACCACGAACGCGTCGCGCTCACCTCCGCCGCCCCGCTGCAGGCCGCGCTTGAGGAGGTCGTCACGTGGGCACGGGAGGCCAAGCGGGCGGACGGCAGCCGCGTCATCGACCAGGAGTGGGTGCGGGCGCACCTGGCGCGCGTGCACGCCCACGCCGACTATCTCAAACTGCGCAACTGGAAGATCGCCTCGACCGCCGACGCCGGCGGGGTCGCACCCGCCGATGCATCCGCGACGAAGGTGTTCGGCACGGAACTGGCGACCGAGGCCTACCGACTGCTGCTCGAGGTACTGGGCGCGGGCGGGCTGGTCCGCGAGGGCAGCCCGGGTGCGGTGCTGCAGGGCCGGATCGAACGGGCGCACCGGTCGGCGCTGATCCTCACGTTCGGCGGCGGCACCAACGAGATCCAGCGGGACATCATCGGAGCCACTGCGCTCGGCCTGCCCGTGACCCGCTGACGAGCACCACCCGCCGCCGGAGCACCCGCCGGATCACTGCCCGTCGGACCACTGCCCACCGCATCACTGCCTGTCGGAGCTAGCGAGGAGACGTCGATGGATTTCACCTACACCGAGGCGCAGCGCGACCTCGCGGAGCTGACCCGCCGGATCGCGGGTGACCACCCACCGGGAGCTCCGCACGGGACCGGCGGGTTCGACCGCGAACTGTGGCAGGCGCTCGCCTCCTCCGGGGTGCTGGACGCGGCTCTGCCGTCGACGGTCGGAGGCGGCGGTTTCGGCGTGCTCGAGCAGTGCGCGATCGGGCACGAGCTGGGGCGAGCCGTCGCGGCCGTGCCGTACGTGCCTGCGATCGCTCCCGCGGGGTCGGTGCTGGCCGAGTTCGGCGGTGGTGAGCTGCTGGAACGGTGGGTCGTTCCCGCTGTGCGGGGCCAGGCGGTGGTGAGTGCAGCCGTGCCGGACGACGGGACTCCGACGGGGTTCGCCCTCGACGCGGAGGGCGGGTTGAGCGGTGAGGCTCAGGCCGTGCCGTACGGGGCGTACGCCGACGGCCTGTTGGTGCAGGCGACCGCGACCGGCGGCGACGTGCTCGCGCTGGTCGCCGCGGACGCGTCCGGGCTGGACGTCGAACCCCAGCGCGTGGTCGATCACGCCGACGCCGCGTTGGTCCGCGCACGCGGCGTCCGGCCGCAGGCGGTCCTGCCCGCCGAGTCGGTGCCGTTCCTCCGCAGGCGCTTGACGCTCGGCGGGTGCGCACGCCAGCTCGGCGTCGTGGAGCGCGCACTCGAGCTGACGGCGGACTACGCGGGCCAGCGCCACCAGTTCGGCACACCGATAGGCGGCTTCCAGGCGGTGCGGCACCGCCTGGCCGACGGCTACGTCGACGTCGATGCCGTGCGGCTCACGCTCTGGCAGGCGGCGTGGCGGCTGGCGTCGGCCGACGGCGAGACTTCCGACGACCGAACCGGTGACGGCGGGGTCGACACCCGCGACACCGACGTCGATGTCGCGATCGCCACCGCGAAGTACTGGGCCGCCGAGGCCGGGCACCGAGTGGCGCACACGGCCGTGCACGTCCACGGCGGTGTCGGCATCGACGTCGAACACGACGTGCACCGATATTTCGTGGCGGCGAAACGGAACGAGTTCGCCGGGGGCGGCGCGACGGCACAGCTCAACCGGCTCGGGGAGCTGCTGGCATGACGGCGGCCGGGACGGTGTCCGAGTTGCTGCTCGCGCAGGCGGGGCGCACGGAACCGGGCTTGAAGACCCACGAGGGCACGTGGACGTGGGACGAGGTGGTCGCCACATCCGCCGCCCACGGAGCCGCCCTGCGGGAACTGCTGAGCGGCCTGCCCGGCGACGGGCCGCCACACGTGGGCGTCCTCGCCGACAACCTCCCCGAGTTCGCGTTCCTGCTCGGCGGCTGCGCGCTGTCGGGGTCGGTCCTCGTGGGGTTGAACCCGACCCGGCGCGGTCCGGCGCTGACCAGGGACGTGCGGGTGTCGGACTGCCGCGTGGTACTCACGCAGTCGTCCTACCGGCCGTTGCTCGACGCCGACCCCGGCGTTCCGGTGCTCGACCTCGACGGTCCGGAGTGGACGAATCTGGTCGCGGCGCATGCCGGGGTGTCCACCGAGCAGGCTCCCGCGGGACCGGACGACCTGCTGATGCTGATCTTCACGTCCGGCACGAGCGGCGACCCGAAACCCGTGCGCTGCACCCACCGCAAGATCACAGGTCCGGGGCGGATGCTGGCCGACCGGTTCGGCCTGTCGACCACCGACACCACCTACATCGCGATGCCGATGTTCCATTCGAACGCGATCATGGCCGGCTGGGCGGTCGGACTCGCCGCGGGGGCGGCCATCGCGCTTCGGGACCGGTTCTCCGCGAGCGGGTTCCTGCCGGACGTGCGCCGGTTCGGGGCCACGTACGCCAACTACGTCGGCACGCCCCTCTCCTACGTGCTCGCCACCCCGCCCGGTTCCGACGACGCCGACAACCCACTGCGCCTCGTCTACGGCAACGAGGGCGCCGAGGCCGACCTCAACGCGTTCGCGGAGCGGTTCGGCTGCCGCGTCGTCGACGCGTACGGGTCGACGGAGGGCGGCATCGGCTTCTCGAGGACCCCCGACACGCCGCCGGGATCACTGGGCAGACTCACCGACGGGGTGCACATCCTCGACCCCGACACCGGCGAGACGTGCGAGACCGCTGAGTTCGGACCGGACGGCGAGCTCCGCAACGCCGACACCGCCGTCGGCGAACTCGTCAACTTGTCGGGACCGGGCTGGTTCGCGGGTTACTACAACGATTCCGCGGCCGACGCCGATCGCGTCCGGGACGGCCGGTACCACACGGGCGATCTGGCCTACGTCGACGCCGACGGCTTCGCCTACTTCGCCGGGCGCACGGCCGACTGGGTCCGCGTCGACGGCGAGAACCTGGGCACGGCTCCGATCGAACGCATACTCGTCCGCCACCCCGCGATCGCCGAGGCCGTGGTGTACGCCGTGCCGGGGCGGGTCGGCGACGAGGTAATGGCGGCGATCGTCCCTGCCGGCGGAGCGTCACCCGGTCCGGACGAGTTCGCGCGGTTCCTCGACGCGCAGGACGATCTCGGCCCGAAACAGCGCCCCCGGTACGTCCGCGTGACCACCGACCTGCCGAGAACGGCGACGTTCAAGGTGATCAAACGGTGGCTCGCCGCCGACGGACCCGACTGCGGCGACCCGGTGTGGCAACGCACCGGTGACACCTACCGCCCGCTCCCCGGGTCGGGCAGCCACGCACCGGTCAGCCGGCAGGCGCGTTGAGCTGCCGCAACCGCCGGGGTCCGCTGTCGGGACGAGACGGCGGCGAACCGAGGACGATCCGCGCGTTCGTGACGAACGCTCCCTCCGGCGAGGCGAGAATCGGGTCGAGGACCAACGACCGCACCTCCGGGTTGTCCTCCCCCAGCGCCGCGACCCGGAGCATGAGGTCCTGCAGCGCATCCAGGTCGGCCGGCTCGTCACCGCGGTAACCCGTCAGCAGCGGCGCCGTCCGCGGTTCCCGCACCAGCGTCGCCGCGTCCACATCGGTCAGCGGAACCGCCCGGAACGCACGATCGCCGAGCAGTGTACTGACCACTCCGGACAGTCCGAACGAGACGAGTGTGCCGAACGAAGGATCGTCCTGCAGGCCGATGACGCACGAGATCCCCTTGGGTGCCATGCGCTGCACATAGATCTCGGCCATGCCCGAGGTGTCGCGCAGATCGCGGTAACTCGTGCGCACGGAGTCCTCGGAGGTGAGATCGAGCCGAACCCCGGCCAGGTCGGGCCTGCCGCGCAGAGTGTCGTCGTAGGCCTTCAGCGTCACCGGGTAGCCGAGCTCGGCCGCGACCGCGGCAGCCTCGTCCTCGCCGGTCACCACCCGGAACGGCACGACATCGATGCCGTAGCACTCGAGCAGCCGGACCAGTTCCGCATCGGCCAGCCGGACGTCCCGGTCACCGGACCGCTGTCCGGCAGGGTGGGCACCCGCCGGAACGCCCGCAGCCCCGCCGGCGCCGTCCGTCCCGGCCGCGCCGTCCTCCGCGGCCCCGCTGCCCTTCCCTGCTGCGCTGCCCTTCCCTGCTGCGGGGCCCTCCCCGGCTGCGCCGTGGTCCGCGTTCTCACCCGCATGCCGGGCCTCGGCCGGCAGCCACTCCCGCACCAGTCCCTGCGCTCGTTCCGGATGCAGGCCGTCGGGCCTTACGACCGCACCCTGGGGCCGTGCGCGCCACTCGGCGTACCGGATGACCCTGGCGAGTGCGTTCACCGCCCGCTCCGGACTGGGATAACTCGGTATCGAACCGACCACCGGCTGCCCCTGCTCCCCGAGGGTCGCCAGCTCGGCCGGCACACCTTCGACGGCGAGGAACGTGGACACGATCGGCTTGTCCGCGGCTTCCCGCGCCTGCACCGTCTCGCGTAACGCGCGAGCGTACGCCGTGCCCGGGATCGACACGGGCGGGGCGAACACGGCGACCAGCGCATCCACGTGCGGCGAGTCGAGCGCCTCGCCGACCGCCTCTGCGAATTCCTCCGGCGAGGCCTGCGGTCCGATGTCGACCGGCTCGATACCGAGTTCGAGGCCGTTCCCCCTCGCCGTGTCCGCCGCGAGCAGGCCGATCGCACTCGAGTTGCCCACGATCCCCACCCGAGAGCCGGCCGGCAACGGCTGATGGGCGAGTACCAGCGCCGTGTCGAACAACTGCGCCAACGAGTCCACGCGGACGACACCGGCCTGCTCGAACAGAGCCTGCACACTCGACTCGTCGATCTCGGTCGACGTCGCCGCGAGCTGGGGGCGGACGGCGTGCCTGCCCGATTTCACGGCGACGATCGGCTTGGTGCGCGCGAGCCGCCGCGCGAGGCGGGCGAACTTGCGCGGGTTTCCGAACGACTCCAGGTACAGCAGCACGACGTCGGTGTTCGGATCGGTTTCCCAGTACTGCAGCAGATCGTTACCGGAGACGTCGGCGCGGTTGCCCGCCGAGACGAACGTCGACAACCCGAGCCCACGCGCCTCGGCGTCGGCCAGGATCGCCGTTCCCAGCGAACCCGACTGACAGAAGAATCCGGTGCGGCCGGGTTTCGGCAACTGCGGTGCGAGTGTCGCGTTGAGCCGCACCCGCCGGTCGGTGTTGAGCACGCCGAGCGCGTTCGGACCGACCACGCGCATCCCGTGCGCCCGCGCCTCGCCGACGAGCTGCAGCTCCGCGTGCGCACCGTGCGGGCCGGCCTCGGCGAACCCGGCCGAGACGATGACGAGCGTCTTGACGCCCTTCGCCAGCGCACCGTCGAGCACCGCCTCGACCTGATCGGCGGGCACGGCGACCACCGCGAGATCAACCGGATCCGGGATGTCCAGCACCGACCGGTAGGCCCGCACCCCGCGCACGGACGCGTGCTCGGCGTTGACCGGATAGACCGGCCCGGAGAAGTCGGCGCCCAACAGGTTGGTCAGCACCGCGTAGCCGATCTTCGTCGGATCGGTCGAAGCTCCGATGACGGCCACCGACCGCGGGTGCAACAGGTTGTGCACGCTGCGCGCCTCCGCGGCCTGTTCGCGGGCGCGAGCCACCTCGAGAGAATCCTCGGTGGGGTCGATGTCGAACTCGAGGTGCACCACACCTTCCTCGAAGGCACGGCTCACCTGGTAGCCCGCGTCCCGGAACACCCGCACCATCGCCGAGTTCTCGGCGAGGACCTCGGCCACGAACCGGCGCAGCCCCGACTCCCGTGCCGCCGCGGCGAGGTGCTCCAGCAGGATCGACCCCAGTCCACGACCCTGATGGGCGTCGTCGACGACGAACGCCACCTCCGCGGAGTCGCCGTCGAGACCCTCGTACCGTCCGACCGCCACGGCGTCGTCGCCGAGCAGCGCGATGAACGCCACGCGACTGCGGTGATCGACGGTGGTGAACCGCTTGAGATCACGCGCGGGGATCCGCGGGTAGGCCCCGAAGTAGCGCAGGTAGCGCGTGCGTTCGGACAACCTGCTGTGCAGCGCGACGACCCGGTCGGCGTCGCTCGGCACGATCGGCCGCATGTGCACGGTGCCGCCGTCGGAGAGCACGACGTCGGCCTCCCACTCACGGGGATAGTCGAACGGGTCCGGCTCCCCGTGCTCGCCCGTGTCGGCGCCGGCAGCCGCCGTGGCTGCGGCCTCCGCACCGCCACCGGCGTCCATCGCACCGGCGTCCATCGCACCGGTATCCATCGCGCCGCCGGTACCCGCGCCCGACCCTGACTCGCCGGAGCCCGCGCTCGAGGTCTCATCCGTACCGGAGGAATGCTGCTGGTCGGTCATGGCGGTTCAGTCCCTCGGATCGTCCGGATCCAGTCCGTGCAGGGGGAACACGGCCCGGCGGGTGTCACGTATCGCCGCGTCCACGGCGTCGTCGACGCCGTCACCCCACGGCGAGTACCCCACGTCGGCGCCGTCGGACATGGTCGGCGGCACCTCGGCGGACGGCGCCACGCCGCGCACCAGGTCCGTCCATTCCGCGGGCAGCGGAACGTCCGGTGTGACGTCGTGGTCGAGCACCGTCGCGATCAGATGCGTCCAGGACCGGGGCACGACCCGCATCAGCTGATAGCCCCCGCCACCGACGGCGAGCCAGCGACCCTCGGCCCAGCGCTCGGCCAGCGCACGCAGCTCCCGGTAGATCGCCCGGTGCCCGTCGACCGTGAGCGACAGATCCGCCAGCGGATCCTCGCGGTGCGAGTCGACACCGCACTGGGTGACCAGGACCTGCGGACGGAACGCCTCGAGCAGCGATGGCACCACCGCGTGGAACGCGCGCAGCCACCCTGCGTCACCGGTGTGCGGCGGCAACGGAACATTGACGGCACGGCCCTCGCCGTCGCCCGCACCGATCTCGCTCGAATATCCGGTCCCGGGGAAGAGCGTGAACGGATGCTGGTGGAGCGAGATCGTCAGCACCCGCGGATCGCCGACGAACGCCGCTTGCACCCCGTCGCCGTGGTGCACGTCCGTGTCGACGTACGCGATGCGGTCGTAGCCCTGTTCGAGCAGCCACGAGATCGCCACCGAGCAGTCGTTGTAAATGCAGAACCCCGCGGCACGGTCCTGCATCGCGTGATGGTGCCCGCCCGCGATGCTCACCGCCCGCTGCGCTCTCCCCTCGGCGATACACCGGGCACCCAGCAGCGTGGAGCCGACGACAAGCGAGGCCGCGTCGTGCATGTCGGTGAAGAGCGGGTTGTCCTCGGTCCCGAGGCCGTGACCGACGTCCCAGCCCGCCATCGGAGCCTGCTGCACGGCCTCGAGGTACTCGGCGGAGTGTGCGCGGTAGAGGTCCTTGGCTCCTGCCGGCTCGGGACTCAGCAGCGGCACGTCGTCGAGCACGCCGAGCGCCGCCGCGAGCCGCATCGTCAGGTGCAGCCGCACCGGGTTGAACGGGTGCTGGTCGCCCATGTCGTAGGCCAGCAGCGCGGGGTCCCAGACGACGGCGGAGGGAGACATGCCCAGAGCGTAGCTGCCACCGGCGCCGAGTCGAGGGTGAAGATCAGCCCGGCTCGTCGCCTGTCGCGGCCGGCCGGTTCGGGTCCGCCGACCAGTTCGACCACGAGCCCGCGTACAGCGCGGCCGGCCGCTCGCAGCCCGCGCGTTCGAGGGCGAGCACGACCGAACTGGCCGTGATGCCCGATCCGCAGTAGGCACCGACACCGGACATCGCCGACGCCGCCGACGCCGCGGCCGCCGAGACCGACCGACCCGGGCTCGCGGCACCCGAGGACTCGGTGTTCGAGGACTCGGTGTTCGAGAGTTCGGTGCCCGTTGCCGGTGTGGCCGGATCCGCGGTTCCCGGCTCCGCACCGGCGGTGCCGACGCCGAGGCGCGCGAAGTGTTCGCGCAGCTGCTCGGGGCTGCGCCAGTGTCCGTCTGCCTCGACGTGGGCCGCGAATGGGGCGTTGCGCGCGCCCGGGATGTGGCCGCCGCGCGGGTCGACGGGCTCGTGGTCGCCGATGTACCGCTCGTGGGCCCGCGCGTCGAGGAGGACGCCCTCACGGGCCAGTGCAGCCGCGCCGTCGGCGTCGAGCACGGGCAGGTGGCCGGGGTCGACGGTCACGTCGCCCTGAGCCGGCGCGGGGATCTCTGTGGTCACGGGCCTGCCCTCGGCCTGCCAGGCGGCGAACCCGCCGTCGAGCACGGCCACGCGGTCGTGGCCGGCCCAGCGCAGCAGCCACCACGCACGGGCGGCGACCGACGAGTCGGCATCGTCGTAGGCGACGACCGGTCGGTCGCTGCGCACGCCTGCGGCCCGCAGCACGCGCTGCAGCTCGCCGGGATCCGGCAGCGGGTGGCGCCCCGCGGCACCCGGCGTACCGGCGAGTTCCGTGTCGACGTCGACGAACACGGCTCCGGGCACGTGGCCCTCGGCGTACGATTCGGCCCCCGGTGGTCCGAGGAGCCGCCAGCGCACGTCGAGCACCACCGGCCGCTCGCCGGCCGGGCCGTCGAGCGCTGCGGCCAGCTCGGCGGTGCTGACGACCGGGCCGAACGACGCGGACTGCGAATCGGGCATGGTTTCGGGCATCGGTGACGTTCCTTGTCTAGGGAGCCCTCATTCAGGGAGCGGCGCGGGCGGCCTCCGGCGCTGCCGACGGGTGCTCCGCAGCGGCGCCGGTCTGTGATTACCACACCACCCGCGCGAGATCGCGGCACCTGACGGCCGACCGCTTCGTCGGGGGCGAGGACTACCATGAGTTCGGCGAACAAAGGGGACAGGCGTGAACGATCTCATCGACACCACAGAGATGTACTTGCGCACCATCTTCGAGCTCGAAGAGGAAGGTGTCACCCCGCTGCGCGCACGAATCGCGGAGCGGCTGGAGCAGAGCGGTCCGACGGTGAGCCAGACAGTGGCGCGCATGGAACGGGACGGCCTGGTCGTCGTGGCAGACGACCGGCACCTGCAGCTGACGGAGCACGGACGCGAGCTCGCGATCGCCGTGATGCGCAAGCATCGGCTGGCGGAGCGGCTACTCGTCGACGTCATCGGCCTGGAGTGGGAACACGTCCACAGCGAGGCCTGCCGCTGGGAACACGTGATGAGCGAAGCCGTGGAACGCAAGCTCGTCACACTGCTGAACCAGCCGACCACCTCGCCGTACGGCAACCCGATCCCGGGCCTTGACAAACTCGGTGACGGCGGCGAACCCGCCCCGCCCGCGGAGGCCGACCTCGTGCGGTTGGACGACGTGGCGCGCTCGGGTGGCGGCAAGGTCGAGATCCGCCGCATCGCCGAGCACGTGCAGAGCGACGAGACGCTCATGGCGCAGCTCAAGGCGGTCGGCATCGTGCCGGGCCGGACGGTCCACGTCGGCAAGAACGCGGGCACCTCCGTCGAGGTGTCGGACGACGCGGCCTCGGGCACCGTGAACACGAACGTCCTGCACGCCGTTCTGGCTCAGACCCGGTGACGGCCTCGGACCAGGCGACGGCGGCCGGCCCCGCCGACACCGCCGACGACGCGTTCCGATCCGTCCACGACCGGGCACCCGCAGGGGTGTGGTCGGCTCCGGGACGGGTGAACCTCATCGGCGAGCACACCGACTACAACGACGGGTTCGTGCTGCCGTTCGCACTTCCCCACCGTCTCGCTGCCGCTGCCGCGCCCCGCGAGGACGGCAAGCTGACGTTCGCCACCGTGGGCTCCGACGGTCGCGTCCACACCGGGGCGCCCGTGGCCGTGTCCGATCTGCGGCCCGGCACGCCGGACGGCTGGTCCGGTTATCCGGCAGGCGTGGCCTGGGTGCTGCGCGAGGCCGGTATCGGTGGCGGCGCCGAGACGGACGGCTGGACCGTCGACCGGGGCGCCGACCTGGTGATCGCCGGGGACGTGCCGACCGGAGCCGGGCTGTCGTCGTCCGCCGCGATCGAATGCGCCACGGCGATGGCACTGCTCGGCCTGGCGGGCGAGCACGACCAGCAGGCGGCCCGGCGCGCCGAGATCGCGCGGTGGGCACAGCGCGCCGAGAACGAGTTCGTCGGCGTCCCGACCGGCTCGCTCGACCAGACGGCGTCGATGTGCTGCGTCGACGGGCACGTGCTCTTCCTCGACTGCCGGTCCGGTGACACCGAGCAGGTGCCGTTCAACGCGACGGGCGCCGGCCTGTCGGTGCTCGTCATCGACACGCAGGTCAAGCACTCGCTGGGCGGGTCCGAGTACGGCGACCGGCGGGCCGGCACCGAGAAGGCCGCGCGGCTGCTCGGTCTGCCCGCGCTGCGCGATGTCACCCCGGACACCCTGGACGACGCCCTCGACCGGCTCCCTGCGGACCTGGTACCGCTCGTCCGGCACATCGTCACGGAGAACGCACGCGTGCTCGAAGCGTCCCGGTACCTGCGGGACGGCCGGATCGCCGACATCGGGCCCGTGCTGGACGCTTCACACGTGAGCATGCGCGACGACTACCGCATCTCCTGTCCCGAGCTGGACCTCGCGGTCGACACGGCGCGCACGGCGGGCGCGCTGGGCTCTCGCATGACGGGCGGCGGCTTCGGCGGGTCGGCCATCGCGCTGGTCCGCGAGAACGATCGCCACGCTGTCGAAGCGGCCGTGACCACGGCGTTCGACACGGCCGGGTACCGCAGACCGCGCATGTTCGTCGCCGTGCCGTCCGCCGGAGCCGGCCGCGACCGGTGACGACCTCGCCACAGCGGCACGACAGGGCTGCGGCACACTGTCGTCGGTCCAGTCGTCGGCTCGCTTGCCGGCACACTGCTCTGGCCCGGCGACGGCGGCCCACCACAGCGGCGCGGCGACACCGGTCCACCGGCCCGGCCGGATGTCACCCGTCCACCGTTCGCACCCGATCAGGAAGGCCCGGAACATGCCCACCGACCCGGCCCTGTCCCGCAGTCCGATGAAGCTGGTCGTCACCGGCGGCGCCGGGTACGTTGGCAGCGTGTGCGCCGCCCGGCTCGTCGAAGCCGGTCACGACGTCACCGTCGTCGACGACCTGTCCACGGGGCATGCCGACGCGGTTCCGGACGGAGTCCATTTCATCCAGGGCGACGCCGCCGACGTCGCCCAGACGTTGCTCAGCCAGGGCTTCGACGGCGTGCTGCACTTCGCGGCGAAGTCGCTCGTCGGCGAGTCCATGCAGGACCCAGGCCTCTACTGGCGGGGCAATGTCCTCACCTCCCTGCGGTTGCTCGACGCGATGCGGACGCACAACACGCCTCGGCTGGTGTTCTCCTCGACCGCCGCCACCTACGGCGAACCGGACGTCAGTCCGATCCCGGAGACGGCCCCGACCGGGCCCACGAACACCTACGGTGCGACGAAGCTGGCCATCGACTACGCGATCACCAGTTACGCTCGCGCCCACGGCCTCGCGGCGACCAGCCTGCGGTACTTCAACGTCGCCGGCGCCCACGGCGCGTTCGGTGAGCGCCACGCCACCGAGACGCACCTGATCCCGATCGTGCTGCAGGTCGCCACGGGCGACCGTGAACAGGTCCAGATCTTCGGCGAGGACTACGCGACCGCCGACGGCACCGCGGTCCGCGACTACATCCACGTCACCGACCTCGCCGACGCACACCTGCTCGCGCTCGAACACGCCCGTGAAGGCCGGCACGAGATCTACAACCTCGGCAACGGGACCGGTTTCTCCGTGCGCGAGGTGATCGACACCTGTCGCGAGGTCACCGGGCACGACATCCCGGCGGCCGTCGCACCGCGGCGGGACGGTGACCCGGCCGTGCTCGTGGCGTCGTCCGAGAAGGCGCGTGCGGACCTGGGCTGGAAGCCTGTGCACACAGACCTGCACGGGATCGTGGCCGACGCATGGCGGTTCACGCAGGACCGCCGTTCCGCGGGCCGCCGGTGACCTACGGCCCGGCGCCTCCCGGTCCACGGGTCGCGCCGGGCGCACCCGACCCGCCGGCACGAAGCGCCAAGTGCCTTCCCCGGTTCCGCGCGAGGCCGGCGAGCGTCTCGGGCGGCACGGCGTGTGCCAGCGCCCGGTCGAGGAGTTGAGCCAGCGTGTGCCCCGGATGCGACTCGAGCGCCTTCCTCACGGCGACCCCGGCCAGCGGACCGTCGCCGCGGAGATAGGCGGTGTAGGCGAGCAGTGACGCCGCTTCCGCCCGCTCCGGGGCCGGAACGCCGCGCACCAGCACGGTCCAGAGGCGCTCGGCGGCCACGGCCAGATCGCTTCGCGGTGGCCAGCACACGCCGAACGACGCGTCCCGCACCTCGTGGTGCGTCAGGGCACGTGCCAGCTCCACGATCTCCCGATCGGACAACACGGGCCCGGTGCCGCCCACCCCGCTCCGGAACCGCGCGAGTACGTCGCCGACGAGTGCACAGGCGTTCTCGATCTCCTCGTCGCGGCAGGCCGGGTCCGTCTCGTCGCGAGAGGCGGCCAGGTCCAGCAGGGCCGCCCGCCGAGCGAGCACCGTCGCCTCTTCCGGATCCAACGCGCCTTCCATCGCCTCCCGGCTGGCGTAGGTCAACTGTCCCGCGTGCGTCGTCACCGCCGCCATGGTCGAGGCCGTCGGATCCGGCAGTTCACCGCCGCACATTTCGTCCCCGTAGCAGCACCAGCGCGCCCCGAGCCGGATCTCCGATGCCCACAGCGCGTGGTTGATCGGTACGCCGAGATCGGTCATCACGGCGGTCAGCGCCCGCATCACGTCGCGGTGCGCAGGCCCTTCGTCCGGTGCTACACCGCCGACGAGTACGACGGTCACGGCCGCGGCATCCGCCAGCGGGACGCGCAGCGGCGGCTCCAACTCGGGTACCGCCGCCACATCCGGGATGTCGACGCGCATGACGTGGCCGACTGTGTCGGCCTCAGGGCCGTCCGGTGCGTGCGCCAGCAGCACCAGAGAATCGGCGGGCGTGAACCCGAGCAGATACGGAAGGGCCGCGAGGAGCTGTTCCGGACTGCGCAGGTCGACCCGCGTGCCGAAGTCGGGATTGGTCGTCGATGAAGTGCTCATGCCTCCACGATGCGGCGGCGCGAACGCGTCGGGCGGCACCGCGGGAAATCTGTGGACACGCTCGTACGACGTGGACAACTCGCGGCCGGGCCGACGCCGGAACGCGGAACTGTCGGTGGCAGGCGTTAGGGTGCCGCGCCCGCCACCGGCGGCCGACCCGCAAGGCAGGAGGCCGGGCCGATTCGGAAACCGGCCCGGCCCCTCCTGTTCGGCCTGGACCTCACTCGCCCTGTGGCCTCGTTCGCCCTGTGGCCTCGTTCGCCCCGAGCACCGCCCCCCTGCCCAGGCCAACCCGGCGCCGGTCGGACTGAGGCCGGGCCCGGCCTGACACCTACTGGACCGCGCCGGCCCCGCCGACGGTGGGAACCGTGACCGACGAGTGCTTCACGTCCACCGTGATCCCGGTGCCCGGCCGCGGCCGCAACGTGAAGTCGTGGTCACTGGAGAGCACCGCGAACTCGAGACGGTGCCCCTCGTCCAACACGTAATCCTGCGGCTGCAGGTCGAACGACAGGCGGTACGACTGCCCGGGCCGCACCGGCCGCGTCGATGCGCGGTCGTGCCGATTCTGTGGATCCGCCCAGCCGCGTGTGATGACGTGCGAGCTGCCGTCCGGAGCGCGATCGACGAGGACGCCGGTCACGTTCGCCGCGGGCCGGTCGAACGAGACACGCAGGTCCACCGACGGTGTTCCGCTCAACCGCACCGCATTCGGGACGGCCTCGGTGGCATAGCGCAGCCGATGCGGGGACGTCTCCGCGTCCACGAGCTGCTCGACCTTCTTCGATGCGTCGTCGGTCAGTGACTCCGTCACCGGTCGGCCGTGCTGCGCACCGTCGGGCGACAGCCCGCCGACACCGTCACCGCCCGGACGCAGGTGCAGTCGCGCGTCCTCGGCACCGGCCGCGGGCCAATCCGCCTCGTCGTGCCACGACTCGTCCTCACGCTGGATCGTCGCACGCGGTTCCGCGTCGACGCCGTTGTCGATGCCGTAGAGATAGTGCGAGAACCACCGGTTCAGCGTCCGCAGCCACGCCTCCTTGCGCACGCCGTACGGGTCCGTGTGCGCGAACTGGTGCAGCCAGATCTTCCGTTCGACGCCGTGGTCGGCGAGCGCCTCGTACCAGCGCACGGTCTGGCTCGGCGTCACGTTCCAGTCCGAAAGGCCGTGCACGGCCAGCACCGAGGCCTGCACGTTGCCCGCGTCGTCCAGATAGGACCTGTGTTGCCAGAAGTCACTGTCGTCGCCGGTGACCCGGTCCTGCCGACGTGCCAGCTCGTCGATCACGGGCCGGCAGATCTCCCTGTCGTCGCGGGTGTAGACGTACTCGGCGAGCACATCGGCGTCCTCACCCTGATAACCCCCTGGCGCGACGACGGCGCCGTTCTCCCGGTAGTAGTCGTACCACTCGGAGATCGCCGCGATCGGCACGATCGTCTCAAGGCCCTCGACCCCGGTGCTCGCGACAGCGTTCGGCAGCGTCCCGTTGTAGGACACGCCCATCATCGCCGTCTTCCCCGTGGTCCAGTCCGCCTGTACCGGATCACCGCTCTCGGCGCGCGCCGGCGCACGCCCGTTCAGCCAGTCCACGACGGACCTCGCACCGATCGTCTCGTTCTCACCCCCTGTCGTCGGGCAGCCCGTCGACCCGCCGGTGCCGAGCGATTCGGCGTACACCACCGCAAAACCGCGGGAGAGCAGATAGTCCTCGTACCGCGACGTCATCTCCGCGCGCGGCACGTACAGTTCCACGTCGACGTCGTGGTTCTGCACGTCGTTGCCACCCGAGAAGTAGGGACTCGCGGTGTAGACCACCGGTACCCGCACGCCGTGCTCGGTCTCGGCGGGCCGCACCACGCGAACGTGCACCTCGTCATCGGCGCCGTCGCGGTCACTGTCGACCGGAGCGCGTACCCACAGGTTCTCCCGCACGACGTCGCCGGGATCGAACACCGGTTGTGCCTCGCCGCCGGCGAACACGGGCCGTTGCGGCGATCCCGCGGCCGCCGCGGGCGCGAGCAACGGCAGTGCGATGGCCGCCGCCAGCAACGGAACGAAACGTCTGGCTCTCCCTCTGGCTCTCAACACGAAACACCTCGATCGGCTCGTCGGGCAGGGACGGTGCACTCGGTGCGCGCACACGAGCGGCCCGACCCTTCCGCCGATCCCGAGGGCTGTCAAGATCGCGCGAACTGCGCTCCCTGCGGGAGAATCACCGCCCGTCGTCGCCCCGAACTCCGGCCGCACGCCGCGCCGCCGGGCCCGGCGAAACGCGCCGAGACGTGGTCGGATGGGGCCATGGGACATCGCGTCGTCGCGGCAGGTGTCGTCGCCGGTGCAGTACTGGCCGCCGGCATCACCCTCACCGCAGGCGGAACCTCGGACGATTCCGCAGGGGACACCCGCCGCTCCGTGATCGCGGCCGCGCCCGGACGAAGCAGCGACCGCGCAACACTCGAACCGCCGACCACCGCACACGACCGCGAGCAGGCTGCCGCGGCCGTCGTCGGAGCCGTCCGCGGTGTCGTGCCCGGTTCGAGGCCGGGGCTGGCCGTCTACGACCGGCACACCGACGCGATGGTCGTCGGAGCCGGCCCCGACGAGCCCTTCTACACCGCCTCCGTCGTCAAGCTGCTGATCGCCGTCGACGTGCTGCGTGCCCACGACTGGCGCGTGCCCGGCGGGGACACGGGCTCCGATCTGACGACGATGCTGTCGGCCAGCGACGATGCTGCAGCGACGCGGCTGTGGGACGAGTTCGGCGGCGCCGCCATCATCGGCCGCACCGCCTCGCTCATCGGACTGGACTCCACGACGCCGCCCGGCGAGGCCGATGAGTGGGAGCTGACCCGCATGAGCCCCCGTGACATCGTGCGCACCTACACCTACCTGCAGCACGACCTGCCCCGGCCTGCGCGCGACGCGGTGCTCGGCACGCTCGCCCACTTCGACGCGACCGCCGCCGACGGCTTCGACCAGCGGTTCGGCCTGCCGACGGCGTTCGGCGACGCGACCGTGGCGGTCAAACAGGGCTGGATGCCGGTCGGCGACGACGTGGTGCTGAACACGACGGGTGTCGTCGGCGCGGGCGGCCGGTTCGTCGTCGCCCTGCCCGTGGTCCTTCCCGGTGACACCGATTTCGCCACGGCACGGGACGCGCTGACCGCCGGCGCGCAGGCGCTGGCCCGCTCCCTCGGCCACAATTGACTCTCCGCACCTGCTGGCAGACTGTGGTCATGACCGACGCGCCCGACCCCGCCACAACCCCCGACGACCCGTACCTCTGGCTCGAGGACGTGACCGGCGAACGCGCCCTCGACTGGGTTCGCGCCCGCAACGACGAGACGACGGCCGCCTACACCGACCGGCCTCGGTTCGCCGCTCTGCAGCAGGAGCTGCGCGAGGCCCTGGACGCCGACGACCGCATTCCGTACGTCGTGCGACGGGGCGAGTTCCTCTACAACTTCTGGCGCGACGCGCAGCACCCGCGCGGGCTGTGGCGCCGCACGACGCTCGATGAGTACCGCACGGCCGAACCGGAGTGGGACGTGCTCATCGACGTCGACGCGCTGGCCGAGGCCGAGGGCGAGAACTGGGTGTGGCAGGGCGCCACGGTGCTCCGGCCGTCGCTGGACCGCTGCCTCGTGGAACTCTCCCGCGGCGGCGCCGACGCGGCGGTGGTGCGCGAGTTCGACCTGCAGCGCCGGGAGTTCGTTCCGGACGGGTTCCAGCTGCCGGAGGCCAAAAGCTCCGTCAGCTGGATCGACGCCGACACGATCTACGTCGGCACGGATTTCGGCGACGGCTCGCTCACCGCGTCGGGTTACCCGCGCGTGGTGAAACGCTGGCAGCGCGGCACGCCCCTCACCGACGCCGAGACCGTCTTCGAAGGGAAACCCGAGGACGTCGCCGTTCGCGGTGTCCACGACCCGACGGAGGGGTGGGAACGCGACCTGGTCCGCCGGACGATCGAGTTCTACCGCAGCGAGCTACACCTGCTGACGGGCGACGGCCTCGTGCGGATCGACGTGCCCGACGACGCCGTCGCGTCACTGCACCGGGAATGGCTGCTGGTGCGCACTCGCTCCCCGTGGGGTGACCACCCCGCCGGCTCGCTCCTGGTGGCCCGTCTCGACGCGTTCCTCGCCGGCGACACCACGATGACGGCCCTGTTCACCCCGGACGCCCACACCTCGCTCGACTACTACGCCTGGACCCGCAACCACCTCGTCGTCGGCACCCTCAGCGACGTGAAGACCCGACTGCGCGTACTCACCCCCGGCGAACACGGCTGGCGCGACGAACCGCTCCCCGGCGTTCCCGATGTCGGGACCGTCGACCTGGTCGACACCGAACCGGACATCGACGACGCGATCATGCTGGAGGTAACCGGGTTCACCCAGCCGTCCTCGCTCCTGCACGGAGACGTCGGAGGCGAGTACCAGACGGTGAAGCAGGCTCCGGCGCGGTTCGACGCCGCAGGGCTCACGACCGAGCAGTTCTTCGCCACGTCCGACGACGGCACCGCAGTTCCGTACTTCGTGGTCCGTTCCCCCGGCGCGGCACCGGGGCCGACGCTGCTCGGCGGTTATGGCGGCTTCGAGGTGTCTCAGACGCCGTACTACAGCGCCGTCGTCGGCCGCGGCTGGCTCGCCAGGGGCGGCACCTACGTGCTCGCCAACATTCGCGGCGGCGGCGAGTACGGACCGGATTGGCACAACCAGGCCGTCAAACAGCACCGACACCGCGTCTACGAGGATTTCGCCGCCGTGGCACGGGATCTGACCGAACGCGGCATCACCACGCCGGACCGGCTCGGCATCCAGGGCGGCAGCAACGGCGGACTACTCATGGGCGTGATGCTCACGCGGTATCCCGAACTGTTCGGCGCGATCGTGTGCCAGGTACCCCTGCTCGACATGCGGCGCTACCACCTGCTGTTGGCCGGGGCATCGTGGATGGCCGAGTACGGTGATCCCGACGACCCCGAGCAGTGGGACTACATCCGTTCCTATTCGCCGTACCAGAACGTCCGGAGTGGACACTCCTATCCCCCGCTGCTGATGCTCACGTCAACACGCGACGACCGGGTGCACCCGGGCCACGCGCGCAAGATGGTGGCGCGGCTGCTCGAATCCGGCTATGCGCCCGAGAACGTCCGCTACTACGAGAACATCGAAGGTGGCCACGGCGGCGCGGCCGACAACGCACAGTTGGCCTTCAAGACGGCGCTGGCCTACGAATTCCTGTGGGAACGGCTCGGCGACTGACGTGGCCAGCACCACGGTGGACCGCACCACGCCGGCCCGCACCACCGTGGACCGCACGACAGGGGCCCACACAGCGTGAGGGTGGCGCAGCGGCGGGGCCGGAGACGATGTCGGTCTCCGGCCCCGCCGTTGCGGTGGTCACCACTCCGATCGCGTCACCGGCGGCTCCTTGGCCCATCACCGCGTTCCGGTGCGGTGTCAGGCGGAGAACTCGCCGTTGAGCTCCTGAGCACGCTCCTCCAGCTCGAGCGCGATCGGTTCGGCTTCGTCGTATCGGTCCGGGTAGGCCGATCGCTGCACGGACTGCGCGACCTGTCCCGCGGTGAAGTCGGGATTCGCCGCGTCGATCTCGATCGCACCCGCCGTACCGTCCGACGGATTGCCGTGCAGGAAGTCGTACGTCGCGAGCTCCGGATCGCCCGCGTTGACCCAACCGTAGTCGGGCCGCTGCTGGAACACGCCAATCGACGACGCGTGTCCGCAGTCGAGATCGTTGGCATGCGATTCCACCCACGCCGCCTCATAGGTGGCCAGCCGCACCTTCTCACTGGCCTCCTCCGCGTCGAGAACGTTCTCGATGGTGACGAGAACGTCGTCGTCGGCGTCCGCGGGAACCTCACAGTTGATCTCCACAGGAGACTCGGCCGCCGGAACGTGACCGCCCGGCCGCAGCAGCGCATCGGAGCCCTCGTCCGCCGCCGCGGGTGCCGCGAGTCCCACTGTCAGTGCCGACACGGCAAGGCCGGTCAGCAATCCTGTCCTCAGCTTGGTCATGCCGTCCCTTCCATAGGTGGTCGTCCTACGAGCAGGTGAAGTGACGTACTCCGGTCACCCACCAGGCGACCACTCCGCGGAGTCGGTCCACCCGATGCAGCGACCGCGTTCACGCTAAGTGCACCCACAGGTAGGCACCTACGGCCGAAAGTTCCTTACACACTGAACTGGACCGTCGCGAATATCGCACAACGAACGATATCGGGCACAACACGCGTGGGTGACGACGAACCGATCGCGCCGACGGGCGAGTCGCCGACGTACGAGTGAGGGCCGGGGATCGTCGTGATCCCCGGCCCTCACCATCGGTCACGCCGGCCGGTTACCGCCGACTCGTCGGCGGATCAGCTACCGCCATTAGGCCCAGCTACCACCCTTCGGATCAGCTGCAACCCGACGTGGCGCCACAGCCCTCGCAGGCGTAGCACGAACCCGCGGGGCGCATCTTGGTCCCACACGTCATGCACAGCGGCGCGTCCGCGGCCTTGCCGAGCTGCAACTCCACCAGTTCCGTGGTCGTGTGCGCCTCATCCCCGGAGGTGGCTGTCTCATCGGCGGACTGTTCGGCCACCTGCGTTCCACCGGAGTCCACCGTGCTGCGCAGTGTCTCCAGGTCGACACCGTCGCCCTCGGAATCGCCTCCGCTGTAGTCGGCCTCGACCTGCGCCGAGCGCTCGTCGGCGGTGAAGATGCCGAGCTGAGCCCGCTTGTCGTACGGCAAGTAGTCGAGCGCGAGCCTGCGGAACAGGTAGTCGAGCACGCTCGTCGCCATCCGCACGTCCGGGTCGTCGGTCATGCCCGCGGGCTCGAAACGCAGGTTCTGGAACTTCTGCACGTAGAACTCGAGCGGGATGCCGTACTGCAGCCCCACGGAGATCGACATCGAGAAGGCGTCCATCACGCCTGCGAGGGTCGAACCCTGCTTGCCGAGCTTGACGAAGATCTCGCCGAGACCGTCGTCCGGGTACGAACCGGCCGTCAGGTATCCCTCCGCGCCCGCGACCGTGAACGACACCGTCTGGCTCGGCCGCTTCTTCGGCAGGCGCTTGCGCACCGGGCGGTACTCCACGACCTTCTCCGGTTCCGCCTCACCCTTCTCCTGCTTGCCGGTCGACAGCGGCTGGCCGACCTTGCAGTTGTCCCGGTAGATCGCCAGCGCCTTCAGCCCGAGCTTCCAGCCTTCGAAGTAGATCTCCGCGACCTCGTCGACCGTGGCCGACTCCGGCATGTTGACGGTCTTCGAGATCGCGCCCGAGATGAACGGCTGCACCGCCGCCATCATCCGCACGTGTCCCATCGGCGCGATGGACCGCTCACCGACGGCGCAGTCGAACACCTCGTAGTGCTCGCTCCGCAGCCCCGGGGCGTCGATGACGTGTCCGTGCTGGGCGATGTAGTCGACGATCGCCTCGACCTGCTCCTCCTGGTAGCCCAGGGCACGGAGTGCGCGCGGCACCGCGTTGTTGACGATCTGCATCGACCCGCCGCCGACGAGCTTCTTGAACTTCACCAGCGAGAAGTCCGGCTCGATGCCCGTGGTGTCGCAGTCCATCATGAACCCGATCGTGCCCGTGGGCGCGAGCACACTCGCCTGAGCGTTACGCCAGCCGGAGCGCTCGCCGATCTCGATGCCGCGCTTCCACTCGTCCGTGGCGAGGGCACGCACGTTCGCGTCGTTGCGGTGCAGCGTGCGTACGAGCTCGTTGGCCGCGGCGTGCTTGCGCATGACCCGCTGGTGACCTTCGGCGTTGCGGGCGTAGCCCTCGTACGGGCCGACGACGCCGGCCATCTCGGCGGAGCGACGGTACGACACCGCGGTCATCAGCGACGTGATCGACGCGGCGAGCGCACGGCCGCCGTCGGAGTCGTAGGCGTGGCCCGTCGCCATGAGCAGCGCGCCCAGGTTGGCGTAACCGATGCCGAGCTGGCGGAACTTCCGCGTGGTGTCACCGATCGCCTCGGTCGGGAAGTCGGCGAAGCAGATCGAGATGTCCATCGCGGTGATGACCAGCTCGACCGCCTTCGCGAACAGCGGTGCATCGAACGACCCGTCGTCGGACAGGAACTTCAGCAGGTTCAGCGATGCCAGGTTGCAGCTCGAGTTGTCGAGGTGCATGTACTCCGAGCACGGGTTGGACGCGGTGATCCGGCCGGACTCGGGACACGTGTGCCAGTCGTTGATCGTGTCGTCGTACTGCATCCCCGGGTCGGCACATTCCCAGGCCGCCTGCGCCATCTTCCGGAACAGCGGCTTCGCCTCGGTCTGGTCGATGACGTCACCGGTGGTGCGGGCGCGCAGGCCGAACTTGTCGTCCGACTCCACGGCGCGCATGAACTCGTCGGACACGCGCACCGAGTTGTTCGCGTTCTGGTACTGCACCGAAGCGATGTCGGAGCCGCCCAGGTCCATGTCGAACCCGCCGTCGCGGAGCACCCGGATCTTGTGCTCCTCCTTGGCCTTGGTCTCGATGAACTCTTCGATGTCGGGGTGGTCGACGTCGAGCACCACCATCTTCGCGGCGCGGCGGGTGGCCCCACCGGACTTGATCGTGCCCGCGGAGGCGTCGGCGCCGCGCATGAACGACACCGGGCCCGATGCCGTACCGCCCGACGAGAGCAGCTCCCTCGAGGAACGGATCCGCGAGAGGTTCAGACCGGCACCCGAGCCGCCCTTGAAGATCCGGCCCTCTTCCTTGTACCAGTCGAGGATCGACTCCATGGTGTCGTCGACCGAGAGGATGAAGCACGCCGAGACCTGCTGCTTCGACGCGGTGCCCACGTTGAACCAGACCGGCGAGTTGAAGCTGAACACCTGGTGGAGCAGCATCCAGGTGAGCTCGTGCTCGAAGATCTCGGCGTCGGCGGGCGAGGCGAAGTAGCCGTGTTCGGTGCCCGAGGCGACGTAGGTCTTCACGACGCGGTCGATCAGCTGCTTGAGGCTGCTCTCCCGCTCCGGGCTGCCGGCGGCGCCCCGGAAATACTTGCTGGTGACGATGTTCGTGGCGTTGATCGACCAGGACTCGGGGAACTCGACGCCCCGCTGTTCGAAGTTCACCGTCCCGTCGCGCCAGTTGGTCATGACGACGTCACGCTTCTCCCACGTGACCTCGTCGTACGGGTGCACCCCCTCGGTCGTGAACACACGCTGGACCCGCAGGCCCTTCCGTGTGCCACCGCCGCCACCGGACCGCTTCTTCGACGTCTTCGAGGCCTCGGCGCCGGCTCCGACCGTTTCTGTCATGACTCCCACTCCCGCGATTGGCACCAAGCGGCGACGCCGGGGCGTCGTCCGCATTTACTCCCGCTGTCGACCGAGGAACCTCAGTCGACCGAATCCGCAATCGCCTGCCGAAGGTCCGTGATCTCCTTCTCGAAGTCTTCGATGGAGGAGAACGCGCGATAAACACTCGCGAACCGCAGATACGCCACAGCGTCCAGTTCCCGCAGGGGACCGAGGATCGCCAGACCGACCTCGTGACTCGGGATCTCCGCCACGCCGGCGGCCCTGATCGACTCCTCGACCCGCTGCGCCAGCTGCTGCAGCGCGTCGTCGTCGACCGGGCGCCCCTGGCAGGCCCGATGCACGCCCCGGATGACCTTGTCCCTGCTGAACTGTTCCGTCACCCCGGAGCGCTTGACGACGGCGAGCACCATCGACTCCGAGGTCGTGAACCGGCGACCGCACTTCGAGCACGAACGCCGGCGCCGGATCGCCTGCCCTTCATCCACCTCACGAGAATCGACGACGCGGGAATCGGCATGCCTGCAGAACGGACACCGCATGACCGAACCACCTCCCCATCACAGGCGCCGGCGCACCGTGCGCCGCAACCATCGCCGGGCCACGTCTCGCGACACCGGCTGCCGGCGTGCCCTGACGCACCGCCGACGACTCTCGAGCCCCACCGATCCCGGAACCCGATGACGTGATCGGCCGCGAAGACTCGGCGAGGACTGTCGTTCACCAGGGCGATCCTGGTGATCAATCTGTGGATACCCGGTGGGCGAAGGCCGACGAGCTGTGGATAACCCTGTCCGAGTTTACCCCAATTTGTGGACCAACTACAGCCGTGTAACTACTAGATGTGGGGGTTGACTCTAGGAGTGCACCCACCCGCCGCGCAAGCTGACACAGCCATCCGACGGGTGATCACCGACATAGCTCACCGTCACGGGGGAGCTGGTCCGGGCGACGTCCCAGGGAAACCGCAGGAAGACGTGCCACGGCAGTCACGGTCCGACGGGCACCACCAACGGGGTACCCGTGCGCACCGCGCCGCCGGCCAGGTCGTTGAGTTGCTCGATCCGTGTGACGACGGCCGCCGGATCCGCCTCGGGTGCGGTGGACTCGGCGATGTCCCACAGCGACTCCCCCGCACCCACGGACACGACCGCCGTCTCCGCCGGAACCTCGCCGGCACCGGAGCCGCCGAGACCGGCGAGCGCGTTGGCGACGAACCCGGACGCCACGACGAAGGAGAACACGCCCACCGCCACGGCGATCAACAGCCACCCCTGCGCTGTGATCCGCGTCCGAGCACACGCGCGCACCGGAATACGCGTATGCGGCCGGACGGGACCGCGCCTCGTCGGCGGGCGACGGGAATCGGCGGGTACGACACGAACCCACCGGACCGTTCGCCGGTCGCGAACGCCGCCGCCGATCGACGTGGACACCGTGTCCGCATCCCGACCCGCACGCGCACCGTGGACCTTCTCGAACACGCCGCGTCCACGTCTCCGCGCTCGGTCCGCCTCGACACCCGGAGCGAAGCCGGCGGACCCGGGAGAATCACCCGGCTCGCCGGACCGCTCCGGCCTGCTATACCTCGCATGCCCGCGCTCCAGCGGCTGCTCCCGCTGCAGTACCATCGGCATGGCCACCTCCTCGAACATCCGGTCGATCGAACGCCTGTACGATGTCTACCACCCGGGTCTGACAAAATCGAGACCCACACGGCGCGTCCCTCGAACAGATGTTTGAGATTCGCGGCCGGGGAGGCTAGCGTCGGAGATGTACGGCGTGCCATCCGGCCATCACGGCCTGTCGCGGCCCGCCGAACACGACCGAGCACACGACGACACGCGGCTGCCGCACGGCACCGCGATCACCGGGCAGCCGTACCCGCTGCCCGCGACTGGGAGGCGACACGGTGGCACGCAAGACCCACGACGAGGCCGGCGGCAAGCGCGGTCCCGGCAGCACTGTCCACGACCTGCCGGAAGTCACCGAAGAAGGCCTCACCCCACGACAGCAGCGCGTGCTGGCGGTGATCCGCTGGTGGGTGGACCGCTACGGCTACCCGCCGAGCGTGCGTGAGATCGGCGAGGCCGTCGGTCTCACGTCGACCTCGTCGGTGCACCACCAGCTCGGAGCGCTGCAACGCAAGGGCTACCTGCGACGAGACCCCAATCGTCCTCGCGCCGTGGGCATGTTGACCACGGACTCGATCTCGAAGCTGAATCCCTCCGAGGACCGGCCAACCCCCGCGTTCGTGCCGATCCTCGGTCGTATCGCCGCAGGCGGCCCGGTACTGGCCGAGCAAGCGGTCGAGGACGTCTTCCCACTGCCGAAGGATCTGGTCGGTGAGGGCAATCTGTTCCTGCTGAGCGTCACCGGTGACTCCATGGTCGACGCGGCCATCACCGACGGCGACTGGGTCGTCGTCCGCCAGCAGGAGGATGCGGAGAACGGCGAGATCGTCGCGGCCATGATCGACGGTGAGGCGACCGTCAAGACGTTCAAGCGCAAGGACGGCCACATCTGGCTGTTGCCGCACAACGAGGCATACGAGCCGATCCCCGGGGACGATGCGCAGATCCTCGGCAAGGTCGTGGCGGTACTGCGCCGACTGTGAGGGTGCCGTCGTGACCCGGTGTGCCGCGCACCGACGTCACGATCTGCGACGACGGACGACCACGAGGATCGCCCCGAGTAGTCCGATCACGAGCGCGCCCACACCGACCGGTACGGGGGGAAAGCCGGACGCATCGCCGTCACGCTGGGCATCGCCGTGACGTTGGGCATCGCCGGCAGACCCTCGATCCGCCCGCCGGCCGTCGTCCGGCCCGGCCGGCCCCCTGCCTCCCTTCGCGTGGGCATCGTCGTCGGTGCCGTCACCCGCTGATCCGTCCCGCTCTGGTCCGCCGCCTCCGGAGCCGGTGACGAGGTCGGTGGCGTCGCGTACGACGCGAACGGGGTTGCCCACTCCTTCGCTCACCGACACGAGAGTGCCGTCGGGTTGGAACGCGATGGCCTCCCCCTGGGGTTCGCCGGGCAGTGGGATTCTCACCGGGTCGCGCTGGAGCGCAGCGACGACGTCGCCGTCGGGTGCCGGGTACAGGTAGGCGTCCGTGTAGGTGCGCAGCGCGACGACCCGTCCGTCGTGGCTCGTCGCGCCGCCGGTGATGAGCAGTGTCCCGGCGGTGCCCACGGGACCACCGGGAGTGCCTGTCGGTGGGACTGTCACCGAGCCCACCCGTTCGAGTGGCGTCGGCCCTGGACTCTGCAGCGCCGCGGCAGGACGGTACACGCCCGATGTCCCGGTCACGCTCTTCGTGACGATGTACGGCGTGCCCTCCCGGTCGAGGAGTACGGCCTCGGCGTCGTGCGCACCGTCGGGATACGTGAGCCGGTAGAGCGTCGATCCATCTCCCGGGCGAAGCGCGTGCAACGCCACGGTGTCGCGGGCCGAGCGGTTGTCGCCGATGTCGGCGAGCCAGAACGTGCCGTCGGCCGCTCTGGCGAGATCCTCGACGTCGTACGGGTCCGTGGGATCGGTGATCACGTCGGTGACGGCGCAGCCCCGGTCGAGCGCGTAGACGCGCAGGACCGTGCCCCCGTCGTTGACGGCGTACCACCGGCCGTCACCGGCGACCAGCCCAGATGCCTCGTCCACGGCGGGATCGTCGATCCGGCACACGGCCCCGGGCTCAGGCGGGCCGTTGCCGTGGGGCTGTGCCTCCGCCGCCGGTACGGCCGCGGGAATGCCCAGCACCACGGCGACACACGCCGTCACGACCGCGAACGTCCCGCGCATTCGCCACGCGCGCCGGCGCCCCGTGGTGCGCTCGATCGAACACGGCTCCATCGAACACGGCCTCGTCGAACGGGGCATCGGCGAACGTGTGGTCACTGTCCCTCGAGGCCGGGTCGTCAGCCTGCCGGTTCGCCGACAGCGCCCGCGTCGGCCGGTTCCGTCACGTCGGCGCCCTCGATGCGGTACGAGTCCAGCGCACCGGCGAGATCCGCGTGGACACGTGCGCACAGGCGAGTGCCGTCGGCGGTGTGGTCCTCGGTCAGCACCTCGCCTTCGGCGTGCGCCCGTGCGACGAGTTCACCGCGCGCGTACGGCACGAGCACGTCGACCAGCGTCTCCGGACGAGGCAGCCGATCGGCGATCTCCGCCACCAGTTCCGTGACGCCCTCCTGCGTCCGGGCGGACACGACGTGCGCGTCCGGAAGCAGGTGCCGCAGGCGGGCCAGCGATACCGCGTCGGCGGCGTCGGCCTTGTTGATGACGATCAGTTCCGGCGGCAGCGACTCGGAACGTTTGCTGCCGATCTCGGCGAGCACCGTCCGGACCGCCTGCACCTGTTCCTCGGGTGCCGGGTCGGAACCGTCAACGACGTGCAGCAGCACGTCGGCGTCGGCCGCCTCGTCGAGCGTCGAGCGGAAGGCGTCCACCAGCTGGTGCGGCAGGTGCCGGACGAAACCGACGGTGTCGGTCAGCGTGTACGCCCTGCCGTCGGGGGTGACGGCCCGGCGCGTCGTCGGATCGAGGGTGGCGAACAGCGCGTCCTCGACGAGCACACCGGCATCGGTGACGGCGTTGAGCAGGCTCGACTTGCCGGCGTTGGTGTAGCCGACGATCGCCACGCTCGGCACGTCGTTCGCGACACGGCGGCCGCGTTTGGTCTCGCGGATGGTGTCCATCGCCGAGATCTCGCGCCGGAGTTTGGCCACGCGCTTGCCGATGCGCCTGCGGTCGATCTCGAGCTTGGTCTCACCCGGTCCGCGCAGCCCCACGCCGCCGTTGCTACCCGCACGACCACCGGCCTGTCGGGACAACGTGTCACCCCAGCCGCGCAGTCGCGGAATGAGGTACTGCAGCTGTGCGAGTTCGACCTGCGCCTTGCCCTCCTTCGACCGCGCGTGCTGGGCGAAGATGTCGAGGATCAGGGCCGTGCGGTCGACGACCTTGACGTTCAGCTTGTCCTCCAGCTGGCGGAGCTGGCCGGGCGAGAGCTCACCGTCGCAGATGACGGTGTCCGCACCGGTGGTGGCGACGATGTCGGCGAGTTCGCGAACCTTCCCCGAGCCCACGTACGTCGCCGGGTCGGGCCGGTTGCGCCGCTGCACCAGACCCTCGAGCACCGTGGAGCCCGCCGTCTCGGCAAGCCTGGCGAGTTCTTCGAGGGAGGCTTCCGACTGGGCAGCCGTGCCTTCGGTCCACACACCGACGAGCACGACATGCTCGAGCCGCAGCTGCCGGTTTTCGACCTCGGTGATGTCGGACAGTTCCGTGGACAGCCCGGCGACCCGGCGCAGCGACGCGCGGTCCTCGAGCTCCAGTTCGCCGGTCGACGGTGCGTCGTCGAACACCTCGTCCAGCGATTCGGCGGGCAGATCCGCCTGCGACGTCAGTACGTCGCCGCGATTCGGGTTACTCACAAGCCTCCATGTCGAATGTCGTCACCGCGTATGCGGCTCCTCCGGGTCCATCATCCCACGTTCCGTCGAATTCTCCGACCCGTTTACCCGCTCGGGTACAGAGCCAGGTAGATCGCGGTCGCACCCGGCTGCTCGGCGGCAGACTCGGGTGGTGCGTCCTCCTCGTCACCGGCTGCGAACTCGTCAATCAGCTCGGCCAGCCGGCCGCGGAACTCGGCGAGGCGGGCTTCCGGCAACCGGGCGACCGCACGCGTCTGGTGCAGCGCTGCCGGTTCGAGGTCCGCGATCTCGGTCAGAAACGCCTCGAGCATCGCGTCTTCCACCGGCGCGTTCCACGGGCCACTCAGCCGCCACGACAAGCCGGTCGACCGGTACGGAATCTCTTTCGCACCACGCGCCCCCCGGCGTTCCACCTCGGTGACGAGGAAGCCCGTGGCAACGAGTTTGCGCACGTGATACAGCGTCGTTGCCGGATCCCGGTCGAGCCGCCGAGCGATCTCCTTGTTGGTCAGTGCCTCGTGATGGGTCAACCGGATGATGCGCAGGCGTATTCCCGAGGCGAGTGCATTCGCCTCGGCCTCGGTCGCTGTCCGTCGCCCCGCTCCCATCCGCCCAGCATACGTAGCTGACATACGGGACTGATTGACGCTTTCCAATCAGTTCGGAACACTCGCCGGATGCGACAGGAATCGCCGTGGCGGCAGCCGGATTTCCGCCGATTGTGGGTGGGCTCGCACAGCCGGGCGCCGGAGCCTGGTTCGTCGGCGGTGCGCTGGCAGCCCTCGGTCACGGTATGACCGTGTACAACATCGTCCAGGTCAGTTACCGGCAGGCGATCTGTCCCGACCGGCTACTCGGCCGCGTGACCGCCGGGATCCGGTTCCTGGCATGGGGCACGGCACCCGTGGGCGCGCTGGGCGGGGGCGTCCTCGGCGAAACGATCGGGCTTCGTGCGACCGTGTGGGTGTTCGCGGGCATCACCCTCGGCGCCGCGGTGCTGCTCGTGCTGTCGCCGCTCCGTACCGCCGGCACACCGGCCGAGCGAGCCCCCGACGCGGCCGCTCGACCCGGTTCCTAGGTGGCCCCGGCCGCACCAGCGCAGCCACGCTGCTGACGGTCACGTCCCACAACATTGGCCGATCACGACCAGGCCCCGCGCTGCTGGACGACCGGCGGCAACCGGGCCTCGCCTCGTATGCGGGACGGCACGGTCTCAGTGCGCCCAGTGGGGCTCTCGGTGACCGGGATGCCGGCAGACCTGCGGTAGGCGGTTTCCTGCGTTCACGCGAAGTTCCGCGCACCGGTCACCGGTCGTGATCGCGGCATCAGCAGGTCGGGCGATGGTGTCTACACGTTCGCCGTCTGGTCACCGGCATCCGCCGACGGATAGGACATAACAGGCCTGTTCGACGGCGATCGGGGACACATGCCGGCACAGCGATCCGACCACACCGACACCCACCACCCGTCACACCGTCGACGGCACCATCGGCTCCCCCACGCCGTCACCGCGCGCGGCGCCCGGCCGACGGCACGGGTTGTGACCGCACTCGGCACACTCGCTCTCGCGCTGGCCATGACGCTCACGGCCACCCCGTCGGCGTCTGCCACCGCGTGGCAACCGCGGTTCGAGCACTACGTCGCCCTCGGCGACTCCTACACCTCGGGCCCGTTGATCCCGCTGCCCAAACCGACCCCACCGCTCGGCTGCGCCCGATCGACGACGAACTACCCGACCGTGCTCGCCGTTCAGACGCGGGCCGACACGTTCCACGACGTGAGCTGCGGCGGCGCGACCACCGGTCACATGACCGAACCGCAGCACACCCCGCTCGGCACCAACTCGCCCCAACTCGAGTCCTTGCGGCCCGACACCGACCTCGTCACGCTCGGCGTCGGCGGCAACGACGAGGGCGTCTTCGGCGACATCATCGGCACCTGCCCCAAGCTCCGGGACGAGAACCCCTCCGGAAGCCCCTGCCGGGAGCACTTCACCGAGGCCGGCACCGACACCCTGGCCGAGGCCGTGGCTCGCACCGGGAGCCGGGTCGCCGCGGTACTGGAGGAGATCACGGCTCGTTCCCCGCACGCCACGGTGCTCGTCGTGGGCTATCCGCGGATCGTCCCCGCCCCCGAAACCGGTGTCACCTGTCCGGACGTCCTGCCGTTCGCCGACGGCGACCTCGCGTGGGCTGACGAGATCGAGATGGCGCTGAACGACGCACTCCGGACGGCGGCCGAGCACCACGGCGCATCCTTTGTGGACATGTACCCGGCGTCCTACGGCCACGACGCGTGCGCGGGGCTCCAGGCGTGGATCCAGGGCAAGGACACCAATCCTCTGGTCGCGATGTCGTACCACCCGAACGCCGCAGGCATGTACGGCATCGCCACGGAGATCCGACGGACCCTGGACGCGATGTCCTGACACCGGCGTCCCGAACCCGGGGCGGAGCCCACCTCGAACCCTCGAACCGGAACACCCGTGGCCCGCTCCTCCGCTGGACGCGGAGTCGCGGGCCACGGCAGGAACGGCACCTGAGGGTCAGGACGCGGGCAGCGACTCCAGCCGCGCGGTGATGCGCTCGATGTCGGCGGCCGCCGTGTCACGGCGTACGCGGATCTTGTCGACCACGTCGGCGGGCGCCTTGTCGAGGAACGCCTGGTTGCCGAGTTTGCCCTCGGTCTGCTTCAGCTCCTTCTCCGCTGCCGCCAGGTCCTTCTCGAGCCGCTTGCGCTCGGCGACCACATCGATCGTGCCCGACGTGTCGACCTCGACCGCGGCGGTGCCGTCGGCGAGCGCGACCTCGATCGACGCCGTGGCCGTGAACTCGTCGCCGGGTTCGGTCAGCTTGGCCAGCGAGCGGACGGCCTGCTCGTGGGCGGCAATGGCCTCGAAACCGGCGCCGGTCAACCGCGTGGCCACCTTCTGGCCCGGCTTGAGGCCCTGATCGGAACGGAACCGGCGCACCTCGGTGACGAGCTTCTGCACATCACCGATCCTGCCCTCCGCGGTCGGGTCGGCAGCCGGCAGCAGCTCGCCCGTCGGCCAGTCGGCCACGACCAGGGACTTCCTCCCGGTCAACGTCGTCCACAGCCGCTCGGTCACGAACGGGACGAACGGGTGCAGCAGGCGCAGCACCGTGTCCAGCGCGTGCCCGAGGACGGCACGGGTGTCGTCGGCCCTCTCGCCCGACAGCTGCACCTTGGCCAGCTCGATGTACCAGTCGCACAGCTCACCCCACGTGAAGTGGTAGAGCGTGTTCGTGGCCTTGGCGAACTGGAAATCCTCGAGCAGTTCATCCACTTCGGACAGAACCGTGGACAGCCGGCCCAGGATCCAACGGTCCGCCTCGGTCATGTCCTCGACCGCGGGAAGCGGGCGCGCGGTCGTCGCACCGTTCATGATCGCGAACCGCGCCGCGTTCCACAGCTTGGTGCAGAAGTTGCGTGACCCGGCCGCCCAGTCCTCGGCCAGGGCCATGTCCGTGCCGGGGTTGGCGCCGCGGGCGAGCGTGAACCGCGTGGCGTCGGCGCCGTAGTTGTCCATCCAGTCGATCGGGTCGAGAACGTTGCCCTTCGACTTCGACATCTTCTTGCCGTACTGATCACGGATCAGGCCGTGCAGATAGATGTGCTGGAACGGCACGGACTGCTCGGCGCCGCGTTCCCGCATGCCGTGCAGGCCGAACATCATCATCCGCGCGACCCAGAAGAACAGGATGTCGTAGCCGGTGGACAGCACGGTCGTCGGATAGAACTTCGCCAGGTCGGCGGTGTCGTCGGGCCAGCCCATCGTGGAGAACGGCCACAGGCCAGACGAGAACCACGTGTCGAGCACGTCGGAATCCTGGTACCAACCCTCTCCGGACGGCGGCTCTTCGTCCGGGCCGACGCAGACCTGCTCGCCGTTCGGGCCGTACCAGACCGGAATCCGGTGCCCCCACCACAGCTGGCGGGAGATCGTCCAGTCGTGCATGTTGTCGACCCAGTCGAAGTAGCGCTTCGCCAGCTCCGGCGGGTGGATCTGCACCCGGCCGTCACGCACGGCGTCACCCGCGGCCTCGGCGAGCGGGCCGACCCTGACCCACCACTGCAGCGACAGCCGCGGCTCGATGACCGTGTCGCAGCGCGAGCAGTGACCGACGGCGTGGACGTACGGCCGCTTCTCCGCGACGATCCGGCCGTCCTCCCGCAGCGCGGCCACGATCGCGGGGCGTGCCTCGAACCGGTCCATGCCTTCGAACGGACCCGACGCGGTGACCACCCCGCGCTCGTCCATGATCGACGGCATGGGCAGGTCGTGGCGCCGGCCGATCTCGAAGTCGTTCGGGTCGTGCGCGGGCGTCACCTTGACCGCACCGGTGCCGAACTCGGGGTCTACGTGCTCATCGGCCACGATCGGGATGCGCCTGCCGGTGAGCGGCAACTCGACCTCGGTCCCGACCAGGTGCCGGTAGCGCTCGTCGTCGGGGTGCACCGCGACGGCCGTGTCACCGAGCATCGTCTCGGCACGCGTCGTGGCGACGACGACCGACGCCTCGCCCTCGCCGTAGCGGATGGACACCAGTTCGCCGTCGTCGTCGGAGTGGTCGACCTCGATGTCCGACAGCGCCGTCATGCACCGCGGACACCAGTTGATGATGCGTTCGGCCTGGTAGATCAGTCCCTCGTCGTAGAGGAGCTTGAACATCGTCTGCACGGCGCGCGAGAGGCCGTCGTCCATCGTGAAGCGTTCACGGGACCAGTCGATGCTCTCGCCGAGCCGCTTCATCTGGTCGAGGATCTTGCCCCCGTACTCGTTCTTCCACTCCCAGACGCGCTCGACGAACTTCTCGCGGCCGAGGTCGTGGCGGGAGACGCCCTCCTTGGCCAGGTCCCGTTCGACGACGTTCTGCGTGGCGATACCGGCGTGGTCCATGCCCGGCAGCCACAGGACCTCGTAGCCCTGCATCCGCCTGCGCCTGCTCATGGCGTCCATGAGCGTGTGGTTCAGCGCGTGGCCCATGTGCAGGGTGCCGGTGACGTTCGGCGGCGGCAGTACGATGGAGAACGGCGGCCTGTCAGACGACGCGTCGGCGGTGAAGTAGCCCGCGTCTACCCAGCGCTGGTACAGGGCGGCCTCTTCGTCGGCCGGGTTCCAGGCGGTGGGAAGGTCCGTGTGCTGCTGGTTCGCGTTCTCCGTCACAGCCGGTAAGTCTACGAACCCGCTTGCGGCGGTTCGTCACCGGCGTGGCCCTACTCGCGGCCCCGCCTGCGAAGGCGCCGGCTACGAGGTGGTGACGACGGCCGCCATCACCGCGACCATCACGGCGGCCGTCACCTCGTCGATGGCCTTGCGCACGGCGTCACTGCCCCAGTTGCCCTCGGCGACCTGCTCGGCCCGTTTCTGCGTCAGCTGCGGGTCGTCGGTCGGGAACGCGTGCCGGACCGACTTGGTGGCGACGAGCAGGGCGACCACCGCGGCGGTGCGCTCGTCCGGCTCGGCCTCCTCGACGAGCACGCGGTGCAGCTCGGTGCGGAGCTGTTCCTCGTGCCGGCAATCGGCCGCGGGCCAGCGGGTGACGGGGAACAGCTTGAGTACCTTCCTGTCCTCCCGCTTCAGCACACCGCGGTCGGCCAGTCCGGACAGCAGCCGGTCGACGGGACCGTCCTTGGCCAACCGGTTGACGGCGTCCTTCGGCTTCGCCCCCTCCTTCTCGGCGAGCGCCTCGAGCGCCCCGTCCAGTTCGGCCTCGCCCACGGGAGTGGCGTCGCGCAGCACGATGCGGCCGGCCCGGCCCTCGTCCGCCTCTCCGGTGACGTCCACCCTGCCGCGCAGAGTCAGTTCGAGCAGGAGTGCCCCGGCCACGGCCTGGTCGAGGTTGTGGACGCCCGAAACGGGTTTGCCCTCGGTGTCGTCGAACGCCAGGAGCAGCAGGTCCTCCGCGATGAGCATGGCCGCACCCTAGCCGCAGCCGCCGGTGTCCACCACCGGTTCGCCGCAGCTCCGGCGCTACGACGTCGCCCAGAACACCGCGTCCGCGACCTGCGCGTACAGCCCCTTCGGATGGTCACGGAACATCGGCTCGGTGCCGAACAGCACCGTCCGCGTCCCCCCGGCCGAGACGCCCGAGACGACCGACGCCTCCCCCGCGGCCTCGGCAGGACCGCCCGCGGCCTCGCCCGGCAGCCAGTGCCCCGCGACGAGTGGATCGCGGGCGTAGCGCTGTTCGGCCGTCACGGAGTCGGCGAGACCGGTGAACCACACCGGCGAGTAGACGAACGAGTGCGCGGGCGCGCGGTCGAGCACGCCGCCCTCACCGTCGGTCACGGACACGACGCCGTTGGCGTCTCCCCGTCCTTCGACCGCGGTGACCGGCAACAGCCCGGCCGCCTCGTTGAACGCCGCGCCACCGCCGCCGCGGGTGATGACCCCGCCACCGTCGTCGAGGAACGCCTGCAACCGCCGCTTCGCCTCGGCCGTCAACGCGTCGTGGTCGAGACCGGTAGAGACCAGCAGCGCGCTGACGTCGTCGAACTCGAAGCCCTCGTTGAGCACCGCGGTCGAGATCGGGCGGACCTCGAACCCGAGGCCGCGCAACACGGCGAGCTCGTCGGCGGACGCCGCGGCGGCGATCACCGGCGCTGCCAGCGCAGTTCCGGCCGGGCCTCTCCCGGCCTTGGTGAAGGTCACGCCGAACCGGTCGGCCGCCGTCGCCGCTTCGCTGCGCGCCGACGCGGGGACGACGAGCGTGCCGTCGTCGCCACGGGTCACCTCGACCCCGCGATCGAGCAGGTAGGTCACGGCCTGCACGTCGGCACCGTCGGTGAGCGCGAGCTCGAGGTCGGCCTTCGCCGGCGGCGGAAGCGACCCCGTCGGCCCGGCCGCCGCGACCGGCGACGTGCGCACCGCGGGCGCCTCGTCGGCCGAGACGTCGACCGTGGCGCCCCACAGCAGCCCGAGACTCCAGCCGGAGATGTCGTACATCCGCGGGACGTCACCGGAGATGTCCTGGCCTGCCGAGAGCATGGCGTTGGCCAGGCCGCGCTTGGGCTGGTGCATGTCGACCACGTACGAGCCCTTCGGGTAGCGCTGCCCGTCGAGGTGGAACGTGTGCTCCGCACGCGAGACCCGCACGTCGTGCGCAACCAGGTGGTCGACGAGCCGTGCCGCGGCGGACGCCGACCGCTGGTCATCGCCGGCGGGGATGACGTAGGCCCGCGGGAACTCCGCCGAGTAGCGGTCTTCCTCGCCGAAACCGGGAACGTATCCGTCGGGGATCTCGCGCTGCGGCTCGCCGGCCCAGCCACGGCGGAACGTCTCGATCTGGTCGTCGATCAGCTCGGCGCGGTTGCTCTTGGCGTAGTCGATGGCCGACGTGATCGTCGCGCCCGCCACGTCACGGTTGATGTCCGAACGCCGCCGCAGCTCCTCGACCGGCAGCTGCTCGTACTCGCCGCGGTTCACCCGGAGCGGCACCTCGACCGTGTGCCCCACCGCGCCGTGATAAATCGAGTACATCGGCGTGAAGATGGGCGGCCAGTCGTCCCACTCACCCGGCTCGAAGTCGCGGAACGGGATGTCCGCCCGCTCCGTCTCGTCGTGGCCCAGCTTCCCGATGGCACGTTCCATGCCGAGTGCGTTCTCGTAGGCGTGCTTGATGTAGAGGTCGTACTCGTAGTCCCGGCCGTGCGGCGGCGTTCCCGGTTCGATGAGCGTCGTGCCCGTGTAGCCGTGCTCGTCGATCATCACGAGCGGCTGGGTCTCGATCAGCACGTCCCGCACCGCGCGGGATTCCGGCTGTGTCGAGCTGATGTGGTCACGGTTGACATCGAATCCCGCGGCGTTCGCACGCGTGCCCGCGACACGGCCGTCGGGATTGTTGGTGACGGTCAGGTAGATCCGGGTGGATTCGAGCAGGTCGGAATCGGCCTCGTCGGTGCTGGTGGCGAGGCGTTCGATGACGTCCAGCGCACCGTCGGTGCCCTCCCACTCGTCACCGTGGATGTTGGCGTTGATCCACACCGGTGCCTTGTACTCCCGAGCCAGCCGCTCGTTGCCCGCGGCAGCCGACGGATCGTCCTCGATCAGCTCTCGCCAGCGCGCCTGCCGCGCCGCCTCGGCGGGCGATTCGGGAGCGGTGAGCGTGACCAGGTAGAGGTCTCGGCCCTGGGTGCTCCGCCCGACGACCTCCGCCGAGACGCGGTCGCTGCGCTCCTGCAGCTCGTTCAGCTGCGGTGCGATGTCGTGATACGGCGTCAGTCCGAGCTTGATGGCCTTGTCGTCGGGGTTCTCGGGGAACTCCCGCAGCCTGGTCTGCCGTGGGTAGCCGGTCTGATCCCCGGCCTGCCGGTTCTCGTCCGATGTCGCGAGCCGAGTAGCCGCGGGGGTGGCGCCACTGCGCGCCAGCTGCCCGGATTCGCGGTGGGCACCGCCCCCGGATGCGCCCGGATCGCTCCACTCCTGCGCGTTCACCGGTGTGGTCAGCGCGGGCAACGTCACCAGGACGGCGAGTGCGGCGAGTCCGCGGCGGACGGATCGGGATACGGCCACGAGAACCTCCGGTCGGCAGCTGCTCCCTGTCGGGATCGGCTGCCCAGCCTTTCGCACGGCTAACGATCACCGCAAGATGCAGCGGGTAACGCGGACGTAAAACCACCCGGCCGCTGTAATCGGACATCCGCGGCCGAACACGCCCCGTCAAGCGCCGAAGAGCTGCACCAGTTTCCGCGCCAGTTCGAAGGCGCCGTACGCGAACGGCAGCCCGACCCACAGCCACGCGAGCACCAGCAGCCCCCTGCGGCGCTCGGCCACGGGACTCGTCGCGCTGCCGCCCGGTTCCTCGCTCCGCTGTTCTGTCATCGCCCCTCCTTCGCGGGATCGCCGGCCGTGGCCCCCTCGGATCCACCGACGCCCGGTTCATGGAACCGGGGATGCACCGGCCGGACGAACTCGTTCGCCACGAACCCGACGATCAGCAGGCCCATCATGATCAGCAGCGACATGCCGTACAGGTCCGGCCCCTGCTTGCCGGCGGCCTCCTGGCTGTCGGCGATGGCGTTGACGATCAGCGGGCCGAGCACGCCAGCCGTCGACCACGCCGTCAGCAGCCTGCCGTGGATCGCACCGACCTCGTAGGTACCGAACAGGTCCTTCAGGTACGCCGGGATGGTGGCGAACCCGCCGCCGTAGAACGACAGGATGAGTGCCGCGCACAGCACGAACACCAGCGTCGAGGAGTTCGTCGTCAACGCGATCGCCAGGTACAGCAGCGCACCAACGCCCAGGTACATCCGGTAGATGTTCTTGCGGCCCACGACGTCCGATGTGGAAGACCACACGAAGCGGCCGAGCATGTTCGTCAGCGACAGCAGCCCGACGAACCCGGCCGCAGCCGCCGCGCTCACCGGCATCGCCGTGTCGCGGAAGAACTCGGTGATCATGGGCGAGGCCTTCTCGAGGATGCCGATGCCCGCGGTCACGTTGAGACAGAGGATGAGCCAGAGCAGCCAGAACTGCGGCGTGCGCAGCGCGTTGTTGGCCGAAACCGCGATCGTGCGGCCACCGGCCTGCTCCACCGGGGTCCCCGGTGGGGTCCAGTCCGGTGCCGGTACCCGCACCAGAACGACCCCGAGACCCATGAATCCGAAATAGACGACGCCGTGCACCAGCATCGTGGTCGCGATACCGCCGCTGCCCGTGCCGAACCATTCCAGCATCTGGGCCGACCACGGCGACGCGATCAGTGCGCCCCCGCCGAAGCCCATGATCGCGATGCCGGTCGCCATGCCCGGCCGGTCCGGGAACCACTTGATCAGAGTCGACACCGGCGAGATGTACCCGATACCCAGGCCGACACCACCGACGACGCCGTACCCCAGCACGACCAGCCAGAACTGCTCCGTGGCCACGCCGAGCGCCGAGATCAAAAAGCCCGAGGAGAAGCACGTCATCGAGACGAACATCGCCCAGCGCGGCCCGTTGCGCTCGACGAGCGTGCCGCCGAACGCCGCCGACAGCCCCAGCATCACGATGGCCAGCTGGAACGGCAGCGCGCTCTGCGTGCCGCTCAGCCCCAGGGACCCCTCGAGCGGCGGCTTGAACACACTCCACGCGTAGACTTGCCCGATCGCCAGATGCACCGCCAGGGCCGCGGGCGGGACGAGCCAGCGGCTCCAGTCCGGCGGTGCGACGGTCCGCGAACGGTCGAGAAAGCTGAGGGCCACTCGCTCACTCTCCTACTCTGGAGTCACGGTGCTCGCGTCACCGTAGGCCACCCGGCCGCGACGCGGCACCCCCGAACCACCGAAACCACGTCTGGAGTGGACGCACCGATGGGCCGAGTGACGGTACGCAGGCCGGTACGCATGCTCACCTCGAACGGCGAGCGCACGCGCCCGGACGCGCTCGCTGCCGAGGAACCCCTTGAACTGCGCGTGGCGGGCGCTCCCCTCGCCGTCACCATGCGCACGCCCGGCAACGACGTCGAACTGGCACACGGGTTCCTGCTGTCCGAAGGCGTCATCGGCGACCGTGAGGACGTCCTGACCGCCCGGTACTGCGCGGGAACCGACGACGACGGCCGCAACACCTACAACGTCCTCGACGTCGCGCTCTCCCCCGGTGTCCCCGGGCCCGAGCCCGGTGTGGAGCGCAACTTCTACACGACGTCGTCGTGCGGGGTGTGCGGCAAGGCAGCGCTCGACGCCGTGCGACTCAGTACGCGGTTCTCCCCCGCCGAGGCCGATTTCCCCGTCACGCCGGAGATGCTGTCGGCACTGCCCGACGCGCTGCGGGAGCGGCAGAAGGTCTTCGCCAGCACCGGCGGGCTGCACGCCGCGGCGCTGTTCACCGCCGACGGGACGCTGCTTGACGTGCGGGAGGACGTCGGCAGGCACAACGCCGTCGACAAGGTCCTCGGCAAGGCGCTGCTCGACGGATCCATTCCCGCCGCCGACCGGGGCCTGCTCGTGTCCGGGCGTGCCTCGTTCGAGTTGGTGCAGAAGGCCGCGATGGCGGGTATCCCCCTGTTGGCCGCCGTCTCCGCTCCGTCCTCGCTGGCCGTGGAGCTGGCCGCCGAACAGGGCATGACACTCGTCGGCTTCCTGCGGGGATCCAGCATGAACGTCTACACCGGGGGCGATCGCGTTGCCGAGACCTGACCGCCGCTCGGTGGTGCTCGGCGGCACCGCGGTCCTGGCCACGGCAGGGCTCGCGGCGCTCACGGGGTCATCGACGGCCCGCCGGTCGGCGACCGCGACCGCCCCCGACATCCGCTCCGAAGTGGTGTTCTCCCGAGCCCGCGGGCAGCCGGTCAATCTCGTGCTCATGCTGCCGGGCCGGCTCCCTGACCGCGGGCTGCCAATGGTGGCGGTGCTGCATGCCCGGGGTGGCACGGCGCGCGCGGCCACCCCGAACGGGATGGTGCGGTACCTCGCGCAAGCCGTCGCGGTGGGCGACGTGCCCCCGTTCGGCCTGGCGGCGGTCGACGGCGGCCCGTACGCCTACTGGCACGAGTCCACCCCTGGCGACGACCCCATGGCGATGCTGCTCGACGAGCTGCCCGTCTGGCTCGCCGCTCGCGGCCTCGGCGGCCCGTCCGGACGGCCGTTCGCGGTGGCCGGTACGTCGATGGGCGGGTTCGGCGCACTCGTGTACACCCGCAGGCGCCGCGAACGCGGGGACCCGCTCGCCGCGACCGGTGTGATCGCCCCGGCGCTGCTGACCAAGTGGGACGAGATGAGCGAACGCGAGGCGTTCCGCGACCGCCGGGCATGGGCGGCACTCGATCCGCTGCGGCACCCCGACTCGCTCGGTGACACACCGATCGGTGTGTGGTGCGGCACGTCGGATCCGTTCGTGGCCGGGACCCGCCGGTTCGTGCGGCGTGTGCACCCCGAGGTCGCGCACTTCAGCGACGGCGGCCATACCGGGAACTTCTACACCTCGGCCGTGCCCGGGCTCGTCTCGTTCCTCGGCAGATACGCTCCCGGGCAGGCCGAGCCCCGCGTCTGAGGCGCTACCGGTCGAACCACACGCGCGTGGCGGTGTGGCCCGCGCCGCGGTAGGTCCGCACGAGATCGGCGAGCCGGTTCACCAGCAACAGCCCCCGCCCGCCGAGCTGCTCGGCAGGCACGGGGAGCCGGCCGGCGAACGGGTCGGTGTGGCTGCCCGCGTCGTCGACCTGGCACACGACCGCTCCGGTCGGGGCGTCCTGCCACACACACAGCGTTCCCGAGCCGCCCCCGTGCTGCACGCTGTTCGCGGCGAGCTCGCCGATGACGAGCGCGATGTCGGGCAGCCGGTCGCGATCCACGCCGTGGCATTCCGCGTGCGCGACGGCGAAGCGCCGTGCTTCGGCGAGCGTGTGCACGTCGAATCGGAGCGCCGACACCGACGACGGCACAGGCAGCGGCCGATTGCAGTCATCGATCACGGCGTTCGGATCGTAGGCGTCACTCGCGTGCCTGCCCGTCTCATCGACCAGATCCGGATGGGTCGCCAGGACGTCGTCGAGCACCGCTCGCCCCAGCCGGGACGCGTCATAGGGACAGAGGATGACCGCCGGCGTGCCCGCGAAGGCCTCGTTGATCAGCGCCTCGTGTTCGACCGCGGCGGTGTACTCGGCCGCGGAACGCTCCGGCCAGATCGGTTCGCCCACGATCCGCACCCTTCCATGGTGACTGTCGGCGAATGAGTGGAGCACCCCACTGAGGACCGCCGCCGGATTGCGACCGGCTTCAGCCATGTCGATGAACACGACGTCGGCGGCGGTGTCACCGAGGGCCTGCTCCACCGTCGCCAGCTTGTCGGTGGGCAACGCGAGTGCGACCGGCTCCTCGTTGTGAATGCCATTCGCGACGAACGCCGTGATCGCCTTCACGTAGGCGTTCTCGTCGCGGTAGAGCAAAGCCTCGTGTGAGAACTCGCCGGTGGCGAGCTCGCCCATCATGGTCACAGCGTGGCGTCCTCTTCGCGTCGGCACACCCTACCGGGAGAGGTTAGCCACGACACGGATTCGCGAAACCTCCGCGTGGACGCATCGTCGCCCGGAGTTCACATCGCCCGGGGTTCACCAGACCCGGTTGATCATGCCGAGCAGCCAGAACCCGAGCGCCACCCCACCGGCCACGACCGTCGTCCACGCGACCGCGTGGCGGTCGTCCGCGGCGGTCCGCGCCCGCCACGCCGCGGCCGACGCCCCCGCGAACGACAGCAGCGGCAACAACGGCAGCAGCGACAGGCGCGTGATCGTCGCGATCACGCACACCACCATGAACACGACCAGAAAGCCGGCGATCGCCACCTGCACCCGCGGCTGCCGCAGGCGCAGGGCCGCGACCAGACGTGCCGCCACGTCATCGGATTCGTTCACCATGTCCCCAGCTGTCCGCTGCAGCGTCGGCAACCCCCGAGTGGGCGAGCGGTGCGACGTCTTCATCAGCGGCGCCCGCCCGGTCAGGCGGACTTCTCCCCGCGCTCACCGTTACGCCGCCGGGACGGCTGCCGCGACACGATCGTCGGGTTCACGTTCTCGCGCACCGTCTGCTCGGTGATGACGACCTTCGCCACGTCCTCGCGGCTCGGGATGTCGTACATGACCGGCTGGAGCACCTCTTCCATGATCGCTCGCAGGCCCCGGGCGCCGGTTCCGCGCAGCAGTGCCTGGTCCGCGATCGCCTCGAGCGCCGTGTCGGTGAACTCGAGCTCCACGTTGTCCAGCTCGAACAGCTTCGTGTACTGCTTTGTGAGCGCGTTCCGCGGCTCGGTGAGGATCTGCACGAGCGCGGCCTTGTCCAGGTTCGTCACGCTGGCCATGACCGGAACGCGGCCAATGAACTCGGGGATCAACCCGAACTTGATCAGGTCCTCAGGCATCGTCTCGCTGAAGACGTCGCTCTGCTCGATCTCCTGCTTCGTGCGGATCTCCGCGCCGAATCCGAGCCCGCGCTTACCGACGCGTTCGTTGACGATCGCCTCGAGCCCCTGGAACGCACCGGCCACGATGAACAGCACGTTCGTCGTGTCGATCTGGATGAACTCCTGGTGCGGGTGCTTGCGGCCGCCCTGCGGCGGGACCGCCGCGGTCGTGCCCTCGAGGATCTTCAGCAGCGCCTGCTGCACGCCCTCCCCCGAGACGTCGCGGGTGATCGACGGATTCTCGGACTTGCGGGCGATCTTGTCGACCTCGTCGATGTAGATGATGCCCGTCTCGGCACGCTTGACGTCGTAGTCGGCGGCCTGGATCAGCTTGAGGAGGATGTTCTCGACGTCCTCTCCGACGTAGCCGGCCTCGGTGAGCGCCGTGGCGTCGGCGATCGCGAACGGCACGTTGAGCATTTTCGCGAGCGTCTGCGCGAGATAGGTCTTGCCGCAGCCCGTCGGGCCGAGCATGAGGATGTTCGACTTGGCGAGCTCGACCGGCTCGTCCTTCGAATCCTTGGGACCCGCCGAACCCTGCGACTGGATGCGCTTGTAGTGGTTGTACACCGCGACGGCCAGCGCGCGTTTCGCCTCGTCCTGGCCGATGATGTACTGCTCGAGGAAGTCGTGGATCTCCGCGGGCTTCGGCAGTTCGTCGAGCTTGACGTCGCCGGCCTCGGCCAGTTCCTCCTCGATGATCTCGTTGCAGAGATCGATGCACTCATCGCAGATGTAGACGCCTGGTCCGGCGATGAGCTTCTTCACCTGTTTTTGGCTCTTCCCACAGAACGAGCACTTGAGCAGGTCTCCGCCCTCGCCGATGCGTGCCATGGCCGCTGACCTCGTCCCCTCCGGTGCGTCAGGCGCACCTGACTCGTTCTCGGTGCCGCCTGGTGGACACAGTGAACAGGCGCCACGCGCTGTCTCTTGACGGTACCCGCCGGGCGGGACCGATGGGAGTCCGCCGGATCGTCCCCACTCACGTGAGGAGCGCTCGACGGCCTTCCCGACACCATAGCCCGCCGGGCGGGAACCTGTCGGGTGACGACACGCTCCCGCCCGGCGGCGGGTCGATCAGTTCGAGCCGGTGCCCTTGCGGTACGGCAGCACCTCGTCGATGATCCCGTACTCCTTGGCCTCCGCGGCCGTCAGGATCTTGTCACGTTCGACGTCCCGGCGGACCTCTTCTTCGCTCTTGTCCGTGTGCTGGGCCAGCGTCGTCTCCATGAGCCGGCGGATCCGCTGGATCTCGGCGGCCTGGATCTCCAGGTCGGACACCTGGCCGTAGGTGCCCTCGGTGGCGGGCTGGTGGATCAGCACCCGGGCGTTCGGCAGTGCGTACCGCTTGCCCTTCGTGCCCGCCGCCAGCAGCACGGCCGCGGCCGAAGCAGCCTGGCCGAGGCACACCGTGGCGATGTCGGGGCGTACGAACTGCATCGTGTCGTAGATCGCCATCAACGCGGTGAACGAGCCACCCGGCGAGTTGATGTAGATCATGATGTCCCGGTCCGGGTCCTCGTGCTCGAGGTGGAGCAGCTGGGCCATCACGTCGTTGGCCGACGCGTCGTCCACCTGCACACCCAGCATGATCTGGCGCTCTTCGTAGAGCTTGTTGTACGGGTTCGACTCCTTGATCCCGTAGCTGGTGCGCTCCACGTAGGAGGGCATCACGTACCGGGACTGAGGAAGCTGGAAGTTGCTCATCGATGGTCTCCTTCTCGGGTCCCGGTCAGTTCGAGTTCGAGCCCGGCGCGGGGTTCTCACGCGTCAGCACCTGGTCGACGAAGCCGTAGTCCAGGGCTTCCTGTGCGGTGAACCAGCGGTCGCGGTCACCGTCGGCCAGGACCTGGTCGACCGTCTGGCCCGTCTGGTCGGCCGTGATGCGCGCCAGCTCCTGCTTCCACTTGCCGAAGACCTCGGCCTGGATGGCGATGTCCGACGCCGTACCGCCGACACCGGCCGACGGCTGGTGCATGAGGATGCGCGCGTGCTCCAGCGCGTAGCGCTTGCCGGGCGTACCCGACGACAGGAGGAACTGGCCCATCGAGGCGGCCATGCCCATCGCGTACGTCGCCACGTTCGGCTCGATGAGCTGCATCGTGTCGTAGATGGCGAAACCGGCCGTGACCGAGCCACCCGGCGAGTTGATGTAGAAGCGGATGTCGGACTGCGAGTCCTCCGCCGACAGCAGCAACAGCTGCGCCGTGATGCGGTTGGCGACCTCGTCATTGACCTCGGAGCCCAGCACCACGATGCGTTCCTGGAGCAGCCGCTCGTACACCGAGTCGGTCAGGTTCAGTCCCGCGGTGCTGGTGCGCCCCTCGGGCATGTGCTGCGTCACGTCTGCCTGCCTTTTTTCGAAGTCTCAGATCTTGCAACCGACCCTAACGAACTCGGGCGGCGCAGAAGTCCTGACACCGCCCGAGTTCGCTCAGAGCATGAAGAGAAATCACTTGTCCGAGGACGTGTCCTGCTCCCCGGCCTCGGTGTCCTCCTGCGCCTCGTCCGCACCGGTCGCCGCGTCGTCGGCCTCGGCCTCCGACTCGTCCTCACCGAACAGCTCGGCCAGGTCGAGCGCCTCACCCGACTCGTCGGTCACCGTGGCGCCGCGCACGACGACCGCCAGCGCCTTGCCACGGCGGACGTCGGCGAAGATCGCGCCCAGCTGGCCCGACTGCTGGGCGCGCTGGATGTACTCGTCCGGGCTGACGCCGAAACGCTGGGCCTGGTAGATGATCCGCTCGGTCAGCTCCTGGTCGCCGACCTGGACGTCCTTCTCGTCGGCAAGCGTGTCCAGCAGCAGCTGCGTGCGAACCGACTTCTCGGCCTCGGTGCGAACCTCGTTCTCCCACGCCTCCGGGTCGCCGCCCTGGGCTTCGAGGGCCTTCTTGTAGGCCTCCTCGTCGTGGTCGTACGGGTGGATCGCCTCGTGCTTGGCGTTGTCGATCTCGCCCTGCAGCACCTTCTCCGGCACGGGCACGTCGACGCGCTCGAGCAGCTGCTCGAGCACCTTGTCGCGCGCCTCGACGCCCTGCTGCATGCGCTTCGAACGTCCGAGACGCTCGCGCAGGTCGGCCTTCAGCTCGTCGATCGTGTCGAACTCGCTGGCCAGCTGGGCGAACTCGTCGTCGGCCTCCGGCAGCTCCCGCACCTTGACGCTGCCGAGCGTGACCGTGACCTCGGCCTCCTTGCCCGCGTACTCACCGGCGAGGAGATTCGTGGTGAACGTGGCCGACTCGCCCTCGGACAGGCCGACCAACGCGTCGTCGATGCCGTCGATGAGCTGCCCGGAGCCGATCTCGTACGACAGGCCGGACGTCGAGGCCTCGGAGACCTCCTGGCCGTCGACGGTCGCGGACAGGTCGATCGAGGTGAAGTCGCCGTGGGCGGCGGGCCGGTCGACACCGGCCAGCGTGCCGAACCGCGCGCGGAGATTGTCGAGCTCCTCGCCGACCTCCTCGTCGGTGACCTCCACGTCGGACACGGTCACCGACAGGTCGTCCAGGTCCGGGATCGTGATCTCGGGACGGACGTCGACCTCGGCCGTGAACTCGAGGACGTCGCGGTCCTCGAGTTTCGTGATCTCGAACTCGGGCTGGCCGAGCGTGCGGACGTCACCGGTCTGCACGGCCTCCATGTACTTCGCCGGAATGGCCTCGTTGACGACCTCGTCGAGCACGGGGGCACGGCCGATCCTGCTCTCGAGGACGGGCGCCGGTGCCTTGCCGGGGCGGAAGCCGGGGATCCGGACCTGCTGAGCGATCTTGCTGTAGGCGCGGTCGAAGTTCGGTTTGAGCTCGTCGAACGGCACCTCGACATTGATCTTCACGCGCGTCGGGCTCAGCTGCTCGACGGTGCTCTTCAACGTTTTCTCCTAGCCGGGACAGTGGTATCGGTCGGTATTTCGGACTCATGTCGCACGCGCAGGTCCACGCCGCGTGGGCGCGCAGGCGTGCGTATGGTTCACGGGCTCGCCCACGGGCACCGCAGGTGACGATGGGGAACCGATGTCCGAGTCTAAGTCAGCGGACCTCCGGAGGCGGGGCCGCCCCTCACGGACCGTACGCGGGCCGGCGCGCGACGGGTCGTCAGTCGGTGGAGCCGGAGCCGGCATCCGGGCCGTCACCGGTGCCGCCGGCGCCGCCCTTGCGCTTGCCGAACCCGAATCCGTGGCCGAATCCGTGGCCGTTGCCGTGGCCCTCGGCGGAACGTTTGCCGGACGCACCGCCCTGCACGGAGCCGTCATCCTGTCCGTCACGGCCACCGGTGTCCAGTTTGCGCAGCCACACCCGCCAGATGACCGCGGTCGGCACCCCGGCGGCGATGATGACTCCGAGCGCCACCACGACGGGCGCGCCTGCGCCCGCACCGAGCGCGATCACGACGCCGCCGACGATGAAGAGGGCGACCAGGCCCGCGCCGATCCACAGCATCCGTGAGGTGCCGGGCCGCAGAGTGGCCAGGCGCTGGGCCAGACGTGGGTCGTCCTCGCCCAGGCGGCGTTCGATCTCGGCGAGCTGTCGCCGTTCCTCGTCACGCAGGCCCATACGGCATCACCACCTTCGATTATGGATCAGCGCGACCGTTACGGACAGTCCCAACCGGTATCGATTTCGATCCGGTCCGATACGGGTGTCCGCTCCGCCGCCGGTACTCACATGGGTCGCGGCCATTCGCTGGTCGCGGCCGCGCCTGCGGGTGCCGCTCCGCCTGGGGCACCCGGTCGGCCCGCCAGGTGCACGGGCCTTCACGCTGGGTACGCCGGGCGGCTAGATTCACGCTAGATTCACACCGTCGGTGACCCGCAACGGTGAACCGCCCAGGACATAGGACGCAGTCGTCGGCGCTACCGGGAGTTCGCATGTCCGTGCCAGCGCAGCACGAGCCCGTGGGCGGGCTCGCGTGGCCGCGCAGGCTGCGCGACCCGGCGGCGATCCTGCGGACGGCCCGGCACATCGCCGACGACCTGGTCGACGGGCTCAGCGGGCCGCGTGTCCGCTCCGCGGCCCGCGGCATCCGGCGGCTCCTCGCATCCGACGGCGTGGCTCTGTCGGACCTGTCCGGTGAGCTCACCGTCGCGGGGGCGCTCCCCCGGGACGTGGACGTCGCGGCGCTCGTCGACGACGTCCTGCACAGCGAACACCGCCGCCGCCGGGCCGAGGTCGTCGCCGAGCCGCTCGTCGTCCACGACGAGCTGGCCGGTGTGCTGGTCGTCGCGGGTACGACGCGGGTGTCGGCCTTGCGCGAGGTGAGCGGCGTCCTGGTCGCCGCCCTGGAGCGCGGCAGGCTGGAGGCGTCCGCGGAAGAGGCGGCCGAGGCCGAGCTACGGGCGTTGCGGGCAGAGATCTCGCCGCACTTCGTCTACAACGCGCTCACCGTCGTCGCCGGGCTGGTGCGCCCCGATCCGGCCCGCTCCCGCGAACTGCTGCTCGATTTCGCCGACTACATCCGCTACAGCCTCGCCGGCCACGGTGAGTACACGACCGTGGCGGACGAGTTCCACGCGATCGAGACGTATCTGGCGTTGCAGCGCGCAGTCCTCGGCGACCGGCTGAAGGTGCAGGTCCGGGTCGCACCGGAGGTACTGGCCGTCGCGATCCCGTACCTCGTGTTGCAACCGCTGGTCGAGAACGCCGTACGCCACGGCATCGAACGCCGCACCGGGGGTGGGGCCGTCCAGGTGTTGGGCGAGGCGGAAGGATCGGACTGCGTCATCACCGTCGAGGACGACGGCGCCGGCATGGACCCTCGCGATGCCGAACGTCTGCTGGCGGCGGGCGGCGCCGACACACGGGATACCGGAGGCATGGGACTGGCCAACGTGGACCGGAGACTGCGCAACGTGTACGGGCCGTGGTTCGGGCTCGTGGTGGAAACGGCCGAGGGCGAGGGCACCCGCGTCGTGGTGCGGGTGCCGCGGTTCCAACCGGGGGTCGTGCCGTGACGGTGCAGGAGACCCCGCAGCCGCTGCACACCTCGGCGCCCGGGCTCCGGGTGCTGGCGGTCGACGACGTACCCGCCGCACTGGACGACCTCTGCAGCCTGCTGCGGGAGGCACCCGAGGTCGCGTCGGTGACCGCAGCGGCCGATCCGCTCGACGCCCTGCGCTCCATCCGGGGCGGCGAGTACGACGCGGTGTTCCTGGACATCGCGATGCCCGGGCTCGACGGGATCGAGCTGGGCGAACTGCTGAGCAAGCTCGCGACGCCACCCGTGATCGTCTTCGTGACGGCCTACGACGAGCACGCGATCGCCGCGTTCGGCATCGGCGCGGTCGACTACCTGCTCAAGCCGGTGCGCGCGGAACGGCTCGCGGATGCGCTCGGCCGGGTCGCCCGGATGGCGGGCGCCGATGAGCAGCCGGCACGGCAGGCGGCGGACGCGCCGGTGCCCGACGCCATGGCCGCGCTGCCCGTCGAGGTCGCGGGCAGGACGCGGTACGTGCAGCGCAGCGAGGTGCGCTTCGCCGAGGCGCACGGTGACTACGTCCGACTGCACGCGCCGTCGGGCGTGCACCTGGTGCGCATGCCGATCTCGCGGTTGGAGGAGTACTGGGAGGGCGCCGGGTTCGTCCGGACGCACCGAGGGTTCCTCGTGGCGCTGTCGGCGGTGCGGGAGCTGCGGAGCGATTCGGTCGGCGGCGTACTGGCCCATACCGACCTGGGCGACGTTCCGGTCAGCAGGCGGCATGCCCGGCAGCTCAGGGAGCGGTTGCTCAAAGCCGCGCAGCAGGGCGAGTTCGAACGGCCGACATGACCGGTCGCCGTGTCGCCGTCACCAGTCCGCAGACCCGGCTCGCGCACGCCCGCAGGCGCTATCGCGGGCCGTGGCGGCCGACGACGCTCGATCCGGCCGAGATGCCGCGTGCGATCGCGCTGTACCGCGCCGGCCGCCGCCGTGCGATCGCTGCACTGGCGGCGCTCGGGGCGCTGATCTTCGGATTGCCGTTCGCACTGTTACTGTGGCCCGCGCTGGACGACATGCGCGTGGCGGGCGTGCCGGTGTCGTGGGCCGCGATCGTGCTGGTGCCGTTCCCGGCGATGGTCGCGATGGCGTTCTGGCAGTTGCGCCGCGCCGAGCGGGCGGAGCGCGACCTGCTCGACCCGGAGGCGCCCGCCGGCTCCGACGACGGCGGCCACGGTGACACGAGCGCCGGCCCCGGACAACCGGCGCGCGAGGGCGCCTCGTGATCGTCGCCCTCGCGGTCGCGCCGGTCGTACTGGTGACGATGCTGATCGGCCTGCGCGGTGTCGCAGCGATGCGCACCACCTCGGACTTCCTCGTCGCCTCCCGCCGCGTGTCGCCGTTGTTGAACTCCGCGGCGGTGTCCGGCGAGTACCTGTCGGCGGCCTCGTTCCTCGGTGTCGCGGGGCTGGTCGTCAAGGACGGCATCGGCTCCCTCTGGTATCCGGTCGGCTTCACGGCCGGATACATCGCGATGCTCGCCCTCGTGGCCGCCCCCATGCGCCGGTCGGGAGCGCTCACCGTGCCGGACTTCGCCGAGGCGCGGCTCGGCTCGGCCACGCTGCGCAGGCTCGCAGCGGTGGTCGTCCTCGTGATCGGTGTGCTGTACCTGGTGCCGCAGTTCCGCACGGCCGGACTCGTCCTCAGCGTCGTGACCGAGACGCCCTACTGGGTGGGCGTGGTCCTGGCGGGCGGGGTCGTCAGCGCCACCCTCGCGCTCGGCGGAATGCGGGCGGCGACGTACGTCCAGGCGTTCCAGTTCGTGTTCAAGCTGATGATGTTCATCGTGCCCGCGATGTGGCTGCTCATCCAGGCGGGACCGGACGTGCGCACCGAGGCGACACAGCCGACCGAGTTCACCCACTTCCGCGACGACACGACGGTCTCCTTCCGCGTCGGCGCGACGCTCGACGTCCCGACCGGTGTCGAGGTCGTCGGCCGCGACGGCGGTCTGCGCGAACTGGAGCCGGGCCCGTGGGAGGTGCCGCCCGGAACGACCGTCACCTTCGCCGACGGCACCCCGGTACCCGAGGTCCGCGGTGAAGCCGTGCCCGGGGCCGACGGCTGGGAGCGGCCCCTGCTCGATTTCGACGACGAGGGGTATCCGCTGCTGGGCACGTGGGCCGTGCTGATCGCGACGATGCTCGGCACGATGGGGCTGCCGCACGTGATCATGCGGTTCCACACCAGTCCCGACGGCCGCGCCGCACGCCGCACGGCCGCGTTCACCGTCGCCCTGCTGAGCGTGTTCTACCTGTTCCCCGGCATCTACGGCGTGCTCGGCCGGGTACTCGTGCCCCATCTGTACCTCACCGGTGCCACGGACAGTGCCGTCGTCGCATTGCCCGCACAGGTCGACGACGGCACGGCGGGAACGGTGTTCACCGGACTGCTCACCGCCGGCGCGTTCGCGGCGTTCCTCGCCACGTCGCTGGGACTGCTGCTCGTGGTGTCCGGGGCCATCTCCCACGACCTGGTCCCCGGCGGGCTGAGACAGCTGCGTCTGGCGGTCGTCGGCGCGGCGGCGGTGATCGTGCTGCTCGCCCTGCCCGCAGCCGCTTTCGACGCCGGAACACTGGTCACCTGGGGATTCACGGTCGCGGCTTCGACGTTCTGCCCGCTGCTGGTGCTGGGCATCTGGTGGCGCCGGCTCACGGCCGTAGGCGCGATCACCGGCGTCGCCGCAGGTCTGGTGTCCACGATCGGCTCGTTCCTGGTCAACGTCGGCGGGCCGGATCTGGACGGTTGGGTGGCGATCCTGGTCGCCCAGCCGGCACCGTGGACCGTCCCGCTCGCGTTCCTCACCATGATCGTCGTGTCGCGGCTGGGCCGGCCTGCCCCGTGGGCGACAGCCGCGATGCTGCGACTGCACCTGCACGAACACCGTCTCTCGCCGTTCGTGTCCCGCACTCAGAGCGACGGTGCCGCGCGTGACTTGGGCCACTCGTCGTGGCCCGCACGCCGCTCGTCGGCCGTTCGTCGCATCACACGCCGGTTGGGCCGCTGACCGGTTCACCCGGATCCGGCCCGCGCTTACGGTGTCGCGCACAGCACACTCCCCGTGCCTTTTCCGAGGCGTGCACCGTGACAAGGAGGTCACCGTGAATTCCACCGAGCCTCAGCCACCTGAGGCGGAAACGTGGGCGCGAGTCCACGCGAGCGAGGATTTCCAGCGGCTGCGCAGAAGGCTGCGGAACTTCGTGTTCCCCATGACCGCGCTGTTTCTGGTCTGGTACCTGACCTACGTACTGCTGGCCGACTACGCGCACGGCTTCATGTCGATCAAGGTCGTGGGCAACATCAACCTGGGCCTGATCCTCGGTCTGCTGCAGTTCGTGTCGACGTTCGTGATCACCGGGCTCTACGTGCGCTACGCGAACCGCAAGCTGGACCCGATCGCCGAGAGCATCCGGGCCGAGGTCGAAGGTGGTGACAAGCAGTGAGCACACTCGCTCAGGGCAGCGTCGAGGGCGGCAACCCGCTGGTCAACATCGGCATCTTCGCCCTCTTCGTGATCGTCACGCTGGTGATCGTCTTCCGCGCCTCCCGGAACACGAAGACCGCGTCCGACTACTACGCGGCGGGCCGGTCGTTCTCCGGACCGCAGAACGGCACCGCGATCGCCGGTGACTACCTGTCGGCGGCGTCGTTCCTCGGCATCGCCGGCGCCATCGCCGTCTACGGCTACGACGGCTTCCTGTATTCGATCGGCTTCCTCGTCGCCTGGCTGGTGGCGCTGTTGCTCGTCGCGGAGCTGCTGCGCAACACGGGCAAGTTCACGATGGGCGACGTACTGGCGTTCCGGATGCGGCAGCGTCCGGTGCGTGCGGCGGCCGCCACGTCGACGCTGGCCGTGTCGTTCTTCTACCTGCTCGCGCAGATGGCCGGTGCGGGCGGCCTGGTGTCGCTGCTGCTCGGCGTGGAGGGCGACGTCGGACAGGGCGTCGTCATCGCCGTCGTCGGCATCGTGATGATCATCTACGTGCTGGTCGGCGGTATGAAGGGCACGACCTGGGTGCAGATCATCAAGGCGGGCCTGCTGATCGCCGGTACGGCCGTGATGACCGTGTGGGTGCTCGGCAAGTACGGCCTGAACCTGTCGGAGCTGCTCGGCTCGGCCTCCCAGGCTGCGGGCGGCGGCGACGCGCTGCTGAACCCGGGTGAGCAGTACGGCGAGAGCGGCACGACGCAGCTCGACTTCCTGTCACTCGGTATCGCGCTGGTCCTCGGTACGGCGGGCCTGCCGCACGTGCTGATGCGCTTCTACACGGTGCCGACATCGAAGGAGGCGCGGCGCAGCGTGGTGTGGGCGATCTCGTGGATCGGCCTGTTCTACCTGTTCACGCTGGTGCTCGGCTACGGCGCCGCGGCGCTGGTCGGCACCGACACGATCACCAACGCACCGGGCGGCGAGAACGCGGCGGCTCCGCTGCTGGCACTCGAACTCGGCGGACCGGTACTGCTCGGCTTCATCGCGGCCGTGGCGTTCGCGACGATCCTCGCGGTCGTCGCCGGTCTGACGATCACGGCCTCGGCGTCGTTCGCACACGACGTCTACGCCAACGTGATCAAGAAGGGCAACGTCGACAGCAAGACCACCGAGGTGAAGGTCGCCCGGATCACCGCGTGCGTGATCGGCGCAGTCGCGATCATCGGCGGCATCCTCGCGAAGGACCAGAACGTGGCCTTCCTGGTGGCGCTCGCGTTCGCCGTCGCGGCGTCGGCGAACCTGCCGACGATCCTGTACTCGCTGTTCTGGAAGCGGTTCAACACCCGCGGCGCGCTGTGGTCGATCTACGGCGGTCTGACGACCACACTCGTGCTGATCGTGTTCTCCCCCGCCGTGTCGGGCAGCGACAGCGCCATGATCCCGGGTGCGGACTTCGCGTGGTTCCCGCTGTCGAACCCGGGCATCGTCTCGATCCCGTTGTCGTTCCTGCTCGGCATCATCGGCACGCTCACGTCGAAGGAACACCTCGAGGAGAAGCACAAGGAGATGGAGGTCCGCTCGCTGACGGGCGCAGGCGCCGAGAAGGCGAGCGCGCACTAACGAGCAGTCCCGCACCGCATGAAGGGCCGCCCGGCGCGTGTTGCGCCGGGCGGCCCTTCGCGTGGACTGGTCCATACTCGGGGCATGGCCGGTTTCGACGTCACCCAGTTCCGTTCCCAGTTCCCCGCGCTCGCCGATGGCGCCGCGCACTTCGACGGGCCCGGCGGTTCCCAAGTGCCGCGGCCGGTCGCCTCGGCCGTGGCGGACACGCTCTGCTCTGCCGTGGCGAACCGCGGCGCGAACACGGCCGCCGAGCGGCGGGCCGACGCGATCGTGCTCGACGCGCGCCGCGCCGCGGCCGACCTCGTGGGCGCCGCGCCCGGCGGAATCGTGTTCGGGCGCAGCATGACGCAACTGACCTACGACCTCGCGCGCACGCTCGCGAAAGGATGGGGCCCCGGCGACGAGGTGGTCGTGACCACGCTCGACCATGACGCGAACATCCGGCCATGGGTGCAGGCGGCCGAGGCCCGCGGGGCGACCGTCCGATGGGCCGAGTTCGACGCCGTCACCGGCGAGCTCGACGTCGCCGCGGTGACCGAGCTGCTGTCCGAGCGCACGCGGGTGGTCGCCGTGACCGCGGCGTCGAACCTGCTCGGCACGCGACCGGACATCCCCGCGATCACCGCCGCCGCCCGCGAGGCGGGTGCGCTGTCCTATGTGGATGGCGTGCATCTCACGCCGCATGCGCTGATCGACGTCGAGGCGCTCGGCGCGGATTTCTACGCGTGCTCGCCGTACAAGTTCTTCGGGCCGCACCTCGGGTTCGTCGCCGCGCGGCCGGAGCTGTTGGAGACGCTGAGGCCGGACAAGCTCGCTCCCTCCACCGACGCCGTGCCGGAGCGATTCGAGCTCGGCACTCTGCCGTACGAGCTCCTGGCCGGCACGACGGCCGCGGTCGACTTCCTCGCCGGCATCGGGGCGGGCGGGCCCACGGTGTCGCGACGGGACGCGCTCGCGGCCGCGTTCGACGCCGTGGTGCGGCACGAGGACGCCCTCATGGCGAACCTGGAGGACGGCCTGGCTGCGACCGGCCGCGTCACGCTGCACGGCTCGCGGATGCGGCGGCGCACGCCGACGGTGCTGTTCTCGGTGGACGGCCTCGCCCCGGCGGACGTCTACGCCCGACTGGCCGAGCGCGGGGTGAACGCACCGGCGGGCACGTTCTACGCGCTGGAATGCTCCCGCCGCCTCGGCCTCGGCGACACGGGCGCCGTCCGAGCCGGGATCGCTCCGTACACCACCGAATCCGAGGTGCAGCAGCTCGTGACCGCGGTCGAGGACATCGCGACGGCGGACTGACCCGCCGGTGGCCGAGGAGCACCATCGCCGACGCCACACGGGGGTGTCTCGGTGAGCCACGGAGCACGGTCGACGACCGGCGCGTACTCCCGAACATCGGGGCCTGTAACGGCAGCGCCTCGTGGTCCGACGTCAAGGCACATCCATCGGCCGCTCGCGGTGCAGCCGGGCCGCGTTCCCGGAAGGTTCGCCATGCGAAGATCCCTCGCCACAGTCCTGCTCACCGTCGGCATGCTGACACTCGGCCTCGTCACCGCGCTTCCCGCGGAAGCCGCGGCACGGATGCAGATCGCCGCCGTCCAATACGACTCCCCCGGCACGGACCGAGGCAGTAACAGCAGCCTCAACGCCGAGTGGGTCAAACTGCGGAACACGTCCCGGGTGCCCATCAACATCACTCGTTTCCGAGTGCACGACCGCCAAGGACACACGTACCGCTTCCCGCAGACGACCGTGATGCCCGGCAAGGAGATCACGGTGCACACCGGCCGAGGGAAGAACAATCCGTGGCACCGCTACTGGGGCCGCACGTCGTACGTCTGGAACAACACCGGCGACGGCGCCACGCTGCGCGACGCCCACGGTCGATGGCTCGACGGGTGCGGCTGGGGAAACGGCCGCGGCTGGGTCAGGTGCTGAGCTCGGTCCGCGACATACCTCGTGTCGACGACGGGCGGTGGCGCGGTCGCGCGCTGCATGCGACCGGACCGGGCGGCCCAGCCCCCAGTAACGACGAAGTCGCCTCTGACCCCGCAGCGTTCCTGCAGGTCAGAGGCGACCTCCGACGGTCGGGGTGACAGGATTTGAACCTGCGACCCTTCGCTCCCAAAGCGAATGCGCTACCAAGCTGCGCCACACCCCGGCCACCACGCGGGGTGGTGTGAATACACCATAGCGCTACCGGTAGACTGCCCACGCAGCCGGTCACCGGCGGCATGCGGGCGTAGCTCAATGGTAGAGCCCCAGTCTTCCAAACTGGTGGTGCGGGTTCGATTCCCGTCGCCCGCTCAGAGCACGAAACCCCAGGCCAGGAGCCCTTCAGGGCCCTGGCCTTTCGTGTGTCCAGGCCATGTGCGCGCCCCGGCCATGCGCGTGTCCCGCGACGGATCGTGACGCCGACCGTGGCCGGCCCGACCCGTCAGAGCGTCCTCGTCATGAAGACACTGTTCGGATCGGGCCGGTAGTCGGCGAACGGCTCGCAGTAGGAGAACCCGAACTTCTCGTACAGTCTCCGCGCCGGGAGGAAGAATTCGTCCGAACCGGTTTCCAGGCTCAGCCGCGTCAGCCCCATGCGCCACGCCTCGGCCAGGATGTGCTCCAGCAGTCCGGACGCGATGCCACCGCGTGCGTGGTCGGGCGAGGTGCGCATCGACTTGAGCTCGCCGTGTTCGAGGTCGAGACGCTTGATCGCGCCGCAGCCGACGACGGACTCGCCGCTGCGCACCGACCAGAACGTCACGTCCGGCTTGCGCAGGTCCTCGAGATCGAGGGCGTGCTTGCTCTCGGGCGGCGACGTGGCCCGCAGCTGCCGCAGGTGCTCGGCCAGGAACTCCGCGATCCGCGGACCGGACAGATCGTCGACCACGATCTCCATGCGCGCCTCCATCCACTCACCCTCATCAACCGCGCGTCACGAGCCGGAAGCCGACATCCAGTTCGTCGCGGCCCAGCAGGTCGCGGTGCCGTTCATGCCAACGACCGGAGGCAAGATCCTCTCGTAACCGCTCGATGCCCCGCGACACCGCCGCCTCGTCGGTCTGGGCCAGAGCGGAACAGTTCCGCCGGACCCGGGCATCGAGATAGGCCTCAGGGCGCCGCCAGTGCGCCGGAAAGACCCCGTCGGCGAAGTCCCACGGGACGGGCAACGCTGTCACATCGTCGGCGCCGAGCTCGTCGGCGATGTCGGTTGCGGACGGACGCGAGGCCTCCAGTCGTGCGATCTCGGGGATGTATTCGCGCGTCAGCCAGAACTCGGCGTGCAGGCGGGTCTCATAGGCCACGATCACCTGACGGTGGGAAGTGCGCCGCAGTTCCGCGAGGCCACGGCGCCAGTCGCGCCAGTGATGCACCGTGAGCACGGCCAACGTAACGTCGGCAGCCCGGTCGCGCAGCGGCAGCTGCTCTGCCACAGCCTGCACGGCGGGGACCGCGCCGGCCCGTTGCGCGAGCATGCGACATGACGGTTCCACCGCCAGCACGGTCGACCGGTCGGGCTCGTACGAGCCCGCACCGGCACCGACATCGACGACGGCGCCGTCGTCCACGGCCCGGGAGATGCGGGACATCCACCGGCGATCGGTGCGCCGGCCACGGGCGTAATCGGTACCGATGCGGTCGTACACGTGCGGCGACACGAGACCTCCGAATGCCCGGCACCGGCCGCTCACGACCGGGGTGTATCCGGAAGGAGATCACTCCCGCGGCGGGCCGTCCAGCCAATGTCGGCACGCGTCACAGGGACGTGTCGTCATCCACCTGCCGTGCCGTGGCCGCCGCACGGTCGGTCTCCCAGAACGCTCTGACCGACAGGAGCCGCCCGTCGGAGCCGGCCCGGTAGACGATCACGCAGTCGGTGTCGACACGGTAGCCGCCGTCGAAGAACGTGGTGATCGTGGCGACGTTCGCCACCTCGTCGCCTCCTGCGTGCGAATCGCGGACGACGAACTCGAACCGCTGCACGTGCGCGATCGTCAGGTCCCAGAACGCCGAGATGCCCTCCGCGCCGTGGTGTCCCTTGCCCTCCTCGTCGAACGGCGACGGCCCGACCGGATCCTCGATCACCGCCGCCGGGTCGAACAGGTTCAGCCAGCGCTGCTTGTCCCCCGCCGCGACGGCCTCCATGGACCGCAACGCCGCGACACGCGCGGGCGGCTGTTCGGAGTCGACATCCCAGCACACCGTGACACCCATACGCCGGACCTCCTCAGAACCGCTCGATGATCTCGTCGGCGAACTTCTTGATCGAGTCCTTCTTCTGCTCGACCGGGGCGTCGAACCCGAGACCGTCGAACACCCAGGGCACGGTGATCACGTCGGTGACGCCGACGTCGGCCTGCTCGCGGTAGCCGTCGAGGCCGAACCGGTCGATGCACACCGCCTGGAACTCGAAGGGCTCATCGGCGCGGCCGTACTCGGCGCGCAGCGTGTTCAGCCGGGCGATCGTGTCGCGCAGGTCGTCGAGTTTCATCATCGCCGACGACCAGCCGTCACCGACGCGGGCGGCGCGGCGTAGCGCCGGTTCGCTGTGCCCGCCGATGTAGAACGGCACGTGCCGCTTCGGCGCGGGGCTCATGCACAGCTTGTCGAAGTCGAAGAACTCGCCGTGGTACTCCACCATCCCGCCACCGAGGATCAGCCGGAGCACGTCGATGGCCTCGTCGACCCGCTTGCCGCGCCGCCGGTACGGCACCCCGCACCATTCGAACTCCTCCGGAGCCCAACCCACACCGAGCCCCAGTCCGAACCGGTCGCCCGTGAGGTTCGCGACCGAACCCACCTGACGGGCCAAGAGCACCGGATTCCGCGAACCGAGTTTCAGCACGGATGTGTAGAACGTGATCCTGTCCGTGGCCGCACCCATCGACGCCGCGGCGATCAGCGGGTCGACCCACGGCGTGTTCTCGTCCCAGAACCGACTTCCGTCCGGAGTGTACGGATAGTCCGCGGATACCTGCTCAGAATAGAAAAGCGAGTCGGGAAGGGCGATCGAGGAGAACCCGCACTCCTCCGCCGTGACGGCCAGTTCGGTCAGTTGATCCAGCGGGGTCAGGGCCACCGACAGTGTGAACCTCATGCCGCAAAACAGTAACGTGTTCTAGTTCGCTGCGCCAGAGTCGACGGCGATCCGGGGCCATACGCAGCTTCACCGGTGTGGGTGCTCTCGACTCGCGACCACCGCGGAACCCGTGTTTACGGTCGTCCCGGCCGGTGGTTCACCCCATCGGCCCAGCACGGTGCCGATGCCACGACGGCCTCGGCGAGGTCGGGGGACCATGACGTGTGACGTTCCTGTTGGAGGATCGGCGTGTCCACACCGTGGAAGCGCACAACGGTCATCGGACTGGTCGGTGGCACGGCTCTCGTCGCCTTCGCGGGCAACGCGGCAGCCGTCGTACCGAGCGAGCAGTCCCTGCACGACGTACCGAACACCGTGGAGAAGGGCACACGGGTGACGCTGTCGGGCACCCTGACCGGGCTGCGGGACCGCCCGGTCAGCGGTGAGCAGGTCGCCCTCGAACGCCGGGCCGCCGACGGCCGGTGGCAGGCCGTCGACACCACAACCACGGGCGACGACGGCAACGCCACGTTCCACCGCACCCCGGACCGCACCGCCGAGTGGCGGCTCACCTACGACGGCAGCACGTTCCTCGACCCGGCTGCCTCCTCACCCCAGCGGGTCGAGGTGCGCCTGCCTCCTCCGCCACCACCGGCACCGGAGCGGCCCACGAAACCGATCGGCAGACAGCTCGTGGACGTCGCGGCGGCCCAGGCCGGCAAACCGTACGCGTACGGTGCCGCGGGACCACAGCGGTTCGACTGTTCCGGGTTCGCCCAGTTCGTCCACGGGCAGGTCGGGATCCGGCTGCCTCGCACGTCGAGTGAGCAGCACCGGGCCGTGCGAGCCGTCGCCAACCACGCGAAGGTGCCGGGTGACCTGGTGTTCTTCCACGAGGGAGGCTCCGTCTACCACGTCGGCATCTACGCGGGCGGCAACCACGTCTGGGCCGCACCCGAGAGCGGTGACGTCATCCGCAAGCAGCGGATCTGGACGGACGCGTACTACACGGGCCGCGCCTGGTGATCACGTGGGAACTATCGAGGCGCCGCGGGCGTTGTCCGGTTCGAAGGAGTCTGTCCGGTCAGCCGGCAGCCTCCCCGCAACGCGTACGCCCCTGGAGCACCTCATGGAGCGGAGTACCTCATGGAGCTCGTCCTCGTCGTCCTCGTACTGATCATCGTCGGTGGCGGGTACTACCTGATCCAGTCGAACCAGCAGGCGAAACGCAGCCGGCTGGAGGATGCGAAAGCCGAGGCACGCCGCTGGCTGGAACGACTCGGCGGCCAGGTGCTCAACCTGACCGGCACCGACACGGCCTCACAGCAGGCGATCGCCGACGCGTCGGAGCGCTACAACGCGGCAGGCTCGCAGATGGAACAGGCCCAGACCGAAGAGCAGGCGAAACTCGTCAAGGAGACCGCGCTCGAAGGGCTCTACTACGTCCGCGCCGCGCGGGAGGCGATGGGCCTCGACCCGGGACCCGCACTGCCGGAGGACCGCGAGCGGCAGGCCGCGGGCAAGGTCACCGAGCACCGCTCGGTCGACGTCGAGGGCAAGCACTACGAGGCCTCGCCGCAGCCGAGCTCCGACACCCCGCACTACTACCCCGGCGGCCGTGTCGCAGGCAGGCCGGTGCCGCAGGGCTGGTACAGCGAGCCGTGGTGGAAACCCGCACTGGTCGCCGGCGCGTGGGGCCTGGGCTCGATGATGCTGTTCAGCACCATGTTCGCCGGCATGGCGGGTGTCCCCAGCGGCGAGGCCTGGGCCGACGGCTACAGCGCGGGCCAGGAGGACGCCATGAGCGAGGGCGGCGACGGCGGTGGCGGCGATGCCGGTGACGGCGGCGGCGACATGGGCGGAGACGCCGGCGGTGACATGGGCGGCGACTTCGGTGGCGGCGACATGGGTGACATGGGCGGGTTCGACTTCGGGTTCTGACCGCCCCGGTCCGTCACGTCACGCGGGCTGGCAGGACGGACACCAGTAGAGGTGTCTGCCCGCCAGTTCGGTGTGGGCGACCGGCGCGGCGCAGACCAGGCAGGGCTGCCCTGCCCGCCGGTAGACGTACACCTCGCCACCGTGCCGGTCCTGCCGCGGCGCGCGGCCCGTGACCTCGGGCAGGTGTTCGTCGGCGACCGTGTCGATCCGCCCGCTGCGCACACCCGCGCGCATGAGCGTGACGAGGTCGTCCCACATCGCCTTCCAAGCCGTCTCGTCGAGGTCGCGGCCGGCGAGCATCGGGGTGACGCCGTGGCGGAACAGCACCTCGGCGCGGTAGACGTTCCCGACCCCGGACAGCACCTTCTGGTCCATCAGCAGCGCCGCGATCGAGGTCCGCGACCGCGTGATGCGTTGCCAGGCGAGCTCCGGCCGGGCATCGCGGCGCAGCGGGTCGGGGCCGAGCCGCGCGACGATGGCGTCGGCCTCGGGCTCGGTGAGCAGTTCACACCGGGTCGGGCCACGCAGGTCAGTCCAATGTGTCCGGCCGGACAGTCGCATCCGCACCTGGCCGACGGGGTCCGCCTCGGGGAGCGCAGCCTCGGCGAACGCGCCGTACAGCCCGAGGTGGACGTGGACGACGCCGAGCGGACCGTAGTCGTGGAACAGGTGCTTGCCGTGTGCATCGGCCCGCACGAAGGTCGCACCGTCGAGCAGCGCGGCCTCGGCGGCGAACCTGCCCTGGGGGCTGCTCACCCGCACCGGCGCACCCGCGTAGCGCCGCTGATGCAGCCGGGCGAGCCGGTGCAGGGTGTGCCCTTCGGGCATCAGGCCTCCGGCAGAGCGGGGGCGTCGCCGGTCTGTTCGAAGTCGGTCAGCTGCTGCACCCGGCGCGTGTGCCGCGGGTCGTCGTCCACCCGCGTGTCCAGGAACGCCTCGACGATCCCGGTGGCCTCCTCGACGCTGTGCATCCGCGCGCCGACGCCGATGACCTGGGCGTGGTTGTGCTGCCGCGTGAGCTGGGCGGTCTCCACGCTCCAGCCCAGGCCGGCCCGGCAGCCCGGCACCTTGTTGGCGGCGATCTGCTCGCCGTTGCCGGACCCGCCGATGACGACACCGAGGCTGCCCTCGTCGGCGACGACGCGCCGCGCGGTCTCGATGCAGAACGGCGGGTAGTCGTCGGCGGCGTCGTAGACATGCGGGCCGACGTCGGTGACGTCGTGGCCCTGCTTCTCCAGATGGGCGACGAGGTGATTCTTCAGCTCGAAGCCGGCATGGTCGGATCCCAGATAGACACGCACAGCGGCAGTGTGCCATCCCCGCTGCATATGGCCTCGGGCCACCCGGCAGGGTGTGAGCCATGACGGATGCGATGCCGGCGAACTCGACTCCGACGACACCCGGGACGAACCCCGCGACCACGCAGACCCCGGCGCTGCTGGCCCAGGACGGCCACGACGTGCGGCTCGACTGGGGCGCGTCCGGGCTGGCCGCACTGGGCGGCCGGTGCGCGGTACTGGTGATCGTGGACGTCCTGTCGTTCTCCACGCGGGTGGACCTGTTGCTCGCGGAGGGCACCGCGGTGCAGCCGGTGCGATGGACGGACACCGTTACCGAGGCGCCCTCCGGCGGGGCAGAGCCGGTGCAGTCGCCGAACGGGGCGACACTGACGGCCGACGCCGCCACGACGGGTGCGCACGTGCTCACGGCCTGTCTGCGCAACGCCGACGCAGTGGCGAAGCACGCCGCGGACCTGGCGGCGGGCGAACCGATCGGCGTGCTGGCCGCGGGAGAACGGTGGGGCGTGGCGGCCGGCGCGGCGCCGGGATCCGACGGACCGTTGCGGCCGTGCGTCGAGGACCAGCTCGGGGCAGGGGCCGTCGTCGCGGGCCTGCAGTCCTACGGCGACGTCTCCCCCGAGGCGGTCGTGGCGGCGCAGGCGTTCGCCGTGGCCGACGTGCCCGCGGCGGTGAGCGGCTCGGCCTCGGGCCGCGAACTGACCGCACACGGCGACGGCGAGATCGTCGAACGGGCCGTCGAGGTCGGCATGTCCGCGGGTGTGCCGATACTGGGCACCGACGGGGTGCTGACCGGTGCCTGACTGGTCCGAGCAGGAACCGGGCGTGTACTCGCGCCGCTACGCCGAACTGGACCTGACCGTCGGGCTCGTCGTCGGGTCCGAGCGGTGCCTGGTGATCGACACCCGCGGCTCCCGCGGGCAGGGCGAGGAGCTGGCGGCGGCGGTCCGCGAGGTGACGTCGGCGCCGCCGGTGATCGTGCTGACGCACGCGCACTTCGACCATTCCTTCGGTGCCGCAGCGTTCGGCGACCGTCCGATATGGGCACACACCGGATGCCGGGGCGCACTGGCGGAACACGCCGAGACCGACCGTCGGGAATGGATGGATCGATACCGGGCCGAGGGCAGGCACGCGCTGGCTGACGACCTCGCGGCGACGCCGATCGCCGCACCGACGCGGACCTTCGACCGCGCAGCGCGGCTCGACCTCGGCGGCCGCACGGTCGAGCTCGTCCACCCGGGTCCCGGACACACCGACCACGACGTGATCGCCGTCGCCGGTGACGTCGTGTTCGCCGGCGATCTCGTCGAGCACGCACCGGGCGGATCGTTCACCGAGGAGTCCTTCGGGCCCGACACGCACCTCGCGGCGTGGCCCGCCGCCCTGGACCAGGTACTCGGACACCGGCCGCGGGTGGTCGTTCCCGGCCACGGCGAGCCTGTCGACGCCGCGTTCGTCGCACGGGCGCGGGCGGACCTGCACGCGCTGGCGGATCTGCGAACCGGAGTCCGCGCGGGCACGCTCACCGTCACCGCGGCCGTCGACGCCGCTCCCCTGCCGCCGGAGGTCTGCCGGGCCGCGCTGTCGTGAACCGCGCTCAGCGGGATCGCCGACCACGTCCCACTGTGGCGCTGGCTGCGGTCCGGTCCCGCCGGGGCGCTGAGCGCTGTCTCGCCATGCGCTGTGCTGTCCGGCCGCGACGCTGTGCTGTCCGGTCGCGACGCTGTGGTCTTCGGTCGCGACGCTGTGGTCTTCGGTCGCGACGCTGTGGCCTCCTGTCACGACCCTCGGCCGGTCTCACCACGGCGAAGCGGCTCGCCGACGCGGTGCAGATGGCCGAGCGCTTCGGCCCACGAGCTCAGCAGCCCCGTCTCGTGGTACGGCACGCCGATCTCCGCGCAGTACCGCCGCACGATCGGCTGCGCCTTCCGCAGGTGCGGCATCGGCAGATGCGGGAACAGGTGGTGCTCGATCTGGTAGTTCAACCCGCCCATCAGGGTGTCGACCACCGGACCACCGCGGACGTTACGGGTCGTCAGTACCTGCTTGCGGAGGAAGTCGAGCTTCTCGCCCGCCTGCAGCGTCGGCATTCCCTTGTGTCCCGGCGCGAACACCGATCCCATGTAGACACCCCAGAGCGCCTGATGAACCAGCAGGAACGCGAGCGCCTTCCCCGGCGAGAGGACGAGCAGCAGCGCGCCGAGGTATCCGGCGATGTGGGCGGCGAGCAGCGCCGCCTCCACACCCCGACTCTTGATGCGCGGGTTCGCGTTCCGGCCGATCACCGCCCGCACGCTGGAAAAGTGCAGGTTGAAACCCTCCAGAGTGAGCAGGGGGAAGAACCACAGCGCCTGCCTGCGCCCGATGAGACGCGGCAGCCCCCTGCTGGCGAGCGCCTGCTGCCGGGACCACACCAGGATGTCCGGGATCACGTCCGGATCGTGTTCCTCGTGGTTCGGGTTGGCGTGATGCCGGGTGTGCTTGTCCATCCACCAGCCGTAGCTCATCCCGATACCGAGGTTGCCCGCGATGAGTCCCGCGATCTTGCCGGCCCGCCGGGTGCGCAGCACCTGCCGGTGTGCCAGATCGTGCGACACCAGTGCGACCTGTGCGAACACGACCGCGAAGAACGCGGCGACGAACAGCTGCCACCAGGTGTCGCCGAACCAGAGGAACGCGGCGATACCGGCGCCGTACAGAGCGGCGACGATGCCGATGCGAGCGGCGTAGTAACCGGGGCGGCGGGCGAACAGGCCTGCATCGGCGATGCGGCGGGACAGCACGGCGAAGTCGCTGCCCTGCCTGGTCTCGGACGGTTCGGATACGTCGGCTGCGGCGGCCGTGTCGGCCGGGGTGGGCGTCATGCCCTCAACCCTGTCCCGCACCACCCTCGCGCGGACATCCCGCGCGCCCCCGGATCCCGCTGGTGCAGCCCCCACCGGCCTACCGCGCCCGCAGCGTCACGCCAGCGCGGCGCGCAGCGCGGGCGCGAACCGTTCCGGCACGCCCGCGTGGCCGAACTCCCCGCCGACGAAACCGCCGTGATCGCCGGGGAACACCGTGGCCTCCTGCCCGAGCAATGCCGCGGTGCCGACCGCGGTGCGCCCTGTAAGCAGGTTCGTGGACTCCTCCCCGACGCCGACGACGATGCGAGTGGGCCCATGCCGCAGCGCGCCGGCATCCGGCTGGAAATCGCTCACCGCCCAGGACCGTTCGGACAGCAACGGGTCGTCGCGGGAACCGTCGTCCTCGGCCGGCAGTCCGTACGTCGACGGATCCGGTGCCCGCCGGGCGAAGTAGGCATCGGTGAACTCGCCCTGCCACGACGACATGTCGATGAACGCCGCCATGCCCGCACCCCAACCCCGCGCGGCGTAGGCGTCGCGGACGCCCGCACGGGCGCGTTCGGCCGCGTTGGCGTCGGGCAGCACGGTGAGCAGCGGCGGTTCGTGGGCAACGAGCGTGTGCACATCGTGCGGGTAGGTCGCGACGAGCGCCAGCGCAGCGACGGCACCGCCGCTGCTGGCAAACATGTCGACCGGGCCCGCCCCAAGGGCTTCGATGAGCGTGTGCACGTCGACAGCCTGAACGAGGGGATCGTTGTCGACCCTGCCGTCCTTGCGGACACTCCTGCCCAGTCCGCGTGGGTCGTAGGTGACGACCGTGCGGTCCGGCATCAGTCCGACGAGCGCGGCGAATCCGCTCGCGTCCATCGGCTGACCGATCATCAGCAGTGGTCGGCCGTCACCGGGAGGCCACTGCCCGTGGACATCGTAGGCCAGATCCACGTCGGGGGTCTCGAGCACCTGTGCCGTCATCGCTCCCCCTTCCGCCTCGCCCTCCGATGAGTCACCACGTCAGACCCTAGTGGTCGTGACCGAAACCCGCGACGTCACGGAAGACCCCAAGGACACCCTGGTTGCACTGCGTGCGACGAATCCTCCGCTCACTCCGAGGCCGTCGATGTGCACGCACAGCGCGCCCTGACGCGAGGGAGATCGTGCTACGAGAGGACGATTCGTTGCGTTGAACGCCCCCAAGGGCACCTCGGGGGCGTCAACCCGCGGTGTCAGTCGAAGTTCAGCTCACCGGTGCGGGTGCGCTTGAGTTCGTAGAAGTCCGGGTAGCTCGCCATCGCGACGGCGCCGTCGAACAGCTTCACCGCGTCCTCGCCACGCGGAATGGAGGAGAGCACCGGGCCGAAGAACGCGACGCCGTCCACGTGCAGCGTCGGCGTGCCGACATCCATGCCCACCGGGTCCATGCCCTCGTGATGACTCTTGCGCAACGCCTCGTCGTAGTCGGTCGACGTGGCCGCGTCCAGCAGCTCGGCCGGTGCCGACACCTCGGCGAGCGCCTCCTTCAGCACCAGGTCGATGTCCTTGTTGTCCTGGTTGTGGTAACGCGTGCCGAAGGCCGTGTAGTAGTCGCGCAGCACCTGTTCACCCTGCTGCTGGGCGAGTGCGACGGCAACGCGCACCGGGCCCCACGCCTTCTTCATCAGCTCGACGTACTCGTCGCCCAGCTCGCGCCCGGAGTTCAGCAGGGCCAGGCTCATCACGCGGAAGTTGAGGTCGATGTCCCGGTGCTTCTCGACCTCGAGAATCCAGCGCGAGGTGATCCACGCGAACGGGCAGATCGGGTCGAAGTAGAAGTCGACGCGGGTGCGGGACTCGGTCATGAACGTTGCTCCTCGCTCGGCCTGGTCGGATCTATCCCGGCCAACACCGCCGGCACGGATGTTGTTCCCCGGCCGGCGGATCGTTCCCACGGCCTGACCGAACCGTTCCGCACGGGCAGGTACGCGCGGCACGGGAGGCGGCCGCCGAGGCGCCGGTCCGCCGCGTCTCCCCGTGCGGGGACACCGCCCTGGGCGCCGAGTGAGGCGATTCCCCGTGCGGGCGGAGCAGTGGCCATGATTGGATCGGCGAACGTCCTGTTGTCCGCCCACGATCGATGACCGAGGTGTCCGTGCCCGCCCCCAACCTGACTCGGGACGCTGCCCAGCAGCGCGCCGACCTGCTCGACGTCCAGTCCTACGACATCCTTCTCGACCTCACCGACGGCCAGGGCCGCCCCGGCGAGAAGACGTTCGACTCCAGGACCACGATCACCTTCGCCGCCGCCACTCCCGGGGCGGAGTCCTGGGTGGACATCGTCGCCGAGGGTGTGCGTTCCGCGACGCTCAACGGCACGCCGCTCCCGGTCGACGGGTACGTCGAGGACGACGGCCTCGCCCTGCCGGACCTCGCGGAGACGAACGAGCTCACGATCGAGGCCGACTGCCGGTACATGAACACCGGTGAAGGGCTGCACCGCTTCGTCGACCCGGTGGACGAGTCGGTGTACCTGTACTCACAGTTCGAGACGGCCGACGCCAAGCGCATGTTCGCGTGCTTCGACCAGCCGGACCTCAAGGCGACGTACCGGCTCACCGTGATCGCCCCGAAGGGCTGGAAGGTCGTCTCCAACGCGCGCGTCGAATCCGAGTCGGAGACACCCGAGGGTGCGGTGCGGCTCGTGTTCGCCGAGTCCGAGCGCATCTCGACGTACCTGGTGGCGCTCGTGGCAGGCCCGTACGCCGAGTGGCGCGACGAGTACCGCGACGAGAACGGCACCATTCCGCTCGGCATCTACTGCCGCGCCTCACTGGCCGAGTACATGGACGCCGACCGACTCTTCAGCGAGACGAAACAGGGCTTCGGCTTCTACCACCGCAACTTCGGTGTGGCCTACCCGTTCTCGAAGTACGACCAGCTGTTCGTGCCGGAGTTCAACGCGGGTGCGATGGAGAACGCGGGCGCGGTGACGTTCCGGGAGGACTACGTCTTCCGTAGCCGCGTCACCCGCTATTCCTACGAGCGTCGCGCCGAGACGCTGCTGCACGAGATGGCGCACATGTGGTTCGGCGACCTCGTCACCATGCGCTGGTGGGACGACCTGTGGCTGAACGAGTCGTTCGCGACGTTCGCCAGTGTCCTCGCGCAGGCCGAAGCGACCGAGTACACCGGCGCGTGGACGAGCTTCGCCAACATCGAGAAGTCGTGGGCCTACCGGCAGGACCAGCTTCCCTCCACGCACCCGATCGCCGCCGACATGGTCGACCTGCAGGCGGTCGAGGTGAACTTCGACGGCATCACCTACGCCAAGGGCGCGAGCGTGCTCAAGCAGCTCGTCGCCTACGTCGGGCAGGACAACTTCCTGTCGGGGTTGAAGGTGTACTTCGACCGTCACGCGTGGGGCAACGCGACGCTGGCCGACCTGCTCGCCGCCCTCGAGGAGGCGTCCGGCCGCGACCTGTCGTGGTGGAGCGCCCAGTGGCTCGAGACAACGGGGCTGAACTCGCTCCGCCCGGCGTTCGAAACCGGCGCCGACGGCAGGTTCACCTCCTTCGCCGTCCTGCAGGGCGGAGCCAAACCGGGTGCAGGAGAGTTGCGGACCCACCGCGCCGCCGTCGGCATCTACGACGACGTCGACGGCAAGCTGGTGCGCACCAAGCGCGTCGAACTCGACATCGACGGCGACCGCACGGAGGTGCCCGACCTGGTGGGCGCCGACCGCGGCAAGCTCGTGCTGGTCAACGACGACGACCTCACCTACTGCACGATGCGGCTGGACAACGAGTCGCTGGTGACGCTGATCGACCGGATCGGCGAGATCACCGACCCGCTCCCCCGAACGCTGTGCTGGTCGGCCGCGTGGGAGATGACGCGGGAGGCCGAGCTCAAGGCCCGCGACTTCGTCACGCTCGTGCAGCGCGGTATCGGCGCGGAGACCGAGGTCGGCGTCGTCCAGCGACTGCTGATGCAGGCCCAGACGGCCCTGAACTCCTACGCCGAACCCACGTGGGCGCAGCAGGAGGGCTGGCCCGCGTTCACCGCACGGCTGCTCGAACTGGCACGCACCGCCGAGGCGGGGTCGGATCATCAGCTGGCGTTCGTCAACGCGCTGACCGCGGCCGTGCTCGACGAACAGACCCTGTCGGTACTGGCGGGCTGGTTCGACGGCTCGGCGACCCTGGAAGGCCTGGTCGTCGACACCGACCTGCGGTGGCGGCTGTTGCACGCGCTGGTCGCCCACGGCCGGGCGGACGAAGCGGAGATCGCGGCCGAACACGAGCGGGACAACACCGCGACGGGCCGCCGCCACGCCGAGCGTGCCCGTGCGCTGCGGCCGACGGCCGAGGCCAAGGCGGAGGCCTGGGAGCGCGCGGTCCACGACGACGAGCTGCCCAACGCGGTCAACGAGGCCATCATCACCGGCTTCTCCCACCCGGGACAGAAGTATCTGCTCGAGGGCTACGTCGACACGTATTTCGCCACGATCGACGACGTGTGGACGCGCCGTTCCAGTGAGGCCGCTCAGCCGACGGTGGTGGGCCTGTATCCGTCGTGGTCGGTCACGCGCGAGTGCATCGCCGCGGCCGACGCGTGGCTGGAGGGCGAGCACTCGCCCGCGCTGCGCAGGCTGGTCTCCGAGGGCCGCGCCGGGGTCGTGCGCGCGCTCGCGGCCCGGGAGTTCGACGAGAGCTGAGGCCGGCCCGACACCACGACGCCCCGACACCACGACGCGTCGGGCAACAGGACGCGGATCCTCCCAGCACAACGCCCCGGCACCGAACTGATCGGTGCCGGGGCGTTGGGTTTGGCTGTGCTGAGTGGTCAACACCGCGCGCGGTGTCGCCCTCCGGCGTCGGCCGTCAGTGGGTGGGGCGGCTACCCGCCTGGTCGGCCATCATGCGCAGGCCGCTGACGAAGCCGCCGGTCAGATCGCCCTCCTTGAACGAGGCGACCATGCTCATGACGGCCAGCTTCACGGCACGATCGGGCACGCGCTGCGTCGTGTTCGCGCCCGTGACGATCTCGACGACCCGTTCACCCGGCGACACGGCGATCAGCACGGCGTCGTCGCCCCGCGTGCCGAGCCGGTCGTGCAGCTGCTCGGCGGCCGCACGCGAGTCCTCGGCGCCCAGTGAGCCGAGGTAGATGCTGAAGTCGATACCCGTGTCACGCGTCGCCAGCGCGAGCGCCTCGTCGATACGGCTCAGCTGTTGTGTCGTGAATGGGCCGTTCGGAGCAGCGGGTACGTACTCCTGGGCGCGCGAGATACGCCCGCTTTCCGTAACTGCGGCGCCGTACGGCAACTCGGCCGGGTCGACCGCGGCGGCGTCACGGTCGTGGACCAGTTCACCAGTTCCCACGGGCACCTCCTCGGTCCGTCGAGGGTTTGCCGGACGTACCGGCGCTGACCGGGTTGGCACTCCACCATGTCGCAGGGTGGTCCCATTCCTGCCCCGGGCGATACCGTGGCCGCCCTGCGAACTTCGAACGCAGGGTGACCAGGGCGAATACGCCGCAGATGGCGAGCGGGATCACCGCGAAGACCAGGGTCGTCTCGAGGATGCTCACGAGCGCAGGGTATCCGACGGGCCCGCAGGTGCGACCACCTGGAGCCTCCGCCACGCCGCACTGACCTGTGCCGCTCGCCGCATCTCAACCACCGTCCGCCGCTTGCCGGAGACGTAATGGCACGTTGAGCCGAAGCGCCACTGGCAGACGGTTGCAACTCGACGTACACCCGGACTCACCGGGCGCATCGTGCTTGTCAGGGGTCAGGGACCCTCGTACGTTTTTCACACGTACGGGTTCTTGCGCCCCGACGTTCCCAACCCCACTGACTTCCGCCTGTCACAGGAGGCCCACATGCTTCACGTCCTGAGCCCCGCCGCGACGAGCGACAACGCGACGTCGTCCGACGCCGCCCGCCCCGCAGAGCTCGGAACGCGAGTCACGCGCGGTACCCGCGTCACCTGTGGCACCCGAGTGACGGCAGGCACGCGCGTCACGCGCGGTACACGAGTGACCCGCGGCACGCGCGTCACGATGGGCACGCGTGTGACTCGGGGTACCCGGGTCACGATGGACACCGACGCCACCATGGGCACCCGCGTCACCCGTGGCACTCGGGTCACCTCCGGCACCCGCGTCACCATGGGCACGCGCGTCACCCGCGGTACTCGGGTCACGATGGACACCGACGCCACCATGGGCACCCGCGTCACCCGTGGCACCCGGGTGACGATGGACACCGACGCCACCATGGGCACCCGCGTCACCCGTGGCACTCGGGTCACCTCCGGCACCCGCGTCACCATGGGCACGCGCGTCACCCGTGGCACCCGGGTGACGATGGACACCGACGCCACCATGGGCACGCGCGTCACCCGTGGCACCCGGGTGACGATGGACACCGACGCCACCATGGGCACCCGCGTCACCGTCTGATCGGTACGACCCGGAACACCGCCTCGGCGTTCCGTTTCCGGCGACGCTCCCGACGAAAGTTCCATCGGCTACCGGCACCCGTGACCGTCCACGCCTCCGCGAGCGGCGTTCTCCTGGGCGACGTCTCAAGAGCGCCGTTCCGCGGGCGCTGTTTCCTCGGGGCTGTTCCGCAGGTAAGGACGTCACGTGCGGCCGGAAGGCTGGCATGCCTGCGCGGCGAGTTCGGTTCCGCCGGCGTGCGTTGTCCGGCGGGCACGACTCGGCAGTGAAGGTCGTCCCGGTGCCCACGGGTGCCCGAGGCCGGACGCCCGACAACACTCGGCCGGAGCATCACGGCTGCATGTCGCGCTCGGACACCGTCGTCCGCAGCGCTCCGCCGTGGTGGACCGGCCGCGAGAGTCGACCGACCTCGGAACGAGGGCCGGTGAGGTGCTGCCACGCGCGCCGTTGCAGACCGCGCCATTGCGGATGCGGACGCGTGGTGGCGGAACGCGCTAGGCTGCGGGCGCTCCGAGGTACTGCCGCCACAGCGGGTCGGTTTCCTTCGCGTGTGCGAGCAGCCGCCAGTGCGGCCCGTGCGGCGCGCGGGGAATGGTCCGCATGGTCCAGCCGAGTTCCGAGAGCAGCTTGTCGGCCTTGCGATGGTTGCACTTGGCGCAGCAGGCGACGCAGTTCTCCCACGAGTGTTCGCCGCCCCGGCTTCGCGGCTGGACGTGGTCGATCGTCTCGGCACGGCCGCCGCAGTAGGCGCAACGGAAGCGGTCTCGGTGCATCAGACCGGCACGCGTGAGCGGCACCTGCGCGCGATAGGGAACGCGCACGTAGTTCGACAACCGGATCACCGACGGCACGTCCACGGTCATCGTCGCGGCATGCAGCGTGAGCCCCGACGGATCCTCGTGCACGACTTCGGCCTTGCCGCAGACGAGCAGGACGATCGCCCTGCGCAACGGCAGTGCCGTCAGCGGTTCGAACGTCGCGTTCAGCAGCAGGACCCGGCGTTTTCCCCAGCCGGGGCCTGACGAACCGGAGCCAGCCTCACGGGAGCGCCACGCCCCGGGCGTTCGGGGAACCCTGCCCGCGCGCGGCGGGCCGGTGGGATGCGGCCCCGTCGGAGCCGTTCCACCGCGGTTCACGCCGGATGCCGGCGCGCACAGCATGACCTCCGACGCCGTCCCGGCCGGCTGCCGGGGGTGAGCGCCGTGAGGGCTCGGTTGTCGGTCTGGCACGCGACCACCTCCACCGGTGCTGCCCTAGTCGACCACACATCGCCCCTGAAACGCACGTGTGTTAATGCACGTGTCCGCCCCGAGTACCGTGGCTGTGGAATTCGACGTGGTCAACATGCCTCACCTGCGCCCGGGCGGGATCAGTGAAGTGGGCGGCGTCACACATTCCCTCGATCATGCAACGGAAGGAAAAACACGCCCCGTGGACCAGTTGCTCAGCGAACCCCCGTCCTGCATTCAGGAGGCGGGCACCTGGTGCCAGCAGATCTGGCAACTCACCGGCAACGAATGGCTGGCCGGTTCGGCGAACTGGCTGATCGCCAAGCCGCTGACCATCCTGCTCATCGCCATCATCGCGTTCTTCGTGCGCCTGGTCATCCGCAGGCTCATCGAGCGAATGACCCGCACTCCCGAGGACGACGCCAAGGACAAGGTCCCGGCGCTGCTGAAGCCGTTGAAGGAGAAGGCCCCCGACCTCATCGGCCCCGGCATCCTCGAACGCCGCAGGCAGCGGGCCAGGACCATCGGCTCGGTGCTGAAGTCGATCACGACCGTCGTCGTCTACACGATCGCCTTCGTGCTCATCCTCGGCGAGCTGGGCATCAACCTCGCCCCGATCATCGCCTCCGCGGGCATCGTCGGTGTAGCCGTCGGTTTCGGCGCACAGAACCTCGTCCGGGACTTCTTGTCCGGCATCTTCATGATGATGGAGGACCAGTACGGCGTGGGCGATGTCGTCGATGTCGGCGAGGCTGTCGGCACCGTCGAGGCCGTGGGGCTGCGCATCACGACGTTGCGCGACCTGAACGGGACCGTCTGGTACGTCCGCAACGGCGAGGTGCTCCGGGTCGGCAACTTCAGCCAGGGCTTCGCCGTCGGTGTCGTCGACATCCCGGTGGCCTACGACGCCGATCTGGACCGTGCGACGTCGCTGCTCAAGGAGGTCCTGGCCACGTCGGCCGAACGTGAAGACCTCGCGCCCGACATCTTGGAGACCCCGACGGTGCTGGGCGTCGAGAGCGTGACCCCCGAGGCGGTGCTCCTGCGCCTGACCGTGAAGGTGCGTCCCGGCAAGCAGTGGGCAATCCAGCGTGCGCTGCGCGCCGACGCGATGGCCGCGTTCGAGCGCGCAGGCTTCCAGCCGCCGTTGCGGCGGCTGTTCCAGAACGGCAACAACAACGCGTGACGTCACCGGGACAATGAAGACCAGCCCGACCATCGTTCGAGATATCCGAGGTGCCCGAAGTGTCTGAGGCCAGCGGCGGAACCGCCGACCCGCGCACGTTCTACGACGCGGTGGGCGGTGAGGAAACGTTCCGGAAACTCGTGGCGCGGTTCTACGCCGAGGTCGCCGACGACGAGGTGTTGCGACCGCTGTATCCCGAGGAGGACCTCGGCCCGGCCGAGGACCGGCTGCGACTGTTCCTCATGCAGTACTGGGGCGGTCCGCAGACCTATTCCGAGCAGCGCGGCCACCCGCGGCTGCGGATGCGGCACGCGCCGTACAAGATCGGCCCGATCGAACGGGACGCGTGGCTGCGGGCGATGCGCATCGCCGTCGACGAGACCGGTATTCCCGAGCCGTACCGGACGAAGCTGTGGGACTACCTCGAGATGGCGGCCCAGTCGATGATGAACAGCTGGGTCTGACGGCCGGCCGACGACTACGGGGAGGGCGCTGTGATCGCGTGATCACAGCGCCCTCCCCGTAGCGGCCGTCCTCGGGCGGCCGAGTCACGCGCGGCCGAGTCACGCGCCGTCCCGCTGGCCGACGAGCACGGCCAGCGCGGCATGGACGAATGCTTCGACATCGGCTTTGGCGACGCCGGCAGTGGTCAGGACGCCGTCGTCGCCCTCGTGTTCGAGCAGTGCCAGCAGCACGTGCTCGGTTCCGATGTAGTTGTGCCCGAGGCGCAGCGCTTCCCGGTAGGTCAGCTCGAGCGCCTTCTTCGCCTCCGCCGAGAACGGCGGCAGGTCCGGAGCGTCATCGGATTCGCCGTCCTCTGGCAGCGCGGCGATGGCGGCCGCCCGCAAGGACCGGTCGGTCACCCCCTGATCGGCGATCGCCTTTGCGGCCAGCGCCTCCGGTTCGGTGAGCAGGCCGAGCACGAGATGGACGGGTGTGATCACGGAGTGGCGGTGCTCGCGGGCAACGTCACCGGCCGCCATGACGGCGTTCCTGGCACGCGGGGTGAATCGCGAGAAGCCTTCGTTGGGGTCGAGCACCTCGTCCCCCTTCGCGACGAATCGCTTCTGGGCGGCCTGTTTGCTGACACCCATGCTCTGGCCGATGTCGGTCCACGAGGCGCCTGCGCGACGGGCCTGGTCGACGAAGTGCCCGATCAGATGGTCGGCGATCTCGCCGAGGTGCTGTCCGGCGAGGACGGCGTCGGAGAGCTGGTCGAGCACGTCGGTGCGTGCGGTTTTGATGGCGTCGATCAGGTCGTCGAGCCTGACCGGGTGCGCGATGACGCGCGGTTGCGGTGTTTCGGTCATGCGTCAACCATAGGTTGACCTTCTCCATGTCGTCAACACTGGGTTGACGACAAGCGGGTTGACGGCAGGTGTGGCGTGGGCGTGATCAGCCTTCGCCCATACCCATGTCTTCCATCCCGCCATGACCGCCGGCCTCGTCGGCGTACTCGTCGTAGGCCTGGGCGCTCACCCAGCCCGCCGCGCCGCCGGCAGCCAGATACGGCGCCGCGCCGCCGACAGCGCCGGCGACCCGTTGGAATCGGGTCCGCTCGTTGGCGTCGGGAATCGGTGACCCGGCTTGCTCGGCGGGCGGCCGTTCGGTCCGCCACGGTGTCTCCTCGGGACGGACGTCCGCCAGGAACTCGGCGGTCGGATCGGCAGGTTCGTCGGCCCGATCGTCGTCGGCGCGTCGCGACTCCTCGCTCATCGGCCAACTATGACACCCGCGACGGACCGCGGCCACTGATTCGCTGCGATCGCCGCAGGTCACCCGCAGCTGTGCGGTTTCAGAACAGCAGCGGCAGCAGCGCGTGCCTGCGGCGGACGACCGCGCCGTACCGGCCGTCGAGCCGCAGCCACGCGTCGGTGGCCGTGACCCGCACGACGTCATCGGCGACGGAGGAGTCGACGAACCCCATGCCGGACATCGCGAACAGGCACCGCATCGGCACCTCGAGCTCGGTGTTGTCGTCGCCGGACACGGTGAGCACGGTCTGATCCATGAGCGACGCGGGAGGCGTGCCCTGCGGTCCGACGTTCTCCCTGGCCACGGCGACCCCACGATCGGCGAGGTCGGCGACGACGGCCGCAGGCAGCGTGTCGACCTGTCGCCACCCCGCACCCGACGGTAGTTCGGAACGCCACAGCAGATCGCGCGACGGACCCGGGTCCATCCGCTCGCCCGGCGCGACGGTCAGTGCCGCGAGCAGCTCCGAGCCCGACACGGTCACGTCGCCCGGCTCGATCTCGCCCTCCACGGCACGCGTCACGAGCACCTCGAACGGGGTACTCGCCCATGCTTCCAGCACGCCGGGCCTGCGCATGCGCAGCCGCACGACCGCCTGCCCGTCGAGGCGGACCGCCCTGGCTATGAACGCACCCAGCGACTCGCGGTCGGCCGGGTCGGGGATTCGCAGCTCAGGCACGGTCCGCCTCCGGGATGTGGTCCGTCAGGAAGGCACGCTCCTGCGCGGCGAGCCTGCGGGGACGCGCGGCTCCGACGTCGTACGGCGCAAGCAGCGTCCACGCCGTCACGGCCACCGGGTCCGATTCGGACGGTCCGTTGTGGACACGATAGGCGAGTGTGAACGACGCCTGCTGCAATCGGGTCATGGTGATACCCACCCGCAGTTGTTTGCCGTCGACGATCACCGGCTCCTTGTAGTCGACCCCGAGCTTCACCACGACCGTACCCTTCGCGAACTCGCCGAGACCCTGAGCGGTCGCGTCGTCGAACAGCAGCGGCACCCGCGCCTCCTCCAGCAACGTCACCATGCGCGCATGGTTGACGTGGCCGAACGCGTCCATATCGGACCAGCGCGGCCGGACATGCGTGACGTACTCGCCGACACTCATCCGACCGTGCTCCGGATCTGCCGCGCGGCGACCGACAGCGTCGCGAGGTCGATCCGCCCGGACCGCGAGATCTCGTCGAGCGTCACCCGGGAACGGGCCAGCCGGGAAGCATTCGCCTGCTCCCACTTGGCGATCTTTTCGTCGACCGAGTCGCCCGGATCGCTGTGCCGCAGGGCGTCACGCGTGATGGCCCGCAGCGAACCGTACAGGTCGTCCCGCAACGCGAGCCTGGCCAGCGCGTGCCACCGGTTGTCACGCTCGAGCTGGTTCACCGACGCGAGCATGTGATCGAAACCCAGGTGGTCCGACAGCGCGAGATACAGTTCGGCGATGTCCACCGGGGTGCCCTCGCCGTCCGGCTCGGCCACCTCGGCGACCTCCGTGATGTCCAGCAGCGCATACCCGAGCAACAGCTCACTGACGCGCTCCGCGAGCTCCGTGGGCACGCCCGCCGCGGTCAGCCTGCCAACCTCGGCACGCACCTTCTCGGCCTCACGCCCGCGCACCAGCTTGCCCAGCCGGCCGGTCAGCGCCCGCACCGGCTCACCGAACCGGTTGATCTCGGCACCGACGGCCAGCGGCTGCGGACGGTTCGTCAGGAACCACCGGGACGCCCGGTCGAGGAGCCTGCGGGTCTCCAGCACCATCTCGTCGGCGATGTCGGTCGCCACAACGGTGTCCAGCTCCGCGATCGCCTGCCACACCTCGGAAAGGCCGTAGACGTTCGTGACGACCGAGTACGCCCGCACCGCATCGGTCGCCGTGGCGTTGAGCTCCTCGGAGAGGCGGAACGCGTACGTCAGGCCTGCACCGTCGACCACCTCGTTGACCAGCCAGGTCGTCGTGATCTGGCGCAGCAGCGGGTGCTTGGCCACCGACGCGCCGAATCGGTTGCGCAGCGGTGTCGGGAAGTACTCGGCGGCGCGACGGCTGAACACCTCGGCGTCGGGCAGTTCGCTGGCGAGGATCTCGTCCTTCAGGTCCAGCTTGACGTGCGCCAGCACAGTCGCCAGTTCGGGCGACGTCAATCCCTGACCGGCGTGCTCGAGCTCGCTGAACCCGGAGTCGACGGGCAGCGCCTCGAGGTGCCGGTCCAGCGCCCCCTTGGCCTCGAGCGCGCCGACGAGCCTGCGGTGCACCGACACCATCGCGTCCGTGTGATGACGCGCGACGCCCAGCACCGCGTTCTGCGTGTAGTTGTCCCGCAGCACCAGCTCACCGACCTCGTCGGTCATCACCTCGAGCAGCTGGTTGCGCTCGGAGACCTCCAGCTCTGCCGTCTCGACGAGCTTGTCGAGCAGGATCTTGATGTTGACCTCGTGGTCGGAGCAGTCGACCCCCGCCGAGTTGTCGAGCGCGTCGGTGTTGACCTTGCCGCCGTGCCGGGCGAACTCGATCCGCCCGCGCTGGGTGAGACCGAGGTTGCCGCCTTCGCCGATGACCTTCGCACGCACCTGGCTGCCGTTGACGCGCACGGCGTCGTTGGCCTTGTCGCCCGCGTCGGCGTGCCGTTCGCCGGTGGCCTTCACGTAGGTGCCGATACCGCCGTTCCACAGCAGGTCGACCGGCGCCTGCAGGATCGCGTGGACCAGCTCGGCCGGCGACATGCTGTCGACCCCGTCGATGCCGAGCGCCTCGGCCACCTGCGGCGTGATCGGGATGGTCTTCGCGCTACGCGGGTAGATCCCGCCGCCCTCGCTGATGAGCGAGCGGTCGTAGTCGTCCCACGTCGAACGCGGCAACTCGAACAGCCGTGTGCGCTCGGCGAACGCACTCGCCGCGTCGGGGTTCGGGTCGAGGAAGATGTGCAGGTGGTTGAACGCGGCCACGAGACGGATGTGCTCCGACAGCAGCATGCCGTTGCCGAACACGTCGCCGCCCATGTCGCCGATGCCGACGACCGTGAAGTCCTGGCTCTGCGTGTCGACGCCGAGCTCGCGGAAATGCCGCTTGACGCTCTCCCACGCACCCTTCGCGGTGATGCCCATGTCCTTGTGGTCGTAGCCGACCGATCCGCCGGAGGCGAACGCATCACCCAGCCAGAAGCCGTAACTCTTGGCGACCTCGTTGGCGAGGTCGGAGAACGTCGCGGTGCCCTTGTCCGCGGCGACGACCAGGTAGTTGTCGTCACCGTCGTAGCGGACGACGTCGCGGGCGGGCACCGTGACACCGTCGACGAGGTTGTCGGTGAGATCCAGCAGGCCGGAAATGAACATGCGGTAGCAGGCGACGCCCTCGGCGTGCTGCGCCTCGCGGTCGATGCCCGGGTCGCCCGTGGCCGCCGGCGGACGCTTGACGACGAACCCGCCCTTGGCTCCGACCGGCACGATGACCGCGTTCTTGACCGCCTGCGCCTTCACCAGGCCCAGCACCTCGGTGCGGAAATCCTCGCGGCGGTCGGACCAACGCAGCCCGCCCCTGGCGACCGAGCCGAAACGCAGGTGGACACCTTCCACGCGCGGCGAGCACACGAAGATCTCGTAGGCCGGACGCGGCTCGGGCAGGTCGGGCACCTGCTGCGGATCGAGCTTGAACGCGAGGTACGGGCGAGGGTTGCCGTCGGTGTCGGTCACCCGGTAGTTGGTGCGCAACGTCGCCACGATGACCGACAGCAGCCTGCGCAGGATCCGGTCCTGGTCCAGGCTCGTGACCTCGTCGATCATCGAGCTGATCTCGTCGACCTGCTCGTTCGAACGGTCCTCGCGCTGCGCGTCGTCCGGGCCGAAGCGGGTTTCGAACAGCCGCACCAGCGCCGTCGCGATGTCGGTGTGCGCGAGCAGCGTCGTCTCGATGTAGTCCTGCGAGTACGGCGAGCCAGCCTGCCGCAGGTAGCGGGCGTACGCGCGCAGCACCGCCACCTGCCGCCAGTCGAGTCCGGCACGCAGTACGAGAGCGTTGAACCCGTCGACCTCGGCATCGCCCCGCCACTCGGCGGCGAAGGCGTCCTGGAAGCGCACCTGGAGGTCCTTCTCGGCCTCCACCGCGGCCATCACGCCCGGGTCGATACGCAGGCCGAAGTCGTAGATCCACAGGCGGGCACCGTCCTCCCGCGAGAGTTCGTACGGCCGCTCGTCGACCACCTCGACGCCCATACGCTGCAACAACGGCAGCATCGTCGACAGTGTCACGCCGTCGCCCTGGGTGTAGAGCTTGAACCGGCGCTCCCCCGGCGCCGCACCGTCAGGCAGGTAGAACGACATGCGCACGTCGGCGCGCCCCTCGAGGGATTCGAGCATGCGCAGGTCGCGCAACGCCGACTCGGCGTCGAAGTCCTCCTTGTAGGCCTCGGGGAACACCGTCGCGTAGCGCTGTGCCTGCTCGGTGGCCGATTCCTCGCCGGCGAACGTCACGGCCTTGCCGTCGCCCGCACGCTCCCTCCGTTCGGCGAGGATCGCCTCCACCATCAGGTCGTCCCAGCTGCGCATGGCCTCGGCCAGCCGCTCCTGGATCCGCAACGTGTCGGGTTCGACGGTCGCACCGGGATCGGTGTGGACGGTGAAATGCACCTGAGCGAGCTGCGTCTCGCCCAGCCGCGTCGCGTACTCCAGGTGCGTGCCCTCGAGCTCGTCCAGCAGCACCTGCTGCATCGCCAGCCGCGACCGTGTCGTGTACCGGTCGCGCGGCAGGAACACCAGGCACGAGTAGAACCGGCCGTACGTGTCGCGGCGCAGGAACAGCCGCAACCTGCGCCGATCGGCCAGCGTGATCGCACCCGTGGCCGTGGCGTACAGCGAATCCGGATCCGCCGAGAACAGGTCAGCCCGCGGCCAGTTCTGCAGCACCTCCAGCATCCGCTGGCCGGAGTAGGACTGCATCGGGAACCCGGCGCGGTGGATGACCTCCCGCACGCGGCGTTCCACAACCGGGATGTCGAGTACGTCCTCGTGCAGGGCCGTCGTGGTGAACATGCCGAGGAACCGGTGCTCGCCGGTGACGTTGCCGTCGGCGTCGAAGGTCTTCACACCGACGTAGTACGGGTAGATCGGGCGGTGCACCGTCGACGGCGCACCCGCCTGCGTGAGCACCAACAGCTCCGGCTTCAGCGCCTGAGCTGTCGAATCCGGTCCGGCGGTGAGGTTGCGAGCGGCGAGGCTGTCCTGCCGCAGCACACCGAGCCCCGACGCCAGCACCGCACGCAGCGCGGCCTCGCCGCCGTCGTCGATCACCTCGTAGTGCCGGTAACCGAGGAACGTCAGGTGACCGTCCGCCAGCCAGCGCAGCAGCTCCGCACCGTCGCGGACCTCCTGCTCGGACAGCGGCGGCGGCGTGTTGTCGAGTTCGTCGGCCAGGGAGAGCGCGGCGGCGGCCATGCGGTCGGTGTCCTCGACGACCTCCCGGACGTCCTCGAGCACAGCCAGCAGCCGGTGGTCGCACTCGCGTGCGCGATCCACATCGGTGATCGAGTCGATCTCCAGGTACATCCACGACTCGACCGTCGCGCCCGCGGGCGGCTGTTCGACGTCCCCGCCAGGATGGAGCTGCTGCAGACCGCCGGACATGTCCCGCGTGACCAGCATGATCGGGTGGACGATGCGCTGCACGTGCACACCACCGCGCGCCAGCTCTGCCACGACCGAGTCGACCAGATACGGCATGTCGTCGGTGACGACCTGGATGACGGTCGATTCGCTCGACCAGCCGTCCTCGGCGGTCGTCGGGTTGAACAGACGGAGTGCGGGCCTGCCCGGCACCCGGTTGCGTGCCAGCTCCAGGTGCGACCGCACGGCGCCGACGAGGTCGTCCGGGCTCTCACCGATGATCTCCTCGGCGGGGATCAGGCGGTAGTAGTGACCGATGAGGTCGGCGATGTCCGGGGCCTGTGCCGCCGCAGCGGCGATCAGGTCGTCCCGGAGTTGTTCCGGGCTCCGCCGGCTGGGCGTGGGGCCTTCCCGGTCCGCGTTCTGCGAACGGGACTGGACACCGGTCGAGCTCATGTCGGGCAACGCAACTCTCCAACTCTGGCGATGACAGCTCGGACGTGCCGTTCGGTCGTCGCCACTGTATCGGGACGCTGCCCTCCGGGTTGCCGGATGGCGCGGTCCTAACGATCGTGGCGGCCGCCGTGTCCCCGAGCGTGCGCGCTGCCGTTACGGCGACGGCCGTTCACGCCCGCCCCACTGCCGACGGCGTGGCCGTCACGGTCGTCGCCACCCGGCGTCGATGCAAGGGCCGCACCCGACGCGACCTGGTGCTCCGCGAGTGCACGCGCGAGCAGCTCCGCCAACCCGGCGTCCTCCGGCGGTTCGTCGAGCGGAAGCTCGTGGCGTGGCAGGTCGGGCACGCCGGTATCGGACACGGCCGGTTCGTCGACGCCCGATTCCGGGCGGGCGGATTCCGACGGTCCGGGCTCCGACGGTCCGGGCTCCGAGGTGCCAGAACCCGCGGTGCCGGAGGCCGAGGTGCTGGGGTCCGCGGTATCGGAGTTCGCGGTGTCGGAGTTCGCGGTGTCGGAGTTCGCGGTGTCGAAGTTCGGGGCGCTGGGGTCGGATGCCGTGGTTTGCCAAGAAGTGGCTTGCCAAGCAGCGGGTTGCCAACCAGTGGGTTCCGGAGCGGCGGGTTCGGGAACGGTGGATCCGGAAGCCTCATGCTCCGAGGGGACGGAATCCGAGGCGCTGGGCTCCGTCGCGGTCGTTCTGTCGTCCCTGGGGTCGTAGAACGCCGAATCCGGGAACGTGGCGGATTCGGTATGTCGTCCGGCATCGCTACTCGGCGCGATGTCGGTGGGCCTGGCCGGAGTAACGCTCGCCCCCGAAGCTCCTGTCGAGGAGTCGGCGACCGGTTCGTGACCGGACAGCGCGTGAGTGGCCGACAGGTGCGCACCACCGCGTGTGGTCGTCCGGTCCGATTCGGCCCCCGCGGCGTCGCCCCCTGAGCCCGGTTCCCCTTCCGGCGCGAGCGCTTCCATCGGCAGCAACGGCGGCGGCAACTTGACCCGCGGCAGCCACGGGTCTGCCACCGACTCACTCGCAGCGCCGATGCCACTGCCGGAACTGCCGGTCTCGGTAATTCCGGGGTCGAACCCGCCGTCACCGACCTCTGCGCCCACACCGGCACTGTGATCGACGGCAGGGCTGAAGTCGGTGGTGCTGAAATCCGTGGTGCTGAAATCCGTCGTGCCGTGATCGGCGGCGCCGCGGTCGCCGCTGTGATCGCCGGCGCCGTGGTCAACTGCCCAGCGAGCGTCCGCACCGAAGTCCGCAGTGTCGTTGCCGGTACCGGTGGTTCCGGTTTGTGTGGCCGCCGGGCCGATCGTGGGCTCGTCGGTGATCGCGGGAAGGATCGCCGTCGAGTCGTCGACCTGGGGCGCAGACGCCGTCGCTGCCGCGAGGATCGGCTCGACGCTGGCTCCCGCCGTCCCGGAGTCCAGCACGTCCGCCGCCGCCGACTCCGTGGAGCGGGACCTCGCAGGGTCGTCGGCCCCCGCCGGCCTGGTCGCCCCGGCACGGGTATCGACCGTCGACGGCGACGCGGACGACGAAGCCTCCGATGACGGCGACGCGGGCGACGACGAGCCCGCATCCGCGGCCCGGTGCGAGGACGCTGCCTCGCCACCGTTGTCGGCATCGGGAGAGTCGGATGAGGCTGCGTGGCGGCGGCCGCCGCGCGACGGCGAGATGCCCAGCCGGTCCAGCACCGAGCGTGCGGTGACCGAGCCGTGATCCACATCGCGGCGGCGGCGCTTCCGCGGCGTGGCCGGTTCGGACGAATGTTCGGACGAGGTATCGGCATCGCCGGCATTCGATCCGCCCGATGCGACCGCGTCTGCCACGGAATCGGTCTCTCCTGCCGACGTGTGGGCCCGCCTCGGCGCCGCCTGGTCGGACTCCGCGGCGTCAGCGGCCGGAGCGTCCACGGCCGGGGTGTCCGCGGCCGGGGTGTCCGAAATTCCTGAGGCGGCGGTCGTCCCCGTGCCATCGGCCGATGACAAGGCTGTCCCGGCTGTGCCGATCACCCGAAGGTCCGCCGTCGAGGTTTCCGCGGCCCCGTGCGAGACGGCGGCGTCCGACTCACGGTCGGCAGCCGTGTGGTCGGTGACCCCGTGCGCCGTGGCCGGTCGTACCGGGGCCCGTTGTTCCGGGGCCCGCTGTTCCGGGGCCCGCTGTTCCGGGGCCCGCTGTTCCGGGGCCCGCTGTTCCGCGGCCCGCTGGGCTGTTTCCGTCTGTTCCGGGGCCGCCTGTTCCGTGGCGCTCTGCTCGGTAGCGCTCCGTTCGGTGGCGCTCGGTGCGGTGTCCGCGTCGCCGGTGTCCGTGGTCGACACCGCGGTCGCCGGAGCGTTCGACTCCGCGGTCGTGGACCGGTCCGCCGGTGGACCGTCTGCGCGCGGTATCGCGGGCATCACCATGGTGGCTTCGGCTGCCGCCTCAGCCGGTTCGTTCGTGGAGGCCCGGTCGGCCGCAGCGGTAGTCGCATCGCTCGACCGGGACGTCTCACTGCCCGCTGCCGACGACGCGCCACCGGCGACGGTTGCTCCGTTCCGGGCCTGCGGGCCGTGGCCGTTGACCGGCTGATGCCCGTTCACGGCCGCACTGTCGGCGCGGGTGGAGACGTCGCTCTTCGGGGACCTGCCGCCCGCGGGGGTTCCGTTGACCGCTCCGGCACGCTGGGCATCGGCCGCGACCTGCGATGCGGCGGGATGCGCGGACGCCGGTCCGACGGCCGAGGGCACCCCCGCGGCCGGAGCCGGGACCGACTGCTGCGGACGCGCCGAGGTGACGATCTCGGCCAGATCCACCGGCGCCTGCTCACCCGAACCGAATTCACCGTGCAGGACGGCACGCGCCTGACTGCGAGCACGCGCGTACCGCTGCTCGGCTGCCCGGGCGTTGTGCAGACACGTGACGGCTTCGGCGGGATTGCCGATGCGTTCCTCAACGTTCGCCAGTTCCAGCCAGAGCCGCGCGACCACGGTGTCGAGGTCGTGGCGCACCACGCCGTACAGCGCGTCACGCAGCATCGTGGCGGCGGATTCGGCCGCGCCGTTGCTCAGCAGGACGCGCGTGGCCAGCGCGGCACGGAGCCACGCGGTCGGCGCGACGGCCGCGGCACGCTCCGGTTCGTCGAACAGTGACTGCGCCGCTTCCAACGCGGGCTCACCGTCCCCGCGGTCCAGCAGCGAGCACACGAGCTCCAGGACGAGTCGGACCCTGGCGACCCCGCCGTCCCGGGACGGGTCGGCCATCCGATCGAGGAAGCCGATGCCCGTGCGGGCTGCATCGGCGGCGCCCATCGTGTCGCCGTGGCGCCTGCGGTGCGCGGACACCCCGAGCCTGATCATGCCGCGCGCCATGAGCTTGTCGTCCTCGTCGAGTGTGGCGTCGGCGGCCACGAGACGGTCGCCTTCGAGGAGCACCCGATCGAGCTCGGCCTTGCGTCCCAGCGTGCCAAGGCAGCCCACGAGGTGACACAGCGCGGTCGCGCGCCGCACTGTCGACAGGCCGCTCACGGTGAGCACCGGCCGCAGGATGGCCAGTCCGGTGAGGGGCGCACCGACACTGCGCGCGCACACGGCCAGGTCGGTACGGACCTGCGCGGCGATCACCGGGAGTTCGGCGTCCTCCGCCGCGCGCAGGGCCGCGACCGCCCGCCCGACAGTGGAGGCCCGATGCCCGAGCAGGACGTGTGCGTGAACGACCGTGGCCTCGGCCCGCACCCACAGCGCGTTCGCGCCGGAGGCCTCCGCCAGGCTCGCCGCCCGTTCACCGAGAATCGCGGCGAGCTCGGGCGCCCGCCACTCCATCGTGTCGGCGCGATCCAGGAGCTGCTCCACTGCGGACAGGTCGCCGACGCCGCCCGCCGTGACGTCGTCTCGGTGCACACCACGAGGAACCGCGGTGTCGCGGCCGTTGACCGCGTGCGTACCGGCCGACTCAGTGGCAACCACGGGGACTCCGCTCTGTGAGGCCTTCCATTCCTGCAGATGGGCGTGCCGACGAGCCGGCGGTCCGGGGCCGGTTCCCGTGCTCGGGTTACCCGGCCCGGCCGCCGACTCGTGAGAGACCGACCCTATCCAACGTCGCAGCGGTCCCTGGTCCGGGTGATCAGTCCCGGGTGAGCTTGCGGTGGGTCACGCGGTGCGGCCGCGCCGCCTCCTGCCCCATGCGCTCGATCTTGTTCTTCTCGTAGCCCTCGAAGTTGCCCTCGAACCAGAACCACTTGGCCGGGTTCTCGTCGTCACCCTCCCAAGCGAGGATGTGGGTGGCGATGCGGTCGAGGAACCAGCGGTCGTGGGAGATGACCACGGCGCAGCCCGGGAACTGTTCGAGCGCGTTCTCCAGCGAGCCCAGCGTCTCGACGTCCAGGTCGTTGGTCGGCTCGTCCAGCAGCAGCAGGTTGCCGCCCTGCTTGAGGGTCAGGGCGAGGTTCAGGCGGTTGCGCTCGCCGCCGGAGAGCACGCCTGCCTTCTTCTGCTGATCGGGTCCCTTGAACCCGAACGCACTCACGTAGGCACGGGACGGCATCTCGACCTGGCCGACGTTGATGTGATCGAGCCCGTCCGAGACGACCTCCCACACGGACTTGTTCGGGTCGATCCCGGCCCGCGTCTGGTCCACATAGGCCAGCTTCACGGTGTCGCCGATCTTGACGCTGCCCTCGTCCGGATCCTCGAGGCCGACGATCGTCTTGAACAGGGTCGTCTTACCGACGCCGTTCGGGCCGATGACGCCGACGATGCCGTTGCGCGGGAGCATGAACGACAGGTCGTCGATCAGCAGGCGGTCGTCGAAACCCTTCTTGAGGTGCTCGACCTCGACCACCGTGTTGCCCAGCCGCGGGCCCGGCGGGATCTGGATCTCCTCGAAGTCCAGCTTCTTGCTCTTCTCCGCCTCCTCGGCCATCTGCTCGTACCGTTCGAGACGCGACCGGGACTTGGTCTGCCGGGCCTTGGCGTTGGAGCGCACCCACTCCAGCTCGGACTTGAGCCGCTTGGCGAGCTTGGCGTCCTTCTTGCCCTGCACCTCGAGGCGTTCCCGCTTCTTCTCGAGGTACGTGGAGTAGTTGCCCTCGTAACCTTCGACACGGCCGCGGTCGAGTTCCATGATCCACTCGGCCACGTTGTCCAGGAAGTACCTGTCGTGCGTGACGGCGAGGACCGCGCCCGGGTAGTTCGCGAGAAACTGCTCGAGCCACAGCACGCTCTCGGCGTCCAGATGGTTGGTGGGCTCGTCGAGCAGCAGCAGGTCGGGCTTCGACAGGAGCAGCTTGCACAGTGCGACACGGCGCCGCTCACCGCCGGACAGGTGCTCCACGGGCTCGTCGCCGGGCGGGCAGCGGAGTGCGTCCATGGCCTGCTCGAGCTGCGAGTCCAGTTCCCACGCGTCGGCGTGGTCGAGGTCTTCCTGGAGCTTGCCCATCTCGGCCATGAGCTCGTCGGTGTAGTCGGTCGCCAGCTGTTCGGCGATCTCGTTGAACCGGTCGAGCTTGACCTTGATCTCGCCGAGGCCTTCCTCGACGTTGCCGCGCACGGTCTTCTCCTCGTTCAGCGGCGGCTCCTGCTGCAGGATGCCGACGCTGGCGCCGGGCTGGATGAACGCCTCGCCGTTGCTGGGCTGGTCGAGTCCCGCCATGATCTTCAGGACGGTCGACTTGCCCGCACCGTTCGGGCCCACGACGCCGATCTTCGCGCCCGGGAAGAACGCGGTGCTGACATCGTCGAGAATCACCTTGTCCCCGACGGTCTTGCGCACCTTCTTCATGGTGTAGATGAACTCGGCCATACCGCGATCGTAGAGCCGAGCCGCGAGCCGGCTGACGGCGCCTCGCCTTGTCGCCCTGAAGGTCCGCGGCTCGGCCCTCGACGGTCACGGACACGTCAGGCCGCCGAGGCGGTCGCCATCGCCGGCTCCGCCGTTTCCCCGACGCCGTGCCCAGGGTCGGGACGATTCCTGCCCCGGGGGTTTCGCTGAACCCCACTGGTGCACCACGAAAGATTCGGGCCGACGGCCTGTGCCTCCAACTCGGTCACCGTGCGCGACTGCCCGTCCGTGACGAACTCGGTTGTGTACAACCGCCCGCTCACCACGACGGGATCGCCCTTCGACAGCGAGTCGCGCACGTTCTCCGCGAGCCGCCGCCAGCAGGAGACGCGCACCGCGAGGGACCGGCCGTTGCACCACTCCCCCGATTCCTTGTCGTAGCGCCGTTCGTTGCTGCGCAGCCAGAATCCGGCCACCGAGCCGCTGTGGGTGTCCTTCATGAACACCTCGCTGGAGATGTTGCCCACCACGGTCACCGTGGTCTCACCGATCGCCATTGCCGTTCCTCTCGCCGGGTTTGTTCGGTGTCTCCACCGTGCCCGGCGACGTGGGCCGGCAAGGCCGCCGCGGCGAATCTGTGGACAGCTGTCGGCGACGTGGACAACCCGGCCGGGACCAGGCCGGTCCCGGCCGAAATCGTCGGTGGGGCGTGCTACTCGCGCCGGGTGCCGCTCGCGAGCTCCTTGAGCATCGTGTTGTAGGCGGCCAGGTCCTGCTCACCAGTGGCGTCCTCCCGCCGGTCACGGCGGCGTGCCTCGCGGTCGTCGGCCCTGGCCCACTGGACGAGCAGCGCGACCATCACGATCACCACGGGAATCTCACCCGTCGCCCATGCGATGCCGCCGCCGGTCTGCTGGTCGAGCAGCAGGTCCTCGACCCAGGGCAACCCGAGCCCCCGGTAGAACGCCTCGCCGATCACCGTCTGCATGTTCATGAGCGTCACGCCGAAGAACGCGTGGAACGGCATCGACACGAACACCATGCCGAGCTTGACCAGGTGCGGCAGTCGCCGCGGTGACGGATCGATGCCGATCACGGGCCAGTAGAAGACGTACCCCGCCAGCAGGAAGTGGGCCTTCATCGCCAGATGCGCCCAGTGGTAGTTCAGCGCGGCGTCGAACATCCCCGAGTAGTAGAGGCCGTAGAAGGAACCGACGAACAGCGTCGTCGCCACCACCGGGTTGGTCAGCACCCGCGTCACGGGCGAGTGGACGAACGCCAGCAGCCACTCCCGCGGCCCCGGGGGCGCGTTCCTGCCCGCGGTCGGCAACGCACGCAGCGCCAACGTGACCGGGCCGCCGAGTACGAGGAGTACAGGCACGCCCATCGACAGGAACATGTGGCTGACCATGTGCATGCTGAACATCGACGGCGAGTAGCGCCCGATGCCGGACGAGGTCGCCACCAGCAACATGGCGCAGCCGAGCACCCACGCCCAGGTCCGGCCGACGGGCCACGGGTCACCTCGGCGGCGCAACCTGCGCACCCCGGCCAGGTAGAGCCCCGCAAGCACGATCGCCGCTGTGCCGTAGACGAGATCGAACCGCCATGCGGTGAGCAGCGTCCAGAACGTGGGAGCGCCGGAGAGTTCGTAGCCGAGCAGCAGCTCGGTCGTCGACGGCTGAGCGGCGATCTCCGAGGGCGGCGGGGTCCGTGCGAGCGCGGCCGCGAGCCCGATCGTGACGAGCATGATCAGCACTTCGACACCGGCGAGGCGCAGCAGCTGCCCTCCGCCCGCACCGTCGCGCAGCCCCGCGATGCTGCGACTGCGCTGCTGGTGCCCGAACACTCCGAGCATCAGCAGCAGGACCACCTTCGCCAGCACGAGCAGGCCGTAGTCGGTGGTGAGCAGGTCTCCCGGCTCCACCCGCACGAGCGCGTTGACGACTCCGGACGCGGCCATGACGATCCAGGCGACCAGCGCGATCTTCGAGAACCGGGTGGCAGCGAGCGTCAGGTGCGCGCCGCGTCTGCGTCCGTGCGCGAGGAGCGCGATGAGCCCGCCGACCCACAGTGCGGCGCCGAGCAGGTGGAACAGCAGGCTGTTCGTCGCCATGTCGTGGGATCCGCCGCTGGCGGAGTGGCCGGTCACGGCGACGGGCAGCAGGCCCGCGACCGCGACGAAGAACAGCACCGTCGTCCAGCCCCACGTCAACACCAGGCGGCAGCCGAGGACGAGCAGCAGCGCGATGCCCGACGTCATGAGCCAGGCCTTCGGCTGTTCGATGGCGCCAACGAAGTTGAGGAAGACCTCGGGCTCGAGCAGCTCGGTGACCGGGCGGCCGGCACCGTCGGCGGCGACGAAGAACACCGAGGTCAGCGCGAGGACGAACCAGGCCCATGCGGCGTGACCGGCGGTGCGGACGGCCGCGTAGCCGTCGGCGGCGAGCGTGCCGGAACGCTGGGGCGGCACGAGGAACGCGGCGAGCAGCAGCGATCCGATGCACACCGCCGACGCGAGGTCGGCGGCTACCCGGACGACCGTGATGCCGTAGGTGGTGAGCGGGCCGGGGTCGGAGATGCCGGCGACCGCGCCGAGTCCGCCCGTCAGCGCTACCAGGCCGACCGCGACGACGATGCCGAGGAGCGCGCCAACGGTCAGGAGGGGTGCGATGCCCGCCCCGCGTGGCACGCGGACGTCGGATTCGGGGTCGGCTTCGGTGGACACGGTTACGAGGGTAGGCCGCCGACCAGCGGCCAGGGCCGCCGGTCGGCGCGTGACGCCGGGCACGCCGCGACCGCCTCGCCGTAGCAGCGTTCGACACCCGCCACAAGCGGTTCCCTGGAAAATGTGGACAACCGTCGAACGTGAGTAGGTACCCGTAACTCGAACGAGTCTTTCATCGCGAGTTGTCCACAGAATCGCGTTTCCGTGCTGACATTCCGGTCAACCTTCGCCATCGTTGGATCAGACCCGAACACGACGAATCGACCATGGGGGAGAAAACCGATGACCCGACGTCACGTCACCTTCCGTACCGCCCTGCCCGCCGTTCTGCTCAGTGCCGTCGCAACGGTGGCCGGCTTCGCGGCGCCGGCCGCCGCGGGAACCGCCGACGGCGCGTCCCCGCACCGCACGACCTCGACCGCACCGTCGGGGTCGACCTCGGCATCGGGTTCGGCGGCGTCACCGCAGCCGCACCATCCGGAGTCGGCCTGCAACTCGGGAGAGTTCTGCGCCTGGCAGGAGGAGTTCTACGACGGAAAGCTCCAGCGGTTCGACCTCCGGAATACCCAGACGGAACAATGCGTGACACTCGACAATGAGATGGAGGCACACTCGTTCGCTACCAGAATGGAGCGGCACGTGACGGTCTATCAGGACGACAAATGCGCTACGCAGGCCGATTTCAGCACTTATCCGGGCCCGGGAACGTACGTTCCGCAGGCGCCGTACGTGGTGCGTGCGATCCAGGTCTGGGAGTGACAGCGCGTCATCCCACCGGCCAGGCCGGTACGTCCGGACGTCACGGCTGGGGAACCCGTGACGTCACGACGGCCGGTCAGGATGCGGTCACGGAGCCCCGACCGTGACCGCGCCGTGGGGGCGCCGTTCGAGGGAGCGTGCTCCCCGCGCTCCGTCCCGCGCCCGGCGCCCCCACGGCACCTCCTCACTCGCAGGCAGCATGCCGCGCCGTATCCTGGGGCCACTCCCGGTGACCCCAGGTTCGCCGGCCACCGCGATGCGGACACGGGCGGCCCGCCCGCGGTGCAAGTGTGATCCACGTAGCACCATGAGACACGAGTGAAACGAATCGGGCACATTGCACGATCACCCATACGGCGATGACTAAGCTGGCTCACCGCGGCCGGCACGGTCGCGCCGAGCCTCCGTAGCTCAGCTGGATAGAGCAAGAGCCTTCTAATCTCTAGGTCGCAGGTTCGAGTCCTGCCGGGGGCGCTACCAGCGGAAACGCTGGAATCGTTGCAAGTAGAGCAAGAAAGTGGCGAGCGACGATTCGGCGTATGTCCGCCGATGCCTCTCCCCTGCGCGACCTCGCCGACGACTGGGAACGCTCCCCGGCCGCCGGCAGGGCCAAGGGCACCGTGTAGCTGTACCTGGGCCACGTGCGTTACGTCGATACCTGGCTCGCCGAGACCGATCGGCCGCGCGACCGGCCGGCCGACCGCCGAGACCTATTTCGCCGAGCCTGCCCAGCGCCGCACCCGCAGCAACGGGCGGGAGGGCGAACAGGCCAAGCCGCCTACGTCGCGGCCAACTACCGCAGCTTGCAACAGTGACCGTCGACGGGCTGTGGGATCCCACCCGCCACGCCTGAAACGGCGGTGGGAGTCAACAGCCTCCTGCCCGCACCAGCTAGTCATTGCCCCCGAGCTGCGGGGCGGAGTCGTCAGCGAGCCGCCGGCGCCCCTTCCTGTGTCTCACTGACTGCACGATCATGAGGGTCCCGCCCCAGCCCCCAGCGACCCAGATCCACCAGGGGTGGACGGCCTCGAAGCCCTGGTCGAGTCCGAGCACGATCCACACACCGAAGCTCAAGAAGCTCACGATGAACCAGGCGCGGACGGCGTCGAGCATCCACGGCGGTCCCATCGCGGTCTCGGCCCGTGCATTCTCGGGGAGTAGTTCTGTTTCCCCGGCCGGCGTTGGTGGCCTCTGGGGCAAGTCGGCGGTGAGCGTATGCAGCTCACCGTAGGTGGTGGCGCTGTACGCCTTCTGAAGTCGCGTGTCGAGCTCGTCCGTGCTCAGCCTGCCCTCCGCGTAACCGTCGCGGAGCTGCTGCGCGACCTGCTCACGATCCCGGTCGCCGGCACGAAGGAGGTCGCGCCGTTCGGATTCAGGCATCCTGATCACATCCACGAAGGGCTTGTCGCGACTTGACCAGCATCTTACCAAGATGTCAGGCAGCTGAGCGAGAGCGCGCCACCGGCTGCAGGTCGCTGAGCAGGCCGACGAATGGCGCCGCATCACACCATGTTGCCCCGCCACCCGGCCAGGGTGTTGAGCAGTGCGTCGAGGTCCGCCGCGCTCTCAGCGACTGCTGAGCCGCGGTGCTCGCACCACGCTGCCAGCGCTCGCATCGGTATCACTCAGCGCAGGGCTGCCGTTGCCCACACGTGGGGCGCTGACCGGTTGCGACAAACTCCCGGACCGCATCGAGCGCGGCCCTTGACGGCCACCTCGGCACCGACGGGCTGAACGAAGTGGTGACCGTGCCACGTGAAGTAGTCGACCTCGCTGTCGTTGGACCCGTTCGCGGGTACATACTCCGTGCCGTCCTCGGCCTCCCACGTCAGGCACCCGACGGCGCCGTTCACACCCGCGACCAGACCAGCGGGCGACTCCGTACCGGGCAGCAGGTGCCGGACCACGCCGCCCGCGCGGTCCGGGGCCAGCCCGTCGTCGAGTCGGCGCATCATGAGCACGACGCCACGGCTTGACGTCGGCGAAACCGAAGTCGGGATTCTTTACATGTCCCCGAAAAAGTCCGACAAGAGGCTCATGAGCGGCTTGGAAACACGCGCGACGCACGCCGGAGAGCACCGCCACGACTCCGCGCCCTGGGGTTGCGGCAGGAACGACACCGCCACCACTTGCGGAGTATCCGTTTCGACTCAGGCGATCGTCATCGACTACCCGGCCCCGGTAACGGCCACTGGTTCGATCCCGGCATCGCGCACCACCTGTTTCAGGGAGGACGTCGCAGGAGATGACCTGGCCCTACCTGTAGTCGCCCACATGTGTTCACCGGAAACCAACGACTCCGGGCGGGTTCGTAACCATCACTGATACGGCGCCCGCGGGCTGCTGACGACTGCCACCCGCGTCGGGGTGGCGCCCCGGACCCTGGCGCAGTCGTGGGACAACGCCGTCGCTAGATCCTGCGCATCGGCCTCGCCTTTCCGCAGGTTCGGGCCCGTCGAAACGCTCACCGCTGCAGTGATACGCGCGCCGATATCGGGATCGAGTACGCGGATCGACCTCCATCTCGTTCGGAGCATCGCGATCCTGTGTCATAGTTGAACCATGCACGAACTTTTGCTGGACCAGCCCGTCATTGCCAGCATTAAGGACGAGTCCGGACTTCAGGCTGTCGCCACGGCCGATCCGCAGGTCACTTTCCTGCTGCACGGGTCGATTCTGACGCTGCCTGATCTGGTTGAGCAACTGCGCGCCACCGGTAAGACCGTGCTGGTCAACGTGGACTTGGTCGAGGGACTGGTGAATCGGGACGTCGCCGTCGACTTCGTCGCTGAGCGGACGCGAGCCGACGGCGTACTCAGCAGCAAGGCGAGCATCGTGCGGGCTGCCAAGGCACGCGGGCTACTTGCCGTTCACCGCTTCTTTCTTGTCGACTCGTTCTCCTACCACAACCTCGGCAAACAGCTGGCGATCTCTAAGCCCGATTACATCGAGATCCTTCCTGGCTGCGTACCGCGCGTGATTACTTGGATACGGGAAGAGACCGACGTCCCGATCATCGCGGGCGGGCTCGTGTGCGACAAGGATGACGTGGTGGCGGCACTGCGTGCGGGAGCCACTGCCATCGCGTCGTCCAATGTGGGCGTTTGGGCTATGTGACGCTCACCCTCCCGCCGACGCCAGCCAGTTGAACAGCGGATCGGTGTAGGTTGGCAGCTCACGGTAAACCTCCTGCAACCGCCGGTAGTGTTCGTGGGCCTCGCGGGAAGGCGTGAACTCCTCGCCCGGTCGCACCATCGCCGCCACCGCCTCGTCGAAGCCGCCGAATAGGCCCAAACCCACACCTGCGCAGATCGCCGATCCCAATGCCGCGCCGCCCTGCGCACGTCGCGCCGGCCGGTCGAACGCGTCGGCGATGATCTGCATGAGCACATCGGATCCGGCACCGCCACCGGACACCAGTAGCTGTTCGAACTCCGTGTCCAGCTCCGCAGCCATCGCATTCCCGTTGCCGCACATGGTCAACGCGATCGCTTCGAGCACGGCTCGGTACATGTGAAACGGGCCCTGCGTGCCGTCGAACCCGAGGAACGCTCCCCTGCGGAAAGGCGCTCCCACCGGAGCAAGCCAGTCGAGAACCGCGATGAGGCCGTCGCACCCGGGCGGCACGGTACCGGCTCCCTCGTTGAGCCAGGCTTCTTCTCCCAGCATGTCGCGCAACCAGCTGACCGTCCACATGCCGCGGCGGATGCCATGACTCTCGTAGAGGTACTTCTTCGGGCGGCATGCGAAGTTGGTCCAGAACGCGTCGGCGTCGTGGATGTTCCTCGTACCGGTGGTCATGCCCGCGATGTAGGTGCCAAGCGACAGCAGCAGCGTACGCTCGTCGCCGAGGCCACCGCCGAGCGCTTCCACCGCCTTGTCGTTGGCGGTGGCGAACACCGGCACCCCCTCCGGCAGGCCGGTGTGTGCCGCCGCCTCCGCCGTCACCGTCCCGAGCTCGTCGCCGGGGTGGACCAGCTCGAACAGCATCTCGCGCGGGATGTCGGGTTGGTCTTCCCACGCCCACGTGTCGGTGTCGATCGGCCACATTCCCTGGTAATTCGCGGCAGTGTCGCGGAACTGCCCGGTCATCCGGGCTGTGATGTAGCCCGAGGACGCGGTGACGTAGTGGACGTCGGGGTTCACGTGCACATACGGCCGAGAGACGCGCTCGTCCATCCAGCTCAGCACCGGCTGGGCGAGTGTAGCGTCGGGGCGCAGCAGTGCACGGCAGAACCTGATCGTGCACAGTCCGACGCCGATGATGTCTTCGGGCTCACCGTTGAAGGCCACCAGCGCCGCGCGCGTGGCCGCGCCGATCGAGTCCCACAGATCGTCGTCGGGATGCTCGACTACGCCAGGCCGGGGTGTGTCGTTGGGGCGCAGCGGAACGCGGGCGCGCGAGTGCACCACGCCGCGTTCGTCGAACACGGTGACCTTGGTGCTTTGCGAACCGTTATCGATGCCGATCAGGTATCCGGTCATCAGCGGTTTCCAGCAGGGACGATGGTGCCCGGATTCATGATGCCGTTGGGATCGTACACTTCTTTGAGCTTGCGCAGGATCGGATATGCGCTGCCGTGTTCTTCCTCGGTCCACTGCGCGCGGTACTTGCCGATGCCGTGGTGGTGCACCATCGATCCGCCGCGCGCCAGCGTCTCCTCAACGATGATCGCGTTGAGCGGGATGTGGTACTTCGTGATTTCCTCGCGCGGCTCGCAGTCGATGTCATAGTCGTAGACGAAGTACATGTTCGTACCGGTCTGATAGCTGTGCGAGGAATGCCCGCCCAGCATCGTGATGTCCTGGAAGTGGGGGTACTCCTTGGTGATACGGGCGATCACCGCCTCGTAGATATCGCCGATCACAGACCAGTTCGCCGCCACCTCGGTGGTGTAACCGAGGTGACGCTCAGCGAGCATCGTCTCGTGCTCGGCGCGGATCTTGTCCGGGCCCCAGTTCAGGTTGTCGAACCATTCGCGGATCAGCTCCGGCGCCACCCGCTCGTGCGGTTGCCTGCCCACCACTCGTTCGATCTCCGCACTTGTCGCCTCCACGAGTCCGGCGGGCCCCTCTGCGAGGAACACTGCTACGCATTTGCCCCCGGCGAAGTGGGAGAAGTGCTGCGCGGCGTCCTGCTCGGAGTAGACCCTCGCGACCGATGGGCGGAAGCCGTTCGTCACGATCTCACGCAGGATCTCGATGCCGGTGCGCACGTCATCGAGCAGGTAGCCGTGGAAGCGGTTGTTCTCCGGCTGGTACTTGAACAACTTCACCGTGACTTCGGTGACGAAGCACAGCGCGCCCTCGTTGCCGATCACGACGTGCCGGATGTCCGGGCCGGCGGCGCGGCGCGGCACGTTCTTGATGCGGCCGACGGTCCCGTCCGGGAACACTGCTTCCAAGCCGACGACCATGTCCTCGATGCCGCCGTAGAGCGTGGAGAACTGCCCGATCGAACGCGTGGCGACCAGTCCTCCCATCTGCGCGAGCGGCTTGGATTGCGGCGAATGGCCGGTGGTCAGGCCCAGTTCCCGCACGCGTTCCTCCAGCAGCTCGAGCGACACCCCGCACTGCACGGTGACCTGCATGTCGACCGGGTCGACGTGCACAATCTCGTCCATTTCGGACCCATCGAGCACCACGGTGCGCTCGAAACTGGTCTCGAGTCCGCCCTCAGTGCCGGTACGTCCGGTACGCGGGACGATGTTGACACCGTGTTCGTTCGCGAAAGCCAGCACTGCGGCGACCTGCTCCGTGCTGCCGGCGCGCACGATGGCGATCGGGAACGGCCCGTCGTAAATGCCATGCACTGCCGTGTACTTCTTGAACCGGTCGACACTGGCCTCGCGCAGCAGCCGCTCGTCGGTGTCCACGCGCTCGGGCCCGGCGATCTCTCGCAGCCGTTCGATGATGGCGGTGGTGTCCATGGTTTCCTTCGCTCCGTTCCAATTGAGGTTCATCGGGTGAGGTAGCCGCCGTCGACGGTGAGGACGTGCCCGTTCACGTAGTCGGATGCCCGGCTCGCCAAGAAGACCAGTGCGCCCATCAAGTCTCCCAGCTCGCCCCAGCGCCCGGCCGGAATGTGGTCGAGCACGCGCTGGTTGGTGACCGGGTTCGCGCGGGTCTGCGCAGTGATCGGCGTGGCGAAATAACCGGGGGCGATGGCGTTGCACTGAATGTTGTGCGCGCCGAGCTCGTCGCAGTAGGCCTTCGTGAAGCCGACGATGCCGTGTTTGGTCGCCGCGTACGCGGGCGACATCTGGCCGCCGAGGAAGGAGAACAGGGAGGCAACGTTGATGATCTTGCCGTGACCCTGCTCCACCATCTGCCGTGCAGCCACCCACCCGAGCTCGAACGGTGCGGTCAGATTGAGCGCCACCATCGGATCCCACTCGTCGCGGCCGAACTCCGCCACAGGTGCCAGCTTGGAGATGCCCGCGGAGTTCACCAGGATGTCGACCGATCCGAGAACGTCCACGCAGGACTTCACGACCCTACCGGGCGCACCTTGCTCGGTAAGGTCGATCTGCAGCGTCTCGAACCGGGCACCTGCGTCCTCCACCAGCCGCCTGGTCTCGCCGTCGTCATCGATCACGCTCGGCACGTACACGTTCGCACCTGCCTTGGCCAGGGCAACGGTGAACGCTTGCCCGAGACCGGTGTTGCCACCGGTGACGATCGCGTTCCACCCGCGCAGCGAGAAGAGATCGAGGGAGAAGTCTCGGATTTCCAACGAGAAGCCTTTCATCGCATGGTCGGTCAGGTCAGGGTTGGGGTGAGCCGATCCGGCTCGGCAACCGGTTCCCGCCGCTGCACCCACAGGGTGACCGAGGTCAGGACCAGGCCCAGCACGCCAACGACCGCTAGGAAGCCGAACAGCGCGGTGTAGCCCCCGTTCGGAGCCGTGCCGGCGGTCGGATCGCCGATCCAGCTGGCCACGAGACCGGGCAGGAACGCATCCGGCAGGTAGGCAAGCCCCGAAGCCAGACCGATCACGCCGCCGCGCTGATCCTCCGGGATGCGCGCCTCTGTGATGCTCGCCCAGTACACACCGCGACTGGCGAACACCATCAACGACAGCATGAACATCAGAGTCACCGCCGCCCACTGCAGCGCGGCCGAACTGGGCAGTATCAGCAGCACCACGACGCACAGCGTCGCGCCGGCGAAAGTGAACCGCAGGAACCGCGGCGTGGACCGCGTCACCTTGTCCACGCAGAATCCGCCGAGTGGACCGGCGACGAACTGGAAGACGTAGCTGCGCACCACACCGAGGATGCCGATCAGCCCGGCCGTGACGCCGAAGTCGTGTTGCAGCATGGGCGAGAAGTAGCCGAGCGTGGTGTAGAAGCAGTACATCAGCATGATCGTGCCGCCGAGCAGCCAGGTGTACTTGTTCCGAGCAGCCGAAATCAGCTGGCGAATCGACAGGGCCGAGCGTTCACCGTCCGAGACGCGGTCCGCCTGGCCGCGCAGTGCGAACCAGATCAATGCGGCGAGCACAAGGCACAGGCCGCCGTAGATCGCGATGAGCACGAGCACCCCGACGGTCGGGGCCAGTGCGACACCGACCAGGTACGCGCCAAACCCGCTAATCAGCGTCGACGTGACACCGCGGATCGCCTCCAGGAAACCGAACAACCTGCCTTGCTGTTCGGCGGGACCGAACGAGCCGATCACCTTCACCAGTGCGGGCCAGTAGAGCGCCATTCCGGCGAATGCCATCGCGACGTGCGCGAGCAGCACCGCGGCGTAGCCTGGGATGGTGGTCAGTGCCATGTCTGCGAGGCCGGTGATCACCAGCGCAGCGACAACCAGCGTGCGCGGGGCGAAGCGGTCGGCGAACCAACCTCCGACGAAGTACATGACCGCGGCCACGGCGCCGAACACGGACATGATGTCGCCGTATTCCTGCGCGGTGAGGCCGAGTGCGTGGTAAGTCGGCTCCAGGAAAACGAAACGAATGTAGGCGACCTGGAAAACAACACCACCAGAAATGCACAGCAGCAGATAGCTGAACCGCCTCCGCGCATCGTTCACCCGGACCACCTCACTGTGGGTATTAGGACACAAAAAAAGAGAACAGCATAGCCCGGGGTCAAAATCCGGGTTGCTGTTCTCTGCATCTCTAGCAACGTTTATTCGATTATGAGCGAGTAGGATTCTAACCATAGGAATCCGACCGCGTCAACACCCATCCACCTGCAGGTTTACCCGTGCCCACATCGATCCCGCAGTCGATGGGACGGTCGCCACAAGACGACGGATCGCCCTGGATGGCTTGCCGGCACGTATTGACACCCCGAAAAATACTCCCGTGCTCGGTACTCAGCCCGACAGGAACGCGTTCCAAGACCGGAACAAAAGGCCGTTGGGGGTGGCTGTCCGAATCTGCTCACGAGGGGTTGCCCGTTTGGGGGTTCTTGCCGCCGTTCTCGAGGAGGCCCGCGCTCCCCTACGGCTGCGCACTCGCACGCTCGACCAACCCGCAGCCGGCGAGGTAGCCGTGAGGATTGTCGCAACCGGCGTGTGCGCCAGCGATGCTCACCATCAGCGAGCGCATCCGCCCGCTCGGCATTCGTTTCGAACCACTCGAGCGGCCCACTCCTCATTCCCGGGATGCCGCCGCCTCGTTCAGCTCGAGTCCGGATCGCTCAGCTCGCACTGTGTGCTCATTGGCCGCCGCCGGCGGACCTGTCTGCGGTCGCTCCGACATCACGTCTTTCGCGAAGGCGACCGCGACGGCGATCACGATGACGAGGAACGGTGCCGAACTGACGATCACCATCTGCTGGAGCGACTCCAGCCCACCAGCCGCCAACAGGGCAATGGCCGCCGCGCCGGTCACGGCACCCCACAGCGCCAGCACCCCGCGCGACGGTTGCTCCGTACCGTGACTGGTGAGCATTCCCAGCACGTACGTGTTCGCGTCGGCGCCGGAGATGAAGAACAGGATCACCAGCACGATCGTCACGATCGATGTGATGGCGGTCAGCGGCAGCGAGTCGAGAGTCGCAAAGAATGCAGCGTTCGTGTCCTCCGCGGCTGCGGCCCCGATCGCCGTCTCGCCACCCATGTCGCGATTGATCGCCGTACCACCGAAGGCCGTGAACCACGCCGTGAACACCACAGTCGGCACGAGCAGCACCCCGGTAACGAACTCGCGCACTGTCCGTCCCCGCGAGATACGGGCCAGAAAGACCCCGACGAAGGCCGCCCACGACAGCCACCACGCGAGCATGAAGTACGTCCAGTTCTGCATGAAGCCCAGGTCTCCGCTCGCCGGCGTGATGAGGCTGGTCGCGACGAGCTCGCTGAGGTACCGGCCGACCGACTCCACGTACAGGTTCGCCAAGTAGATGGTCGGGCCGACGATGAGGACGAACACGAACAAGGCCCCACCGAGCCCCATGCTCGCCTCGGACAGATAGCGAATCCCCTTGGCGACACCGGTCAAGGCCGACGCGGTGAACAACAACGTGATGACCGCGATGATGGCGAACTGCACCGGCAGCGAGTTCGGGATGCCGAACAGACTCGTCAGCCCTCCGTTGATCTGCAGAGCCCCGAGGCCGAGGGAAGTCGTGGTGCCGAACAACGTCGCGATGACGGCGAACACGTCGACTCCTTTACCCGCAGCTCCCTCCACACGGCGCCCCAGTAACGGGCGCAACAGCGCGCTGACGAGCCCGGGCCGCCCCCGGCGGAACATCGACCACGCCATAGCCAGCCCGACGACGGCGAAGATGCCCCAGGCATGCAACCCCCAGTCGAAGAACGAGAACTGCATCGCCGTGACCGCCGCGCCGGAGGTCATCGGTGCTGCGAGCCCGTGAGGCGGGGCAGCGAGGTGGCTGATCGGTTCCGCCACCCCGTAGGAGACCAGGCCGATCCCCATGACGGCTGAGACGATCATCGCGTACCAGGTGACACGACGGAACGCCGGTCGATCGTCGTCCTTTCCCAAACGCAACCGGCCATACCGGCTGCATGCCAGCACGAGAAGGAACACGAGGAAGCCGAGCGACGCCGCCAAGTAGGCCCACCCGAGCCCGCGCGTGATCCCGTCGAGAGCCGTGGCACCCGCTACCGCAAGCGAGTCACTCGCGACAGCGCCCCAGACGACGATCGCCAGGGCCAGCGTGAGCGAGACGTACAGGACAGGTCCGGGACGCCGGCGAACCGGCGGCACGGTCAAGAAATCGGACATCGTTGTCTCCGTCGAGATTCTCCGTGGGACCGCGGGAAGGAGCGTCCGCGCCGCATCCCGGTTCCGGGAGTGCGCATGACGCGTTAATGTGGCATGCAAGAAGACGACTGGTCAATGCCAACCCGGAAAGTACGAAAGACCCTCATTACCCGGAAGTTGGGAGTTTTCAGCGGTGACAAGCGTAGGAAGGTAGACGTCTTGACGCCGTACAGGGATCCGCCGTAGCTTCTCTTGCATGCAAGAACCTACCGAGGTTGTCGGGCGGAACGGGGCGCAGGCGCGGGTTCTGGCCGGTGTGCGGAGCGCGATCATCGAAGGTCGGCACGCTCCCGGCGAGCCACTCTCCGAACTCGCCCTCGCCGCCGAGTACGACGTGTCGCGGACTCCGGTTCGAGAAGCGCTCAAGCAGCTCCAGATCGAAGGACTGGTCGAGGTCCGCGCACGAGTCGGCACGTTCGTCCGTTCCCCGAGTCGGCGCGAAGTCGTGGAGCTGTTCGAGCTCAAGGAGATGCTCGAAGGCATGGCCGCACGACTGTTGGCCGCCCGCGGGCCGGTGCCCGTCCTGGACGAGATCGAGGACAACCTCGAGCGCTCCGGGCGGGCCGTGGCACAGGGCGACACCGAGGACTACGCGCGCCTCGTACACGGCTTCCACGAACTGCTCGTCGTCGGGGCCGACAACTCACAACTGGAATCGCACTACCGGACGCTCATGAACCAGCTCGCCTACCACCGGCTGGTATCCGCATCGCTGACCCGGCCCGGCCGACTCGGCGCATCGCTGGCAGAGCACCGGAACGTGCTGGAGCTGATTCAGGAGAAGGACGGCTTCGGAGCCGAATTCGCCATGCGTGACCACGTCCGTTCCAGTGAACGGGCGACCCTCGCCGCCGACGACCCTCTCGCCGGAGGCACGCCGCTGCGGAAGGAAGTGTGACATGCGGTTCTCGATCTTTCACAACATCGGAGCGCCGGGTCGGCTCGACGACGTCGCGACAGTCCTCGACGAGGTCCGAGAGGTCGCGACGTTCGCCGACAACGCGGGCTACCACTCCATCTGGTACACCGAGCACCACTTCGGACACGAGGGCTTCGAACTCGTCCCGAATCCGCTGATGGTCGGAGCCGACATCGCGGCGCGCACCTCCCGCATCCGCATCGGACAAGCGGCCAACATCGTCACGTTCTGGAATCCGATGCGCCTCGCCGAGGACATCGCGATGCTCGACCAGCTCTCCCGCGGCCGCGTCGAGGTCGGTGTCGGACGCGGTCTGTACGGCCGGGAGGCGATGAACCTCAACCCGCTCGCCGACCCTCGAGACCAGGAACAGAACCGCGAGCTGTTCGAGGAGACGATCGACATCCTCCGCAAGGCGTGGAGCGGCGACTTCTTCTCCCACAACGGACAGTTCCACCAGTACCCAGCGCCGGGTGTGTCCTGGGACCATCCACTCTCCCCAGCCTCCCCGGAATTCGTCGGCGACGACGGCACGATCTCCGCCATGAAGGTCGTGCCGAACACGTTCCAGGACCCTCACCCGCCGCTGTCCCAGGTCATCGACAGCCCTCGGTCGATCCAGAGTGCGGCCAGAGCCGGCATGAACGGCATGTTCTGGATGCCACCCGTCTCCGAGCTGAAGGGCCGGTTCGAGCTCTACCGCGACACGCTGTCGGAGGCCACCGGCGTCGAACAGGACCTGGGCACCGGGCTGTCGCTCGTCCGCGACGTCTACGTGGCGGACACGATGGAACAGGCCCGCGCGGACTTCGAGGAAGCGCTCCTCACCTCGTATCGTTGGGTGTGTCACTGGCGAGGGCTCGGCAATCTGCGTGAGGTCGGCGAGGACATCGCGGGTCGCGAGCTGGACTACGATTTCCTCGCCGAGCGCAACCTTCTCGTGGGCACGCCCGACTACGTGGCCGAGAAGGTTCACGAGCTGCAGCAGGAACTGAACCTGCAGGACCTGCTGTTGTGGACTACGCACCCCGGCATGGACCACGGCAAGGTGATGCGCAGTTTCGAGCTGTTCACCGAGAAGGTCATGCCCCAGTTCGCGGAGAACCCGGCGTGAGTAGGAGTATCCGCCGGATCGTCACGGTGACCGACGAACCGCTGCACGAGGCGGGAGAGCCGGTCCGAGTGCCGGTGCGCCGCGTCGCAGCCGTCGCCGTCGTTTCCAACCCATGGGTCGGCCGCGGGGTCCTGAACGACCTGTCCGCAGAGGTGTCGGCGCTCGCCCCGGAGATCGCACACGCCCTGTCGGACCGACTGGTCTCGGCGCTGGGCGGCGCCGAACACGTCGAGGCGTTCGGGAAGGCCGCCCTGGTCGGTGTGAACGGAGAAATCGAGCATGCCGGCGCACTGATCCACACACCGTACTTCGGCGACGTGCTGCGGAGGCGCACGGACGGCGAATCGATCATCGTCTTCGCCGATCAACGAGCCGGGGCCGGAACTTCCCTGCCGGTGCCGATCTGGCACAAGAACCACGCGTCCACCCGGTCGCACTACCAGACCGTTCCGGTGCGGGTGCCCGATGCGCCGCGGCCCGACGAGATCGCGGTGATCGCCGCGGCGTCGGACGGACCTCGTCCGAACGCGCGCATCGGCGACCGGCGCACCGACACCGCGCTCGCCGATCACATCCTGACCGGTCATCCCGTCGCTGCTGAGAAGGAGCCACTGCCATGAGCACCGTCCGCGCCATCCACACGATCGTCGACGAAACCCACATCGAAGGGGGCAAGCAGGTCGACCCGCCCGCCAGGGTCGCGGTCGTGCTCGCCGCCGTCGAGAATCCCTGGGCCGGTAAGGGCTTCGTCCAGGATCTCCAGCCCCTCATCGACGAAGTCGCACCACAGCTGGGCAAACTGCTGAGCGACCGCGTGGTCGGCGCTCTCGGCGCTCCGGTCGAAGCCTACGGAAAGGCCGCGATCGTCGGGTTGGACGGCGAGATCGAGCACGGCTCCGGTCTGATCCACACACTCAAGTTCGGCAACCACTTCCGCGACGCCGCACAGGCGACGACGCTGCTGCCCGCGGTGGAAAAGCGTGCCGCCGCAGGCTCGACGTTCGACATCCCCCTCAAGCACGTCACCGATGCGACGATCCGCTCGCACCACCAGACGGTCGAGGCACGGATGCCGGACGGGCCCCGTGCGAACGAGATCGTCATCGGGCTCGCCGCCGCCGCGCAGGGCCGTCCGCAGGCCCGGCTTGCCCCGCTGACCTCGGAGCAGTGAGCATGCCGGCCGATGTCGTCCTGCTGCACGGTGTGGGGCTCGACCACACGATGTGGCGGCGTGTCGCCGGCCCCCTGTCAGCCTCCGCGCAGCGAGTGCACACTCCGGACCTGCTGGGGCACGGAACCGCGTCCGACGCCGACGACGGCACCACGCTCGCGGATCTCGCCGCACCGATCACGGGCCTAGTCGGCTCGCTGCCTAGTCCGGCCCACCTGGTCGGATTCTCACTGGGCGCACTCGTGGCCACCCGCGTGGCACTCGACCGCCCGGACGAGGTGGCGTCGTTGACACTCGTCAGCGGGGTCGCCGACCGACGCCCCGAGGAACGCGCCGCCGTGGACCGACGCCTGGCCGCCGCCGAATCCGACCTGGCCGCGACGTTCGACGCCGCGATCGACCGCTGGTTCTCGCCGCGGTGGCGCCGAGCCGAACCGCGGTTGGCGGCGGAGACCCGTGCGGTACTCGCGGCCAACCGGCAGGCGAGTTACCTCGCCTGCTACCGGATTTTCGCCGAAGCGGACGCCGAGGTGTGGCCGGAGTTACCGGACCTGGTTCCGCCGGTGCTGGCCATCACCGGAGCCGACGATCCGGGATCGACACCTCGCATGTCCGCAGCCGTGGCCTCTCGCGTACCGAACGGCCGCTCGGCGACCGTTCCGGGAGCGCGCCACCTCCTGCCGTTGGAACGTCCGGACATGGTCACCGCAGCCGTCCTCGCCCAGATCGAAACCCGAACCTTCGCCGTTGCTGGAGAGACAACATCATGAGCACCACAGCTGCTGCCCAGTCGTCGTCCACCGGTTCCGCGCGCCTGCCACGGTGGGAGCACCATATTGCGGGAAAGGAAACCGCACCGGCCGACGGCCGCTACTTCACCAGCGACAACCCCACTACCGGCGAGGCCTGGTACGAGTCCGCGCGCGGCACAGCCGCCGACGTCGACCGTGCCGTAGCAGCCGCGCGGAGTGCATTCGAGTCGCCGCACTGGCGCAGAATGTCGCAGACGACGCGCGGCGCCCTGCTGCGCCGCGTCGGTGAGCTGGTCGGCCAACACGCCGATCGTCTCGCGTGCATGGAGTCGACCGACAACGGCAAGCTGCTCCGCGAGATGACGGCGCAGCTGGCGGGCTTGCCCGAGTATTTCCATTACTACGCCGGTCTCGCGGACAAGATTCACGGCGAAACGATTCCCGCGAGCAACGTCGACGTCCTCAATTACACGAGCCGGGAACCGGTGGGCGTCGTCGGCGCGATCACGCCGTGGAACTCACCGCTGACGCTGACGGTGGCGAAACTCGCCCCACTGCTGGCCGCGGGCAACACGGCCGTGGTGAAACCGTCGGAACACACCAGTGCCTCGATGCTGGCGCTTGCGCCACTGTTCGAGGAGGCGGGCTTTCCACCGGGCGTCGTCAACGTCGTGACCGGCATGGGTGACGAGGCGGGAGCGCGGCTGGTGGATCACCCCGACGTCGCGAAGCTGTCCTTCACCGGCAGCACCGCGACCGGAGCGTGGATCGCCGAACGCGCCGGCAGGCGGTTGATCCGTGCGGGTCTGGAGCTGGGAGGCAAATCGCCGCAGCTGGTGTTCGGCGACGCCGATGTGGCGAGTGCCGCGAACGGGGTGATCGCGGGGATCTTCGCCGCGGCCGGTCAGACCTGCATTGCCGGTAGCCGGGTGTTCGCCCACCGCAGTGTCTACGACGAACTCGTCGAACGGGTCGTCGGCAGAGCACGGACCATCCGGATCGGCGACCCCTTGGCGCCCGAGACCGAGCTGGGACCACTCGCCATGCGTGCGCAACTGGCCAAGGTGGAGGATTACGTCGCTGCAGGGCGCGCCGAGGGTGGTCAGGTCGCGCACGGCGGCAGGCGTCCCGAGATCGGGCTCGGCGGCTGGTTCCACGAGCCCACCGTGTTCACCGACCTGCCGAACGACGCCCGAATGTGCCGGGAAGAGATCTTCGGCCCGGTCGTCGCGATCATGCCTTTCGACGACGACGCAGAGGCTCTGCAGCTCGCGAACGACACGGCCTACGGCCTGGCCGCGGGTGTCTGGACCACGGATCTCTCACGCGCACACCGTGCCGCAGCCGCACTCGACGCAGGGACCATCTGGGTCAACATGTACCGCGCCATGTCGCCGATGTCGCCGCGGTCCGGGTTCAAGGCTTCCGGACTCGGCGTCGAGCACGGCACCGAGGTGATTCGGGAGTACACACGGTTGAAGAGCGTCTGGATCAACACCAGCGACGAACCCGCCGGCGACCCGTTCGTCCTGCGCTCCTGAAGGGAGGACTCATGAGTCTGAGCACGACCGTCGCACCGAACGGAACGGTCGACACCGATGCCGTGCGCGCCACGTTCGCCCGGTTTCCCAGCGGTGTGACAGCCGTCTGTGCGCTTGACGCCGACGGAACTCCGATCGGGTTGGCTGCCAGTTCGTTCGTGGGTGTCTCGCTTGATCCGCCACTGGTCGGCGTGTGCGTGCAGTACACGTCCACGACGTGGCCGCGGCTGGCGCACAGGCCTCGGTTGGGACTGTCGGTGCTCGCCGCTTCACAGGACCGGACGTGCCGCCAACTCGCCGCAAAAACCGGCGACCGATTCGCAGGACTGGACTGGCATGCCACCGACGACGGCGCGCTCCTGCTGCAGGGCGCGACCGCATGGCTGGACTGCTCGATCGAACGAACCGTTCCCGCCGGAGATCACGAGTTCGTGCTGTTCCGGGTGCACGAACAGGGCAGCCAGCCGCAGCGCGGCCCACTCGTGTTCCACGCAAGCGGATTCCACACCCTGTCCCGACTGGAACACGCATCGTGACCACACAGATCGACCGGGTGACTCAAGCGCCCGACGCATCCGACGTTCCGTCCGCGCTCTCCGCGTTGCGCTCAGGCAGCCCCGTGCTGCTGGTGAGCCGCGAACGGCCCGAGGTAGCCGACGTCCTGCTGCCTGCCGCGCTGGCCGAAGCCGACCAGGTCGCGTGGATCGTCAGGCACACGTCCGGGCTGCTGAGCACCCCGATGCCCGCCGACCGTGCCGACGCGCTCCACCTTCCCCCGATGGTCGGGTCCGTTCAGGCGCCGGATACGGCGGCATACGCGGTATCCGTGGACGCGGCGGACGGGATCGGCACCGGGATCAGCGCTCGCGACCGCGCTCGCACAGCACGGGTACTCGCCGACCCTGATTCGAGCCCGGATGCGCTGTGCCGTCCCGGACACGTGCTCCCCGTCCGCGTGGGAACTGCCGCGTCGTCCACCCCGCATGGAGCGGCGGTCGCACTGTGCCGGGAGGCCGGGCTTCCCCCGGTTGCCGTGACCGCGGGGCTGGTCGCGGGAGAGGACAACGCTGTGACCACCAACGGGCCGGGACAGTGGGAGGTCGTCGCGCTGGCAGACCGGCACGGTCTGCCCCTTGTCGACGTCGACGACGTGTGGTTCACCAGCCACGGTGCCGAAGCCGCACCTGGCGCATCGCTCACAGCCCGACCATGCGGGACGCTCACCACGGCGCACGGAGCCGTGTCGGTCGTGGAGTACCGGGACGAGTTAGTCGGCGTCGAGCACCTCGCGATCCACCGCGACCTCGCGGCCGCACCGCCCCGCTTGGCGGTACACATCGGATGCGCGGTCGGGGACCTTTTCGGCAGCAGCGCGTGTGCGTGCCGCGCGCGTCTCGACGACGCAGTCGCCGCGACCGCTCGATACGGCGGCCTGCTGGTGTACCTGCGCGCCGGAACCGACCCTGGACTCTGCGGCCGCGCCTCTGGTGCTGCCAGCGCTCCTACCCCGCTCGTCGCGACTGTCCTGGCCGATCTCGGGGTATCCCGGATCCAGCTGGACCGCGATGCCCCGATCTCTCCGCGGTATCTGATGACGCGGGGCATCGAGGTCGTGGCCGCCTGACCCGGCCAGCCGTTCGGTCCGAGCTACTCGAACACGGCCGCCAGCCCGGCAGAGCCGATCAGGGACGTGGTCTCCACGGGGGGTGGCCGATACGGCTGGTCCGGGGCGCCGCCCGGCGGCTGCGGCGGCTCTGCCATCGAGCCCGCCGTCGTACCGAGCGGACAACGCGCACCTGTTGTCAGTCGCGGCCCATACCGTAGAACTCGGGGTTCGGCCGCATGTCGGTGACATTCGCGATGCGGTTGGAAAGACTGAAGAAGGCGGATATGGCGGCGATATCCCAGACGTCCTCCTCGGTGAAGCCGTGCGAAGCCAAGGTAGCGAAATCTGCTTCGGACACCGCGTAGGCCTCAGCCGAAACCTTGATCGCGAAGTCGAGCATGGCCAGTTGCCTCTCGGTGATGTCGGCCTTGCGGTAGTTGGCAGCCACTTGGTCGGCGATGAGGGGATCCTTGGCTCGGATCCGAAGTATCGCGCCGTGAGCGACCACGCAGTACTGGCACTGGTTGAGGCTGGACGTGGCGACAACGATCATCTCGCGTTCCGCCTTCGTCAGGTTCCCTTCCTTCTCCATCAGCGCATCGTGATATCTGAAGAATGCGCGGAACTCCTCCGGCCGGCGCGCCAGCACGAGGAAGACGTTGGGGACGAAGCCGGACTTCTCCTGCACCTCGAGGATTCGCGCCCGAACGTCGTCGGGCAGGGTATCGAGCTCAGGGACAGGAAACCGGCTTACAGCGGTCTTCTCGGTGCCAGTCATGATTCGGGCTCCCTAAGCTCGTTGGGGTTGTTCCACGACCCTGCCCACGTCGCCATCCTGGCCCGTTGACACGGTGCGCACCACCGCCATCCGTCCGACGACGGCCGGCACGTCCCCGCGGCTCGACGTCGACCTGCCACCCGAACTGTCACATCTCCCTCGTCCCACCGCCCGACGGGAGCGCGATGGCCGACAGCTCGGAGACCGCGCAGCTGCACAGCTCGGCCAACCATATCGGATACGCAGTCCGCGCACCCGGCTGCCGACCACATGCCTGCCAGTGTCATCGCCGGCGAGCTGCCGGGTACACCGTGAGCGATGACAGCGACAAGCTCGTACTCATCTCGCCGTGGCTCGACCTCACCATGGCGCCCTGCCGTGGCGGCGCAGCGACAGGATGGCACGCTCACACGTGGTCTCGTGGAATAGTCGAGCTCCAGTTCAGCGACGTGACACGTTCACCGTTGTGATACGCGTCGAGCTGGGCGTGCAGCACGAAATGCTCCGGAGTGGAGGTCAGGATCGTGCGCGTGTCCGTACGCACGTGCCAGCCGCCCCTGGCGAAGGCGACCCGCCAGACGGTTTCGCCGCGCACCGTGGTGAAGTCGTCGCCGACCCACCGGTAGCGTTCCTCGCCACGTTGCGACACCTCCAGGTCGATGTCCTCGAACCGCTCGGTACCGGAATCCTTGACGACCTCGAGCTGCGACGCGTAGTCGACGAGATCCCGCGACACCTGCCACCGGTGCTCGCCAGGCCGCAGGGCCGTCGTGCCGAGACGCGGCGCCCCTTCCGGCGGGTCGAACGGCCGGAGCGTGACCTCGTCGGATTCTTCGACCGGCCGCGTCGGCAGGATCAGCGTGCTCGTGTCGGGGTACACGGTCAGCTGCACCGGTTTCGGTGGTGGCCACGCCAACGGCCAGTACGATGTGGACAGTGACAGCCGGATGCGGTGTCCCGTGGGGAAGGTCTGGGCCACTCCGTTGAGCGCCAGCGACAGCCGGTACCGCTTGCCGGGTTCGAGCTTCTCCGGCCGCGCGTGCGAATCACGGTGTGTCAGGTTCAGCAGTCCGTAGGTCACCCGGGTCGCCCTGCCGTCCTCGGCCACATCGGACAACCGCGCCGCGAGCATTGCCACGGGACGGTCCACGGAGATCTCCAGCTCCACCTCGGCGGCGCCGAGGATCTCCCACGGTTCGGTCAGAGTCTCGGTGTCGAACACCAGCGAACCGCCGTCCTCCTCGCGCTGGTCGTAGGGCAGGTCCGGCGGCGCGCTGTAGGAGCACCACTTCCCGGCGAACTGGCCGACCGACAGCGGCGACTGCAGGACCAGACCGTCCGGTGAGGTCGGCCCACCGCTGTCGTCGTCGGTGAGGATCCTGTGGCGGCGCAGCGGAAGCCGTTGCGGTCGCACGTGCGTCGACGGCCACGAAGGCTCGCCGACCCACCGGCCGGGCCGCTCCTCGTACGCGGTGGACGGCGGCACGCTGTCTTGCATCCACACGCGCAGCATCGGCTCGTCCATCACCGCGTTGTCCTCACCTTTGAGCCAGTGGTCCCACCAGCGCACCAGCTCCTGCAGGAAGCCGATGGCCGGGCCGGGATCACCCAGGTGCGGATACTTGTGCGACCAGGGTCCGATCAGTCCTTTGCGGGGAACTTCGAGGTGCTCCATCAGCCGGAACACCGCGTTCGAATAGCCGTCGGCCCAACCGCTGACGGCGAGGACCGGACACCGCAGTGAACCGGGGTCCTCGCAGATCGAGCCATGACGCCAGAACTCGTCCCGCCGCTGGTGACGCATCCAGTCCTCGAGCCACAGGCCGCTGCCGTGCAGGCGCTGCTGCCACATGTCGAACCAGCGATCCCCCACCAGCTCCGGATCCGGCGGCGTAGAGGTCTGGGCGAACATGGTCGAGGCCCACGACAGGTTGTCCCCGAGCAGACACCCGCCCATGTAGTGCACGTCGTCGGCGTAGCGGTCGTCGGTCGAACACACCGTGACGACGGCGCCGAGACTCTCCGGTCTGCGCGCGGCGACCTGCAGCGCGTTGAACCCTCCCCAGGAGATGCCCATCATGCCGGTGTTGCCGTCGCACCAGGGCTGCGCCGCCAGCCAGGCCAGCACGTCCTCCGCGTCCACGAGTTCCTGTTCCAGGTACTCGCCGGTGAGCACGCCCTCGGAGTCGCCGCTGCCGCGCAGGTCCACCCGCACGGCCGCGTAACCGTGGCCCGCCAGGTAGGGGTGGTGGATCGAATCGCGTTTGGCCGTTCCGTCCCTCTTGCGATACGGAATGAACTCCAGAATCGCGGGGACCGGGTCGTCGTTCGAGGACAACGGCCGCCACAGTCGTCCTGCCAGCCGTGTCCCGTCCGAGACCGGGATCCAGAAGTGCTTTTCCTCGGTCACCGTGTGGGGAAGACTGGTCACTTCGTGCATCGCAAGGCACTCCCCTTCGGTCGGGTGCGATGTCGCTTCGGCGGGCCGGTCTTCGCGGACGCTGGTCACTTCCCGTGCATGCCGCTGTCAATCGTCGAATTCGAACGGGAGGAGCTCGAGGCAGCGCTCGTACTTATCCTTCAGCTCCCGTTCGTCGGCGGCACCGACGTGGACGGTGGCGTAGGCGTAGCTGTAGCTGTCCTGCTCGCGCAGCTCGGAGAGCCGTTCGCCTTCATCGACCATGAGCTCGGCCCTGCAGCCGGGCAGCGCGCGCTCCACGTTCGCCAGTTCCTCCGCCGTCGGCACCCGCCGTGCGAGTCCGTCCGAGAACCGCCGGACGAACCACTTCGCCGCAACCCGGTACGGACCCTGCCGGTACGGCAGGTCGGGGTCGGCGCCGACCGCGAGACGCAGCACGCACTGGTGATTCGGTACGCCGTCGACCAGGTCGAAGAGGATGGCGTGCGACTGCGAGTGCCGCGGGTTGATCTCCAGTAGGGTGATCGCACCGGTGTCGGGGTCCCAGAAGTACTCGATGTTGAACGGCACCGAACGCAGCCCGATGTGCTCGACCACGCGCCGCGAGAGGTCGGCCAGGTGGGTCTGCACCTGCTCCGGCAGCGACGACGGGTACTGATAGCGCTGGAAGCTGGGCGTCCCGGGATAGTCGTGCGAATCGACGATGCCGTAGACGTGCACACCCTCGCCCGCGTCGTAGCCCTCGACGGTGACCTGCCTGCCCCCGACGGCCTCCTCCGCCAGACATGTCTGCCCACCGAGCCGTGCGATCTGTTCGGACAGCTCGGCGTGATCGAGGACGACGTCGAACGGCTTACCGACGCGGTCGATGCCCTCACGGATGCGGGCCAGCGCATCCGTGAAGCCGGCCGTGTCCTCGATCCGGAAAGCCAGCTCCGACGAGAACGCCTTCACAGGTTTGAGCCAGAATGGGAACCCGACGTCAGCGGGCAACTCGGCCGCGTCCAGCGGCACGGCGGCGAACCGCGGATACTCGTCGATCACCTCGGACTGGACCACGCGGCTCCAGTACTTGTGTTCGCACTTGAGTACCGACTCCAGCGTCGCCGACCGCAACCCGCGCTCCCGGCACAGGATGGGCACCATCGAACTCACCGGGAAGTCCCAGTACCCCACGATCGCGTCCACGCTGCCGTCGAACTCGGACAGCTGCCGCCGCGCCCTGTCGAGCAACGACTGCATCGGCAGCCGATCAGCCTCCACCAATTCCTCGACCGACAACAGCGGCCGGAACCGATAGTCGGCGAAGCCCGCGACATCGTGCAATGTGCTCAGGTTCTGCTCGTCGAGTCCGAGCACGAAGATGTTTCCGGCCATGCTCGCCGGATACCCGGCACCGGGCGCAGCACACTCCCGCCGCCGCGCCGGGCACCAGCGCATCGCACACGCACCTCGTAGCCATCGTCGAGTGGAACGGCGCCGCGGACGGCGGAGGTGACTGGTCCGGTCCTACCCGATCACCGGTCGGCCAGTGCCATGAGCAGTTCTGCGATCAACGCGGTGCGGCCCGGGACGTGGTCGAGCAGCACGTGCTCGTGCCGCGCATGGGCGCCGCCGCCCACCGCGCCGAGCCCGTCCAGCACCGGCCTGCCAAAAGCCGACACGAAGTTACCGTCACTCGCACCACCGACACCGACCTGCCCGAGCTCCCAGCCGGCCTCGGCCGCGATGCTCTCCGCGATCTCGAACAGTTCGTCGGAACCCGGATTGCGCACCATCGGCGGCCGGTTCCATTCACCCTCGACCGTCACGCTCGCCCGGCCGTCGGACGTCCGCAGCGCCGCGAACGCCGCGTCGATCCTCGCCATCTCGTCGGGCTCCGACACTCGCACGTCGATGCCGCACGTCGCGGACCCCGCGACGACATTGCAGCCGGTGCCGCCCTCGATGAGACCGACGTTCACGGTGGTGCCCCGCTCCCGGTCCCCGAACGTCGCGATCTGCCCGACCAGCCGCGCGAGCTCGTGGATCGCACTGACGCCGGCGTCGGGATCGAGCCCCGCATGCGATTCCACACCGGTGACCGTGACCTCGAACAGCCCGACCCCCTTGCGCACGGTCTTCAGGTCGCCGTCCGCCGACGCCTCGCACACCAGCGTCGCGCGAGCGTCCTCACTGAGCCGTTCGATGAGCGGCCGTGCGACCGGACTGCCGATCTCCTCGTCACCGTTCAGCAACAGCCGCACCGTCGGACGCGGCATGCCGAGCTCACTGAGGCACCGCAACGCCCACACCGCCTGCACGAGACCGAGCTTCATGTCGAACGCACCGGGCCCGCTCACCCGGTCGCCCTCCACCGTGAACGGCCACTCGGTCAGCGTCCCCTCCGGCCAGACGGTGTCGTAGTGGCACAGCACGAGCACGGTCCCCGGTGCGGTTCCGGGATAGGCGACCTCCAGTGCGTCCCCGTACTTGCCGCCGTCGTGCAGCCGCCGCTCGCCCGGCTCTCCGAGCCGTTCGGCGAGCCACCGCTCGATCGCCGCGATCCCTGCGCCCAGCAACGTCTTGTCGTCGCTGGGCGTCTCCAGCTCGACGAGCGTGCGCAGGTCGGCGGTCATGTCGGCCAGCGCGCGCTCCGTCCAGCCCTGAATGGTCAACTCCGACACGGTCTCTCCCCTCCTCGTCAGCGCACGGGTGCGCCGGGTCCGAGCGGGATGCCGATCCCCCACCAGACCAGGAACAACAACGTCCACGCCGTCAGCACGCTCAGCGCGATCGGCAACGTCAGTGACATCAGCGTCCCGATGCCCGCCTGCTTGCGGTACCGCTGCAGGAATCCGAGCGCCATCGCGAAGTACGGGCTCATCGGGCTGATCAGGTTCGTGCCCGAGTCGGCGATGCGGTACAGCGCGAGCGTCGTCTCGGCCGGGACGTTCAGCAGCAGGAACATCGGCACGAACACGGGCGCGATCAGCGTCCACAACGCGGACCCGCTGGTCAGCAGCACACCCATGACACACGCCGCGACCAGCATGCCGAGGAACATCACGACCGTCGGCACGTCGGCGTTGTCGAGCAGCTCCGCCCCGCGGATCGCGACGACCTCGCCCATGTTCGTCCAGCTGAAGTAGGCGATGAACTGGCTCGCCGCGAAGAACAGCACACGATCACCGGCGCCAGGTCCCGCACGCCCTGCGCCATGGCGACGGGGATCTCGCGAGCCCTCGTCAGGCTGCCGGTCGTGCGGCCGTAGACGTACCCCGTGAGCAGGAACGTCAGCCCGAGCACGACGGCGATACCGGTGACCACGGCGGAGTCGAGCACCCCGCCGTCCTCGCCGCGCGCCGGCGAGGACGGCGGGATCAGCGCGGCCGCCACCACGACGACGATGCCCAGCAGCACCCAGCCCGCGTTGCGCAGCCCCTTGCGCTCCGCGTCGGACAGCGTCATCGAGCCGAGTTCCTCGTCGACCCCGTCGCCGTCGACCTCGATGCTCTGCGCTCGCCGCGTGAGCACGAACTCGGTCACGGCGGTGATCACCAGCGCGAGCACGATCGCCGAGGACGCGGTGAAGAAGTAGTTCGCCAGCGGGCTGACGACGTGACCCGGCTGGACGAGCTCGGCGGCACTGGTCGTGATTCCGGCGAAGAGCACGTCGCCCGCCGTGATGAACACCGATGCGTCGTAGCCCGCGGCGATCGACGCGTACGCGACGACGAGACCGAGGATCGGGCTGCGCCCCGCCGCCTTGAACACGAGCGCACCCAGCGGCACGAGTACGACGTAGGCGGCGTCCGAGGCCACGCTCGCCGAGATCCCGGCGAGCGACAGCGCGAAGGTCAGGTACTTCGGCTGCACCCGCGTCACCGTGCGCCGCAGCAACGCCGTGAGCATGCCGCTGCGTTCGGCGACCGCGACGCCGAGCATCACCGCGACGATCAGCGCCAGCGGCGGGAACGACGCGAAGTTGTCGACGGCCTCGCCGAGCATCATGTGCAGGCCGTCCCGGGACAACAGGCTGGTGATCTCGACCCGCTCGCCGTCGGCGGGCGACACGGCGAACACGCCGAGGGCATCCAGGATGCCGCTGAGCACGATGACGACACCCGCCATCAACACGAACAGCCAGAACGGGTGCGGCAGCTTGTTGCCGACGCGCTCGATGACACCGAGCAGTCGCAACAGCCACCGCAGCGGCCGCGAGGTCTCCGGCGGCCCCGCGTTCGTCTCCGTGGAAGTCAACGAGGGCCCCCGATCGCCGTAGGTGGGAAGTTGCCTGATTAGAGAACCTAACGAACGGTCTAGTCAAGTTACGAGTTGGTGTCGCATGTTTCACGCGCAGCAACCCGCCTGAGTGCTAGTTTCATTCGGTGAGCACTGGGGAGTTGGCGAGCGCCGGAAAGCTGGAGCCCGGGGACCTCGATCTCGTCGCCGCGCTGCAGGTCGCGCCGCGTGCACCGCTGGCCGCGATCGCCTCGACACTCGGTGTCTCGTCCAGCACCGTCAGCAGGCGGATGGCACGGCTGGAGGCCGACGGTGTGCTCCGTGTCATCGGGCAGCTCGACTGGTCGGTGACCGGGCACGGCAACCCGTGGCACGTGTGGGTCAACGCGGGTGCGGGCAGTGCCAGGAAGGTGGCCGCCACCATCGCGGAGCTGCCGGAATCGCAGCTCGTGGCCACCACCGCGGGCCGTGCCGACGTCTACTGTGCGGTGCAGGCCGCGAGCCAGGACGCCGTGCAGGACCTGCTCGGTGAGCGGATCGCCGCGATCCCCGGAGTCGACTCGGCGCACAGCGAACTGGTGCTGCGCGGGGTCGCACTGGCCGACTCGTGGCGGCTGCCGAGGCTTTCCGACGATCAGCTCGCCGCGCTGCGCGCGCATGCAGAGGCCGACGACGTCAGGACCGAGCCGCCTGGCGAGCTCACCGAGGACGCACTGCGCGTGGCGAGGATACTGCGCGAACACGGCAGAATCACCGCCGCACAGCTGGCCAGGGAACTCGGCAGCACCCAGTCCACCGCCTACCGCCTGCTGCACACCCTGCTGGACCGCGGGATCGTGCGGCCGCGCGTCGAGATCGAGCCCCGGCTACTCGGCTACGGCCTGGAAGCGGTGATCGCGCTGACCGTCGCACCGGGGTCCATCCGCACCGTCAGCGAATCCCTCGCCCGTCACACCTCGGCGCGTTACGTCTCCATCGTCGCCGGCAACTCGTCGGTGATCCACCAGGGAGTGTTCCGCGACGAGGACGGGCTCGCGGAGTTCCTCACCAGCGATCTCGGCGCGCTGCCCGGAGTGTTGTCGTTCGACGTGTCGGTACTGCTGGATGTCCGCAAGCGCTACTGGCGGGATCGGACGACCGTGCGCTGAGGACGGGTCGGGCGGCGGGAGCACGAATACGGGCACGGCTTCCCGGCACCGCATCGGCGCCGGGAAGCCGTGCCCGCCGGGCCGCTACCGGCCCGAGTCCGAACGAACCTGCCGGTTGTCGCCGACGCCGAGCACGCTTTGCAGCTTCTCCAGCGGGACGCCCTTGGTCTCCGGCATCAACACCAGCACCCAGACGAGCTGGGCGACCATGCACACGAAGAAGAACGCGAACGCCGTACCCCCGCCGACGACTTCGGCCAGCAGCGGGAAGACCCAGGAGATGGCGGCCGCGAACCCCCAGTGGACCAGCGAGCCGAACGCCTGCCCGCGGGCCCGGACCGAGATCGGGAAGATCTCCGAGATGAAGACCCAGATCACCGCGCCCTGACCGAACGCGTGCGCCGCGACGAACAGCATCACCAGGACGACGACGAACATGCTGGCCGTGCCGGAGAAATCCTGCCCCTGGCCGAAGAAGATCGCCGAGAGGAGGCCCAGCGTGATCAGGTATCCGATCGACCCGATGAGCATCAGCTTGCGCCGCCCGAGCCGGTCGATCACGAACAGGGCGAGCATCGTCGAGATCAGGTTGATCAGCCCGACACCACCGCTGCTGAGGAACGACGCGCTCTCGCCCATCCCCGCCGAGGCGAAGATCGACGGGGCGTAATAGAGCACCGCGTTGATCCCGGAAAGTTGGTTGAACGCGGCGATCGCGAACGCGAGGAAGATGACCTTCCGGTGGCGGCGTGTGAAGAACGTGCCGCGCTGCTGCGCGCCGTCGGTCTCGAGTGCCTCGGTGATCTCCTGGTGGGCGAGGCGTGCCTCGTCCGGATCGGATGCGAGAGCTTCGATCACGCGGTCGGCCTCGTTCACCCGGCCCACCTTCATCAGCCAGCGCGGGCTCTCCGGCACCAGGAAGAGCAGGAGCACGAACGCGAGCGCCGGCAACGCCTCGACGCCGAACATCCACCGCCACGCCGTCGCTTCCGGCGCCAGTTGCAGCATGACGTAGTTCGACAGATACGCCAGCAGAATGCCGAGCACGATGTTGAACTGGAACAGTCCCACCATGCGACCGCGGAGCTTCGGCGGTGCCACCTCGGCGTTGTAGATCGGCGCGACCGCGGCCGCCGCGCCGACCCCGATGCCTCCGACGAACCGGAACACCATGAACGTCATCCAGTCCGGCGCGAGGGCCGAACCGACGGCGGATACGAAGTAGAGGATGCCGATCGCGTAGAGGACTTTCTTGCGCCCGAACAGATCGGCCGGCTTCCAGAGACCGGTCACGGCGGCACCCACGATGGTGCCGATCAGCGCGGTCGCGACGGTGAACCCCAGCCCGCCTGCGCTCAGCGAGAACACGTCCTGCAGCGCGTCGGTGGTACCGGAGATCACGGCGGTGTCGAAACCGAACAGCAGCCCGCCGAGCGCGGCGATGACGGCGCTCCGCATGGCCAGTCGGCTCCCGGACGTACCTGCCCGGGTCGGTGCGTTCTGCATGGCGGGGAACCTTCCTCGTTGAAGGAGACGGAAAACGGGGATCGTGGTGCGGCGCCGGAGGGTCGGTCCGGGTTCGTTACGCCGCCCCCCGGCGGACCTGCTGCGCTGCTAACGGGTCGCCGCACAGCGGAGCGGTTCGAAGGAACCCGCCCTGCCGATGGGCGTCGCTGCCGGACCGGCGCGTGTCGCGGTCATGCGAGCACCACCTCGATCGCGGCCTCGTTGAGTTCGGCCACGGCCTGTTCGTCGAGACCGGAGTCGGTCACCACGACGTCGATCTCGCCGAGCGTGGCGAACCGGGCGAACTGATCGTCGCCGTACTTGCTGTGATCGCTGAGCAGGACCCGACGACGGCAGGCCCCGACCATCGCCGCCTTCACCGCGGATTCGGCGGTGTCCGGTGTCGTACAACCGCGCGCGGCGGAGAATCCGTTCGTCCCGAAGAAGCCGATGTCCACGGTCAACCCGGCCAGGACGTGGAGCGCCCAGGACTCGACCGTCGCCAACGTCGCAGGCCGAATCCGGCCGCCCAGCATGTGCACGGTGACGTCGGTGCGGGTGGCGAGCTGGGAGGCGACGGGCAGCGAGTTCGTGACGATCGTCAGGTCCCGCCCCTGTGGCAGCAGTGCCGCAAGGCGGCTGCTGGTGGTACCGGCGTCGAAGAGCACGGTTCCGCGCTGCGGCACCAGATCGAGCGCGGCGCGCGCGATCCGGTCCTTCTCGGCCGAACGTGTCCGATCGCGTTCGTTGACCGCGGGTTCGAAATCCAGCCGTTCCAGCAGGATCGCGCCGCCGTAGACCCGGCGGACGAGGCCCTGGCGTTCCAGGGCTGCGAGGTCTCGCCGGATGGTTTCGGGCGCGACCCCCAACTGCTCGGACGTGGCGGTGACGTCGATCCGCCCGTCCGTGCGCACCTGCTGTGCCAGCAGCTGTTGGCGCTCCGCACCATACATGCCCGTTTCCCTCCGGTGCGTTTTGGTATTGCCTGATTCTGACGGTTGTTGCGTTCTTGTCAACCCTCGCAGCCCTAACCGCAGGACGGACCGCCACCCGGCGTGGCGCCCGTCGACACCCCGGACGCGGACATCGTCGGGGAATCACACCGAACACCGAGGACCGTCGGCCGCATCTGCACTTCCGGCCGACGGCCACGACCTCGGACAGCGCACGGAAGGTTCGAACCCCGCACGGCGCCGCACCCCGAGCCGCACGAGCCCCGCCCAGCCGAGTCCGCCGATTCCGAGGATTGACAACCCCGCAACAACAAGCACAATCAGTCGGCACCAGAGAGAAACCGGACCCAATCGGGCACCGGATCAATCGGACACCGCGAGACAGTCGGTCGCCGAAAGTCCCGGCGCGTGGACCGGGGACGCGGAGCTCCCTCCGGCAGCTCCGAACCCCTCGCCGAACTCGCCGGAGGACTACGGAGAGCGGCCGCTCTCCGCAGCGTCGTCACTTCCCGATCAAGGAGGATCGCGTGACCGCAGGCTCGCCGCCATCGACCCCGCCCGTTCCCGCTCCGGCAACCGAGCGATTCCCCATGTCCGGAGCCCGAGCACGGCGACCCGGCCCCCGCTCCGGTTCCGGTCCTGGCCCCCGCTCCGTCCCCTGCTCCGGTTCGTGAACACCGGTACCGCCCCGTTTCGACATCCGCAGAACCCCACCCATGCACTGCCGCGTGCCCACCGGGCGGCAGGAAAAGACGAGGAGGCAACGATGGAAAACTCCGCTGACGGCACCGCCGCTTCCCGGCATCCACTGACACGGGGATTCGGACGCCGCAACTTCCTGGCCGGGGCCGGCGCGCTGGCCGGGCTGGGGTTGACGGCGACGCTGCCCGGTTCACCGACCGCCCGTGCCGGAACGACCGGCTCCGCCTCGGAAACGTCGCAGTGGCGTCCCTCGGTGTGCTTCACCCCGGAACGCAACTGGATGAACGATCCGAACGGGATGGTCTACTTCAAGGGCGAGTACCACCTGTTCTTCCAGCACAACCCGTACGGCGACCAGTGGGGCAACATGTCCTGGGGGCACGCGGTGAGCACCGACCTCGTGCACTGGAAGCAGCTGCCGGTGGCACTCGAACCCGACGAGCTGGGCGACATCTTCTCCGGCTGCGCAGTCGTGGACCAACACGACACCAGCGGTCTCTTCGGCGGCGGGCCCGGCCTGGTCGCGCTCTACACCAGCGCGGGCGACACACAGCAGCAGAGCCTGGCCTACAGCAGCGACCGCGGTCGCAGCTGGACCAAATACTCCGGCAATCCGGTGATCCCCAACTCCGGCGAGGCCGATTTCCGTGATCCCAAGGTCTTCTGGCACGCAGCGACGAACCGGTGGGTGATGTCGATAGCCGTGGGCGACCGGATCCGCTTCTACGGCTCGCCGAACCTGCTGCAGTGGGAACAGCTCAGCGAGTTCGGCGCGAACCACGGCGCACACGGCGGCGTGTGGGAGTGTCCCGACCTGTTCCGGCTGCCCGTGGATGGCGACGACCGCCGTGGCAAGTGGGTCCTCATCGTGAGCATCAATCCGGGTGGACCGGCAGGTGGCTCGGGAATGCAGTACTTCCTGGGCGACTTCGACGGCACCACGTTCACCCCCGACGCAGCTCCCGACGACGTCCTGTGGGCCGATGAGGGCTCGGACTTCTACGCCGCGGTGTCCTGGTCGGACGTTCCCGACGGCCGCCGACTGTGGCTGGGCTGGATGAGCAACTGGTCGTATGCGGCCGACGTCCCCACCTCGCCGTGGCGAGGTGGCATGTCCGTCCCGCGCGAACTGGAACTGGTCTCCACCGCAGCCGGAACGCGGCTCGCGCAGCAGCCGGTCAGGGAGCTGGAGCGAGTACGCCGCAACCGGCGAGCCTGGAGCGGAACCGTCTCCGAGCAGGGCGGAGCTCCGGACACCGCGGGAACGGCGCTCGACATCGTCGCCGAGTTCCGGCTCGCCGGTGCGACGGCGACCTCGTTCGGATTCGACGTCTTCGCGGGTGGCTCCTACCGCACCCGCATCGGGTACGACGTCACGACGCAGGAACTGTTCGTCGACCGGCGCAGTTCGGGCCGGACGACCGTCCACTCGAGCTTCCCGGCACGCCACACCGTCGCGCTGCCACCGACCGACGGCGTGCTCCGGCTCCGCATCGTGCTCGACCGGGCCAACGTGCAGGTGTTCGGCGACCGGGGTCAGGCCGTGATCACCGACCTCGTCTTCCCGGACGAGGGCAGCACCAGGGCGAGCACGTTCGCCACCGGTGGTGAGGTCACCGTGCAGTCGCTCGAAGTCTTCGACCTGGACGCGTGAGGTCCGGTGCCGCCCCGCACCGGGCAGCGGGGCGGCACCGGCGACCTCCGACATCACGACTTCCGGTCGGCGGCCCCGTTCCCGCGACGGCGAGTACCGGGCCGGCGGGCACGCGCCGTGCCGCCCGTCTCAGGAGCCACGGCGTTCATCGCGAGCGGCGTGCCGTCCTCGAAGACCCGGCCTTCCCGCCGGCGACGATCCTGTTCGCCGCCAGCGGGAAGGCCAGCACCGTGACGGCACCGGCCGTCACCATCACCGAGGCGGTGGCCGCAGTGATCAGCTGCGACGAGGCCGCGATCTGCGTGACCGCCACGATGATGGGCAACCCGGTCGCCGCGTAGAGGCCGAGCGCGAGCCGGTCGCGGGTCGTCGTGACGCCCGAATGGGTGCTCGTCCACATCTCGCGGGCGAACACCGGGAATCCGCGCACGACGAGGATCGCCCCGACGAACGCGAGCAGCAGCGGCCACTTCGACGCGACGGCACCAAGGTCGATGGTCATTCCGCTCGTCACGAAGAACACGGGGATGAGCAGGCTGAATCCGACGATCTCCAGTTTGTGCGCGATCTCCTCCGCGTGATCGGCCGCGACCGCCCGCAGCACCGCGTTCGACAGCAGGCCCGCGGAGAACGCCCCGAGCGCGACGTCCAGCTCCAGGACGGCCGTCAGCAGCATCAACGTCACCAGCACCAGGACGGTGATCCGCGCCGTGGTCTGCATCGTCGTGTTCGACGCCCGCATCACGGCACGTCCCAGCAGCGGCACCCGGCGCAGAATCCTGGCGGGCAGTGCCACCACGACCACCGCGGCCGCGGCGAACGCCAGCAGCACCGCCGCCGCCTGCCACGTCGCCCGCGTCGACAACAGCACCGACATCGCCAGGATCGGCAGCAGCTCGCCGTAGGCGCCGTGGATCATCGCCGCTCGGCCCAACGGCGTCGCCAGCGCGCCGGAGTCCTTGAGGATCGGCAGCAGGGTGCCGAGGGCCGTGGACGTCGAGGCGATCGCGAGCACGATCGCCACCTGGACATCGCCCCGCACCAGCAGCAACCCCGCTCCCACGCCGAGGGCCGCGCAGATCAGCCACGTCAACGCCGCGTGCCCGCCCTGCTTGCCGCGCATGTCCTCGACCCGCACCTCGAACCCCGCGAGCAGGAACAGGAAACCGAGCCCGAGTTCGCGCAGGAACCCGACCGCCTCGGTCTCGGCCGCCAGCCCCAGGGCATGGGGCCCGATGATCGCCCCGAACACCAGCAGCCACACCACGTCGGGGATCGCGCGCCGGGTGATCAGGGCCAGAACGGGCCCCAGCGCCGCTGCGAGCGCGATCCACCACACCGACAGCAGATCCGCGACCAGCGCATGCCCCTCGCTCATGGCCGCAACGCTAGCCCGCGGCGGGCACGACGGCAGGTCGGCCGGTCACCCCGGTCCACACCGGCGACTACCGGCGCCGCGCCGGTCGGCACCCACCCGCCCACCGGCTGCTCAACGCTGGACCGGATCGCCTCCCGACGCCAGGAACGCGTCGAGTTCGGCAGGGGTGGGCGCCGCCTCCCAGTCGCCGGGCATCGTGCACATCACCGCACCGCAGGCGTTCGCGCGGGCGAGCTTCTTCTCGACGCTCCATCCGTGCACGTCACCACTGAGATAGCCGGCCACGAACGCGTCCCCCGCACCGACGGTGTCGACCACGTCGACCCGGTGACCGGGGGCGTCGACGAGGACGCCGTCGCGGTAGACCGTCGCTCCGTCGGCACCGCGCTTGACGACGATCTCGCGCGTCCCGCCGGGATCGAGCGCGCGTACCAGCGCGCCGATGTCCGCAGCAGCCGCCCGGTCGTCGGTGGGGGCAGTACCGTCGGGGGCGACGTGGGCGAGCTCGTCGGGTGAGCCGAACACGAGGTCGGCCTGCCCGACCAGTTCGCCGAGCACCTCGGCGGCCACGTGCGCCGGCGCGAGCGTCGACCGGTAGTTCACGTCGACGCTCACGCGCACGCCCGCAGCCCGCGCGCGCCCCACCACCGACCGGCACGTCTCCCGAGCCGAGTCCGACAGCAGCGGCGTGATGCCCGTCAGATGCACGAGCGCGGCGTTCTCGACCAGGCCCGCAGGAACGTCCGCCGCGGCCAGCCGGGAACCGGCCGAGCCCGCACGGTAGTAATACACCCGCGCGGTCCCCTGGCCCGTGAGTTCCTTGAGCATGAGTCCCGTTGCCGCGTCGACGTCGACCTGCGCACGCACGTCGACGCCCTCACCGCGGACCTCACGCACGATCCGCCTGCCGAGCGAGTCGTCGCCGACCCGCCCGATCCACGTGACGGGCACGCCGAGCCTGCTCAGGCTCACGGCGACGTTCGTCTCGGAGCCGCCGATGCCCACGTGCGCGTCGGACACGTGCGCGAGCGATCCGATGCGGCCGCCCGTGATCAGGCCCATCGTCTCGCCCAGAGTCAGAACCGGGGAGTCGGTCATGCCGCTCCACTCCCCGCACACACCTCGACGAATCGCCGCGCCCGCGCGGCGAGCGCAGTCAGCTCGCCGCCTGCGAGCGCGTCGCCGAGGAGCGGTCCGCCGACGCTGACGGCCGCGGCGCCGGCCGCGAGCCACGCCCCCGCCGCATCGAGATCGACGCCTCCGGACGGAACCACGGCAAGCTCGGGGAACGGACCGCGCAGGTCCTTCAGATACCCCGGCCCCACCTGGCCCGCCGGGAACACCTTCACCGCAGGCACTCCCCTGCTCCAGGTGGACCACACCTCCGTCGGGGTGAGCCCGCCGGGGACGACGGGGACGTCGCGAGCCAGGGCCCGATCGACGACCGTGACGTCCGAGATCGGGGTGACCAGGTAGCGCGCTCCCCCGTCGGCGGCGGCGTCGACCTCGCCGGGACGGGTCACGGTGCCGACGCCGATGTCCGCGGTGTCGCCGTACCGTTCGACGAGTCCGGGCAGTGCGGCGGCCGTACCGGGCGTGGTGAGCGTGAGCTCGAAACTGCGCACTCCCGCTTCGACCATGGTGTCGATCACCGGCACGTAGTCGTCGGCGTGTTCACCGCGGATGACGACGACGAGCCGCGTTTCGGCGGTCCACCGAGGCAAAGCCTGTCGCTGGCTCATGACGTGTGTCCTCTCCCGACTCACCAGTCGTGCACGGTGCCGTCGAGCAGGCGGTTCACCGGTAGATAGGCAGCCGTGTAGGGGTGGCGCGCCGCGACCTCCTCGTCGAGTTCCACGCCGAGACCCGGGGTCTCGCCCGGGTGCAGGAAGCCGCGGTCGAACGTGTACGAGGTGCGGAACGCCTCGAGGGTCAGCTCGCTGTGCGGCATGTACTCCTGGATACCGAAGTTGTGGATCGCCAGGTCGAGGTGCAGCGCGGCGGCCATACCGACCGGCGAGACGTCGGTCGGGCCGTGGATGCCGGAGCGGATGCCGTAGATCGCCGCGAAGTCGAGCAGCTTCTTCATCCCGGTGACACCGCCGGTGTGGGTGGGCGCCGATCGCACGTAGTCGATAAGCCGCTCGGTGATCAGCGTCCGGTAGTCATGCACGGAGTTGAACACCTCGCCGGTGGCCAGCGGTGTCGTGCTGTGCTGCCGGACCAGCCGGAACGCCTCCTGGTCCTCGCCGGGCGTCACGTCCTCGAGCCAGAACAGGTCGTAGGGTTCGAGCGACTTGGCAAGCCGCGCCGCCTCGATCGGCGACATCCGGTGATGCGCGTCGTGGAGCAGCCGCAGCTCGGGGCCGAACTCCTCCCGCACCTTCTCGAAGATCGCGGGTACGTGCCGCAGGTAGGCGGGCGTGTCCCAGTCCTCTTCCTCGGGACGCGTCGCGGCGCCGCCGTCGGCACCGCGGTGTGCGGGTTCGTAGTCGTAGCGCTGTCCCGGCTCCGCGGTGTCGGACACGCCGTACACCCGCTCGAGACCGGGAACGCCCGTCTGGATGCGCACCGCCGTGTAACCCTCGTCGACATATCCACGGATCGCGCGCGCCAGCGCCGGGTAGTCGTTGCCCGAGGCGTGGGCGTACACGCGGAGCTTGTCCCGGCTCGCCCCGCCGAGCAGCTGGTACAGCGGAACGCCCGCCTTCTTGGCCTTGATGTCCCACAGCGCCATGTCGACGGCGGCGATCGCGGCCATCGTCACGGGTCCGCGCCGCCAGTAGGCCCCGCGGTAGAGGTACTGCCACGTGTCCTCGATGCGGTCCTCGTCGCGGCCGATGAGCGTGCTCGCCAGGTGGTCCCGCAGGTACGAGGCCACGGCCAGTTCCCGCCCGTTGAGCGTCGCGTCGCCCCAGCCGACGACCCCGTCGGAGGTGACGACCTTGAGGGTGACGAAGTTGCGTCCGGGGCTGGTGACGATGACCTCGGCGGTCGAGATGCTCACGGCGGGTGTTTCCTTCCGGGCTGATGTGTCGATGGTGGACGGTGGGGCGGTCCCGGGTGCGGCGCGGCGGCCGCACCCGGGACCGGTTCAGACCGCGTTGCGCGGATCCCTCAGGTCGCGGCCCGCGACCTCCGGCATGAACAGCGTCCCGATGAGCGGGCACAGCGTGAAGAACCCGAGCAGGACCGCGACCGGGATCCACGAGCCGGTGGTGGCGGCGACCCAGGCGGCGGCGACCACTGGGCCGATGCCGGTGGCGATCATCGCGGCGATCTCCCGGATGACACCGGTCGCGGCGTAGCGGTGCCGGGAGCCGAAGATCTCCGGCAGCGTGAGGTTCTCGAGCGAGGCCAGCGCCATCACCGACACGTTGTGCATGACGATGTAGCCGACGAACACCTTCGGCACGTCCGCTCCCGCGATCAGCATCATGGTCGGCACGATGAGCACGAGCGAGATCACGCTCATCACCTGGTACATGCGGCGCCTGCCGAACCTGTCGCCGAGCGCACCCACGACGGGCACCGTGACGAACGCGCACAACGACGAGACGATCACGACGGTCGTACCCACCGACGCCGACATCGCCAGCGTCACCGTGATGAACGAGACCATGTAGGTCTGCAGGATTCCCGAGTTGCCTGCCTGCCCGAAGCGGAGCAGGAACGCCGGCACGAGTGCGCGCCACTTCTTCTGCTCGAGCGCCTCGAGCATTTGCGTGTCGTTCTCCCGCTCGGCCTTCGCCCTGACCTCGGCGGTCGACAGCGCCACCCCGTCGGAGACGTGGGAGCTCTCCTCGAACACCGGGCTCTCCTTGAGCCGGAACCGGATCCACACGGCCACCAGCAGGATCACGGCGCTACCGAGGAACGGAATGCGCCAGCCCCACGAGAGCAGCTGCTCCTCGGACATGACCGCCACGAGAATGCCCCAGATCGCGGACGCACCGAGCGTGCCGCAGTTGGTGCCCAGTGCCACGAGCGAGGCAATCACGCCGCGCCGCCGCCTCGGCGCGTACTCGGCGAGCATGACACCGGCACCGGAGATCTCCGCACCGGCGCCGAAGCCCTGCCCGAGCCGCAACACCACGAGCAGGATCGGCGCGAGGATGCCGATGTCGTGGGCCGTGGGCAGCGCGCCGATGAGCGTCGTCGAACCGCCCATCAGCGCGATCGTGATGAACAGGACCTTCGTGCGTCCCACCCGGTCGCCGAGGCGTCCGAAGTACCAGGCACCCACGGGGCGGGCGACGTAACCGACGGCGTACGTGGCCATCGCGGCGACGACGGCGAGCGCGGCGCTGTCGCCCACGAAGAAGAGCTGGCCGAAGACGAGCCCGGCCGCGAGCGAGTACAGCTGGAAGTCCATGAACTCGAGCGCGGTGCCCAGCCAGCCGGACATCGCGGCGCGTGTGAGGTCACTGGTGCTGCGTTCGGCCTGGCCTGCTTCGGCGGTGCCCGTGTCGGGCGGCGGTGCTGAAGTGGACATCGTTGTTCCTTCTGCGGTGTCGGATGGGGACGTGAGGGCGGGTGGGGGTCAGAACTCGATGAGGACCTTGCCGGAGGCGGCGGAGTCCTTCGCCGTCGCGAACGCCTCGACCGCGTCGGCCGCGGGCAGGACGTGCGTGACGACCCGGGCGATGGTGGGGTGGGCGGCGAGCAACTCGACGGCCTCGTCGATCTCCGTCGAGAAGCGGAAGGTGCCGCGCAGCTGCAGTTCCTTCGACACGAGCGGCGCGAGGTTCACACCGATCGCGGCGTCGGCGAGCATGCCGACCTGGACCACGACGCCTGCCCTGGCCGCGGATGCGACCGACTGGGTCAGCGAGGCCGGCGCTCCGGAGCATTCGAACACGACGGGATACGAGGTCGCGGGCACCTCGTCGCGTCCGATGAGGAACGTCTCGTGGGCTCCGAGGTCGCGGGCACGGTCGAGGGCGGACTGCTGGACGTCGCCGACCGCCACGTGACCGACGCCCCGCGCGGCGAGCGCCGCGACGGTCAGCAGGCCGACGGGCCCCGCACCCAGCACGAGGGCGCGGTCGCCCAGGTCGCCACCTGCGACCGTGAGAGCGTGCAACGCCACGCCGAGCGGTTCGGCGAGCGCGGCGTCCCGCAGCGACAACCCGTCGGGCAGCCTGCGGAGCATGGGTTTCTCGACGAGCACGTATTCCGCCGCCGCGCCCTGCCGGTGGGGGAAGTCCGCGGCGCTGCCGAGGTAGTCGCCGCCGGGCCAGAGGTGCGGCCGGTCGTCGAGGCCCGTCACCGGGCAGCCGTACCGAGCGGGGTGCACGGTCACCGGCGTGCCGGTAGCCCACTCGCCGGACGGATCGGACTCGACGGTCGCCGAGAACTCGTGGCCGGGAGCGAACGGCTCGCGGACGAGGTTCTCACCGTTCTTGCCGTGGAAGTAGTAGTGCAGGTCCGAACCGCAGATGCCGACGTAGCGCACGCGCAGCAGCACCTCGCCCTCGCCGGGTTCGGGCACGGCGACGTCGTCGAGGCGCATGTCCTCGGCGCCGTGGATGAACAGACCTTTCATCGGTGATCAGCTCCAGGGGTCGGGGCGGGGCTCCGGGGAGGGCGGGGCGGGCTCAACGGGAGGCTGCGGCCACGTCGGCGGCCGCGGTGCGCACCCCGTCTCGGGTGATGAGCGTCAGCAGCTCGGCGACACGGGCGGTGAAGACGTCCTGGTCGGCGAGCGCCGCGGGGAAGAAGCCGCCGGTCATGATCCGGCGCACGTGGTCACTCACGGTCACGGCGCCGTCGACCGTCTCGGCGAGCCGTTCCCGGGCGGGTTCGGCGATGCGCTCCGCCAGCGGGTCCGGGTCGAAGCCCGCGGGCGGGGCGACGCACGCGATCCACGCGGCGGTGCACAGCGCGAGACGGTGCGGTATGCGGCCGCGCCGGAGGTGGAACAACGCCGCGTCGGGGATGCGCTGGAGCAACTTGACCGAACCGTCGGAGCCGACCTGCGTGGTGGCGTGGCCGATCAGCGGGTTGCGCCACCGGGCGTCCAGTTCGGACACGTACGCGTCGGCATCGAACCCGGTGGGCGGGGTGAACGTGGGCAGGTAGTCCTCGGCGATCCCGCCGAGGACCGCTTCGCGCACGAAGTCCAGCCCCCATGCGGTGTCGATCGTGGGTGCACCGGCGAGGACGCCGAGGTAGGCGATGAGCGAGTGCGACCCGTTGAGCAGGCGCAACTTGACCATCTCGTAGGCCTCGAGCTCGGTCGAGAACGTCGCACCCGCAAGATCCCATGCGGGACGGCCGCCCGCGAAGTCGTCCTCGAGCACCCACATGCTGAAGTCCTCGGCCGGCACGGGACACCGGTCGGTCACCCCGAGCAGGTCCTCGACACGCTGCGAGTGCTCGGCCGTCGTCTTCGGCACGATGCGGTCGACCATCGCGTTCGGGAACGACACCGACGAGGACACAAAGGACAGTACGTCGTCGTTCACGCCCGCCGCGTTGAGGAACTCCTCGACCACGGCGCGCGTGACGTCGCCGTTGGACTGGAGGTTGTCGCACGAGAGCACGGCGACCGGCGCACCGGAGGCGGCCCGCAGTTCGAGGCCCCGCGCGATCATGCCCATCGCGGTGCGCGGCGTCGAGCCGGCGACGAGGTCCGCGGCGACCTCGGGGTGGTCGAGAGCCAGGCGGCCGGTCGCCGGATCGCGCGTGTAACCGACCTCGGACACCGTGAGCGAGACGATGCGATGCGCCGGATCCGCGATCGCGGCCACGACGGCCGCGGGGTCGTGCGCCGCTACGCCGGTGTCGCGGTGGACGTCGACGACACCGGCCTTGGTGCCGCCCTCGGTCAGCTGCAGGATCGAGTACAGGTTGTCCTGGGCGCGCATCGGCGCGACGACACGGTCCGACGAGTGAGCGAAGCCGCGGATGCCCCAGTCGCCTCCGGCCGCGGCCATCGCCTGCGCCGTGTAGACGGCACCGTGCGCGCGGTGGAAGTTGCCCAGACCGAGGTGCACAATGCCGGTCCGGTCGGGCGCTGATGCTCCGATGAGCGTTCCCGCGGGCACGCTGCTGCGCCCGAGTCCCTGTGTCATGACGTCCTTGTCCTTCCGCGACGCGCGGCGGGCGCTGCCGGCACCAACCGTGTGCGTTTCATATCGCGAACCGGTCGTTTTGTATGTCGGACCATAAGTTAAACTCGCACTGAACGCGACGCAATACCGACCCCGGCGACAATGGAGCCATGGAGACCGAACCCACATCGGAAACGCCACCCGTGACGAGCCTCGATCGTGCGCTCGTCGTGCTCGAGACGGTCGCCGCCGCCGGCCCGGAGGGCATGGCACTCGGCGAGATCGCGGCGCACACCGGGATCAACAAGGGATCGGTCCACCGGCTGCTCCGCGGGCTTGCGCACCGCGAGTACGTGACGCGCGACGATGACGACCGCAACTACATCCTCGGCGAGGCACTCCGGCGGATCGTGCGCACGTTCGGCGCCGAGGAGAACCTGCCGCTGCTGTTCCGCCCACTGCTGCTCGAACTGTCCCGCCGCACGGAGGAACTCGTCCACCTCGGCATGCTCGACGGACGCCGCGTCGTCTACCTCGACAAGATCGAGCCCGAACGTTCCGTCCGCGTGTGGTCACGCGTCGGCAGGCGTGCGCACATCGCGAGCACGGCGCTGGGGCGCGCGCTCATCGCAACCGCTCCCCCGAGCGACGCTCTGCTGACCGGCTACGCCGACGAGGCCGACCCCGACGGGCAGCACCCGACACTCGCGGACCGGTTCCGCCACGCCGTCGAGTCGGCGCGCACGCTCGGCTGGGCGGTCGAGAACGAGGAGAACGAGCCCGGAATCGCGTGTGTCGGTGTCGCCCTCACCTCGGGGACCGGACAGGACGTCGCGATCAGCGTCACCGGCCCCGCGGACCGCATGACCACCGACCGGCTGGCCGACGTCGGCGCACTGATGCGGGAGCTCGCAGGCAAACTCGCACCGGAGGAGTACACGCTGGCGCCGGCCACCGGGTGAGCGTCTCGGCAACGCGGAGACTCGCACCGCCGGACAGCGACCACCGCGACGATGTTGTATTTCCAACATCATCGTCCTCGCCTCCCGGCCCGGCGACGCCGCCCGTGTATCATTTCGAACAACTACGAGGGGAGGACGTGGCGTGGACAGTGCATCTGCCGGACTGCTGCGCTACGACGACGCCCCCGCGCGCCGCGGTGTGATCCTCGAACAACTCCACACCGCGGGATTCCTCGCGATCAGCGACCTCAGCAAACAGCTCGGCGTGTCGGACATGACAGTGCGCCGCGACGTGCGCCGGCTCGAACGGGACGGCAAGGTGCGGGTCGTGCACGGCGGCGTCAGCCTCCCTCCTGCCGACCAGCCACCGGCGTTCGAGGGCCGAGTTCGCGCCCGGCACGAGGCCAAACAGCGAATCGGCGCGCACGCGGCCGGCCTGCTCGCCGGATCCGACACGATCGCCGTCGACGCCGGTACGACGCCGTACGAACTCGCACTCGCCCTCCCCGACGACTTCGCCGGTTCCGTCGTCTCGCACTCGGTGCCCGTGCTGCAACGCATGCTGAGCCTGCCGGCCGCACGAACGGTCGCACTCGGCGGCGACCTCAACCACGACAGCCAGGCCTTCGTCGGGCCCATCACCGTGGACACCGCGGCCCAGCTGCGGGTGAAGACGTTCTTCCTCGGCGCCGCGGCCGTCGACGAGCGCGGCGTGTACGTCGCCACCGACCGGGAACGTCCGACCAAGCTCGCGCTGATGGACATCGCCGACCGCGTGGTGCTGCTCGCCGACCACAGCAAGTTCGACGCCGCCGCGGCGGTCCTGCTGTGCCCGCTGAGCCGACTCGACACCGTGGTCACCGACCGCAGACCCGCACTCGCCGACCTCTTCGACGGCGCCGGCGTCCAGCTCGATCTCGCCACCTCCTGACCCGGTCCGCACCGGCCTCGGGGCACCGGTGTGTCCACCGAACCGCCCCGCTGAGTCCTCCCAACGCCGAGTCCTCCCCACTGAGCCCTCTCAGTTCAATCTTTTCCACTGAATCTTCTCCGCTCAATGTTCTATTTTCGACAGCGAATGTTGACTTATGAACATCCCCGGCCGACACTATGGGCGCCATCGGGCGAGGAGGAACCGTGGACACCGTTGTCTTCGTTGGTGCGGCGACCGAGGACGCCATCGCCGTCACCGCGCATCACCCATCCCCTGACGAACGCGTCGTCGTCGACGACCTGGTCCGCAGCGGTGGTGGCCCCGCCGCCACCGCGGCCGTGACAGCCGCGCGCCTCGGAGTACCCGCCCAGGTCATCGCGGCCGTGGGAGACGACCGGCCCGGGCACGACGTCATCGACGGCCTCGACGCCGCAGGAGTCGACACGCGCCACGTGCGGGTGACCCCGCACGCCGGCACCCAGTCGGTCGTCGTCATCTGCAGCCGCAGCGACGCCACCCGCGCGATCTGTACCACCGCGGCACCACCCGTCGAACTCGACGAGGCCGCCGCGGAAGCCGTGCGTTCCGCCGACTGGGTCCACGTCGACCACCATGGGTGGCCACCGGTCGCCCGCCTGCTCGCGGACATACCGCCATCGGACCGTCCCCGACTGTCGGTCGATGCGGGCTACGCGGTCGATGATCTCCGATGCCGTCCCGACGAGGTCACCCTCTACGTGCCCACTGCGGACCGATTGCGAGCCGAGTACGGATCGACCGATCTCGACGCGGCACTCGCTGCCTGCACGGCCCACACCGTGGTGGCCACCGACGGCGCGAACGGTTCGATCGGCCGCGACCACCGCGGCCGACTACGCCGCGTGCCCGGACTGCCGATCGAGCCGGTCAGCACTCTGGGCGCAGGCGATGTCTTCCACGGCGCCCTGCTCACCGCCGTCGTTCGCGAACGTCCGCTGCACGAGGCGATGGCATACGCGGGTATCGCGGCGGCTCTCTCGTGCCGGGCCGTCGACGGCCGTTCCGCCATCTCCACCGACCACGAGATCGAGACCCACCTGAGCGAACTGAAGGAGTACGCGTGACCTCCCCTACGCCATACGACCTGACCGACCTGGCACGACCGTCGGGCGGCTTCGCGATGCTGGCGGTGGACCAGCGCGAGGCTCTGCGACTGATGTTCGCGGGAGCGGAGCCCGCCGCGGACGGCACGACGCCCGACGAGGTGCTTCGCCGCGTCGACGACGCGACCCTCACGGAGTTCAAGCTCGCCGCCACCCGCGCCCTCACTCCGTATGCCTCCGGTGTTCTGCTGGACAAGCAGTTCGTCTTCGACACCGCTGTCGACTCGGGAGCGGTCGCCCCCGGCTGCGGGCTCATCGCCGCCGCCGACCGGTTCGTGCCCGGGAACGGCGAGGCCGTCACCGACTCGGTGCTGGACGACACCGTCGACCCGCACACGGTGCGAACCCAGGGCGCCGTGGCGATGAAACTCCTCGTCGTGTGGCGGCCCGATGAGGACGCACACCGCCGAGTCGCCATGGTCGAACGCTTCGTTGCCAGGTGCCGCGCCGCCGGCCTCGTCAGCATCATCGAACCGGTGTCGAAAGCCCCTCGCCGCGGAGGCCACTGGGACTGGAACGCCGGCGTTCACGCGGCGGCCGACGAGCTCGGCGGACTCGGCGCCGACCTGTACAAGTCCGAGGTTCCCTTGCGCGGCAAGGCCGACGCCGACGTCCTGCACCGCGAATGCACCCGGCTCGGCGCACGGATCGCGTCACCGTGGGTGGTGCTGTCCTCCGGGGTGGATGCCGACGTTTTTCCCCGCGCGGTCGAGGTCGCCTGCGCGGCAGGAGCGTCCGGGTTCCTCGCCGGCCGTGCGGTATGGCGGGCCTGCGTCGGAGCCGCGAACCTGCCCGACGCGCTCGAGGCGGACGCCGTCCCGCGGTTGCAGCGGCTGGCGGATCTGGTCGATCGCGCCGTGAGCGCCCCCACTCGCTGAAGGAGGACATGGTGTTGGTCAAGGAGATCCGCTTCCCCGACGTCGGCGAGGTCGAAGTGGGCGAGGTCGCCGACAATCCTCGTCCCGGGCTGGGAGAAGCACTGGTGGCGCCCTCGTATGTCGGCATATGCGGCTCGGATCTGCACGTTTATGCCGGACGGCATCCGTTCGTCCGTCCTCCCGTGGTGACCGGGCACGAAAGCATCGGCGAAGTACTCGCGATCGGCGACGGCGTCACCGGGATCGACCGCGGCGAGCGGGTGCTGATCAATCCGCTGGTCCATTGCGGACAGTGTGCGGCGTGTGCGGCCGGTGCCCTCAACACGTGCGAGTCCGCGCGGGTTCTCGGGTTCAAACTGCCCGGCACGGCGCGCACCCGAACCGTCCAGGACGCGTCCCGCCTGCATCGCGTTCCCGACGCGGTGGCCACGGATGTCGCCTGCCTGGCCGAGCCACTGGCCACCGCAGTCCATGCGGTGGGCCGCACCCACGGGCCGCCGGCCCTGGAGAACGTGTTGGTGATCGGCGGCGGCTGCATCGGCCTGGCCGTACTGCTGGCCGCTCGCGCCCACGGTGCCGGCAGGATCACTCTCGTCGAACCCGTCGCGGCGAAACGTGACCTGGCTTCCCGACTGGGCGCCGACCGGGTGGTGGAACCCGAGCGCCTCGGCGAGCTCGCCGGATTCACGACGGCATTCGACTGCGTGGCCGGTGCGGACACGCTCCGCGCTGCCGTGGCCGGCACTCGCGGTGGCGGACGGGTCGTGGTCGTCGGCGTGCCGTCACGGACCGAGCTCGACCTGCCGTTGCCACGGATGCAGCGCTTCGAGGTCGACCTCGTCGGCAGCGGTATGTACCTGCCCGCCGACATCGACTCCGCGCTGTCGCTCATCGCCGACGGGGCCATCGACCCACGGCCCCTCATCTCCCGATGTTTCCCGCTCGCCGACGCCTCGTCCGCCTACCCGGCGGCGGCCGACCCGGACACCGTGAAGGTTCTCGTTCGACTCTCCGACTGAAGGAGCACACATGACCCCCGTCTCGCAGCGTGGCGAGCGGAAACGCATGCGCACCGTCGCCATCGCCAGTTTCATCGGCGCTCTCATGGAGTGGTACGACTTCTTCCTCTTCGGTACAGCCTCGGCGCTGGTGTTCGGCCCCGTGTTCTTCCCCGATGCGGAACCCACCGTCGGCACACTGGCCGCGTTCGCGACGTTCGGCGTCGGGTTCGTCGCACGCCCGCTCGGCGGTGTCGTGTTCGGACACTTCGGCGACCGGGTGGGACGCAAATCGATGCTCGTGATCACGCTGATGATCATGGGCGTCGGTACGTTCGCGATCGGATGTCTGCCCGACTACGAACAGATCGGCATCGCCGCTCCGATCCTGCTGGTCGTGTTCCGCCTCGCGCAGGGACTCGGGCTCGGGGGCGAGTACGCGGGCGCGGCCCTGATGACCATCGAACACGCACCCGAGGCCCGGCGCGGGTTCTGGGGCAGTCTCCCCCAGGCTGCCGCGTCCGGGGGCATCCTGTTGTCCACCGGCGCTTTCGCATTGGTCAGCCAACTGGACAGGGCGGAGCTGCTGTCCTGGGGTTGGCGGCTGCCGTTCCTCGTCAGCATCATGCTGCTCGGGGTCGGTCTGGTCATCCGGCTGAAGGTGAGCGAAAGTCCCGAGTTCGAGCGAACCGCGGCGGAACGGAAGCGGAACAACAGCGGCAAGCAGCCGATCCCGCTGTTGCAGGTGTTCCGCAAGCATCCCCGTAACCTGCTGCTCGCCTTCGGCGCTCGGCTCGGCGAGACGGTCACCTCGAACGCGATCAACGCCTTCGGTATCTACTACGTCTCGACCCACGTCGGCGTCGCGGAGTCGACGGCGCTGAACGGCATGCTGTTGGCCTCGGTCATCGGGCTGGTGACCGTGCCGATCATCGGAGCGCTGTCCGACCGGATCGGCAGACGCAGGATCTATCTCGCGGGCTCGGTGTTCGGCGTCGTGTTCGCCGTCCCGTTCTTCCTGATGCTCGACTCGGGGTCGATACCGATCATCACGCTCGCGTTCGTGATCGCATACGTGTTCGTACCGACCATGATGTTCGCCGTGCAGTCGACGTTCTTCTCGGAGCTGTTCGGTGCCGACGTCCGCTACACCGGACTGTCGCTGGCCTATCAGGTGTCGGCGATCGCGGGCGGGTACGTCCCTGCCGTCGCCACCTCCCTGCTGGTCGCGGGCGGTGGTGAACCGTGGCTGGTGGCCGCGGTGTTCGCAGTGGTGTGCCTGGTGACGACGGCCTGTGTGCTGCTGGTGGCACATCGCCCCGCGGGCGCCGCCGCCGACTCCGCCGCCGAGACCGCCGACCGGCCGGAGACGACCGGCGAGCGCATCTCCTAGCACCCGCGGCGACGGCCCGGCTGCTGCCCACGTCTCGGTGCGTGGCAGCGGCCGGGCCACGGTCTCAGCCGATGGCAGCACCGCCGCAGACCTTGAGCACCTGACCCGTCACGTATCCCGCGCCCGGTCCTGCCAGATAGCCCACGGCCGCGGCCACCTCCTCCGGCGTGCCCATACGTTTGATCACCTGGTCGTCCAGTGCGTAGGCGACGTCGGCGGTCAGCGCCGTCGCGATCGGGCCGGGAGCGACCGAATTACAGGTGATCCCGTCCTCGCCGAGCTCCTTGGCGAGCCACTTCGTCAACGCGATCACGCCGCCCTTCGACGCCGCGTACGCGGGACCGGACCGACCGCCGCCGGCACCTCCCGACCGCGGGCCGCCCATGATCCCGGAGATCGAGCTGACGTTGATGATCCGCCCGTCTCCCCGTGCCTTCATGTGGGGTTCGGCGGCGCGGCAGTACAGGAACATCCCGCGCAGGTTGGTGTCCAGGTCGCGGTACCACTCGTCGTCGGTGAGCGTGTCCAGGCCGTTCCTGCTGGCCGTGCCCGCGTTGTTGACCAGGACGTCGAGCGAACCGAGTTCGTCGACCGTGGCATCGACCGAGGCGCGCACGGCCTCCTCGTCACGCACATCCACTTTCCGGTACCGCACGTGCTGCTCCGGGAAGTCCGCGGCGAGAGACGTCACCTCGGCCGACTCGTCGGCCAGGTCGACGGCCACCACGTGCGCGCCCTGTCCCGCCAGGCCCCGTGCGACGGCCAGTCCGATACCGCGCGCTGCGCCGGTGACCAGGGCGACCCGGCCGGTGAGGTCGAACGGATTCACTTCCACGTTCCCTTCTAGAAGCCCAGCAGATCGGGAAGCCAGTTGGACAGCGCCGGTACGTACGCGACGAGCAGCAGCACGACCAGGCCGGCGGCGAAGAACGGCCGGATGCCCTTGACGACTTCGGCAAGCGGAACCTTCGCGATACCCGCGGCCACGAACAGGTTGACGCCGACCGGCGGGGTGACCAGCCCGAGCGCCAGGTTCACGACCATCATCACGCCGATGGTCGTCACGTCGACGCCCGCTTCGAGCAGCACCGGCGCGATGATCGGCACGAAGAGGTACAGCGCGGACACCGCGTCGATGAACGCGCCGACGATCAACAGCACCACGATGGCCATCAGCACGATCAGCACCGTGTTGCCGGTCAGCCCCAGCAGTGCTTCCGAGATGTTCTCCGCGATCTCGTTGACGGTGACCACGTAGGCGAACACCGAGGCCGAACCCACGATCAACATCACCACGGCCGACTGCGCCGAAGCGGTCACGAGGATGCGGTACAGCTGCCGTGGGCTGATCTCCCGGTATACGAACAGGCCGACCAGCAGCGCGTAGACCGCCGCGACCACGGCCGACTCGGTCGGTGTGACGATGCCGCCGTAGATGCCGCCGAGGATGATCAACGGGACCAGCAGACCCGGGATCGCCTTGCCGAAGGAGGCGGCGAACCCGTGCGACGCGATCACCTCGGCACCGTCGCCGGCAGCAGGCGCATCCGCGTCGCCGCCGCTGCGACCGCCGTTACCACCGCTGCCACCATTGCCGCCGCTGCCACCTGCGGCGCCCGCCGCGACCGTGACGGGTTGGGTCCGCGGCAGCAGCAGGCTGGCCACCACGAGCGCGGCGGCCAACAGGATGCCGGGCACGATGCCCGCCACGAACAGCCGCACGATCGACACACCGGCGTAATCGCTCACGACCACCGCGAAGATGATGAACGCGACGCTGGGCGGCACGATGATGCCCATCGAACCGGCACTGGCGAGCAGGGACGTCGCGTGCCGGGCTGCGTAACCCTGGCGGATCAGCGCCGGAATGAGGATCGACCCGATGGCCGCCACCGTGGCGGGGCCCGATCCCGAGATGGCCGAGAAGAAGAACGCGGCGATGATGACGACGATCGCCAAGCCGTGCTTGCGCCTGCCCACACAGGCGTGTGCGAAGTCCACGAGCCTGCGCGAGATACCGGCGTACTCCATGATCACGCCGGCGAGGATGAAGAACGGGATCGCCAGCAACGTCTCCGACGCGACGGAGGCGGTGAAGACGTTCGGCACGATCGACAGTTCCCCGAAACCGCCCATGGCCACCAGCGAGACGCAGGCCGCCACCCCGAGCGAGAACGCCACGGGAACACCCATCAGCAGCAACACGAAGAAGCTGCCGAACAGCACGAAACCGATCACCGGTCGGCCTCCTCACTCGGCTGAGAATCCACTGTGGACCTGCGGAAGCCGATCCGACTCGCCTGCAACGTGCGGTACACACCGAAGATCGCGCCCACTGGGAGAGCGGCGGTGAACAACCACTGCGGAACCCGGATCGACGGTGTCGCCCTGCCACTGCCGAGCTGAGCGATCGCCATGTCGATACCGAAGTACAGCAGTACGGCCAGGAACGTCAGGATGGCGATGGTGATCAGAACCGTCATGGCCTGCCGCACCACCCCGGTGGCCTTCTCGTGCAGTGCACTGAAGCCCAGGTGGGCGCCTTCCCTGAGCCCGATCACCGCGCCCATCATCACCATCCACACCGCGAGGTTCACGGTGAGTTCCGAGGTGAAGGCCAGTGAGGCGTTGAGGAAGTACCGGCTGATGACGTTGACGAACGCGACCACAGCCACCACCGCGAACGGGACGGCTGCCAGCACGTTCTCCGCGGCTGTGAGCACGCGTTCCGAAGTCGACTTCTGCATGGCTCAGCGCTCCGGGCTCACGGCGCGGACCATCGCGGGCCCCCACACCGGTTCGTAGGATTCGTACAGCGGCCGTACCGTCGCGCGGAAGCGGGCGAGCTGCGCATCGGTGAGCTCGGTCGTCTTCATCAGCTTCGACTGCTCGTCGATCTGCTGCTGTTCGAGCCCCCGGTTGGTCTCGATCTGGAAGGAGTTCGCGTCGGCCGCGGCCTTCTCCACGATCTTCCGGTCGGCGGGGCTCAGTGATCGGAACAGGTCCTGGTTCATCCCGAGGATCAGCGGGTCGTAGACGTAGTTCCACACCGTCAGATGCGGCTGCACCTCGGCGAGCCCGGCCGACGAGATGACGTCCATCGGGTTCTCCTGGCCCTCGATCGTGCCCTGCTGGAGCGAGGTGAACACCTCGGAGAAGTTCATCGTCGTCGGGTTGGCGCCGAGCCCGCGGAAGATGTCGGTGAACATGCCGATCCCCGGGATGCGCACCTTGATGCCGGCCAGGTCGGCGGGCTTGCTCACCGGGCGGACGTTGTTGGTCAGCTGCCGGAAGCCGCTCTCGCCGAACCCGAGCATCTTCACGCCGATCTCGGAGGACAGCTTCTCGTAGGCGGCGGTCGCACCGCCCTGCAGTGCGCGGTCGGCCTCGTCGTAATCGCGGTACAGGAACGGGGCGTTGATCGCGCCGAACCGCGGGTCGATGCCCGCGTAGATGATCGTGGAGTTGTAGGAGAAGTCCTTGTCGCCGTTCATCAGCTGTTCGACCCCGGCAGCAGGATCGCCCGCCGACAGCTGTTCGCCGGTGAAGATCCGGAGTTTCATCCGGCCACCGGACTCGCGTGACAGGGTTTCGGCGAACCTCTCCGCCGCTTGATACCAGGTGGAGGACTCGCCGACCGTGACGGTCATGTCCCAGGTGTAGACCGGTCTGTCCGGTGTGGCCGTCACCGAGCCGCATGCACCGAGCACCAGGCAGGCCAGCAGCGCGACGGCGCCCCGAAGGCGCTTCGACATCATTGTCCGTTTCTCCTCGTCCGCCCCGGAAGGGCACACCGATATTGAGAGAAGCCGATCAGCGATGTCAATGCACATTCGCGATCCATGGTCCACAATATGGACCATTGCGGTCCGGCTCGAATCGACCCATCATGGCTGATGTGAGCGCCGATGCCGACGCGCCGCGACCCGCCGCGCCCCCTCCTGAGCTTGGAAAAGCAGCACGTAGGTCCGCATCATGGACCATCGCTCACACCGCCGACGACGGCGCCGACCGGCCGTCCGGATCGCAGAGCATCCAGCGGGCACTCGTGCTGCTGAATCTCGTCGGTGTGCTGGCTCGTGACCGCCCGGACGGCGCGTCACTCGCCGAGCTCACGCGCGTCAGCGGCCGCCCGAAGGCGAGTGTGCACCGGATCCTCGTCGCGCTGGTCGCCGAGGGATACGTCGAACAGGATCCCGACACGGCGTGCTACCGCCTCGGACTGCAGGCGGGTGTGCTCGGCGAACTGGCGGGCCACCGGGCCGACGACCTCGGCGAGGCGAGCACCGACAGCCTCATCCGGATCGCGGACTCCTCGACGGACACGACGTTCCTGACCGTGCGCCACGGCAGCTACGGCGTGTGCACGCGCAGACAGGAAGGTCCCGGTCCGATCCGCAACTACGCCCTGGCCGTCGGGGACCGGCACCCGCTGGGCATCGGCGCGGGCAGTCTCGCCATTCTCAGCGCACTGTCCGACGACGACGTCGAAGACGTGCTGGCCTCGACGGCCACGACCCGCGACCACTACCCCGGATTCGACGACGACACGCTGCACGACCTCGTGCACCGGTCCCGTCAGAACGGGTACGCGCTGAACGACGGCCGCGTCATCGCCGGGTCCTGGGCACTCGGCGTCGCGGTGCGCGACGCCGCCGACCGGCCGGTCGCCGCGCTGAGCGTCGCCAGTATCGCCGAACGCTTCGACGGCGCCCGGCGCGACGAACTCGCCGCACTGCTGCACGCGGAGGCACGGTCCATCCGTGCCGCACTGACCGATTCTCAGAAGTCCCGATCCGCGAGAGGACGATCATGACAACCACCCCCGCGATCATCGGCTGGGCGCATTCCCGGTTCGGCAAGGCGTCCGAACCGGACGTGGAAGCGCTGCTGGCCGGTGTCACCGGCGCCGCCCTCGACCACGCGGGCACCGAACCCGGAGACGTCGACGGGATCTTCGTCGGCGTGTTCAACGGCGGGTTCTCCCGGCAGGGTTTCGAAGCGGGCCTGGTCGGTGCGGGCAGGCCCGAGCTGGCGACCGTGCCCGCGGTGCACACCGAGAACGCCTGCGCGACCGGATCGTCGGCACTGTTCACGGCGCTGGACTTCGTGCAGTCGGGCCGCGGCCGGATCGCGCTGGTCGCCGGTGCGGAGAAGATGACGGCGGCCGAGCCCGAGGTCGTGGGCGACGCGCTGCTCACCGCCTCCTACCGCAAGGAGGAGGAGCAGGCGGGCAGTTTCGCGGGCGTGTTCGCCGGGATCGCCCGTGACTACTTCGAGCGATACGGCGACCATCGCGACACGCTCGCCCGCATCGCCGCGAAGAACCACCGCAACGGTGTCGGCAATCCGTACGCGCACCTGCGCAAGGACCTCGGCTTCGAGTTCTGCGCCGAGGCGTCGGACCGCAACCCGCTCGTGGCCGATCCGCTCCGCCGCACGGACTGCTCACTGGTCTCCGACGGCGCCGCCGCACTCGTCGTGGCCTCCCCGGACGTCGCCGCGAGCGCACCGCGCGCCGTGGGCTGGCGCGGCAGGGCCCACGCCAACGATCACCTGCCGCTGAGCCGCCGCGACGACGTGCTCGCCTTCGCGGGTGCGAAGTCGGCGTTCACCCGGGCCACGGCCGAGGCCGGTGCCGGACTGTCCGACCTGGACCTCATCGAGACGCACGACTGCTTCACCGTGGCCGAGCTGCTGCAGTACGAGGCGTTCGGCCTGGCCGAGCCGGGCAAGGGTGCCACCGTCATCGACTCCGGACGCACCGAACGCGACGGCGAGCTACCGGTGAACCCGTCGGGCGGGCTCAAGTCGAAGGGGCATCCCATCGGCGCAACCGGGGTGTCGCAACACATCATGGCCGCCCTTCAGCTGACCGGCGACGCAGGCGAGATGCAGGTCCCCGGAGCCGAACTCGCCGCGGTGTTCAACATGGGCGGCGTCGCGGTCGCCAACTACTGCTCGGTGCTGGAGCGAGTGCGATGACCCTGCGTGCCGTCAACCTGGCCCATCTGCTGACCGCAACGGCCACCCGGCTGTCCGGCCGCGACGCCGTCGTGTCCGGCTCGACGCGGCTGACGTGGCGGGACCTGGACACGCGTGCGTCCGCGGTCGCCGTCGAGCTGCGCCGCCGGGGCATCGGCCGTGGCGACGCGGTGCTCGTGCACTCGCCCAACCACGTCGAATTCATCGCGGCGATGTTCGGGGTGTGGCGCGCGGGCGCAGTGTTCGCCCCCGCCAACTTCCGCCTCACCCCGTCCGAGGTCGCCGGGCTGGCCGAACTGACCACGCCCGCTGCGCTCATCTGCCACACCGACTACGCCGACCATGCCGATGCCGTCGCCGCGGCCTCGGAGCTCACCGGCGGCACGCTGTGGATCGGCGCCGCGTCCGGTGCCGACGGTGCGATCGCCGGCCTGCCCATCCCGCAGGCCGGCGAACCGGACGAGCCCGTGTGGAACGGTGACCACGCCTGGTACTTCTTCACGTCCGGCACCAGTGGCAGACCCAAGGCCGTCGTGCTGACCCACGACCAGCTGGGCTTCGTCGTCAACAACCATCTCTGCGACCTGATGCCCGGCCTCGGCGCCGACGACGCGCAGATCGTGGTCGCGCCGCTGTCCCACGGCGCCGGGATCCACCTGCTGCCGCAGGTCGCACGGGGCGCGAAGACGGTGCTGCCCACGTCGACCCGGCTGGAGCCCGCGGAGGTCTGGCGGCTCGTCGAGGCCGAGCGGGTGACCAACGCCTTCACCGTGCCGACGATCCTCACGACGCTCGCCCAGGCGCCGGAGGCGGCCCACCACGACCTCGGCTCGCTGCGCTACGTGATCTATGCAGGCGCACCCATGTACCGCGCCGATCAGCAACGCGCCCGCGCGGTGCTCGGCGACGTGCTCGTGCAGTACTACGGACTGGGCGAGGTCACCGGCAACATCACGGTGCTACCACCGGACGAGCACGACCGCAGGCCGCCGGACGGCGTCGAGTACGGCACCTGTGGTCATCCGCGCACCGGAATGCAGGTCAGCATCCAGGACTCCGACGGTACGGAACTGGCCGCGGGAGAGCAGGGCGAGATCTGTGTGGCGGGCCCCGCGGTGTTCGCCGGCTACCTGCGCAACGACGAGGCCAACGCCGAGTCCTTCCGCGACGGATGGTTCCGCACCGGGGATCTCGGCATGGTCGACGACGAGGGATATGTCTACGTCACGGGCAGGGCTTCCGACATGTTCATCTCGGGCGGGTCCAATGTGTACCCACGGGAGATCGAAGAACGCCTGTTGCACCATCCGGCCGTGGCCGAGGCGGCGGTTGTGGGTGTACCGGACCCGAAATGGGGCGAGATCGGCGTGGCGGTCTGTGTCGCCGCCGACGGCACCATCGCCGACGACGAGGAGTTGCGGTCGTGGCTCGGGGACTCGCTCGCGCGGTACAAGATCCCGAAACGCTTCGTGTGGTGGGACGAGATCCCGAAGTCGGGATACGGCAAGGTGGTCAAACGCACCATCAAGCAGCGATTGGCGGAGTCGTGACCGCGCACCGGGCCGGGTTCCCACTGCAGCACCCCGGGCCCCGCTCGGCGGAGCGGATCGTGTCGGTGCCCACCGGCGTGACGGTCGTGCGGACGGAGCTGCCGCCCGGCGCGCGCGTCGCAGCGGAGCTGTGGCGGATCACCGAGTCCGCAGGTCACCGTGCGGCGTGCGTCGAACTGGCGCACGGCAGCTTCGGCACGCTGCGCTACGTGCACCCGGCCGTCGGCGCCGAGCGTCCCGCCTACTTCAGTGAGACCTACGAACCCGCCGGTCCGTGTTTCGTACTGGGCGGTTCCGCGACCGTGGGGAGCCGTGAGGGTTCGGGGTTCGCACACGTGCACGCCACCTGGCTCGACGAGCACGGACGTGTCCGCGGCGGCCATCTGCTGCCGGACACGACGGTCGGCGCGGTGCCGATCGAAGCGACGATGCGGTTGCTGCACGACGTCGCGTACGTCAGCGACACCTGCCCGGAGACGGCGATGCCCGCGTTCAGCCCGCACCCGCGCTGGGAGGCGGCGGCCACGCAGGCCGTCGCGGCGCGCATCCGCCCCGGCGAAGACCTGCACACCGCGGTCACGGACGTGGCGGCACGGGCGGGTTTCCGTTCCGCGGTGGTCCGCGCCAGCCTGGGCAGCACCGTCGGCGCGCGGCTGCGCACCGGTCCCGGCCGGATCGCGGAGGCAGACTGGCCCGCCACCGAGTTCACCTCGCTCACCGGCACCGTCGCCGACGGCGAGGCCGTGCTCACCGCGTCGCTCGTGGACCGCAACGGTGACGTGCACTCGGGCCTCGTACTGCCGGGGCAGAACCCGGTGGCGGTGACGTTCGAGCTGTACGTCGAGCGCGCCGATTCCGGTGCGATATCCCGCGACATCGACAACACCGCCGAGGAGGCGCCAGCATGACCGACACTCCACGACTTGCCGGCCGGACGGCACTCGTGTTCGGCGGCGGTGGCGGGCCGGACGGAGCGACCAACGGCCAGGCCGCCGCGATGACCTACGCCCGGCACGGGGCGTCGGTCGCCGTCGTGGACGTCAGCGCGGAGGCGGCGGACCACACCGTCGATGCGATCCGCGCCGAGGGCGGTTCGGCGACGGCGATCACCGCGGACGTCACCGACGCGGGCCAGGTCGCCGACGCCGTCGGCCGTGCGGCCGAGGCGTTCGGGCCTGCGGACATCCTGCACAACAACGTGGGTGTCACGGTGTTGGGCGGTCCGATGGAGCTGAGCCTGGAGGAATGGCGCCGCGCATTCGCGCTCAATGTGGACGGTGTGTTCCTGGCGTGCAAGCACGTGCTGCCGGCCATGCTGGACCGCGGCAGCGGGGCCATCGTCAACGTCTCGTCGCTCGCGGCGCTGCGCCACGTCGGTTACGAGTACCCGGCGTACATGTCGGCGAAGGCCGCGGTGAACCAGGCGACGGTGTCGCTGGCGCTGACGTACGCCGCCCGCGGTATCCGCGCCAACGCCGTGGCACCCGGTTTCATCGAGACGCCCCTCGTGCGCCAACAGCTGGCGTCGCAGGCGGGGTCGATCGACGAGCTCATGGCCGACCGCCACGCGGCGAGCCCCACGGGGCGGATGGGCACCCCGTGGGATGTCGCCAACGCGAGCCTGTTCCTGGCCTCCGACGAGGCCGCCTACGTCAACGGGGTGTGCCTGCCGGTCGACGGCGGCCTGGCCATGACCTGCGCACCCGGCTGAGCCGGCCGGTCACCGGTCACCTGTCGCCGGCAGGCGGGGCCGGGAAGCCGCCGACGGCCTGTTCGAACGTCCGTGCCACCCGCAGCACCGCCGCGTCCTCGAAGTGCCTGCCGACGATCATCATTCCCGTGGGCAGGCCGTCCACCGGTGCGGTGGGCACGCTGCACGCCGGGTGGCCGGTCGTGTTGAACGGCGCGGTGTTGCCGATCATCGACAGCGCGGTGTCCAGGTACTGCCCCAGCGGGACGTCGGCGGCGGGCAGCGGGCGCGCGGGGTAGGGCACGGTCGGCATGACGAGGACGTCGCAGCGGGTCAACGCGGCGTCGTAAGCGGCCCGCGCCTGGTGCGCCAGGTGACGCGCCATCGCGTAGTACCGGCCACCGCCTTCCTCGAACGTGTAGCGCCCGGACAGGCCGACGAGTTTGACCGTCTTGGACAGTTCGGCGCCGTGTTCCAGCCGGTTCCTGCCGTAGTGCGCGATGAGCTCGGGATCGTAGAAGTCCTCGACGTTCATGCCGAAGGCGTTGCCGTCGAGCATCTGGTACGCGGCGCCTTCGGTGGCGATCACGTTCCAGGCGTGCATCACGTCGACGTGCCACGGGATCGACACGTCCTCGGTCTCCAGCCCCGCCGCGCGCAACACGTCCACACCTGCGCGGACCGCCTGGTCCACGGCGGGGTCGGACACCGGGGTGTCGAAGCCCTGCGTCACGACACCCACACGCATGCCCGCCGCGGACCGGCCGAGCGCCGACACGTAGTCGACGGCGGAGATCTCCGTGGGCTGGCGCGGATCGGCCCCGTCCACGCCGGCGAGCACGGTCAGCATGCGGGCCGCGTCCTCGACGGTGCGGGTCATGGGGCCCAGGTGGTCGATCGTCCGCTCGATCGGGAACGCACCGGTGTAGGGCACGAGCCCGTGGGTGGGCTTGTGCCCGACGATCCCGCAGAAAGCGCTCGGCATACGCACCGAACCGCCCTGGTCCCCGCCGAGCGCGAGGTCCACTTCGCCGCCGGCGACGAGCGCGGCGCTCCCGCTGGAGGAGCCGCCCGCGTTGCGTGTCCCGTCCCACGGGTTGCGCACCGGTCCCGGTTTCGAGGTGAAACTCCCGCCGGAGAAGCACAGGTCCTCGCACACCGACTTGCCCGCGATCGTCGCGCCCGCAGCGAGCAGCCGGGTGACGACCGTTGCGTCGCGAATCGGGACGAAGCCCTCGACGGCGCGCGAACCGTTCATCATCGGCACCCCGGACACGGCGACGTTGTCCTTGATCGCCACGGTCCGTCCGGCGAGCGGCCCCTGCTCCGACTCCCTGACGGACGTCGTCACGTGCCAGGCGCCCCACGGGTTGTCCTCCGGATAGGACCACTGCCGCTGTTTCGGAGCCGGCGCAGTGCGCCGGTACAGTTCCTCGACGGCCTCCGGATGTTCGAGGGTGCCGGCCACTGCCGGGCCGAACTCGTCGAGTTCGGCCTCGGACAGTCCGAACCGGAAATGCTCGTCGAGCGACGCCAACCGGGACCGGTCGGGCGGAGGCAACGGGGACATCGACAACACCGTCCTTTCGCCGCGGAAGCGACCCGGCACCACGAGGCCGGGGCGGATCGCGGACGGCGGCCTGGCAGGCCGGTCGGGATGTGCGAAACGTCCACGACCTTAAGCGGCTCCGCGACCTGGAGCAACGCGGCGAACAAGAGCATCGGACTCCCGCGCCGCCCACTCACCGCCGCCGCTCGCCGCCACTGCTCGCCGGTGAGCAGGCCGGCGAGGAGGCCGGCAGCAGGGCGGATCGTCAGCCGCGCGCCGGTTCGACTCCCAGCGCCCGGTCGACCCAGCGGCCCACCGGAAGCGCGATGACGACGGCGGCCAGCACGACGTGGACGACCATGAACACGACCGCAGTGGCGACGCTCGGCACGCCGGTGAACACGATGATGTGCGAGGCCCACGGCAGTTCCGACGGCCGCGATCCCGCCGCCCACACGTCGTTGAGCGCCCAGAACGTCAGGTCGTTGAGCCCCGACACCACGACCAGGATCGCCGCCACACCGGTCTTGAGCACGTTCGCGGTTCTGGCCCCGCCCAGCCGGTAGGCCAGCAGCATGAACAGCACGATGAAGGTCGTGATGAACAGCTCGAACTGGTACACCGGTTCGAAGGAGCCGTCCTGCTCGGCGTTGCGCCCGAACTCCTGGATGCGCATGACCATCTCGGTGTCGATGTAGGCCATGTACCCGATCACGCCGAGCAACAGCAGTCCCGGGGCGGCGCGCCATTTCGGCAACAGGGCTACAGCCACTACGGCGAACGCGAACGGGCTCAGTTTGAACGCCCATTCCGCCACGTTGTCCAGCGTCTGGTCGGGCGGCAGCACCACCATGATCAGCAGCGCCAGTACCGCCGCGGGAACCGTGGGCACCACCCACAGCCACCCGCGCGCGCGATACAGCGCGGCCACCCAGCCCGTGCCCTGGTCGCCACCCGGCCTCCCGGCCGCGGCATCCGCTCCCGGCATCGTCGCGGTCATGCGTCGTCGTCCTCCAAGCGCGGCTTCTCGACCCAGAACGGGCCGAGCGCGAGTGCGTCCACATCGGTCTTGAGGTAGCACGCCACGGCGTCGGCCGGCGTCATGACGATCGGTTCCTCGTTGTCGTTGAACGAGGTGTTGACGACCATCGGGACACCGGTCAGCCGCTCGAAGTGCTGGATCATGCGGTAGTAGAGGGGATTGTCCTCCTCCGACACCGTCTGCACCCGGGCGGTGCCGTCGACGTGGGTGATCGCCGGCACCACCTCACGCTGGTGCTCCAGCACGTCGAACACCAGCAGCATCACCGGCGACGGATAACCGCTGGCGAAGAACTCCCCCGCACGTTCGGCGAGACAGGACGGTGCGAACGGCCGGAACGCCTCGCGATGCTTGACCTTCTCGTTCATCCGGGTCTTCGACTCGGGATCGCGCGGGTCGGCCACCAGCGAGCGATTGCCGAGTGCACGCGGACCACACTCCATCCGGCCCTGAAACCAGCCGATGATCAGACCGTCGGCGATCCGCTGGGCGGAGTGAGCCGCGATGTCGTCGTGGCGTTCGTAGTCCAGTCCCGCGTCCTTGAGCGCCAGCTCCATGTCCGTCTCGGTGTACTCGGGGCCGGTGTAGGTGAAGCCGCTCCGGGGGCGCGGGCGGTGGTAGGTCCCCACGCTGACGTCGAGGGCCGCACCGACGGCGCACCCGTCGTCGGCCGCGGCAGGCTGTGCGAAGAAGTCCTCGAACGGGGTCTCCAGCAGGATCCGCCCGTTCATCACGCTGTTGAGCGCCACCCCACCGGCCACGCTCAGTCTCGTCGACCCCGTTTCGGCCTGCAGCCACCTGGCGAGGTGCAGACCGGCCTCCTCGAGCGTCACCTGCAACGCGTAGGCGATGTCGCAGTAGTGCTGCGGCACCGGGTTCTCGGCCGTGACCCGTGTCTTCGGCCGGGCTGGGCCGAACAGGTCGTGGAACTTCTGCGACATCACGTGTTTGCCGGTGCGGTGGTGCTCGAACCAACTCAGGTCGAGTTCGAACCCGCCGTCCGGGTCGAGGTGGACCAGGTCGCGGAACGCCTCGACATACGTGTCGCGGCCGAGCGGGGCCAGGCCCATGACCTTGCCTTCGTCCCGGGTCGGGTAGAAGCCGAGGTATCCGGTGACGCCCGCGTACATCGCACCCAGCGAATGCGGGAACTTCATCCGCCGCAGCTCGGTGATCGTGTCGCCCCTGCCGTGCGCCAACAGCGTCGAGGCGCCGTCGCTGCCGATGCCGTCGAGCGTCAGCACCGCCGATTCGTCCCAGGGACAGATGTAGTACGCACTTCCTGCGTGTGCACGATGGTGGTCGACCAGGTGCACTGTGAAGTTCATGGGCCCGGAGTGGCCGACGGCCTCCTTGATGTCTCGCTCGAGGGTGTAGGTGCGTTTGATGTGCGCGAGCAACGCACCGCCGACGTGGTAGTCGTCGACGCCCTTGCCTCCGCCGCTGCGGAGTGTCTTCAACAGCCCGGCGGCCCGGCCGCCCGACGCACCGTCCGGATTGCGGAAGACGTCGAGCGTGCCGGGGAAGTACCGCGCGAACACCTTCGCGGCGTGGATCGCCTCCCGCCACCGCTGCCAGTAGTAGGCGACGTGATCCACCTCGGCGAGCGTGATACCGGCCTGGTCGAGGCAGAACCGGATCGCGTTCGCGGGCAGGCCCCCGTCGTGCTTGACGCGGGTGAACCGCTCCTCCTCGGCGAAGGCGACGATCGTGCCGTCGTGGACCAACGCCGCCGCCGAGTCGTGAACCCTGCTGATACCCAGTACGTACATGTTCTCGCTCCGTGGTGTTACGTGGTGGATGACAGGCCGGACCGTGCGGGCCGTCCGGCAGGCGGACCGGATGGACGTCGTCGCACCATGTGGTGCAACGCCGCCGCCTCGGCCGACAACGCGAACACGACTGCGGCGAACCCACCCGCGGCGCCGAGGGGCGGCACCAGGCACAGCGCACCCACCGTCGTCGCGAGGAGCCGGCACAGCGCTCCCCTGAGGCTCACCCCCAGCAGCGGGCCCCCGGTGTTCTCGATCAGGAAGATTCCGTACATCACGGCGATCGCGGTGACGATCTCGACGGCGGTGAGCACGCCGAGTGCCGCCCACATCGCGATCCCCGTGTCGGCGAGCAGCGCGTCGCGCGATGAGGGCACCAGCAGGGCGGCACTGAACAGCACGGCGAACGCCGCCCCGCCCACGACGACCGCTCGCAGGATCGCCATGGCCTTCGCCCGCGCCACCACCGCGCCGGCTCCCCGCTGGCGGAGCGATACGCCCGGCTGGTGGATCCGGAACTGGTATCGCACGATCGAGCAGAACGCCCCCGCCGCGAGCATCGCGAGGTAGAACGGCCCGCTGTCGGACACCCGGCCCACGGCGGCGAGCACGAAGAACACCACCGCCACGGTGAGGGCGTCCAGCAACTCGGGCACACCGAGGAGCCAGGTGGTGCGCCCGTAGGCGAGCACGAACCGGCGCCGCCGCAGCGGTTCCGGCCGTCGCCAGTCCCGGGGCAGTAGACCGACGGCGACCAGCGCGACGGCGGCCAGTCCCGCGGGCAGCACCAGCAGCACGGTGCGCGGGGACCACTCGGCCAGCCAGGTCGACAGCGTCACGGCCAGCACCAGCACCGCGCCCGCGGTGAACGCCCAGGCGTCGAGCGCGGCCCTTCCCCTGAGCCGGTGGAGTCCGGCCACCGTCATCAGCATGCCGGAACACGTGTGCCAGCAGGCTGCGGCCAGGTACGGCAGCAGGGCCGATTCCGGTGCCACGACGACGGTCACGATCAGGCCGGTCGCGAACGCCAGCACCGGCGCGGCCGCGAACCGAACGGCCAGCGCCGCCACCGTCGCCCGCGTCGCCCTCACCCGCGGAGCCAGCCTCAGTGCGCTCTTCTCGGCCGCATTGGGCAGGAAGACCAGCCACGCGCACGCGCCGAGGGCGTTGGCGAACGGGCCGTAGGCGACGGTTCCCCACACGACGGCCAGCGCCACCTGCATCACCTGCACGCTGGCACGGAACGAGCCCCGGCCGAGGAGCAGCCGCAGCATCATCGATCGGCGGGGGGCCGCGCTCACCGCAGCGCCGGTCACGGCTACGGCACCGCCTGCGTCACGTCGTCGAGGCGGAACTTCAGTGCGCCGCGCACCGCCTCTGCCGCGGCACGCAGATCATCCATTGTGGGCGCTTGGAGAACCGCGTAGCCGAGTTTGTAGCCGGCCTGTTCGTAGGCACGCACGAACGTTCCCTCGTCGGCGAACAGCCGCAGATCGACCACGGCCGGATGCGAGCGGACCTCCTCGATGCCACAGACCTCGGCGAGTCTGCCGGCCCGGTCCGCCCCGAAGACCTGCACCATCGTGGGCACCGGTTCCCGGGAAGCGAGCACCGGCTCGTCACCCATCGCCGTCGCCATGGTCGCCGCCATGACGTCCACGCCGTAGCACGACTCGATGAGCTCGGCGAGACCGTTCCCTCCCATGCGCGCACCCATCTCGACCAGATACAGCCTGCCGTCACGGCCCAGCACCGCGTCGAGTGTCAGCGGACCGTCCGGGTAGTCGATCCGCTCGCAGACCGCTTCGAGCATGCCCACCAGCTCGGCGTCCACTCCGGACGGAAGTTCGGCCGGAACGAGGTGCGAGGTGGTGACGAAGTACGGCGGCGGCGTGATCGTCCGTTCGGTGACGGCGTGGAAGGCCACGCTGCCCTGCCGCATGAGAACCTCGACGGTGAGGTGCATCCCCGTCACGTACTCCTCCACGACGAGCTTGCCCTCGGGCGAGAACGCCACCGATTCGGCGAACGCCGATCGCAGGAATCCCGGTCCGGCGCACGCCACCACTCCCCTGCTCCCCGACGAGTCGACGGGCTTGACCAGCGCGGGGAATCGCAGTTCACGGGCGCGCTTGACGAGGTCGTCGTCCGGTGTGCCACTGACGGCCCGATACCCCGGCAGATCCAGTTCGGCGCACAGCTCACGAAACACCGATTTGTCGACCGAAGCGCGCATCGCCAGGTCCGGCAGCGAGGCGGGGAGGTTCCAGTGCCGGGTGAGCCAGGCCAGGGCCGGCAGTCCGACGTCGCTGGCCGGGCACAGCACACCGACGATGTCGTCGCGTCCGGCCAGCGCGCTCGCGATCCGCTCCGGGGCGCGCACGCTCAGCTGGACGAACTCGTCGGCGTGGAGCACGCCCGGCGCGCTCGGCCGGATGTCGACGCAGATCGTCCGGTATCCCAGCCCGCGCGCCCGTTGGTACACGCTGACCGAACCGTCGGCGCCGCCGAGCACCACCAGAGTCTTCACGAGGCCACCTCCGCACGCCGGGGCTGCGGCGCAGCCTGCCGTTCGTCGAGGAGCAGGTCGGCCGGATCGACTCGGTCGCACAGCGACGTCTCCCGGATGTAGAACTGTCGCGGCCGCGGCCCTCCGGATCCGACGGTGACGAGGTAGCGAATCCCCACCGACAGCACGGCCGTGATCACGGCGAGGACCACGAACACCGCGGCCGGCACCGCGGCACCACCGACCACTCCGGCGGCCGCACCGACGGCCAGCAGGCCGCACAACGCCGCGGTCCCCAGCGCGAGACCTGCCGCGACGCCGGGAAGCCTGCGGGTGAACCCGACGAACAGTTCCACCGCGTGCGAGGCGAGGAAACGGAACCCCACCTTCGACTCACCGCGCTCCCGCGCGCGATGGCCGACGGCCACCGTCGTGTACCGGCCGGTGAGCCGCGGCACGGTCGCCATGAAGTACGGAGTGCCGAGCTCGAGGTCGACGACGCGACGTGCGAGGTCCGTGCGGACCAGCCGGAACGCGGTCGCACCACGCGGTATCTCGACGCGCAGGACGCACTGGGCCAGATAGTGGAACACGGCGGTGCCCCATCGCCGCAGCAGCGGGTCCTGCCGGTTGGTCCGGACCCCGAAGACGGCGTCATAGCCCTGCTGCGCCTCGTCGATCAGCACCCGCGCCTCGGCGGCGGGGAACTGCTGGTCGGCGTCGATGTGCAGCACCCACGGCTGTGCGGCGTATCGATATCCGGCCGAAAAAGCCGCCTCGAAACCGAAGTTCCGCGTGAAGGAAATGAAACCGACTCGCGGGTCTTGTTCCGCGATTCCGCGAATGATATCCAGCGATCCGTCCGAGCTTCCGTCGTCGACATAGATGACTTCGAGCTCGATATCGCCGAGCTCTTCGACGATTTCCTCGTATGATGCCGTTATATTGTCCACTTCGTTATAACACGGAACCACAACTGTGATACTCGATATACTGGCGCGATCCCCACTCGGCCCTGTCACAGCTCACGCACCAGAACCGGAGCGGATTCCCGTAAGCGAATCCATCTCGGCGAACACGGCATGAATGTCCTCGCGTTTCTACTCGTCAGTAGTCTCTGCCCCCAGCAGGAACGATTCGAGAGTTATATCCGACAAAACGGCGGCAGCAAGGAGGAAAGTCCGGATTGAGCCGTTCAGCCGAGGTCGAAATGAGGGCATGGGCGACCTTTCGGCGCAATCACGGAATTCCCTGCACGAATCCGGTTACTGCGGTGGCACACTGCTCAGCCATGTGGAATTCGCTGGCCTTCCGGTTGTGGCGGGCCGCCTATCTGCGGGCCGTCTCCTCGGCCTTCGCGACCGTGCCGCTGTACCGCGAGACCTGGGCGCTACACGGCCGCACGGATCCGGTCCTCGTTCCGGGCAAAACCGGAAGCAACGGCGGGGCGCTGCCCGCCGACGAGGTGCACCGCCGACTGGTCGACACCGCTCCGCTCGCGGGCGGATCGACCGAACCGGATCCGGCACGCGGCCTCGCCGGGCTGCTGACCCGCGCCACCCACCGGCCCTCCCACCGGCTGGTCGTCATCGTGGACTCCGACGTCACCCGCCCGCCGACGGGACTGCCTCGCGGTTCCCGCGGATGCGTCCTGCACCCCGACGCCGCCACAGCCGCAGGGGACGAGCCGGTAATCAGAGAGGTCGTCGACACGCTGCGGCGTGGTGAGCGCGTACTGACCGTCGGCGAGGGCAAAGACCTCGACGCACTGACCGCGGCCCTGCCTGCGCAGCTGCCACCGCCCGATCGCGTCCCTCACCACCGCATCGACCGCCCGGGCACGGGGCCGTTCGGGCTGCTCCACGATCCGTTGCTCGGCTATCTCGGCGTCCTACGGGAGTGCGGCCGTCTGCACGTCGACCATTGGCACGTCTACGTGCGTGAGACCGCGGGCGGGCTCGCCTTCACCGTCCTCGACCGCACTTCGCCACGCCTGGTCGACGTACTCATCGGCGGCGGGGTGCCGGGCGAGGTGCACGCCTGCCCGAAGCACGGCTCTCCCGTGATCGAGACATGACGGCTGCGTCCGCGCGCACCGCCGTCGCCGCCGCGCGCATCTGCGACCCACGCGTCGACCCTGCTCCCGTCGGGTGGTCCGAGTTCATCGGCACCGCACGTCCGCACGCCGTGTGGGATCCGGATCTGCTGCGCATCGAGGGCTGGCTGGCGCGCAATCCGCCGCTGCTGGTCACCGTGCACGACGCCGACGGCATCGTGGCGGCACTGTCGGCGCTGGTCTGCCGGCCGACGCGCACACCCCGCTACGCGCCCCGTCGGCCCCGTCGCGGTCCGATGTGGGTGGAAGTCAGCCAGCCGTGGCTCAGCGGACTGCCCGGAATCGTGTGGCGGCCCGAGGCGCAGGGACACCGGTTGCACGCGGCCGTACGCGCGGCGGAGCGCGCCCTCGCACGGCACCTCGGGCCCGGCCTGGTCGGGGTGTTCTACCGCGGGGTCGGCCCGGAGCTGCTCCCCGAGCTCGACGGCCACGGCCGCATCCACCGGCGCACGGATTCCTCCGCCGTACTCGACAACACCTTCGCCGACGTCGACGAGTGGCTCGCATCGCTGAGCAAGAGCCGGCGCGCCGGTCTGCGCAGACAGCACCGGCGGGCCGAGTCCGACCGGACGCTGCTCATCCGCGGTGGCCCCGGCCGGACCGACATCGACGCAGCCGCCGTGGCGGATCTACTCAACGACCATCGCGCCCGGTTCGCCGCGCAGGCCGGCGACACGCGCTCACCCGTCGCGGCACCGTATGTGGAGGCGTTCGTGCGCAGATCCGACGTGCACACACTCACGTATCACGACACCGACGGCAGGCTGCTCGCGCTCAACATCCTGCTCGACCACCGCGACGTCGTCGTCAAACAGCACTGGGCGGCGCTGCCGCGCGAGGACGAGGGCAGACAGGGGCTGTACTTCGATGCCTACGTCCGCGCCGTGCGCTGGTGCATCGCGCACCGCAGGCCGCGAATCTCGTCGGGCCGGGGCAAACTCGACGTCAAGACGTCGATGGGGTTCGCCCCGCAGGACGTCCACGGGGTCATCGCGCCGAGGCCGGTGATGGGGCGGTGAACGTCGAGATCCTCGACCCCCGTGTCGACCCGGAACCGTCCGGCTGGGCGGGCTTCGTGGGCTCCCACGGCCTGCATCCCGTCTGGCGTTATCCGCTGCTGCGGCTCGAGGCGTGGACCGCCCGCAACCCGCCCGTGCTGGCCGTGGTGCGCGACCACGGGCTGGTGGTCGGAGGCCTTCAGGTCATGGTGTGCCGCAGCTGGCGCACCGGCCGTTTCGGACCCCCGGTCACTCGGCGGCCGGTCCGGTGGCGGCCGCGCTGGGCCGAGGTCTACCTTCCTCTGCACAGCGGCTACCCGGCCGCTGCCTTCCATCCGGACGCCGACGCGCCGGCCGCGGTCCGCGAGTTCGAACGCGCACTGGTGCGGTGGGTCGGCCCGGGCCTGCTCGGAGTGCTGTACCGGGCCATGACCGCCGAGCTGGCCGATGCGATGTCCGGACCGGGCCGGCCGCGCAGAGAGATCGACCCGGCGGCCGGGCTCCGCCCACCGGAGACGTTCGACGCGTGGCGCGCGAGCCTCGCCGACGACGTGCGCGCCACCATCGACGAGATCGACGCCGGCCCCGACGTGCGTACCGACGTCGGGGCCGGCCGCGACGACCTGGACGCGACCGAGCTCGCCGCGCTCCTCAACGCCCACCGGGCGCGCCAGGACGCCCGTGCGTGGTCGGGCGGGCAGCGTTCGCGGTTCGCAGGCCTGCACATGGACACCCGCAGTCCCGTGTCCCCCGCCTACCTGGATGCGCTGCTGCGCAGATCGAACGTGCTCACGCGCACCTACCGCACGGCGGCGGGCCGGCTGCTCGGGTTCAACACGATGATCAACGACCGGGCCACGGCCGCTTTCCATCACTGGGCGGCGCTGTCCCGACAGGACGGCGGCCAGCCGGGGCTCTACCTGCACGCCTACGCCCAGGCCGTGGCCAAGGCGATCGAACGGGGAACGACCGAGCTGACCGCGGGCAGGGCGATGCTGGACGAGAAGGCCGCCCTCGGCTTCCACGATACCCGCGAACTGCACACCGTCGCGGCGCCACGGCCCCTGCTCGGCGACCGCTGGTCGGCAGCGGCCTGGCGCCGGCGACCCGGCAGCACCCGTCCACGCCAGCACGTACCGGGAGCGTGACATGACCGTGCACATCGACGTCCTGGATCCGCGCAGCGAACCCGAGCCCGCCGACTGGGCCGATTTCGCCGCGGCCCAGTCGCTGCCCGCGCCCTGGGACTACGGCATGCTGCGCCTGGAAACGGCGTCGTCGCGATGCCCCAACCTGCTGGTCGTCGCACGCGAAGGGGGCGAGCCGGTCGCAGCGCTCTCGGTCACCGTCGCCCGCCCCGGCGATCCGCACCGCCGCAGGCCCGTCGGCGGCATGGCACGGTTCGCACCCCGGCTCGCCGAGGTGCACCAGCCGTGGATGCCCGGCACGTCGGGGCGGGTGTTCGCGCCCGGGCTCGACGCCACCACGCGGCGGGACATCACGCGGGCGGCCGAGCGCGCTGTCGTGGCCTTCATCGGCCCCGGCTGCTGCGGGGTCGTCCACCGCTATGTCCGTGACGGTGAGCTCCCGGACATCACCGGCAGGGGCAGGGCGGTGCGCGACGCCGTGCCCACGACGTTGCTCCAGAACGGTTTCACCGATGTCGACGAGTGGGTCTCGTCGCTCGCGCGGAGCAGGCGGCACAGCATCCGCGGCCAGCGCCGCAAGGTCGCCGCCGACCCGTCGTTGACGATCCGATGTGGACGAGGCAGGGAGGACGTCGACGGTGCGGAGCTGGCCACACTGCTGCACGCGCACCGGGCGAAGTTCGGCCGCGTTCCACTCGACCTGCGCGGAGCCGTGACCGCCGAGTACCTGCACGGGCTGGTGCGCAGGCCGGACGTGGCCACCCTGACGTACCGCGACGCGGCATCCGGGCGGCTGCTCGCGTTCACCAACGTGCTCGATCACGTCGTGACGCCGCTGCACCAGCACTGGGCGGCGGTCCCGCCCGACAGAGGAGGAAAGCGGCACCTGTACTTCGACGCCTATGCGCGCGTGGTCGGATTCATGATCGACAACGGCAGGCCGTCGATCTCGTCCGGCCGCGGCATGCAGGACGTCAAGGGATCGCTGGGGTTCGCGCCGCAGCCGCTGCATACCGTCATCGCTCCGCGGCCGGTGTGCCGATGATCGGGCCGCCGGCGGATTCCGGCTCCCGGGCGGCCGTTCGCACCCTGCAGGGTTCGGCGCGGGCCGCCCACTACGAGGTGTTCGACCCGCGTTTCGATCCCGAACCGGCCTACTGGTCCCGACTGCGGGCAACCGCAGGTCTGTACGCGGACTGGAGCTGGGCCGCCCTGGCCGCCCAGGCGTGGGCGGCTCGCACACCCCAGTACGTCACGGTGCTGCACGCCGACGACGGCCCGTGCGGGGTGGTGTGGGCCGCGTGGGTCGGACCTCCGACGAGGCGACACCGCTTCGCACTCACGACGCGCGGCGGACGGATCGGTGGGCTCGACGTCCGGGCACCGAACAACGCGTCGGCGCCGGGCTGGTGGTTCGCCGACGGCACCGGGCAGCGGCTGCTCACCGACTACGCGCCTGCGATGCGCGACCGACTGGGTGGCGGATCGCGCCTGCTGCTCGCCCGCCAGCTCGGCGACACCGATGCCGCGGCCGTGAGCGCGCCGCTGCGGATCGTCCGGCCGACCGAACCGATCAGCATGCTCGACACCGCCTCGTTCGAATCCGTCGAACACTGGCAGTCCGAACTGCGCGCCACCCGCAGGCGCAGCCTCACCCAGATCGAGCGGACCGTCGACGACGATCCGCACCTGGAGGTGAGAACCGGCCCGATGGCGGACACCGACGCCGGCGAGGTCGCCACACTGTTGCGGCACAACGCCGAGAAGCACCACGATGTGCCGATCGTGCCGCTGCCGATGTTCACCGGCTACCTCGAGCACCTGTTGCGCCAGCCGGACGTCGTCGGCGTACGGTATGTCGACCCAGTCTCCGGAGCGCTGCGTGCGCTCGCACTGATCCTCGACCATCCACAGTGGCCGGTGATTCGCTCGTGGTCGACGCTGCCGCTGCACCGCGGCGGGCGACGGAATCTGTACTTCGACATGTACACCCAGGCCGTGCGGTTCGCGCTCGCATCCGGCAAGAAGGGCATAGTGCTCGGCAAGAAGATGACCGAGCTCAAACGCACCTTCGGCGCCAGGACGGTGGCCCAGCACGCGGCCCTCGTCCCGCTGCACTGACCTCCCGTGAGCCGGCCCGGATCCGGCAACGACCGGTCAGGATGCTGTGGCCGGTCAGGCTGGCGTGCCCGGTCAGGATGCCGTGGCCGCGAGCCACAACAAGGTCATCCCGCCGACGAGGACGGCTCCCGCTCCGCAGAGCAGGACCACCCGCCATATTCGCCTGCGTCTGCCCGCGGTGTAGTCGGCGATCACCGCCCACAGGCCGAGCACCGCGTGGCCCAGTGTCGCCGCCAGCATCACCCCGTCCCAGACCAGCCACAGTGCGGTCGCCCACCGCTGGTCGATGAAGCGGGAGTCGGTGTCCGCGACGTCCGTGGTGACGTGGGTGGCGACGAAATGCCCCAGCACCAGCACGGCGAGCAGCACGCCGGACAACCGCAGCGCGACGTACGCCGCCCGCCTGCGGCGTGCGGAGTTCGCATCACCCTTGATGTCGGCCACCGTCATACGATCACCGGTCCCAGAATGAACACGGCACCCGCGAGCGTGCCGACCACACTCACCCCGAGGACGCCGTAGAGCGCTCGTGTGGAGCCCGTCAGCCCGAGATCGACGAGGTCGACCGCGACCAGCCGCAACCCGTTGGCCGTGTGGAACAGCAAGCCGAACAGCAACCCGACCTCGGCAAAGCGCATCGGCACGCTGCCGTACACCTGGTGTACCTCGTCGTAGATCTCACGCGAGATCACGTACAGGCTGACGTCGCCGACGTGCAGGCACAGGAAGGCGAACAGTCCCAGGCCGCTGACGCGGTGGAGGTAGAACGCCCACCGTTGCAGCTCGGCCCGGTCGCGTCCCGGCCGGGCGAGCCGAGCGACCAGCGAGCGCGACACGAACGGCCCGCCGTCGTCCCGGCGAGCGCTGCGCACGACCACGACGCTGAACGCCACGATCGCGACGGCCACCAGCGCGAATCCACAGAAGAACACGAACTGCGCCACGCTCACGAGCCCGGCCTCCCATCGAGATCGGCCGGCCGGAGGTGGCTGAACTCCACGTCGCGCACCTCCGACTCGATCGCACCGGTCGGGCCGTCGCCGGCCGCCCGCTGCACCAGATACCGGGGACGAGCGTCCGTATCGGGGAAGTCCGACCGTGCGTGCGCCCCGCGGGTCTCGGTACGCCAGGCCGCCGCGTGAGCCATGGCCCTGGCGACGGTCACCTGGTTGGCCAGGTCGAGCGCCTCCTGCCAGGCGAAGTTGACCTGTGGCGGACCGGGAACGGCGATGTGCTCGATCTCGTCGGCCAGCGCGTCGAGTTCCTTGCCCGCGTGCTCGAGCGAGGCACCGTCGCGTACGACGCCGACCGAGCGCCACATGAGTTCCTTCAGCCGCCGGGTCAGATCGAACGGCCACGGACCGAGTGATCGGGTCAGCGGCGCGTACGCTCGCGCCAGCGACGCGTTCACCTCGGTCCGCTCCGGTGTGCGTAACCGCCGCTGCCGGGCCAGCCGGGCGGCAGTGTCCCCGGCGCGTGCACCGAACACGGTCGACTCGGCGACGCCGTTGCCACCGAGCCGGTTGGCGCCGTGCGTACCGCCGGCGTCCTCGCCCGCCACGAGGAGTCCGTCGACGTCGGTCCGGCAGTCGGCGTCGATGAGCACACCGCCCATGTGGAAGTGTGCCGTGGGCGAGACCTGGACGGGACCGATCGCCAGGTCCTGTTCGATCTGCCGGGTTCTCGCGACCATGCCCGGAAAACGCCGCTCGACCTCGCCGCTGCCCAGGTGCGAGATGTCGATCAGGACGCCACCCTCGTCCGTACCGCGTCCCGCCATGATCTCGAGGTATCCGGCCCTCGCCACGACGTCCCGTGTGGATCGTTCCATCCGCTCCGCGTCGTACCGGGCCATGTACCGCTCGCCGGCCGCGTTGTACAGGTGCGCCCCTGCTCCGCGCAGCCCCTCCTCCAGCACCGCGCCGGTCATCCGGGACTTACCGGCCAGCAGCCCGGTCGGATGGAACTGCAGCATCTCCATGTCCCGCATCGGCAGGCCGGCTCGCCAACACATCGCCACGCCGTCGCCGGTCTTCTCTCTAGCCGGCGCCGCGACGCGGTACATCGTCGCCGAACCGCCCGTCGCCACGACCACCACCCGAGCCCGCAAGACCAACGGATCGCCGGTGCGCACGTTCAACGCCGTCAACCCGGCCAGTTCACCCTCGGCATCGTGGACGAGGTCGAGGGCACGAACGTCTTCCAGCTCGCGAGGACCGAGACGGAACATCTGATCGCGAAGCCGTCCCATGATCTCGATGCCGGTCAGGTCACCGCGATGCACCGTCCGATCGAACGCCTGCCCGGCGAAGGCCTTCTGATGGATGCGGCCGTCGGGCCTGCGATCGAAGAAGCACCCGACCCTGGTCTCGAGCTCGTTGATCACCCGAGGCGCGTCGTCGACCAGCGTTCTGGCCAACGACTGGTCGTTGAGGAACTTCCCGCCCTGGACCGTGTCGCGGAGATGCAGGTCCACCGAGTCGTCGGGGTCGAGGACCGCGTTGTAGCCACCCTGCACCATGCGGGTGCACCCGGAACGTCCCACCGCGCCTTTGCTCACCACGGTCACGTCCAACTCCGGACGAGCCGTCAAGGCGTGGAGCACGCACATCAGACCGGCTCCCCCGCTGCCGACCACTGCGACGTCGGTGTCCAGCACCTCCGGTTCCCGCCATACCTCACCGGTCGCCACGGAACCTCCTGCCACGCAGTCGGCGGATCGCACGCGCGGGATCGAGCCCCTTGGGACACGCAGCGGTGCATCCGTAGATGTAGTGACACCGGTCGACACCGGATTCCGCCCCGACGACCTCCAGGCGTTCGGCCGTGGCACTGTCCCGGCTGTCGGCGACCAGCACCATCGCGCGGTTCAGCGCCGCGGGGCCGACGAAATCCCGATGCGCACTCGCGATGCCACAGCTCGAGAAGCACGCCGCGCACCCGATGCAGTCCAGAGCAGGATCGATGGCGCGGCGTTCGGCCGAATCCGGCGCGATCACGGCCGGCTCGGCGTCCATGCCGACGTCGGCGTCCTCGCCGGGCACGAGATACGGCCGCACCGATGCCCACGCCTGCCAGAAGGGTCCGGTGTCGACGATCAGATCCCGCACCACGGGCAGGCCCGCGAGTGGGTCGACCCGGATCCGATCGGTGTCCGCCGGGATCTCCGTCTGACACGCGAGCGCCGAGCGTCCGTCGACCCGCACCGTGCACGTCCCGCACATGCCGACCCGGCACGAGAAGCGGAAGGCCAGCGCGGGATCGTGCTCCCGTTGTACGGCGAGCAGCGCGTCGAGAACCGTCATCGGACGGATACGCGCGACGAGGAACTCCGACCGCGTGCCCTCGACGCTGCGCGTCACGGTCACCCGTACCAGCCCGCCGGCGTTCGTGTCCGCATCGGCGGTATCAGCCATGGGAGTCGCCCAGGTAGTCGCGCACGCGGGTGGTGAGACGGTCCGACGCCTCGTCGAGTCCGCTCCGTGCGCGGTCCAGCCACTCCCGCCGATCGGCCAGCTGCTGCCGTGCACCGGCGAGCGCGTGCCGCATCGGTTCGGGTGCCGGCCCGCCCTGCACCTGGTGCGCCGCGACGAACCCGGACGGGTCGAGAGCGTCGCGCACCTGGGAATCGGCCAGACCCGCATCCCGTCCGAGGACCTCACGTGCCGCTTCGTCGAGCAGTGCGGCGCCGACCTCACCTGGCGACAGTCCTCGGGTCGTGGCCAGCAGCACCAGGTGCCCGACCACACGGTGGGCCGACCGGTAATCCAGGTCCGATTTCCGATGCAGCACGGCGGCGAGCTCGGTGGCCGTCGAGAAACCCGACGCGGCACGGGCAGCGCAACGTTCTCGGTGGACCACCAGCGTGCCCAGCGTCCCGCCGAGCAGACGCAGCGACGTCACCATCTCGTCGCACCCGCGGAACACCGGCGGCACCATCTCCTCCTCGACGTCCTTGATGTCGCCGAAGTTCGTGTTGTGCAGCGCACCGAAGGCCGAGGTCATCTCGCCGACCGCACGTGCGCCGCGGGCGCGCACGTACTCGAACGGGTAGGCATTCTTCTTCTGGGGCATCATGCTGCTGGAGCCTGCGAACGAGTCGCCGATCTCCACCAGCCCGAATTCGTCGGTGTGCCACAGGTAGAGGTCTTCGCAGAGCCTGCTGAGGGTGACACCGATGTTCGCGACGGCGGCCGCCGTTTCGAGCCCGTGGTCACCGGAGGCGACGCAATCGATCGTGTTCTCCCGCACCTCGTCGAAGCCCAGCAAGGCTGCCACGAGGTCCCGGTCGACGGGGTAGGACGTGCCGGCGAGAGCGCCGCAGCCGAGCGTGCAGGCGTTGGTCGTCCGGTAGGCGGCCGAGAGCCGGTCCACATCCCGCAGCAGCGCGCCGGCGATACCGAGCAGGTAGTGCCCGAAGGTCGACGGCTGCGCCGGTTGCATGTGCGTCCACTGGGGCATCACCGTGCCCGCCTCGCGGGCTGCAAGATCGAGCAGTACCTCGACCAACGACAGCAATTCCCCGTGAATCCGGATGATCCGTGGCCGAAGCGCCATCCGGGTGAGCGGCTCGGGCCGCGTTCTGCCCAGGTTGATCTCGCCCGCGGCCGCCGCACCGGCCAGTTCGGCCAGCCGGTGTTCGAGGTGGGAGTAGAAGTACTCGAAATCCGGGTTGAACTCCGCGAAGGCCGCCGCACCCTCCTCCGACATCCGGTCCAGCGCCCCCAGCAGGCGCCGGACGTTGTCGGGCGCGACGATCCCGGTGTCGCCCAACATGACGGCCCAGGCCCGGTTCGTCTCGAGCAATGGGTCGAAGTACTCGTCGAGCATGAACCGGAAGCTCGGCTCGAGCACGGTGGTCGTGTAGATCTCACCCGGTGGTTCGGTCAGTCGTTCGCGAGAGATCCGCTCGGCCGGCATCGCTACCTCCAACTCCGCGACGGTGCGGATGTGGTTTGACCTCTGCCCTCAAGGCACATGCTTACTACCTGTTGATCAGGTGTCAACGCCCCAGTGGCGCCGGCCACATCACACCGACAGCAGCGTCGCCACACCGGCCGCCATCACGAGCACGAACGTTGCGATACGGAACACGTCGGGCCGGACACGGCCACCCCATGCCGTGCCGATCCAGTTCGCGACCAGAGCACCGGGCAACCACCACGCCAGCAACCCGACATCGCCGAGGAACGCCCCGTCCCGAACGCCGAGCACGACGAGACCGACCACATTGCTCGACACGAAGTACACCGCCAGATCGGCGATGAAACTACGCTGACCGTCAGTATCTGCCGCGAGAGTCAGCGCCACCGGCACGCCGTTCAACGATGTCGTCGTACCCAGCGCTCCCCCGGCGAAGCCCGCGAGCGCATAGCGACTCCGCGACCGTTCACCAGGACTCGGCGTCCGGAACACCATCACCGGTGCGACGACGAGTACCACCACCCCGGTGACGAGCCGAATCCCGGACGGATCGATCAGGCCGCCGAGCAGCGCTCCGACGACAAGCCCGGGGAAGCTCGCGACGGCGAGTGGGATCGCACGACGCCACCGGATCGAATGCCACAGGCGCGCCACGACCGAGACCCGTGTCGCGAGCGCGATCGCCAGATTCACCGCCACGACGGTCGGGGGATCGAAGCCGAGCAGCAGTATCAGCGGAGTCGCGATGAGGTTGTAGCCGAATCCGGTCATGCCACCGAGCACGGCCGCAAGGATGACGATCCCGGCACCGCCGACGATCACCGTCGACATCGGCCACCCCTTCCGCTGATTGCGATCGCACCCTATCGCAGGATCGATTCATCCAGAAAGAAAGAGGTAAGACCTCTGGTGGTCTGGGTCTAGTGGTCTGCGTCACTCGTCGGTATGGTGCGGCGCATGGCTACTGAGGTCAACGACAACGCCGGACCCGACGGAGTGTCCGGCGACTCCCGGAGCAGCTCCGGAAGTGATGTCACCTCCGTCCTGCTGTCGGGAACCACATACCGGAGTCTCGGCGAACAAACCCTGTCCCCCACCGAAGAACGCTTCGAACGCGCCCGCCGCACCATCGGGCTCGTGCTGGCGCCGCTGGTGACCGTGGTGTTCCTGTTCCTGCCCACGTCGCTCGACGGTCCGCAGCACAAACTGGCCGCGATCCTGCTCGGAGTGGTCGTGCTGTGGGTCTGCGAACCCGTACCCATCCCTATCGGCGGACTCATCGGCGTATCCGCCATCGTCCTGTTGGGTGTCGTACCGGCCGACGAAGCACTGGCACCGTTCGGTTCGTCGACGATCTTCGTGTTCATCGGCGCCTTCATCCTGGCGCAGGCGATGCTTCGCCACGGCCTCGCGAGACGGTTCGCCTTCCTCGTGTTGTCACTGCCCGGGGTGGGCAAGACGTCGGCGCGCGTGGTGTGCGCGTTCGGCGCCATCACCGCCGTACTGTCCGCCGCGATCTCCAATACGGCTACGGTGGCGATGCTGCTGCCAACCGCCGTCGGCATCCTCGCCGTCATCGCGGAACTCGTCCGCAAGGATCTGCCCGAGGGCACCCCGTTCGACCCGCTGCGCCTGCGCATCGGTGTGGCACTGATGCTGATGCTCGCCTACGGCTCCGGAGCGGGTGGACTGCTCACCCCGATCGGATCCGCGCCGAACCTCATCGGTCGCGAGTTCATCGAGCAGGCCACCGGGCAGCAGATCTCGTTCCTCAGCTGGTTCCTCACCGCACTACCGGTCTGCATCGTGATGTTCCTGCTGCTCGCCGGTGTCCTCCTGCTGCTCAACCGTCCGGAAATCAAGAGGCTGTCCGGCATCGAGGACTACGTGACCGCTGAGCGGGCGAAACTAGGGCGCATGTCGTGGGCGGAACGCAACACCCTGATCGCCTTCGGGGTGACGGTCACACTCTGGATGGTGCCGGGTCTCGTGGCCTTGGTCGCCGGCGACGACTCGGCCGCCTACCGGACGGTGAGCTCCCACCTCGACGAAGGCGTGGTCGCGGTACTCGGGGCGGCGCTGCTGTTCGTACTGCCGACCAAATGGTCCAACCGCGAGTTCACGCTCACCTGGTCGGAAGCCAGTCGCATCGACTGGGGAACGATCGTGCTGTTCGGCTGCGGCATCATTTTCGGCACGCTGCTGGCCGAGACGCAGCTCGCCGAGTCGATCGGCACCGGAGCGGCAGCGATGCTGGGGCTGGGCAGCAACATCGCCATCCTCGTGTTCGCCGTCGTCCTCGCAGTCGTCATCTCCGAAACGACCTCCAACACCGCTGCGGCGTCGGTGGTGGTGCCGATCCTCATCCCGGTCGCGACGGCTGCGGGCGTCGATCCGTTCGTTCCCGCGCTGGCCGCGACGTTCGCGGCCTCGTTCGGCTTCATGCTTCCGGTGTCGACGCCGCAGAACGCCATCGTCTACGGGTCGGGCGCGGTGCCCATCACCAAGATGGTCCGCTCGGGTTTCACCTTCGACATCGCCGGAATCGTCCTGGTGGTGTTGTTGCTGCCGCTCATGGTGGGCATGGTCTTCGGCTGACAGCAACAGAACCCGAACCGTGGCGGTGGAAGCCGGTCAGAGTTCGCCGGCTTCCACCGCCACCGGGTTCTCCGTGTGTCTCCGCGCCGCCGCGTACGCACCGCGGATGTGTGCCCGAGCCGCCGAACGGGCCGCGCGCGAGTCGCCCGCCTTGATCGCCTCAAGAATCCGGGTGTGCTCGGCGGCCGACTTCTCCAACCTGCCCGGCAGGCGCAGCGTCGTTTCCATGCCGGTCACCATGATCTCGTTCAGCACCCCCAGGGTGCGCATGAGGAAACGGTTGCCCGCAACTCGCACGACCGCCTCGTGAAACGCGGCGTCCAGTCGCTGCACCTCGTCCCAGTCGACCGGATCCCGCGTGGCCTCGATGAGCTTGTCGTACGCGTCCTGGAGCCACTCGATGCCCACCTCGGTGCAGTTCTTCGCGGCCCAACCGGCGGCGGGCACCTCGAGTACCTCACGCATGGCGAACAGCTCGTCGAGGTCGTGCTCGTAAGAGGTGAGACTGTGGGTCAGCCGCTTCGTGGTCGCAGGCTCTTCGACGAACACGCCCTGACCGTGCCGCACAGCGAGCCGACCGCGCGCGGACAGGGAGCGGATGGCCTCGCGCAGCGACGGACGGCTCACGCCCAGCATCGTGGCCAATTCCCGTTCGGGCGGAAGACGATCACCCGGCCTCAATTGCTCCGCCGTGATCAGTTCCTCGATCCGCTCGGCGATCCGCGCGGCGAGCGAACCCGGTGGCTGAATCGGCTCCCACAGATTGTCCAACGCCTCATCCTTCCGGCCAACTGGTCTGGCCAGTCTACCTTCGGAATGGGGACGACCCCGGCACGGGACACGGCCGTGGCACGGTGCCCCCTGCCCGGGTGAACGTCACACCTGCGCAGCGGTCGTATTCAGGCGTTTCGCCCAGTCGTCCAGGTGCGCCGCGGTGCTGTCCGCCACCTCGACGACACGGTCGTCGGCCAGGTCCGCCGGGCCGATCCGCGAGGCGCCCGGTGTGCGCCCACCCGCGTCGCCCACCTGCTCGGCGAGTGCGGCGAATCGCTCCATCGCGGCCGGATCGAACGCACCGGGACGTACCGTCACCACCAGATGGCCGATACCCTGCGGAACCGCGTCGTCGGCCCGGTTGAACATGTCGGGCACCGCCGAGGACAGGTTGGGGCCCACCAGACCGCCGGTCAACGCTTCGACCAGCAGCGCGATGACGAAGCCCTTGCTACCGCCCATGGGAGCGAGCATGCCCTGCAGGGCTGCCTGCGCATCGGTGGTCGGCTCCCCGTCGACGTCGAACGCCCAGCCCGGTTCGAGCTCGATGCCCTGCTGCGCCCGCCACGCGATGGCACCGCGCGCCACAGCACTGGTGGCCAGGTCGACCACCACGGGCCGCGGCGCCGCGGGTACACCGGCAGCGAGCGGACTCGTCGACAGCACCGACCTCGTGCCCTGCCACGGTGGCATGACCGCAGGGCCGTTGCTGAACACCAACGTCAGCAATCCCTCGTCGAGAGCCGGGTACACGTACGCGCCGAGCGCGCCGCAATGAGACGAGTTCCGCACCGCCACGGCCGCGATGCCGGTCGAGCCACTCAGTTCCGCCGCCCGTTCGGCCGCGCGCCATAGCTGCCAGTGCCCCAGGCCGGCACCGCCGTCGTACACCACCACGCCGCCGGTGTCGGACACCGGCGTCAGTACCGCGTCCGCCCTGCAGCCTCCCGCAGCGAGCCGTTCCAGATAGTGCGGAAGCCGCATGAGTCCGTGCGTGTGCACTCCCCACACGTCCGCCAGCACGAGCATCTCGGCCGTCCGTGCCGCGTTCGGCTCGGGCACCCCGGACGCCGTCAACAGCTGCTGTGCGCGGGATCTCAGCTCGCCGGCTGTCCTGGTGCCGTTCATGCCGGTGTCCACAGGTCGTGCTTGCCGACCGCATTCACCGCGCGGCGCCCGGCCAGCACGGCCTGGACGTCGTCGGCGAGCACCGATGCGATGCGCTCCTGGCTCTCCACCGTCAACCCCGCTACGTGCGGGGTGTAGATCACCGTCGGGTGCGCGTCGAGCGGACTTCGGCCCGGTGGCTCCGACTCCCGCACGTCCAGGCCTGCCCCGGCCACGGTCCCCGACCGCAGTGCTGCCGCGAGCGCCGATTCGTCGATCACTTCCCCGCGGCCCGCGCTCACCAGCACCGCGCCGGGCCGTATCGCGGCGAACGCCTCGTCGCTCAAGACATGCCGAGTCTCGCGGGTCGCCGGGAGGTGGACACTGAGCACGTCGGCGGACCCGAGGACCTCGTCCCACCCCGTTACGGTCACCCCCGCCTCGCGGACGTCCGCCGCCGCCGGATCGACGTACGGGTCGTACGCCAGGACACGCACGTCGAACCCTCGCAGCACGCGCGCCACCGCCATACCGGTGGCGCCGAAGCCGAGCAGTCCCCACGTCTTGCCTGAGAGCTCCCGGCCCGAACTCCGGTTCCATTCCCCGTTCCGGACTCCACGGTCATGGGCGGGAATCTCGCGCAGTACCGCGAGCGCCAACGCCAGGGTGTGCTCGGCCACGCTCATCGCGTTCACGCCGAGCGCCGCAGACACCACCACACCCGCGTTGTCGGCGGCATCGAGGTCGATGTTGTCCAGCCCCGTGCCCGCCCGCGCCACGATCCGCAGGTCCGGCGCCGCCGCCAACATCTCCGCCGTCATGCGCGCCTTGTTCCGCACCACCACTGCCTGTGCACCGGAGAGCGTGTGCCGCAGCAGGTCATCGTCGACCCACGCATCAGGCTCCCATCGGACGTCGTGTGTTCGCGCGAGCTTGTCGAACGCCTCGCCCCACACGTTCTCGACAACCGCCACCGAACCGGCCATCTCCGCACCGTTCATTCGATCTCAATCCTCGTCCCATTGAGGTTTGACCTCTGTCCGATGAACGTAACGCACCGAAGATCGCTTGCCAACACGGCCGACACTGCGAGTGAGCCCTCACCTCGCGTTGACAACGCTTCTCCCCTGCTTCTAACGTCGGAAACGGAAGAGGTAAGACCACTTACCGAAAGAGGAGAACATGTCAGCTCCCCGGCCAGACTTCCTGGCCCATCGCTCGGGTGACGCGGTCGGCGTCGCGGTACGGGACCTCACCCCCGGCCCCGTCAAGGGCGGGTACCTCGACAGCGACGCCGTCGAGGAACTCGAACTCGCCCACGAGGTGCCGCTGGGCCACAAGGTGGCGCTGCGAGACATCCGCAGCGGCGACGACGTCATCGAGTACGGCGTCCGGACCGCCATCGCGTCGCAGGACATCGCACGCGGCGACTACGTCCACACTCACAACGTTAGGAGCGCACGGTGGCTCAGCAGCGTCGCCTGACCGGGTACCGACGGCCGGACGGTTCGGTCGGCACCCGCAATCATGTCGCAATCCTCCCGGTGGACGACCTGTCCAACTCCGCGGCCGAGGGCATCGCGTCGCTGGTGCCCGGCACCCTCGCACTCCCGCACGCATTCGGACGACTCCAGTTCGGCGACGATCTGGACCTCACGTTCCGCACCCTCATCGGCGTCGGCGCCAATCCGAACGTCGCCGCGGTCATCGTCATCGGGATCGAGCCGAACTGGACGGACGTCGTCGCAGACGGCATCGCCAAGACCGGCAAACCCGTGCATCGCATCGCCATCGAGGGACGAGGCGACCTGCGCGTGATCGAGAGCGCCTCGCGGTACGCCAAGAAGTTCCTCCAGGACGCCAGCGAGATCACGCGCGAACAGGTTGATCGGTCCGACATCGTGCTGTCCATGAAGGACGGCGAGTCCGACACCACCACCGGCCTCGGATCCTGTCGTGTCACCGCTCACCTCGTCGACCGGTGGGTCGAGTCGGGCGGCACCATGATCTTCGGTGAGACCAGCGAGCTGACCGGTGGGGAGCACCTCATCGCCGAGCGCTGTGTGAGCGACGAGGTCCGCAAGCGGTTCCAGGGTTTCTACGACGACTACGTCGAGATGATCGAACAGACCGGGGCGAATCTGCTCGGCTCCCAGCCGACGCAGGGCAACATCGCCGGCGGGCTGTCGACCATCGAAGAGAAGGCCATGGGCAACATCGTGAAGACGGGATCCGTGCCGATCATGGGTGCACTCGCCCCGGCCGAAGCACCGACCGGGCCCGGTCTGCACTTCATGGACACCTCATCGGCCGCAGCCGAGTGCGTCACGCTCATGGCAGCCGGGCGCGGGGTCGTCAACCTCTTCCCCACGGGACAGGGCAATGTCATCGGCAATCCGGTCCAACCCGTGGTCAAGATCAGCGCGAACCCGAAGACGACGTCGGCGATGTCCGATCATATCGACGTCGACTGCTCCGACGTGCTGACTCAGGAATCGACCGTGGAGCAGGCCGGAGATGCGCTGATCGACCTGGTCGAACGGACGATCAACGGCCGGGTGACCGCATCCGAGGCACTGAACCACCGCGAGTTCACGCTCACCAAGCTCTACCGCAGCGCATAAGCGATCGACCCCCGCGTGGATGGGGCGCACCTCGACCGGAGGTGCGCCCCATCCACATGTGCGGGTTGCGGGTCAGACCGCCCCGGCCGCCGCCAACGCGGTGTACCCGACGACGGCCACCAGCAGCGTGGACAGCGCCCCGAGCGCGAGCCCCCGCCGGCCTGTCCGGAGCAGGGAACCCAGGTTCACTCCCGTACCGAGGCCGAACAACGCGGCGGCGAACAGCAATGTACCGACCACATCGGACACCGAAAGCAGCACCGATGGCACGGCGCCCGTGCTCCGGACCAGCATCATCACCAGGAACGCGACGACGAAGAGCGGAATCAGCGGCGGACGTTTCCCGGTCGTCGCAGCGCCCGCGGGGCCGTTGCCGCGGCGATTCGCCATGCTTACTCCTGCCACCATGGGGGCCAGCAGCACAACGCGGGTGAGTTTCACGACCACGGCCACGGCCACGGCCGCCGCACCCGCCGGTGATGCCGCGGCCACGACCTGCGCCACCTCGTGGATCGACACTCCCGCCCAGGCGCCGAGTTGCTCGGGCACCATGCCGAGCCACTGGCCCAGCAGCGGAACCACGGCGATCGCCCCGCTGCCGTACAAGGTCACCAGAGTCACACCGGTTGCGACATCCTCCTTGTCGCTGTCGGTCACACTGTCCATCGCCGCGATGGCCGAGGCTCCGCAGATCGAGAACCCCGTGGCCACCAACAGTCGAAGGCCCGGCGACACTCCGATGAGACGCCCCATACCCAGCGTGCCGAAGAACGCCACGAGCACCGTCACCACGACGGCGGCGACCACCCCGGGCCCCAGTTCCAACACCTCGCCGAGCCCGAGCTGCAGGCCGAGAAGCACAACTCCCACTCGCAGGAATCGTTTGGTGGCCCACGCGAGCCCCTCCCGCGCCCGCTCGGGAATCCAGCGGCCGACGGCCACCCCGAGGACCACCGCAACGGTGAGGGCGCTCAGCACCGGCCACAGAAGCGACATCCCGAACGCCACGGCCGTTCCCGCCGTCGCCACCGCGACACCGGGTACGAGTGCACGCCAACGCGCGGACCCGTCCACGATCGACTCTTGCTTTGTCACCACTTCATCGTCGTTTCGGGGCTCGGACGGCGGTACCACCAGCTCGTTCGCACGTCATAACCTCTGGGAATGACCGAACTGCCGGACATCGAATCCCTGCAACTGCTCGTGCTCGTGGGTGAGCACCGCAGCCTCACCACCGCCGCCGCGCAGGTCGGAACCACCCAGCCCGCCGCCAGCAAACGTATTTCCGCGCTGGAGCGCCGACTCGGCGTACGGCTGCTCGACCGGTCCCGCACCGGTTCGACGCTGACGCCGGACGGGCGGCTGATCTGCAGCTGGGCGGAGCGGGTGATCGAGAACGTCAACCTGCTCGTCGAAGGCGTCAACGCACTGCGCAGGGAACGCACCGCCCAACTGTCACTGGCGGCGAGTCTGACGGTGGCCGAGCACCTGCTGCCCACGTGGATCGGTGAGCTGCGCAGACAGGTTCCCGATCTTCACGTGGGACTGCAGGTGCTCAACTCCACACGGGTGTGCGAGCTGGTCCGGAACGGCGAGATCGACCTCGGCTTCATCGAATCCCCCCGACGGCTCCGGAGACTGCGTTCCCAGATCGTCGCCAGGGACAGGCTGGTCCTGGTCGTCGCCCCGGGGCACCGCTGGGCGCGCAGGCGCACGCCCGTCGACGCAGCGGAACTAGCCGCAACCCCGTTGATCAGCAGGGAGAGCGGGTCGGGTACCCGTGACACCGTTGAACAGGCCCTGCTCGCGACAGGCCTCACCCCTGTGGAACCGCTGTTGGAACTGGGCTCCACCACCGCGGTACGCAGTTCGGTCGCCACTGGAGCGGGCCCTGCACTGCTCAGCGAACTCGTCGTCGCATCCGATCTCGCGGCGGGGAATCTGCGGGAAGTGGCCACCTCGGGAGTCGACCTGCACCGGACACTGCGCGCCGTCTGGCACACGGGCGCAGCACCGTCCGGTGCCGCGGCCGAGTTGCTCGCACTGGCTTCGCGCGCCGGCGCCGGGCCCCGTACAACATCGGTGCGCCGTACGCAGTCCGAACGCGACCGCGGCTGACCCGACGATCGATGCGGGACTTGTCCCGCACTCGTGCACCCGCTACCGTCACCCCCGCAAGAGGTAAGACCTCTCGCCAAAACGTGAGGAGTCGTTGATGGGGCAAGGGACCATGCTCGTGAACGGCGAGTGGTTCGACACGGAATCGGTCCGGGACGTACGGAATCCGGTCGATGACACCGTGATCGGAACCGTCGCCTGTGGAGGCGGCGCGGAGGCCACTGCGGCGGCCGACGCCGCGGCCGACGCGTTCCCCGGCTGGGCCGCGACACCACCACGACAGCGCGCCGATATCCTCCTGCGGGCCGCAGACCTGCTCCGCGAACGCTCGACGGAGCTCGGCACGTTGCTGGCCAGGGAGGCGGGAAAACGCCTTCCCGAGGGAATCGGCGAGATCGCCTTCTCGGCCGAATACCTGCGCTGGTTCGCCGAAGAGGCACGCCGGCCTGCCGGTACGGTGCATACCCACGAGGCAGCGGACCGCAGGCACCTCAGCATGCGCAGACCCGCGGGCGTCGTCGTGAGCCTGACCCCGTGGAACTTCCCGTGCTCCATTCAGGCTCGCAAGCTGGCCCCGGCGCTCGCAGCGGGATGCACCGTGGTAGCGCGGGTGTCGGAGAAGGCACCCCTGGCGGCGACCGAACTCGTGCGCTGCCTCCACGATGCCGGTCTGCCGCCGGGCGTGCTCAACCTCGTGCACGGCCCCGCAGCCGAGATCACCGAAGGGTACCTGGGCCATCCGGCGGTGCGGGTCGTCAGTTTCACCGGATCGACCGAAGTGGGCAGGCGCATCATGACCGCCGCCGCCGGTCGGATCGTGCGGCCGCTGCTCGAACTCGGCGGCAATGCGCCCTTCGTCGTGTTCGACGACGCCGACATCGACGCCGCAGTCGAGGGCGCCATGCTCGCGAAGTTCCGCAACACCGGACAGTCCTGCATCGCGGCCAACCGCTTCCTGGTGCACGCAGCGGTCTATCAGCAGTTCACCAAGCGGCTGGCAGCGGCCATGGATGCGATGTCGATCGGCGACGGACTCGCCGAGCCCACCCCCGACCTCGGTCCGTGCATCGATCACGACCGGGTGCGCGAGGTCGAGGCGATCGTCCAGGAGGCCGTCGCCGCCGGCGCACACAAGCTGACCCGTGACACCGAGGTACCGGGCCCGAATTTCGCCCGGCCCGCCCTGTTGGCCGATGTCCCCGGTCACGTCCGGCTGGCGACCGAGGAGGTGTTCGGCCCCGTAGCAGGAGTGTTCCCATTCCACACCGAGGAGGAAGCGCTCGCCGCGGCCAACGGCACCGAGATGGGCCTGGCCGCGTATGTGTACACCCGCGATCAGGCACGCGCATGGCGCTGGTCGGAGCAGTTGGACAACGGCATCGTCGGTGTCAACAATCCGCTTCCCAGTGTTGCGTTCGCCCCGATGGGCGGGACCAAACAATCCGGCCTCGGCCGCGAAGGCGCAGCCGCAGGCATCGAAGAGTTCGAAGAGACCAGGTACGTCGCAATCGGTCTCTGATCCGAGTACCGAACGGCCATGGACAAGGACGTCTCATCATGCCGACCCCACACTCCGACCCGCCCCCTGTCATCTCATCGGCGGCGGACGTCAACGAGCTCATCAATTCCGGACGGGCCAAAGGCGGTAAATCGACGGCGATCACCATCATCGCCCTCGGTGGAATCTTCATCGACGCCTACGACTTCTCGGCGATCGCCTTCGGCCTCAAGGACATCGCGGTCACCTTCGAGCTCAGCTCGATCCAAGAAGGCATCGTATCGGCCTCCATCATGGTCGGTGCGCTCCTCGGCGCCCTGGTCGGCGGATACCTCGTCGACCGCATCGGGCGCTACAAGATGTTCATGGCCGACATGGTCTTCTTCGTCGTCGCGGCCCTGGCCTGCGCGGTCGCACCCACCTTCGAGCTACTCACCGGAGCGCGATTCGTCCTCGGCATCGGGATAGGTATCGACTTCCCCGTCGCGCTGGCATTCATCGCCGAGTTCAACGCGCTCCGCGGCCGCGGCGGAAAGGTGTCGCTGTGGCAGCCGATGTGGTATTTCGCCACCGGCTGCAGCTTCCTGGTGCTGGTGCCCTTCTACTTCCTGATACCGGAATCGGGCCACGCCGACCTCTGGCGATGGGCCGTGGGCTTCGGCGCTGTTCCTGCTCTCATCGTGATGCTCATCCGGCATCGGTACATGAACGAATCGCCCGCATGGGCCGCTCGACAGGGTGATCTACACCGAGCCGCCGAGATTCTTCAGTCGTCGTACGGACTCACCGTCACCGTCGACGACTCGGCACAGGAACCCGCCGCGACAGGGCCGCCGTCGTCCGGACTGCGCGAGTTCGCACGCCTGTTCAGCCCGCGCTACCGAGCACGTACGATTCTGGCCGCGTCGGTGAGCGCGCTGCAATCGGTGCAGTACTACGCCGTCGGGTTCGCGTTGCCGGTGATCATCGCGGCGCTCCTGCACCAGGGCAGACTCACCTCCATCGTGGGCCCGCTGATCTTCAACCTCGTGTTCGGCGTCCTCGGCGGCCTGCTCGGTGTGCGGTTGAGCAACAAGCTCGGCTCCTGGAAGCTCGCGGCCGGCGGCTTCGCCGTCTGCTTCGCGATGCTCATCGGCCTGGGTTTGGTCGGCGACGCAGAAGGCGCGATGCTGATCCTCGTCGGAGCGATGCTCGGGGTGTTCGTGTTCTTCCACTCCTACGGCCCCGGCGCTCAGGGCATGACCATCGCAACCCTGAGCTATCCGACGTCCCTTCGCGGCGTCGGCAGCGGTTTCGGCCAGGCGATGCTGCGCATCGGATCCATGGTCTCGCTGTTCTTCTTCCCCATCCTCAGCGCGAACCTGGGAACCGGCGTGTTCTACGTCGTCGCAGCGGCCCCGCTGCTCGGCCTCCTCGTCCTGCTGGCGATCAGATGGGAACCCACCCGCGTGGACGTCGATGCCGAGGAAGCGGCCGACCTCGCTGCAGCGGCACCCGACCGACATCCAGCCGTGTGACGGCCGTACGCGCACACCCGATCCCCACGCGGGACCACAAAGGAGATGCTCGAATGAGAATCGCATTCATCGGCGCAGGCAACATGGGCGGCGCCGTGGCCCGCCGCCTCGCCACCGGCGGGTACGACGTCCGGGTCGCCGACACCTCGCCGTCCGCAGTGGAGCGCTGTACCGCAGTCGGTGCCGAAGCCGCCGAGAGCGCCGCGGCAGCGGCGAAGGACGCCGACGTCGTGTTCACCAGCCTTCCCACGCCGGAGGTCGTCACGGAGGTGTGGCGGGAGGTGGCACCGCACCTGTCCGGGACCGCGATCGCTGTCGACGTGTCGACCATCGACCCCGCCACGGCCGACCAACTGGAGACCATGCTCGCCGAACACGGTCACGCGTTCGTCCACTGCGCCCTGGGAAAGACCCCGGCCGCTGCGGAGCAAGGCGCCATCCCACTGTTCGCGGGCGGTTCCGGCGCGGCGATCACCACCCTCGCCCCGGTGTTCGACCGGATGGGCGAGCGGACGTACGACTTCGGTTCACCGTCGGCCGCGGCCGTGTTCAAACTCATCTCGAACATGATCGGGATGACGAACGTCGCCGTGCTGAGCGAGGGTTTCACGCTCGCGGAGAAGGCCGGGATCGACCCGGAACTGTTCGCCTCGGCGCTCGATGACACCGGCGCCTACTCGTTCCAATCGCAGGTCCGCCTCCCGTGGATGATCGCGGGCGACGACACGGCCCGGTTCAGCACGGCACTCGCGGCGAAGGACCTCCGACTCGCGGTGGACGCGGCGGGGCGGCTCGGGATTCCCACCCCCGTGTCCGCGCAGACCCTGGCGCAGTTGCTGAGCACCGTGGTGCACGGCTACGGCGACCGGGACGTCGTGGCCATGCGCTCGCTGCTGACGCCACCCGGCCGGGACTGAGCTCCCTGCCCACACCCGTCACTCGGCGAGCGTGCGACGGGTGTGGGCGGTGATCTCGAGGTCCTCCCGAGCGGGGACCACGAGCGTGCGCACCGGCGCCGCTGCCCCGCTGATGTCGGCCTCCCCGGTACACGCCTCGTTGGCCTTCGTGTCCAGGGTCACGCCCAGATACCGCAGTCCACCGGCGGCCTCGGCCCGCACCCGGGCGTTGTGCTCCCCCACGCCGCCGGTGAACACCAGCACGTCGATCCCGCCGAGACTGCCCGTCATCGCCGCGATCTCCCGTCGCAGCCGGTGGACGTACACGTCGAACGCCAGCCGGCACGCCTCGTCACCGGAGTCCATTCCGGACATGATCTCGCGCATGTCGCCGGTTCCGCCGGACAGTCCCGCGAGACCGGACTCGCGCTCCAGCGCGTGTGACAGACAGTCGGCGTCCATTCCCGCCTGTTGCTGCAACCACAGCACCAGGCCGGGATCGACGCTTCCGGTGCGGGTCGCCATCACCAGCCCCGCCAGTGGCGTGAAGCCCATCGTCGTGTCGACCGATCGGCCGCCCGCAACCGCCGCGAGTGACGCGCCGGCCCCGAGGTGGCAGGACACGATCCGCGGTTCCCGCGCCGGTGGCCTCGTCAGCTCAGCCGCCCTCCTGGTCACGTAGGCGTGCGACAGGCCGTGGAACCCGTACCGGCGCAGCCCCCACCGGCGATTCCATTCCGCGGGCAGCGCGTACGTGGCTGCCGCGTCCGGGATCGTCGTGTGGAACGCCGTGTCGAAGCACGCGACCGCCGGTGTGCCCGGCAGCACCTGCGCCACCGTATCGATCCCGGCCACGCCACGCGGCTGGTGCAGCGGGGCGAGATCGGCCAGGCCGCCGATCGCCTCGCGCACCTCGTCGTCGATCCGCACCGGTTCGCTGAACCGACGTCCGCCGTGGACGATGCGGTGCCCCACGGCATCGACCGAGGGCAGGCGGCGCACGAACCTCTCCAGTTCGGCCGTGTCGGCTCCGTCCCAGTTCTCGAGGGCCACGGCATCCACGACCTCGTCGGCGGCGTCGAGCAGCCGTAGCTTCAGGCTCGACGATCCGGCGTTGACCACCAGCACGTGCACCGGCGCTCCCGTCACGACTGCCAGACCCAGTCCCGCACCTCGGGCAGGTCGTCACCGTGCGCGCGGGTCCACGCGTCGTGGCGGGTGCGGGTGTCGACCATGTCCTGCCGCAGCCCCGCTGCCGGAACCCCGAGCTGGGGCACCCGGTCCAGCACATCGATGACCAGGCGGAACCGATCCATGTCGTTACGCACGACCATGTCGAACGGCGTGGTCGTCGTGCCTTCCTCCTTGTAGCCGCGGACGTGGATGTTCCGATGGTTGCGCCGCCGGTACGTCAACCGGTGGATCAGCCACGGATAGCCGTGATACGCCAGCAGCACGGGCCGGTCCGTCGTGAACAGCGCGTCGAACTCGGCGTCCGTCATGCCGTGCGGATGCTCGCTCGCCGGCTGCAGCCGCATCAGATCGACGATGTTGACCACCCGCACCGCCAACTCCGGCAGCCGCTCCCGCAGGATCGACGTCGCGGCCAGCACTTCCAGTGTCGGCGCGTCCCCTGCACACGCCATCACCACGTCCGGTTCCCTGCCGGCGTCCGAACTCGCCCACTCCCAGATGCCAGCGCCGCGGGCACAGTGCAGCACCGCCTCGTCGGCGTCCAGCCACTCCGGCGTCCGGTTCTTGCCCGCCACCACGACGTTGACGTAGTCGCGGCTGCGCAGGCAGTGGTCGGCCACCGACAGCAGCGTGTTCGTGTCGGGCGGCAGGTAGACGCGGATGATCTCGGCCTTCTTGTTCATCACGTGATCGATGAACCCGGGGTCCTGGTGCGAGAAGCCGTTGTGATCCTGCCGCCACACGTGCGAGGTCAACAGGTAGTTCAGCGATGCGACGGGCCTGCGCCAGTCGAGTCCCTTGCTCGTCTTCAGCCACTTCGCGTGCTGGTTGAACATCGAGTCCACGATGTGGATGAACGCCTCGTAGCAGGACAGCAGCCCGTGCCTGCCGGTGAGCAGGTACCCTTCGAGCAGGCCTTGGCACACGTGCTCGGACAGCATCTCGATGACGCGCCCGTCCCTGGCCAGGTTTTCGTCCGTGCCGCGGAGCTCGCCGAGCCACTGTTTCGCGGTCCCGTCGTAGACCGCGTCGAGCCGGTTCGACGCCGTCTCGTCCGGGCCGAACAGGCGGAAATTCCGGTGATCGTCGTTGGCGCGCATCACGTCCCGCAACCAACGTCCCAGCACCCGTGTCGGCTCCGACATCGTCGACCCGGGCTTCTTCACCTCCGAGGCGTACTCGCGGAAATCGGGCAGTCGCAACGGTTTCAGCAGCAGTCCGCCGTTGGCGTGCGGGTTCGCCCCCATGCGGCGGCCGCCCGCAGGGACCTGCGCCACCAGCTCGGGACGGGGCGCACCACGCTCATCGAACAGCTCCGCCGGCCGATAAGACCGCAGCCACGACTCCAGTTGCTCCCGATGCCCGGCGTTCTCCCGCACCTCGGCCAGCGGGATCTGGTGCGAACGCCACGTGTCCTCGATCGGCATACCGTCCACTTCGATCGGACCTGTCCATCCCTTCGGGGTGCGCAGCACCAAGACAGGCCACTGTGGACGGCCGGTGAGTTCTCCTTCGCGTGCGCTGTGCTGGATGACGTCGATCTCGCCCATGATGCGGTCGATCGTGGCGGCCATCTCCCGGTGCATCGTGGCCGGCTCGTCACCGTCGACGTAGTACGGCACGTAACCGCAGCCGCGCAGCAGCGCGTCGAGCTCCTCGCGCGGGATACGGGCGAGAACCGCCGGGTTGTCGATCTTGTACCCGTTGAGGTGCAGGATCGGCAGCACTGCACCGTCGGTTGCGGGGTTGAGGAACTTGTTGATGTGCCAGCTGGTGGCCAGCGGCCCCGTCTCCGCCTCGCCGTCCCCGATCACACACGCGACCAGCAGGTCCGGGTTGTCCAGCACCGCACCGTAGGCGTGTGCCAGCGAGTAGCCGAGCTCTCCGCCCTCGTGGATCGAACCGGGCGTCTCCGCGGCCACGTGGCTCGGCATGCCACCGGGGAACGAGAACTCGCGGAACAGCCGGCGCATGCCTTCCTCATCCTGCCCGACGGCGGGATAGGCCTCCGAATAGGTACCTTCGAGCCAGCTGTTCGCCAGCAGGCCAGGACCGCCGTGGCCAGGGCCGATCACGTACATGACGTTGCGGTCGCGGCGCCGGATCATCCGGTTCAGGTGCGCGTAGACGAAATTCAGACCGGGGGTGGTGCCCCAGTGACCCAGCAACCGCGGCTTGAGGTGCTCGACCCGCAGCGGCTCCCGTAGCAGCGGGTTGTCCAGCAGGTACAACTGCCCGACCGACAGATAGTTCGCCGCGCGCCAGTACGCATCGAGTGCGTGCAACTCGTCGTCGTCGAGCGGATGAACATCGGTCACGGTCGCCTGTCCGGCCATGTCGGATCCCCTCGTGTCCGGGTATTCCCACGTCGCCGTGGACTACCCGGACAGCGAGGCGACTCAATCCCGTGGTCGGTGGCGTGGCCCGATCGGAGGCCGTGATCGACCGGGCCGGGGACGGTCAGTCCTCGCCGCCCTCACCGTCGCCGTCGTCCTCGTCGCGGCCTTCGTCGCCGTACTGGCCGCCGCCGTCTTCCTCCTGCTGGTTGCCGTCATCCTCGACCGGCTCGTCACAGGCGGCCACTCCACCGAGCGCACTCACCGCGGCCAATGCCGCGACCGTCTTCCTGATCCTCATACGGGTCAGCGTACGGACATCACGGGCGTTTCACACGACGCCGACCGCCGCGCACGAGGACGACTCCGGACCGGAGCGCGGTCCGCCCGGCACGGCGATCTCACCCAGCACCGTGGCTTCGCCCGGTACGGCGATCTCACTCGGCGGCGCGGCGATCGACATGCCGCCCGAGCAGCTCACCGGCGTGACGGATGTGGTCCTGCATGGCCTTTCGCGCGGCCTCCGGATCTCGCGCGTGCAGCGCCTCGAGAATCGGATAGTGGTCGTCGACGGACGCCTGCACCCAGCCGTCGATCGTCTCGTAGTAGCGCGACGGCGTGTGCTTGACCGCCTGCCCGAGAAACCACGTCAGCTTGGGCGACCGACCCGCCATCGCCAGCAGGTGGTGGAACCGGTGGTTGAGGTCCTCGATCTCGTCGAGCCTGCCCTCGGCGAGCGCGTCGGCGAGGCCCCGCTGCAGCTCGTCGAGCCGGGCGAGGTCGTCGTCGGACAGCCGCGGTGCCGCGCGTGCCGCGAGCTCGCCTTCCAATTGCGCCTGCACCCAGAACAGGTCGCGGACGTCGTCCCCCGACAGCGGGGCGACCATGAACCCGCGCCGCGGTTCGAGCTGCAACAAGCCCTCGGCACGCAGCGTCAGCAGTCCCTCGCGGACCGGCGTGACGCTGATGCCGAGGTCGGCGGCGACCTGATCTAGCCGTACGAACTCGGGGAATCGCAACTGCCCGGACATGATGAGCTCGCGTACGTGCGCGGCGACCTGGTCGGGCAGGGACCGCTTTCCCCTGGTGCGTGACGTCGTGTTCGTCATGACCCGCCTCACTCACATCCGCCGAGGTTCGACCCTTCCCCAGATCATATATTTGGGCTATAAAAAATAGAAGGACGCCCGCCTGCACCGTTGGAGGTCGCGGACATGCCCGATGAGCCCATGCCGGTCGCGCCGTTGCCGGTCGCGCCGTTGCCGGTCGCGCCCGAGCTCGTGGCACCCGAACTCGTCGCGCCCGTGCCCACGGCACGCAGGCTCGTCGCGCCGGTGCACACAGCACTCGAGCCTGCCGTCCTCATGTCCGCAGCGCCCGCGCCCGGTGCCCACGTCCGCCCCGTCGGCGCCGCCGGACCGCGGGCATGACGGCGCCCGGGCCTCCGACCTCTGCGGCCGACCCGCTCGCCGGACTCCGTGTCGTCGAATGCGCAAGCTTCGTGGCTGGGCCTTCGGGAGGCATGGCACTGGCCAGACTCGGCGCCGACGTGCTACGGGTCGACCCGCCCGGCGGCGGGGGCGATTTCCACCGCTGGCCCGTCGACGATCGGGGCACGAGCCTGTACTGGGCCAGCCTCAACAAGGGCAAACGTTCGCTCGCCCTCGACTTCCGCGCCCCGGAAGGCCGCGAACTCCTCCTCGCGCTGGCCACCGATCCCGGCCCCGACGCCGGGATCTACCTCGACAACGTCGCGGGGCGCGCCCGGCTGACCTCGGACGAACTGTCCACCCGTCGGGCCGACACGATCCACGTGCACGTCGAAGGAGTGGCGGGAGGCAAGCCCGGCGTCGACTACACGGTCAACGCCGCCGTCGGCGTTCCGGATCTCACGGGCCCGGCCGACCACCACGGTCCGGTCAACCATGCCCTGCCGGCCTGGGATTTCCTGTGCGGCCAGTACGCCGTGACGGCGATTCTCGCCGCGCTGCACCGTCGCACCCGCACCGGTGCGGGTTCGTCGTCGACGATCGCGCTGTCCGACGTGGCACTGGCGGCCGTCGGCGACCTCGGCTGGCTCGCCGAGGCCCATCGGACGGGCCGCAGCCGCGAGCGCATCGGCAACCACACCTACGGCAGCTTCGGAGTCGACTTCCCCACTGCCGACGGCCGCCGGGTCATCGTCGTCGCGCTCACCGGCGGCCAGTGGACCGCGCTGTGCAGGGCCACCGGCACCACGGAGGTGTTCGCCGCGCTCGAACCCGCGCTCGGTGCCGACCTGTCGGACGAGTCCGATCGCTACCGGTTCCGCGAGACGATCGAGGCGATCCTGCGGCCGTGGTTCGCCGCGCGCCCCTACGACGAGGTCGCCGACCTGCTCGACGAGTCCCGCGTGCTGTGGGGTCCCTACCGGGACATGGCCGAGGCCACCCGGCTGGCGCTCGCCGACGCCACGTCCGTGGTACGGGAGATCGACCAGCCCGGCATCGGCCCGATGGCCGCCGCAGCCGGTCCCATCCGCACGGCGGGCGAAGCCCGCCCACCGCAATCCGCACCGGCGCTGGGCGCCGACACCGACGCGGTACTGAGCGAACGCCTCGGCCTCAGCCCTGCCGAGATCGGCAGGTTGCACGACGCCGGGCTCGTCGCGGGCCCCGCGTGATCCGTACGCCAGCATCCACAGAGAAGGGACACCGCCACCACATGGGTCTGCTCGACGGCAAGGTCGCCGTGATCACCGGCGCCGCACAAGGAATCGGCTTCGCCATAGCCGAACGATTCGTCGCCGACGGTGCGCGGGTGGTCGTCGGCGACGTCGACGACCACGCGGCAACGGCCGCGGCGGAGAAACTCGGCGGCTCCGCCGTCGCGACGGCCGTGCGCTGCGACGTCACCGCACCGGACGACGTCGACGCGCTCCTGGCCGCCGCCACCGACCGCTTCGGCGCGCTCGACGTCCTGGTCAACAACGCGGGCATCACCCGCGACGCCACGATGCGGACGATGACCGAGGAGCAGTTCGACCAGGTCATCGAGGTCCACCTGAAAGGCACGTGGAACGGCCTGCGGAAGGCCTCCGCCATCATGCGCGCGCAGCAGAGCGGCGCGATCGTCAACATCTCGTCGCTGTCCGGCAAGGTCGGCATGGCCGGCCAGACCAACTACTCGGCGGCCAAGGCGGGCATCGTCGGCATGAGCAAGGCGGCCGCCAAGGAGATGGCCCACCACGGCGTGCGGGTGAACGCGATCCAGCCGGGCCTGATCCGCTCGGCGATGACCGAGGCCATGCCCGAGCACGTGTGGGATCACAAGATGGCCGAGATCCCCATGCAACGGGCCGGCGAGGTGTCCGAAGTGGCGAGCGTGGCGCTGTTCCTCGCCTCCGATCTGTCGTCCTACATGACCGGGACCGTGCTCGAGGTCACCGGTGGGAGGTTCATGTGATGAGCACCGGAACGACCCGTGAGGCCGTGATCTGCGAACCGGTCCGCACCCCGATCGGCCGGTTCGGTGGCGTCCTCCGTCCGCTGAGCGCCGCCGACCTCGGCGAGGTCGCACTGCGCGGTCTGCTGGAGCGCAGCGGCGTCGCCCCGGATGCGGTCGACGACGTCGTACTCGGCCACTGCTATCCGACCAGCGAAGCACCCGCGATCGGCCGCATGGTCGCGCTCAACTCCGGGCTGGGCGAGCACACCGGCGGCATGCAGATCGACCGCCGCTGCGGTTCCGGGCTGCAGGCGGTGCTGCAGGCCGCGATGCAGGTGCAGAGCGGGGCGAGCGACGTCGTCGTGGCCGGCGGCGCCGAGAGCATGAGCAACGTGGCGTTCTATTCCACCGAGATGCGCTGGGGCGTCAAGGGTGCCGGCGTGATGCTGGAGGACGGACTCGCCCGGGGCCGCATCACCGCGGGCGGCCGGAACCATCCCGTGCCGGGCGGGATGCTGGAGACCGCCGAGAACCTGCGCCGCGAATACTCGATCCCGCGCGAGGAGCAGGACCGGCTGGCCCTGACCTCCCACGAGCGCGCCGTGGCGGCGCAGCGGTCCGGCGTGTTCGCCGAGGAGATCGTGCCGGTGACCGTTCGCACCCGCAAGAGCGAGTCCGTTGTGGATACCGATGAGCACCCGCGCGCCGATGCCTCGCTCGAGACGTTGGGCGGACTGAAACCCGTGCTCGGCAAGCAGGACTCGGACGCGACCGTCACCGCGGGCAATGCCAGCGGACAGAACGATGCGGCCGCGATGTGCATCGTGACCCACCCGGACAAGGCCGCCGAGCTGGGCCTGCGCCCGCTGGTGCGGATCGTTTCGTGGGCCGTCGCCGGGGTACCGCCCGAAACGATGGGCATCGGGCCGGTTCCGGCGTCACGGCAGGCGCTGGACCGCGCCGGCCTGGCACTGTCCGATATGGACCTCATCGAGCTCAACGAGGCGTTCGCCGCACAGGTGCTCGCGTGCACGCGCGAGTGGAACTTCGGGGCCGGCGATTTCGACCGCCTCAACGTCCACGGCTCCGGCATCTCGCTCGGCCATCCCGTCGGAGCGACCGGCACGCGGATCCTCGCCACCCTGGCCAGGGAAATGGACCGGCGCGAAGTGCGCTACGGCCTGGAAACGATGTGCATCGGCGGTGGTCAGGGCCTCGCCGCGGTCGTCGAACGCGTCACAGGCTGACACCCGCGGCGGGCATGCCACCCGGCCGGCCGCCCTCAGACCGACGCCCCGTCCGCCGGCCCGGCGGGCGGGGCGCGAACCCACACCGCTCCCTTGGAGGCCGCACAGCCATGGCCCGCTTGGCGCACACCGCAGGACTGTCCGATGTGCAGTCCGAGATCCTGGCGACGGTCAGGAAGTTCGTCGACAACGAGATCATCCCGCATGCACAGGAACTCGAGCACGGCGACACCTATCCCGCCGAGATCGTCGAGGGCATGAAGGAGATGGGGCTGTTCGGCATCACCATCCCTGAGGAGTACGGCGGGCTCGGCGAGTCACTGCTGACGTACGCGCTCGTCGTCGAGGAGATCGCGCGGGGCTGGATGAGCGTGTCGGGCGTGATCAACACCCACTTCATCGTGGCCCACATGATCGCCCGGCACGGCACCGAGACTCAGAAACGCCACTTCCTGCCGCGCATGGCCACCGGCGAGGTGCGGGGCGCGTTCTCGATGTCCGAACCCGGCCTCGGTTCCGACGTCGCCGCGATCAGCACGAAGGCCACCCTCGACAGTAATGGGGGCGCCTCCGCCGGTGGGGGCGTGGCCGGCGGGGGAGAGTACGTCATCGACGGCACCAAGATGTGGCTCACCAACGGCGGCACGTCCACCCTCGTCGCACTGCTGGCCCGCACGGACGAGGGTGCCGACAGCCCGCACCGGAACCTGACGACCTTCCTCGTCGAGAAGCCGGAGGGCTACGGCGAGGTGCTGCCGGGGCTCACGATTCCCGGCAAGATCGACAAGATGGGCTACAAGGGCGTCGACACCACCGAGGCCGTGTTCGACGGCTTCCGTATCGGCTCCGACATGGTGCTCGGCGAAGCTCCCGGCCGGGGCTTCTCGTACATGATGGACGGCATCGAGGTCGGTCGCGTGAACGTCTCGGCTCGTGCGTGCGGCATCGCGATCCGTGCCTTCGAGCTGGCGATCGAGTACGCCCAGCAGCGCGAGACGTTCGGCAAGCCCATCGCCGAGCACCAGGCGATCTCGTTCAAGCTGGCCGAGATGGCCACGAAGGTCGAAGCCGCCCACCTGATGATGGTCAACGCCGCACGCCTCAAGGACTCCGGCGCACGCAACGACGTCGAAGCCGGCATGGCCAAGCTCATCGCCAGCGAGTACTGCGCCGAGGTCACCCAGGAGGCGTTCCGCATCCACGGCGGCTACGGCTATTCCACGGAGTACGAGATCGAACGCCTCATGCGCGAGGCGCCGTTCCTGCTCATCGGCGAGGGTACGAGCGAGATCCAGAAGACGATCATCAGCAAGGGCCTGCTCAAGGAGTATCGCCTCCGCAGCTGAGCCGCTCACATGGCAGCGCACCGGGTCACGTGAATCGCCACCGGGTCGGCAGGAACGTGCCCTCCATGGGAAACGCGAACGCCGTCTCCGGGGCGATCTCGAATACCGCGTACGGCGGCCCACCGGAGGTCGGCGCGCCGAACGGAGCGTCGAGCAGCTCCCCCGCGACCGTCGTCGGCCAGCCGTAGACCGCAGCGAAGGCATCCGATGTGCGCCGGAGCGTGTCCTCATCGGACACCCGTAGGCCACGACCCTCGACGATCACGTGCGCCGCGTCGACGTCGGTGGTGACCACGCACCGGCCGTCCGCGATGAGGTTCCTGCTCTTGCGTGTCGTGTCCTTCGAGCACACGTACACCCGGGACTCCGACCACACCGCGAACAGCGGAGCCACGTGCGGCGCCCCGTCGGGGCGCACGGTCGCGAGCCAACAGGACGCGTCGGTGTTGAGGCGGCGTTCGGCCTCGGCCCAGGACAGCGGTTCCAGCTCGGCCTGCGCGTCGAGCGCGGTCCCGCGGCCGACGGGTGGAATCGCCTCGACGACGGGATGTGCCTGCATCGTTCCTCCTCGGATCAGCTACCGCTGCAATTTTGCAAGCAGTTGTAGACTAGAGGTGACCGATGCAAGAACACAACCGGTTGGAGAATCGAAGCGGATGGCAGAGCCGGATCGGATGACCGCGTCTCCTCGTTCCCTGTGCCCGGTCAACCTGTCGCTGGAGGTCTTCGGGGACCGCTGGACGCTGCTGGTGCTCCGCGACATCGTCTTCGCCGGGAAGCGGCACTACCGTGAGCTGCTCACCTGCGACGAAGGCATCTCCACCAACATCCTCGCCGACCGGCTGAAACTACTGGTCCACCGCGGACTGCTCACCAGGAGCGACGACCCCGGACACAAACAGAAGGCGCTCTACAACCTGACCGAACGGGCCATCACGCTGGTGCCGGTGTTCGTCCAGATCGGGGTGTGGGGCAGGAGGCAGCTCGGAGCCGACGACGAGCTGAGCCGCTACGCCGAGGTCCTCGAAGACGGCGGCCCTCCGCTGTGGGAAAGCTTCATGGACGACCTCCGTGAGGCGCACCTGGGCGCGGCGGCACGCCACCACCCACCCGGACACGGCCCGTCGTTCGAACTCGCCGTCGAGCGGGCCCGTACGGGCAGTCGATCCACGGGCGGTGCGTGAGCGGAACCCCACTCGCCCCTGCCGACGACCGCCTCGCTCGCCGGTGACTCAGCCGGGCAATTCGACCACGGTCATCCCTGCGCCGGTGCCGGCCGTCGGCTCGTCCATCGCCTCCAGTGCGGCCGGTGCCTGCCGGAGGCCGATGGTCTCGCCGATCAGCTCCTCGGGGCGCAGCGTGCCGTCGGCGAGCATCGCGAGCAGCTGCGGGTAGTCGCGCGCCGGCATCCCGTGGGAACCATGCACCTCCAGCTCCTGCGCGGTGACGACGTCCATCGGGATCGGCGGGGTCGCCGCCTCCCCGAACAGCAGGCCGACCTGCACGTGCCTGCCGCGGCGGCGCAGACTCCGCACCGACGAGATGCACGTACCGGCCGAACCGAAGGCGTCCATCGACGCGTGCGCCCCGCCGCCGGTGAGCTCCCGCACGGCCGCCGCCGTCTCCGGAGCATCCGATCCAGCCGAGTTCACGACGGCCTGCGCACCGAGGCGGCGCGCGTTATCGAGCGGCGAATCCGCGACGTCGACGGCGACCACCCGCGCGCCCAGCGCGACCCCGATCTGCACCGCCGACAGTCCCACGCCACCGCAGCCGTGCACCGCCAGCCAGTCCCCCGGCCCGACCCGACCGTGGACCGTGACCGCGCGGAACGCCGTGGCGAACCTGCAGCCGAGCGAGGCGGCCGCCGTGAAACCCACGGTCTCGGGCAGCGGCACGAGATTGAGGTCGGCCGCGTGCAATGCCACGCGCTCGGCGTAGGAGCCCGGCCCGGTGAAGCCCGGCTGCGTCTGATGGGGGCACACCTGCGCCTCACCGGCGGCGCAGTACTCACACCGCCCGCACCCGCACACGAACGGCACCGTCACCCGCGCGCCGGGCCGCCAGCGCGTGACGTCCACGCCGACCTCGGTGACGACACCGGCCAGTTCGTGTCCAGGGATCTGCGGCAACGGCACCTGCTCGTGCCCCTTCCAGGCGTGCCAGTCCGACCGGCACACGCCGGTGGCGCGCACGGCGACCACCACGCCGTCGGACGGGCACTCCGGCTCCGGGACATCGGTGAGCACGGGCGGTTCGCCGTAACCGGCGTAGACGACAGCCTGCATGCCGTCAGTCTGACCGCGGCGCCCCGGCGCATCACCCCCGGCCCGCCGCGAGTCGTGGACGGAGTCGGAGTCGGCCGCGCGGCCGGTCAGGCCCGTGGCAGCAGCACCACGCCGTCGTCGTCGGCGTACAGCGTGTCGCCGGGGTGGAAGGTGACGCCGCCGAACTCGACCGGGATGTCGACCTCGCCGACCCCGTCCTTGCTGCTCTTGCGCGGGTTCGTGCCGAGAGCCTGCACGCCCAGCGGCAACCCGCCCAGCACGGCCGAGTCCCGCACCGCGCCGTTGATGACCAGCCCGGCCCAGCCGTTGCGCACCGCGGCACCCGCGATCAGGTCACCGGTCAGTGCCGTGTGCAGCGACCCGCGGCCGTCGACCACGAGCACGCAGCCCTCGCCTTCCGAGTTCAGCAGCTGCTTGACCAGGCCGTTGTCCTGGTGACAGGACACCGTTCGCACCCTGCCGGAGAACTCCCGGTGCGAGCCGAACTGCCGGAACTGGGTATCGCACACGCGCAGCGCCTCGCCGTGCTCGTCGACGAGGTCTGCCGTACTCATCACGTCACTCACGCGGGACATCATGACCACCGGGTACGCACCCGGTCCGCCCGGGGAGGCGCACGCCACACAGGCGCGTGCCGGGCTCAGCGGTCGCCCGTCTCCCGATCCTCGTCGGCCACGGCCTTCCCCGAGGCCTCCCGCATCTCGATCAACTCGGTCACCCAGTCGCCCGTCTCGCGCGCGACGTCGCGCACCGCGCCGGTGATGATCCCGGCGATGTTGCCGACATGCGACGCCGCCTGCTCGGTGAGTACCTGGACCGTGTCCTTGCCCGCCTCGAATCGGCCGACCATGTCACCCTCCCTCGTCGTGTCTGCGTGCCTCAGGCCGCAGCAGGTGTCCGGTCGCGCTCGACTGTAGCCGGTTCGGGCTCGCGGTCCCCGCTGCCGGGAAGCGCGAACTTGACGATCTTTTTCGCCACCGACCACAGCTGCTTGTGCAGCGGTCCGGTGTGGTACGGCAGGCCGTACTTCTCGCAGATCGCCCGCACCTCGCCCGCGATCTGCGGGTACCGCCGCGCCGGGATGTCCGGGAACAGGTGGTGCTCGATCTGGTGCGAGAGGTTGCCGGAGAGGATGTGGAACAGCGAGCCGCCGGTGATGTTGGCCGAGCCGAGGATCTGCCGCAGGTACCACTGGCCGCGCGTCTCGCGTTCGGTCTCCTCCTCGGAGAAGCTCTCGACGTCGGCCGGGAAGTGGCCGCAGAAGATGATCCCGAACGCCCACAGGTTCCTGGCCAGGTTGGCCGCTGCGTTGCCCGCGAACGTCAGCGGCGCCAGCGGCCCGGTGAGCAGCGGGAACAGCACGTAATCCTTGCCGATCTGCCTGCCCATCTTCCGGCCGATGCGGCGCCGCTCCTCGCTGAACTCCGACCACTTGCGCTCGCCCTTGAGGACCCGGTCGACCTCGAGGTCGTGGAGCATGACGCCCCACTGGAAGAAGATCGCCAGCAACGTCGCGTACACCGGGTTGCCGAGGTAGTACGGGTGCCATTTCTGCGCCGGGTCGATGCGCAGGATGCCGTAGCCGACGTCGCGGTCCTTGTCGACGATGTTGGTGTAGGTGTGGTGGATGTAGTTGTGCGAGTGCCGCCAGTTCTCGGCGGGCGCCACGTTGTCCCATTCGAACCGCTGCGAACTCAGCGCCGGGTCACGCGTCCAGTCGTACTGACCGTGCATGACGTTGTGGCCGATCTCCATGTTGTCGAGGATCTTCGCCAGCGACAGTGCGCCCACTCCCGCGAGCCAGGCGGGCGGGAAGAACCCGGCGTACATCAGCGCCCTTCCGGCGACCTCGAGGCCCCGCTGGGTCTTGATGACGTTCTGGATGTACTCGACGTCCTCGGCGCCGAGGTCGGCGACGACCCGCCGGCGCAGTTCGTCCATCTCGCGGCCGAACTCTTCGACCTGTTCCGGCGTGAGCCGGTCCTGCAAGCCCGTCATGAGGTGGCTCCTAACAGTCGATCTCGACGTCACCCACCGCGGCGGTGACGCACAGCTGGATTTCTTCGTCGTCCTCGGCCGATTCCTCGCCACCTGCGGTGCGCACGACGCCGGACACCTTGCGCTGGGTGCACGAGAAACAGATACCCATGCGGCAGCCGTGTTCCGGGGACAGGCCCGCGTCCTCGGCCTGTTCCAGCAGCGGCCGACCGTCGCTCACGATGTCCACCCCACTGCGCACGAAGCGGATGCGACCGCCCGCCTCGGACGCAGCGACCGTCAGTACCGGCGGCGTGAACTCCTCGGTGTGCAGGTGTTCACTGATCCCCGCGTCGGCGTAGTGCGCGCGCACCGCCTCCATCAGCGACGACGGCCCGCAGAGATACGTGGTGGCGCGGGCGAACCACGGTGCGACCCGGCGAAGGTGGTCGGCGGTGAAGTGCCCGTCGGTCGCCGTGTGCCGGACGTGGATGCGTACGCCCCGCCTGGCCGCGAGCTCGTCGAGTTCGTCGGCGTAGGGCACGTCGTCGGGGGTCCGCGCGTAGTACAGCAACGACACCTCGCCCGGGTGCCGTTCGTCGACCAGTGTCCGCAGCATCGACAACACCGGCGTGATGCCGCTTCCTCCCGCGATGAGCACGATCGATTCGGGCCGCGGTTCGGGCAACGCGAACGTGCCGTCGGCCGGTGACAGCCCGAGCACCATGCCCACGTGCCCACGTTCGTGCAGGTGCCGGGAGACCAGTCCGCCCTCGTGCGCCTTGACGGTGAACTCGAGCTCGTCACCGCGATGCGCACTGCCGGCAGGCGAGTAACAGCGCGTACGCCGCACCCCGTCGATGTCGACGGTGACGCGGACGAACTGCCCCGCGGCGAAACCCCGCCACGCCCTGCTCGGGCGGACCGTCAGCGTGATCGAATCCCTGGTCGGCCTGCGCAGGGCCACGACCTCGCCACGGATCTCGCTGCGCACCAGCATCGGGTCGATCAGTTCGAGGTAGCGGTCGACCCCGTGCGGCGTCAGCAGTTTCTCCGCCAGTGACGCGAGCGAAGCGGGCAGCGATCCCGGCCGGGTCGCCGCTCGCCGCACTGTGCGCATCGCCATTCCGCGCCTCCATTTTCAGTGAACGACTGTACACTCAATCTTGTAGGCGATCAGGTGGAGGCGCAAGGTGACCAGGGTCGATGTGAACGGGGTTACAGAACCGGCCGACGTATGCTCGACAGCCATGACGGCACCGGAGACCCGCAACGAGCGCAAGGAACGGACGCGGCGCGCACTGCTCGACGCGGCGCTGCGACAGGCGTCCGAGCGGGGATTCGCCGGGTTGAGCCTGCGGGAGATCGCCAAGCAGGCCGGTGTCGTGCCGACGGCGTTCTACCGTCATTTCGAGTCGATGGACGAACTGGGCGTCACGCTCGTCGAGGAGTCGATGCGCACGCTGCGGACGATGATCCGCGGAGCACGCAACGCGCCCGGTGGTTCGGCCGACCTCATCCGCGCATCGGTGCGAACTCTTTCGGAGCACGTGCGTTCACACGAGGAGCACTACTGGTTCCTGGTGCGGGAGCGCTACGGCGGCACCGGCGCGGTGCGCCAGACCATCGGCGTGGAGCTGAAACTCCTCGCGGGCGAACTGGCGGTGGACCTCGCACGCTTCGACGGCCTGCGCGACTGGTCGACCGACGACCTGCGCATGCTGGCCGACCTCATCGTGTCCGCGATGCTGGCGACCGTGCTCGACCTGCTGGAAGCACGCCCCGGCTCGGAGGCCGAGATCACGGCCGAAGCCGAGCGGAAACTCCGCCTGATCTTTCTCGGCGTGCCGCACTGGCGCAGCAGCTGAGAGCACCGCGCTGATGCACGCGAGAAGCCCCCAAGGGCACTTTGGTTGCATTGAGTGCAACCAAAGTGCCCTTGGGGGCGCCGGTCAGGAGAAGCGGCGCAGCCGCAGGCTGTTCGTCACCACGAACACCGAGCTCAGTGCCATGGCGGCACCGGCGAGCATCGGATTGAGCAACCCGGCCGCCGCGAGCGGCAACGCGGCGACGTTGTAGCCGAACGCCCAGAACAGATTCCCCTGAATGGTCCGCAGGGTCCGGCGCGACAACCGGATGGCGTCGGCGGCCGCGGTCAGGTCGCCGCGCACGAGCGTCAGGTCGCCCGCCTCGATCGCGACGTCCGTGCCCGTTCCCATCGCCAGGCCGAGGTCGGCGCAGGCCAGTGCCGCGGCGTCGTTCACGCCGTCGCCGACCATGGCGACCACCCGGCCCTCGGACTGCAGCCGCTCCACGACGGCGACCTTGTCCTCGGGCAACACCTCGGCGATCACGTCCGCCGGCTCGATGCCCACCTGCGTGGCGACAGCCCGCGCGACGGCGTCGTTGTCACCGGTCAGCAGTACCGGGCGCAAACCCAGCGACCGCATCCGCCGCACCGCTTCGGCCGACGTCGCCTTGACCTCATCACTGACGACGAGCACGGCACGTGCCTCGCCGTCCCAGCCCGCGATCACCGCGGTGCTGCCGTTGCGTTCCGCGGCTTCCTTCGCGGCCACGAGTTCGTCCGGCAGCGTCAGGCTCCATTCCCTGGCCAGCGCCTCCCTGCCGACGACGACGGCGTGACCGTCGACGACACCGTGCACCCCGAGGCCGTTCGTCGTGGCGAAGTCGCCGGCCTCCGGCACGTCGCCGAGTTCCCGTTCCGCCGCATCCGCGATCGCCCGGGCAATGGGGTGCTGTGAGGCGTTCTCGACGGCACCGGCGAGTCGCAACGCCTCGACGCGGTCGGTGCCCTCGGCGACGTGCACCGCGCCGAGTGTCATCGTGCCGGTGGTGATGGTGCCCGTCTTGTCGAGCACGACGGTGTCCACCCGGCGCGTGGACTCCAGTACCTCGGGCCCCTTGATGAGGATCCCCAGCTGTGCGCCCCGGCCCGTACCGACGAGCAACGCCGTCGGCGTGGCCAGGCCCAACGCGCACGGGCAGGCGATGATCAGCACGGCGACGGCCGCGGTGAACGCCGCCTCGACGGCACCACCGGTGGCCAGCCAGCCGATCAGCGTGCCCACTGCCAGCACGATGACGATCGGCACGAACACCCCGGAGATGCGATCGGCGAGCCGCTGCACCTCCGCCTTACCCGCCTGGGCGTCCTCGACGAGCTTGGCCATCTGCGCCAGCCGCGTGTCCCCGCCGACGCGAGTCGCCTCGACCACGAGCCTGCCGCCCTGGTTGACGGTCGCCCCGACGACGGTGTCGCCCTCGGTGACCTCGACCGGCACCGACTCGCCAGTGAGCATGCTGGCATCGACCGCGGACACGCCGTCGACGACGACGCCGTCGGTCGCGATCTTCTCCCCCGGCCGCACGACGAACCGGTCGCCGACGCCGAGGTGGTCGACGGGGATGCGCTCCTCGCGACCGTCACGCAGGACGCCGACGTCCTTGACTCCCAGGTCCAGCAACGCCCGCAGCGCGGCACCGGCGCGGCGCTTCGCACGCGCCTCGAAGTACCGGCCTGCCAGCAGGAACATCGTGACGCCTGCCGCGACCTCGAGGTAGATGTTGGTGCTGCCGTCGCCGCGTTGGATCGTGAACTCGAAGGCGTGCGTCATACCGGGCATGCCCGCACCGCCGAAGAACAGTGCGTACAGCGACCACGCGAACGCAGCCGACACCCCCATCGACACCAGCGTGTCCATCGTCGCTGCGCCGTGCCGCAGGTTGACCAGCGCACTGCGGTGAAACGGCCACGCCGCCCACACCACGACCGGGGCCGCCAGTGCGAGCGAGGCCCACTGCCAGTTGTCGAACTGCAGCGGCGGCACCATCGCCAGCACGATCACCGGTACCGACAGCAGGATCGCGCCGATGAGGCGCTGCCGCAGCGATTCCGCCTCACGGTCCACGGGTTCGGCCGAGGCCGACCCGCCAGGCGCTCCCGTGGTGTCGGGCGTCTCCCTGACGGGTAGCACCGCTCCGTAGCCGGCGGCTTCGACCGTCTCGACCAGCCGGTCCGGCGATACCCCTTCGGGGTAGGACACGCGCGCCTTCTCGGTCGCGTAGTTCACCGACGCCGCGACACCGTCCAGCTTGCCCAGCTTGCGTTCGATGCGGTTCGCACACGAGGCACACGTCATGCCACTGATCGCGAGCTCGATCTCGTGCTCCGCCGCCGGGTCCTGCCCGGCGGCCTCGACGCCCTCCGATGCCCGAGATCCGGCCGTCATCACCGCCTCCTTCACGGATCATCCATTGCCGACGTGCAGCCTCACGCAGCCAGCGTGTACCCGGCTTCCTCGACCGCCGACCGCACCGCCTCGTCGGCCACCTCGGCGTCACTGCTCACGGTGACGGCTCCGGTGTCGAGGTCGACGTTCACGGCACGCACGCCATCGACCTCGCCGACCTCCTCGGTCACCGACGCCACGCAGTGCTGGCAGGTCATTCCGGTCACGGTGTAGGTCTTCTCGAACATCACGATCGCCTTCTCTTCAGAATCACCAATGGTTTGCCGGTCACGAGCGCACGAGGCGGGCAATCGCCTCGCTGGCCTCGCGAACCTTCTCGTCGGCCGTCTCGCCGCCTTCGGCGACGGCCTCCGCGACACAGTGCTTCAGGTGCTCGTCCAGCAGGCCCAGCGAGAGCGACTGGAGCGCCTTCGTAGCGGCCGAGACCTGCGTGAGGATGTCGATGCAGTACTCGTCGTCTTCGATCATCCGCTGCAACCCACGGATCTGCCCTTCGATCCGGCGTAGCCGCTTGAGATAGGCGTCCTTGTCGCCGCTGTAACCCCGCATGACATGCCTCCTTCGTTGTCGACACCATCATCATATACCCCCTACCCCTATAAGGCTAAGGTGGTCCCCCGGACTCGCGAGAAATCGCCTTGAGCGAACAAGGCTCAACTTTAGGAACAAGGACTGCCGCAACTCCGTTGGACGAGATGGCAGGCCCGAGCCGCGGGCCTCGAGCCCGAGAAGGGATGAACGAGATGGCATTCCCGGTACTGCACACCCGCACGGCGCGCCCGCTGCGCACGTCGACCCCGACCTGGAGCCCGCTGCGCGAGCTCGACGAACTGCAGCGCCTGCTCGCCGGCGCCGCGAACGACAGGACACCGGCCTGGTCGCCGGCCGCCGACGTCCGCGAGACGGACGAGGCCTACACGGTCGAGATCGAACTGCCGGGAGTCAAGCGCGAGGACATCGCCGTCGACCTCACCGAAGGGACCCTGGCGGTCAGCGGCGAGATCGCCGAGCGGGAAGGGCACTTCCGCCGACGCACCCGCCGCACCGGCCAGTTCCGGTACGCCGTCACCCTCCCCGAGGGCGTCGATCCCGACCAGGTGAGCGCGGAGCTCGCCGAGGGAGTGCTGACCGTGCAGGTGCCGAAGCGCCCCGAGGACGCGACGCGCCGCATCGAGATCAAGTAACGACGAGTTCGGCCGGGCCGGAATCCGGAATGCCGGGTTCCGGCCCGGCCGCGTCGCCATTTCTGTGCCGTGACTCACATCGAATGTGGCATGTGTCCTCAATGGACTTTCGTGCTGGACCGTGCCGGTTTGGGAACCATGGCGCCGGGTATCTGCAGAATATGGTGCACATCCCGGAACAGCAGGAAAATGACAATGCGAACATGGCCGAACTCGCAGAGTCGGCACGGGCCGTCGGTATCTTCGCCACGGCCCACATGAGCAAAGCGGAACTGATCGAAGCGATCAGGCAACAGCGTGAAACGAACGCAGTCCTACGTGCCGACCCGCAACGCACCGACGAACCGGACGCCGACCGTCGGCCGTCCGCCACGAAACCGTCCGATCAGCCGCGGTCCGACCGGCAGCGCACCGGAAGGCGACGCGCCGGTGACCGCACCGATCAGCGCGCGGCAGCGCGGCGGCTGGCCGGCGGCATCACTGGGTGACGAGCGACCGGCTGGCGAGTTCGGCGGTGTGGAGTTCACGACCCAACTGAGCCGCCATGCGCTGCGCACGCGCCAGCGCGGCAGCCGCTTCGAACGTCGACTGTGCCAGCTCGCCGTAGGCCGTGTCCTCACCGACGTTGCCCGACCAGAGCTGCTGCTCGAGCCACGTGCCCGATTCGGGCAGGAACCGGGCGAGGTTCTCGGCGAGCTGCCGCAGCGAACTCAGCACTTCGTGCAGCTCCGCCTCGTGATCGGCCCGCGGGTGAGAGCCGCGGCGGGCGGCCCACTGCTGCAGGGTGCGCGTCGCGTCTTCAGCACGGGCGGCCAGCACGCCGGGGTCGGCCGGGGCGCCCACGTTCGTCTGGTCGGCGTTGCCGGATGCGGTCATGGCGGTTCCCTACGGTCATGGCACAAAGCGCGGTGAAAACACGGGCATGAGAAACTCGGGGCCGGAAATATCTCCGGAGAATCCGAGCTCGCATCCACGTTAACGTCGGGTAGCCGGTGTTTCTGCCACGATGTGGCGAAGCTCAAGTTTTGCCGAGCTATCGTCGGCAAACCCGATTCCGGCGCGACTCGCCGACGAACGAAGATCGAATTCCGCTGAAACCGGATGACTCCCTCGGATTCGGATCAGCTCGGACCCGTGTCGTCCGGTCCGCCGCGGGCGAGTCGAGCGAGAACCTCGAGCGCTCCCGTGAGCACGGATTCGGGCGGTGCCGCCAACGCGAGCCGGACCGCGGACGGCGCATGTCCCTCGTCGACCGTGAACGACGCCGCCGGGCTGACCGCGATGCCGTGACGGGCCGCCGCGGCGACGAAGGTGTCCGCCCGCCACGGCTCGGGAAGCTCCCACCAGCAGTGATAGGCACGAGCATCGGCGCGGATCGCGAATCCGTCCAGTCGAGCACGCATCAGTTCCTGCCGCCAGGCCGCGTCCGCACGTTTTCCCCCGACGAGTTCGTCGAGCGTGCCGTCGACAATCCACCGCGTGGCCGCATCGAGGGCGAATCCGCTCGCGGCCCATCCCCCGCATCGCAACGCCCGCGCGACCTCGCCCCACAACTTCGGTGGCACGGCGACGAAGCCGAGGGTCAGCCCGGGGGCGATCCGTTTCGACAGGCTGTCCACGACGATCGTGTATTCCGGTATGTGGTCGGCCAACCGCGGTTCGTCACAGAGGAATGCGTTCACGCGGTCCTCGATCACCGGAACCCCGCGGTCGCGGACCACCTCGGCGAATGCCGTCCTCCGCTCCGCAGACATCGTCGATCCGAGCGGATTCTGCAACGCCGGCTGGACATACACGGCGTCGACCGCCGCCCGCTCGAGCGCATCGGGGCGAATGCCGTCCTCGTCGAGTTCGAGCGGTACGAGTGTGACGCCGCGATTCCTGGCGATCCCGCGGACGACCGGGTACGTCAGCGCCTCCACCCCGAGCCTGCCGCCCGCGGGCACGACGGCCGCGATGGCGGCGCCGATCGCCTGCCGACCGTTGCCGGCGAGCAGCACCTGGTCCGGGTCGACCTCTCCGAGCAAGCGGGCCACGGCCCGCCGCGCCTCGGCGGTACCGCCGACGGGGACCGGCGCCGACGCCGCGTCGAACGCATCCGGCCGGAGCGCGGCTGACAGGCTGCGGGTCAACATTTCCGACTGCCCCGGCAGCGACGGGAAGTTCAGTTCGAGATCCACTCCTGCCCGCGCCGGTTCCCCACCGGGCGGGTCGACGGGCGGTGCGGCGGCCCGGACGAACGTGCCCCTGCCGACCTCTCCGACGACGAGGCCGCGCCGCGTCAGCTCTGTGTACACGCGAGCGGCCGTCGACGTGGCGATGCGGCGGTCGCGCGCGAAGCGACGCTGCGGGGGCAGCTGCTCCCCCACACGCAACCGGCCCGCCGCGATGTCCGCGGCGACCCCGTCCGCGATGGCCCGATAGTCCTCGTCACTGGAACCGACCATGCTCGAACGATGAAGGAGAATTGCACCGATGTCAATGATTTTATTGCACCGATCAGAGCGGACTTCTAATGTCTCAACCATGACGGCGACGAGACCGACAGCGACCCCTGGCACCCGGATGGCCAACGACGACGCAGGACACGGACCCGCCGTCGTGCTGGTCCACGGACACCCGTTCGACCGGTCGATGTGGTGGCCGCAACGGGAACGACTGACCACGGCGGGATGGCGTGTCATCACCCCGGACCTGCGTGGATACGGCGAAACCCCGAGCAGCGACACGTGCACCCCGCTCGAGGTGTTCGCCGGGGACCTCCTCGCCCTGCTGGACGAACTCGACGTCGAACACTTCATCCTCGGCGGCCTTTCGATGGGCGGGCAGATCACCCTCGCGACCCATCGATTGCTCCGAGAAAGATCGGAGCAATATCGCATCAGGCGAATGCTGATCGCCGCGTCATCCCCGCACCCGGAGGACGCCGCAGGCGTCCGAGCTCGTCATGCCACGGCCGACCGGCTACTGACCGAGGGTATGGAACGGTTCGCCGAGGACATGCTGCCGCGGATGCTGGCCCCCGCCAGTATCCGGAGGCTGCCCGCCACCGCCCGGCACGTCCGCCGCATGATGGCCGCCGCGCCGCCGAACGGTGCCGCAGCCGCACTCCGCGGCCGCGCGATGCGGCCCGACTACCGAACCGAACTCGCCGAGGTCACGGTCCCGACGCTCGTCGTCGTGGGCCGGCACGACACCCTCACCCCGGTTCCGATCGCCCGGGACACGGCAGCCGCCCTGCCCCGGGGCCGGCTCGCCGTCCTCGACGGCACGGCACATCTGCCGAACCTGGAGCACGAGGTCGCCTTCAACGACACGGTGCAGCACTTCCTCGGCGAGACGATCGACGGCTGAGTTTCACGCCGGAACGGCGCGCGCCGGACGATACGGGCCGGGGTGTGCCGCGAACCACGACGCACCCCGCACCACGGCCTCCTTGTACGACGCGGCCACCCGCCCGCCGAGGATCATCCGAAGTGGACTGTCATCGCCGTCGACGGCCTGGATCACGCCGTCCCGCCTGCCGAGGCTGATGCACTGGTTGACATACCGGAAGCGCAGCCCGGCGGGCTTGCGCCCGGCCAACCGGTCGGCGATCGCCGTGCCCGCGGCCGCACTCATCGGCAACGCCGTCGCACAGGCCATGCGGAAGTCACGCCCGTTCGGCAGCTCCGGCACGGCCGCGTCGCCGACCGCGTAGACGTCCGGATGGGACACCGAGCGCATCGTCCCGTCGACACGGATCCGCCCCGTCCCTTCGACCGCCAGTCCGGATCCGGCAGCCAACGACGGCACCGCGAAACCCGTACACGCCAGCGTGAGACCCGCGCCGACCACCCGGCCGTCGGTCAGCTGCACCGCACCGTCCCGAACATCGGCGACCGAGCCGCTGACGACCTCGATCCCGAGCCTGCCGAACACCCGCCGCAGATGCCGCTGCGCCCGGTGCGACAACCACGACCCCGGATCCACATCGGACACCACCCGCACCCGCACGGCCGGATGCCGCTCGGCGAGTTCGGTCGCCGCCTCGATACCCGTCAGCCCACCTCCCACGACGGCCACCGGACCGGGTTCGGCCGCAAGTGCGCCGATCCGATCACGCGCCCGCCACGCGTCGTCCACCGTCGCCAGCGCGACGGCGTCGTCCGGTGCGGGCGCCGCCTGACTGCCGAGCGCATAGACGAGCGTGTCGTACGGCAGCCGCTGCGCGCCGGACGAGGCCCCACGCTCCAGTACGACTTCCCTCCGGTCGAGATCGATGCCACCGGCCCTGGCCACGACGACGGTGACGCCGGGCCGTACCCGCTCACGCAACGGCCGCAGGACGATCGACTCCCCCGCCGCGACCTGATGCAGTCGCACCCGCTCGACGAACGTGGCACGTTCGTTCACCAGCGTCACCTCGGCACCGTCGAGCCTGCGGGCGATCCGGTTCGCCGCCGTCACACCCGCGTAGCCACCACCGAGGATCACGATCCGATGAGCCATGAGGAACTCCTTCCGAACCCGAGCACGTCACCTCATGAACCGCACAGCGGCGCGAGAACTGACAACGGGCCGGAGTGTCACGCGTCACAACTCCGGATCACGGCACGACGAGCCGGGCGAGCTTGTCCGGGTTGGCGACGAGATAGATGTCCGCGATCGCCCCGTCGACGATATGCAGCGACACGGCCAGCACGGTCACGCCGTCGATCGAGGCCACCACGCCCGGCGTCCCGTTGATGTCCGGCAGGTCGACCACGAGGCCGGGGATGTCCCTACTCATCCACGCCAGGTAGCGGGTCACCCGGTCGGCACCCGAGACCGGGCGGCGGGCGGCCGTGGTCTTGCCGCCACCGTCGGCCCACGCGACGACGTCCTCGACGAACAGGCTGCGCAGCGCCTCCTGGTCGCCTCCGCGGGCTGCGGACAGGAAGCGTTCGGTGATCCGCCGGCACTCCTCGGCCGACGTGGTGAACCTGGCCCTGCCGTCGGCCACGTGCCCGCGGGCCCTGCGGTACAGCTGTTGGCTGGAGACCTCGGTGATGTCGAGCACGGCCGCGATCTCCGCGTGCGAGTGGCCGAACGCCTCCCTCAGCACGAACACCGCTCGCTGCGGTGGCGTCAGCCGTTCGAGGACCACGAGCATCGCCATCGACACCGACTCACGTTCGGCGAGCGTCGTCAGCGGTTCTTCGGTGACGACGGGTTCCGGCAGCCAGGGCCCGACGTACTCCTCACGCCGGGCCCTGGCCGACGTCAGCCGGTTCAGGCACACATTGGTCAGCACCCGCGTCAACCACGCGACCGGTTCGCGCACGTCCCCGTGCTCGGCTCCCGACCAGCGGACGTACGTGTCCTGCACGGCGTCCTCGGCGTCGGCGACGGTGCCCAGCATGCGATAGGCGATGGCCGACAGCCGGCCACGCGCCTCCTCGAAGGTGCGAACGTGTTCGTCGGCGATGGACACGCCCCCACCGTAGCCACGCGGTCAGCCGACCACCCGGTCACACTCCGGCGTGCTCGACCACGTCGAACCGCAACCCGCCTTCGGACGCGACGTCGATCCGCACCGTGGCACCCTCGCCGATCTCCCCGCCGAGCAGCATCCGGGACAACACGTTGTCCACCTCGCGCTGGATCGTGCGCCGCAGCGGCCGCGCGCCGTACTCGGGCTGGTAACCGGTCTCGGCGAGCCAGCGCACCGCCTCGTCGCTGACGTCCACCTCGACTTCCTGGGCACGTGCCTTGCGCCGCGTCTCCTCCAACAGCAGCGACGTCACCTGTTCCAGCTGCTTGGAGGTGAGCTTGCGGAACACGATGATCTCGTCGATGCGGTTGAGGAACTCCGGCCGGAAGTTGTCCCGCAACCTGCGCATCAGCCGGTCCCGCAGTGGTTCGTCCCCGTCGTCGCCGCTGGATGCGGTGAAGCCGAGCGCACCCTGCGTCCCGCTCAGCACGAGTTCCGACCCGATGTTGCTCGTCATGATCAGCACCGTGTTGGTGAAGTTCACGGTCCGACCGCGGCCGTCGGTGAGCCTGCCGTCGTCGAGAACCTGCAGCAGGACGTTGAACACCTCCGGGTGCGCCTTCTCGATCTCGTCGAGCAGCACCACCGAGTACGGCGTCCGCCGAACGGCCTCGGTGAGCTGGCCCGCCTCCTCGTAGCCGACGTAACCGGGTGGGGCGCCGAGCAATCGGGAGACGGTGTGCCGTTCGCCGTACTCGGACATGTCGAGCCGGATCATGCGGCCGTCGTCACCGAACAGCGCCTCGGCGAGCGCCCGGGCCAGCTCGGTCTTGCCGACCCCGGTCGGGCCGAGGAACAGGAAACTGCCGGAGGGCCGGTCGGGCTCGGCGAGGCCCGCGCGGGTGCGGCGCACGGCCTCCGAGATCGCCTCGACGGCCTCGTCCTGGCCGACGACCCGCCTGTGGAGGTGTTCCTCCAGCTTGAGCAGTCGTTCGCGCTCCTCCTGGGTCAACTGTGCGACGGGAATGCCGGTGAGCCGCGAAACGACCTCCGCGATGTCGGTCTGCCCGACCTCCGTCTCCCCTGCCGGCCGGTCCTGGCTGCGAGTCTGCTCGATCCGTTCCCGGAGTTCGTTGATCTCGTCCCGCAGCGCCGAGGCCCGCTCGTAGTGTTCCTCGCTGACGGCCTGGTCGCGGTCGCGGGACAGTTGGTCGAGGCGGTCTTGCAACTCGGTCAGGCCTTCCGGCCGCTGCGCCGACCGCATACGCACCCGCGCCCCGGCCTGATCGATGAGATCGATCGCCTTGTCGGGCAGATGCCGGTCGGTGATGTAGCGGTCGGACATGGTGACCGCGGCGTTCAGGGCCTCGTCGGTGAACCGCACCTGATGATGCGCCTCGTACTGGTCGCGCAGCCCGTGCAGGATCTTGAGCGCGTCCGCCACGCTCGGCTCCGGCACGAGGATCGGCTGGAACCGACGTTCGAACGCGGGGTCGGTCTCGACGTTGGTGCGGTACTCGTCGAGCGTCGTCGCGCCGACGATGTGCAGCTCACCGCGGGCGAGCGCCGGCTTGAGCATGTTGCCCGCACCCATCGAGCCCTCCGACGACCCTGCCCCCACGACCATGTGCAGCTCGTCGATGAACACGATCAGCTCGTCGCGGTGTTCACGGATCTCGTCCAGCAGCGCCGTCATCCGTTCCTCGAAATCCCCGCGGTACCGGGTGCCCGCGACCATCGCCGTGAGGTCGAGCTGGATCACCCTGCGGTCGCCGAGGATGTCCGGCACCTGCCGGTCGGAGATGCGCTGCGCGAGTCCCTCAACGATCGCCGTCTTGCCCACGCCCGCTTCACCGATCAGCACCGGATTGTTCTTCGTCCGGCGGGACAGCACCTCGATGGTCTGCTCGATCTCCGTGTCCCTGCCGACCACCGGATCGAGCTCACCACCGGAAGCCAACGCGGTGAGGTCGCGGCCGTACTGCTCCAGCGTCGGTGTGTTGCTCGTCCCGCCGCCGCCTCGCGACGTCCCGGAGCCCCCGCCACGTGCCGCGGCCTGCCCTGACTGGGGCGCACCGGCTGCGCCGCCGGCTTCCGGGCCGGCCAAGCCGCGGCGGATCGTCTCAGGGGTCACACCGCCGTCACCGAGCATCCGTCCAGCCGGGGAGTCCTGGTGCGCCACGAGCGCCAGCAGGACGTGCTCCGGGCCGATGTAGCTCGAGCGCAGCTGCCGGGAGATCTGGTGAGCGTCCATCAGAATGCGCTTGGCCCCCGGGGTGAGCACCGGCGCCGACGACGGGCCGCCGGTGGAACCCTCGGACTGTTCGCCGATCCGCGTGGCTAGCGCGTCCGGATCCCCGCCCGCGCGCTGGATCAGCTCGCGACTGCCCGGCACCTGCGTCGCGCCCCAGAGCAGGTGCAGCGAGTCGAGTTCGGCGCGTCCCTGTGCGGCGACCTGCTGCACCGACGCCGACAACAGTGCCAGCGCCTGCTCGCTCATCAGCCGCGTGATGCCCAGCGGGGCCTGTCGTCCCGGCATCCCACCGCGGCTGGAACCGCCGAAGAACTGTGCCAGCAGCTGGTCGAACGGACTGGGGCCGGGGTCGCCGAAGAAGCCGGACATGGACAGCCTCCTCCTTACCGATGGCGGGATCTGCCGCGCACGTGACTACCCACTGAGCCGAGGTGTCAACCAGCCTGCCGTGTTGCGGATCCTGGGGGCCGTGTTGCGCTTTCCGGAGTTCGTGTTGTCACCTACGGGGTCGCGTGTCCGCCACGTGGGTAGACCACGGATTCCCGGTGCGCGTGGAAGACCACGCGCGTCGGCGTGCTGCGGAGGTTCTCCCGGTGCCAGTCGAACCGCCACTGCGGCACGGCGTCTCCACCCACGGAATTTCCACCCACGATCCGCGCGGTGCCGGGTCATGGTGCGTGCTGCGAGCCCGCAGGTCTGCAACACGGGCCCCGGAAAACGCAACACGGGCTCCGGAATCGACAACACGGTGGTCAGACACCAGTTAGGCGGTCGCGGTCCTGCGGAACTCGCTGGGGTTGACACCTCGGACGCGTTTGAAGGCCGCACTGAAGCCGAACGGGTCGGAATAACCCACGGCGCGGGCGACGTCGGCGACGGTCGCCGAGCTCCGCTCGACCAGCATCTCCGCGGCGAGGGTCATCCGCCAGCGCGTGAGGTACGTCAGCGGAGGTTCGCCCATCAACTCGCCGAATCGTTTGGCCAAGGTCGACCGTGACACGCGGGCGCGATCGGCCAACACGGCGACGGTCCACGGCGCCGCAGGCTCGGCGTGCATCCGTCGCAGCGCATCGCCGACGACGGGGTCGTGCTGCGCCGCCCACCACGCCGGGGGCCGGCCACCCGGCCGGTCGAACCACTCGCGCAACGTGCAGACCAACATCCAGTCCAGTAACCGATCGAGGACCACTTGCTGACCCGGCCGGTCGATCGCGACCTCCTCGGCGAGATGGTCCAGCACGCCGTCACCGGTTCCGCCGCCGTCCACACGCAACACACCGGGCAGCGCCTCCACCAGTCTGCGGCTGATCTCGCCGCGCACGGGATAGGCACCGACGATCAACGTCACGTCGGCGTCACCGCTGTCGTGCCAGCCGCGGCGATGCCGCGTGCCTCCCTGGCCGGGGACCGCGCAGTGCTGCCCGCACGAGACGGGTGCGGCCCGCGTGCCGACCTCGTCGACGAAGCTGAACGGCTCCGGACCACGGACGACGACCGTCTCGCGATCTCGCAGTGGGACCGGCTCACCGTGCTCCGGCACGATCCAGCCCGCGCCGCCGAGCACGGCGCACAGCGTCAACGGCGCACCGTCGGCGAAGTGCAACGACCACGGCGGCGTCAGCACCGAGCTGCCGAACAGCGACCCGTGCGCACGCACCCCGCGGATCAGGTCGTCGAACACGTCCACCGTGCCGAGCATAACCGTGCCGAGACGAATACACAGGCGACTCGGTGTCCTACCTATGGGATCGTCCGATCGACTCGGATTGACTGGTCGACATGACTACCGAGACCGCTGTGTCGACTCCGTTGCTGACCGCCGCCGACCTGGCGTTCCTCCGTCGGCCGCTGCACGGCTTCCTGTCCGTGGCGGCGGGACCGCTTCCGCCGCAACCGCGCCCCGTGTGGTTCGAGGCCACCGAGGCGGGCACCATCCAGCTGTTCACCTATCCGGACGCGCCCAAGGTACGGCGGCTGCGCCGGGACCCACGCGCCTCGATCGTCGTCGCCGCACCGGTGGGTGAACAGGAGCAGTGGATATCGGTCGCCGGTCGCGTCACGATCGAGTCCGAGGGTGCGCACGAACTGCTGGACCGTCTCGCGGCTCGGTACTGGGACCTGGACGACCCCGGGCACGCCGCCGACCTGGCCACCATGCGGTCGGAGAACTGGGCGCGCATCGTCATCCGGCCAGAGTCCGTCCGGCGTGCCACGGGCTGACGGGCCTGAAAGGCGCTGACCTGGCCCCGCGGCACCGCCCCGGCAAGTTGGGTCTCGTGTCGGCGCGTCGACGAGGAACGGCAGCCGTACGACGGGTGGGAGCGACACGAACCCCGCATGCGCAACACGCGCGGGAACGCCGTCACGCGGCAGCATGTCGGTGAGGAGTGGGGACCGGGTCACGGACGCAGAACACGCGGCGTTGAGCGCAGAACACGCGGCCGAGGTCGGGGTCGCCCACCTCGGCCGCGTGTCGATTCGGCGCCTTCGCGCGTGTCTGCCGACAGCCCCGGACGGTCACATGTTGATCATGTGCCCCGCGAGGCCGTGGACCGCCTCCTTGATTCCCTCGCCGAGCGTCGGGTGGGCGTGCACGTTGCGGGCGACCTCGTGCACGGTGAGGTCCCACTGCTGGGCGAGCGTCAGCTCCGGCAGCAGCTCCGTGACCTCGGGGCCGATCAGGTGGGCACCGAGGAACTCGCCGTACGCCGAGTCGGCGATGACCTTGACGAACCCGACCGGCTCGGCGAGGCCGTGCGCCTTGCCGTTGGCGGTGAACGGGAACTTCTGCACCTGCACGTCGTGGCCCGCGTCGCGTGCCTCCTGCTCGGTGAGCCCGAACGAGGCGACCTGCGGCTGGCAGTACGTCGCGCGGGGGATCATGCGGAAGTCGAGTTCCATCGTCTCGGCGTCGGCGATGGTCTCCGCGGCGATCATTGCCATCGACTCGGCGGCGTGCGCGAGCATCAGCTTCGCCGTCACGTCGCCGATCGCGAAGATGTGCCCCGCGCTGGTGCGGCCGCGGCCGTCGACGTCGATCGCGCCCCGCTCGGTGAGCCGCACGCCGGTGTTCTTGAGCCCGTAACCCTCGACGTTCGGTGTGAAGCCCATGGCCTGCAACACCTTGTCGGCCTCGAGGACCTGCTGCTGGCCGCCGGACGAGACGGTGACGCGCACCCCGGTCCCGTTGTCCTCAATGGACTCGACCTTCGTGGACGTCAGCACGTCGACGCCGAGCTTGCGGTAGCGCCTCGCCAGTTCGGCGGACACCTCTTCGTCCTCGGCAGGCACCATGCGGTCGGCGAACTCGACGATGGTGACCTGTACACCGTAGTTGTGCAGCACGTAGGCGAACTCGACGCCGATCGCACCCGCGCCGGCCACAACGATGCTGTTCGGCAGCTCCTCGGCGAGGATCTGCTCCTCGTAGGTGACCACGTTCTGGCTGCGCTGCGTACCGGGCAGCAGTTTCGGGCTGGCGCCGGCGGCGATGATGCAGTGGTCGAACGTGACCGTGTCCGTCTCGCCGTCGCTGCGCCGCACGTCGATCGCGTTCGGGCCGGTGAACGAACCACGACCGTTGAACTGGGTGATGGCATTCTTCTTCATCAGGTAGTGAATGCCCTTGACGCGACCGTCGGCGACCTTGCGGCTGCGCTGGTAGGCCGCGCCGTAGTCGAAGGTGACCTCGCCGGTCGTCTGGATTCCGAAGGTCTTGGCCTCGGACGTGAACAGGTGGGCAAGCTCGGCGTTCCGCAACAGCGCCTTCGACGGGATGCAGCCCACGTTCAGGCACACACCGCCCCAGTAGCGCTCCTCGATGATGGCGGTGTCGTACCCGAGCTGGGCCGCCCGGACCGCGGCGGTGTATCCGCCGGGGCCGGCGCCCAGGACCACAACGTCGAAGTGTTCGCTCATGGCGGCGATTATGCCCCGGACCACACCGAGGGGCCGTCACCCCGGCCACGGGCGTGACGTGGGTCGCTCTGCCGGATCGGCTACCGACCCGGCAGAGCGTCTGTGCAGGTCACGCCGGGTCGAGGACCACGACGGGGATGTCACGGTTGGTCTTGGCCTGGTAGTCGTCGTAGGACGGCCACACCGCGGCCATCAGCGGCCACAACTCGGCCTTCTCCTCGGCACCGGCGGTGCGGGCGACCGCGTCGAACTTCTCGGCACCCACCTGGACCTTCACGTGCGGGTCGGCGTCCAGGTTCTTGTACCAGCCGGGGTTGTCGGGCGCGCCGCCCTTGGACGCGACGACGACGTACGCACCACCGTGCACCTGGTAGATCAGCGCCGACTTGCGCGGCTCGCCGGTCCTCCGCCCGGTGGTGGTGAGGACCAGTGTCGGCACGCCGTTCTGCCACACGTGGCCGACCTCGCCGTCGGTCTCCTCGTACCTCTGAACGTGTTCGTCGCCGAACAGCACGTCGCTCATCGTCGGCCCCTTCGTCACGCGTCGGCTGGCTCTGCTCTCCCGTCAGCCTAGGACGTCGGCGAGCATCGCGCGGTCCACGTTTCCGCCGGAGACCACCACGACGGTGCGCCCCCGGGGCAGCTCACCCGACCGGTGGAGATAGGCGGCCAGCGGGACCGCGCCGGACGGCTCGGCGATCAACCGGCTACGGGTGGCGAGGACCCGCATCGCGTCGCGGATCTCGTCCTCGGTGACGGTCACGATGCCGTCGACGACGGCCTGGAGGTGCGCGAACGTCAACTCCGACGGCTGTGAACGCAGCCCGTCGGCGATCGTCCTGACACGGTCCTCGACCGGCCACTCGACCACCTGCCCTGCGCGCAGACTGTCGGCGGCGTCCGCGGCCAGCTCCGGCTCGACCCCGACGACGGTGGCGTTCGGGCAGAGTGCCTTCACCGCGGTGCCGACACCCGAGGCGAGCCCTCCGCCACTGATGGGGACGAGCACGAGCTCGACGTCAGGCAGGTCGTCGCCGATCTCGAGCCCGGCGGTCCCCTGACCCGCGATGATGTCGGGGTGGTCGAACGGCGGCACCAGCACCGCGCCCAGCTCGTCGACCAGCCGGTAGGCCGCCGACTCGCGCTCGCCGACGGGCACCAGGACGACCTCGGCGCCGTACATCCGCGTGCCCTCGACCTTCACCTGCGGCGTGTTCTCCGGCATCACGATGTGCGCCGCGACGCCGAGCCGCTGCGCCGCACACGCCACCGCCTGGGCGTGGTTTCCGCTCGAGTACGCCACGACGCTCGGCCTCGCTGCGACACCCTGCCCATCGACACCCTGCCCAGCTGCGCCACCCTGCCCGGCGGCACCGCCCTGCGCACCGGCCCGTTCGTCGAGCGCCGCGAGCGCGTTCACGGCACCGCGGAGCTTGAACGCGCCGATCGCCTGCAGGCTCTCGGGTTTCAACCACAGCGGCCGGTCGGTGTCGGCCCAGGGAGCGGGCAGAAGCGGGGTGCGCAGGACCTGGCCGCGAACGCGGTCGGCGGCGGTCCGGATGTCGTCGAGTGAAACGAGCTGCATACCCCGCAGTCTGCCCGCGGCCCGTTACAGCGCCAGCGTCGGGATCTCGACCCTGCGGCCCTCCCGCGCAGACCGGAGTCCCAGCTCGGCGAGCTGGACACCCCGCGCCCCGGCGAGGAAGTCCCACGGGAAGGGCTCGTCACCCGCGACGTGCCGCAGGAACATCTCCCACTGGACCTTGAACCCGTTGTCGAACTCGCCGTTGTCCGGAACCTCCTGCCACTGGCCGCGGAAGTCCTCCGTGGCCGGCAGGTCCGGGTTCCACACGGGTTTCGGCGTCATCGAGCGGTGCTGCACCCGGCAACGGCGCAGCCCGGCAACGGCGCTGCCCTCGGTGCCGTCGACCTGGAACTCGACGAGCTCGTCGCGGAACACGCGCGTCGCCCACGACGAGTTCAGCTGGGCCACGACACCGCCCGCGAGCTCGAAGATGCCGTAGGCCGCGTCGTCGGCCGTGGCCTCGTACGTCCTGCCCTGCTCGTCCACCCGCTTCGGGATGTGTGTCGCCGCAAGCGCTTGCACGGAACGCACCGGCGCGAAGATGTCCTCGAGCACGTAGCGCCAGTGGCAGAACATGTCGACGATGATGCCGCCGCCGTCCTCGGCCCGGTAGTTCCACGACGGGCGCTGGGCCTCCTGCCAGTCACCCTCGAACACCCAGTACCCGAACTCCCCGCGCACGGACAGGATCTCGCCGAAGAACCCGCCGTCGACGAGCCGCTTGAGCTTGCGCAGCCCCGGCAGGAAGAGCTTGTCCTGCACCACGCCGACCTTCACGCCCGCGTCCCTCGCCAACCTGCCGAGTTCGAGCGCGCCCTCGGTGTCCTCGGCGATCGGCTTCTCGGTGTAAATGTGCAGCCCCGCGGCGACGGCCTTGCGCACGCCTTCTGCGCGCCTGCTGGTGACCTGCGCGTCGAAGTAGATCTCGGCGCCGGAACGCAGCGCCTCGTCGAGGTCGGTCGTCCACCGGTCGAGTCCGTGTTCCTTCGCGATGGCGGCGAGCTTCGATTCGCTCCGTCCCACCAGGATCGGCTCCGGCCACAGCAGTGTGCCGTCCGGCAGGGACAGTCCGCCCTGCTGCCTGATCGCCAGGATCGACCGGACGAGGTGCTGGCGGTAGCCCATCCGGCCCGTGACACCGTTCATCACGATCCCGACGGATCGCAGTTCGTTGACCATGACGCCCTTTCTGAGGTTGCCGTGCGCGTCGGGCCGGCGGCGGTCACCGCGGCCGGCTGGAAGTCGACGCCGTTCGGGTTTCTCGGTCTCGGCCCGCTATTCGGCCGCTGCGGCCGCACCGAGGTGATCGCGGATGTGGCGGGTGGCCTTGGCGAACTCGGGTTCGGCCATCGTCGGGCCGTAGTCCCGCTCCACCGGAAGGTTCACGTCGACGACGCCGGCGACCGTTCCCGGCCGAGCGGAGATCATCACGACCTGGTCGGACAGGTACACCGCCTCGGCGATCGAGTGCGTCACCAGCAGGACGGTCGTGCCCGTCTCCTGCCAGATGCGGCGCAGTTCGACGTTCATCTGCTCCCGGGTGAGTGCGTCGAGCGCGCCGAACGGCTCATCCATCAGCAGCACCGGCGGACGGTGCAGCAGCGCCCGGCACAGCGCGACGCGCTGCTGCATGCCGCCGGACAGCTCGTGCGGCAAGGCGTCCTCGAAGCCCGAAAGCCCGGTCATCTCGATCAGCTCGTCGGCGCGGGCCGCCGCCTCCTTGGGCGGCAGTTTCCGCATCTCGGCCTGCAGCAGGATGTTCTTGCGCGCCGAACGCCACTCGAGCAGCGCCGCCTTCTGAAAGACGTAACCGATGTCCTTGCGCGGCCCGTGCACCGGTTCGCCGAACAGCCGCACATCGCCCGTCGACGCCGGCAACAGTCCCGACGCGAGCTTGAGCAATGTGGACTTGCCGCATCCCGACGGCCCGACGATGGAGACGAACTCTCCCGGTTCCACGCGCATCGTCACGTCGGTCAACGCCGTCACGTCACGCTTCTTACTGCGGAACCGCACCGTGACGTCGTCGATTTCGACCGCGTAGCCAGCCATGTGCCTTCCCCACTCCTCGGACCTGTTCTCGGGTGGCGGTTGTCCTCCGGCGATGCGGGGCGGCCGCACCGGGGTGCGCGACCGCCCCGCGTCGCCGTTACTCCTGTGCGACGAGGTCGCGCTCCCAGTACTCACCGGGCTCGCCCGCCTCGTCGATGACGCCGGCGTCGGCGAAGATGCCGATGGTCTTCTCCCAGTCCTCCGGCGTGTTGACGCCGGGACGCTCACCCTCGGTGGCATCGGTGTGGAGCAGTTCGAGCGTCTCGTCGAACTGCTCGGTCAGCACCGGCTTCGACGGCAGTTGCTCGGAGGCGCCTTCCATGGCGTCGACCGCCGCCTCGCGGTCCTGCCCCGCCTGCTCCCACGCCTCGGTGGTCGCGGCAACCATGCGCTGGGCGAGATCGCCGCGGTCGTCGAGCACGTCCTGCGCGGTGAGCAGGCCGTTGCTGTAGAAGTTCAGCCCGTGCTCGGCCCACCGCAGGTACGAGACGTCCTTGCCCGCCTTCTCCTGCATCGTCGGTCCCTGGTCGGTGGCGTAGCCGAGCAGAGCGTCGGTCTGGTCCTGCATGACCGCGGCCATCTTCCCCGCAGCATCGGTGTTCTGCACCTGAACGTCCTGTTCGGACAGTCCGTTGGCTTCGAGGAACAGCGGGAACACGTTCGTCAGGGCGTCGCCCGCCGTGCTCGCGACCGTCTTGCCCTTGAGGTCGTCCGGCGACGAGATGCCCTCCTCCGAGAAGAACTGCACGGACGAAGGCGTGGTCTGCAGGTAGACACCGATGCTCTTGACGTCGAGGCCCTGTGACACGCCCGCCAGCAGCGCAGGTGTGTCGGCCCAGCCGAAGTCGGTCTGCCCGGCCGCCGTCGCCTGTACGGTCTTCTGCGAACCCTGGCCCGCGCGGATGTCCAGCGAGATTCCGTGTTCCTCGTAGATCCCCTGCTGTTTGCCGTAGTAGAAGGGCGCGTGTTCGCCGTACGGGTACCAGTTCAGGGTGAGGGTGACCTTGTCCAGCTCCTCGCCCTCGGCGTTGGTGACGGTCTCGCCTTCCGATCCGCCGCAACCGGCGGCCAGCAGCAGCGCTGTGGCGGCCGTGCCTGCGGTGAGTGCACGTAGCTTCATTGCTCTCCTTCGACTCACTGGGCTCTCGTGGATACGGGTCAGAGGGTGGTGCTGGCGCCCTCGTCGCGGCGGCTGGCGTGCCAGGGCAGCAGGAGCTGTTCGAGCCATTCCACGATCACGAACAACAGCACGCCGAGCAGCGACATGATCAGCAGACCCGCGAACAGCACCGGGGTGTCGAGATTGCCGTTGGCCTGCAGGATCACGAACCCGAGGCCGGCGTTGGCTCCGACGAACTCACCGACGACGGCGCCGGTGACGGCCATCGTCGCGGCCACCTTCAGGCCCGAGAACAGGTGCGGCAACGACGCCGGGAATCGGATCTTCCAGAACGTCTGCCCCGACTTCGCGCCCATGGTCGAGGACAGCTGCAGCATCTCCGGGTCGACGGACTTCAGGCCCGTGACCATCGAGATGACGACGGGGAAGAACGCCATCAGCACGGCGACCAGGATCTTCGGCCCGAGGCCGAACCCGAGCCACACGACGAACAGCGGCGCGATGGCGATCTTCGGGATGACCTGTGCGAACAGCAGCAACGGGTACAGCGTCTTCTCGAGCGTGGAGGACTGCACCATGGCCACGGCCGCGACCACGCCGACCGCGATGGCGATGACGAATCCCAGGATGGTCTCGTACGTCGTGGTCCAGGTGTGCTCCCAGAAGTACTCCGGGCGTGCCGCGATGGCGTCGAACGTGTCCCCGGGGGAAGGCACCAGGTAGGGCTCGACGAGCTCGGCCGCCGTGACGCCCCACCATGCCACGAACAGCGCTGCGAGCAGCGCGAACGGCCGCCACGAGCGTTCCAGGAAGCCGCCCAGCCGCTGCCCGATCCCGGGGCGGCCGCGCTCGGCGACGCCGGAGGCTTCGCCCGCTCGCTCCCGCTGCCCGGTCCGCGCGGACTGTGTGTGCGTGACCATGACCCTCCGTTCACCGTCGAACGTGTCGCTAACAAGAACCTGATCGAGACCCGGCACACGTTGTGTGAATGCGCTTTCTGAATGCGCTTTCACGCTAGGATGTGGACAGCGTATGCAGACCGGAGAGAGCCGGTCAAGCGTCGGGTGCCGAACCGAGGGGCCTACCCTGGCCGGTGCTCATGAGACGAGCTGGGAGAGTCGCGAATGGACGATCGGCCGCACGTCACGCTCGAAGACGTCGCGCGGGAGGCTCAGGTCTCCCTCGCCACGGCATCGCGCGCACTGAACGGAACCACAAAAGTACGCTCCGACCTGCGAGAACGTGTCCTGGCAGCGGCTAACCAGCTCGCCTACACGCCCAACGCGCATGCGCAGGCGCTCGCGGGCGGAGCACACCGCACGGTCGGTGTCATCTGCCACGACGTCAGCGACCCGTACTTCGCGGGCATCTCGCGCGGGGTCATGCGCGCGGCCGACGAGGCCGGCCTGCTCGTGATGCTGGCCAGCACCTTCCGCGATCCCCAGAAGGAGATCGCCTACATCTCGATGCTTCGCGCCCAGCGGGCCTCGGCGATCCTGCTGGTCGGCTCGGGTTTCGAGGACCGGGAGTGGGAGCGGGCGCTCGCGGCCGAGATCGAGCCGTACCAGCGCGGCGGCGGCCAGGTCGCGGTGGTCAGCAGGCATCGGACGCTGCGCGTCGACAGTGTGCAACCCGAGAACCGGGAGGGCGCCGCGCAACTCGCCCGCACGCTCACGGCACAGGGGCACCGCCGGTTCGCCGTGCTGGCGGGGCCGCGCGCGCTGACCACGGTCGTCGACCGGCTCCGGGGCTTCCGGGAAGGTCTCGCCGAGGCGGGCGTCGAGCTGGCCGAGAGCCACATCGTCGAGGCGTCGTTCACGCGCGACGGCGGGCACGCCGCGATGTCCGAGCTACTGGCACGCGGACTCGACGCCACCTGCGTGTTCGCGGTGACCGACGTGATGGCGATGGGCGCGCTCGCGGCACTGCGGGAGGCGGGCAAGTCGGTTCCCGAGGACGTCTCGCTCGCCGGTTTCGACGACATCCCCGTGGTGCGCGACCTCGCTCCCCCACTGACGACCGTGGCGCTCCCCCTCGAGGAGCTGGGCGAGAAAGTCATGGAGCTGGCCGTGCGTGACAACCGCGGCAAGCGCAGCCGCATTCTCCGCATGCCGGGCACGGTCGTGGTCCGCGAGAGCACCCGCGCCCCGACTGCCCCCTGACCCGCTCCCGACCAGCCCCTGCCCCGGGCCGACACGGCGCCTTGTCGCGTGCGGCGACGGCGTCTAAGGTGTGTGAAAACGCTTTCTACAAGCGCTTTCAGCAGACATCGCAGGGTTGGGCACGTGTCGCGAAGGCCGGGCCGAGCTGCCGTGGCCAGCCGTAGTCACCCACCGGGTGCCCGAGTCCGGAGTCGTCCGCATCGAATCCCTGGCCGACGTCCGGCCACAAAGGAGTGATCATGAGCTCGTTGCTGCTTCCGTCACGCGACCGCACGCTCGAACGGTGGTCCCCGTCCGGAACGCCGGTCCGACCACCGGCCGCGGCACAAGCGACGCCGCCGACCTCGCGCATCGCCTACGCGGCCGCGCACGTGGTGGCCGACGCCTCCTGCCCCGACGACCCGACGCACGTCGTGGAACTCGACTGGGAGACGACGCTCGCCTTCCGCGAGCACCTGTGGTCGTGCGGCCTCGGGGTGGCCGAGGCCATGGACACGGCGCAGCGCGGAATGGGCCTGCACTGGCCGGCCACACAGGAACTCATCCGCCGCACCGGCGCCGCGGCCCGCGCCGGAAACCGGCCGTGGGTCGCGGGCGTCGGCACCGACCAGCTCCCGCCCGGCCCCGCCACGATCGACGACGTCGTCGGGGCGTGGCGGCAGCAGCTCGACCTGGTCGCCGGGGAGGGCGCCGTGCCGGTGGTCATGGCGAGCCGGGCCCTTGCGGCCGCGGCAGCCGGCCCCGAGCTCTATCGCGACGCCTACGGCAAGCTCCTGTCCGCCGCGGACGGCCCCGTGCTGCTGCACTGGCTGGGCGAACCGTTCGACCCGGCCCTGGCCGGCTACTGGGGGCACTCGGACGTGCGCGCGGCCGCCCGCGAGCTCGCCGCGCTCTGCGCGGAGCACGCCTCGACCGTGGCCGGCGTGAAGGTGTCGGTCCTCGATGCCGACGTCGAGCGGGAGTTCCGGCGCGCGCTGCCGGACGGAGTCGCGTGCTACACGGGCGACGACTTCAACTATCCGGAGCTCATCGCTGGTGACGAACAGGGGCACAGCGAAGCACTACTCGGGATCTTCGATCCGATCGCACCGGTCGCCGGCGCTGCGCTCACGGCCCTCGACGACGGCGACCTCACCCGGTTCCACGAGCTGCTGGCACCGACCGTGCCGCTGTCCAGGGAGATCTTCCGGGCACCGACCCCGCACTACAAGGTGGGCGTGGTCTTCCTGGCGTACCTGAACGGCCATCAGGACCATTTCCGCATGGTCGGTGGGCTCGAGTCGGCGCGGTCGATCACGCATCTGTCCGACGTGCTGCGGCTCGCCGATCGCGCCGGACTGCTGACCGACCCCGAGCTGGCCGTCTCCCGGATGCGCTCGCTGCTCGACGCCGCGGGGGTGCGCTGGTGAACCGCCTCAGCCTGAACCAGATCACCACGAAGCGCTGGTCCCTGCCGGAGGCCGTGCGCGGCTGTGCCGATCAGGGAGTCGAGTGGATCGGACTGTGGCGGGACAAGATCGCCGAGGTCGGCGCCGCCGAGACCGCACGGCTGCTCGCCGAGCACGGTGTGCGCGCCTCCTCGGTGTGCCGCGGCGGCTTCTTCACCGGTGTGACGCCCGAGGGCGCCGAGGTCGACGGGGTGGCGGGGACCCGCGAGGCGATCGACGAGACCGCCACCGTCGGTGCGGACACCCTGGTGCTCGTGGTCGGCGGGATCGCGGGCGGCGACCTCGCCGCCTCCCGCCAGCGCGTCGCCGACGCCGTCGGGGAACTCGCCCCGTACGCCGCGCAGCGCGGGGTGCGGCTCGCACTCGAACCGCTTCATCCCATGCAGTGCGCCGAACGGTCCGTGCTGTCGACGCTCGACCAGGCGCTGGAGATCGCCCAGGAGCACCCGTCCGGCGCGGTCGGTGTGATCGTCGACGAGTTCCACGTGTGGTGGGACCCTCGCATCGAGGAGTCGATCGCGAAGGCCGCGGACCGGATCGCCGGCTTCCACGTCTGCGACCAGCAGGTGCCGATCACCGACGGGCTGATGGCACGCTCGCTGCCTGGCACCGGGCCGATCGACCACCGCAGGCTGCGGTCCTGTGTCGAGGCGGCGGGCTACGACGGGCCCATCGAGGTCGAGGTGTTCGACGCCGACCTGTGGCAGCAGCCGGGTGATGAGGTGCTTCGGCAGGTGATCGCGGCCTACGAGGAGCACGTGGCACCGCGGTGAACGAGCGGACCCGCCGCCGACTTCGAGTTAGGTGGAAGTCGGCGCGCGGGTTCGGTTACCGTGGCGGAGTGACCACCAGGCTCGCCGATCATCTCACGATCGGGCAAGTCGCTCAGCGCAGCGGCGTGCCGCACACCGCGTTGCGATTCTACGAGGACCGCGGCCTCATCTCGTCGGAGCGCTCCAGCGGCAACCAGCGACGCTACCCGCGTTCGGTCCTGCGCCGCATCGCCTTCATCCGCGCCGCGCAACGGGTCGGCCTGAGCCTCGACGAGATCGGCTCCGCCCTCGACACGTTGCCCCACGACCACGCGCCGACGAAGGCTGACTGGGCGCGGCTCTCGCGGGACTGGCGCGACGAGCTCGACGCCCGTATCGACGCGTTGCAACGTCTCCGCGACCAGCTCACCGGCTGCGTCGGCTGCGGCTGCCTGTCGCTGAAGGCCTGCGGGCTCCACAACGTCGACGACCGGCTTTCCCAGTTCGGGCCAGGGGCACCGCTGTTGAAGCCCGCCAACGAGGGCGGACTCGAGTAGGCGTCGGCCAGCCCAAGCTGCCCGGCCACGCGGCTGCCCGGCCACGCGGCTGCCCGGCCACTGTCCCGACGACACCCTGCCGCGCAGGCATCGTCGCGCGTGTTCTGCACTCAGCACCGCGTGTTCTGCGCCCGCCCGTCACCCGGCCACCGCCCCCAACGCCGCACTGACGCGCGACTGCATCCTCTCGCGTGTCCTGCACCCGAGCCCTGGTCAGCCCACGGTGTCGGCGACCGCGAGGGGCACTAGCTGCTCCGCGGCGGTGAACGAGCCGTGGTGCCCCGTCAACGAGGTCTCTGCGGGCTCGGCCGTCGCGCTCACGATGCCGTACCGGGCACGGGCCGCGGCGACGACGTCGCCGATCCGCGGGCGCACCCGATCGCCGACGTGTGGCCCGAACCAGCCCTCCTCGACGGCCTGTTCGCGCGATGCGACCCAGGCCCGTTCGCCGAGCAGTTCCCGCCAGGCCGCCAGCACGTCGTCGGCCGCACCGGGCTCGGCGTAGACGTGGCGGGCGCGTACCTCACCGCCCAGCGCACGCACCCCCTCCCGCAGCGCGGGTGTCGCGTCGACGTCGACGGTCTCCCCGATCCGCACCATCCCGTGGTCGGCCACCACCGCCAGAACCGCACCGGAGGGCATTCCCTCGACAACGGATTCGACGAGCCGGTCGACCTGGCGCAGCTGCATGCGCCACGCCGTCGACCCCGGTCCGTACAGGTGGCCGAGCATGTCGAGTTCGCTGTGATAGCCGTAGACGAACGCGCGCTCCGGCCGCAGCGCCTCCGTCACCCGCATCGCGAGATCCCCCAGCGCATGCACGCCGACGTACCGGCCGCCCCGTAGCACCGCCCTGGTCAGCGGTGACCCGTCGAACTGCGCAGCCGACACCACGCTCGTCGCCACGCCCGCCGCTGCGGCGCGCTCGAACGTCGTCGGCAGCGGCTGCACATCCTCCGCGGCGAGCTCGTCCGACAGGTCGCGCCCACCGGGATGCCTGCACCAACGCAGCGCATTCACCACGCCCGTGCCCGGCACCTCGAAGCTGTAGCCGGCCATGCCGTGCTCCCCCGACGGCGAGCCGGTGCCGATGGCGGCCAGCCCCGCCGCCGTCGTCGCCGGGTACCCGACCCGCAGCGGCCTGCGGCACAGCTCCAGCAGCACCGGCGCGCAGTCGGCGTGCTCGTGCAGCAGCTCCCAGCCGAGACCGTCGATGAGCAGGACGCACGACCGTGTCGTTTCGGGCAGTTCCGGCACCGAGCGTGCGAAGCCCGGCACTCCCGCCGCGGCGAGCATCGTCGGCACGACCTGGGACAGGTGCGGGTGATCCATGCCGCCCAGCATCGCCGCGACCCCGTTCCGCGCGCCAGCCGATAACCGGACGCCGGGCGCGGCTTCGGAGCACCGACGCCGGCGTGCGGCGGGACCTACTCGTCGAAGTTGCGGTCCGCCAGGGCGGTGATGCGCGCGACGGCGTCCTCGGCCTGCGTTCCCGTCGCCGTCACGACGACCGTGTCGCCCTTCCGGGCGGTCAGCGACATCAACGAGAACACACTCCTGGCGTCGGCGTCGGTGTCGCCGAGCGAGATCCGCACGTCGGCGTCGACGTCGGCGATGCTCCTGGCGAGCAGGGCCGCGGGCCGGGCGTGCAGTCCGACCTCGTTCTCGAGCGTGATCTCCGCGCGGGCGCCCGGCTCCGGCTGCGCACCGGACTCCGGCCCTGCACCGACGGTGTCACCGGAACCTGGCGCCTCGGCGGTATCGGCCACTTCGGACCGGCCCGCCGCCGCACGGGCCGCTGCCGCCACCGCACCACGGTCGCCGCCGCCCTGGGCCGAGACCGCAGCCGCGATCGCACCCTCCACGAGCGGGGCGTCGACGACCACGGCCGTCTCCGGCTCCGGCAACGATTCCACGGCCATCTCCGCCGTCATCTGCGCGCTTCCCAGGTCGTAGAGCACGACCACGCCCGCTGCCGCCGCGGCCTCGGTCACCGCGGCGAGCACGGCCTCGAAATCGGTGCCGATCCCGCCGTCGGGAAGCCCACCGGCCGGCTTCACCGTCACGTCGGGCGCCATCTGGGCGGCGACCTCGGCGACCCCGTCGGCCAGCCGGCCGCTGTGCGACACGATCACCAGCCCGACCAGGTCGCCGCTCATCGTGCGGCCTCCGCGAAGGACCGCAGCAGCAGCGCCGTCGACGTCGCGCCCGGATCGGCGTGACCGACACTGCGCTCGCCCAGATACGACGCGCGCCCCTTACGGGCGGTCAGCGGCACGGTCGAGTCGGCGCCCTCCTTCGCGGCGTCGGCCGCGGCGCTGAGTACCGCCGCCACATCCCCGCCGTCGGAGTGGGTGCGCTCCGCGGCTTCGACCGCGGGCTCGAGCGCGTCGACCATCGTGGCGTCGCCGACCTCGGCTTTGCCGCGGGCGACCACACCGTCCAGCGCTGCCCGCAACCCCGCGGCGACCGCGGCGCCGTCCAGTTCGGACACATCGCCGAGTTTGGTCGCCGCACGCAGGAACGCCGTACCGTACAGCGGCCCCGCCGCTCCGCCGACCTTCGAGATCAGCGTCGTCGCCGCGACCTTCAGAACCGCACCTGGCGTCTCCGGCACACCGGCGTCGAGCGCGGCGAGCACCGCCGCGAAACCACGGTCGAGATTCTCCCCGTGGTCGGCATCGCCGATGGCACGGTCCAGGTCGATCAGTTCGGCCTTGTGCTCGGCGACCGTCTCCGCGCCCGCGCGCAGCACCCCGGCCACCCGTTCCGCGTTGCAGCCCATCAGACCCCCCACCGCAGCGACGGGGTGTGCACCGGGGCGTCCCACAGCTCGGTCAACTCGTCGTCCATCCGCAACAACGTCAGGCTGATCCCCTGCATCTCCAGGCTCGTGATGTACGGGCCGACGAGCCTGCGGGTGACCCGGATGCCCCGGTCCGCGAGCAGCCGCTCGGCGATCCCGTGGGCCAGATACGTCTCCATCGGCGGTGTGGCGCCCATGGAGTTGGTCAGCAGCAGCACGTCGTCACCGTCGCCGAACGGCAAGTCCTCGACCACGGCCGTGACCATGCGCTCGACGAGCGCGTCGGCCTGCTCGGCGGGAATCCGCTCCCGGCCCGGTTCACCGTGAATGCCGATGCCGAACTCGAACTCGTCGGCTCCGAGGTCGAAACTCGGCTCCCCGGCGTGCGGCACCGTCGGCGGCGAGAGCGCCACGCCGATCGACCGCACCTGGCCGACCACTCGCCGCGCGAGCGCCTCGACGGCATCGAGCCCGTCCCCACGTGCGGCAGCCGCGCCGACGATCTTCTCCAACGGCACGGTGCCGCCCACACCGCGCCTGCCGGCGGTGAACGTCGAGTCGGCCACCGCGACGTCGTCGTCGATGACCACGCTGCGCACGTCCAGCCCTTCGGCGGCGGCCAGCTCGGCGGCCGTCTCGAAGTTCAGCACGTCGCCCGTGTAGTTCTTCACCACCAGCAGCGCACCTGCCTGCCCGGTCGTCGCCGAGACCGCCGCCTGCACCGCGTCCGGCGTCGGCGAGGTGAACACCGGGCCGGGAACGGCCGCATCGAGCATCCCCGCACCGACGAACCCGGTGTGCAACGGCTCGTGGCCGGAGCCTCCGCCCGAGATCACGGCCACCTTGCCGGAGACCGGTGCATCGGCACGCACCACGTGGTTCGGGTCGTAGGCCACGCGCACCAGGTCCGCGTGCGCGGCTTCCAGTCCTCGGAGCGATTCGGCGACCACCGCCGCCGGATCGTTGATGATCTTCTTCACGACGCCCTACTTTCCGTGTCACCTTCGACTTCGCCCGCGAACGCGGCGCGTGCTCGAGGCAACGCTAACGACAGAAGCAGGCCGGGCGCCACGCGAGATTCCGCGTCGGCAGCCCGGCCTGCTTCTCGTGTTCGGTCGTTCTCAGTCCTGCCCGGCCTGGGAGGAGTCGTTCTCCTCGTCCTCGGGCACAGGCACCGTCAGCGGACGGAGCTTCACCCACAGCAGGAACAGGCCGGTGAACACGAGCATGCCGATGCCCGCGAGCAGGTTGATGTTCATGCCGTCGGCCTTGGCCAGGTCCTCGTCGGAGACGAACCCGATCCCGAGGATCGTGATCACCAACCCGTACACACCGGTCAGCAGTGCGATGACCAGCCGGACGTCGAACGCACCGGCGGTGCGCTTGCGCGTGTCGCTGCCCATTGTCCGCCTCCTAGAAGAAGATGTTCAGGACGATCGTGAGGACCAGGACGATGCCCGCCAGCAGGCCCGGGTTGCGGTACCAGCCCGCGTCCTCGCCCACCGTCGAACGCTTCAGCTTCTCCTTCGGCGTCAGCGAGTAGACCAGGCCCACGAGCTGCGCCTCCGGCTTCGGCTTCGTCACCATGGTGACCACGACGCTGACCACGATGTCCACCACGAACGCGGCGCCGGCACCGATGAACGAGGCGCCCTGGCCCGGCAGGTCCCACACTCCGGTCTCGGCGAGCATGAAGACACCGACCGCGGCAGCGGTACCGGTGACCAGGCCCGTCCAACCGGCGGTGGGCGTCATCCGCTTCCAGAACATACCGAGGATGAACGTCGCGAACAGCGGTGCGTTGAAGAACGAGAACAGCTGCTGGAGGTAGTCCATCAGGTTGCTGTAGGTGGAGGCGATGAACGCCGTGCCGATCGCGAGGATCGTGGCGCACGCGGTGACCACCCGGCCCGCCCGCAGGTAGTACTGATCCGGCTTGTCCTTCTTGATGTAGGCCTGCCAGATGTCGTACGTGAAGACGGTGTTGAACGCGCTCAGGTTCGCCGCCATACCGGCCATGAACGAGGCCAGCAGACCGGCGATCGCGATGCCGAGCATGCCGTTCGGCAGCAGGTCACGCATCAGCAGCAGCAGCGCGTCGTTGAAGGTCGCGCCGCTCGGCGCGGCCTCGCCCGCCATCAGGGCGGCCTTGTTCTCGCCGGACAGCTCGGTGACGCTGACACCGGCGATCATGCCCGGAATGATCACGATGAACGGGACGAGCATCTTCGGGAACGCACCGATGATCGGCGTGCGCTGGGCTGCCGACATGCTCTTCGAGGCCATCGCGCGCTGCACCTCGACGAAGTTCGTCGTCCAGTAGCCGAACGAGAGCACGAAGCCGAGACCGAACACGAGGCCGAGCACCGACAGGAAGTTGTCGCCGAAACCGGTGAGCTGGTTACCCGGCCAGGAGCTGAGCTGTTCCTCGCCGCCGGGGCCGTTCGCGACCTTGTCGACGAGGCCCTCCCAGCCGCCGACCTCGTGCAGCCCGACCAGCGTCAGCGGCAGCAGGGCCGCGACGATGACGAAGAACTGCAGCACCTCGTTGTAGATCGCCGCCGACAGTCCACCGAGCGCGGTGTAGGCGAGCACGATGACCGCCGCGAGGATGATCGACACCCAGAGCGGCCAGCCCAGCAGCAGGTTCACGACGCTGGCAAGCAGGAACAGGTTCGCACCTGCGATGAGGATCTGCGCCATCGCGAAGCTGACACCGTTGACCAGGTGTGCCGGCTTGCCGAATCGCCGGAGCATGAACTCCGGGACACTGCGCACCTTCGACCCGTAGTAGAACGGCATCATCACGATGGCCAGGAACAGCATCGCCGGGATCGCGCCGACCCAGAAGTAGTGCACGGTCGGCAGGCCGTACTGAGCGCCGTTCGCCGACATGCCCATGACTTCGATCGCACCCAGGTTGGCCGCGACGAACGCCAGGCCGGTCACCCACGCGGGCAACGACCTGCCGGAAAGGAAGAAGTCCAGACTCGACGACACCTGTTTCCGCGCCAGGTAACCGATACCGAGCACCAGGGCGAAGTAGAACGCGAGCAACGCGTAGTCGACCGCGTTCGCGTCGAGCCGTAGATCCTGGGCTAGGACGGTCATCGGCCCACCTCCGGAATCAACAGTAGTCAACAGAAATGATCACAGATCAAGCTGCGCGCGAACATTACCGCACGCAGATACTCACCTGAATCCCACATCGCGAATTACGCAACGACCACGTCGAGACACGGACAGTGACGCCAATTGGTACATACCGGATGCCCGGCAAGCCGGTGAACGCGCATTCCGACACGGCCACGACGGCGAGGCCCGAACAGGAGGTCCGAACAGGAGGAGATCCGAACAGGCTGTGACCCACGGCGGCGCCCACGTCCCCACCAGGGAGCGAGAGCGGCCTGCACGGCTTGCTCGGCGCGCCGCCCGTCAGAACAGGCGGAACTCGTCCGGTTCGATGCCGCGAAGCGCGTCGTAGTCGAGCGTGACGCAACGGATGCCCCGGTCCTCGGCCAGCGTCCGCGCCTGCGGCCGGATCTGCTGCGCGGCGAACACACCCTGGACAGGCGCCAGCAACGGGTCCCGGTTGAGCAGTTCGAGATACCGCGTCAGCTGCTCGACACCGTCGATCTCGCCGCGCCGCTTGATCTCCACCGCCACGGAGGCCCCTTCGGAGTCACGCGCGAGGATGTCGACCGGGCCGATCGCGGTCGGATACTCCCGCCGCACGAGCGAGTAGCCGTCGCCGAGCGTGGTGATGTGTTCGGCCAGCAGCTCCTGCAGATGCGCCTCCACACCGTCCTTCTGCAGGCCCGGCTCGGCACCCAGATCGTGCGATATCTCCTCGACGACCTGGTCGATCGTGATGACCAGCTTCTCGCCGGCCTTGTTCTCGACGATCCACAGGTTGCCGTCCTCGATGAGCCAACACGGCGGACTCATCCAGTTCAGCGGCTTGTAGGCGCGGTCGTCGGAGTGCACCGACACCGAACCGTCCGACTTGACCAACAGCAGCCGGGTGGCCATGGGCAGGTGGGCGGTGAGACGGCCGGCATAGTCGACCTGGCACCGGGCAATGACCAATCGCACCCGGCAGAGATTAGGGGACTTGCCACGGCACGTGACGATGGCCCCGGCGATGGATCGCCCACGTCGGCCGAGAGGGGCGACCCTTCCACGGCGACGCGCGCACCACACCGATGACGTCTCCGGTGACCGTGGCGAAGGGGCACGGTGCGACCGGACCGGACATCGCACCCCACAACGGCATTGTCTTCGCTGGTCATCGCAGGAGCCGCGGACTGCACGCGGGACTACCGTGGTCCGGACATCGACGTCGGCATGGCCCGTGGCCTTCCCCGGACACACCGTGACGACCGGGCGAGCGCACGACCATGCCGAGCGGCCGGTCGACACGCCGGTCACGACTCCGAAAAGCCGGCTCACGGGAAAACCCGACTATGACATTCCTATATCGGTCGGCTCATTCGTCCGAGATCCATTCGGGAAGTCGCGGCGCACGAAGCCCTCTCCCCCGTTAGTGTCATGCGGGTGCCGGCGCTGGCCGCCGCCTGTCGCAGCAGGCGTCGCGAGCGAAAGACCGACGAGAGGTGCTGATGAACGATATACCGACTGTCTGGGACTGGACGGGAAACCTGCTCACCGGTTTACGCATCACTCTGCTGGTCACGGTACTCGGCACGATCCTCATGATCGCGATCGCCATCGTGCTGGGACTGATGGCCCGCTCTCGCCGCATCGCGGTACGGGGCATCGCGCGCGTGGTGATCGAGTTCTTCCGCGGCACGTCGCTGCCGATCCAGCTGTTCTTCCTGTTCTTCGGCCTGCCACTGCTGGGTATCCGCTTCGATCCGCTGGCATGCGGTGTGATCGCGTTCGGCCTGAACTACGGCGCCTACGGCTCCGAGGTGGTGCGCGGCTCCATCAACGCCGTGCCCAAACCGCAGTGGGAGGCCGCGACCGCGCTGAACCTGTCCGCGTGGCAGCGGATGACCCGCGTGATCTGGCCACAGGCGATCCCGCTGATGATCCCGGCGATGAACAACCTGTTCATCCAGCTGCTGAAGAGCACGCCGCTGCTGTACGCCATCTCGCTGGCCGACATCATGACGAAGGCGGAGGACTTCCGTAAGGCGGGTGGCGACGCCACGCTCATGTACCTGGCCCTGATGGTGATCTACTTCGTCCTGGCGTACGCAGTGACCCTGCTGTCCAATATGGCCGAGGTGATCGCCAAGACCCGACTCGGTCAGCACGCCGGTCTGCGCAGCGTGTTCACCTTCCGCAAGCCGAAACCCGCTGAGGAGGCGAAGCTCGTGGATGCGAGCTCCGCGGCCGGCGGACCGGGAGGTGTCCGATGAACTTCGACCTCGAATACGCGGGCGAGATCCTGCCCGACCTGCTGCTGGCCTTCGTTCAGTACACGTTGGTCGCCACACTCCTCGGTATCGGTGTCGCCGCCGTGCTCGGCCTGCTGTTCGCGGTGATCCGTCAACTCCGGATCCCGGTGTTGACGCAGCTGCTGACGGCGTTCATCGAGTTCATCCGCAGCACACCACTACTCGTGCAGCTGTTCTTCCTGTTCTACGCGTTGCCGGGCATGGGCGTAACGCTCTCGCCGATGATGGCCGGGGTGACGGGGCTCGGTGTGCACTACGCGTGCTACATGGCGGACGTTTACCGGTCCGGCATCGATGCGGTCCCGCGTGGACAGTGGGAAGCGAGCGTCGCGCTGCAGCTGCCGCCGCGGGTGACCTGGCAGCGTGTCGTACTTCCGCAAGCGATCCGCAACGTGCTGCCCTCACTCGGCAACTATGCGATCGCGATGTTCAAGGAAACCCCGTTCCTGGCGTTCATCACGGTGCCGGAACTGCTCCACCAGGCGCAGGAGGTCGGCGCCAACACCTACGAGTACGTCGAGCCGTTCGCGCTGGCAGGCCTGATCTTCCTGGCCGCGAGCTACCCGACCGCGCTACTGCTGCGTCGCTTGGAACGCAGGCTGGAGACACGCTGATGCGTTGAGGGGCGTGAGCGCTCGACCGCGTTCACGCCCCTCAACGCATTCTCCTCAACCCTCCGTGGCGCAGAGTTCCTCGGTGGTGGCCTTACGGGCCTCCTCGGCCGGGAATCCCCACTTGTTCATCAGCTGCTCGAACTCCGAGCTTTCCTTGAACTTCTCCAACTCCCTGTTGTAGTTGTTGAAGAATTCCTTGTCCCCTGGCCGGAACGCCGCGCCGGAACCCGTGGTCGGGAACGCTTCGAGCGGCTCGGTGATCTCGAAACCGCCCTGCTGATCCTTCAGCTTCTCCAGGGACAGTGTCGGCAGGAGGATCGCGTCCACCCGGCCGTCCCTCATACCCTGCAACGCGTCGGGCGCCAGCGGGTAGGTCGGCAGCTTGGACTCGTCGATGCCCAACGACTTCGCGGTCTTCAACTCGAAGCTGCCTTCCAGCACCGCGACCGTGACGTCCTTGTTCTTCAGGTCGTCCACCGTGGTCAAGCCCTTGGGATTGCCCTCCGGCACCGCGAACGACTCCGTCGACACGAGCACCGGCGACGAGTACTGGACTTTCGCGCACCGCGTCTTGTTCATGAATAGCCCGGCCGTCACCATGTCCCAGCGGTCCGCATTGAGCCCGGGGATCATCGAGTCGTAGTCGGCCTGCACGCCCTTGATGTTGTCGATGCCCATGCGCTTGAGCACGGCCTGTGCCACGTCGGGTTCGGCACCCGTGAGCTCACCGTTCTTCTCGAGCACGGTGTACGGCGGCTCGTTCGCGACCGCGAGGCGCAGCGCCTGGCCCGAGTCCACCCGCTGCTGCAGGCCCGGCGCATCGTCGGACTGTCCGGTCTCGGGGTCGGTCGTCTGGCACGCACCGAGGAGCAAGCCGCCCCCGACGGCGGCGACACCGGTCGCGGAGTAGCGCAACATAGCCCGGCGGGAAAGGCGGTTCATCTTCGGTTCCGACACAATCTCTCCGTTCGAAAGACAACGGTTCATCGGACCCTAACCCAAACGAGTGGATCGGGCAGAATCTTCGCCATGGAACAGCTGAACTCGCGGCAGGTATACGCGAACAACTGGATGACGGTGCGGGAGGACGCGATCCGGCGGGACGACGGATCCCCAGGTCTGTACGGGGTCGTCGACAAACCCGACTACGCGCTCGTCATTCCCTACGAGGACGGCAGGTTCCACCTCGTCGAACAGTATCGTTATCCGCTCGGTATCCGGCGATGGGAATTCCCGCAGGGCACGGCGCCCGATCGGGCCGACGTCGAACCGGCCGTGCTGGCCGCGCGCGAGCTACGCGAGGAGACCGGACTGGCCGCGGGCGAACTGGTCGAAATCGGGCGACTCGACGTCGCGCCCGGCTTGTCCAGCCAGCGCGGCAGGGTCTTCGTCGCCACCGGCCTCACACACGGTGAGCCGCAACGGGAGCACGAGGAGCAGGACATGCGCTCGGCGTGGTTCGAACGGGCGAAGTTCGAAGCCATGATGAGAGCGGGCGAGATCACCGACGCCCAGTCCGTCGCGGCGTACGCGCTGCTCCAGCTGTGGGAGAAGCGCTCCTAGTCCGGCCAGTCGGGCTTGCGCTTCTCCAGGAACGCGGCCATCCCCTCGCGGGCGCCCGGCAACTGGGACGCCGCCGCCATGACCTCGACGGCGATGCGGTACGCGTCGTCCTCGGGCCGGTCGAGCTGCGAGTACAGCGTCTGCTTGCCCAGCGCCTTGGCCGCCCGGCTGCCGCGAGTCGCCCTGCCGAGCAGCTCGGTGACGGCCTCGTCGAGCTCCGCGTCCGGCACGACGCGGTTGACCAGGCCCCAGTCCAGGGCCGTCACGGAGTCCACGACGTCGCCGGTCAGCGCCATCTCCATGAGACGTTTGCGGCCGATCGTCCTTGCCACGGGCACGGCAGGCGTGTGGCAGAACCAGCCGCCCTTGCCGCCCGGCAGCGCGAAGCCGGCCGATTCGGCCGCCACTGCGAGGTCGCACGACGCGACCAACTGGCAGCCCGCGGCCGTCGCAAGCCCGTGCACCCGCGCGAGGACGACCTGTGGCACCGACTGCATCGTGTGCATCAGCCGGGTGCACACCTGCAGGAGCTCGCGTACCCCGACGAGGTCGCGCTCCGCGACGTCGCCGAAGTCGTGCCCGGCCGAGAACACGGGGCCCGCGCCTGCCAACACGATCCCGGTCGCGTCCGACTCGCCGACCTCGGTGAATGCGGCGAGCAGCTCCCGGAGGTGCTCCTCGGTCAACGAGTTGCGCCTGCTCGCGCGGTTCATCGTGATCGTGACGGTCTCGCCGTCGCGCTTGACGAGGACGTGCTCGTACTCACCCATGCAACGACCGTAACCCCGCCTCACCGGCTCGCGGAAGCGGCAGCTTCGCGGCGGAACGGGACACCCTGCGCGCACGGTTCGATCATCGAGCGCGTCACGGCTCCGCGAGAACCGTGAGGGATTAGGACGCTTCCCTGTCGATCACGGCGTGCAGGAACGCCTTCGTGCGTTCCTCGTCGGGGTCGGTGAACAGCTTGTCCGGCGCCGCATCCTCCACGATCTGACCGGCGTCGAACATCATCACGCGGTCGGAGACGTCGCGCGCGAACTGCATCTCGTGCGTGACGCACAGGAACGTGATGTCGGTGGTGCGGGCGATCTCGCGCAGCACTGCCAGCACACCTGCGACCAGCTCGGGATCCAGCGCCGAGGTGACCTCGTCGAGCAGCAGGATCTCGGGCTCCATCGCCAGCGCCCGCGCGATCGCGACGCGCTGCTGCTGCCCACCCGAGAGCCGCGAGGGATGCTCGTCGACCTTGTCGGAAAGGCCAACCATGTCCAGCAGCTCCTTGCCGCGCTGCTCGGCCTCGTCGCGAGACTTGCCGAGCACCCTGATCGGGGCCTCGGTGATGTTCTGCAGCACCTTCATGTTCGGGAACAGGTTGAACTGCTGGAACACCATGCCGATGCGCTTGCGGACCTGGCGCAGGTGCCTCTCGTCCGCGGGGACGAGTTTGCCGCCGCGATTCATGTGACTGAGGTATTCGTCGCCGACCTGGATCGTGCCGCCGTTGATGCGCTCCAGCGTCATCAGCAAGCGCAGAATCGTCGTCTTTCCGGACCCGCTGGGCCCGATCAGCGAGACGAACTCGCCGGGACTCACGGAGAAGCTCAGATCACGCAACACGACGTTGTCGTCGAACTTCTTGACAACATCCTCGAACCTGATCATCACATCCGAGCCAAGACCGGTCGATGTCTCACTCTGGGGGCACAAAACGACGCTCCAAAAGTCGGACGAGCAAAGGCATGACGAGCAAGCCGTAGGGTAACTCACAAGCAGGAACCCGCACGCCCACAACGATGATCGGCTCAACATACTTGCGCGTTTGCCCACGAATCGTGGAGGGTTCCGCTCTGCGGCGCCCCGGCAGGGACCCCCGCGGTGTTGCCACGGGGAGGACGTCCCGCTCCGGCTGCGGCCGAAGCCCCCGCCGCCGCGCCCGACCAGATGGCCCGAGGGCTTCGCTGCCGGACCCCGCCACCGTGTGGTGCCCGTACGCGCTCACCTGTGCGGCGGGCTCCGGCACGTCATGCCCTACCGTGGAACGCCGTGACGTGGAGTGCGTACAGCAGCTACCTGATACTGACCATCCTGGTCGTGATCGCCCCGGGCCCCGACACCGTGGTGACGCTCAAGAACGCGTTCGCGGGCGGATTGCGGGGCGGCATGATGGCCACCTTCGGTATCGCCGTGGGCAACCTCGTACAGGGCACGCTCGTCGCACTGGGACTCGGCACCCTGATCGTCCAGTCGCAACCGGTGTTCACCACGATCCGCTGGGCCGGTGTCGTCTACCTCTGCTACCTGGGCATCCAGGCACTCCGGTCGGCCTGGCGGGGCGACTACGCCACGATGGACGCCCAGGGCGCGGACGTCAGCGCGTTCCGCCGGTGGCGCGAAGGCTTCCTGTCCAACGTCACCAACCCGAAGGTGCTGGCGCTGTACCTGTCGGTGCTGCCGCAGTTCCTCGATCCGGTCACCAGCACACCGCTGCACGCGCTGCTGCTCGCGTACACCGTGGCCGTCCTGGGCGCCGTGTGGCTGGTCCTGTTGCTGATGTTCGTGCACCGCGTCCGCGCGTGGCTGCAGCGACGCCGCGTGCGCCGCGGGCTCGACATCGCGACGGGCGGCACCCTCATCGGCTTCGGCGTGTCCCTCGCGGCTGGCGGCTGACCAGCGGCCCTGCGACACCGCCGCGGCGAACGCGGACGGTCCTCAGCCGCCTTCCGGACCCGACGTGCCGACCCGGTCGATGCGCGCGCCGAGCCGGTTGAGGTTCTCCACGAAGTGCGGGTAACCGCGGTCGATGTGGAACACGTCCCACACCTCGGTGATCCCATCGGCGCACAGGCCCGCGAGCACGAGTCCCGCACCCGCACGGATGTCCGAGGCCCACACCGGCGCGCTCGACAGCTGCTCCACCCCGCGGACGACGGCGTGGTGCCCGTCCGTCCGCGCATCCGCGCCGAGCCGCACCATCTCCTCGATGAAGCGGAATCGCGCCTCGTAGACGTTTTCCGTGATCATCGACGTGCCGTCGGACACCGACGACAGCGCGACCGCGAACGGCTGCAGATCGGTGGCGAAGCCGGGATACGGCAGGGTCACGAAGTCGACCGACTGCGGCCGTTCGGGCTGCCGGACCCGGAAACCCTTGCCGTCGTAGGTCGTCACCTCGGCGCCGGCCAGGCGCAGCTTCTCCAGGACCAGTTCGAGGTGATGCGGGTCGACCCCGGTGACGGTCACGTCGCCACGGGTCATGGCGGCCGCGAACGCCCAGGTCGCGCCGACGATGCGGTCGCCGATCACGCGGTGTTCGGTCGGCTTGAGCTCGGCCACCCCCTCGACGGTCAACGTCGACGTGCCCGCACCCGAGATCTTCGCGCCCATTTCGCCCAGCATCGCCGCGATGTCGGCGATCTCCGGCTCCCGCGCCGCGTTGTCGATGACCGTCGTGCCCTCTGCGAGGACGGCCGCCATGAGGATGTTCTCGGTGGCCCCGACGCTCGGGAAGTCGAGCCAGATCTGCGCACCGTGCAGCCCCTCTGCCTGGGCGACCACGCAGCCGTGCTCGATTGCGCTCGTCGCGCCCAGCTTGCGGAGACCGTTCTGGTGCATGTCCAACGGCCGCGACCCGATCGCATCCCCGCCCGGCAGTGCCACGACCGCCTTCTTCAGCTTGCCGACCAGCGGGCCCAGCACACAGACCGAGGCCCGCAGCTTGCTCATCGCACCCGAGGACGCCTCGTGGGACAACTCCGCCGGAGTGGTGATGCGCACCACGTCGTCGTCGATCTCCACGTGGCAGCCGACACTGCGCAGCACGTCGGCCATCAACGGCACGTCGAGGATCCGCGGGCAGTTCGTGATCGTGGTCGTGCCCTCGGCGAGCAACGCCGCCGCCATCAGCTTCAGCACGCTGTTCTTGGCTCCGACGACCTCGACCTCGCCGGTCAGGCGCGCTCCGCCATGTACGTCGAAGTGCTCGCTCATGCGGACATCTTGCCCGCCCGAACCACGCACTCTGCGCAGGGGCATGCTTACAGCAAGAGTGGTCACAATTCGGCCACGACCGAAACACATGATCTCCGCCCGACGATGCCCCGCGCACGAGATCCTGACGTAGCCTCGTCGCATGTCTGTCCGGATCAACCGCGTGTACACCAAGGTCGGCGACACCGGCACCACCGCTCTCGGCGACGGTTCCCGCGTCGCCAAGACCGATCCGCGCCTCGGCGCCTACGCCGACGTCGACGAGACGAACTCGGTCATCGGCGTCGCCATCGCCCTGGGTGAACTGTCCGACGAGGTCGCCGGCGTGCTCCGCGGGGTGCAGAATGACCTGTTCGACGTCGGCGCGGACCTGTGTTCCCCCGTTGTGGCCGACCCCGAGTACCCGCCGTTGCGCGTGACCGAGCCGTACATCGAGCGGCTCGAAGGCTGGTGCGACGAGTTCAACGAGCGGCTCGGCAAACTGACCTCGTTCATCCTGCCCGGTGGCACTTCGGGAGCAGCCCTGCTGCACCAGGCACGCACCGTCGCCCGGCGTGCGGAGCGGTCGGCGTGGGAGCTCGCGGAGGCCGATCCGGAGCGCACCAACACCCTCGCGGTGAAGTACCTGAACCGGTTGTCGGACCTGCTGTTCATCCTCGCCCGGTTGGCCAATCCGGACGGCGACGTCCTGTGGCAACCCGGCGGCGGCCGCTGAGCACGATCTCTGAGCACGGCCCCTGAGCGGCACGTCCCCGCCGCTCAGGGCTGGTCGTCCGCCAGCACGTCCAACGCCGTCACCAGCGCAGGAAGCCGTTCACGGCCAACAGTGAGAATCTGCGTATCGGTCGACCAGTACCCCTGGCCGACCCTCTTCCGCATGTCCGCGGGACGACGCCGAGGGGACATCGGGGTGGCGTTCCTGGACGGCGCTCGACACCTTGGTGGCCGCTTCGGCCAGCACAGTGAGTTTCCACAGGAGGGCGTCGACCACGTTCTGAGCGCAGAACACGCATTACGGAACGCAGGACACGCGTGAGGCGCAGTCGCGCGTCAGCGCGGCGTCGGGGGTGGTGGCCGGGCGACGGGTGGGCTCAGAACACGCGCCGCGAGGTCTCGTCAGGAGGCGCGACGTATGCGCCTGCCGGGAGGCGCCGATTCGAGCCACGACAGGAAGCCGGTGAGCGCGTCCGGTCCCATCGCCACCTCGATGGGTTCACCGTGTGCCGGCTGACAGCGCAACACGGTCGAACCGGACGGGACGGCGTAGGACTCGGTGCCGATGGGATCACGCCGATCCGCGATCTCCAGCCCTTCCCGGCCCAGCACCCGGTCGGGCCCGCTACGCAGGCTCCACACGCGATACCACAGGAACTGCTCGCCGTGATAACGCGCGATACCGAGGTGCCAGCCGGAACGCTCCCGGTCCGGGTCCCACCGCAGCGCCACGCTCACGCCACCGCGGCGGCGCATCGCGACCCACCGCAGGCCGTACCAGAGCGCGAAGACGAGCAGTACCAGCAGGAGGGCGGAGACCACGATCGCTGCGTCCACGGCCGGCACCCCTGCTGGTCTCGCCTGTCAGACCGACTGGCCGGCTGCGCGGAGTTTCGCGGTCGCTCTCTCGCGTTCGACCTCGTCGTCGTCGGTCAGCGCGGCGCGCGCGGCCTCGACGTCGACCTCCTCGCCCAACTCGGCGCTCTCGGCGAGGACGCTCACACGCTCGGCGGTCACCGAAAGGAAGCCGCCGTGTACCGCGGCCGTGACGGTCTCGCCGGCTGTCGTCGTCACCTTGACCACGCCGCCCTCGACCAGTTGGCCGAGCATCGGCTCGTGGCTCGGCATGATGCCGATCTCGCCTTCGGTGGTCTGCGCGACGACGAACGAGGCCTGGCCGGACCACAGCCGCCGTTCGACGGCGACCAACTCGACGGACATCTCAGCCACGTGGGGTCTCCTTCTTCATCAGCGCTGGCGCCAGTGTAACCGCCACGCTGTCCTTGCCAGGGGGTGAGTACGGAAGCGACGGGGCCGGGAGTCCCCGGCCCCGTCGCGCCGCATGTGTCACTCGAGGTCAGCCGGTCACTTGCCGGTGAGCTCGTGGTACTTCTTCTCCAGGTCCTCGAGGCCACCGATGCCCAGGAACGCCTGCTCCGGGTAGTGGTCGAAGTCGCCCTTGGCGATCTTGTCGAACGCCTCGACGGTCTCGGTCACCGGCACGGTCGAACCGGGCTGGCCCGTGAAGACCTCGGCGACGAGCATGTTCTGCGAGAGGAAACGCTCGATGCGGCGGGCCCGCTGCACCGTGAGCTTGTCCTCCTCGGACAGCTCGTCCATACCGAGGATCGCGATGATGTCCTGCAGTTCCTTGTACTTCTGCAGGATCCGGATGACCTCGGAGGCCACTCGGTAGTGCTCGTCACCGACGATCGCCGGGTCCAGAATCGTGGAGCTCGACGCCAGCGGGTCGACCGCCGGGAAGATGCCCTTCTGGAACACGCCACGCGAGAGCTCGGTGGTGGCGTCGAGGTGGGCGAACGTGGCCGCCGGAGCCGGGTCGGTGTAGTCGTCCGCCGGCACGTAAACCGCCTGCATCGAGGTGATCGAACGACCCTTGGTCGAGGTGATCCGCTCCTGCAGCACACCCATCTCGTCGGCCAGCGTCGGCTGGTAACCCACCGCCGAGGGCATGCGGCCCAGCAGCGTCGAGACCTCCTGGCCCGCCTGCGTGAACCGGAAGATGTTGTCGATGAACAGCAGCACGTCCTGGTTCTGGACGTCGCGGAAGTACTCGGCCATCGTCAGCGCGGACAGCGCGACCCGCATACGGGTGCCCGGCGGCTCGTCCATCTGACCGAACACGAGGGCCGTGTTGTCGATGGTGCCGTCCTCGCTCAGCTCGAGGAACATGTCGGTGCCCTCACGCGTGCGCTCACCGACACCGGCGAACACCGAGCTACCACCGAAGTTCTTGGCGATACGGGTGATCATCTCCTTGATCAGCACCGTCTTGCCGACACCGGCACCGCCGAACAGGCCGATCTTGCCACCCTGCACGTACGGGGTGAGCAGGTCGATGACCTTCAGACCGGTCTGCAGCACCTGCGTGCGGCCTTCGAGCTGGTCGAACGCCGGCGGGTGGCGGTGGATGGTCCAGTGCTCCATGTCGGAGCCGTAGCCGGGCTCGTCGAGGCACTCGCCCAGCGCGTTGTAGACGTGGCCCTTGACCTTGTCGCCGACCGGCACGGAGATCGCCGAGCCCGTGTCGGTGACCTCGGCGCCGCGGACGAGACCGTCCTGCGGCGCGAGCGAGATCGCACGGACCAGGTTGTCGCCGAGGTGCTGCGCGACCTCGAGCGTCACGGTCTTGCGGAGCTCGGCGAACTCGATCTGGACCTTGAGCGCGTTGTTGAGCTCGGGGATGTGGCCGCGCGGGAATTCCACGTCGACGACCGGACCGGTCACCGAGACGATGCGCCCCTTGACGGCAGCTTCAGTGCTAGTCATAGCTCAGTCATCACTTCCTACTGCGGCGAGCGCATCCACTCCGCCGACGATTTCGCTGATCTCCTGGGTGATCTGGGCCTGGCGGGCCTGGTTCGCCAGCCGGGTGTAGGTCTCCACGAGTTCGCTGGCGTTGTCCGACGCCGCCTTCATCGCGTTCCGCTGAGCCGCCAGCTCGGAGGCCGCCGATTCCAGCAACGCCGCGAAGATCCGCGTGTTGATGTATTTCGGCAACAGGGCGCCGAGCAGCGCCTCCGCGTTCGGTTCGAAGTCGTACGCGGGTGCGACCCCACCGCCTGCCTCCGCGGCACCGTCCTCACCATCGGTGTACTCGACCTCCAGCGGCGCCATCCGCTTGGCCACCGGTGTCTGCGTCAGCATCGACCGGAACTCGGTGTAGACGATGTGGAGCTCGTCCACGCCCAGTACCCCGTCCGGCCCCTCGGTGCCGCCCTCGTCGTCACCACCGGCGAGGAACGCATCGACCAAGGTCTCACCGACCTCGGCCGCGTTCTCGTAGTGCGGCTGCTGGGAGAACCCGGTCCAGCTGCCGGCCAGCTCCCGGCCACGGAACGTGTAGTAGTTCAGGCCCTTGCCGCCGATGACGTAGAGCTGCGGGTCCTTGCCCTGTTCACGCAGGAGCGAGAGGAGCTCCTCGGTGGCCCGCAGGACGTTGGCGTTGTAGCCACCGCACAGCCCCTTGTCACTGGTCACGACGAGCACGGCGACCCGACGTACCGGTTCGCGCTCGACCAGCAGCGGGTGGTCGAGGTTCGACGACGCGGTCGCCAGCGCGGAGAGCACCTCGGTGATCTCCGACGCGTACGGACGCGCGGCCTCGACCCTCGCCTGCGCCTTGCTGATGCGCGAGGTGGCGATGAGTTCCATCGCCTTGGTGATCTTGCCGATGTTCTTGGTGGACCGGATCTTCGACCGGAGCTCACGAAGCTGTGCCATGGCTACCGCCCACTACTTCTTCGGAGCCGGACGGTTCACCTTCACGGATTCCTGTCCGACCTTCTCGGCGTCCATCGCGTCGGCCTCGGCCTCGTTGAGCTGCTTACCCTCCGAGGTGGTGAAGCCCTTCTTGAACTCCGTGGCTGCGGCGGCGACCTTCTCGGCCAGCTCGTCGTTCCACTGTCCCTTCTCGCGGATCTCCGCCAGGACGTCCTCGTGCTTGTGCCGCATGTTCTCGAGCAGCTCGCTGTTGAACCGCGCGGTGTCCTCGACCGGGACATCGTCGAAGTGCCCGTTGGTGCCGAGGTACACGGTGACGACCTGCTGCTCGACCGGAACCGGCGAGTACTGCGGCTGCTTGAGCAGCTCGTACAGGCGGACACCGCGGTCCAGCTGGGCCTTCGAGGCCGCGTCGAGGTCGGAGGCGAAGGCGGAGAACGCCTTGAGCTCCTCGTACTGCGACAGGTCGATACGCAGCGTACCGGCGACCTTCTTCATGGCCTTGGTCTGCGCGTCACCACCGACTCGCGACACCGAGGTCGTGGTGTCGACGGCGGGACGCTGACCCGAGTTGAACTTGTCCGACTGGAAGAAGCACTGCCCGTCAGTGATCGAGATGACGTTCGTCGGAATGTAGGCCGAGATGTCGTTGGCCTTCGTCTCGATGACCGGCAGCCCCGTCAGCGAACCGCCGCCCAGCTCGTCGGAGAGCTTGGCGCAACGCTCGAGCAGACGCGAGTGCAAGTAGAAAACGTCACCGGGGAACGCCTCGCGGCCCGGCGGACGACGCAGCAGCAGCGAGATCGCTCGGTAGGCCTCGGCCTGCTTGGTCAGGTCGTCGAAGACGATCAGGACGTGCTTGCCCTGGTACATCCAGTGCTGGCCGAGCGCGGAACCGGAGTACGGTGCCAGCCACTTGAAGCCGGCCGGGTCGGACGCCGGGGCGGCGACGATGGTCGTGTACTCCAGGGCGCCCGCGTCCTCGAGGGACTTGCGCACCGCGGCGACCGTCGAGCCCTTCTGGCCGATGGCGACGTAGATGCAGCGGACCTGCTGGTTCGGGTCGCCGCTCTCCCAGTTGGCCTTCTGGTTGATGATCGTGTCGATGCAGACCGCGGTCTTACCGGTCTTGCGGTCGCCGATGATCAGCTGACGCTGGCCGCGGCCGATCGGCGTCATCGCGTCGATGGCGGTGATACCGGTCGCCAGCGGTTCGTCGACCGGCTGACGCTCGACCACCGAGGCTGCCTGCAGCTCCAGCGCGCGGCGCTCGTCCGACTCGATGTCACCGAGGCCGTCGATCGGCGTGCCGAGCGGGTCGATGACGCGACCGAGGAAGCTCTCACCGACCGGCACCGACAGGATCCGCCCGGTGCGCTTGACCTCCTGGCCCTCCTCGACCTTCTCGAAGTCGCCGAGGAGCACCACGCCGATCTCGCGCGGCTCCAGGTTCTGCGCAACGCCGTAGACGCCGCCGGGGAACTCCAGCAGCTCGTTCGCCATGGTCGACGGCAGGCCCTCGACGTGGGCGACACCGTCACCGGTGTCGACGACGACGCCGACCTCTTCCCGGCTTACCTCCGGGGAGTAACTCGAGACGTAGTTCTCGATCGCACTGCGGATCTCATCCGAGGAGATCGTCAGCTCCGTCATGTCGTTCCCGCTCTCACTTCGTGTCTTGCCACTGTGCAAAGTTTGTGTTGCGTCCGCGCCGTCAGCCCGCGAGCTGCCTGTGCAACGCCTCGATGCGACCCGCGACGCTTCCGTCGATGACCTCGTCACCGACGCGGATGACGAGCCCGGCACCCACCTTGTCGTCGACCTGGACGTGCAGGGCCAGCCTGCGCCCGTAGATCTGCTCGAGCCGCGCGGTCAGCTGCTCGCGCTGACCGCCGGTCAGCTCGGTGGCACTCCTGACGTACGCGACCGACTTCGAGCGGTACGCCGCGGCTTGCTCGACGAGCGCGTCGATACCGGTCGCGATGCCACGTCCACCCGGACGTGCCACGACCTGCTCGGCCAGTACGAGCGTGACCGCGTCGACCTTCTCGCCGACCAGACCGCGCAACAGCGACCGTCGTCCGGAGACGGACCCGACCTGGTCGGACAGCGCCCGCTCCAGTTCCGGTCTCGCCTCGACGATACGGGCGAGCTGGAACAGTTCCACCTCGACCGTGTCGAGCTTCCCGGCCTTGTCGGCGCTGATCAGCAGCGCCTTGCGGGCGACGGTCTCCAGGCCGTCCAGCAGCTCACGCGGGCTGGACCAGCGGCTGCCCACCACGGTGTCGAGCACGCCGAGGGCGGGTTCGGACACCTTGCCTTGCAGCAACGACCTGACGAGCCGCTTGCGGGCCTCGGGATCGGACGAACCGTCGCCGACGGACCGCCGCAACCCCACCTCCCTGGTGAGCAGTTCCACCACGGAGAGCAGCTCTTCCCCGACGGCGGACGGGTTCGTGCCCGCATCGCCGAGCACCTCGTCGAGACGGGTCTCGGCGAAGCCAAGAGCGTCCCGGCTCGCAGCATGCAGCGTCATGTGCGCCTACTCCTAGTTCCTGGCTCCGGCACCGTCGGCACCGGCGTCGAGTTCGGTGAGGAACCGGTCGACGGTGCCGCGCCTGCGGGCCTCGTCCTCCAGCGACTCACCGACGATCCGGCTGGCCAACGCCACCGAGTTCCGGCCGAGGTCGGCCCGCAGCTCAGCGACGAGCTGCGCACGCTGCTGCTGCAGCTGCGCCTCGCCCTGAGCGACGATCCGGCTCGCTTCCTGCTCGGCTTCGGCACGCAGTTCCGCCTTGATCGTCTCGGCCTCGAGCCGTGCGTCGTCGCGGATCTTGGCGGCCTCGGACCGTGCTTCGGCCAGCTGCGCCTTGTACTGCTCCAGCGCCTGCTCGGCTTCGGCCTGAGCCTTCTCCGCCTTCTCGATGCCGCCCTCGATCTTCGCGGTCCGCTCCTCGTACAGCTTCTCGAAGCGCGGCACCACGAACTTGCGCAGCACCCACAACAGAAGCAGGAAGGCGATCAGACCGATGATGATCTCGGCAACGTGCGGCATCACCGGGTTGTACTCTTCTCCAGCCGCCAGAATCATCGTCGTCTCCACTTCATCCTGTCATTACCGGCGTCGGCGGTCGCCGACGTCAGGCGAGGAAGAAGAGAACGAAGCCCAGCAGCGCCAGAACCTCGACCAGGGCGAAGGTGGTGAAGCCGATGTTCATCAGCTTGCCCTGGGCCTCCGGCTGGCGAGCGGTGCCGCTGATGACGGAGGAGAAGATCATGCCGACACCGATACCACCACCGATGGCACCGAGGCCGTAGCCGACGACGGCAAGGCCCGAGTTGATGCTGGTCTCTGCGGCCTGCTGGGCGAGAACAATGGAGCTCACGTGTTTTCCCTTTCCAACTTCGTCCGTGTTCGGTAACGGATGTCTTGTCTGTGGGTTCGGACGGACGTTCTCGTCGCTCGCGCGTGAGCCGTCCGGGATCTGAGGGTCGGTGCGGTTGTTCCTAGTGCTCGTCGGCCAGTGCCGCGCCGATGTAGTTGGCCGACAGCAGCGCGAAGATGAAGGCCTGGATCGACATGATCAAGACCTCGATGAACGTAATCGCGAGCGCTCCGCCGAACGAGAAGACGGAGAAGATCTTCGTGATGCCGTCGCCGTGGAGCAGCAGGAACTCCGCTGAGATGCCGAACAGCATGATCAGCAGATGACCCGCGAACATGGCCGCGAAAACTCGAATCGCGAGCGTCAGCGGGTTCATGATGAACTTCGTGAAGAACTCGATCGGTGTCAGCAGGATGTACACGGCCTTCGGCGCGCCCGGCGGAACCAGCTGGTGCTTCAGGTAGCCACCGAGCCCGTGCCGGCGGATGCCCGCGTAGTGGTACACGGGGTAGACCACCAGCACCGACAGTGCGAGCGGGAAGCCGATGTGCGACATCGTCGGGAACTGCAGGATCGGAACGATCCCGAACAGGTTGTTCACGAGGACGAAGCTGAACAGACCCAGAATCAGCGGTAAAAAGCGAAGGAAGTCCTTCGAACCGATCTGCTCCCGGGCAATGTTGTTGCGCCCGAAGTCGTAGAACGACTCGACCAGGAACTGTCCCTTGCCAGGCACGACGCTCAGCTTCCTGCTGGAGAGCAGGAAGAACCCGATGATCAGGACGACCGACAGCACAATCAACAGCATGGGTTTGGTGACCCAGCCGAAAATGGGAGGCAGATTAAACGCCTCGGCCGTCGGCGGCGTGAATTCGTCACCCGCGGCTAGTACCAGCGCGCCCAACTGGGCTCCTTCCGGTTCTCCCGGCCGGCGTTCACTCCGCCGGGGGAATCGATGCAACCTGGGCATAACGTACCGGATGCAGATCCGGTGCTATGCGGGGTGTCCCTTCACGTGAAGCAAGGGCAACCTTGGCGGGGACGTTATCAGCCCCGTAACAGCCCCAGCCGTACGGGCATACTTCTACGGTTTTGCAATGCCGCCGACCTGGAACTACGCCATGTCGTAGGGATTCGTGGAACGATTCAGTTGTCTTTCCCGGAACGCGTGTGCGCTGGGACGTCCGCGGCGGCCGTCGTGCCGGAAATGTCAGCAGCGTCACGTCCGGTGGGGACGCTGTCGACCGTCTCGGCGTCGTCATCGCCTGTCCCTCGGCCGGCCGGTTCGCCCACCTCGGCGCCCGGGTCGGCGGGCCCGGAACCCTCGGACTCGGCATCGGTGGGAGCGGACTGCGCCGGCGGGATGACCAGCGTCGGTGTCTTCGTGCGCTGGAAGGCGACGACCTCCCCCGCCGCCCACGCGACGACCACCACGAGCATGCCGAAGGCCAGTGCGGGCCTGCTGAACCCGTCGACGTCGCGCAACAGCAGCATGACGACCAGCAGCGCGGTCATCTTCAGCGCATATCCGCCGAGCGCGAAGCCCAGCAGCGAGTTCGGACCGCGCTGCGCGGCCATGCGCATCATCGTGATCGTCACCAGCGCCGACCCCTGACCGAGCACGACGCCGAAACCACCGCCCACCAGCCCAGCGGTGCCCGCGACCAGCACCGAGACACCCAGGGTGATCAGGCTGAGCGGCAGCGAGATCCGCAGCCCCCAGCTGAGCATGGCGTCGGCCAGCCGGTGCACCGACCGTGCATGCTCGGCACGGACCGCGGCGTCGGGCTCGGCCGGGGTCGCTGACTCGGTCTCGGCATTCATCGGATGGCCTTCGGATCGTGGACGTGGCGGACTGGGCGCAGCACCCCGGAAGCCGGTCAAGACCGCGCGGAGGGGCCTTCGCGCTGTCGTTTCAGTCTAGGGACTCCGGACACGGTCGCCGCGAGCAGCAGGCCGACGCAGGTCAGCCAGAACACCACGCCGGTGTCGAACAGCGTCACCGCGACGGCCCCGAATGCCAGCAACCCCGCCCACAGGTAGATCAGCAGCACGGCACGCCGCTGGGAGTGGCCGATCTCGAGCAGCCGGTGGTGCAGGTGCATCTTGTCGGCCGCGAACGGGCTCTCGCCCCGGCGGGTGCGCCGCACGACGGCCATCACGAGGTCCAGCAGCGGCAGGAACAGCACCGCCGCCACGACGAACAGCGGGGAGAGCAGGGCGACGACGTCGGTCGCGTCGAACGAGGTGTAGTTGATCTTCCCCGACGCCGAGGTGCTGGCCGCGGCCAGCATCAGGCCGATCATCATCGACCCCGAATCGCCCATGAAGATCTTCGCCGGCTGGAAGTTGTGGGGCAGGAACCCCAGACAGGCACCGGCCAGCGTCGCGGCGATCAGCGCGGGCGGATACGTCCCGACGTCCCCTCCGGACGAGGCGAGCAGGCCGAGCGAGAACGCGCACGTCGCGGCGGCGGCGATGAGCCCGAGACCGCCCGCCAGTCCGTCGAGGCCGTCGACGAAGTTCATCGCGTTGACCATCACCACGACGAGCAGCACCGCCAGCAGGCCGCCCTGGTTGCGGTCGAGGATCAGCACCTGACCGAGGGCTTCGCCCTCGCCGCCCCACGGCACCCAGAACGAGACCCACTGCAGGCCGAACAGCACCAGGATGCCGGCACACATGACCTGGCCTGCGAGTTTCGTCCAGGCGTCGAGCTCGAACCGGTCGTCGAGCGCGCCGATGAGCACGATCACCGCGCCGCCGATGAGGACGGCCAACGGGTCGTAGGAGTACTCGAACGCGCGGCGCAGCACCGGCAGCTGGTGTGCCAGCGCCATCCCGCCGACGACGCCGAAGTACATCGCGAGCCCGCCCATCCGCGGAATGGGCACCACGTGCACGTCGCGCTGCCGCGGTACCGCTACGGCACCGGACTTCATCGCGAACTTCCGCACGAGGGCGGTGAGCAGGAACGTCACGGCCGCGGACACGAGCGCGACCAGGATGTACTCGCGAATGGGCAGACCCGCCGTGGGAGTCACGGGCGCTCCGTTCCGGTGATTCCCCGGGCCCCGGCCCTGCGGCGAACCCCGGGGATCCGGTGGGTCCAGGCGAGTCGGTGGGAGGTCACGGCGGGCAACGCTATCGCCATACCGCCGACGTCACTCCTGCGGGCCGAGGTCGACGCCCAGCACCTCGGACACCGAGTCGGCCGTCACGGCACCTTCCCGCAGCAACACGGGAGCCGAACCGGTCAGGTCGACGATCGTCGACGGCACCGGCTCGCCGCTGGGGCCGCCGTCGAGGTACACCGACACCGACTCGCCGAGCTGCTCCTCGGCCTCCTGCGCGTTAGCCGCGGCGGGTTTGCCGGAGACATTGGCGCTCGAGACGGCCATCGGGCCGACCTCGCGGAGCAGCTCGAGTGCCACCGGGTGCAGCGGCATGCGGAGCATCACCGTGCCGCGGGTGGTGCCGAGGTCCCAGTTCAGGCTCGGCGCGTGGGGCAGCACGATCGACAGGTCGCCGGGCCAGAACGCCTCGATGAGGGCGCGCGCCTGCTGCGGCACCCCGAGCACGAGACCGTCCACTGTGGACCACGAGCCGACGAGCACGCCGACCGGCATGTCCGGCCCCCGGTGTTTCGCCTGCAGAAGTGCGCGCACGGCGGCGGAGTCGAAGGCGTCCGCACCGATGCCGTAGACGGTGTCGGTGGGCAGCACCACGAGCCGTCCCGAGCGGACCGATGCGGCCGCGGCCTTGAGTCCGTCGGTGCGGGAATCCGGGTCGCTGCAGTCGTAGACCACGCTCATGACCGGCAGCTTAGACCCGCCGGGGTCGGCCACTCGCAGCGGCGGTCGGTGCCCCGGACTGCGAACCGGCGGGCCGCCGGGTGCGGTACCGCGTGCGCCGTGGTGGACTCGACGCCGATGACGCCCATGACGACGCCCGAGGGAGCCGATGCGCAACCGGGCGTAGCGGGCTGGCACGGTCCCGCCGGGTTCGGCCGGACACTACTGGTCCTGCTCCCGCTGCTCGTGGCGCACGTGCTGGTCGACATCACGGCCTTGAGTGGCGGTCTCATGACGATCGTGTTCTGGCCGTTCGTGCTCGCCGGTTACGCCCTGATCTCCCTGCTCGTGTGGCTCATCGGGAGGCGCGGCACGAGATGGTCGGCGGGCAGGGCGGTGCTCACCGGGGTCATGGTCCATCTGTTCGTGGCACTGCCACTTTCGGCTGTCGCACTCGCGTTCCTCAACGAGGCACTGACGCAGTAGCGCACGTGTCAGCCACGCAGCGCGGTGGCGAACCGGGCACGGCCGGCGAGGTCCTGGTGATCGGCCACGTCGGACAGCACCTTCCGCGCGCGCAGTAGTTCCGGAACGGCACCGCCGTGGGTGTCGTCGTGTTCCATGGCGACGCCGCCGCCGGGTTTGAGCAGTCGCGCGGCCATGCCGACGACGTGGCGGATGACGGCCAGTCCTCCCCCCGGCGCGAACACGGCCTGTGGCGGGTCGTGGTCGGCGACCTCGCGCGACACGTCGGTGCCCTCGGGAACGTACGGCGGGTTGCACAGCACCAGGTCGACGAGCCCGTCGAGCTCGGCGAACACGGTCGGGTCGGTGACATCGCCGGAGTACAACCGGACGGGCGTGTCTCCCGTGGCGGCGCGCGCGTCGGCGTTGTGCCGCGCCCAGGCGAGCGCAGTGGGGTCGTTGTCGACGGCGTAGACGACCGCGTCGGGGCGCGCGTGGGCGACCGCGAGCGCGAGCGCGCCCGAGCCCGTGCACAGGTCTACGACCACGGGGTATTCACGCCCCTTCAGCAGCTTCAGTCCCCACTCGAGAAGCAGCTCGGTCTCCGGGCGCGGCACGAACACGCCCGCGCCGACGTCGACGGTGATGTCCCCGAGAGCGGCCCATCCGGTGAGGTGCTGCAGCGGCACCCGCTTGGCACGCTGTTCGACGACGCGGCGCATCGACTCGACGACGGGCGGATCGACCAGCGGCGTCAGCGGGAGTCGACCACGGTCGATCCCCAGCACGTGAGCCGCGATGAGCTCCGCGTCGTTGCGCGGCGAGGCCACACCGGCCTGCTCGAGGATGCGCGTCGCCTCCAGGATCGCCAGGCGGAGAGGCTGTCTGTTCACCCTTCTACCCTGGCATATTCGTCAGTCCTCGGGCGGGACGTGCCCCGCGAGTGCGGCTCCGGTGCGCCGCATCGAGCTGGTCCGGACCGCGCTCGGTGCCGGTAGGGAGTGGTGGACGATGCTGGGTACTTCCTCGGCGGTTCGGTCCGCTGGACGGATTCGCCGACCGCACGACGCGCTTCACCACGAGGTTCGGCCTGGGCAGAGGGGCTTGCGTCCGCCTCACTGTCTGCGGCTCCCACGCGGGCGGGCGCCGCGGGTCAGGACTGCGACTCGGCCATCCGCTCCTCGCGGTCGGCGGCCTGCAGCGCGTCGAGCACGGCGTCGAGCTCTCCTTCGAGCACCTGGTCGAGGTTGTAGGCCTTGAAGTTGACGCGATGGTCCGAGATGCGGTTCTCGGGGAAGTTGTAGGTACGCACCCGCTCCGAGCGGTCGACGGTGCGGATCTGTGACCGGCGCGCGTCGGCCGCCTTCGCTGCCGCCTCCTCCTCGGCCATCGCCTGCAGCCGTGCCTGCAGCACCTGGATCGCCCGCGCCCGGTTCTGGATCTGCGACTTCTCGTTCTGGCAGGACACGACGACGCCCGTCGGCAGGTGCGTCACGCGGATCGCGGAGTCGGTCGTGTTCACGCTCTGCCCGCCGGGGCCGGATGAGCGGAAGGCGTCGATGCGCAGGTCGTTCGGGTCGATCTCGACCTCGACCTCCTCGGGCTCGGGGTAGATCAGCACGCCCGCGGCCGAGGTGTGGATCCGCCCCTGCGACTCGGTCGCCGGTACCCGCTGCACCCGGTGCACGCCACCTTCGAATTTGAGCCGCGACCACACACCGTCCGCAGCCGGCTCCTTGGTCTTCAACGACACCGTGACGTCCTTGTATCCGCCCAGGTCGGACTCGGTGGAGCCGAGCACCTCGGCCTTCCAGCCGTGCCGTTCGGCATAGCGCAGGTACATGCGCAGCAGATCGCCCGCGAACAGTGCCGACTCCTCGCCGCCTTCACCGGACTTGATCTCCATCACGACGTCGGCGCCGTCGTGGGGATCGCGCGGCAGGAGCAGTTCGGTCAGCTTCGCCTCGAGCACGGGAATGCGCTCCTCGAGCTCCTCGGCCTCCTCAGCGAATGCAGGGTCGTCCGAGGCGAGCTCCTTGGCCGCCGCGAGGTCCGATTTCACGCCCTCGAGCTCGTGGACCGTCTTCACCACCGGCGAGAGCTCGGCGTAACGGCGACCCAATTTCCGTGCCCGCGCCTGGTCGGCGTGCACGGCCGGATCGCCGAGCGCCTCTTCGAGCTCGGCGTACTCGTCGAGCAGCCCCTTCAGGGACGCTGATTCCACTGCACTGCTCCTTCGTTGATCACCTCGCCGGGCGAGCCGCCTGGTCGGCGCGACTCGCGGGACTCCCGAACACCGGCGAGCCGAACCACTGGTGTCGCCGGACTACCGGAACCGGGATGCCGGGTCGTCGGACAACCGGGTCGCCGAAATACAAAGCGGCGCCCGTACCCGCCACACAGGCAGATACGGGCGCCGTCGGTGAAGCTACTTGGCGTCGGCCTTCTTGCCGCGCTTGCCGTAGCGCGCCTCGAAGCGGGCGACGCGGCCACCGGTGTCCAGAATCTTCTGCTTACCGGTGTAGAACGGGTGGCACGCCGAGCAGATCTCGACGTAGATGTGGCCGGAGTCCCGCGTGCTGCGCGTGGTGAAGGTGTTGCCGCAGCCGCAGACGACCTCGGTCACGACGTAATCGGGGTGAATACCGCTCTTCATGGTGTCCTCTCTTCGTGGTCCCGGGTCCTGCGCGAGGAAGGTGAACCGGGACCGGACGTCAGCGGGTCGATTCTGCCAGACGGCCCGTCACCACCTGCAACGCGGTCCGGGCCGCCGCCATTCCCACACGAGCACCCTGCGGATGCCACCAAGCCCCACACCCCAAGGGCACCTTCGGACATTCAACGCAGCCACGCGTCGGCGTGCCTGCGAGGGGTGGTGGTCGGGCCGGCGGGCGGGAGCCCCGAATCCTCCCCTCGCGATTGTCGACAACGCGAGAGTGGACGACGCCCCGGCGATAAACCCCCGAGCACACCTTGGTTGCGCCCACCCGTATCCCCCACCGCCCGACCGGACAAACGCCGCACGGCGGGCTCGACAGATACGGCGGGCTCGACAGCTGCAGCCACAGTGCACCCCGGGGCTCTTCGTAGCAGCGCTCGCGGTGTCAGACGAAGGCACTCAGCGCCGTCGCGGCGACACAGCCGGTCAGGCCGACGATCGTCTTCATCACGGTCCACGACTTCAACGTGTCGGCGACCGACATGCCGAAGTAGCGGTTCGCCATCCAGAAGCCCGAGTCGTTCACGTGGGAGAACGCGGCAGCACCGCTGGCGATCGCGATGCAGGTCAGGGCGACGACCGCGTCGCTGGCGCCCATCGTCGTGGCCAGCGGGGCGGTGAGCGTGGCACCCGTGATCATGGCGACGGTGCCCGAGCCCTGCGAGATGCGGATGATCGACGCGGTCACGAATCCGAACAACACGAGCGGCATGTTCATATCGCTCATCCAGCCGGCGAGCACGTCACCGATACCCGATTCGACAAGTAGCCCGCCGAACACGCTGCCGGCACCCGTGATGAGGATGATGACGCCGGCCGGACCGAGCGCCGAGGTCGTCATCTGCTGCAGCTCGTCCCTGGTCGCGCCGCGCCGGACGCCGAAGAAGTACAGCGTGTACAGGCAGGTCAGCAGCAGTGCGATCACGGGATGTCCGATGAACGCCAACGTGGTTCGGGCGGCGTTGTCCTCGGGCAGCACGGCCTCGCTGGTCGTGCCGGCGAGGATCAGCACCAGCGGCAGCAACAGCGCGCCGACGACGGCGCCGAACCGCGGCAGCGTGTCCGGGTCGCGCTCGTCGGCCTCACCGCGGGCGGCGTCGAGGTCGGCTGGCACGGGCACGAAGATCCGCTTCGAGATCCAGCGGCCGAAGACCGGCCCGGCGATCGCCATTGCGGGCAGGCCGCAGATCACGCCGAAGAGAATCACCAGCCCGAGGTCCGCGTTCATGATGCCGGCCGTGGCGATCGGCCCCGGGGTCGGCGGGATGAACGTGTGCGTGACGCTCACGCCCGCGCACAGCGGGATGCCGTAGAACAACAGCGACTTCCCGGTGCGCTTCGCGATCGTGTACAGCATCGGCACGAGGATCACGATCGCGACGTCGATGAACACGGCGATCGACACGAGGAAACCCGCGAACCCGAGTCCCCACGCGACATGCTTCTCGGAGAAGCGGTCGATCAGGGTCGAGGCGAGCCGTTCGGCTGCACCCGCCCGTTGGAGCACGTGCCCGAACACGGCACCCAGGCCGACGACGAGCGCGACCTGGCCGAGCCCGCCGCCCATCTCCTCGACGATGAGTTCGACGAGGTCACCGGGGCTGGTGCCGGTGGCGAGCCCGAACCCGATGCTCGCGATCAGTAGTGCGATGAACGCCTGCAGCCGAACCCAGATGACCAGGCCGAGCAGCAAAGCGATGGCGAGGACCGCTGCGACGAGCGTCCACGTCGTGGATGTCATGACATCACCATTGATTGTCTAAAAGGGACGGGTGGGTTGGGGAGAACGCCCGCGGCGGGACGCAGGCCGGGCCGCGCTCAGCGGGCGCGCGGCACCGAGGCCCGCTTCTGTTCGGCCTGCAGGAATCGGAAGTCGGCGCCGTCCTCGGCCTGGGTGACCTGGTCGACGAACAGTTTCCGGTAGCCGCGAGCCGGGGTTTCCGGCGGTGTCACGGGCTGCTGCTCACGGCGGGTGGCGAGTTCGTCGTCAGGCACCTCGAGCGAGAGCACGCGGTCGGCCACGCTGAGCCGCACGGTGTCGCCGTCGCGCACGTACGCGAGCGGACCACCGACCGCCGATTCCGGGGACACGTGCAGGACGATCGTGCCCCGCGCGGTGCCGGACATACGCCCGTCGGAGATGCGGACCATGTCCGTGACGCCCTGCCGGGCGAGCTTCTTCGGGATGGGGATGTAGCCGGCCTCGGGCATCCCGGGGGCGCCGAGGGGGCCGATGTTCTTGAGCACGAGTACGTCATCGGCGCGCACGTCGAGGTTCTCGTCGTCGATGCGCTCGGCCATGTCGGCGGAGTTCTCGAACACGACGGCACGTCCCGTGTGCTCGAGCAGTTCGGGCGTGGCGGCCGCCTGCTTCACGATCGCCCCACTCGGGGCGAGGTTGCCGCGCAGCACGGCGATGCTGCCCGCCGGGTAGATCGGGTCCTCGCGCGGCCGGACGACCTCCTGGGTGAACGAGGTGTCGCGGTCGGCGAGCTCCTCGCCGAGGGTGCGGCCCGTGATCGTGAGCGCATCCAGGTCGACCAGGTCGCGCAGGCGGTCGAGCAGCATCGGGATGCCACCCGCACGGTGCAGGTCCTCCATGTAGTGCGACCCGGCGGGTTTGAGGTTGACCAGCACCGGCGTCTCACGGCTGAGCTGGTCGAAGGTGGCGAGGTCGAGATCGAAGCCGAGGCGTCCCGCGACGGCCGCGAGGTGGACGATGCCGTTCGTCGAGCCGCCGAGGGCCAGCAGCACGCGCAGGGCGTTCTCGAACGACGACTCGGTGAGGATCTTGTCGACGGTGAGCCGTTCGCGCGCGATGCCGACGGCGCGGGTGCCGGTCTGCTCGGCGATGCGCATGCGGTCGGCGGTGACGGCGGGCGGCGTGGCGCTGCCGGGCAGGGCGATGCCCATCGCCTCGGCGATGCCGGCCATGGTGCTGGCGGTGCCCATCACCGAGCAGGTGCCGACGCTGCCGACCAGGCTCGAGTTGACCTCGGAGATCTCCTGGTCGTCGATCTCGTCGCCGCGGTACTTGCCCCAGAACGCGCGACAGTCGGTGCAGGCGCCGACCCGTTCGCCGCGGTGTCCGCCGGTGAGCATGGAACCGGTGACGAGCTGGATCGCGGGGATTCCCGCGGAGGCGGCACCCATCAGCTGCGCGGGGACCGTCTTGTCGCACCCGCCGATCAGCACGACCGCGTCGAGCGGCAGCGCCTTGATCATCTCCTCGGTGTCCATGGACATGAGGTTGCGCAGGTACATGCTCGTCGGGTTCGAGAAGCTCTCGTGCAGCGAGATCGTCGGGAAATCGACCGGGAGCCCGCCCGCGAGCATCACGCCTCGCTTCACCGCCTCGATCAGCTGCGGCATGTTGCCGTGGCACGGGTTGAACCCGCTGCCGGTGTTGACGATGCCGACGACGGTGCGGTCCAGCGCGTCGTCGGTGTACCCCGCTCCCTTGATGAATGCCTTGCGCAGGAACAACGAGAACCCGGAGTCGCCGTAGTTCGGCAGTCCCCGCGTCATGCCCTGAGTGGGGTCTTCCGCATCGCTCGCCCCGTCAGCCATTATCGACCTCATTATCAATAATCTAGTCAATGAAAACGGCGACATCTAACCACGGCCGTGTAGCGGGTGGCAACAGCCATGGGAAACTGACTCGCCCGCGCCGATACGTGATGGAGGTAGAGGCGAGTTGTCCCTGCTCGAACAACTGGAGGAGCAGATCGTCCTCGGGCTGCGCTATCCGAGGGAGCGGCTCGTGGAGGACGAGCTGATGCGGGCGTTCGCCGCGAAACGCCACGTGGTGCGCAGTGCACTGCAGGAACTCGAGAACCGGGGACTCGTCGAGCGGAAACCGAACGTGGGTGCGTTCGTCAAGGCCTACACATCACAGGAGGTGCGCGACCTCTATGCGGTGCGGGAGCTGCTGGAGGTCCACTGCGCGCGGCTGATCCCCGTACCGGTGCCGCCCGAGCGGCTCGACGAACTCGTCGCCATCCAGCGCAGTCACGACGCGGGCATCGACAGCGGTGAGCTGCGCGATGTGACGAAGGCCAACATGGAGTTCCACCGCGCCCTGTTCGGCCTGTCCGACAACACCGTCCTGGTGGAGGCGATCCGGAGGCACGCGCAGATGGCTCACGCGATCCGATCCGTCACCGTGACCTCGCCCGAGTATCTCGAGCAGAGCAGGCGCGAACACTGGGCGATGATCGAGGCGCTGCGCAACGGCGACACCGAGACGCTGGCCGAGACGTGCCGCGAGCACCTGCTCCCCTCCCGCGACGCCTACCTCAGCCGCCTGCCTCCTGCCGACTGACGCCCGCCCTCAAGGGCACCTTCGGGGCGCTCAACGCCACAGGGGTGTGCCCTGGGGCGCTTCCGGCGTGCCGACGCGAACGGCCCCTCGCCACACCTGGTGACGAGGGGCCGTTCGCTTGCGAGCCGCGGGCGCGGGTTACTGCTGCTCCTCCGTGCCCGGGGTGCTCTTCGAGATCTGCATCAGGAACTCGATGTTCGTCTTCGTCTTCTTCAACCTGTCGATGAGCAGGTCGATCGCCTGCTGCGAGTCGAGCGCGTGCAGCACCCGGTGCAGCTTGTGCGTGACGGCCAGTTCGTCCGGCGAGAGCAGCAGCTCCTCCTTGCGGGTGCCGGACGGGTTGACGTCGACCGCCGGGAACACACGGCGCTCGGAGATCTTCCGGTCGAGCTTGAGCTCGGCGTTACCCGTGCCCTTGAACTCCTCGAAGATGACCGTGTCACCGGTGGAGCCCGTCTCCACCATTGCGGTGGCGAAGATGGTCAGCGAGCCGCCGTCCTCGATGTTGCGCGCCGCACCGAGGAACCGCTTCGGCGGGAACAGCGCCGTCGAGTCGACACCACCGGAGAGGATCCGGCCGGACGCCGGGGCCGCCAGGTTGTAGGCGCGGCCGAGGCGGGTGATCGAGTCGAGCAGCACGACCACGTCGTGGCCCATCTCGACGAGGCGCTTGGCCCGCTCGATGGACAGTTCGGCGACCGTCGTGTGGTCCGACGGCGGACGGTCGAACGTCGAGGCGATGACCTCGCCGTTCACCGACCGCTGCATGTCGGTGACCTCTTCGGGACGCTCGTCCACGAGCACGACCATGAGGTGGCACTCGGGATTGTTCGTCGTGATCGCGTTCGCGACGTCCTGCATGATCGTCGTCTTACCCGCCTTCGGCGGCGAGACGATCAGGGCACGCTGCCCCTTGCCGACCGGCATCACCAGGTCGATGACCCGGGTCGTCAGCTTGTTCGGCTGCGTTTCGAGCCGCAGCCGCTCGTTCGGGTACAGCGGCGTCAGCTTCGTGAACTCGGGGCGCTTCTTGGCGACCTCGGACTCGAGCCCGTTGACCGAGTCGACCCGCACCAGCGGGTTGAACTTCTGCCGCTGCTGCTCGCCCTCCCGCGGCTGACGCACGACGCCGGTGATCGCGTCGCCGCGGCGCAGGCCGTGCTTGCGCACCAGCGACAGCGACACGTACACGTCGTTCGGCCCCGGCAGGTAACCGGAGGTGCGCACGAACGCGTAGTTGTCGAGCACGTCGAGGATGCCGGCGACGGGCAGCAGGACGTCGTCCTCGCGGATCTCCGTCTCGCCTTCGCCACGGCCGCCACCGCGACGGCGACGGTCCCGGTACCGGCGGCCACGGCGGCCGCCGCGGTCGTCGTCGTCCCGGTTGTCACCACGGTTGTCACCACCACGGTTGTCACCGCCGCGGTTGCCCTCGCCCTTGTTGTCGCCGCGGTTGTTCTGCTTGCGCTGGTCGCCGGATTCGTCGTCGGCCTTGTCCTGGCCGCCGTTGCCGTCACCGCGCGAGTTGTCGCCGCGGCCACCGTCGGCGTTGCGGCCGGAACCGCCACGACGACGGCGCCGTCCGCCGCCCTCGCCCTGCTGACCGGACTCGCCGTCACCGTCGGCCTTCTGCTTCGAGCCGCCCTTCTCGGGCTTCTCCGTCTTGTCGGCCTGCTCGGTCTTCTCGGCCTTGTCAGCCTTCGCCGGCTTGTCGGCGGTCTTCTCCGCAGACTTCTCCGCGGCCTTGCCTGCCGGCTTGTCGGTCCCACCCGCGGACGCGGTCTGGACCTTCTGCTCCGACTTGGCCGCCTTGCCGTTGGTGTCGCCGAGCGGCAGCGTCGCCTCGATGGCCTCGCCCGTGTCGTTCGACTCGGTGCCGCCCCGGGGCTTCTTGCTCTTGCCCTGGCGTTCACGAATGGCGGCGATCAGGTCCCCCTTGCGCATGCCCGTGGTGTCACCGATACCGAGTTCGGTGGCGAGGGCACGAAGATCGGCGATAACCATGCCGGACAGTCCGCCGGGACGCCGCTTCGGCGTCGACGCCGAGCCGCCCTGCGACTCCCCGTCACCCGGCGCTGCAGCCTGGGCACTCGCGTCGCCGCTCAAAAGATCGGTGTTACTCACACATGTCCTTCCTGACCGGTCCACTCCTTGTCGTTGGACCAGCGGACCGCCGCCCGCGTCCGAATTGCGAGACGGCGTTTCGGCTCCCTGCGAGCGGCCTGCGCTGAGACGTGGGAGTCGCAGCGGCGCCAGCCGCGTGCAAGAGATGGGGTCGACCACCGCGATACCGGTTACCCCCGTCGAGAAAACGGAAGATGCGACCGGGAGGAGTTCCCGTGACCATCGCCGGGTGCGGAATGAGCACGGTGACCGAACGCCCCCGAGCGTAGACCGCCCACCTTGCGGGTGCAACAACCACCCCGGTCAGTGGCGTGCCTCACTCTCGGCGATCGGACTGCGACGGGGATGCGGGAACCCTGCCGATCGGGGCCCTGAAGCCCTCGTCAGGCCAGGGAGACCTGCGCTCCGTCGAGGTCGATGGCCGGCTCGAGGATGTCGAATCCGTCAACGTCGACGTCCCGCGGAATTATTCCCGCACCGGCCCGTTCGCCGAACGGCAGCGCCAGCACGGTCGGCCCCGCCCCGGACACGGCAGCCGCGATGCCGTGGGAACGCAGCTCGTCGACCAGCCGCATCGTGTCGGGATAGGCGGGCCTGCGGTAGCCCTGGTGCAGCCGATCGTCGGTCGCCTCGAGTAGCAGATCGGGCCTGCTGGTCATGGCATGCACGGCCAGTGCGGTGCGCCCGCCCGTGAACACGGCGTCGGCCAGCGGCACCTGCTCGGGCAGCAGGCCCCGCGTCTGATGTGTCGACGACTGGGTCGGCGGTACTGCGACGACCGGCCGGATCGCCTCGTGCGGGGTGAGCCGCTCGGCGCGGTACCACTCGCCGGATTCCCACGCCACGACGAAACCGCCGTACAGGCTGGCCGCGACGTTGTCGGCGTGACCTTCGAACTCGGCGGCCAGGTGCAGCGCTTCGGCGTCGAGCTCACGGTCGGCGAGGGTGTAGGCAGCGACGACGCCGGTGACGATCGCGGCGGCCGACGAACCGAGGCCGCGGGAGTGCGGGATCGCGTTGTGACACCGCAGTCGCAGACCGGGCGGGGTGGTGCCGAGCCGGTGGCAGGCGGAACGCAGCGCACGCAGGACGAGATGCCTGCCGGTGCGCGGCACGCGGCTCATGTCGCCCGCCCCCGCGTCGAGCACCTCGATGTCCACACCGGACTCGGCGGTCTCGAACTCCACGACGTCGTGCAGCGCCAGCGAAAGCCCGAACGTGTCGAATCCGGGACCGAGATTCGCCGTCGAGGCTGGCGCTCGGACCGTGAACCTCACGAGAGCTCCAGCGCCGCCGCGACCGCCCGCGGGTCGACGGAGAGCGGCTCGACCTCGACGTTGCCTTCGAGCGCGGTGCCCGGGTCCTTCAGGCCGTGGCCGGTGACGGTGCACACGACTGTCGACCCGCGAGGGATCCGTCCGTCGGCCGACACCACGAGCAGTCCGGCGACGCTCGTGGCCGACGCCGGCTCGACGAACACGCCCTCCTTGCTCGCCAGCAGCCGGTACGCGGCGAGGATCTTCTCGTCGGTGACCGCGTCGAACAGTCCCCCGCTGGCCCGCTGGGCCTTCACGGCGCTGTCCCACGACGCCGGGCTGCCGACGCGAATGGCCGTGGCTACGGTCTCCGGCGTCTTGACCGGCTCGCCGTGCACCAGCGGCGCCGCCCCTGCCGCTTGGAAACCGAACATGCGCGGGGTGTTCTCGACGAGCCCGTCGGCCGCGTACTCGGTGTAGCCGGCCCAGTAGGCGGTGATGTTGCCCGCGTTGCCGACCGGCAGGCAGTGGATGTCCGGGGCCGTGCCCAGCGTGTCGCAGATCTCCCACGCCGCGCTCTTCTGCCCCACCAGCCGCACCGGGTTCACGGAGTTGACGAGTGTCACCGGGTAGTCGGCGGCCGTCTTGCGCGCGAGTTCGAGGCAGTCGTCGAAGTTGCCGTCGATCTGCAGGATGCGCGCGCCGTGGAGCACCGCCTGCGCCATCTTGCCGAGCGCGATCTTGCCCTGCGGCACGAGCACCGCCGTGGCGAGCCCTGCCCTGGCGGCGTACGCGGACGCCGAGGCCGACGTGTTGCCGGTCGAAGCGCAGATCACGGCCTTGAGCCCGCTCGCGCGGGCGTGCGTCATGGCCACGGTCATGCCGCGGTCCTTGAACGAGCCGGTCGGGTTGGCGCCCTCGACCTTGAGGTACACGGTCGCGCCGGTGAGCTGCGACAGGTGCGGCGCGGCGAGCAGTGGCGTGTTGCCCTCGCCGAGCGTCACGACGTCAGCGCCCTCGGGGATCGGAATCCGCGAGGCGTACGCGTTGATGATGCCGGGCCAGCCGGCCTTGACGTCGCCGCCCGTGCCCGCCGGGTTCTCGGTAGTCACTCCGCCTCGCCTTCCACCCGCATCACGCTGACGACCTCGCGTACGACGTCGAGCTTGTCGATTTCATCCACAGTGGACCGCAGTGCGGCGTCGGGAGCCTGGTGCGTCACGACCACGAGGCTCGCCGTGGATCGCCGGTCCCGTTGCCGCACCGTGGAAATGCTCACGCCGTGCGCTGCGAACACCTGGGCGACCTGCGCGAGCACGCCAGGCTTGTCGGCGACGTCGAGGCTGACGTGATAGCGAGTCGGCGTCTGCCCCATCGGGCGCACCGGCAGGGCCGCGTGTGCCGATTCGCGGGGACCTCGGCCGCCCGCGACCTTGTTACGTGCGGCCGACACGAGGTCACCGAGCACCGCGCTCGCCGTGGGAGCGCCGCCCGCACCCTGGCCGTAGAACATCAGCTGCCCCGCGGCCTCGGCCTCGACATAGACGGCGTTGAACGCGCCGCCGACACCGGCGAGCTGGTGCGACTTCGGGATCATGACCGGGTGCACGCGCGCGGAGACCGATTCGGAACCGTCCTCTTCGGTCACGCGCTCGCAGATCGACAGCAGCTTCACGGTGCGCCCCAGCGATTTCGCCGCGGTGATGTCCGACGAGCTGATGCCTGCAATGCCTTCGCGGTGAACGTCGGCCGCGGTCACGCGACTGTGGAACGCCAGCGACGCGAGGATCGCCGCCTTGGACGCCGCGTCGTATCCGTCCACATCGGCCGTCGGATCGGCCTCCGCATAGCCGAGCCGAGTCGCCTCGTCGAGCGTCTCGGCGTAGCCGGCTCCCGTGGAGTCCATCGCGGACAGGATGAAGTTGGTCGTCCCGTTGACGATGCCCATCACGCGCGTGATGCGGTCGCCTGCCAGTGATTCGCGGAGGGGACGCAGCAGCGGGATCGCACCGGCGACGGCGGCCTCGTAGTACAGGTCCGCACCCGACTCGTCGGCCGCCTCGGCGAGCTCACTCCCGTGCTCCGACAGCAACGCCTTGTTGCCCGTCACGACCGATCGGCCCTTGCGCAGCGCGGACAGCAACCAGTCGCGCACCGGGTCGATCCCGCCGATCAGTTCGACGACGATGTCCACATCGGAATCGATCAGCGCCGTCGCGTCCGACGTGACGAGGTGCTGCGGCAATTCCGGATGCTTGTCCGGCCTGCGGACTGCGATACCCGCCAGCTCGACCGGCGCGCCCACGCGCGCGGCCAGCTCGCCGGGGTCGTCGAGCAGTATGCGCGTCACCTCACTGCCGACGGTTCCGCATCCGAGCAGGGCAACCTTGACCGGCTCAGTCATTCACGCCCCTCCCCTACAAGCAGCTGGCCACAGCTCACGTCATCGCTCGCGCCGCAGCTCACGACGCCTCCAGTCGCAGCATGTCGTCGTACGTCTCCCTGCGCAGCAGCAGCCGGTGCTCGCCGTTTCGCACGGCGACCACCGCGGGCCGCGGCTGCCGGTTGTAGTTGCTGGCCATCGAGTAGCAGTACGCACCCGTGGCGGCGACCGCCAGCAGGTCGCCCGGTGCCAGGGTCTCCGGCAACCAGCAGTCGCGGACGACGATGTCACCGGACTCACAGTGCTTTCCCACCACGCGGGACAGCATGGCGGTCACGGGCTCGGGCTGACCGTCGTCACTGGCCCTGGAGACGAGGCGGACGTCGTAGGCGGCGTCGTAGAGCGCGGTGCGGATGTTGTCGCTCATGCCGCCGTCGACGCTGACGTACCGCCGCACGCCCTCGTCGCCGAGCACGACGTCCTTGATGGTGCCCGTCTCGTACAGCGTCACGGTGCCGGGCCCCGCGATCGCTCTGCCGGGCTCGCCCGCGATACGCGGCACCGGGATGTCGGCGAACGCGCACTCCTTGCGGACGATGTCGCGGATCTGGGTGACCAGCTGGGCCGGCGGGGGTGGGTTGTCCTTGTCGGTGTAGGCGATCCCGAACCCGCCGCCGAGGTCGACGGTCGTGAGGCTCTCCAGGGCCTCGGCGCCGTGTTCCTTGCGCAGCTCGGCGAGCAGGCCGACGACGCGGCGCGCGGCGACCTCGAAGCCGTCGGCGTCGAAGATCTGTGACCCGATGTGGCTGTGCAGGCCGACGAGCTGCAACGACGGGGCGTTGAGCACGCGGCGGACGGCTTCGGCCGCTTCACCGGCTGCGAGCGAGAACCCGAACTTCTGGTCCTCGTGCGCGGTGGCGATGAACTCGTGGGTGTGGGCCTCCACGCCGACCGTCACCCGCACCAGCACCTGCTGGACCACGTCGTGGCGAGCGGCGACGTCGGCGAGCCTGGCGATCTCGTAGTACGAGTCGAGCACGATCGTGCCGACGCCGGCCTCGACGGCCGCCTCGAGTTCGGCCACGGACTTGTTGTTGCCGTGGAACGTGATCCGCTCGGGCGGGAACTCGGCGCGCAGGGCGATGGCCAGTTCCCCGCCGCTGCAGACATCGAGACTCAGGCCCTGCCCGGCCACCCACCGGGCCACCTCGGTGCACAGGAACGCCTTGCCCGCGTAGTGGACCAGGGTCGGGTCCTCGAACGCGGCGGCGTACTCGGCGCAGCGGAACTTGAAGTCGGCCTCGTCGATGACGAACAGCGGCGTGCCGTAGGTACGTGCGAGCTCGCGGACGTCGACGCCCGCGATGCGCACGACGCCGTCGCCGGCGCGGTAGGTGTTACGCGGCCACACCTTCGCGTGCAGCCGGTCGAGCTCGCCCGAGGTGGACGGTGGGAAACCCGCCTGATCGGCGTGCGGGTAGACCTCAGCGTGGCGGGGCCCCGCGGGGTGTGCACACATTCATTACATCCGTTCCGGGGCCGAGACCCCGAGCAGGGACAGTCCGTTGGCGAGTACCTGGCGTGCGGCTTCGCACAACGCCAGGCGCGCATGGGTGAGGGCGGTCGGCGCCTCGTCACCCTGGGGCAGCACGCGCGCGACGTCGTAGAACTTGTGGTACGCCGACGCCAGCGACTCGAGGTAACGGGCGACACGGTGCGGTTCGCGCAGCTCGGCCGCCTTGCTGAGCACGCTCGGGAACTCGCCGATCGTGCGGATGAGGTCCCCTTCGCGGGGATGGGTGAGCAGGCTGAAGTCCGCCTCCGGGTCCAGCTCGATCTTCAGCTCGGCCGCGTTCCGCTGGAGGGAGGCCAGCCGCGCGTGCGCGTACTGCACGTAGAACACCGGGTTCTCGTTGGTGTGCTTGCGCAGCAGGTCGAGGTCGATGTCGATGCCGGAGTCGACGGAGTAGCGCGTCAGCTCGTACCGTGCGGCGTCGACGCCGACGGCCTCGACGAGGTCCTCCAGGGTCACGACGGTGCCGGCGCGCTTGCTCATCTTCACGGGCTTGCCACCGCTCACGAGGTTGACCATCTGGCCGATGAGCACCTCGACCACCGCGGGGTCGTAGCCGAGCGCCACGGCGGTCGCCTTCAACCTGCCGATGTAACCGTGGTGGTCGGCGCCGAGCATGTAGATGCACAGATCGAAGCCGCGCTGCACCTTGTCGCGCAGGTAGGCGATGTCGCCTGCGATATAGGCGGGGTCGCCGTCGCTCTTGATGACGACGCGGTCCTTGTCGTCGCCCTGGTCGGTGGTGCGCATCCACCAGGCGCCGTCGGCCTCGTAGAGGGTGCCGGACTCCTTGAGCTCCCCGACCGCCTGCGCCACCGCGCCGTTCGCGTGCAGCGAATCCTCGTGGAAGAAGACGTCGAAGTCGGTGCCGAAGTCGTGGAGACTTTGTTTGATCTCCTCGAACATGAGGCCGACGCCGATCTTGCGGAACGTCTCGCGGCGCTCGCCCTCGGGCTGCGAAAGCGCGTCGGGTTCCTTGCGCAGGACGGCGGCGGCGATGTCGTCGATGTAGGCACCCGCGTAGCCGTCCTCGGGCGCCGGCTGCCCCTGAGCGGCCGCCAACAGTGAGTTGACGAACCGGTCGATCTGCGCGCCGGCGTCGTTGAAGTAGTACTCGCGTGTCACCTCGGCGCCCTGCGCGCTCAGCACGCGGCCCAGCGCGTCACCGACGGCGGCCCAGCGGGTGCCGCCGAGGTGGATCGGGCCGGTCGGGTTGGCGGAGACGAACTCGAGGTTGATCTTGCGACCGGCGAGCGCGTCGCCGCGGCCGAAGGCGTCGCCCGAGCCGAGCACGCGGCGGACGATCTCGCCCTGGGCGTCGGCCGCGAGGCGCAGGTTGAGGAAACCGGGGCCCGCGACCTCGGCGGTGTCGACGCCGTCGGCGGCGGCCAGCTCGGTCGCGAGCGCCTCGGCCAGCTCACGGGGAGCCATACCTACTTTCTTCGCGACTTGCAGCGCGACGTTGGTCGCGTAGTCGCCGTGTTCCGGGTTGCGGGGTCGCTCCACCGTCACCTGCTCAGGAAGCACGCCGGTGTCGAGGCCGCGGGCCTCGAGAACCGTGACGGCAGACGAACGCACGAGGTCAGCAAGGGCGGAGGGAGTCACCCGGCGAGTGTACGTTCGGAGGGGGCGACGCTCGGTCACCGGCTCACCCCCGATGTGCGCGGTCACATACCGGATCCGCGAGCCGCCGCCCGGGGCCCGTCCGGACGTCCCTACACTGCTCGATCGGGGTACCCGACTCTCGCCGAAGGAGACATCTGCAGCCATGGCCAGCGGCAAGAAGGGCAAGAAGGCGCCGAGCGCGGTGCAGGCCGCCCGCGGATCCACGGTCGGCCAGAAGAACGTGCCCTGGGGCACGATCACCGCGGTCGTGGCCATCGTGCTGCTGGCGGCCGGCGTCTTCGGCTACTACTACGTCGCCTCGAGCGACTCGCGGGAGCAGCGGGAGCGCGAGGAGGTCGCGGCCGAGAACTTCACGCCCGACCAGAACAACCCCGATCCGTCGGAGAAGATCGACGGCGTCACGACCGAGCAGTACGAGGGCGGCGCCCACGTGCGCCCGAACGAGCGGGTCGCCTACGACCAGTCACCGCCGTTCGGCGGACCGCACGACGGGTTCTGGGCAGCCTGCACCGGCACCGTGTACTCGGAGGCGGTGCGCACCGAGAACATGGTCCACTCGCTCGAGCACGGCGCGATCTGGATCGCCTACGACCCGGAGCGGGTGTCCGGGGAGGACCTGGACACGCTGAAGCTCCGCGTCGAGAACAAGCCGTACATGATGCTGTCGCCGTACCCGGGGCTGGACTCGCCGGTCTCGCTGCAGTCCTGGGGACACCAGCTGAAGGTCGACGATGTCACCGACGAGCGCATCGATCAGTTCATCGCCGCGCTGAAGCGGAACTCGAACACCTACCCCGAGATCGGCGCCTCCTGCGACGCGCTGGGGCCGGGCCAGTTCGACCCGGACGACCCGCCGCCGTTCAACCCGGAGAAGCCGGGCCCGGACGCCAAGCCGATGGGCTACCAGGGCTCGGCGGGAGCGGCCGACGAGTCGATGGGCGGCGGACAGTAACCTTCCGGCTACTCCCCGCCCGCCGACGACCGTATTCCAGGGACTCCGCAGGTCATGAACGACACTCCTGACGAATCACGCTCCCCCGAACCGACAGGCCCTACCGGCGACGCCGAGGCGGAACCGCCCGCGGCGGCTGACGGTGAGCCGGAGTCCCCGGACGATTTCGGAACCGACGATTCGGCGTCGGACGATTGGGCCGCGAACGGTTCGGCGACCGCGGCAGCTCCCACGCGGCCGCCGCGGGAGCGCGAGTGGCCACGCTACGTGATCTTCGGTGCGGCGGCGCTGGCGTTGCTGCTGGTCGGCGCGACCGTGGGACTGCTGGTCGCCCGGGGCACCGACAGCGAGCCTGCGACGCGACCGGGGCCGGTGGACGTCGGGTTCGCGCAGGACATGTCGGTGCACCACCTGCAGGCCGTGACAATGGCGAACTGGGCGCGCGACCACAGCACGGATCCGGCGGTCAAACAGCTGGCGTTCGACATCGCGAGCACGCAGAACGAGCAGGTCGGCCGTATGAAGGGCTGGCTGATGCTCTGGGGCAAGCCGGAGGAGCCCGCGGGCGAGTACATGACGTGGATGTCCGAGCCGATGGGGCACGACCACGGCGGGGAGAGCGAGACGGCCTCGTCCGAGTCGGAGACGACCGAGCGGACGCCGTCGGGACCGTCGGGCGGCCAGGTCGGCGGCAGCAGGGCCATGCCGGGCATGGCTACCGAGCAGGAGCTGTCGAAACTGCGCTCGCTCGAGGGTGAGCGGCTGGACGTGTACTTCCTGCAGCTGATGCTGCGCCATCACCAGGGCGGCGTGGACATGGCCAAGTACGCGCGTGAACACGCGCGGCTCAGCGCGGTGAGCACGCTGGCCACGAGCATGCTGGCGTCGCAGTTGCCCGAGTCGGACACGATGCGGCAGATGCTGGCGCAGCGGGACGCGAAGCCGCTGCCGTTCTCGTGACGCTCTGACCCCGGCCCAACGACTCACCAGCTGAGTTCTTCGCAGCGCTGGGCGTGTTCGCGGGGTTCGACCTGCAGGGTGGCGTGCTCGATGCCGTAGCGGGTCGTCAGCAGGTCCTGGGCGGCGGCGAGGACGGCGGAGGTGTCGCCGTCGGGGCTGATCGTCAGGTGCGCGGAGGCGACTTCCATGCCGGACGTGAGCGTCCAGACATGCAGGTCGTGGACGTCGTCGACGCTGTCGAGCGCGGCGAGGTCTGCTTCGAGGGCGGCGACGTCGACACCTCGGGGCGCGTGCTGGAAGAGGATGCGCAGCGAGCGGGCGGCGAGCACGGCCGTGCGCGGGAGGATCCACACGCCGATGGCGACGCCCGCGACGGGGTCGGCGTAGCGCCATCCGGTCAGGAGTGTGAGCGCGGCGCTGACCAGTACGGCGACGGAGCCGACGAGGTCGGCGAGCACTTCGAGGTAGGCACCCCGGATGTTGAGGCTTTCCTTGGCGCCCGAACGCAGGAGCATGAACGCGACGATGTTGGCGATCAGTCCGGCCGCGCCGGCGAGCAATACGGGAACGCCGGGCACCTCGGGGGCACCGCCGATGCGGTCGATCGCCTCGTAGATGACGTAGCCGCCGACACCGAACAGCAGGAACGCGTTGGCGAGCGCGGCGAGCACCTCTGCGCGGTAGAGACCGAAGGTGCGGGTGTACGTCGGGCCGCTCCGGCGGGCGAGCATGACGGCGGCGAGCGCCATGCCGAGTCCGAGGACGTCGGTGAACATGTGCGCGGCGTCGGAGATGAGGGCCAGCGAGGCGGTCGCGAAGCCGACGACGAATTCGAGCACCATGAACGCGCCGCTGATCGCCAGGGCGGCGGTGAGCCTGCCCTGATGGGCGCCGGAGGCCGAGAGGTCGGCGTGCCCGTGACCATGGCCGTGTCCGTGGCCCATGTAGTCCCTCTCTCGTCGGCGGTTCTCCCGCGGATGCTGTCGCAGGCAGCGTTGTCGGCGGCGGTTGCGGCCACGCGCGGACGAACATATAGCGACATGCGCATGATTGCAATACAGGTAACCCTAACCTGCGGGCGCCGGGGACAGTACCGTGTCGCGGCGGACCTCACATGCCGGCGAACGGGGACCACGCGCACGGGCCGTGACGGGTATGCGATAGGCTTCTGACGTCACCGCGAGGTGGCGGGCCCTCGTAGCTCAGTGGATAGAGCACTGCCCTCCGGAGGCAGGTGTCGCAGGTTCGAATCCTGCCGAGGGCGCCCAACCAAGACATGCAGAAACGGCCCGTGACCAGCAGAAATGCCGGACGCGGGCCGTTCGCTTGTTACCCGGCCCAACCCGGCGAACCCCGGGCCTCTACGGGCAGCCGTGGACAATGTGTGGACAGAGCCTCGCCGCCTCGCCGCCTCGGAGACGACTACGCCGTGCGACTGCGGGAGCGATCCGCCGCCCCGCCTTCACCGGTGCGCGCTGTGTCCCGGATAAACTGTTCGTCTGATCCAGGCGTGATCGACGAACGGGATGGTGATCGGCGTGGCCATCGACGCTCTCGATTTCGCTGCGCTGTTCGGTGCGATCCGCCCCGATTCGGGCCCCGCGTACCGGCGCCTCAAGGACGTCATCACCGAGCAGATCGGCACCGGCCGGTGGCCGGAGGGCGAGATGCTGCCCTCGGAGAACCAGCTCGTGCATTCGCTGGGACTCTCGCGCATGACCATCAACCGGGCACTGCGGGAGCTCAGCACCGAAGGTGTTCTGGTGCGGATGCCGGGCGTGGGGACCTTCGTGGCCGAGCGCAAGAGCAGCTCTGCGCTCTACGGCGTGCGCAACATCGCCGAGGAGGTGAGCCGGCGCGGACGCCAGCACCGCACGGACGTGGTGTTCGTCCGGGAGGAAGCCGCCGACCTGCGAACGCACCGCCTGTTCGGCATCGCCGTGGGCAGTCCGATCTTCCACTCGTTGGTCGTCCACTTCGAGGACGACATCGCCATTCAGCTGGAGGACCGCCACGCCCACCCGGAGATCGCCCCGGAGTACCTCCAGCAGGACTTCACCCAGCGCACGCCGAACGACTACCTCTCGCGGATAGCTCCGATGGGCAAGGGCGAGCACATCGTGGAGGCCGTGCTGGGCACCGCCGAGGATTGCGAGCTGCTGGGCATCGACGAATCCGCGCCCTGCTTGCTGATCTACCGACGAACCTGGTCGGAGGGGCAGCTCGTCAGCGCGGCGCGGCTCCTGCACCCCGGATCACGCTTCCGGTTGGAAGGCACCTTCGACGGCGTCTGATCGCTGCGCTCGCGCACCCGCGGCTGCGAGCAGCACCCGGAGGCTGCAGGTCAGCTTCGCTGCCCGTCACACCTGGCCGATGCCCTTCGGGCCATGCTCCCGCAGTGCCGCCACCAGGTAGTGCTCCGCGCGGCGGCCGGCACGCGCCGCACGGCCGGCGACGTCTCCGATCCTTACCCACGGATCTCATGTCACCCGCTTGACTGATTGTATATACAGCACTATACCTATCGGTCGTTGTGAGCGCGTCGCACGGCACACGCCGACGGGACCGCTCCGGATGCTCGCGAACCCAGCCGCCAGCGAAGGGAACAAGGAAGTTCCCGAGGGAGGACAAGGTGAAAGAACGCACGGCGGCGCTGAGTCGAGGTCTCAACGCACGACACATCCGCTTCATCGCCCTCGGCTCGGCGATCGGCACCGGGCTGTTCTACGGATCGTCCGAATCCATCAGCCAGGCGGGCCCCTCGGTGCTGCTGGCCTACCTGATCGGTGGCGCCGCGGTGTTCATGGTGCTGCGCGCACTCGGCGAGATGGCCGTCGACGACCCGGTTCCCGGGTCGTTCGGCGAGTACGCGAGCAGACACCTCGGCCGACTGCCCGGCTTCCTGACCGGGTGGACCTACACGTTCGAAATGATCATCGTGTGCATCGCCGACGTCACGGCATTGGCCGTCTACATGGGATTCTGGTTCCCTGACGTGCCGCGGTGGATCTGGGTGCTGGCCACGTTGTTCATCATCGGCGCGGCCAACCTGCTCAGCGTCAAGGTGTTCGGCGAGCTCGAGTTCTGGTTCTCGATCGCCAAGGTCGCGGCGATCATCGCGATGATCCTCGGCGGGATCGCCCTCCTGGTCTTCGGGTTCACCGGGGACCACGAGGCCGGTGTGAGCAACCTCTGGTCACACGGCGGGTTCTTCCCGATGGGCGTCGAGGGATTCGTGCTGTCGTTCGCGGTCGTGATGTTCGCCTTCGGCGGCACCGAGATCATCGGAGTCAGCGCAGGGGAGGCCGAAGAGCCGCACAAGACCATCCCCCGTGCGGTCAACACCGTCCCGGTGCGCGTGCTGCTGTTCTACGTGCTGACCCTCGCGGTGATCATGTCTATCGCACCGTGGCAGTCGATCGGCTCCTCGGGCAGCCCCTTCGTGCAGATCTTCGAAGGAATCGGACTGAGCTCCGCGGCCGCGGTGCTCAACGTCGTGGTGATCACCGCAGCGCTGTCGGCCATCAACAGCGACATCTTCGGCGCAGGGCGGATGCTCTACGGGATGGCCCAGCGCGGACAGGCCCCACAGGCGATGCGCCGCGTCTCGCGCAACGGCGTGCCCTGGATGACCGTCGTCATCATGACCGCCGCCCTCCTGGTCGGCGTGGTGCTCAACTACGCCATGCCCGAAAGCGTCTTCGCGATCATCGCCTCCATCGCCACCTTCGCCACCGTGTGGGTGTGGCTGATGATCGTGCTCTCGCAGTACCGGGCGCGGCGGACAATGAACGCCGACCGGGCGGCCTCACTGCGCTTCCCCGCGCCCCTGTGGCCCTACGGCCAGATCATCACGATCACCTTCCTGATCTTCGTGTTCGTGGTGCTGGCCTTCTCGGCGGAAACACGGATTGCGCTCTACGTGGGAGCGGTATGGCTCGGCCTGCTCTCGGTGCTGTACCTGCTCCGCGTCCGCAAGAACGCCGAAGGCTACGAGACCGCGGGCGAGCACGGGATCGAAGCGCACTCCGAGGTCCCCGCTCGTTGATCGACTCCGGTGGTGGGCACGCACGTCCCCGCCCACCACCGGAGTCTCGCCCCGTCGCAACCGACACGGGTACCGAGCCGGTGCGCCGGACCTGCGTCGCCTCAGGGCAGCGGACCGCGGAACGGCTCGGTGCCGGCGACCAACTCGACACCGCCGTACGCGGAGTGATTCTGCAGATAGGCCAGCTCACGGCCCAGGTCGCCGACTCCGTTGCTGCCCGCAGTGGGCAGTACGGTCAATGTGGAGAGCACGCCGAGGGCCTGACCCTGGTCGTCGAGGAAGGCGCTGCCGGAGTCGCCGGGAATGCCCGGCGTCGCCGTGTAGGCCTGATGGCTCCACCCGCCACCGCTGTCGCCGATGCTGGTGCCCTGCTTCGGGCTCAACTGGGTGATGCCACCGCGGAGACTGGAGTTGCCGTACGACAACACGGTGTCGCCCGCCGCGGTGCCCTCGGTGTTGAGTCCCGCCGGGCCACCCCAGAACGGAACCGAAGGGTTGACCCGGTCCACATCGGCCGGATCAATGCGGACGAGCGCGAAGTCGTTGTAGGCACAGGTATCGGGATCGGTCTCGCCGCTCTCCTGCATGGCCAGCCAGGAGTTGTACACCATCGTGCCCGGCTCGCTGGCGCCCTCGATCTCGACCTTCGTCCCCAACGGCAACGACCCGGACTCGCACCCGTCGGTCGCCGTACTCCCGCCCGTGCCCGAGCAGTGGGCGGCCTGACCGAGGAACACGTCGACGCCGTCCCTGAAGACGAAGTTCGCCGTGCACTGCGCCCCCTCGGTGTAGGTCATGACGCCGGGGTGCACCGTTGCGCTGTCGGCAGGAGCCCACGCCGACACGGCCGGAGCCGCAGCCACGGTCCCGCTGGAGGCGATCAGGGCAGCGGAGAAGACGCCGCCTGCGAGCCAAGCGGTTCTCCGGGAGACGAGTCGTCGCATGAGACCCTCCACGGCCGTCGAGATAAGCTACTCGTAAGTAAAATAAGACGGCGCCTGCACTGTTGAGCAGGACTGGACAGTGCAATCGTGTTGGTCCGTTTGCCGCATCCGGGGCCGAGTTCGCAGGTCGAGTTCTCAGTTCGCGTTCGCCGCGGGTTCGGCAGGAAGGCCGCGAGGGCGAGAAACGGTCACCCGCCACCGAGGAGTCGGTTGAGGAGGGGTGCACGTCGCGGTGGACGTGTACCGGTGCCGTCGGCCGCGCCGAGGCGTGCGAGGTCGGTCGCCAAGGGGTGCTCGCCGTCGGCCCAGCAGATGCAGCTCGGGAAGCTCCTCGCAACGGGACGGGGGCTCGATGCGCGCCCACCAACGCAGGTTCGGATCCTGTCGAGAGCGCCCAGCCTGAACCACAAAGAAACCGGCCCCTACCAGCGGAAGCATGGTCGAGACCGATTCATGTCGTACCCGGCTCGCACCGGCTACACCTTGCGGCATGCGGCCGTCCACGTGCGATCCACGTGCACAGGCCCGCGGTTGCGAGCCTCCGAGAACCTCATCGATCCGTCCGGACCGGTCACCGACAGCACTCACGGCCACGATCCGTAACCGGAGCGTGGCCGTGTGGCGCGGGTCAGTGGCGGGTGGCCCGCGGCATGCGCCGACGCAGCTGACGAATGCGCAGTGAGCCGGCGATCGCGGTGAGCAGTACCCCGGCGACGGTGGAGAGCAGCATGGCCACGGCGAGCGAAACGCTGCCGCTGACGGTGAAGTAGGAGATCTCCACGGCTTGCGTGTTCTGCAGAATGAAGATCAGCAGGAGCGCAAGCACGGCGGCGAAGACGATGACACCGACCCACAGCGCGCTCGTGCGCGTCCTGCGTCGCGGGTCGGGAGTGGCCGAAGCCGCCGGTGGCTCGGTGGCGGCGCTCGGGCCGGCCGGTGGAGCCGAATTCGTAGGCGAAGGGTTGGACTGTACGGGCCCGGTGGCTGGCGTATCGGTCATGATGGCCCCCTCTCGATGGTGGGCCTGCCCCTCATCCTACGCCGGTTCGGTGTGGTCACGCGTGTGCAGACATGGGATGCCGAGTGGGCCCGGTGGGCTTCGACCCCATACGGGCCAGGACAAGGTTCCGCCCGAAATCGTGGCGTGCCGGTTGGCTTGTGCTGACGATGTTTCAGCAGGTCATCTCGCTGGTTCGGCACCTGCCGACACGGCGTCGTCTCTCGGCAACGCCCGGTGGTCGACGCCCGGTGGTCGACGCCCGAAGTCCGGCCCGGGAAGCGAGCACGGCCGGCGGGTGCGGACGCCGAGACGAGGTTGGTCTCGATCAGATCGAATGCGGCTGTGCGACCAGCGCGTAGGCGCTGAACCACAAACCGAACGCGCCCATCAGAGCGATCGCCCCGACGCCGGTCGGGGAACGCTTCCGCCCGGCCCAGACAGCGAGGAGCACGAGGAGCGGAAAGGCTGACAGCAGTTGCCGCACGCGGTCGTGCTCGGCGCCGGCATGACCGATCGTCAACAGCAGTACGAGCGCGGTGTATGCCCATACCGCCACCGGCAGGTGCCGCCATGCTGGAACCAGCGCGGCAGCGACGACCAGGCACAGCAACGCGGAGAGCACGCTGTAGGCCTCACGTCCGGTGCCGAGGGTGTCGAAGATCCACCCGACATAACTCAGGTCCAGCTGATTACCCCAGCCCTCGCGGGTGATCGCGAAGTATCCACCGGGCACGCCGCTGGTGAACTGCACCCACAGCAGGTAGCCGCCGACGCCGACGGGCGCGATGGCCGCAGCGAGTGCCGGACGCCATCCGTTGCCCTCGCCCCGGTACGCGGCGATCAGCCCCGCCACCACGATCACGGCCACCAGCGGCGCGCCCATCGGGTGGGTGTAGCCCGCGACCAACGCGCACAGCCCCGCGGTCAGCCACCGACGCTCGAGCATCGCGGCGAGCGCCCATGCGACCGCGGCGACGAGCAGCGCCTCCGGGTACGGCATCGAGTACACGATCGCCATCGGCGCCGCGGCGACCAGAGCGACGGCCGACAGCTCCGCAGATCGGTTCCCGCCGAGCGCGCGGGCCAATCTGGCGATCCCGTACGCCCCGACGATCCCGATGGCAGTCGACAGGATGACCGCGAACTCGAGGTACAGCTGCGGATCCTCGGGAAACAGCAGTCCGAGCAGCTGCGGGTAGGCGGGGAAGAACACCATCGCCGTGTACGAGTGGTGGGCGCCGTGAGCATCCGTCATTCCGGCGTCCACCTGCTCGTACCCGCCGGCGGCGATCTGCAGGTACCACCCGGCATCCCAGTGCTGCAGGGTGAAGTCCTGACCGTTCGCTGCGCTCATCACCCACAACAACGCGACGCCGGCCGCCCGCACGGCCAGGTAGATCAACGCGGGCGCCAGCAGCAACGCAACGCGGCGCCAATCGGCACTCGCCCGACGTTCCTGGTCGCGAATCAGCTTCGGCCCCTCGATCGATGTGGTGACCGGCGAATCGTATCGACCGGACGTAGCGGATGCAGACGGCGGCCGGGCCACCATCCGGGCGAACGGTCGACGATGCATGACCGTTCCGATGGTCCACTGTGGCCCGAAACCGGGACAGCGACGTCTGGACCACGCGACGTGCCGTTGTCCGCTGCGCGCTCGCGAAATCGACACAGGTCGGCAGCACCCGCCGCGGGCGGCCGACTTCGCTATCGGCATCGTGGCATCGATCCCGGCACCGGCGGAAAACGCCGGGCTAGTAGTGCTGCGACGGTGGGTCGTCGACGCGGATCAGGCGAAGGCGTACGGCCTCCGCACCGCCGCCATGCGGGTGTCGACACCGAGTTTGGTGTTGATGTGCACCAGGTGCGTCTTCACTGTCGCCTCGCTGATGAACAGCCGCCGCGCCATGTCCCGATTTCCCAAGCCCTGTGCCACCAGCTCCAGGATCTCGACCTCCCTGCCGCTGAGCGTGTCACCCGCGTGGCTTCGACTCCGCCCACACCGTCGCCCAACTGGAGATCCGCCAGCACCACTTCGGGCCGAAACGCTCCCGCCTGCTCTTGGTATACAAAACAGATGACAGGCGGGCCTCAGCCTGCACCTCCCGGACACCGTGGCTGACCGCGAACCTCCCCCGGATCGTCCGTCCCGACCCCCTTCGCCGACCAAGGAGCCCGCATGACCTCGCCCCGGTACGACGGAGCCCAGGGCACCGTCCCTGCCGACGACACCGCCGACGCCGTGGTCTTCCGCAACGTCCGCCCGTTCGGCACGGAATCGCCCGTGGACCTCACTGTGGTCGACGGCCGCTTCACGGACCACCCGGCGCCCGCTGCCGCCCGGGTCGTCGACGGCGGCGGGCGTGTCGCGCTCCCGACGCTCGTCAACGCCCACGTCCACCCCGACAAGACCACGTGGGGCGGCCCGTGGGTCTCGCGCAGGCCCGCCCAGGGCATCGCCGACTACTCCGAGCAGGACGCCGAGCTCTTCCGCAGCCAGGACCGCACCGTCGCGGAACGCGCCCTGGGCCTCATGTCCCATGCCGTGACCCGCGGTACCCGCGCCATGCGCGCCCACGCCGACGTGGCGCCGGCATACGGTCTCGCCTGCGTCGAAGGACTCGCCGCAGTCCGGCAGCAGCTGCGGCACTCGCTCGACGCCGAGATCGTGGCGTTTCCCCAGCACGGGGTCATCCGCACCCCCGGCACCGCGGAACTGCTGGAAGAGGCCGCACGCACCGGCACGATCGACATGATCGGCGGCATCGACCCGATCGACTTCGACCACGCCCTCGACGAACAACTCGACCTGATCTTCCGCCTCGCCGACCGCCACGCGCTGGGCGTCGACCTCCACCTCCACGACCGCGGCGACGCCGGCACAGCGGCTCTGCGCGCCGTCATCGACCGCACCCGCGCCCTGTCCCTGCAGGGCAGGGTGACCGTCAGCCACGTCTTCTGCCTGCTCGACCTCGACGAACGCGAACTCGACGCGATCGCCGCCGAACTGGGCCTGGCAGACATCGCACTGACCACGGTGGCGCCCTCCCCTTCCCGCGTGCTGCCGATCGCCCGGCTACGCGAACACGGCGTGCGCGTGGGCCTGGGCACCGACGGGGTGCGCGACGCGTGGAGCCCCTTCGGCAACGGGGACATGCTGCACCGGACACATCAGCTGGGCCGGGTCACGGGCGCACGCACGGACGACGAACTGGAACGGTGTTACCACGTCGGAGCCCACGACGGCGCCGACGTCCTCGGCCTGCCCCGTGTCGATTTCACGGCCGGATCCCCCGCCGACTTCGTCCTGGTGCACGGCGAATGCCTGCCGCAGATCGTCGTGGACACGCCTCCACCGGACCTGGTCGTGCGCGGCGGACGCGTCGTGGCCCGCGACGGCGAACCGGTCGACGCGACCGAGCAGTCACTCCCGTGAGAGGGCATCCGGTCGGCGCGACCGAGCAGCCACTCCCGTGAGAGTGCATCCGGTCGGCGCCGACAACGGGACCATCCGCTGACGACGCAGCCGATCCGGTCCTGCCCGTCGCGGTAACTGCAGGCCGGTCGACAACCGGTTCGCGCAGACGTTCGCCGGCGGTGGAGCCGGCATACCGCCCGTTACGCAGCGCTCGGCATGTTCAGGGCGCCGTTGCAGTCAGGCGCCGTCGTGGTCAGGCGCCGTTGCGCTTGAAGATCTTGTTGCCCAGCCAGACGATCGGGTCGTAGCGCCGGTCGGCGACCCGCTCCTTCATCGGGATGAGCGCGTTGTCGGTGATCTGGATGCCCTCGGGGCACACCTCCGTGCAGCATTTCGTGATGTTGCAGTAGCCCAGTCCGTGCGCGGACTGGGCCGCCTCGACCCGGTCGCCGGCATCGAGCGGATGCATCTCCAGTTCGGCCACGCGCATCAGGAACCGTGGTCCGGCGAAGGACTCCTTGTTCTCCTCGTGGTCCCGGATCACATGGCAGGTGTCCTGGCACAGGAAGCACTCGATGCATTTACGGAACTCCTGTGAGCGCTCGACGTCGACCTGCTGCATCCGGTACTCACCGGGCTCGAGCCCCTCCGGCGGAGTGAACGCCGGGATCTCACGAGCCTTCGTGTAGTTGTACGACACGTCCGTGACGAGGTCGCGGATCACGGGGAACGTGCGCATCGGCGTGACGCTGATGACCTCGTCCTCGGCGAACGTCGACATCCTGGTCATGCACAGCAGTTTCGGCTTGCCGTTCACCTCCGCCGAGCACGAGCCGCACTTGCCGGCCTTGCAGTTCCAGCGCACCGCCAGATCCGGTGCCTGCGTGGCCTGCAGCCGGTGGATCAGGTCGAGAACCACCTCGCCCTCGTTGGCCTCGACCTCGAAGTCCTGCAGCTCGCCGGCGGTCGCGTCGCCGCGCCACACGCGCAGTTTCGCCTGGTATGCCATCTCACGCGGTCCTTTCCGGGTGGCCGGCGAGTTCGTCCTCGGTGTAGTACTTCTCCAGTTCGGACAGTTCGAACAGTTCCAGCAGATCGGCACGCATCGGCTGCTGCTCCCTCGCCTCGACGTCCACCTCGGGCACCGGCTCATCACCGGTCGTCTGGCACACGAGCAACCGGTTGCGCCACTGCGCGTCCAGCTGCGGGTAGTCGTCGCGGGTGTGCCCACCCCTGCTCTCGGTGCGCCGCAGCGCCGCCCGCGCGACGCACTCACTGACCAGCAGCATGTTGCGCAGATCGACCGCGAGGTGCCAGCCGGGGTTGTACTGCCGATTCCCCTCGACCGTCACCCCGCGGATACGGCTGCGGATCTCCGCGAGCTTGTCGATCGCCTTCTCGATCTCGTCAGCCTTGCGGATGATGCCGACCAGCTCGTTCATCGTCTGCTGCAGCTCGGTGTGCAACGTGTAGGGATTCTCCGCGCTCGTCCCGTCCTCCGGACCGTCGAACGGGGCGAGCGCACGTTTCGCGGCGGCGGTGACCTCGGCGTCCGGCACCGACGGCCGCGCGCCGAGGGACTCGACGTACTCCGCGGCGCCCAGACCGGCGCGGCGGCCGAACACGAGCAGGTCCGACAACGAGTTGCCACCGAGCCTGTTGGACCCGTGCATACCACCGGAACACTCACCCGCAGCGAAGATCCCGGGGACCGTCGCAGCCGCCGTGTCCGGGTCGACCTCGATACCGCCCATCACGTAGTGGCATGTGGGGCCGACTTCCATCGGTTCGGCCGTGATGTCCACATCGGCCAGTTCCCTGAACTGGTGATACATGGACGGCAGGCGCTTGCGGATCTCCTCGGTCGGCAGCCGGCTGGCGATGTCGAGGAACATGCCGCCGTGCTCGGATCCCCGTCCTTCCTTGACCTCGGTGTTGATCGCCCTCGCCACCTCGTCGCGCGGCAGCAGGTCCGGGGTTCGCCGATTACCCTCCTGGTCGGAGTACCAGCGATCGGCTTCCTCTTCGCTGTCGGCGTACTGGCCTTTGAAGACGTCCGGGATGTAGCGGAACATGAACCGCTCCCCCTCGGCGTTCTTCAGCACACCGCCGTCGCCCCGCACCCCCTCGGTGACGAGGATGCCCTTCACACTCGGCGGCCAGACCATTCCGGTGGGATGGAACTGGACGAACTCCATGTTGATCAGGCCCGCACCGGCACGCAGCGCGAGCGCGTGTCCGTCACCGGTGTACTCCCACGAGTTGGAGGTGACCTTGAACGACTTGCCGATGCCACCCGTCGCGAGCACCACGGCCGGCGTCTCGAACAGCACGAACCGGCCGCTCTCGCGCCAGTACCCGAACGCCCCCGCGATGTGTCCGTCCTCTTTGATGAGTTCGGTGACGGTGCACTCGGCGAACACACGGAGTTTGGCCTCGTAGTCGCCGTAGCGCCGGTAGTCCTCCTGCTGCAGCGACACGATCTTCTGCTGCATCGTGCGGATCAGCTCGAGGCCGGTGCGGTCCCCGACGTGCGCGAGCCGGGGATAGGTGTGCCCGCCGAAGTTACGCTGGCTGATCCGCCCGTCCGGGGTGCGGTCGAACAACGCGCCATAGGTCTCCAGCTCCCACACCCGGTCGGGCGCCTCCTTGGCGTGCAGCTCGGCCATCCGCCAGTTGTTGAGGAACTTCCCGCCGCGCATGGTGTCGCGGAAATGCACCTGCCAGTTGTCGTGGGAGTTCGCGTTGCCCATCGACGCCGCACAGCCGCCCTCGGCCATCACCGTGTGCGCTTTGCCGAACAGCGACTTGCACACCACCGCGACGCTCAGCCCACGCTGTCGCGCCTCGATCACGGCACGCAGACCGGCGCCGCCGGCACCGATCACCACCACGTCGTAGTTGTGCCGTTCGACCTCGGTCATGAAATTGCCACCTTCGAGACGTGTTCAGTTGATGAAGCGCAGATCGGCGATCGCCCCACTGGAGACCAGCCACACGTAGAGGTCCGTGAGCACGAGCGTGCCCAGCGTGAGCCACGCGAACTGCATGTGCCGGGTGTTGAGCCTGCTGACCTGCGTCCAGGTCCAGTACCGCACCGGGTTGCGGGAGAAGTGTTTGAGCCTGCCGCCGGTGACGTGCCTGCACGAGTGGCAGGACAGCGTGTAGCACCACAGCAGCACGACGTTGACCAACAGGACCACGTTGCCGAGGCCGATGCCGAAGCCGTTCTCGCCGCCGAAGGCGAGTATCGCGTCGTAGGTGTTGATGATCGTGATGACGAGCGCGGCGTAGAAGAAGTACCGGTGCACGTTCTGCAGGATCAGCGGCAGGCGCGTCTCACCGGTGTAGCGCTCGTGCGGCTCGCCGACGCCACAGGCGGGCGGAGCCATCCAGATCGAACGATAGTAGGCCTTGCGGTAGTAGTAGCAGGTCAGGCGAAAGCCCAGCAGGAACGGCAGGGACAGGAACGCCAGCGGGATGAACCCCGGCAGCTCGCCGATCGGCGTGCCGAAGTGACTCGAACCCGCCACACACGAATCGCTCAGGCACGGCGAGTAGAACGGCGTCAGGTAGTGGTTCTCGGCGTCCCAGTAGTCGCTGCGCATGAACGAGCGGACCGTCGCGTAGACGACGAACGTCGCCAGTCCCAGGGTGGTCAGCAGCGGTGGCAACCACCAGCGGTCCGTGCGGAGTGTTCGGGCCGGGATGCTCGCGCGGCCAGGGGGCGGGGTATCGGTGGAAGAAGGGCTTGCCACGTCGAACGCCACCGGCCTCTCAGTGCCGGTGGCCGTGGTAGCCGCCGACGCCCTCGTCGTCGGCGTCGTGCCACAGCGCCGGGTCGTACGGGGTGTCGGGCACGGGCACGACCTCGCTGCGGTCGATGATCGGGGCGCCGCGACCCTGCGCGGGCACGGCCGAACACTCGTCCAACTCCACCGCGTCGATGTCGAGCCGTTCGACGTCGTTGATCAACCGGTGCACGGCCGGAACCTCGCCGTAGCGCGTTCGCAGGTCGCCGACGCACTGCCTGAGCCGGCCGATAGTGCTGCGAAGCTCGCTCATCTCTCTGTTGGACATCTGCGCACCCTCCGGATCGGTTCGGTCGGCGGCGCCGCCGTGGTGACGCACCGCCAACTCTGCCCTGTCGATGTTCACTGTGACAACTACCACATTGCCACACGTTTCCGTGATGTGGATCACCCCTGGGCGTCCGATTCACCCCGCCCCACCAGCGCTTTTGAGTCAAAACTGAATCGATTTTGATTCCAGGTCGGCGCTTCTGTATCGTGTCAGTCTCCACGGAGGACAAGCGCCCAACCGACCGGAGACGCTCGTGAATCAAGCGCAAGAGCACGTCCACCCCGTCGTCGCCGAGGTCACCGACCGCATCGCGGAACGTAGCCGCGAGAGCCGGGCCGCGTATCTCGCCCGCATCTCGGCAGCCACCTCGGCCGCGGCCGGACAGCCCACCAGGGCCGCCATGGGCTGCGGCAACCTCGCGCACGGCTTCGCCGCCTGCGCGGGCGACGACCGACTTGCGATGCGCGGACTGCGCAAACCCGGCATCGCGATCGTGTCCGCCTACAACGACCTGCTGTCGGCACATCAGCCGCTGCACGAGTTCCCCGAGTGGATCAAGGATTCGGCCCGCGAAGCCGGCGGTGTCGCGCAGTTCGCCGGCGGCGTCCCCGCGATGTGCGACGGCATCACGCAGGGCCGCGCGGGCATGGAACTGTCACTGTTCAGCCGGGACGTGATCGCGATGGCCACCGGCGTCGCGCTGTCTCACGACATGTTCGACGGCACGCTGCTGCTCGGGGTGTGCGACAAGATCGTCCCGGGGCTGCTCATCGGCGCGTTGTCGTTCGGACACCTGCCCGCGATGCTCGTGCCTGCTGGCCCCATGACGTCCGGCCTTCCCAACAAGGAGAAGGCACGCATCCGCCAGCTCTACGCGGAGGGCAAGGCGAGCAGGGAGGACCTGCTGGAGGCCGAGTCCGCGTCGTACCACTCGCCCGGTACGTGCACCTTCTACGGCACGGCGAACTCCAACCAGCTCGTCGTCGAGGTCATGGGCCTGCACCTGCCGGGCGCCAGCTTCGTGCATCCCGGAACCCCGCTGCGCAAGGCTCTCACCGAGGAGGCGGGCCGCCGCATCGTCGAGATCTCCCGCGGCGAGGAGTACACGCCGCTCGGGCAGCTCGTCGACGAACGTTCCGTCGTGAACGGACTGGTCGCACTGCTGGCCACGGGCGGGTCGACCAACCACACGCTGCACCTCGTCGCCATCGCCGCCGCGGCCGGCATCCAGCTGACGTGGGACGACTTCGCCGACCTCTCCGCAGCCGTGCCGCTGCTGGCCAGCGTCTACCCCAACGGCAGCGCCGACATCAACCACTTCCACGCGGCGGGCGGCGTGCAGTTCCTCGTCCGCACACTGCTCGACGCGGGCCTGCTGCACCGCGACGTGAAGACCATCGCGGGCCCCGGCCTCGACCGGTACCGGCAGGAGCCGGTCCTCGACGGCGACAAGCTGACGTGGCGTGAGGCGACCAGCCACAGTCTCGACGAATCGGTGCTGCGGCCGGTGGAGCGGCCGCTGGCCGACAACGGCGGGCTGCGCATGGTCGAGGGCAACCTCGGCAGGGCCGTCATCAAGGTCTCCGCGGTCGCACCCGAGAACCGCGCAGTGGAGGCGCCCGCACGGGTGTTCAGCACGCAGGCCGAGTTCGACGCCGCGTTCCGCGCGGGTGAACTGGACCGCGACGTCGTCGTGGTACTGCGCAACCAGGGCCCGCACGCCAACGGCATGCCCGAACTGCACGGACTCACACCTGCGCTCGGCGTGCTCATGGACCGTGGCTACCGCGTCGCGCTGCTCACCGACGGCCGGATGTCCGGTGCTTCGGGCAAGATCCCCGCGGCCATCCACCTCACCCCCGAGGCCGCGGCGGGCGGACCGCTCGCGCGTATCGCGGACGGGGACGTCGTCCGGCTGGACACCGAGGCCGGAACGCTGGAGATGCGGATCGACGCCGCGGAGCTCGACGCCAGGGAACCCTCCGACGGGGCTCCGGACGAGACGCAATGGAGCGGGACCGGACGCGAACTGTTCGCGGCACTGCGCCGCAACGTGGGCCCCGCCGACGCCGGAGCGAGCGTGTTCGGGCCGATGACACCCGGCCATCTCGGCGTGACCGCACCGAGGACCGAAGCCAGCGTGGGAGGACCATCATGACGACCAGCTCGGAACTGCTCGACCTGTCACCGGTCATGCCCGTCGTGGTGCTCGACGACGCCGAGGCCGCACCGGATGTCGCACGGGCCCTGCTCGCAGGTGGTATTCGCACCATCGAGCTGACGCTGCGCACCCCCGCCGCGCTCGAAGCCATCGAGAAGGTCGCCTCACAGGTGCCCGACATCGTCGTCGGCGCCGGCACCGTGACCACGCCCGAACAGGCAGCCCAGGCCGCCGACGCGGGCGCGGCGTTCCTGGTCACCCCGGGTACCACGGACGCGCTGCTCGACGCGGTCGCCGCCACCCGGCTGCCGTTCCTGCCCGGCGCCGCGACGGTGTCGGAGGCCATGCGGCTGGCCGAACGCGGCCTCGACACGCTGAAGTTCTTCCCCGCGGAGGCGAGCGGCGGCCCGGCCGCGTTGAAGGCGTTCGCGGGCCCGCTCCCGCACCTGAAGTTCTGCCCCACCGGGGGTGTCAGCGTGGCCAACGCGCCGGAATACCTCGGGCTGTCCAATGTGGGCTGTGTCGGCGGAAGCTGGCTGACGCCCAAGGACGCGGTGGCCGCCCGTGACTTCGCGACGATCGAGCGGCTGGCGAAAGAATCCGCGGCGCTCGCGAGCTGAGCGACCGGCCGCGAGAACGGATTCGGCTGCGGCACCCCGAGCGCCTTCCGCGCTCAGGGTGCCGCAGCCGTCGGCCCGAACCGCACTACCGTGCAGCTGTGCCGTGCCCGGTCGTCATCCGGCCGTGCTCGATGCGCCGGCCGGGGACGAAGCCGCGGCGGGGGTTCCGGTCCGCTCGCCACGGAGCAGGGTCAGCGCCGCCGCGGTGAGCACGAAGACGGCTCCGAAGGCCAGGTAGAGGTGGTGCGGCGTCCACCCCGCGTCGAGGAGGGTACCGGCGATCGTGGGCGACAGGATGGCGCCGATCCTGCCGATACCGATGGCCGTGCCGACTCCGGTGGCGCGCACCCCGCCGTCGTAGACGTTCGGGGTCAGGGCGTAGAGGCCCGCGACACAGCCGTTGACGAACAGTCCGATCAACGCTCCCCCGGCGAACGCGGCGGCGAGTGAGCCCAGCGCGAGCAGGAACAGCGCAAGCATGGCGGCCGTCGTGACGAGGTAGACGACGAGGACGTTGCGCAACGACCAGCGGGCGGCGAGCACACCCAGCGCGGTGGCACCGAAGATGCCGCCCAGGTTAAGCAGGGTTCCGCCGGTCAAGCCCTGGGTGGCGGACAGGCCCGCTTCCACGAGCAGGGTCGGCGTCCAGCTGGTCACGAAATAAAACCCTGCCATCACCAGGAAGAACGCCGTCCACAGGATCAGCGTGCCGCGCCGGAGCCGCGGCCCGAGCAGGGTGCGGAATCCCGCGGCGACCCCGGTCCGCCCCGGCCCGGTCGATACCGGCGGCAGTTCCTCCAGCGGTGCACGTCCGAACCTGCGGGCAACGCGGTTGATCTTGTCCAGCGCCCTGTTCGGGCGGCGACTGAGCAAGAAGTCGAGTGATTCCGGCATTCCGACGAGCACGAGCGGGATCGCGAACAGGGTGGCGACGCCGCCGAAGAGGAAGACCGACCGCCAGCCGAACTCGCCGATCAACACGACGGCGATCACGCCGCCGAGCGTGGCGCCGAGGGCGTAGCCGGTGGAGTTGAGACTCACCGCGAGACCTCGCCAGCGGCGCGAAGCGTACTCGGCCGCGATGGTGTTGCTGCAAGCGAGGATCCCGCCGATACCGAGTCCGGTCAGGACGCGCAGCAGCCCGAGCTCGGTCGCCGAACCGCTGACCGAGGCCAGCAGCATGCCGAGGCTCGCGATCCCAAGCGACACGAGGATCAGCGGTCGCCTGCCGAAGCGGTCCGCGAACGGTGCCAGCAGCAGTGACCCCGCGGCCATCCCGACCAGGCCCGCCGAGAGCAGCAGGCCGAGTTGGCCACCGTTGAGCCCGAACTCGGTGGAGACCGACTCGCCGGTGAAGGCCATGACGAGCACGTCGAACCCGTCGAGCATGTTGAGCAGGACACAGACGGCAACGGCAACCCATTGCGAACGGTGCATGGGGCCGCCGTCGAGGTCGGCACGCAGATCGTGGGACATCGTTGTCCTTTCGGTGCGGTGAAACGTCGGCTGCGGTGGACGTCAGGCGAGGTGGAGACGAAGTGGCAACGAGTCCCACGACCGCAGCGTGTTGTTGAGGTGCCGGCGCGGCGGCGCGGCGGGTTCGAGGTGCTCGACACGGCGTGCGAGCGCGGTGAGCAGCGCCTCGGCTTCGAGCCGGGCGACGTGCTGGCCGACGCACTGGTGGATCCCCATCCCGAACCCGACATGGCCGGAGGGATCGCGGCCGAGGTCGAACCGGTCGGCGTCGGCGCCCCAGCGTCGGTCGTCGCGGTTGGCCGCGCCGAGGAACATCAGGATCTTGTGCCCCTCGGGAACGGTCCGGCCGCCGATCTCGATGTCACGCGTGGCGGTGCGGAAGAAGACCTGGACCGGCGACTCCCAGCGGACGGCCTCGTCGAAAGCGACCCGTGCCGCTGCGGCGGGAGCCTCGCGGAACCGCGACCACTGCTCGGGATGGGTGGCCAGCGCGTGCAGCACGGCGGACAGCCCGTGCACGGTGGTGTCGACTCCTGCGGAGAGCAGGGACCGCACGATCAACGGCGCCTGGTCGAAAAGGATGTCACCACGGTCGGCGGCGGCCCAGATCTCGGCGCCGAACCCGTCGGGCGCAAGCACGTCACGCCGGCACTGCGCGCTCGTCCATTCCTGCAGCTCGCCCGCGCGGGACTCGCCCGCTTCGACGAGGTGGTTGCGCGGGCCGAAGCTGTTGAACAGGTGATCGCCGTAGGGAAGCAGGTTCTCCCGCCCCTGCTGCGGAATGCCGACCGCGTCGGGGAACACCCGCAGCGGAAACGCCTCGGCCAGTTCGGTGACGGCGTCGATCTCGACGATGTGGGTCCCGTCGGCCAGCACCTTTTCGACCAGGGCCTCGGCGTCGGCGAACCAGTCGTCCCGCAGCGTGCGCAGAGCCCGGGGAGACAGGATCTTCTGCAACACTCGTCGTGGTGCGTCGTGGTGCGGCGGGTCGGCCTCGAGGAGCAGGCTGGGCGGCCGCCACGGCTGCTCCGTACGGAAGTTCGCCAGTCCGACCCCTGCCGCGGACTGGAATCCCTGCCAGTCCACGAGAGCAGCACGGACCTGCTCGTAGCGGGCGAACGCGAGAATGTCGTAGCTGCCCAGGTGGACGACCGGACCTGCGGCACGCAGCTGTCGCTGCAGCGGGATCGGATCGGCGAGGACCTCGTCGCAGAACGGATCGACATCGATCGTCGGCGCATAGCCGAGCGTCGGTGCGCTCATGGTTTCACTCCATTGTGAACTAAGTCGTGTGGGACTTTCGGTGCGCTGTTGGGTGCGGAGCCGTCAGAGGTCGAGTACGAGCCGGTCGCCCGGAACGGCGCGCGAGACGCACGGGAACATGCAGTCCCCCGCCTGCCGATCGTCGTCGTCGAGAATGGAGTCGCGGTGGTCCGGACGGCCTACGAGCACGGTCGTCTCGCAGGTGCCGCACGTGCCCTGCCTGCAGGACGACAGCACGTCGACGCCCGCCGCGGCGACCGCCTCCAGCACCGTCTCGCTCCGGCCGACGACGATCGTGCGGCCGGACCGGGCGAGTGTCAGCTCGAAGGAGGTGTCGCTGCCTCCGTCGGAACGGTCGCGGGCGACGAACCGCTCGGTCCGCACCGAGCTCGATGGCCAACAGGCGGCCGCGGTGGCCAGCGCATCGAGCAGTGGAGCGGGCCCGCACGCGTAGATCCTGGTGTCCTCGCGCGGCTCACCCAGGAACGCGGGCAGGTCGAGCAGCCCGGACTCGTCCTGCGGCTCGACCCGGACCCGCTCGCCGTAGCGGCCCAGCTCGTCGAGGAACGCCATCGAGGTCCGGGTTCGGCCACCGTAGAGCAGGTTCCAGTCCGCGCCGAGCAACTCGGCCTGAGCGATCATCGGCAGTAACGGGGTGATGCCGATCCCGCCCGCGACGAAGAGGTACCGCGCGGCGGGCACGAGCGCGAAGTTGTTGCGCGGCCCGCCGATGCCGACCAGGTCGCCCTCGCGCAGCGAGTCGTGTACGAAGGCCGATCCCCCGCGGCTCGACGGTTCGCGCAACACGGCCACCCGGTACGAATGGGCGTCCCACCGGTCGCCGCACAGCGAGTACTGCCGGGTGGTCCCGTCCGGCAGCACGAGGTCGATGTGCGCGCCCGGCGCCCAGTCCGGCAGCCGGTCACCCACGGGGTCGGTGAGAACGAGGCCCATGACGCCGTCGGCTTCCCTGCGGATCTCCGTGACGCGCGCAGTACCCGCGCTCTCCTGTTCGGCCACGTGGCCGCGCTGGTGGATCGGAGCGACGTTGCTCACCGGTCAACCTCCCGAGGGGACGGATCCGAGACGCGGGAAAGCATGTGAGCCGGTGCGGCCGCGGCAGAAGAGCCTTCTCAATGATTGGAAGTACCGAGGGCACGTGACAACGCCCGTGCGGCCGTGCGCAGCACCGGCACCAGCGCGAAGGCGTCCGTCGACCGCGGCACGATGACCGAGAGGGCGGCGACGACGGCGTCCTCGCTCCCCCGGATCGGCACGGCGACGCTGGTGGCGTCGACGTGGATGTGGCCTTCGGAGATGACGTAGCCGGATCGGCGTGCTGCGGCGAGAGCTTGGCGCAACGTGTCGGCGTCGCCGATCGTGTGCTCGGTGTAGCGGTGCAGCGGGCGGTCGAGGATCCGCTGCTGGAACTCGGGGGACGAATGCGCCGCCAGCAGCACCCCGGACGAGGACGCGTGCGGTGGCAATCGGCCGGCGATCTCGGTGAAATTGATGATCGCGCCCGGCGCCGACAGGCGCTCGACACACAGCACCTCGTCGCGGTCGAGCACGCTCAGCTGGACGTGGTGACCGACCGCGTGGTGGACGTCCTCGAGGAACGGCATCGCCGCTTCCCGCAACGACAGCGCGGGCGAGGCCCGGTGGGCGAGCTCCCACAGCCGCATCCCGATCCGAACGTGCCCGCTGGAATCGCGCACGAGGAAACCGTGCCCGACGAGCTCGGCGACGAGCCGCGACGTCGTCGGCACCGGCAGCTCCGCCGCGCGGGCGATCTCGGTGATCGTCAACGAGCGGCGGCCGGAGGTGAAGACCTCGATGATCCGGACCACGCGGGCGAGGACCGATTCCCCCGTGGCGACCCTGGGCATGGTCGGCAGTCTGCCTCACCGGCGCCGCGGTGAGCGAGCCCTGCGCGGGGGTGTTCGCCGGTACGCTCGAACTCGTGCTGACCGACGATGCGATGCCGGTCGCCCACCGCGACTCGCCGTCCGCGGCGTATCGGGCCTACCTGGCGTTGGAGTTCCTGGCGCTGTTCTTCGGGATCATCGCCGCGTTCGCGGTGCTGGCCGACGGTGTCAGCCCCGTCCCGTTCCTGGTCGTACTCGGCATCGCCAGCGTGGTCTACCTCCTGCGGGTGGGCGAGTTCGACCGCCGCGACCTGTGGCGCGCCTCGGCGGTGCGCGCTCGGCTCCTGTCGATTCTCGGCCTGTGGGCGGCGGCGTGCGTCGTCGCGGTGGCCGGGGTCGCGGTGTTCCTGCCCGGCGACCTGTTCTCGCTGCCGCGCGGGGAGCCCGTCCTGTGGGCGATCATCGCGGTGGGTTATCCCGTGCTGAGCGTGTACCCGCAGGAGTTGATCTTCCGCGCGTTCCTGTTCCGCCGCTACCGGCCCGTGTTCGGCTCGGGCGCGGGGATGATCCTGGCGAGCGCTGCCGCGTTCGGATTCGCCCACATCATCTTCGGCAACCTGTTCGCCGTACTCGCGACGACCGCCGGCGGGCTGCTGTTCGCGTGGCGGTACGCGCGCAGCCGCTCGCTGCTGGCCGTGTCGATCGAACACGGGCTCTACGGCGTCCTGCTGTTCACCGTCGGCCTCGGCCGCTTCGTCTACCACGGCGCCGGCTGACGCATCCGAGGCCGAGTTCCGTCCGCCACGGGCCATCGCCGCCGCCGTTACCTAACCGAGTTGCAGGGCTAGGTAGAGGTCGACGCGGTCTGCGAAGCTCGCCAGGTCCTTACCGGTGATCTCCTCGATCCGGCGAATGCGGTACCGCAGCGTGTTGACATGGACGTGCAGTTCAGCAGCCGCCTTTGCCCAGGAACCCGAGGTCTCCAGGAACAACCACAGGGTGTGCACGAGGTCCGACTGGTGCCGCGCATCGTAGGCACGCAGGTCCCGCAGCAGCCGCTCGTGGAAGGAGCTGCGCAGCTCGTCGGGTAACGCTGCGAGCAGCAGCGCGTGCGAGGACACCTCGTCGCCGGCGACCACCCGAACACCGCCGCGGGAGCCGGTCTCTCGCGCGAGCTGGTGCTCGGCGAGCAGGCGGGCGTGGCGGGCTTCCTCGATCGTCGAACGAAGCCGATCGGCCGGCGCCACCCCACTCACCCCGAACGTCAACCGCCGCTTGCCGAGTGCCGGTTCGATGGCGGCGAGCTTCGCCCGCAGCGCGTCGACGATCTCCTGCTGAGCGGATGAATGGGTGGCCAGCACCGCTACCGTGTCCGCGTCGGCGGAGCCGATCAGCGTCGTCGGCGCCAGTTCGTCGCCGATCTCGGCCAGCAGCGCGGCAGCCAGACCCGCGTCCTCGCCTGCCTGGCAAGCGAGCACCCACACCGGGACGGCGGGGTCGTGCCCGAGGGTCCCGAGACGAGAAGCGATCTCGGCAGGCGGTGCCGAGCTGTCGAGCACCATCCGCAGGAACATGTCCGTTCCCTGGCGGGCGACCCGGCGCCCCTCGTCGAGCCGAGCGCGAAGCAACGCGACGGCCGTCCCGAGCTCCTGGACCACCGCCTGCTGCCCAGCGGAGAACTCGCGGTGGTCGGCACCGAGCACGACGCACCACTGCGCGGCTCTGCTGCCGGTGTCCGGACCGGCAGCCGTGACCGAATACGTGGTGGCCCGGTCGCCGAAGGTGAAGCTCGTGGGGAGTCGCTCGGTCCGGACGAAGCGGCGCACCGCGGTACGCCGGGCGGGCTCGGGCAGGTCGTCGACGTCCTGTCCGCCCGGGCTCGCCGCCGCGATGCTCCGGCCGGTCGTGGACAGCACCCAGCATCCGATGCCCAGTTCGGCCGCCGCCGAGCGCAGTACGTCCTCGAGATCCGCTCCCTCCGCGACGTCCGCGACGAGGCGCCGCGACCGGCCGAGCATGCCCGTGCGCTCGGCGGTCACGCCGAGCACCACCCGGTCGGAGATCTCGGCGAAGCTGACGTCCAGCGGAACCTCGATCAGGGGGAGATCGTGTCGTCCGCACGCCTCGATCAGGTCAGGCGGAGCCGCGCCGAGCCGAGCGGTGCCGGAGATCAGACCGGCGACCCCGGCATCGACGAGCGCGGCGACGAAGGTTTCCGAGTCGGCAGCCGACTCGTGCCACATCAACCCGGTCAGCACGACCTCGCCACCGGAGAGGTAGCGCCGCGGGTCACGCAGGTCGGTCGTGTACACCCAACGGACGACCCGGTCCAACCCGCCGGCCCCCGTCAGCAGCTCCAGCCGCAGATCGGGGTCGTCGAGAAGCGTGCGAAGCAGCATCGAGCACCTCCCTCAGCAGGTCGCGCGGCCTGCGCTTGTAGGAATCTACGATAGCCAGGTCGCCCGTGGCCGATGTTTTCGTCGGATCCACCGCTATCGCGGTGCCTCACGTCGGCTGTGTACTGAGTCACAGCAATCCGAACGCTAGGAGGCGCAGGACGTGGACTTTCTCCGCGCCGCATCACTGGACGATGCGCTGGCCACGAAGGCACAGCGACCCGACATCGCACCCATCGCAGGCGGCACCGACCTCATGGTGGGAATCAACTTCGACCATATCCGCCCGAGCGGGCTGCTCGACCTGACCTCGGTCCCCGAGCTGACCGAATGGTCCGAATCGGGCGACGTGGTCCGCGTCGGAGCCGGGGTGCCTTACGCACGAATCATCAGCGAACTCGGCGAACGCCTTCCGGGCCTGGCGATGGCCGCGCGAACGGTCGCGTCGCCACAGATCCGCAACCGTGGCACGGTCGGCGGCAATCTTGCGACCGCGTCTCCGTCCGGCGACGCTCACCCAGCCCTGCTGGCTTGTGACGCCGAAGTCGAACTGGCATCGACTCGCGGCACCAGGCGGATGCCGGTCACCGAGTTCTTCACCGGCGTCAAGCGCAACGCGGCCGAGCCGGACGAGCTGATCACCGCGGTGCATCTCCCGCGTGCCACCGGCCCGCAGCAGTTCGCCAAGGTCGGCACCCGCAACGCGATGGTGATCTCGGTGTGCGCGTTCTCGGTGGCGCTGCATCCGGATCGGGCAGCGGTCGGCACCGGTTTCGGCTCCGCGGCACCGACCCCGCGCAGGGCCGTCGAGGCCGAGCAGTTCCTGTCCGGCGAGCTGACCTCGCGAGGGATGTGGGCCGACCCGCGACCGTTGCCGGACACGGTGGTCGAGAGGTTCGGGGAGCTGGTCGCGGCCGCCTGCGCACCGATCGACGACGTACGGGGCACGGCGTCCTATCGCAGGCACGCGCTCGGTGTCCTCGCACGGCGAACGGTCCGCTGGACATGGGACGAGTACTCGATCGGGAGGCAAACATGCGCCTGAACCTGACTGTGAACGGCAGGCCGCACCAGGCGGACGAGGTATGGGAAGGCGAGAGTCTGCTTCACGCACTGCGTGAGCGGCTCGGCCTGCCCGGTTCGAAGAACGCGTGCGAGCAGGGGGAATGCGGTTCGTGCACCGTGTACCTGGACGACGTGCCGGTGTGCTCGTGCATGGTCGCCGCAGGGCAGGCGCAGGGGCGTGCGGTACGCACGGTCGAGGGACTGGCCGACGGCGAGCGGCTCGACCCCGTCCAGCAGTCCTTTGTCGACGCCGGTGCCGTGCAATGTGGATTCTGCACCCCCGGCCTGCTCGTGCAGGCACACGACCTCATCGAACGGAACCCGGAGCCGACCGACGCGGAGATTCGCGAGTCACTGGCGGGCAACCTCTGCCGCTGCACCGGCTACGAGAAGATCATGGACGCGGTCCGGCTCGCCGCACAGCGGAAGGCGGTGTCATGAACGCTCACGGCAATGCTCCGAGCAGGACCCCGCAGGATCTCAGCGAGTCGATCACGGGCGGAGTCGGCGAGTCCCCGTCCCGCCCGGACGGAAACCTGAAGGTCCGCGGCGACTACGCCTACTCCTCGGACCTCTGGGCCGAGGACATGCTGTGGGGCGCGACCCTGCGCAGCCCGCACCCGTACGCGCGGATCACCGGTATCGACATCGCACGGGCCCTCGCCTATCCCGGGGTGTACGCGGTGCTGACGCACGAGGACGTGCCCGGTGACAACCGCTACGGCCTCAAGATCACCGACCAGCCGGTGCTCGCCGAGGACGTCGTGCGGTTCCGGGGTGAAGCGGTCGCGCTGGTGGCCGCCGACCATCCGGAGACCGCGCGCCGGGCGCTGGAACTGATCGCGGTCGACTACGAGGTGCTGGAGCCGGTCACCGACCCGAAACGCGCCGCGCACGACGAGACGTTGCCGAAACTCCATCCGGACTCGGGGCGCGAGAACAATCTTGTCCGCTACCAGCCGATCGTCCGGGGCCGGCAGGACGTGACGGCGGAGGTCGTCGTCTCCGGCACCTACACACTCGGCATGCAGGATCAGGCGTTCCTGGGCCCGGAATCGGGGTTGGCGATCCCGGCCGAGGACGGCGGGGTCGAACTGTTCCTCGCAACGCAGGACCTGCACTCGGACCGCAAGCAGACCGCACGGGCCCTCGGCCTGCCCCCGGACAAGGTGCGGATGACCATGTCCGGCGTCGGCGGCGCCTTCGGCGGGCGGGAGGACCTGTCCATCCAGGTTCACGTGTGCATGCTGGCGATGCACACCGGCAAGCCGGTGAAGATGGTGTACAACCGGGAAGAATCGTTCTACGGCCATGTGCACCGGCATCCGGCGGAGATGCACTTCGAGCACGGCGCGACCCGCGACGGCGATCTGGTCTACGTCAAGGCCCGGATGTACTTCGACGGCGGCGCCTACGCCTCCAAGACCCCGGTCGTCGTCGGTAACGCCACAACCCTGGGAACCGGCCCGTACGAGGTTCCCAATGTGGACATCGCAGGGTGGGGCGTGTACACGAACAACCCGCCGTGCGGGGCGATGCGCGGGCTCGGTGCGGTCCAGCCGGCGTTCGCCTACGAGGCACAGATGGACAAGCTGGCAAGGGCCCTCGACATGGACCCGGTGGAGTTGCGGCAGCGCAACGCGGTCGCCCAGGGATCCGTCCTGCACACCGGGCAGCAACTGGACTACCCGGCGCCGGTCGGCGAATTGCTCGAGCGCGCCCGGAAGCTGCCGATGCCGCCGGAACGGGACCCGGCCGCCGAACCGGATATCCGGGACCTGCCCGGTGGTGCGGCCAACACCACGCACGGCGAGGACATCGCACGTGGGGTCGGTTACGCCGCGATCATCAAGAACGTCTCCTATGCGGAGGGAGCCGACGACTACTCGACCGCGCGGGTGAGCCTGCAGGCGGTCGGCGGCGAAGCGGTGGCGATGGTGCACACCGCCGCCGCGGAGGTCGGCCAGGGCCTGGTCACCGTGCAGCAGCAGATCGCACGAACCGAACTCGGGGTCGAGCGGGTGAACATCCACCCGAACGACACCAGCGTCGGTGAAGCCGGGTCGAGCTCGGCGTCCCGGCAGACCTACGTCACCGGTGGCGCGGTCAAGGCCGCGTGCGAAGCGGTTCGGGAGACGTTGTTCGACCGGGCCGCCGCCGCGCTCGGGCACACCCCGCCGGATCTCGCGGTCGTCGACGGAAAACTCGTCTCCGAATCGCACGGCGTACTGGCGGACGTGGTGGACGTCCTAGGCGACGGCGTCATCGAGTGCACGAGGGAGTATCACCACCGGCCGACCTACCCGCTCGACCCCGAGACCGGGCAGAGCGAACTGGTGCACGTGCAGCACGCCTTCTCCGTACACCGCGCCGTGGTGGACGTGGACACGCAGCTCGGTCTGGTCAAGGTCGTGGCGTTGGACTGTGTCCAGGATGTCGGCAAGGCGGTCAACCCGGACGCGATCGTGGGCCAGATCCAAGGGGGTGCCACCCAGGGCATGGGGTTGGCTGTGATGGAGGAGATCCAGGTCTCCGACGGCCTCATCCGCAACCCCTCGTTCACCGATTACCTCATACCGACCATTCTCGACACCCCGCCGATGAAGGTCGACATCATCGAGCGCGGGGATCCGCACGCCCCGTACGGAGTGCGCGGTGTCGGCGAACCGCCAACCATCTCCGCAGGGCCCGCCGTGCTCGCCGCGATCAGGGCGGCCACCGGCATCGACTTGACACACGCCCCGGCCGGCCCGGAACACATCACCGGCACGGCGCATTAAGCCAGCCGGTCTGCGATCGCGAAAGGACGAACCACGCATGACCCTGTCCACAACGGACCTGGATCTCGAGCGGTCCTGGATGGCCGAAGCGATACGGATCGCCACCGACAGCGTGAGAAGCGGCGGCGGACCTTTCGGCGCCGTCGTCGCACGGGACGGCGACATCGTTGCCACCGGCAACAACCAAGTCACCGCCACCTTGGATCCCACGGCGCACGCCGAGGTGACGGCGCTGCGTAACGCCTGCCGTGAACTCGGCACCTTCAGCCTCGCGGGCTGCATCCTGGTGACCTCGTGCGAGCCGTGCCCGATGTGCCTGTCCTCGGCGCTCTGGGCGCGGTTCGACCGGATCGTGTTCGCCGCGGACCGCGATGACGCCGCCGCGGGCGGCTTCGACGACAGAGCCTTCTACCAGCTCTTCGAGAAGAACCCTGCGGGCACCTGGCCCATCACCATGGACCGGATCGAGATGCCCAACCGTACCGAGCCGTTCGACACCTGGCTGACCAAGCCGGACCGGATCGAGTACTGATCCCATTCGGGTGGTGGCGCGGCGACCGGGCCGCGCCACCGCCCGAGAGGCCGACTGCATGCGCACCGCCATCGCGGCTGCGCCGACAACCCACGGCCAACCGACGGACGGCGACGTTCTGGCGCCGATCCGCACTTCGAAACGCCCAGCAGTCCGGACAGGCCGAACGCGCCTGTCGGAGGGCGCCCACCGGCATGGGAGGACTCATGACTCAACTGCGCACGGAGGCTGCAGGGTCCGGACGACCCGGTGATCCGTCCGGACCCCGCTCCCGGCTCGACCGGTTCTTCAAGATATCCGCCCGCGGCTCCACGGTGTCCCGTGAGCTCAGAGGCGGGCTCACCACATTCGTCGCGATGGCCTACATCGTCATCCTGAACCCGATGATTCTCGGCTCGTCCGCCGACATCACCGGCCGGGAACTGTCCACAGCGGAGCTGACCACCGCCACCGCTTTCACAGCTGCGTTCGCGACGATCCTGATGGGCGTCGTGGGTAACGCGCCTTTGGCACTGGCTTCCGGCCTCGGGGTGAACGCGATCGTGGCGTTCACGATCGCGCCGGTGATGACCTGGGAGCAGGCCTTCGGCCTGGTGGTGCTGGAGGGCATCTGCATCATCATCATGGCGGCCAGCGGGCTGCGGCAGAAGATCATCGACGCCATCCCGGACGCGTTGAAAACGTCCCTGACCGTCGGGATCGGACTCTACATCGCGCTGATCGGCCTGGTGCAGGCCGGTTTCGTGACGCGCAATCCCGATTCGGCGAACACGACGGTACCGGTCGGCATGGGTGACGGCGGCACCCTGCAGGGTTGGCCCATCACGGTGTTCTGCGTGACGCTGCTGCTGATGGTCGTCCTCGTGGCACGCAAGGTTTCCGGAGCCATCCTCATCAGTATCGCGACCGGCACCGTGCTCGGGGTCGTGGTGAACTATGCGTTCGGCCTCACCGAACAGGACTGGGGGTTGATCCAGCCGAACCTGCCGGACAAGGTGGTGGCCGCGCCCGACTTCGGACTCTTCGGAGATGTCGACCTCTTCGGCGGATTCGCTGCCGCAGGTGGCATCGCGGCCACGATGTTCCTGTTCACACTGGTACTTTCCGGGTTCTTCGACGCCATGGGCACGATCACCAGTGTGAGCAACCAGGCGGGGCTGGTCTCCGACGGCAAAGTGATCGGCATGGGTCGCATTCTGACCTCGGACGGGATCGCCGCCACCGCAGGCGGCATCACCGGTTCGTCGCCGAACACCGTGTTCATCGAATCCGCTGCGGGCGTGGGCGAGGGCGCGCGCACGGGGTTGGCGAGCGTACTGACCGGCGGCCTGTTCCTCGTGGCGCTGCTGTTCACGCCGTTCGTGTCCGTGGTGCCCGCGCAGGCGGCCGCGCCCGCGCTCGTCATCGTCGGCGGAATGATGATGGCCCAGTGCACAAAGCTGCCGTGGGACGACCCGGACTACACCATCCCGATGTTCGTGACCATCGCGCTGATTCCGTACACGTACGTGATCACCAACGGTGTCGGCGCCGGCATCATCGCCTTCGCGGTGATCAAGCTGGCGAGGGGGAAGGTCAGGGAGATCGGCTGGCTCGTCGGAATCCTGGCGATCGTGTTCGCGGTCTATTTCGGAATCGATGCTATCGAGATCCTGTTCGCCTGACCCGAGGCGAAACCATGCAAGTCGAACATGAAAGGAGCGAGGAGATGGCTTTGCTGTTCCTCAACGGCGGTGGCATGCGCGGAGGTCCGCTGAACCACCAGCTACAGGGTGCGCCCTTCGTGGGCAGGGCGACGTCGGCGCCGAAGTACCGGTACTACTCGGTCGGTGACCGGTTTCCCGCCATGGACGAGGTGGAGACCGACGGTCGGGCCGTGGTCGGTGAGGTCTACGACGTCTCGCTCGAGGTGCTGCGCGAACACCTGGTCCCGGCGGAGCCGCCGGAGCTGGAACTCGGCCTGATCGAGCTCGCCGATGGCGCCTCGTGCCTGGCGACGGTGCTGCGCAAGCCGTACCGGGGCGACAACGATCTGGTCGACATCTCGGACATCGGTGACTGGCGCCGCTACCACGGATGGGAGTGAGTCGCCGAGCGCGGCACTACTCCGCACGCAATCAGCGGCGGCGAGGTCTTCCGCCCTTGCCGCCGCTGCCGCGCTTGCCACCGCCCCCGGTGCCACCGCCCCTGCCGCCAGAGCGCTTGTCGCCGCCGCGCTTGCCCTGGTTGCCGGCACGGCCTCGCTGCGTCCCGCCGGTCGGCTGTTCGGTGGCGCGTTTCGGCTGCTTCGGGGTCGGGCCGCGGCCCCGGGTGCTGTTGACGGTCCGGCCGCGGACGATGCCGATGAACTCTTCCATCAGGTCGGTCGTCTCGCCCTCGGGCCACGACAGCGCGACCTGCGACTGCGGCGCGTCCGTGAGGGGCCGGTAGGTGAGGCTCTTGCGGTGGTGCAGCCGCGCGAGCGACTGCGGTACGGCGAGAACGCCCACCCCCGCCGCGACCAGCTCGATGGCCCCCGCGGTGGTCTCGGGGCGGGCGATCGCCGGCTGCCCGGGCAGCTGTTCCCAGGCGAGGGTGTCGTCGTGGGGGTGGAGCACGACGTCGTCGGCGAGATCGTCGACGGACACCTCGTCGGCGACGGTGAGCAGGTGTTCCTTCTCGACGACCACCACGGTCGTCTCGGTGTAGAGCGGGATGGCGTGGAGGCCGGTCCGATCGGACGGCAGCCGGAGCAGGACCGCGTCGGCGTGGCCCTCACGCACGTGGTCCGCCGCGTCGGCCGCGGCGATGCCGTCCAGCTGCAGCGGGACGTCGGGCACACGTTCGCCCCATTTCCGGACCCATTTGTCCGGGATCACCCCCGGGACATACGCGAGCCGGAACGCCTGGGGCTCGTCACGCTCGTCGGGGGTGGTCACCGGCCCAGATTACCGGGTGCGGTCGACCGGCACGCCCAGCCGGATACGCTGGGGACCATGACGTCGCGCAAGACCACCCAGACGATGAAGCCCGCCACCGCGGCCAAGAAGCTGGGCGTCTACCTCGAAGCCACTCCTGCCGAGTTCCAGGAGGGTGTGGTCTCCCGCGACGAGCTGAACGAACTGCAGGCCTCCCCGCCGGAATGGCTGCGGGACCTGCGCCGCAACGGTCCGCATCCGCGCCAGGTCGTCGCGGCCAAACTCGGCATCTCGATCGGCGGGCTCGCCCGCGCAGGCCTGATGGATCCGCTCACGACCGAGCAGATCAACGCGATCAAGGACGAGAACCCGGAGTGGCTGCAGCGCGAACGCGCCACGCAGGCCGAGGTGAAGAAGGAAGCGGCCCGCGTTAAGAAGGAAGCCACGGCCAAGGAGAAGAACACCGAGGCCGAGCAGCGGCGTTCCTGAAGCCGGGAGGCGGGTCCCAGCGCCTGACCGCTACCACTTCCCGCAACCGCCGAGCTGACATCCCGATGGCGTGATCGCCTGCGGTATCGCTCCACCCGGTCCTGTCGCCGAGCCTGCCCTCGGCGCCGACGTCACCCCCACCACAGGCGGCCGACGCGGCGGCGGGGACGACTCCGCACGCGGATCGTCGTCGCCTCGACCTGGTGACCCTTTCGCCCCTGCCGGCGAAGACGGCGCGGGCCGCGGTCACCAGATCTGGAAGATCATGACGACGAAGATGCCCGCGATGAGCAGAGCCGCCAGGGCCGTCAGCGCGATCGTCACGATCGGCAGTACGCGTGGTGGTGCGGGTTCCCGGTGGGACAGCCCGGACGTCTGGCCCGACTCCGGCGGAGTGTCGCCGGGCCGGACGCCCCCACCGGGCTCGAGGCCCGGGGTCTCCTCCGGTGGCGGATCCGGGGGTTGAGCCGTCATCGGCACGCCTCGCATTCGGCCGAACTCACAACGTCCACACGTGGCCGGAGCCCCGTGAAGACCGGTCACGCCGGCCCTACCCGAGCGCGGCGCCGCCGAAACAAGCGCGGCGGACCGGCCGGCTGTGCGGACCGGCGTGGATCGACCCCGTCATGACCTACGCCCCGGGCGGGTTCGCGGTGTCGGCCTGATCGCCTGTCGCAGTGAGGCGGTCCCCGGAGTGAGAACGAGCCGGCATGGAAATGCCCCTTGCCGGGAGCCTGTGCGCTTCCGGCAAGGGGCATTCGACCGCTGCTCAGTAGCCGCGGGCGATCCACTCTTCGAGATGTGGCGCTTCGGTGCCGATCGTGGTGCCGTCGCCGTGTCCGGTGTGGACACGGGTGTCGGCGGGCAGGCTGAAGAGCCGGTCCCGGATCGAGCCGATGATCGTCGGGAAGTCCGAGAACGACCGGCCGGTGGCGCCCGGCCCTCCGGAGAACAGCGTGTCGCCGGAGAACAGCGCCTTCGCCTCGGGCAGGTGCAGGCACATCGACCCCGGAGAGTGTCCCGGCGTGTGGAGCGTCTCGATGTCGGTGCCGGCGACGGAGATCCGGCTGCCCTCCTCCAGCTCGCTGAACGGCACGCCGGGGTGGGTCATCTCCCACAGTTGCCGATCGGCGGGGTGCAGCAACACCGGGGCGTCGAACTTCTCGCCGAGCTGCGGGGCGTGGGTGACGTGGTCGTTGTGCCCGTGCGTGCACACCACCGCGACGACGTTGCGGCCCGCTACGGCCTCGGTGATCTTGTCGGCGTCGTGCGCGGCGTCGACGATCACCACGTCGCTGTCGTCGCCGATGAGCCAGACGTTGTTGTCGACCTCCCAGCTGCCGCCGTCGAGTTCGAAGACGCCGCTGGTGACGACCTGGTCGATGCGCGCGCTCACACGATCACCACCGAACGCAGCACCTCACCGGCGTGCATGGTGTGGAAGGCCTTCTCGACGTCGTCGAGCGTGATCCGCTCGGTGACGAACTTGTCGAGCGGGAGCCTGCCCTCCCGGTACAGGTTGACCAGCATGGGGAAGTCCCGCTCGGGCAGGCAGTCGCCGTACCAGGACGACTTCAGGGCGCCGCCGTGGGCGAAGACGTCGATCAGCGGCAGCTCCAGCCGCATGTCCGGCGTGGGTACGCCGACCAGCACCGCCGTGCCCGCGAGGTCCCGCGCGTAGAACGCCTGGGTCCACGTCTCGGGCCTTCCGACGGCGTCGATGACCACGTCGGCACCGAAACCGCCGGTCAGGCCCTGGATGGCTTCGACGGCGTCGGTCTCGGCGGCGTTGACGGTGTGGGTGGCTCCGAGGTCGACGGCCCACTCGAGCTTCTTGGGGTCGCGGTCGACCGCGATGATCGGCGACGCGCCGGCCAGGCGTGCGCCGGCGATGGCGGCGTCACCGACGCCGCCGCATCCGATCACGGCGACCGAGTCGCCGCGGCCGACCCCGCCGGTGTTGACGGCCGAACCGATGCCGGCCATGACGCCGCAGCCGAGCAGCCCGGCCACGGCGGGGTCGGTGTCGGGGTCGACCTTGGTGCACTGCCCCGCGTGCACCAGGGTCTTGTCGGCGAACGCGCCGATCCCCAGCGCAGGCGAGAGTTCCGTGCCGTCGGTGAGGGTCATCTTCTGCGTGGCGTTGAACGTGTCGAAGCAGTACTGCGAGCGGCCGCGCTTGCATGCCCGGCACTGTCCGCACACGGCGCGCCAGTTGAGCACGACGAAGTCGCCCGGTTGCACCGAGTCCACGCCCTCGCCGACACTCTCGACCGTGCCGGCGGCCTCGTGACCCAGCAGGAACGGATACTCGTCGTTGATCCCGCCGTCGCGGTAGGTCAGGTCGGTATGACAGACGCCGCACGCGGCGATCGCGACGACGACCTCACCGGGCCCGGGGTCGGGGATGACGATGTCGGTGAGCTCGACGGGAGCTCCCTCGGTGCGGGCGATCACGCCGCGGACTTGTTGTGGCATCGGGGCGGTTCCTTCGGATCGACGAACAAGACATGCGCATCACCGCATGCCTTGCCGACACTAGTGTGCTGCGCCATCCATATGACCTGTCCGGACGGACAGCAATACCTCGACCTCCGACGAGTTAGACTGGCGGAATGCCGGACGAACTGGATCCCGTCGCCGCCCTGACCGGGCTGCGGGAGGTCCTCGACGGGCCGCTCCACGAGATCGCCCGCCGCCTGTCGCACCTCGTCGCGTCGCGGTGGCCGCACACGGCGCTCATCGTCTTCACCCGCGAGTGCGCAGGCCGGCCCCGCAAGGTCGCCGGCGACGTCGACATGCTCAACAAGGTCACCATCGGTGAGCTGGAGCAGGTCAAACAGGAACTCGACCCCGGCACTCCGGTCTGCTCAACGTTCGCGATCGCGGGTGAGCAACGGGCGGTGTGGGCGGTGCGCGACCCCTCGGACATGCTGCTCGTCCTGGTTCCCCGGTCCCCGGGCCAACCGCTGCCCCAACCCGGCCTGCTGACGGCGCTGTTCGGCATCGTCGCGACGTCGATCCGCCAACAGGTGGCCCAAGCCAGTCCGGACTACCTCGCCGAGTCCCGCGCGGCCGCGCTCGAACGTGAACGCACCATCACCGAACTGGCCACCGCGCACGAGTCCACACTGGTCAGACTGCTGACGACATTGCGGTCGACGGAGCTCGACGACCATCGAGCGCGGGTCACCGCGACCGACGCGACGTCGTCGGCCCTGGTGGCACTGCGCACCGCCCAGCAATCGCAGCAGGCACTGTCCACCGAGGCCGCCCCGGCCGCGTTCACCGTGCTGCGCAACGAGATCCGGCAGATGTTGCGGCATCACGAGGCGCCGATCGAGTTCGCGGCACCGACCGCCGCAGGTAGCACCCTCCCCGGCGACATCGCGCACGCCGCGCGCGCGATGACCCGCACTGCGGTGCTGGCACTGACCGCCGATCCCGAGTTGGCCCGCCTGCGCGTCGCGTGGACCTGCGACGACGCAACGCTGCTGGTCGACGTCCGCGATCAGAGCACGGGAAACCTCGACGGGGCGTCGCTGCGCCGGCAGTTGCAGGGCCGGGCACGGACGCTCGGCGCCACGGTCGGCGTCGACGCCACGCCCGGTTGGGGCAGCCGCGTCACGGTCGAACTGCCACTCGACGCGTCCGCCGACACCGGCGTGGAGACCCGGCTGACCAACCTCAACCGCCGCGAGCGCGAGGTGCTCGACCTGCTCGCACAGGGCAAACGCAACAAGGCCATCGCCGCAGACCTCGGTGTCACGGAGAGCACCGTCAAGTTCCACGTCACGCGGGTACTGCACAAACTCGACGTCAGCACCCGCGGCGAGGCGGCCGCGCTGGCTCTCACCGCGGGTGCCGACGCGGCGGCACGCACCTAGCGCAGACTCCGGCGCTACGCTGCTCACGGCCGGTCGGCAGCGACGCGGATCGTGAAGGGGTGGGCGGCATGGCAATGGTGACGCCGGCGGAACTGAGTCCCGACGCATCGTTCGCCCTCGGGTGCTGCACGAAGGTCAAAGGCGGCATCGTCGCCCCGCAGCGGATGACGTATGCGACCTACCGGTTCGCCACTCGCCGCCCGGAACGCGGCAAACAGCACGGAACCGTCGACTGTCCGCGGTGCGGCGCCACGATCCCGCTGTCGATCCTCGCGGTGTCCGACGTGCGCCGGCGGCGACGGAACTGCCGAACGGCCTGGACCGTGGCGAGCGTGATCTCGTTCGTGACACCGATCGCGATCATGCTCGCCACCGGCGACGACGAGTGGCTCGCGATCGGCCCGCTCCTGATCCCCGGGATCGGCCTCGCGATCGCGGCCGTCGTCCATCCGCCGTCGATGACCGGCATCAGCATCGCCCGGAAGGCGCGCGGCCAGCACATCGTCACGCGGTAGCCCGCCGGGAGTCAGCCGCCACGTCGATCGCCCGACGGTGGCCGGGGCAGGACGATCGGCGTCCCGGTGAGCGGGTCGTCGATGACGGCGCAGTTCAGCGAGAACACGGATTCGATGGTGTCGGGCTGCAGGACCTCGGCGGGTGGCCCCTCGGCGACGATGCGGCCGTCCTTGACGGCAACGAGGTGGTGGGCGTAGCGGCCCGCGAGGTTCAGGTCATGCAGGACGAGCAGGGTGGTGCGGCCGAGCGCGGCGTTCAGGTCGGTGAGCAGTTCGAGCAGGTCGATCTGGTGGGCCAGGTCGAGGTGGGTGGTGGGCTCGTCGAGCAGCATGACGTCCGGATCCTGGGCGAGTGCGAGCGCGAGCCATGCCCGTTGCCGCTGACCGCCGGACAGTTCGTCGACCGGTCGCTCGGCGAGGTGGGTGATGCCGGTGGACTCCATCGCCGCCGTGATCGCGGCGTCGTCGGCATCGGTGTGGTGGCGGAACCAGCGCTGATGCGGGTGCCGTCCGCGGCCGACGAGGTCGGCCACGGTGATGCCGTCGGGCGCGAGGGGCTGCTGGGGCAGCAGTCCGAGTCGCCGGGCAAGCGTTTTCGTGGCGAGCCGCGCGATGTCCTGTCCGTCGAGCAGGACGGCTCCGCGGCGTGGGCGCATCAGCCGAGCGAGCCCGCGCAGCAGGGTGGACTTCCCGCTGCCGTTGGCGCCGACGATGGCGGTGATCCGGCCGGGCGGCACGGTGACGGAGACGTCCCGGACGACGGGCTCTGCGTCGTAGCCGAGGGTGAGCCTGTCGGCCGACAGTTCCGTGGCCGGCGGCATGGCGGTCGCGGTCGCGTCAGGGTTCATCCGGTGTGTCCGATCCGGTTGGCACGAGCGAGGAGGTAGAGGAGAACGGGTGCGCCGAGGACTCCGGTCACGGCGCCGACGGGCAGTTCGGTCGGCGCGAACAGCAGCCGCGCGACGAGGTCGGCGCCGGTCACGAGCAGCGCGCCCGCCGCGGCGGCCGGGCCGAGCGTGACCGGCCTGCCCGCCAGCAGCCGCCGCGTGATCTGCGGGGCCACGAGTGCGATGAACCCGATCGGACCGGCCGCCGCGGTGGCCATGGCGGCGAGGACCACGGCGGTCGTGATCAGGGCGAGCCGGACCCGGGTCGTTCCGCCGCTGAGCGTTCTGGCCAGGTCGTCGCCGAGTTCGAGGATGCGAAGGTGCCGGCCGAGCACCAGCAGCACGGGCACCGCCGCCGCCAGTGCGACGAGGACGATGGTGACGTGCAGTGTGCCGCGGTTGGCGAGGCTGCCGGTGAGCCAGGACGCCGCACTCAGTACCTGGTGGTAGTCGGCCCGTACCAGCAGGTAGGAGATCGCGGACGAGAGCATGGCCGCGATACCGATGCCCACCAGCACGAGCCGATAGCCGTTCAAGCCCCGGTTGAGCGCGATGAGCACGATCGCCGCGGACGTCAGCAGCGCCCCGGCGAGCGCGCCCAGTACGAGGGACGCCCCGGCACCGCCCGCGATGGTCATCACGAGCAGCGCACCGAACGACGCGCCGGCGTTCACGCCGATCACGTCAGGGCTCACCAGCGGATTCGCGGCGATCCGCTGCAGGATCGCGCCCGACACGGCGAAGGCCGCGCCGACCCCGAGGCCGGTCACCACGCGGGGCAGCCGGTCCCGCACCACCACGTCGTACTCGATGAGCGTTCCCCTGCCGCCGAGCACGCGCAGGGTGTCGGCGAGCCGCAGGTCGAACTCGCCGAGGCCGAGCGCTGCCACGGCGAGCGTCAAGGCGCACAGCCACAGCATCGACGTCAACAGCGCCGAGCGCCGCTGCAGCCGGAACACGACGGCTCCGCGGGCGACACGCACGGCGACGGTGTCCTTGGCCGTCACAGCTGTGCCACCTTCCGGCGGCGCACCAGGTAGAGGAACAGCGGTCCGCCCGCGAGCCCGGTCACGATGCCCACCTGCAGCTGCTCCGGCTGCACCAGCCACCGGCCCGCGACGTCGGCGAGGAGCAGCAGGATCGGGCCCAGCAGCGCCGACAGCGGCATGATCCACCGGTAGTCCGGCCCGATCAGCAGGCGTGCGATGTGCGGGACCGCCAGGCCGACGAAGGCGATGGGGCCTGCGATCACGGTCGCCGTACCGGCCAGTAGCAGCACCGACACCGCCGCGAGCACACGGATCGCCACCAGCCGTGTCCCCAGGCTGCGCGCCATGTCCTCGCCCAGCGCGATCGTGTTGAGGCTCCCGCTGACCGTCAGCGCCAGCAGGAAACCCGTGACCAGGAACGGTCCGACGGCGGCCGTGACCTCGGCCCCGGCGCGGGTGAGTGAGCCGACGGCCCAGAACCGGTACTCGTCCAGCGTGGCCGCGTCGAGCAGCGTGACGATGGTGGTCATCGAGCCGACCATGGCGGTGAGCGCCGCTCCGGCCAGCGCCAGTTTCACCGGCGTCGCTCCGCCCCGGCCGAGGGAACCGAGAACGTAGACGAAGAGGGCGGCGGCTCCGGCACCGGCGAACGCGAACCAGAGATGGCCACCGGCCGTGGTCACGCCGAGCGCGATCGCGGTCACCACGGCCAGCGACGCGCCGGCGTTGACGCCCAGAATTCCCGGGCCCGCCAGCGGGTTGCGCGTGAGTCCCTGCATCACCGCGCCGGCCACTCCCAGGGCACTGCCCGCCAGCAGGCCGGACACCGTTCGCGGGATGCGCACGTGCCACACGATCGTGTCCACGTCTGCCTGTCCCGGCGAGAGGACCGCCGACAGCACGCGGGCGGGCGAGGAGGGATAACTTCCGACCACAAGGGACAGTGCACAGGCGACGGCGAGCAGCGCCACCGCCGACACCGTCCAGACCACTGTGGACCGCCACCCTGCCCGGCCTTCCCGCGGCCGCGGTGCCTGCGGCCGCGGCGATGCCGCCCGCTGCGACGGGATGCCGGCCACGTCGGCCGTCGTCGATGCGCGTTCCCCGGCCGACGAGACCCCCACGGCCACCCGGATCCTCTCGGTCGGCGAGCTCCGCTTGTTCACCCAGCTCGCCTCAGCCGACGCGGTCGGGGTGCAGCACCGACGCCACCAGTTCGACGCTGTGGGCGGCACGGACTCCCGCACTGCGGTCGGCGAACAGGAACGGGTGCACCGCCTTGTTCTCCACCGCGGTCAGACCGGACAGGGCCGGGTCGTGCAGGATGGCGTCGGCCTCGGGCCGGGCGTCCTGTTCGGTCATGCTCGCGTCACAGCACGCGTCGGTGAGGATGACGTCGGGGTCACGCTTGACCAGTTCCTCGGCGCCGACATCGATGTTGCGTTTCTTCGACAGGTCGGCGAAGGCGTTCGTGCCGCCCGCCCGTTCGATGATGTGCGAACCGAAGTCGATACCGCTCGCGACGCCGTAGGTGCCGTCCTCGTTGGGCGACACGATGGCGACCGACGGCCGGTCGACGCCGGCGACCTGTTTCTCGACCGTGGCGATCCGTTCGCGCATGTCGCTGATCACGGCCTCCGCGTTGTCCTCGACGCCGAACAGGGCGCCGAGATCGCGCAGGTCCCGGTAGATGTTCTCGACCTTCACGGTGGCCGGGTCGATCGACTGGTCGGTGAGGCCGTCCTCGCTGGGGCAGAGCGGTGAGAGGATCCAGCTCTGCACGCCGACCTCACGAAGGCTGGCGCGCGTGCCGACCGAACTATCGGCGCCCTGCTCGGCGAAGAATCCGTTGAAGCCGGACAGCACGAAGTCCGGGTTCGCCTGCAGCAGTGCCTCTCTGCTGGGGAGGCTGGGCAGGTAGTCCACATCGGCCTGACGGTCCGCGTACTCCGGCAGCACCTTCGCATCCAGGAACGCGGTTCCGGCGAGCCGGTCGCTCACCCCGAGAGCATGGGCCAGTTCGATGGCGGGCTGGTAGGCCGCGTAGATGCGCTGCGGCGGATCGCCGGTGGCCACGTCGATGCCGCAATTGGTCCGGCTGGTCGCACCGCCCGCTGCCGATGCGGCATCCGGCGGTGGCGGTGCGCAGGCCGTCGCCACGGCAGTCAGAACTGCCGCGCACAGGGCCGTGGCACGCCGAGCTGTGGCGTGCGGAGAAGTGGTCGCGACGGAGTTGCGCCCACGGCGCAGAGTGGAAGTGGCGCGCCGACGGCGCAGAGCGCCAGTTGAACGCCTTCGGCGCAGTGATACAGGGCGACTTCGGCGCGGTGATACAGAGTTGCGCCTTCGGCGCAGCGATACAGGGCGCCTTCGGCGCAGCGGCAATGACATCGTCAGCCCGCCCCTCCAGGTCCTCGTGGATCGGGTCATCGGTGTGCGATCGGGTCACACAGTGCCGTGGCCGGTCTCCTGGCTGACGGGTCGTACGCGCTGTGCCAGCCTTCCCGGAACGTTCGTTCCAGTGGCTCGCATGCTGAACGGCACAGCACTTCCCGAATCACAGTGGCGAGGGCCGCTCCGGTTTTCCACCGGATTCCCGTGCACCACGGCGGTGTGAACCTAACAGACCCGCGCGCCACCCGGGGTGTGTCGGCACCCACACGGCGCACGACGCAGTGGTCGACGTTTCGATCCGCCCCGCACCGGCAACCTCCACCCTGCAGACTCCCCGGGCCGAAGGAAGCGGAACGTATGCCTCGCAACGTTGCACAGAAGCTGATCGCCGACCACCTCGTGGACGGCACGATGACGCCGGGCGAGGAAATCGCGATCCGGATCGATCAGACCCTGACCCAGGACGCCACCGGAACGCTGGTCATGCAGGAGCTGGAGGCACTGGACCTGGACCGGACCCGCGCCGACGTCAGTGTCCAGTACGTCGACCACAACCTGCTGCAGGCCGACGAGCGCAATGCCGAGGACCACGCGTTCCTCCGTTCGGCGTGCCGCCGGTACGGCCTCTGGTACTCCAAACCGGGCAACGGCGTGTCGCACCCGACCCACATGCAGCGGTTCGGCGTGCCGGGTGCGAGCATGGTCGGCTCCGATTCGCACACGCCGGCGGCCGGGTCGTTGGGGATGCTGGCGATCGGGGTCGGCGGGCTGGACGTGGCCACGGCGATCACGGGCGAACCGATGTACGTGCGGATGCCGGAGATCTGGGGTGTGCGGCTGACCGGCGAGCTCCCACCGTGGGTGTCGGCCAAGGACGTCATCCTGGAGATGCTGCGCAGGCACACGGTGTCGGGCGCGGTGAACCGGATCATCGAGTACCACGGGCCGGGTCTGGCGAAGCTGTCGGCGATGGACCGGCACGTGATCGCCAATATGGGCGCCGAGCTGGGCGCCACGACGACGGTGTTCCCGTCGGACGACGCGGTGCGGCGGTTCCTGCGTACCGAAGGCAGGGAGCAGGACTTCGTGGAGATCGCCGCCGACGAGGATGCCCAGTACGACGTCACCGACGAGATCGACCTGTCGACATTGGTGCCGCTGATCGCGAAGCCGTCGGCGCCGGACAACGTCGTCGAGGTGCGCGAGGTCGCCGGAACGCCGTTGGGGCAGGCGATCATCGGCTCGTCGGCCAACCCGGGGCTGCGTGACTTCGCGATCGCCGCCGCAATGGTCCGCGGCAAGCAGACGGCGGGCGGCGTCAGTTTCGACATCAACCCGACGTCGCGGGAGATCTTCGCCGACCTGACGAAGATGGGCGGCACGTTCGACCTGGTGTCGGCGGGCGCGCGGATCCACCAGGCGGGATGCATGGGGTGCATCGGCATGGGGCAGGCTCCCGCCGTGGGGCACAACTCGCTGCGCACCTTCCCGCGGAACTTCCCCGGTCGTTCGGGCACGCGGGAGGATTCGGTGTGGTTGTGCTCGCCGGAGACGGCCGCGGCCAGTGCGCTCAAGGGTGTGATCACCGATCCGCGCGATCTGGGGATGGAGGAGCCCGCACTGGCGCTTCCCGAGCACGCGACGATCAACCCGGACACGCTGGAGGAGCCACCTCCGCCCGAGGTGTCGCGCCGCGCGGAACTGACGAAGGGCCCGAACATCTCGGCGCTGCCGGACTTCCCGCCGTTGCCGGACCGGATCGAGGCGCCGGTGCTGCTGAAGGTAGGTGACGACGTGTCGACCGACGAGATCTCCCCCGCCGGGGCCGCCGCGTTGCCGTACCGGTCGAACATCCCGGCGCTGGCCGAGTTCACGTTCACGCGGATCGACCCGGACTATCCGGCGCGGGCGCGGGAGACGGCCGGCGGTTCGGGGCACGTGATCGTCGGTGGCCGCAACTACGGTCAGGGTTCGTCGCGTGAGCACGCCGCGATCACGCCGCGCCACTTGGGGCTGCGCATGGTGATCGCGGTGTCGTTCGCGCGGATCCACTGGCAGAACCTGGCGAACTTCGGAATCCTGCCGGTCGAATTCACCGACCCCGAGGACTACGCCCGCATCGACGCCGACGACACGCTCGTGGTCGAGGACCTCCGCCGGCCGCTGGGTGAGCCGGACGCCCGGCTGAGGGTGCGGAATGCCACGAAGGACCAGCGCTACGAGGTGCGGCATACCCTGTCGCAGCGCCAACGTGACGCCGTGCTGGCAGGCGGGAAGATCCCGTTGTTGGCGCAGAGGTCGGCGACCGTGTCGTGAGTGGTGGGTGTCGGCCGTCTTGGGTCGCTGACCGGAGCCGGGTGGATGGTTCGTCGCGCGGTGCGGAACGTCCGCGCGCGACCGCCGGTGGGTGTCGGTGGTGGCGCTTACGGTCGTTCGCATGCTGACGACACTGGCCGTGCAGAACTACCGTTCGCTGCGGGATCTGGTGCTGCCGCTGTCGCGGCTGACCGTGGTGACGGGCGCCAACGGGAGTGGCAAATCGAATCTGTACCGGGCGATGCGGCTGTTGGCGGATGCGGCGCGTAGTGGTGCAGTCGGCGCGCTGGCACGCGAGGGCGGGTTGCCGTCGACGTTGTGGGCTGGGCCGGAGACGATCGGCCGCGCGGTGCGGGAGGGCAGCGCTCCCCCGCAGGGCACCGTGCGGACGAAGTCCGTCGGATTGCGGCTCGGCTTCACGGGCGACGAGTTCGGCTACGCACTCGATCTGGGGATGCCGGTGCCGGTCGAGAAGTCGGCGTTCAACCGGGATCCGGAGTTCAAACGGGAATGCGTGTGGAGCGGATCGGTGCTGCGCAAGGGCGCGTTGTTGGCCGACCGGGACGGCCCGGTGGTACGTACCCGTGAGGCGGGCGGGGCGTGGGGCCGGGAGGCGCATCGGATCCCGGTGACCGACAGCATGCTGACGTCGTTCGCCGATCCGCGGGTATCACCGGAGGTGCTGGTGGTGCGGGAACGGATCCGGTCGTGGCGGTTCTACGACCATTTCCGCACCGACGCCGATGCCCCGGCCCGGCAGGTGCGCATCGGAACCCGCACCTCGGTGCTCGACCACGACGGTGGCGACCTGGCCGCGGCGTTGCGGACGATCGAGGAGATCGGCGACATCGACGCGCTGCACACCTCGGTCGAGAACGCGTTCCCGGGGTCTCGGCTGTCGGTGGAGGTCGGTGAGGACGGCAGACTCGAGCTGCACGTGCACCAGTACGGGTTGTTGCGGCCGTTGTCGGTGGCGGAGTTGTCGGACGGGACGTTGCGGTATCTGTTGTGGGTGGCGGCGTTGCTGAGTCCGCGCCCGCCTGAGCTGCTGGTGCTGAACGAACCGGAGACCAGCCTGCATCCGAGTCTGCTGCCCGCGTTGGCGACGTTGATCGCGACGGCGGCGGAACACACGCAGGTCGTGGTGGTGACGCACGCCCGCCCGCTGGTCCACGCGGTGCAGGCAGCGGCGAGTGAGGCGAACCTGGTGGAGTTGGAGAAGGAGTTCGGTGCGACGGTGCTGGCCGAGCGGCCTGGCGTGCTCGACCGTCCGGCATGGGAGTGGCCGAAACGCTGAGCTGCGGCGCAGTGGTCACGATTTGGTCTTGCACTAAGCAGTGGCCACAGCCATGTCCCGGACTGCATCGACTCCGCTCGAGGTCCGTCGAGGAGCTACCCCGGAGAAGACCGGGGCGAGCGACCGTCAGGTCGACATCGAATGTCTGACCCGGTAACCGGCCCGCGCAGAACGGCGCGGGCCGGTTCTCAGTTGCACCGAGTCCGGCTCAACCGCCGAAGCCGTCACAGGTTGCTGTCGCGAACTGACCGTTGGCGGTGCTGGTCTTGGCGTCCTCACCGTCGACGGCCACCGTGCAGGTCACACTGCCACCGTCCCCACCGGTCATGACGGTGAGATTGCCGCCCTTGAACAGACCCTTCGTCGTGAGGTCTTTCGACCACGGCAGTTCGGTGACGTTCTCCTCGCTCGTCGACGTGGTCCCGTCGCCGTACGTGGTGTAACTGATGGTGGCGTTCGGCGCGTCACCGGTGACCTCGTAGTGAATCGCGACTTCACGGTTGGCCTCTTTGTCGACCTCGTTGGCCGCGTTGCCGAAGGCAGTGAGCCACAAGATGCAGATGACCAGCCCGACAGCCGAAACCACGACTCCGGCGATCGAGAGGCCCTTGTTTGTCGCTTTCCCGCGCCGGGCCCTGCTGAGCCCAATCGACGACAGAATGAGCCCGATAATCACCAGCGGCCAGGCGACCACTCCGATCAGCGGCAAGGGCGAGAAGATCAAACCGATCAGGCCGACGACGAACCCACTGGTACCGAGTCCGTTGCGCGGCTCCCTAGGTGGAGGGTCGACGGCACCCGTCGAGGACGAGTAGGGCGTTGGAGTGGTCATGGCGACCTTCCTTCATGATTCGATTGCCGAACCGTTGAGCCGATGTCGACGTCGAGTGGGGACTGATGCGGTTCCACCCGCTCTCAGGTTTCGCCCAAGCAGGCGCGGCGAGCGACCGTCCGATAGGGACGGTCACCACCGGAACCACTGGTCATTCCTGAAACCACATGCATGAGCCGTCGACGTTGAAGAACTCACCCTCTTCAACAGTCACCGACGCCTTGCCCATCGGCGTTCCGTTCGTGATGACCGACTCGAACTCGCCGGAGTCGTCCCGGGTGCGCTCCCAGTAGCACCCCATCAGGTCGCCAGGGTCCGGCCCGTCCGTCACGTACCGACCCGGTGGCGTGTCGACGCCCACCTGGTACATGCCCATCGTCAATCCCGTCCCCTCCGGCTCGCCCGCAGCTGTACTCTGCGCCGACTCGGCCGGGGCAGACTCAGTGACCGTCTCAGTGACCGGCGGGACAGACTCGGTCACCGTCTCGGTGTTCGGCGGGGCCGACTCGGTCACCGTCTCGAACACCGTCTTCGCAGGCGGTGCTACAGCAGCAGCCTGCTCCCCGCCTGCCAAGCCAACCGACGCGATACCGATCCCCACGCCCAACAGCAACGCCGCACTTACCGCGACCACCATCGGCCACCGCCGCCTACGCCGCGCCCTCACATCACCCGTGTACGCACTCATGCTCGTCCCTACCTTCTCCAGAGAATTACATCGTTGAGTTCGGCGGCGCCGCCGAGACCAGCGCAAGGACGACGAGTCCAGCAAGGTCGTTTCCGTTCAGCCGTCGTGAACATCCGACCTGCCGATTGTTTGCCTTGCTCCACCCCCAAGAATCGACCCAGTAAAGTCTCCGGATTCTCCAATAAATCCGAAGCCATACCCGTTCATCGTTTCCGGATCGCAAAACGCAACATCTACGTACAATTCGACCACGGAGAGGTCGATAATTCACCGAATTCAACAGCTTTAGGAAAATGGCAACGTTGGTGAGATGTAGTTGACTCGAGAATCAATACGTCCACTCCCAGCCTGCCGGACCGCCCATCAGAGCTCCGGGATCGAGCGCGAGTGTGCCGCTCGCCTCGGGGACGACGATCTCGATGGTGCCGCGGTACTTCTGGTTCACGCCGAACTGCCCTGACAGCTCGCCTTCGTAGCTGCGTTCTCCGGAGCCGCCGACACCGCGTTGGACATGGCACTGGCCGCTGGACAAACCGCAAGGCACGGCAACATCCCGGCCCTGGCGTCAGAGATCCATGTCCCGGAAGCGCATGGCCATTCCGACGTGACCAACGTGAATGTCTGACCGCGCTCCGCAACAGTGAACGAGCCCTCGACCGAGCCACCGACGACCGGCCACACTGGCTCGCGTACTTCGACCACTCCTCCATGGCAGCCAAAGCAGCGCACGTATTCCGCGACCTCGGAGCTCCACCGGAAGCCGAGCGTTACGCACGTCGCTCACTCGAAATGAGCGACGGCTACGAGCGCGGCCGCCTGTTCAACATCGCCTTGCTCGCCTCGACCTTGGCCGACCAACGACGGGTCGAGGAAGCGTGCGTGGAAGGCGCTCGCGCCGTCGGAATGATCAACCGCGTGCGATCCGTGCGCGCCACCAACTACCTGTCCGATCTCGCGCGCCGTCTCGCACCCTTCAGCGCAACACCTCAGGTCCCGCGACATGGATGACGTCGGCATCGCAACGCCACCCGTATAGTCAGCTCGGAGGGAAGGCCAGCACGTGCATGAGGCCCACCTGCGACGACGCACCCACGATCTCACCGCGATCCATCTTCTCGCGCACCGACGACAGCGGGAGCCAGGCGATCTCCTCGGCCTCGTTGATGTCGGTCGGGTCGCCGACGTACTCCGCACCGAGCGAGACGTACAGCCGGTTGTCCGCATCCGCCGAACCCACCATCGGCTGGGTCGACAACAACTTACGCACATCCCGCGGCCGCCAGCCCGTCTCCTCCTCGACCTCCCGCGCCACCGTCACCGCCGGATCCTCGTTCGGGTCGACATAGCCACCCGGCAACTCCCACACCCAACGGTCGAGAACCCACCGGTGCCGCCACATCATCAGCACATGCTCACGCGCGTCGTCGAGCACGACCATCATCGACGCCGTAGGCAACCGCAGCACGTACTGCTCGAACGTCACCCCGTCCGGCAACTCCACCGACGCGATCGACAACTTCAACTTCCGCGTGTCGTCGACCAGTCGCTCACCATGGATCGTCCACTGCGTCAGCCCGTTCCCCACGGCCCGCACCGTACCGGGCAGACGACGCTCCGGAGCCCAACGTCCACCGGCTGCGGTCGGGACTCGTGATGGCGCCACTCAGCGGTCCGACGCAGAAGCTGACATGACCACACGGAGCGGTCTGCCGATGCGAAGAGCCGCTCGCCGGTGCAAATCCGGCGAGCGGCTCAACCTACGCAAATCGCCCCGCAGGGCGCTCAGTTCGCAAGGCCCGCAGCCGCTCGGCCGCGTGCACGAATGCAGAACACGCGGTGCTGAGTGCAGGACATGCGACTCAGGTTATGTCGGTCCACACTCCACGAGGACTCAGAGCAGTCCCCGGAAAGCGCTACACGGACCCTGAAACGTCAACACGAGCACTCAGGAACGCAACACGGGCCCCGAGGGTGCAACACGGCGCCCATCCCGGCGGCCGGCCAACCCGCCGGACTCGTCAGCCGGATTGGGAGGCGCCGGCGTTGGCCAGGGGGAGGATCGGGTAGGCGACGCGGACGCCGGCGGCGTCGAGGCCGGCCTTCAGGTGGCCCCGCAGGTCGCGGCCGATCGACCACTGGTCGCCGGGCTGTGTCATGACCATGACCCGCACGGTGACGGCGCCGTTGCCGATGCCGACCACACCGGTGATGTCCGGACGCTCGATGATCTTCGGCGCGAACTCCGGGTTGTCGGCGAACTCGTCAATGCTGCGCTGGATGACGGCCTTCGCCTCCTCCAGGTTCACCGAGTAGTCCAGTGGCAGCTCCACGACCGCGTTCGCCCAGTCCTGGTTCATGTTGCAGACACGCATGATCTCGCCGTTGCGCACGTGCCACAGCCCGCCGTTGAGGTCGCGGATCTTCGTGATCCGCAGCGTGACCGCCTCGACCGTGCCGACCGCGTCGCCCACGTCGACGACGTCGCCGACGCCGTACTGGTCCTCGACCATCATGAAGATGCCGGACAGGAAGTCCTGAACCAGGCTCTGCGCACCGAAACCGATCGCCAGACCGATGACACCGGCGCTCGCGATGATCGGGCCGATGTTGATCCCGAACTGGCCGAGGATCGTCACGAACGCGATGCCGAAGATCACGAACGAGGCGACGCTCTTGAGCACCGACGCGATCGTGCCCGCCCGCTGGCGCTGCCGCTCGCCACGACTCTCGTTGTTCTGCTTGATGACCCGGCTCGCCGCCTTGGCCTTGGCCTTGTCGATCCGCTCCCGCGAGTTGACCATCCGCTTGGCCAGCTGGTCGATCACCCGGCCGACGATCGCGCGCAACACCAGCGCGATCACCACGATGATCACGACGTTGATCAGGCCGGACACGAACTCCGTGGAATTCTCCTCGAACCAATCCACGAACGCGTTCGCCTTGACAGGAGGCATGGGCACGGATCTCCCCTCTTCCGCTGGCAGCGGACACGTACTCGGCGTCACCTGGCAGGGTAGGCAGCCACCCGCGCGTCGCCCGCACGCGGGGCGCCGCACTCCCCTGACCGGCCGGTCAGGTAGCCCGGCCGGCCGGGCTCCGACCACCGCGACCACCTGTCCGATCGGGTAGGTACCCGCTACCGCGAACGGAGGGTGTGCCCGCCGTCTGACCGGCACTAGCCTGGTGGCAGTCCAGCACCGCGGCTGGAGGTGAGGAGGCGTTCCGCGTGCTTCATCCGACCCGGGCCGCGCCGGAACTGTCCGACGACTTCGGGCCCCGCGCCCGGCTACCGCGACTGCCGGCCCCGCCACCCATCGAACCGGACGACCGGGGCGTTGAAGACCGGGGCGTCGAACTGGCAGGCCCCGGCAGCGCGCCCGCATACCCCGACCCGTCCACGGGTTTGGCGAAGTTCCACGTGCCCGAGATCGTGTTCGGGCCGCACGCGCTGGCCGAACTCGGTCACTGTGCGCTGCGCGTCGGCGCGCGCAGACCGTTCCTGGTCACCGACCCCGGCATCGTGGCCGCCGGCTGGGCCGCCGAGGCCGTCGACCACCTCCGCGGCGCCGGGCTGCGGCCCGTCGTGTGGTCGGACGTGACGCCCAACCCCAAGGACGGCGAGATCGCCGCCGCCTACGAGCACTACCTCGACAGCGGTGCCGACGTGATCCTCGCCGTCGGCGGCGGCTCCTGCATCGACGCGGCCAAGGGCGTGGCGATCCTGTCCTCCAACGGGGGGACGATCCTCGGCTACGCCGGTGTCGACAAGGTGGTGCAGCCGATCCCGCCGCTGGTCATGGCGCCGTCGACGTCGGGAACGGGCGCTGACGTGTCCCAGTTCGCCGTCATCACCGACACCGACCGGCACATCAAGATCACGATCATCAGCCGGACGCTGGTGCCCGAGATCTCGATCATCGATCCGCGGTTGCTCACGACCATGCCGGAGGAGCTCAACGCGGCCACCGGACTCGATGCGCTCACCCACGCCGTCGAGGCCTATGTCTCGCGGGCGCACAATCGTCTCACCGACCACCACGCGCTGCACGCCGCGCACCTGATCACGAGCAATTTGCGCGACACGACCCTCGAACCGAGGCGCGCCGCCCCGCGGATCGGGATGGCGCAGGGCGCGCTCGAAGCCGGCATGGCCTTCACCAACGCCATCCTCGGCATCACGCACGCGATGAGTCACCAGGTCGGCGGGCTGCTCGACGCCCCACACGGCGTCCTCAACGGCGTGCTGCTGCCCCACGCGATCCGGTTCAACGCCGCCGAGGATCCGCACCGCTACGTGCCCCTCGCGGCGGCTGTCGGCATCGACGTCGAAGGCAGGCCCGCCGACGAGGTGGCCGACGAGCTCGCCTCGTTCATCCGCACGCTGGCCGACGACGTCGGCGTCCCGAAAGGCCTGTCCGACCTGGGCGTCAGCGAGGCCGACGTGCCGACACTCGCCCGCACCACCCTCGCCGACGCCTGCCTGGCCACCAACCCGCGGGAGGTCGACGTCGCCGACGTGTTCGCCCTGTTCCGGCAGGCCCTCTGATCAGGGGACGCCGTGACGCTCGTCATCGCGACCTCCGTGACCGTTGTGAGGAGCCCATGACCTCTTCCGCGCACAACGGTTCTACGCACACCGGTTCCGTGCACACCGGCTTCGGCCGTGACGAGGCCGACCTCGGCGCGCTCACCGGCGTGCGCTCGGGCAAACGCTCCTTCTATCCCGAGTACGTGCGCTCGGCCGAACGGCTGGAGAACGCGGTGCGCGCCCTCGACCGCATCTCGCGCGCGCTGGTCCGCACGGCCGAGGGCCCGCGCGAACTCGTCGAGGCCGTCGTTCACGCGGCAGCCGAACACCTGCACGCCGAGTGGCTGCTGGTGGCGGTCGCCGACGGGGCGCTGCAGGCTGCACGGCCGCGGTTCCTCGTGCTCCACGGTGGCGAACTGATCGACGACGAACGGTCCCTGCCCGCCGAGGCTCTGCCCCACCTGCACGTGCTGCGGGGCCGTCCGTGGGAGGCCGAGGACGAGCCCGGCGACGGCATCGTGCGCGTGTCGATGACCCTCGACGGCGAACCGATCGGCGGCATCGCCGGGCTGCCGGGCAAGACCGTCGACGTCGCCGACACCGACCTGGCGATCCTGCGGGTACTCGCCAACCAGGCAGCGGTCGCGCTGCACAACTCGTTCCTGCTGCATGCGGCGACCACGCTGCGCGGCAGGACCGAACAGCTCTCCGAGGCGGCCGAGCAGCAGGCCAAGGAGCTCGCCGAGACCCAGCAGCGCCTGATCGAGTCGATGCAGCGGCAGGCGCTGGACGACGAACGGCATCGCATCGCCCGCGAACTGCACGACAGTGTCACCCAGGACGTGCTCTCGGCGGGCATGACCGTGGAGGTGTGCCGGGCCGAGCTGGCGGCGAGCGGTGTACACGAGGAACTGGTCGACCAGCTCAGCGCAGCCAAGGACCTCACGGGCCACGCGGTGGAGCGGCTGCGCGCCGCGATCTACGCACTGCACAACGGCGCCGAGGAGCCTCCCGGGTCACTGCCCGTGCTGCTGGAACGACTGTCGTCGGTGCACCTTCCCAGCGACCTGAAGGTGCAGGTCCGCATCGCGGGTACGCCGGTGCCGCTGCCCGGCGAGGTCGAACACTCGCTGCTGCGGCTCGCGGGCGAGGCACTGTTCAACACCGTCATGCACACGACCGCCGACGAGGCGCTGGTGCGACTGCAGTACCTGCCGGAGCGGATCGTGCTGTCGATCTCCGACGACGGTGAGGGCGACCCGGCCCAACTGCGCAGGACACTCAAGCTCACCGCCGCGACCGACCTGGCGGGCGTGCACCGCGGCCTGGCGAACATGCAGGACCGGACCCACGAACTGGGCGGCACGATGTCGATCCGGCGCTCCGAACTCGGCGGGATCATGCTGGTCCTCGACATTCCCCTCCCCCTGCGGAGGCACGGAAAGGCGGCGCCATGAACACACCACCGTCCCGGGTGACGCATCCGGCATCCGCACCGGCGCGGCGTCCGAACCGGGAAACGGACCAGCAACCCGGCAGCGGCAGCCGCGACCAGCTGAGCATCGTGCTCGTCGACGACCACGCCATCGTCCGCCAGGGCCTGCGATCCATTTTGGACCGCGAGGAGGACATGCGGGTGGTCGGCGAGGCCGCGACGGCCGCCGAGGCGCGCACGGCGCTCGAACAGCTGCGCCCCGCCATCGTGCTGCTCGACCTCAAGCTCGGCACCGGGTCCGACACCGAGGGCCTCGACCTGTGCTCCGAGATCACGCGGCGCTATCCCGAGGTCGGCGTGCTCGTGCTGACCACGTTCCTCGACGATGCCTACGTGCTGGAGGCCGTGCACCGCGGCGCGAAGGGCTACGTCATCAAGGACGTCGACACGAGCGAGCTCGTCTCGTCGATCCGCACCGTCGCGCGCGACGAGAGCGCGTTCGACTCGCGGTCCGCGTCGGTCATGGCCCGTTCGCTCCGCACGACCCCGGAGGAGCCCGCGCTCACCGAACGGGAACACCGCGTACTCGAACTGCTCGCCTCCGGGCTGAGCAACCGCATCGTCGGCACGACGCTGTTCATCTCCGAGACCACGGTGAAGTTCCACGTCCGCAACATCATGCGCAAACTCGGCGCCTCCACCCGCGCCGAAGCGGTCTACGAGGCCAGCAAGAGGGGCCTCATCTGAGGCAGACCCGCCTCGGCGCCCGACCACCGTGGTCCGACGCCGAACTGTTCGGACCTAAACACCAATGTCGCCCCGGCGAGACCGGGGAGGATTCGGATATTCGTCAAGCTTCAGTACGCGGTATGTCTCCGGGTCGATCGTTGCACCCGCAGCCACGGAATGACGAATTCCGTTGAAGACCAAGTCCCACAAGAGTGGATTCTGCTGATAGTCCGCTATATTACCGCGGTCGACGTTTCCTCGCTGATCTTTCAGGATTAGTTCCCAGCTACCCGGAGTTCCGGAAGTTCCGATCTCTACCAGTTCATACGTATAAATGGTGTCACCTCCGGCGTTTACCCAATCTGCGCCAGCGGCCATTTTGGTATTCCGAGGAAGAAACCAGAACGCAACACCCGCAGCCGCCATGAACAGCCACGTCGGCCAAGCGAACACCCAGTCCAGCCCCGATTTGAACGTAAGGAAAGCGATGATCAAGACAACCACCGTGGCTGCTGACCACCACCCGGATTTTCGAGTGCCGTAGAGCCATTCCAGCGCTGCAGTAGGGCCGCTTGGAACCTTGTTGGCGTCGTAGGGTTGCGGCTCCTTGAGGCCGTTGAAATGGCCGGGAGCGGCCGGGGGTCTAGGCTCTCCCGTCTGCGGGTCGGGCTTCGGCGGTAGGTCAGGATTCACAGCTACCTTCTACCAGTTTCCGGTGGCGAACTTGGACAGCAGCTTCAAGTCAGGTAGCCACGGGTTGGTTTCGGCATTCTGGTAGCCGTCCTGGGACATTACGTCGAGAGCTTCCTTGACATCGTCACTGGCGAAGTTCTCGATCAGGAAGCCGGTACCGGTCGCCGCGATGAACCCGGCCAGAGCCCCGGGCGGACCGCCGATGGCACTACCGGCGGCGGCCCCGGCCACGATGCTGCCGCCGTTAGACAGCACAGTGACCGCCGGGTCCTTGCCTTGTGCCAAGTCGTCAACGAGGCTGAACCCGCCCAGCGTCGTCCCGACCGCAGGAAGCTTCGACAGCAGTGGCTTCGCACCGGCCAGGTATTTCGCGTTCCTCGGTACAAAATTGGCGAGGGTGCTTGTGAGCGCCTTCTTGACCCCATCGGGCAGCTTGTTGAGCCATTTGCCGAACTTCTTGCCCTCGGCCTGGGCCGCTTGGACGTTGGCCTTCGAGTTCGCGACCAGGGAGGCAACCAGATAGCGCGCCTGGTTCGACGATCCACGGGTGGCGTCGTCGGCGAGGTCACCCAGTTTGCTGCCGAGCTGACGGAAGTTCGAGGCAGTTGTCTTGAAGCTGTTATGCGCGGCAATGTGCGCTGCCGCGAGCCCGGTGCCGAAGTCGGGCACGTTGATGTACCACTTTTGGCCGACGTTCTGTAGGTAGTCGAGAAGCATGCTCTGCGAGTCGGTCTCGATCTTCCGAGCTTCGGTCACCACGGTGCCCGCTTGCGTGTAGGCCTTGGCCTTCTTCATCCAGGCGGTGTAGGTGTCCCACTGGGCGTCGAAGCGCTCCTTGTCGTCGCTGCTGATCGCCCCACTCTTGGCGTGCCGATGCGCTGGTTCGGGCTTCGGCGGTGGCTCGCCAGGTCCCTGAATCTCCTTGTCCGTGACAGTCAGGCCGCCCTTCTTGGCGATCTCGACGGCCTGCCCCATCCGGGCGTTGGTCGTATCAATGTCGGCCGCGTGCAGATCGATCGCGTTCGCCAAGCCGCCGTACCCGGCACTCAGATCATCGATCTTGGGCTTGAAGTGCAACATGTTCCGACGGAACGCAGTGGCCCCTTCGCCATCCCACCCGTCCTCGGAGCTGTTCGACGCACTCGTCACGTCCTCGTGACGAGCCGACACCTTCTTACCGGCCGTGCGCAGCCAGCCCGCGACCTCACGCAGACTGGCCGGTTGCGCCTCGACCTCAATGTTCAACGCCATGCTTCCCCCTCGTCAGACCGGCCGGTTGTCGCCCTGCTCCGGCTTCGGAAGGTGGTCGGTCGACCACTGTTCCTGCGCCTCGTAGTCGGTCCGACTTTGCTCGACCGCATCGCCAATCGAGTGCAACCCGGCCACCAACTGGCTCGACTGCTCGGCCAAGTGGGCGATCACCATGGCAATCGCCGCGCTCGGTTCCCCTGCTTTGACATCCTCCGGCGGCTGCTCGGTGGCGCCCAACTTGTCGGCCGCACTGTGGAACTTCGCCGACACGGTGTTCAGCGTGTCGGCCTCGACCCGGTAGCCCCCGGTCATGAGCCCTCCCCGTACTCGCCGTACTGCCGAATCTCCGGCGCCAACGTCGCATCCCACAACACCACGTCAGCGCCGACTTGATGCTGTAGCTCCTCCAGGCCAGCGGCGTGGAATCCGATCCACGGCTGTTCCTCGCCGCACCCCTCAACCAAGAGATCCAACGACGAGAACACCAACAACGCGAGCGACGCGTCCTCCAGCTCGCGCAACACCACCGTCAGGTCCTCGCCGCGCATCGGCGCCGCCGTCGGGATATAGACGACCTGCGGCGCCTCCTCGGTCATCTCCGCACCGAGCACGGGCCGAGACACCTCGGCCGTGACCTCGGGCTCCGGCACGTTGGCCTTCGTGCCATACCGCGACTCACGCAACGACTGACCTCCCCCGTCAAACGTGGCAATCGATTCTAGGAGCACAACGACAACCAGCCACCAAAACGGAGCAGAAAGTCACAGCCTCACCCGGACAGAGTACGGACCGGAAACCACTCAGGAGCCCTGATCAACGCACCGGACGCCGTCAGGCGCCCGCGGGTCCGCCGCCGAGTTGATCGCGCGGATCATCAACGGAAACCCTCCGAAGTACATCCGTTTCCGCGGGCTTCTGCCGAAACTCCATGCCCACCGAATGATCGCGAAGGAAGCCGTTGCGTCTTTGGGAGTCCGGTTCATCCCAGTGCGGCCGAAATGTCCGTCCCGTCGGTATGTAGGCCCAACCGGCTTCGCGATAAGGAGTCTCTGCCAGTTCATCCCGGCGGCGCTCCAGTGCGTCCGTACGCGCCCTGAGACGCTATCTGAGGCAGACCCGGCTCAGGGAAGGACACCCTGGTGGTTAGTGGCCTGGCAGATCGGCGGAGGCAAGTTCCGACAGCGCGCCGGTCAGCTGCTTCACGAACCGCTGGCGGCGCTTTTCGCTGATGCTGTCCAGCGACAGGTAGGGGTTTGAGGTCCTCCAGCTCGACCAGCAGCAACGTGCCCTCGGCAGTACGGCACGCGTCGACGCGCTGGATGCCGTGGCCCACCCCGTTCCAGTCAATGAAGCGCCGGGCGAAACCCAGGTCGGCCTGGGTCGGCTCATACGCCCTCAAATGCCAACGTTGCGCGGGATCGGGCGTGTACAACGCGTATTCGAAGGTGTGGTCGATGAAATAGAACGAGACTTCGTAATCGATCTCGACGTGCGGCTGGATCAGCACGTCGCCCTCGTCGATACCGCGGACCTGCGTCGGGTCCAGGATCCTCAGGCCCACCGAGTCGGCGCCGAATTTGGGCTTGACCACGTAGGCCTGGCAGTCCGGGAGCCGGTCCAAGCCCTCGGTGCCTTCCACGGTGGGGACCACCGGGTAACCGGCTTGAAACAGGTCGACGAGGTACTGTTTGCCGGCCATGTCGGCTTTGCCCGTCAGCTCGTTGAAGACCCGCGCACCGGTAGCCAGGGCATGTTCGCGGAACGCCTGGTACTGCTCCGGGTAGTAGATGACCGGACCACTGTTGCGGACGAGCACGACATCGAACCGGTCCATCAGCGCCACGGCGTCCCTGGGATGGCACAGCGCCACGTCGAAGGCCTCGCGCAATTGAGAGGACAGGTAGATGTCCTCATCGCAGTACCGGCGCCCGCGCGCTTCATACGACAGATCGGTCACGAAGAGCACACTGGGCCTGCCGGAAGACATGCCCCAATGTCTCACATACCTGCCTGACTCCCGCCGAACACAGCAGGCGTTCGCCTGCAGCACGCTGCCCCGTCACACGCACCCGACAGACGGCAGACGCGCCCTTGGAACCCTCACGCGCCGGGTGCGGTTTCGACGACGAGCCAGCCGCCGTGGTGTTCGGCCACGGTGAACGGCAGGCCCGTGCCGGCTCCCAGGCGGGCGAGTTTCGCACGGTCGAACCGGCGCACGTGGCCGAAGCAGGCGTCCGGTTCGTCCTCGAACGGCACGGCGACGACCACCCGGCGGGCCGCGAGCCGCGTCGCCTCGGCCAGTACAGCCGCCCCGGCGTCGGCGTCGAGGTGCTCCAGCAGGTGCAACACGGTCACGGTGTCGGCCGCGCCGCCGCGCAACGGGACCGAGGCCGCATCGCAGGCCAGCGTCGACAGCGGGACTCCTTCGGCGCCGGCGATCCGCGACAGCAGTCGCATGCTGCCGGGCACGACGTCGGACGCGGTCACCGCATACCCCGACTCGGCCGCGAGCAGCAGCGGGAAGAAACCGAAGCACGAACCGAGGTCGAGCACCCTGCCCGGCGGCACGAGCCTCCGGGCGTACTCGTACACCGGCGCGAGCCCGCGGGCGGGATCGTGCGCCGATCCGTGCAGGCGCGCGAACGTGTTGCGGTAGAAGGTCCGCCACGCCGCGAACCCACCGGGCACCGTCGAACGGACGAGTCCGACGAAGACCCGCTCGAACAGCTCCTGCTCGGTCACGAGACCGGGGCGGAACAGCTCCTCGGCGAGCAGCCCCGTCAGCGCGTCCTCGACGTCGCCGCGGCCGAGCCGATGACTCACGACGAGCCGCGCCTCGTCCCGATGCAGCCGAAAATGCCGGGTACTAGCGACGACCGGCCCGAGCGGGCCCTCCGGCAGCCCGCCGCCGCGGTGCACCACCCGGACCCGCTCGTCGCGATACTCGCCCGGCCGGCACGGCGCCATCGCGTCGACCGGAGCGGAGTTGCCCGGCGGGGCGGAGTTGTCGACCGGGGCGGAGTTGTCAACCAAAGCAGCGCGGTCCAGCGGAGCCGCGTTGTCGAGCGCCAGAGCGGCGTTGTCGAGCGGGGCGGCGTGGGCCCGGTCCCGCAGCGGACTGGTCATCGGACGGCCACCGGCAGGTCGCGCGCGGCGTTCTCCAACCCGGCGACGTCACGCACGACGCGCACCTGGCTGCAGTGCTCGGCGTAGTCCGGCAGGTCGCACGCACCCAGGCCCCACGAATGGCGCGGCTCAGGAGTCAGCCACAGCACGTCCCTGGCCTTGCGCGCGATCTCCTCGAACGCGCCGAGGTTCGGATCGTTGCCGTTGCCCCGCCCGTCCCCCAGCACCAGCACGGTGGTCCTGCGGCTCACCGCAGTGCCGTGCTCGTCGAGGAACGCGCCGAACACCGAGCCGTAGTCGGAGTTGGCGTCGACGTCGATGACATCGCCCCGGAACAGCGTCTGGAGTGCCTGGTCGATCCGCTGCTCGGCGAACAGGCCGCTGATCTCCGCGATCTCGGCGACGAACGCGTAGGAGCGCACCGAGGAGAACAGGTCGTGCAGCCCGTACAGCAGGTGCAGCGTGAAGCCGGCGGTGGCGCGCACGGACAGGCTCACGTCGGCGAGTACGACGAGCCGCGGCTTGTCGTCCCGCTGGTCAACGGTGACCGGCCGGAACGGCACGCCGTCGTAGCGCAGGTTCCGGCGCATCGTGCGAGCCGGATCGACCCGGCCACGCGACGCGGGTCGTTTGCGGTGCGTCACGGCGCCGCGCAGCGAGGCCACGATCGTGCGCAGCGCGTCCTCCAACTCGTCGTGGCCCCGATCGGCTCCTCGACCGGACCGGGAATCCTCCGCGACCGACTGTTCGAGCCGCATCAGATGTTCGAGGTGACGGCGCAGCGCCTCCGGCAGCCGGGCGAGGGCCTGCTCACCCATGTCCGACCGCAGGGCCACCGCATCGGTCTCGTCACCCTCGTCGTCCTCGCCGGACCCGCTGCCCTCCAACCAGTTGAGCAGGGCGTCCTGTTCGGCGAGGCTGAGCGTGGCCTCCACCGGCGTTCCCTGGGCCTTGCCGAGTTCGCCGGGTGCGACGCCGTGGCTTCGGTCGATCTCCAGCAGCACCTCGTTCGAACCGTCCATGGTGGACACGTCCTGCTGCGAGAACACGAGCTCGTCGTCGGTCTCGTTGTCGAGCACGATCGGGTTGAGCTCGGGGTGCGGGCTGTAACGCTCGATGAGGTCGTCCTCGTCGAACAGGTCGCCGAGGTCGGCGTCGGGGCTTTCCATGTCGGCCCGCGGCGGCCGCTGCCCCGCCTCCTCGGCGATCGTGAAGTCCTCGAGCAGTGAGACCGTGCCGGTGTCGTTTCGGCCGTCGCCGGGTTCGTCGCCGAAGCGGACGCAGGCGAAGAAGGCGTCGAAGAGCTCGTCGAACGTCGCGTTGTCACGGTGATCCTTGATCAGCGCGCAGCGCAGTCCCTCTCGGAACAGTTCGCGGTCTCCGAGCATCGCCGGGTCGGCCACGCAGCGGGCGGCATCGACGACCTCGATCGACGAGATCCGCAGGCAAGCACTGCGCAGCAGCCGCACGAACCGATGCAGTCCGGTCAGCATGTCCGCGGCCTACCGCTTGCCGCGGCCGTGGTTGGCCGCGAACGAGCGTTCACCCTGGCTGCTGCTCACCGGCCGCCGCGGCGCGGGGCCGTCGGCGTTCTCGCCGTAGTAACCGGCCCCGTGCCTGCCGGGGGTGTCCCGTGCGGCGCGCAACGCGGCACCCGTCCCCTCCTCGTCGGGATCGACACCCGGGACGGGCGCGCGCCGCTCCCCCTCGACCGGCGCCGCCCGATCGTTGCCGGTCCGGCCCGGACCACCCTGCTCCCGCAGTTCAGCCGAATCACGCAGTACCCGCATGGCCCGTTCGACGTCACGGTCGTACTTGGCCACCACCGAGATCGTGTCCGTCAGCAGCTCGGTGTCCGGTTCGGACGCCCCGAGCACCGCGAGCGTCCGTGCCCAGTCGAGCGCCTCGGAGATGCCGGGCGGCTTTCGCATCCCCTGCTGCCGCAGCTCCCGCACCACATCGACCAGATGGGTCGCGACCGCATCCGGCAGTCCGGTGCCCTTCGACCGGATGATGTCCAGCTCCCGCTCGGCCGACGGGTAGTCCAGCGACAGGTGCAGGCAGCGCCGTTTCAGCGCCGCCGACAGGTCGCGCGTGTTGTTGGAGGTCAGCACGACGTACGGCACGTGCTCCGCGGTGAACGTTCCGAGTTCGGGAACCGACACCTGGTACTCGGCCAGCAGCTCGAGCAGCACCGCTTCGAGTGCCTCGTCGGCGCGGTCCACCTCGTCGATCAGCAGCACGACGGGTTCGGGGGAACGGACGGCGCGCAGCAACGGGCGCTCCGCGAGGAACCGCTCGGAGAAGAACACGTTGTCGTGCTGCCCGATCGCCGCGACGGCCGTCGGCAGATCGTCGGCGTCGGCGACCACCTGCCCGATCTTCTCCCGCAGGATCTGCGTGTACAGCATCTGCTTGCCGTAGTCCCACTCGTAGAGGGCCTTCGTCTCGTCCTGGCCCTCGTAGCACTGCAGCCGCAGCAGCCGTCTGCCCGTCGCGGCGGCGAGCGCCTTGGCGAGCTCGGTCTTGCCGACCCCGGCGGGACCTTCCAGCAGCAGCGGTTTGCCCAGCTGGTCCTGCAGGTAGACGGTGGTCGCGAGTGGACGGTCGGCGAGGTAACCGACGTCGGAGAGAAGCGAAGTGACCTCGCCGACGGACGAGAAGGAATGGGGGTGGTGACCGTTTCGTGAGCTCACGCGGACAAACACCTTTCGGCCGGGGCCATGGGTGTTCCGCGACGCGGCGGGCCACCGCGGAACACCCATGGCTGAACGACAAGCGGCTCAGGAGATCAGGTCGTCGAGGTCACCGTTGAAGCAGTGCTCGACCACCGGTCGCACGGTCTCGAACGTCGTCTCCTTCGGATTGCCCGGCGTACAGGCGTCGCCGAGGATGTGGTTGGACACTCGGTCCACATCGGCCGCGTCGCCTTTGATCGTCGAGGCCTTCTTGTAGAACTCGGTCGGACCGGCGCCGAGGCGGTTCTTCGGGTGCGTGTCCTGGGTGATGTCGGTGAACCGCTCCGTGATGCCCACGTCGCGCAGCAGCCGGATCGCCGCCGCCACGGCCGCGTCGGCCGCCTTCACGTCGTTCATGCCCGTGGTGTCCACACCCAGCGCCTCGGCCAGCCGGGCGTAGCGCTTGTAGGCCACCGGCAGGTTCCACGCCCACACGCGCGGCAGCGCGATGGCGTTGTTGAGGCCGTGGTGGGTGTCGTAGAACGCGCTCACCGCGTGGGAGATCGAGTGGATGACGCCGAGACCACCGGAGTTGAAGGCCTGTGCCGCGGTGTACTGGGCGTACATCATGCCTTCGCGAGCGGGCAGGTTGTCAGCGTGCCACGTCGCCGTGCGCAGGTGCTCACCGACCAGCTCGGCCGAGAACAGCGCGCTGCCGAGCGACGGTGTGAAGTCCAACCTGGACACATACGGCTCGGAAGCGTGCGCCAGCACGTCGAAGCCGCACTGCGCGGTGAAATGCGAAGGGCACTCGTAGTACAGCACCGGGTCGTCGACCGCGAGCGTGACGACCGAGTGGTCGTCGAACGCGACGTACTTGTGCGGGTTGGCCGGGTCCGTCGTGGTGTCGGTGATGACGTACGCCCACGACGTCTCCGAGCCCGTGCCCGCCGTGGTCGATACGGCGATGTGCGGCGGGTTCTTCGGGTTCTCCGACTTGTTGAAGCCCTCGAACTCGTTGACATTGCGCCCGTCGTGCGCCACCGAGATCCGCGCGCCCTTGCAGGCGTCGTGGGAGGAACCGCCGCCGATCGAGATGAAGCCGTCGCAACCGTCCTGCTGGTACATCGCGACGGAGTCCATCACGTTGTAGTCCTTGGGGTTGGACTCCACCTTGTCGTACACGGACGGTTCGAGCCCGTGGTACTTCAGCGACTCGACAAGCTTGTTCACGATCTCGGTGCCGCGCAATCCGGAGGTCATCACCAGCGGCCTGCGCATCCCGATCTTCAGAGCTTCGGGGCCGATCATCTCGTGCGAGCCGGGGCCCAGCAGCGCTCGCGGAATCGGGTGGAATTCCTTGAGGGGAAACGGCTTGAGAAGTTCGTCGACCTGCATTGGCTGACCCTTTCCGTCGTGACACGTACCACGCCGAAGCTATGGCCCTGGTCACTCCGGCCCAAGGGGTCCGAGGCCGAAACCGCTCACCGGCGGAGGCAGAACGCACCCGTGGGAGAGGAGACCGCCCCGTCCGTTCGGTCAGGTTCCTGCACGGGGAGCGTGCGGCGACGCCGATACGATAACCGCACCGCCGCGGTCGTGCGGCGGTGCGGTTGGTCGTGCGACGGTGCGGTCGGCAGCGCGAGTCAGGACCGGCGGAGCAGCCCCGCGAGTTTCCGCGGCTGCCGCGGTTGCACCCGGTTGTTGCGGACGTCGTCCAGCAGGGCGGCGACGGTCTCCTGCGCACAGGTCTTGTTCGCACCGATTCCGCCGGACGGGCCGCGTTTGATCCACCCCACGACGTACGTGCCGTCCCGGCCCTGCACCCGGCCGGCCGTGTTCGGGATCGTGCCCGCCGCCTCGTCGTACGGCAGGCCCGGCACCCCGACGCCGCGGTACCCGACGGCCCGCACCACCGAGCCGGCAGCGATGTCCACATCGGACTCAGATCCGCTCGTGCGCAGTCCGGTCACCCGGTCGCCGCCCAGCACTTCCAGCGGCGAGGAGTGGAACCGCAGCACGATCCGGCGCCGACCCCCCACGGGCGGCGCCGACCAGTCGATGCGTTCCTGGACGAGGCTCCGCAGCAGCTGTGCCTTCTCCCCGGGCTCAGCGGCGTCGATCGCCTTCGCCACGCGGTCGTCGTGGTTGTCGACGACGACGTCGAAGTCCGGATGCCGGGTCAGCGCCAGCAGTTCCGGCTCGGTGTAGGCGGCGTGTTCCGGCCCGCGACGTGCCAGCAGCACGACCTCCTGCACCAAACTCGACCGAAGCCGTGCCAACGCACTCTGCGAGATCGACGTGCTCGCCAACGTGCCCGGATCGCTGGACAGGATGCGCGCGACGTCGAGCGCCACGTTGCCGTTGCCGATCAGCACGGCCCGCTGCGACGACAGGTCGACCACATCGTCACTCGCGTCCGGGTGGCCGTTGTACCAGGACACGACGTCGGTCGCGGCCACACTGCCGGGCAGCTGCTCCCCTTCGATGCCCAGCGACCGTGCCGACGACGCGCCCACGGCGTAGATGACGGCATCGTGCCGGGCGGCCAGTTCGTCGACCGTGACGTCCTTGCCGACCTCGACCCCGAGCCGCAGTGTCAGCCGCGGATGCTCGCGGTAGCGCGCGAACGTCTCGTCGATCCGCTTGGTCGACGGATGGTCCGGCGCGACACCGAAGCGGATCAGCCCACCCGCGACGTCGAGCCGGTCGATCAGCGTGACCCGTGCGCTCGTGTGCAGCAGCAGATCCTCGACGGCGTACATCCCCGCGGGCCCGCTTCCGACGACGGCGACGTCCAGCGCGGGGAAGTCACTGGAGATCGTCCGGTCGAAGGTGGGCGCGCCCCAGTTGTGGAATACCGGCGAGGACCCGAGCACGTCGGCCGACACCGGCTTGCCGTCGTAGAACCGTGCGTTCACGTCGGCGTACGGCTTGAGGGACTCGCTCAGCATGTCCACCGGGAAGATGGCGTCCACCGGGCACGCATCGGCGCACGCGCCGCAGTCGATACAGCTGCGCGGGTCGATGTAGAGCATGTCGGTGGTGCCGAAATCCGGTTCGTCCGGCGTCGGGTGGATGCAGTTGACCGGGCACACCGCGACGCACGAGGCGTCGTTGCAGCAGGTCTGCGTGATCGCGTAGGCCATGGTTACCGAGCCGGGTTCAGAGCAGGTTGGCGCGCTTGTAGATGCGCTTCGACGCCGGGGTCAGCAGTCCCGCCGAGTTGAGGAACTCCATCAGGCCCGAGCAGCTGGAACGCAGCATCGCCTTGTGGTTCTCGTTGTTCTTGGCCTCCCGGAGAGCACGCTTCGGGTCGAGTCCGGCGTTGGCGTACACCTTCGGGTTCCACATGGCGTCGACGATGAAGTAGGCGACGATCGCGATGTTGACGGCGTTGATGTGGCGGCGCAGCTTGCCCGCGCTCTTCATCCGCTCCTTGGTCTCCTCGCGGGCGAACTTCATGTGCCGCGATTCCTCGACCACGTGGATGTTGTTGATGGTGCGCACGAAGGGCACGACGCGCTCGTCGCGCATCCAGTCGCGCTGCATCACGTCGAGGACCTCTTCGGCCACGAGGATCGCCGCGTAGGCGGCCTCACCGCGCGCGGTGGCCGCGTAGACGCGGCCGCCGTGCACCGCGTACCACTTCGGGCGGTAGGCGGGCGCGTTCAGCTTCTCCGCACCGCGGGCGAACATGATCGAGTGGCGGCACTCGTCGGCGATCTCCGTCAGGGCCCACTGGAACTCGGGCGAGGTCGGGTCCTTGGCGTAGAAGTCGCGCAGCACCATCTGCTGCAGGATCATCTCGAACCAGATGCCGGTGCTGGCCACCGACGCGGCTTCCTGCCGCGTCAGCTCGCGCCGCTGGTCCTCGGTCATCTCGTCCCAGTAGGGCGTGCCGTAGAGCGTGCTCCACTCGGGGCTCGTCCCCCAGTACGAGGTGTCGAGCGGGGTTTCCCAGTCGACTTCGGTCGCGGGGTCGTACGACAACATTTCCGACGAGTCCAGCAGCCGCTGCGCGACCGAGTCGTGGCCGTGCTGCGCGTCCGCGTCACTGCGGTTGTCGACGCTGGTCATAGGAAGCTCCCTGACGACGAGAATGCCTGTTACCGAGATTTACTGTTACTCAAGGTAACACGACCTCCGGGCCAGGGCCAGCCTGGTACGTTTTCCCAGCGCAGAAGGCGAATTGAGGGTTTCGGACGGCCAAGATCGTGCGGATCCGGCATGCTGTTCGGGCACCGGACCTGCCCGTCCGCACCGCCGGGACGGGATCGACGTCTCGAGGGACCATGGCCGACCGACACCGTGACGACGCCGACCGGCGGCCTCCGGGTAGCGCACGGGGTTCCACCGCTCGCATGCGGCAGGACTACGACGCCTACGCCGCACGGTACGACCAGGAGACGAGCATCTACGAACAGGTGATGCTCGGAGACGGCCGCGCCTGGGCCTGCTCACAGGCTCGCGCCGAGGTGCTGGAAGTCGCGATCGGCACGGGCCGCAACCTGCCCTTCTACCCGCGGGACTCGCGGCTGTCCGGGGTCGAGCTCAGTCCGGCCATGCTCGCGCGGGCCCGTGCGCGGGCCGGCGAACTCGGCCGTGACGTTCAGCTGGTCGAAGGGGACGCTCAAGCGCTGCCGTTCCGCGACGCCGCGTTCGACACCGTGGTGTGCACCCTGGGGCTGAGCAGCATTCCCGACGACCGGGTCGCTGTCGCGGAGATGCATCGGGTCCTGCGCCCGGGCGGACACGTCGTGCTGCTCGGACATGTCGCGAGCCCCCACCGGCCGCTGCGGGGGTTGCAACGTCTCCTGGAACGGTTCCCTGCCGTCGTCGGTGCGCCGCGACCCGCTGACCGGCAGACCCGGCAGGTCGTTCCGCTCCTGTGCGCGGCGGGCTTCACCGTCCTGTACCGCGGTCGCACCCGCGGCGGGATCATCGAACGCGTGACGGCGACCAAGTAGGCACGGACACGGCCTCCCAGCCGGCACAGCGGCGCGCTCGTCGGCGACCAGCGCGCAACCCTGCCGACGAGAACGGCGCACCACGCTCCGTTGCTGCACAGGCGCGCGATGATCGTCTCTGACGCGCTTGAAGGAGATCAGTGTCGCGTCGACAAGGAGCGTGTCACGCAACGCACTCCCACGCCCGAGCGTCCGAGCGTCCGAGCTGGACGGACACACCGCACCGGCCCGCGTCGTCATCGACGCCCACTCCGAACAGCCGACAACAGCCCACACCGCACGCGCGTAGCCTGCGGGGTGTGGAGCTGCTGCCGTTCGACGAGTACGTGCGTTCGCTGCCCCGGCGGCGCATGGCCGCAGGAGTACTGTTCCGCGACGCCACCGGCAGGGTGCTGCTCGTCGAGCCGAGTTACAAGCGGTTCTGGGACATCCCCGGTGGCGTGGTGGAGGCGGGCGAACCGCCGTGGGAGGCGGCCGCCCGTGAGGTGCGCGAGGAGGTCGGCCTCGACCGGCGCCTCGGGCGACTCCTGGTGATCGACAACCTCTCCGCGTCCGGCCGCATGCCCGAGGGCCTCATGTTCGTCTGGGACGGCGGGCCGATCACCGAGACCGAGGTCGACACCCTCACACTCACCGACCCGGAGATCGTCTCTGCCTCACTCCACACGCCGGAACAGGCTTCGGCGAAGGTGCCGCCCTCACTGGCCGCCCGCCTCGACTCCGCGGCCCACGCCGCCGATACCGGAACCCTCGCGTTGTGCCAGGACGGCCACCGCACCGCGGCCTGACCCCACAGCCCGGCCCCTCAGCCTGCCCCCTGGCATCGAACCGGCGGTCGTGGTCAGATGGACGGTGATCACCGGTACCACCGCACGGAAAACGACCATGCGCCAAAGGAGGCGTCCGTGGGCAGTGCGTACGTTGTCGGCACGTTCGACACCAAGGGCGACGAGTTGCGCTACGTCGCCGGGCTGATCCGCGAGGCCGGCGTGCCCGTGCGCACCGTCGACCTGGCCACCGGCGGGCAGCACAGCGACACCGGCAGCAGCATCGGGAGCGGCAGCACCGGCCCTTCCGACGCCGACGTTCCCGCGCGCGAGGTCGCCGCCTGGCACCCCGACGGGGCCGACGCGGTGTTCACCGGCGACCGCGGCAGCGCTGTCGCCGCCATGACCGAGGCGTTCGCCCGGTTCCTGCCCGCCCAGCGCGACCTCGACGGCGTCGTGGGACTCGGCGGCTCCGGCGGCACGGCGCTGATCACGCCCGCCCTGCAGGCACTGCCCGTCGGCGTCCCGAAGATCATGGTCTCGACCATGGCCGCGGGCGACGTCGGCGCGTACGTCGGTGCGAGCGACATCGCCATGCTGCATTCGGTCACCGACGTCGCCGGGCTCAACCGCATCTCCCGGCAGGTGCTCGGCAACGCCGCCCACGCTCTGGCCGGCGCCTGCGCGCACCCCATCCCCGCGGGCGACACCCGTCCGGCCGTCGGCCTCACCATGTTCGGCGTCACCACCCCGTGCGTCGACGCCGTCGCCCACCGGCTCGGCGACACCTACGACTGCCTCGTCTTCCACGCCACCGGCACCGGCGGCGCCGCGATGGAGAAACTGGCCGACGACGGTCACCTCGCAGGCGTGCTCGACATCTCCACCACCGAGATCTGCGACCTCGTCGCGGGAGGCATCCTCGCTGCCGGCGAGCACCGGCTCGACGCGATCGCCCGCACCGGAATCCCCTACGTCGGCTCGTGCGGCGCCCTCGACATGGTCAACTTCGGCGCGCCCGACACCGTGCCCGACCGTTACGCCGGCCGCCTGTTCTACCCGCACAATCCGCAGATCACACTGATGCGCACCACCGCGGAGGAGGTCCGCGCGATCGGCGAGTTCCTGGCGCGCAAACTCAACGCCTGCGACGGCCCCGTCCGCTTCCTGCTGCCCGAGGGCGGCGTGTCCGCATTGGACGCACCCGGCCAGGCGTTCCACGACCCGGAGGTGGACGCCGTGCTGTTCGAGACCCTCGAACGCGAGGTCCACCAGACCGGCAACCGGCAACTGATCCGCTCGCCACGGCACCTGAACGACCCGGAGTTCGCCGAGGAGCTCGTGGCCGCATTCACCGACGCAGCAAGGAGTTAGCGTGCCCCGGATCGACAGGCAGGAACTGCTCGCGAAGTTCACGGCGATGGCCGCACGCGGCGAGCCCATCGTCGGAGGCGGCGCGGGAACGGGCCTGTCCGCCAAGTGCGAAGAGGCGGGCGGGATCGACCTCATCGTCATCTACAACTCCGGCCGCTTCCGCATGGCAGGCCGCGGTTCGCTCGCCGGCCTGCTCGCCTACGGCAACGCCAACGACATCGTCGTCGACATGGCCGACGAGGTGCTGCCCGTCGTCCGCCACACCCCCGTGCTCGCCGGGGTCAACGCCACCGACCCGTTCCTCGACACCGATCGGTTCCTGCGCCGCCTGAGCGACCTCGGTTTCTCCGGCGTGCAAAACTTCCCCACCGTCGGCCTCATCGACGGCACGTTCCGCGCCAACCTCGAAGAGACCGGCATGGGATACGCCCACGAAGTGGACCTGGTCGCCGCCGCCCGTCGCGCCGACCTGCTGACGACGCCGTATGTGTTCTCCTCCGACGACGCGCGGGCGATGACAGAGGCCGGCGCCGACATCCTCGTCTGCCACATGGGACTGACCACCAGCGGATCGATCGGCGCGGTCACCGCGAAGACCCTCGACGACTGCGTCACCGCGATCGACGAGTGGTCGGCCGCAGCCCGGGAGATCCGCGACGACGTACTCGTGCTGTGCCACGGCGGCCCCATCGCCGCTCCCGAAGACGCGGCCTACGTCCTGTCGCGGACCGAACGCTGCCACGGGTTCTACGGCGCCAGCAGCATGGAACGGCTGCCCGTCGAAGAGGCGCTCACCGCGCGCACCCGCGAGTTCAAGGCACTGCACACGCCGACCACGGAGGAGAAGTAGATGCCACGGCCCTACGCGAGCGGAATCGTGCCAGGCGACGTCGACGAGGTGTGGCGGCGCGTCCGCGACTTCAACGGCCTGCCCGCCTTCCACCCCGGCATCGCCAGCAGCGAGATCGAACCCGGCCACAGCGCCACCGAGGTCGGTGCCGTGCGCAAGCTGACCCTCGCCGACGGCGGCGTCGTGCGGGAACAGCTGCTGTGCCTCGACGACCCCGGCCGCAGCTACACCTACAACATTCTCGACGGCCCGTTCCCCATCCGCCGCTACATCAGCACCATCCGCCTCGCCCCGGTCACCGCCACCGGCGACACGTTCGTCGAATGGTGGACCGAGTACGACGCCGATGCCGCCGACGAGCCCACCCTCGACAAGACGTTCAGCCAAGGCGTCTTCGCGGCAGGTATCGCCGGCCTCGCAGGCGGCTGAACACCGGCCCCACAGGCACCCTGCGTACCGGTGCACGAATTTCGCGCGCACCGGTACGCGGCGGCGGCGACACCGACGTCGTCAACGCCCGATTCGTCGCCGGCGACCTCGTACTTCGCGCCGGGGGGCATCTGCGGCGATTGGTTAACGGACGGTCCTCGGTACTTCCTGTCGCCGGTGTGAACTGTGCCCGCCCCCGTTTGAGTGAGTCGCGTTGCTACGCGGTCGCCGTATGGAGCCGTTGTGGTGGAAGCGTGGTACCTGGGTTGTCCGATCGAGGGAGAAGATCACCTGGGTCACAACTGTGAGCTGCGCCCGACGTCGAAATATCGGATCCACCGCCGTGGTTGTTCCTGACGAGACACTCCGTCTCCCCGTGGACCACCGACGAAAGGCGCACGACCATGACTCTGCCGCTGTCCATCCTCGATCTCGCCACGATCGGCAGCGGAGAGTCCGTGGGCGACGGCCTCCGCAACAGCGTCGCCCTGGCACAGCACGCCGAGAAGCTCGGTTACCGGCGGATCTGGTATGCCGAGCACCACAACATGCCGACGATCGCATCGTCGGCCACCAGCGTGCTCATCGCGCACGTGGCCGCGCAGACCGAGTCGATCCGCCTCGGTTCCGGCGGCGTCATGCTGCCCAACCACTCCCCGCTGACGATCGCCGAGCAGTTCGGGACGCTGGAGACACTGCACCCCGGCCGCATCGACCTCGGCCTGGGGCGGGCCCCCGGTACGGACCAGAACACCCTGCGCGCGCTGCGCCGCGACCCGAGCTCGGCGGAAAGCTTCCCGCGCGACGTGCAGGAGCTGCAGGGCTACCTGGGTGAGCGCTCCCTCGTCTCCGGCGTCAACGCGACACCGGGCAAAGGCACCGGCGTCCCGCTCTACGTCCTCGGCTCGTCACTGTTCGGGGCGAGGCTGGCCGCGGCGCTGGGACTCCCGTACTCGTTCGCCTCGCACTTCGCACCGGACGCGCTGCAGGACGCCGTCGCGGCCTACCGGAGCGAGTTCCAGCCGTCCGAACAGCTCGACGAGCCGCATGTGATCGCGGGTGCCAACGTCATCGCCGCCGACACCGCGGACGAGGCGCAGCAGGACTTCCAGTTCGTCAAACGCGCACGGCTGCGGCTGCTCGCCGGCAGGGGACGCACCTTCACCGATGCCGAGGCCGACACCCTGCTCGACTCCCCGCAGGGGACGTCGATCAAGAACATGGTCCGTTACACCGCGGTGGGAACGGCCGACGAGGTCGCCGACTACCTCGACTGGTTCGGCAAGCACGCCGACGCGGACGAGCTGATCGTCACCCACCCGTCGTCGCGACTGGACAACCGGCTCCACTCGGCCGAACTCACCGCCAAGGCCACCGGAATCGGGAGCTGACGCCGGCCGGACCTTCGTGCGGTAGTTCAGAACGGCGTCTCGCCCCTGCGTCGACCACGACGACAGCCGTCCGGCGCCGGGCAGCCGCCGGAAACGAGGTGACACCTGCGCGGCGAGCGCGCACCCCGTCGACGAAGCTGCCCCGACCCGTCGGGCGGCCTATCCTGCCTCCATGTTCGTAGCGCAGCTCGGCTCTCCGTGGGGAACGCTCGCACTCGTCGCACTCAGCACCACCGCGATCTACCTGGCACTCATCGTGTACTCACGGCTGGCCGGCTTGCGGTCGTTCGCACAGATGACGAACTTCGACGTCGCCGCGACGGTGGCACTCGGGTCCATCACGGCGACGACCGCCGTGAGCACGGAGGTGTCACTCCTGCAGGGAGCCGCCGCTCTCGGCGTGCTGTTCGCGCTGCAGTGGCTCATCGCGCGCGTGCGCAAGTGGGACGGGGTCCAGGACGTCATCGACAACCGGCCGCTGCTGCTGATGGTCGGCACCACCGTCATCGAGGAGAACCTCGTCCAGGGCCAGATGACCCGCGACGACGTGCGCGCCAAGATTCGCCTCGCGGGCGTGACCCGGATGGACCGCGTTCGCGCCGTCGTGCTCGAAAGCACCGGTGAGGTCTCGGTACTCACGGACGACCCCGGCGGAGAACCCCTCGATCCGGACCTGTTCACCAGCGTCCGCGGTTACGAATGGCTCATCGGCGACCGGACGCCACCGGGGAAACCGTTGTGAACCACGCCCTGCCGGCTACGGAAACGAGCACAGCGGGTGCCCGAGACCGCAGGGGCGGCTTGCACATCGACAGCTCGCTCGGACACACGTTTCTCGGCTTCGGCATCACCTCCGGCCGCGCAACGGCGCGCGCACTCGCGGTGAAGCTGGGATGATCGCTGGCAGCCGGGAGGTGACCGTGAACGAGAATCACCCACTGCTCGACAACCCGCTGCTCGACACAGGGCTTCCGATCGCCCTGTTCGTCATCATGATCGGGATCGGACTGAGCCTCAGCGGCGGGGACTTCAACCAGCTGCTCCGCACTCCCCGGGGCGCCATCGCCGGGACTCTGGGCCAGGTGGTCCTGATGCCCTTGCTCGGCCTGGCGCTGGCATGGCTGCTGGCGTTGCCGCCGCTCGTCGCGGCCGGCCTGGTGATCATCGCGGCGTGCCCTGGCGGGACGACGTCGAACCTCATCGCGTACTTGGCCAGGGCCAACGTCGCGCTGTCGATCGTGCTGACGGTGATCGCCAGCCTCATCACGATCGTGACCCTTCCCATCTTCGCCAACCTGGCGCTCGGCATCTGGCCGGTAGCCGGTGTCGGCGAGATCCACGTGCCCGTGCTGCGAACCATCGCGCTGCTACTCGTGCTCGTCCTGGTTCCGGTCCTGATCGGGATGGCGGTTCGGGCCATCAGGCCCGCGATCGCCGATGCCCTGGAGCGAGCCGTGTCGGTGTTCGGCGGGCTCGTCCTCGCCGCGCTGATCGTGGTGATCTCGGTATCGCTGGGCGACGAGTTCTGGGAGTACCTGCGCAGCGCCGGCCTCCCGGTGATCCTGCTCAACCTGGGCGGACTGGCGGTCGGTTTCGGAGTGATGGCGTTGGCACGGACCTCGTGGGCCGACCGGGTCGCCGGGGCCGTCGAACTCGGTATCAAGAACGCCACGATCGGCATCCTGATCGCCGTCACCGTCATCGGACAGCCCGAGATGGCGGTTCCGCCCGGGGTGTACGGCCTGCTCATGTACGCCTCGGCGGCCGCCGTCATCTGGTACGGACGCCGACACGCACGAGGACTCGAGAACCGGGCCGACGAGCCCACCTGACACTGGACCGGGCAGGGAACCCACCGCACGCGACGAACTCCGATGATCGCTATCCACATCGGATAGTGACGAACCGGCAGGCTCGTTCGTTCGACGATGACGTGCGACCGGCCACGATCAGCTCCGATGCGTACTCGCCGGGGTGCGATGGCACAGCGCAGGAACACCACTCCCCGACACGGAACCGCGGCACTGCGTCTCGTGGCGCTGCGTCTCGTGGCGCTGCGTCTCATAGCACCGCTTCTCATGGCACCGCGTCGCATGTCACCGCGTCACGGGGCACCGCGTCACGGGGCACCGCGTCTCATGTCACAGCGTCACGGGGCACGGCGTCACGGCACCGCGTCTCATGGCGCGGGCGTCGCGGGACGGCGCCACGGCACCGAGCTAGACACGGAGTCGCAGCACAGGTCGGGAAGCGTTGCCTTGTCGTCAAACCGGAAACATGTTCTACTTCTGGCGCTCCGTGTCCACTGTCGCCGGTGTCCTAGAACACTCCCGGAAGGAGCCCCATGCGACGCCACCTCGCCCGGACGGTCACCGTGCTGAGCGCCGTGAGTGCACTCCTCACGACCTCCGTCGCGGTAGCCGACGACACCTCCGCCGCAGGACTGCGTGAGGTCCTGTTCGTCGGGAACAACTGGGAAGGAACAGTCGACGTCATCGAGCCCACCGAGCCCTACGCCAAGCTCGGCCGGATCGACATGGTCCCGGACAAGCGGGAGCGGCTCCGCGAGATCTACACCGATCCCGTGCGGCTGGCCTACTTCCTCGGGATCCGGGAGACCGTCGGCGAGGGCAACGACCAGCTCGTCGACGACATGTACTCGACTCCCGACGGGTCGGCGGTGGTGGCCTCACGTCCGAGCTTCGCCGACGTCGTCTCGGTGGACTCACGCAGCGGCGAGGTCAACTGGCGGTTTCCGGTGTCGGGCAACCGCGCGGACCACATGGCGGTCTCCCCGGATGGCGAACGCGTCGCGGTGTCGGCGTCGACGAGCAACACCGTGCACGTCCTGGACATCCGGACCGGCGACGAGGTGGGCTCCTTCGGAACCGGTGACAAGCCGCACGAGAACGTCTACACCGACGGCGGCCGATACCTGTGGAACATGTCGATCGGGGAAGTCCACACCCCGCTGGACGACCCGGCGATGGACTTCACCAAAGGCGACCGCAGGATCACGGTGGTCGACACCAGGACCTTCGACGTGATCCGGGTGATCGACATGCGCGAGCGGCTCGACGCTGCGGGGCTGGAGAAGTTCTCGGACGCGGTACGCCCCGCCGTGTTCAGCCCCGACGAGTCGAAACTGTACTTCCAGGTCTCGTTCTTCAACGGGTTCCTCGAGTACGACGTGGCCGAGGACCGGATCACCCGCGTCAAGACGCTGCCGAAGAACCCGGACACCACCGAGGACCGCACGAAGTGGGTCAACGACTCCCGGCACCACGGGATATCGATGAGTCCGTCCGGTGACGAGCTGTGCGTCGCGGGGACCATGGACGACTACGCCACCATCGTGGACCGGGAAACCCTGCAGGAAGGTCCGCTCATCACGGCAGGGAAGCCGTACTGGGCCACCGTCAACGGCGACGGCAGCCACTGCGTGATCTCCGAGAGCGCCAACGACAGGATGAGCGCGATCGACTTCACCACCGGGGAGAAGGTCGCCTCCGTACCGGTCGGCGACCACCCGCAGCGGATCCGGATCGGCCACGTCCCCCGAACCTGGGCGAACTGAACCCCGGCCGGTGAGCCGAGGCTCGAACCGCGGTGTCGGCCGATCGGCGGGCAACGCGGGCGCAGCGATCTGAGTCGACGAAACCGGGATCGCAGGATCTCAGGGGAGCCGGCCCACCCCCGGAGGCCCTGCGGCATCCACCCGGGAGCATGTAGCGAGCGCCGCGGCCCACCGGAACAACGGACGTCACCGGAGGCATGACCTTCGGCACTGGCGGCACCGGAGCGCTCCGGGGTGCACTGGCTCCACAATGGAATCGCCGGTGGGAGGACGGGCGCGGTGTTGTGGGTCGGAGCGGTCGGGACGGTGCTGTTCGTCATGGCCTTCATCGTCGACGGCTGGAGCCGCCCCGGTTACTCGCCCGTGCGGCATCCCGTCAGCGCACTCGCACTGGGCAGCCGCGGCGCGGTGCAGACGGTCAACTTCCTCCAGTGCGGCTGCGCCGTCGCCGTCGGAGCGACCGGCCTGCTGATCGCCGGTGCGCACCCCGCGCTCGCCGCGGTGCTGGCGGTCTTCGGTGCGGCTCTCGTGGCATCCGGCGTTTTCCCGATGGACCCGATGCTCGGTTATCCGCCCGGCGCGCCCGACGGGGTCCCCGACGAGAGCAGTCACCGTCACCGGCTCCACGACATCGCGGGCGCGGCCGTCTTCCTGTCCCTGCCGACCGCCATGGTGATCGCCGCGCTGACGCTCCCCGGAACCGGGTGGCGGATCGGCTCGGGCGTCGCCGCCGTCGCCCTGTTCGCCACGTCTGTCCGCTTCGCCCGATGTTGGGAGGAGGAGTCCGCACACCTCGGACTCGTCCAGCGCGGCGTCATCGTTCCCGGCTGGAGCTGGCTCGCCGCGCTGTTCGTACTGCACGTTCCCGCCTGATCGGAATCTCACCGCCGTGAACCGCGCGTGAGATCTCGCGTAAAACCCTTGTTAGTCAAGGGGAAACGTGGTCGACACCATTGACACCCGCAACGAAGGGCGGCAACTTTGCGGTGTCCCGCACCCGCGCGGCCGAGCACGTTCCCTTCCGCGACGACACCGACGTCGCCTCGCCTCTCCTCGCCCGCGACCCGACGCGGGCCAGCACGTCGATCGAGAGGTTGCACCACTGTGCGTTCGCTGCCGCCGCCGGAGCCTTCGCCGTCACGCCACGGACATTCGCCGTCGAACCACGGGGATGCACCGTCGCACCCGCGCCCGACGGTGACAACCGCCCCGGACGCCGCAGCGAGCACCAGCGGCCCGAATTCACCCGCACCGGAAACCGGCGCGGCGCGCCGGTTCCGGCCCGACATCGAAGGCCTGCGCGCGGTCGCGATCCTCGCCGTACTGCTCTACCACGCCGGTCTGCCGCTCACCGGCGGCTACGTCGGCGTGGACGTGTTCTTCGTGCTGTCCGGGTTCCTCATGACCCGGCTGATCCTCGACGAGATCGAACGCACCGGAACACTGTCGATAGGCCGGTTCTACGCGCGCCGTGCGCGGCGACTGCTGCCCGCCGTCGCCGTCGTGCTCGCGGCCGTGGCGCTGCTGTCCTGGGTGCTGCTCTCGCCCGTCGACCGCGACTCGGTGGCTACCGACCTCGTCGCCTCCGCCCTGTATGCGATCAACTGGTGGCTGTCGGGCCAGGCGGTCGACTACTTCGCGGCCGGACTGCAGGCCAGCCCCGTGCAGCACTTCTGGTCGCTGGCCGTCGAGGAACAGTTCTACCTCGTGTGGCCGCTGCTACTGCTCGGTGCCGCGTGGCTGGTGAAGCGGGTCACCGGTACCGGTGCTCCGCGGCGGGCACTGCTCGCGGTGGTCCTCGGCACGGGCGCGGTGTCGCTGGTGTACTCGTTGTTCGGCACGCTCACCGCCGCCGACACCGCCTACTTCGACACGTTCGGCCGCGGCTGGGAGTTCGCCGTCGGCGGCGCGGTCGCCCTCGTCCCGATCACCCGGCTCACGCCGAGGGCCGCGACGCTGCTGGCATTGGCAGGTCTCGCTGCGATCGGCTGGTCGGTGGTGTCGTTCGACGAGACGACGCTGTTCCCCACACCGTGGGCGCTGCTGCCGGTCCTGGGCACGGCGGCCGTCATCGCTGCGGGCACCGCGGTGCCGTCGGTCCGGCCACTGCAGCTCCTCGCGGTGCCGGTCATGCGGCACGTCGGGCGGATCTCGTACTCGTGGTACCTGTGGCACTGGCCGGCGTTGGTGTTCGCCGCGGCCGTCTTCGGCGAGTTGTCGGCGACGGAGGGCCTGGTGGCCGTCGCGGCCGCCTACGTGCCCGCCGTCGCGACCTACCACCTCGTCGAGCAGCCCTTTCGGCGGTCGGCGGCGTTCCAGCGGCCGCGACCGGCGCTGACACTCGGTGCGGCATGCACGGCGATCGCCGTGACCGCCGGGCTGGTGCTGTCGCTCACCATCCCGTCGCTTCCGACCAAGGCTCCGAACGAGGCCGCCGGCGCACCCGCGCTCGGCCACGGCGAGGCCGTCCAACGCTCCGTCGACGCGGTGCGCCCCGAACCGCGCCAGGCACCGCAGGACTGGCCCCGCAACTACGACGACGGCTGCCACGCCGACCAACCGGAGACCACCTCACCCGCGTGTGTCTACGGGGATCCGGAGTCCGACCGCACCGTCGTGTTGTTCGGCGACTCACATGCGATGCAGTACTTCCCCGCCCTCGAACGCCTCGCGAAGGACAGGGGCTGGCGACTGGTGTCGCTGACCAAGTCCGGCTGCCCACCCCCGCAGGTCAACCTGTTCAACGACGCATTGCGGCGGTACTACACCGAATGCGACACGTGGCGCGCGGACATGCTGCGCCGCATCAAGGAGAAGGAGCAGCCCGATCTGGTCCTCACCGGCGGCCGCGACACGTACACGGTGATGGACGACCAGCGGCGGCTCGATCCGGCAGACAGTGCCGAGGCGCTTCGCGATGGGTACACCGAGACGCTGACCGAGCTGCGCAGCACCGGCGCACGGGTCGTGACGATCAAGGACAACCCGCATCCGGACAAGGACGTGCCCAGCTGCGTCTCCCGCGCGCCACAGCAGCTGGACGAGTGCGCCATTTCGCAGGACACCGCCTTCGCCTACCCGCAGGTCGCCGACCACGCCGCGGACCGGGTCGAGGGTGCCCGGCTGCTCGACGCGACACCGGCGTTCTGCCGCGACGGCACGTGTCCGGCGGTCATCGGTGACGTCGTGGTCTACGGCGTGACGACCCACCTGACCGCGACCTACGCGCGCACGCTCGCACCCTGGCTCGACGAGCAGCTCTCATCGCTGAACGCCCTGGTCTGACCCGCCCGACCGTCACCGACCTCGTTATTCAACCGACGGGTTGACATCACTGCGCGCGCGGTCGTAGCGTTTATTCAACCAACAAGTTGAGGACAGAACGGTGGACGAACGTACGGAACAGCTCAACCGCGCTTTCGCCGCGCTGGCCGACCCCACCCGCCGCGACCTGGTCGCCAGGCTGGCCTGCGACGACGCGACCGTGGGTGAGCTCGCCGAGCACTACGACATGAGCCTCCAAGCGGTCTCCAAGCACGTGAAGGTGCTGGGAGAGGCCGGACTGGTAACCCGCAGCAGGGAGGCTCAGCGCCGCCCGGTCCACCTGGACGCGGACGTGTTCGACCTGATGTCGAAATGGATCGAGCGCTACCGCAGGCAAGCCGAAGAGCGATACCGCCGGCTCGACGCACTCCTGGCCGAGACGAGCGGCGACCGCGAGCAGCACACCGAGACGGAGGCATCATGACCACCACCACGCACGAGACCGAGATCAAGGCCGACGACCGGGTCCCGACGATCGAGATCGTCCGCGAGTTCGACGCCGAACCGGAGCACGTGTTCCGCGCCCACGTCGACCCCGAGCTGTACGCCCGGTGGGTGGGGCCGCGCTCGGTGAGCACACGGATCACCCGGTGGGACGCCCGCACGGGCGGCGAGTGGGCGTTCGCCAACGACCGCGACGGCGAGGAGATCGCGACCTTCTACGGCAGCTTCCACGAGGTCAGGGCCGACGAGCGGATCGTGTGGACGTTCACCTACGAGGGTGTGCCCGACGGCGTCGCACTCGAGACCCTGACGTTCGAACGACTCGACGGCGGACGTACCCGCCTGCGGGTGCTGAGCCTGGTCGAGGACTTCGAATCCCGCGACGGCATCCTGGCGAGCGGCATGGACGTCGGGGTCCGCGAGGGCTACGAGAAGCTCGACGAGCTGCTGACGAAGGACGCGTGACGATGGTTGCCGAACTCGACGGCCCGGCCCGGCGGCACGCCGAGGACGCAGCACGGTTCACCGCACTGGTCGAGTCGGCCGGACCCGGCGACTGGGCACGGCCGACACCGGTCGCTGAGTGGAAGGCACTCGACGTCGTCGAGCATCTCGTCCGGTGGTCACGCGGCTTCCTCACCGGTGCCGGAATCACGTTGCCGGACCTGGACGTGGCGGCGGACCCGGCCGCCGCCTGGAAGCAGCAGGTCACCGACATCCAGGCGATCCTCGACGCGCCCGCCGGACGGGTGCTCAGCAATCCGCACACCGGTGACAAACCCGTCGCCGAGGCGATCGACCAGTTCTACACCGCGGACGTCTGGATGCACTCCTGGGATCTGGCCAAGGCGCTCGGCCACGAGCCCGACCTCGGCCAGGAGCGGTGCGCCTCGGCGCTGGAAGGCATGCGGGCCATCGAAGGGCTCCTGCGCGACAGCGGACAGTTCGGCTCGGCCGTCCCCGTACCCGACGACGCGCCCGCGCAGGACCGGCTGATGGGGTTCCTCGGCCGTGACCCGGCCTGGCGTCCCTGACGCCGGGGCCGGCCCGCCGAGTCGCCCGGCCCCGGCCCCGCGACACCGGTATCTCTCGGGCCGCCGGGAGCCGGAGTCCGCAACGGTGGCGGAGTCTGCAAGGTGACGGCCACGGCCTCGACGGCCTTCGACGGCCGTTCCGGGCGCCGGCCGGTGGCCGGCGCCCGGAACAGGGTCAGTGCGAGGGGACCCGATCGCCGTCCTGGCCGTCGGCCCGCTCGCCACCCTGACTGTCGGTCCGGTCGCCGCCCTGGCCGTCGACGTAGCGTTCCAGCAGTTCCTGTGAGTGATGCTCGGCTCCCACGGCGGAGTCGGTGAACTCCGGCGTGTCGAACACCTCTCCCGCGGTCGGGTCGGTGTGCACGCCGTCGTCGTCGAGCCCGATCGCACCGGTTTCCGGGTCGACGGTCGTGGCGTGCGCGGGCACCTCGTGGACCGCGAGGATCGTGTTGTCGGGTGTCAGCCTCCGGGCGGGCGAGGCCGAGGGCCGCATGTCGAGCCCGCCCAGGGTGGCCGACACCCGCTTCAGCGCACCGCGGCTGCTCCCGTTGCCGTTCCCGTTGCCGTGGCCGTTGCTGGACCGCAGCAACTCGCGCAGGCTCCGCTCCATCTCACGGTCGGTGTCGGAGTTCTCGCGAGCCGCCTCGACCAGTGCCGATGGGGTGGCTTGGGACCGGATGCGGACGTAGCGGGGCATGGTGGCGACCTCGAGGCGGAACATCCGCCACATCGCGACCATCGCGAGCACGTAGACGATCGACAGCGGAGCCGCACCGGCCAGGGAACTGACCTGCAGCACCGTCAGCGCCGCCTCACCACCCGCCATGAGCAGCAGTGCACCGGCCACGCCGACGAGGACCGCCCAGAACACGCGCGTGACCCACGGGGTCTCGCTCCGCCCGTTGTGGGACAGCACGTCGACCACCAGCGAACACGAGTCGGCGCTGGTGACGAAGAACAGCGTGATCACCACGATCGCGATGACCGACAGTACGGTGACGATGCCCTCGGTGACGGGAAGCTCGCCGAACAGCAGGAACAGCGCGGTGTCCTGGTCGACCGCGCCGTCGCCGCCGACCAGGTTGCCGTCGGTGAGCTGGCTCAGCACGCCCGTGCTGCCGAAGATCGTGAACCAGACCAGCGACACCAGGGTCGGAGCCAGCAGCGCACCGAGGATGAACTCACGGATCGTGCGGCCGCGCGAGATACGCGCGATGAACATGCCGACGAACGGTGCCCACGCGAGGAACCACGCCTGGTTGAACAGGGTCCAGTCCAGCGTCCACGTGTCACCCGCGCCGGCCCCGGTGACGAACGCCAGCTGCGGAATGGTCTGCAGGTACTCGCCGAAGTTCTGCACCAGCGAACGCAGCAGGAACACCGTCGGCCCGACCAGCAGCACCACAACGGCCAGCACCGTGGCGAGCGCCATGTTGGCGTTCGAGAGCCACCGCAACCCCTTGTGGAGTCCCGTGACGACCGAGATGGTGCCGAGAGCCGTGATACCGAGCACCAGGACCACCAGCAGCGTGTCCGAGGGCTCGAACCAGCCCTGGTACGACAGCCCGGCCTGGATCTGCAGCACACCCATACCGAGCGAGGTGGCCACGCCGAAGACGGTACCGACGATGGCGACGACGTCGATCACGTGCCCGACCCACGATTCGATGAGCCTGCGGCCGAAGATCGGCTCCAGCAGCCAGCGGATCGACAGTGGACGACCACGGCGGAACGTCATGTAGGCGAGGCCGAGCCCGACGATCGCGTAGATGCCCCAGGCGTGCAGTCCCCAGTGGAACATCGACTGTCCGATCGCGGCGCGCCCCGCCTCCTCGGAACCTGCCTCGACGCCTGCCACCTCGGGCGGGCTGAACATGTGGTTCAGCGGCTCCGAGACACCGGAGAAGACCAGGCCGATGCCCATGCCGGCGGAGAACAGCATCGCGAACCAGGAGTACAGCGAGAACTCCGGCCGCTCATCGTCCCTGCCGAGCCGAATGTTGCCCACTTTGGACAACGCGGCCCACAGGCAGAACAACAGCATCGCGGTGACGACGATGATGTACCACCAGCCGATGTTGGTGCCGATGACGTTGCGCAGCTCAGTGAACGCGTCGGCCGCGCCGTCGCCGTAGCGCGCGCCGTACCACGTGGCGAAGCCCAGCGCGGCGACGATCACGATGACGGCCGGCACGAACACCGGTTTCGACAAGCGCGCCTTCGGCGGCGCCTGCGACGCCTCCGGTCTCACCTCTTCCTGCGAAGCCACGAATACTCTCCTGTTCGACCATGTCTCGAAGGCCCGCTTTGGCGCCGGCCCGCTCACACCCTGCACCGGAGGGCCCGGCCCGCGAACACGGGGCATGAGCGGGCAGCGTCGGCTGCCCTTCCGGTCGGGGTGTCACAATTCCCGAAAACCCGGTATACAGATCGGTAACCAGGCGGCGGTCAGGCTATGTATACAGATTTGTAAAGTCAAGGAGCGGGCGTGGACGACCAGCGCATCGACCTCGATCGCCTCACGCCGGGCGCACGCAGGATTCTCGAGGTCGCATCGGCGTTGTTCTACGAACAGGGCATCCATCCGGTCGGCGTCGACACCATCGCGGCCGAGTCGAAGGTCACAAAGCCGATCCTCTACAAGAACTTCGGCAACAAGGACGGCCTGGTCGCCGCCTACCTCCGGAATCGGCACGACACGTGGTGGCCCGTCCTCGAGGCCGCCATCGCCGCCACGGAGAAGCCGCGCGCGCTGGCGTTCTTCGACGTCTACGCCGAGGACGCCAAGACCATCACCCGCGGCTGCGCCTACCTCAACGCGGCGGCCGAGCTCACCGAGGAACACCCCGCCTACGCGGTCATCCGCAGGCACAAACACCTGGTGTGGAAGCGACTGGCCGAACTGATCGCCGAGGACCTGCCGGACACGACGGAACCGGAGCGCCTCGCCGACCACCTGTTCCTGCTCCTGGAGGGCGCGTTCGCCCACCACCGCATCTACGGCGCCGGCCTGCTCGCCGAGGGCCGCGAGATCGCCGAGGGATTGCTGCGAGGGTGAATCTCACCGGCCCCGCTGTGCCTCCTTGACCAGCCCACCGCCGATGATCAACCGCTGGATCTCGCTGGTTCCCTCGTACAGGCGCAGCAGCCGGACCTCACGGTAGATCCGCTCGACCGGCACCTCGCGCATGTACCCGGTGCCGCCGTGCACCTGGACGGCGAGATCCGCGACCCTGCCGACCATCTCCGTGCAGTGCAGCTTCGCCACCGACGGGGCGATCCTGCGGTCCTCGCCGGTGTGGTATTTCCGCGCCGCGTCCCGCACCAGCGCCTCGCCGGACATCACCCCGGTCTGCATGTCGGCCAGCATCGCCTGCACCAGCTGGAAATCGCCGATCGGCGTGCCGGCCTGGGTGGCGCCCGCCGCGTAGGCCACGGACTCGTCCAGCGCGCGCCGCGCCGCACCGACCGCGAGCGCGGCGATGTGCACCCGGCCGCGGGCCAGCGACATCATCGCCGCCCTGTACCCGACCTCCTCGGAACCACCGACCAATGCGTCGGCGGGCACACGCACGCCGTCGAACGTGACATCGGCCGTCCAGGCACCCTCCTGTCCCATCTTGCGGTCCTTCGGTCCCACGTGGACACCCGGCGCGTCTGCCGGGACCAGGAACACGGCGATGCCCGGATCCTTGCCCTCCGCCTCACGCGTGCGTGCGAACGTGACGAACAGGTCCGCGATCGGCGCGTTGGTGATGAACCGTTTGCCGCCACTGATCACCCAGTCGTCACCGTCCGCCTCGGCCTTCGTGCGCAGGCCCGCAGGGCTCGATCCGGCACCCGGCTCGGTCAGCGCGAACGAGGCGACCACCTCTCCCGAGGCGATCCGCTCCAGCCACGCGGCCTTCTGCGTGTCCGTGCCGTAGTTCACCAGCACCTGGCCCGCGATGCCGTTGTTGGTGCCGAACAGCGATCGCAGCGCCAACGACGTGTAGCCCAACTCCATCGCCAACTCGACGTCCTGCGTCAGGTTCAGCCCGAGCCCGCCCCATTCCTGCGGGATCGCGTAGCCGAACAGCCCCATGTCCGCGACCTGCGCGCGGAGGTCGTCGGGGATCGCGTCGGCCTCCATGATCTCGTTCTCCCGTGGCACCACCCGGCTGCGCACGAAATCGCGGGTGGCGGCGAGGATCGCGGCGAAGTCCTCGTCGCCGACCTGTTCGAGACCGGGCTTCGACATCGGATCGGGCGTCGTGGTCATGGCGGTCGCCTTCCTGTCGGTCACTGGATCACGCCGTCGGCGCGCAGGTTCTCGAGTTCCCCGGCTGGCACGCCGAGGGCGGTGAGCGTCTCGTCGGTGTGCGCGCCGAGCGCGGGCACGTCCCCCATGACGAGTTCGACGTCGCGGAACGTCATCGGCGGCAACAGCGCCCGCACGGGGCCGTTCTCGGTGTGCACCTCGCGCCAGCGGTCGCGTTCGGACAGTTGCGGGTGGGCGATGAGACCCGCCATGTCGTTGACCTGAGCGGCGGCCACGCCGGCCTCGACGAGGCGCGCTTCGAGGGTCGCCGTGTCGAACCTCGCGGTGCGTACGCCGACCTCCGCGTCGCACGCCCCGCGATGCTGCACGCGCAGCACGTTCGTCGCGAACCGCGGGTCGGCCGCGAGCTCGTCGTCGGACAGCACCTCGCGGCACAGCGCGTCCCATCCGCGGTCGTTCTGCACGCCGATCAGCACCTGGCCGTCCCGGGTCGGATAGGCGTCGTACGGCGCGATCGCGGCGTGGCTCAGCCCGAGCCGGGGCAGCTGCCGGCCGGCGTACATCGCCACGTACATGGGGTGTCCCAGCCATTCGGCCGTGGCGTCGAACATCGACACGTCCACGCTCGCGCCCTCGCCCGTGCGCTCGCGCCGCAACAGCGCGCCGAGCACCCCTGTCAGGACGTACATCCCGGCGGCGATGTCTGACGTGGGGATGCCGGTCTTGGTGGCCTGTTCGGGCGTCCCGGTGATCGACACCAGGCCGCTCTCCGCCTGCACGAGCATGTCGTAGGCCTTGCGGCCCGCCTGCGGCCCGCCGTCGCCGTAGCCGCTCAGGTCGACGGTCACCAGCCGCGGATTCCGGCTGCGCAGCACGGCTGCCTCGAGGCCGAGGCGGGCGGCGGCACCGGGCGCCAGGTTCTGCACGAAGACGTCGGCGGTGTCCAGCAGGTCCGCCAGCAGCCTGCCGCCCCGCTCGGATTTGACGTCGAGTGCGAGTGACTTCTTCCCGCGGCCCAGCCACACGAAGTGAGAGGCGACGCCGCCGACCGTGTCGTCGTAGGCCCTGGCGAAGTCGCCCTCGCCGACCCGCTCGACCTTGATCACCTCGGCGCCCAGGTCGGCGAGATGCCGCGTGGCCAGCGGCGCCGCGACGGCCTGCTCCAGCGCGACCACACGGATTCCCTCGAGCGGCAGCGCCGGCGGCGAGTCGGCGTCGGTGTCGACCATGCCTCGATCCTGCCAACACGACCAATACCCGGCAATGGCGTAATCGGTATGGTATCCATCATGCGCACGCATCAATCGCCTGTGCCCACGCGTACCGACGGTCGCCCGTGACCGCCGGTACGCCCGAGCCGGGAGACGCCGGATGGACCTCCACCACGTCAAGGCCTTCCTCGCCGTCGCCGAGGAACTGCACTTCGGCAGGGCCGCCGCACGACTGCACGTCGCCCAGCCACCGCTGAGCCGCACGATCCAGCAGCTCGAACGCCACCTCGGCGCGGCGCTGTTCGACCGCACCACCCGCCGCGTCAGCCTGACCCCGCAGGGCGAGGCGCTCGTGCCGGCGGCCTACGGCATCGTGGGCGCCTTCGACGCCGCCGAGCGGGCGGTCGCGCACGCGGGCGAAGGAGCGGTCGGCAAGGTGTCCATCGGCTTCGCCGGCCCGTCGTCGCACCCGCTGATCAGCGCGCTCGCCCAGCGCGTCCGCCAGGACCAGCCGGGCATCGAACTGGCGCTGAGCAGCACGACCTACGGCTCCGACGCCATCGGCCAGCTCACCGACGGCACCCTCGACATGGCGATCGTGCGCTGGGACGCCACACCATCGGGAATGCGCTCCCGGGTGGTCCGCGTCGACCACTACGTGATCGTCGTTCCCGAGTCGCACCCGCTCGCGGGACGCGACTCGGTCGGCATGGACGAACTCGCCGAAGAGCCGTGGGTCTTCCTCGAGGCCGCGACCGGCTCGTCCCTCCGCGACACCGCGATCCGCAAGGCCGAGCAGGCGGGGTTCACACCACGCATCGCCCAGCAGGGGCCCGACACGTGGACGCTCATGGCACTCGTCGCCGCCGGCGTGGGGCTGACGCTGACCGTGGACACGGCGTTCCGGAACGTCATCACCACCGGCCTGTCGGTCATCCCCCTCGAAGGGGGCAGGGAGGAGGCGCTGGCCCGCCTGATCTGGCGCGCCGAGACCACGCCCGCCGTCGACCGGGTCCTCGAACTGTCCGAACGTGCGCTGCCCACGCCCGAGGACTACGGCGGCCTGTGACCCGTCGCGGTCGGTGGCGGTCGACACGTCGTCGCCACCGACCGGCTCACCGCAGATACAGCCGCACCGTGTCGATCTCCTCCCGCAGCAGGCGGACGTCCTCGGCGCGGGGCCGCGGCGTCTCGGCCACGTCCGCGCGTACGCGCAGGTCCCAGCCGGTGTTCTCGGCCGCCTCGGCCACCGTTACACCCGGATGAACCGCCGCGAGCTCGAGTTCGCCGTAGCGGTCGGGCCTGCGCAGAATGCCGAGCGGCGTGATGACCGTGGTGACGCCCGCACCTTCCGGCTGGTGGAACCCCTCCTGCCGCCGCGCCCTGACCGGACTCGGCGAGGTGCAGAAGTCCACGTCCGCGGGCAGCGCGTGCGGATCGTGGCGGCGCAGCACGACCACGATCTCGCGGGCGGAAGCCATGATGTCGCTCGCACCGCCCGATCCGGGCAGCCGCACCTCAGGCCGCCTCCAGTCGCCGATGACGGAGGTGTTGATGTTGCCGACCCGGTCGACCTGTGCAGCGCCGAGGAACCCGACGTCGACGTACCCGCCCTGCAGCACATAGCCGAACAGCGCGTCCATGCTCAGCATCGCCTCGGACCCCGACACCAGCACCGAGTCGGCGATCCCCTCGGCCATCGCCTCCGGATGCGCACCGACGACGCCGGACTCGTAGACGAGTTCCACTCCCGGGTTGACGGTGCGTTTGGCCAGGTCGACGGCCAGCGTAGGGAGGCCCACCCCGGCGAACACCCGGTGGCGACCGGCGAGTTCGCGCGCGGCGACCGTGGCGAGGAACTCCGCGCTGTGCGGCGGAACATCGGCCACGTCCGCAACGGGTCGCCCGGCCGACGACCGTTCCGCAGTGGACGGTCCACTGCCGTGCCGGGAAGAGTCTGCCGTCATTCCTTCCTCCGTCCGTAGGAGACCGAACCGGAAGGGGCCGGCGCGACCCGCAGCCCGTCCCAGCGCTGCTGCCCGAGCTTGGCGAGATAGCCCGCGTGATCGGCGGTGCCATGAATCCACTCGTCGATCCACGCGAGCGCCGCCTCCCTGTCCCGACTGATCGGCGTCCACTCCCGGTAGAAGGCGCTGTCCCGGTCGTAGCAGCCCTGTGCGTACGAGGGGTGCGCCCCGCCCGGCACCTCGACGACCGCGTCCACCGCGTGTGCGGGGATCAGAGTGCGGTTCGGATCGGCGCGGACCACCTCCGGCGCGACGATCTCCTCGACCGTCACGATCACGGCGGAGGCGGCGTACGCCGCGGGCGCCTGCGCTCCGGTGATGCCCCACAGCTGCGTGTTGCCGCTCGCATCGGCCCGCTGGGCGTGCACGATCGTCACGTCGGGGTTGAGCGGCGGCACGACGTACACCCTGCCCTCGCCGTACGGACTCTCCACCGACCGGATGCGGGGATTGAGCGCGGGCAGGTCACTGCCCACATAGGACAGCAGCGGCTGGAACGGCAGTCGTTTCGCACCGGCCTCGTACCGGCAGTACATGCCGTAGTGCGAGTACTCCTCCGTCTCCAACGGCGCCGGATCGTGCTGTTCGACCCGGCGCCGGATCTCGTACAGCGAGCCCGCCGAACCGCTGGCGAAGAACGACGCCACGAGCCTGCTCACGCAACCGGCGACCAGGAGCTGGTCGGTGAGGATGTCCGGCGTCATCCGGCACATCGTCAGGTCACGCCTGCGCTGCCGGATGATCTCGTGCCCCGCCGCGAACGGGATCAAATGGCCGAAGCCCTCCAGCGCCACGGTCATGCCGTCCCGCACGTGTGCGGCGACCGCCTCGGTCAGCGTCGTCACCTTCGAGCCGGTCACGTGCGCACCTCCGGATCACCCTCACGCCGCTCGCCTGACCCGGCGCCGTCCGGCAGTGACTCGTCCCGCAGTGACTCACCCTGCAGGGCCTCGCCGGACCCCGCCGCGGCAGCGGCGACCGCGTCAGCGGCAGCCGCGTCATCGCCGCGACGCTCCGGCGGCCCGGCGTGGTGGCCGAACAACCGGAGCCCCGCCAGCAGTGCGACCACCACGACCAGGCCCGCCATCGACGACACCGTCTCCGGCAGCAGCAGTGCGACGCCCCCGGCGAGCGCGACCGCGCGCGCCCACCCCGGCATCCGGACCTCCACCAGCGGTGCGTATCCCTCGAACGCGGCACCCATCGCGAAGACACCGACGATCGCCAGCCCGACGGCCTGCAGCACGGATCCGACGTCGTCCTGCGCGACCAGTGCCGGGTTGAGCGCGAAGCAGAACGGCACGATGTACTTCGCGGCGCCCAATCGCATCGCCGTGACCGCCGTGGCCATCGGCGAGCTGCGGGCGATGCCCGCCGCCGCGAACGCGGCGAGCGCGACCGGTGGCGTGATGTAGGAGGCCGCCGCCCAGTAGATAACGAACAGATGCGCGGCGACCGGGTTCACCCCGAGTTCGATGAGCGCGGGCGCCATCACGATCGCGAGGAAGACGTACACCGCCGACACCGTCATCCCCATGCCCAGCACGAAACACGTGACCGCACCGGCGATGAGGATCAGCAGCACGTTGTCGCCGACGGCCGCGACGAGTTCGCGGGCCAGCGACAGCGACGCCCCGGACATCGACAGCGCGCCGACGATCAGTCCGACACCGGCGATGATGCCGACGATCTCGGCGATCGACCGTCCCGAATCGACGACGACTGCGAGCAGACCGCGGGCCCCGAGCCGGTGCCGCGGCCGCACCACAGCGATCGCCAGCAGCAGCGCCGCCGCCATGAACGGGGCCTGCGCCTCGTCGCGCTGCCACACCAGCAGCAGGATGAGCGCGCCCAGCGCCAGCAGATACGGCCAGCCCGTCCGCAGCGTCGCCAGGGCCTTCGGCAGGCGTGACCGCGGTTCGCCGCGCATGCCGGTGCGGGCGGCGTAGGCGTCGACCTGGGTGAAGACGCCGACGTAGTAGAGCAACGCCGGCGCTGCCGCCGCCTGTGCCACCTCGGAGTACGGGATGCCGAGGAACGAGACCATCAGGAAGGCCGCCGTGCCCATGATGGGCGGGGTGATCGATCCGCCGGTGGCTGCGGTCGCTTCGATACCGGCAGCGTACGTGCCGGGATAGCCCGCCCGCTTCATCGCGGGAATCGTCATCGGACCCGTGGTGAGCACATTGGACACCGCCGACCCGCTCATCATGCCCATGGACGCCGAGCTCGTCACCGCGACCTTGGCGGAACCGCCCCGAGCGTGACCGAACACGCTGCGCGCGAGGTCGATGAAGAACTCCGCACCGCCGGTGCGCTGCAGCACGACCCCGAACACCAGGAAGCCGATCAGGATCGCTCCCGCGGTCTGCAGCGGCAGTCCGAGGATCGAGTCCGGCCCCAGCGCGTGAACCGTGGCCGCACGTTCGATGGGGAACGGCACGCCCTGCAGGAACCCGATCGGCATCTGCTCCGCGATCAGCGGGTACAGCGAGAACGCGCCCGCGATGATCGTCACGACGAGTCCCGCAGTGCGCCGCAACGCCTCCAGTACCAGCAACCACAGCACGAACGACCCGGCGACCGCGAGCGGCGGCGCGGCGTAGTCCCAGCCTTCCAGCGAGATGTCCTCGGCGTGCACCGCGAAGTACAGGTTGGTCGCGACACAGACCACGGCGAGGACGGCGTCGTACCAGGGCACCGAGAACCGGGACCGGTCGGCGGACTTGCGCGCCCTGACGAGAATGAAGACCTGCGACAGGAAGCACGCCAGTACGACGTACAGGAAAGCGTTCAGCAGCAGCGTGAAACCGCCGGGGTTCCAGAAGAAGACCTGGTTCAGAACGATCAGCACCCCGGCGATGGTCAGCGTCACGGCCGCCCCCGCCCAGAACCGTTGCCCGCCGGTGAGCCGCGCCGTCTCCGCGGCCGTCACCACCGGGCCGTGCTGCCCGTCGGCCGGGCCGTCCCGGTGGTCGTCGGCCGAACGTTCGTCGATCACGTCATTCATCGCCGGCCTCCTCGAGGTGCTGCTTCTTCCAGGCCGCCCAGTCCCGGCGGAGGTTCTCCGACTCCTTCACCTGCTGCCAGCCGCGGCGGAGCTGCTTCTCCTGTGCCAGCAGTTCGTCCTGCCGCTGCTGGGCCTCGGCGGTCCACACGCCCTCCTGCTCGAGGACCTCGACCAGGCCAGGGTGGAACGGCACCTCCACCGGCGCGATCATCGCGTCGTCGGTCGACCACAGATCCGTGGTCGAGGTCGCGTCCCGGTACTTGTCGTAGCTATCCACAATGGATCGCGCCAGCTGGGAGGCGACCACGTCGGAGGTGTCGGCATACGTGATGACCGGCACCGCGTACCAGAAGCCGGTGTTCGAGCCGCCCTCCTCCTGGCCCGGCGCCCCGGTGAACGAACGCAGCTCCACCGACGGCACGTTCTCTTCGATGGCCCGCTGCGTACGCGGATCGTTCTCGTCGAACTCGAGCCAGTGCACCGGGGTGGTCGATTCGAGTTCCGCCAGCGAGGAGCCGTACACCTGCTGGAACAACACGTCCAGCTTGCCTGCCTTGAGCGCGTCGGGCTGCTCGCCGTACCCGATGTCGACCGGACGGACGTCGTCCCAGGTCAGCCCGGCGCTGGCGAGCATCGCCTTCGTCTTCTGGTTGACCGAGGGGTTGGCCGTGACCCGCGGGACCCGCTTGCCTTCGAGGTCGGCGGCCTCCTCGATACCGGAGCCGTCCCTGGCCATCCAGCTGTGCGGGGCGGTCGGGGCCCAGACCACCCGGGTCCGCTGTGGCCCCCAGTCCTCGTCGGCGAACTCGTGCTCGGCCCGGAACCCGAAGATGTACTCGTCGCCGACGCGCGCGAACTGGGTCTGGCCGTCCTTGAGCGGCAGCATCCGGCCGATAGCCGTGCCGGAGGTGATGATTCGGAACCGGGTCCCCTCCGCGGCGGTCACGGCGTCCGCGACGGCTGCCACGTCGGCGAACGTCGCGGTCCCCGTGCCGTAGGTGGACAGCGCCACCACGTCGATCGGGGTCTCACTGCGCGCCGGATCCTCACCCCCTCCACAGCCGGAGAGCAGGAGCAGGGCAGCGGCCACGAGCGCGGCCGGCGTGTGACGTCGTGTGTCCATCCATTCGTCCCGTCGTTGGGAGAAGCGCCACCCGCAACGGTGATGGACGGCACACGTTCGACGCCAATACTTCTTGTCGACCCGATTGATACCCGCACAGTGTCAGTGCTGTGGTCGATTTTTCCGGCAGTGGCCGTAATCAGGCTCGTTCCCCACTTCACCGCCGGCCGCAACCGCCAACGCCCCCAGGGCACCCTGGGGCGTTGATCGAGCGCTGCCGCGCGGGACGCATCCGTCTGGGTGGTGGGAGACGGTCGGGAGCCACGAGTCTTCCGCTCGCGGAGCGACTCCGACCACGTATCGCACCGGTCCCCCGGGGTCCTGACCCGACGGCATAGCCAGGGCAGCGCTTCCCGGCGGCAGGCTCGCCTCCCACAGCACGAACGGCTCAATCCCGGCCACGACACCGGTCGGCCCCGCACATGTGCGGGGCCGACCGGCGTGGCTGCAGAGGCGGCTACGCCGCTTCAGTGCTGGGTGGTGAGGGTGTGGGCACGTTCGACGAGTTCGAGGACCTCGACCGCCTCATGCGGGTCGACCGGCACCTCGCCCGTGCCGGCAATGGCCTCGGCGAGCCGGCGGTAGAACTCGCCGTAGTCCCCACGCCGCGGCTCGACCCGCCGCGACTCGTCTCGCGTACCGACCGTGGCCCACTGCCCCTCGGCGCGAACCCCAAGCCCGGCATCGCCCGGCCTGGCACCCCCACGCAGCGCATCCTCCTGCGGATCCAACCCCCAGATCGTGAACCCGGCCCGCGACCCCGACACGTGAAACCGCGGCCCCGGCAACGGCGCAACCCCCGACATGATCAACCGCGACCGCGTCCCATTCGCGTGCCGCAACACCACCACCGAATCGTCATCAGCGGCATCCGATCCCCGCGTGGTCACATCAGCCCACAGATCCTCGACCGGCCCGAACAGCCGCACCGCCTGATCGATCAAATGCGTACCCAGGTCGAACAGAATCCCGCCGCCCTCGCCGACACCCGCGCTCGCCTTCCACCCACGCCCGCCCTCGGGCTTCCACCACTCGAACCGCGACTCGAAGCTGTAGACCTCGCCCAGCTCACCGGAGGCGACCAGCTCCCGCAACGTCAGGAAATCCCCATCCCACCGCCGGTTCTGATACACCGTCAGCACCCGGCCCGCCGCCCGCGCCCGTTCGATCAACGCCCGGCCCTGCTCACTCGTCGTCGCGAACGGCTTGTCCACCACCACGTGCAAGCCCGCGTCCAACGCCTGCCCAGCGATGTCCGCATGCGACACAGGCGGCGTCCCGACCACCACCAAATCCACATCCGAAGCCCGCTCCAGCAACGCAGCCACATCCGGCAACACCGCCACCCCCGGATACGACTCCCGCGCCTCCCGCGCCCGCTCCCCATCCCCGGTCACAACGAAATCCAACGAAAACGCATCGTCATGATCCACAAACGGCGCGTGGAAGACGCGGCCCGCGAGTCCGAAACCGATGACGGCCGTACGTACGGTCATGTGCCCACCTTGCTGTTCTCGGGTGCTGCTGTCCTGGGATGTTGCTGTGCTCGGGTGCCGCTACCCTGCCGCTGGCCGGTGGTCGACAGGGTCCGTCGGCGTCCCGACGCCGGCCGACGATGGTACGCCCGCACCACCGCGGACTCGCGCCACTGCCACGACGCCACCGCCACGGCGCCTCCGTCACGGCATCACCGCCACAGCGCCTGCGTCACGGCGCAAGCGGCCGTGCTCATCGCTGCGTGGGGCACACTCAGGCGAAAAGGTTGACGCCGTAGACGGCGAGGATGCCGCACACCACGCCCCAGAGAATGATCGAGATGACCTGCCACAGGATCACCCGGTTCCGCGAGGCACCGAACGACACGATGAGTGCGGACGTGATCTGACTGGGCAGGACCATCTGGCCGAGCAAACTCACCCCGGCCACGCCGTACCTGTCGAACCGTTCCTTGAGCTTCTGCTTCCGCGGCGTCAGCGGGGCCTCTTCGCGGCCGGCCATGACACGGCCGCGTACCGCGTGCGCGCCGAACACGAACGCCAGCATCGAGACGACGTTGCCGCCGATCGCCACCGGGATCGCCACGAACGGCGACAGACCCGACAACACCCCGATGACCGATCCGAGGTACGACTCGACGAACGGAATCGCGCCGAGGGCCAGGATTCCCACCCAGTGGAGGAACCACGGAAGGGAAAGCGCCCACTCCTGCACACTGCTGATCATGTTTTCCCCTGATTCCTCTCATCCCCAGAAAATGCATCCGATCACCACCGGCGCAGTTATTAGTACACTGTACTAAAGTCAGCGGCACAATAGCACGAACCCGGCGTCGGAAACGGCGAAACCACCACGACAAGAACCACCACGACAAGAGGAGCGCCATGGGAGGCCACCGGCAGGGCATCGTGACCGCCGCCCGGGAGATCGCCGTCGAACAAGGCATGGCCGCCTTGAGTGTCCGCGCGGTGGCCGCTCGCGCCGGTGTCGGTGCGAGCACGTTGCGCTACTACTTCCCGACCCAACGCGACCTGTACGACGTCGTGACCGACGCGGTGTTCGACAGCAGACTCGGCGACCTTCGCATCCACGACACTCGCATCCCGGCGGTGGACCGGCTGGTCGAGTGCCTGCGGCAGTTCGTGACGCCCGCCGACGGCCTCGAACAGTGGGCGGCCACCGTGGCGGCGGTGGCCGGGCCGGATTCGACCCCCGATCGCCGCGCGCTGTGGGCATCGGCGGTCCGGCGCGCGCACGAACGCGTCACCGCATGGCTCGAGGTCCTCGCTGCGGAGGGCGCTCTCCGAGACGGCGACCCCGTCAGGCACGCCCGGTTGCTGGTGCTCGGCATCGACGGCGGCTCGCTGTGGCTGCTCACCTCGGAAGCTTCCGACCTGGAACAGGAGATCGACGAGATCCTCAGGGACCTCGCGGCGACGGTCCTGCGCTGACGCAACGAGGAGGGTGCCCGCCGGGCGGCGGGCACCCTCCTCGCCGTCAGACGGAAACCGGCACGGCGGCGTCCGTGCGCGTGCGGCGCAGCAGGACCATGGCCTGCACGGCGGTCAGCACCAGCAGCACGGTGCCGGCCACGGCGCTGATCCGCATGCCCGCGACGAACGCCTCCCGCGCCGTGTCGAGCAACGCCTCGGCCTGCGCAGGCGGAAGTTGCTGCGCCGCGGCGACGGCGCCGCCGAGCGTCTCGCGGGCCGCCGCCGGCGTACCGGCGGGCACCCCGGAGTGGTAGATCGCCATGGCGACGCTGCCGAGCACCGCGGTCCCCAGCGCGCCACCCAGTTCGAACCCGGTCTCGGAGATCGCCGCCGCCGAACCGGCGCGCTCGGCCGGCGCGGTCGACACGATGAGGTCGTTCGTGAGCACCTCCGACAGCGGAACGCCGAATCCGACCAGTACGAGTGCCGACACGACCAGTCCCGGCCCTGCGCCGCCGCCCAGCACGGCCACGAGCGCGAAGCCCACCGCGGCGAGCAGCAGTCCCGCGCCGATCAACCGCGGAACCGGGATGTGCCGGGCCAGTCGCGTCACCAGCAGCGACCCTGCGACACCTGCCGCCGTCATCGGCAGCATCCACAGCGCCGCGGTCAGGGGCGGCATACCCAGCACGAGCTGAAGATACTGCGGGACCAGCAACAACAGCCCCGCCATCGCGAACACGCCCAGCATGTTGGTGCCGATCGACACGCTGAACTCGCGTTTGGCCAGCAGCTGCAGGTCGATCATCGGGTCGGTGAGCATCCGCTGCCGGTGCACGAACGCCGCGCCGATCGCGATCCCCAACCCGATCGCGGCGAGGGGCGCAAGCCCGATCCCGTGCTTGGCAAGGTCCTTGATCCCGTAGACCACGGGCAGCACGGTGGCCAGTGAGAGCGCCGCCGAGAGCAGGTCGAACCGGCCCGGCGCAGGGTCTGCCGCCTCGGGCAGCAGCAGTGGTCCGACGACGAGCAACACGACCATCACCGGCACGTTCACGAGGAACACCGAGCCCCACCAGAAGTGCTCGAGCAGCCAGCCGCCCGCCACCGGCCCCAGCGCCATACCGCCCGAGAAGCCCGATCCCCACACCGCGATCGCCAGCCTGCGCTGCGCCGGGTCGGTGAAGATCGTACGGATGAGCGAGAGCGTCGACGGCATCAGCGTCGCGCCGCCCACGCCGAGCAGCGCCCGCGCGGCGATCAGCATCGCCGGACTGGCCGCGAACGCCGCGAGCACCGACGCCGCACCGAACACTGCAGCGCCCGCCAACAGGAGCCTGCGCCTGCCGATCCGATCGCCCACCGACCCCATCAACACGAGCAGACCGGCGAGCACGAACGAGTAGATGTCCACGATCCACAGCTGTTCGGCACCCGTGGGGGCGAGGTCCTCACTCAGGTACGGCAGTGCGAATCCGAGCACCGTCATGTCCACGCTGATCAGCAGCACCGGCAGCACCAGCACGCCGAGTGCGACCCAATCGCGCGTTCCCGCCCTGTCCACGTCTCCTCCAGTTTCTGAACCGTCCAGCCGGTACAGTTTGCCGGCCAATCCGAAAGTAGACCGTCTGGACGGTTCAGTCAAGGGCGGTAGAGTGGCCGGCCATGGGACGACCATCCGCACGCGAACAGGTCCTCGACGCCTACGAGGACCTGCTGATCGAGAAGGGCCTGGCCGCCGTCACGCTGGACGCCGTCGCGGCGAGGGCGGACGTGTCGAAGGGCGGGCTGCTCTACCACTTCAAATCGAAGGAAGCCCTCCTCGACGGCCTCATCGACCGACTCCTCGACCGCACCCGCCGGGACATGGAACACGCGAGGAACGCCCCCGAGGGCATGGTGCGGTACCTGCTCAGCACGTCAGTGACCGACGCCGACATGGCCAAGCCGGCCCACCGGACGTCCGTGGCAGCCCTCCGCCTGCTCGGCAGCGAACCGAAAGCCGACGAAGCCCTCGCCACCTCGTTTCGCATGTGGACGGACCTGGCCCACGAATACGTCGACGACCCGCTGACCGCCGAGCTGATCGGCCTGATCGGGGACGGGCTCTACCTGCGCGCCACCCTCATGGGCCGCGACATGCGTACACCCGTCCTCGACGAGCTCCCCGAGGTGTTCCGCCGCCTCGGGATCACCGACAGCCGCGTCACAGGCGGCCAGGAAGGCGACACCGGAGACGAAGACTCCGCAGGGCGCTGAACCACGGCCGAGTCACACCCGGCTCACTCGGGCTCGTCCTCGGTGCGCGGCGACCATCCCGCGACGTCGGGATCGTCATCGGCGGGCGGCTCCGGGTCCCTGGGCTCGTCCGCCCGCGACGGCCGGTTTCCCCGCAGCGCACCTTCCAGCTCCTGTTCGAGCTGGTCGTCCACCCACGGCGCGTGCTGATCACTCTCGCGTTTCATTCGGATCCCTCCGCCCCGGACGGCTCAGTAACGCAACAGCGCCCCGACCCCGTCCGGCAGCTCGACACCGTCGACCACCAGCACGTCCGCCCCCGCCGCGATCGCCGCGGCGGGCAGCGCCTCGTCCGCGCGGTGCTCGCTGACGTCCTGTTCCGACAGCCCGTCCTCGGCCGTCGCGACCCGCAGCAGGTCCTCGCCCCACAGCACGGTGCCGTCGCCGAGCCCGCCGCGGTCCACCAGCAATGTGGCGACCCGGCCGTCCCGCAGCGCCGCGGTCACCGCACGCAGCCCGGATGCCCCTTCGTCCCTGCCCGCGGCGGCCCGGTACCGCTGCACGATGTCGTCACGGTCCTCGGCCTGCTGCCGCGCGACCAGCTCGTCGAGCCACGCGTCGTACTCGTCCAGATCCGGTTCCCCCTCGGCAGGCCCCGCGTTCAGCTCGACCGCGATCTCCGCACACCGCGGCGAGAGCTCGTCGCGCAACGCCGACCGTGTCTGTGCCTCTCCGCCGATCGCGACCAGGCGCGCGCTCACCTTCTGTGCCAACAGATCCGCCTCGTCGGCCATGTCACGGGCGTTGCGTTTCACCGACTCCTCGGCGTACTGCTGGATCCGCCGATGCGACCAGCCACCCCCGCGAGGCTTGTGCACGTGGTAGTCCTCACCGCTGACGTCCTCCGTCGCGACCGGTTCCCCGCTGTGGTCGACCGCCTTCAGCCGCGCCTCCGTGCGGTCGGCGATCACGGCCACGTACGGCACGGGCCGGTCCATCGTCGCCAGCAGCGGCAGCAGGTAGGGCACCTCCGACCTGCGTGCCACCGTCTGCGGCGGCGACGGCAGCCACTCGTCGACGAGCAGGTCCCCGCCCGCGCCGATCAACGCTCTGCCCGCGGTACCGACCGGTGGCTCGCCGCCGGAGACCGCACGGTTCATCGCGTCCACCGTGGCTTGATCTGCGCCCTGCTCGGTCAACTGTTCGCGCACCGAACGCCACTGCAACCGGATCCGGTCGGCTGCGTCCTCGGTGTCGTGGGACGCGTCGAAGTACGCGCACGCGAACGGGCCCTCGGCGGCCAGTACGTCCTGCAGTTCGTTCCTGCGCATCGTCCCTCCTCGCGTCACTCGGGCGGCCGGGGTGCGCGGATCGCGTCCGCCACCGAGCCGCCCGCCTTGTCGGCCTCCTCACCGCGTTCGGTGTCGAGACCGCGCGGCAGGTCCGGTTCCTGTTCGGGAGGAGGTGGCGTGGGCGTGTCCGGTTGTTCCTCGGCCAGCCGCTCGTCCAGCGGTTCGCCCTCGCGCTGCTCGGACGGCGTGGTCCCCCAGCGGTCGACACCGGACCACCGTTCGGGCGGTTCGACGCCGCCCTCCAGCGGGTCCTGCTGCAATCGGTCCTCGTCGAGGTCCTCGGCACTGCCCAGGGCGGCCGGGTCCTGCTCGACGCTGTCGGGTGCACCGGTGTCCTGCGGCGGAGTCGCCGCGTCGAACTGATCGTGCTGCATCGGGCGCTCCTTTCGTGGCCGCCGCTGCAGGAGGGCTCCCTCAGCGTTGCCCGAGCTACGACCGGGTAAACGCGCGTGCCGGGCGCCGCGTTCGCGCTCCGGCGCACGGCGTGGTTCCGGCCTCGGCCGCGGTGGCCGTGGCATCCCGGACGATCCGGCTGCCGGCGACCACCGCGTGCACCCGTGCCGGAGCGCGAGCGCGGCCCGGTTCGTCAGGACGACAATCGCTTCCGCAGCAGTTCCTTGCCCTGCTCGGCGCCCTTGCGGCTGTCGGCCTGCGCCTTGCGGAAGAACTCGGCGAGCTCGGGGTCACCGTCCCGCTCGGCGTCGCCGACGTAGGTCTCCAGTCGCAGCGCGTTGCTCAGGCACGCCTCGACGTACCAGATGATGTTGTAGGTCTTGTCCTTCGTCCCGGTCACATGACCGCTCTCGGGCGTCGTCATCTCCTCCTCCTTCCAGAGGGGCCGTCCGGAGGGCCGGCCGGCATCGTCACCGCCGCGTCACCCCCGGTTCGTGTTCGCCGGCTCCCGCCGGTTTCCCAACGAGGCCGCGAACTAACAGGCCGCGGCGTCCCATCTCGGGGACGAGGCGTGATGTGACTCGCAGGCCGCGTCCGTCCCACCGCCGGCAACCACCACTGTGGACAGTGCCCGAGGTGGTGGCTCAGTCGTTCCGGTGTTCACCGGGAGCAACGGTGTCCCGCACGGGATACCGCGACATCCCGATCGCCAGTCCCAGCAACGCCGTCACCAGATGCGCGACGTTGTCGGCCCAGGAGAGCGGGAACACCTGTCCCACGTCGGCCGGATCCGCTGCGATCGCCGCGGGTACGCCGTAGGCCACCAGCGCGGTGAAACCGACGAACAGGAACCAGCCGAGCGCCGTGGCCGACGCACGTGGATGCAACGCGGTGAGGCACAACACCCCGACCGCTGCGCGAACGACGTCGAGCAGTGCCCCCGAACTGAAGACCAGCACTCTGCCGGGACCGCTCACCAGACCCGCCACACCGAGGACGAGGTAGCAGGCACCGATGACGCAGACGAGGGTCCGCGCCCACCGGCCGGTGTGCGGCCGGCCCTTGTCCCACGCATCCCTGTCCGACATGTCCGACGTGTTCCCGACATCGCGTCAGGCAAACGCACGCCGCGCACCCGCACCGCCCCGTGAGAGCTTCCGGCCGGCACCCGATCCTGCGCGACGAGGTCGATTCACGTCCGCTCCGTCTGGCAATCCCTGCGGCATGACGACTTCCGACCGATCCACGACGCCGACCACCACCCCCTCGGGCGGGGCGCTCCGTGCGGACGAACCGCACCCGACGTCGGATGCCGCCTCCCTCGCCGAGACGGCACGGGTCGCGGCGACGGTCCTGGCCCCGACGATCGGCGCGGGACCGATCACGCGCCGTCCCGCGGTGATGCAGCTGGCCGAACGGTTCGAACTCGACCGCCGCGCGATCACCACACTGCGTGCGCTCCGCCGCGCCCACCACGGCCGCCCGGTGCGGTTGCGGTTGCCGGGGCGTTCGGTCACCGTGCTCCTCGATCACGCCGACGTCGGCCACCTGCTCACGGATGCGCCGGTGCCGTTCAGCCCGGCGACACTGGAGAAGCGAGCCGCACTGAGCCGGTTCCAGCCCCACGGCGTGCTCATCTCGGAGGGCCCGCGCCGGCAGCGGCGACGCGACGCCAACGAGCACGCACTCGAACCGGGACGAGGACTGCACCACCTGGCGGGCGAGTGGGCGGGCCCGATCGGCACGGGTGCCGACGAACTGCCGTCCGGCATCGGCTGGGCGGACTTCTCCGCACTGTGGTGGCGGATCGTCCGGCAGCTCACGCTCGGCGGCGACACCGCAGCCGACCGGGAGGTCACGGATCTGCTCGGCCGGCTAAGGCAGGACGCCAACTGGGCCTATCTACTGCCGAAACAGCGGCGACTCCGGGACCGGTTCCTCGGGCTGGTCCGGCAGCAGGCCGGTCTGGACCGGCGGGGCAGTCTCGTCGCCGCACTCAACGCGGTCGCCGCGGACGCGGAACCGGACGACTCCGGGGTGGACGATACGACCGGGCAGGTGCCCCATTGGTTGTTCGCCTTCGACGCCGCGGGCATCGCCACGTTCCGTGCGCTGGCGCTGATCGCGACCCATCCCGGCGCACACGCCCGCGCACGCGAGGAGGCCGACCAGGGCGACGTCGGTGAGGTGCGGCAGCTGCCGTTCCTGCGCGCCTGTGTCCTCGAATCACTGCGGCTCTGGCCCACCACTCCCGCCCTGCTCCGCGAGGCACGCGCCGACACCGCATGGGGCGGGAAGGGGACCACGTTCCTGGCGTTCGCGCCACTGTTCCATCGCGACTCGGGACGGCTGCCCTACGCGGACCGATTCGAACCCGACATCTGGCTCGACGGCAGAGCACGGGCACAGCCCGCGCTCGTTCCGTTCAGCAGCGGTCCCGCGGCGTGCCCTGGCAGGGACGTCGTGTTGTTCACGACGGCCACCCTGCTCGCCGCGATCCTGCGCCGACGCGAGGTTCGGCTGACCGGCACGGGTGGCGCCCGGCTCGACCCGGGACGCCTTCCCGCCTCGCTCAACCACGTCGCGTTGACGTTCTCGGCCCGGCCTCGCCCGTGACGCGAACGGACCGGTCCCCGGCCGGCACTCGCCGACCGGGGACCCGGTTGTCACAACCCCTAGTCCGAAGCGGACGACCAGGCACGCGAGAGCTTGACCTTGCCCCCGGTCTGGAGCAACGAACCCGTGTAGAGCCGGGTCGCCACGGCCGTGATCACGACGATCATGACGGCGATGAGTCCCAGCGACACGAACGGTTCCCAGAGCTGTGCCTCACCGGTGAACAGGCGCACCGGCATCGCGATGGCCGCCGAGAACGGCACGTACGACAGCACGGTCATCGCCGTCGCGTTGTCGGACAGCATGATCACCAGCATGTACGGGCCGAACACCAGTGCCATGACCAGGCCCATCGTCGAGCCCAGGTCCTCCTGACGGCTCACCAGCGATCCGGCGACCGCCCACATGGAGGCCAACAGCACGAACGCGAACACGAGGAACGGCACGTACCAGCCGAGCGCGGGCAGGATCACCTCGAGCAGCGCCTCGTTGCCGCCGGCCTGCAGTGCTATCGGAGCGGCGATGGCCAGCACGATCACCTGGCCGACGGTGAGCAGGGTGTGGCCCACGATCTTGCCCGCCAGCAGCGATTTCACCGGCAACGTCGACACCAGGATCTCGACGACCCTGGTCTGCTTCTCGGTGACGGCGCTCTGCGCGATCGCCGTCCCTCCCATGGCGAAGAGCATGAACACCAGCGCGAACGCCATGATGACGAGCTGCTTCTCGCCCTCGCTCACATCGCCCGGCTCGAGCAGGTTCACCGGCGGTGGCGAACCCAGCGAGGCCATGAGGTCGCTGGGCGGGTTCTCGAGCGCGACGACCTCGACCCCGGTCGCCGACTGGCCCGTCGTGTCCGGCACGACCGCCGCCTCGACCTCTTCGGTGCGGACGAGTTCCTCCGCGGCGGCGACGTCGTCGGTGCGCTCGACGTCGAAGGAGCCCGCTTCGAGCGTCTGCGCCACCTCGGTGCTGGTGACGGCGACCTTCGTGTCGCCGCCGCCGAGCACGTTCGGCAGGATCGACGCGGCGAACAGGCCGATAACGATCGCCGCGAGCCCGATCCAGAATCCCTTCATCTGCACGAACGCCTTGATCTCACGTTCCGCCACGAGCCACGTGGCCTGCATGAACGTCACGCCGCCACTGTCGTTGCGAGACTCGACGGAGGTCCGCTCCTCGACGCTGGTCATCAGATCGCCTCCTTGAAGATCTCGTTGAGCGACGGCACGACCGGCGTGAACGCCCGCACCTCGCCGCGGCGCATCGCCTCCTGCAGGATCCGCTGGTCCAGCGCTTCACCGCCGGCGCGGAAGCCCTCCGCCGAAGCGGGCTCGATGACCGCCTTCGGACCGTCCACACTGGTCACCTTGATGCCCGGAACGTCGCGCAGCCACCCGGCGTCCGACCCGACGACCAGCTCGTATCGCGGGGTGCCGTAGCGCTGCTTGAGCTCGTCCCGTTCGCCACTGGCCCTGATCTCGCCCCCGGAGATGATCACCAGGTCGTCGCACAGCTGCTCGACCACACTGAGCTGGTGACTCGAGAACAGCACCGGCGACCCATCGGCGGCACGCTGGCGCAGCACCCGCAGCACCGTGTCGACCGCGATCGGGTCCAGACCCGAGAACGGCTCGTCGAGGATCAGCAGATCCGGATCGTGCACCAGCGAAGCGGCGATCTGCGCGCGCTGCTGGTTGCCGAGCGAGAGCGCCTCGAGCTTGTCGTTGGCACGCGTGCCCAGGTCTAGCTCGTCGAGCAGACGCTCGGTGCTCGCCGCCGCCTTCGCCTGCGACATGCCGTGCAGCCTGCCGAACCACTGAATCTGGTCCGCGACCTTCATCTTCGGATACAGGCCGCGTTCCTCCGGCATGTACCCGAACCGCTGCCGTACCGCCTGCGTGACCGGCTGTCCGTGCCACGTCACCGAGCCCGCGTCCGCCTTGAGGACCCCCAGAATGATCCGCATCGTGGTGGTCTTACCGGCGCCGTTGGCCCCCAGAAACCCCGTCATCCGGCCGGGCTTGACGTCGAACGACACCGAGTCGAGGACCCGGTGGTCGCCGAAGCTCCGGCTGACGCCATTCACCTTCAACATACGAGCAGACTAGGAGCACGGCACGGGCACGCGCGTCAGGCTGGCGATGTATCCCGGGCGTCAGCCTCCCGATGGACCCCGCTGCCGGACCAAGCCTGCTCGGCCGTTCACGCGATGCCCGGCGCGACGATGCCGTTCTCGTAGGCGAACACGACGGCGTGGGTCCGGTCCCGCAGATCAAGCTTCGTCAGGACCCGCGACACGTGGGTCTTCACCGTCGCCTCGCTGACGACGAACCGCTCGGCGATCTCCCCGTTGGAAGCCCCCCGCGCCAGCATGACCAGCACCTCGTACTCGCGTTCGGTAAGCACGTCGGGCCTGGTCGCCGGCAGCGGAGCCGCGTTCGGCGCGCTGAACCGGGCGATGACCCGCCGGGTGACCTCGGGCGACAGCAGCGCGTCGCCGCGGGCGACGATCCGCACCGACTCGACGAGGTCCTCCGGCGAGGCGTTCTTCAGCAGGAAACCGCTCGCGCCCGCCTGCAACGCCTCGAACAGGTAGTCCTCCCTGTCGAACGTCGTGAGGATGACGACTTTCGTCGGAGCTGGCGAGTCGGCCTGGTCGCCGAGGATGCGGCGCGTGGCCTCGAGGCCGTCCACCTCCGGCATCTGCACATCCATCAGGACGACGTCCGGGCGCAGCTCGCCGACCAGCCGGACGGCCTCGCGTCCGTCACCCGCCTCGCCGACGACCGACATGTCGGGCTCGGCTCCCAGGATGACCCGGAAGCCCGCCCTCACCAGATCCTGGTCATCCACCAGCACGACCCGCAACGACTCGGTCATCCGGTCTCCTCCTGCGTATGAGGGGACACCGGCCGCGGACCGAGCGGCATGCTCACCCACACCCGGTATCCCCGTCCGTTCTCCCGCGGACCCACCTCGACCTCGCCGCCGTGCACCGCGGCGCGCTCCCGCATCCCCGCCTGGCCGAGACCGCTGCCACCCGCCGACGACCGGCCGTAGCCGTCGTCGACGATCTCGACCTCGAGTGCGCTCGCCAGATACCGCACGCGCACGTCGACCTCCTCGGCGCCGGAGTGCTTGGCGACATTGGTCAGCCCCTCCTGCACGATGCGGTAGGCCGACAGCGCCACCGCGTCCGGCACCGGCCGCTGATCGCCGTACACGCCGTAGCGCGCCTCGATACCGGCGGCGTCCATTCTGGACACGAGTTCCGGAAGATCGCTCAGACCCGGGGATGCGGCGCGCAGGCCGGGGTCTCCCTCGCCGTCGCCGCTCCCGCCGGACACGTCGTGGCCGAGGGCGGCTTCGCCGGCACCCGCCGTGGCGTCGCCGTCGATCTCCGCGGGGTCCGGCTCCGACCGGAGCACGCCCAGCAGTCCGCGCAGCTCGCCGATCGCCGACCTGGCGGTCTCCTCGACCGTCTGCAACGCCTCACCGGCCAGCGCGGGGTCCCGATCGAGCGTGCGGCGCGCGGCACCCGCCTGGATTCCCATCACCGACACGCTGTGCGCCACGACGTCGTGCAGGTCCCGAGCGATCCGCACCCGCTCCGCGACGAGGGCTCCGCGCAGGTTCTCCTCCTGCGACCTGCGCAGCTGGTCGTTGCGTTCCTCCAGCTCGGCTCTGCGCCGCGCCGTCTCCCAGGCCATGTTTCCGAAGAAGTACGCGGCACCGAAGAACACGCCGTTGAACAACAGGGCGTACACGACCGAGGCGAGGACCGGATCGAACGGCCCTGTCGAACCGGGGAAATCGGGAAAGTCCTCGGCCATCGCCGTGATGAAGGAGACGGCGAGCCACAGGAACATCGCGATGATCACCACGACTCGCGACCAGTGCGCGAGTCTGCGGTTGCGCTCCCACGCGCCCACGCTGTAGCTCGCGAGGAACACGCACACCGACGGCACGGTGTTGTCACCGATCTGGCGCGCCTGCGCGGCGATGAACACCGCGCCGACGACCAGCAGCACCGCGACGGGGAAACGCCGCCTCGCCACAAGCGGAAGCGACAGCGCCGTGCCCCAGACCAGTTGCTCCTGCAGGGACGGCGCGGTCCCGAAGGTCTGGGCACCCATGCCGTTGACCGCCAGCATCACGATGACCATTCCGGCGAACATGCCGGCGGTGATCGCCAGATCCGAGCGCTGGATCGAAGGGTCGGGGCGGGGCCTGCGCCACTCGCTCCACGCCGCTGCGCGGCGCATCACGCCGACATCGGTACGGGCCATGCCCGGTACCGTATCCCGCTACCGGCCCGGCCGGAGGCGGTACGCGTCAACGGCTCCGCCGGACGAACACGGCGCGACCGACCGACCACACGGTGTCGAGCACGAAGATGAACGTCCAGATCCGGCCGGCGTTCAGCAGCCAGTGCCCCGAGGAGTTCCAGAAGTACTCCGCCTCGTGCGGCCACCCGATCACGGTTTCGACGGGCCAGCTGTAGCCAGCGATGGCCAGTGCGATCTGCGCGACGACGTACACCGCCGCGTGCACGCCCCACGCCTGCAACGGCGAGGCCTTCTCCCGGTGCCGTGTGGTTTCCGTGTCGTCGGTCATCACCGTCTCCGTTCCACTGTGCGACGTCGTGCCGGTAGGGGGTTCCGTACCGGCGGACTCCGGTTGGCGATCGGGCAGAGCGGCGGACACGGCCGACGTGCCGGTGGTCGACTCGGCCAGGGTTCTCGCCGTCGGCTCCCCCGGTGTCCCCGGCTCCGCTGTGGTGTCCGGCTCCGCTGTGGTGTCCGGCTCCGCTGTGGTGTCCGGCTCCGCTGTCCCCGACTCCGCTGGCGTCGCCGATCCCGGCTCCGCTGCTGTCGCCGGCTCCGGCGAGTCCTCGGTTGCCGCTCCGGGGCCGTCCGGCTGCTCCGCCGGGTCGCCTGTCTCGGAAGCCGTGGCAGGCCCCGCGGCACCCGGCGGGGGCACGGGCCGGTCGGTCACGCCGACCTTCCGCAGTGCGATGCGCATCAGGACCGCGGCCAGTACGAGCACGCCCGCGGCGAAACCGCACGCGAGCTGCCAGCCACCGTCGACCTCGTAGAGGGCCCCTGCACTCACGGCGCCGGCCGTCGCGCCGAGGAGCACCGCGCTCTCGTACACCGCCATGCCGCGGCCCAGGCTGACGCCCGCCGCCTCGGCGACGGCAGCCTGCTCGACGGGGATCGCCGCCGCGAACGCCGCCGCAGCGAGGATCCACGCGCCAGCGATCACCCACGGGTTCGGCGCGAAGGCGAGCGTGCCCGCGAACACCGCGCTGCAGCTCAGCGCCACCGACACGACGGTCGTCCTGCCCAGGCGCGTCACCACGCCGTGCAGGTACTCGGGGATCGTGCTGTAGACGATGAATCCGGGCAGGAAGACGGCCGCGATCGCGCCGATGTCGAGGTCGTGCCCGCGCTGCAGGTGGAGCATCAGCAGCAGCGCCACACCCGTCTCGGCGACCGCGGTGAGGGCGACCACGCCGAGCAGCGGCCACAGGCGCCTGCCCAGCGCGCGGAACGCAGGCACCGGTTCCCTCGCCGCACTGCGCGGGGATCTGCGGCCGACCAGCACCACCGCTGCGCCGGCCGAGGCCGCGGCGCCGAGCCAGAACACGCCCGCGTAATCGATCTGCGACACGGCGGTGAGTGCCACGACGAAGGCGATCCACGTGCCGGTGCCCTCCGCGGCGAACAACCGGGCGAAGGCGCTCGAATCGTCGGTGAGGCCCTCGGCGACCCGTGCCCGGAGCGCCACCCAGAACAGCGCGCCGCCGACGCCGCCGACGACCGCCGCGATCATCGCCATGGCCTGCCCGCCCGCCACCGCGTAGCCGGAGAAGGACAGGGCGTACAGCAGTGCACCGGCCGCGGCGACCCGGCCGCGATCCGCCCGGTCGGCCATGGCGCCCGCGACGGGGCGTGCCAGCAGTGACACGAGCGTCTCGGTGGCCGTCAGCACGCCGATGGCCGCCGGGGACAGGCCCAGCACGCTCCCCGCCCACAACGGCAGCACGAAGTCCAGGACCTCGACGGGTCCGCGTGCCAGCCCCGCGGCGAGCTCGTTCTCGCGCGTGACACGGCTCCTGCCACCCGTCGACTGCCGACGCTCCTCGTCGCGCTGCGACGCGGCCCGTTGCGCCATGGTCTCCCCCACATCACGGTTTCGGATACGATCGTATCCGAAACGTGGGCTGCGCGAGACGTTCACCCACCCGCCACGATCGTGGGATCGACGGGGAGAGGACAGATGCCGAAAGTCGTCGACCGGGAGGCCCGCAGGCTCGCCGTCGCGGACGCGACGCTGCGACTGGCCGCCACGAACGGACTCGAAGCGGTGAGCATCCGTACCGTCGCGGCCGAGGCGGGAATGTCGCCGGGTGCCGTGCAGAAGTACTTCGCCACCAAGGACGAACTGCTGCTGTGCGCGCTGGACCTGTCCGACGAACGCCTCGTCGCACGATGGAACGCGCTGCCCGACGACGCTCCATTGACCGACTACCTGCGCCAGGTACTGCCGCTCGACGACAACACCCGCGCGGAGAACGCCCTGCTGTGGTCGTTCACCGCGCGAGCGGCCTACCTTCCGGAGTGGGCCGAGCGCATCGCCACGAGCTACGCTCAGCTGCACGAGCGGCTCGTCGCCTCCCTCGACGCGACTTCCACCGGGAAGACCTCCGGCGACACGACCAGCGGTGACACGGCGTGGCGGGACCCGGCAGCACCCGACACGGGCGCGACCGACGAGGCAGCCACGGCCGGCGACACGACCAGCAGCGACACAGCGGCTCCGGCCATGGACACGGGAGAGCTGGCGCACGCGATCATCGCCCTGACCGACGGCTTCGCTCACCGGATGCTGCAGCACCCGCCCGGCGCCCCCGAGCTCGACACACTGCAGCGCGCCCTCGAATCCGCGATCGTCACGCTGGCCACCGCGAGCCGGCCCGACTGAGGCGCGAGCACGGGCGTCCGATTCCGACCCGCGCCGCGCGGTCGAAGCAGCCCCTTTCCCCGGTGGACCGTCAGGGGCAGACTGGAACGCGTACCTACTCGACAGTAGATTGCGGGAGGCCAACGGTGTCCGTCGCGAAGAAGGCCGTGCGCTGGGGCGTGACCCATGCGATTCCCCGCGTCGCGCTCCGCCGCGCCGCAGGAGAAGGGGACCTGCAGGCGAGACTGTTCACCGAATCGGCCGAGACGCCGACCAGGGGCCTGACCGGTCTGTTCGACGAGATCCACGGCCGCGGACCGGTCGTCCGGGGGAAGTACTCCTATCTGGTCTCGCGGCATTCCGTCGTCCGTGACGTGCTGACCTCGCAGGACGTTCGCGCCGGGATCGACCGGGTGGACGGCGTGCTCGGCAGGCTGAGCACCTGGTCGGCCTCGGATCACCTGCATCCGGTCGAGCCGCCGTCGATGCTGGCCACCGAGCCGCCCGAGCACACCCGCTACCGCAAGCTCGTGACCCGGGTGTTCACCGCCCGCGCGGTCGAGAACCTGCGCACACGCACCGAGGAGATCGCCGCCGAGCTGCTCGACGCACTGGAGACCCGAGCGCGGGCCGGCGAGGAGGTCGACCTGGTCGAGACCTACTGCAGCCTGTTGCCGGTGACCGTGATCGCGGAGATCCTCGGCGTTCCCGATCACGAACGAGACAAGGTCCTCACCCTCGGCACCGCGGCCGCGCCGAGTCTCGACATGGGCATGCCGTGGCGACAGTTCCGCGACACCGACCGTGCGCTGACCGAGTTCGACGCATGGCTGGGTGATCATCTCGCCGCGCTGAAGGCGAACCCCGGCGACAACCTGCTGAGCAAGCTCGTCGCGGCACGCGAGGACGGCGTGGGTCTCGACGACAAGGAGCTGCGCGCGACGGCGGGCCTCGTCCTCGCGGCCGGGTTCGAGACGACCGTGAACCTGCTGGGCAACGGGATCGCACTGCTGCGTGAGCACCCGGAGCAGCTCGACAAGGCGCGCCAGGATCCGTCGTTGTGGCCCGGCGCGGTCGACGAGATCCTGCGGTTCGACCCGCCCGTACTGCTCACCGGCCGCACGACCGTCCGCGACACCGAGATCTCGGGCACGCGCGTCCGTGCCGGCGCGCTCGTGACGACGCTGTTGGCAGGGGCCAACCGAGACCCCGAGGTGTTCGACGATCCGCACACGTTCGACGTGACACGGCCGAACGCCCGCGAGCACATCGCGTTCTCCTCCGGCAGGCACTACTGCCTTGGCGCGGCACTGGCCCGCATGGAGGGCGAGGTCGGGTTGCGCGCCCTGTTCGAGCGTTTTCCCGACCTGCGACTGCGGCCGGGTGCCGAGCATCGGCCGACGCGGATCCTGCGGGGATACGAGAAGCTCCCGGCCCTGCTGACCTGAGGTTCCACCGCGCGCCACCCGTTCGGTCGATATTGACATGCATGGTTGTCAGTTGGATGCTGACCCTCGCCGACCAAGATCAGGTGTGGCATTCGCCGGTCAGCGCGAGGAGGCGCCGATGGGACAGGCACGCGGACGATTCGGCCGCCGGGAACGGACGGTCGCAGGCACGGTCGTCACGATCACCGGCGGCGCACGCGGCATCGGCGCCGCGACGGCGACGGCACTGGCCGAGACGGGCGCCACGGTCGCGATCGCGGACCTGGAACCGGCGGCACTGCCGGAACGGCTGCGGGACCACCCCCGGGTGCACTGCTGGCGGGTCGACGTCACCGACCCTGCCGCGTACACCCGATTCCTCGACGCCGTGGAGGACACGCTCGGACCGGCCGACGTGGTGATCAACAACGCGGGAATCATGCCGCTCGGCCGCATCGACGACGAACCCGACGAGGTCACCGCGAAACAGTTGGCGATCAACCTGCACGCGGTGATCCACGGCAGTCGTGAGGCCGTGCGGCGGATGCGTGCACGCGGCCGTGGCCACATCATCAACCTCGCGTCCGAGGCCGGCCAGATCGGCTTCGAGGGCGCGGCGACCTACTGCGCCACGAAACACGGCGTCGTCGGTTTCTCCGACGCCGTGCGCGCGGAACTGCACCGCACGGGTGTCGACATATCGGTCGTCATGCCGTCGGTCGTGCGTACCGAACTGGCGACCGGTCTAGGCGAGTCGCGCGCAATCCGTGCGGTGACCCCGGAGGAGGTCGCGGCGGCCATCCTCGAGACGATCCGCAAGCCGCGGTTCGACGTCTACGTGCCGCGCGATCTGGTGGTGGCCAACGTCCTCGGCGCACTGCTGCCGCGACGGGCCTCCGACGCACTGTTGCGGGCATCCGGCGCGCATCGCGTGCTCGGCGCCGCCGACCACGCCGTCCGCAAGGAGTACGAGTCCCGCGCGGTCGGCGCGGCGCGGGACGTGGGCCACTAGTCCGGCCACGGCCGCACACCCATCACGCGGTCACGCCTGCATCCCGGTTCATCATCCATTGTGGACACCATGGGAGCGGCGTCCACGGAATCCCCTCTTCGAAGGGACGTTCACATGGTTTCACTGCTGGAACGTACGAACCGGGCGGCACGCGAGCGGCTGTCGTCCGTGCTCGCCGCACCCGCGCCGAAGGCGATCGACGACGCCTGGCTGCGCGCGACGCACGGCCGGGTCACCACGCTCGCTCCACCTCCTGCCGGTAGCGACCTCAAGCCGGTCCCCGGCGACCACGGTCCACCGCTCGTCGGGCACACGCTGAGCTACATCCGGTTCGGCAACGAGTTCCTGCGCGACCGCTACGACCGCTTCGGCCCGGTGTCGTGGATGGGCTCGGTCGGGCCCGCCGTGGTGACCGTCGGCGGACCGGACGCCACCCAACAGGTGCTCGTCAACAAGGACAAGGCCTTCTCGCAGGAAGGCTGGACCCAATTGATCGACGAGTTCTTCCACCGCGGACTGATGCTCCTCGACTTCGACGAGCACCGCATGCACCGGCGGATCATGCAGTCCGCGTTCACCCGCGACCGGTTGACCGGCTACGTCGACCAGATGGGCCCCTCGGTACGCGCCAATGTTCCACAGTGGACCGCTGACCGCCCGGTGCGCATCTACTGGCTGCTCAAGCAACTCACGCTCGACGTCGCGACGCAGGTGTTCATGGGCGGCCGTGGCGGCGACGAGAACCTCGACGAGATCAACCGCGCCTTCGTCGCCGCCGTGCGCGCGGCGACGTCGATCGTGCGATACCCGCTGCCCGGCACCCGGTTCCGCGCCGGTGTGGAAGGTCGCAGAACGCTCGAACGCTACTTCCGCAGGCACCTGCCCGCAGCACGCCAGTCCGACGGGTCGGACCTGTTCGCCGGACTGTGCCAGGCCGCGACCGACGACGGCGAACGCTTCAGCGACGACGACGTCGTCAACCACATGATCTTCCTGATGATGGCCGCGCACGACACCTCGACGATCACCACCAGCGCCGCGGCGCACTATCTCGGCAAGCACCCGGAGTGGCAGCAGCGTGCCCGCGAGGAGTCCCTCGCGCTCGGCGACGACGTCCCCGACATCCACGCGCTGGAAAGCCTCACCACGCTGGATCTGATCATCAAGGAGTCGCTGCGGCTCGTGGCGCCGGTGCCCACACTGATGCGGATGACCGTGAAACCGACGGAGATCGCGGGGCACCACATCCCCGCCGAGACGGCCGTCGTCGCGGCGCCGGGCGTGAACCACTTCGACCCCGGCATCTGGACCGACCCCGACCGCTTCGACCCCGACCGCTTCTCCGAATCCCGCCGCGAGGACTCCGGGCACCGGTTCGCGTGGATCCCGTTCGGCGGCGGTGTGCACAAGTGCATCGGGCTGCACTTCGGCACGCTCGAGGTGAAGGCGATCCTCCACGAGATGCTGCGCACCTACACCTGGACCGTGCCGGACGGGGTGCATCCGCGCTGGGACAACACGTCGCTCCCGGTGCCCGCCGACGGGCTGCCGATGCGACTGCACCGCCGCTGACGGCCGTCGCCGGAGGCCGCGTCAGTCCGGGATGACCTTGCCCGGGTTGAGAATCCCGTGCGGATCGAGCGCCGCCTTCACCGCCCGGTGCATGGCGACGACCTCACCGTCCAGTTCCGAGCCGAGACCGTCCTTCTTGAGCAGTCCCACGCCGTGCTCACCGGTGACGGTGCCGCCGAGTTCGAGGGCGTCGCGGATGATGTCGTGGAACGCCTCCTGCGCTCGCTCGCGGGCTGCGTCATCGCCGGGCGGGGTGCTCAGCAGCGGGTGCAGGTTGCCGTCGCCTGCGTGCGCGATGTTGGCGATGCGGGTGTCGTGCCGCTGCGCGGCCGCCTCGATGCGGGCCAACATCTCGGGCACGGCCGCCTTCGGGACGCACACGTCCTCGGTGAGCAGCGGGCCGAGCCGCTCCAACGCCGGGTACGCGAGGCGGCGCGCGGCGAACAGCGCGTCGGCCTCCTCCTGGTCCGTCGACCGCGCAGCCCACGTCGCACCGCCCTGTTCGAAGCAGGCCAGCATGCGGTCCGCCTCCTGCTCCCCCGCGGCCCCCGGCGCGTCGGTCCGGCCGAGCAGCACGACGTCCGCCTCGACCGACAGGCCCATGTTCTTCCACGCGTCGACGGCCGCGAGGCAGTGCCGGTCGACCAGTTCCAGCGCGGACGGTGTGATGCCCGCGTCGGCGACCGCGGCGACGGCCCGTCCCGCATCGACGATCGAGGAGAAGTACCCGGCCACCGTGTGCTCGGGATCGCGCAGCGGCCGCAACTTCACCGTCACCTCGGTGACGACGCCGAGCGTGCCCTCCGAGCCGACCATCAGCCCGGCGAGGTCGTACCCGGCCACGCCCTTCGCGGTGCGCCTGCCCAGTCGGACCAGCTCGCCGGTGCCGGTGACGACCTGCAAGCCGAGCACGTAGTCCCGGGTCACGCCGTACTTGACGCAGCACAGCCCGCCCGCGTTGGTCGCGACGTTGCCGCCGATCGTCGACCACGGCGCGCTGGCCGGGTCCGGCGGATACCAGAGGCCGCGTTCGGCGCACGCCGCGCGCAGGTCGTCGTTGACGACGCCCGGTTCGACGACCGCCAGGCGCTCGGACTCGTCGATCTCCCGCACGGCGGTCATCAGCTCGGTGGACAGCAGCACACACCCGTCGACGGCATTCGCCCCGCCGGACAGGCCCGTGCCCGCACCACGCGTGACCAACGGCGTTCCGTGTGCGAGGCACGCACGAACCACGGTCTGGACCTCTTCGGCAGAACGCGGCCGGACGACCACCTCCGGCTTGCCGCGTGGCGCCCATTCGGCCTCGTCGTGGACGTATCCGGCGACGACGTCGGGGTCGTCCACGAGCCGGTCGGCGGGCAGGTCACGGCGCAGGTCCTCGAGCAGCATGATCCCCACGATAGTGCGAAACCCGCCGCCTGGGGCCGGTCCGTGACATCGGAGTCATCACTGCCACGTGTCCGGCAGCGACATCGCCGACGGTGACGCCGGGCCGCGGCCCCTGGTCACGAGGTCACCAGCCGCTCAGTCGCACGGACACCTCGCCCGCCTCGTCGATCCGCACCTTGGCTGACACGAAGAAGCTCACCGGCATGTCGGTGCCGTCGGACAGCCGGGCGTCCACCAGGCCGTCGCTCTCGGTGTGCAGCCACAACTGCGGCGGCCCACCGCCACCCGACTGCGCGAGTCCCAGCGACCTCACCTCGGGGAAACGGTCGATGGTGGCGCCGGTCATCTCGCTGTAGCCCACGATGCCGTGCGGACACCGCGGCAGCGGATCGGGCACTGCCTCGGCACACGCCGTGAGCTCCCGTTCCATCTCCGCGGAGACCGCGTTCAACAGTTCTGGGGTCTCGTCGTAGCCGATCCTGGCCAGCCCGTGGGGCGGCGTGTGGTCCGCCGGTTCCCAGAACTGGTCGCCGTCCCACGACCGCTGCACGGCGACCAGCGTCTCCGGCTCGGACGTGAAGTACCGCGATGCGACGCCGCGCACGGTGTACACGCCCGGGTACAGCAGGACGTAGGTGCGGTTGACGGGATCGGCGCCGGGAGCGTTGGCCGGCGCGTGCGCCCCGCCGATCGTGGCTCCCGCCATGCCGGCGACGCCGTCGATCCGGTGCAGCGACGTCTCGAGGTACGCGGGGACGACGAGCGGGTCGATCACCGTCCAGTGTTCCCACACCCCGAGCGTCGATTCGGCCAGCCGTGCGCGCAGTGTGGCCTCACCACGGCGCTCCTCGGCGCCGTCGATGACATAGCTGACGTGAACCTCGGCGATCGCGTCGTCCGGGCTGAACCCCATCGAGCCGGCCGGCTCCCCGTTGATCTCTTCGACCTCGATCTCCTCGACGCTCAGCCGGTCCGCGGAGCCCAGCACGGCATCGGTCAGCAGGGACCTGTCGAGCTCACGGCCGGGGAAGGCCGCCGGGTCCACCATGCGGTTCGCCGCTGCGGCGTCCCCACGCGCGATCGTCTCGACGTAGTCACGCACCGCGTCGGCCGGTGCCGACGAGTTGTGCATCGCCACGACGACGAGTCCGGCGACGGCCGCGGTGACCACACCTGCCCCGCCCAGTACTGCGGCCTTGTGCCACCGCTTCGACCGTTTCCACCAGCCGCGCCGATGAGCTGCGACGGATTCGCCGCCTGCTGCTGCCACGGCCGATTCGCCCGGATCGTTGTCCCGATCCGCGGCTGTGTCGCGCTCCGCTGCCGCGCTGTCCCGCTCGGCTACGGCGTCGTCGTCAGGCTCCGCGGCGTGCCGGTCCGCGGCGTGCCGGTCCGCAGCGTTCCGGTCCGCAGCGTTCCGGTCCGCAGCGTTCCGGTCCGCAGCGTTCCGGTTCGCAGCGTTCCGGTCCGCAGCCGTGGTGTCCCGCTCGTCCCCCACCCCGTCCGGACCTCCGCTGCGTCGCTCACTCATCGCCGCGTCCCTTCACCCCTGCTGTGTCATCGGACGGCCCGGAACCGGCCGGGGTTCCGCGAGCGCAGCCCGGGTGTCACGGCGAGTGCGATCACCGCGGCGAGCACCAGCGCCGCGGTCAGGCCCGCAGCCGCCCACGCGGCGAACACCAGCAGACCGGCCAGCTCGGTGCCGACACCGGCGATCGAGGTGACGGTCGCCCGCGCTCCGCTCGTGATGCACTCCTGCAGCCGCGCCTCCGCGACGACGAGCACCCCGCGATACAGCGCGTAGAACACCGCGACGAGCGCCAGGCCCGCAGGCTGTGCCCACAGACCCGCGACGGCGAACAGGCCGATTCCCGCCGACAGCAACGGAGTCGCCCAGGTGTCGCGGATGCGCGCCGCGAGCAGCGCGCCCGCGGCTCCGGCCAGCGGGATACCGAGAACGGCGAGCGGCACCCACTGGACCGGGACGCGCCAGTCCTCCGCGAGCAGGCCGAAGTATTCCTCGATGTTGTCGAACGACGTCAGCAGCGCCACGACCAGCAGCGCCGCCGGCACACCGGGAGTACGCGCCGCGGCGACGACCCCGGCCCGCAACGTGGCGAGGTATCCGGGCCCGGCCGGTTCACCGGCCTCGCCGGTGGCCTCGGCGTCGTCGGCGTCGTCGGCGTCGTCGGCGTCGTCGGCGTCGTCGGCAGGCACCGGCCCGTCGTCGTGACGGGCCGGTTCGGGCAGCCGCGCGGCCACGACGGCGGCGCCGAGGCAGGTGGCGGCACTGACCCAGCCGACCAGTTCGAAACCACCGATAGGCAGCAGCACGGTGGCGCCGACGGCGGCGGGCACCTGGGCGAACAGTTCACACGCGTCGAGCCGGCCGTAGACGCGGCGGAACCGTTCCGGTGCGCCCAGTTCGACGAGGCTGTCGTACAGCCACGCCTCGACCGCACCGGAAACGAGCGTGCCGCCGATGCCCCACAGCACGAAACCGGCCGCGAACGCGGCGAATCCGGGAAACGCCGTCCACAGCACGTAGGCCAGCGCCTGGACGGCACCGCCGGCGGCCATCGAACCGGTGCGGGAGAAACGGTCGGCGAGCGCGCCGGTCGGCACTTCGGCGACGACCCCGGTCAGCGACCAGACCGCCAGCAGCGCGGAGATCTGCGCGTGGGACAACCCGTGCGCACTGAACAGCAACGCGTACAGCGGGTACAGCGGCACCGCGTCCGCGAGCACCGCCCAGGCGCAGGCGCGCCGGGTCAGGCGTGCGGCGGGGTCGCCGTACTGTTTCTTCGGAGGTCGCTGTTTCTTCGGACGTCGGTGGTTCGTCGGGCGTCACGGTGGAGACATGCCTCGCACGATACCGCCGGCGGACCCGCGCCGACAGGCTTTTCCACGGCGGCTATCGCGTCGGGTGGGAACCGCCGTCGACGTGGAGGTTCTGCCCGGTGACGTGCTGTGCCCGCGAGGAGAGCAGGAACTCGGTGAGGCCCACGACGTCGTCGGGGACTCCGGTCCTGCCGAGCGTGGTGGCCGCGCGCAGTTCCTCCTCGCGCTCGGGTGTCATGGTGCCGGCGAAGAACTCGGTGTCGGCGATGTAGCCCGGTGAGATGCAGTTGACCCGGATGCCGCGTGGTCCCAGTGCGGCGGCCAGCCCGAGTGCGTAGGAGGAGACCGCGGCCTTGGCCGGGCCGTAGAAGCCCACTCCGTGCTCCGCGGCGATCGAGCCGAAGAGCACGATCGCCGACCCGGCAGCCAGGTGTCCCGACAGTGCGGAGACGGCCAGGGCGGCCGAGGTGAGGTTGCTGTCGAGGGTGTCGCGCAGCAGGTCGGCCTCGGCGTCCAACGTGGCCGCCTCCGGGGTGCCGATGGCCGGGTTTCCGCCCGCGCAGTGGACGAGGCCGTCGACGCGGCCGGCCACCTGCGCGGCGAGCGTCCGCGCGCCGTCCGGCGTCGCGAGGTCGCAGCTGACGGCCGTCACCGCACCACCGGTGCGGGCGACGACGTCGTCGAGCGGCGCGCGCCGGCGTCCGGCGACGAGGACCGCCTCGCCGCGGTGGTGCAGTGACAGCGCGACGGCCCGGCCGATTCCGGTTCCGCCTCCGGTGACGACGTACACGAGGTCTCCTTTAGGTCTAAACGTTTGGATGATTAAGACCTTAATGTAGACTCGTGACCGTGAGCAAACCGGATCGAGCAGCGCAGATCATGGCCGCGTGGAGCAGGGAGCGGCCCGACCTGGACCCGTCGTCGATCGCCATCGTGACCCGCATCTGGCACCTGGCCCACGCATTCGGCATCGAACGGCGGCAACTGCTGAGCAGGCAGGGCATCGACCCGGCGCTGATGGACCTGCTCGGCACGCTGCGCCGCAGCGGCGCGCCGTACGCACTGACCACGCGGCAGCTCGCCGAGTTCGACGGAGTGACGCCCGCCGCGATCTCACAGCGACTGACCAGGGCAGAACGTCAGGGCTGGGTCTCCAGGGAACCCGGTGAGGACCGCAGCGTCGTCGTGCGCCTCACCGACTCGGGGCGCCGGATCGTGGACGAGACGGCCGGTGCGATCTTCGCCCACGAGGACCGCCTGCTGGCCGTCCTCGACGAGTCCGAACGCGACACCCTCGCCGGCCTGCTCCACACGTTGTGCCTCGAACACACCGGGGACCTGCCGGTCGACCACGTCGGCAGCGGCAAGCCTGCGCCCCAGGAGTGACGGGCACCGCGTGACCGCGGGGATCGCCGGCGTTGGCCGGGGCTACCGGGTGATGCCGGCGACCGCGCGGACCACGGCGATGCACTGGTCCTCGACGTAGTCCATACCGGCCTCGGCGGCGGTGGCGCGCGCCTCGGCCGAGACGATGCCCTGCTGCAGCCACAGCGCTTTCGCGCCGATCGCGGCGGCCTGCTTGGCGACCCCGGCCGCCTCGGCCGACGGGCGGAACACGTCGACGATGTCCACCGGCTCCGGGACGTCGGCCAGGGTGCGATACACCCGTTCCCCCAGCAGCACGTCGGCCGACGGATGGACGGGGATCACGCGGAACCCGGCGGACTGCATCGCCGCGGGCACCGAATGCGCGGACTTCGCAGGATCCCGGCTCAGGCCGACCACGGCGATCGTCGTGGCCTCGGAAAGCACTCGCTCTGCGTCGGCGGAATCGCTCATGCGGCCCAGCCTACGTGCCGAGCGGCCGCCGCGGCCCGGCCTCGCCGCCGGTCTCGCCGCCTGAGTGAAGCACCGATGCCACCGGTACTGCGATCCCGGGAGACCACGACCCCGCGAGCCCACCAACTGCGACCCACGAACCTGCGAGGACCCACGAACCTGGGAGCCACGAGACCGCGACCCCGGGAAAGCGCGCCCCGGGAGGGCGCGACCTGTGCTGCCGACCAGGGACGCCCGTGATCTCGGTACCGCCACGGCTGCGCGGGTCAGCGCCGGTACCAGCGGGGCGAGGTGTTCAGCGGCGGCGTCAGCTCGGCGGCCACGACGAGCAGGTTCGGCTCCTCCGAGCGCGTGAACTCCCGCAGCCGCCTGCGGAACGCGCGGCCGAACCCGTCGACCCGGTCGGCGTCGACACCGAACGACTTCGCCAGCCCGACGAAATCCGGCGTCACGAGATCGACACCCTCGTGCGGCAGGCCGCCGCGAGTCTGGTCGTAGCGGAGCATGCCGTACCCGCTGTCGTCGACCACGACCACGGTGATGGGCAGCTTCTCCTGGATCGCGGTGGCCAGTTCGCCGACGCCGTACAGGAATCCCCCGTCGCCGGTCACACACACCGCCCGGCCGCCGCCTGCGGCCGCGACGCCGAGCGACGCGGGGAAGCCGAATCCGAGCGTGCCCCAGCCCATCGGGTAGGCCAGTTTGCGCGGAGCCGGCACCCGGTAGAAGCCGCCGATCCAGTAGCCGGCGACGCACATGTCCGAGACGAGCACCGCGTCGTCCGGCACCGTCTCGGCCAGCGCCGTCAGCAGCTCCGCGGCCTGCGGTTCCTCCCTGCGGATACGCCTGCGCACGCGCGTTTCGATGTCGTCGAGCCTGCGCGAGAGCTCGGTCAGGCCCGCCCGCCGCGGCATGCCGAGCGCCAGGTTCTCGGTGACCTCGCGGGCGTCGCCGGTCAGCTGCAGGTCGGGCGGGTAGTTCTTGGCGGCGTCGGCGGTGTCGACGTTGATCGTGATCAGCGTCGGTGGCTTCGGCATCCGCCAGTTCTGCGTCATCATGCCGTCGAAGTCGGTGCCGACGGCGAGCACGACGTCCGCCTCGTCCCACAACGCGCCGACCTCGGGCGTGTGCACCGGATTCGAGGCCCGGCACGGGTGGTCCGGCGGCACGATGCCCCGCGCGGCGTAGGTGGTGATGATCGGTGCGGCCAGGCATTCGGCCAGTTCCCCGAGCGCCTCACCCGCACCCGCGCGGAGCGCACCACCGCCTGCCCAGATCACGGGCCGCCGCGCCGTACTCAACACTTCACGCGCCTGCAGCAGGTCGGCCACGTCGACGCGGTGGATCACCTCGGTCGACTCGGCCGGCAGCGGATCTGCGGCCTCGGCCGTGAGGAAGTCCGCGGGAATGCCGACGTACACCGGGCCGCTCTGGGGCCGCCGCGCGATCCGGCCCGCCCTGCGGACCACGCGCGCGATGTCGTCCGGCGAATCGGCGGTCAGCGTCGCCTTCGTCACCGGGGCGAACATCGCCGCCTGGTCGGACGTCTCGTGCAGCGCCCCGCGCACCACACCCGGAGTGCGCAGAGTGGAGGGCACGTCCGTGGCGATGACGATCACCGGGGACGCCGACGCGTGCGCCTCGCCCACGGCTGCGAGGGTGTTCGCGGCCCCGGGACCGGTCGTCACGACCGCAACGCCGAGCCGGCCGGTGGCGCGGGCGTAACCGTCGGCGGCGAACGCGGCCGACTGCTCGTGGCGCACGCCGATCAGCCGGATCCCCTGCTGCGGCAGCGCGTTCCACGCCGGCAGGTTGTGCACGCCGGGCAGTCCGAACGCCCGATCGACCTCGAGCTCGCGCAGTGCGTCCGCGAGCCGCCTGCCTCCCGTGCATCCTCCGGTCGCTGCCACGCCGAGAGGATACGAGGAGACCTCACGACCCCGAGGTGATGGCCTCCTCAGGGGGCGGCGGTGGCGGAGGCGTACCGTTGCCGAACGGCCGTCCGCCCAGTTCGTCCCTGCCGTGCGCGGTGGTCCAGCCCGACAGGTCCGGACCCTTCGGCACGACGCCCGTCGGATTCACCTGCTCGTGCACCTCGTAGTAGTGCCGTTTGATGTGGTCGAAGTCGACGGTGTCGCCGAAACCGGGCGTCTGGAACAGGTCTCGCGCGTAAGCCCACAGCACCGGCAGTTCGGTGAGCTTGTGGCGGTTGCACTTGAAGTGGCCGTGGTAGACGGCGTCGAAGCGCACCAGCGTGGTGAACAGGCGGATGTCGGCCTCGGTGATCGTGTCCCCGACGAGGTACCGCTGCCGCGACAGCCGGTCGGACAAGACGTCCAGTCGAGTGAACAGCCGGTCGTAGGCGTCCTCGTAGGCGGCCTGCTTGGTGGCGAAGCCGGCCTCGTAGACGGCCGCGTTGACGTCCCGGTGCACGTCGGCGTTGACGGCGTCGATCTCGTCACGCAGTGCCTCCGGATACAGCTCGGGCGCACCGTCGCGTTGCAGCGCCGTCCACTCCGTGTCGAGGTCGAGCGTGATCCGCGGGTAGTCGTTGGTGACGAGCTTCCCGCTCGGCACGTCGACGATCGCGGGCACGCTGATACCGCCGTCGTAGGACGGATCGGCCGTTTCGTAGGCCTCGTACAGGAACCCGATCCCGAGCACCGGGTCGACACCGCCCGGATCGAGCGTGAACCGCCAGCTGCGCGAATCCTGGATCGGGTCGGCGACCGCCAGCGACAGGACGCCCTCCAGGCCCAGCAGCCTGCGGACGACCAGCGCCCGGCTCGCCCACGGACACGCGCGGCTGACGACCAATCGGTAGCGGCCTGCCTCGACAGGCCAGCCGTCGCGGCCGTCGGCGGTGATACGGGCGGTGAAAGCGTTGGGCGCGCGGTGGAACTCCCCGGTCTCCGGGTCCGTCGGGATGGTCATGCCGCCGACGCTAGTGCGTACCCGCCTGCCACCGCACGCTCCGACAGTGCCGACTCCGGCGAACGCGTGCCGAATCAGTTCCGGCACACCGGTGTGCGGCACCCGGTGGAAATTCCCGATCGCCGGGCCCGTCGGGATGGCCATGTCACCGACCCCGGTGCGTACACTCCTGCCACCGCACGCTCGTGGCGGCGGTCCCCGACCCGTGGGAGGTGGCGCCGATGTCGCTGATGCCAGTGACCGACTCGATGTTCTTGGCGATCGAGACCCGCGAACACCCGATGCACGTGGGCGGACTGCAGCTGTTCACGCCGCCCGACGACGCCGGACCCGAGTACCTGCGCGAGATCCGGGAGACGCTGCTGCAGCGCACGACCGTCCGCGAGACCTTCCAGCGGCGGCTGCGCAGACCGGTCAACACCGCGGGATATCTGGCATGGCAGCGGGACCCTCAGCTCGACCTCGACTACCACTTCCGGCATTCGGCACTGCCCGGTCCAGGCCGCATCCGTGAACTGCTCGAACTGACGTCCCGCTGGCACAGCACGCTGCTCGACCGGCACCGGCCGCTGTGGGAGGTGCACCTCGTCGAAGGGCTCGCCGACGGCCGGTTCGCCGTGTACAGCAAGATCCACCACGCGATGATGGACGGCGTGTCCGCGTTGCGGCAGGCGACCGGCGTGCTGTCGGACGACCCGGACGACCGCTCGTGCCCGCCGCCGTGGGGCAAACGCGACACCCGGCAACGCGCTCCGCGCAGCGCGCCGGACCCGATGGACGTGCTGCGCACCGCAGCGGGAACCGCGCGGCAACTCGCCGGCGCCCCCGGCGCGGCGCTGTCGATCGCTCGCGAGGCGTTCCGCGAGCGCACCCTCACGCTGCCGCTCGAAGCTCCGCGGACGATGTTCAACGTGCCGATCGGCGGCGCCCGGCGGTTCGCCGCCCAGTCGTGGCCGTTGGAACGGATCAGGATGGTCGCCTCGGCCGCCGGGGTGAGCCGTAACGACGTCGTACTCGCCATGTGCGGCGGTGCGCTCCGCGAGTACCTGATCGAACGGCATGCACTGCCGACCGCGCCGCTCACGGCGATGGTGCCGGTGTCGATGCGGTCGGCGCGCGAGACCGGCGAATCCTCCGGCAATCAGATCGGCGCGCTGCTGGCGAACCTGGGCACCGACCTGCAGGATGCCGACGAACGGCTTACGACGGTCGCCCGGTCGACGGCGGAGGCCAAGCGGGTGTTCCGCGAGCTCACCCCGCTGCAGGCACTACTGCTGTCGGCGCTGAACGTCGCTCCCCTCGCAGCGAGCCCCGTGCCGGGAGTCGCGGGGAACACCCGTCCGCCGTTCAACCTGGTGATCTCGAACGTGCCGGGCCCGAGGAAGCAGATGTACTGGAACGGGGCGCATCTCGACGGCATCTACCCGGCGTCGGTGCTGCTGGACGGGCAGGCGCTGAACATCACGCTGACGACGTCGGGAGACAACCTCGACGTCGGCATCACGGGCTGCCGCCGGAGCGTCCCGCACCTGCAGCGGCTGCTGACGCACCTCGACACCGCGTTGACGGACCTGGAGAAGGCGACCCGCTGACGCCAACGCCCGGCCACCCGCGGTAGCTGGACGCCCCGACGCCTCGGCCTGCAAAAGCCCCAAGGGCACTTTGGTTGCATTGAGTGCAACCAAAGTGCCCTTGGGGGCATGGCTGCCGATCACTGTGGGTCAAGCGATGCCTTCGGGGCTGGCACCCGTCACGGGGACGCCCGCCGCGGTGATGCGCTCGATCTCCGCCAGGTCGCCCGCGGTCAGCTCGAGGTCGGCCGCGCCGACGCTGTCGGCGATGTTGCGTGCCCTGCGCGCACCGACGATCGCCACGTGCACGCCCGGCTGCGCGAGCGTCCACGCGATGGCGAGCTGGCTGACGCTCGCGTTCTTGCTGGCCGCGAACTCCTTCAGCTCCTCGACCACAGCCAGGTTCCGCTTGAGGTTCTCGCCCTGGAACGCCGACGACTGCGACCGCCAGTCCGACGTCTCGAACGTGGCGTCGGCCGTCAGCGCGCCGGTCAGCAGGCCACTGCCGAGTGCGCTGTAGACCAGCACGCCGATGTCGTGAGACCGCGCGTACGGCAGCGGATCGGCCTCGATGTCCCTGCGCAGCAGGTGATACGGCGGCTGCAGCGTCTCGACGGGCCGCGTCCGGTCGAACGCCGCGAGCTGCTCGCTGTCGTAATTGGACACTCCCGCGTGGCGGATCTTGCCCTCGTCGACTAGTTCCTGCAGCGCCGACGCGGTCTCCTCCGCCGGCGTCCGATCGTCGGGCCAGTGCACCTGGTAGAGGTCGATGTGATCGACACCGAGGTGGCGCAGGCTCTGCTCAACGCCGCTGCGCAGGAACTCCCGCGTCGCCTTCCGCGGCCGGTCGCTGCCCGGTTCGATGCCGCCCTTCGTCGCGATGACGACACTGTCGCGGTCGCGGTCCAGGTCCGGCCGCAACGCCTTGCCGAGCAGCTCCTCGGACGCGCCGAAGCCGTACGCCTGTGCCGTGTCGAAGAACGTCACGCCCAGTTCGCGCGCCTGCCGGATGGCCTCGATCGCCGTGTCCGAATCGAACGAACCCCAGTCACCGCCGATCTGCCACGTCCCGAAGCAGATGCGCGAGACGTCGAGGCCACTCCTGCCCAATGTGATCGTCTGCATGCCTCCAGGGGTACCCCGCGTCGACCCTGCCCGCACCGTGAGGTCCTCCACCTCGGCGACGGGAATAGGGTGCGGCGAACGACCCCAAAATAACTGTTTGACAGTCGGCGTGACGCGCGCGGAGACTGCCGCTCCGTGACCGAAGACAGCCTCGACCGCCTGCGCGTACTCGCCCACCCGCTGCGCATGCGGCTGCTCTCACTGCTGACCGGAGCGGCGATGAGCTCGGCCGAAGCCGCCCGCGAGCTGGGTGAGAAACAGGCCAACGTCAGCTACCACCTGCGCCGCCTGCACGCGGCCGGACTCGTGGAGCCCGCAGGGGAAGCAGTGATCCGCGGCGGGCGCGCCAAGCGCTACCGGCACGACCCGGCGAGCGCCGGCCCGTTCCTCGACCGGGAACCCGAGGAGGAACGCATCCTGCTCAGCGCACTCGCCGACGAGCTCACACGCAGGTCCGCGCAGCGGAAGCAGGGGGCCAAGTACTCGACCACGGACGCCGAGGTGTGGGTCGACGAGCGGGTGTGGCAACGTGCCCGCGCGCTGGCGGGCGAGCTCGGCGAGCTGCTGCACGCCGGTGCGAAGCCACCCCGGACGCCCGGCACTCACCGGGTCAGCGCCACGGTCGCGCTGTTCCGGCTCGAACAGCGATGACGGCGACGCCGCCGCGCGAGCCCGCGCCGAACCCCGTGGGGCTGACGGCTCCGCTCCGCCTGCCGGACTTCCGCAACCTGTTCGTCGGCCGCACGTTCGACGAGTTCGCCAACGCGCTCGCTCCGGTCGCACTGGCCTTCGCCGTCCTGGATCTCACCGGCTCACCCATCCAGCTCGGCCTCGTGGTCGGGGCACGGTCGCTGGCCAACGTCGCGTTCCTGCTGCTGGCCGGTGTCCTCGCAGACCGGTTCCCACGGGCGGTGATCCTCCAGGGAACCGGCGCCGCGGCGGCGCTGACCCAGGCGGCCATCGCGGCCAGTGTCCTCTGCGGATTCGCCAACGTGCCGTTGCTGGTCGCGCTGAGCGTCGCCAACGGAGCGGTGGCCGCGATCTCGCTGCCCGCGGCGGCGGCACTGACCCCACAAACCGTGCCGTCGTCGCTGCTCACCCAGGCCAACGCGCTCGTCCGTGCCGCGGCCAACGCCGGGCGCATCGGCGGCGCGGCGCTCGGTGGCCTCCTCGTCGCAGTCAGCGGTCCCGGATGGACACTCGGGATGAACGCGGCCCTCTTCGCGCTGTCGGCGGTCGCGTACCACGGCGTGCACGCCCCGGCGGCAGGCGACGGCTCACGCAGTTCCCCACTGCGCGAGCTCGCCGAAGGCTGGCGCGAGTTCACGGCACGCCGCTGGGTGTGGCTCGTCGTGCTGCAGTTCATGGTGGTCAACGCGGTCGTCTCCGGCGGCCTCGTGGTCCTGGGACCGACGATCGCGGACGAAGGCATCGGGCGCGGCGGCTGGGGCCTCGTCCTTGCCGCGCAGACCGCGGGGGCATTCGCGGGCGGATTCCTCGCCGCACGATGGCGACCCAGCCACGCGCTGCGCATCGGTGTCGGGGTGACGCTCGCCGAGGCAGTCCCGCTCGTGTTCCTGGCACACCTGCCCGAACTCGTGCCCCTCATGGCGGTGATGTTCCTTGCGGGCATGGCGGTCGAGCAGTTCACCATCGCCTGGGACGTGTCCCTGCAGGAGAACATCCCGCCCGACCGGCTCGCGCGGGTCTACTCCTACGACATGCTCGGCTCGTTCATCGCATTGCCGGTCGGCGAGATGGCCGCCGGGCCGCTGGCTGCGCAGTTCGGCAGGCCCGCGACGCTCGTCGGTGGGGCGGTGCTGGTGGCTGTCGTCACCCTGGTCACGCTGACCAGCAAGCAGGTGCGCACGCTCGAACGGCTACCGGAGAGCTGATCGCGCGTCACATGCGCGATCAGCTCCCGGACGGCACGTAACCCAGCTGCTTGTCGACGACGTTGCGCAGCGATTCGCCTGCGCGCCAACGGCGGAAGTTGTCCGTGAAGACACCGACGAGTTCGCGGCGCCAGCCCACGACATCACCTGACATGTGCGGGGAGATCAGCACGTTCTCCATCGTCCACAACGGATGGTCGGCGGGCAGCGGCTCGGTGTCGAACACGTCGAGTGCCGCGCCCGCGATCGCCCCCGACCGCAGCGCGGCGACCAGGTCGTCGGTGACCACCAGCTCGCCCCGGCCGACGTTGATGAACCGCGCGGAGGGCTTCATCGCCGCGAACGCGGCCTCGTCGAACATGTTCTTCGTCTGGTCGGTCAGCGGTGCGACCGCGACGACGTAATCGGTGTCGGCCACGCACTCGGCGAGGCGTTCCGTCGAGTGCACGGTGCCGAAGTCCGGGTCGTCGGAACGCGAGCGCCTGCCCGCACCCGACACCCGCAGTCCCGCCGCGCGCAGCAGCCGCGCGATCGCCCTGCCGATCGGACCGGTGCCGACGACGACGGCCGAGGCGCCGCCGATCCGTTCGGTCTCGCGATGCCGCCAGGTGCGCGCGTCCTGCAGGCGCAGCGAGCGCGGCATGTCCTTGGCGAACGAGAGCACCTGGCCGAGCACGTACTCGGCGATGGAGTCGTCGAACACGCCGCGCGCGTTGGTGAGCACGACGTCGCTCTCCTGCAGTTCCGGGAACATCACGGGGTCGACGCCGGCCGCGGCGATGTGCAGCCACTGCAACCGGTCGGCGGCATGCCACGCCGCCGGCAACACCGTGGACAGGAAGTCGTACATGAACAGCGCGTCGGCTCCCCGCAGCGCGTCGGCGAGCCCGGCGGCATCCGTGTACCGGACCTCGGCCTGTTGCTCGACGGCCGTCATGTCCGGGGGCGGGGCGTCACCTGTCAGCACGGCCAGCACGGGTGTGCCGGTCTCGGTCACCGCATTCACCGTTGACACGCTAGGAGTGGGTCGTATGATTGTCAACAATCCGGGGCACTCCTCGGATCCCACCGCCGCCACGCAGGCAGCCGCCGTCACTCGGGCAGTGGCCGACGGCCGTGTCCACCGTGGACCCCACGGACGCCGAGGAGGTGCCTCGTGCCCACGATCGGTTTCATCTACCCGGATCACGCCGCGGAGGACGACTATCCGCTGGCCGAACGGATACTCGGTGACGGCACCACGCTTCCCGTGGAGCACATCTACGGCACCGACCTGCACGCGGTGCCCGAACTGCTCGACCTGGGTTCACCCGCGCGCCTGTCCGGTGGAGCCGCGCTGCTGGCGAAGCACGCACCCGACGCCGTCGTCTGGGCCTGCACCAGCGGCAGCTTCGTCTACGGCTGGGACGGCGCCGCCGAGCAGGTCGCCGGACTGTCGGAGGCCGCAGGCGGACTGCCCGCGTCGAGCACGTCGCTGGCGTTCGTCCACGCCGCCCAGACCCTCGGGCTGCGCACCGTCGCCGTGGCGGCCAGCTACCCGGACGACGTGGCCAAACTGTTCGCCGATTTCCTCGGCCGCGGCGGGATCGACGTGGTGTCGGCCTCGGCCGCCGAGATCGACACCGCCGCCGAGGTCGGGAACCTGCCGCCGGAACGGGTCGTCGAGCTGGCGGTGAGCCACGATCACCCGGAGGCCGATGCGGTACTGGTGCCGGACACCGCGATGCGCACCCTCTCGCTCGTCGACGACATCGAGCGCCGACTCGGCAAGCCCGTGCTGACCGCCAACCAGGTCACCGTGTGGGAGGGCCTGCGCATCGCCGGCGTCACCCGCGCCTACGACGGGCTGGGCACACTGCTGCGCACCGAGGGCCGCCGATGATCGCCGACATCGAACCCGTCAACCGGGAATCCACGGCCGCGATCATCGCCCGCAGGCTGCGCGAGGCGATCATGGCGGGAACGCTGGCCCCGGGAACGCAGCTCGGCGAAGCGGATCTGGCCTCCCGGTTCCAGGTCTCCCGCGGACCGCTGCGCGAGGCGATGCAGCGGCTCGTGTCCGAGGGCCTGCTGCGCAGCGAACGTCACCGCGGCCTGTTCGTCATCGACCTCGAACCCGGTGACATCCAGGACATCTACATCGCGCGCTCGGCGGTGGAACGCGCGGCGGCGACACTCGTCGTGCACGCATCCGACCGGGACGCGATCGCCGCGGTACTGGACGAGGCCGTGGCACGGATGGCCGACGCGGACGCGCAGGGCGACCCGACCGCACTGTCCGAAGCGGACCTGCAGTTCCACGAGGCGCTCATCGAGGCCTCCGGCAGCCCCAGGCTGCGCCGGATGGCCCGCACGCTGATGATCGAGACCCGCATGTGCCTGACGGCGCTGCAGCGCACCTACCCCACCGACGACTACGAGACCGACGAGCGCATCGCCGAACACCACGCGATTATCGCGGCCGTGCGCGCAGGCGACGAACCGGAACTGCTGCGGCTGCTCGACGAGCACATGGCCGACGCCGTGCGCCGCCTCGCGCCGGGTTCCGGCGACGACGCGGCCGACAACGCCTGAACCGGGAGACCGCCGCGAGCGGGCGGCCCCGTCAGTCGGTGCCGCGAGCTCCGCGGCACAGGTAGGTCATCGCGGGCGGCAGGTTCCGCCACACCGGCGACTGCACCTCGACCTCCTCGAACACGGCCTCGACCTCGCTGCGGAACCGCTTCGACCCCGGAATCCGCGCGGCGTGGACGTAGGCGAACGTCGTGAACACCGCGTGCGGCGCCATGGCCGTGGAGATCTCACCGAGGATCCGGCGTTGCAACTCCACGGTGAACAGCGACCACGGCAGGCCGCACAGCACCGCGTCGACGCTGGTCACGCCGCGGTCGGCGAGGATCTTCCCCAGTTCGGCGGCGTCACCGTTCACGACCTCGACGCCCGGGATGGTGCGTTCGAGATGATCCGCCATCCGCTCGTCCTGTTCGATGGCGATGTAGCGGCCGCCACCGGCCACGCGTTCGCTCGCCACCCGGGTGAACGCACCGGTGCCCGCGCCGATCTCCACCACGGTCGGCGTGTCGACCCCGTCGGGCACGGCGGAGGCCATCCGCGCCGCGAGCGCGCGCGAACTCGGCGCAGCGGCACCGACGGCCTTCGGGTTGCGGACGGCCGCGGAGACGAACGGAGGGACCGAACGTTTCAGAGCATCGAGCATGACCACACCATCCGCGACAACCCGGCCTTTCGCCTCGTGTCGAACATCACAACAGGTCCTGACCGCCTGATTCCCGGCCGAGACGGTCCGAACGGACCGCCTCACCGAGCATAGCGGCCGCCGGGCCGCCGACGGTGCAGACGTCGGCATCCCGGCGGCCGCGGCCGCATCGCGCCACCCCTCCCGGAGCGGGTCCGGCTTCGCGTCGCGACTCGGTACCCGCTACAGCGACTCGGTACCCGCTACAGCGCCTCCGCCACGGCGGAACCCAGCTCGGCGGTCGTCGCACCGCCGCCGAGGTCGGGGGTGAGTACCTCGGAGGCCGCCAGCACCGATTGCACCGCACCGCGGACCGCCTCGCCCGCCGCCTTCTCGCCGAGCTGGTCGAGCATCATCGCCGCGGCGAGGATCTGCGCCACCGGGTTCGCGATGCCCTGCCCCGCGATATCCGGTGCGCTGCCGTGCACGGCCTCGAACATCGACGGGAACTCGCCCTCGGGGTTGAGGTTGCCGGACGGGGCCATGCCGAGCCCGCCGGTGACCGCCGCTGCGAGATCGCTGAGGATGTCGCCGAACAGGTTCGACCCGACCACGACGTCGAGCAGGTCCGGCCGTTGCACCATCCGTGCGGCCAGCGCGTCGATGTGCATCTGCTCGGCCTCGACGTCCGGGTACTCGGCAGCGACCTCGGCGAAGATCTCGTCCCAGAACGGCATCGTGTGGATGATCCCGTTCGATTTCGTCGCCGAGCACACCCTGCGCTGCCGCGTACGCGCCAGCTCGAAGGCGTAGCGGACGACGCGTTCCACGCCGACCCGGGTGAACACCGACTCCTGCAGCACGAACTCGCCGGGGCGGCCCGCGTTGTGCCTGCCGCCCACCTCCGAGTACTCGCCCTCGGAGTTCTCCCGGACGATCACCATCTCCAGCTCGTCGGCGCCGCGGCCGGCGAGCGCGGACGTGGTCCCCGGCAGCAGGCGCACCGGCCGCAGGTTGACGTACTGCTCGAACGCCCTACGCACCGGGATCAGCAGCCCCCACAGTGAGACGTGATCCGGCACGCCGGGGAACCCGATCGCACCGAGCAGTACGGCGTCGAACGACCGCAACGTCGCGATGCCGTCGGCGGGCATCATCGCTCCGGTCTCGGCGTAGCGCTCGCAGCTCCAGTCGAACTCGGTCCATTCCAGCCCGAAGCCGAACCGCTGCGCGGCGGTGTCGAGGACCTTGCATGCCTCACGCTGGACGTCGACCCCGATGCCGTCGCCGGGGATCGACGCGACGCGGTACGTGCTCACAGGCCACCCACCGCGATGTACTTCGTCTCCAGGAACTCGTCGATGCCGACCGTGCCGCCCTCGCGCCCGAGCCCGGACTGCTTGACGCCGCCGAACGGCGCAGCGGGGTTCGACACCACGCCCTGGTTCAATCCGACCATGCCCGTCTCGAGCCGCTCGCTGACGCGGATCGCCCGGGTGAGGTTCTGCGTGTAGACGTAGCCGACGAGGCCGTACTCGGTGTCGTTGGCCGCCGCGATCGCCTCGTCCTCGGTATCGAAGGTCGAGACCGGCGCCACCGGGCCGAAGATCTCCTCCGACGTCATCCGGGCCTCTTGCGGCACGTTCTTCAGGACCGTCGGCTGGTAGAAGTTGCCGGGACCGTCCACAGTGGCACCACCGGTGAGCACGGTCGCCCCCCGCTGCGCCGCGTCACCGACGAGCGCCGACACCTTCTCGATCGCGGCGGAGTCGATCAGCGGGCCCACCACGATGCCGTCCTCGGTGCCACGACCGATGGGCAGGCCTTCCATACGCTCGGTGAGCTTGCGCGAGAACTCGTCGGCCACGGAGCTGTGCACGTAGAACCGGTTGGCCGCCGTGCACGCCTCGCCGATGTTGCGCATCTTGGCCTGCATCGCGCCGTCGACGGCCGCGTCGAGATCGGCGTCGTCGAACACGACGAACGGCGCGTTGCCGCCCAGCTCCATCGACGTCCGCATGACGGTTCCGGCGCACTGTTCGAGGAGTTTGCGGCCCACGCCCGTCGAGCCGGTGAACGAGAGCTTCCGCGCGCGCCCGTCGCGGATCATCGGCTCCATCACGCCGCCCGCCTGCGTGGTCGTGACGACATTGAGCACGCCGTCCGGCAGACCGGCCTCCGCGAGGATGCCGGCGAGCGCCAGCATCGACAACGGCGTCTGCGCGGCGGGCTTGATGACCATCGTGCAGCCCGCGGCGACGGCGGGACCGATCTTCCGCGTGCCCATCGCCATGGGGAAGTTCCACGGGGTGATCAGCAGGCACGGGCCGACCGGCTGCTTGGTGACGAGGAACCGCCCACTGCCGTTGGGTGCGACGGCGTAGCCGCCGTCGATCCGCACCGCTTCCTCTGCGAACCAGCGGAAGAACTCGGCCGCGTAGGCGATCTCCCCCTTGGCCTCGGCGAGCGGCTTGCCCATCTCGAGCGTCATCAGCAGTCCGAGTTCGTCCTGCCGCGCCATGAGCTTCTCGTAGGCCCGCCGCAGAATCTCGCCACGTTCCCGCGGTGGGTACGCGGCCCAGTCGGCCTGCGCGGCGGACGCGGCCTCGAGTGCGGCGATGCCGTCCTGCGGCGAGGCGTCCGCGACCGCGCACAACACCTCGCCCGTCGCCGGATCGTGGACGTCGAACGTCGCGTTTCCGGCCGCCGGGGCCCATTTGCCGCCGATGAACAGTTCCTTGTTCACCGCCGAGACGACACCGGCTTCACTGACCGTGCTCATGCCACAGCTCCCAAGTTCGTCGAAGATCCCACGTGTGATCGGGGTTCCCGGCCCGCGCACAGACGACCCATGACCGAGTCGTGCCTCTCGCCGGAACTCCTGCCCGTCACGGGCATCGGCTCCGTTCCCACGAGGCGTCATTGCGCCGCCCGCATGGCTATGCTACGAACATTGTTGACAATCTACAACCCCGTCGGCCGTGGACTCCGGACCCGGAACCACGGCCCGATGGCGCCGGGTTCGAGCCTGGACCGGAACCACCGCGTCCGGCAACCGGTGACACCGACGCCGGACGAGGTCAGCCCCCGGAACCCGAGAAGGAGCCGCAGTCATGGCCACGCTGTCCCCTCTGCTCAAGCAGGCGACCCCGGTAGTCGTCGACCACGGCGAAGGTGCGTATCTGTACGACACCGACGGCCGCAGGCACCTCGACTTCACCGCGGGTATCGGTGTCACCAGCACCGGACACTGCCACCCGCGCGTCGTGGCCGCAGCGCAGGAGCAGGTCGGCAAGCTCGTCCACGGCCAGTACACGACCGTGATGCACAAGCCGCTGCTCGAACTGTCGGAGCGACTCGGCGACGTGCTGCCGACAGGCCTCGACTCGCTGTTCTTCGCCAACTCCGGCAGCGAGGCCGTCGAGGCCGCGCTACGGCTGGCCCGGCAGGCCACCGGCAGGCCCAACGTCGTGGTGTTCCAGGGCGGGTTCCACGGCCGCACGGTCGCCACCGCCACCATGACCACGTCAGGCACGCGGTTCAGCGCGGGCATCTCACCTCTGATGGGCGGCGTGCACATGGCGCCGTTCCCGTTCGCCTACCACTACGGCTGGGACGAGAAGACCGCCACCGACTTCGCACTCCGCGAGCTCGACTACCTGTTCGCCACCGCCACCGCGCCCGGCGAGACGGCGGCGTTCTTCATCGAGCCGATGCTCGGCGAGGGCGGTTACGTCCCGGCGAACCCCGAGTTCATGGCGGGCCTGCGCGAGCGCGCCGACGAGCACGGAATCCTGCTCGTGGTCGACGAGATCCAGACCGGGTTCGGCCGCACCGGCAAGTTCTGGGGCCACGACCACTTCGGCGTCCGGCCCGACGTCATCACGATCGCCAAGGGCCTTGCCAGCGGCTTCCCGCTGTCCGGCATCGCCGCGAGCGCGGACCTGATGGCGAAGGCGTTCCCCGGTTCGCAGGGCGGCACCTACGGCGGCAACGCCGTCTCGTGTGCGGCGGCCGTCGCGACCCTCGACGTCATCCGCGACGAGAACCTGGTCGCCAACGCGGCCGAGCGGGGCGAGCAGCTGCTCGCCGGTGCGCGGGCGGTCGCCGAGAAGACGCCGGCGATCGGTGACGTGCGCGGCCTCGGTCTGCTCGTGGGCTCCGAGTTCACGACCGCGGACGGCAAGCCGGACAACGCGACGGCGCAGGCGGCGCAGAAGCTCGCGGCCGAACGGGGTCTGCTGATGCTCACGTGCGGGGCGTACATGAACGTCGTCCGCATGATCCCGCCGCTGGTCGTCACCTCCGAACAGGTCGACGAGGCACTGGAGATCTGGGCCGATGTCGTGGCCGAGGTGACGAAGTAGCGGGCGGGCGCACAGTGAGCAGGTACATCACGATCACACTGGACAAACGCGGCGTGTCCTGCCGCGCGCGCCTGCTGGACGACGAGGCGCCGCGGACGTGCCAGGCCGTGTGGGACGCGCTGCCGCAGAGCGGGTCGGCGTATCACGCGAAGTACGCCAGGAACGAGATCTACACGCTCGTGCCGCCGTTCGCCGACCCGAAACCGGGACGGGAGAACCCGACGATCACCCCGATCCCCGGCGACGTCTGCTACTTCGGCTTCGAACCGTGGGAGATCGGCAACCCGGCCTACGGCTACGACACCGACAGCGAGGCACACAGCGACCGGGGCGCCACCGACCTGGCGATCTTCTACGGCCGCAACAATCTGCTCATCAACGGCGACGCGGGCTGGGTGCCGGGCAACGTGTTCGCCACGATCGAGGAGGGCCTCGACGCCATGGCCACGGCCGCACAGGACATGTGGCTACGCGGTGTCGAGGGCGAGACGATGACGTACGCGCGCGCCTGACACGCGCGTAGCCGCCACCAGCGGGGCGGGCATGCCGACACGGCGTGCCCGCCCCGCTGTCGTATCAGTGCCACGTGTCGTGTCCGCGCCACTGTCGTGTCCGCGCGCCTGGCGGACGCGGACCCGCCGCAGCCACGCGCCACCGTCGTATCCGCGCCACTGTGGTGTCCGCGCCGCCGTCGTCCGCGCCGCTGTCGTGTCCCTCACCCGTGTCCCTGTTTCACCCGCGTCCTACCCGCTGCCGAGTCGGTGCCACCCGTTCCCGGTTCCGCCCCTGCCGCGTGTCCGACCCCGGCATGCCGGGGCGACGACGAGCCGTGCAGCCGGTCCGGCATTCCCTCGAACGAGTGGTTCGATCGAACTCACGTGACGTGATCTCGCGTCACCCTTCGGGGAGGCGACACGCCACTACCGTGGTTCATGATCGTTATTACCGAGCGTGACGACGTCCGTTGTCATCACACATCGTGATCCCGCCACCCCGCGCTCCACCCAGACAAAAACACGAAAGCCTTACATGTTTAGAATGAGAAGATTTCACGTTTCATGACGAGGGTTCGAGCGGCCTTTTGACAGCGGCCGGGGGCGCTGAAAACGTTGCCGTGCTTTCGAAAGCAACGTGTGCGTCGCGAACACACGGATGTCAACGAATCACTCCAGTACGAAGGAGCCCCTCGAAATGCAGCACTTTGCCATGCACGGCGGCGACATCATCACGTCGGTTCTGGCCAACCTCTCGCACCTGCTGGGCTGGCTGGTCTGAACCACCTGCTAGGACACCGAGAGTGACCGAGGGGCCGGTATCGTTGGCGCGGACCGGCCCCTTCGGCTCTCTCCCGGCGCCGGCCCGGTGACACCTCCACGGGCCGGCGCTCCGCCGTCGCAGTGCCCTGATCCGCCGCCAAGCTGTGATCCGCCGCCACACGATGACCGGCCGTCGCGCATGATCTCCGCTCCCGACGGCCCGCCCGCAAATCCGCCGCGGCCCTGTCTCGGAACGGCGGCACAGCGGTAACCTGCAGGCGACTCGGAGCGGAGGTGTCCATGGACGCGGATGTCATCGTCGTCGGCGCGGGACTGGCCGGGCTGGTCGCAACGGCCACGCTGGCCGACGCGGGCAAGCGCGTCATCGTCGTCGAACAGGAACCCGAGGCCTCCCTCGGCGGACAGGCCTTCTGGTCGTTCGGCGGCCTCTTCCTCGTGGACAGCCCCGAGCAACGCAGGCTCGGTGTCCGCGACTCCCACGAACTCGCCTGGCAGGACTGGGTCGGCACCGCCGGTTTCGACCGCGACGAGGACGCCTGGCCGCGCCGCTGGGCCGAGGCCTACGTCGACTTCGCCGCCGGCGAGAAGCGGGCGTGGCTCGCCGCGATGGGCATCAAGTTCTTCCCGGTGGTCGGCTGGGCCGAGCGCGGCGGTTACGGCGCCATGGGCCACGGCAACTCCGTGCCCCGCTTCCACATCACCTGGGGCACCGGGCCCGGCGTGCTCGACCCGTTCGCACGACGGGTTCGCGAGGCCGTCGGCCGCGGACAGGTCGAGCTGCGCTTCCGGCATCGCGTCGACGAGCTGACCACCTCCGCCGGAGCCGTCGACGGTGTGACCGGTTCGGTACTCGCCCCCAGCGACGTCGCCCGCGGCGAGAGCAGTTCCCGCGAGGTGACCGGCGAGTTCGGGCTCCGCGCCCAGGCCGTGCTCGTCGCCAGCGGCGGCATCGGCGGCAACCACGACCTCATCCGCAAGAACTGGCCCGGCCGCCTCGGTGAAGCGCCGCGGTCGATGCTCTCCGGCGTCCCCGAGCACGTGGACGGCCGCATGCTGGGCATCAGCGAGGCCGCGGGCGCGCACCTGATCAACCGCGACCGCATGTGGCACTACGTCGAGGGCATCGACAACCACTCGCCCGTCTGGCCGCAGCACGGCATCCGCATCCTGCCGGGGCCGTCGTCACTGTGGTTCGACGCGACCGGCGAGCGGCTGCCCGTTCCCCTGTTCCCCGGGTTCGACACACTCGGCACGCTGGCGCACCTGCGCCGCACCGGACACGACCACTCGTGGTTCGTGCTGACGCAGAAGATCGTCGAGCGCGAGTTCGCACTGTCCGGTTCGGAGCAGAACCCCGACCTGACGGGCAAGGACCTGCGGATGACACTGCAGCGCGTCAAGCCCGGTCCACCCGGCCCCGTGCAGGCGTTCCTCGACAAGGGCCCCGACTTCGTGGTCGCCGACAACCTCGACGACCTGGTCCGAGGCATGAACGCCAAGACCGACGAGGACATGCTGTCGGTCGAGCAGATCCGACGCGAAGTCGTGGCCCGCGACCGCGAGATCGGCAACGAGTTCACCAAGGACATGCAGATCACTGCGCTGCGCGGGGCGCGGAAGTTCCGCGGCGACAAGCTCGTGCGCGTCGCCTCGCCACACCGCATGCTCGACCCGAAGGCCGGCCCGCTCATCGCGGTGAAGCTCCACGTGCTGAGCCGCAAGACGCTCGGCGGCCTGGAGACCGACCTGGACGGCCGCGTACTCGGCGACACGGGCGAGCCGGTGCCGGGCCTGTACGCGGCGGGCGAGGCGTCGGGCTTCGGCGGTGGCGGCATGCACGGCTACCGCTCGCTGGAGGGCACGTTCCTCGGAGGCTGCCTGTTCACCGGCAAGCGTGCGGGCGAGGCATTGGCCAAGTCCGGTTGACCGAGCGTTCCAGGAAGGCGGCAGGACACGCATGGGCGAGAGCATGACCGGCGCACAGGCGTTGCTGGCCACGTTGGCCGGTGCCGGGGTCGAGGTGGTGTTCGCCAATCCGGGCACGTCCGAGATGCACTTCGTCGCGGCACTCGAGGCGGATCCGCGGGTACGGGGCGTACTCGGGCTCGCCGAGGGCGCCGTCACGGGTGCGGCCGACGGCTACGCGCGGATGAGCGGCACTCCCGGCGTGACGTTGCTGCACCTCGGTCCCGGACTCGGGAACGGCCTGGCCAACCTGCACAACGCACGGCGTGCACACTCGCCCGTCGTGAACGTCGTCGGCGACCACGCCACGTATCACAAGCGGTTCGACGCACCGTTGGAATCCGACATCGACGCCGTGGCGGGCACGCTCGGCCGGGTGCTGCGCTCCGAGAATCCCGCCGACGTGGGACCGGACGCCGCCGCGGCGCTCGCGGCGGCCCAGGACGCTCCCGGCGGGGTGGCGACGCTGGTCCTGCCCGCCGACGCCTCGTGGAGCGACGGCGGAATCCCCTCCGCTCCGGTCGCACCCCGTGCCCCGGCTCCGGTGTCCACTGTGGATCCCATCGCCCACGTACTGCGGAGCGGTGAGGCGGTGACCCTGCTGCTGGGCGGCGTCGCATGCCGGGAACGCGGGCTGCGGGCCGCGAGCCGCATCGCCGAGGCCACGGGCGCGCGGCTGCTCCTCGAGACATTCCCGGCCCGGCTGGAACGCGGCGCGGGCCTGCCCACCGTGGAACGGCTCGGATACGTCGCCGAACAGGCCGAGCAACAGCTGGACGGTACCCGGCACCTGATCGTCGCGGGCGCGAAACCGCCCGCCACGTTCTTCGCCTACCCCGGGAAACGGGGCAACCTCGTACCGGAGCAGGCCACCCTGCACACGCTCGCCGAGCCGGGTGACGACGTCACCGGCGCCCTCGAGGAGCTCGCCGAGCTGGTCGCTCGCGACACCGAACCCGCGCTCGCGCCCGCGCACCGGCCGGACCTGCCGTCCGGGGAACTGACCGTGGCGAACTGGGCCGATGTCATCGGGGCGCTGCTGCCCGACGACGCGATCGTCGTCGACGAGACCAACACCTCCGGACTGCTGGTCGCCGCGGCCACCGCTGGCGCACCCCGCCACGACGTCCTGTCGCTCACCGGCGGCGCCATAGGACAGGGCATCCCCGTCGCCACGGGGGCCGCCGTCGCGGCGCCGGAGCGGCCGGTGATCAACCTGCAGGCCGACGGCAGTGCGATGTACACGATCTCGGCACTGTGGACGCAGGCCCGCGAAGGACTGAACGTGACGACGGTGATCCTCAACAACCGGGCGTACGCGATCCTGCGGATGGAGCTGCAGCGCACCGGCGCGGGCGACGTCGATCCCGCCAAGGCCGGCTTGTTCGACCTGTCCACTCCGGACATCGACTTCGCGAGGATCGCCGAGGGAATGGGCGTACCTGCCACGACGGCGACCACCGCGGAGGAACTCGCCGACCGGTTCCGCCGGGCGCTCGCCGAGCCCGGCCCGAACCTGATCGACGCCCGCATCCCGCCGCTGCTGTGACCCCGCGCGCCCACCTCCGAGCGTCCCGAACCCGTGTGTTGTGCATCCCGGGGCCCGTGTTGTGGCCCGCCGGATTGCAAGACGACACCGACGACGCGCGGCAACGCGGAAGCACTGCGGCGCGGCGGGCGATGGCCGACGTCGCAGGCGCCCGAAAGGGGCTGAGCCACACCGCGACCCGCCGGAATCGACCACACGGGCCCTGGAATCGACAACGCGATCCCCGGAACCCGCAACACGGCCGCCCAGAAACGCAACACAGGCCCCGGGAAACGCAACACGACCCCGGGTCGCGGAAGTTCGCGACCCGGGGCCGTGTCGTTCACGCCCGATTCAACCGGCGAGCGTTCACGCCTGGTTCAGGCGCAGGCGATCACTCGTAGATCTCGCCCTTCTCGGCCTTCGCGACCAGCGAGGCCGGCGGCTCGAAGTGGCTGCCGTACCGCGCGGCGAGTTCCTTCGAACGCGCCACGAAGCCCTTGAGGCCACCCTCGTAGCCGTTGATGTACTGGATCACGCCACCGGTCCACGGCGGGAATCCGATGCCCATGATCGAGCCGATGTTGGCGTCCTCGACGGTGTTGAGCACGCCCTCGTCGAAGCACTTCACGGTCTCGAGTGCCTCGGCGAAGAGCATGCGCTCCTTGAGGTCCTCGAACGGCACGTCGCCGCTTCCGCTGTTGAATGCCTCGCGCAGGCCCGGCCACAGCTGTGTCCGGTTGCCCTCGTCGTCGTAGTCGTAGAAGCCCGATCCCGTCGAACGGCCCTTGCGGTCGTACTCGTCGATCATCCGGTCGATGATCGCCTCCGACGGGTGCGCATCCCACGTACCGCCCGCGGCCTCGATCGCCTCCTTGGTCTCGAGACGGATCTTGCGCGGCAGCGTGAGCGTCAGCTCGTCCATCAGCTGCAGCGGCGGCGCCGGGTATCCGGCCTGCGAACCGGCCTGCTCGATGGTGGCGGGCTCGACGCCCTCACCGAGCGCGGCCACGGCCTCGGCGATGAACGTGCCGATGACGCGGGAGGTGAAGAAGCCGCGGCTGTCGTTCACGACGATCGGCGTCTTCTTGATCTGCAGCGTGTAGTCGAAGACCTTCGCCAGCGTGGCGTCGGAGGTCTTCTCGCCGCGGATGATCTCCACGAGCGGCATCTTGTCCACCGGCGAGAAGAAGTGGATGCCGATGAAGTCCTCCTGCCGCTGCACCCCCTCGGCCAGGCCGGTGATGGGCAGCGTGGAGGTGTTGGAGCCGAGCACGGCGTCGGGGTTGACGACGTCCTCGATCTCCTGGAACACCTTGTGCTTGAGCTCGGTGCTCTCGAACACGGCCTCGATGACGAAGTCGACGCCCTTCAGATCGGCCGGGTCGGCGCTCGGCGTGATGCGGCCGAGCAGCGCGTCCGACTTCTCCTGCGTGGTCTTGCCCCGCTTGAGTGCCTTCTCCTCGAGCTTGACCGCGTAGCCCTTGCCCTTCTCGGCGTTCTCCTGGGAGACGTCCTTGAGCACCACGTCGATGCCGGCCTTGGCCGACACGTACGCGATCGCCGCACCCATCATGCCCGCGCCGAGCACGCCGACCTTCTTGGCCTGGTACTGCTCGTGGCCGTCCGGGCGCGACTCACCGGCGTTGATGGCCTGCAGGTCGAAGAAGAACGCCTTGGTCATGTTCTTCGCGACCTGCCCGGTGACGAGGCTGACGAAGTAGCGCGTCTCGATCAGACCCGCCGTCTCGACGTCGACCTGTGCCCCCTCGACGGCGGCGGACAGGATGGCCCGCGGCGCCGGCATCGGCGCGCCCTTGAGCTGCTTGCGCAGGTTCGCGGGGAACGCGGGCAGGTTGGCGGCGAACTTCGGGTTCGACGGGCTGCCGCCCGGGATCTTGAAGCCCTTCTGGTCCCACGGCTGCACGCCGCCCTCGGGGTTCTCCTTGATCCAGGCCTTCGCCTTCGGCAGCAGTTCGTCCACGCTGGACACCAGCTCGTCCACCAGACCGAGCTCGAGCGCCTTGGCGGGCCTGTGCCGCTGGCCCTGCACGAGCACGTTCATGATGGCGCTCTGGATGCCGAGCAGGCGGACCGTGCGGACGATGCCGCCGCCACCGGGCAGCAGGCCCAGCGACACCTCGGGCAGGCCGATGGCCGTGCCCTTGACGTCGGCGACGATCCGGCGGTGGCAGGCCAGCGCGATCTCCAGGCCGCCACCGAGCGCCGCGCCGTTGATGGCGGCGACGACCGGCTTGCCCAGGGTCTCCAGCCGGCGCAGCTGCCCCTTCAGTTCGTTGCTCGCTTCCGTGACCTCGGCGGCGTCGTCGGGCGTCGCCTTGATCAGGTCGTTCAGGTCTCCGCCCGCGAAGAACGTCTTCTTCGCCGAGGTCAGCACGACACCGGTGATCGAGTCCTTCTCGGACTCGAGACGGTTCAGCACGACGCCCATCGACTCGCGGTAGTCCGCGTTCATCGTGTTGGCCGACTGCTTCGGGTCGTCCATCGTCAGCGTGACGATGCCGTCGGAGTCCTGCTCCCAGCGGATGGTCTTGGCTTCAGTCATTGTTTTTCGCTCGCCCTCACACACGCTCGATGATCGTGCCGATACCCATACCGCCGCCGATGCACAGCGACAGCAACGCGCGCCGCTCCTGGCGCCGCTCCAGCTCGTCGACCATCGTGCCGAGGATCATCGCGCCGGTGGCGCCGAGCGGGTGACCCATCGCGATGGCGCCGCCGTTGACGTTGACCTTCTCCTCGGGGAGCTTCAGGTCCTTCATCCACTTCATGACGACCGAAGCGAACGCCTCGTTCAGCTCGAACAGGTCGATGTCGTCGGTGGTCATGCCCGCCTGCGCGAGCACCTTCTCGGTGGCGGGCGTCGGGCCCGTGAGCATGATCGTCGGGTCCGACCCCGTGATCGCGGCCGACACGATGCGCGCACGCGGCGTCAGCCCCAGGTCCTTGCCGACCTGCTCATTGCCGATCAGCACCACTGCGGCGCCGTCGACGATGCCCGACGAGTTGCCGCCGGTGTGGACGTGATCGATCTTCTCGACCTGGTGGTACTTCTGCAGCGCCACCGCGTCGAAACCGCCCATCTCGCCGATGCCTTCGAAGGCGGGCTTGAGCTTGGCCAGGTCGTCGACCGTGGTGCCGGGCCTGCGGTGCTCGTCGTGGTCGAGGATCGTCACGCCGTTCATGTCCTTGACCGGCACGACGGACTTGGCGAAGTAGCCGCCGGACCACGCCGCCTCGGCCTTGTCCTGCGAGCGGACGGCGAAGCGGTCGACGTCCTCACGGGAGAAGCCCTCGAGGGTCGCGATCAGGTCGGCACCGATGCCCTGCGGCACGAAGTAGGTGTCGTAGTTCGTCGCCGGGTCGGTGAACATCGCCCCGCCGTCGCTGCCCATCGGTACCCGCGACATGGACTCGACGCCGCCTGCGAGCAGCAGGCCCTCCCAGCCGGAGCGCACCCGCGCAGCGGCCTGGTTGACGGCTTCGAGGCCCGACGAGCAGAACCGGTTGAGCTGCACACCCGCGACGGTGTCGGGCAGGCCACCCGCCATCGCGGCGGCACGCGCGATGTCGGCGCCCTGGTCGCCGACCGGCGAGACGACGCCGAGGACGATGTCCTCGATCTTCGCCGGGTCGAGACCCGGGTGCCGGCTCTTGAGCTCGTCGATCAGACCCGTGACCAGGTCGACCGGCTTCGTCCCGTGCAGGGCTCCGCCCTTGTTCTTGCCACGAGGCGTGCGGATCGCCTCGTAGATGAACGCCTCTGTACTCACACCAACGGTCCTTCCTCGCGGCTGACGGCAAGCATGCAGCCGACATGGTCGACAGTGCCCATGCGTGTAGATTCGGTGCTAATCGCTACTAACATAATCCGCCTTATTCCCATGGTGTCAATGGGTTGTCAGCTGAACCGGCCACGCTAAAGTTGTCTCACCTATGGCACGGACAGCACCCAGCGGCAAAGGGCCCCGCACAGGCGACAAGCGGCCCCGTGACCGCAAGACGCAGCTCGCCGCCGTCGCGGCCGAGCTGTTCCGTGCGCGCGGCTACCACGGCGTGGGCATCAACGACATCGCCGCCGCCGCCGGCATCACCGGACCGGCGCTGTACCGCCACTTCAAGGACAAGCAGGCGATCCTCGCGCACGTGCTGCGCGCCGGCCTGGAAGAGATCGAGGAAGCCACCGGCGCGGCGTCCCTGGCGGGCGCCCACCCCTCACCGGACCAGCTCAACACCCTGCTGACCGAGCTGGCAGGCAAGTCGGTGGAACGGCGCGACGCCGCGGCCCTGTGGCGCTGGGAGGGCAGGCACCTCGACGCCGAAACCCAGCGCGACCTGCGGGAACGATCCGGGGCGATGCTCGCGACGTGGACCAAGGTGCTGCTGCGGGTCCGCCCTGAGCTGCCCCCTGAGGACGCCGAACTGCTGTGCTGGGCCGTGCTCTCGGTGTTCGGCAGCGTGTCCGTCCACCGCACGAGCGTGCCGAAACGGCGGTTCGAGCAGCTGCTCGTCGACATCGCCACCCGCGTCCTGCGGGCCGGCCTGCCTACCGGCTCCGCCCCCTCCGGGCCCGACGCGCCGGCCACCGGCATCCCCCACGCGGCGGCGTCCGATGCGGCGGCATCCGGTGCGGTCCCGCCCGGTGGGGTGACGTCCGGTGCGGTCGCGTCCGGTGCGACGGGGACACCCGACCTTGCCGCCGGTGCCGTGGGTGCCGGACCCGCGTCCGAGCCGCTCACGACACCGTCCCGCCGAGAACAGATCCTCACCGAGGCCACCGAGCTGTTCGCCTCCCACGGGTTCAGCGCCGTGAGCATGGACGACATCGGCCGCGCGGCCGGCATCGCGGGGCCGAGTGTGTACCGGCACTTTCCCAGCAAGGCGAGCCTGCTGGGCGCCATCGGCCGCAGGGCGGGCGACCGGCTCCTGTTGGGCGCCGAGGATGCGCTGCGTTCCGACGGCGAGTGGCCCGCGCTGCACCGGCTCGCCGAGTCCTACGTCGCGACGCTGACCGGCCAGCCTGAACTCCTCGTGTCGTTCTCCGTGGACCGCGTGCACATCGACGAACGCGACCGCCCCGAGCTGCTGCGGATCCAGCGCGAGTACGTCTCTCGTTGGGTCCGGCTGCTGGAAGCCGCGCGTCCCGAACTCGACACCCGCGAAGCGAAGATCACCGTGCACGCCGCACTGACGGTGGCCAACGACCTCACCCGCACCCGCCGGGTGAACCGCAGGCCCAACCTGCCCGCCGAGCTGCTCACCCTCATGAGCACCGTGCTGGGCGCCGGCGGCCGCGACACGGCCCCGGCCCGGCAGTCGTCGACACCGGACGTTGCCGGACAGGACGGTCGCTCCGGATACACAGGACGATGACAGGCCGAGCCTGGTAGGGCAGCAAGGACCGAGAATCGGGCCGTCGCGGACCACCTGGGACCCGCCGGGTGGGCCCTGTGGACCGGCTCGCGCGGGTCGGCGTGGGGAACACTGACGGCTCACCTGTCGCGGTATCCGTGCGGCCGGGCAGTCGGTTGTCCCGCCGGACACTGCTCCCCACCTCGACCGACCACGCTCGCCGTGCGCGGCGCCACCTCCGCACTTCCCGCCCCTACTGGCGAGTCACCGTCATTCGCGTTAACCTACTCGCGAGTAGGTAACCGAAGGGGATGACTGTGGCTCGAGAGAATCCGCAGCAGGGGCGCGACGCCATGGGCCTCGGCCTCGCCGCGCTGAACCGGCTGGCAGGCAGCAAGCTGATCGACCGCGCGGGCCTGCGCAAGCCCGTGGAGGACCTCGTCTCGTCGGCCACTCGTGCCGGCTTCCAGGCGGCGGGCACGGCGAATCGCACGTTCAAGGCGACGACGCGGCTCGGCAAGCCCGCGCGCCTCGAGAAGGCTCCCGATTCGGGACTGTTCGACCTCGAACCCACCGACGAGCAGCAGATGATCGTCGAGACGGTCGACGAGTTCGCGGCGGAACAGCTCCGACCCACGGCGGCTCAGGCCGACGACAAGCTCGCACCCCCAGACGGCCTGCTGGACCGGGCCGCAGAACTGGGCGTGACCCAGATCGGCATTCCCGACGAGCTCGGCGGCGTCGGCTCGGAGCGCTCGGTCGTCACCAACGCGCTCGTCGCCGAGTCGCTGGCCCACGGCGACATGGGCCTGGCCGTGGCCGTGCTCGCGCCGTCGGCGGTGAGCAACGCACTCGTGCAGTGGGGCGATGCCGACCAGCAGGCGACCTACGTGCCCGCGTTCGCGGGCGAACACGTGCCGGCCGCGGCGCTGGCACTGCAGGAACGCACCCCGCTGTTCGATCCGTTCGCCCCGAAGACGCGCGCGAAGCGCACCCCGAACGGCTATCGGCTGGACGGCGTGAAGTCGCTCGTGCCGCGCGGGGCGGACGCCGAACTGTTCATCGTTTCGGCCGACCTCGAAGGCCGCGGGCCCGCCCTGTTCATCGTCGAGGGGGCCACCGCGGGCGTGTCGGTCGAGGCCGAGCCCGCGATGGGCCTGCGCAGCGCCGCGACGACGAAGCTCGTGCTCAGCGACGTGACGCTGCCCGCGGGCGCACTACTGGGCGGCGGCAGCCGCGAGGTGTTCGCCGACGTCGTGCGCCTGTCGCGGATCGGCTGGGCCGCGCTGGCCTGCGGTACGGGCAAAGCGGTGCTCGACTACGTCATCCCGTACGTCAACGAGCGGGAAGCGTTCGGGGAGCCGATCAGCCACCGCCAGGGCGTGGCGTTCCAGGTGTCGGACATCGCGATCGAGTTGGAGAGCATGCGGCTGACGATGCTGCGTGCCGCATCGCGGGCCGAACAGGGCAGGCCCTACGCGCGCGAGGTCGCGCTGGCCCGCAAGCTCGCGACGGACAAGGGCATGCAGATCGGCAGCGCGGGTGTGCAGCTGCTCGGCGGGCACGGCTACACCAAGGAACACCCGGTGGAGCGCTGGTATCGCGACCTGCGCGCGATCGGCGCCGTCGACGGCATCGTTCTCCTGTAGAGCAGCGCAGAAAGGGCTTGCTGTGATCAACCTCGAGATCCCCAAGAAGGCCAAGGCGCTGGTCAACCAGGCGCACCAGGCGGCCGCGGAAGTGTTCCGCCCGAACTCCCGTAAGTACGACCGGGCCGAGCACGCGTATCCCACCGAACTGGACATGCTGGCGTCCCTGCTGGACGGTCTGAACTCGTCCGGCGAGGGCGGCGCGGGCGCCTCCGGGGTGCGCAAGGACGACAACAACGAGGACAAGGGGAACCGCAACGGCGGCAACCTGTCCACTGTGCTCGGCGCGATCGAGATGTGCTGGGGCGACGTGGCGCTGCTGCTGTCGATGCCGCGGCAGGGCCTCGGCAACGCGGCGATCGCCTCCGTGGCCAACGACGAACAGTTGGAGCGGTTCAAGGGCAAGTGGGCCGCCATGGCGATCACCGAGCCGAGCTTCGGGTCCGACTCGGCAGCCGTGAGTGCCACCGCGGAACTCGACGGCGACGAGTACATCATCAACGGCGAGAAGATCTTCGTGACCGCGGGCGAGCGGGCCGACTGCGTCGTCGTGTGGGCCACATTGGACAAGTCGAAGGGCCGCGCCGCGATCAAGTCGTTCGTCGTCGAGAAGGGCACGCCCGGGTTCGAAGTGGTGCGACTGGAGCACAAGCTCGGCATCCGCGCCTCGGACACGGCGGTGCTGCGGTTCGACAATTGCCGGGTGCCGAAGGAGAACCTGCTCGGCAGCCCGGAGGTCGACACGAAGACGGGCTTCGCGGGGGTCATGCAGACCTTCGACAACACCCGTCCCATGGTCGCCGCGATGGCGGTCGGCGTGGCACGGGCAGCGCTCGAGGAGACCCGGCGCGTGCTCGAAGACGCCGGTGTCGACATCGACTACGACAAGCCGGCGAACGCCCAGAGCGCGGCGGCCGCCACGTTCCTGCAACTCGAGGCCGACTACGAGGCCGCGTACCTGCTGACGCTGGAGTCGGCGTGGATGGCCGACAACCGCAAGCCCAACTCGCTGCAGGCGTCGATGGCCAAGGCCAAGGCCGGTCGGTCCGGTGTGGACATCACGCTGCGCTGCGTCGAGCTGGCCGGTGCGTACGGCTACACGGAGGAGTCGCTGCTCGAGAAGTGGAGCCGCGACGCGAAGATCCTCGACATCTTCGAAGGCACCCAGCAGATCCAGCAGCTCATCATCGCCCGGCGCCTGCTCGGCAAGTCCAGCGCCGAGTTGAAGTAGAACCCCTTCCCGACGACCGCCCGGCTGCCCTCACCCCTGCAGCCGGGCGGTTTTTCGCTCGGTGCCTGTCTCACTCGGTGTCTCTCTGGCCGGCGTGGTCGTCCATCGACGGCGGTCAATCACCGTTCGACGGTTTCCGGTGGGCAGCACCGCCTACAGTCGCCGAACGCACGCCAGGCGCCGTCACACCGGGATGGCGTCGGAGATGTCGCGAACGAGCAGTCCGACCGAGTCGGACCAGCGCGAGACGATGACCAGTTCGCGGGCCGGATCGACCCACAACAGATGACGGTCGCCGCATCCCCTGGCGCACCGGCCGGTGGCAGGAGCGACGGCGAACACATGCAGCCGATCGTTCAGCCACCACAGGTAGCCGTAATCCGGGTTGACCGAGCAGGGACGCCAGCTCGCATCGATCCACTCGGTACTCAGCACCTGCTTTCCGTGCCATGACCCGCGTTCGAGGAACAGTTCGCCCAGTAGCAGCAGGTCCGCCGTGGACATCCACAGTCCACCACCCCAATGCGCACCACCCGAGACCACCGACAGTTCCGTCCCGTCCACCGCAATCGTCGCCTCGCGGTAGCCGTGCCACGACCAGGTCGGCGATGCACCGATCGGGTCGAACAGCTCCGTACGGGCCACCTCGGCCAACGGCCTACGCCACAGCGCTGTCAGAGCGAGTGCGAGCAGGTTGACCCGAACATCGTTGTACGCCCACGCCGCACCCGGCTCGGCGTAGGCGGCAGAACCACCGTCGCGGAGGCTCTGCGCGTCGACGTGAGCCGGCTTCCCCCACAGCTCACCCGCCCATCCGCTCGTCTGCTGCAGCAGATGACGCCACGTCAGATCCGGGCCGAGTCGCACCGGCAGGTCGACCGTGTCCTCGACCGGAGCGTGCACGTCGGGGAGCAGGCCACGGTCGGACGCCGCACCCGCGACCGCGGAAAGGACCGTTTTGGTGACCGAGAAACACATCTCGGGCCGATCGACGTCGCCCCACTCGGCGATAACCGCACCCCGGAAGCTCACCAGGCCGCTCGGACCGCCACCCGGCAACAGTGGTCCGACGACCCTCGCGGTGCGCCCGATCGGTGACCTGCGCCGCATGAAACCTGGCGATGTCCTCGATTCCAGGCGTCGCGCGACGTTCGGCCCGCTCGACGGCATCGTGAATCGCAGGCAGCGTGAACGCGAAATTCACCGACGCTCGGCTCGGTCCCATGCCGCAGTAACATGCCACGCCAGGGCCGGCGGCGTCATACCGGAGGCAGTCGGTGTCACGCGGACGCCGGGGTTCGGGACAGGGCAGTGCGCAGCGCGAAGGCACCGAGCACGCCTCCTGCCGTGTAACGCACGGCAGCCATGCCGCGAGGTCGGGCCGCCAGGAATCGCGAGGCCCGCGCAGCCCCCAGGACGACCACGGCATTCACGGCAAGACCCACAATGATCTGCACGGCCCCGAGCTGCAACAGCTGTGTCCATGCGGGACCGGCGTGCGGGTCCAGGAATTGCGGCAACAGTGCGGCGTACAGCAACGCGATCTTGGGATTGAGCAGGTTGGTGACCATCCCCATCGAGAACAACCGCACATCGGAGTCCGGAGTCAGATCCTGAGCCGGGTCCAACGGCGAACGGCTACCCGGCTTGATCATTCCCCAGGCCAGATAGCCGAGGTAGACGGCACCCGCCAACTTGACGACCGTGTACGCGACCGGCACGGCGGCGAACAGTGCGGACAAACCGGCAGCGGTGGCCACCAGGTAGCAGACGAATCCGACCCCGGTACCGGCCAAACTGACCAGACCCGCCCTGCGCCCCTGGGTCAGCGCGCGAGAGGCGAGGTAGACCATGTTCGGTCCGGGTGTCATCGCCATTCCCAACTCGAGGAGCGCCACTCCGGCCACGGCGGTCGTGGTGATCACCTGTCGGCCTCCTGACGCCTCGTCGTCGGGGAACAATCGGCGTCCGATCGTACGGCAGCACACCTGCAGAAACAGGTCGTGCGTCGGTAACTCACGCCACAATGCTCACGCCATAATGCCCACACCACAATGCTCACGCCTCGTCGACGATGGCCACGGCGTGGACCGACACGAAACCGTGGCAGCGCTCGCGCCACCCGTCGCCGCGCCAGCTCGGCGGTCCACTCGCGACAACGGGCGGGCCACCGCGCAGTGCGGCCGCGAGTACGTCCCCCTGCCGCCCGCGCTGCGACGCCGCGATCAGCCGACCGTCAGCACGAGCTTGCCCCGAACGTTGCCTGCCTGACTCACTCGCCACGCAACGGCGGCCTCGGCGAGCGGATAGGTGCGGTCGACGTGCACACCCAACTTCCCGGCGTCGGCCAGCTTGCTCAGTTCGGTGAGGTCCTCGGCGCTCGGCCGCACCCACATGTACCGACCGCCGTACTCGGTCACAGCGGGGTCGGCGATCGACGCCACACGCGTCCGGTCCTTCGTGACCTGCCGGGACACGTCGACCGCTTCCTCGCCGCCGACGAAATCGACCGTCGCGTCGACCCCGTCCGGCGCGACCTCACGCAGCCGGTCGGCCAGCCCTTCACCGTAGGAAACGGGCTCCGCGCCGAGCTCGTCCAGGAACGCGTGGTTGCGTTCACTCGCCGTGCCGATCACCCGCGCACCGAATTCCTTCGCCAACTGGACACCCAGTGCACCGACCCCGCCGGCGGCCGCGTGGATCAGGACCGTGTCCCCGGCGCCGACGCCGAGCCTGCGCAGCGCCTGGTACGCCGTGAGCCCCGCGAGCGGCAGCCCGGCCGCTTGCGCCCAGTCGAGCGCGGCCGGTTTCGGGGCCAGCAGCCGCACGTTGGCCGAGACCAGCTCCGCGTACGAACCGAGTTCCGCGTGGTCCTTACGGACATAGCCGATCACCTCGTCACCGACTGCGTACTCCTCGACGTCCAGGCCGACCGCTTCGACGGTGCCCGCCACGTCCCAGCCGGGAATCAACGGGAAACGCGCCTCCATCAGCGGGTCGAGCCCGCCTGCGGCGAGCTTCCAGTCGACGGGGTTGACGCCGGCCGCCTTCACCCGCACCAGCACCTCACCGGGCGCCACCTTCGGGTCGGGGTGGTCGGCCACGGTCACTTCGTCGGGTCCGCCGTATCGGTTGAGAACGATCGCCTTCATACGCCGTGCAACGAGGTCACCGCGGATGCACATTCCCGGTCTTCCGCACCCAACGGTGAGTCGACGGCGAGCCTGTGTCGTCGCTTACACGGCGCCGGAATTTTGCACTCGAGTGCACGTTTGCGGCGTAGGCTGGAGGGCATGCAGCCGGGACTTCGGGAGACGAAACGCGTGCAGACGCGACTCGCGCTGTGCCGCGCGGCCGTCGACCTCGCCACCGAGGCCGGCGGCACCGAGGAGGTGACCGTCGAGGCGATCGCCGAACGAGCGCAGACATCCCGACGCACGTTCTTCAACTACTTCCCCACCAAGGACGCCGCGTTCGTCCGGCCGCTGTACGCCCTCGGCGCCGCGTTCACCCACGCCCTCGCCGAACGCCCGGACGGCGAGCCCGCGTGGGAGGCCGTCCGCCACGCACTGCACGCGGCGCTGACCGTCCCGGAGGCTGATCCGGCGCTCATCGCCGCAGCGGACGCCCTGGTCACCGCCTCGCCCGCCATGGTTCTCACCACCGAGGCGCACGCGCCCGACGAACCGAGCGCTCCCGAGCTGCTCCGCCGGGGGAAGGCCCACATCGCCCGCCTCACCGGCGGCGACCCCGACCGGGACGTCTACCCCCAACTCGTCCTCGAGACGGCGGGCGTGGCCTTGCGCGTCGCGAGCCGAACCTGGGCCGCCCGCGGCGGTGACCCCCGAGGTCACGTCGACACCGTCGTCGACCTGCTCCGCGACGGCATCCGCCCGCAGCACTGAGCACCGCCGCTCCCCGCACCGACCACCTCCGCTCGCCGCCGAACGGAGGATCCGCCGACCGCCCGAAGGAGACCCATGAGCCAGTCCGGCGCGTCCGCCACGGCGGCCGAGTCGACATCGGATCGACGACAGCGACAGCTCGACGAGGCGATCGCCGAGGGCATCCCCCTCGACGTGTTCCGCAGGCGCTGGATCATCGTCGCCGCGATGTGCACGAGCCTGCTGGCCGTGATGCTCGCGAACTCGAGCATGAACCTCGCGCTGCCCGGGATGACGAGCGACCTGCGCATCACCCAGGCCGAGCAGACCTGGATCGTCGACCTGTTCTCGCTGGTGTTCGCGGCGCTGCTGTTCACCGCGGGTGCCATCGGTGACCGTTACGGCCGGAAGCTCGTCCTGCAGATCGGCATGGTGCTGTTCACGGTGCCGTCGCTGTACGCGGGGCTCATCGCCGACAGCGGCGCCGAACTGATCGTCGCGCGCGGCGTGATGGGCATCGGTGCCGCGATGGTCATGCCCTCGACACTGTCGATCATCAACACGACGTTCCCCCGCGGCCAGCGAGCGGGCGCGATCGCCGTGTGGACCGGCGTCGCGGGTGCGGGTGCCGGCCTGGGCACGGTCTTCTCCGGCGTACTGCTCGAGTTCTGGAGCTGGCGGTCGGCGTTCCTGATGAGCGTGGCGTTCGGCCTCGTTGCCTTCGTCGCGAATCAGATCCTGTCCCACGAGTCGAAGGACGAGAAGCAGACACCGATCGACTGGCTCGGTGGAATGCTGTCGACGGTGGGCGTGCTCGGGCTCGTCTACGCGATCATCGAGGGCCCGCACGACGGCTGGACCCAGCCGGGCGTGCTCGTGGCCGTCGCGGCCGCGGTCGTCGGCATCGGGCTGTTCATCTGGTGGGAACAGCGCACGCCGCACCCGATGCTCGACATGAAGCTGTTCCGCAACCCGCTGTTCTCGTCGTCGTCGGCGGCGGTGACGATCGCGTTCTTCGCGCTCGGCGGATCGTTCTTCCTGCTGGCACAACTGTTCCAGCTGGTGCTCGAGTACAGCGAACTGCAGTCGGCGTTGGCGACGTTGCCGATCATGCTGCCGATGCTGCTGCTGTCGCCACTGGTCCCGAAGGTCGCGGCAGCGATCGGATCGCGGTTCACGGTCGGGTCCGGACTGGCGATCATCGCGGCCGGGTTCCTGCTGTGCTCGACGTGGGACGGCGACACCGGCTATTGGGGCATCCTGCTGCCCCTGTTCGTGGTGATCTTCGGGATGGTGTTCGTGATGCCGCCCGCCACGAACCTGATCATCGCGTCGGTTCCGAAGAACCGGTCGGGCATGGGGTCGGCGATGAACGACACGGTGCGTGAGCTCGGCGTCTCGATCGGCATTGCCGTGCTCGGTTCGCTGATCGCACGGGGTTACAGCAGCGGTATCGGCGAGGCGACCAGGGGGCTGCCGCCGGAGGCCGCCGCGGCCGCGGAGAGCAGCTTCCCCGCGGCGGTGCAAGGCGTGGCGCCCGCGCTGGAGCAGCAGGCGGGTCCGGCCGTGACGGAACGGTTCGTCGGCCTGGCCACCGACGCGTGGATGACCGGCATGAACTGGGCGATGCTCGCCGCGGCCGGACTCGCGGCGGTGGCTGCGGTCGGCACCCTGATCGCCATGCCGAACAAGCGGCGTGAGCCCGAGTTCATCACCACCCCGCAGGACGCCCAACCCGCCCACGTGTGAGCCGACCCGACCCTCGTCCCCGGGCCTCTGGTTGCCGTGAAGGCAATCAGGGGCCGGGCGGCGACGAGCTCCGCAACACCGCTCCTCACCCATACGAGCGAGCGCGGAGCTGCACGTCTCGGGTGCTCGCGGGGGCGGGAATAGTGCCCGACCACCTGCCGTTAGGGTGGTTAGTTGAACGCACAACTACCTGAGGCAGGGTGACAGCGATGCAGTTCGGGATCTTCTCCGTCGGGGACGTCACCACGGACCCGACCAACGGCACGACACCGACCGAGAACGAGCGGATCAAGGCCACGGTGCGGATCGCGCGCAAGGCCGAAGAGGTCGGGCTCGACGTCTTCGCCACCGGCGAGCACCACAACCCGCCTTTCGCCGCCCCGCCGAACCCGCCCGTGCTGCTGGCCAACATCGCGGCGCAGACCGAGCGGATCATCCTTTCGACGGCGACGACGCTCATCACCACCAACGACCCGGTGCGCCTCGCCGAGGACTACGCCTATCTGCAGCACCTCGCGGACGGCCGAGTCGACCTGATCATGGGCCGCGGCAACACCGGACCGGTCTACCCGTGGTTCGGCAAGGACATCCGCCAGGGCATCCCGCTGGCCATCGAGAACTACGCCCTGCTGCACAAGCTGTGGCGCGAGGACGTCGTCGACTGGGAGGGCAAGTTCCGCACACCGCTGCAGAGCTTCACGTCGACCCCGCGGCCGCTCGACGGCGTGCCGCCGTTCGTCTGGCACGGTTCGATCCGCAGCCCCGAGATCGCCGAGCAGGCCGCCTACTACGGGGACGGCTTCTTCCACAACCACATCTTCTGGCCGTTCGAGCACACGCGCCGGATGGTCGAGTTCTACCGGCAGCGCTGGGAGCACTACGGTCACGGCTCCGCCGACCGCGCGATCGTCGGGCTCGGCGGGCAGGTGTTCATGCGCAAGAACTCGCAGGACGCCGTGAACGAGTTCCGGCCGTACTTCAACGACGCCCCTGTCTACGGCGGTGGACCGTCGCTGGAGGAATTCACCGAGCAGACCCCGCTCACGGTGGGCAGCCCGCAGCAGGTCATCGACCGCACGCTGACGTTCCGCGAGAACGTGGGTGACTACCAGCGCCAGCTGTTCCTCGTCGACCACGCGGGCCTGCCGCTGAAGACCGTGCTCGAGCAGCTCGACATGCTCGGCGAGGAGGTCGTGCCGGTCCTGCGCGAGGAGTTCGCCAAGAACCGCCCAGCGCACGTGCCGGACGCCCCGACGCACGCGTCGCTGCTGGCCGCCAAGAACACCGAGACCGTGACTGCGGGTGAGGCCCGATGAAACTCACGATCGTGTCCGCGGGCACCACGTCGCCGTCGTCGACCCGGCTGCTGGCCGACCGGCTCACGGAGTCGCTCACCAAACAGCTCGGCGACGGCGACGGCGAGGAGCTGGAGGTTCACGTCGTCGAACTGCGCGACGTGGCCGTCGACATCGCCAAGAACATGGTGACGGGCTTCCCGAGTCCGGCACTGCAGGCCGAACTGGACGCCGTGACCGGCGCCGACGGCGTCATCGCCGTGACCCCGGTCTACAGCGCGTCCTACAGCGGGCTGTTCAAATCGTTCTTCGACGTGATCGATGGCGGCGCCTTGGCTGGGCTGCCCGTGCTGATCGCGGCCACCGGCGGCACGCCCCGCCACTCGCTGGCCCTCGACCACGCCCTGCGCCCGCTGCTGTCCTACCTGCGCGCCACGGTGATGCCCACCGGCGTGTACGCGGCGTCGCAGGACTGGGGCGGCGAGGACGCGAGCGAACTCCACACGCGCATCGACCGTGCGGCGGGAGAACTGGCCGACGCCATGGCCGGAACGCCGAGAAGCCGCCGCGCGAGCGACGGCTTCTCGGACTTCGTCCCCTTCGAACAGCAGCTGGCGAACCTCGGTCAGCTCGACGTCTGAGCGAGCAGCCTGCCCGCGCCCGGCACCGTCGCGGGCACGCCGAGTTCGGTCAGGATGCGATAGGTCGTCGCCGTCGCCGCCGAGAGCACGGGCAGCCCCGCCGCGTCCTCGACCGCCTGGATCGACGACAGCGACGGCATCTGCACACACGCCGACAACACCAGCGCGTCCGCGTTCGACAAGTCCAGCTTCTTCCAGTGTTCCCGCAGGTCCGCCGGATCCAGTCTGCCCACGGCGAGGTTGTCGGCGACTTCGAGACTGAGCGCGTCGACGACCTCGATGCCGGCGTCCTCGATGTAGTCGGCGACCATCTTCGTGAGCGGTTTCAGGTACGGCGTGATGATGGCGACCCGCTGCGCGCCGAGAGCGTCGATGCCGTCGAGCAACGCACCCGCGCTGGAAACCACCGGAGCTTTCGCACCCTCGGCGTGCATGGCCGAGGTGATCGCCTCCTCGGCGGTGCAGTGGTAGCCGGGGCCCTGCGCCATGATCGCCACCAGACACGCCGTGGCGACCACGTCGGGCCGCGCGTCCGCCAGCTCGGCGGCCGCGCGTTCCGACTGGGCGTTCATCGCCCGCAGCTGTTCCTCGGTGACCTGCTGCATCCGGGTCCGCGCGCTGTGGAACACGAACCGCTCCGACGGATCGGCCTCCTCCCGCGCCCGCATCATCCGGGGCAGTTCGGTCTCCATCGTCAGATTGGAGCTCGGCACGATCAGTCCGATGTGGTGATCTGTCACGGCGATCACTTCCCGCCCGGCCGCATGTCCGGCACAACGATATCGCCGTCCACCACGATCGGCTCGTCGTCGAGGAACAGCGAGCAGCCGCGCATCGGGATGTCGAAGTGACAGGGCGTGTCGTTCGGTCCGCCGAGCTCGTTGTTCGGTCCGATGGAGAACATCACGTTGCCGTAGAAGCTCCGCAGTTCCATCCCCATGCCGCCGGGGAACTGCGTCAGTCCGTGCCACTGCGCACGCTCGTCCAGGCCCCAACCGACGTGCGACATGCCGTAGCCACGCGGGTCGTCGAACGACTTGATGTACGCCGCGAGCAGGTCCGCATCCAGGCTCGAGGCACCGTCGACGCCCCGGATGTCGGTGATGAACCCCTTCTCGATGGTCAGCTTCACCGGGTTCTGCACATAGGTGTTGAAGGGAAGGAGCACATCACCCGGAGCGAGCACGATGGTGCCGTCCACACCGTCGTCGGCGCCGCCGGTGAACACGAAGGCTGCGGGCCAATGGTCCCAGCGGCCCGGGGTGTCGGTGTAGCCGTACTCGGTCATCGTCGGGTAAACGCCTAGCTGGTACGTCACGTCCGTCCCGTGCGGACTCGTGATCCGCATCGTCGAGGCCTTCTTGAGGATCTCGTCGCCGACCTCCACCCGTTCGCGCAGTTCCTTGGTCGGCATGAGCTTGGCCAGCAACGGGGCCGGTTCGACGCACGTGAGGATCCGGGTACCGGCGTCCTGGATCGCGAACTGCTCCTTGCTGAACAGCAGGAACGTCAGGTCCACCAGCATGTCCGCCTGCTTGAGTGCGTCCACCGCGAGCGGGTTGCCCGCCAGCCCGGATTCGCCGACGGCCCATGCTCCCGCCGCGTCCGTCGCATCGGGAAGTCGCATGTGGTACGTGCTCGCGCCGAGCTGTTGCGCGGCGAACATGAACGAGTCCGCGTAGTCCGCACGTTCCGCTCCGCGGGAGAGCACCGCGACGGTCTCCGCCTCGTGCACCCCGCTGAACGTGAGCTGCCGGAGGCAGATGTCGTTGAGCTGGTTGGGATTCATTGGTCCTCCACATTCATCGTGTCGGCGAACTTGCGCTCGTCATGGCTTGCAGGGCGGTGCGCACCGAGTTCAGTGCGCCCTCCGGGTTGTCCCAGAACACCATGTGCCCGGCGTTCGGAATCTCGATCAATCGGGCGTCCGGATTGGACTCCGCGGCCTCACGCGCCCCGTCGGCCGTCACGACGGGGCTCTTCGCCCCGTACAGCAGCACCGGCGCGGCCGTCACCGAAGGCCACGTGTCGAAGAAGTCCTCGTGTTCGAAGCCGTGGTGCGTCGCCGTGATCGCGTCCACCCCGCAGCTGGCCAGCCAGCGAGCCCGCAGCTCGTGTTCCCGCCGTGGCCACGTGGGCCACCATCCGGCCACCTCGTCGGCGTCGGTCCCTCGCTGTGCCTGTTCCAGCTGGGTCAAAAACACCTCGAGCGTGGTGGGATACGGTCCACGACCGGGCCCGCTCATCGGCGGATCCACCAGCAGCGCGCCTTCGACATCCACAGTGGTCGAGACCATGGCCGCGATCCGCGCGCCCATCGAGTGCCCGAGCAGGATCGGCCGACGCAGACCGAGCGCGTCGATGATCGCGGCGGTGTCGTCGGCGTAGTCGCGCAGCGTCGCCGACGGCCCGTCGTCCGACAAGCCACGACCGCGCACGTCCACCACGACCGGGCGCACGAGATCGGTGAGCCGACGGGCCACGAAGTCCATGGTGATCGCCGGACTGGTGATGCCCGGCAGGACCACGACGGGCACCCCGTCGCCGCCGTAGTCCAGGACGTGCAGGCGCAGGCCGTCCCGTGTCACCACCCACCGGCTCGTGGCGGGAACGTCCGCGAGGTCGGCCAAGGCGGATTGGGCGAGAAGGCGTCGCGTCATCATGTGCTCACCGGTTCCGGGTTCGTGAGGTAGTCCAGGGCATCGGCGAGATCGATCACGTCGCCGTACTTGGCATGGATGTCGAACAGGGCCGCATCGTGCGGGCCCGGGGCACGGTCACCGACGCACTCCCGTGGCACGAGCACGGGGAAGCCGGACTGAACGGCGTCGACCGCCGTCGCGCGCACACAGCCGCTCGTGGTCGCACCGCACACCAGAACCGTGTCGCATCCGGCCGCCGCCAGCATCGGGGCAAGCGACGTCCCGAAGAAGGCCGACGCGCCCTTCTTCGTCACCAGGTAGTCGTTCTCGCCGAACGGAAGCCGGTCGTCGATAGCGACCTCGGCGCCGCCCTCCACCAGTGACCGCATGCCCGATGCCTTGTCGAGCCACGGCAATGCGTCACCGCGCGCTTCCGCGGGCGTGTAGGCGATCGTTGTGTACACGACCGGTACGCCGTTCGCCTTCCCACGTTCGACCAGCGCCCCGGTCGCACGGACCACCTCGGTCAGGTCGGCACCCGTCGGGTACTCGTCACGGGTGAACCCGTTCGTCAGGTCCACCACGACGATCGCCGGTCGCCCGCCACGGCGGACCGGTGCACCGAAACCCGCCTCGGCGTACGTCTCGTCGGTGTCAGTTCCGTACACGGCGTACCTCCTTGAGCTGCTTGGCCTGCGAACGGACGGTGGCCAGCAGCCAGCCCTGCGCTATCCCGACTGCGAACGCGCCCACCACGGGCAGGTACTTCGTGAGGGGTCCTGCGACCAACGCGAGTCCGTCCAGTTCCGACGGGCCGGATGCCGCTGCCGTGGGCGCCGCGGAGACGTGCTGCTGCGGACCCACGCCGCCCGTTCCCGATTGCCGTCCCGGCGGCTCGTCCCCCGCCAGCAGAGCCGACAGATTCACCGCGAACTGTTCGAGAATGCGATCCGAAACCTTGTTGATCGCACCCTTGCCGAACTGCGCGATCTTGCCACGGATCACCAGGTCCGTCTTGAGGGAGACCGTGGTGCCCTTGCCGGACTCGGCCAACGTCACCAGCACCTCGGCCTCGGCGTCGCCGTTGCCGTGTGCGTCGGCGCCGCGTGCCTGCAGCCGCAGCGAGAGTTCCGCGTCATTGACGTCCAGGAACCGCACCACCCCTGCGTACTCGGCGGAGATCGGGCCGACCTTCACCTTCACACGGCCGCGATACGCCTCGCCGCCCGTGTCCGCATCCCGCCCCTCGATCGCCGCCCCGGGCACGCATCCGGCCACCCGCTCGACGTCGCCGAGCAGGGCGAACACCTCTCGCGGCGGTGCCGCTACCGAGATCTCATGTTCGAGGATCATGCGCTGGCCTCCTTCGCGTTGCGCCTGCGCTCGGCGCAGTCCTGGATCGAGTCCACAATGGTCTGATAACCGGTGCAGCGGCAGAGGTTGGACGACACGACCTCCCGAATCTCCTCGCGGTCGGCATCCGGCCGCTCGGCGAGGAATCCTTCCGCGAGCATGAGGAATCCCGGTGTGCAGAAGCCGCATTGAAGTCCGTGATTCGCCGAGAACGCGGTCTGCAGGTCGGACAGCGATCCGTCGTCACCGGCGAGGGACTCCACGGTGCGGATCTCGCTGCCCTCCGCCTGTGCGGCGAACATGAGACAGGAACGAGCCGGGTCCCCGTCGACCAGCACGGTGCACGCACCGCACACGCCGTGTTCGCACGCCACGTGAGTCCCGGTCAATTCGAGGTCGTGCCGCAACGTGTCCGCCAGCGTGCGGCGCGCCTCGACCGCCACCTCGTGAACGGCGTCGTTGACCTTCAGGGTCAGCAGGACCTTGTCGGGTTCGGTCACGGGGCGACCTCCAGTGCGCCGGTCAGCGCGTCGAATACCTGTTGCGGGGTGATCGGCGTGTCGTTGAGCTCCACGCCCATCGGGCGCAGTGCGTCGTTGACGGCGTTGAGCACGGCCGCGGGCGCGCCGATCGTGCCGCCCTCGCCCGCACCCTTCGCGCCGTTGTCGGTGAACAGGCACGGCGTCTCGATGTGGTGCATCCCGACGTCCGGGATCTCACAGGCCGTCGGCACCTTGTAGTCGAGGAAACTCGCGGCCGAGGGCTCCCCGTTCTCGTCGTAGGTGACCTTCTCGAACAGTGCGCCCGCGATACCCTGGGCGATACCGCCCCTGGCCTGGCCGTCGACCACCTGCGGGTTGATCGCCACCCCGCAGTCCTCGACACACACGTAACGCAGGATCTCCACGCGGCCGGTGTCACGATGCAACTCGACGACCACACCATGGCTGGCATTGGAGAACGTACCGTCACCGACGCCGTCGAAGCTCGCGCTCGCCTGCAGTCCCGGCTCGGTCTCCTTCGGTAGCAGGTGAGACTTCAGGTAGGCCACGTCGGCGATGTCCCGATAGGACAGACCACGGGCGGGATCGTCCCGCTGCCGCACTCCCTCGTCACCGAGTTCGACGTTGTCACGCGGGGTTTCGAGCAGGTGTGCACCCAGATCGAGCAGTTTTCCGCCCAGGTTGCCCGCGGCGAGGGCCACCGCCGTCCCGCCGATGGTGATCGACCGGCTGGCGAACGAGCCCCAACCGTAGGCCACCCGGTCCGTGTCACCCTGCTGGATCTTCACTTTGTCCAGGGGCAGGCCCAGCTTGTCGGCCACGATCTGCGCCATGGTCGTCTCGTGGCTCTGGCCGTGACTCATCGTGCCCGTGGTGACGACGACTGCGCCGGCCGTGTCCATCCGGATCTCGGAGATGTCGAAGCCCGGGACGGCCTGCATCTTGCGCTTGGCGAACGCGTCGGAGCCGTAGCCGGTGCGCTCGTTGAAACACGAGTAGCCGATCCCGAGGACCCTTCCCTGATCCGCGGCGGCACGCCGGGTTTCGTACCAGCCCTCGTCGGCGATCACGCGCTCGCACAGGTTGAGTGACTCGAGGTATGAGCCCGGATCGTAGGTCACGTTGTTGACACCCGTGTACGGAAACACCGTGATCAGGTTCCGGCGGCGCACCTCGAGTGGGTCGAGTCCGAGTTCCCTGGCGGCACGCTCGACGAGCCGCTCCATCACCATCACGTGTTGCGGACGGGACACCCCGCGGTAGGGGGCCGTCGGCGCCTTGTTCGTCGCGATGGCACGCCCGCGCACCCGATAGGCGGGCACCCGGTACACGCCCGGCATCTCGGACGACGCCATCAGCGGTTCGATACCGACGGTGAACGGATAGCAGGAATAGGCACCCATGTCGCACAGCACGTCGACGTCCAGGCCGAGGATGCGCCCGGTCTCGTCGAACGCAGCCCGTGCGTCGTAGCGCTGCTCGCGGGCGAGGAAGGACGCCGACAACGCGTCCTTGCGGTCTTCGATCCACTTCACCGGCCTGCGCACGCGGATCGACGCGGCGGCGACGGCGATCTCCTCACGGCCCACCACACACTTGATGCCGAAGCCACCGCCCATGTCCGGCACGAGCACCCGCACCGTGCTCTCGGCCATGCCGAGCGAACCAGCCAGCACCGTGCGCACCTGGTGCGGAACCTGCGTGCAGGTCTGCACCAGCAGTTGCTCCGCCCGCGAATCCCAGCCGGCAACGACACCCCTGGTTTCCAACGGCAACGCGTTCTGCCTGCCCGTCCGGGTGTGCACCTGCACCACACACGGCGCTTCGGCGAAGACGTCGTCGATGCCGTCGGAGGCGAACATCGACACGTCCAGCAGCACGTTGCCGGGCGCCTGCTCATGCACCGCGTTCGCTTCCGGGGCAAGGGCCTGCTCCTCCGACAGCACGGGCGGCGTGACGTCGTAGGTGACGTCGGCAGCCTCGATCCCGTCCTCGGCCGCGTACGGGTCCTCCGCAAGAACCACCGCCACGGGTTCGCCGACGAAACGCACCCGATCGCGCGCCAGGATCGGCATCGACGTCTCGGTGTATTCCTCCGGCGGCCGATCGAGTCGCGGCGTGATGTCCCCGAGGTCGAGATCCTCGGCGGTGAACGCGGCCACGACGCCCGGTACCTCCAGTACCCGTGACAGGTCGACCGACGTGACGTGTCCACTCGCGACCGTGCTGCGCACGAACGCCGCATGCAACATCCGCGGAAGATGGATGTCGTCGACGAACCGCGCGCCACCGGTCAGCAACCGTGGATCCTCCTTGCGCGTCACCGGAGCGCCGACCCACGTGCCGTCGACGCGGAAACCCGCTCCCCGCTCTCCGTCTCCTGTCGCCGTTCCGAATGTCACCGGGCCACCGCCTCCTCACACGCACGGACCACGAGATTGCGCACCAGCGCCTTGCGGTACCCGGTGCCCGCATCGTCGTCCCCCGGCGGTTCGACGGCCTGCGCGGCCGCCTGGGCACACGTCTCGAACAGGTCGGTGCCCGCGCGTCCGCCCGCATGCAGCACCCGCTCCGCTTCCGGGACCCGCACCACGGCGGGGCCTACTCCGCCGAGCGCCACCCGGCCGCCGGACACGGTGCCGGAGCTGACGTCGAGGTCGACGGCGGCGGAAACGAGCGCGAAGTCGCCTTTGCGCTCGGCGAACTCTGTAACGGCGGCGTGTGGTGCCGGCCTGCCGAACGCGACTTCCACGATCAATTCGTCCTCCTCCAACACCGTCGTGTAGAAACCGAGGAACGCCTCACTCGCGGCGATCGTGCGTCGTCGGCCACCGGCGCCGGCGACAACGATGTCCGCGTCCAGCAGCACCGCGAGCAGGCACCACTCCGCGGTCGCATCGGCGTGCGCGAGACTCCCGCCGACGGTTCCCTTGGTCCGGATCGGCAGGTGACCGATCCATCGCATCGTGTCCCGCACGACCTCGAAACCCGCACCGAGATCGGCCGTTTCCACCGCCCGGTGGGTACTCAGCGATCCCACCCGCAGGGACTCCGGGCCCACATCCACGAAGGACAGCTCGCCCAGTCGGCCGATGTCGATGAGGTGCTCCGGTCTCGCGAGCCGGAAGTTCATCATCGGGATCAGGCTCTGCCCGCCCGCGAGGAACTTGGCATCCTCTCCGAGCTCGGCGACCAGGTCGGTTGCACCCGCGACGTCGCGTGCCCGGTGGTACGTGAACGGCGGTGGCTTCATTTGTGTCCGCTCCTCCCTGCGTGCGGGATCTCGCTCAGGCCGCCGGCGTGGGGTCGGGATCCGGCGCTTCCTCCTCGACCCGGTCCAATTCCTTGCCCTTCGTCTCGGGCGCAGCCACGGCCATCCACACCACGGCGACCACGACGACCGCACCGAGCAGGATGAACGTGTTCGTCAGCCCCAGAACCGGCCAGAGCAGGCTGCCGAAGATGAGCGGAATGAATCCGCTGAAGACCCGGCTCATCGAGGACGCCCAGCCGAATCCACTCGCACGGAGGTGAGTGGGGTACAGCTCCGAGACGTAGGCGTACAGCACCGGGATGGCGAGCTGAACGACGAATCCGAAGATACCGAGCCAGATCAAGCCCACGGTCTCCATACCGAGAGTCAGCGAGAATGCCACCAGCACCACGGACGCCAGGGGTGCCGACAAGCCCAGCACCCACTTGCGGCCCATCCATTCGACGAGGAACACCGAGGTGGTCACACCGAGAATGCCGATGCCGGTCATCAGGGTCGTGTTCGCGAACGCGGCGTAGGTGTCGTAGCCCTCCTCCTTCAGGATCGACGGCATCCAGGTCAGTGCGACGTAGTAGACGGTCATGACCGTGATGAACAGGACCCATGCGACCGAGGTGATCCTCGGGTTGAAGGTCCAGATCATCCGCAACTGACCCAGCGCCGCACGCACGCCACCAGGCCCCTCTTTCTTCGGCTCGTCCGCGGTGACCGAGTAATCCTGTGCCGTCGCCCCGGTCTGCGCGACGAGCCGGTCGACCACGACGCGAGCCTCGGCTTCCCTGCCGACATTCGCCAGATACAGCGGCGACTCAGGAATCCCACGCCGAATCCAGAACAACAACAGCGCCGGCACGACCATGATCATGAGCATCCAGCGCCAGTTGCCGTCCAGCGGCGAGAGAAAAGTCGCCGAAAGGCCGCACAGCGTGCCGCCGATCGGCCACCAGAGGTCCATCGCGGCGAGCACCTTGCCGCGCACTTTTCGCGGCGAGAACTCCGCGACCAACGCGTAGTCGACCGGGATACACCCACCCAGACCCACGCCCGCGAGGAACCGGAACAGCAAGAAGATCTCGTAGTTCGGCGAAACTGCCCCGAGTACCGAGAACAGCGCGAACAGCGCCAACGTGATGCTGAACGCCTTCTTGCGACCCATGCGGTCGGCGATGGTGCCCCACATGACCGCCCCAACCGCCATACCGACGAGATTGGCCGTGGCGACCAAGCCCCGCTCGCCGGTGGTCAGTCCGAAGTGGTCCCCGACGAGGGGCGTGAGGAAGCCGTTGAGGATGACGTCCCAGGCATCGAACATGTACCCGAGGCCGCCGATGATGAAGATCTTTCCTTGGACGGACCACTTCCAGGGTAGGTCCTGAACGATCTGCTCGGCCGTTTTCATTGCAGACCTGCCTTTTCTTCCGTGAGTGGGGACGGGAAGTGTGCATCGGCGCCGCTTACCGCCGGCAGTACGTTCCTCAGGGGAAGCAGCTCATCGGGGGAACTGATAGGCGAACGATTCGGCGTCCGGATCGTTCAACGGGGTTCCGCTCCACAACCATTGGTAGGAAACGTGGGACTCTCCGGTGAAGTTCTTCAGCTTCGCGTCCCGTTCCCGCTGATCCGGCCCATCGGGAAGGTGATAGAAGCGCTTGTTCTCGAGTGAGGCATCCTGCACCATGGCCGCGTGTTTCGCGCGCCGCGACACATATCGGGTGAGCGCCTCTTCGACGCCGGCCACCGGCACCGATCCGAGCTCCTCGGCAAGCACGGCCGCATCCTCCATCGCCTGCGAGGCACCCTGAGCCTGATACGGGAGCATCGCGTGGCACGCATCGCCGAGTAGCGCGACGTGACCGTCGATCCACACGGGATCCGGCCGCCGGTAGTAGAGGGCGAAAGCCATCGCGTCACCTTCGGTCTTGGACAACATCGCAGGCACTCGGTCATCCCAACCCGGAAACGCATTGACGAGTTCGTCCGATCCGACGGGCGCGCTCCATTTCTCGGCGACCTCGTCACTGCACGGCACGAGGGCGACCACATTGAGATACTCGCCGCCCCGGATCATGTAGTGCACAAGATGCCTGCCGGGGCCGTACCAGATGGTGCTCTGGAACCGATCCACCAGCCACCGTGTCGCCGGGTCAGCAGCGATCTTGTCGCCCGGAATCAGCACACGGTAGGCCATTTCACCGGAGAATTCGAGAGTGTCGGGCATTCCGATCAGATCGCGTACCGCCGAGCGGATACCGTCCGCGCCGACCACGACGTCGCTTTCGTACCGCTGACCGGATTCGGTCAGCACAACGGGCCGATGTCGCCGTTCTGTGTCCACTGTGGTCACGCGACTTCCGGTGTGTACCGCAACAGCAGGACCGGGACGTTGCTCGTCGAGGCAAGCCTCGAGCAGAACCTTGTGCAGGTCGGCCCGGTGGTAGTGCCAATACGGAGCGTTGTAGGTCCGCTTGCAATGCTCGCCGAGCGAGGTCAGACCGATGACGCTGCCGTCCTGCCAGCGCCGGCGCACCTGGTCGAGCGGCTCCGTGTGGATCGCCTCCAGCTGCCTGCGCAGTCCCAGACTCGTGAGCACCCGGCTGGCGTTGGGCGCGGTCTGAATTCCTGCACCCACCTCGCCGAGCTGCGGAGCCTGCTCCAGCACTGTCACCCGGAGACCCTTTTGCCGCAGGGCGAGTGCGGCGGTCAGGCCGCCGAGCCCGCCGCCAACGATCGTGACCTCATAGGACTGACTAGCGTGCACAACGCCTCCACATCGCCGTGGCCACGCGGCCGGAAAAACCATCCGCGTTCGGACTGATTTGATCCGAACACGGACTAACTCCGAAAGTCAATAGGGGGACGAAGGTTTAATACGCGGGAAACAGGCGGGTAGCACGGACGTATCCGCGAGCGGCCCGCGGAATCGATCCGGCATCGTGGACCGGCCACGACGTGAAGATCCGGCCAACGTCGATCTTCGACGGCTGCGACCGGCGAAGCGGCGGCGGAGCCGAAGGTCAGTCCTCGACCAGGGATTCCCAATGCTCGGCAAGGGCGTTGAGCTCGGCCAGCCATTGCTCGGTGACGGTGACGTCGTTACCTTGAACGAGCTTCTTGTCCAGATCACGAGCACGGCGGTTCACGCCTGCCAACTGCTCGCGACCCTCCTCGGTCAGGTACAGGAGCTTGCGGCGCGCGTCGTTCTCGGCCGTTTCCCGCGTGATGAGTCCGCGCACCTCGAGACGGCGCACGACGTCGGCCATCGTCGATCGGTCCAGTGCGGCGACGTGTCCCAACGATCGCTGATCCTCGCCCGGGTAATCGTTGACGGCCACGAGCACGGCGAATTGCGGGCCCGTGATGCTCGCGTCGACCATGCGCACCCAGGCAGCGAGATACGCCTGGTAGAGCCTGCGTGCGACGTATCCGGGTGCGTCGAGCAGCTCCTGCGGAATCGGCAGTTCGTCGTCAGCCACCACGGCCCTCCTGCCGTTCGCCACTGCGCCACCCCTTCCCGTCGGCAACCTCGGCTCAGACCTTCCGTACCCGGACCATTTGCACCATACCCGGCCGCCGAATGTCCGAGTGACGGATCGTCCTACCGAGGACTCGCGTGTTCGTCGACGAACTCGTCGACGTGGCGCCAGGTCGTACTGCGCGCACGTCGCCCGGTGAGCACACCGAGGTGCCCACCGGGGGCGACGCGGAAACGCGTCTCCGGCGTGTTCTCGAGCAGACCGACCAGTCGTTCCACCGCACGGCGCGGCGCGATGCTGTCGTTCTCGCCGGCGATGACAAGCGTCGGAACGTCCAGCTTCGACAGTGAGATCGTGCGGCCGTCGAGCGCGAACGTGCCCGCGGACAGGTCGTTCGCGCGGAAGAACCGGTGGTAAATCTGTCCGAACGTGCGACCCGGGTAGGCCAGCATGTTGGCCATGAAGTGATCCACCGCCTCGATCTGCGCCAGGTAGTCGCGGTCGTCGAGGTTGCGCAGAATGGCGAGCGGCTTCGTGATCTCCTTGTCGATCCCGGTCGCACGGAACACCTGCGTCACCACGGCCGACGGCGCGCCGCCGAACATGCGATAGAACGGCGTGAGGATGTGCCCGCCGGTGAACTCCACGAGCGGTCGGAACGGGGCCACCAGCGGGATCGCGGTGTAGTCGAACGGCGAGGCGATCGTGGTCAGAGACGCGATCGGCAACTCGGGCCGGTCCGCGGCCGTCAGCACGGAGAAGATACCGCCGAGACACCAGGCGACGACGTGCACGGGCCGCCCGCCCGCGTCGTCGCTGACCTTGCGGATGGTGCGCGGCAGCACGTCGTCGATCCAGTGCTCGATGCCAAGGTTGCGATCGGCGAACGCGACACTGCCGTAGTCGACGAGGTAGGTGCGCCTGCCCGCGTCGGTGAGGTGCTCGGCAAGGCTGCAGCCGCGCCGCAGGTCGAAGCACAGCGCGGGCGCGGCCAGTGGCGGGACGAGCAGCACCGGGTCACCCGAAGCGGGTGGCTGCTGTCCCGTCATCCGGTAGACCGACCGGTTCGGGCCGCGGTCGATCAGCACCCGCGGCACGGGCCGGAGGTCGGCCACGCCGCCCTTGGCGAACTTGTCGGTGACGTTCGCAGCCACCGACGCCAGCTGCGACGGAATCGCGATCACCGGGACCTCCAGCCGGCTCGGGTTCAGCTCGTGAGCGTCAGGATACGCGGCCCGTCCTCGGTGACGGCGATCGTGTGCTCACTGTGTGCAGTGCGCGAGCCGTCGGCCGACCGGATCGTCCAGCCGTCCGGGTCGTAGACGATGCGGTCGGTGCCGGCGGCGAACCACGGCTCGATCGCGATGGTCAGCCCCGCGCGCAGCAGCATCCCGCGGCCGGGACGCCCCGCATTGGGCACGTGCGGGTCCTCGTGCATGGTGCGGCCGAGACCGTGCCCGCCGAACTCGGTGTTGACCGGGTAGCCGTACCGCGACGCGACCTCGCCGACGGCCGCCGAGATGTCACCGAGCCGGTTGCCCGGCCGAGCGACCGCGATCGCCTCGTCGAGCGCGCGTTCGGTCGCCTCGATGAGCCGCACGTCGCCGCGCCCCAAGTCACCGGGCCGCGGGGTGCCGACGATCACCGTGCGCGCAGAGTCGGCCACCCAGCCGTCGATCGACACCGCCATGTCCATCGTCAACACGTCGCCGTCGCGCAGGTCGTAGTCGTGCGGCAGGCCGTGCAGCACCGCGTCGTTCACCGCGAGGCAGATCACGTTGCGGAACGGCCCCTTGCCGAACGACGGCGCGTAGTCCCAGTAGCAGGATTCGGCACCGCGGTGTTTGACCATGTCGCGGGCGCGGTGTTCGAGGTCGAGCAGGTTGACACCGGGTTCGGCACGCTGCGCCAGGTCGGCCAGCACCTCGGCGACGAACGTGCCGGTCACGCTCATCGCCTCGATCTCACCGGGGGTCTTCAGCTCCACCATCGCCTGCCTCCACCACGGACTCGCACGCCCGCCGCCGAACACGAATACTTATACCGGTATTTCTATCACGACCGGTCGAGTGCGACGACACGCCCGCAGCGGCGACACGTCGACCCGGCGTCACTCCAGGCCGAGCTCACGCGCGATCAGCATCCGCTGCACCTCGCTCGTCCCCTCACCCACCTCGAGGATCTTGGCGTCCCGGTAGAAGCGGCCGACCGGGAACTCGTTCATGAATCCGTAGCCACCGAAGATCTGCGTGGCGTCACGGGCATTGTCCATCGCGGCGTTCGACGAGGCGAGTTTGGCGATCGCCGCTTCCTTCTTGAACCGTTCGCCACGCAGCATCTTCGCCGCCGCCTGGTAGTAGGCCAACCGCGCGGAGTGCACCCGCGCCTCCATGTCGGCGATCTTGAACTGAATCGCCTGGTACGCGCCGATCTTGTTGCCGAACGCCTCCCGCTCGCCCACGTACCGCAAGCACTCGTCGACGCACCCCTGGGCCAGGCCGACGCTCAGCGCCGCGATCGCGATCCGACCCTCGTCGAGGATGCGCAGGAACTGTGCGTACCCACGGCCGCGTTCGCCGAGGAGGTTCTCCACCGGCACGCGGCAGTCGTCGAACGCCAGCTCGTGCGTGTCCGACGCGTTCCAGCCGACCTTCGAGTACTTCGGCGCCACCGTGAATCCCGGCGTACCCGACGGCACGAGAATCGCCGAGATCTCCTTGCCGCCGTCGGGTTTCGTGCCCGTGACGGCGGTGACGGTGACGACGCTGGTGATGTCCGTACCCGAGTTGGTGATGAACGACTTGCTGCCGTTGATGACCCAGCGGTCCCCATCGACGACGGCGTGGGTCTTCGTCGCACCGGCATCCGATCCGCCACCCGGTTCGGTCAGCCCGAACGCGCCGAGCGCCTCACCACTGCACAGTGACGGCAGCCAGCGGCGCTTCTGTTCCTCGGTGCCGAACCGGTAGATCGGCATGGCCCCCAGCGACACGCCCGCCTCGACCGTCACCGCCACCGAGGAATCCACCCTGGCGAGCTCTTCGAGTGCGAGACACAGGGCGAAGTAGTCGCCGCCCATACCGCCGTACTCCTCGGCGATCGGCAGCCCGAACAGGCCCATCTCGCCCATCTTCGCGACGATCTCGTAAGGGAACTCCTCACGGATGTAGAAGTCCCCGATCACCGGCTTCACCTCGGCCTGGGCGAAGTCGTGGACGGTCTTGCGCAGCGCTTCGTACTCGTCGCCGAGCCGGAAGTCGATCATGATATCTGCTCCTGAGGGGTGACCAGTGCAAGCTTTTCGTCGAGCGCGACCTGTTGGCCCGCCCGCACGGGTAGTTCGGTGACGACGCCGTCGACCGGCGCGGTGATCGTGTGCTCCATCTTCATCGCCTCGACGACCAGCAATGGAGTGCCGGCGGTGACCTCGTCGCCGCGGGCGACCTTGACCACCAGCACGGTGCCCGGCATGGGACTCGTCACCGGTCCCGCGTCGACGTCGTCGGCTCGCGCGGCGAGCAGGTTCGGCCGTTCCCCGACCGCCACCGCGACGCCGTCGCAGCTCAGCCACACGGTGCCGTCGGGCGCCTCCGCACGCGTGTACCGCCGAAATCGCGATCCACAGTGGACGTCGAGGCCGCGGGAGGAACGGCTCGCCGAGGCAGCGACCGGTTCGGCGTCGCCCACGGTCACCCGCGCACCCGAGGTGGGCCCTTCGACCCGCACCAGCCGTTCCGCATCGCCCGCGCGCAGCAGGAAGGTCACACCGGCGGCGGCTCCCATCCGCCATCCGCTCGGCACGTCCCACGGATCGACCACCGGACCGGTCGGTTCCAGTGCGAGCAGCCGGTCGAGGGCGGCCGCCACGAAGAACTCCTCGGGCACGCCGGAATCGGTGAGTTCCTCGAGTTTCCGCTCCACCAGGCCGGTGTCGAGATTTCCGGAACGCACGTCCTCATCGGACACGAGGCGACGCAGGAACTCCACATTGGTCTGCAACCCGAGGACCGCGGTTCCGGCCAGCGCCCGGTCCAGCCGGTGCAGTGCGGCGCTGCGATCCGGGCCCCACGCGATGACCTTCGCGAGCATGGGGTCGTAGTCGGAGCCCACCCGAGTGCCCTCGGCGATGCCGGAATCGACGCGCACGTGCGGCCCGGCCCCCTCGACGAGGCCCAGGACGGTGCCACCCGTGGGAACGAAGCCGCGGGCCGGGTCCTCGGCGTAAACCCTGGCCTCGACCGCGTGGCCGTCGAAGCGCACGTCCTCCTGACCGATCGTGAGCGGCTCACCCGCGGCCACCCGCACCTGCCACTCGACGAGGTCGACGCCGGTGACCTCCTCGGTCACCGGATGCTCAACCTGCAGCCGCGTGTTCATCTCCATGAAGAAGAACTCGTCGGGGTTGGTCGCCGACACGATGAACTCGACCGTGCCCGCGCCGACGTAGCCGACCGATCTCGCCGCCTCCGCCGCGGACGCGCCCATACGGGCACGGGCGTCGGCGTCCAGCAGCGGCGACGGAGCCTCCTCGATGATCTTCTGATGCCTGCGCTGCAGGCTGCACTCACGCTCGCCGAGGTGCAGCACGGTGCCGTGGGCATCGGCCAGCACCTGGATCTCGATGTGGCGGGGCGTGTCGACAAAGCGCTCCATCAACAGCCGGTCGTCGCCGAACGCGCCGCGTGCCTCACGCTGGGCGGCCTCGACGGCGCCCGCCAGCTCGCCCGGCTCGGTGACCAGCCGCATGCCCTTGCCGCCGCCACCGGCGGACGGCTTGAGCAGGACCGGATAGCCGACCTCGTCCGCAGCCGCCGCGTAATCCACCACATCGGACTTGCCGGGGACGACCGGGACGCCCGCGGCCGACACGGTGGCCTTCGCCCGGATCTTGTCCCCCATCGCGTCGATCGCCGAGGTCGGTGGACCGATGAACACGATCCCCGCATCGGCGCACGCGGCCGCGAACTCCGCGTTCTCCGCGAGGAAGCCGTAGCCGGGATGTACCGCCTGTGCGCCGGTGTCGACCGCGGCCTTCACGACATCCGGTACGGACAGGTAGCTCCGGGCCGCTTCCGCGGGACCGAGACGCACGGCCACGTCCGCCTCGCGGGTGTGCCGGGCGCCGGCATCGGCATCGCTGTAGACCGCCACCGACCGGATGCCCATGCGCCGCAGTGTGGCGATGACGCGGACGGCGATCTCGCCGCGGTTGGCCACCAGAACCGTGTCGAACATGCCTGTCGAACCGTCCTCTCTCACAATGCCTGTTTCCGGGCGAACGCTGCCTGTTTCCGAGTGGGCGCTGTTCGCCTCCTGCGGCCCGTCACCGGTCACATCCGGAAGACGCCGTAGCCGACCGGGTCCAGCGGTGCGTTGGCCGACGCCGACAGCGCCAGGCCCAGCACCGTCCTGGTGTCGGCGGGGTCGATGACGCCGTCGTCCCACAGCCGCGCGGTCGAGTAGTACGGGTTGCCCTGCTGTTCGTACTGCTCTCGGATCGGATCCTTGAACGACTCCTCCTCGTCGGCGGACCACTCCTCGCCGCGCCCCTCGACGGTGTCCCGCCGCACGGTCGCGAGCACCGATGCCGCCTGCTCGCCGCCCATCACGGAGATCCGCGCGTTCGGCCACATCCACAGGAACCGCGGCGAGTACGCCCGGCCGCACATCGAATAGTTGCCGGCGCCGAACGAGCCGCCGATGATCACGGTGAACTTGGGGACCCTGGCGCACGCAACGGCGGTGACCATCTTCGCGCCGTGCTTGGCGATGCCGCCCGCCTCGTAGTCCTTTCCGACCATGAAGCCCGTGATGTTCTGCAGGAACACGAGCGGAATCGAACGCTTGTCGCACAGTTCGATGAAGTGGGCGCCCTTCATCGCGGACTCGGCGAACAGCACGCCGTTGTTGGCGATGATCCCGACCGGGTGCCCGTGGATGCGGGCGAACCCGGTGACGAGAGTCGTGCCGTACTCCTTCTTGAACTCGGCGAACCCGCTGCCGTCGACGACGCGGGCGATCACCTCGCGGACGTCGTACGGCGTGCGCGAGTCGGTGGGCACGACGCCGTACAGCTCGCGCGGATCAGCGGCCGGTTCCTCGACGGGCTCGACGTCCCACGGCTTGGGTTCCCGCGGCCCGAGGGTCGAGACGATCGAGCGCACGATGCGCAGTGCGTCGGCGTCGTCGGTGGCGAGGTGGTCGGTGACACCGGACTGTCGCGAGTGGACGTCCCCACCGCCCAGCTGCTCGGCCGTGACAACCTCCCCGGTCGCGGCCTTCACCAGCGGCGGACCGCCGAGGAAGATCGTGCCCTGGTTGCGCACGATCACGGCCTCGTCGCTCATCGCCGGTACGTAGGCACCACCCGCCGTGCAGGATCCGAGAACGGCGGCGATCTGCGGGATGCCGCGCGCCGACATGGTCGCCTGGTTGTAGAAGATGCGGCCGAAGTGCTCGCGGTCGGGGAACACCTCGTCCTGTCGGGGCAGGAACGCCCCTCCGGAATCGACGAGGTAGATGCACGGGAGGTTGTTGTCCAGCGCCACCTCCTGCGCGCGCAGGTGCTTCTTGACCGTCATCGGGTAGTACGTTCCGCCCTTGACGGTGGCGTCGTTGGCGACGATCACGCATTCGCGGCCGGAGACCCGGCCGATGCCGGTGATGATGCCCGCGGCAGGCGCCTCGTCGTCGTACAGCCCGGTCGCCGCGAGCGGCGACAGCTCGAGGAACGCCGACCCCGGATCCAGCAGCGCGTCGACCCGGTCGCGCGGCAGCAGCTTGCCGCGTTCCACATGCCGGGCGCGCGCCTTCTCCGCGCCGCCCAGCCGGGCGGTGGCGAGCCGCTTGCGCAGATCTTCGACCAACTCACCGTGCCCTGCGACATTGCGGGAGTACGCCTCGCTGTTCGGGTCAGCGTGGCTGGCGAGCGTCGGACCTTCCATGACACACCTCAGGGTTAGCAGCCGTTAACACCGTGTCCGATGTTAGAGGCTACTAACCCTGAGGTCCAGGCGTTCGACAGGAAAACCCCGCCGGAATCGACGTCAGCCGGCCGCACCCGCCAACGCTGACAGGTAACCGTGCTCCTGACCGGCCACGTTCGGGTGATAGGACTCGTCGATCGGCCATTTCACGCTGTGCAACCACCAGTCGTCCGAGCAGATCTCGTGGCCGGCGAACTCGTCACGGACGTCCACGAACGTGAAGCCGGCGGCTGCGGCGCGCTCGGAGACCGCTTCCGCGAGGGCATCGGCACCCGAGTTGATGGCCGCCCGCTTGGTGTCGCTCAGGCCGGCGTTGCAGGAGCCGCCGATCTCGTAGAACTGCGGGTACCCGAGCACGAACACCTCGGCGTCCGGCGCATTGGCCCTGATCTTGTCGTACACGCCGTCCAGCAGACCGGGCAACGTGGTCTCGACGTATTCCTTGGCCTCGTCGACCCGGTCGACACACCCCTGCTCGGAGCTCGTCGTGCAGTCGATCATGACGTCGACGAACCCGGCGTCGTTGCCGCCGACCGACACCGTGACGACGTCGGTACCCGAGGAGAGCGAATCGGCCTGCGCGAGCACGTCGTCCGTGCGCGCCCCCAGACAGGCTGCGAACTGGAAGTCACTGATGCCGTTGGCGTCCGCGTAGAGCTGCGGGTAGGCGTTCGCGCTGCGCTTGCAGCCGCCCGAATCGCCGTAGTCGCCCGCGCCGACACCGCTGGAGTAGGAGTCGCCGAGGGCGACGTAACTGTCATAGGCGGTCGTTTCCGCCGCACCCGCGGTGGCCGCACCACCGACCAGTGCCAGCGACGCGATCACCGCCGTGCCGACGATACGGGAACAATTGACCATCTGGGGCCGCCTTTCCGTTTTCCGTTGGCCGGTAGACGAATACCAGCGGAAACGGTCCGGAAAGGAGGGAAAGAGCCGGAGTTACCCCGCACGGCTCATATCGGAAGTCGGGATGAAGTTAGCATTCGCTAACTTCATCCCGTACAGTGACATCATGATCCCCAGTGCAGCGACATCACCCGGCGGCGGGAAGCCGTCCCGGCGGGATCAGATCCTCGCCGCAGCGGCGGAGCTGTTCGCTCAGCACGGGTTCCGCGGCGTCGGCATCGACGACATCGGCGCGGCCGTCGGAATCACCGGTCCGGCACTATACCGGCACTTCCGCAGCAAGGATGCCATGTTGGGCGAAATGCTCACGGGCATCAGCGAGTACCTGCTCGCGGGCGGCACCGAACGCGTCCGCCGGGCCGGCGACGTCGACACGATCCTCGCCGGTCTCGTGCGCTTCCACGTCGACTTCGCACTGCAGCAACCCGCGCTGATCACCGTCCACGAACGCAGCCTGGCGAGCCTCGCCGACGAGGACCGCAGACGTGTCCGCAGACTGCAGCGGCAGTACGTCGAGGTGTGGGTCACGGCGCTACGCGCGGCCGTCCCCCGCTTGGATGAACCACACGCCCGATCCGCGGCGCACGCCGTCTTCGGCCTCATCAACTCCACGCCGCACAACCGGCACCTGCCCCACGAGGACCTGGCCGAACTGCTCACCCGGCTCGCCCTCGGCGCGCTCTACGCGGCGAAGTAGAACCCCTCGTAACGCCGCAGCGACGATGATCACCCCTGCGGGCGCACGACGATCACGGCGCGTCTGGTGTTTGATGACACCCGTGCACGAGGAAGGAACGCCGTCACGGCTCGTCGAAACCGCCCAGCGGGCGCTGCTCGCCATGCGTCTCGGCGATGACGCCGCTGCGATCGAAGCGGCAGCGCTCGAAGCGCTCGCCACCGACGACACGCGCGCGCTCATGCTGCTGCTGTTCGGCACCTGCAGCGAGATGGTCACGACCCTCGGCGACGGGGGCGCCGCACCCGTCAAGGTGCAGGTATTCGACTCCGAGGGCGAGGAGGTCGCGATCGACGACGCCGAGCCGCCCGTGCGCACGGCCGTCCGCACACTGCTGGCCGAGGTCCACGGCAACACCGACGACGCCAGCCAGCAGCTGGAGATCGCACTCGCCAACGCCTCCCCTGACGAGGTGGAGAGCCTCATCGTGCAGGCGCTGCGCTGGACCATGCGGCTGTCGACCGCGTGCCTGGAACGCGACCTGCCCGTGGAGCCGTGGATCGCCGAGGCGCTCCTCGACTGAGGTCCTGGCGTGTCCGCTCACGGTCGGTCAGGCTAGGCCGGTCGAGGCCAGCCGAGGTCCCGGTCAGCGCTCCTGCAGGGCGAAGCGGTTGCCTTCAGAATCGACGAACGTGGCCCACCAGCCCCACGGCTGCCGGAACGGTGGGCTCGGGAACTCGACGCCCTTGGCCGACAGCTCGGCGTAGGTGCCCTCGATGTCGTCGGCGTAGAAGAACACGTTCGTGTTGGGCCGCTCGTCACCCGACTCCCTGCGGTGTTCGGCCTGCGGATCCGGACTGAGGATCAGGATCGTCTCCCCGTCCGGCGACGTCACCTCCAGCCAGCGGGTTCCCTGGTCGTCGTACGGCGCGTCCGTCGTGACCGTGAAGCCCAGCCTGTCGACCCAGAACTCCTTCGCCCGCTGTTGATCGCTCACGCCGACGATCACCTTCGCCACTCCGCGCACACCCATGTCCGCTCCTCTCCTCGGGTCGGGAAGGCAGGCTCTCACGGTAGGCTGCCGACCCATGACGAGCAGCAGGTCCGCCGGCCGATGATCACCGTCCGCACGGTTGTCGACCGCGTCGGGCCGACGTTGCTCCACGCGCTGCACCTGCCGGACGAGTCGGCCGCGGTCGCCGACGTCGTCATCGCCGAACCGGCCGCCGCGACCACTCCCGGGGCGGGCGATCTCGTCCTGGGCGTCGCCGTACCGGACGCAGGCGCGGCCGTGGCGCTGCTGAAGGACTCCGCCGGCCGCGAGGCGACGGCGGTGCTGGTCAAAGCACCGATCGCGCAGCAGTCCGCCGTGCGCGGTGCCGCGAAGCGCGCGGGCATCGGCCTGATCGAGGTGCACGAGGCGACCGCGTGGGCCCAGCTCGTGTGGCTGCTGCGCACCGTGCTGGACGCCGAGGCCGACGAGTCCGACACGCTCGAGGCGGACCCGGCCGCAGGTGACCTGTTCCGGCTCGCCGACGCCGTGGCCTCCGTCGTCGACGCGCCCGTGACCATCGAGGACACGAATTCCCGCGTGCTGGCCTACTCGGCACGGCAGGACCTCACCGACCCCGCGCGCGTGGCCACGATCGTCGGCAGACGCATCCCCGACGACGTACTCGCCCGCTTCCGGTCCCGTGGTGTCTTCCGCGACCTCACCCGCGGCAGGCAGACGATCTTCGTTCCGGGACAGAAGGACGGCACCCTGCCACGCCTCATCGCGCCGGTCCGCATGGGCGGTGAACTGCTCGGATCGATGTGGGCCGTCGTCGACGGCCCCGTCCCCGACGAACGGGCCGCCGCGTTCGCCGACACCGCACCCGTCGTAGCGCTGCACCTGTTGCGGCGCCGGGCCCACTCCGATGTCCGCCGCCGCGCCTACGCCGAGGTGCTGCGGGAACTGCTGCACGGCGAGGCCGGCCCCCGCAAGGCCGTCGCCGAGCTGGGCCTGACCGAGCAACCGCACCGCGTCGTCGTCATCGACACTCCCGGCGGCGACACACTCGACGGCGAGGGCATGCGGCTGGCGTTGCTCGAACGGCTGTCGCAGGGCGTCGGCCGTCAGCCCGTCGCCGCCGAGCACGCCGGCCTGCTGTACGCGGTCGTACCGGAACACGGGGGCGCGGGAACCTGGCCGCAGCTGCGAACGGCGCTCGACGACATGCAGGCGGGCCCGAAGGCCGGCGAACTCCACGCGGCCGCGGGCGGCGCCTACGAGCTCGGCGACATGCCTGCGTCACGGGCCGAGGCCGACGAAGCGTTGGGCCTGCTGCGATCGGGCGTCGTGCCGGGGCGCACCGTCACGTTCGACGAGGTGTGGACCCCGCTCATTCTGCACCGGACGGCCACCGCCGCCCGCGCCGCGAACGTGACCGGGCTGGGCCCCCTCCGCGTCCTCCTCGAGCACGATCAGGCACAGGGCACCGAGTACGTCGACACGCTCTACCACTGGTTGCGCCATCCCGGGGATCCGCGCAGTGCGGCCGCAGCGCTACAGGTGCACCCCAATACGCTCCGCTACCGCATGCGCAAGCTCCTCGACCTCGCCGGTCTCGACCTCGACGACCCCGACGTCCGACTGGCACTCATCGCGCAGCTGCTCACCCTGCGCTGGTCGTGACGAGCACGGCCTACCGCGGCGACGTGGTCACGGATTCACCGCGAGCAGGGTCTTGCCGATCACCGTCCGCGCATCGATGGCGGCGTGTGCGTCGGCCGCACGTTCCAGCGGATGGATCGCGCCGATCCGGGGCCGCAGCCGGCCCGCGGCCACTTCCGCAAGGGCATCGCGTGCACACTCGTGCAGCGTCTCCGGGGTGACGTCGAGTCCGCCCGTGACGGTGACGCCTCGCGCCTCGGCCTCCTCGGCAGGGATGTCGGTCATGACTCCACTCGCCATGCCGTGGACGAGCATGCGGCCGCCCTGGGCGAGCAGACCGAACGCCGCGCGCCCGATGTCCCCGCCGACCCCGTCGTAGACGACGTCCACCCCACCGATCCGTTCCCGCAGTTGATCCGTCCACTGTGGATCGAGATAGTCGACGGCATGGGACGAGCCCGCCTCGCGCACAAGACGGGTCTTCCGCTGGCCGCCCGCCGCAGCGACCACGACGGCACCCGCGTTGGCCGCGAGCTGCGCGAGCAGACCGCCCACTCCACCCGCGGCCGCCTCGACGAGCACCCGCTCCCCCTGGCGCGGATCCGCACCGCGGTGCAGCAGCATCGCGGTGCGGCCGTCGGCGAGCACTGCGACCGCGTCGGACATCGACACGCCGTCCGGCACCGGCAGCAGCCGGTCCGCCGCCACGACGGCGTGCTCGGCGTAGCCGCCGCTACCCGACAGCCCACTCACCACCCGGGCACCGACGAGCGCAGGATCGACGGCGCCGCCGATCCGCGACACCACACCCCCGACACCGTTGCCCGGAATGAGCGGCGGTTCCCACGCGAACGGCCCGAGCCCGGCACGCAACTGTGTCTCCACGAACGTGATGCCCGCGTATTCGACGTCGATCAGCACCTCACCGCGCCCCGGCGCCGGCAGGTCCGCCTCTCCCGGTTGCAGCACTTCCGGCCCGCCGGGCTTCGTCCACCACACCACTCGCATGACGACCAGCCTGCGACCTCGAGCCAACTGGAGGTCAATTACTTGTCATCGGAAAACCACACTGTCCGCGGATAATTGTCCTCGCAGCACGATGACACCGCCGTCCGGGTGGTTCACCGTGGTCGGAGACACCATTCCCATCCGTTCCCACAAGGAAGCGGAACCGACGTGCGCCGGCCCAGCGGGCGGGCGCCCGCCACCGAGGAGGAAGCCGTGCGCATCGCCGTCCCGAAGGAAGTCAAGAAGCACGAGTACCGGGTTGCACTGACCCCGGCGGGGGCACACGAGCTGACCGCGCGCGGCCATCAGGTCTACGTCGAGACGGGCGCCGGACTCGGTTCGGCGGTCCGGGACGAGGAGTACGCGTCTGCTGGCGCGAAGATCCTCCCGACTGCCGACGACACGTGGTCCGAGGGCGACATCGTGCTGAAGGTCAAGGAGCCGATCAGCGAGGAGTACGGCAGGCTGCGGTCGAACCAGGTGCTGTTCACCTACCTGCACCTGGCCGCGGACCGGGCGCTGACAGAGGCGCTGATGGCGGCGGGCACGACGTCGATCGCGTACGAGACCGTGCAGCTGCCCAACGGGACGCTGCCGCTGCTGGCTCCGATGTCGGAGGTCGCGGGCAGGTTGGCTCCGCAGGTGGGCGCGTACTCACTGATGCAGCCCGGCGGTGGCCGCGGCGTGCTGATCGGCGGTGTCCCCGGCGTGCATCCGGCGCGGGTGGTCGTGATCGGCGGCGGCGTGGCCGGCCTGAACGCGGCGCGTATCGCGCTGGGCCTCGGCGCCGACGTCGAGGTGCTGGACACGAACGTCGACCGGCTGCGGCAGATCGACAGCGACTTCGGCGGGCGGATCCGCACGGTGACGTCCAACGCGTTCTCGCTCGAACAGGCCGTGCTGGAGGCGGACCTGGTGGTCGGCGCCGTGCTGGTGGCGGGCGCGAAGGCCCCGAAGCTCGTCTCGAACGACCTCGTGGCCAGGATGAAGCCGGGCAGCGTGCTGGTGGACATCTCGATCGACCAGGGCGGCTGCTTCGCCGATTCCCGGCCGACGACGCACGACGAGCCGACCTACCGGGTGCACAACTCGGTGTTCTACTGCGTGGCGAACATGCCGGGCGCCGTGCCCAGGACGTCGACCTACGGCCTGACGAACGTGACGCTGCCGTATGTGCTGCGGCTCGCCGAGGACGGCTGGGAGGGTGCGCTGTGGGCGGACCCGAACCTGGCGAAGGGCCTGAACACGCACGCGGGCGCGCTGACGAACGAGCCGGTCGCGAAGGCCCACGAACTCACCTACACCCCGGCCGACCTGTAACCCGACGGTCCTGTCGGTCGGCGCCGGGCGAGCGACGGCCGAGCGGCGGGGCGGCGCCCACCCGGGCACCGCGCCGCCGCTCAGCACTCTTCACCACTTCGCCGTGATCACACAGGGTGCGCGGACCGCCCGGCCATCCACGCTGTACAGCCTTTGGCCGGGGCCGGGGTCGCGGTCGGCCCCCGGAAAACACGCGGTTGAGTGGCAGAGGGAGTGCCGGCGCGAAGCGCCACACGACCTCGTCGAAACGTGACGAAGTCACTTGCGGCGGGCCGACAACTCGCACGGCCGCAGGTTCTCGGTGCGCTGCTGACGAGGACAGCGACGACGTGGTGAATCGGCACCGATGAGTGACACCAGAACCCACCGCCCCGGCACCGGCCCACCCGAACGCATCCGCCCACCTACCCGGGGTCCGGGGGCGAAGCCCTCCGGCCGGGCCCGGGGTTGGACCCCGGAAACACGAGGTTGAGCGGCGGAGGGAGTGCCGGCGCGAAGTGCCACACGACTAGGGGCGGCCCGCTCAACCAGCCTGGGGGTCACCGGGAGCGGGCCGCCACGTACCAGCTTAAGTCGTCGGTCGGCGGTTCGCCGCCCCGGGGTCGGCAAGTCTTCAGGTTTTTTGTTCACATGCCCGGCGCAGGCCCGGCCAACGGTTGACTTCACACACGGTGAATGCCGACAGCAACACCCAGAGTCGCCGATTTCGGGCATCGGTTCGCTGTCGACCACCGTGAATCTCGCAACCTCCCCACCTGCATCACAGGGCATACGGCAGGATGGCGACCGCCACCGTGACGGGCGCCCGTTCGCGAGCGCCGCGAACGCCCTCACCCACCAGAAGGACGAGGGATGCGCATCGCCGTCACGCGGCGCGACCGCACGCCAGGCGCGGTCGCAGGGGCCACAGCGCACCAAAAGGGGATGGACAATGCACGACGGCAGTGGCCGCATCGCGGTGCAGAACCTCACCAAACAGTTCGGGGCCGTGACGGCGGTCCAGAACCTGAGCTTCACCGTGGAACCGGGTTCTGTCACCGGGTTCCTCGGGCCGAACGGCGCAGGGAAGACGACGACTCTGCGCATGCTGCTCGGACTGGTGACACCGACATCGGGTGCGGCGACGATCAACGGACGCCCGTACACGCAGCTCGGCAACCCGGCGCGGATCGTCGGGGCGGTGCTGGAGAACGAGGGCTTCCACGCGAAGCGCACGGCGCGGAACCACCTGCGGGTGTACGCGGCCGCGATCGGCGTTCCGGATCAGCGGGTGGACGAGTTGCTGGGGCTGGTCGGACTCTCCCCGGCGGCGGACCGCCCTGCGGGCGGCTACTCGCTCGGCATGCGGCAGCGGCTGTCGCTGGCGACCGCGCTGCTCGGCGATCCGCAGGTGCTGGTGCTGGACGAACCGTCCAACGGCCTGGACCCGGAGGGCATCGCGTGGCTGCGCGGGTTCCTGCAGTCGTTCGCCCAGCAGGGCCGGACGGTGTTGGTGTCGAGCCACCTGCTGTCCGAGGTGGAGCAGATGATCGACCAAGTCGTGATCGTCAGCGCGGGCATGACGCGTTACTACGGCCCGCTGGAGCAGCTGCGCGCCTCGCAGCGTTCCCGGGTGCTGGTGCAGCCCGCGGACGCGAACGCGCTGGTGACGGCACTGCGCGAGGCGGGCGTCGGCGAGGTCCAGCCGGCTCACGACGGCCGGGTGGCCGTGACGAACGCGGGCGTGCAGCAGATCGGTGACGTCGCGGCGAAGGCGGGCGTGGCCGTCTACGGCATGGAAGAGGAGAAGGCGGACCTCGAGCAGCTGTTCTTCCAGATGACGAGCCCGCAGTACGCCGGGGGCGCGATGCCGCCGGGTCAGCCTCCGCAGCAACCGCCGCAGCCGCCGCCGGGGCCGCCGCAGCAACCACCGGGGCCGCCACCCGGCTTCCAGCAGGGGCCGCCGGCCGGTCAGCCGCAGAATCCGTACCAGGCCCCGGGCTACCAGCAGCCGGGCCAGCAGGGCTGGGGAGGTGGCCAGTGATGGGCAACCTGATCAAGGCCGAGATGCGCAAGATCGTCACCACGAAGAGCTGGTGGGGCCTGCTCATTCCGACGGTGGTGCTCGCCCTGCTGTTCGCACTGGGCTGGGGCGCGATCACCAACGACATCAACGACTACCTCGGCAGCAGCGACGCGCGGGAACTCGGGCGCGCGGCGGGTGTGGAGGTCACGACACTGCCCGTCGGCCTGTTGGCGCTCGCCCACGGGATCAACATCGGGCTGCTGTTCCCGCTGATCCTCGGGATCCTCGCGATCGCGGGCGAGTACGGCAAGAAGACGATCACGACGACGTTCCTCACTGCGCCGAACCGGGTCTCCGCCCTGACGGCGAAGATGCTCACCTACATCCTGTGGGGTGCCATCTACGGCGTGGTCATCGTCGGCTTCGCCAGCCTCGGCACGGTGATCACGGTCGACTCGCCGGGAATCCCGGACGCCGGGTACTGGTTCGGCATCCTCGGCGCGGGAGTGCTGGCTTCCATCCTGGCTACGCTGTTCGGAGTGGGCCTCGGCGCGCTGTGGAACAGCACCACCGGTGCGACCGTGACGTCCATCATCTGGATCCTGATCGTCGAGAACCTCCTCGTGCTCGTCATGTGGGGCTGGGGCGGCATATCGTGGCTCGGGGGTGTCCTGCCCAACGGCACGCTCAACGGCATCGTCGGTGCGATCGGCGCCGAGGCGTTCGGCGCAGCGGGCACGGCGGTTCCCGACGCGATCGACGACGAAGCGGTGTGGCTCATGCAGTTCACCGCGGGTGCGCCGGGTGCGTTCTCGTGGTGGGCCTCCGCGCTGATCTTCTTCGCCTGGGCGATGCTGCTGTTCGGCGGCGGCTGGGCGGCCAATCAGAAGCGCGACATCACATAGCAGCAAGTCGACGAGGAGGAGCCGGGAGTGTCGGGGCGGATCGGCAGCGCGGAGAGCGACACCGCGAACGAAACCGATCCGCCCGGCACTCCCGGACCGTCCGGCCGCCGTAACGGCTGGGTGCGTCGGGTCGCCGCCGCGTGCTGGCGGCACCCGGCGCTCGTCGTCCTCGCGTTCGGTGCCGCCGTCCTCGGCGTCGGCGTACAAGCGGTGAGCCCGCTGCTCATCCGCGAGGGCGTCGACGGCGCCGTCGCGGGCTCGACGGCGAACCTCCCGTGGCTGGCCGTCGCGCTCCTCGCGCTGCACCTACTGGCGTTCGGCGCCGCATTCGGCAGGCGCTACGTCGGCGGCAGGCTGGCCCTCGACGTCCAACACGACCTGCGGCAGTCGGTGTTCGCGGCGGTCTCGAGGCTCGACGGCGGCAAACAGGACTCGCTGCGCACCGGGCAGATCGTCTCGCGTGCCATCACCGACCTGCAGCTCGTGACCGGGTTCCTGATGCAGGTGCCGTTGTCGGCCGGGTCGGTGGTGTTCGCGTTCCTGGCGCTCGGGGCGATGCTGTGGATGTCGCCGCTGCTGACGGTGATCGCACTGATCGTCGGCCCCGCGGTCGCGATCGTCCTCGCGGTCAGCAGGCGCAAGCTGTTCCCCGCGACGTGGTCGGCCCAGCAGCGCGCCGCCGAGATCGCCCAGCACGTCGAGGAGACGGTCACGGGCGTGCGCGTGGTCAAGGGCTTCGGCCAGGAACAGCGCGAGACGGCCGAGCTCTCCCGCTCGGCGCGCACGCTGTTCGCCGAACGGCTCCGCGCCGCCAAGCTGTCGGCAGTTCCGACGGCGACGACCGGGGCACTGCCCGCAGCCGGCCAGATCGCGGTACTGGCGGTCGGCGGCATCCTCGCGCTGCGGGGCGAGATCAGCCTCGGCACGTTCCTGGCGTTCGCCACGTACGTCTCGTCGCTGACCGGGCCTGCACGCATGCTCGCGAGCCTCGTCGTGCAGGCCCAGCTCACGCGCGCGGGTGCGGAACGCGTGCACGAGCTCATCGACGCCCAGCCCGAGGTACGCGAGCGTGCCGACCCGGAACCGGTTCCCGATGGATCGCTGGACGTCGAACTGGAGGACGTGCGGTTCGGCTACACCCTGTCCGAACCGGTACTCGACGGCATGTCGCTGCGGGCCCGACCAGGCGAGACCCTCGCACTTGTCGGAACCGCCGGTTCCGGCAAATCGACGATCTCGCTGCTGCTGCCCCGCTTCTACGACGTCCACGAGGGCGCGGTCCGCGTCGGAGGGACCGATGTCCGGGATCTCGGCCTGACCGAGCTGCGGCGCACCGTCGGCGTCGTGTTCGAAGAGGCATTCCTGTTCTCGACCTCGGTCCGGGACAACATCGCCTACGGCAGACCGGACGCCTCCGACGAGGAGGTGATCGCCGCGGCGAAGGCCGCCGAGGCCCACGAGTTCATCTCCGCACTGCCCGAGGGCTACGACACGCAGGTCGGCGAGCGCGGGCTCACGCTGTCCGGCGGCCAGCGGCAGCGCCTCGGCCTCGCGCGTGCACTGCTGACCGATCCGCGCGTGCTCGTCCTCGACGACGCCACGTCCGCCGTCGACACCGCGACCGAAGCCGCCATTCACGACACGCTGCGCGAGGTGATGCGGGAGCGCACCACGCTCCTGATCGCCCACCGCCGCTCCACCCTGGCACTGGCCGACCGGATCGCCGTGCTCGACGAGGGCCGGGTGGTCGACATCGGCACGGCGGCCGAGCTCGAGACGCGCTGCCGGTTGTACCGCGACCTCGTGTCCGGCCCCGGCGACGACGTCGACGAGCCCGGTCACCCGGTGCCGGCCGAACCTGCACCGGGCGGTGTCACCCCGGAACTGTGGCCGCGCCACGACACCGACGACGGAGACGCCGCCAGCGCCGACCGCGACGACCCACACCACGACGGCCCACACCACGACGGCACAGACCACGAGGGCACCGCCGCACCGGCCGCCGCCACGTCCGCGGCCGGTTCCTCGTCGATACCATCGGTCTCGATGACGAGGCCCGCCGCCGCGACCGGCCGAGGTGGCGGCCCCGGCGGCCATGCGTCTCTCGACCTGCCGCCCACGCCCGAACTGCTCGACCGGGTTCGCGCGCTCCCTCCCGCCACCGACCGGCCCGATCTCGGCGACCTCGATCCGACGGCACCGGACCCGCGGTTCCGCCTCGCGAGCCTGCTGCGCCCGGTCCGGGGACTGCTGGCCGCGGTCATCGCGTTCGTGGCGATCGACGCGCTGGCGACGATCGCCGTACCCGCGCTCTACCAGCGCGGTGTCGACGACGGGGTGCGGACCGGCGCCGAGTCCGTCGTGCTCATCGCGGCGGCCGTCGGCGTCGTGGTCATCGCGTTCGACTGGCTCGCGATCGCGCTGCAGACCCGGCTGACCGCCCGTACCGGTGAGTCCGTGCTGTATCTGCTGCGGGTCCGCAGCTACGCCCAACTGCAACGACTCGGCCTCGACTACTACGAGCGCGAACTGTCGGGCCGGATCATGACGCGGATGACCACCGACGTCGATGCGCTGTCGACGTTCCTCCAGACCGGTCTCGCCACCGCGGTCGTCAGCGTCCTGACGCTGGTGGGCATCAGCGCCGCGCTCATCGTCACCGCGCCGGGACTGTCGCTGTACGTGTTCGCCGTACTGCCGGTCCTGATCGTCGCGACGGTGCTGTTCCGCAGACGCGCCTCGGCCGCCTACACCGAGGCGCGCGAACGGGTCAGCGCCGTGAACGCCGACATGCAGGAGAACGTCAGCGGGCTCCGCGTCGCCCAGGCCTACACCCGCGAAGAGCGATCCGCCCGCGATTTCGCCTCCCGCAGTGACGCCTACCGCCGCTCCCGTCTGCGCGCACAGCGATATGTGGCGACGTACTTCCCGTTCGTGACGCTGCTGTCGGGCGTGGCGGAGGTCCTCGTGCTCACCGCGGGGGCGGCAGGAGTGGCGGCCGGAGAGCTCTCGCCCGGCGTGCTGATGGCGTTCCTGCTGTATCTCGGGCTGTTCTTCTCGCCGGTGCAGCAGCTCTCGACGGTGTTCGACGGCTACCAGCAGGCGAAGGTCGGCCTCCGCCGGATCGGTGACCTGCTGCGGACGCCGACGTCCGTGCCGCAGCCCGAGCACCCGGTCACCACGGGCGAGCGGCTGCGTGGGGACGTCGAGCTCGACGACGTCGGCTTCCACTACCCGGGTGCCGACACGCCCGCGCTCGCCGGCCTCTCGCTCGCCGTGCCCGCAGGCACGACCATCGCGTTCGTCGGCGCGACGGGCGCGGGCAAGTCCACGGCCGTCAAGCTGCTCGCGCGGTTCTACGACGCCACGACCGGCACGGTGCGGATCGACGGCGTCGACGTGCGGGACTACGACCTCCCGCAGCTGCGCAGCCGGGTGGGCGTCGTGCCGCAGGAGCCGCACCTGTTCGTGGGCTCGGTGGCCGACAACGTCCGCTACGGCCGCCCGGCCGCGACCGACGCCGAGGTGGAGGCCGCCGTCCGCGCGGTGGGCGCGCTCGAGGGCGTCGCCGCATTGCCGGACGGGTTCGCCCAGCAGGTCGGCGAACGCGGGCGTGCGCTGTCGGCGGGCCAGCGGCAGCTCGTGGCGTTGGCCAGGGCCGAGCTCGTCGACCCCGACGTGCTGCTCCTCGACGAGGCGACGGCCGCACTCGACCCCGCCACAGAGGACGCCGTGCTGCGGGCCACTGACCGGCTCGCTGCCACACGCACGACGTTCGTCGTCGCGCACCGGCTGGCGACCGCCGCACGCGCCGACCGGATCGTCGTCCTCGACCACGGGCGGGTCGTCGAGGAGGGATCACACTCCGAACTGCTCGCTGCCGACGGGGCGTACGCCCGGCTGTGGCGCCTCGGTGACGGAGCCGCGGAGCGGCCTCCCGCGGCCGGGACTCCCCTGGCCGGCGCGCCTGCCGCCGAGTGACCCGACCGCCGAACGACCCGGCCGGGTCCCACCGCCCGGCGCCGCCATGACTCCGGTCACGAAAACCGGCGCCGGTCGCCACTGTCGACGAGTCTCGGGTGTACGCCCAGCGACCGGTATCGATTCAGTGAGAAATCCGGGTTGCCCCGCGCCTGCGGATCCGGCCACCAAGTGCGAGTTCGGTGACTGTCCCGCCGGCACGGGGGTTAGCCTGGTACGCGCGTAATTGGCACATCGAGACAGATAGAGGCGAGTCCCAGCCGTGTCCAGCAGCAGCCCTGCGTCACAGTTCGGCCCCAACGAATGGCTCGTCGAGGAAATGTACGACCAGTTCCTCGCCGACCCTTCTTCCGTCGACTCCGCGTGGCATGAGTTCTTTGCCGACTTCTCCCCCACGCAAGAGCGAAAGCCGGACACGACGGAGGCCGATCCGTCGGCCAACGGTCAGCCGCAGGCTCCGGCGCAGACGCAAGGCAACGGCCGGCCCAGCCCGTCGCAGGCACCGAAGTCCGCAGCTCCCTCGACTCCCGCCCAGTCCGGCTCGGCTCAGTCCGGCTCGGCTCAGTCCGGCTCGGCGCAGTCCGCTCCTGCCCAGTCCGGCTCCGCGAAGCAGGCGCCCGCCGAGGCCGCTGCACCCGCTGCTCAGCCCTCCACTGCCGGCAAGAAGAAGGCCGCGACCAGCGAGGCGAAGAGCGACCAGGCGGCCAAGCCCGAGAAGAGCGAACCCGAGTCGAAGGTCCTCCGGGGCCCGGCTGCGGCGATCGCGAAGAACATGGACGCGTCGTTGAGCGTGCCGACGGCAACGAGCGTGCGTGCGGTGCCGGCGAAGCTGATGGCCGACAACCGCATCGTCATCAACAACCATCTGAAGCGTTCGCGCGGCGGGAAGATCTCGTTCACGCACCTCATCGGCTACGCGATGATCCGGGGGCTGCACGCCTACCCGAACATGAACCGGCACTACAAGGTCATCGACGGTAAGCCGCATTCGGTCACGCCGGAGCACGTCAACATCGGTCTGGCGATCGACATGCCGGGCAAGGACGGTGCCCGCAACCTCGTCGTGGCGTCGATCAAGAACTGCGAGAGCATGACGTTCCTGCAGTTCTGGCAGGCCTACGAGGACATCGTCCGCAAGGCGCGCAACAACAAGCTCACCGCCGACGACTTCGCGGGCACCACGATCTCGCTGACCAACCCGGGCGGCATCGGCACGAACCACTCGGTGCCGCGGCTGCAGTCCGGGCAGGGCACGATCATCGGCGTGGGTGCGATGCAGTACCCGGCCCACTACGAGGGCACCAGCGAGAAGACCCTCATCGACCTGGGCGTCAGCAAGATCATGACGCTCACGTCGACCTACGACCACCGCATCATCCAGGGTGCCGAGTCGGGCGAGTTCCTCAAGCGCATCCACGAGCTGCTGCTGGGCGGCGACGGGTTCTACGACGACATCTTCACGTCGCTGCGGATCCCGTACGAGCCGGTGCGCTGGGTCTCGGACATCCCCGAGGGCGAGATCGACAAGACCGCCCGGGTGCTCGAGCTCATCGAGGCCTACCGGATGCGCGGCCACCTGATGGCCGACACGGACCCGCTGAACTACCGCCAGCGCCGCCACGAGGACCTGGACATCCTCTCGCACGGTCTGACGCTGTGGGACCTGGACCGCGAGTTCGCCGTGGGCGGGTTCGCGGGCCAGGAGAAGATGAAGCTGCGCGACGTCCTCGGCGTGCTGCGCGATTCGTACTGCCGCACCGTCGGCGTCGAGTACACCCACATCCTCGACCCCGACGAGCGCCGCTGGATCCAGGACCGCGTCGAGATCCCGCACGACAAGCCCGAGCCCACGGTGCAGAAGTACGTGCTCAGCAAGCTGAATGCGGCCGAGGCGTTCGAGACGTTCCTGCAGACCAAGTACGTCGGCCAGAAGCGGTTCTCGCTCGAGGGCGGCGAGACGGTCATCCCGATGCTGGACACGCTGCTGGACAAGGCCGCCGAGCACAGCCTCGACGAGGTCGTGGTCGGCATGCCGCACCGCGGCAGGCTGAACGTGCTGGCCAACATCGTCGGCAAGCCGATCTCGCAGATCTTCCGCGAGTTCGAGGGCAACCTCGACCCGGGTCAGGCACACGGCTCCGGCGACGTGAAGTACCACCTCGGCGCCGAGGGCAAGTACTTCCGCATGTTCGGCGACGGCGAGACGCGCGTGTCGCTCACGGCGAATCCGTCGCACCTGGAGACGGTCGACCCCGTCCTCGAGGGCATCGTCCGCGCCAAGCAGGACATCCTCGACAAGGGCGGCGACGTCGACGGCTTCACCGTGCTGCCCGTCCTGCTGCACGGCGACGCCGCGTTCGCCGGCCAGGGCGTGGTCGCCGAGACGCTCAACCTCTCGCTCCTGCGCGGCTACCGCACCGGCGGCACCGTGCACGTCATCATCAACAACCAGGTCGGCTTCACCACCGCGCCCGAGCACGCGCGGTCGTCGAAGTACGCCACCGATGTCGCCAAGATGATCGGCGCGCCGATCATCCACGTGAACGGCGACGACCCGGAGGCCGCCTACTGGGTCGCGCGGCTGGCGGTGGACTACCGCCAGGCGTTCAACAAGGACATCGTGATCGACATGATCTGCTACCGGCGGCGCGGTCACAACGAGGGCGATGATCCCTCGATGACGCAGCCGGGGATGTACGACATCATCGACAAGAAGCGCAGCGTCCGGAAGACCTACACCGAGGCGCTCATCGGCCGCGGCGACATCTCGATGGAAGAGGCCGAAGCGGCGCTGCGGGACTTCTCCAGCCAGCTCGAACACGTCTTCAACGAGGTGCGCGAACTCGAGAAGCACCCGGTCACGCCCAGCCCGTCGGTCGAGGAGGAACAGCAGGTCCCCGCGAACCTGCCCACCGCCATCTCCCGCGAGACCGTCCAGCACATCGGCGACTCGTTCGTCAACGTGCCCGAGGGCTTCAACCCGCACCCGCGCGTCAAGCCGGTCATGGACCGGCGCGCCAAGATGGCCCGCGAAGGCGGCATCGACTGGGCCTTCGGCGAACTGCTGGCGTTCGGATCGCTCGCCCTGGAACAGCGGCTCGTGCGGCTGTCCGGCCAGGACTCGCGCCGCGGCACGTTCACCCAGCGCCACTCCGTGCTGATCGACCGCGACAGCGGCAAGGAATACTCACCGCTGCAGCACCTCGCCGACGAGCAGGGCCGCGTGATGATCTACGACTCGGCACTGTCCGAGTACGCGGCGGTCGGCTTCGAGTACGGCTACTCCGTGGCCAACTCCGACGCGCTGGTGATGTGGGAGGCCCAGTTCGGCGACTTCGTCAACGGCGCCCAGTCCGTCATCGACGAGTACATCTCCTCCGGCGAGGCCAAGTGGGGCCAGCTCTCCGACGTCGTGCTGCTGCTGCCGCACGGCCACGAGGGCCAGGGACCGGACCACACCTCCGGCCGCATCGAACGCTTCCTGCAGCTGTGCGCCGAAGGCTCGATGACGGTGGCCGTGCCCTCGACCCCCGCGAACTACTTCCACCTGCTGCGCCGCCACGCCCTCGACGGCGTCAAGCGCCCGCTGATCGTCTTCACGCCGAAGTCGATGCTGCGGAACAAGGCGGCGACGTCGAACGTCGAGGACTTCACCGGCGACTCGAAGTTCATGTCGGTGATCGACGACTCCGACGTCGACCCCGCCAAGGCGCGCAAGGTGTTGCTCACCTCGGGCAAGCTCTACTGGGAGCTGGTGGCCGAGCGGACCAAGCGCGAGATCGACGACGTCGCGATCGTGCGGGTCGAGCAGTACTACCCGCTGCCCAAGAAGAAGCTGGCCGAGACGCTCAGCCGGTTCACGAACGCCCAGCAGGTCGTGTGGGTGCAGGAGGAGCCGGAGAACCAGGGCGCCTGGCCGTACTTCGGCCTGAACCTGCCGCGCAAGCTGCCGGAGGTGCTGGCGAACCTGGACGTGGTGGCGCGCAGGCCGATGGCCGCACCGTCGGCGGGCTCGTCGAAGGTGCACGAGGTCGAGCAGAAGGCACTCATCACGAAGGCCTTCGAGTAGACCGAGAACCACGGCAAGCAGAAGACCGGCCCGGCGGAGTTCGACTCCGCCGGGCCGGTTTTCTGTATCACCCACCGGTGACGCCTGGGCGAACACGCGACGTGACCACACGATGCCCCCAAGGGAACCTTAGGGGCGTTGAGTGCCACGAAGGTGCCCTTGGGGGTTTTCACGTGACCGCCCGGTCGGGGGGGTGTAAACCCGGGCGGGCGTGCGTCACGCCGGACTTACAGGGTGAGGGTCCAGCTGTTGAGCGAACCGGTGTCCCACGAGTAGGCGTCGGTCACCTTCAGCGTCCACTCGCCGTTCGGCTCGGAAGCACCCGACAGGTCGACCGTGTAGGTCTCGTTGATGTCGTCGCGGGAGTCGTACCCCGACGTCTTCAGGTTGTAGTCCGAACCGTCCGGGGCAACCAGGTCCAGCGCGATGTCACCGCGGTAGGAGTGAGTGATGTCGACGTCGACCGTGGCGTCGGCCGAGGCGGCCTCACAGCCGGAGACCGTGACCGTGCTGGTCACCGAGCCGGCGTCCGGGATGTCGGTCGTGTCGTTGTTGGTCACGGCCTCGCAGTCACCCGGCTCCGGGTCCGGCTCGTCCGGCGGCGTCGAGCCGTCGCCCACCACGTTCAGCAGCACGTTCGGCGAGTCCGTGCCCGGGTCGGACACGACACCCTCGGAACCGCCCGCAACCAGCGCGTCACCGACCTGCTGCGGAGTGGCGTCCGGGTTCGCCGACAGGTACACCGCGGCCGCACCAGCGACGTGCGGGGTCGCCATCGACGTGCCGGAGATCGTGTTCTCCGAGGTGTCGCTGTCGATCCACGCGGAGGTGATGTCACTGCCCGGGGCGAAGATGTCCACGCAGGAGCCGATGTTCGAGAAGCTCGAACGGGCGTCGGTGTTGGTCGTGGAGCCGACCGTGATGCCCTCCGGAGTACGGGCCGGCGAGGAGTTGCACGCGTCGGCACCGTAGTCGTTGCCCGCGGCCAGACCGTAGGTCACGCCGGAGGCGATGGAGTTCTGCACGGCCTCGTCGATCGCGTCGGAGGCACCGCCGCCGAGGCTCATGTTGGCGACCGACGGACCCGAGGCGTTCTCGGTGACCCAGTCGATGCCGGCGATGACGCCCGCGTTGGTGCCGCTGCCCTGGCAGTTCAGCACCCGGACGCCGACCAGATCGACGTTCTTGGCGACGCCGTAGTCGGTGCCGCCGACGGTGCCGGCGACGTGCGTGCCGTGGCCGTTGCAGTCGGTCGCGTCGTCGTCATTGTCGACGGTGTCCACACCGTGTGTGGCCCGGCCGCCGAAGTCCTCGTGCGAGGTCAGAATGCCGGTGTCGATGATGTAGGCCGTGACACCGTCACCGTCGTTCGGCGAGGAGTAGTTGTCGTCGAGCGGCAGCTCATGCTGGTCGATTCGGTCCAGCCCCCACGACGGCGGGTTCGCCTGGTCCGCGGTGATGTGCATGGTCTGCACCTGCTCGACGTAGTCGACGGCAGGGTCCGCCGCGATGCTCTTGGCCTTCGCCTCGGACATCTCGGCCGAGTAGCCGTTCAGCGCGCTCGAGAACCTGTGCTCGACCTTGCCACCCAGGTCGGCGGCCGTGGTCGTCACGCCGTCCTTCAGTTTGACGATGTACTTGCCGGCGACCGCCGTGTCCGCATTGGCACCGATGATGGTGCCTTCCTGCGGTACGGCGCCCGCGGTGCCCGCCATGCCCAGCACGAGGGCCGCGGCGGCTGTGCCCACCCCGACGGCCGTGCCGATCCTTCGCTTGTCGGTACGCACGCTTTTCCCTTCCGTTCGAACTTTGTCCGGAATGCGCCGAACAGTAAGCGAGAAAGCGGCGAGATCACATCAAGGAAAAGTTTCCCAGAATGGCGACGAAAGTAGTATTCCTACTCCGTTCGACGCAATCACGGCGGCGCAATGGTCCATACGTTCCGGGAAAATGCGTTCAAACCGTGACCAGCAGGTGCAATTCGCGTTGCACCGCCGCGGCAAGAACCATCGTTCAGCCCCCGACGAAGGTCTGCTACCAAGGTCGCACCCCTGCCGCCGTGCGACGGGAGTGGAATCACCGATTCCGGGCCTGCGCCAGGAACTCGTCGGCGATGTCGGCCGGATTGCGTTTCCGCTCCGAGAACTCGACGTTCAACTCCGTCAGTTTCTCGGTCGTGAGGGCTGCCGATACACGGTCGAGCGCATCGCGTTCGCGTTCGGACAGCGATCCTTCGACGGCGAACGGCACGATGTTCTGCGCGGGGAACATGTCGCGATCGTCCTCCAACGGCACGAACCCGTTGGCATACACGGAGGCCGACGTGCTGAACATGTTCGCCACCTGCACTTCGCCGGACCGCAGCGCCTCCACCGTCACCGGCCCGCCCGTGTCCGTCGTGCGGATCTCCTTGAACTCACAGCCGTACAGCTCACGGATCTCCCGACGCCAGCGCTCGCCCCACTGGCCCGGCCCGCCGAACACGAGCCGGTCGCAGCGCGGAGCAAGATCCGAGATCGTGCGCACGCCCTGTGCTGCCAGCTCCTCCCGCACGACGAGCATGTCGGTGTTCTCTGCCGGGGACTGGTCCAGCACCTCCAGCCCCTCCGGCAGCGCACGGGGCAGCTCCCGGTAGACCTCGTCCGACGTCGTCGCGGACGTGTCCTGGTCGAAGTACCGGAGTAGATTGCCGCTGTAGTCGGGTGCGAGTGTCAGCGAGCGGTCCTGCAATGCCTGGACCAGCACCTCACGACCACCGACCGGCGGCCGCACCGTGACGTCATCGGCCCCCGCGCCGCGCAATGCACCGGCGTAGATCTCCGCGAGCAGCAGGCTCTCCCCGACGTCGGAGGCGCCGATGACGATGCGCCCGTCGTCGCCTCCCTCGGCCCCTCCGCGCAACGGGTTGCCGCAGGCGGTGGCCAACACCAGTACCGCGCACACGGCGATGATCCGTCGCCATCGACCGATGACCCCGTGGCTCGACGCACCGATCATGCGGGCCCCTTCGACCTCGTGAGTTCGGCCAACCGCACGCCGCGCGGCACCACGATCCGCTGCAACCCCGCCAGCAGCAGATCCAGCACCACCGCGAGTGCCGCGGTGAGCACCGCACCGGCCACGACCTCGGCATAGTCGAGAATGGCCAGTCCGTCCATGAGATAACGGCCTAGGCCGCCCAGCCCGACGTACGCCGCGACTGCGGCCGTCGCCACGAGCTGCAGCACCGCGTTGCGCACCCCGCCGAGCACCATGGGCAGTGCGATGGGCACCTCGACCTGCCACAGTCGTTGCATCCCGCGCATACCGACCCCACTCGCCGCATCGACGACGTGGGCATCGACCGACTGCACGCCCGCGTACGTGCCTGCCATGACGGGTGGCACCGCCAACACGACCAGTCCCACGACCGCCGCAGGCGTGCTCTCGGCCAACAACAGGAAGAACAGCGTGACCACACCGAGCGTCGGCAACGCACGCACGATGTTGCCGGCCCCGACCAGCAGCACGGCACCTCTGCCGGTGTGCCCCACCAGCAGTCCGAAGGGAACGGCGATGACCAGCGCGATGGCCAGTGCCAGGGCGACATAGCCCACGTGTTCGAGCACGCGGGCCGGCACGCCCCCGGGGCCGCTCCAGTTCGCGGCGTCGCCGAACCACGCGACAGTCTCGGCGATCATGCTGCGACCTCCTCGTCAGCCCGCCTCGTGGGAGCCGGACGCTGCCACGGGGTGAGCACCCGGCGCAGCAACACCAGCAACAGATCCACCACGAGTGCGAGCAGGAGGGTCAGTACGACACCGACCACGATCGGCGCGTAGTACTCGCGCTGGAAGCCGTCGGTGAACAGCCTGCCGAGCCCGCCCACCCCGATGAGCGCACCGACGCTGACCAGGCTGATGTTGCTGACCGCCGCGACCCTGACCCCCGCGGCGAGTACCGGCACGGCGAGCGGGAGTTCGACACCGAAGTACCGGCGTGCGGGGCGGTATCCCATGGCTGTGGCGGACGCCGTCACGGCCTGCGGCACAGCGGCGATGGCGTCGAGCATCGGGCGTACCAGCAATGCAGCCGTGTACAGGGACAGCGCGACGACGACGTTGATGCTGTCGAGGATCGTCGTGCCGATGACGCCGGGGATGACGACGAACAACGCCAGCGACGGGATCGTGTAGACGAGGTTCGCCACGACGGCGAGCGTTCCGCGTACCTGAGGCCACGTCTGCCCCAGCCACCCCGCACCGACGGCCAGCACGACACCGAACAGGATCGGCAGCAGGGCCAGGTAGCCGTGCTCGGCCAGCGCAGCCCACAGCTGGGCGCGGGTGTTCGCGCTGCCGAGGTAGGTGCCGAGCTCGTCGATGAGACTCATGTCGCGGTCACGCTCTCGCGGTGCGGCTTGTCGCGGTCGCACTGGCGGTGCGGCTTGTCGCGGTCGCACTGGCAGGGTGCCGCTCGATCACGTCGAGCACGTGGCGCGCAGTGACGACCCCGACGGCCGCGCCGTCGTCGTCCACCACGACGCCGAGGCTCGCGGGCGAGGACAACGCGGCATCGAGCGCACCGCGCAGGGACGTGCCCCGCCGGTACAGCGAGCCGCCCGCGACGAGATCCGCCTCCGCCAGTGATCCGTCCACTGTGGAGCCGGGTGCGAGCCAGCCGCGCGGCCTGCGCTCGTCGTCGATCGCGAGCCGCCATTCGCCGGACTCTCCGGGCACCGAACCGATCTCCACGGTGACGACCTCGCCGACCTCGAGAGCACCCGCCGACAGGAACGACAGCCCCCGGTAGCCACGGTCCTTGCCGACGAACTCCGCGACGAAGTCGTCGACCGGATGGCGCAGCACGTCGGCGGGCGTGCCGTACTGCGCCAACCTGCCGCCCACCCGCAGGACGGCGACCCGGTCTCCGAGCCTGACCGCCTCGTCGATGTCGTGCGTGACGAACACGATCGTCTTACCGAGCCGCCGTTGCAGGTCGAGCAGCTCGTCCTGCAACCCCTCCCGCACGACCGGGTCCACGGCCGAGAACGGTTCGTCCATGAGCAGCACCGGTGGATCCGCCGCGAGAGCGCGCGCGACCCCCACCCGCTGCTGCTGACCCCCGGACAGCTGGGCCGGATATCGCGAACCCAGCTCGGCGGGCAGGCCGACGGTGTCGAGCAGCTCACCGGCCCGGCGGCGCGCCGACCTCCTGCTCCACCCGGACAGCATCGGCACGGTCGCGATGTTGCCCAGCACGGTCCGATGTGGAAACAGACCCGCGTGCTGGATGACGTAGCCGATTCCGCGCCGCAACTCGGCCGGATCGATGTCACGCACGTTGCGCCCGTCCAACAGCACGTCGCCGTCGGTGGGCTCGACCATCCGGTTCACCATGCGCAGCGACGTCGTCTTGCCGCATCCGGAGGGACCGACGAACACCGTCATGCTGCCGTCCGGCACGGTCAGCGACAGCTCGTCCACCGCTGCCGCCCCACCCCCGTACCGCTTGGTGACGCCGCGGAACTCGATCGTCATGGTCGCCTCCCTGCTCCCTCGGCACCGGGACCTGCCAGCCGTACCCGTGACGCTCTGAACCGGATCTGTGACCCGGGTGACAGGTCTGCACGACAGTAACCGAGGAGGCCGACAGAATCGCGCCTTCGAGGTCGGCCGGGCGTCCGCTCCGCTGCTCAGGGCCTCTAGGGTAGGCGCCATGAATTCGGTGCGTCAGGTGTTCGGCGTGGACGCGAAGTCACTGCGACATGCCATCGCGTTACTGGCCGAGCGCAGCTGGCAGTTCGACGACCTCGTGCGCGAACTGGCCGCTCCCCGGCGCACGGTCGAGGAACTGCTCCAGGCCCTGGGTGACGACCTCGAACGGGACGGCGACCGCGTACGGCTGCGTCCCGACGTCGTCGACGACCACCGGGAGCAGGCGGGCAGTCCGCACACCACCGACGGCCTCGAGGCGGAAGTCGCGCGCCACATCGCGCACGTGCCGCCGCCGCTGCCAGCGCTCGACCACGTGCAGGCGACCGCCGACACCGTGGTGCGCCGCGCGCGCTGGCTCGACGAGCACTACGACCTGCGCACCACCCGACTGACGTTCCTCGGCGATCACGACCTGACCTCCCTGGCGGTGCGTGCGCTGCGCCCCGAGGCCGACCTGACGGTCATCGACGTCGACGATCGCATCCTCGACTACGTCGACCGGCAGAGCTCCCGGACGATCCGCACCGTCCACGCCGACCTGCGGTTCGGCCTGCCGCTGTCGGTGATGGGCAAGGCCGACATCGTGTTCAGCGACCCGCCGTACACCCCGGAGGGCATGGGGCTGTTCGCCACCAGGGGGCTCGAATGCCTCGCCGATCCGCCTGCGGGACGCCTGGTGCTCGCCTACGGCTACAGCCCTCGGCATCCGGCACTCGGCCACCGCACGCAGCGAGCGCTCGTCGGTCTGGGCCTCGCGTTCGAGTCGATCGTGCCCGGTTTCCACCGCTACAGCGGAGCGCAGGCGATCGGCAGCGCGGCCGACCTGTACGTGTGCCAGCCCACCACGAAGGCGCGCAAAGGCGGCAGGAAGACCAGCAAGCAGACCATCTACACGCGCGGGGCACAGTCGCTCGAGGCGGGCGAGACCACGGCCGAATTGCTGACCGCGCTGCGGAGTATCGCGGGGCACAACGGACTCGACGTCGAAGAGCGCGGCGCCGACTGGACGAAACCGGTCACGACGAAGCCCGGCACGGCCGTGGCCGTGGACCTCGGTGCCGATCCAGGGCCGTGGCTGCTGCGCACGCTGTTGGCCGTGAACGCCGACCGGGTGGCGGTGCTGCTGCCGAACTCGCATCCCGACCTCGTCGACGCGGCATCACAGCGCGGGCTCACCGACCTGATCGGCCCGAAGTACCGCCTCCGTCTGCTGCGCAGCACGCCCGACAACACGCACGCGGTGGTCGTCGCCGAACCGCCGGCCAGCGCCACCGGTCACACCGACGCGGCGGCACGGGCCCTGCTCACCCGGGCGCACGGCCGGCTGGGCAACATCTGGCCGGACGCCCCCGACGACGTCTCCGACGACCGGCTCATCGACCTGCCGCGGCACCGCGTCGCCGAGGTCCGCAACGAGCTGGGCGACTGACTCTTCCGACGAACTGCGAGGGCCCCGTGGTCGGCCGGGAACGCCTGACCACGGGGCCCTCGCAGTGCTGAGAGCGTGACCGGCCGGAGGTCAGCCGACGACGCCGTCGGCTTCCGCGGCCTTGGCGACCGCGGTGGCGACCTCCTCGGCGACCCTCGGGTCGAGGGGGCTCGGCACGATGCGGTCGGCCGAGAGCTCATCGGCCGCCACCGACACGATGGCCTCCGCCGCCGCGAGCTTCATGTTCTCCGTGATCGCCCGCGCACCGGCGTCGAGCGCCCCGCGGAACACCCCGGGGAACGCCAGCACGTTGTTGATCTGGTTCGGGAAGTCGCTGCGACCGGTGGCCACCACGGACGCGTACTTCGCCGCGACGTCCGGATGCACCTCCGGGTCCGGGTTGGACAGTGCAAACACGATCGGTTCCGGCGCCATCGTCGCGAGCAGGTTCTCGTCGATCGTCGCGCTCGACAGGCCGATGAACACGTCCGCGCCGGCCATGGCCTCGTCGATCCCGCCGCGCAGGCCCGCCTTGTTGGTCGTCTCGGCGAGTTCGTCCTTGATCGCGTTGAGGTTGTCCCGGCCCGCGTGGATGATCCCTCGCGAATCGAGCATCGTCACGTCACCGACACCTGCGGCCTGCAGGATCCTCGCGCACGCCACACCCGCGGCACCCGCGCCGGAGATCACGACCCGTTGGTCGGCGATGTCACGGCCGGCCACCAGGTTCGCACCACGCAGCGCGGCGAGCACCACGATGGCCGTGCCGTGCTGGTCGTCGTGCATGACCGGGCAGTCCAGCGCCTCCTTGAGCTTGTCCTCGAGCTCGAAGCACCGGGGCGCCGACACGTCCTCCAGGTTCACCGCGCCGAACGAAGGGCGCAGCCGCACCAGCGTTTCGACGATCTCATCGACGTCGCTGGTGTCCAGCACGAGCGGGATCGAGTCCAGCCCGGCGAACGTCTTGAACAGAACCGACTTGCCCTCCATGACCGGCAGCGAAGCGCTCGCGCCGATGTCACCGAGTCCGAGTACCGCCGTGCCGTCGCTGACCACTGCCACGAGCCGGTCCGCCCACGTGTAGCGCTTCGCGAGCGCGGGCTCCTGCTCGATGGCGCGGCTGACCTTCGCTACCCCGGGGGTGTAGGCGATGGACAGGTCACGTGCTTGCGTGATGGGCCGGGTGGCCGACACCGAGAGCTTGCCGCCCTCGTGTCCGCCGAAGATGTCGTCGTCACTCACCTGAGCTTGGGACACGTCTATCTCCAGGGCTGAAAAAGGGAACTGCCAGCGGACACTCCGCTGGCTCGTGGGCTCCTTGGTCCCGGCGACTCGGCGCGGTAGCACCGTACTGCCGGCAAGGTGTCCGTCATAAGGCCCTTGGTTCAGGCGTAGCCGCGGACGCGGCGGTTCGTCCAGTGTGACATCTTCTGCGGCGATCGGCCGTGCCGGTGCGGCCCGGATCACAGATATCGACCCATTTGCGCAGGTCACGTCACCGATAGCAAGACGGACGTCCGACTTGGGTAGCCGTCGAACCGCCCATCCGCTGCCCGACCGCCGAGACCCGGCGCCTGCGGCCGGCCCTCACCCGCCGACCACCACCGACGACACGATTGCCCGCGACTGCGCTCGTCCCTCCAGCCAGGAGGGGCTTCGCGGTCCCGAATGGGGCCACCCGTCGCCCACTCCCGCCCGACCGGACCCGCTCCTCAGGGCCGCATAAGGCCGCCCGTCAGCCCACCACCGCCCAACCGGACCCGCTCCGCGCCGCTGCATATGCCCACCCGTCACCCACCGCCACCCGACCGGACCCGCTCCGCGGGGCTGCATAGGATCCCGGCATGGAAGCCCGCACGCTGGCCGTCCCGCACGCCGTGGAGTTCACCCCGCCGGTCTTCGGTGACCAGCGCGGCCTGTTCACCGCCCCGTTCCAGGAGCCGACGTTCCTCGAAGCCGTCGGGCATCCGATGACCGTGGCGCAGACCAATCACAGCGTGTCCCGGCGTGGCACGATCCGCGGCATCCACTTCGCCGACGTCCCACCTGGCCAGGGCAAGTACGTCTACTGCCCGAAGGGTTCCCTGCTGGATGTCGTCGTGGACCTGCGCACGGGTTCTCCCACGTTCGGCGCATGGGACACGGTGACGCTCGACAGCCGGACCTTCCGCGGCGTCTACCTCGCGGAGGGCCTGGGGCACGGCTTCATCGCGCTCGAGGACGACACGATCATGTCGTACCTGTGCTCCACGTCGTACAACCCGCCCGCCGAGCACGGCATCGATCCCCTCGACCCTGACCTCGGCCTGCCCTGGCCCGGCGACGTCGAGTACCTCCTCTCCGACAAGGACCGCGCCGCCCCTTCGCTCGCGGAGGCCCGCGACTCCGGCCTGCTGCCCCGGTACGAGGACTGCCTCGCCCGCTACGCGGAGCTACGCGCGAACGCGTGACGCCCAAGGGCACCGTTGGGGCATCGAACGCAGCCACGCACCAGCGTGCCGATGAGGGGCGGTGGCCGGGCCCGCGGACGGGAGCCCCAATTGTTCTCTTTGGGCACGCCACCGCCACCACGGTCGTGACTGCGGTCAGCTGCGGATGTCCTCGGCCAGGATCCGGTCGACGTTGCGCTCCGCCAGGGCGGTGATGGTCACGAACGGGTTCACGCCGGTGCTGCCGGGAACCAGGGCGCCGTCGATGACGTACAGGTTGTCGTAGCCCTTGACGCGCCCGTACAGGTCGGTCGCCTCGCCGAGGACCGCACCGCCGAGCGGGTGGTAGGTGAACCGGTTCTCGAACGCCCGCGTGTCGCCGAACAGGTCGTGGCGGTACACCGTGTTGTTGACCCCGTTGATCCGGTCGAAGTGCACCTTGGCCGCGTCGATCGATGCCTGCCCCTGCTCGGCGGTCCAGTGCAGCTTCGCCGAGTCGGACGCCGCATCGTAGGTGAAATGGCCGCGCGCGGGGTTCTTCGTGATCGCCAGGTACAGGCTGACCCACAGCTCGACACCCGCCGGCATGGGTGCGATCTCGGCGAACACCGGGTTGTCGGGGTCGTCCCAGGCGTCGATTCCCAGCGCGGGCATCCCGGACTGCAGCGTCCCCGTGAGGTCCCACGCGTGGTTGGCGCGCCCGAGCATGACGTTGCCGTTCGGGCCCCAGCCCTGCCCGATCTCCTCGCCGAGACCGGGCAGCGTGCCGGTGTCCCTGGCGCGCAGGAGCAGTTCGGTGGACCCGATGCTGCCCGCACCCAGGAACAGATGCCTCGCGCCCATCTCCCGCCGCGCGACGGTGCCGCCCGTCTCGTCGAGTTCGCGCACCGTGAGCCGATACGTACCGTCGGCGCTGCGGCGGATGTCACGCACCTCCTGCAACGTCTTGATCGTGACGTTGCCGGTGCCCAGGGCTGCGGCGAGGTAGGTCTTGTCGAGCGAGCGCTTGCCGTGGTTGTTACCGAAGATGACCTCGGAGTCGAGCGCGGATCGCGGCACCTCCCCCGCCTCTTCGCGACGCATGTAGTCGAAGTCGTAGACGCTCGGCACGAACGCCGTGCGGTAGCCGGCCTTCTCGGCGTGTTTCCGCGACAGCCGCGCGTACCGATACGAGTCGCAGTCCTCGAACCAGTCCCGGTCGATCTCGTTGACGCCGAGTGCCGCGTTGGCGCGCGGGAAATAGGTGCCGTACATCTCGTCGGCGTCGACGTCGGGAAGGATCTCCTCGAAGTACGACCGCCGCGGCGTCACGGCCATGGCGCCGTTGACCAGGGACCCGCCGCCGACTCCACGGCCGAGGTAGACGGACATGTCCCCGTAGTGCACGCGGTCGAGCACACCGGCGTAGCGCTCGATGTTCGTGTTGATGTCGATCCACAGGAACGACGCGAGCGGCATCTCGCTGCGTTCCTTGAGCCACATGGACCGTTTGTCGGGCGAGAGCATCGGCGAGAAGACCGAACCGTCCGCGGTCGGCGTGTCCCACAGCTGCCCCATCTCGAGCATGACCGTCGGAATGCCGGCCTCGCCGAGCCGCAGCGCCGTCGCCGCAGCGCCGTAGCCCGTGCCGATCACGACGGCCGGGGAGAAGTCCGGCAGGCCGTCACGGCCGTCGGCCGCGTGGGCGGGCCGAGTGGAAATGGTGGTGAGGCCGTAGGCGGCGGCCGAGCTCAGAGCCGCGTACCCGAGGAACTTCCGGCGGGACAACTGTGTCATGGATCGGAATGCTGAACCGCCTACCCGCGAGTAGACAAGCAAAAACGCGAAGACACTTCACATTGACACGGAAGTTCACTCGGTTGACTTAACAACGAGCGCGCGCGGCCTCACCGATACCGACACGAACCTCGAAGCCGGAACACCTCGGAACCGGGGCACGCCGAAACCCGAGCACACCGAAGTCCGAACACGCCGGGTCCCGAACACGCTGAAGTCCGAACACGCCGAGGCCCGACCGCACCGACGCCCGGGCACACCGAAACCCGACGACGCCGAGACCCAAGGACACCGAGACCCGAGGACGTCGAGACCCGAGGACACCAGGAACGGAACGGTCCGGGCATCACACCCGGCCGCCGCCCGGGTCACTTCCTCGCGGTCACCCAGATGGTGATGTCGGCGGTAACGACCGTCCGGCCGGACCGGTCCCGAACGGCGACCGGCACGAGCACCTCGACGCCCTCGTCGCCGCTCTCGGGAAGCTGTGGCAGCTCCGGCAGTTCGGCGACGGCCGTCAGCGACGTCCCCGCCTTCGCGACGTACGACACCGACATCCCCTTCGGAATCCACCGGTGCGTGGCCGGGACCGTCGCCTCCGCGAGCATGCCCATCGCGATCTCGGCGAGATTGCAGGCTGCGATGGCGTGGAAGGTCCCGAGGTGGTTGTGCACGCCCCACCACTTCGGTGCCGCCACCTCGCAGCGCCCCGGCCGCATGTCCCGTACCCGCGGCAGCACCGAACCGAAGTACGGCACACGCAGGCACAGCGCCGCGGAGAACACACCCTTGCCGATCGCCGAGCCGGACAGCTTCCGCCACATCGCATAGGTCGGGTTGATCGCCGGGCTCGCCACATCCTGAGAGGTCATACCCGCATATTACCCGCCAGTAACCGGCCGGTGAGCACGGTGCCGGGATACGGTTCCCCCGTGTCCGAACACTCGATCCTGCTCCTCCGGCACGGCCAGACCGAATGGTCCGCCACGGGCAAGCACACCAGCCACACCGACGTCCCGTTGACCGGCGTCGGCGAGCGCCAGGCGCACGCCGCGGGCCGCACCTACGCCGTCCTGCACGGCGGCACGGCCCCCGCTCTCGTACTGTGCAGTCCGCGGGTACGCGCACAGGACACGGCCCGACTGGCCGGCATCGACGTCGACGAGACCTGCGACGAGCTCGCCGAGTGGGACTACGGCGAGTACGAAGGCATCACGACCGAGCAGATCCACCGCAACGTTCCCGATTGGACACTGTGGACCGACGGCGCACCGAACGGCGAAACCCCCGCTCAGGTCGCTGCCCGCGCCGACCGCGTACTCGAGCGCGCCCGTAAGACGCTGACCGACGGCGACGTCGTGCTCATCGGCCACGGCCATTTCAGCCGGGTATTGATCGCCCGCTGGCTCGGCCTCGACGCCGCGCTCGGGGAGGGCTTCCGCGTCGACCCGGCGAGCATCTCCGCGCTCGGCTACGACCGAGGCGCGCCGCAGATCCGCCACCTCAACGTCCCACCCACCTGAACCGGCACCGACCCGCGGCCCCGCACCTCACACCCGCGGTGCGAAGCTCGAGGTCATGACGATCCGCCGAATCCGCACCGACGACGTCGACGCCGTCGTCGACCTGGTCCACGCGCTCGCCGAGTACGAGAAGGCTCCCGACGAGTGCCACCTGACCTCCGAGCAGCTGCACATCGCGCTGTTCGCGGACAAGCCCGCCCTCTACGGCCATGTCGCCGAGGCTGACGGGGAGGTCGTGGGCTTCGCGCTGTGGTTCCTCAACTTCTCCACCTGGCGCGGCGTGCACGGGATCTATCTGGAGGACCTGTTCGTCCGTCCCGAGCACCGCGGTTCGGGCCTCGGCAAGGCGCTGCTCGCCGCGCTGGCCGCCGAATGCGTCGAGCGCGGGTACGCGCGCCTCGAATGGTGGGTGCTGAACTGGAACCCGGCGAGGGTGTTCTACGAATCGCTGGAGGCCGTGGCCATGGACGAGTGGACGGTCTACCGCCTCACCGACGCCCCGCTGCGGAAACTCGCCGACGAAGCGAGCTGACCTCCCGCCGACCTCACGTCCGGCGCAGCTCGTGAGTTGGGAGCGCCTCAGCTGTCACCGGGTTCGTCGCGTTCACGTTCGGCAGCCCGTCCGGACACGCCGCCGCGCCGGGCCGCCTCATCCTCCGTCTCGTCGGGCCGCTGGCCGAGCACCCACGCGCGCGAGTCCCTGCGGAACAGCAGCACGATCACGGCGACACCGGCGATCATGATCGGCACCCCGAACGCCGACTGGTCCGACGGGCCTGCCGCGTACCAGCCGACACCCACGAGGATCATCGCGACGACGAGGGACGGCGACCGCGCCCAGGTCTTGCCCAGCAGCAGCCCCGTCGCACAGGCCAGCACGGCGACCCCGAGCACGACGTAGTAGCTCACCTCGGCGGCCAGGTCGGGGCTCCTGCCGGTGACCGCGAGCATGATTCCGATCGCGATCAGTGCGATGCCCGGCAATGCCGTCAGCAGCCCCGCGTACCGGACTTCGCGGGGCGCGGGCGAGATCTTGTCGGCGAGCGCCACGAGCGGGCCTTCCCTCGGATGTGACCGTGCGTGAACGGTTTCGATGGTATGCCACCCGGACGGCCGTTTTCCGGTGCCCACCATCGGGACAAGGATTCGAGGTGTCGTCGATGAGCCGGCGGTCGTCCGGGGTGCACTCGTCACGGCGGAAGTCGACACGTTCGCCGACCATGCAGGAGGCAGCAGGCGAGGAGAACGGGCTGACGATTCACCTACGCTGGACGAGTGCGCGCAGTTCTCGTCGTGAATCCGCAGGCCACCGCCACCTCACCGGGAGGACGTGACGTTCTGGCGCACGCCCTCGCCAGTCAGGTGAAGCTCGAGGTGGTCGAGACCGAGCACCGTGGTCACGCGATGACGGTCGCCCGTGCGGCCGCGCGCGGCGAACTCGGGGACGTCGGCCTCGTCGTCGCGCACGGCGGGGACGGCACGGTCAACGAGGTCGTCAACGGCCTCATGGACGGTGCAGGGCGCGCTGCGCGCTACGCCTCCGGAGGCCTGCGCGATGCCCGCGACCCCTCAGCGCACAGGGACACTGCGCACGACGACACGGCGCACAGGGACACGGCGCGCGGAGACGTGGGGCACAGAGACTTGGGGCACATCGTTCGGCCGGAGTCACCGGCCGGCCCCGGTTGGACGTCGCCGGTGCCCGCGCCGATGCTGGGTGTGGTCCCCGGCGGTTCCGCGAACGTCTTCGCCCGCGCGCTCGGCCTGCCCCGCGACCCCGTCGAGGCGACCCACCGGCTGTTGCACGCCGTGGACACCGGCTCCACCCGGCGAGTCGGGCTCGGCATCGCCGACAGCGGAGGCACCGCACGCGCGGAGGACACCACGGGCGCCGTCGCGAGCGGAGCGCGCTGGTTCACGTTCAACGCGGGCCTGGGCTGGGACGCGGACGTCGTCGCAGGCGTGGACGCCAAGCGCGGCAAGCGCACGAGCCCCGCGCTGTACACCCGTACGGCCGTCTCCGCCTATCTGAAGCCGCCGCACGGCAGGCCCGCGATGAGCCTCGAGCTGCCCGGTGAGGATCCGGCGGACGTGCGGACCGTGTTCGTCTCCAACACCGACCCGTGGAGCTACCTCGGTTCGCGCCCGGTGCACCTGAACCCGACCAGCTCGTTCGACACCGGACTGGGGCTCTTCGCATTGCGCGGGATGGGTATGGCGACGGTGCTGCGCTACCTCAGGCAGGCCTTGCACCAGGGCAAACACCGAGGTCGACGGCTGATTCGCCATGACGACGTGTCATCCGTCTGCGTGAAAGCCGAAAAACCCGTAAACTTTCAGGTCGACGGAGACCTGGTCGGAACGCGCACCAGGGTGGAGTTCCGGAGCGTCCCACGGGCGCTCACCGTCGCGGTATGACTGGTCGCAGCCGGTGAACAGCAACCAGCTGATCACCTCCGGCAAACCCCGGTTGCCGCTTATCGACGCTGAGGCTCCACTCGCCGCAAAGTTCGGTCGACGGGCGGCGTTGCTGAAACGCAAAGCCGCAGGTCAGATCGGCGTTTTGCGGCCGTGACCTGACTCACCGATCCGCCGAAAACACTTGTCGAAGCCCGGGACTCGTGAAAGCATTCACAAGCACCCCGAAAACGACCGCCAAGACGACGTTGGCGCGGCACCCCCGCGTCTTGAGAAGGAGCTCAAGAATGGACTGGCGCAACCGCGCGGCCTGCCGAGACGAGGACCCGGAACTCTTCTTCCCCGTGGGGACGAGTGGCCCCGCTCTCTCGCAAGTAGCCGCCGCGAAGGCAGTATGCCACCGCTGCACTGTCGCTTCCGACTGCCTCGCCTGGGCCCTGGCCAGCGGCCAGGACGCCGGTGTGTGGGGCGGCATGGACGAGGACGAGCGTCGTGCGCTCAAGCGTCGCCGCGCACAGGTCGGTCAGCACAGCAACGCCTGAGCAGACCGTCGCAGGCAATACGACCTGCCTTTTGCCCGGATTGACGTAAATACTTTTACTGGGGCCGTGGCAAAAGGTTTGAGGGCCGGCATCCCTATTCGGGTGCCGGCCCTCAAGCGTGTCCGGGGCAGGTCGGGCGAATGCATTCGGCTGCCCGGTTACCGCGAATGTGCGCGGTTTCCGGCGGCGTCGTCGAGCGCGTTCTCGCGCCGTTCCAGCAGTTCCCTGCCGCCGATGTCGTGCCTGCTCACCGGCTACGGACTCACGCCGGAAACGCCCGGCGGCAGAAATCCGGACGCTTTCGCGGAATCCGATTCAGCCGCGACGGTTGAGCGGCACCCGTAGCGTTGCCTCGGTGCCGCCGTCGCTGCCGCCCCGCAACGACAGCGACCCGCGCAGCTCGGATTCCACCAGCGTCCGCGCGATCTGCAGCCCGAGTCCGTCGGCGCGCTCCAACGAGAACCCGGGTGGCAGGCCACGTCCGTCGTCGCGAATGGCGATGTCGAGCCGTCCGGCCGACCTGTCGACCGCGATCTCCACCTCGCCGGCCTTTCCCGGTTCGAACGCGTGCTCCACGGCGTTCTGCACCAGTTCGGCGACCACCATCACCAGCGGCGTGGCGATATCGGCCGCGACGACGCCGAACGAACCGCTGCGCGAGAGCTTCACGTGCGCTTCCGCGGTGGCGACCTCACCGACCATCGGCAACACGTTGTCGAACAACTTGTCGAGATCGACCTTCTCGTCCACCGACATCGACAGTGCCTCGTGGACCATGGCGATCGACGACACGCGGCGCACCGACTCGGTCAGCGCCTGCCGCGCCTCGCCACTGGGCGTCCGGCGGGACTGCAATCGCAACAGGGCGGCGACGGTCTGGAGATTGTTCTTCACCCGGTGGTGAATCTCGCGGATCGTCGCGTCCTTCGACATCAGCGCCCGGTCGCGGCGCTTGACCTCGGTCACATCGCGGGCGAGCACGAGCGCACCGGCCGGCCTTCCGGCAGGGCGCAGCGGCAGGGCGCGGAACAACGCGACGGCGCCGCGACGCGACTCCGCCTCCGCGCGCGTGCTCGGCTTGCCCGCAATGGCATCGAGGATGCGGTGTGAGATCTCGGTCGCGTCGAACGGGTCGCGGATCAGGGATCGCGTCAACGGTGCCAGCCGCGCACCGATCAGATCCGACTCGTACCCCATGCGGTGGTACACGGACTGGCCGTTGGGGCTGGCGAACACGACCGTGCCGTGCTGGTCGACGCGGATCAGCCCGTCACCCACCCGCGGGCTCGTGTGCACGTCGGTGCCGCCGTCCGGGCTCGGATACGTACCGTCGGCGAGCATCTGGCACAGGTCGGCCGCGCTTCCCAGATAGGCGATCTCGAGCGGGCTCGGCACCCGCGGCGACGCCAGGTTCGTGTCGCGGCTCAGCACGGCGACCGCCCGGTCGCCGAACCGCACCGGGATCGCTTCCCTGCGCATCGGCAGGTCGTTGTACCAGTGCGGTTCCTCTTCACGGCACAGCCGCAGCTCCCGCGCGGCCCGCGAGAGCTGCGGATGCTCCTCCGGGGTGAACCGCGTGCCCACCACGTCCTCGACGTGCGCCGTCGGACCGGTCGTCGGCCGCACCTGCGCGACGCACACGAAGTCGCCGTCCCCGCCCGCGACGGGAACCCACATGAGGAAGTCCGCGAACGACAGATCCGCCAGCAACTGCCATTCGGCCACCACGAGTTGCAGATGGTCGACCGCCTCGCCCGGCAGGCCTGTGTTGTCGGCGAGCAGCTCCGCAAGTGTGGACATCGGTTATCGACCACCGCACATCGTCAGGATTCGTACGCGGACCGGTCGTGATCCGCTCTGCCATACTCCCACCCGGCCCGCCCGGCTCCCACCTGTCGGCAGCAGGCATCACAGCCGACGGCCTCCGGCGGGAGCCTTCCCGCCCAGCCGAAGGGACCGCGGAGCCTACATGCGACACTGGAGTCAGCAAGTCATGGAGGAATGAACATGTCGAAGCGTGCACGTAAGCGCCGCGATCGCAAGAAGAACAAAGCGAATCACGGCAAGAAGCCCAACTGCTGATCCGCCGCCCCGAGCGGCCGTCAGCAACGGCGAAGACCCCGGCACTTCCGTGGAAGTGCCGGGGTCTTGCTGTGCTATGGGTGCTGTGACCGTGTCATGGGTGCTGCGACGTCATGAGTGCCGTGACGGGGCCCGTGTCGCGGAACACGACGTCCGCATCGGCTCCGGTCAGGCGCCGTCGGAGCCTCCGCGGATCTGCTCGATCGTCAGCTCCGTCTCGCTGAGCCGCACACCGCCGCGTTCCTCGACGGTCCTGCGGATCGACGCCCGCAGCCGCTCCTTGAGGTCCACCGGCGCCTGCTCCCCGCCACACTTGCGGTGCAGCAGCTGCTTGATCTGGTCGTCGATGCCGTACTCCTCGAGGCACGGCGGACAGTCCTCGATGTGCTTGCGCAGCTGCGCGTCACGTTCGGCGCTGCACTCGCGGTCGAGCAGCAGGTAGATCTCGGCGAGCGCCTCGTCGCAGCACACGTCACGGCCCTGCTCGGGCTTGTGGTCCGGATGTTCCAGGGTGCTCATCGGCCCGCCACCTCCCGCGTCGCGTTCGCGGGCCGGATGAAACCACGGTCGGTGGCGACGTCGGCGAGCAGGTTCCGGAGCTGGCTGCGACCACGGTGCAACCGCGACATCACGGTGCCGATCGGCGTGTCCATGATCTCGGCGATCTCCTTGTAGGCGAAACCCTCGACGTCGGCGAGGTACACCGCCAGCCGGAACTCCTCGGGCAGCTGCTGCAGCGCCGCCTTCACGTCCGTGTCGGGCAGCTTGTCCATGGCCTCGACCTCGGCCGACCGCAGTCCCGTCGAGGTGTGGCTCTCCGCCTGGGCGATCTGCCAGTCGGTGATCTCCTCGGTGGGCTGCTGCAACGGCTGCCGCTGGCGCTTGCGGTAGCCGTTGATGAACGTGTTGGTGAGGATGCGGTACATCCACGCCTTGAGGTTCGTGCCCTTCTTGAAAGAAGAGAACGCCGAGTACGCCTTGAGGTAGGCCTCCTGGACGAGATCCTCGGCGTCGGCGGGGTTGCGGGTCATGCGCAGCGCGGCCGAGTACAACTGGTCGATGAGCGGCATCGCGTCCCGCTCGAACCGCGCGATGCGAGCCTGCTCGTCCTCGGGGCTCTCGGCCTCCGCGGCACGGTCGGGCACGGCCGTCGCCGTCTCGGCGCTCGGTCGCTCGGTTGTCTCGGCGGTTGCGGGCTCGGCAGAGTTCTGCGTGCTCGGCAAACCGTTCCCTTCCAGATCGGTGGCCGGGTCGACGATGATCTCGGCGCTCGTGCTGTGCCTCTCACGCCGGCTTCGGGTCCCCGCCACCGACGGCACATATGTCTCGTTCGAGGATACGCCTCGGGCGCTCTCGGGTCTGGTCAGAATCGTCGGCACACCCCCTGCAACGACGACCCTCGATCGGGTATTCCCACCCCCGGCGGCTGCGTTCCGCGGGTCGCTTAGCCTGCACCTCATGGCGGGCAAGGGGACACCGGCGACGGCACTGTTGGCCAAGCGCGAGTTCGAGCACAGACTCCACACCTACGAGCACGACCCGCGCCACGAGTCGTACGGACTGGAGGCCGCCGAAGCGCTGGGGGTCGAACCGGAGCGGGTGTTCAAGACGCTCGTCGCGACCGTCGACGGCGCGCCGACCGTCGGGGTCGTGCCGGTCACGGGCCAACTCGATCTCAAGGCGCTCGCCGCAGCCACGGGCGGTAAGAAAGCGAAGATGGCCGACCCGACCCTGGCGCAGCGGGCGACTGGTTACGTCGTCGGCGGGATCTCACCGCTCGGCCACCGCTCGCGGCTGCCGCTCGTCGTCGACGCCTCCGCCGAGACGTTCACCACGGTACTGATCTCGGGCGGCCGCAGGGGCCTGGAGATCGAACTCGCCCCGGCCGACCTCATCGCGCTGACTGCAGCGACCGTGGCATCTATCACGTTCTGACTCACCCGTGCGGGTGAGCACTCCGTAGGGCTATCGGTCGGCATGCAGAGCCCGTGGGCCGGTCATGGTCCGTCTCAGGACACGAGCGGGCGGGTCACGCGGGCAAGCCACTCCGAAGCCGCCCGCGCGACGCCGTCGAGGTCGGCCTTCAGGCTGTGATCGCCCTGCACCATGACGATCTCCCGGTGCGGTCCCGCCACCGGCCTGCCGAACGAATCCTTCTCCCCCTGCACCACGAGGGTGGGTACCCGGACGCCGTCCAGCTCGGCCTGCCTCGACTTCTCCGGCTTGCCCGGCGGGTGCTCGGGGAAGGCGAGGCACAGCACCGCATCCGCCTGTCCCTGCTCGGCGGTCCGGCACGCCACGCGCGCTCCCGACGACCGCCCGCCGAACACCAGCGGCAGTCCTTCGAACCAGCGGCCGGACAGCTCCTCGACGACCGCCAGCCACGCCGCGTCCAACTGTTTCGCGGGCGCAGGCGCCTTCCGTCCGGCCACGCGGTACGGCTGCTCCACGAGCGCCACGTGCACACCCTGTTTCCGCGCCGCTCCGGCGACGGCGACGAGGTCCGGCGCGTCGATCCCGCCTCCCGCACCGTGTCCCAGCAGCAGTCCCGCGCCGGCCTCGTCGGCGAGGTGCAGTTCGACCCGCGCCGGGCCGTGCGGCGTGTCCACCTGCGCCGTGGTCATCGCGCACCCGGCACGTCGAACAGGGCGGCCTCCGAGGCCGCCGCACCCTCGCCGTCGAGCTCGACCGCCTCGTCGGCGCGGTCGAGCAGCTGCGGGCCGTTGTTGCGCACGTTGTTCACCAACGTCGACACCGGACGCAGCTCGAGCGTGTCGACGACGTCGAGGCCCGGCGGTTCCAGCAACGACGTCGCGTCCGTGCGGTCGGGGTCGAGCCAGTCGTGCCAGCGGTCCGGCGGCATCAGCAGCGGCATCCTGTCGTGGACCTCGACGAGCCGGCCACGCGCCTCCGTGGTGATGATCGAGCACGTCACCAGCGGCGGAGCATCCGGATCGCCCTTCGGGTCACGCCAGGTCTCCCAGATGCCCGCGAACGCGAGCGACGATCCGTCCCCGCTGGTCATGAAGAACGGCTCTTTCGGCGCCTTCTTCTTCGGCTGTCCGTCCGGAACCGGCCCGACCTTCCACTCGAACCAGCCGTCGGCCGGGATCAGGCAGCGGCGCCGCGACAGTGCCTTGCGGAACGCGGGCTTCTCCGCCGCGGTCTCCGCACGCGTGTTGATCATGCGGTTGCCGATGGCGGCGTCCTTCGCCCAGAACGGCACCAGACCCCAGCGCAGCACCCGCAGGGCACGCTCGGCCGGCGCGTCGGCGTCCACGTTGCCCTCGGCGTCACGAGGGTGCCGCTCGACGACACCGACCACGTTCTTGGTCGGTGCGACGTTGTAGTTCTCCGCGGGTGCGTGCCCCTCCGTGCCGTCGGCCGCCTCGAACTCCTGCATCAACGCGGCCGGGCTCTTCGTGGCGGCGTAACGGCCGCACATGGCGTCTCCCTGTGTTCGTCGACGGACTCCTCACCCAGCGTGGCACGCCTGCCGACCCCGGGCGAGGCCGATGAGGGATCATTACCCACCGACGAGCCCGGCGGCAACGCCGTGCGCCGCGGCGGCGCGGGCTCGATCCTCGGTAGGTGAACCGGCAGGAAGGTGAACGTCCGTGGCCCGTGGCGACTGGCGCAGGCTCGACGAGAGCGACGTGCACGTGCGCCCCGGAAAGAGCACCCGTCCGCGCAGCAAACGCCGCCCCAGCCACGCCGACGCCGTACCCGCGATGGTCACGTCGGTCGACCGCGGCCGCTGGCGGTGCGCCGTCGAGTCCGATCCGGACCGTGCCATCACCGCCATGCGCGCCCGCGAGCTGGGCAGGACGCCGATCGTCGTCGGCGATCGCGTGCAACTCGTCGGCGACGTCAGCGGCAAACCCGACACGCTCGCGCGGATCGTGCGCGTCGAGCAGCGCTCCAGTCTGCTCCGGCGCACCGCCGACGACACCGATCCGTACGAGCGGGTGGTCGTCGCCAACGCCGAGCAGCTGCTCATCGTCACCGCACTCGCCGACCCGCCGCCGCGCACCGGGTTCATCGACCGGTGCCTCGTCGCCTGCTACACGGGTGGACTCGACCCGGTGCTGTGCCTGACGAAGGCCGACCTCGCCTCCCCCGACCAGCTGCTGGCCGAGTACGCCGACCTGGCGGTACCCGCCGTCGTGACCAGCCGTGACGGCGACATCGACGACCTCGTCGAACGGCTGGCCGGCCGGGTGTCGGCGTTCGTCGGGCATTCCGGCGTCGGCAAGTCCACGCTCGTCAACCGGCTCGTGCCGGAGGCGGAGCTCGCGACGGGCGAGGTCAGCGCGGTCGGCAAGGGCAGGCACACGTCGGTGAGCGCAATCGCGCTGCCGCTGCCCGGTGACGACGCGGGCTGGGTCGTCGACACCCCTGGGGTGCGTTCGTTCGGACTCGCACACGTCACGGCCGACGACATCGTGGGCACGTTCAGCGGATTCGCCGAAGCCGCTGAGGAATGCCCTTCGGGCTGCGGCCACCTCGGCCCGCCCGCGGACCCGGATTGCGCGCTGGACGACGTCGAGGGAACCGGCGCGCGGCTGGCTTCCCTGCGGCGGCTGCTGGCCTCCCGTGCGGGCCTCGAACCGTGACGAACCGCGACGGCTGAATCACGCGGGGTCGTGCAGGCCGTGACCTCCTCGCGTCGAGGCACCCGCGAAGCGTGGCACAGGCCACGGAACCGCTACCGTGATCGGCACATCGAAGTGGAAAGCGGCGCAGCAGCGCCTGCATCGACGATTTTGGGGATCTCACATGCGCAAGACCTCTCTGGTCGCCGGGTTCGCAGCCCTGGTGCTCACCCTGTCGGCCTGTGGTGGCGGCGACGACAACGCCGCTGGTAACGGCGGCTCGGGCGACGACGGTAACGGCAGCACCTCGGTCGGCAACCTGTTCAAGGACGCCAGCACGCTGGCCGACGCCGCCTCGCAGAGCACGTCCGAGAAGAAGACCGCCAAGTTCGACGGGACGATGTCGCTCGGCGGCCAGGACATGACCTACAAGGGCGAGGGCGAGTTCGGCAGCGAGCCGAAGGTCAGCATGACCATGTCGATGCCCGGCGGCGGCCAGGAGATCGAGACCCGGATGATCGGCCAGACCATGTACATGAACATGGGCGGCACCTGGATGAAGGGTGACATGGCCGAGCTCGGTCAGGGCGGGGCGCAGAGTGCCGAGATGAACGACCCGACCAAGATGCTCGAGTTCGCGCAGAAGGCCGGCGAGATCACCGACAGCGAAGAGACCACGCTGGACGGCGAGCCGACCACGCACTACACGCTCGACCTCGACTTCGCGAAGCTCGCCGAAGAGGTCGGCCAGATGACCGGCGCCAACAAGGCCATGTTCGACGGCGTCGAAGCCACCATCCCGATGGAGATCTGGCTCAACAGCGAAGACCTGCCCGTCAAGGTCACGATGGACATGAGCGAGATGATGAAGCAGGTCGCCGAGAAGGCAGGCGGCAACGCCTCGCAGATGGCCCAGGGCGGCATGACCATGGAGATGAACTACACCGACTGGGGGACTCCGGTGAACGTCGAGGAGCCTCCGGCCGACCAGGTTCAGGAGATGCCATCGAGCGGCATGCCGAACTGACACACCCCTGCCGGTCTCCGGCGTCCGACGAGCCCCGGGCTTTCGCCGTCGCGCGAAAGCCCGGGGCTTTCGGCTGCGCAGGGGCCGCCTGCAGGTCGAGCTGAGACCGAGACCGGTCAGCCCATGTGCGGGTAGCCGATCGACGTCGGCGCGTCGAACGTCTCCTTCACCGATCGCGGGCTGGCCCAGCGGAGCATGTTGAACATCGACCCGGCCTTGTCGTTCGTGCCCGAGCCACGGCTGCCGCCGAACGGCTGCTGCCCGACGATCGACCCCGTGGGCTTGTCGTTGACGTAGAAGTTGCCGGCCGCGTGGCGCAGCGCGCGGTGCGCCTGGCCGATCGCCGCGCGGTCGTCGGCGAACACCGCGCCCGTCAGCCCGTAGCCCGCCGTCGTGTCACACAGCTCCAGCGCCCGCTCGTACTCGGCGTCGTCGTAGACGTAGACGGCGACGATCGGGCCGAAGTACTCGGTCGACATCACCTCGTGCCGTGGGTCCGTCGTCACCAGCACGGTCGGGTCGACGAAGTAGCCCACCGAGTCGTCGCATCCACCGCCGACGAGCACCTCGAGTGCGGCGTCTCCGTCCACACTCGACAACAGCTCGCGGTGCTTGGCGAACGCGCGCCCGTCGATGACCGCTCCGCCGAAGTTCGACAGGTCGGTGACATCGCCGTAGGTGACGCTGCGGGTCAGATCAGCGACGCGGTCCCGCAGTCCGCCTTCCCACAGCGAACGCGGCAGGTAGGCCCGTGAGGCAGCCGAACACTTCTGACCCTGGTACTCGAACGCGCCGCGCACGAGCGCAGCCGCGACCTTGTCGGAGTCCGCGCTGGGGTGGGCGACGATGAAGTCCTTGCCGCCGGTCTCCCCGACGATCCGCGGGTAGCAGCCGTAGGAGTCGAGGTTGTCGCCGATCGTGCGCCACAGTTTCTTGAACGTCGCGGTCGAGCCGGTGAAGTGCAGGCCCGCGAACCCGGCATCGGTCAGGGCCACGTCGCTGACGGCCTGTCCGTCGCCGGTGACCAGGTTGATCACACCCGGCGGCAGACCCGCCTCCTCGAACGCCCGCATCGTGTAGTGCGCCGCGAGCTGCTGGGTCGGTGTCGGCTTCCACACCACCGTGTTGCCCATGAGAGCCGGCGCGCTCGGCAGGTTGCCCGCGATCGCGGTGAAGTTGAACGGCGTGATCGCAGTGACGAAGCCGTCCAGTGGCCGGTACTCCATCCGGTTCCACACGCCGCGCACCGAGTTCGGCTGCTCAGCCAGGATGCGCCGGGCGTAGTGGACGTTGAACCGCAGAAAGTCGATGAGCTCGCATGCCGCGTCGATCTCGGCCTGCTGGATCGACTTCGACTGGCCCAGCATCGTGGCGGCGTTGATCGTGGCGCGGTAGGGCCCCGCCAGCAGGTCGGCGGCGCGCAGGAAAACGGCGGCCCGCTCGTCGAACGGCAGCTCGCTCCATTGCCGGGCCGCGTCCTTCGCCGCCGTCACCGCATCGCCCACGTCCTCACGCGTGGCCTGCGCACTCACGCCGAGCACATGGCCGTGGTCGTGCGGCTGGACGACGTCGAACCGGTCACCGCCCGCCATGCGGCGTTTCCCGGCGATCGTCTGGGTCAGCTCGGCCTTCTCCCCTTCGAGTTCGGCCAGCCTGCGCTGCAGACTCTCACGTTCGGCACTGCCGGGGGCGTACGTGTACACAGGCTCGTTCGCCGGCACCGGTACGGATGTCACGGCGTCCATGGTGGTCATGACGCTCTCCTCTGCTGCCTTGTGGGCGGTTTCCTCTGGTGCCGATTCTGCCGCCGCACCGGGCCGTGAGGGGAGAACAACCGCGACATCCGTTCGGTGCGCATCCGCCTGCGCCGGCGCCGGGTACGGCACCGGACGGCCCGCGGTCACGGCGAGTCGACAGGCGCCACCGTGCGTCAGCGCCCATGTGAGGCGAGGCCCTCGGGAGTGGAGCGGGCCCAGGGCGCGCGGCAACCCGCCCTGAGGGTCGGCGGTCGGGTGACCGGCGGGAGGAACACGCAATACAGCCCCGGCGGGCCCAACGCGGTCACCCGAGCGGCACCGGGCACCGGGCGGTCACAACAGCTCGAGGAAGAACGGCACCTCCTGCGGCGCGTACCAGGCGAGCTCGTGGTCCTCGGCCTCTCCCAGCACGAAATCCGCGTCGAGATCGCCCAGGTCGGCCCGGTCGATCGCATCGGCGGCGGCCACCACGGCTTGTTCGGCCTCCACCGCGTCGACGTGGACCGCGGCGATGTCGTCCAACGTCACCGAACCGGCGACGCGCACCACGGCGCTGTCCAGGTCGGGCCGCGGCGTGACGTCGGATTCCTCGACGTCCGCGGCGATCACCACCCGGCGAGGCGGCTCCTTCTCGTCGATCCCCGACCCCGAGTCCTGCTCGGCGTCGTCGTGCGAAGCCAACAACCGCAGCGACGCCCTCGCGGCGTCGAGCAGCGCGGCGTACTCGAGCTCCTCGTTCGACCCGCTGACGTACGCCTCACGCAGCGCAGGGGTCAGCGAGAACGCCGTCCCCCGCACGGGGGCCAGTTGCCCTTCGGAGACGAGATGCCGCAGCATGCCGATCGTCGCGGGCACGTACACCCTCACCATTTGTTACCCCTCAGCTCTTCCAGCGACTCCTCGATCATGTCGGCGAGGACGTCGACGTCATGCATGGCCTTCCGGTCACCGTTCAGTCCGAAGTAGACGTCACCCTGGTACGAGGTGACGCCCACCGCGAGCGATTGATCCCGCCCGAGTGGAAGCACCGGGTAGATCGCCGACAACCGTCCCGGACCCGCGTACAACGATTCCTGCGGGCCCGGCGTGTTGGCGATGAGCACGTTGAACCCGCGCCGCGGCAGCGAGCCGGCGACCCGGGCGGCGAGCGCGTTCATCGTCGCGGGTGCGAATCCTCCCATCTTCACCATCGTCCTGGCCGTCACCGGCCGGTCCGAGCCGAACTGCTCGGCCATCTCGTGGGCCACGTGCTGCAGCCGCAGCATCGGGGCGGGCTCGCCGACGGGAAGGTCGATCAAGTACGGAACCAGCCTGCTGGTGGTCAGTTCCGCCGGGGAGAACTCGGCGTCCTCGTGCTGTAGCGCCGTGGGCACCAGTGCCCGCACCGAGGCCGATGGCGGCACGTGCTGACCCCGCGATTCGAGCCATTTGCGCAGCGCACCCGTCAATACGGTGAAGATCACGTCGTTGACGGTGCAGTCGCGGGCGGCCCGGATGAGCTTGAAGGAGTCCAGGTCGGTGCGGACACCGGCGAACACGCGCCCGCCCGAGACGCGCGAGTTGAGCCGCCGCGCCGGCCCGGTGCGGGCCGGGGCCGTGGCCGACCGTGCGGCCGCTGCGAACGAGCCCGCCGTCCGTGCGGTCCGGCCGAGACCCGACACGACGTCCTCCGCCAGGAACCGCACGTTCCTGGCCAGCTCGGCGGGCCTGGTCGCGGCGTCGGTGATCGCATCGGTGACGAGCCGCGACCAGCCGGGCATGCGCCGCGGCGTCCACTCGCCCTCGGCCGGTGTCCGGTCGGCGGCGCCCTCGTCGAGCAGCACCTGGGCAAGGTCGACCGTGCGCGCACCGTCGACGAGCACCTGATGCGCCTTCGTCACCAACGCGACACGGTCACCTTCGAGGCCCTCGATGTAGTACGCCTCCCACAGCGGGCGTTCCCGGTCCAGCGGCCGCTGCATCAGGCGGGCGACCAGGTCGAACAGCTGGTGGTCGCTGCCGGGAGCGGGCAACGCCGACCGGCGCACGTGATAGCCGAGGTCGAAGTCGACGTCGTCGGTCCACACCGGCGGCGCCAAGTGCCCCGGCACCGGCAGCAATCGTTTGCGGTAGCGCGGCAGGTAGTCGAGTCGCTGCCCGATGACCTGCATCGCCGTATCGAAGTCGAAATCACCGCTTCGGCGCTCGAACACGGCCACGCTGCCGACGTGCATCGGCGTCGAGGGCTGTTCGCCGTACAGCAGGGCGGCGTCCAGCGCAGGCAGACGGTCGGGCATGCCCCGATCCTGGCACAGAGACCCCGCCGGGCACGTGGAACACTCACGAGCGTGACCGACCCGAACGCCGTATCGCCGAAGGACCGGTTCTTCACCGTCTACGGCCGCAAGCCCGTTCTCGAAGCACTCACCGACCCGGAGCTCGAGGTCGACAAGGTGATTCTCGCCGACACGGCGCGGGGCGCCGCCGCATCGGAGATCCGCAGGGCGGCGACCGACGCGGGGGTGGCGGTGCAGCACGCCAGCGCACACCGGGTGAAGGTGCTCGCCGGCAACGGCAAACAGGACCAGGGCGTGCTCGCCGACGTCGTCGCCCCGCGCATGCGACCCCTCGCGCAGGCCCTGGCCGACCGCAACCCGCCCTCGCCGCTGCTCGTGCTCGACGGCATCACGACACCCGCCAACGTCGGCATGATCCTGCGGACGGCCACGGCGGCGGGACTCGGCGGCATCGTCGTCCCGCGCAGGGGCGTCGCCGCACTCGACCCGCTCGTGGTCAAGGCCTCGGCCGGGGTCGCGTTCCGCGCACCCGTGCTGCGTACCGGCACCGCGCTCGACGCGGCGGAGCAGCTCACCGACGCCGGCTTCGCCGTGTACGCGCTCGGCTCCACGGACTCGACGTCGACCGATGCGGCCCACGGCACCGGCGAGTCGCTCTTCGATGCGGAGCTGCCGGCCCGGTCGGCGTTCGTACTGGGCGGCGAGACCGAGGGCGTGGACCCCGACGTCGCGGGTTACGTCGCGAGCTGGCTGTCGATCCCCATGCCCGGTGACGTCGAATCGCTGAACGTGTCGGCCGCCGCGGCCGTGCTCTGCTTCGAGCTGGTGCGCCGCGGCCACGCGGGCTGAACAAGCCTCCCCCGCAGGGTCAGCACGACAGCGGCCGCCCCGCCACCGCGTCGAACGGTGCCGGGGCGATGCCGGGACCGAACGGGTCAGAACGGTGCGTCGGTCGAGGGTTCGCGGGGCGTGCCCGCCCGCAGGTCGGGGAACAGCGCCAGCAACTCGCCGATCGTCTCCGCGACGCTGCTGTGCCGGATGCCGACCATCCCCGCCGCGACGGCGCCCCACACGTTGCCCGGGGCGTCGTCGACGAAGACGCACGCCTCCGGTGGCACACCGAGCCGCTCCGCCGTGAGCAGGAAGATCTCGGGCTCCGGTTTCATGACGGCGACCTCACCGGAGAACACGAGGTCGTCGAACCGCCCGTGCAGTCGCCGCCGTACGGACCCGCCGCCGGCCGCGTTGGAGAGCAGTGCGGTGCGCACCCCGTGATCCCGCGCGATGTCCACGAGCTCCAGCAGGTTCTCGCCGCCGCTGTCGGTCAGCACGCCCGCGTAGTCGAGCACGATCCCGCTGAGCGTGCGGCCGTCGGTATCCGATCCGGTCACACCGACGAGGGTAACCCGACGGCGCCCTAGCCGATCGTTGCGACATTCGCGGACATTTTCTTCAAATACATCAAACCGGGCGTCTTGGGAATCCGTTCCGGCACGGTGAACCTCTATTCCATAGCGGGTCACGACGAGCCCGCAGGAATTGCGAGAAATTACCCAGAGGGGGAAATGAGTATGACTACTCAGACCGACCGTCCGCGCATTCAATCGCTCGACGAGCGCGAGCACCACGGCGCCGGGGCGACCGGCCACGGCGGGTCGGGTGCACTGCCGGACGTCGATATTGCGGCTCTGTTGAGCGGAATCCCGGATCAGCGCACCGGAAGCAGACCTCGCAGGGACCTGTCGAAGAATCAGGTGGAACGGATAATCGGCGCACTTCTGGAAGTGCACGGTGGACTGCGCGCGGTCGCGCAACTGACGCCGTGGCTCTCGTCCGAACTCGCCACCCGAATGCGCGACGACACGCCGCGCAACCGGCCACGATATCAACTGCAATCGGCACATCTGTGCCGGTCGGCCGACGATTCTCTCGAAGTCGCGGCGACCGCACGGGCGCGGGCGCGAACCGTGGCGGTGACAGCACGCTTCGAACGCCGCGACCGGCAATGGCGCTGCAGCCAGTTCGCCGTCCTCGACCCGCGGACGGCCTGACACACCGCCGGGCCAGGGCGCACGTCCCGCCGAACCACGAGTGGGGCCTGTCGGGAACCGTTCCCGACAGGCCCCACTCGAGGCCATGGTGCATGGACGCAGTGACCAGTTCAGCCGAGCGGACGGCCGATCAAGCGATCAACCAAAATCCTTCACTTCTTGGCGGACTTCTTGTTCTTCTTGGCTTCCTCGCGTGCGGCTGCGCGGCGTTCGCGCCGGCTGCCGCCCGCTGCGGAGTTCTTGGGCTTGTCCGCACCGGTGCCGCGGGCCTCGACACCGCCGTCCTCCGACGGTCCCGAGTACGTCAGTGCCTGCGGCGCGGCGGCGCCATCGAGCCCCTTGCCCTGCAGTGCGGCCGGTTCGGCCGCCGGCTGCGGCGGGGCCGGCTTCGCGTGCCTGCCCGACCGCGAACCGCCCCCCTGGTTCGAGGCCTGGCTCGACCCGGCGCCCTGTGCGGCGCCGGAGACCGGTGCCTCCGCGGCCGCGGGCGCCTCGGCCTGCGGCTGCTGCGCCTCGACCTGGAGGTTGAACAGGAAGCCGACCGTCTCCTCCTTGAGGGACTCGAGCATCCCGGAGAACATGTCGAAGCCCTCGCGCTGGTACTCGACGAGCGGGTCACGCTGCGCCATCGCGCGCAGGCCGATGCCCTCCTTGAGATAGTCCATCTCGTAGAGGTGCTCGCGCCACTTGCGGTCCAGCACCGACAGCACGACGCGCCGCTCGAGCTCGCGCATGGCGCCCTCGCCGACCGTGGTGTCGAGTTCGGCCTCACGCGCCTCGTACGCAGCGGTGGCGTCCTCGAGCAGCAGTTCCTGCAGCCGTTCGGGACTGAGGTCCTCGTCTTCCTCGACCAGCTGCTCCCAGTCCAGCGACACCGGGTACAGCGTCTTCAGCGCCGTCCACAGCTGTTCGAGGTCCCAGTCCTCGGCGTAGCCCTCGGACGTGGCGCCCTTGACGTACTCGCTGACGACGTCGCGGAGCATGTTCTGCACCTGCTCGCGCAGGTCCTCGCCCTCGAGCACCCGGCGACGCTCGGCGTAGATCACCTTGCGCTGCTGGTTCAGCACCTCGTCGTACTTGAGGACGTTCTTGCGGATCTCCATGTTCTGCTGCTCGACCTGCGTCTGAGCGCTCTTGATGGCCTTGGTGACCATCTTGTGCTCGATCGGCACGTCCTCGGGCAGGTTGAGCCGGTTCATCACCGTCTCGACCATCGCGGCGTTGAACCGCCGCATGAGCTCGTCACCCAGCGACAGGTAGAACCGCGACACACCCGGGTCACCCTGCCGGCCGGAACGGCCGCGCAGCTGGTTGTCGATCCGCCGCGACTCGTGCCGCTCGGTACCCAGGACGTACAGACCGCCCGCGTCGCGGACGGTCTCCGCCTCGGCCTTCACGCCCGCGGTGACCTCCTCGAGCACCTTCGGCCATGCGGACTCGTACTCCTCGGAGTTCTCGACCGGGTCGAGCCCGCGCTCACGCAGGGTCTCGTCGGCGATGATGTCCGGGTTACCGCCGAGCACGATGTCGGTACCGCGGCCCGCCATGTTCGTCGCGACCGTGACCGCGCCGCGCTGACCCGCCTTCGCAATGATGAGCGCCTCGCGATGGTGCTGCTTCGCGTTGAGCACCTCGTGCGGCACGCTGAGCTTGAGCAGCAGCTTCGACAGGTGCTCCGACTTCTCGACACTGGTCGTGCCGACCAGCACCGGCTGACCCTTCTCGTGCCGCTCGGCGATGTCCTCGGCGACCGCCTCGAACTTGGCCTGCTCGGACTTGTAGATCAGGTCCGACTCGTCGGCACGGACCATCGGCCGGTTCGTCGGGATCTGCACCACGCCGAGCTTGTAGGTCTGGTGGAACTCGGCCGCCTCGGTCTCGGCGGTACCGGTCATACCGGAGAGCTTCTCGTAGAGGCGGAAGTAGTTCTGCAGCGTGATCGAGGCGAGCGTCTGGTTCTCGGCCTTGATCTCGACGCCTTCCTTGGCCTCGATCGCCTGGTGCATGCCCTCGTTGAAGCGCCTGCCCGCAAGGACGCGGCCGGTGAACTCGTCCACGATGATGACCTCACCGCTGCGGACGATGTACTCCTTGTCCTTGTTGTAGAGCTCCTTCGCCTTGAGGGCGTTGTTGAGGAACCCGACCAGCGGCGTGTTGGCCGCCTCGTAGAGGTTGTCGATACCGAGCTGGTCCTCGACGAACTCGACGCCCGCCTCAGTGACACCGACCGCGCGCTTGCGCTCGTCGACCTCGTAGTGGGTGTCCTTCTGCATCAGCGGCGCCATGCGCGCGAACTCGACGTACCAGCGCGACGACTGGTCCGCGGGACCCGAGATGATCAGCGGCGTCCGCGCCTCGTCGATCAGGATCGAGTCGACCTCGTCGACGATGGCGAAGTTGTGCCCGCGCTGCACACAGTCGTCGAGGCTCCACGCCATGTTGTCGCGCAGGTAGTCGAAACCGAACTCGTTGTTCGTGCCGTACGTGACGTCGCAGTCGTAGGCCTCCTTGCGCTGCGACGGCGGCATGTCGGCGACGATCGAGCCCACGCTCACCCCGAGGAAGCGGTGCACCCGGCCCATCCACTCGGCGTCACGTTTCGCCAGGTAGTCGTTGGTCGTGACGATGTGGACGCCCTTGCCGGAGATGGCGTTGAGGTAGACGGCCATCACCGAGGTCAGGGTCTTGCCTTCACCGGTCTTCATCTCGGCGACCTGGCCGAGGTGCAGTGCGGCACCACCCATCAGCTGCACGTCGTAGGGGCGCTGCCCCAGGACCCGGTGGGCGCCCTCACGTGCGACCGCGAACGCTTCCGGGAGCAGGTCGTCGAGCGACTCCCCGTCCTCCTGATGCCGCTTGCGGAACTCGTCCGTCTTGGCCGCCAGCTCGGCGTCGGAGAGGCCTGTGACGTCGTCTTCGAGGGTGTTGATGTGCTGAGCGATACGGCTGAGCCGCTTCACCATCTTGCCCTCGCCCGCACGGAGCAGGCGGTTCAGAAGCATCCGGGTCGACCTCGCTAGTTGGTTCGGTTTCTCGTGCGCCACCCCGGCCCGCGCCTGGGCAGCCGAGTCCGCCGCGCGGCGGCCGGCGTTTCGCACACACCCGCGACCACGCAGCAATGCCCATCGTAGGGAATGCGCAGGCCCGTGCGCACACGGCTCGGCATGCGAGTGCGCCGGGTGCGACGAAAGTGCCGTTCCGGGCTCACATCGATTGAACACCGCCCGGCCTGCGCCGCACACGACCGCGGCGGCACCAGCACCCCGGCGCGCCTCCGCCTGATGGCTCCGGGCTCCGGGCTCCGGGCTCCGGGCTCCGGGCTCCGGGCATGACGGTGGCCCGCGCACACCTGGTGTACGCGGGCCACCGTTGGGCGCATGGCCGGCCGGATCAGCCCAGCCGGATCACGCCGTAGTCGAATCCCTTCCTGCGGTAGACGACGCTCGGCTTGCCCGCGTCGGCGTCGTTGAACAGATAGAAGTCGTGCCCGACGAGTTCCATCTCGGAGAGAGCCTCGTCCACGGTGATCGGTTTGGCCGAGTGCTGTTTCTCGCGCACGATGCGGCCGGGTTCGTGGTCGTCACCGATATCGCCTCGGTCGTCGATCGCCAGATCGTCGAAGCCGTCGTCGAGCCGCTGGGACGGGAGCCTGATGGCGCCGTCCGCGCTGACGGTGTCCGCTGCCGACGACATGACCGCGCCGTTCATGTCCTCGGTCTCCATGGGTGCCTCCATGACGGCGGTCGTAGCGCCGCCGGACCGGCCGTCGGCCCCGCCCGCGGTGGCCTCTGCAACGGATTCCGGAACGCGCCGTCCGTAATGCACCTTTCTACGGTCGTGTGCCCGACGCATCCGATTCTCGAGCTTACTCACCGCGGCGTCGAGCGCGGCGTAGAAATCGCCCGCGCTTGCCTCCGCACGCATGGCAGGTCCCTTACCCCTACCCGTGATTTCCACACGCTGGCAGTTCTTGGATTGGCGTCGATTGCGCTCGTGGAAAAGCTCCACCTCGTAGCGGATGACTTTGCGGTCGTATCGTTCGAGCCGGTCCAGCTTCTCACTCACGTGCTGCCGGTAGTGCTCCGGGACCTCCACGTTGCGGCCCTTGACGACGATATCCATACGCGACCTCCCTCGCAGAATGCGAGTCCATTGCAGCGAACACCGGCACCGGGGAGAAGAAATCGATCATGCCTCATTCATGAGACGTGTTGATCAATTTCGGGGATTTCAGCTTTCCGCCGGCGCCAGGGACATTTACTGGCCACCTCCCTGCTGCCGGGAATTGCTGTTAGCGGTGCACATTAGCCCGGTTCCGGCTCGGAGAACAGCCCCCGGTGCGGGGGACGTCGGACGGTGAACCACGGTCACGTTCCGAAACCGCGAACCGGCATGCAAGCCCTTGTCCGGACTCGATCGGAGCAACATCGGAGTGAACGACACCCGACCGCCGCACGACGAGCACATGAGCGCCTGGCGGACGGTGACGGGGCGGTTGCTCATACCGGGACAACGAACAGCCGGCCGCCACGGTTCCGACTCACCCGATCGCGCGGACCTTTGCGGTGAGCGGTACCGCCGGCCACGCACACCGGGTGCGCCGGGCCGCAGGAACCGGCCGCACCGAACCGGCCGTGCGAATCAGGCCGCCGTCAGGGTCAGCGCCGCACAGGGTTCGATTCCGGCCCGCCGTAGCGCGGTACGGCATGCGCCCAGGGTCGCCCCGGTGGTGACGACGTCGTCCAGCAACACCACCGGAACGCCGGGCGGCGGCGCTCCCGCCGCCGTGACCCGGAGCCTGCCCGCGAGGTTCGCCGTGCGCTGGGCACGGTCGAGCCCGACGGCGTCACGCGCCCCCACTGCGAGCCGGAGCGCCGGTGCGACCGCGGCTGGCAGGCCCGCCTCGCTCAGTACAGCCGCGCCCGCCCTCGCGAGGGCCAGCACGTGTGAACCGCCCCGGGCGCGGGCGGCGCTGGGCCGGGACGGCGCCGGGACCAGCCACCAGGTGCCTGCGGCGTCGGGCCTCGCCCCCGGCAGGTGCGGCACGGCTGCGGCGAGGGCGCTGCCCAGCGGGCGGGTCAGGCTTCGCCTGCCGCGTTCCTTGTGCGCCACGACGAGTGTCCTGGCGACGTCGGCGTGCCGCGCGAGCGCATACGTGGGCCCGCCCGACGCGCCCGAATCGTCGACGGCAACGGGCCGCGGGGCGCCGAACGCGGCGAGGCACGACCCGCAGCACGCCTGCCCCGGTGCATCACAGCCCGCACAGCTCTCCGGCAGCACCAGGTCCAGCAGCGCCGCGGCGCCCGCGGCCATCCCTCGTTTCGTCACGTCCGGCAGCATGCCGCTCTGGCCCGACATTTCCGGCGCCTGCGGGCCACCGCCGCGGCCCGTTCCTCGCCGGTTCCCGGGCGCAGCGGGTGAACGTCACCCGGGGTAGAACGGCACCGCCGACGCCGAACGCTGGTCGTGCGGACGCCAGACGTCGCCGAGGTCGCTCGCCGTCCACAGCCCCGTCGCGTCGGCGACGACCGTGGGCCGCCCCGGGGCGGCGGTGATGCCGCGCATCGGCGCGATGAGGTTCGAACTGTTGAACTGGTCGAGCCGCAGCCCGTCGACCGGCACGCGCACCACGGGACTCGACTCCGACTGGGTGGCGACCGCGAGGGCGTCCTGCCCCGTCCAGTCCAGTGCGACCGCGTCGTCGAGCTCATTGCCCTGGAGCACCCGCGGCGAACGCAACGACACCGACGCCCGGCTGTCGGCATCCCGCACGACCGCCGCGACGACGACCTTCCCGCCGATGACCATCGCGGCCCGCGTGCCGTCGCGCGACAACCGCAGCTCGTCGATGTCACCGATCGGGTTGATCTCGGCCGAGTTCACCGACTGCGTGACCCACCGGCCCTCGGCGTCGGTGACGACCTGCACCACCCGGTCACCGCCGGTGACGGTCCACACCTCGCGCGACTGTTCGCTGCGCGTGGTCGCAGGCACCCACGTCGGCCGGGTCATCGAGCGCGCATCGAGTTCGACGGCCTGTCCTCGCGAACCGTACGGCCCTATCCGCAGCCGCACCCCGCGGTCGGCCTGTTCGACGACGGCCAGCTGGTCCCCGCCGAGCGACTGGGCCGCGCTCTGCACCTGGGCGTTGCCCGACCCCGCGGGCCCCGGGATCGGAGCCCCGTTGCCCAGCGAGAAGACCTTGCCACCGGAGGTCATGAGACCGGGCAGGTCGGAGCTCGGCGTCGCCGCCGCCTGGTAGGACGGCAGCTCACCTGGTCGCCAGTCGCGGTGGTCCTCCACGAGCGGGCTGCCGTTCGACAGCAGCCTGACCCGGCTCGTCGTGACCGTCTGCAGCGACCGCACGAGCTGCGCCACGATGAGTTCCCGGTCGTGGTCGCTCTTGTCCTCGACCCCGGCGAGCGGTACGGCCAGCGCACCATCCCGCGTGGTCGTCACGTTCGTCTTGAGTGAAGCGGTGTCGCCCAGCGGGTTGCGGACCGCTCCGGTCAGCCCGTCCGACGGGCCGGCCAGCAACAGGTCCACCACCCGCGCAGGCAGCCCCGACTGCGGGCTGGCCACGACGTACCGAAGGTCGGGCACCAGCACGTTCGACTCCGGGGCGAAGAAGTACACCGGCACACGGAAGTAGGTCTCGTCGAAGTCCGAGACCGTGATCAGCACGCTCTGCGGCGGATCGATGATCCGCCACTCCCCGTTCTCCTTGCGCAGGCGCACGTTCTGCTCGACGGCGTCGTCGGCGGGGATGAACGAACTGTCGGCGGCCAGCCTGCCGACGTGCCCGCCGCGGACCGTGACCATTTGTTCGTCCGGCGGCGGCGAGGCCGTCGATCCGTCCGGGGGCGACGTCGTGGCCGTCGGGGCCTGCTCGTTGGGACCCGCCGGCCGGGGTGTGCTGCGCGGCGCGGCACCCTGATCGCCGTCCGGGCCGTCGCCGCCCGAGTCCTCGCCTGCCTCGTCACCGCCGCGCTCCTCGCGGCGTTCGCCGGGTTCCGCGTCGGGCCGGGTGGTGGCGGGTCCGCTCGACTCGTCTTCGGAGCCGAAGACGGTGCTGAACTCGTCCTCGATCACGGCGACGGACTGGTCGGGCTGCCACTGCTTCCGTGCCCGCTGCGACAGGTAGGCACGCGCGGCCGCGTAGTCGCTGGCCGGCTCGGCGCTCGCCTCCACGAACTCCCGCACGACCGACAACGGGTCCAGTCCGGGTGCCGGTTCCGGAACGGCCTCGGTCTGCTGCCCCCGCTGCTGCTGCGGCAGGGCCTCCGGCTGCGATTCGGCCGGGATCGCGGCGCAACCGCTCACCAGCAGGGCGGCCATGCCCAGTGCCGCCCACGGGCGCAGCCGGCGCGGACGCGCCCGAGCGCACGAGTCCTGAGTCGTCACACCGTCTCCCCTGGTCGCAGGTCGGTCCGGACGTCGCGGTCCCCTTCGGCATCGGCCGCGGGGCGGGCGTCCTCCGGCGGCAGGGGCAGCGGGTTCGCGGTGTACGCACCGCCGACCCTGCGAGGCAGGGTGAGGCGGAAACACGACCCGCGGTCGGGCTCACCCCACGCATCGAGTGTGCCACCGTGCAGGCGCGCATCCTCCTGGCTGATGGCCAACCCCAGGCCGGTGCCTCCGGTCCGCCGGTTCCGGGACGGGTCCGCACGCCAGAATCGGTTGAACACCAGCTCGGATTCCCCTGGACGCAGCCCGACGCCCTGGTCCCGGATCGTGATGGCCACGGCGCCCGGCCACTCCGCGGGCCCGAGGGACTCGGCGGCGTCCCCGCCTTCGCCGGCGGTGTCGTCCACGGCCTCGGCCGCTGCGGGAACCTCGGGTTCCGTCGCCGCGAGACGCAGCCGAACCGGCCTGCCCTCGCCGTGGTCGACGGCGTTGGCCAGCAGGTTCCGCAGGATCCGTTCGATACGCCGGGCGTCGACCTCCGCCTCGACCGGGCTGTCGGGCAGGTCGACCTCGATCGGACTGCCCATCGACTCGGCGAGCCCGCTCACCTGCTCGGCCGCGCGCTGCGCGATCGGCCGGACGTCGGTGAGTTCGGACGACAACTCCTCCACCCCGGCGTCCAGCCGGGAGATCTCCAACAGGTCGGCCAGCAGCTGCTCGAACCGGTCGAGTTCGTCGGTCAGCAGCTCGGTCGACCGCGCCAGCCCGGCGGGGAACTGTTCCCGCGAGGCGTGCAGCACGTCCGCGGCCATCCGCACCGTGGTCAGCGGGGTGCGCAGCTCGTGGGAGACGTCCGAGGTGAACCGACGTTGCAGCTCGCCGAACTCCTCGAGCTGCCGGATCTGCCGCTGGATACTCGCCGCCATCTCGTTGTAGGCGACGGCCAGCTTCGACAGATCGTCCTCGCCGATGACCTCGAGCCTGCGGTCCAGCTCCCCGTGCGCGAACTGTTCCGCCGCACCTGCGGCCCTGCGCACCGGCTGGACGACCTGCCGCACCACGATGTTGGTGATGCCCGCCAGCAGGGCGAGCAACGCGAAACTGCCCACGACCAGTGTGTTCTGCACCGTCGCGACCGTGTTCTGCTCCGAGGTGAGCGGGAACAGCAGGTAGACCTGGAGCGGGCGGGTCGTCGTCGTGATCGGCGCACCGATCGCGAGGTACGTCGTGCCGTCCGCGGTGTGGAACTCCTTGGCCGGCGTGTTGTTCTCGACGAACCCGCGCAGCCGGTCGGAGACCTTGTCGTAGGGCCCTGCGGAGATCGTGCGGCTCGCGGGGCGTTCCGGGTCGCCCGCGGCGAGCACGGGTTCGAACGTGCCTGCTGCCGAGCTGGACGCGTCCTGTGCAGCGACCGAGCTGGTCGTGATGCGGTTGACCGCGTTCGTGAGCCGCTCGCGCAGGGCGTCGTCCTGGCCCGCGTCCCCGACGAGTTCGCTCTCGACCGTGCGCACCACCGCGTCGAGCTGGGCGGTGGCTGCGTCCTCCTTGGTCGTCATGAGCCGGTCGGTGATCTGATTCTGCAGCACCATACCGAGCACGAACACGACCGCGGCCGACATCGCCAGCGTCGACACCGTGACCCTGAACTGCAGCGAATGCCGCCACAGCTCGCTGAACGCGGTGCTCTTACGCCGCCCGAACGCCGCGACGCGGCGGGCCAGCCCCAGCAGCAGCCCGCCGAGTCCGGTCAGGCGATCTCTCATGAGCCGATTATGGTGGGCCCGCCTTGTAGCCCACACCGCGCACGGTCAGCACGACCTCGGGGTGTTCCGGATCGCGCTCCACCTTCGACCGCAGCCGCTGCACGTGGACGTTGACCAGCCGGGTGTCCGCCGCGTGCCGGTAACCCCACACCTGCTCAAGCAACACCTCGCGGGTGAACACCTGCCTCGGCTTGCGCGCGAGCGCCACGAGCAGGTCGAACTCCAGTGGCGTGAGCGAGATGGGCTCGCCCTCCCTGGTCACCTGGTGACCGGGCACGTCGATGGCGAGGTCGCCGATGACGAGCGACTCGGCCGGTTCCCCGTCGTTGTGGCGCAGGCGGGCGCGCACGCGTGCGACGAGTTCCTTCGGCTTGAACGGCTTGACGACGTAGTCGTCGGCCCCGGATTCGAGGCCCAGCACGATGTCCACCGTGTCGCTCTTGGCCGTGAGCATGACGACCGGGACGCCCGATTCGGCGCGGATGGCCTTGCAGACGTCGATGCCGTTCATCCCGGGCAGCATGAGGTCGAGCAGCACCAGGTCGGGCTTCATCTCGCGGAACGCCGACAGCGCGCGGGAACCGTCGGACACGACCGCGGTCTCGAAGCCCTCACCGCGCAGCACGATGGTCAGCATCTCCGCGAGAGCGGGGTCGTCGTCGACGACCAGCACACGTGCCTTCATGTCGCCCATATTCGCACTGTGGTCCCCCGCGACTGCGGGAGACCCTGGTTCGGCGTGTCCGCAGCATCCGGCCACTGCTCCGACTGGCGTAACGACATGGCCCACGGGCCGCTGGACGGTTACTCGTGCGAGCGGCTGCGGCGGACTCGACAAGGTGATACCTCACATCTACCGCCGAAAGGGGCGATTCTCGTCGCTGTAGGAGTTACTGTTGCGTTATGCGGAACTCCGACGCTGCCCCTCCCGCCGCCCGGAACTCCGATGACTCTCCGTTGGGCGCCGCCGAACCGGTCCGGACCGGCCTCGGCCCCGAACCCGTCGCCGAACCGGACCAGCCCGAAGAGCCGAAGAGCCCGGTGCAGTCCGTCGACCGCGCGGTGAGCATCCTCGAGCATCTCGCCAAGGACGGCGAGGCCGGCATCACCGAGATCGCCGACGAACTGGGCGTGCACAAGTCCACCGCGTCGCGGCTCGTCTCCGCGCTGGAGATGCGCAACCTCGTCGAGCAGGTCAGCGACCGGGGCAAGTACCAGATCGGACTGGGGATCGTCCGGCTCGCGGGCGCCGCGACCAGCCGGATGGACCTGGCCAAGCTGGGCAACCAGACCTGCCAGGGCCTGGCCGACTCACTCGGCGAGACGGTCAACATCGCGGTCGCCGACGGCGGCATCGCGATCAACATCAGCCAGGCCGTCGGATCGGCGTCGATCACGGCACAGAACTGGACCGGCAGGCGCACACCGCTGCACGCGACGTCCAGCGGCAAGGTACTGCTGGCGTACATGCCGCCCGCGCAGCGCCGCGACATGCTGCGGGGCCGCCTCGAGGAGTACACACCCCGCACCACGACGGCGCCCGACGAGCTGACGGCCGAGCTCAGCCGGATCGCCGACGACGGGTACGCCGCCTGCTTCGAGGAGTTCGAACTCGGGCTGCACGCCGTGGCGGTACCGATCTACGGCGACGGCGGATCGGTGATCGCGGCGATGAGCGCCTCCGGGCCGTCGTATCGCCTTTCCCGGCAGCGCATCCGGCAGATCATCGGCCCGATGAGGGAGGCGGCGATGGAGCTGTCAGCCCAGCTCGGCCACTTCCCCACCTGACGCGCCCGTCACCAGTCCGGCCCTCGTCGCGACGTCACCGTGCACCACGACGGCGCGGCACCGAGCGCAAACGGCCGGTGCCTGCGCCCGCCGGCGACGGCTCGGCGGACCGAACCGTCGCCGTGGAACCGCGTCCCGGGGTCAACAGAACCCGGAGGGGACCTTCTCGCCCTCCCGCTGCACCCCGAACTCCGCAGGCTGGCACGTGGTTTCGAGTACCGACATCCACAGGTCACCGTCGGGATCGACCTGGTTCCGGCGGCTGGTCATCAGCGACAGCGGCACGTGCACGAAACGCCGCCGCCAGCGCGCGACGGCCACCTCGGTCCTGCCCGCCATCGCCGCGTGCGCCGCGGCGTGGGCCAGCCGCAGACAGTAGACGCTGTCGTAGGCGTTCGCGACGACGCTGCGGATGGCGTAGCTCGGGTCGATGTACCGCATCGTGGGGGCCAGGCCGACCGCGGTCAGGTGGTCGGTGATGCGCTCCTTGAGCAGATCGTCGATCTTGCCGAGCTTGACGTTTCCCGACGCGTCGGTCGCCTTGCCGTTCCGATGGGACAGGTCCGCGTCCTCGAGCAGGTCCTGGCCCGCCCCTTCGGCGAGCACGATGACGACGTAGCCCTTCTTCCGCACGTGCTGCTCGACATAGGCCAACAGCCCTTCTGGCCCGTCGAGCGCGAACGGGATCTCCGGGATCAGGACGATGTCGGCACCGTTGGCCGCCAACGCGGCGTAGGCGGCGATGAACCCGGAGTGCCGGCCCATCAGTTTCACGAGTCCGACACCGTTCGGACTGGCCGCGGCTTCGACCGAAACCGACGAGATGAAGTCCATCGCGCTGGCGAACGCGCTCTGGAACCCGAACGACTGATCCGTGAAAGGCAGGTCGTTGTCGATCGTCTTCGGCACGCCGATGACGGCGATGTCCAGTCCCCGCGCCTCGATCGCGTTGCTGAGGCACGTCGCGGCCCGCATACCTCCGTCGCCACCGATGACGAACAGGACGTCGACACCGTGTTCGACGAGGCTGTCGACCATCTCGTCGGGGTCCTGGTTACCGCGCGAACTGCCCAGGATGGTGCCGCCCGCGTTATGGATGTCGCGAACATGCTCCGGCGTCAGCTCGACCGTGTCGTCGCGGTGCTCGGACGTCAGGCCGCGCAGTCCGTTCCGGAACCCGAGAATCCGCTTCACCTTGTAGTGCACGGCGAGTTCCTGCACGAGCCCTCGGATGACGTTGTTGAGCCCCGGGCACAGTCCACCGCACGTGAGGATTCCGGCGGTGACCGACGACGGGTCGAAGTAGATCTTCTTGCGGGGACCCGCGGCTTCGAAACTCGGGACCTGTTCCGGAGGAACGTCGTGCCCGGCGAGCATGGACACGGTGTCCTCCAGCAGGACCCGATCGCCCTCCGCGACGTAGTGCGGAGAGGTCTGTTTCGTCGTGAGCATCTCGGAGAGCGGCGAATCGTAACGACACTCGCCGAGATGACGAACGCGGAGGTCGTCGAGATACAGCGTCACCGAAGCTCCCTGGTCGTCATCGAATATGGCGGGTTGCACGGCGAAGCCGATGCGGCCTAACCCGCGGCTTCGTCGAACGTCGTGTGGGCGATGCGGCGAATCTGGTTCCGCGAGATCAGGAGCGATTCGGCGGTCGCCGCGCCTTCGCGGGTCCGTGGCCGCCCGAGCAGGGTGCCCCCGCTGACGCCTGTGGCGACGAAGAAGGCGTCGCCGGCCACGAGCTCGTCGCAGCTGTAGATGCGGTCGAGCGACATTCCCGCCGCGCGGATGGCATCGGCCTCCTCGTCACGCTGGGGAGCCAGGCGACCCAGCATGCCCCCGCCCAACGCGCCGACCGCCGCGGCCGTCATGACACCTTCGGGGGTGCCGCCGACGCCGAGGAGCAGATCGACGTCGAGCGTCGGCAGGAGTACCGCCAGACTCCCTCCGACATCGCCTCCCGCCGGCGTTTGCACCGACGCACCGGCCTGCACCACACGTTCGATCAGTGTCTTGTGCCGCGGCTTGTCCATGATCATGACGCGAAGCTCACCGACCTGCTTGCCGAGAGCCTTCGCGACGTTGGCCAGCGTCTGCTCCGGCGGGTCGTCGAGATCGATGCTGTGTTTCGCCTCCGGCGGCACCACGATCTTGTCCATGTAGAACCCGGGCCCCGGCGACCACAGGGTGCCCCGCTCCCCGAACGCGATCGTGGCCAGCGCACCGGGAAGATCCTTCGCGCAGAACGAGGTTCCCTCGAGCGGATCGACGGCGATGTCGAACTCGGGGCCGAACCCGTTGCCCACTACCTCACCGTTGAACAGCATCGGGGCGTCGTCCTTCTCGCCCTCCCCGATCACGACGGTCCCCCGCCCGGGCGCGCCGGCCAACGCCTCCCGCATGGCCCTGGTGGCCGCGGCGTCGGCCGCATCCTGGTCGTACCGGCCGACCCACTCGTAGCTCGCGACCGCCGCACTCCGGGTCGCCTCCAGCGCCACGGACTCCAGCGCTCGAATATCGCCACGATTCACCGGGGTGATCTCATTCTGAGACTGCATCATGGTCTCCTGTTCCTGCGGGTAGAATCAGCACAGCGAGATCGCCCGAGCCGCACACCGTCCGAACGAATCGCACATGTCCGCTTTCGGAAAACGATGAATCGCGGCGAAATCGGCGATTATGCCCTCATTCGAGATTCGCGTGGAGGCGCCACAGTTCGCGCGCCTGCGTTCCGCTGGTCTGCCAGAGAGCGTGGAACAGCGCATCGGTGACCAGCAGCACCGACTGCTCGAACAGGCTGCCGCCGTACTGGACGGAGGCGTTCCCGTCGAAGTCCTGCTTGTCCGCCGCAGGCACCACGAGTACCTCGGTAGCGGCCCTGGCGAGCGCGGATTCCGGAGCCGTGGTCAGCGCGACCACCTCGGCGCCCTGCTCACGAGCGGTCTCAGCTGCCCGGACCACTCGCTTCGTCGACCCGGAACCCGAGGCCGCGACCAGGACGTCGCGCGCACCGATAGCCGGAGCGGTCGTCTCGCCGACGACGTGCGTGGCGAGCCCAAGGTGCATGAACCGCATCGCGGCCATCTGCAGAGCGAGTCCGCTCCGTCCGGTCCCGATGGTGAACACCGCCGGCGCCTCGAGCAACAGGGCACCGGCACGGATCCACGCCGCGGACTGCACCGCCGCGCTCACCCTGTCCACCTCACCGACGACAGCACGTGTCGCATCCGAGAAAAGAGTGTCATCAAGCTTCTTCGGCATCGACTTCGTCAACGGAATTTCCCTCCACTTTCGGAACCGGACAACATTCACCGGACACTTGCCTGGTATGGATTACGGGTCATCGGCAAGAACCGTCGTCCGGACGGCCAAGAAAGCCATAACAATGGTCTGCCACCGACTCGGCGGGCAGCAAGGTTCACGGCATTTACAACCATTATCGCGTGATTGGGATAACGAATACTGCCCGCGAGTCCCGCGACCGGGTCCGCCGGACCTCAGCTCGAGCGCGCCAACCGCATGCTGCGCCGTGCCGCCTCGACCACGGCCTCGGCCGTGATGCCGAACTCGCTGAACAATGTCTTGAAGTCGGCCGAAGCACCGAAGTGCTCCAACGAGACGACCTCGCCCGCGTCCCCGGCGAACCGGTGCCACGGCTGCGCGATTCCGGCCTCGACGACCACCCTGGCACGCACCGACGGAGGCAGAACCTGCTCCCGGTACGACCGGTCCTGGTGATCGAACCACTCCACGCACGGCATCGACACGACCCGCGTGGCCACCCCGTCGGCCTCAAGCACGTCCCTGGCTTCGACCGCCAGCTGGACCTCGGAGCCGGTGCCGACGAGCACCACGTCGGGACTGCCCGAGGACGCCTCGGCCAGTATGTAACCGCCGCGGGCGACCCCCTCGGCCGAGGTACCTTCCAGGGTCGGCACATTCTGCCGGGTCAGCGCCAGTCCGGCCGGCCCTCCGGTGTCCTCCAGCACGGCCTTCCAGGCATGCGCGGTCTCGTTCGCGTCAGCAGGCCGCACCATCGACAGGCCGGGGATGGCGCGCAGCGACGCCAGCTGTTCGACGGGCTGGTGGGTCGGGCCGTCCTCGCCGAGGCCGATCGAATCGTGCGTCCACACGTAGACGACAGGCAGCCGCATGAGCGCGGCCAGGCGAACCGCAGGGCGCATGTAGTCACTGAAGATCAGGAAAGTGCCGCCGTACGGACGGGTTCCGCCGTGCAGTGCGATGCCGTTGAGAATCGAACCCATCGCGTGCTCGCGGATGCCGAAGTGCAGGGTGCGGCCGTACGGCTGCGCCTTCCAGGCATTCGTGGAGATCTCTTCCGGGCCGAAGGAGTCCGCACCCTTGATCGTGGTGTTGTTGCTCTCGGCCAGATCCGCCGAACCGCCCCACAACTCCGGCAGCACGTCACCGAGCTTCGCCAGCACGGCGGCCGACGCCTTACGGGTGGCGACGCCCTGCTCGTCGGGCTCCCACACCGGCAGCTCGTCCGCCCACCCGGCGGGCAGCTCGCGGGAGCCGAGGCGGTCCAGCAGCGCCTTGCGCTCGGGATTGCTCCGTGCCCAGGCGTCGAACTCGAGCTGCCACTTCTCGTGGTCGGCCCTTCCCCGCTCGGCCACCGCACGGGTGTGGCGCAGCACGTCGTCGTCGACCTGGAAGCTCCGCTCCGGGTCGAAGCCGACCGTGCGCTTGAGCCCCGCCAGTTCCTCGCCGCCCAGGGCCGCACCGTGCGCCTTTCCGGAGTTCATCTTCGTCGGTGCTGGATAACCGATCACGGTGCGGAGCACGATCAGGGTCGGCCTGGAGGTCTCGCGCTCGGCCTGTTCGACTGCGTCCAGGAAGCCGGCCACGTCCTCGCCGCCGTGCACCGTGAGCACCTGCCAGCCGTAGGACTCGTAGCGCTTGGCGGTGTCCTCGGACAACGCGATGTGCGTGTCGTCCTCGATAGAGATCTCGTTGCTGTCGTAGATCACCGTGAGGTTGCCGAGCTGCTGGGTGCCTGCCAGCGACGAGGCCTCCGACGTGACGCCCTCCTCGATGTCGCCGTCGGAGGCGATCACGTAGATCTGATGGTCGAACACGCTCGTGCCCTGCTCGGCGTCGGGGTCGAACAGCCCGCGTTCACGGCGGGACGCCATGGCCATGCCGACCGCGTTGGCCAGTCCCTGGCCGAGCGGCCCGGTGGTGGTCTCGACGCCCGTGGTGTGCCCGTACTCGGGATGCCCCGGCGTGAGCGAGTCCCACGTGCGCAACGCCTTCAGGTCGTCGAGCTCGAGACCGTAGCCGGAGAGGAACAGCTGAATGTACAGGGTGAGACTCGAATGCCCGGCCGACAGCACGAACCGGTCCCTGCCGATCCACTCCGCATCGGCGGGGTCGTGCCGCATGACCCGCTGGAACAGCGCGTACGCGGCGGGCGCGAGACTCATCGCCGTGCCGGGGTGCCCGCTCCCGCACTGCTCGACGGCGTCCGCCGCCAGCACCCGAGCCGTCTCCACCGCGCGCTGGTCCAGCTCGGTCCAGTCGTCGGGGATCCGCTTGGTGGTCAAGCGAACAACCTCGTCAGCTGATTGGGTCACCCGGTGGTCCGAGACCGACTCGTTTGCTGCCATCGAAACGCACTCCTGTTGATTTCGGTTTTCCTTGACTGCCACAAACAGGCGGCAGGCGTGAACCCCGCCACGCGATCGTTTCCCGCGAATCTCGCCTCACCGATCGAGCGGAATGCCCACTCGCTTCCTCGTGAAACCGGCGGATCCATTTCACGATTCGGTCGCCACGAGACTTCCGGCGGATGGACGGTTCCACCCGCCGGAAGGCCGTGGATGTCGGGTTGTGGTGCCCGGGGGCACGTGGGTGTGGTGGGTCAGGCGTTGGCGCGCTTGCGGAGTTCGCGGGCGGCCGCGCCCGGGTCCGGGGCGTTGTAGATCGCCCCACCGGCCACCGCCACCGTGGCACCGGCCTCACGCACCGAACCGATCGTGTCCGGACCCACACCACCAGCGATCGAGAACGGCACCCCGGCCTCACGACCATCAGCCAACAACGTCTCGATCGAATACCCCGGCCGCGCCTGCTCGTCCAGACCCGCATGGATCTCCACGAACGACACCCCCATCTTGGCCACCTCACGGATCCGATCCACCCGGCCCTGCACCACCGTGATCATGTCCGCCACCACACTCTTGCCGTACTTGAGGCCCGCAGCCACCGCACCCCGCACCGTGTCGTCATCAGCCGTGCCCATCACCGTCACCAGATCCGCACCGGCCTCGAACGCCAACCCGGCCTCCAACTCACCCGCATCCGCAGTCTTCAAATCCGCGAACACCAACTTGTCCGGATGCGCCGCCTTCACCGCACTCACCGCACCGATACCCGCCGACTTCACCAACGGCGTACCCAACTCCAAAATGTCCACATGCTCAGACACCTGATACGCCAACGTCAACGCCGACGGCAAATCCACAACATCCAACGCCACCTGCAACCGCACAACAAACTCCTCACCGAAGAAACACAAAAACCGGACCCGCCAACAATCACCCACCACCCCGAAAAACAGCAACAACCAGCACATAAAAAACCCCAACCCCCCAATACACACAACCAATAACCACGCCCATGAAACACTGACTACCATCGAAACGTGGCTAATCATCCGTTGATCGCTCCATCCATTCTCTCCGCCGACTTCGCGCGGCTGGCCGACGAAGTGGCCGCCGTCCAAGGCCCCCCGGGCAGCGGGGCGGACTGGCTGCACGTCGATGTGATGGACGCGCATTTCGTGCCGAACCTGACCCTGGGACTTCCGGTCGTTAAGTCGCTGATGAAGAGCGCCGCCGTACCGCTGGACTGCCATCTGATGATCGAGAACCCGGACCGCTGGGCGATCGGTTACGCGGAATCAGGTGCTTACAACGTGACGGTCCACGTCGAGGCCGCGGACGATCCGGTCAAGCTGGCGCGGGATCTACGAGCCGCGGGTTCGAAAGCAGGGTTGGCGATCAAGCCGAACACCCCGCTGGAACCCTACGTCGACGTACTCAAGAGCTACGACACCCTGCTCGTGATGTCCGTCGAACCGGGTTTCGGCGGACAGAAGTTCATCGTCGACGTCCTCGACAAGGTGCGAACGGCACGAACGATGGTCGACACGGGGCATCTGAATCTCGTCGTGGAGATCGACGGCGGCATCAATGCCGACACGATCGAACAGGCGGCAGAGGCCGGTGTCGACTGCTTCGTGGCCGGTTCCGCCGTCTATGCGGCCGACGACCCGGCACGTGCCGTCGAGGGGCTGCGCAACCAGGTGCAGTCGCGGTCGTCACACAGTCGGCCCTAGTCCTCGTCCGGCCGGCGCCGGCTCCTACGGCGCCGGCGCACGCCTGCCTCTACGGGGCACCACCTCGGCCGGGGTTCCGCAGCACGTGCTGCGGAACCCCGGCCGAGATGTCTGCGGGGAGTGCCCGCTGTCACTCCCCGCCACCTCACACCCCGAGCATGCGCCGGAGATCCGGAGCGTGGCGCCGCGAGACGGGGACGAACTCGTGGGAACGCGCATCCGTGATGAGGAACAGTTCCCCCTTGATCCCACGCTCGAGCTCAGCCACTCGCCGGAGGTTGACCAGGAAGCGCCGATGGACGCGGCGGAACCCGTGGGGCGCCAGTGCTCGCTCGACATTGTCCAAGCCGCGCGTCGACGCCTGGATCCTCCCTCGCTCCGTAACGAGCCACACGATGTTGCGATCGGCCTCGGCGTAGCGGATCTCCGTCGGAGCGAGCAGCACCAGGCGGTCGTTGCGAATTCCGACCACGCGCTGCGGTATCGAGCCGGAGGCGGGTTCCGCCACACCCTCGTACGGTTCACCCTCCTGGATCCCGAAATAGCAAAGCATGCCGACGAGGCGGTCCGAATCGACGACGGGCCGGAAGGTCACCGGAGTTTCTTCTTCTTCCTCACCCACCGGCAGGCATGCATAGCCGCTCCACTCCGCCGGTTCACGTGCCCGCTCCTTTGCCCAACGGACCACATCGGACATTCCGGGGATGTCCGGGGTCCACCGTTGCGCCGGCTCGAGCGCGCCCGCCAGGACCGGACTCTCACTCGTCAACCCGAGCAGCGAGGCGGCGGATTCGTTGGCGGCGACCGCGTTGCCGCCGCGGTCCATCGCCATCACCGGAACACCGACCTCGCCGGACTTCTTGCTGAACTCCGACCACACCTTGTCGGTTTCAAACATGGCGCGCCGGTAGATCTCTTTCTCGACGCACTTCGCCGCTTTACTGAGCCACGACGGCGTCAGCGGCGAAAGCGACGCGTTCCAGCGCGAAATGTTGATCGACGCCACCGGTGCGGAGGTCACGACATCGCGAATGGAGATCCCTGCGCACGCCCAACTATGGAAGGCCTCGCACCAGTGTTCCGGGCCCGTCACGGTGACCGGACCGGCCACCTCGAGCGCGGTCCCCATGCCGTTCGTTCCGGTGCATTCTTCCGACCACGACGACCACGGGGCGAGGTTGTGCAACTCGGCCCTCCGCTGTGCGGCGGGGTCGCCCCACGATCCGAGGACGCGCCCATCACCGTCGGTCACGGTGACCACGGCGCCGTCCCGCTCCACTTCACTGCCTGCCAACGCGCCGAGGCCGCCGAGCGTCGTGAAAATGATGCTGTTGTCCAGTCGCTGAACGTCCTCGCATCGTGCGCCCGGTGCGACATCAAGGGATCGGTCGACCTCATACCGGTCCCGGCATCGATACCAGGACGCCAGGATCTCGGGCCGGACACCTGCTGCGACGTCTTCACCGGAGGCGAAGTTCTCCCAAGCACGAGCCACTTCCGCGGAGGAAGTGGCTTCAACAGAGTCAGCCGTTACGTGGTCGAGTTGGGGGCGCCGACTCGGTGCGATCGCCAGCGGTGGCAAGCCTCCAGCCATGATGACCTCCTTGTCATCCACCGCCGCGGACCACACAAAAAAGGGCCACGGCCCGTGACGGACGACACAGTCTAACGTCACCGAGTACGCAGCCTCAAGCACCGTGGAGTCCTTGCACTCTGTTGCGCGCTTCTGCATCAGTAGTTCGGGCGCGGCGATGGCGGTGTGTCCCACCACCGTCTCCTACGACCGGCCGGTCCAGTCGCGCTGTCGGCCGATCAGCCGAAACCGATTCACCGTTTGCTCGGCTGACACGCACGTTCGCTCCGGACGGCGGCCGAGATGCGGAGCACTACGGGACCGTGCCGGCTGCGTGCGGTGATGCCGGACAACCACCGCGCCGCACCCGTCGTTATCGCACCCCGGCTGCCAACTGCGGTTCCGTACCGCGAACCGTCCGTACGGGAACGTGCGCGAACCGCTGCCGAGCGAATGGCCACCGGTCAATGCCGCTTCACGACCGCTCGTTGGATGTACTCCCACAGTCATCCCAGTCTGCTTGCCCTCGAATCGAGCGCCCGTTTAGCTTGCGTCGCGGAGGCGACGTGGCCCTGCCTCGAACACGGAGCGGTACACGCACGATGACCGAGTGCTCGTGCCGCCGGGTCAGCAACAGACCAAAGGCGGTCTTCGATGACAGAAGTAGGCTGGCACGATCCGACATCTCCCAGCGCCGACAGCGCAACGGTTTACAGCGCGTGGGAGCGGTTCGTGCGGGGCGAGGACGATCTCCGCGGTGTCCGCCCCGAGATCGCGATCTCATGGCACCGGTGTCGGGACCAGCACGGGGTCGACCCGCACCTCACCGAAGCCCCGGTGGCAGTCGCGCAGGTCGACCACGCCCTCCAACACGATGTGGTGATCGCAGAACTCGGGTTCCGTGCCGCTTCACTGGCACACGAGGTCGGCAACGTCGGCGGGATCGTGACCATCACCGACGGTTCCGGCCGGGTGTTGGCCCAATGGGGTGATCAGACCACGCGCAACGTCGCGGCCGACGCCAATCTTGCGCCGTGGTTCTGCTGGGCGGAGGGCGCCACCGGGACGAACGGCATGGGTACGGCGCTGTTGTCCTACACCCCGGTGCTGATCCGTGGCGCCGAGCACTGGTGCGAGGCGTTCCACGACTGGACCTGCGGCGGGGTGGCGATCCGGGACGTGGTGACCAGGGAGCCGGTCGCGACGCTCAACATCTCCTGCTGGCGTAGTGAGCTTCCCGGCACCGCGGGAACCTGGCTCGGCAATGTCGCCAAGATGACGCAGCGCATTCTGCGGCAGCGCGCTCAGGGCGACGGCGCCGAACTGATCGCCGCCTACAGTCAAGCCAGATCCGGCTCGAGAGTGCCGCTTGCGGCCGTAGATCCCGCGGGCAAGGTCGTACTCGCCGATGACACGGCCGCGGTCCTCCTCGGCATTCCTGGCTCCACGCCGGCGTCCGATCCCGCGGTGCGGTGGAAGCCGGAACTGCCGGAATTCATCGGTGCCGCCCAGTACGCCGCCAAGCAGGCGACGCACAATCGCGGCTGGGTCGGCTCCACCCAGATCTTCACCCGGCTCGCCAACGAACCGACATCGGTCACCTTCCGGCCGGTCTTCCTGTCCGGCCATCTGGTCGGGAACCTCGTCTCGTTCGGCCTGTCCGACGGCGATCCATTGCCCCGAGCGGCGGACGACGGGGCGACACGAACACAGCCGCAGCGCGTGGTCGGCACGCGCGAGAACCGCATGGTGCTGCTGCGCCTTCCCGAAGTCTCGTTCGCACGGTCCGACGGCAGCGACGTGTGGCTGTCGACGGACCAGGGACGGTTGCGTGCCGCGGCACCTGGACTCGATAAACTCGAGACCGAGCTGAGCGGTGCCGGTTTCCTGCGGGTGCACCGTCAGTACGTGGTCAACCTCAGTCGGATCCGCGAGGTCGAGCGCCGGATCAAAGGCGAACTGTGCCTCGTCATGGACGACGAGGCCAACACGATGGTGCCCGTTTCCCGCCGGAACACCCCGGCGGTGCGCCAACTGCTGGAAATCTGACACATCCCTGGCCGGGCCTGGAAGGCGCCGGTTCATCTCCGCGCCCGTGCACCCACGATAGAGGAGAGTTCGAATGGCTTTTCCCGGACTGCAGCATATCGCGATCACCGTCAGCGACCTGGAGCGCAGCACGAAATGGTATTCGGCACTGTTCGGTGCGGACCCCGTCCTCGACGAGGATGAAGAGGGCGGCAGGTTCCACCATGCCGTCTACGCCCTCGACGGAGGAACCTTGCTCGGCCTGCACACTCACCAGGGACGGGAGTCCGGTGATCGCTTCGTGGAGGAACGCACGGGCCTCGATCACATCGCCTTCGGCGTCGGCTCGCATGCCGACCTGGAGCGGTGGGCACAGAAGTTGACCGAGTTGGGCATTGCGCACGACGGCATCAAGAAAGCGCATTACGGCAGCGGAGTCTCTTTCCGGGACCCGGACAACATCGCCTTGGAGTTCTTTGCCGCGCCCGAGGGCTGAGCCGTACTGACCGACCGCAAGTGAGGCCTCGAGTGCCGAGCACACGGAGTGGGTAGCGAAACCCGAAACGGGGTTTCGCTACCCCACAAGCATTTTCTTCAGCCCCGATACCGGTGCACGTCGCATACGCAATACGTCGGCCGATAAACGAGGCACCCGGGGTTGTCGACGCACGCGATACGACGGCCGCAACGCACCGGGTCGGTGCGACGGGCACGATCGCCTGGTGCGTGGACCTCCCCGCAGTGAAGGCGTCCCCCGACCACCTCGCCTCCGGGAACCGGGCGGCTGACTCCGGCGGTTTCCTGGCGGCGCACCGCCAGTACGTGGTCAACCTCAGCCGGATCCACGACATCGAGCACCGGATCAACGGCGAACTTCGCCTTGTCATGGACGACGAGGCCAACGGACGACACAGCGCTTCCGACGACACAGCGCAACGGACGACACAGCGCTCCGGACGACACAGCGAAACCCGGTGATCCGGCCGTAGCGGGGTCACCGGGTTCGAGCGCTCGTCAGCCTCGGAACTTGTGCACGTCGCACGCGCAGTACATGAGACCGCACCTGAAGCAGGCGGGCTTGCCGACGCATTGGATACAGGGACCGCACTGCACCGGCTCGTTGTGCCGAGCCAGATCGCCGGATTCGTAGGATTCTCCGCAGTAGGGGCACGGCAGTCGCTCGGTCCCGGCGCCCTGGGGTATCGACGACTGGTTCATCGGATCACCTGCTGTCGCTGTCGTTCGTTCCATGATCGAGGTTCGCCGGACGCTCCACTGCCGACGGCCGGCGGACGACCCACCGGTGCCGGCAGCACCACGGAGACTGCGCTGCCACGGCAAACCGGCACGGCCTCGCGCCATGCTGCCGACAAAGCGAAAGCACCCGCTCGGCGATCGAAACGCCACCGGGACGATTCGATCACCGAGCGGGTGAAAGGGCAACCGTCGGGCGGTCACCGCTGATCGTGCATCGCTGTCACTTCGAAGCCACGGTCACCTCGGTGACCGTCCGCGTCACAGCGAGAACGTGATCAGCGAGGCACCCTTGCCCTGACCGGACATGCCGGGGACGATGCCTTCGAGCCAGCCACCCCAGCCGACCGGCACCGTGATGTACTGCTTGCCATCAACGGTGTAGGTGCTCGGGCTGCTGTGGTGGCCGCTGCCGCACTGGAACTTCCAGAGTTCCTCACCGGTTTCGGCGTGCAGCGCCACGAACTCGCCTGTGGGCGTGCCCGCGAAGACGAGGTTGCCCGCCGTGCTCAACGTCGATGCGGCCATCGGCACGTTGAGCCGGTAACGCCACTTCTCCTCGCCGTGCGAGTCGAATGCGCTGACCGAACCAGCCATGTTGTCGACGTCGACCTCGACGGCGGCACCCCAGTAGGGCATGCCTTCCTTGAATTCGCGGCGACGTCGCGTAGCAGTGGCGCCCACGTCGGCGACCGGAACGTAGAACAGGTCGTGCTCCGGGTTGTACGACGCGTGAGTCCATTCCTTCGCACCGGCGGGGCCGGGGAAGAAGTGGCAGGGCTCGCCTTCCTTGTCCGGGTACTTGCGCGGCATGAACTTGCCGTCGCGCGTGATGGCACCCCAGTCGATCCGGTCCACGAACGGCGTCACGTGCTGCAGCTCGCCGTTGGTGCGGTCGAGGACGAACATGTACCCGTTCTTGTCGAAGTGGGCCAGCAGCTTCTTGCCGTCCCGCTCGAACAGGGTCATCTCCATGGTGGAGTCGTAGTCCCACAGATCGTGCGGCGTGAACTGGTAGTGCCACTTGATCTCGCCGGTGTCGACGTCCAGCGCGACCACGCTGTCACTGTAGAGGTTGTCGCCCGGCCGGACCTCGCCGTCGAAGTCCGGGGCCGGGTTACCGGTGCCCGCGTAGTAGAGGTTCAGTTCCGGGTCGAAGGTGCCCGTGACCCAGTGGTTCGCGCCGCCCCGCTGCCAGGCCTCGCCCTCTGCGGGCCAGGTCTCCGAACCGGGCTCGCCCGGCTTCGGCACGGTGTAGGTGCGCCAGCGCTGCTCACCCGTCTCCAGGTCCCAGCAGTCGATGTGGCCGCGAACGCCGAACTCACCGCCGGCCGAACCGGTGATGAGCGTGTCCTTGACGACCAGCGGTGCGAGCGAGGCACTCTCACCGGCACGCACGTCACCGATGGTCTTCTGCCACACCTTCTCGCCGGTGGTCGCGTCGAGCGCCAGCAGCTGGGCGTTCTGGGTGACCATGTAGACCTTGCCGTTGGCGACCGCGCAGCCGCGGTTGACGTTGGCGCAGCACAGCGTCACGTCGAAGGGCACCGCGTGCTTGTACCGCCACAGCTGCTCGCCGGTGACCGCGTCGAGGGCCCAGAGCAGACCGTCCCAGCCGGTGACGAACATGACGCCGTCGACGACCAGCGGGCAGGCCTCGAACGCGTAGGTCGACGTGGAGGCCATCATGCCGGTCGCGCTGGACTGATGGATCCACGCGACCTTCAGGTCCTTGACGTTCTCGACGTTGATCTGGTCGAGCAGGCTGTGACGCTTGCCGTCGTAGTCGCCGTAATAGGTGATCCAGTTGTGCGACTCGCTGCGCGCCTGGAGGATGCGGTCGTAATTGACACCGCGGGTCACGTCCGGAGCGACGTGCGGCATGCTGGAGAGCTGGCTGTGATTGATCGCCTCGCCGGCATCGACGTATTCGATGGTCATGATGGGTTCCTTACCTTTCAGGGGCGCGGCTGAGCGGGTCGGTCGAGCTTGGCTTCCGGCGGCACTTCGCCGCCCACGACGATGGCGGCGGTCAGGCCCCTGCCCTCGTCGTTACCGGCCGGCGAGCCGTACCAGTAGTAGCCGGGGCCGTCCAGCTCGAGCGTCGCGCGACCCTTCGAGTGGTTCAACAGACCGATGAACTTCCTGTCGCCGTTACTCGGCAGCAGGCAGGCGTGCGTGTTCTTGTCGTCGTTGATGATCGTCAGCTCGACGGTCCCCGCGTGCGGCAGTACCAACACCGACGGTTCCCACGCCAGAGCGTCTTCGGCGATCCGGATGGTCGCTTCCATCGTCCCGTCGGCCCGCTCGGTCGCCTTCGCGATCGAACCGGACCCGAGCACTGCACCGATGGTCGCCTTGTTCTGTCCGCCGATCTCGGCCAGGAGCGCCTCTCGGTCCTCGGCAATCGTCACCGGACTTCACCTCCTTGTGAGCATGGAATGACGTTGACTGACAGGTTTCGCGGAACATGCCAACTGGAGCGAAAGCACCGGGCTCACACGGAAACCCGCATATGCCCTCTTGCGCTGCGCGCCGCAGCAGAACCCGACGCCGCACCGCAATTACAGGTATCGCTCGCACTCGAATTTCGTTGCCGTGCCTGTAACGAGGTCGACGCTACACACGGGCACGTCTTTTCCATATCCCTTACCACCGACCGGCTCACTGCCGCCGTTCCCCGGCAAGGAGATACCGTTCGTGCGGACCGGCCCCGGCGGACGTCCGCACCGAGCGGGATTCGTTGTCACCGGCGCACCGTCCGACCCGCTCCGGACGTCACCAAGATGGACCACACACTCCGTGCAAGATGCACTGCGACACCACCACAAACCGAACTCGGTTGTGTCCACAATGGATAATCCACGAGCACAACCGCCCGGCGCGCCACACGAGGCGCGCCGGGCGGTTACGGGGAACGCGATACCTGCTAGTCCATCTCCACCGGCACGATGCCCAGGAGGCCGAAGCAGACCGCCCAGTACACGACGTAGAGACTGAGCAACGTCACGCCGTGCCAGCGTCGTAGCTGCCCTGTGGACAGGAAGTACGCGGACAATCCGGTCAGCAGCAACAACGCCGGCATGTGCACGGTGAACACGCTCGAGTGCACCATGACACCACCTGCCAGCAGGATGATGCCGAGCTTGCCGGTCACCGAGAACACCACGCTGCCGATCACGTTGGCCACACCGATCTCCGGTGCACCACGCCGAGCCGGCTCCACCGTCAGGAAGATGTCCTCGATAGTGAGAACCAGCGTGGCGATCGTGGCACCGAAGAGGGTCGCCTCGAGTCCGTACTGCTCGAGGATTCCCTCGGTTCCCTCACCGGTGGCCCAGGCGCCCGCGACGATACCGACCAGAGCGAGGAGCGCCAGCGCCAGCCCGGCCCAACCGTTGAGCTTGCGCGCCTCCGAGAACGGCATCGCGTCCGAGAAGTCCTGCCCCTGCGTCGGATCCTTCGGCGGTTCCTGCGTCCGAGGGGGCGACACCAACGTCGCGGTGCCTCCGCCGCTCTCGCGTGCAGCCGCATAGGACTCGTAGAGCTCGGCGTCCCGGAAGATCGGGCGTTCCCCGCGGGTCTCGCGCACCACCATGTAAGCCAGGAAGGCACCGAACACCAACACCAACACGATGCCGGTGATCGGATTCAGCGGGGTCAGCGCCACGAACCCGCATACCACCAGCGGCGAACAGGCGTACAGGATCAGATAAATACGTGGGATGTTGACCTTCGTCGGCACCAGCAGCGCGGCCAGCGCGAGCACCACGCCGGGCAGTGAGAGCGCGGTGCCGAACACCAGCCCCAGTGCCGCCCCGTCGAGGTCCTCCATGTTGAGCACGAGCCCGAGCGCGATGTCGTCGAACTCGATACCGGTGAAGACGATGGCGAGCAGGAACACCGATATTCGGAGTCCGGCGGCCACCCCCACGAGGTATCCGATCAGTTTCTCGGCGCTGTAGATGAGAATCGCAGCTCCGACGACGAAAAGGGCGATGGATTCCATGGCACCTCGAACTTCTTCGGTCTCGGCGGGACGGAACTCGCTCGCCAGCCGGCGAACGTTGTCCCACCTTGGCTCCGCCCCAGCGGACGGGCAACGCTCGAGGCACGGACGGGCGGCGCTGTGCAACAGGCGGAGGCCACACGGTAACGAGCGGCGGCGCCTCTTCGAACGCCCGATAGGCCGGAAACCCACTGCCGCAGCAGGCTCTCCACAGCTGCCACTCATGCCTGCGGACCACAGTATCGAACTCCGGGGCCTACGGCCGACTAGCGCAGCGTATCGCCCGAACGATCCAGCCATCCGGGTCATGCAACAGGAAACCAGCCGTGGGGCTCGGGTCGAACCCGGGCCCCACGGCTGGCCGATACGACGAATCAGCGAAGATCGAACCGGTCGAGTTCCATGACCTTCACCCATGCGGAGACGAAATCGCGAACGAATTTCGCGCTCGCATCCTCGCACGCGTAGACCTCGGAAAGCGCCCTCAGTTCGGAGTTCGACCCGAATAACAGGTCGACCCGGCTCGCGAACCATCTCACCTCACCGGTGTCGCGATCGCGGCCCTCGTAGTTCCCCGGTCCGCGCGCCTCCTGGCTCGGCACCCACTCGGTCCTCATGTCCAGCAGATTCACGAAGAAGTCGTTCGTCAGCACCCCCGGCACCGGTGTCAGCACGCCGACCCGGGAACCGCGGTGGTTGGCGCCGAGCACGCGCAGTCCCCCGATCAGCACGGTCATCTCGGGCGGGCTCAGGGTCAGCAGATCCGCCCGCTCGACCACCGCGTGCTCCGGCGGCATGCGCAACTCCGGGCCCACGTAGTTCCGGAAACCGTCCGCCTTGGGCTGCAATACGCCGGACCATCCGACGTCGGTCCATTCCTGGGTCGCATCGGTGCGGCCCGGCCGGAACGGCACCTCGATCTCGTAGCCGCCTGCCGCGGCGGCGTATTCCACCGCGACACAACCTCCGAGCACGATCAGGTCGGCCAGGGAGATCCGCTTGTCTCCCCCGCAGGTGGCGTTGAACCGCTCCCGGACCGAATCCAGCACGTCCAGGACCACGCACAACTGCTCGGGCTCATTGACCGGCCAGGTGCATTGCGGTTCGAGGCGAATCCGCGCCCCGTTCGCCCCGCCGCGCTTGTCGGTGTCGCGGTATGTCGACGCCGAGGCCCATGCGGTTGTGACAAGCTGCTCCACCGTGAGACCGGATGCGAGTAGTTCACGTTTCAGGGCCGCGATGTCGTCGGCGTCCACGATTTCGTGGTCCGGCTCCGGAACCGGGTCCTGCCAGAGCAACCGCTCGTCCGGGACGAGTGGTCCCAGGTAACGCTGGACCGGCCCCATATCGAGGTGCGTCAGTTTGAACCATGCTCGCGCGAACGCATCCTCGAACTCGTCGGGATGTTCCAGGAAGCGCCGCGAGATCGGCTCATAGGCCGAATCCTCCTGCAGCGACAGGTCCGTGGTGAGCATGACCGGGTGGTGCTTCGTGTCCGGGTCATACGGATCCGGCACGGTATCCTCGCCTTGGCCATCGCTCGGAATCCACTGCCACAATCCGGCGGGACTGAGTTCAATGTCCCATTTGTACTCGAACAGCGTCTCGAAGAACGTGTGGTCCCAAGTGACGGGCGTGCGCGTCCACATTCCTTCGAGCCCGCTCGACGTGGTGTCCGGCCCCTTACCGGTGCCGTCCGAGTTGGCCCAGCCGAGGCCCTGCGCCTGGAGCGGCGCGGCCTCGGGTTCGGGGCCGAGTTCAAGGACCGGGTCCACGAGCCCGTGGGTCTTGCCGAACGTATGACCGCCGGCGATCAGCGCGACCGTTTCCTCGTCATCCATGCCCATCCGCTGGAACGTCTGCCGGATGTCGCGGGCCGCGAGCACCGGATCGGGGTTCGTGGCGGGACCCTGCGGATCGACGTAGATCAGCCCCATGTCGCTGGCGGCCAGGTCCTCGTCGAGGTCGCGGCGACCACTGTGCCGCTCATCGGCCAACCATTTGTGTTCCGGGCCCCAGTAGGCGTCGTCGGGCTCCCACACCTCGCCGCGACCGCCGCCGAAACCGAACGTCTTGAAGCCCATCGACTCCAGCGCCCGGTTACCCGCGAAGATCATCAGGTCCGCCCAGGAGATCTTGCGGCCATACTTCTGCTTCACCGGCCAGAGCAACCGGCGCGCCTTGTCCAGGTTGCGGTTGTCCGGCCAGCTGTTCAACGGAGCGAAGCGCTGCATTCCGGCCGCGGCCCCACCCCTGCCGTCACTCATGCGGTAACTGCCCGCCGCGTGCCAGGCCATGCGCAACACCAGCGGCCCGTAGTGCCCGAAGTCGGCAGGCCACCAGTCCTGCGGGGTCGTCAGCACCTCGTCGACATCGCGCGCGAGCTCGTCCAGGTCCAGCGTGTTGAACTGCTCGGCGTAGTCGAAATCCGCGCCCAGCGGATCGTTCGAGGGCCCGTGTCGACGCAGTCTCGTCAGGTCGACGCGACAGGGCCACCAGTCATTGACGTTGCCACTCGCCGTCGGATGATTCCGCCGACGGTTCGGGCGCCCCTCGTTCAGAACCTTGTCGTACGTGCGGTACACGTGAGTGTCGGGATTCTCCGGCATTGGTGTCCTCCCACATCGCACCGAGCGCGAACCGTCGCTCGCCTCGACACTGCGCACCGGGTGAACCGCGACCACACGAGCTCTCGGCCACCCGTGACCGCTTCGGTTCGACCTCGATGCGGGCTCGACCGAAAGCGGCTGCTACCTCAAAAGTACTGCGCTACCCACTGGTCAGCAGCAGGTCAGCGGAACAAGACCAGCGGTACCGACCGGCGACATGCCGCAGAGCAGGCTGGAAGACGCGGCGACCGCCCGCCCGATGACCGAATCCTGGGGGCATGCTCACCGTCGCAGCTCGCTTCCGCCGGATTCACCCGCCCACGTCCGTGGAACTCGCGAACAACCCGGCCGACATGTTGTGCAAGGCTCCTGTGCGGTGACTGTTCCGCACAGGAGCCTTGCACCCACGTAGCCGTGGTCATGGCGGGCCGTAGCCGCCCGCCATGACCACGCGAACTCGAGAACACGGTCAGTGCAGCTCGACCGTCAGCCCCGGTAGAAGTAGCCGGTGGCCTCAGCACACACCTCGACGACCGTGTATTCCGGCGTTTCCCACATCATATTTTCCTCCTCGTATTCGGCATACCCGTTAACCGGACAGCATGATCCGCCGGTCTCGAGGCCACCACCTCGAAACGTCACGGCTCGAACGAGCATCCGCGACCGCTCGGAGTTCCTGCAACAGAGATAGGACCAGTGGCCGGTAACCCGTGCCGAACGGCGGCTCGCGCGACACGATCGGAGTGACCGGCGTCACCAGCGGTGCACCGCCCGCCGTCCGGGTGATCACGACGCCCCAGGCGAGCCCCAGCCGCAGCGCACGTACCGCGGCGTTCAGACGAGCTGGTTCGCCGCGCCCGACCGGCGTCCACGCGCGGCCACTACCAGGCTGAACCCGCTCGATCGTAGCCCGGTCGGAGCAGTGCCGCACCGTCATCCGGGAAACGTCGACCCACGCGACAAGTCAGGACACGATTCCCCAGCACTCGCGACACGGAACCGGCCGAACACGCCCGCCGAGCGGCCCACGCCGGCGGCCAACGCTCCTCACCTCGCCCGGCGGCGGGATGGCGGTAGGCCGCGATCGCGACCGCCACGGCACCGCGACCGGCTGTGGCACCGCGTTCGGCGATGCCCCAGGCAGGGCAACGTCAACGTCCACGGCCGGCCACGGCATCGGCGACGTGTCAATGCAGCGCGACCCCCGAGAAAAATCCATTCTTAAATTCTTCGAATTACTTCCCATAAGGTACTTAAATGACGATCCGACGGAGGCCGATCCACTTTTCGACAGAGTTCGGATTAGACTCGGGTCGTGCGAATTTATCTTGGATCCGACCACGCCGGTCTCGAACTCAAGGAACATTTCGCGGTCCGGCTCTCCGGCCTCGGCTACGACGTCGTCGACGTTGGACCGGCCGTCTACGACGCCGAAGACGACTATCCCCCGTTCTGTGTCGAAGCGGCGCGGCGCGTCGTCGCCGACGAGGGCAGTCTCGGCCTCGTCATCGGCGGGTCCGGAAACGGGGAGCAGATCGCCGCGAACAAGGTGCCGGGTGCCCGCGCGGCGCTGGTGTGGAACGTGGAAACCGCCAGGCTGTCCCGCAAGCACAACAATGCGCTCCTGGCCGGCCTCGGCGCGCGGATGCACACGACCGCCGAGGCCGAGCACATCGTGGACGCCTTCCTCACCACCGCGTTCGAAGGCGGCCGTCACCAGCGCAGGATCGACCTGCTCTCGGACTACGAGCGCTCCGGCGAACCGCCCGCCCTGCCAGGGTGATCAAGCGTCCGGCCGGTGGCCCCCGACACCGCCGGCCGGACACCTCGCGGCTCACGGCGGCTGGACGAGTCCGAGCCGCCGTTCGATGCCTTCCCACGAGCCGGCGTCGTCGGAGACCGGCCGGCCCTCGTCACGTGCGGCCCACGCTGTGGCGACGACGGCCTGCAGCAGCGCGCCGTTGCCGAGGCCGTTGCCGTTGCCGTTGCCGTTGCCAAGGCCGTTACCGGAGCCCGCGTCGTCGGCACGCGGGATGAGTGGAACGCCGCCGGGCCCGAGTTCGAGCAAGTGAGCGGCAGATGGGCCGGGTACGGCCAGCGCCGGCGCGAGGAGACCGCCGACGTCGGCGGCGACGTACGTCGGACGCAGTGGCCGCTCGGCCAGCGCCAGGTCGCGAAGTCGGGAGGAACCGCTCAGCACGAACAGCGAGTCCAGGCCGGCCGCATTGGCGCCTTCGATGTCGGTGTGCAGCAGGTCCCCGCACACGAGGGTGTCCTGCGGTGCGCTGCCGAGCCTGGACCGTGCCAGGTCGAACAGGGCCCGCTGCGGCTTGCCGACGACGTGCGGCTCCGCGCTGGTCGCCGTCTGCACCAGGGCGACCAGCGCGCCGTTGCCGGGCGCTTTCCCGTACGGCGTCGGCAACGTGAGGTCGAGGTTCGTGGCCACCCAGGTGGCTCCGCCCTCGACGACGCGGCCCACAGCGGCCAATTCGGTCCAGGTGATGTCGATTCCCAGTCCCTGTACGACGGCCTCGACGGGCGCGTCCTCCAGCTCGGCGACGCGGACCGGGGTCAGTCCCGCTTCGGCAAGGGCGTGGGCGACTCCCGGTCCTCCCACGGCATACACACGCCCTCCTCGCGCCAGGCGCTGTGCCAGATAGGCGGCCGCCGCCTGCGAGCTGTTGACCACCGACCATCCGCCGGGTGCCAGGCCGATTCCGCGGAGATGATCGCCGACACCCTCGGGTGACCGGGACGCGTTGTTGGTCGCGAACACAACGGGCACACCGTCGGCCGTCAACCGGGTCACGGTTTCCACCGCGTGGGGGACCGCCGCGGCACCGCGATAGACGACACCGTCGAGATCACAGATCAGGCCGCGGTAGCGAGCGATGAGCGGCTCGGCCAGGCCCGACACGGTGGCGATCTCTTTCGTCATGCGTATCAGCACTCCTCGTGGGTGCGGCCGGTCGGCACCGGCCTGACCGTCGCGGCCGGACCACCCGGGAGACCACGGGCGGGCCGCTCCGGCGGTACCGGCGTCGCGCTTCCTGCGGTTCCGGCCTCAGCCGACCGCCTGGTGCTCCGACCGGACCGACCGCACGATGCCCGGGGTCGAACACATCACCGTCGACTCGGTCGTCGTGCGGTCCGGGTAATGACCGACGCCGCGCAACAGCTCGTTGCTGGTCACGCCGGTGGCGCAGAACAGGATTCGCCCGCCCCGCACCAGATCCTCGGTGCGGAGAACGCGATCGGCATCGCGGCGCACACTCTCCCGCCGGTCGGCTCCTTCGGGCCGGAGTAGGGCCTGCAGCGAACCGCCAATGCAGGTCAGGGCGGCAGCGGCGAGCACGCCTTCCTCGCCACCTCCGGTGCCCAGCAGCACGTCGATCGGGCTGTCGGGATGGGCTGCAGCGACGGCTCCCGCCACCTCGCCGCCCTCGACCAGGTGAACCCGCGCACCCGCCTCCCGGATGTCGCGCACCAGGTCCCGATGCCGGGGCCGGTTGAGCACGGCAACCGTCACGTCCGACGGAGTGCAACCCTTGACGGCCGCGATCGCGCGCAGGTTCTCCGCCACCGGCCGGTGGATGTCGACGACGTCGGCGTGGTCGGCGCCGACCACCAACTTCTGCATAGGCACGGCCGGTGGCGGGTCGTACATCGCGCCGCGCTCGGCCACGGCGATCGCCGTAATCGCGTGCGGCACGTCCCTGGCCGTCGACAGGGCGGCCTCGCCCACGGAGACGCCGACATCGCACGCAGGGCCGGTGCCGTCACCGATGACGGCTCCCTTCGACAGCGCAGGTGCACCGTCCGTCCGCTGCGAGCCGAGCACGACGACTCCCCGCATCGGCACCGGCAGGATGTACTCGTGCATGGCCGCCAAGGCCGCCGCCCCGCCCGCGTCGTCGTCGCCGTGCCCGACCCACCTGCCCGCCGCGATCGCGGCCGCCTCGGTCACCCGGACCAGTTCGAGCGCGAGCGTGTGATCGGGCCCGTCGGTGCCGTCCGACAGGATCGGTCCCAGCTCTGGCGAACGGGCGCGGCCGGAACGTGCGCGTATGTCCCACTGCTGACTTCTCATCGACACCCATCCACTCGGGCCGGCGACGGCGCGTGCCGGGTCACCAGCCTGCGCGCCGGTTGCGCCTCTCCGGCCGGGACCGCAGAAGCACGGTTGACCGGATCGGGAACCGCGTCACCGATCCGGTCAACCGTTTGTCACGTCAGGAGGTCAGCGCGCCGACGCGTTCGCGACGGCTCGCTCGGAGAGCGCCTGCTGCGCGGCCGCCTCGTTCCCGTTGACTCCTCGCCACGCCTCCAGCGCGGGGCCGACGAGCGCCCTGCCGAACGAGTAGGTGAGCTCCCAGGGAAGCGAATCCAGGTTCTGCATCGCCGCGAGGTTCTGCGTCGCGACCTCGGGGCGCTGCCCACCGGACAGGAACGCGATGCCCGGCACGGAGGCCGGCACGGAGGCCCGCAGCGCGTCCACGGTGGCCTTGGCGACCTCCTCGACCGACGGCTGTTTCAGGCTCTCCGACCCGGCGACGACCATGTTCGGCTTCAGGACGATGCCGTCGAGCTGCACCTGCATCAGGTCGAGCTCGTCGAACACCCGCTCCAGCACCGAGGTCGTCACCTCCTGGCACTTCGACAGCGAGTGCGCACCGTCCATCAGCACCTCGGGCTCCACGATCGGAACCAGGCCGCCCTCCTGGCAGAGACCGGCGTACCGCGCCAGGCCGTGCGCATTCGCACGCACCGCACGGTCCGTCGGCTGGTCGTCGCCGATGTTGATGACCGCGCGCCACTTGGCGAACGTCGCACCGAGGCGCACGTACTCCTCGATCCGCTCCCGAAGCCCGTCGAGGCCCTCGGTCACCTTCTCCCCCGGGGCGCCGGCCAACGCCTTCGCACCCGTGTCGACCTTGATCCCGGCGAGAATTCCGATGTCCCCGAGATACTCCGGGAACGTGCGCCCGTTGGACAGGCTCTGATGGAATGTCTCGTCGGCGAGGATGATGCCGCTGATCGACTCGGCGAGCTGCGGGGTCGTGACGATCAGCTCGCGGTACAAGCGGCGATTCTCCGCCGTCGCCTCGACTCCGACCTGCTCGAGTCGCGAGGACATGGTCCCGATACTCTCGTCGGCGGCAAGGATCCCGCGCCTGTTGGAGACGAGCGTACGCGCGATCTTGTTCAGAACTGACATTGAGCTTTGATCCTCCTGGCTTGGTGCCGAGAGTTCGGCAGGTTCACGAGTTGTTCGGCGTTCAGGTCATCGTTTCCATGGACTGCGAACGTAAGAACATGGTTCTTGCGGCATCTGCCTCCGCGATCACGTTGCTCCCGAGCTCCGAAACGCCGTCGACAGGCCGTAACGGGCTTCCCTTCTTCGCGGCGATCTCGACGAGCTCACGGGCATAGCCGGGCAGCGGCCGGGTCTTGCTCCACACCGCGTGAATGGGCTTCGCCGGCATGTCCCGATCGAGGGGCACCCAGTGCAACCGGCCGTCCGCGAGCTCGGACCTCACGGTGGAGACGTTCAGCACCGCCGCACGCTGACCGGCCGCGATCGCATGCTTGATCGCCCCGTTCGAGGGGAATTCGAGATAGTTCCGCGGGCCTCGTGCGGCCCCCAGCAGTTCCTCGGTGAACTCGCGGATGGCCGAGCCCCGCTCACGGACGACGAGCTGAGCGTCCGCCAGCTCCTGCACCGCCGCGGGACCGGGCCGGGTGGCCCACGGATGGCCCGACCCGACCACGACGGCCAGCCTGTCGTCACAGATGTACTGGGTGATCAGGTCTTCGCGGGACTGCTTCGGCACGAGCCCGCCGGCCTCACACCAACCGTCGATGAAGGCGAGGTCGACATGGTTCGCATGGACCAGCTGGCGGAGCGTGTCGACCTTGCCGGTCTGCACTTCGACCCGCACGTCGCCGAACGCCGCACCACCGCGGCTCAGCCATTCGGGAATCAGGTTCTCCGAGATACCCGGGCTGCTCGCGAGCCTCAGACGTTTCGTCTCCGAAAGCGACGATCCGGAGCCGAACTCGAGCAGCTCGCGCGCGGCGTACATCACGTTGCGGGCGTACTCGGCCAGAGTCTTGCCGTCCTCGGTCAGCTTGGAACCGGTCGGCGAACGTTCCAGCAGCCGGATCCCGAGGCGCCGTTCCATGGCGCTGAGCCGGATGCTGGCAGCCGGCTGCGACAAGCTGTGCGCTTGAGCCGCCTTTCCGACGCTGCCGTAGTCCTCGACCGACAGCAGCAGATCCAGGTCGGCGAGCTGCGGCATCTTCGACGGGAGAACCACGATTTCACCTCTCGTTCCATCGGACGTCGCGGACGCCACCTTCGGCCGGGCCGCTCGGCACGCGACGTGCACACCGGCCGTCCTGCGACACTTGTCGAACACCGAACATCGGTTGCTGGCGAGTTCACCCAACTCCCGGCGAGCAAGCCTCGCACCACGTCTTCTCGGTGTCGCGGTTTCCGTGTCGCAGCACGTGCATCCGCGACGGTCCCCGGCGTCCATCCGTTCGTTCCACCGCCTGCAGTTGTCGGTGACACCTGCGCTGCGAGACGTGCCAAGAGCGTGCACGGGCTCCGAACACACCGTCAATCAGTTGTGCACGAACGCGCCGCGTGCAGACACGAACGGCGGGAAGCCGGTTACCTACGGGGCGCCGCACATGCCGGGCGGTTCCGCCGAACCCCGTTCCTCGAGGACTCCGCAACCAGGTTTCCACCCGGCCGAGACGTCCCTCCTAACGCACCAGAGTCCCGGGTTTCCCGACCGCTCCCCGGAACTCGTTCAGCCCGGAACGACCGGAAAACCCCGCAGGTGTGCGGAGAATCGTTTTCTCCCGAAGCAAGGGGAGCACGGCCGTGTGCTTCCCTCCGTCACCGCGACGCAGCCATTCGTCCTCGGCCTGATTCCGCTCGTCGCACACCGGTCGCCAACGGCCGGCCGCCTGCACGAGAGTGTGCGACAACAGGAATCCCCTTCGAGAACGTCGAATCACCCGAGCGGTCGCCGCACCGGTTCCCGGCCACGCAACCCGGCCGGGTAGACGTTCCGTCCGATCGGATCGGACTTACGCCGTCCGACCGGGTTCCGGTCAGTCCTGTGCGTCCGCCGCGTCGCACGCGCGCGCCGCCCGGATGGTGAGCAGCTCGGCACGTTCCTCCCGGACAACCTTCAGTACGCTCTCCGGAAGCGGCTTGCGTGCGAGAAACCGGTCCGTTTCGTCGAGCACGGACTGCTCGATGTCGGTGAAGCAGGGATACAGCGCGCGTGCGAATGCCGACAGGAACTCGGTCTCGGCGGTGCCGGCCATGTATTCAAGAGCCTGCCAGTAGCGATCCGCGAACGGCGTGAGCAACGTTTCCTGTCCCGGCTGCCGTAGCCCTGCCATGATCGCCTGCCGCTCCGCCAGCGAGTGGTCCCCGCTGAACAATCGTGTCCATGCCTTTTCCTTGGCGGCGGGTGAGGGCCATGCCGCCTCTGCCGTCAAGGCGTTCCGGCGACCGTAGTCACCGGGGTCGGCCTCCATCGCGATGTCGACCAGGTCGTCGATGTCGCCTCCGGTCTCGGCGAGCCGGAGCAACGCCCGCCACCGCAGATCCCGATCGGCCTCCAGGCCAGCCCACGGGGGCCGGCCACACACGATGTCGCCGAGGAGGCCGTGATCGTCAGACCGAACGACACCCACCAGGGCCCGGGCGAACGCCAACTGGCGGTCGCTCCCTCCGGCGGCACACACCAGGTGTTCCCGCAGGCTGCGCGCCAGCACCTCGAGCGTGTCCCGCCCGGTGGCCGGGTCCCCGTACACCCGTAGCGCGCGCGACGCCCGTTCCAGGAGAGCCTCGAGGATACCGACGTCGGTCTCCCGCGTTCCGTGCGCGAGAACGGCCGAGGCGTAACTCCGCGCCGACAGGAGGGCGTCCTGGACCTCGTCCCACAACGCTCCCCACATGACCGCGCGTGCTCGCGGATCGTCCACTGCGGACAGACTACGGAGCGCCGCGCGTCGCGAGCGAGAGTCCAATCTGGTCTTCACATGACTCACGGCATCGGCGTTCGGCAGCAGCAGGTCCGGTGCCGGGCCGTCGAACTCCGCCAGAACGTGCTCGCATTCGGGAGGACCGAGCGATACGTGCACGGGCGTCCGCGGCACCAATGCGGCGTCCCGATAGTCGAACGCGGCGACCCGGAGCGTCAGATGACGCGGATCGACACCCGGGTCCGACTGCTGCACCACCCGGTCGCCGCCGTCACCGCGGCACACTTCGACCGTGTTGACGCCGGGACGCAACAGCCATTCGTCCACCCACCGGTCGAGATCCTCGTTCGACACCCGCCGCAGCGCCGCCACGAAGTCATCGAGGCCGGCATTACCCCACGCGTGCGTCTGTAAGTACGCCCGCATCCCCACGACAAAGTTCTCCCATCCGACCCGTTCGGCGAGGTCGCGGAGCACCGCCGCGCCTCGCCGATAGACGATCGGGCCGAAGTTCGACCGCGCCGCGTCGGTGTCGGCGGTGCCGACCCGAATCGCGTGCCTGGTGGGAAGTTGGTCGGCGCGGCGTGCCAACGGCATGTCGTGGTGCGCGAACGAGGTCCAACCCTCACCGTACGCCGTCGCTTCCGGCTGGGCGACGACCGCGAGCATCGTCGCGAACGCCTCGTTCAGCCACAGGTCGTCCCACCAGCGCATCGTCACGTAGTCGCCGAACCACATGTGCGCCATCTCGTGCGTCAGGAGCGAGGCCCGCCGTCGTCTCGCGTCCTCGGTGACCCGGTTCCGGAACAGGAACCGCTCGTTGAGCGTCACACAGCCCGGGTGCTCCATTCCGCCGAACGCATACTCCGGCGCAAAGACGTGGTCGTACTTGGCGAACTGGTACGGCAGATCGAACAGCCCGCCGTAGAAGTCGAGGCCACGGCGGATCACGTCGAACACCTCGGGTGCTTCGACGGTGAGTTCGTCGTAGAGCGAGGGGCGCGCGTACAACGCCAGGGGCACGTCACGATGCCGGGAACGCAGCACCCGGAACGGACCCGCAGCAAACGCCACCAGGTAGGTCGGCAACGGCGGCGTACGTTCGAACCGCCACGTCGACCGGTCGCCGCCTTCCACCGTCGGCGACTCCACGGGGTCGGTGTTGGAGACGACCACCCAGGACGGGTCGACCGTGAGCGTCAGGTCGACCGTCGCCTTCAGATCGGGCTGATCGAAGCACGCGAACACGGTGTGCGCCGCGAACGGCTCGAACTTCGTGTGCACGTAGACGTTACCGTCGAGCGGGTCCCGGAAACGATGCAGGCCCTCACCCGTGTGCGAATAGGACGCGGAACCGGACACGCGTACCGAGTTCCAGCCTTCGCGCACGTCCAGCCGGACGCGCCGGCCGTCGTGGGCGTCCGGGCCGGATCGGTGGCCGTTGCAGTCGACCGACTCGACCTCACCGGTGAAATCGAGCTCGAGCCGCGCGCCCCCGGAGCTCGAGTGGAAGCCGACGACCGTCGTTGTCGCGAATGTCCGGTCGCCCACGGTGAGGTCGAGCTCGACTGCGTAGTGCACATCGGAAATCACGGCCGAACGCGCCACGGCTTCGTCATGCGTCAGCGCACTCCTCGCCGCGACACCGGCAGCGGTGTCGGCATCGCCTCCCATGCTTCACGACCTCCGTGCCGACACGGTCGGCCTACGATAGACCAGCTGTTCCCGGTCCGTATCCGGATCCGCACCGTCGCCACCGTTGGCGCGGTCGAGCGCGTCCTGCACCAGGTGATGGTCGGACGAATGGATGCACACCGGATCAGTACGTCCGGCATCACCGGTCAGAGCGAAGGCCTGGCACCGGCAGCCACCGAAGTCCAGTTCCTTCCTGGAGCAGCTACGGCACGGGTCGGGCATCCAGTCAGTTCCCCGGAACGCCTGAAACGCGGGAGACTCCGCCCAGATCCACTTCAGATCATGGTCGCGGACCGAGGCGAACTCCATCGTGGTGATCTCCTCGGCCACGGGACACGGATACACGCGCCCGTCCGGCGCGACGGTCAACGCCGTCTGCGCCCACCCGCCCATGCACGGCTTCGGGTAGGGCTCGTAGTAGTCCGGCAGGATCCAGAGAAGCTCCATCCGCTCCGCGAGTTCGGCCTTCCTGCGCTCGTACACGGCGACCGCCTCGTCCAGCTGGGTCTTGCTCGGCAGCAGCAGCTCACGGTTACGCAGCGCCCAGCCGTAGTACTGGGTGTTCGCGAGCTCGAGTCGCTCGGCGCCCCACGACACACAGACATCGATGATCGCGTCCAGCCGGTCGAGGTTCACCCGGTGCAGGACCACGTTCATGTTCAGCGGCAGTCCGGCATCGCGGATGATGCGCGCGGCGGCCTCCTTCTTGTCGAACCGTTTGCTCGCCGCGACGAGGTTCGTCGACTCGGCCGTATCACCCTGGATGCTCAGCTGTGCACTGTTGAGCCCCGCCGAGACGAGCGACTCGGCACGGCGCTCGGTGAGCCCGAGGCCGCTCGTGATCAGATTCGTGTACAGCCCGAGCCCGCGACACTCGGCGACCAGTGTCTCCAGGTCGCCGCGCACGAGAGGCTCTCCTCCGGAGAAGTGGACCTGCAGCACGCCGAGCTCGGCCGCCTGCCTGATCGCCCGCAGCCAGTCGTCGGTGGTGAGCTCGTCGCTTCGTTCGAACAACTCCACGGGGTTCGAACAATAGACACAGTGCAGCGGGCACTGGTGCGTAACCTCGGCCAGCAGGCCGAACGGTTGCGGTATCCCGGTCATGTGACCACCCAGCCTCGTCCTCGTGCGTCCTTGAGGAAAGTCATGACGTCGTTCAACAGGTCGGTCGCCTCGAAATCCTGCTCGAGCTGCTCCACCACCTGCTGCACGGTCCGGTTGCCATCGCAGAGTCCGAGGATCGCCGCCCCGGACTTGTTCAGGAGCACGACTCGCTCCGGCAGCAGCAACAGCTCCACGTCGCGGACGTTGTCGTGTCTGAGCATCGCCTTGCTGGCCAGCCGAGGTTTGTCCGTCAGTTCGCTCTCGTCCATGATCAGCTCTTGCTGTACTCGAGTTGTACGGCGTCCAGCAGACTCCACAGCACGTCGCACTTGAACTCGAGTGCTCGCATGCAGGCGTCCTGCTGCTCCCTCGACGTCGCGTTCTCGATCACCAGCTCGAGCAGGTGCGCGATGTCCTTGGGCTGCTGGGTGAGCCGTGCCCGGAAGTACTCCAAGCCGTCCGACGCGATCCACGGATAGTGCCGCTCCACGTCGGAGATCCGCTTGCTGAGCAGGTCGGGCGCGAACAGTTCGGTCAACGCCGACGCCACGGACTCCAGCCACGGCTTCCGGCGGCAGAAATCCACGTAGGCGTCCACGGCGAATCGCACGCCGGGCAGCACCGATTCACCGTCGAGCAGTTCCTGCCTGGCCAGGCCGACGGCTTCGCCGAGCCGGATCCACTTCTCGATCCCGCCCTCGTCGCCGGTGCGGCCGTCGTGGTCGATGATGCGCTGGATCCACCGCCGCCGGTCGTCCCGGCCCGGCAACTTGGTCAGGATGAACGCATCCTTCACCGGTAGGTTCACCTGGTAGTAGAAACGGTTTCGCACCCACCCTCGAAACTCCTCTTCGGACAGAGTGCCCCCATGCATGCGTTCGTTGAAGGGGTGCAGATGGTGATACCGCTGCTCCCCGATCGCGCGTAGCTCCGCCTCGAATTCCTCAGCCGATCGAGCCTTCATACTTCCACCTCCAGGCCTGCTCGACCGACCTCGATACCCAGGTCCGTCAGCCAGCGCCGCTCTGTCGAATCCTCGTCGAGAACCGGGTTCGTGTTGTTGATGTGGGTGTAGATCTTCCGCCGTGCGGACAGGGCCGCCAGTCTGCGAGCCGACCCGTCGTCCCCGCTCACCGGCATGTGCCCCATGGAGCGCCCCGTCCTGCCGCCCGCGCCCCGGCAGGACATCTCGTCGTCGGTCCAGAACGTGCCGTCCACGAAGACGCAGTCAGCCGACTCGACCTCCTCGGCGAAGCTCTCGTCCCACCGAGGCAGCGTCGGCGCGTAGACGGCGGTCCCGCCCGTCACGGTGTCCTCCAACCGGTAGCCCACCTCCCAGTCCGACGGGCCGCGCGACGGCGATTCCCCGACGTACCGGGGCGCCTTGGAGCCGGTCACGAAGGCGGTGGCACGGAGCCGATCGTCCAGTGCGATCGGCTCGCCGATGCCGACCAGCGACCAGGACAGCTCGGCGTAATCGCCGAGCAGCTCCCTGATCGGGAAGTTCCCGCGCAACGCCTCCAGCACGGGATAGGTGCCGTACACCGTCAACGACGACCCCTCGCGCAGCATCAGGAGGCCGATGGTGTGATCGAATTCCGCGTCGGTAAGCAGCACACCGGCCACCGGGGTGTCCCGCACTCCGGGGCCAGGGTGCAACGCCGGATCCGCCGCTATCTGATGATGGACGTCCGGTGTCGCGTTGAGCAGAAACCACCGGTCGCCGTCGCCGGACACCGCGATCCCGGCGTGTTTCGTCGCGAGTTCAGGCTTGGCGCGCGCCTTGCGGCACCCTTCGCAGGCACAGTTCCATTGCGGATAACCTCCGCCTGCCGCAGCTCCGAGACAATGAATAAACACGACGCGAGAACAATCCTTCACAGACGGCGGCGACGATGGCGGGTCGGAACAAGAGCCCCGGTGTCAGCTGATTCGGAAGCGTGTCGGTTCATGGCGTCCTCCCTCGCATTCGACCACCGACGATGGCCGCAGAATGCAGGCGTCTTCGCCGGCGGAGGGTCGAGGCAGGGCGATCATCCGGAATCGTCGCACTGCGCTCGGCTTGTCGTCTCCCAGCTTCTTCCTCCTGGCCCGGCCTGGCAACGGATCAGGCATGACCGGAGACGAATCGCTGACGAACGGTGGGCAGGCCGTCACGGACGGGCCGCGCCGGCAGGTGGAGCGATCACGGCGGCGGCGCCGGAGGCGGAGACCCCGACACTCGGCCGTTTCGCGACCCGTTGACCAGCATCTATTCGAACGGAACAACAACGGCCCGAGCGGCCGTCCCGAGCGCGTCGACGATGTACCGGCAGCGGGAACCGTCACGAAGTGGTCCGCACGACCCGGCACGGGAGGCGGGTGCGGCCGAAACACATCGACCGCACCCGCCGGTACCCGGCAGTACCACACGCCGCCATCGGACGCGGGTTCCAGTCTGTTCCGAGCGACCGTGTCAACGGAATCAGAACGGTTATTGGTTGTGTGTATTGGGGGGTTGGGGTTTTTTATGTGCTGGTTGTTGCTGTTTTTCGGGGTGGTGGGTGATTGTTGGCGGGTCCGGTTTTTGTGTTTCTTCGGTGAGGAGTTTGTTGTGCGGTTGCAGGTGGCGTTGGATGTTGTGGATTTGCCGTCGGCGTTGACGTTGGCGTATCAGGTGTCTGAGCATGTGGACATTTTGGAGTTGGGTACGCCGTTGGTGAAGTCGGCGGGTATCGGTGCGGTGAGTGCGGTGAAGGCGGCGCATCCGGACAAGTTGGTGTTCGCGGATTTGAAGACTGCGGATGCGGGTGAGTTGGAGGCCGGGTTGGCGTTCGAGGCCGGTGCGGATCTGGTGACGGTGATGGGCACGGCTGATGACGACACGGTGCGGGGTGCGGTGGCTGCGGGCCTCAAGTACGGCAAGAGTGTGGTGGCGGACATGATCACGGTGGTGCAGGGCCGGGTGGATCGGATCCGTGAGGTGGCCAAGATGGGGGTGTCGTTCGTGGAGATCCATGCGGGTCTGGACGAGCAGGCGCGGCCGGGGTATTCGATCGAGACGTTGTTGGCTGATGGTCGTGAGGCCGGGGTGCCGTTCTCGATCGCTGGTGGTGTGGGTCCGGACACGATCGGTTCGGTGCGTGAGGCCGGTGCCACGGTGGCGGTGGCCGGTGGGGCGATCTACAACGCCCCGGACCCGGGCGCGGCCGCCCGCGAACTCCGCAAGCGCGCCAACGCCTGACCCACCACACCCACGTGCCCCCGGGCACCACAACCCGACATCCACCCACCCGCCGCCGAACGACGGTGATGCATCGTTCGGCGGCGCGGTGAGCCGTACCCGTAGCCGCGACCAGATCAACGCGACCAGACAAAGGAGTCGGCGTGAAAGGCACAGAATCACGAGTTCGGCTCGAAGGCGGCGCACCCGATACGTACTGCTCGTTGCTGCTGCAGGCCGCAACAGTACTGCGGATGCGTTACGTGGAAGCGCAACGCGAAACCTGTCTGTCCGCTGTGGAGGCCGACGGACTGGCGTACCTCTTCGAATGTGTCGCCCACAGTGACCCCGCGGGCGATCAGGTTGATCCCGAAGAGGCGATCGCCTTGGCACATCGCGTGATCGACAATGACCATCCTGAACTGTCTCCGCTCTGGCCGAAGGCCGCATAGCAGGCAGGCGCGGTTCTCCCGGCCCGCAGTACCGCCGACCGTCCCGAAGGGCGGCAGGCTCGGCATCGGGCCTACGACGATCTCGGCGTGACCACGGTGACCGAATTCTCCGGGGCATTCCAACGATGCCGGCTCCCGCCCATGGCGACCGATCCCAGACGGTCGCCGTACGGACCGCAGTCGAGGATCATTCGCAGCTCAAAGAGGAGTAACGATGGCCACTGAAGTTGCCAACGAGGCACCGGCCCGAGCCGTGCCCGAAAGCGACCCAGCCCTGATCGGTCTGCCCACCTTCATCGTCGGCGCGCTCGCACTCGCCCTGGTGCAGACCGGGTACGTTCCGGCCGACGCGGTCGGCGCCTCGATGGCGATCATCGTGCCCGCCACCGGCGTCGGCCAGTTCGTCGCCGCGCTGTGGGCGGTGGCCCTGGGCCAGGGTGCCGTCGCCGCGGTGTTCGGCGTGTTCAGTGGATTCTGGTTCAGCTACGCGGCACTCGTGCTCGGCCTGACCCACGGCTGGTTCGGCATCTCCGACGACGCGGCGATCGCCACCCAGGGTCTGTTCCTGGTGGCCTGGGTCGTGACGATCGGCGTGCTGACGCTGGGCACCCTGCGGCTGCCCGCAGCGTTCACGCTGTTATTCGCGTTGATCACCGTCGCGCTCGCACTCGTGTTGTACGGCACGGTGGCCGGACAGCCCGCCGCGATCACGACGGCCGGTTACGTGGCGTTCGTGTTCGCCGGACTCGGGATCTATCTGTTCATCGGTGCGCTCTCCACCGCGACGGGCGGCAAGCCCCTGCCGCTGGGTCGCCCGGTGCTGAGCTGAACCGATCCGAGGGGACCCGACGCCGGATGGGCGGCCGCACAGGCGCTGCCCACCCGGCGTCGGCTCATGCACACAGCCACCGACCCCTGGCGGCCAACCGTCACGGAATGGCCGTCAGCGTGGTGCCCAGGCTGCGGAGCGGTTCGGCGACGGCGGCCTCGGCGTCGACGGTCACCGCGGCACCGCGGGCCGCGGCCACCGCGGTGAGCAGGGCCGTGTACTGCACGACGAGTGGGGCCGAGTCCGCAGAGATCCGGGCCCGGCACCGGTCAGGCCCTTCGGCCACCACCTCCCCCGGCAGCGCGGGTACCCACCGGCGGGCCTCGGATTCGGGCAGCTCGATCGTCACGTGCGCGGTGTGGCGGTACGTCGCCGCGGCGAACGACTCCCTCAGCTGCGCCACGGCATCCTCGGGCTGCGGCCGCAGCGCGAACCGCCGCCCCGTGGCCGCGACATCGTGCATCCGGTCGAGCCGGAAGATCCGTGCAGCGTCACGCACGAGGTCGTGGGCCGACAGGTACCAACGCCCTTCGGCGAGGACGAGGCGGTGCGGTTCGACCCGGCGAGCGGTGTCGCGGCCCTTGCTCACGTACCGCAGTGACACGACCTCGGCGTCCCGGCACGCGGCCGCGAGCAGCGCGAGCCGGTCGGGGTCGACGCCTGGGAGCCCGGCGTCTGCGTCGCGAGCCGGTCCGTCCGCGTGGGCCCCGTCGGGCAGGTCGTCGGCGGGTACGCCGCGCGGCGGTGCCGCCACGATCGAACCCGCGGCCGCCAGGCGCGGCCGCAGGCGCGCGGGCAGCACCTGCCCGAGCTTGGCCAGTGCCCGCGTCGCGCTCTCGCCGAGGTCCGGGGTCACGGATGCGGCCGCGGCGAGCGCCACGCCGACGGCGACCGCCTCGTCGTCGTCCAGCACCAGCGGCGGGAGTCTGCCGCCCCGGCCCAGCCGGTAGCCACCGCCGGTACCGCCCGTGCTCTCCACCGGGTAGTCGAGCGCGCGCAGCCGGTCGATGTCGCGGCGCAGCGTTCGCGTGGTCACGCCGACCCGCTCGGCGAGTTCCCCTCCCGGCCATTCGCGCCTGCTCTGCAACAGGGCCAGCAGCCGCAGCAGTCTGCCGGGCATCTCCTGACGAACGGACATGCCGACCACACTGCCACGGCTCGAGGACAAGTTGTGTCCTCGAGCGTCTCTACGGTCGCCGTCATGACGAACACGACCGACTCGACCAGTTCCTCCTACGACACCGCCTCCTCCGGCACCGCCCCTTCCGGCACCGCCTTCCCCGACCTCGACGGCGCCCTCCGGCTGCCCGGCGACGACGGGTTCGAGGCCGCATGCGCCGGCTACCAGCGCGCCACCGTGCATCGGCCCGGTTGTGTCGTGTCGGCCCGGTCGACCGCGGACGTGCGCGCCGCCGTGAACCACGCGGCCGCCCACGGGCTGCACGTATCCGCCCAGGTCAGCGGACACGGCCTGACGACAGCGCTCGACGGCGGGGTGCTGGTCGACCTGCGCGGGCTGACGCGGGTCGAGGTCGACCCCGCCGGGCGCACCGCAAGGGTCGAAGGCGGCGCGACGTGGCAGCACGTACTCGACGTGGTGACCCCGCACGGCCTCGCACCGTTGTCGGGCAGCTCCCCGCGCGTCGGCGCGGTCCCGTACACGCTCGGCGGCGGCGTGGGACTGCTGGGACGGCGCTACGGCTACGCCGCCGATCACGTGCGCGCCTTGGAGGTGGTGACCCCCGACGGGGCGCTCCGCCGGGTGACGTCGACGTCGGAGAGCGCGCTCGAACGCGAGCTGTTCTGGGCGTTGCGCGGCGGCGGAGCCGGTGGCGGCGTCGTCACGGCGATGGAGATCGACCTCGTGGAGGTCTCCGAGGTCTACGGCGGCAGTCTGTACGTCGACGTGGCCGCGGCGGGTGATGTCCTCGAACGCTGGCGCCGGTGGACCACGTCGGTTCCGAACGAGGTCACATCCGGCGTTGCCATGCTCGTCTTCCCCGACGTGCCCGGAGTGCCTGCGGCCCTGCGCGGACGTCACGTCGCGCAGCTGCAGATCTGCGTGGCAACGGGCGGTGCGGAAGGGCTGCGCAGTGGAACGGGAGCGCGCGGTGGCGACGAGCTGCGCGGTATCGAAGGGATGCGCAGTGTCGAGCGGCTGCGTGAGGCGGTACCTGTCCTGCGGGACACGCTGTGCACCCGGCCGTTCTCGGATTCCGGTGCGATCTTCGACGAACCCGACCAACCCCACGCCTATCGGTCGCGGGCCGCGATGCTGCGGTCGCTGGATCCCGGCGCGCTCGCCCGGTTGCCCGCGGCGGTGGGACCTGCGGCGCCGGTGATGTGCGTGGCCGGTCTGCGGCATCTCGGCGGCGCGTTCGCGCGGTCACCGCGGGTGGCGGGAGCCATCGGGCACCGCGAAGCGAACTACCTCGTGTCCGTGCTCTCCCCCGTCGCGCCGACGTCGGAGGCCACCGACGCCGAGGTGGCGGCGCTGCACGCCGATGTGCTGACGCCGTTCGCATCGGAGACGCTCGGCGCGAACCTGTCGTTCTCCTTCGGCCCGTCGACGCCGGACGAGGTGCGTTCGGCGTTCACCCCCGCGACCGCGGACCGGCTGGTGCGGCTCCGGGAGCGGATCGACCCCAGCGGCGCGGTCCTGGCGAACCACACCCTCCCGACGCGGTGAGTGCCCCAAGGGCACGCGGCATCAACACAGCCACGCGTCAGCGTGTCGTTGAGGGGTGGTGGCCGGGCCGGCGGGCGGGGAGCCCACATCTTCCCCTCGCAATCGCCGGTTCCGTCTCCGCCTTCACATGGCGGAGCCGCTGCCGGCAGCGGCTCCGAAGCCGTTCAGGCGAGGAGGCGTTTCGCCAGGTCGGCGGCGTCGACGCGGTCGGCACCGTCGACCACGTGCCACGGCGACAGCCAGTTCACCGCGGCCAGCTCGTCGTAGACGGCCGAGCAGCGGGACTGGAGGTCGTCGTCGGTTTCGAACGCGTCGCGGGCTCTCGCCGTGTCCGCCTCGGCCCGGTCTCGTGCACGGGAGGCTGCGACGTCGGGGGCCACCCGCAACAGCAGGTGCGCATCGGGCACAGGCAGGCCGAACCGGTCGATCTCCAACTCGCGGACCCAGCGCACGACGTCGCTGTCGACTCCTTCGCGCAGGCGTGCGGCCTGGTATGCGGCGTTGGAGGCGACGTACCGGTCGAGCAGTACGACGTCGTGGTCGGCGAGCAGAGCACGGATGTCGTCGGCGGCGCCGCGACGGTCGAGCGCGTACAGCAGGCCCATGCCGTAGACGGACTCGCCCAGGTCGCCGTGGTCGCCGTGCAGTGCTTCGCGGACGAGGTCGGCGTGCACGCTCACGCCGTACCGGGGGAAGGCCGTCGCGGCCACGCTCGCGCCCGCGTCGCGCAGCGCCGCCGTCAACGCGTCGGTCAGCGTGCGCTTCCCCGCGCCGTCCAGCCCTTCGATGACCACCAATCGACCCACGCCCCAAGACTAGGCAGCGGCGCGAAGCGCCTCAGTGGGGGGCGGCGGTCGGGCGACGGGTGGGCCAGCGGCGCGAAGCGCCTCGCTGAGGGGCGGCGGTCGGGCAACCCACCACACCACCCAGGTGGGCTAACCGGCGGACGCGCTGGAGAGTCGGCACGCTCACACTCGCGTTCGGCGTTTACCGTGGCAGTTCGGCCATGACAGCAAGCGTCAACCCAGCTAGGAGGCGTGCCACGTGCCTCTCCCCGGCCCCGACACCCGGGTCGTCGAACTTCGCGTGCCCGGGCTGGTCGGCACGACCGGCGAGTCGCTGCTCGATTCCGTCGACACCGTCGATGTCGACGGCGACGGCACGGGGCGGATCGTCCGCCCGTCCGACCGGCTGCGCAGGCCCGCGCCCGGTCCCGTGCTGCAGGCCCTGGGCCGGTCGATGCCGCGCACTCTCGAGGGCTACCTGTGGAACCGGATGACCTCCGGCGGCGCGGCGAAGGCGACGTGGGCGCTGCTGTTCCCGTTCTCACTGGCCAACGTGGCGCACTGGATGCTGCCGCCGGTCCCGGAGGATTCGCGGGCCTCGGCGGTGCTGAACCGGGTGTGCCGCGGGCTGCTCCGGGTGGCGGCGGTACTGCTGACGATGCTGCTCGTGGCGCAGCTCGGAGTGGTCACGCTGGATCTGTTCGCCGCACAGTGCCTCACGGCGGGCTCGGGCTGTCTCGACGCGGCGCCGTCGTGGCTCGGCGACGTGCCGGGGTTGCGCACCGCGGCCGGGCTGCTGCCGCTGCTGGCGGTCGCGGCCGTGCTCTTCGGGGTGTCCCGGACGAGCTGGCGGCCGAGTCAGCATGTCGAACCGCTGCGCGACCATCTGGGCGGTGGGCTGTCGGACGTCGCCGACACGGCCGCGCTGCGCTGCGTGCACGTCGTCGCAGCACTCGGCGTGACGGCGCTGCTGCTGCTCGGCGGCCCGTCGACGATGCCGCCCGGCACCGCCGGGGCCGTGCTGTGGATCCTCTCGCTCGTCCTGCTGGGCTCGGTGCTGCTGGTGAGCGTGACCCCGGCGCGGCGGCTGCTGCCCGCGCCGGTGCGGACGACGCTGTTCGTCGTGGCCATCGCGCTGACAGGGGCTGCCGCCGTGGTGGCCGCACCGCTGTCGGCGACGTTGCCCGGCACGAACGCCACGGTGGAAGTCGTCGGCGCCGCGCTGCTCGCCGCGTGCTCGGTGTTCGCGCTGGTGCTGGTCCCGACGGTGCTGCTGGCGCGCCGCGAGTGGGCACACCTGCCGCGCAGGCTCCGCCCGTGGGCCGGCGGCTGGGCGGCGGCGCCCACGCTCGCGCTGGCGGGCCTGCTCGGCGGCGGGTTCGGTGCGGGCCTCGCGGTGGCACTGCGGCAGCTGCTCGGCGCCAACGGACTACAGCTGCCCGAGGGGTACGACCTCATCACGATGCTGTGGGGCGGCGGACTCGTCATCGCGGGGTTGCTCGCGATCTGGGCCGTCGCCGGGTCGGCGCTGCGCCGCGCGCGCCGCGGCGTTCCCGACATCGTCACGCTGCTACAGGGTGAGGACGCTCCGGCGGCCGACGACGAGGACGCTTCGTCCGCGTGGGCGCGCGCGGGCTGGGAGCGCAAGTATCTGCACCGGCTGGTGTTGACCTTCGCGTGCGCGCTGGGTGCGGGCGCGGTCGCGCTCGTGACGCTGCGGATCGTCGTGGGCCCGGTGCCCGAATGGCTCGCGCCGTTGTCGGCGGTCGGTGTGCTGGCCCTGGGCGGGCTCGCGGCAGGCCTGCTCCGCGCGGTCTACACCGCGGCGACCGGGGATCAGCGCAGCAGGCACCTGGGTGCGTTCACCGACCTGGCGTGCTTCTGGCCGCGAGCCGCCCATCCGGTGGTTCCGCCGTCCTACGCGCTGAAGGTCGTGCCGGAACTGGCCGAGCGGGCGCGCACACACCTGGACGAGCCGAACGCGAGGGTGGTCCTCGCCGGGTATCACGTGGGCGGGCTGCTGACGGTGCTGGCGGCCGCACGCCTGGCCGACGAACTGCCGGACGAGGACCGGGAGCGCCTCGGGGTGCTGACCGCGGGCGCCCCGCTGCAGTGGGGGTATCAGCGGGCTTTCCCTGCGATGTTCCCTTCGGAGTCGCTCGCCCGCCTCAACGGAGAGTTGGGCGGCCGGTGGCGCGGACTGTGTCGCGGCACGGACGCGTTCGGCGGTGGAGCGACCACGTGGCGGCACCAGGTGGCGGGCGGCATGCTCCTCGGTGTCGGCTACTGCGGCGACGGCAGCATCGGTGCGGTCGAACCGGCCGTCCAGGGCCCGACGGGCGTACTCGTGCTTGGCGGCGACCACTGGCTGCCGGATCCGATGCGGGAGCCGGTGGCCGGCAGGCGCTGGGCCGCGGGGGTCCGCAACCACGCCGACTACATCGGCGATCCGGAATGGGACCGCGCCGTCGTCATGGCGGCGGGCCTCGAGGACGCCGACCTGTCCGCGGGCCTGGCCGAACAGGTGTCACTGTTCGGCGACATCCTCGGCAAACCGCGCTGCACCACGTAGGTGCCCCCACCGGGCCTGCGCGAGAATCGGCCGCATGCCGAGCATCACGCCCGTGCGCGGTGACATCACGCAGCAGGACGTCGACGCCGTCGTCGACGCAGCCAACAACGGCATGCGAGGTGGCGGCGGAGTCGACGGTGCCATCCACCGCGCGGGCGGGCGCGCCGTGCTCGACGACTGCATCCAGCGGTTTCCCGGCGGCCTCGCGACGGGCGACGCGGGCTGGACCACCGCCGGGCAACTGCCCGCACGGTGGGTGATCCACACCGTCGGGCCCGATCTCCGTGCCGGTGAGCACGACCCCGGCCTGCTCGAGGCGTGCTATCGCCGGTCGCTCGAGGTCGCCGACGAACTCGGCGCCCGCGCGGTCGCCTTCCCGCTGGTCAGCGCGGGCGCCTACGGCTGGCCCCTGCGGGAGGCCGCACTTACCGCGGCGTACACGGTCGCCATCACCCGCACGGACGTGACCGACGTCCGGCTCGTCGCCTTCGACGACGACGCCTGGGAGTCGATGCGGTTCGCGGTCATGTGCCTGACCCCGCTGCGGATTCTGCAGGCGGTTCGGGTGCTGCACCGACGCGGCGCGCAACACGCACGCATCAGGCCGGGTATGGCCCCTTCCGGTGTGTACTGGCGCGTGTCCGTGTGGCCGGAGGGCTCCCCCGCGGGGTTCAGCTACTCGACAGGCGACGAAACGAACGTCCACGGAACCGAGGTCACCGCGGCCACCTCACCCGCCGAGGTCGCGAACGTGCTCGAGGCCGCGGTACCCGCGCTGGCCAGCCGAGTGTCCGGTCCGGACTACGCGCGCTGGTACGACGGCATGCTCGCCGCGGTGGAACGTACCCGCGAACTCCCCGTCTCATTCGCCGAATACTTCGACAGCGGGCCCGGGTGGCAGATCGGCGACCAGCGGTACCCCCACCCGCCGGACGCCGCCTGACCCATGGACGCCGCCTGCCCCGCAGTCACGACGGCCCGCGAACGGTTCGGGCGGGTGGGAACGACGATCCTCGCTCCCACCCGCCCGAAGCCGCCTCAGTCGGAGTCCTCGCCGCCGACCGTGCTCCGCCCGCGGCGAACCGCCGTCACGGGTTCGCCGTCGGCTTGCGCGACAGCGTCATCGCATCGTCCACATTCGGCAGCGGACGCAGCCGGTAGGTGTACGCGTAGTCGGTGTCGGCGAACAGTTTGTACTCGTCGAGCGGCTGCTGACCCCACGAGTCGTTGCCGCCCACGCCCATCTGCCGGTGATTCAACCGCAGCACGACCTCGTCCCGCGGCTCCAGTTGGTAGTCGTGCCGTGCGTCCCCGGACAGGTCCTCCGGCGTGACGTGCGAGGCGTTGATCTCCAGCAGGGACTCCCCCGTCGCCAGCAGACCGGCCCCGTCGGAACCGACCAGCGCCAGCCAGCGGACGTCGGTCTTGTTGCCGTTCTCCTGCGGCCGGATGTACGGAGTCCACTGCTCGTCGACCGTCGAGTCGTACACGCCCACCTCCGAGGCCGATTTTCGGTCCCAGTGGTTCTCCTCGGGTCCGCGGCCGTAGAACCGTATGGTGTCGAGGCCCGCAGGGACCCGCAGGATCGTGCCGACCTCCGGGATGTACGGCAGCGCCGCCGACCCCGGGTGCAGCGTGTTGTCCACTTTGATCTCCGCATTGCCGAAGATCGTGTACACGGTCGTGTAGGTCGACTCCGTCGACGTCGGCAGCGTGCCCTCGACCGTGACGACCACCGCCTTGTCCCGCACCGGTTCGACCGACACGTCCGTCACGGTGCGCCGCGCACCCGCGTGCCGCCACGTCCCGTTGCGATCCGGCTGGTCGTTGCCGAGGTCGTTGTCCGTCGAACCCCGCCAGAAGTTCGGCACCGGACCGGATTCGACGAGCGTTCGCCCCTTCGCGACGTACGACGTGATCACGCCCGTGTCCCGCGCGATCGCGACCGTGAAGTCCTCGCCCGTCACCGTCACCGAGCCGCCGGAATCGTCCACAGCCAGCGCGGGCACCGAATCGAGGGGAACCGGCTCGACCTCGGGACTGCCGACGTCGATCGGGAACTGGTGCTTGGCGACCTCGAACCCGGCGTCGGCCCACCGGGTGCCCTCGCGCGTGGTGAACGACAGCCGCAGGAAGTACTCCGCCCCTGGAGCCGGGTTCGCCGGCTTCGTGAACGGCACCGTGATGGTCGCGCTCGACGACGGCGGCACCGAAAGCTGCTCGCGCGTCAGCTCACCGGTCTCGACGACCTCGCCGTCGGCGATCACCTCCCACGTGCCCGCATAGGCGCTGACGCCGGTGAACAGGTGCTCGTTGGTGATCGTAACCCGGCCCGAGCTCGGATCGTCGGCGGACAGCAGAATGTCCTGGTAGACGTGTTTGACCTCCGCGGCCTTGCCGCCCGCGGCCCGATCGGCGGTCACGACGCCGTTGGCGCAGAAGTTGCCGTCGTTGGGGTCGTCGCCCCAATCGCCGCCGTAGGCGAAGTACGTGCCCCGACCGTTCGGCACCGACCGGCGCAGCGACTGGTCGGCGAAGTCCCAGATGTAGCCGCCCTGTAGCACATCGTGCGCCCGCACGATGTCCCAGTACTCGCGGAAGTTGCCCGTCGAGTTCCCCATCGAGTGCGCATACTCGATCATCACGTACGGGCGAGTGTCCGATTCGGCCGCCCGATCCTCCACTCTGGACGGACTCTCGTACATTGCCGAGCGGACGTCACTGACCTCCGGACGGTCATCGCCCTCGTAGTGGATGACCCGCATGTCGTCGTAGGAGCGGATCCAGTCGTACATGGCGACGAAGTTGCTGCCCCCACCCGCCTCGTTGCCGAGCGACCAGATGATGACGCTGGCGTGGTTCTTGTCGCGGTGCACGACGTTCTTCGCCCTCGCCACGACCGCGTTCGTCCACTCCGGATGCGAACCCGGGTAGTCGTCACGGATGCCGTGCGTCTCGAGGTTCGTCTCGTCCATGACGTACAGGCCGTACTCGTCGGCGAGTTCGTAGAACAGCGGATCGTTCGGATAGTGCGAGGTCCGCACCGCGTTGACGTTCATCCGCTTCATGACGCGGATGTCGGCGACCATGTCCTCGCGGGTCAGCGCCGAACCACGGTCCGGGTGCAGCTCGTGCCGGTTGACGCCCTTGATCGTGATCGGCCGGCCGTTGATACGCATGAGTCCGTCGACCATGGCGAACTCGCGGAAACCCACCCGGGTCGACAGTGTCTCGAGCACATCACCGGCCGGTCCGCGCAGGACGAGCACCGCGGTGTAGAGGTTCGGATGCTCTGCCGACCACAACTTCGGCGCACGGACCCGCTTGCTGCCACGGGCGACGACCTCGTCCTCGCGTGCGGTGTCCTCCCGTGTGGCGTCCTTCCGTGTGGCGCCGAAGTCGGCCGACTGCCGCAGCGGCTCGCTCCACACGGGATTCCCGCCGTCGTCGTAGAGCTGCGTCTCGACCGTGAACGCGCCCTTCTCCGAGCCGGTGTAGTCCCGGACGTTCGCCGTGACGGCCAAGTCCGCGTTCGTGTAGCCGTCGCGCAGCGGCGTGTCGACCCGAAAGTCCCGCACGTGCACGGTCGGGGTCGAGAACAGGTAGACCGACCGGAAGATGCCCGACAGCCGGATCATGTCCTGGTCTTCCATCCAGTCGCCGTCGGAGAAGCGGTACACCTCGACCGCGACCTCGTTGTGGCCGGGCTTGACCAGCCGTGTCACGTCGAACTCGGACGAGGTGTACGAGTCCTCCCGGTACCCGACCAGCTCACCGTTGACCCACACGTAGAACGCCGACTTGACGCCCTCGAAGTGCAGGAATGTCCGGCGGCCGCGCCAGTTCGGCGGCATCGTGAAGCTCCGCCGGTACTGTCCGACCGGGTTGAACTTCGTCGGCGCGAACGGCGGCTCCGGGTTCTCGCCCTTGCCGTTGGCTCCCGACCACGGGTACGTGATGTTGGTGTAGATGGGGAAGTCATACCCGTGCAGCTGCCAGTTGGCCGGTACCGGGATCGTGTCCCAGCCACGGTCGCCTGCGCCCCGTCGGTAGAACTCCGGGTCGCGCGAGTCCGTGTTCTCGGCGTGCCGGAAGCGCCATTCACCGTCGAGGTCGAGCCGGAACGGCGACTGCGTGCGATCGGCCGCGAGCGCCTGGTCCAGACCGGCGTACGGCATGAGCGTCGTGTGCGGCGGCTCCGAGCCGACGTCGAACAGCTCGAGATTGTTGTTCCACTCCGGATAGTCGTTGCGGCCGCCCTCCTGCGCGGCCGCAACGGGTGCACACGGCAGCAGCGACGCGGCCGACATGCCCGGCACCGCCAGGCCGCCGAGCACTGCAGCGCCCGCACCCAGGATCCCGCGGCGGCTGACCCCGCGGGAAGCGCCGGACTCCGCCGGCTGATCGTCGTTGACTCGCTTGCTCGGCCCGGTCAGGGACATCGGTGAACCACTCCGTTCCTCGATCATCTTCACCTTGGAACCGAAACACCCAGAAGTCAACACAGTCACACAGTTACAGCAATTGAAAGTGTGCGATGTTGATTGATACGGATTGCGGACGGCGTTGGACACCGAACGACGTGCACCGGAGGCCGCGCGCGGCCGTCCACGCCGCGGCCGCGCTGCGGGCAGGGCGCAGCACCTCACCTGCGACGTTCGGTGCGGCACGCTGCGGCACCTCGTGCGCGACGATCAGCCGTCCGGCTGCTACGGCCCCACGGGGCGAACGCGCGGCAATGGCGGCCCCGGATGCCGCCGGGGCCGGCGTGTGCGAGTGCCCGCGGCGCCGTGACCGGCGATCGGCCGTGCTGGATACACGGGACCCGCCCGGGCACACCAGCCCGGTTGTGTCTCAGGCGCGGCCGTCTCAGGCGCGGCGGGTGCGGACGGCGAGGACGGCCGCTGCGGCAGCCGCCAGCAGACCGCCGCCGCCGATCAGCAGCAGTCCGCCGCCGAAACCCATTCCGCCGTCGTCGGAACCAGCGCCCGCCGCGGCAGCGCCGTCGTCGGAACCAGCGTCGGAATCCGCGTCCGCCCGCTGCACCGAGGGCGCAGGCGCGGCGGACGACGGGAGGTGCTTCTCCGACTCCTCCCCGGCCGGATCCTGCGGTTGCCGGTCGGCGGTCGGTTGCCCCGGCGGCTCCGCGGGCGCACCGTCCACGCTCGACTCGGGCTGCGCCGTGTGCTCGGTGCCGGGCCCGGCTTCGGACTCCGCGCCGTCGTCACCGGTGCCGCCACGGTCGGGGTCGGCGTGCACATCGGCGTCGGGCTCGGATTTCGGCGGCTGCCCGGGATTCTCAGGTGCGGGCGGCGTTTCGACGCAGTGTTTCCAGTGGTTGAACCACCCCTGCGTGCCGCCCGGACCACCGTCGCCGAGGTCCCAGTCCGCCGTCTCCCGATCGAACACCTGACCGCGACGGGAACGATCGGGGTCGACTGCCAGCTCGCCGCGGTGCATCCGTTCGTCTTCACACAGCGGCCGGTCGTTATCGCCGCCGCGGCGCTCGTGACCACCCTTACCGCCGCCGCGGTCGTCGTCGCCGTCGCCACGATCGCCCTTCCCGCCGGCGGGCTCACCGGGGCCCTCGCCGGGATCGACCGGGCCGAGATCGTCAAGACCCCGCACGATCACGCCGCCGTCACCGCGAGGATGCCCGGCATCCTGACCGGCACCAGCGACGCCCGCGGAACCGAACACGGCCGCACCGGTCACGACGGCCAGGGCGAACGAACGGGTCACGCGCATGAGGCACTCCGTACGGTCCGGCGGCAGGTCGATCCATCACGCCACCCGCAGTGACGGGCAGTGATGTGCCGGGGCGGAACTTTACCCGCGTACGAGTGGTGTCGGGACCATCTTTCGTACGTTGCACCTACACCGGGTGATGCAACTCAGTGCCTCAACCGGCCGAGTCGGTCGAAGCCTCCTTGGACTCCCGCGCCAGGACCGAACGCCGCCGCCCGTAAACGAAGTAGATCACCACGCCCAGCGCCATCCACAGCACGAACCGCAGCCACGTCAGCACCGTCAGGTTCAGCATCAACCACAGGCAGACGCCGATCGCCAGGATCGGAATCACCGGCACCCACGGCACCCGGAAGCCGCGCGGCAGCTCGGGCCGCTTCTTGCGCATCATCATCACGCCCGCCGACACCAGCATGAACGCGAACAACGTGCCGACGTTGACCATCTCTTCGAGCTGGCTCGCGTCGAAGAACGTCGCCGCGACACCGACCACGACGGTCACGAGCACGTTCACCCGCACCGGCGTGCCGCGTTGCCCGGTCTTGGCCAGTCCGCGTGGCAGCAACCCGTCGCGCGACATGGCGAACAGCACGCGCTGCTGACCGAGCAGCAACACCATGACCACGGTGATCAGGCCGACGACGGCACCGATCGACACGATGTGTGCGGCCCAGTCGACGCCGTGGTGGGTGAACGCCGTCGCGAGCGTCTTGCGGCCCTCGGGTTCGGCGGCGGTCGACAGCTCGTTGTACGGCACCATCCCGGCGATCACCAGCGAGGTCGCCACGTACAACACCGTGACGATCGCCAGCGAACCGAGGATGCCGCGCGGCACGTCCCGCTGCGGGTTGCGCGTCTCCTCCGCGGTCGTGGCGACGATGTCGAACCCGAGGAAGGCGAAGAACACCAGCGACGCACCGGCCAGCAGGCCGAATCCACCGTAGACACTGCCGGAACCACCTGCCAGCAGCGAGAACAGCGACTGCTCGATGCCGCCGCCCGCATCCTCGCCCTCGGCCGCGGGCGGGATGAACGGGGTGTAGTTGTCCGGCGTGATGTAGGCGATGCCCAGCGCGATCACGAACAGGATGATCAGGACCTTGATCGCGGTGACCACCATGCTGAACCGCGACGACAGCTTCGTCCCCAGCGTCAGCAGTACCGCCAACGTGACCACGAGCAGCAGCGAACCCCAGTCGGCGCTGATGCCGCCGATCTCGATCGTCGTGGCGACGTTCATGCCAAAGATCGAGGTCAGCAGTTCTTCGAGGTAGACCGACCAGCCCTTGGACACCGCAGCCGCCGCGACCGAGAACTCGAGTACGAGGTCCCAGCCTATGATCCACGCGAGGAATTCGCCGAACGTGGCGTACGAGAACGTGTAGGCACTGCCCGCCACCGGCACCGTCGAGGCGAACTCCGCGTAGCACAGGGCGGCGAGACCACATGCGATTCCGGCGAGCACGAATGCGACCGCCACCGAAGGGCCTGCCAGATCACCCGCGGTGCGGGCGGTGAGCGTGAAGATACCGGCGCCGACCATGACCGTGATGCCGAAGACCGTCAGGTCCCACGCGCTGAGGTTGCGGCGCAGCCGAGTCCCCGGCTCGTCGGTGTCCGCAATCGACCGCTCTACGGACTTGGTGCGCCAGATCCCGTTACCGGCCACGATGCCACTGCCTCCTGCCTCGCCTGGGCCGCAGGCTGATCGGCCACGCACTCGCCGCCCGAGCGTGTTCCGGCATGGAACGCTCCGGCAAGTCGCTGGCCTCACAGCAACCAACCCGGTGAGGATATCCCCACGGGTGGGCTCGCAGGGAACGGTCGCCTTCCGATGACGACACCGCCTCCCGGCCGCGCCGAGCCGCAGGGCCGGGAGGCGCCGATGAGGGGTCCGTCAGGAGGTCGTGCGCCGTTTGCGGGTGAGCGTCACCAGCGCACCGCCCCCGGCGAGCAGCAGGGCACCCAGGCCGAGCAGCCAGCCCGCGCCGAAGCCGGTCGAGGCCAGGTCGTCGGTGTCGCCGGCGGGCGCGACGGCGGGTTGCGAGGTCGTGGTCGCCGCGCCCGCGTTCGAGGTCGTGGACGACGGACCGGTCGAATCCGGTTCCGGCGATGTCGTGTCCGTACCGGTCGTGGTCGTCTCCGGCGGGGTGGTCGACTCGGAAGGCGTCGTCGACTCGGGCGGGGTGGTCGTGTCCGGCGGCGGCGTCGACCCGGGCGGTGTCGTCGTCTCCGTCGGGACGCCCGTGCCGCAGAGGAACCAGTGGCTGATCGCCGCGATCTTCCCGCCGTTGTTCAGCGGGGACCGCAGCTTCTCCCACGCAGGATCCTGCGGCAGCCCCCGCTCACCCGGTTCGTAAAGGTTGTAGGCGGGGCCGCCCTTCACGAGGATTCCGGTGACCTCCACGCCGGCCGGCACCTCGGTGATCGTCAGGAACGTCTCCGCCGGACCGCCGGTGAAACCGACGTCGGCCTTGTCGATCGGCTCGCCGTCGAATCCGGCCTGCTCACAGGCGCGTTTCATACCTTCGTCGACGTTGCCGTCGACGGCCACGGCTCGGGGATCCTTTTCCGGTTTGTCGTGCGCCGCGGCGAGCGGCATCGAACCGGCCAGCACGCCCAGCGCCATCGCCGAGGTGACGAGCGCGCGCAGGCGGAAACGCGGACCAACAGACATCAGGAGACTCCTGGGGGATCGGACGCGGGGGAACACGGGGGGACAAAACATCCACAACGGGCAGATGACCGCCCGGACCCTAGACCCGACCGGGTGATACTCCCTAGACGATCACGACCAAAGTGATCACTTCGGGCCGAATCGGTAATCTAATCGAGTCACAGCCTTCCCACGAAGGATCGACTTTCCCGCAGAGCAACAGCAGATATATCACTCACTGTGACATTCGGGCGATTGGTCGGCGCCTCGCCGCAACGGCGGACGGTTCCCGGCGTCGTCGAGCGCCGTGACGTACCGGAACCCGCCCGTCAGGAACCGGCCCTGGACAACCCGGGCCTCGACGAATCCTGCTCTGCACCGTGCCCTGCAGAGCACCGGCGTCTATGCGGGCGTGCGGTCCAGGTCCGGCTCGAGATAGATCAACCGCGCCGTGGGGACGGCGTCGCGGACGCGACGTTCGGCGTCGTCGATCGCCGCAGCCACCTCTGTCAGCGCCATCCCCCGCCGCATCGCGAGCTTGGCCGCGATCAGGAGTTCGTCCGGGCCGATGTACTGCGTACGGATGTGGATGACCCGCTCGACCTCACCCACCGTGAGCTCACCGACGATGGTGTCCAGCTCCTCCTCGCCGGAGCCCTCACCGATGAGCAGGCTCTTCATCTCGATGATCAACGTGATCGCGATGATGCCGAGCAGCACACCGATCATCAGCGTGCCGATGCCGTCCCACACCGGATCACCCGTGACGACCGACAGTCCGACCCCGATCAGCGCGAACACCAGGCCGAACAGGGCGCCCGCGTCCTCGAGCAGCACCACCGGCAACTCGGGCGTCTTCGACTGGCGGACGAACCCCCACCAGCTGCGGTCACCCTTGATCGCCTTCGACTCCTTGATCGCCATGGCAAAGCTGTAGGTCTCGAGTGCGATGGCGACGACGAGGATGACGACGGCGACGAGTGGCGAACTCAGCTCCTCGGGGTGCTGCACCTTGTGCACGCCCTCGTACAGCGCGAACGCGGCACCCAGGGTGAACAGCATCAGCGCGACGATGAACGAGTAGAAGTACCGGTCCCGTCCGTATCCGAAGGGATGTTCGCTGGTCGCCTTCCGCTTGGCGGTCCGCTGGCCGAGCAGCAGCAATCCCTGGTTCGACGTATCGGCCACCGAATGCACCGATTCGGCGAGCATCGACGACGAACCCGTGATCACGAAACCGACGAACTTCGCCACCGCGATACCGGCGTTCGCGACCAGCGCCGCCAGGATCGCCTTCGTTCCCCCAGTTGCCGCCACAGTTCAACCTCCGGCGTTCTCGACGTGACGGCGGAAGCCTAGAGTCCGCGGCCGGCAAGGCATCCGTCAGGGTGACCAAGCGAACACGGTGAGTAAAGGGGCGTTAATGCCCGCGCAATGAGGTTCCCGAAGTGGCGCGGAAGAGCTGCGCGACCTCCTCGCCCACGGCCCGCACCCGTACCGCCGGGTCCGAGGCGGGCCGCCACACGGACTCACCGCGCCGCAACTCGACCTTCGTCCCCTCGTCGTCGTAGAGCAGCACCTCGCCCGCGGTGCAGAGCAGGATCTCCGGCCCGGAACCGTCGAGCTCCACCTCGCGCCGGTCCACGGAGTCCCAGTCGACCCGCGACAGCTGGAACTCCGGCGTCCCGGTTCGGTACACCGCGGCCGAGCCGTCGGGCTCGCCGGTCAGCACCGGCATGTCACCGCACTGGAAATCGACCACCCGCAGCAGTTCGGGCACGTCGACGTGTTTGGGCGTCAGCCCGCAGCGCAGGATGTTGTCGGAGTTGGCGAGGATCTCGATGGCCGTGCCGTACAGGTAGAGGTGCAGATTCCCCGCGGGCAGGTACAGCGCCTCGCCCGAACGCAGCGTCACGCGGTTGAGCAGCAGCGCAGCCAGCACACCCGCATCACGCGGATGCGCCTCGCCGAGCTGCAGCACGGTGCGGCATTCGACGGCGAACTCGCCGCCTTCCCTGACGTGCCGCACGCAGGCGTCGAGCACCTCGGGAAGCAGCTCGTCGAGCGCCGACTGCGGCAACGTGATCCACGTCGTGAACAACGCGCGCAATCCGTCCGGATCCGGCTGCCCGGCCAGCAGTTCGACGTAGTGGGCCAGGCCGGGCGTCTCGATCTCGCGCAGCAGCCGCACGGTCCGATACGGATCGCGGAACCCCGCGAGCGCGTGGAACTCCGTGAGCGCGCACACCAGCTCCGGCTTCGCCGTCGGATCGGGATAGTTGCGGTTCGCCGCGTCCCGCGGGATGCCCGCAGCCTCCTCCCGTGCGTAGCCCTCCGCCGCCTGTTCCGCCGACGGGTGTGCCTGCATCGACAGCGGCTCCTCCGCCGCGAGGATCTTCAACAGGAAGGGCAACCTGCCGTCCCACCGGTCGGCGCACAGGGTGCCGAGCTGGCCGTGCGGATCGGCGTCGACGATCTCCAGCAGACTGACCTCGGAGCCGTCGGCCCGCCGTACGCGCGCCGGGTCGCCGGGATGAGCGCCGTACCACAGTTCCGCCTCCGGATGCGGAGACGGAACAGGGCGGCCCAGCAGCTCCGGAATCGTCGTGCGGGACCCCCACGCATATGCCCGCACCGCGCCCTGCAGCAGCTCCACGGTCAACTCCACTCCTCGCCGGCCTCGCCCGGCCGTGCCACCGTCACAGTGACAGCGGCGCGACGCGGCCGGCTCCCCCGATGGTTCCAGCCGCGAGCCCCAGGTACACCGCGGCGAACTCGAATCGCAACGCCAGCACGGCTGCGCACGCGACGTCGTCGGCCTCGGCCAGCTCTTCCGCCGGTGCGAGCACGTCCGCGGCGGGCAGGGTCTCACCCACCCGGAATCGCGCCTCATCGGTCGCGGGGCCGCTGCGCACCGACAACAGCAGTGCCCGGGGTGGCGCGGCACCGCTCCCCTCGTCGAGATCCGGGTCGGCGAAGATGTCCCGCTCGTTGCCCCCGCGCGCGGCCAGCGCGTGCAACGCGGGCCGCGCGAGCGCCTGGCGGTAATCGGACACGTCCGCGACGACCGCCGCGTGCGCCCCGAGCGCGTACGCGGCGTGTTGCCCGACGGCCACGCCCGCGTGGTCGAGCCCCCACAGCAGCGGCGTCCGGTCGGCGAGGCGCAGCGCCAACGACTTCGCCGGGTTCACGAACGACTCGTGCTCGAGATGCCCGCGGGCCGCCTCGTTGTCCAGCCGGTCCGCGAGGCCGTCGACGTCGGACACCAGCAGGCCGAGCGCACCCGCCGTGAGCAGGCCCGTGGTCAGCGCACGCGGGAACGCCAACTCGGGCGGTCCGACGACCCGAGGTGACAGCACCAGGCCTCGGCCCGCGACGGCGGACGCGACGGGGCCCTCCGGCGGAGCCGACAGCACCACGGTCGCGCCGTAGCGGGCGGCACGCTCGAGCGACGCCGCGAGATCGCGGTCGTACGGGTCGTCGGTGTGGGCCAGCACGACGTCGAGCGCCCCGATCCACGGCGGCACCGTGTCGGTCACCACCGTCGGCACCGGGCAGGCGGGCGCGAGCAGGGCCGTGAGCAGCTGCGCCGCGCCGTGGCCAGCACCCGGCCGCACGATGATCACCAGCGACCGGGGCCGCCCGATGTCCAGCCGTTCGGCCAGCTCCAGCTCCGTCGCGGCTTCGATCGTCGACCGCACCTGCGCGCCGGCCATCGCTGCCGCGCGCAACACACCACCGGTGTCGGCGTCGTCGAGCCGGCGCGGGTCGTCGAGCAGCGTGTCGTCAAGCACTGCCGGCCCCGGAATCGCCGCCGGCCGGCGAATCGCCCGCGCCGGCGGGGTCGGCGGCCGGATCGCCGCCGACGGCCTCGTCGAGCAACAGCACCGGAATGCCGTCCCGCACGGGGTACTGCCTGCCGCAGGACGTGCAGGTCAGCACGTCGGCGGCAGGGTCATCCGGCGTGCCGGCCGTCAGCGGGGCGTGGTCCGCCGACGGGCACGCGAGAATGTCGAGCAGTTGCGGATCGAGAGTGACGGCCATTTTTCCTATTTACCACGGTTGGCCCTCCTCTCGGAGGGCAGTCGAAAACTGTTCGTCCGCGGCCGGTCGGGTTTCCGCCGCGGACCGCTCAGGCACGGACGATGGCCAGTACCTCGTCGGTCAGCGCCGCCACGGCCTCCTCGTCGGGCGCCTCGACGTTCAACCGCAGCAGCGGCTCGGTGTTGGACGCACGGAGGTTGAACCAGCGGTCGCCGAAGTCGACCGTCAGCCCGTCCAGCTCGTCCACCGACGCACCGCTGCGGCCCTCGTAGGTCTTCTTCACCGCGGCGAGCCGGCCTGCCTGGTCCTCGACCGTGGAATTGATCTCGCCGGAGGCGGCGTACCGCGAGAACCGCGCGGTCAGTTCCGACAGCGTGCCCGGCTGCTCACCCAGCGCGGCGAGCACGTGCAGCGCAGCCAGCATGCCCGTGTCAGCACGCCAGAAGTCGCGGAAGTAGTAGTGCGCCGAGTGCTCGCCACCGAACACCGCGCCCGTACGCGCCATCTCGGCCTTGATGAACGAGTGGCCCACGCGCGTGCGGATCGCCGTGCCGCCCTGCTCGGCGACGATCTCCGGCACGGCCTTCGACGTGATCAGGTTGTGGATGACGACCCCGCCCGGCTCCTTGGCCAGTTCCCGGGTCGCCACGAGCGCCGTGACCGCCGACGGCGACACCGGGTCGCCGTTCTCGTCGATCACGAAACAGCGGTCGGCGTCGCCGTCGAAGGCCAGGCCGACGTCCGCACCGGTCTCCCGGACCTTCGCCTGCAGGTCGACGAGGTTCTTCGGGTCGAGCGGGTTGGCCTCGTGGTTCGGGAACGTGCCGTCGAGCTCGAAGTACATCGCCGTGACCTCGATGGGCAGTCCGTCGAAAACGGTGGGCACCGTGTGGCCACCCATGCCGTTGCCCGCGTCGACGACCACCTTCAACGGGCGGATCCCCGTCAGGTCCACGAGTGACCGCAGGTACTCGGCGTACTCGGACAGCACGTCACGCTCGGTGATCTCACCCGCCTGGCCCGCGAACTCGGGCACACCGTGCTCGACCGTGTCGCGGATCTCCGCCAGACCGGTGTCCTGGCCGACCGGAGCGGCGCCGGACCGGCAGAGCTTGATGCCGTTGTACTCCGCCGGGTTGTGGCTCGCGGTGAACATCGCACCGGGCATACCCAGCTTGCCCGAGGCGAAGTACAGCTCGTCGGTGCTGGCCAGGCCGATCGACACGACATCGAGACCCTGCGACGTCACCCCGTCCGCGAAGGCGGACGCCAGTTCCGGCGACGAATCACGCATGTCGTGCCCGATGACCACCGACGGCGAGTCGGGCTTGATGAGCAGGGCGAACGCGGCACCGAAGTCCCGCACCAGGCCTGCATCCAGCTGGTCACCGACGACGCCACGAATGTCGTAGGCCTTCACGATGGCCGACAGGTCTGACACGCCTCACTCCCAGATCATCCGATTGGTGACTCCCCAGAGCCTGAAATCTCGCCCCGGAGCCTACCCATTCGCCCGATCAACCCAACGGAGCGGTGACGCCACGCGGCCGGAATCACGGAGCGTGCTCCGCCGGTGACGGGATCACCCGAAGCCGACGTCGGCGCGCGCCCTCGCAGCCGGCACCACCGGCATCGCGCAAACGGCCAGGCGGGTCAGGCGTGCCCGGGGAGAACGCGCAGATGTCCGCGCCTGCCCGATTCCGTACCCGTCGTGCCCATCGCGCCCGACTCCCCGGAACGGTCCGTCACCGCGGCCGGCTGCTCGACCGGCTCCGGACGGCCTGCCTCCCGTACGGCCTCGGCCAGCGCAGTCAACTCGTCGACCGTCGGCTCCGGCGGTGAGAAGTCACCCTCGTGCCGCACGACCTCCCAGCCTCGCGGCACGGTCAACCGCATCGCGTGCGCCTCGCACAGGTCGTAGGAGTGCGGCTCGGACGAGGTCGCGAGCGGACCCACCACGGCCGTCGAGTCGCCGTAGGCGTAGGTCAGCGTAGCGACGGCGGGCTCATGACAGCCCGTCCGCGAACACTTCCGTACGCTCCGCACGGTTGATCACGATAGCCCTTCCTCCCGCAAGAGGGGTAGCTGACACGCCCGCCCGCCCGTCGCCCACCACCACCCATCGCGCCGGTGCCGCCCCGTGCAGTAGTCAGTTACGGACCCGGGCAGTCCCTGCGACGGCATACAGACACCAGTGGTTGGCGCCCACCCGTCGCCCGCCACCGCCCATCCCGGCAGTGCCGCCCCCGTGCAGTGGTCGAGTACGGACCCAGGCCATCCCTGCGACGGCATACAGCCACCCAGCAGTAGGCGCCCACCGGTCGCCCACCACCGCCCATCCCGGCAGTGCCAATCGCGTGCGGTGGACGCGTACAGGCTTCGGCAATCCCGATAGGTGGTCCTGCCGAGTGGGTCGCCGGGAAGGTTGGTGCGGTCGGGGTGGGCGGATAGGTACCCTTGGCCCGGTGACGACGGCTCGAGGTGCACGGTTTCGACGGCGCATGCGACGCGACCGCCACGGGCGGGGCCTCCGCGGCCCGCTGTATCCGGCCAGCCTGCCCGCCGCGTCGAGTCCCGCCGAGCGGTTCGACTCGCTGGTGCTGGACGCACTCGAACCCATCGAAGGTCGCTGGCGCAGCGAGCTGACCAAGCTCGACGTCGCTGTCGACGACGTCCCGGAGGTCAAGGACGGCCCGCCGGGCACCGTCGACGAAGGGGTGCTGCACGACGGGGCCGTGCCGTTGTCGCGGCTGGTCCCGGCGGGGGTCGACCGTTCCGGTCTGCCGACCCGCGCGCGCATCGTGCTCTACCGCAGGCCGCTCGAAGCGCGCGCCCAGGACCCCTCCGACCTGGCCGATCTGGTGCACGACGTGCTGGTCGAACAGATCGCCGCCTACATCGGGGTGGAGCCGGACATTATCGACGGCGGCCACTGACCCGCCACCGCATCACCGGCCGCGGGACGTCCGCGCCCTCCCCGGAACCGCCGTGAGCGCCGCGAACAGCAGCGCGGCCACGCTGACGAGCAGGAACACCGAGTGCCACGGCGCGGTGTAGCGCACCACGACCTCCGATTCCGACTCCGGTACCGCCACCGACACCTGGTGCCCCCACGCGGGCGTGATCGGCACCGGCTCGCCGTCCACCGTGGCGCTCCACCCCGGTTCGTACTCCGCGGCCAGGACCAGGAGCCTGCCGTCCGGCCCTTCGGAGACGCGGACACGCGCGTCGGGCAGGCGCGCGTCCACCGGCGCGATCGCCGAACCGCGCATGAGCTCGTCGTTCGGGGCGCTTCCACTGACCGCACGATGAGCCTGTTCCGGGGACACGAGCGTGACCTGGCCCGCCTCGGGGGTCAGGCGCAGAACCGCGCGGCCGTCGGACGCCGAAGGTGCGGAACGCACGAGATCGCTCGCGTCGCTGCGCAGCGCGTCGCCGTTCTCGCCGGGCGGCAGCACGACGAACTCGACACCGGCCGCGGCGGCGTTCGTCACGGCGTCGCGGGAGCCGCCGAGTAGCCCGTTGCGCCAGCCTTCGAGCCGCTCGGCCATGCCCCCGACGGGAGACAGTGCGTCGTCGCCGAACCCTGGGGTGCGCCCGGCCGTCAACCGGTCCGGCGCCGACCCGCCCGGCCCGTCGTGGCCGAGCACCAGGACGCCACGTCCACTGTCGTCGAGCTCGTCATCGAGCGCCGCGGGCAGGCGGACACCGCCGCCCGTGCGCACCTCGCCTGCACCTCCGAGCAACGCGGCCGTCGCGAGCACGGCCAGCGTGACGGCCGAGCCGCCGAGCACCGCGGTCCTCGGCGCACCGGCACCCGCACGGGCACCCGCGCCGAGCCGGCCGCCGAGCACGACGGCGACGAGCCCGGCAGTGACGATCACCAGCGGCGCCCCGGCGTATCCCGGCATGGCGTCACCGCCCGTGACCGGTTCGGCCCGCACGAGCTGCGTCACGGCCGCGCCCGCGCAGCCGATCACCACGAGCATCGCCCCCGCGGCCATCCGCACGGACGCCGCGACCACGACCGCGACCACGGCGACGACCACCAGTACGAGCCCGAGGGGCACGCCGCCCGACGGATGCAACCCGACCAGGCCCACCGCGGATGCCGCGTCGGCGGGGCCCGTGAGCCCGTGCAACAGCAACTCCGGATGCCTGACGAGCGTGGGCAGCCACGGCAGGGCGAGCGCGAGCGGCAGCAACACCACCATGGTCAGCGCGGGCAGCCCCTGCCAGGACCGGCCTCCCGGGACGGGCAACGTCACGAACGCGACGACCAGCCCCAACAGCACCATGCCGTAACTGATCGGGGAGAACACCCCGATCAACGTCATGCCCAGCCCGCACCACGCGCCGAGCGGCAGTCTGCGCACGTCGTTGCTGGTCAGCAGCGACGCGATGCCGGCGACGACCGCGGGCAACGCGATGTGGACGACCACCACACCGATCCGCCCGGACGCGACCGCGTCGACCGCAGCCGGAGCCAGCGCGTAGGCGGCGGCCGCGCCCGCACGCGCCCACCGCCGCGTGGTGAGGCGCCGCGTCGCCGCGTAGGCGACGAGCGCCGAGGCGGGAAGATCGAGCAGCAGAAGCAGCGACACGGCCACGGCCGGGCCGCCGAGCACCGCGCCCGCAGCCCCCAGGACGGCCAGCGCGGGCGAGCCGGCGCTCGTCGTGCCGCCCGCTACCCCGTGCCACGCGTCGAGATAGGCCGACCACACGGCGCCGAGGTCGCCGACGGGCAGCAGCGCGCCGCCTGCGAGATCGAACCCGAGGCGGTCCCCGACGATTCCGTGGAGCAGCAGGGACAGCACCGCGAGCGATCCGGCCAGCACGGTCGGGGGTGCGATCAGGAATCGTCGCCACGCGGGCCCGTCCTGCCGCGTGTCCGGCCGGGCCTGTGGCACGGAGTCGTCCGACGGCCGTGCCTCGTCCGGTTGCCGTGTCCCGGCCGATTCCGGTGTCTCGTCCGGGTCGTCGGCGTGGTCCGAACCGGCCGTCACGTCCGGCGGTTCCTCGTCGGCGGCCTCGTCCGCGCCCACCGGTTCGTCGGCGCCCACCGGTTCGTCGGCGCCCACCGGTTCGTCCGCGCCTGCCTGCTCGTCTCCGTCAGCCTGCTCGTCCCCGTCAGCCTGCTCGTCCCCGTCAGCGGTCACGTCGGGCGGCACCGAGTCCGTAGCCGCCTCGTCCGAACCGGCCACGTCGTCCACACCGGTGGTTGCGGCCGAATCGGCTTCGTCTTGGCCTGCGCCGGGGCCGTCGGATTCGGCAGGGCCGGACTGCGATGTTCGGGGCACTGAGTCACTCCGGGGCTCGAGGATTACCAGCGCGGGAGGATCACCAGCGCGGGGAATCACCGACCGCGACGGATGACCTACAAGCGGATCACCCGTCGCAGCGTCAGCGTGTGAACGTCGCAGGCACCCGCCTCGGACTCTCCCCTCGCGCGCACTCGCGTGCGCACGTTACGCCTGCCCGTACGAGTGAGTCGCGCGGACCGTCAGACGGCGCGCTTCTTCAGCTTGCGGCGCTCCCGTTCGGACAGTCCGCCCCAGATACCGAAGCGTTCGTCGTGCGCCAGCGCGTATTCGAGGCAGTCGTCCTTGACCTCGCAGCCCTGGCAGATCCGCTTGGCCTCGCGTGTAGAACCGCCCTTCTCGGGGAAGAACGCCTCCGGGTCGGTCTGCGCGCAGAGAGCGCGTTCCTGCCACTCCTGCTCTTCGGTGACGTCGAGCAGCTCCGCGAGAGCCTCGAATTCGCCGTCCGCCTGAGCCGCCCGGTCCACCGGCCGCCCCCGCTCGGTTCCCGTCATGTCCAACCGCACGTCCGCCTCCTCGCTTTCACGCACTCCCAGGCTGGCGGTGTTCGTCCCCTGAGCCCGTCAGACCGGTTCGCAGTGCGAACCTGCCCTGCACTGCCCCCCTTCGGCAGCGAATGACATCAATGTGATTACACCTGTGTAGTGCGGCGAGGTCAAGCGGAGTAGCGAGGATGGGGGATAGATCGCGGCGGTTTTGCAAGCGGACACGCCGAGCGAACCACACGCCGATCTCACACCTGGTTCCGCAACCGATCCCACCACGGTGAACGAGCCTCCGTCGACCCGGCCGCACCGATCGGCGGACGTGTGGACCGGACCACCGGTCGCAGCCGCCCCCGCCACTTACACCGGCCATGCACCCGATGCGCGAGGATGGGCACGTGCAACGTTCGGTGGTCCGGCCCAGCCCGCTCTTCTACGCCCTGCTCGCCACTACAGCCGTGGGCGGCGTGCTCTGCGCACTGTTCCCGCCGCTGTCGGTCGGCCTCGACGGGGTCGACCGCGACGTCGTCGGCACGCTCGGCGTCGTCGTACTCGTCCTCGGCGGCTGGGCGGTGTCACTGACACTGCACGAGTTCGGTCACGCGATCGTGGCCTACCGCGGCGGTGACAGGGAGGTCGCACTCAAGGGCTACCTGTCGATGGACATCCGCCGGTACACCGATCCGGTGCTGTCGCTGGTGCTGCCGCTGATCATCCTCGCCATCGGCGGTATCCCGCTGCCCGGCGGCGCGGTGTGGATCAACCGGTGGGCGCTGCGCTCGCGCAAGGTGTCGTCGTGGGTGTCGCTCGCGGGTCCGCTGAGCAACCTCGCCCTCGGCATTCTGCTGACGCTCGTCGTCGTGCTCGCCCCGCTGCCCGCCGGACTCATGATCGGCCTGTCCTACCTGGCCTCGGTGCAGATTCTCGCGTTCGTGCTGAACATCCTTCCCGTGCCGGGACTTGACGGCTACGGCGCGATCGAGCCGTACCTGTCGCCGCAGGCGCGGGAGTTCGGTGCGAAGGCCCGACCATGGGCTCCGCTGGTGCTGTTCGCCTTCATCATCGCCGTGCCCGGAGTGAGCGCCGCGCTGTGGGACGTCACGGGCGCCATCTTCGGCGCGGTCGGCGGCAGCGACATCGCCGCACAGCTCGGCCAGCTGGCGTTCATGTTCTGGCGCTGACCCACCGCAACCCCGCCGCAACGGAGCCCAGGCTCGCTGCCGGCTGCATCCCGCCGGTACACCGGTCCCGGTACACCGGTCCCGGTACACCGGTTCCGGTACACCGGTCCCGGTGCCTCGGTTCCGTTGTGTCGGTTCCGTTGTGTCGGTTCCGTTGTGTCGATCCGAGCGTGTCGATCCCGGCGTGTCAGTCGCGGCCGGGTGGCACGTCACCACGGCCTGCGGCCGGGGCCGGGGCCGGATGGGCGGCGAACCACTTGTCCGCCCGCTTCGCGACCCGCTTGAGGCCGGACCGCTCACCCAGATAGTCGGCGGCCATGCCGATACCGGGCAGCAGCCCGAACGCCTTGTGGTAGAAGCGCCCGCTCGGCCGTTTCTCCAGTTCGTCCGGGATCTCCTGCAGGGACCGGCCGAGGTGCCACAGCGTGCGGGCCACCGTCTTCAGCGAAGCCTTGCCACGCGCGGAGCGTTCGCCGTCGAGTTCCTCGGTGAGGCGCTCGGTCTCGGCGTCCTCGGCGTCACGGTCGGCGTTCCTGCCCTCGGCGAGCTCGGCCGGGATGTCCCGTTCGAACAGCACCCAGGCGATCAGTCGCACCCGCGTGGCCACATCCGTGTGGCCGCGTTCGCCTGCGAGCGCACACAGCAGCAGGCCCTGACCCGCCGCGCCGATGGTGTCCTGCACCGGCAACAGGTCCGACACCGCGCCCGCGATTCCGGGGACGGCCGCGAGCAACGAGGTGAACCGGCCCACCCGGCCCGTCCACCACTTCGTGCGCGCCTCGGTGTCCATGTCCGTCCACGCGGCGGTGCCCGGCAGTTTCATGGCGTTGAGCCCGTGCAGCAGCCGGTCGCGCACCCGCGGCTCGTCGATCACCGGGTCCTCGGCTTCACGCGCCAGCACCGAGAACGGGTCCTTCTCCCGCAGGGCGTCCACGAGCGGCCCCGTGGCACGCACGTAGGGACGCAGCACGCTGACCACGTAGGCGTCGGTGATGTGCTCGGCCATGTCCGCGTCTACCTCCGTGTCGGTGTCGGGCTCGGCCCGGTGCGCTTCTCCTGCACCGACGACTTCCGCCGGTTCGCGTCCCGTGCCGCGCGGCCAAGGACACCGCCGAGCACGAGCGCCGCGGGAAGCGCCCCGCAGGCGAGCAGCAGCAGCGTACGCAGGTCCGCGACGAGCACATGGTCGTCGCCGGGGCCCGCGATGCCCACCACCAACACCGTCAGTACCCACACCCCGAGCGGCACCATGCCCAACCTGCGCTCACCGAGCCTGCTCGCCGCAGCCACCAGCCACGGCGTCGTCAGGGCAGCGAGCACCACCACGATCGGGAACGGCACGTCGCCGAAACGCGGCAGCAGGGTTCCGTCGAGCCGGATCGGCAGGAAGAACAGTTCCAGCAGCGCCAGCAGCACAGCGTCGACCGAGAGCAGGACGAGCCACGCAGCCGTGGCCATCCGCGGCCGCTCGGCACTCACCGCAGCCCTCCGAACAGATCGGTTTCCGCACCCTCGGCCGGGCCGTGGGCCAGCACGAAGTGCTCGGCCCCGGGAACCGGCTGGGCGATGCCGTTGGACAGGGCGAAACAGTCCGGCCCGACGTCGACCTGCGTCTCGTGGGCGGCGAGCGCGGCGAACTTGCGCCACCGGTGCGCGCGGATGTCGACCACCGTCGTGACTGCCTCGTCCGGAGTCGTCGGCAGCTCGTCGTCGGCGGGCACCCGGAACCCGACGTCGCCCGCGGCGCGCAGGGCGGCCAGGCCGTCGGTCACCGCCCTGCGCGAGGACACCGTGTGGAACACCCGCTGCACCGACGCTGCCCGCGGCGCCGCCGCCATGGTGATCTCGTGGGCACGGATGTGGTCCGGATGGCCGTACCCGCCGTGGCTGTCGTAGGTGACGACGACCTGGGGCCGCAGCTCGTCGAGGATCGCCGTCAGCTGTTCGGCCTGCTGGTCGAGGTCGCCGACGACGAACGCGCGCGGATGCTCCGCCGACGGCGTGCCCGCCATCCCCGAATCGCGCCAACGGCCCATGCCGCCGAGGTAGCGGTGGGCGGTCCAGCCCAGGGCCCGTCCCGCAGCGGCGAGCTCCGCACTGCGGTATCCGCCCAGCTGGTCGCCCGCCCACGCGCCGAGTTCGCTCAGGGCGGGCGGAATGATCTCGCCCTCCTCACCGAGCGTGCACGTGACCACGGTCACATGTGCCCCCTCGGCCGCGTAGCGGGCGATCGTGCCGCCCGTCGTGATGCTCTCGTCGTCCGGATGCGCATGCACCAGCACGACCCTGCGCCCGTCGGTCCCGCGCTGCCGGTCGGTCCCGCGCTCATCGTCCGAGATCACAGCTCAACATTAGTTCCTTCGGCCCGTCCCTCGAACGGCCCATGTCGACTATCCTCGCGGCCACGTCCACGACCACCGAACGTGGCACCCGAACCCGCACTCGAAGGGCATCTGGTGAGCACAGAAACACAATCACCGCAGGCCGCCGGCACAACCGGGCCAGTCCTGTCCATTTCGGACCTCAACATCTCGTTCAAGACCGAGGACGGTCCGGTCGATGCCGTCAAGGGCATCAGCTTCGACGTCGAACCCGGGGAGATCCTCGCGATCGTCGGTGAGTCCGGGTCGGGTAAGTCCGTGACCTCGATGTCCGTTCCCGGGCTGCTGCCGAAGACGTCGTCGATCACGGGTGCGCGCAAGGTCGAGGACCTCGACCTCGGCGGGCTGCCACCCAAGGAGCTGCGCAAGCACCGCGGCAACGACGTCGCGATGATCTTCCAGGAGCCGATGACCGCGCTGAACCCGATGTACACCATCGGCTGGCAGCTGCGGGAGTCGCTGCGGGCGCACAACAAGAACATGTCGAAGGCCGCCGCCGACAAGCGCGCCGTCGAGCTCCTCGAACTGGTCGGCTTCCCCGAGCCCGAAACGCGGATCACGCAGTATCCGCATCAGCTCTCGGGCGGTCTGCGCCAGCGGGTGGTCATCGCGATGGCGATCTCCTGCGACCCGAAGATCATCATCGCGGACGAGCCGACGACGGCGCTCGATGTGACCGTGCAGGCGGAGATCCTCGGGCTGCTGCGCAAGCTGCGCGACGAGCTCAACACCGCGATCGTGCTGATCACCCACGACATGGGGGTCGTCGCCGACCTCGCCGACCGCGTGCTCGTGATGTACCACGGCGAGATCGTCGAACAGGCGCCCGTCGAGGACCTGTTCGCGAACCCGCAGGAGGACTACACGCGGCGCCTCCTGTCCGCGGTGCCCGTGCTGGGATCGCGCCCTGCGGGACGCAGGCTCCTCGAGTCCGAGCCTGCCGCGACGTCCGAGCCCGAGATCTCCGATTCCGAGGTCGCGGAACGGCTCAAAGCGGTCGAAGAGGAACTCGCGAGCGAGGTCAAGGACGAGGCACCCGCTCTCGAACTCAAGAACATCGTGCTGGAGTTCCCCGGCCGTGGCCGCAAGAACAAGGTCCGCGCCGTCGACGACGTGTCGCTGAGCATCCAGCGAGGCGAGATCGTCGGCCTGGTCGGCGAGTCCGGCTCCGGCAAATCGACCGTCGGCCGGTGTGCGACCCGGCTGCTCGACCCGACCTCCGGCACCGTGTCCGTCGGCGGCCGTGACATCACGAAGCTGTCGACGAAGCAGCTGCGGCCGCTGCGCCGCTACTTCTCCATCGTCTTCCAGGACCCGGCCTCCACGCTGGACCCGAAGATGACGATCGGCGAATCGATCGCCGAGCCGCTGGTGCTGCACAAGGTGCTCTCCGGCACGGCGCTGACCTCGCGGGTGACCGACCTGCTCGACCAGGTGCAGCTCTCCGGCCACTACCGGAACCGCTACCCGCACGAGCTCTCCGGTGGTCAGCGGCAGCGCATCGCGATCGCACGCGCGCTGGCGCTCGACCCGAAGCTGCTCATCGCGGACGAGCCGACGTCGGCGCTCGACGTATCGGTGCAGGCCAAGGTCCTCGACCTGTTCCTCGACCTGCAGCAGCGCCTGAACTTCGCGTGCCTGTTCATCAGCCACGACCTCGCCGTCGTGGACCTGCTGGCCGACCGGGTCGCGGTGATGCGCAAGGGCGAGCTGGTCGAGGTCGGCGAACGGGACCAGGTGCTGCACGACCCGCAGCACGACTACACCAAGCGCCTGCTGGCCGCCGCCCCGGTGGCCGACCCGACGAAGCAGCGCGAACGCCGCGAAGCCTGGGAGGCGGGCCGCTACACGCTCGCCGAATGAGATAGCCGCAGCCGGCGAACGGGGCGGTGGTCGATTCCGAAAGGAACGGCCACCGCCCCGTTTTTCAGCGGGCACCGAATCCCGCGCGGATGGGCACCCGGCACCGGAAAATCCCTCGAGCACACGAAAACGGGCGCGAGGAGATCCTCGCGCCCGTCCTCCGGCACATCCCGTTTCGCCGAGCGCCGAGGCCACGCCCGGAGATCCGCTACGAGTCCCCGGCGGCACCGAGCCCCAGCGGCGCTGAGTCTCCGGCGGCACCGAATCCTCGGCGGCACTGAATCCTCGGCGGCAGTGAATCCCCGGCCAGGCTGAGCCCCCGGCGCTCAATCCCCGGCGGCCCGCTACGGAACCGAAACGGGCCGCCACCCCGTGGGGTGGCGGCCCGTCGTCGGCCTCACGCCTTTACGCCCCGCTGGCGCGGGTCGAAGGCGTCCCGCAGCCCGTCACCGATGAAGTTGATCGTCAGCGAGATCAGAACCAGGACCGTGAACGCACCGAAGAACAGCCACGGCCTGCCCTGCATCTGCTCGTAGTTCTCCGAGATCACCAGGCCGAGCGAGGTGTCCGGGATCTGCACGCCCAGGCCGATGAACGACAGCGCCGCCTCGGCCAGCACCGCCTGCGCCACGGCGAGCGTGGCGTTCACGGTGATGGTGCCGACCATGTTCGGCACGAGGTGTTTGAACACGACCCGTCCGGTACCGGCACCGGAGGCACGTGCGGCCTCGATGAACTCGCGTTGCGACAGTGACATCGCCTCGGCGCGGGTGATCCTGGCGATCGGCATCCACGCGAACATCGCCAGCACCAGTGCCACGACGTACCAGCTGCCGCTGAGCACCCGCACCATGATCGCCGCGGCCGCGATCGACGGCACGATCAGGAACAGGTCCGTCAGCCGGGAGATCGCCGAGTCGGTGAACCCGCGCAGATAGCCGGCGAGCGCACCGAGGACGACGCCGATGATCGTCGTCAGCATGGCCACGGTGATGGCGATGAGCAGGGAGAACTGGGTTCCCCTGAGCACCTGGGCCATCATGTCCTTGCCGACCTGGGTGGTGCCGAGCGGGTGTTCCACACTCGGATCCACATAGGACGAGAACGACGCGTCGGCGAAGCTGTGCGGATAGAACAGCGGGACGATGATCGACGCCAGGATGATCAGCGCGAGTACGATCACGCTGCCCATCGCGAGCTTGTGCCGCAGGAACTTCCGCAGCACCATCCTGCCCTGACTGCGGGCCTCCGGAAGCGCCTCGGGGGCGCTCCCGCCGGTGTTCTTGCCGTGGCCGGACTCGACACCGGCCTCCATCGAGTTCAAGTCAGCCAACGCGAATCCTCGGGTCCAGAATGCCGTAAACCAGGTCTGCGATGAGGTTGGCGACGACCACCGCGATGGCGATGACCACGATCCAGCCCATCAGCGTGTTCGGGTCGTTCTTGTTCACGGCCTCGACGAGCACCGAGCCCATACCGTTCCACGCGAACACCCGCTCGGTGATGATCGCGCCGGTCACAACCGTCACGAAGTTCACCGAGAACAGCGTCGTCACCGGGATCAGCGCGTTCCGGAAGGCGTGCCGCATGATCACGCGACCCTGCGAAATGCCCTTGGCCTGCGCCGTTCGGACGTAGTCCATGTTCATCGTCTCCAGCATCGACGACCGCTGGAAGCGGCTGTAGGCCGCGAAGCTGATGAACATGATCGACAGGGTCGGCAGCAGCAACCCGCCGATGTAGGTGATGATCGAGCCGAAGAAGCCGTCCCCGCTGAGCGATTCGGGGCTCGTGGTCTTCAGGAACGGATTGCCCAGCCAGGAATCCCAGCCCAGGTCGTTGATCATCACGTTAAGGTCGATGCCGTACATCTTCAGCACGATCGCCACACAGAAGATCGGCATCGAGAAGAAGATGAACGCCAGCGTCGTGGCGATGTAGTCGATCGGCGAGTACTGCTTCACCGCCGCGAGCACACCGACGGCCACACCCAGCAGCAGCGCGATGATCTCCGCGGCGAGGATCAGCTGGATCGTGACCTCGAAGGCACTCATGACCTTCGGGAACACGGGCTCCATGTTCGAGCCCTGAGCGATGGAAATACCCCAGTCGCCGGTGAGGAAACCACCGAGCCAGTCGAAGTATCTCGGCACGATGCCCTTGTCGAGCCCCAGCTGGTGCGACAGCTGATTGATCGACTCCTGACTCACCCCTGGTTGCGTTCTCAGTTCGCCGAGAGGATCACCCGCGGCCGCGACCATGCAGAAAACCAGGAAACTTCCGACAAACAGGATCGGAATCGAAATCGCCAATCGGCGAAGGATGTAGACAACCAGGTTCAACGACTTGCTCCTAGTCCGAGCGCCGCCCGGAATCATGCGCTACTGCTCGCGCCACGATAGTGGTTCCGAGTGCAGAGTAAACAGGTACTTACGTCGGACGTCGGGGGCCGGACGGTCTGTCCGACCCCCGACGGTCCACGTCAGCGCGATCGAGTGGTCTCACCCACTGTCAGTGAGCAAGAAACCGAGTGATCACTCGGCGGCTTCCCACTCGCCGGCGTTCCACAGCGCACCGTTGTAGGACTGCATGTACACGCGGTCGATTCCGCGGAAGCCCCACATCGACGGCGTGGCGAACAGCGGGAGCGTCGCGTGCTCGTTCGCCAGTGCCTTGTCGGCCTCCTGGTAGTGCTTCCGGGCCTCGTCCTCCTTCGTGGCGGCGACGGCCGACTCGTAGGCCTCGTCGACCTCCTTGCTCTCCAGGCCCTGCCAGTTCTGACCGCCGTCGGAGGAGTAGAGGTCCGCCTGAGTGGTCTTGAACGGCTCCGAGGACCAGCCGAACAGCGCGACGTCGTAGTCACCCTTGTCGACCCGGCCGGCCAGGAAGTTGGCGTCCTGGTCGTCCTTGACCTCGATACCGGCCTTCGCCGCCGCCGACTGGATGATCTCGACGGTCTGCTTCCGGCGGGCGTTCTCGTTGTGGGAGATCTCGATCGAGAGGCGCTTGCCGTCCTTGGCGTAGATGCCGTCGTTGCCCTTCTCCCAGCCACCTTCCTGCAGGATCTTCTCGGCCTCTTCGGCGCCCTGGTCAGCCTTGTCGCTGTAGACGTCCTGGTAGCCGTCCTCACCCTGGAAGAACACGATGCTCTGCAGCACCTCGGCGTCCGGCTGGACACCCTTCAGCAGCTTGTCGACGATCTGCTGCCTGGGCACGACCGCGAAGAACGCCTTGCGGGCGGCCTCGTCGGCGAAGATGCGCTTGAAGTTCAGGTCCAGGTGCTCGTAGGTCAGCTGCGGCGCGGAACCGTAGGTGACGCCCTGGGATTCCAGGTTCTGCATCGTCGTGGCCGCGGTGGAGTCGGGCTGGGTCGACGCGGCGACGTTGATCTCGCCGTTCTCCAACGCGGTGGCCATGGCCTGCGTGTCCGGGATCGTGCGGACGGTGATCTCCTTGGGACCGCCCTTGGCGCCGATCCACTCCGGGTTCTTGTCGAGCACGACGTTGCCGGAGTTCCGGTCGAAGCTCTTGATCTTGTACGGACCCGAGCCCGGCATCTTCTCGGCGTCGAAGCCCTTCCACTCGCCGGCCCAGAACTCGGCGACGTCGGAGACCTTCGGCGAGTCCGGCTTGATCGACGTGATGTCGTCGATTCCCGTCCCTTCCTCCAGGACGTGCGCCGGGAGGACGGCGCCTGCGGAGAACAGGCCCTTGTAGTCGATGTAGGGCTGCGAGAACTCGGCGGTGAAGGTCTGCGCGTCCTTGCACTCGGGCTGTTCGATCAGCTCGTAGCCGGTGCTGGAGGCGACGTTGAACCCCTCGGCCTTACCGGAGTGCGACAGCCAGGCGAGGTAGAGGTCGGAGCAGTCCCACGGCTCGCCGTCGGACCACTTGGCGCCTTCCTTGATCTTCCATTCGACGGTGTAGGGATCCTCGGAGGTGACCTCGATCGACTCCATGACGTCGCCGTTGGTCAGGACCTCGTTGTTGCCGTCGAGCAAGGTCGGGGCGGTGAGCACCGAGGTCAGCACGTAGTTGTTGTACGAGCTGTTCGCGTCCGCGGTGTCGTTGTTGTAGGCGGTGAAGTTGTCGTCGATCGCGACGGTCACCGGGTCCATCTCCGGCACATCGGCGAGTTTGAAGACATCTCCCTCCTGTGCCTTGCCCTCGGCCATGCTCGACACGTCGCCCGACGAGCCGTCCGAGTTTCCTCCTCCGCCGCCACAGGCGGTCAGCACCAGAGCCGACACAGCCGTCACAGCCATGGCGGAGATTGCTTTGGATCTCCTCATTCGTGTGCCCTCCTAGCACTGAAGACTCTGCGGTTGTCCGCACCGCAGAGTCCACACCCTCCGGCCGGTCTGACCGGAGCATATGACACGCCAAGCCACTCGTTTGGCGCATATGCGGAGGAACGCTAGGAACCGGAGGCACTGCGAGTCACCATCTGCCTTGCGATCGTGACCAAAGGGTGACTTCCGCCTAGCGTCCGGACATCCACTTCTTACGTTCGGTAAACATTTGTCGCCCACCGAGTGGCATGTGAGGAGCAATGTAAACCCTGAGACCGAATCTCGGGTATCGAAACCGCGGAAATGTTCGACGGGCGCCCCGGCCGCCCGTCCGGCTCACTTCTCGCCGCGGCTCCACTCGACCGCTGAGGCGAACGGGCCCGCGGGCATCGGCGAGGCTCGCACGCCCTCGACATCGGCCGTCACGGCGACCGTGTCTGTGGGCTGGAACAGGGGAATCGTCACCCCGGCGTCCCACAGCGCCGGCTCAACGGTGCGCAACGCCTCGTCGAGCGGCTTCGAGCCGGTCAGCGCATCCACGATGATCGACTGCAGTTCGGGGTCGCAGTACCCGGCGGGGTTCGCGGGCCGTATCGGATCGCCGTCCGAATCGTCGCTCTGCGCGGTTTCGGTCTCGTTCGATCCGGTATCGGAATCGGACGCGTCGCCGGTGGATCCGCCGGATTCGCCGGTTTCGCTTTCGCTGGATCCGGAACCGTCACCGGAGTCGCCCGGCTCACTTTCTTCCGTACGACCGTCGGCCGATTCCGAACTTTCGTCGGTATTTCCCGCCCCGGAACCGTCCTCGTCTTCATCGCCGCCGGAGGAGCCACCGGTGACGAGCGGGGCACAGCCGTAGGACGAGGCGAGCGACGACGCCGGATCGCCACTGACAGGGCGCCCGACGACGGCCATGTCGACCTGCACCGCACCGTCGGAGTTCTCACCGGGGGCCAGCAGCCGGTTGAACAGCTCCCGCGGCGCTTGCGGCGTGGCGTCCCTGACCTCGATGCCGGATTCGACGAGCTGGCGCGTCAACTCGTCGGCGACGGCCTTGAACGGCTGGCGCTCGCCCGGTGCCGCCAGCGCGAGCGACAACGGCTGCCCGTCGCGGGTCCAGGTGCCCGCGACCCGTTCGTAGCCGGCTTCCTCCAGCAGCATGCGCGCCTTCCGCGGTTGCGGGCGCCGCGGGGAGGAGTCGGCTTGCAACGTCGCGCGGTAGTCGTCGTCCGAGGGCGGCCGGACGTGCGCTCCCGCCCGCTCGTAACCGGAAGGACCGCCTTCGGCGCCCGCCTCGATGAGCTTGTCACGATCGATGAGGGCCTCGACGGCTTCCCGCACCTGGTCGTCGGCGAGCGTGGCGACGGGACGCAGCAGCGTGGAGACGACGTAGGGCCGCGGCACCTCCGACACCGACACGTCGTCGCCGAGGCCGTCGAGTCGTTGCCTGACCGTCTCGTCGGTGCCGACGACGGCGAGCTGGTCGGTACCACTGCCCAACGCGCCCGCGAGCGCCGACGGGTCGGCCCTGCGGAGCACGACCCGGTCGACGGCGGCGGGGTTCTCCCAGTACCGCTCGTTGCGCTCGAGGACGATCTCGCCCCGGGCCGAGTCGATCGTCGTGATCGCGAACGGACCGCCGTATGCGGGGAAGCTGTCGCTCAGCGCGTTCTGCCAGCCGCCGGGAACGTCCTTCATCAGGTGCTGCGGCAGCAGGTGGTCGAACAGCGTCCGCCACCCCGGATACGGCTCGGAAAACTCGACGTCGACGCGCTTGCCACCGTCCGCAGGACGGATCTCGGAGATCAGCCGGTAGCCCGCATCGCCCACGACGCCGGGCTGTGACGTCATCGCCTCGTGCAGGTAGACGAAGTCCTCGACAGCGATGGGCGCACCGTCGGACCAGGACGCATCGGGACGGATCCGGTAGGAGACGGTGAACGGGTCGTGCGCGGTGACCTCGGCCGACTTCATGAGCCGCTCGTCGAGCACCCGCCCGCCATCGTCACCCTCCCGGAAGACCGACGGCAGCAACATCGTCGCCAGCGCCTGGGTCGTCGTCGACTGGTCGGCGAGGTTGTGCGGGTTGTAGCCGCCGCCGATGGAGTCGACGGCCACGGCGATGTCCGAGCTGTCACCGGGAGCCGCCGTCGACGTCGCCGCGACGGGCGAGCTGACCACCGGCGGAGGCGGCATGTTCGTACACGCCGTCACCAGCAAGGCCACCAGCGCGAACACGAGCACGGCCGGCTTCCGGCCTGCTCGCCCCCCAATGATCGCGCGCACCTGCCGCTACTCCCCTCGCGTGTCCGTTCCTCCGGCGCGGATTCGGCAACCGGATCGGTTCGAGCCTGCCAGACCGGTTGTCAACTCCCGGCGAGGCCACCATTGCCGACGCACGACCGGGTCAGCCGGTTCCCCCGACGACGGCCCGGCCGCGGTCCGCACACGCGAGAACTCCCGCGCGGGAACCGTCCGGCCCTTTCCCGGACGAGTGTCCCGCACGCCCGCGACCGGCTCAGGAGCGGTCGCGGGCCTTCGCGCGGGAGCGCTCCTTGGCCCGCTGCGGCCCGTCGAGCGTCATCTTGCGCACTCGGACGGCCTTCGGCGCCACCTCGACGCATTCGTCGCTCGAGCAGAACTCCAGCGCCTCCTCGAGGCCGAGTTTGCGCGGCCGGGCGAGGCGTTCGAGCTCGTCGCCCGTGGCCGAGCGCATGTTGGTGAGCTTCTTCTCCTTGGTGATGTTGATGTCGAGGTCCTCGGCGCGCGGGTTCTCGCCCACGACCATGCCCTCGTACACCTCGGCGCCGGGCTCGACGAAGAACTCGCCGCGGTCGGCGAGCTGCAGCATCGCGTACGTCGTCACCGGGCCGGGGCGGTCGGCGACCAGCGAACCGGAGTTCCGCGTGCGAATCTCGCCCGCCCACGGGAAGTAGCCCTCGAAGACATGGTTGGCGATGCCCGCGCCGCGGGTCTCGGTAAGGAAGTCGGTCCGGAAGCCGATCAGGCCACGGGAGGGCAGCACGTACTCGAGCTTGATACGGCCCGTGCCCGAGCCCTCCATCTCCTCCATGCGGCCCTTGCGGGCGGCGAGAAGCTGGGTGATCGAACCCATGTACTCCTCGGGTGCGTCGATGTAGAGCCGTTCGAACGGCTCGTGCAGCTTGCCGTCGATCGTCTTGGTGACCACCTGCGGCTTGCCGACGGTGAGCTCGAAACCCTCGCGGCGCATCTGCTCGACGAGCACGGCCAGCGCCAGTTCGCCGCGGCCCTGCACCTCCCAGGTGTCGGGGCGCTCGGTGGGCAGCACGCGCACGCTGACGTTACCGATGAGCTCCTGGTCGAGCCGCGCCTTCACGAGGCGCGCGGTCACCTTGTCACCGCCGCCGCGGCCTGCCAGCGGCGAGGTGTTCACGCCGATGGTCATCGAGATCGCGGGCTCGTCGACCGTGATCCGCGGCAGCGCGTCGGCGTGTTCCGGATCGGCGAGCGTATCGCCGATGGTGATGTCGGGGATGCCCGCGATCGCGACGATGTCGCCCGCGGTCGCCTCCTGCGCAGGCACCCGTTCCAGGGCCTGCGTCACCAGCAGCTCAGAGATACGGACCTGCTGGACCTCTCCGCCTTCACGGATCCACGCGACGGTCTGGCCCTTGCGGATCTTGCCCGCGTAGACGCGCACCAACGCGATCCTGCCGAGGAAGCTGGAGGCGTCGAGGTTGGTCACGAGGGCGCTGAGCGGCGCCTCCGGGTCGGCCGCGGGCGGCGGCATGTGGTCGAGCAGGACGTCGAACAGCGGGTCGAGGTTCTCGTTGGCGGGCACCTGCCCGTCGGCGGGCCGTTCCAGGCTCGCGCGCCCGTCGCGGGCGGCCGCGTAGATCACCGGCATGTTCAGCACGGCGTCCATCGCATCGTCGGTCATGCCGTCGATGTCGCCCGCGAGTTCGAGCAGCAGGTCGTGGGTCTCCTCGACGACCTCGGCGATGCGGGCGTCGGCCCGGTCGACCTTGTTCACCACGAGCACCACGGGAAGACCGGCCTCGAGGGTCTTGCGCAGCACGAACCGCGTCTGCGGCAGCGGGCCCTCACTCGAGTCCACGAGCAGCACGACGCCGTCGACCATCGACATGCCGCGTTCGACCTCACCGCCGAAGTCGGCGTGGCCCGGGGTGTCAATGACGTTGATCGTCACCGGACCGTCCTGGGTGTTGCGGCGGATGGCCGTGTTCTTGGCCAGGATCGTGATGCCCTTTTCCCGCTCCAGGTCGCCGGAGTCCATGACGCGGTCCACCAGCTCGTCGCGCTCGTTGAAGGCGCCCGACTGCCGCAGCATGGCATCGACCAGCGTCGTCTTGCCGTGGTCGACGTGAGCCACGATCGCGATGTTCCGGAGGTCTGTCCTGACCTTCTCGGAGGTGAGTGCAGGCACGCGAGAACTCCTGATGCGAAGAGGGTTGGGGTGACCTGCGCCGTCACGGCGACGCCCGGTCTTTTCCCAGCGTACCGGCGGCGGCGATGTGCCCGGCGCCACACCTCGGGACCACCCCGCCGGAGCGCACGCCGCCGCGGCCGGACCGTGTCGTCGGCGGCCACCGGACCGGTGGTCGCAGGCGGCCACGACACCGCCCGCGGCGCGGTGTGGTCAGCGCCACTCTTCACAACAACTGAGGTTGGCCTAACCTAACAGGGGCAATCGACGTCGCCCCTGGAGCGTGCCCGTGGGCAAGAAGAGCAAGTCCGGCAAGCACATCAAAGCCAGCACCAAGCTGGCGGTGGCGCTCGCACAGGAGGACGACCCGAAGTCCGCGGTCCGCGGAATGATCAAGGCCGGTCAGCTGAAGAAAAAGTGCTGCAAGTCGAAACCGCGGTGCAAGAAGTGCCCGGTCATGGCGTTGCAGACGGCCAAGACGATGCAGTCGAAGGTGTCGAAGGCAGCCTGACCCGGACGGCCGGCCGACGCGCATCGGGCCCGGCGCCGCGGGACCGGTCACATCGGCACGACGTTCCGGACGGAGCCCGTGTCGAGCCGTGGTGTCTCGCCCGGGCGGGACCGGTGCCCCGCTCGGTTCACGCGCTCGACCTCAGCCGGCCAGAAGCTCGTTGATCTCGTGGAGCTCGTGACAGGTACGGCTCGCGGCGAACTCGATGACCTCGTACGACACGAGATGCCGGATCGAGAGCGGATCGGACGCCAACATCGCGTCCAGCTTCAACCTCGACATCGGGCGCACGATCATCACCTCGCCGCGATGCAGGTCCCTGCGTCCCGACGCGATCAGGTGCTCCTGTTCGTACTGCTTGGTGAGCCACTCGGCGTGGTCCGGCAAGGCGTAGTCCACGTCCGTGACCGGGGCCGTGTAGGTGACCAATACGACGTACATATCTCGACAGTACGTCCGCCACCATCCCAGCGCAGCGTGGAAAACCACCGCGTGTCCTGCACCCAGCACCGCGTGTCCTGCATCCGGCACCGCGTGTCCTGCACTCAGCACCGCGGCGTGCCTCGGCGCGGCCCGGCAGCAGGCTGAGCGGGAAGACCTCGAGGTCAGCCGAGCAGCTCCTCGAGCTCGGGAATCAGCGCGCGGTCGGCAGGCAACCAGTCGACGGCCGCCACCTCGTCCGCGCCGACCCATTGCAGCGCCTTGTGCTCGGCGGCCTGCGGGGTGGCGCCGCTGTCGACCAGTGCGGCGGCGTAGACGCGCAGCACCGCCCCTCCCCGCAACGCGATGTCACCACCGATGCGCACGCCGACGGTGACATCGACGCCGAGTTCCTCGTGGCATTCCCGCACCAGCGCCTCGGTCTCGGACTCGCCAGGCTCCACGCGTCCTCCCGGCAGCTCCCACAGCCCGGCGACGTCGTCGGGATAGGCGCGCTGCCCGACGAGCAGCTTGCCGTCGTCGACGATCGCCGCCCCGACGATCACCCCGTCCATCTCCGCTCCTCACGATCGGCGGTCGTGCCTGCGCCAGCTCACCTCGAATCGAGCACCCCCGTCGGGCGACTCGCCGACGACGACCCGTCCGCCGCGCCGGCGCACCGCTTCGGCGACGAGCGCGAGCCCGAGCCCCGTTCCGCCGGAACTGCGTGCCCGGTCGTCGGAGGCCCGGTAGAACCGGTCGAACACGTGCCCCCGGTGTTCCGGCTCGATGCCCGGACCGTCGTCGTCGACGACCACGCGCACCCACGCACGCATGGCCAGTACCGACACGACGACGCTGCTCGCCGCGTGCCTGCAGGCGTTGCGCAGCAGATTGTCCAGCACGAGTTCGACCTCCGACGGGGCGGCCAGCGCCCACGCCGACGGCACGAGCGCACTGACCCGCATGTCGGGCTCCTCCGCACCGAGCCGTTCGACCGCCGCACGCACCTCGGTGACCAGCTCGACGGGTTCGGCCGCGGGCACCTCCCCCGCATCGGCGCGCGCCAGGGTCAGCAGGCCGTCGAGCAGTGTCGACAGACGTTCGGTCTCGACGAGGATGTCCGCGAGCGTCTCCTGTGCGAGGTCGCCGTCGGAAGCGGCGACGCCGACCTCGGCCTGCACGCGGATCGACGCCACGGGGGACCGCAGTTCGTGCGCGGCATCGCCGGTGAATCTGCGGAGCCGCTCCCCGACCTCGTCGTAGCGGGCCAGCAGGTCGTTGAGCTCGGCGGCCAGCGCACCGAGCTCGTCGGCCGACCCCGGTTCGGGCAGCCGTCCGCCGCTCGGCAGCGCCCGCAGCGACCGGCGCATCCGGCCGACCGGGCGCAGTGCTGCACCGGTCACCAGCCACGTCGTGGCACCCACGAGCACCGCGCCCGCGACTGCGAGTCCGACGAGCAGCATGCCGCCGTCGGCGATCACCGCCGAGGCGCCGGCCAGCGGGTCCTCGGCCACCACGAGGCGCTGCGCACCGTCCGGCGCCGTGGCCACGGTGCCCGCCCAGCGCGTGGGCACGGCATCGTCCGGGCCCTCGAAGGTCACCGCGAGACCGGCCTTGAGATCGCCGACGTGGGCGTCACCGAGCGCGGGAGGTCCACCGCCGTCCACCGGATCGCCTGCGGTGTCGAGCACCCGCACCCGCAGCCCGTCCGACGTGGACGGTGCCGTGCCCGACTCGACTGCCCGTGCCGCCGTCGACACCGCTGCGCGCAGGTCCGTATCGACCCCGCCGAGCAGCCATGGGCCGACGAGGCGCCCCGCCAGGAGAGCGAGCACGAGCAGCACCGCCGCCGCGACAACGGTGGCCACCGCGGTGATGCGCAGCCGCAGACTCCTCCTGCGCCACCAGCGACGCGGATCCTTCATGCGACGGGCCGGGCTCGTCACGCGCCGGTCGCAGAATCCGAGGCAGGGTCGCCCGCGACGTACCCGTGGCCGCGCACGGTGCGCACGAACGCGGTCGCCCCCACTGCGTCCAGCTTGCGCCGCAGATAGCCCACGTACACCTCGACCACGTTGCGCGTGGCGGCCCGCTGGTCACCCCACACCGATTGCAGCAGCTCCTCCTTGGTCACCACCGTGCCCGCGCGGCCCGCGAGCGCCTCCAGCAACGCGTACTCCCTGGGACTCAGCGGCACCGGCTTGTCCCGCCAGTACACCTCACGGCGTCCGCGGTCGAGCACGAGCGGGCCGATCCGCAACTGTCCGCGGACACCTTCGGCCGCGGTACGCCGCAGCGTCGCACGCACCTGCGCGACGAGGACGACGAACGAGAACGGCTTCACGACGTATCCGTCTGCGCCGAGGTCGAGACCGTCCGCCTGGTCGACCTCGCCGTCCTTGGCCGAGATGAGCAACACCGGCGTCGTCACGCCGTCCGCGCGCAGGCGTTCGAGCACGCGGTAGCCGGAAAGGCCGGGCAGCATGATGTCGAGCAGCACGACGTCGAACGCCCCGGTCCCGGCGAGGCTCAGCGCGGTCGGACCGTCGGCGGCCACGGTGACGTCCATGCCCTCGGCGCCGAGGCCACGGCTCAGCGCCTTGCGCACACCCGCTTCGTCGTCGACGACCAACACTCGTGGTTCCACAGGTGTCAGGATGCCGCTTTCCCGGCGTCGGCGCGGGATCTCTCAGCGCTCTCTCAGCGTGGCGGGTCTTCTCAGCCCGGTCTCAGCACCGGCCGCGAAGACTCAGCGGTGTCAGGAAACGCCGGTGACTGGGAAACTGGCGATCATACCGGGGGCGAGGAGGACTCGTGAACACGAAACGGAAAGCGGCGACGGTGGCGGTGGCCGGGACGGCGGCAGGCGCGCTCGGGCTGGGCCTGCTGGCGATGCCTGCGGGCGCCGACAGCGCTCCCGAACTCCCCGAGATCGGGGCACAGCAGCTGGTCGGCTCGGTGCTGAAGACGGAGCCGCCCGCGATGTCGGGCACGGCGACGGTCGACAACGAACTCGGGCTCCCCGCCATGCCGGGCGTGCCCGCGCTGGACGCGCAGTCCGCACGCGTCTACTACGACGGCGACGGCAAGGGCCGCGTAGCGATGGAGCAGCAGTCGAGTGAGCTGACCTACGTACTGGGCGACAAGGAGTTCTGGTCCTACGACTCGGCGGAGGGCACGGCAACGCGGACCGCGCTGCCGGCCGATGCGCGGGACAAGCACCGGAGCGCGAAGGCGGCCGGGGCCGACCCGACCCGCACGGCGGCGCAGGTGGTGGACCGGCTGGAGGAGTCGTCGACCGTCTCGGTCGACGGGACGGCGCGTGTGGCGGGCCGTGCGGCGTACGAACTCGTGCTGACGCCGAAACCCGACGAGCGAACGCTGGTGCGGGAGGTCCGGGTGGCCGTCGACGCCGAGAAGCGACTGCCGCTGCGCATGTCGGTGCTGACGCACGGCACGACCGACCCCGCGTTCGAGATCGGTTTCTCCGAGATCGAGTTCGGTCCGCAGCCGGAGCGGCTGTTCGAGTTCTCCCCGCCGGAGGGCACCAAGGTGACCGAGTCCGAGGCGGGGCGGCCCGACGGCTCCCGCGGCGAGTCCGGCGAGGAACCGCAGTTCCGGGTCACGGGCGACGGCTGGGACACGGTCGTGCTCACCCGCGTGCCGCAGGAGATGCGCGATCGCGCCCAGGGCGAAGGCGCCGACGTCGAGGGCATGCTCGACCGCTTCGGCAAGCCCGTGCAGGGCGAGTTCGGTTCGGGGCACGTCATCGAGACCCGCATCGGCACCGCGCTGATCACCGAGGACGGCCGGCTCGCGGCCGGCGCCGTGCCCGAGCAGGTCCTGCGCCAGGCACTGGAGAACCGGTGACCGCGCATGCCGAGCCCGTGGTGGCGGGCCCCTCCCAGCAGGAGGGGCCCGCCCTCGCGGCCCGCACCCGAGGACTCCGCAAGACCTACGGCCGGACGGTCGCGGTCGATCACGTGGACCTCGATGTCCCCGAGGGCGCGGTGCTGGGGATGCTCGGTCCGAACGGCTCGGGAAAGACGACGACGATCCGCATGCTGCTCGGTCTGGTGCAACCGACCGAGGGCGAAGTCCAGCTGCTCGGCCACACGATGCCGGAGCGGGCGGGCGATGCACTGCCGGACGTGGGAGCGCTCGTGGAAGGGCCGGGATTCCACCCGTTCCTGTCGGGACGGGAGAACCTGCTGCGCCTCGCGGCCGCCGAACCGCGACTGACGGCCGCCGGGATTCCACCCGCGGTCGACGATGCGCTCGAACGGGTCGGCCTGAGCCGTGCGGGCGGCCGCCGGTACCGCGGCTACTCGCTGGGTATGAAGCAACGGCTCGGGCTGGCAGGCGCGCTGCTGGTGCCGCGCAGGCTCGTGGTGCTGGACGAACCGACCAACGGGCTCGATCCCGCAGGCACGCGGGAGATCCGGTCGGTCATCGCCGACCTGCACCACGACGGCGTCACGGTGCTCGTCTCGTCCCATCTGCTCGCCGAGGTGGAGGCGACGTGCACGCACGTGGCCGTGCTCAACGAGGGCGCACTGGTCGCGCAGGGCGACCTGACGGAACTGCTCGAATCGGAGTCGGCAGGCCTCGAAGTGTCCACAACGGACGTGACCGCGGCGGTCGAGGCCCTGCGCGCGGCGCACCTGGCCGCACGGCCCACGCCGGACGGCGTACGCGTCGAGCTGACGCGGGCCGCCGCACCCGACGTGATCGCCACCCTCGTCGGCGCGGGCGTGCCGGTGTACGAGGCGCGGCGCAGCCGCACCGGCCTCGAAGACCTGTTCGCCAGGCTGACCCAGGACAGCGAGGAGGCGCCGACATGGACGTCATGACGAAACCGGCCCGGCGCACGGCTCCCGCGTCACGGCTGGTGCGCGCCGAACTGCGCTGGATCTTCCGCAGGCCGCGCACGCTCGCCGTGCTCGGACTGCTGGCCCTGATCCCGGTGATCATGGGGATCGCGCTGACGGTGGCCGACCCGACGGCGGCCTCGTCCGGCGGCCCTCCCGGCAACGACGGCGGGAACCTCCTCCCGGCGGCAGCAGCGAGTGTCCTCGTCCTGCCGATCGCGGCACTGACGATGACGCTGCAGATGCTGCTGCCGCTGGCCGCCGCGATGTCCGGAGCGGACGCGCTCGCCGGAGAGACGTCCACCGGCACGCTCCGCGGTTGGCTGCTCGCACCGGTCGGGCGCGCCAAACTGCTGCTGGTGAAGGCGCTGGGCGTGGCGACGTTCACGCTCGCGGCGGCCGCTGTGATCGCGGCGACCGGGATCCTCACCGCACTCGTGATCAACGGGGACGGCACCCTGTCCACACTGTCGGGGACGACACTGTCCATACCGGACGCAGTCGGCCGCGTCGCCCTGGCCGTGGGCTGGGTGACGCTGCAGCTGTGGGCGGTCGGCGCGATCGCGCTCGCGATCTCGGCGTTCACCGAACATCCGATGGTCGTGCTCGCCTCCGTGCTCGGCGGCGTCATCGTGTTCACCGTGCTCGGCAGTCTCGACGCGTTGTCGTGGCTGCATCCGTTCCTGCTCACCGAGGTGTGGTGGTCGCTGGTCGACGTACTGCGCGACCCGGTGCCGGCGGCCGACCTGATCGACGGCGGGCTGAAGGCCGCGTGCTACCTGGCGATCGGCCTGTCCCTCGCGTACGCGCGGTTGGTGTCCAAGGACGGCTGATCCGATGTCCGGACTCCGGCGGTACGACGGCCCGCGACCGCCGTACCGTCGAGTTCGCTAACCGACGATGGCCACGCCGCCGGGGTCCAGGCGGAGCCGGACCTCCTCGCCGGGCCGCACCCCGTCCGCCATCGTCGCCACCGCATCCACAGTGGACGCATCCGGCACGGTCTCCGACACGTCGACCGTCACCCGCGTGTGGTCGCGGCGCCTGGCCCGCTCGACCACCTCGCCCGGCACGCCGGTGGAGGCGACGCGCAACGCATGCGGCCGCAGGCCGACGGTCACCGGTCCGGCAAGTGCCCACGGAACGTCGGCCACACCGAATGCGCAACGCAGCTGCCCGTCGGCGACCTCGCCGGACACCACGGTGGTGACGCCGAGGAAGCGGGCCACACGTTCGTCGGCGGGCGCGCGCCAGACGTCGACGACGTCGCCGGACTGCCGGATGCGCCCCTCGTCGAGCACGGCGAGGCGATCGGCAAGGGTGAACGCCTCCTCCTGGTCGTGCGTGACGAGCAAGGTCGTGGCCTTGGCGCGGCGCAGCACGCCGACGAGGTCGAGCGCCAGCGATTCCCGCAGTTCGGCGTCCAACCCGGACAGCGGCTCGTCGAGCAACAGCAGCCGCGGCCGGGGCGCCAGTGCCCTGGCGAGCGCCACCCGCTGCGCCTCGCCGCCGGACAATTCGGTGACCTGCCGTCGCTCGTAGCCCGCCAGCCCGACCAGTTCGAGCAACTCGGCGACCCGCCGGTCGCGATCGCCGGCCGGCATGCCCTGCATCCGCGGGCCGAACGCGATGTTGCCCGCGACGTCGCGGTGCGGGAACAGTTGGCCGTCCTGGAACACGAGTCCGAAGCCGCGCCGGTGCACGGGTACGCCCGCGAGGTCGTCGCCGTCCCAGCGGACCGCACCGGTGGCCGGTTCGAGACCGGCGATCGCACGCAACAGCGTCGACTTGCCCGACCCGGACGGCCCGAGCAGCGCCAGCACCTCGCCGTCGGCGATCTCCAGCGACGCGTCACGCACCGCGGGCGTGCGGTCGTAGGTGACGGTCACCCGATCCACGGTCAGCATTCAGAACTCCCCGACGTGCGGCGCCCGCAGGCGGTCGATGACGGCGGCCACGCCCGCGGTGACGAGCATCAGCAGCGTGCACGCCGCGTAAGCCAGTTGAGTGTTGAGTTCGCCCGGCCTGCTGATCAACTCGTTGATCGCGACAGGCAACGTCGGAGCCTCGGGCCGGGCGAGAAAGCTCGTCGCGCCGAACTCGCCGAGCGCGACGACGTAGCCGAACGCCGCGGCCGCCGCCAGGGACCGGGCCGCGAGCGGCACGTCGACCGTCCACCACACCCGCACGGGGGCCGCACCGAGCGTCGCGGCGGCCTGGCGCAGCCGGTCGTCGACCGACCGCAGCACGGGCAGCACCATCCGGATCACCAGCGGCACGACGACGAGCGCCTGGGCCAGCGGCACCAGCATCGGCGAGGTGCGCAGGTCACCCGGCAGCGCATCGAGGGTGACGAGGTAGCCGAAGCCGACGGTCACCGCGGACACGCCGAGCGGCAGCATCAACGCTGCGTCGAGCGTCTCCCCGGCCAGCCGTGCGGCACGGCCGCGGGCCCGTCCCGCCGCCACGAGCGCCACGGCGGCGAGCACCCCGACGATCATCGCCAACACCGTCGCGTCGAAGGCGGTCCGCAGCGAGTTCAGCGCCGCTTCCCAACCGGTGACGCTCAACGCGCCGTCGCCGGAGCCAGCCAGCGCGCGGTAGCCGTCGAACCCCCAGCCGTCGCGTGTGGACAACGAGCGGACGACGAGGGCCAGGATCGGCACCAGCAGGCCCGCCACGACCGTCAGCGCCGCTCCGACGACCCACCACTCCCGCCCCGCAGGCCTGCGGGCGGTCGTCACGGGCGCACGAAGCGGTGCGGCACGTTCCCGTCGTCGCCGCGCCACCCCGCCGACGACCAGCGCCAGGACCACCGCCGCGAGCTGCACCAGCGACAACGCCGCCGCGCCGGACAGGTCGAGCAGCTCGACGGTCCGCAGATAGATCTCGGTCTCGAGCGTGCGATAGCGCCCGCCGCCGAGCATGAGCACGACACCGAAACTCGTGGAACAGAACAGGAACACCACCGCGGCCGACGACGCGAGCGCGGGTGCGAGCGCGGGCAGCGTCACGGTACGGAACGCCTGCCACGGCGACGCACCCAAGCTGCGGGCGGCGTCCTCGGCGCGCCGGTCGAGGTGCGCCCACAGCCCGCCGACGGTGCGCGCCACGACGGCGACGTTGAAGAACGCGTTGGCCAGCACGATCGTCGCCACGCCGCCGCCGGGCCACAACGCCTTGAACGCCAGTCCCACGACGACCGTCGGCAGCACGAACGGCACCAGCAGGAACGTCCGAACCCATCCGGCCCCGCGCAGCCGCACCCGCGCGAGCAGGAACGCCACCGGCATGCCGGCGAGCACCGCCACGGCCGTTGAGGCGGCCGCCTGCCCGAGAGTGAACGCGGCCAGATCCCACGTCTGCGCCTGCGCCAGCGCCCTCGACACCTCGCCGTCGGTGACACCGAGCCGCAGGATCGCCACGACCGGCCAGGCGAACAGCACGCCCAGGAACGCGATCGGCAGGGCGGCGAGCGCGACGACACCGGCCCCGCGCGCCCGCCCGGCCCCGGGGCCGCGCCGCCCGCCTCGGCTCAGCCCTCGTACAGCGCGCGCCACTGTTCGATCCACTGCTCCCGACCCTCGCTGACCTCGTCGGCCGGCAGCTGCGCCGGGTCGTCCGGGAGCGGGGCGGCCCGCTGCCACGAACCGGGCAGTTCGATGTCGGACCTGGCCGGGTAGACGTACATGTTCTCCGGAACGGTGCGCTGGAACTCCGGGGAGAGCAGGAAGTCGACGACCCGGCGCGCCTCGTCGGGGCGGTCGGTGCCGGAGAGCACTCCCGCGTACTCGACCTGCCGGTAGCACGTCTCCAGCAGCGCCTCGGTGCGCGGCGTGCCGTCGTCGCCGATCTCGGCGGCCGGCGAGGACGCGTACGACACGACGATCGGGCGCGGGCCGTTGCCTGAAGATCCCGAGAACTCCTGCGTGTAAGCCTCGCTCCAGCCGCTCACGACCTGAGCCCCGCCGTCCTTGAGCTTGCGCCAGTAGTCCTGCCAGCCGTCCTCGCCGCGGTCGGCGACGGTCGCGAGCAGGAACGCCAGGCCCGGCGAGGAGGTCGCAGGGCTCGGCGTCACCAGCAGCTCGCTGTATCGCGGCCGGGCCAGGTCGGCAAACGTGCGCGGGGCGGGCATGTCGCGCGAGGCGAACCACTCGGTGTCGATGTTGACGCACACATCGCCGACGTCCACGGCTGTCAGCCGGGCGCCGTCACCACCCGAACCGTGGTCGCCGGCGTCGTCGAGCGCGTAGCGCTGCGGGCCTTCGGTGGCGGCCGGAGGGTCGTACGGGGCGAACACGTTCTCGGCGAGCGTGCGGGAGGCGAACGTCGAGTCGATGCCGTAGGCGACATCGGCCACGGGGTTCGCCTTCGTCAGCACGAGCTTGTTCGCCAGCGCGCCGGCGTCACCCTGGTTGAGCACCTCGACGCGGATCCCGGATCGCGACTCGAAATCGTCGAGCACCCGTTGTGGGACGGCGAACGAATCGTGCGTGGCGAGCGTGACCGTCGTCGCCGACGATGCGTCGTCGTCACCGCCGTCACCGCCCCCGATCAAGGTGCACCCGGCTGTGAACAGCCCGGTCACGGCAACGGCGGTCAGCTGGCTCAAGCGGCGCGGCAACATCGGCTCTCCTCGTCGGCACCGTTCGCGGCGCCCGGCCCGCGGTCAGGCGATCCGGAGGGCAGGCGGCCCGGCGTGTAACGGCTCGAGCGGAGCTTGCCTCCCTGCGCCGGCATGACCCGGATCAGGTGCGAACGGTCGTGGGCTCGGCGCCCACCTCTCAGTCCGGCCGGTTCACCGGACTCCCGTGGCGGCGGGCACGTCATCCCTTGATCAAGACACCGCGATCACCCGCCGTGATCACGAAACGGTGATCTCGACGCGATGCGGCCGACATGCCCGACTGCGACTGTGCAGCCTACCCCTCCCGGCACCACCATGGACACATGACGGAGTTACTCAGCGACGACCGCATCCAGGCGGCACTCGAACACCTTCCCAGCTGGCACCGCGACGGCGACGCGATCGTGCGCGAGGCGAAACTGCCGAGCTTCCCCCGCGCTATCGAGGTGGTGAACCGGGTCGCCGAGATGGCGGAAAGCGCAGACCATCACCCGGATATCGACATCCGCTGGCGCACGTTACGTTTCTGTCTGAGCACACACAGTGCCGGCGGGCTCACGGAGAAGGATGTCTCACTGGCGGCCGAGATCGACGGTGCCGTAGACGCCATCATGGAAACCTCCTGACCCCGTCTCACCCATGTCCTGTGACGTGCGCGTCATCCGGCAACCTTCCGGTGTGGCGCGGCGTTGCACGGGTATCCGACAGCAGAGGGAGGGAGTGCGCATGAGCCGAATCGCCTTACGTACCAACGATTTCCGTACCGTGTCCGCGATCGGGGCCGGCAGGCGACTGCGGCGCGCGACCGCCGCGGCGACGCTGTCGGTGTTGACCGTGCTCGGCTCGCTGCTGGCGGGTGCGACGCCAGCGCTGGCCGAGCAGGAGGAGAAGCGGCAGGCTGCCCCCGACCCGTGGGACGCGTTCACCCAGGCGCTCGTCGTCGGCAGCACCGCGTTCGTGATGATCATCGGCCTGGCCGGTGCCGTGCTGTACTACACGGCCAAGGGTCACCGCAGGCAGACGCAACCGCACTGAGCAGGCGACCCGCGGACCCGATGACGGCACCGGCCTTCGCTCACCAGCCCGTCCTCACCGGCGAGCTGGTGCAGTTGCGTCCGGTGCTGCCCGACGACGCTCCCGGCCTGGTCGCGCTGATGCGGGAGGAGGCGCTCACGTGGTGCCCCGGCCGCGGGACGGGGGTACCCGCGCTCGACGACCTCGCGGCGGCCCAGCAGTGGTACGCGTCCTGCGGGCGGCGCGGCGACCGGGTCGACCTCGCCGTCGTCGACCGGGCGACCGGGTCGTTCATCGGCGAGGCGGTACTGGCCGAGCTCGACCGGGACAACGCGTCGTGCCGGTGCCGGATCGGCCTGCTCGGCCCCTACGGCGACGGCCACCGCGACGAGGCCACCCGGCTACTGCTCGGCTACGCACTCGACGAGGCCGGGTTGCACCGGGTGGAGACGCAGGTGGCGGCGTGTCACGTCCGCGCGAGGGAGGCCTACGAGGCGGCGGGCTTCGTGCGCGAAGGCACGCGCCGGGAGGCGGTTGTCACCAGCGGCGGACGGACCGACGTCCACGTCCTCGCGGTGCTGGCCGGCGACCGGACCGCCTGACGGTGCCCTTCAACCGATCCGCGCCGCGAGTGTGGGCCGCCCCGGCCCGTCGAGTTCGTCCATCACGCCGCGACGTCCAGCGATCGCCATGAGCAACGGCTCCGCGGGGCCGCGCACCTCGTCGCCGTCTCCGGTCGAGAAGTCCACGTCGTCGGCCACCAGGCGCAGACCCCGGAGGCGCTGCTTCGCACGCAGCGGCGGTGCGCCCACGGCGAGGGGCAGGACGGCAGCCAACCGGTCGGTCGGTACCTGCCGCGGTCTGCCCAGTGCGCGGCGGATGTCCTGGTGGTGGATCAGACCGTCGGTCAGGCCGATCCGCGCGCCGCCGAGCACGGTGAGCCCCCGCGGGGTCAGGTGGTCGTTCAGCAGCGCCAGCAGCCGGTCCGGCTCGTAGGCGTATTCGGCGACGCCGACCTCGTTGACCGCACCCGGCTTGAACCGCCCACGGGCGAACCGCCGCAGCACCCCGGCCACGCCCAGCTCGTCGTAACTGATCATGTGCGCGACGACATCGCGGATCCGCCAGCCCTCGCACAGGCTCGGCTTCTCCCACTCCTGCGGCGTCAGCGTCGCCAGGAACTCGGCCAGCTCGGTGCGCTCCCGAGTGGCCATGGCGAGCCGGTCGACCGCGGTCACCGCTCGTCGGGTGTACGCCGGGACGGCGCCTCCGGAACACCGTCGATGTGGGCACCGCCGCCGGGGTAACGCCGCGGAGTCTCGTGCGGGTACTGGTCGGCCGCACCGTCGGGCTTGCGGCGGCGCGGGTACGGCTCCTGCGGGCCGGGATGGTCGGGCGGCAGGTCGGAGCCGTGCCGCCGCTCCCCCGGCGGCCGCTGCGGTCCGGGGTTCTGCTGCGTCCCCGGGTTCCCCTCCGCACCGGGCAACCAGTCGATGCCCGGTCGGTCCCCTGCACCGGGACGCGGTTCCGGTTCGGTGTTCCTGTCCGGTTCGGGCATGGCGAGTGTCTCCTGACTCACATCGTCAGCAGGCCGGTCGCGACCGGCTCACCGCCGACGGTAGACCTCGACCATGACGAACGCCATGAGCACCGAGGCCGCGGCGACCGACGAGACCCGCGGTCCGAGCATCCAGCAGCTGCTGTTCCCCGACATGACGTGCTTCGGCTGCGGCCCCGCCAACCCGGACGGTCTCCGGCTGAGCAGCTACGAGGTCGACGGAGCCATCCGAGCGACCTTCACTCCGTGGCCGCAGCACGACAACGGCGGCGGCTACCTCAACGGCGGGATCATCTCGACGCTGCTCGACTGCCACGGCGCCGCAGCCGTCATGCTCGAGGCCGACCGCCGCGACTGGAAGCCGGCTCCGGGGGAGCATCTGGCCTACGTCACCGCCGGGCTCGACGTGCGGTTCCGCAGGCCGACCCCGTTGGACGAGCCGCTGGAGATCACCGCCGAGCTGACGGCGATCGACGAACCGGAGATGACCGTCGTCTGCGAGATCCACCACGGCGGCAAACTGCGTGCCGGGGGAACCGCCGTGTGGAAGCGCTGGCGGCCGCGCAGCTGACCCGTCGAGGACCCGGCACCCCGACACCCGTTGGGCCCGGCACCCGTTGACCCGACATCCGTTGGGCCCGGCACCGAACGACACCGGCGCCGGGCCCGGGGCTCCGAACCCCGGACACGGCGCCGGAACGAGTGGCGGGCAGCCGGTCACCGAAGGCCGATCAGGCGATCCACTCCCACGTCTGCGGGCCGACGACGCCATCGACGACCAGGCCGTTGGCGGTCTGGAACTCCTTGACGGCTTCGGCCGTGGCCGGCCCGAAGTCGCCGTCCTCGACGAGCCGGGCGCCGTATTTGTTCAGGCCGGTCTGCACGGCCTGCGCGGCGTCCCCACCGTGGCCGCTCTTGCGCGTGACGACGAGCACCGCGAAGGTCTTCGGGCCCGCGACACCGTCGACGACCAGTCCTTCGGCCTGCTGGAAGTCCTTGACCGCAGCGGCCGACACCGATCCGAACACGCCGTCGACCTCCAGGTTCGCACCGTGCTCGTTGAGCAGGTGCTGCACGGTCTTCGCGGTCTGCGGCGGGGTCGTCCGGTTCGTCGAGACGGTCGTGAACCCGGAGTCCGCGACGGTCCACGGCGCCGGCGGCTGGGACGGCACCCACTGACCGCGGACGAGCTTCATGAAGTAGTCCCAGTCCCAGCCGGGCCCCGGGTCGGTGTGCGTGGCGCCGGGAGCTTCGGAGTGGGCGATGATGTGGTCCCGGTCCTTCGGAATGCCCCAGCGCGAGCACAGGTGCTGCACCAGCTTCGCCGACTCGCGGTACATCTCCGCCGTGTAGAACTGGCCGGGCTCGGAGACCCAGCCTTCGTGCTCGATGCCGACCGAGTAGTCGTTGGCACCGTTGCCGTGCCACGAGATGCGGTTCTCCCGCACCATCTGGGTGATGTGCCCATCGGAGGACCGGACCACGTAGTGGGCTGCGACGCCGTTCTCACCGGCCATGTGGTTGATCGCACCGCGGTAACTGCCCTGCGTGGTGTGGATGACCACGGCACTGACGCTGGAACGGGTGTCACCCAGCGCGTTGGAACCGGCGGCCACCCAGTCGTCGGCGCCCGGGTACTCCGGTACCGAAGCAGCCGCGGCCTCGGGGAGGCCACCGCGGACGAGAGCGGGCACTCCCACGACGGCGGCCGCGGCGGTGCTGCCCGTCACGGCGAGCATGCGCCGACGGGAAAGGCCTCGAGGGGGATTCGGGTTCTGGTCGGTCGGCATTCTTCCTCCGGGAGGGAACGGCAGCGATGTCTCTACGGCGCGTGCCGTCCGCGGGTGACGGCCCGTGCTCGCAGATCGCGAAGCTAGGCGAGTCGACCGAGGCGAAGTCCGGAAAGCCCGAAAGTCCCTACTTTGCTACTACCGACGAACGGAGGGGGTGGACCGCACACGCCAGGCCACCGAAGAGCCCAGGCACTCAAGCCCCCGAACCTCACGACCCCTCCGAGCACCCGGAACCCCGACACTCGGAATCCCGGCACTCGAAACCCAGGCACCCGGACACCCGAGCACCCGGACGCTCGGCTAGACAGGCTCAGGCCCCAGGCGGCACTCAGCCGGCCCCGGAAGCTCAGGAACCGAAGACGCGGATGCGGTCGAAATCCTGCGCCTTGAGGGTGCGGAACCAGAACACGTGCGACCACTGCACGGTGTCCCCGCGGCGGGTCCAGGATCCCCAGGCCGCGGCGGCCTTGCCGTGGGTGACGGCGGCCTCGACGTGTGCGGCCGTCAGCCCGGCCGGAACGATCTCCGCCAGCGCGGTCGCGACCGCTTCGCGCCCCTCGACGGTGCGCAGACCATCGGAACCGACGACGTCGAGCACACACCCGGGTGCGAGAACCTCGGCCAGCGCCTCGACGTCGCCGCGTGCCAGGTGCTCCTCGAACCGCGCGACGAACACGTTCTTCGGCGAGTTGCCGCATGCGTCGGTACCGGTGATCTCCACTGCCATCGTCGCTCCGTTCTCGGCGTTCGCGGCTCACCGTAGCGGCGCCCACCGACGTTTCACGCCGTGCCGCCTGCCGCGTCCCGCGGTGCCGCACCGCCCCCTCCCGGCGTGATCGACCGTCACAGCGTGCACCGGACCGGACACGCCTTGCGACTATGAGGTGGTTCACCGTACGGTCGCGAAGGCTGGTGACCGAGCGCTCGGCAGCCGGGGCCGGCAGGCGATGACTCCGAGAACGATGACTCCGAGAACGGCGCCACTGGAGGTGTCCTGCGGGACCATGAGTCACGACGTCACGACCGTCCTGAGTGACCTGTCATTCCTGGAGAGCCCACGCTGGCACGACGGCCGGATCTGGGTGTCCGACTTCTACACCCATCGCGTCTACTCCGCGGCCGAGGACGGCGGTGATCTGCGCGTCGAGGCGGAGGTTCCGCAGCAGCCGTCCGGACTCGGCTGGCTGCCCGACGGGCGTCTGCTCGTCGTCTCGATGCGGGACGCCCGCCTGCTGCGGCGGGAACCGGACGGCCGGCTCGTGTGCCACGCCGACCTGTCGGCCCACGTGGGCGGGCACCTCAACGACCTCGTCGTCGACGACCACGGCCGCGCATTCGTCGGGGACTTCGGATTCGATCTCATGGGCGGCGCGCCGGCGCGTCCGACGAACCTGATGCGGGTCGATCCGGACGGCACGGTGACGACGGCCGCTGAGGACATGCACTTCCCCAACGGCAGCGTCATCACCGACGACGGCACGCTGCTGGTGTGCGAGACCCTCGCCAACCGGGTGGCGGCGTTCGACATCGCCGCCGACGGCACGCTCACGAACCGGCGCGTCTGGGCCGCGTTCGGTGATCCGCCCACCGAGCGGGAGATCGAGAAGGCACTGCCGCAGGTCCTCGTCGCCGCGGACGGCTGCTGTCTGGACGCCGCCGGTGCCCTGTGGATCGCCGATGCCACGGGCAACCGTGCCATCCGCGTGCGCCCGGGTGGCGAGATCGTCGACGAGATCCGGCCCGGCACCGGCGTGTTCGCGTGCATGCTCGGCGGCGCGGACGGCCGCACGTTGTACCTGTGCACGGCACCCGATTTCCACGAGGATGCGCGGACCTCGGCACGCGAAGCCGTGTTGCGGTCCGCGCGGGTGCACGCCGCCCACGCGGGCAGGCCCTGACCGCCGATCGGCAGGCCGCGACGGCGGGCCTCGACTTCGGTATCACCCCGATGCGGGTCGAGCTGCTCGCGTCGGCGAAACCCCAGCTCGCAGAGTCGCGAGACTTTACACTCGTCCCACATGAGCGACCGACAACCCGGCACCGCGGCCGACAACCCGCGGCTGGGACCGGTCTTCTACGTGTCGCTCGCCGCATCCGTCGCGTTCATCGTCGTCGGAGTCGCGGTGCCGTCGCGCGTGGCCGACGTCCTCGAAGCGACACGGCAGCTGGTGGTCGACACGTTCGGCCCGGCCTATCCGGTCACGGTCCTGGCGCTGCTGCTGTTCGTGGCAGCGCTCGCACTGACCCCGTTCGGCAGGATGCGACTCGGGACCGCCGACACGCGGCCGGAGTTCGGCTGGGTGTCGTGGATCGCGATGCTGCTCAGCGCGGGTGTCGGGCTGAGTTTCCTGTTCTGGGGCACCGCCGAGCCACTGATCCACCTGGCCGACCCTCCCGGTGGCACCGCGGAGCCCGGGTCGGCCGAGGCCGCTGCCGTGGGCATCCGCTACTCATTCCTGTTCTGGGGGCTGCACGCCTGGGCGATCTACGCCGTCGTCGGGATCGCGGTCGGCTACTCCAGCTTCCGGCACGGGCGCAAACTGCTGGTCAGCGCAGCCTTGCGGCCGCTGCTGGGCCGTACGGCCGACGGCCCGGTCGGCAAGGTCGTCGACATCCTGGCGGTGTTCGCGATCCTGTTCGGGGTCGCGACGTCACTCGGGCTCGGCACCCGCGAGTTGAACGCGGGCATGGGCCATGCGCTGGGCGTGCCCGAGTCGTACGGCGTCAAGATCGCGATCATCGCGGGGCTGATGACCGTCAGCACCATCTCGGCCATGACGGGGCTCGGCAGGGGCATCCGCGTGCTGAGCCTGGTCAACATCGCACTGTGCGGGGTGCTGCTCGGATTCGTGCTCATCCTCGGACCGACGGCCCACATCTTCGGCACTCTCGGCACCGGCCTCCGCGATTACGTAGGCAGTTTCCTGCCGATGAGCTTCGCGGCGGAGGGCGCCGAGGGTGACACCTGGAATCAGGAGTGGGTCTACTTCTTCTGGGCGTGGTGGATCGGCTGGGCCCCGTTCGTCGGAACGTTCATCGCCCGGATCTCGCGCGGCCGGACGATCCGCAGCATCGTCGCCGGAGTGGTGTTGGTGCCGACCGCGGTGAGCGTCGGCTGGTTCTCCGTCTTCGGTGGAACCGCGCTGCAGCGCGAGGAAGCCGGCGCCGTGGACGTGTCCCACGTCGCGGGCAATACCAAGGCCGTCGCGACCGTGGAGGTGCTGGGCAGCCTACCCGGTGCGACGTTGACGTTCGTCCTGCTCGTGCCGGTGCTGGCGCTGCTGTTCATCACATCCGCGGACTCGGCGTCGTTCATGCTGGGCAGCACCACCTCGGGCGGGAGCTTGAAACCGCCGAAGCCGCTGCGGCTGATGTGGGCGTTCGCGGCCGCGTTCGCCGCCGTCCTGCTGCTGGGGCGCGGCGTGACGACGCTGCAGGGCTCGGCCGTCATCGCCGCGGCGCCGTTCGCCGTGATCCTGATCGGACTGTGCGTGTCGCTGACGCTCTCACTGTGGCGGGACCGCGCCGCCGAACGCGCGGATCACCCGATCCCCACCGACCCGCCGGATCCGTGAGACCACGCGCCTCGGTCCGCACGTAGCCGACGTCGAGTGGTGCACGGGCACGGAACAGCCGGGAATCCGATCTCTGACCTCGCACGGGAACACAGCGGCCGGTGAACCCGCCACGAGGCCGGTTCACCGGCCGTGCTCATTCGGAGGTTCCCGCCCAGACGACGGCCTGAGCCACGATCACGGTCTCGCCGTCGAACGTCACCGACGGCCCTTCGTGGAGCGTGTACCCGAGGTCCAGCATCTCGCTGACCCGGTGGCAGAAGGACGCATCGTCCGGGCCGGTGAGAACCCGGTACCGGGGCATTCCTTCGGGCGGTTCACTGCGGCGAACCTCGTGATCTGTCATGTGCTCCTCCGTCGACCTCTGCCTGGCTGCTTCGCCAACGAAACCCGGAGGCGGACGTTCACAGTGGAGCTTTGAGCCCGACCCGGTGCCCGTCAGGATCACGCACGATCGCGAACCGCTGTCCCCACGGCATGTCGGTCGGCGGCTTGACGACGACCACACCGGCCCGATCGAGATCCGCGACGAGCCCGTCGAGCCGTTCGTGCGTTCGGAGTTCGACGTCGACCTGCGGGCCGCCTGCCGACGGCTGCGGTGCGGTCTCGTCCCACCATGCGGCGAATCCCGTCGAGTGCAGCACGAGTGTGAGACCGGCGTTCACCGACACCCACGCCTCCGCAGGGCCTTCTCCGGCGCGGTTCCGACCGCGGAACGCGAAGCCGAGCCGCTCGTAGAAGCCGCGACTGCGCTCCAGGTCGGCGACGACGAGGTTGAGCTGGACGACGGTGACCACGCGCGCAGCCTACCGCCGGACCGCTACGTCAGTCGCGTTCGACGGGCATCCAGATCTCGCACGTCGCGGTGCTGAAGTCGTCGGCCCGGTCGATCACCGACACGATCGAGGGGCCGGGCCGCAACCGCCACGGGTTGGCGGGGAACCACTCCGTCGCGGTCGCCGCGAACCCGTCCTGCAGCGCCTTCGGGTGCTCGCCGGACGTACGGAACACCGCCCACGTGCCCGCCGGCACGTCGATCGCGTCGAGGTCGTCCGGGACACGTGTCTCGGCGTCGACGGCCACGCCGTGCAGATAGGTCAGCTCGCTGCCCTCCGTGTAGTCGGGGTCGACGTCGGCGCTGACCTGCAGCAGTCCCGCCGGATCCGCGTTGCTCAACTGCTTGAGACGGTCGTGCTCGGCGGCCGGCAGCGACGTGATGTGGTCCTGGATGTGCGGATTCGCCCCTTCGTGGATCAGCGGTACGCGGGCCGCGTGTCCGACGAGGCGGAGATCGGGTCGTTCGACGATGCGGGCATTCATGGCGGTGCTCCCTTCGACGGTCAGGCGGAACCTGAGTTGCGGTTGGCTGCGAAGGGGGCCGCCGTCGCGGCGGACCTCGGCCGGACCGGCGCCGTGGACGGAGCGGAACGCTCGGCCGAAGGCCTCCGTCGAGCCGTACCCATACCGGACGGCGATCGTCAGCAGATCCTCCCCGCCGATCACGTCGGCCGTGGCGACGGTCATGCGCCTACGCCGGACGTACTCCGACACCGGCATCCCCGCCAGGGACGAGAACATGCGCCGCAGGTGGTACTCCGTGGTCGCCGACCGGCGGGCGAACGCATCGACGTCGAGGTCCTCGCCGAGGTCTTGCTCCACCGCGGAGACGAGGCGGTTCAGAATCTCGATCACGACTGCTCCCTTCGCGATCGATTCTCACGAGCCGCGACGTCCGTCCGCCCGATCTTTCCTGCCCGATCCGGTCGCGTCCACGTGGCCACCGCGTGCCCGGCTGGACGGAAACGGCGTTGCGGCTCCCTGCCTTGCCTGTGCAATCTGCTCGCGTGCGGACATACGAGGAACTCATCACGGAGGCGGTGAACGCCGACGTCACAGGCTGGGGCTTCGACTGGCTCACGGGCCGGGCCACGGAGGAACGGCCGCCGTGGGGGTACGCGCGCATGCTCGCCCGACTGCTGGGCGAGGTCGGGTCCGCTGTGGACATCGACACCGGCGGCGGTGAAGTCGTCGCCGAAGCTCCGAAGCTTCCGCCGCACATGGCGGTCACCGAAAGCTGGCCGCCGAACGCCGAACGCGCCCGTGCACGGCTCGGACCCCGCGGTGTCGAGGTGTTCGACACCGCCGGCGGCCCATTGCCCCTTCCCGACCGGTCGTTCGAACTCGTCACCTCGCGCCACCCGGTGCGGCCCGACTGGGACGAGATCCACCGGGTGCTGACTCCCGGTGGTCGCTATGTCGCGCAGCACGTCGGCCCTGGCTCGGCGTTCGAACTCATCGAATTCTTCCTCGGCCCGTTGCCCGAGGCCAGGCAGCAGCGCCATCCGGATGACGAAGCGCAGGCGGCGCGGTGGGCGGGCCTCGTCGTCGACTCCGTCCGGACGGCGCGGTGCCGCATGGAGTTCCACGACGTCGGGGCGATCGTGTGGATCCTGCGCAAATGCGTGTGGTGGGTGCCGGACTTCTCCGTCACCAGGTACTCGGACAAGCTCCGCGAGCTCGACAGCGGACTACGCGAGGGCACGCCGTGCATCGCTCACTCGACCCGCCACCTGATCGAGGCTCACCGTCCCGCCTGATGTGGAGCGGCGACGCCGACCGCCATCACGACAGCGCGAGAAAGTCGCGGAGCCAACGATCGACGTCACGCATCGTCTCCGCTCGGAGCGGCCGAACGGCCTCGCGCACCCCCGTCGACGGGCAGTCCGTGCCAGGGTTTCCCCATGGAGATCCACGTCGCGGACGAACGCGCACAGCTCGAGGCGAGACTCGACGAACAGCGTGAACAGATTTTGGGCATCCTGGCCGACCTCGACGAATCGGAGGCGCGGGAGCGACTGGTGCCGTCGCTGACCACTCCGCTCGGACTGGTCAAACACGCCGTCTTCGTGGAGCGAGTCTGGTTCCATTCCCGGGTGGCCGGCGTGCCCCGGGCCGAGTTGGGACTGCCCGACAGCGTCGACGACAGTTTCGTGCTGACTGCCGAGGACACGATCGAAACCGTCAGCCGGTCGTTCGTCGACGCGTGCGCGCACTCCCGTGCCGTAGCGGCGGATCACGACCTCGACGAGCAGTTCTCGTGGCGGCGCGGCCCGGTCGATCTGCGCTACATCTACGGGCACATGATCGCCGAGTTTGCCCGCCATGCCGGCCACGGCGACATCCTCGTCGAGCAGCTCAAATCGCAGCGAACCTAAGACACAGCGAACTCAAGGCGCAGCGAACCCAAGACACAGCGAATCCAAGACACAGTGAACCCAGGACACCGTGACCCCAGGACACCGTGAGCCCAGGGACGACGACCCCTGACCGATTCACGGCGCCGGAATCGGCGAAACGACACCTCCCACAATCGGTGCCTTTTCAGTGCACTATGATGCACTCCATGGACGACGGTGCAGCGACGCTCGCTCGTGCGATCGGCACGCGAGTGAAGCAGGAACGGCGTGCCCGCGAGTGGACGCTCGACCAGCTCGCCGCGCATGCCGGGGTGAGCAGGCGCATGGTCGTGAACGTCGAACACGGAACGGCGAACCCGAGCGTGAGCACGCTGCTGCGACTGTCGGAGGCACTCGGTGTCGGACTTCCCTCCCTCGTCGAACCACCCGTCGCCCGCACGGCCAAGCTGACCAGGGCCGGCGAGGGCGCCGTGCTGTGGACGGGCGAGTCGGGCGGCCGCGGCACCCTGGTGGCCGGCACGCACCCGCCCGACGTGGTCGAGCTGTGGGACTGGACCCTCGCCGCGGGCGAGCGGCACGAGAGCGAGGCGCACGCCGACGGCACCCGCGAACTGCTGCACGTTCAGGAGGGTGCGATCACCGTCGAGGTCGACGGCCTGGTCCACGAACTCGGCACCGGGGACGCGCTGACCTTCCACGGCGACGTCCCGCATTCCTACGCGAACCCTCACGACGAGTCCGCGCGGTTCTCGCTGACGGTCTTCGAACCGGGCGTGGGGACGACACACAGAACGGAGCAACCCGATGCCTGACCTCGTGACGCCCGACGACTTCCTGGCGGCCTGCACCGTCGAGCCGGAGGTGTTCGAGCTGCGACCGGACTACCGCGCCGCGCTGCTCGTCGTCGACGGCCTCGCACCGGACAACAGTGACGGCGCCGTCGACGCGGCCGACGAACTGATCGCTTCCGCCGAGGCGCACGCCCGCACCCTGCTGGCGAGCACGCCGGTCGACGAGCTGCCGCACATCGCCGCCTGGCGCGAGGCCTATCGGGCGTTCGGAGCCAAGCCCCAGCGCACCCGCAACAGCCTGGAAGCGCTCACCCGGCGAGCCGAGAAGGGGCTGCCGCGGGTGAACGCACTCACCGACGTCTACAACGCCGTGTCCGTACTGCGCCAGATTCCGCTCGGCGGCGAGGACTTCCACGCCTACGACGGGCCGGCACGGCTGACCAGAGCTACCGGCGACGAGCCCTTCGACACGGCCGCGGGCGGTGAGACCGTCCTCGAGCACCCGCAGCCCGGTGAGGTCGTGTGGTGTGACGGCTCGGGGGTGACGTGCCGCCGGTGGAACTGGCGGCAGGGCCGCCGCACCGGACTCACCGACGCCACGACGACGGCGCTGTTCATCCTCGACGCGCTCGCACCCATGACCGACGAAGAGCTCACCTCCGCGGCCGACGACCTCGCCGACGCAGTGGGCATGCTCGGTGACAGAGTGACCGTCACACGCCGGCTGATCGGCGCCGCACCGGAAGTGACTCCGCCGAAAGAGACTCCGCCGAAAGAGACCCCGCCGAAAGAGACCCCGGTAAACGAGACACCGGCAAACGAGAATCCGGCGAAGGAGACCGTATGACCACCCGAGGGCAACGTCCGGACGCGACCGGCGCGTTCACCGGACTCAGCGCCTTCCCGCTCACTCCCCTGCGGGACGACACCGTCGACGAGGCCGCGTTCGTCGGACTGGTCGAACGGCTCGTGGCCGCGGGGCCGGATTCGATCACCGCGCTCGGCTCGACCGGGTCCTACGCCTACCTCGGCAGGGAGGAACGCGCCCGCGTCGCCCGCCTGGCCGTCGAGCAGGCCGACGGCGTGCCCGTGTTCGTCGGTGTCGGCGACCTGCGGACGTCACATGTCCTCGCGCACGTCGACAACGCGGAAGCCGCGGGCGCGGCGGGAATCCTGCTCGCCCCGATGACCTACCAGCCGCTCACCGACAGCGACGTGTTCGAGCTCTTCCGCACCGTCACCGAGTACACCGAGTTGCCGGTCATCGTCTACGACAATCCCGGCACCACCCATTTCACCTTCACCACCGACCTCTATGCCCGCATCGCCGAGCTGCCGGGGATCGCGTCGATCAAGATCCCCGGTGTGCCCACCGATCCCGTGGCGGCCCGCGCCCGGGTCGCCGGGATCCGGGCGGCCGTGGGCGAGCACGTGACGATCGGCGTCTCCGGGGACGCTGTCGCGGCTGCCGGACTGAACGCGGACTGCGATGCGTGGTATTCGGTCATCGGCGGCACGTTGCCGTCACCGGCGTTGACGATCACGCGTGCCGCGCAGGAAGGACGCGGCGCCGACGCGACCGCGGAATCCGACCGGCTCGCACCGCTGTGGGACCTGTTCGCAGCGTTCGGCGGCAGCCTGCGCGTGGTCGCCGCGATCGCCGAACATCTCGGCCTCGCCCCGCGCGAATGCCTGCCGCTGCCCGTCCGGGGGCTCGGTGATCCGCAACGGGCCGCGATCGCCGGGGTGGTCGACGAACTCGGCCTCGCGTAGCGGCGCGGCCGGTCTGCCCGCCCACGCCGCGGCGCGTCTCACGTGGTGTCGAGGTGCCGTTCGAGGCCGGTGGTGACGATTTCCATCGACGCGAACGTGAGCGGGCCACCGACGTAGCTCGTCACCCACCGGCCGTGCGCGTGAATGCTCGGCTCCCGGCGATTCTTCGTGCGTACGTGGATGTCCTCGGCATGCGGCGGTTTCCTGGCCGGCACTTCCGCCACGGCGACGGTGAGCGCGCCTCGAGGCGGCGCGTCGGCGTGCGGATCGCTGTAGACGGTCAGCTGGAAGACGAACCGCGCCTTTTCGCTTTCCGTGTCGTAGAAGACATGATGCGCTCGGGACAGGGCGAAGTCACTGAACGGCCGCAGGGCGCCCATGCCACGGATCCGCTCGACTTCCGATTCCGGGTACTCCTCGGCGTACTCGTAGCCGTGATCGCGAGCCCACGCCGGAAACTCGGCACTCTCCTTCTGCTGCCGGGCCAGCTGACGGCGCAGCCGCATCCGGGCGACGACGAACGCGGTCACACCTGCCCCGACGACGAGCACGATGATCGCACCGATCGCCGCCAGCACACCCCAGAAAACCGACATAGCGGAGATCTTACTGAGGCGAGGAGCTCACTCCTGCCGTGGTGCTCCCGTACTCGCCCCGCACATGGTCGACGAGTGCGGGCACCACCACGTCCCACACCGGCGGCGGTGGCACCTCGTGCCCCATACCCTCGACCCGCAGGAGGGTGGCGTCCGGAATCATGCCGGCGAGCGCCTCGCCGTGGGCCAGCGGGAACAGCGGATCCGTGTCGCTGTGGATGACGAGCGCCGGTGCCGTGATCGCGGAGGGGTCCGTATCGGTGCCGCCCGCGACGAGGAAGTGGTTCGTCAACGACGATTCCATGTTCCGGCTCCGGCCCACCTCCTCGGTGGCGATCGCACGGAAACGTTCCTCGTCGAAACCGCGCGAGCCCGCGTAGGGACGTTCGGCCTCGACACGGTGGTGGACGACGGCCGCGAGGTCGGTCCAGTCACCGACCCCCGGGAGTGCGCTCTCCGCCTCACCCACGGCCGCTTCGGGTGCGGGCAGGTCTCCTGGGTCCCCTCCGGCCGGTGACGATTCGATCAAGGTGAGTGTCCGCACCCGGTGCGCAGCGTGGACACCGAGGTACTGCGCGATCCCGCCACCCATCGACAGCCCCACGAGGTGCGCCGTGTCGACACCCAGTGCATCGAGGATCCGTACCGGATCGGTCGCCAAGTCGACATCCGTGTAGTCCGGCAGGCCGGGCGGGCTCGTCGTCGACCGCCCCGTGTCCCGTTGGTCGTACCTGACGACGTAGAGCCCTTCCGCGGCGAGGACCTCACAGAATTCAGGCGTCCACCAGTCCATCGACTGCGTGGCACCGGCCATGAGCAACACCGGCGGAGCGCTCCGGTCGCCGAACTCGTCGACGGCCAGGGAGACGTGATCGAATTCGAGGATCTTCACGTCCCCAACGTCCTCCCGCCAGCATCGCCCGTCAAACGGGTCTCGCCGGGATGGAGGTCCGGACTGCCCGCTCGCCCGGCGTGCCGTCGATCCGGTGCGGCGCCAGGAGCTGTCCACGGCGGACCGACGTCACCGCATCACGTTCGCTCCGGCGATCCGCTGGTTCACCGCGTGGACCAGGGACGCATGATTCATGGCGTTTCCGGTGTCTCCGCCGTTTCCCGTGCCAGTCTTCCGCGTAGCACTGTCTCCCGTGTCGCTGTTTCCCGTGGCACTGTTTCCCGTGGCATTGCGGAATTCGCCCGGAGCGCCGCCCGGAGTCAGCTCGAAAGCATCGTCGCCGTCGACGTACAGATGCCACACGGCGCCCGGCCCACCGGTAGCAGACACGAAGTCCGCGACCCACGCGCCGACGTCTCGCCAGTCCACGAAATCCACGCGATAGGCCGAGTTGACGCGCCGCCGCTTGCCGGGCCCCACGAACATCCCGAGCCGCTGTCGCCACGACCGCTGGTCCGGCAGATTCCACTGGTCCGTGGGCCAGAATTCGTCCTGCCACAACGCGACGGCGTTGCGGGGCCCGGCGCGCACGATCAGCTCCGCCGCCTCGCCGCCGTCCTCACCGCGCATGCGCTGCGCAACCACGTAGACGGGCACCGCATCGCTGTGGAGGGGCTGAGCGGCGAGGACGACGTCAGGGGCCGGTCGCCCGGCATCGTGCACCATGCCGAGTGCGCGCAGTGGCGCGGCGCGCATGCTCGCGGCGAACCGTGACCATCCCTGCGCCGACCAGCCACGATAGAGCCAGTCGACGGCCTCTGGCGTGAGTACGGGGCCCCGGCTCGCAGCCAGCGGAGTGCCGCACACCGCGGAGCACCACCGGGGCAGGCCGGCTGGGACACCGCCGACGATCGGGACGGTGTGCCCTTCGCCGTCGGTCATCCAGCGCGGCCGTAACCGACGTGGCAGGTGGGTGGAGCCGAAGAAGCATCCGGCGGCGAAGCACAGCACGGCGACGAACCCGACGCCGGTGAGAATCCACTGCAGCGCTTCGGGAAGCTCACCACCGGACGGGGCCCGGACGAGAACGACGACCAGCGCGACGAGGCCGCCTCCCACGACACCGATCCCCATGAAGAGCATGCCCGAGCCCAGGTAGGGATAGAGATAGGTGTAAGGGCGCCAGACTCCCCGGTAATTCAGCACTCCGGCAGCGGTGAACGCCGCACCCACGGCGAGCAGGAAGAACGCGAAGGCAAGAATGGCATGACCTCCGCAGCTTTCCGCGTTGCTTCTGCATCCACGGCCGGACGCGCCGAGCCGACCTGTCCGGGGCTCCTCGCGCTCCGGCGGCTCGGCTACACGCAGAGCCTAACGTCACGACGTGTCGGCACGGACCGGGCTCGGCGAGTACCGGCGCTCCCGCCGTACCCGTGTCACCGTCCGCTGTAGACCGGGAACACGCTGTGCTCACCGTAGTCCTGCGCCCTCAGTTCCCGCAGTGCGGCCATGTCGGAGTCCGAGATCGTGAAGTCCACCGCGGCGTTGGAGCGCATGTGCTCCGGGTTGGCGGTCTTCGGCAGCGACACGGTACCCAGCTGCAGGGTGTAGCGGATGCAGAGCTGCGGAACGGAGACGCCGTACTGCGCGGCCATCGACCGCAACTCGTCGTTGTCCAGGACCGCCCCGTGCGCGATCGGCGAGTACGCCTCCACGAGGACGTTCTTGCTCTCGCAGTAGGAGACGAGGTCGGCCGGGGTGTTGCCGGCATGGACCAGCAGTTGGTTCACGTGCGGTGCGACCGTGCAGTTGTCGAGGATGTTCTCCAGGTCCTTCTGCTGGAAGTTGGACACACCGATGGAGCGGATCCTGCCCGACCGGTACGCCTCTTCGAGGGCACGCCACGCGGCGCGGTTACCCTCGGCGTAGTCGCCGCCGCGGAAGTCGTGCCACGGCTGCGGGCTGTGGATGAGCATCAGATCGACGTGGTCGAGCCCCATAGCCGTGAGGGAACCGTCGATCGCGGCGACCGCCTCGTCGTAGTCCTTGATCTCGGCGGCCAGCTTGGTCGATACGAATAGCTCGTCACGAGGTACACCACTGCTGCGCACGCCTTCGCCGACCCCACGCTCGTTGCCATAGGCCTGAGCGGTGTCGATGTTGCGATAGCCGATCTCGACGGCGTCGCGTACCGCCTGCGGGACCTCGTCGTCGGCGATGAACCACGTGCCCAAGCCCAACTTGGGGATCTGGACACCGTTCGACAGCGTGTACTGCTCGCTCAGGATCGTCATGCGCTCTCTCCTCCGTTCGTGGTCGCGTGCCTCCCGGACGTTCCCTCTTCGACGGCCGAGTGGTGAACGCGGTACGGGCTGGCGGGTTCCCCGATCGGCACCGGCAGGTCACCGCCGCTTCGTCCTGGCACGCCGCGGCCACGGGACACTTCGGTGCGCCGTGCATCCACGCCGCTCCGACCGACGCGTTGCGATCCTTGCCGTTGACATCGGCGAGCGCCACACGGAGTTGGGAGACCGTGGTGATGCGCCGGCCCTCCGCTCCAGCCGTCCACCATCCGCACGCGCACTCGACTTAGTGTTGCGTGTAATGGAGGTACGCGGTGCCGTTGTCGAAGATACGGTGCTCGGCGAGGCGCAGGTCGAGTTGCGTGTCCTCCGGCACGGCCCGGAGCCCTCCGCCCACTACCTTGGGCACAACGAAGAACCGGAAGTTCTGCACCAAACCCGCGCGGATCGCCGCGCTCGCCGTCGTCGGCCCGAAGATCTCGACCTCGCCCGCAGCCTGCGCAACGATCCGCTCGAGTTCGCCGAGATCGAGATCGGGAACGAGCCGGTCCCGTTCGGACGCGAGATCGTCTCGCGTCAGGGTCGAGGAAGCCACGATGTGCTCGATGCCGCGCCATCGGCGGGCGAACTCGTGCTCCGCGGCACCCCAGGAGCCGTCGGCCGGCGCGGACTCCCAGTACCGCATCAGCAGATACGTGTTGCGGCCCAGCACCTCGGTCGACACCATCCCCATGCGGTCGACATGGGATTGGAACACCTCGGCACTCGGGCCCAACCGGTCAAAGTCACCGTTCGCATCGGCGACGTAACCGTCGAGCGACATGGTCGCGGTGTAACTCAGCGCTCCCACACGTCTTCACCCCCACGACCGGTCGTCCGTCGCAATCGCTTCCTGCCGAACGTAGGTCCGCCCCAGTCACGCCGCAACCCGTTCCCTCGAGCAGCTGCATCCGGTGTTCGGGTGGTCGCAGCTACTCGCCTCGCATCGAATCGGCTCGCGTGGAGACCGGCGGTTCGTGGGCCTACCCATGGTTCGTCGACCGGGAGCACGCGGCCGACATGCCGCCCCCACGCGAATGTCGCGGCCACGAACGCACTATCGCGAATCCGCTGCCGCGATGGAGGAGTCCGCCGAGTCGAACCCGGCTCACCACCGGTATCATCCGTGATCGAAGCCCCGTCGGATTGCGTTGGCGCGCGAGAACCCCGCTGTTGAGATGCTCCGAACCACTGGCGGCGAACCGCGGAACGCCGCTGCGGGACGGCCGTACCCGCGAGCACTCCGCACCACGCCGGCGTGGCCGAACCGAACCTGGGCGACACGGCCACGGCACTGCGGACCGCTCCGCGACGTGATCTCGACGGGGACTCGCTACGCCGACGCGCTACGCCGCAGCGGACGTAGTCGCTCAGTCAGCTCAGCGACGTAGTCGCTCTAACAGCCAAGCGACGTAGTCGCTCCGCCGGCTACGGAACCGCGACAGCGTCGAGGAAACCATCGGCCCATGAGTACATTGTGGACACTGTCCACACGGTCCAGCGGCGCGACAGCGGGGAGCGCGCGGCGCTGCGCCACCGAGTTCAGACGGGCCGACATCTCGGCCGACCCGGCGCCTACTCGTGATCGGCTGTTGTCGCCAGCACCATGTGCAGCAAGGGGTACGGCAGTCCGTCGCCGTCCACCGGACTCCTGCCCGTCACTTCGAATCCGGCGCGCTGATAGAAGCCCACCGCCTGTTCGTTCTGATCATTGACGTCAACCGCCGTCGCGCCGTCTGCGACGAGCACGTGCTGCAGCAGCTTCGTGCCGATGCCGCCGCCGCGATGGTCGGCGTCGACGAACAGCATCTCCAGCTTGCCGTCCGCCGTCCCCGCGAAGCCGATCGGAGTTCCGCGACGTTCCGCGACAGTGATGCTCACCTGTGGAAGGTAGTCGGTCGCAAGGCGTGCCTCGATCGCTGCCCGGTGTTCCGCAGCCAGAAAACCGTGGGTGGCATCAACAGCAGTACGCCACACCTTCACAAGCTGCGGATACTCCCCGACGCCCTTCGTGTCTCGGAGCACGACGTCGTCGCTCATGAGAACGATCGTACGCAGCTCGGGAGTCCACGGTCGCGCACATTTCTGCCACTCACGGCTGACACTGAGCAGCGAACACTCAGCAGATCGAACAGCACCGAAGATCGAACGGCGCCCAACCACCCGTGGCCGCGGACTCGCCACACGTGGGGCCATGTCCTGCGTACCCGCCTGTTGCAGATCATCCCGTCACGGCCACGGCCGTCGCTGCTACCACGAGCAACGCGAGGTAGGCCCAGCTGTGTACCGCATCCGGGATCCTCGGCGGCCGCCTTCGCAGCAGGACGATGACCGGGATCGCGCCGGCTAGCAGGGCAAGCGCCGAGACGACGTCGACCGTCCCGACCAGTCCAGGGGCCGAGGCGACGGCGCTCCCGAACGCGGACGCCACGAGCATCGCCGGTACCGCGATCGCAACGGTCAACGGGTTCGCGAGCGAGGTCGCCACGCTCATGTCCATTCCGGACCGGCGCATCATCGGGACGGTCATCACGCTCCCGCCGACGCCGAGAAACGACGCGATTCCACCGATCGGTATGCCCCAGCCATCGGGTAGCGGACGGCCGCTGGGAGTCTTCGGCCGTCGCTCCGCCCCACGCCAGGACAGGAATCCCGGGCGGAGCAGCAGGTCGACGACGGTGATGCCGATGTAGGCCACGAATCCCCAGCGCGGGACGACGTCCGGCACGAACAGCGCCCCGACCCCGCCTACCGCTCCGCCGAGGGCGAGCAGAACGAACAGCGACCGCCGCCCGCGGAGATGGGCGAGGACGCTCCGCCTCGTCGCCGAGGTCGCGACGACCGCGTTGACGAGCATGACCAGCGCCGACGTCGCAATCGCGATGCGTAACGCGTCCGGCCCCCGCGCTGCGTCGACGAACAGGATGATCGGGACGGTGACGAAGCCTCCCCCGAAGCCGAACAGGACCGTTGTCACTCCGACGGCCGCGCCCACGAGGAACAGAACCAGTATTGACACGCTCCCATCCGACCGCGCGCCTACGCAGGCGAGCAATCGATTGTTGATCGAGAAGTTTCGCGTTCTCGCCACTAGGGTGGTGTCGTGCACAACATCTGCCTCGACGATGTCGATCACCTGCCGATCGACGTGCTCCCGATCGGGACGGACTACCCGCCTGCTCACCAGCTGCCCCGGCACACGCATCGCCGGGCGCAGCTGCTGTACGGAGCGAGCGGAGTGATGCAGGTCGAGACGGACGACGGGTCGTGGACGGTCCCCACCGACCGCGCTGTCCTCATCCCACCGGGCGTCGCGCACGAGGTGCTGATGGATGAGGTGACGACATGGAGCATGTACATCGAGCCGGACGCCGTGCCGTGGTGGCCGACCCGCTGCATGGTCGCCGAGATCGGCCCCCTGCTGCGCGAGCTTCTACGCGCAGCGAACGAGTTCGCTCCGGACTACGACGTCGCGGGACGTGACGGCGCCGTCATCGACCTGGCGCTGCACGAGCTGCGCCGCCTCACGCCGACGGCACTGGCGATCTCATTACCCCGCGACGAGCCGTTCCGCTCGCTGTGTCGCAGCTACCTCGCTTCCCCCGACCTGGCCGTGACCAACGAGACCTGGGCACAAGCCGCGAAGCAGAGCCCGCGGACGTTCGACCGCCACTTCCGCGCTCAGACCGGCAGCAGTCCCGCCGCGTGGCGAGCCCGCGCCCGTCTCCTCGCCGGCCTACGACAACTGCCTGCCTCGACCATCACCGACGTCGCTGCCCGGCTCGGATACGCCTCACCCGCGGCGTTCACCGCGGCATTCACACGCGCGTTCGGCGCACCACCGTCACGTTTCGTCCCACGAGCCGGCAGGGCCCCACAACCAGCACCCGTCGCCGACCTGTGAAGGGCCGGGACGACAACCGCGTCGGGTGCTGGTCCAGACATTGAAGCGGAACTCACCCACGTGCCCACGCGTAGGGACATCCAGGCTCAATAGTGGAAGCGGCCTGCAGGATCACCAGGTCTTCGCCGTCGACGGGGCATACCAGTCTGTGCGCGTCGGTGATGCGCCGCGACCACGATCCCTGCGCGCCATACTTGAGCTGCTCAGGCTTGCCGATCCCGGAGAACGACTCTTGGAGGCAGGCGTCGATGAGCTTGTTGATGCACCCTGCTCAACATGATGAGCCACACAGCGCGGGGCGATCAGATCATCGCCGAGAATCCGACCTCAACCACGTTCCGTAACCGATCAACCTCTGACGCGAGAGCCGCGCCCAACACCGCATGGTCATCGCCCAGAGCGAATCGCGGATCCGACGCGGTCTTCCCTCCATGTCGAGCACTGGAACATCGCCTCACTCCGGGGGCCGTGTGCCGAGGCCCCTTCGGGCGCGCTCCTTTCGCCTCACCCGGATCTCCACGACGACGAGAGACACATGGAACCACGCGATGAGCCCGCACACGACGGCAAAGATCCAGAACACGAGCATCAGCCGGGCGGCGTCCCCCATGTCGAGCACCGCGATCGACATCACGATGCAGCCAACCGCGCCGAGCGCCGCCCCGAGCGCCCACAGCACGCCCCAAACCAGGCTGATTCCCCAGGTCCGCGCCTCCGGGCCGACACCCTGTGGATCCGCGTTCCGCGTGCGCCGCTTACCGCGTTGTGACATTCGGGAACTCCTCCGGGCCGCCCTCAGCCGCCCCCGTTCCCGACTGCCCGGCGCATGACGTGAACCAGCGGGTCGACACGACCCTGAGCTCGGCTCGCCAGCACTCTACGTGCAGACGGGACCGCCCCGCCCCAGACGTCAGCCCGGCATTGCTCACACGTTGAAGCGGAACTCGACCACGTCGCCGTCGTGCATGACGTATTCCTTGCCCTCCATGCGGACCTTGCCCGCGGAGCGCGCGTCGGCCATGGAGCCCGCCGCCATGAGGTCGTCGTAGGAGATGATCTCGGCCTTGATGAAGCCGCGCTCGAAGTCCGTGTGGATGACGCCCGCCGCCTGCGGCGCGGTGGCGCCCTGCGGAATCGTCCACGCGCGCGCCTCCTTCGGGCCCGCGGTGAGGTAGGTCTGCAGACCGAGCGTGTGGAACCCGGCACGGGCCAGCGCGTTCAACCCCGGCTCCTCCTGTCCGACCGATTCGAGCAGCTCCTGCACCGCCTCCTCGTCGTCCAGCTCGAGCAGCTCGGCCTCCACCTTCGCGTCCAGGAACACGGCGTCCGCGGGCGCGACCAGCTCGGCCAGCTCGGCACGCTTGGCCTCATCGGCGAGCACGCCCTCGTCGGCGTTGAACACGTACAGGAACGGCTTGATCGTCAGCAGGCTCAGCTCCCGCAGCAGCTCGACGTCGACCTCCTGCTGCGCGGCGAACAGCGTGCGGCCGGAGTCGAGGATCTCCTTGGCCTTCTTCGCGTTCTCGAGGGCCGGGCGCGCCTCCTTCTTGGTGCGCGCCTCCTTCTCCATCCGCGTCAACGCCTTCTCGAGCGTCTGCAGGTCGCCGAGGATGAGCTCGGTGTTGATCGTCTCGATGTCCGACAGCGGATCGATCGTGCCGTCGACGTGCGTGACGTCGGGGTCGTCGAACACGCGGATGACCTGGCAGATCGCGTTGGCCTCACGGATGTTGGCGAGGAACTTGTTGCCGAGCCCCGCCCCCTCGGAGGCGCCCTTGACGATTCCCGCGATGTCCACGAACGACACGGTCGCCGGGACGGTCTTCGCCGAGGCGAACATCTCGGCCAGCTTGTCCAGGCGCGAATCGGGCAGCGGCACGACACCGACGTTGGGCTCGATCGTCGCGAACGGGTAGTTCGCCGCGAGCACGTCGTTCCGCGTCAGGGCGTTGAACAGGGTCGACTTGCCGACGTTGGGCAGGCCTACGATGCCGAGGGTCAAACTCACGGCTCGCAAGTGTACGTGCCGTCTGCCTGCCACTCGCGTCCCGTACCGACGCCCCGGCCGCCGTGTCCGATTTCCGCGAGTCACGGCGCTGACCTGGTGGCAGTATCGACGGCATGACCGAGACGGCCACCACCGGCATCTGGCACGACACCGACCGCTGCTACGCGGCCGTCAGCTCGCGCGACGCCCGGTTCGACGGCCGGTTCATCACCGGCGTCCGCACCACCGGCATCTACTGCCGCCCCTCGTGCCCGGCGATCACGCCCAAGCGCGGCAACGTCGAGTTCTTCGCCACCGCCGCCGCTGCCCAGGCCCGCGGCTTCCGTGCCTGCCGCCGCTGCCTGCCCGACGCGGTGCCCGGCTCACCGGACTGGAACGTCCGCGCCGACCTCGCGGGGCGCGCCATGCGGCTCATCGCCGAAGGCACCGTCGAACGCGAAGGCGTTCCCGGACTGGCGCGGCGGCTCGGCTACTCCGAACGCCAGCTCGGGCGGGTCCTCACCGCCGAGCTGGGCGCAGGCCCGCTCGCCCTCGCCCGCGCCCACCGGGCCCACGCCGCCCGCCTGCTCATCGAACGCTCCGCGATGCCGCTCACCGACGTCGCCTTCGCCGCAGGCTTCGCGAGCGTGCGCCAGTTCAACGACACGATCCGCGCCGTGTTCGGCCTGACCCCGTCCGACCTGCGCACACGCGCGACCTCCCGCCAGGTCGGCGACACGGGGACACCGGCGCCGGTGTCCGGCGCGACGCTCACCCTGCGGCTGCCGCTGCGCCCACCGTTCGACGGCGACGGCCTGCTGTCCTTCCTCGCCGCCCGCGCGGTCACCGGCGTCGAGTCGGCCACCCCGGCCCGGTACACCCGCACGCTGCGGCTGCCCCACGGCCCAGGGCGAATGACCGTGGAACCGGCCACCGCGACGGCCGCAACCGAAACCGCGCACGTGCCGTGCGAACTGTGGCTCACCGACGTCCGCGACCTCGCCGGAGGCGTCGCCCGGGTCCGCAGACTGCTCGACCTCGACGCCGACCCGGTCGCCGTCGACGACGCGCTGCGCCGCGACGACGCGCTGGCGCCGCTGGTCGCCGCTCGCCCTGGCATCCGTGTCCCCGGCGCGGTCGACGGACCGGAACTCGTCCTGCGGACGATGCTCGGCCAACAGGTGTCGGTCGCCGCCGCCCGTACCGCGGCGAGCCGCCTCGCAGCAGAGCTGGGCGAGAACCTGCCCGGCGAGACTCTGCCGGGCGACGCCCTGACCGGGGACGACCGGTCCGGCCACGACCCCGCCAGCGACGATCCCGCCGACGGCCAGGGTGGCACCGCCCTGTTGTTCCCCACCGCGTCCGCGGTCGCCGAGCACGCCACCGACGTCCTCCGTGGACCTCGTACCCGGATCGAGGCGATCCGCACCGTGGCAGGGGCGCTGGCGTCCGGCGATCTCGACGTCCACGCCGGCCGCGACCCCGACGAGCTGCGCCGGGACCTGCTCGCCCAGCCGGGCATCGGGCCGTGGACCGCCGACTACGTCGTCATGCGCGCACTCGGCCGACCCGACGTACTGCTCGACGGCGACCTCGCACTGCGAACGGGATCCGCCGCGGCCGGTATCGACCCGGCCGAGCTGCCCGAGCGCGCGCTCGCCTGGCGACCGTGGCGGTCCTACGCGGGCATGCAGCTCTGGCGCTCGGCGGCCACCGCGGACAGGGCAGTCGCCCCGAACGACGCCGCCGCGAACAGGACCAGTGCGGCCACTCCGAACGCGCGGCAGGACAACCGACACCGACACACGCCCCGTCACCTCGACCGGACACGACCGGTAACCGACGTTCAGGAAGGAACGCCATGACCACCGCCCACTGGTCCACACAGGACACCCATGCCGGACCGTTCACCGCGATCGTGGCCCCGGACGGAGCCGTCCTCGCTTCCGGATGGACGTCCGATGTGGACGAACTCGTGCCGGTGATGTCGCCGTCGCTGCGCCCCGGCGAACTACGCGAGAAGCGCGACCTCGGCACCGTCACGACCGCGGTCCGCCGCTACCACCAGGGCGAGTTCGACGCCGTCGACGCGATCGCCGTGCGCCAGCGGTCCGGCGAGTTCCTCAGCCACGCCTGGGACGTGTTGCGCACCGTGCCCGCCGGAAAGTCCGTCACCTACACCGAGCTGGCCGCGCTCGCCGGACGCCCGGACGCCGTCCGCGCCGCGGCGTCGGCCTGCGCGCGCAACGCCTGCGCCCTGTTCGTGCCCTGTCATCGCGTGCTGCGCGTCGGAGGCGCCATGGGCGGCTTCCGCTGGGGCGTCGACGTCAAACGGCGACTGCTCGCACACGAACGCCCCGCCTGACGCGCACCGGGCCGGCCACACACACAGGTTCGGGCGGGGCGACGGTCGTCGCCCCGCCCGAACCGAAACGATCGGCCGTGGCTCAGCTACCGGGCTGCGGCTCAGCTGCCCGGCCGCGGCTCAGTGTCCCCGCTCGCAGCTCGTTTCCCGCTGCGGCTCAGTTTCCCGGCTGCTGCGGTTGCTGCTGCGGTGGCTGCTGCTGGCCACCGCCTTGCTGTTGCGCGGCCTGGAGCAGCTCCCGGCATTTCGGGGCCTGCTGGAACTCGCCGGAGAGTTGCTGGTTGCCCTGCAGCTGTTTGATCGGCTTCTGCAGGTCGACCTGCTGCAGCTTGCTGCTCGCCGCCTGCACGGCCTGGCTCGTCGCCTGCTTGTCCGAGGCCGGCGCCTTGTCGAGCTCCGACTTCGCCTCGTTCGCCGTCTCGCGGAGGTTCCGGTACGAGTCCTTGGCGGTCGAAAGGAACTTGTCGCCACCGTCAGTGGGTGAGGAGTCCATCGCGTTCATATCGGACAGGAACTTGTCGGTGCTCTGCGTGATCTTGCCGAGCATCGTGTTCATCGACTTCTTGAGAGCCGCCGGGTCCTGCGTTTCGGGCTTCGGCGTGCCCTGCGACGACGCCGAGAACTCGGCGAGGCTCCCGCAGAACCCGTCCATCCAGCGGACGCCTTCCTCGTTGACCTGGGAGCCGCCCTGGCCACCCTGCTGAGACTGCGAGGGGGCCGGGCCTGCCGAGCTCGACGCCGAACTGCCCGCCGACCCGTCCTGCTGGCCGGCGTTGTCACTCGCCTCCCCACCGCAACCGGTCAGCGCGATCGCCCCCGCCGCGACGGTGGCGAGCAATGTCAGGTGAGGTCGCATGTCGGAACCTCCGAATGTCGTAGGTGCGCTGGCCGCCCCCGCGTCGTCGGTGGCTCCTCCCAGCCCCCGATCGGCGATCCTCTTCCCCAGCCGGAGGGCGTGTGCTGCGAAGAGGTGCCGAGAAGGGACTGATCCGAAAGGGACGGATTGTCTGGCGGCCGGCTCACACCGGCCGCAACCTGGTCCCGCCTGCGGACCGGCGTTCTGGACAGCGCCCAGGCGGCAGGCGGGTCAGCCGCCCGTGCCGAGTTGGGGCGCGGCGGGAAGCTCGGGCTGGGCTGCGAACAGATCCAGATACATGCCACCCGCGAGCAGCAACCCGAGCACGCCGAGGACGACACCGCCCACGGCCAAGGCCGTGACCCACGGCCGCTTGTCGGAACGTCGCGCGTACGCGAGGAGCACAATGCCCCCTACGACCGCGGCCACGAGCGCGATGACCCCGTTGACCAGCGCGGTCGTGTGCCACGGAGCGCCGTAGAACGCTTCGATCTGATCGCCGCCGCCTCCGGCGCCGGCCTCGATCTGGCCGACGATCTCTTGGCGGGCACGCAGCATGTCACTCAGCGGATTGCCGATGAGCGAGCTCAACCCGAGCCCGGCACTCACCACTGCGATACCGCCGAGAATGCCATTGGCAGAACCGGAGGCACCGGCACTCGCGGCAGGAACGTCGGACACGACGACCTGTTGGGGAGAGGATTCCGGGTGCTGCGTTTCGTCCGACGCCTCGTGTTGATCGCCGTCGACGATCCCGGTCGGTTGTTCGGTGCCGTCAGAAGTCATTGCGCGAAAGCGTACGCGCCCGGGTCTGATACCCGAGTAAAGTATCGAAATCGACGCACGAGTCTTTGCGGTTTGATGAAGCACGCAGTGAGAAGCCGCGCGGTGAGTGCCGCGCGCAATGGAACCGGACCCTCGTCCCGGCGACAGACTGCGCGACGATTGCGCCCTTTCCCTGGGAGCTCAGTGCTCGGCGAGTCGGCTACTGCGCCCTGCGATGCCGAGGGGCCGTTCGAATGGGTCACGGTTGACGACCTTGCCGGACACGATCGTTGAGGATCAGCGGAACCGCGCCGATGGCGAGCGCTGCCCCGATGACACAGATGACGGTGAGAACAGCCCCGTGGCCGAGTGCGATTCCGGCGAGGGCCGGGGTGAGGCTGATGCCCAGTTGGAATGCCGACACCGTGGCGGCACCCGCGAGAGTGGGTGCGTGTACGGCAAGCGCGAAAACCCGGCCGTAGATGGCCGGATTCAACACGAACGCCGCGATGCCCAGCAGGAATGCGACCGCCGCCCCAGCCCAGCTCTGCTGAATCGCGGCCACCATCGTCAGCGAAAGGACCGCGACGGCCGCGGTTCCCGAGAGCAACGCGGTGTGCGGCCTCCGGTCGGAGATGCGACCGCCCACGGACAGGCCGATGAAGGCACCGATCCCGAAGAGCGTGAGTACCGCCGGAATCCAGGCTTCCGAGAGGGCGGTGATGTCGGCGAGCATTGCGGCGAGGTAGTTGTAAGTGATCATGTAGGCCGCGGTCGTCAGGACGGTGATCGTCCACATTCCCCAGAGCATCGGGTTGCGCAGGTTGGCGAGTTCGCGCGTAACCGTTGATTCGGCGGCCGGGCCTGTTCGGGGTCGAACCTTCGGGATGACGAGAACGCATCCGACTGCGCCGGCGATGGTGAGGGCGACCACCACCCAGAAGCCGCCTCGCCATTCCGTGTAGTGGCTCAGCAGGGTGCCGGCTGGGCCGCCTGCGACCATGGCGGCACTGAGGCCGCTCACCACGACCCCCGAGGCGCGGGCGTTGCGGTCCGCGGTGACGAGGCTGATGGCGGTCACGGTCGCGACGGCGAAGAAACCCGCATAGGCGACGCCGGCGACGGCTCTGGTGACGAGCAGGACCGAGTAGTTGCCGACAAGCCCCGTGGCGATGCTGGCCGCGAAGGCTCCCTGCGTGATCACCAGGGTGGTGTGCCGCGGCCAGCGCGAGCTCAGCACGGCGAAGGGCGGCCCGCCGATCACCACGCCGAGCGCGAACGCGGTGATCAGATATCCGGCCGACGAGAGCGACACCTCCAGGTCGGCGGCCACCGCGGGGAGAACTCCGGCGAGGAGGAACTCCGCGCTTCCCATCGCGAACAGGCAGAACCCGAGGAGATACACACCGGCAGGCGGCCTGCCGGACCGTGACTTCCGGGACGTCTCCGTACTGGTGTCGGCCATCAGCGTTCACTCCCGAATCGGTCGGCTGTTCCGGCCAGCTCGCGGGCCGGCAACCGGGTCGACACGGCGCTGCCGATCGCCGAGTCGGCGAGCGCAGCGGTGACGCTCCGGGCGCATGGGTGGATCGATAACGGCGTTGTGTCCATATGGGTCACCTCCGCCGACAGAGTCCGAGGTGGATACCGGAATCGACAACTTTCGTTGCCGGTTCCGGGACGAGTTGACAGACTGGCGGTTGTGGACGATCAGCCCAGCGTCGGCGCCGTGCTCGAACAGATCGCTCCGCGCCTGCGCGATGCCCGCGAGAAGAAGGATCTGAGCCTGGCAGGCCTCGCCCGTGCCACGGGCATCTCGACCAGCACTCTTTCCCGACTGGAATCAGGCCAGCGCAAGCCCAGTCTCGAGCTGCTCCTTCCGATCACGGCCGCCCTGGGTGTTCCGCTCGACGAGATCGTCGCCGCACCCCGCATCGCCGACCCACGCGTGCCCCAGCAACCCACCAAGAAGGACGGCCGCGTACTGATCCCGTTGTCGCGGCAACAAGGCGAACCCCGCGCCTACAAGATGGTCATCCCGTCCCACGACGAGGATCCGCACCTGCGCACCCATGCCGGTCACGAATGGCTTTACGTCCTACGAGGGCAACTCCGCGTCAGGCTCGCCCACCAGGACTTCGTCATGGGCGCAGGCGAGGCAGCCGAATTCGACTGCCAGATCCCCCACTGGTTCGGCGCCGCAGGACGCGGAAGCGTGGAAGTCCTCAGCCTCTTCGGCAAGTCGGGCGAACGGATCCATCTCCGCACCCCGATGCGCTGAGCCGACCCGCCGAGGAGCATTCGGACCTGCCACTAAGCTCCTGCGCCGGGACTCCTGCACCGAAGCTCCTGCGCCGGGACGACTAGGCGACGCCGAGATCGCCGTCGAGCCCGCCCTCGATCCGCACGCTGGAGCCCGTGCGGGCCTTGCGTACCCGCAGCCGTGTCGGGATGCGTTGCCGGAGTTCCTCGACGTGCGACACCAGCCCGACGACACGGCCGCCGGCACGCAGATCGTCGAGCACATCCATGACCACGTCGAGGGTTTCCCCGTCCAGCGTGCCGAAGCCCTCGTCGACGAACAGCGTGTCCAGCAGCGCCCCGCCGGTTTCCGCTGCCACGACGTCGGCCAGTCCAAGCGCGAGCGACAGCGAAGCCAGGAACGATTCACCACCGGACAGCGTCTTGGCCGACCGCACCATCCCGGAGTAGTCGTCGAGCACGTCGAGGCCCAGCCCGCCGCTCTTGCCGTGGCTGCCCGGAGCGTCCGAGTGCACGAACGAGTACCGCCCGTGGCTCATCGACCGCAGCCGGACCGTCGCCGCGACCGCGACCTCCTCGAGCCTGGCCGCCAACACGTACGACCGCAGCGACATCCGGCGGGCGTTCTGTCCACGGCCGTTCACCACGTCCGTGAGCGCATCCAGCTCGGCGAACTCCTCCTCCGCCGGTGCGAGCTCACGCAGCACGGCGTCCAGTTCGGCCGCAAGCGTGTCGAGGTCGCGGACACGCCGCGTGTGCTCCTGCAGGGTCGCGGCGTCCTGCTCAGCCTGCTGTCGCGCCTGTTCGGCCGCCTGCCGAGCCGATTCCACGTCGACCACGCGATCCGGCTCGACGCCGAACAGTTCCGGTTCGGCCAGCACGGCGCGGGCCGTCGCCTCCGCCTGCTCGGCGTCCGCCAGCGACTGCTCCAGCTCTGCGATCCGCTCCTCGTCGCGGGCCGCCTGCCCGGCTTCGTCGACATCGGCGAAGCCGGCGGTGCGCGCGGCCTCCGCCGCTGCCGCCGCGTGCTCGTCGACACGCTCACGGGCCTCCCTCAGCTCGGTCCTGGCATCCGCCAGTCCGTCAAGGGCACCCGCCAGCTCCATCAGGTGCGCCCGCCGCGCAGCGACGTCGGCGAACTCGCCGGCCGCCTCCTCGAGCCGCCGCTGCCGCTGGTCGACCTGCTCGGCGAGGGCGCGCCGCTGTTCCTCGGCCGCGGCCGCCTCCCGCTCGGCCGACGTCCGCTGAGCGGTCAGGTCCTCGTGTTCCGCCTCTCCCGCACGGACGAGCTGCTCGAGCCGGTCCTTGTTGCCGGCCGCATCGGTCAGCGTCGTCAGCTCCGCGCGGACCTCTCCGAGTTCGGTGCGTATCTGCTCGGCGGTGCGGTCCTCCAGCCGTTCGACGACGGCCGCGAGGGCCGTGTCGGCCTCGTGCCGCGCGGTCGCCGCCCGACTCCTGCGCTGCTCCGCGGCCTGCTCGGCCTCGGTGGCCGCCCGTTCCTCCGCCTCTCCCACACTGTCGGTGCCCATGGCCGGCGCAGGATGGTCCGCCGAGCCGCACACGGCACAGGGCTCGCCGTCTCGCAGCTGCCCGGCGAGTTCGCCTGCCATTCCGGCGAGTCGCCGCGCCCGCAGGTCGAGCAGCTCCTCGCGCGCCGTCTGATGCGCGTCGATCGCCGACTGCTCGGCCTCGCGGGCACGCGCGGCCTCCTGTTCCAGAGTCGGCACGCGCTCGGCCTCAGCCAGCGCACGTGCCAGTTCGGCTTCGCGCGTCCGGACCGGGTCGAGGCGCACCGCCGCCTGCGCCGCGGCGTCCAGCTCGGTGCGGAGCTGCCGCGTGCGTTCCGGCAGCCCTGCGAGCTTCTCACCCAGCGCCGCAGCCTGCGCCGTGGCGTGTTCGGCGGTCTCGACCAGCTGCTGCAATCGCTTGCGGTCGCGGCCCTGTTGCTCCGCCTCCTCGACGAGCCCGGCCAGCGCGCCTGCCTCCTCACGGGCCTCGCCCGCGCGTGTGCGCAACTCCGGGACGTCCGGGTCGCCGGCTTCGAGCTCCGAACCCACACGACCGTCGCCGCGCCCGCAGGCTGCCAGCGTCTCCCGGGCCAGCTGGTCACGCTCACGCGCCCGGGCCAGCCGGGTGCGCTGCCGGTCCGCCTCCGCGGCGAGACCGGTCACGGCCGATGCCCGCCGCGCAGCCGTCAGCTCGGTCTTCCACTCGGCGCGCAGGTCCGTTTCCTTCGCCAGCTCAGCCAGGCTCTCGTGGGCACCGCGCACCCGGCGGACCCGCTCGGCCTCGACCCGACGTTCGTCGAGCACGTCCGCGGCCCGCTGCCGCGCCGTGGCCGACTCGTCGGCCACGGTTCTCGCCGCGGCGACGGCCTCGGCCGCCCTGGCACGCACGTCGGCCACCCAGTCGGCGGCACCGTCCTCGGGCGGTTCCTCCCTCGCGACCTGCCCGATCCGTGCCAACCACTCCCGCACCGACTGCCTGCGCTCGGCCAGTTCCCGCCGCTTGGTCTGGCGCCGTTCGCTGAACCACTTCTCGGCCTCGAAGAACCGCTGCGTGCCGAACAGCTTCTCCAGCAGCTCCTCACGGTCCTTCGTCTCGGCCCGCAGAAACCGCGCGAACTCGCCCTGCGGGAGCAGCACGACCTGGAAGAACTGGTCGGCGGTCATGCCGAGCAGCCGCTCCACGGTGCGCGCGACCTCGTCGATGCGTGTGACACCCTCCGGCGGTTGTCCGCTCGGCGGATCGTCGAGCCAGGTCAGCGACGCCTTCGCCTGCTGCTTCGTCGTGCCGTCACCGCGCAGCTTCGGCCGTTCGTACTCGGGGTTGCGCACGATCCGGAACCGGTGCCCCTGCACCGTCAGCTCGAGCGTCAACTCGGTCGGCGTGCCGCGTTCGGCCACGTCGCAGCGGAACCGCTTGGCCTCCGCCCGTGCACCGGGCACCTTGCCGAACAGCGCGAACGCCACGGCGTCCAGCAGCGTCGTCTTACCCGCGCCCGTGTCACCGTGCAGCAGGAACAACCCGTCGGCACCGAGTGTGTCGAAGTCCACCACCTCGCGGCCCGCGTACGGCCCGAACGCCGAGACCTCCAACCGGTGCAGCCTCATCGCGGCTCACCGTCCTGCCCCGGATCGTGCTTGCCCGCGGATTCCAGCGCCGCCACGAGCAGTGCCTCCTCACGGTCGTTGGGCGGTGCGTTGCGGCAGTCCTCGACGAAACTCCGCGCGATCTCGGTGTCCGACCTGCCACGGACAGCCTCCGCGTACCGCAACGTGGCCGTCTCCGCGCCCTCCGGCTCCCATTCCAGGTGCACCGCGTACGGGAACCGTTCCCGGAGCCTGCGCATCGCGTCGACGGGCCTGACCCGGTCGGTCAGCGTCGCCGAGACGAAACTCTCGACGTGCTCCGCGTGCTCGGGCTCGGCGAGCAGGTCGTCGAGCCGTCCGCGCATCGTCGCGAGCGGGCGCGGCACCGGCAGTTCCCGACGATGCACCTCGCCGACACCGTCGCCGTCCACATCGAACAGGAAGACCGATTTCCGTTGCGCCATCTCGGAGAACGAGTACGCGAGTGGACTTCCCGAGTAGCGGATGCGCTCCTCGAGCACCTGCGGCCCGTGCAGATGCCCCAGCGCGACGTAATCGACGCCCTCGAATACCGATCCGGGAACCTGCTCCACGCCGCCGACGGCGATCGGCCGTTCCGAATCACATCCCGCGGCGCCGGTGACGAACGCGTGCGCGAGCACGATCGACCGCGTGTCCGCAGACCTGCCGTCCAGGTCATCCCGCACCCGCCGCATGGCCTCGGTCAGTACCGCCGTGTGCCCCCTGCCGTCGATACCGAGCGCGTGCCGGGCGGTCTCCGGCTCGAGGTACGGGATCCCGTACACCGCGACCGGCGCGTCACCGCCCTCGAACACCACCGGCTCCGCGATACCGGCGACCGTGGTGCGCAGATGCAGCCCGCCCGCGGACGCGAACTCGGCGAACGCTCCGAGCCGGGCGGCGGAATCGTGGTTGCCCGACGTCAGCACCAACTCCGCCCCGGCCTCGCGGATCCGCCGCACACCCGCGGTCGCGACCCGCACGGCCTCGGCGGACGGCACGGCGCGGTCGTAGATGTCGCCCGCGACGAGGACCACGTCGATGGCCTCATCGGCCACGAGGCCGGCGAGGTGCTCGAGGGTGGCGTCCTGCTCGGCGAGCAGGTCCGCGCCGTGGAAGGTTCGTCCCACGTGCCAGTCGGAGGTATGGAGCATTCGCACGCGATCAACGCTAGGTGCCCACTCCGACAGAACCCGGCACACCCACCCGGCGTGTCACTAGAACGTGTGTTCCCAATAGGCTCCGGGGTCCGGCCACCGGGTTTCTGTCGGGGTCGTGCGCCATGATGCGACCGGGCCCGGAACGTGACCGGAAACCGGCGACCGGCCCGCACACAGACTCGTCCGGGGCCGGCTCGCCCGGACGAGGATCGACGAACGAGGAGCGTGCCCTGTGGCTTCGACGGTGTTCGCGGCGGTCGCGACGGTGGCCGCCGCGCTGCTGGCGGGCGCGGTCGTCCTGCTGTGGCGGCTGTACCAGGACGGCATGCGCCGTGCCGACGACGCCGCGAGGCAGGTCGAGGCGGAACGGGCGAAGCTCGACCAGCAGCAGGCGGCGCTGCGCCGGTACGAGGTGGCGTTCGCCTCCATCAGCGGCCGGGGCGAACTCGGCGAGCACGTGCTGGTCGAGACCGCGCGTGCACTCGGCCTGCGCGAGGGCCTGCACTACACCTTGCAGACGGACCTCGCGGGCGGCGGCGCGGCGAAGCCGGACATGGTGCTGCGGGTCGGCGGTGACCGCACGGTGCCGGTCGACGCCAAGGCGAGCCTCGCGATCTGGGCCGAAGCGGTCGAGACCGACGACCCCGACGAGCGCATCGACGCCCTGCGCGTCCACGTGCGGAACCTGCGCTCCCGTGCGACCGAACTGGCGGGAAAGGGCTACCAGCGCTGGGCCGACGCGATCTACGGCACGGTCATGTTCGTGCCGTCGGACGCCGCGGTCGTCGCCGCGCTCGACACCGACCCCGAGCTGCTGCGGTGGATGCTCGACCGGCGCGTGTTCCTGTGCGGCCCGACCGGTTTCGCCGTCATCGCCTCGGCCGCCATGTTCGCCGCGACCGAACGCACCCTGCTGGACGACGTCGAACAGGTGCGGGCCTCCGCGGCGTCGGCGCACCGGGCGGCCGCGGGTGCCGTCGACGCGGTGAACCTGTCGAGCACGCATCTGCAGCGGTTCCTGTCCGCCCGCAAGCGGGAGCTGGAAGCACTCGAGAACTTCCGCGGCACGGTCGCCCCGCTGACCGAGGCCGCTGCCAGCCCTGCTCCGGTGCCCTCCATCAGGAAGAGCGACGAGGCCACTGCGAACTGACCACGGCCGCGCCGACGACGGGGACATGACGGGAGGCTGTGACCGAACCGATACTCCGACGAATCGCCCGAGCCGCGCGTCACGGGTTCATGCCGTCTTCACACGACGCCCGGCGACTGTGGGGGACGTCACCGGACAGAAGGTCGTCCGACCACCCGGTGCAACGAACGTCGAGGATCCTTAACAGTCGTGGCCGATCTACCGGCTACGGTGTTGCCCTGTGACCGCCACACGAGATCGCCGCAGCGATCCTGACGCCGCGAACGAGGACGAGCCCGTCCCGTGGGACGAACGTCTCGCGTTCGGTGCCCGGCGCGGTCTGCCCTGGTGGGGAGCTGTGCTGCTCGCCCTGGTCACGGCGATCGCGGGTGCGGTACTGAGCATGCAGGTGAGCGACGGGCTCGGCCTGCCGTTCCAGTTGATCTACGTCGCGGGCGTGCTCGCCGCTGTCGCCGGGGTGCGCCGACGCAACCTGTTCGGGCCGATGGTCCAGCCACCGCTGGTCATGGCCGCCACCGTGCCATTGGTCGTGCTGACCGACACGTCGCTGCCGGAAAGCAACGACACCCTCGCCGATGTGCTGGCGATCAGCACGCCGCTGATCAACAACTTTCCGGTGATGGCGATCGCGACGGCACTGACGGTCGGCCTCGGGGTGCTGCGCATCTACCGCGAACGCGATCCCGACCGGCCGCTCAAGGACACGTCGAAGCGCAGTCGTGCCGACGACACCGGTGATAGCGGGCCCGCCCCGAAGGAGAAGCGCCCGGCGAAGAGCAAGACCCCAGGCCCGGCCGACGCCACGGCAGCTGCCGAGGCCGCGGGCGTGGCCGGCGGCCGGGGTCCTGCCGACGATGCCGGCACGTCCGGGCGCCGCCGCACGCCTCGCCCGCCAGAGGACCGGCCGGATGCCCAGGACGGACGCGGCGAACCGCCACGTAGGCCCCGTCCCGCCGACGGCGGCCGCGGCCCGCGTGGACCGGAGGACGCTCCCCCGCCGCGCAGGCCCAGGTCCGCCGAACCCGACCGTGGACCGCGCACGCCACCTCCGGACCGACGGCCCGCCCGGCCGCCACGAACGCCGCCCGACGCCGCGGAACGCAAACGGCGCATCGACGAATGGCCCGACGCGATCCCCGGCCCCAAGCGTCCGCAGCGGCCGCCGCGGGGCGAGCGACCGGAGCCTCCACAGCGACCCAAGCGTCCCCGTGGGTCCGAACCACCGCGTGGCGACCGGCCCGGCCGGGACCAGCCACGTCGGCGCCCCTGGGACGCCGAGGACTGATCCACGCGGTACCCGGGTCCACACCACCCGGCCGACAACGCGACGACCGGCCGCCGCAACAACTGGCGCCATGACAACCGGTGCCGCTACGAGCGGGGTCGCACCGACCGCAGTGGACGCCGTGACGACCGCAGTGGACACACATGAGGCCGCCCCTCCCCGCACCGGGGAGGGGCGGCCTCATCGCTGTTCGAAAGCCACTATTCGGAAACCGCGATTCGGAAGCCGCTGTCCGAAAGCCACCGTTCGAGCGCTGTTGTCCGCTGCCCCGGCCAGGGCTGTTCGTTCGGTGGCGGGCCCCGTCCTGCGGCAAGGCCTCGCGGCCGAAGGTCCGAGTCACGGCCGCACCCGGATCGTCCGCCGCCCGGCGTGCACCGGCGCGGTGCCGAGGCCGGCGGGGATCAGCGCACGCTGCTGCGCGTCTCCTTGTCCGAACGCAGCTCGCGGGGCAGCGCGAACGAGATCTTCTCGTTGGCCGTGGTGACCTCCTGCACGTCCTCCCAGCCGCGTCCGGCGAGGTCGTCCAGCAGCTCCATCACGAGCACGTCGGGCACGGAGGCACCGCTGGTCACCCCGACGGTCGTGACGCCCTCGAGCCACGCAGGGTCGACCTCACTGGCGTAGTCGATCAGGTGCGCGTCGCTCGCACCCGCCTGCAGCGCCACTTCGACGAGCCGCTGCGAGTTCGACGAGTTGCGCGAGCCCACCACCAGCACGAGGTCGCATTCGGCCGCCATCGCCTTGACCGCCACCTGGCGGTTCGACGTGGCGTAACAGATGTCGTCGCTCGGCGGGTCGGCGATCCCGGGGAAGCGTTCGCGGAGCTGGTCCACGCGCTGCATCGTCTCGTCGACGCTCAGCGTCGTCTGGGAGAGCCACACGACCTTCTCCGGGTCGCGCACCTGTACCTGCGCCACGTCCTCGGGGGTGTCGACGAGCTGGACGTTCTCGGGCGCCTCACCGGAGGTGCCTTCGACCTCCTCGTGGCCGTGGTGGCCGATCAGCATGATGTCGTAGTCGTCCCGGGCGAACCGGTTGACCTCCTTGTGCACCTTCGTCACGAGTGGGCACGTCGCGTCGATCGTGCGCAGGTTCCGCTTCTCGGCCTCGGCGTGCACCGCAGGCGAGACCCCGTGCGCCGAGAACACGACGAGCGCACCCTCGGGGACCTCGGTGGTCTCGTCGACGAAGATCACGCCCCGTTCCCGCAGCGTGTCCACGACATGGCGGTTGTGGACGATCTCCTTGCGGACGTAGACGGGCGGGCCGTACATCTCGAGCGCCTTCTCGACCGTGATCACTGCACGGTCGACACCGGCGCAGTACCCGCGCGGCTTCGCGAGCAGCACACGCTTGCCGTTCTGGTCGCCGCTGGGGCTGGCTGCACTCATGGCTCCCAGGGTACGGATCGCAGGGAAGGGCCGTCATCGCGCGAGCGATGTGGCGGTGCCCGCACCGCCACATCGCCGCGTGCGGTGCCGCGGCTGTGCGGTGCGGGCGGTGGCCCCGCGCGTGCGGACGGGTAACGGGGTGGGGCTGGGCACGCGGAGCCGCGTGCGGCAGTCTTGGCGCATGAAGCATTTCCCGTTCCCGGTGCGGGTCGCGGCCGGCCTCGCCGCTTCGACCGCCGACACGGTTCGTGACCTGCCGAAACACCTCACCGAGCTGCCGGTGACGGTCGCGAGCCAGGTGCTGCAGACCTCGATGCGGGTGCAGCAGCACGTCACCGAGCTCGCGATCAAGGGCGATGACGCGCTCGCGGCGTTCCGCGGAGTCGACGACGAACCCAACTGGGCGACGTTCGACGAGGACGACGACCCCGCGGCCGCGCAGGCCGAGGCGCAACCCGGGTCCGGAGCACAACACGGGTCCGAGGCCCAGCGCGGGGCCGAAGCACCTGGAGCGGCGGCCACGTTCGACGACCCGTGGGACGCCGAATCGCAGGCCCTCGGCGAGGCACACGAGGACGGGGAATTCGACAGCACCGACCCGCGGATCGCGGCACCGGTAACGGACGCAGCACCCACCGGCGGGACCACGACGGCCGGCGGTGCGGACGCGGCCACCGCTGCCGGTCCCACCGCTTCCGGCGCCCCTCTCGGCAGCAGCGTGGTCACGGGTTCGACGTCGGCGCCGTCGGCAACGGCGGGTCCCGCAGGAGTGGACGACTACGACGCTCTCAGCCTGCCCGAGCTGCGTTCCCGGCTGCGCTCGTTCTCCTCCGAGGAGCTGCAGCAGCTCCTCGACTACGAGCGCGACCACGAGAACCGGCCGTCGTTCACGGGCATGCTGACCCGCCGGATCGCCAACGTCAGGGCCGAGTCGGAGGCCGCGGCCGACAGCGCGGCCGAGGGCTCCTCCGACGGCGGAGCCGGTGACGGCACGGACGACGCCGCGACCGGCGAGACCACCACGTCGTGAGCACCGACGCGCGGGGTGCCCAGGACGGTGCCCAGAACGCAGGCGCGCAGCCGTCGACGGCCGAGAACCCGTGGCCGGTCCGCACGGTCGCGCGGAAGATCGCCGACTGGATCCACCGCCTCGGTTCGGTGTGGGTCGAAGGGCAGATCACGCAGATCTCGGCCCGCCCCGGCACCCAGACGGCGTTCCTGACGCTGCGCGATCCGGCCGCCGACGTGTCCATGTCGGTGACGTGCCAACAGCGGATGCTGCGTTCGATCGATCCGCCGCTGCGCGAGGGCGCGAGTGTGGTCGTGCATGCGCGGCCGTCGTTCTGGCTGGGCCGCGGCACGCTGAGTCTGCGGGCGAGCGAGATCCGCGCGGTGGGCATCGGCGAGCTGCTTGCGCGGATCGAGCGACTCCGCAAACTCCTCGCCGCGGAAGGCCTGTTCGCGCAGGAACGGAAGCGCCCGCTGCCGTTCCTGCCGCGCGGCATCGGCCTGATCACGGGCCGTGCCTCAGCGGCGGAACACGACGTGCTGGCCAACGCGCAGAACCGCTGGCCGGCCGTGAAGTTCCACGTCGTCAACACGGCGGTGCAGGGGGCGAAGGCCGTGCCGCAGGTCGTGCAGGCCCTGTCGGACCTCGACGCCAACCCCGAGGTCGACGTCATCGTGATCGCCCGCGGCGGCGGCAGCGTCGAGGACCTGTTGCCGTTCTCGGACGAGACGCTGTGCCGGGCGGTCGCCGCGGCGGGCACGCCCGTCGTCAGCGCCATCGGCCACGAGCCGGACTCGCCGCTGCTGGACAACGTGGCGGACGTGCGCTGCTCGACGCCGACGGGCGCGGCGAAGACGATCGTGCCCGACGTCGGGGAGGAGACCGCGCGGGTGCACCAGCTGCGCGACCGCGCTCGCCGGGCGCTGCACGGCTGGGTCGACGGCCAGCGCAGGCAGCTCGACCAGCTGCGCAGCCGTCCCTGTCTGGCCGATCCGCTCGGTCCGGTCGAGCGCAGGGAGGCCGACGCCGCCATGCACGTCGAACGCGCCCGCCGGGCGGTGATGACCACGCTGACACACGAGCAGAGCGCCCTGACCGCCGCGCGGGCCCGGCTGACCGCGCTCGGCCCGTCGGCGACGCTCGAACGCGGGTACGCCGTGGTGCAGTACGTCGACCCCGACGGGCAGCTGAAGGTGCTGCGGTCGGTCGACGAGGTCACCGAGGGCACCGAACTGCGGGTGCGGGTCACCGACGGCGCGATCTCGGCGACCACGCGATAGTGTGCGCCCGGACCCGGCCCCACGCGGGCACGGTGTCCAGCAGGCACGCATCCGAGACGTGAGGCGAACCGCGACGTGAGCGAATCCGGTGGCGACACCCCCGACAGCGCCCCCGACGACCTGTCCGGCCTGGGCTACGAAGAGGCCCGTGACCAGTTGGTCGAGGTGGTGCGTGAGCTCGAGGCGGGCGGGTTGTCCCTCGAACAGTCGCTGGCGTTGTGGGAACGCGGCGAGAAGCTGGCGCGCCTGTGCGAAACCCATCTCGCCGGCGCCCGCGAGCGGATCGAAGCCGCGCTGGCTACGGTTGAGGACGATTCCGACGCGGGCGACGCCGCGGGTGGCTCGGGCGGTGGCTCACCGGAGTGACACCCACCGTGACGTCCGCGACAACTCCATGAACGCAGGCTCGCGCAGACTGTAAGCAGTGTCCGCGCCGATCTTCGTCGAGCGCGTAATCACGCGACACCCACCTCGGGAGGCAGCATGACCAACAGCACGCCGAGACGGGGCGAGACGCCCGATCGCAACCTCGCCATGGAGCTCGTCCGGGTCACCGAGGCTGCGGCGATGGCGGCGGGCCGCTGGGTCGGCAAGGGCGACAAGAACGGTGGGGACGGCGCGGCGGTCGACGCCATGCGCCAGCTCATCGGCACCGTGTCGATGTCCGGCGTGGTCGTGATCGGTGAGGGCGAGAAGGACGAGGCGCCCATGCTGTTCAACGGCGAGGAGGTCGGCAACGGCGACGGCCCGCAGTGTGACGTCGCGGTGGATCCGATCGACGGCACGACGCTGATGAGCAAGGGCATGCCGAACGCGCTGGCCGTGCTCGCGGTGGCCGAGCGGGGAGCGATGTTCGACCCGTCGGCGGTGTTCTACATGGAGAAGATGGCCGTCGGCCCGGAGGCCGCGGGGGTCGTCGACCTCTCCGCGCCGATCGCGGAGAACATCCGGCGCGTGGCGAAGGCCAAGCAGAGCAGCGTTTCGGACGTCACGGTGTGCATCCTCGACCGGCCCCGGCACGAGTCGATCGTCAAGGAGGTCCGCGAGGCGGGCGCCCGCATCCGCTTCATCAGTGACGGTGACGTCGCGGGCGCGATCGCGGCGGCACGGTCGACCACGGGTGTCGACATGTTGCTCGGCATCGGCGGTACCCCGGAGGGCATCATCGCCGCGGCCGCGCTCAAGTGCCTCGGCGGCGAGCTGCAGGGCAGGCTGTGGCCGCAGGACGAGACCGAGCGGCAGCAGGCCGTCGACGCGGGCCACGACCTGGACCGGGTGCTGACCACCGACGACCTGGTGCGCGGCGACAACGTGTTCTTCTGCGCGACCGGCATCACCGACGGCGACCTGCTGCGCGGCGTGCACTACCGCGCGGGCGGCGCGACGACCGAGTCGATCGTGATGCGGTCGAAGTCCGGCACCGTGCGGCTGATCGACGGCTACCACCGGTTGAACAAGCTGCGTACGTTCTCGACGGTCGACTTCGACGGCGCCCCGGACGCCGACGGTGACACCACCGTCCCGCCGCTCCCCTGATGCGGGGCCGGCTCTCCCGCTGCGCGGCCGCCGCCGCGGCGGCCGCTGCCTGCCTGGCCGGTGTCGTGGCGCCCACGGCGTCGGCCGCGGTTGCCGAAGCCGCACCGGACCGGCAGGCGGCGCCGGCACCGGCGTCCGTGCAGCCCGACCTGGTGGGTGGTGCGCCCGCCGACCGGACGTATCCGTTCATGGCGTCACTGCAGGAGCAGGGCGAGCACGGCTGCGGTGCGGCGCTGGTGCGGCCCACGTGGCTGGTCACCGCCGCACACTGCGTCCAGGGACCGACCGGTCAGGGCGGCGCGGATCAGGATTCGGGGCCGTTGACGGCGCGTATCGGCAGTAATGACCGGACCGCGGGCGGCGAGCTCGCCGAAGCCGCGGAGGTCGTCGTCCACCCGTCGTTCGAGTACCCGGGGTCGACGGGCGACATCGCACTGATCCGGCTGAGCGAGCCCGTGTCGGCCCAGCCCATCGACATCGCCACGCCCGACGGCGACACGCCTCCCGGCGAGGCCACGTCGACCGATCCGGGCACGCCGACCAGGCTGCTCGGCTGGGGCCAGACCTGCCCCGAGAACGGGTGCGGCGACGCTCCGGTGAAGCTGCAGCAGGTCGACACGCAGATCGTCGACGGCGAGCGGTGTGCCGCCGGATTCGACCCGGCGTCCGAGGTGTGCACGGGCAACCCGGACGGCGCAGGTGCCTGTTACGGCGACTCGGGCGGGCCACAGGTGGTGCGTTCGGGCGAGCGGTGGCGGCTGGTGGGCGTGTCGAGCCGCGCGGGTAACAACGATCCGGTCTGCGGCAGCGGCCCGTCGATCTACACGTCGGCTCCGGCGTACACGGGGTGGATCGAGGAGACGACCGCAGGCTGAGCGGTCAGCCGCTGGAGTGGCCAGGGAAGAGGTGGGCGGACGGGTCGAGTTCGACGGCGATGTTGTTGATCGCGGTGGCCGCCTCGCCGAAACCCGTCGCGATGAGCTTGACCTTGCCCGGATAGGCGGCGACGTCGCCCGCGGCGTAGATCCTCGGGCGCGCCGTCGTCATGGTCGAGTCCACGCTGATCGCACGCTGGTGGATCCCCAGTCCCCAGTCCTCGATCGGCCCGAGATCGGCGGTGAAGCCGAGAGCCGCGACGACCGTCTGGGCGGGCAGCACTTCCGGCCGGATCTCCTTGGTGTCCGGGTCCTTGATCTCGAGTGACACCTCGGCGAGCACACCGTCGGCACCGGCGCGCAGTTCGACGACCTCGGCGTCGGTGATGATCCTGATCCCGGCCTCGCGCGCCTCCCGGATGATCGACTCCGCCGCGCGGAACTTGGCTCTGCGGTGCACGAGCGTCACACTGCGGGCGACCGGGTGCAACGCCAGCACCCAGTCGAACGCCGAGTCACCGCCGCCGACGACCACGACGTCCTTTCCCGCGTGTTCGTCGAGCGCGGGGACGAAGTGCACCATGCCGTTGCCGAGCCAGCCGTCGCCCGCAGGCAGCGGGCGTGGGGTGAACTCGCCGATGCCCGCCGTGATGAGCACGGCCCTGGCACGCACGGTTTCCGCACCCGCCTCGCCGTCGAGGGTCATCGTCAGCCACTGACCGTCGTCGTCGAGGGTGTGCGCCTTGCGGCCGAGCAGATACCGCGGATTCCACTGGTTCGCCTGCTCGACGAGGCCTTTCACGAGGTCACGCCCGCGGACCCCGGGAAACCCGGCCACGTCGTAGATCATCTTCTCCGGGTACATGGCCGTGACCTGACCGCCGGCTTCGGGCAGGGAGTCGACGATCGCCGCGGACAGTCCGCGGAACCCTGCGTAGTAGGCCGCGAACAGCCCGGTCGGGCCCGCACCGACGATCAGCACGTCGACATCGGTGGTCTCCGTCGGTTCCGGGGAGTTGGTCGGTTCGGGGTTCTCCGTCGGTTCGGCCATGGGGCGCACCGCCCTTTCCGCCGTTGATGGCTGAAGCGCTCCCTTGATCGTAATAGCGTGACACCGGTGTTGTGATCGCCGCTACATTCCTTGCGACACCCGCGGGCCCGACTCCCGTGCGCCACCGCAGACACACCGCCTGTCACGTCCCCGTCCCGGCGACGTGCCCGACGACACCGGGCACGTCCGGCCGCTGTGGGAGCAGACTGGGGACATGGCAGAGCAGGAATTCCGGATCGAACACGACACGATGGGCGAGGTCAGGGTCCCGGCCGAGGCCCTGTACCGCGCACAAACGCAGCGGGCGGTGGAGAACTTCCCGATCTCCGGCGGAACGCTGGAACGCGCGCAGATCAGGGCGCTGGGGCTCCTCAAAGCGGCGTGCGCCCGGGTGAACGCCCGCCTCGGGGTGCTGGACGCAGAGACGGCGGCGGCCATCGCGAGCGCGGCAGACGAGGTCGCCGAGGGCCGGCACGACGACCACTTCCCCATCGACGTGTTCCAGACCGGTTCGGGCACGTCGTCGAACATGAACGCCAACGAGGTCATCGCCACGCTCGCCTCGCGCGCCCTCGGTCGCGACGTGCACCCGAACGACGACGTCAACGCCTCGCAGTCGTCGAACGACACGTTCCCGACCACCATTCACGTCGCCGCGACCGAGGCAGTGCTCACCGACGTCGTCCCGGCGCTGGAACACCTGGCCACGACGATCGAGCAGCGCGCGGCCGAGTGGTCCGACGTCGTGAAGTCGGGGCGCACCCACCTGATGGACGCCGTGCCGATCACGCTCGGCCAGGAAGCCGGGGCGTGGGCCTCGCAGGTCCGGTTCGGAATCGAGCGCCTGCGCAGTGGTCTGCCGCGGCTGGGCGAACTGCCCATCGGCGGCACCGCTGTCGGCTCGGGGCTCAACGCTCCCTCCGGGTTCGGCTCGGCCGTCGCCGACGAACTCGCCAAGGTGACCGACCTGCCGCTCGTCGAGGCGCGCGATCATTTCGAGGCACAAGCCTCGCAGGACGGCGTGGTCGAGACCTCCGGGCAGCTGCGGACCGTTGCCGTGTCGCTGAACAAGATCGCCAACGACCTCCGCTGGCTCGGCTCCGGGCCGCGCACGGGCCTGTCCGAGCTGGCGCTGCCGGATCTGCAGCCGGGATCGTCGATCATGCCCGGCAAGGTCAACCCGGTCATCCCGGAGGCGACCCTGCAGGTGGTGGCGCAGGTGATCGGCAACGATGCGGCCGTCTCCTTCGCCGGCTCGCAGGGGAACTTCCAGCTGAACGTGAACCTGCCGGTGATCGCGCGCAACGTGCTGGAGTCCGCGCGACTGCTGTCGGCCGTGGCGCGGCTGCTGGCCGACAAGGTCTTCGCGGGCCTGACCGTCAACACCGAGCGCACGCAGGCATACGCCGAGGGGTCGCCGTCGATCGTGACGCCGCTGAACGCCTACATCGGCTACGAGGAGGCGGCCGCCGTGGCCAAGCAGGCCCTCAAGGAACTGAAGACGATCCGTGAGGTCGTGATCGAACGCGGCTACATCGAGCAGGGCAAGCTCACCGAGACCCAGCTCGACGAGGCCCTCGACGTGCTCGGCATGGCACGCGGCGGGAAGTGATGCCCGGGGTGGGGCCGCCCGGTCGAGGCGGCCTCACCTCTGCGTCAGCGGCGGAGCCGTCGCCAGGTTCCCGCGGCCAGCGGCAGGAAGACCGCCGTCAGCAGGACGGGCCAGATCACGGCCGGCCACGGCGCGGCGCTGCCGACCCACGAACTTCCCGCGCCGGGAGCGCCGAGCAGGTCACGCACCGCGGCGACGGTGCCGGTGAGCGGGTTGACCTCGGCGACCACGCCGAGCCAGCGCGGCATCGTGGCGGTGTCGACGAACACGCCGGACAGCATCAGCAGCGGCCACACGGCGACCTGCACCGCACTCACGGCCTCCTGACTGCGCACCCGCAGGCCGACGAACATGCCGATCCACAGCATCGCCAGCCGCAGCAACACCAGCAGTCCCACCACGGCGGCCCACGCGGGAAGGCCGGCTTCGGGACGCCAGCCGAACAGCAGCCCGGCGACGACGACCACGGCCAGTCCGACCATGGAGTTCAGCAGATCGGCCGCGCACCGCCCGGTGAGCACGGCCGCGCCGGACACCGGCAGCGAGCGGAACCGCTCGGTCACACCGCGGGACGCGTCGAGCGACACGGCCGTCATCGTGGAATCCAGTCCGAAGAACATCGTCACGGCGAGCATTCCCGGCATCACGAAGTCCACATAGGACCCGCCGGTCGCCTGGCCGAGCGCCCCGCCGAGCAGTCCGACGAACATCGCCAGCACGAGTACCGGGAACAGCCAGCCGAACACGATGACGCCGGGTCGGTTACGCCAGTGCTGCAGCTCCCGCAGGCTCATCGTCGCGACGTCGGCGAGTCCTTGGCGCAACCCATCCCCTGTCGGGGACGCCGTCGAGGTCGTCGTCATGCGAGCACCTTCCCTTCCGCGCCGGAACCGGTCAGTTCGAGGAACGCGTCGTCGAGCGTGGGTGTGCGGATCGCGACGTCGGCGAGGTCGATCCCGGCATCCCGTACGGCGCCGACGACGTCCGCCAGCGCACGGCCGCGGTCGGTGACCGGCACGCTCACCCTTCCGCCGACGACGTGGGCCTCACCGCTCGCGAACGGGCGCACGAGGACGGCGACCCGGTCGGCATCGGCGTGCACGGCCGGGGCCAGTTCGAGCCGGTCGTCTCCGACGCGGGCCTTCAGCACAGCCGGCGTGCCCTCGGCGACCACCCTGCCGTTGGCGACGAGAGAGATGTGGTCGGCGAGCCGGTCGGCCTCCTCCAGATACTGGGTGGTGAGCAGCACCGTCGTGCCACGGGACGAGAGGTGCCGTACCGCGTCCCACACGTCCCGCCTGGCGGCCGGGTCGAGTCCGGTGGTGGGCTCGTCGACGAACAGCACCTCCGGTGCCACGAGCAGGGCAGCCGCGAGGTCGAGTTTGCGGCGCATCCCGCCCGAGTAGGCAGCCAGCCGTTTGCCCGCGGCATCGGCCAGTCCGAACCGCTCCAACAGCTCGTCGGCCCTGCGGGCTGCTCCGGCTCCCAACAACCGGCCGAGCTTGCCGAACATGACGAGGTTCTGCCTTCCGGTGAGATCCTCGTCGACGGCGGAGTACTGGCCGACCAGACCGATCCGGGCCCGCACGGCACGGCCGTCGGTACGCACGTCGTGCCCGGCCACGCGCATGCTTCCCGAGTCGTGTTCCAGCAGCGTCGTCATGATCCGGATCGCGGTGGTCTTACCCGCGCCGTTGTGGCCCAGCAGTCCGTGCACGGTTCCGCGGTCGACCGTGAGGTCGAGGCCGTCGAGTGCAGGTGCCGCGGCACCGGGATACGCCTTGCGCACACCGACCGCCTCGACGGCGGGTGTACGCGCATGTTCCGACATCTACCCCTCCAGATTTTCGTACGGCTTACCGTACAGCGTACGTAACACCGTACGGTAGGTTGCCGACGAAAGGCAAACGCCAGCCGGAAGGAACCCGACGTGGCCAGAGGAACGCCGGTCGCCGACCTGACGCGCAGCATCTATCTGCTGTGGGGACACCACCCGAAACCCGGCCGCTCGGGGCTCACCGTCCCCGCGATCGTGGAGGCGGGCACCGAGCTCGCCGACGCCCACGGACTGGCCGCGGTGTCGATGCGCAAGGTCGCCGAGCATCTGGGCGTGGGCGCGATGTCGCTGTACGGCTACGTCCCCGGCAAGGAGGACCTCACCGCGCTGATGACGGACGCGGCCTACGGCGAGCTGTACGACGACGTCACGGCGCCCACCGAGGCGGGGAACTGGCGCGAGGCGATGCGGTTCGTCGCACGCCGCAACTGGGAGCTGTACGAGCGGCACCCGTGGCTGCTCGAGGTGCGCTCACCCCGGCCGGACCTCGGCCCCGGCGTCGTCGGCAAATACGAGGCCGAACTGCGCCCGCTCGACGGAATCGGACTGTCCGACGTGGAAATGGACAGCGTGCTGGCGCTGATCCTCGGACACGTCGCGGATTCGGCCCGCACGCACGCACAGCACGTGCGGGAGAACACCGGCATGACCGATGTCGAGTGGTGGGACACCGTCTCGCCCGTGCTGGATCAGGTGATGCGGGGCGAGAACCTCCCCGTGTCCGGCCGGGTCGGCGCGACGGTCGGCACGGAGTTCCAGGCCGCCACGGACCCGGAGCACAACTTCACCTTCGGCCTCGAAGTCATCCTCGACGGCGTGCAGGCACGCCTCGACTGACACCGAGGCGGCTCACAGGGCGGCGTCGAGCAGCTGCCGTGCCGCGTCCCTGGCGCCGGCCACCGCCCCGGCGACGACGTCCAGCGAAGCCGCCACCGCGGCACCTTCGAACAGCATGAACAGGGACGCCGCGAGCTTGCGCGGGTTGCGCGCGCCCGTGTCACGCACGAGCTGCCGCAGGTAGTCCAGCACCCACTGTTTCTCGTCGGCGATCGCCGGGCGCGCGGGATGATCCGGATCGGGCAGCTCGGCCAGCGCGTTGACGAACGCGCAGCCACGCGGATTCTCCGCGGCCATCCACGATTCCAGGGCATCGAACATCAGCAACACTCGCCGCCGGGGACCGAACCTGCCGGGTTGTTCGACGATCGCGGTCACGTGGTCGCGCCACCGAGCGTCCCTGCGTTCGAGATAGAGCCGGACGATGGCGTCCTTCGAACCGAACCTGTCGTAGAGCGTCTTCTTCGTGACCCCGGCCTCGGCAGCGATCATGTCCACGCCGACCGCGTGGATCCCCTTGTCGTAGAACAGTTGCTCCACGACCTCGAGCACCCGCTCGGCCGCGGGTGTCATCGCCTGCTGCTCGGTCATATCTGAATCCTATGCGGCCGCGCGGAGCGCGCCCGGTTGGGCGGTGGTGGGAGCCGGGTGGGCGTACACCACCGTACACCGCGACGGCCTCCTTGACGGTAAACAGATCGGTATAGTACGACTAGGTATACCGGTCAGTTTACTCGCGTCGGCCAATCCCGAGGAGGATTCGTGGGAACGTCACGTACCGACACCGGACTCGCGGTGGGTTTCGTACTGCTCTGGAGTTCCGGTTTCATCGGCGCGACGATGGGCACCGCCCTCGCGAGCAGCGCGACGCTGCTGGCGTGGCGGTTCGCCGCGGTGACCGCACTGCTGGGCCTGTGGTGGCTGGTATTTCGCCGTCGGCGTATCCCACTGCGCGACCTCGGCGTGCACGCACTGCTCGGCCTTCTCACCCAGGTCGGCTACCTGTCGGGTGTCGTGTGGTCGGCCGAGTTGGGCGTGCCCGCCGGTACCTCGGCCCTGATCGCGGCGCTGCAGCCGATCGTCGCGGCGGCACTGTCGGGCCCACTGCTCGGCGAACACACCTCCGCGACGCAGTGGCTCGGCCTCGTTCTCGGACTCGGCGGCGTCGCGCTCGTCGTGTCGGGCGACCTCGCGGGCAGCGCTCCGGCCCTCGCGTACACGCTGCCGCTGCTGGCGATGCTCAGTCTCGTGGCAGGCACGTTCGCTCAGCGCAGGCTCCCCTCCCGCCTCTCGCTGCCCGAATCGCTGCTGATCCAGGCCGCGCTGTCGGCCGTGGTGTTCCTGTCCGTCGCCGGCTTCACGGGCGAGACGGCACCGCCGATGTCGGGCGAGTTCTGGTTCGCGATCGCCTGGCTGGTGGTGCTGTCGACGTTCGGCGGCTACGGGTTCTACTGGGCCGTCGCACGGCGTGGGTCGGTCCGCCGCGTGTCCACGCTGCTGTACCTGACCCCGCCGACGACGATGCTCGCCGCGCTGCTGATGTTCGGCGAGCCGGTGACGGTCCAGGGCCTGGCGGGTCTCGTGGTCTGCTTCGGTGCCGTACTGCTCGCGCTGCGCTCACCACGCGAAATGTCGGCCCCGCGCGCGACGATGGAGCCATGCACCGAGACTCCGTGCACCACGAAACCCGGCCCGCCGACTCCTTGCGCCTCGACGACGTCGTCCGCGCCTCCGGCGAGCTGGCCGCCACGCGATCACGCAAGACCAAGGCCGCGGTCCTTGCGGACGTCCTTGGCCGCGCACCGACGGGCGAGCTCGCGCCCACGGTCGCGTTCCTGACCGGCACACCCACGCAGGGCCGCATCGGCGTGGGGTGGCGAACCGTGCGTGACCTGCTGGGACGGCCCGCGGATACGGCCACCCTGAGCGTCACCGACGTCGACGCGGTCCTCGGCGAGGTGGCCGCCACGACTGGCAGCGGATCAGCCTCCCGTCGCTCCGAGCTGCTCTCGGACCTGCTGAGCCGGGCCACCGCCGGCGAGCAGGACTTTCTGCTGCGCCTGCTCACCGGCGAGCTCCGACAGGGCGCACTGGAGGGCGTGATGATCGAAGCCATCGCGTCGGCCACCGACGTCCCCGCTGATCTGGTTCGCCGCGCGGTGATGTTCTCCGGTGACCTGGCCACGACCGCAGCGGCGGCGGCCGCAGGCGGGCAGGAGGCGTTACTGGCCTTCGGCCTCGAACTCGGACGACCGGTTCGACCCATGCTCGCCTCCCCCGCCGATTCGCTGGACCAGGCCGTCGACGGCATCGCCGAACCGATCGTCGAATACAAGATGGACGGCGCGCGCATCCAGGTACATCGCGACGGCGACGAGGTGCACGTCTACACCCGCACGCTGCGCGAGATCACGCGGCATGCGGCCGAACTCGCCGATCTCGTACGCGGTCTGCCCTGCACGTCGGTGGTTCTCGACGGGGAGACGCTCGCGCTGACCGACGACGGCAGGCCGCGGCCGTTCCAGGAGACGATGGCGCGCTTCGGCAGCACGCGGGAGGAGCAGGTCAGGGCGTTGCTGCTGCGACCGTACTTCTTCGACTGCCTGCACCTCGACGGCACCGACCTGCTCGACGTGCCGCTCCGCAGCAGGCGGGAGGCACTTCACCGGGTCGCGGGCGAGCACGTGATCCCCGGCGAGATGGCACCGGCCGACGCCGCGGCACTGCTGGAATCGTCGCTCGACGCGGGACACGAGGGCGTCATGGTGAAGGACCCGGACACCCCGTACGCCGCAGGCAGGCGAGGGCGTGCGTGGCTGAAGGTGAAACCGTCGCACACGCTCGACCTCGTCGTCCTCGCCGCAGAATGGGGCCACGGCAGGCGAACCGGTTATCTGTCCAATCTGCACCTCGGCGCGCGTGATCCGGACGGCGGCGAACCGATCATGGTCGGCAAGACGTTCAAGGGGCTGACCGACGAGCTCCTGGCGTGGCAGACCCGCCGTTTCCCCGAATTGGAGCGAGGCAGCGACGACTGGACGGTCCACTTGCGACCCGAGCTGGTCGTGGAGATCGAATTGGACGGGGCGCAGACGAGCACCCGCTACCCCGGCGGCGTCGCACTGCGGTTCGCGAGGGTGGTGCGCTACCGGCCGGACAAGGACCCCGCCGAGGCCGACACCATCGAGGACGTGCGCGCCATGCTGCGCGGCTGATCACCACCGCCGTCGACGGAGCCCCGGCGAAACTCACTCGCACGGCGCGGCCGGTGCCCGCTACCGTCCCGCCATGACCTCGGTAGCGTTTGTCCCTGACGGCTTCGAACCTCCCACACCGCTCGTCACGGACTCGTTCCGCCTCGAACCACTGGGGCCGCAACACAACGAAGCCGACCACGCAGCGTGGACCTCCAGCATCGACCACATCCGGGCGACGCCGGGCTACCCGGACGGCGACTGGCCACCGCTCGAGGGGATGTCGCTCGAAGCCAACCACGAGGACCTGGTGCGGCACGCCGCCGACTTCACGAACCGCGTCGGGTTCACCTACACCGTTCTCGAGCCGGCAGGTGATGACGTCGTCGGCTGCGTCTACCTGTATCCCACGTCCGTCCCGGACCGCGACGTCACCGTCCAGTCGTGGGTGCGGGCGGACAGGGCCGAGCTCGACGACCGGCTGGCCGAGGCGGTCGCCACCTGGCTCGCCGCCGAGTGGCCGTGGCAGCGCGTGGACCGCTGCGGCCGCTGAGCACGGTCGCCTGCCCCCGCCCGGCGTGCGCAGCGGCTCGTCGTCCCGCGAGTGTTCTCGACGGCAACGTCAGAGCTGGACACCGCGGGTGAGCGCGCCGTCCACGACGAGGTTGGTGCCGGTGATGTAGCTCGCCGCGGGGCTGGCCAGGAACGCCACGGCCTTCGCGACCTCGTCCGGGGTGCCCATGCGGCCCGTGGGATTCAGCGACAGGGCGTACTCGAAGAGCTCGGGGTTGTTCTCCTCGTTGCTCGCCCAGATCCCGCCCGGGAAGTACGTGTTGCCTGGGGAGACGCTGTTGGCCCGAATCGGTTTGTCCGCGAGCTGGTGGGCCAGCCCTTGGGTGTAGTGCACGATCGCCGCCTTGAACGTGCCGTAGGGACCTGCGGCGAAGTCCACCTCACGCCCGGACACGCTCGAGATCGTGACGATCGAGCCCGCACTGCTGCGTTCCAGGTACGGCATCGCGGCGTTCACCGTGCGGACCGTGTGCATCATGTCGACCTGGAAACTGGTGTTCCAGTTCTCCTCCGAGTCCGGGATCGCGAGCGCGCTGACGTTCGCCACGACGATGTCCACCCCGCCGAGCTCCTCCGCACTGGACTCGACCCACCTGCCGATGCTGTCGGCGTCGGCGACGTCCACGGCGCTGCCCGTCGCGGTGTACCCGCTGCCCTGCAGATCCGCGACCGTCGCTTCCACATCGGACTTCGTGCGCGCACACAGCGAGACAGCCGCTCCTTCGCCGGCGAGCGCGCGGACGGTCGCGGCACCGATTCCCTTGGTGCCGCCGGTGACGAGCGCCTTCAGTCCGTCGAGTCCCAGGTCCATGGGTCGTCCTCCATATCGTCGCGGTATCCGGGCCTCACAGGTTCGCTGCACGCTCCCGCAGGCTGCGGTGCATGGCTTCGTAAGGGGCGGCGGTGGGCAGCAGGCTCTTGGCGAGCTTCGTGGCCGCGCTGTAGTTGGCGTCGCACACGTTCGCCAGCGGCGACTCGCTGATCTGGGTGACCAGCTGATAGCCGTCCATGGCGTCGAGGCCGTACAACTCGCCGAGCCAGCGGATCATGTCGACCTGGCTCGCGCGCCACGCGTCCTCGAGCGGCCTGCTCGAACCGATCACGGTGAGATACTCGTCTGATTCGATCCGGGGCCACGCCGGGCCGCCACCCTTGATCAGGTCCACCAGCAGCGTCACGTGCATGGCACCTTCCACCGCCGTGCCACAGGATTCGCCCTCGCCCTGCCGGTAGTGGCCGTCTCCGACGGAGAACAACCCGCCGTCCACATTGACTCCGAGATAGCACGTCACGCCCGGCTTCATCTCCGGCGTATCCATGTTGCCGCCGAAGACGTCCGGCACCAGCGACGAGCGAGCCTCCCCCGCGGCGGGTGCCACACCGACGGTGCCGAGCATCGGGGCGATCGGCAGTTCCAGCGTCAGGTCCGTGGACTGGGCGGCGAACTCCACGGTGCCGCGGTCGCTGTTCACCTCGTAGATCCACGTCTTCTCGGGTAGTGGTTCCTGCAGCAACGCCGTGCGATCCGTGCCGGTCAGTCCGCCGAACAGCGGGATGGTCGTGGACGCGCCCCAGCCTCTCGCCGGCGTCAGGTCCACGATGTGCAGTGCCAACGTGTCCCCCGGCTCGGCTCCCTCCACGTGGAACGGTCCCGTCTGCGGGTTCACGTACGGCATGTTCAGCGAGGCGCTGGGAAGGTCCGTGACGTCGCGCAGCCGACCGCAGAAGGCGTCGTCGGTCCACAGGCGCAGCAGCGTTCCCGGTTCGATCCGGTGCGTCGGCGGCACGCCGCCGAACGTCCAGGCGTACTGCTCCGGCTCCGGCGTGAAGTCGACGACGTCCACAGGACCTCCTTCGATCGAGCCGCCCCGTCCCGGCGCGTGCCGTACGCCCCTTCCTAACGCACGACACCCGCCGAGGCCAGCCACAGCGCGAGCCCCGGCGGGCGAGCGGCCGGGTGGACGGCCCCGAAGGCCCACCGGATCGGTCTCATCCCGGGGTTCGCGCCGACGCACTCCGGGACAGCGCCAGCACGACGGCCGCCCCGACGAGGGAGAGCGTTCCGGTCAGTACGGCCACGTGGTTCCAGCCCGACAGCTGGGCGGCGAGGTCACCGGCGGGAGCGGCGGCGAGCACACCGACGACGGTGACTCCGATAGACGCACCGACGTAACGGGTGGTGTTGTTCATCCCGACCCCGACGGCGGCGCGTTCGGGCGGAACCGTGGCGGTCGCCTGCCGCCCCAGACCGGCGTTGAGGACACCGGTGGCCACGCCGGCGACGAGCAGACCGGGAACCAGACGCGCACCGGTCGAGCCCACCTCCAGCCCGGTGAGTAGCAGCAGGCCGACACCCGTGACCCCGAGACCGATCGCCAGCTGCGCCGTTCCGCCCAGCCACGCGGCCAACCCGCGGCTGAGCACCGCGGAGACAGCGCTCGTGCCGGACCAGAGCACGAGCAGGGCGCTGGCCTCGAAAGTCGTCATCCCCATGCTGGTCACGAGGAACGTGCAGGCGAACGACAGCAGGGCGATCACACCGGCACCGGTGGCGGTCGCCGCGACCGTCGCGGCCACGAAGTCGCCTCGGCGAAAGAGACCGAAGTCCACCATGGGTGACCGGCCGCGGAACTGGCTGATCGTGAAGGCCACCAGTGTGACCACCGCACCACCGCCGCAGATCAGGGCCGGGGCGAGACCGCCCTGGCGCGTTTCGACCAACGCGACCAGCCCGAGTCCGAGCCCGCCGGTCAGCAACGCGGCGCCGAGCAGGTCCAGCCGTCTGCCCGCGATCACCGCGGTCTCGGAGAAGCACCACCGGGCGGCGACGGCGATGCCCGCCCCGGACACGGCGAGCAGCCAGTAGGGCACGTGCCACAGCTCGACGAGGTCGAACAGGCCGGTCAGCAACGGGCCGAGCGCGATGCCCAGCCCCATGCTGGCGCCCCACCAACTGGCGGCGGTCGATCGGGCCGCGGCGTCCCCCGTCACCGCGGCCACGAGCCCGAGTCCGGTCGCGATCAGCCCGGCCGCGCCGACGCCTTCGACGACTCGCCCCACGACGAACTGCGTCGCCGTGGTCGCAGTGGCGCAGACCACCGAACCTGCCGCGAAGATCCAGGCACCGAGTGTGAAGACCCTGCGACGACCGGACTGGTCGGCAAGCGCGCCTGCCGTCAGCAGACTCAACGCCAGACCGGTGCTCATCGAGCTCAGGATCCACAGGGTCGCCCCGGACGGGGCGGCCACCGCGGCGGTGACCGTCGCCGCGTTCCCCAGTGGGCCCGAATAGGCCAGCATCGCCACGAACGTGCTCAGCGACGTCAGCGCCAGCGCCGCGGCGAACGACCCACGTGCACCGCCGGTGCCCTGGGGCATGGAAGGACGAAGATTTGGTCTGCTCACAAGACCACGATGACACAGGTTTGGTCTGGTGAACAGACCGACCCGTCGGTACGATGGTGGCGTGGCACTGGGAACCGGATACGACCAGCAGGCCTGTCACCTCGCTCGTGCGCTGGAAGTCGTCGGCGAACGCTGGACCCTGCTGATCCTGCGCGACTGCTTCTACGGCGTGCGCCGCTTCACGGACCTGCGCGAGCACCTCGACATCTCCCGAGCCGTACTCACCGACCGGCTGGACACCCTGGTCGAGCACGGCGTGCTGATCCGCGAGGACTCGGACGGTCATCCGGAGTATCTGCTCACCGAGGCCGGCCGGGCGCTGTGGCCCACGATCTTCTCCCTGTCCAAATGGGGTGAGCGGCACACGAGCGGACCGCACCCGGCCCGGCTCTTCAGCCACGCGACGTGCGGCACCGACATCGACGACGTCGGGCGATGCCACACGTGCGGCGAGGCCCCCGACCCCGAGGACCTGGTCGTGCGGCCCGGCCCCGGCACGAACGCGATGCGCCGCAGCGACCGGGTCGCCCGCGCCCTGGAACGTCCCCATCGCATGCTGACCCCGATCACCACCGCGGCCGGCCCGATCACCGGGTGACCGGGCGTCCCGCGTTCGCCGACCCGAGCGGTCCGCCGCGCGTGGCACACCGTCGGCGGCACGGCCGGACCACTCGGACCCGCGAGCCCGGCAGCAACCGGCCACAGTGGACACGGTCGACATGACTGCGGCCGGCTAATCCGGGGTATCGACCCACGAGACGGCCTGTTTCGCCCCTCGGGACACGCCCCTCGGGATACCGTCGCCGACGGTCACCCGTCAGTCCAAACAGAACTCGTTACCTTCGGGATCGGTCATCACGATCCACCCGGCGCCGAGCGGCGGGGCCGGCTCGAACCGTTCGAGCCGCTTCGCACCGAGCACGACGAGCCGCTCCGATTCCTGCTCGAGCGCGGCCATCCGCGGTTCCCCTTCGAGACCCGGCGCGGCGCGTACGTCGATGTGCAGCCGGTTCTTGCCCGCCTTCTCCTCCGGCACCCGTTGCAGGAAGATCCGCGGACCCTCGCCGTCCGGGTCGACGATCGCGTTCGCGTCGTTCCACCGCTCCTCCGGCACGCCCATCGCGGCGAGCGCCTCGTTCCACGTCGCATGCCCGCCCGGTGGATCCATCTGCCGGTAGCCGAGCACCTCCGCCCAGAACGTGCCGAGGGTTTCCGGGTCCGCGGCGTCGATGGTGATCTGCAGGTGTCGTGCCATGTCAGCGCTCCGTGTGCAGGTAGAGATCGCGCAGGAGCGCGACCTCGGCGAGGTGGTGGATGAGTTCCCGGTGGATGTGGAGGACGAGCCTGGCCATCGAGCTGCCGGCGAACGGGCCCTCGGCCGGACCGCACGGCTGCGCGAGCCCCTCGTCGCCCAATGCCTCGACCCCGCCGACCCACGTCGCGTACTCGGCGTCGAGCTGTGCCAGCGCACCCTCGGCCGTCTCGGCGTACTCGAACGCGGCGTAGTCGGTGGGAGTGCGGCCGAAGTGCGCCGCATTGCGCATGGCGAGGACGCCCACGATCACGTGCCCCAGCCGCCAGGCGATCGTCGTCACCGGCTCGGGTTCGGGCGGCGGAGCGGCGAAGTCGATGGTCATCGCACCGGAGCCACCCTGGATGGGTGCACTACTCGTGCCCCGCGGCCGGACGTTCCACGCGCCGGGAGCGGGCTCCCAGAAGTACTCGTCGTCGGTCAGCCCGCCCAGGCGCGGCCGGAGCTGGTTGTCCCAGTGCCACGTGATCTGATCCCGCAGCACGGCGTTCCACGTACCGGCTGCGTGCCGGATCGTGGGGTCGCTCGTGAATGTCGATTCGGTCATGACGCCAGTCTCGCGTGAAATGCGGACAGTTGCCGTCCGCAATGTGTGCCAGGATCCGGACATGACCGTCGAGGGGACCACCGAACGGGTATTGCGACTGCTGGAGCTGCTGCAACGCAGGCCCGTCTGGACCGCGAGCGAACTGGCCGCCGAACTCGACGTCACCAACCGCTCGGTGCGCCGCGACGTCGAACGCCTCCGTGCACTCGGCTATCCGGTGCAGGCCACGGCGGGTGTCGGCGGCGGGTACCAGCTCGGCGCGGGCACCCGCCTTCCACCGCTGTTGCTCGACGACGCCGAGGCGATCGCGACCGCCGTGTCCCTGCGGATCGCGTCCGGCGGCACGGTCGCGGGCACCGGCGAGGCCGCGCTGCGGGTGCTGGCCAAGCTCGACCAGGTGATGCCTCCCCGCCTGCGCAGCGAGGTCCGCGCCGTGCACACCGCGACCGACACGCTCGTCGCCCCCGGAGCCGAGGTCGACCCCGACATCCTGCTCACCCTCGCCAGGGCGTGCCGCGACACCGTCCGCGCCCGGTTCGGCTACACGACGATGCGCGGCGACGCCGGAACCCGCACGGTCGAACCCGTGCGCATGGTCGCCACGAGCCATCGCTGGTACCTCATGGCGTGGGACGTCGACCGGGACGACTGGCGCACGTTCCGCCTCGATCGCATGCACGACGTGGCCGCCACGACCTGGCGTTTCCACCCGCGTGAACATCCCGACCCCGTCGCCTACGTGCAGGAATCGGTGACGGCCTCGCCCTACCGCCACACCGCGCGCGTACGCGTCCATGCGAGCGCGGACCGGGTCGCCGCCTACGTGCCGCCACAGGCCGCCCGCGTCACCCCGGAGACCGGCGAGCAGCCCGGGACCGGTGAGCGCTGTCTGCTCGTCTCGGGAGGTGACGACCTCGACCTGATCGCCCTGCACCTCGCCCGGCTCCCGTTCGACAGCGAGATCCTCGGACCGCCCGAGCTGCGCGAGGCCGCCGACCGCCTGGCCCGCAGGCTGTCCGGCATGGCAACGGCACCGGGTGACTGAACAGGTACCACCCGCTTTCGGCCGCCGTGTCCAGTACGCTGGAGTCTCGTGCAGTTTCTCGATGGCCACGGGCCCGCTCACGACCTGACCTACGACGACGTGTTCCTCGCGCCGAACCGCTCGGCGGTGGAGTCCCGTTTCGACGTCGACCTCTCGACGGCGGACGGCACCGGCACGTCGATCCCGCTCGTCGTCGCCAACATGACCGCGGTCGCAGGCCGCCGCATGGCCGAGACGGTCGCCAGGCGCGGCGGCCTCGTCGTGCTGCCGCAGGACGTCGACCCGGCCGCCGTCGCCGACATCACGTCCTGGGTGAAGAGCCGCCACGCCGTGTGGGACACACCGCTCGTGCTCACCCCCGGTGACGCCGTGGCCGACGCGCTCAACCTGGTCGGCAAACGCGCCCACGGCGCGGTCGCGATCGTCGATTCCGACGGCAAGCCCGTCGGAATCGTCGACGAGCAGGCGTGCACCGGCGTCGACCGCTTCGCCCGCCTGGGCGAGATCATCGACGAGAACGTGCTGACGTGCCCGATGGACACGCCTCCTCGCGAGGTGTTCGAACGCGTCCAGGAACACGGTGGACGGCTCGCACTGGGCGTCGACGACGAGGGCAGGCTCGCAGGCGTGCTCACGCAGGTCGCGGCACTGCGGGCGGGCATCTACACGCCCGCGACCGACGACGCGGGCCAGCTGCGCATCGCGGCAGCCATCGGCGTGAACGGCGACGTCCCCGCCAAGGCGGAAGCCCTGCTGAAGGCGGGTGTCGACGTGCTCGTCGTCGACACGGCGCACGGCCACCAGGAGAAGATGATCGCCGCGCTGAAGGCCGTCCGGTCGGTGCTGCCTGCCGGATCGACGGTGCCGATCGTCGCGGGCAACGTCGTCACGGCTCAGGGCACGCGCGACCTCATCGAGGCGGGCGCCGACGTCGTCAAGGTCGGTGTCGGGCCGGGCGCGATGTGCACCACGCGCATGGCGACCGGGGTCGGACGGCCGCAGTTCTCCGCGGTGCGCGAGTGCGCGGAGGCGGCACGGGCGCTCGGCAAGCACGTGTGGGCCGACGGCGGCGTACGGCACCCGCGCGACGTCGCGCTGGCGCTCGCGGCAGGCGCGTCGGCGGCGATGGTCGGCTCGTGGTTCGCCGGCACGTACGAATCCCCCGGCGACCTGCGCTACGACGAGCAAGGAAGGCCGTACAAGGAGTCGTTCGGCATGGCTTCGAAACGTGCGGTGAGCGCGCGTACGCGGACCGACAACGGCTACGAGCGTGCCCGCAAGAGCCTGTTCGAGGAGGGCATCTCGTCGTCGCGGATGGCCCTGGACCCCACGCGGCCCGGCGTCGAGGACCTCATCGACTCGGTGACGGCCGGTGTGCGGTCGGCGTGCACCTACGCGGGCGCGACGAGCCTGGAGCAGTTCCACGAGCGCGCCGTCGTCGGCGTCCAGTCCGCGGCGGGCTTCGCCGAGGGCCGCCCCCTACCCGGCGGCTGGTGACGTGAAGTGACGTGCCCCCAAGGGCACTTTGGTTTCGTTGAACGCGACCAATCTTCCCCTCGCACCCCGCGGCCACGGTGCTGGAAGCGAGGGGAAGAAAAGTCGCACTGAGTGCAACCATGGTGCCCTTGGGGGCGTGAGAACGGGCGGGCGTGGGTCAGCCGTGATACTCGAGCATCTCCGTCACCAGGGCGGCGATGGGTGAGCGTTCCGAGCGCGTCATCGTGACGTGCGCGAACAGCGGGTGGCCCTTCAGCTTCTCGATCACCGCCGAGACGCCGTCGTGCCTACCGACCCGCAGGTTGTCACGCTGCGCGACGTCGTGGGTGAGCACCACCCGCGATGCCGACCCGAGCCGCGACAGCACCGTGAGCAGCACGTTCCGCTCCAGCGACTGCGCCTCGTCGACGATCACGTACGAGTCGTGCAGCGACCGCCCGCGGATGTGGGTCAGCGGCAGCACCTCGAGCATGCCGCGGTCCAGCACCTCGTCCACGACTTCCTGGCTGACCAGCGCGCCGAGTGTGTCGAACACCGCCTGTGCCCAGGGCTGCATCTTCTCGTTCTCGGACCCGGGCAGATAACCGAGGTCCTGACCACCGACCGCATACACCGGCCGGAACACGACGACCTTGCGGTGCATCCCGCGTTCCAGCACCGCTTCGAGTCCGGCGCACAGCGCGAGCGCCGACTTGCCGGTACCGGCACGGCCGCCGAGCGAGACGATGCCGACCTCCGGGTCGAGCAGCAGGTCGAGCGCAATCCGCTGTTCGGCGGAGCGGCCGTGCAGCCCGAACGCCTCGCGGTCGCCGCGTACGAGCTTGACCTGCTTGTCCTGCGTCACCCTGCCCAGTGCACTGGACGTGCCGGCCAGCAGCCGCAGGCCGGTGTGACAGGGCAGTTCGGCCGCGTCGGGCACACCGAAGTCGGCGAGGTCGGCCGAGCCCTTCGAGAACATCTGGTCGATGGCCTCCTGGGGCACGTCGAGGTCCGCGGTGCCGGTCCAGCCGGACGGCGTGACCTCCTCGGCGCGGTACTCGTCGGCGTCCAGCCCCACGGAACCGGCCTTGACCCGCAACGGGATGTCCTTGGTGATCAGTGTGACGCCACCGTCGCGCTCGTTCGACAGGTTGAGCGAGCACGCGAGGATGCGGTGGTCGTTGGCCTCGGTGCGGAACCCTGGCGGCAGCACCGTCGGGTCCGAGTGGTTCAGCTCGACGTGCAGGGTGCCGCCCTGCTCGCCGATCGGCACCGGGGCGTCGAGCCTGCCGTGCTTGCGTCGCAGGTCGTCGAGCAGCCGGAGGGCCTCGCGCGCGAACCAGCCCAGCTCGGGGTGGTGCCGCTTACCTTCGAGTTCGTTGATCACCACGATCGGCAGGACCACCGGATGCTCGGCGAACCTCGTCATCGCCCACGGGTCGGACAGCAGCACCGACGTGTCGAGCACGAAGGTCCGGGGCTGACCTGGGGATCCTGCGGCGTCGGGGTCGAAGCCCGAGGCGCCGGTGGTAGCGGGGCCGGAGGCATCTTGGGGCGAACGCTGCGCAGTCACGACGGCATCTCCCTCAGGGGCGTTGGCACCACGCCCGCACTCGCTGGGCCGGGCACTGCCCTGGCTGGTCGCTGATCCGACGCCGGAAGCGTCAGGTCACACGGCCACGAGGGCCCGGTGCCGGCCCCCTCGTGTGCTTGAACGGCTTCGCCGTCCGCTGTGTCACTGCCACGACCAGGGCCTCCCGCGACGAACCACATCGGTTCGTGGTCCGTCACCCGCGAAACTACCGCCGACCGTCAATAAACGCAGGCATCCAGCCAGGTGATTCACCGATTTGTCATGTCGCCGCCGGACACGGGACACACGTGCCCCGTGACTCGCCACCGAAAGTCACGAAACCCGGGCACCGGCACTGCTTTCTTCACCGGGAAAGACCAACGGTTTAGCGCCCGATACAAAGCCCGCGCGGCAATGGCGGATCGCCATACCAGGAACCATCACCGACAGGCAAGATCAGTACCCCGAGACGGTGATCAACAAGCGTGTAGCACTCACCATATCCGCAGGTCAATACCTGCACCGGGCGGGATTTCGCGCGCCATCGGCCGGGGTCGGCGCCCACCGAGAACCCGCGACGCGCTCAGCCACCGTACCGACGATTCCGCACGGCATAGTCACGCAACGCACGAAGAAAGTCGACACGCCGAAAAGCCGGCCAGTAAGCCTCGGTAAACCAGAATTCGGAGTGCGCCGATTGCCACAGCAGAAAACCGGACAAGCGCTGTTCTCCGGACGTCCGAATGATGAGGTCGGGGTCCGGCTGCCCCGAAGTATACAAATGTTCGGAGATATGGTCGACATCCAGAATCTTGGCCAGCTCGCGGATGGACGTGCCCTCGTCGGCGTGCTGCCGGAGCAGCTTGCGCACGGCGTGGGCGATCTCCTGTCTGCCGCCGTAGCCGACGGCGACGTTGACGACCATGCCCTTGCGGCCGTCGGTGCGCTGCGCGGCGGCCGTGAGGCGGGTCGCGACGTCGGCGGGCAGCAGGTCCTGCGCGCCGACGATGGACAGCTGCCACGGGTTACCGGGCGCGGCCAGCTCGTCGACGACGTCCGGGATGATCTGCAGCAGCGCCTGCACCTCTTCGTTCGCACGATTGCGTACGTTGTCGGTCGAGAGCAGGAACAGCGTCACGACCTCGACGTTCGCCTCGCTGCACCAGCCGAGGAAGTCGGCGATCCGCTTGGCACCGACGCGGTGACCGCCGTTGACGTCGGTGAAGCCCGCCTCTCTGGCCCACCGGCGGTTGCCGTCGAGGATGATGCCGATGTGCTGGGGATGCTTCCCGCCGGACTGCTGCTGCAACCGCCACGAGTACAGGCGGTACACGACCTTGGAGGCGAACGACCGAAGACTCACGTCCAGGCAGCGTACGCCTGCCCGCGTGGGCATGGTGCGAGCTCGTCATCACTTCCGAACGTGACGTTCACACCTCACGGGTGCACCCGGCACCCACGCGCCCCTAACCTGGCTGTGTGAGCACTCTGAGCGGCGAGCACCCGGCGAAGCACGAGCGTCCGGAGAAATCCGTCGACAACCGGCCGCGGTTGCGGGGCCACCTGCACTTCTGGAGTTTCTTCGGTGCCGTCGCCGCGGGCGCCACACTCATCGCCCTCGCCGCGTCGACGGTGTCGGGACTGGCCGCGCTGGCGACGTCGATCTACGGCACGACGGTGCTCGGCCTGTTCGGCGTCAGCGCGCTGTATCACCGGCACATCTGGAGCCCGCGCGCCTATCAGTGGATGAAGCGCGCCGACCACTCGATGATCTTCCTGTTCATCGCCGGCACCTACACGCCGTTCACGCTGCTGGCGATGTCGCAGCCCACGGGCTACATCGTGCTCACGGTCGTCTGGACGGGCGCGATCGCGGGCGTGGCACTGAAGATGCTGTGGCCGACGGCACCGCGCTGGTTCGGCGTGCCGATCTACGTGGCACTCGGCTGGGTGGCGGTGTTCGTGCTGCCCGAACTGGCCACCAACGGCGGTGTGGCCGCGCTGGTGCTGCTGCTCGTCGGCGGTGGGCTGTACACGCTCGGCTCGGTGTTCTACGCGACGCACTGGCCGAACTACTGGCCGAAGACCTTCGGGTATCACGAGTTCTTCCACGCCTGCACCGTCCTGGCCGCGATCTGCCACTACATCGCCATCTGGCTCTCGATGTACTGACAGAGCCGGACCGGGTCACGCGGCCTGCCTCGACACCGACCCTCTCGGATCGGGCCGTAACGCCACGGGTGCGACCCGAGCAGTCGACAGGACGCCGCTCACCCGCTCGCGTATGCGCAGGAACGCCCGTCACCGGCAGTAGCGTGCGGCGAGCTCGACGACGCGGTCGTCGCGATGCTCCGCGCGCAGCCGTCCGGCTCGCTCCAGCAGGCTGAGGCCGTGCATTGCCGCCCACAGGAGCTCGGTCACGGTGCCGTCGCCGTCGTCGCCGATCGCGTCGGCGAGCGCGGCGAATCCCTCGCGCAGTTCCGACTCCGCGTCCTCCTGCGCGAACCGTGCATCGAGCGGCAACTGGAACATCGCCTCGTACAGGGCCGGGTGGGAGGCTGCGAAGTCCAGGTAGGCGACGGCCACCGCTTCGACGGCCCTGCGGCCGCGGTTCCCGCCCACGGCGGCACGGCACGTCTGCGCCAGTTCGACGAACCCTTCCAGTGCGACGGCGCGCATGATCTCGGTCTTGCCACCCGGAAAGTGCCCGTAGAGCACCGGCTGGGTGTAGCCGATCGAATCGGCCAGGTGACGCGTCGTCACGGCATCCCATCCGTCGGCGTCGGCCCTGGCGCGGGCGGCGTCCAGAATCCGCCGGCGTCGTTCCTCGGTACGACGCCGGCGCGCCGCGGTTTGGGCCATCTCTCCTCCTTGCCGTCCACGGCAGCCCACATTAGTCTAGCGGTGCTAGGTTTTCTAGCATCGCTAGACCGAGGGATTTGCCCATGACTCCGGTACTCGCCGTCGTCACCGCGACCGTGGTCGGCCTGATGGTCGGCGTGGAACTCGCCGTCGCACTCGTCGTCAACCCGATCCTGCTCCGACTGCCGGTGGGAGCCTCACTCGAAGGTCGTGCGGACGGGGCACGCATACTCGGCCGCGCCATGCCCGTCTGGTATGCGGCCTCACTCGCGCTCACGGCAGCCCTCACGGCCGTCACGTGGGGGACGGCTCCGGCCGCCCCGGCCGGTGTCGCGGTAGCGCTGCTGATGATCAGCGTGGTCATGTCGGTCGTGTTGCTCGTGCCGATCAACAACAGATCGGCGACGTGGACGGCCGACCACCATCCGCCGGACTGGCGTGAACAGCACCGGCGCTGGGACCGCCTGCACTACGTCCGTGTCGCGATCATCGTCGGCGCCTTCGTGCTCGTGCTGGCCGCCACAGCGGTGTGACCACTAACCCGTGCGGAGGAACGGGGTGAGCGCTTCCTCCAGCTTGTCGATGGCCCCCGATGCGGTGCGCTGATCGATGATGCCCTCCAGCGCGTGGGCGGTGACGTCGAGCCGCCCGGGATGCCACACGAGCTGCACCACGGCGGAGTTCATGCCCATCGCACCCGCGCCGACCATCCCGACGAGGACGAGCGGCGATGCGACGTCCCGCCGCGGCAAGGCAGCCTCGTCGAGCAGCGGTGCCGCGACGTCTCGTGCTCGCGCCACGGCGTCGTCGGTGCAGGGCACGGCGAGACTACGGCTCAGTCCGGTGACTCGGGTGAACAGACGCGCACCGAGGCGTCCGCCCGTTCTGCCGCCGGAGGCGCCGCCCCGAGACCCCGGTACGCCGCCGCCCGCCGCCCCTCCGATCGCACCACCGGCCGCGCCGACCTCGCCGTTGCGCTCGACCAGGAGGTCGCGCACGTGGTCGTGGGCGAGCACCGGCGACGGGTGATCCTTCTCGCCACGTTTGCGCATGCCGGGATCCTCGCACGGAAATCGGCCGCATCCGCCCGCCTGCCACGGAACAATCACCCGTGTGACAGCGACAGGTTCCAGCATGTCCCGCAACACCCCCGCGCGGCGGGCGGTCCGCGCAGCGGTCGTGATCTGTGCCGGGGCCGTCCTGGTGGCGGCGGTGATCGGGGCCGGCCGGGCCGTGTCCTTGCGGGAGGACGTCCTGCACCGCAGTTCCTCGGCCGGCGCCGGCGTGACATACCCGTATCAGGGGACACGGCACGCCGCCGATCTCCTTCTCGTGGAGGTCACGCGCATCGTCGGAACCTCGTACGAACTCCGCCTCGGCCCCGGCGCGGACACGTACCACTACCCGGTCGAACTGCACTTCGGCGGCGCCGAACCACGCGTCCGGCATGTCCGGTGGGATCCCGACGGAGTTGCCGTCGACTTCGCCGACGGCAACTCCGTCCATGTCGCCGCGGACAACTTCCGCAGCACTCGGTGATCACCACACGACGACCGCCCGACACCGGCTACCCGTCGGCCGGGGTGAACTTCTCCCGGTGGATGTTCCGGGGCGCCATCCGCCTGCGTTTGAACGACTTCACCCCGGCCTCCACCATCGCCGGCGGGCCGCACAGCCAGCCCGTCCAGCCACGTGCCGTGGAGACGTCCTCGACGAACGCATCGGTCGGGAACCCCTCGCGGTAACCGTCGACCGGCTCGTGCGACAGGACCGGGACGAACCGGAAGTTCGGGTACTGCCCTGCCAGTTCGGTCAGCCGCTCGCCGTCGTACAGCTCCTCCTCGCCACGAACGCCGTGGTACAGCACGACTTCCCGCTCCGGGTGCCTGCGCAGCGCCGTCCGCACGATGCCGACCAGCGGTGCCAGGCCGGTGCCGCCGCCGATGAGGACCATCGGCCCGCCGTCGTCCTCGGACTCCGGCGGCAGGTGGAAATCGCCCAACGGGCCGGAAATGTCCACCTCGTCGCCCTCGGCCAGGCCGTCGAACAGCCAGCCGTGCGTGGCCACCCCGCCGGGCACGAGCTTGACGTGCAGTTCGAGCACCTTGTCCTCGTCGGCCGTGTTGGCCAGCGAGTACTGCCTGCGCTCGCCCGAACCCGGCACGACCAACTCGACGTACTGGCCCGCGTCGAACGTCAACGGCTCGTTCAACCCGAGCAGGATCCGCCGCGTGTCGCGGGCGATATCGGAGACCTCCCGCACCGTGGCGACCATGTCCCGCAACGGATTCGCCGTCCGCGCCGCACTCGTGCCCTGTGGGCGCAGTTCGACGTCGCCGCGCGGCCGCGCCTGACAGGCGAGCGCCATTCCCGCACAGCGCTCCTCGTCGGACAGTGTCTCCACCGGCGACGAGCCGTGGTCGACCTCGCCGGCGACGACGTGCAGCTTGCACGTACCGCATGTGCCCTGGTTGCACGAGTTCGGCATCCACACACCCGCCCGCAGGCAGGCGTCCAGCAGCGCCTGGTCCTCATCGCACTCGACGCTGCGCCCGCCGACGGTGACCGCGAACGTCATGTCAGACCTCCCACGTCACGTGCAGGCTCATCGGCCCGCGGAAACCCCAGCCCCAGAACTCGACGCCTTCGCCGGTGTCGCGCTCCAGGTTCGGAATCGCCTCGAACAGCTCCTCCAGGGCGATCCGCATGGTGTGGTTGGCGAAGTAGATGCCGGCGCACGCGTGGTTGCCCGCGCCGAACGCGAGGTGCGGAAGCGGCGGGCGGTGCAGGTCGTAGGTGGTCGGCGCCTCGTAGCGACCGGTGTCGTGGTTGGCCGAGCCGTACGACATCATCACCGCCGTACCCTCCGGCAGGTCGACACCGGCGACCGTCACCGGCTTGGTCGAGATCCTCGCCGTGGCCGACCAGATCGGCGACGTCCAGCGCACCCCCTCGGCGATCGCGCGCGGCACCAGCGTCGGATCGTCCACGACCTCCTCGAGCTGCTCCGGCCTGCTGAACAGGCCCACGAGCGTCGACGCCATGCCGTGGCCCGGCTCCTGCATCGCGCCGAGCAGGTACACGTAGATCGTCGGGTAGATGTACTCGCGATCCCGGGTCTGCCCCGGCGGCATGCCGTCGTGCAGCCAGTGCGAGATGGCGCTGTCGTCGGGGCGGGCGATCCACTTGTCGATCAGCGGGTCGACGATCGACCGGATCTCGGCCTTGGCCTCGTCACCCTCGACGAAGCCCTCCGGGTTGGCGAACTCGCCGTCTTCGGTCATCGCCGCGTTCGTGAAGGATCGGCTCAGCTTGGCGAACCATTCGCGCAGCTTGTCCGACTCGACGTCCTGCAGCCCCAGCAGGTCGCCGAGGGAACGCACACTGACCGGCTCGCAGAACTGCGCGACCAGCTCGGCCTGCCCGTCGGCCTCGAACTGTTCCAGGTAGCGACGCGCGATGGGCCGCACCAGATCCTCGATCCACCGGTCCACCTCGGCGGGCTGCAACGCGGGTTCGATCATCGTGCGCAGGTCGGCGTGCACGTCACCGTTGACACCGATGACAGCCGGGTGGCCGAAGGTGCGGCCGCCCGCGGGCGTGATGACCGCCTCGAAGTCGGGGCTCGTCGCGATCTCGCGGCAGACCTCCTCGGTCGAGGCCACGTACGAGCCCAGCACGGGCACATATGCCAGAGGCGCCTCGGCACGCAACCGCTCGTAGGTGGCGTACGGATTGCGTTCCAGATCGGCCATCGTGACCTCGTCGAGCCAGGACAGGTCGGGCCGTTCGGTCGTCGTCATCAGGGCGTCTCCTCCCACGTCGTTGTCCGGGATGAGCACGGAAGGTAGGGCCGCCCGCACGTCCCCGGCGACACGGTTCGCGCGCCCACGACACCGATCGCGCGAGTAGCACGGATTTCTCGGCGCGCGGCCGCCGAGTCGAAGACGTCGCCTGCTGTCGAGCCGCGGGAACATCGCTGGTCGGTGATCTGTGCCTCGGGTACGGTCTATGGCTATGCGCGCACGACGTGGTCGCGCACCGCACGACTGGGACCAGGCGTCCCGGGAGGTGGCGGACGCGTATTTTCCCCACGAGCTCCGGCCGCTGGGTGGTGGCCGCGAGCCTCGGTTGACGCTGCACACGCTCGACCTCGGCCCGGTACTGGTCGGACATGTCGGCTGGGGCGCGGACGTCGGTATCGAGTGCGACTACCCCGGCGCCTACGAGGTGAACCTGCCGCTCACCGGCCATCTGGAGAGCCGCGGCAGGCACGGCCCGGTGTCGTCCGTTCCCGGCCAGGGGACCGTCTTCCGTGCGGACACGCCGTCGCTGATCAGCCACTGGGACGCCACGTGCACCGTGCTGGGCGTCAAGTTCGACAGCGCCTGGCTCGACCGCGAATCCGAACGGGTGCTCGGCACCGACAGGGCGGGACTGCGCGCGGAGCTGCCCGACCAGCTGCAGGTCGACGCGGGCCGCGCGCACGCCTGGCGGCAGGTCGTCGACAGCCTCGCAGCGCATCTGCAGAGTCCCGAACTGTTCGCCGACGTCGCACCGGTTCGCCAGCAGCTCGCCGGGGCGGTCGCCGCGGGGTTCCTGCTCGCGAGCTGTCCGGACTCTGGGGCGGGTGCTCCGGCACGCCCACGCGCGATCCGCAAGCTGCTCGACCAGTTGCACGACGACCCCGGCCGCGCGTGGACGGCGGGCGAGATGGCCGCCATCGCGGGCACGACCGTGCGACGGTTGCAGGAGGGGTTCCGCCGCTGGGTCGGGACCACGCCCACGGAGTACCTGACGGACGTCCGCCTGCGGCGCGCGCACGCCGAACTGGTCGGCCCTGCGACGCCGACGGTCAGCGACGTCGCCGCACGTTGGGGATTCTCCAGCGCCAGCCGCTTCGCCGCGGCGTATCGCAAGCGGTACGGCAGGCCGCCGTCACAGGCGCGGGACTGACGCGACGACACGTAGACTGCGGCCGGAGACCGCCCGGACGTTCGAGGAGAGCCGTTGACCGACGTCGATTCCGCCACCTGGCTGCGTTGATGGCGAGCGGGAACGGCACCGTCGGCGTCGGCGTCGTGGTGCGAGACGCCGACGAACGCGTGCTGCTCGGGCTCCGGGACAAGGCGGGCGAACCGACCGTCTGGTGCCTGCCCGGCGGCGCGGTCGACCCCGGCGAGAGCTTCGAAAGCGCCGCCGCACGCGAACTCGCCGAGGAAACCGGCCTGATCGCGGGATCGGTGCAGGTCACCCACCTCGTGCTCTCGCCCGCACCGAGCGTCACGGCCACCGCCGTGGCCGTCGCCCGCGACGTCCACGGTGAACCGCAGGTACTCGAACCGCAGGTGTTCCGCAGCTGGCAGTGGTTCCCCGACGACGACCTGCCCGACGCGCTCTTCCCCGCGACCCGGCTCGCACTCGACGCCCTGGGCACAGGATCGGCTCCGGACGCGGCCGCCTCCTACCGCCTCGAGCACGTCTAGTCGTTGCGGGGCAGGAGATCGTCGGCGGTGGCAGTGCCGGACGAGCCGCCTCGCCGGTGCCGTGACTCCGCTGGAAGCGGTGCTCCGAGCGTTCAATCCTCCCGCACAACGGTCGTCGTATCGACGGTCGCGGTGGAGCCGCGGGAGTCGGTCGGGCGTAGCTCGGCAAGCGGCAGCCCGCTCTCGCCGACGAGAACGGAGTGGGACTCGCCCGGGCCGAACGCATGTCGCTCGCCCCACTGGCGCATCGCCACGATGACGGCGAAGAGGTCACGGCCGGCGTCGGTGAGCACGTAGAGCTGCCGGCGTCCCGAAGGAGCCGGCTGCCGGTCGAGGACGCCGCGCTCGAGCAGGCGCCGGAGCCGGTCGCTGAGGATGTTGCGTGCGATTCCGGTGCGGTGCTGAAAGTCGCTGAACGATCGTGCGCCGTCCATCGCGTCGCGCACGATCAGCAGGATCCACCGGTCTCCGACCAGATCGAGCGTGCGCGCGACCGGACACGACGCGTCCGTCCAGTCCATGTCGACGAAACGAGCGGCGTGAGCCATCACTACTCCTGATGAGTTGCTGATTGAAACCATTCTGCCCTACGGTGCGATCAGTTGCATTTTGCTACCAACTGGAGGTTCCGTGAGTCTCACATTCGGCCGGAGGATGCTGCTCGCAACCATCTGCGCCGTCGCCGTTGCGACGATCTACGTCGCGCAACCCGTACTCGTTCAGCTCGGCCACGACCTCGGAGTACCGGCAGCCGACCTCGGATGGATCGTGGCGACGGGACAGGTCGGCTACCTGGTCGGCCTTGTCTTGCTCGTACCGCTGGGCGACATGCTCGATCGGCGCAAGCTCATCGCCGGCCAGCTACTCCTTGCCGCAGCGGGCATGACGGTGGCGGCGGCCGCGAGCCGGCCCTGGTTCCTCCTAGCCGGACTTGCCATGACAGGCCTGTTCGCGGTCGTCGTGCAGACCACCGTCGCGTACGCCGCCGATCTCGCAGCCGTCACCGACCGGGGCCGCACGATCGGAGTCGTTACCTCCGGTGTCATCATCGGCATTCTCGGAGCCCGCGTGTTCGCGGGAGGCCTCGCTGCACTCTGGGGATGGCGCAGCAGCTACATCGCACTCGCCGCGCTCCTCGTCGGGCTCACCGTCCTCGTCCTGAAGCTGCTGCCTGCGGAACAACGCTCCGTTCACGGGACGTACGGCGAGGTGCTGCGCTCACTCGGCGCCTTGTTCCGCGAGCGGCTGTTCATCTCACGCGGGCTGATCACGTTCTTCCTGTTCGCCTCCTTCGGCGCGCTCTGGAGCGGACTCGCGCTGCCCCTCGCAGGGCAGCCGTGGCGGCTGACCACGGCGCAGATCGGCCTCTTCGGAATCGCCGGACTCGCGGGGGCTCTCGGAGCCGCACGAGCAGGACGATGGGCCGACGCCGGTCGCGCCAACGTCGTCACGGGCAGTGCGCTGGCACTCCTGGCGGTGTCGTGGTTGGCGTCCGGACAGGCGACCTGGTCGCTCTGGCTGGTCGTCGTGGGCGTCGTCCTGCTCGACTTCGCGGTCCAGGCGGTGCACGTCAGCAACCAGCACGTACTCACCGACGCGTATGCGCACCGGACGAGCAGCGCCATCGGCGGCTACATGCTGTTCTATTCGCTCGGCTCCGCACTCGGAGCAACCGCGACCACCACGCTGTACGCCGTCGCGGGATGGACGGGATCCGCCGTTCTCGGTGGAACGTTCGCCCTCTGCGGATTCCTCGTCTGGACCGTCAGCCGGCGCGCAACCACACGGGTACGACAAGACGCCCCCGTGTGAGACCTGCCGCTACCCCGCGATGATCGGCGCGGCCAGGAACTGTTCCGGGACGGCGAACGCGTCGACGAGTTCGCGGGCCCGCGGGCGCAACTCGCCGCAGAGCTCGTTCACCGCCGCCACGACGGCCTTCGCCCGCTGGGCCGTGAACCGGCCGTGCTCGAGGAACCACGCCCGGTCGGCCTCGATGTTGGCCAGCGCGTAGAGGTCGCACACGCGCTCGAGCAACGCCTTGGCGTCCGGGTCGGCGCACCGGTCGATCGCGCCGACGAACGCCTCCAGCACGATCCGGTCCACGTGCACGCGACCCGCCCGCAGCACGTGGTCCTGCGCGCTGTTGAACACCTCGAAACTGTTGTCACGGCCCACTTTCCGCAACCGCTTCACGAGACTGTCGAGCACGTGCTCCTCGCGGTCCTCGAACGCAGCGATCTGCCAGGCGCGGTCGAACAACGAGTCCTCGTCGTCCCGGCGCGGGCTCGCATCCATGATCCGTTCGATCACCTTGCGCGCCGAGGTCCGTTCGATCACGGTGTCGACGACCTGCTCCGCCACGAACCGCGCGGTCTCGAGTGGGCTGAGGTCCTGCACCTCCTGCTTGTAGCTCGTGAGCAGACCCTTCGCCACGAGCTGCAACAGCACCGTGTTGTCGCCCTCGAACGTGGTGAACACGTCGGTGTCGGCCTTGAGCTGCGGCAGTATGTTCTCGGCGAGGTAGCCCGCCCCGCCGCACGCCTCCCGCGCGGCCTGGATCGTCGACGTCGCATGCCACGTCGCGACCGCCTTCACACCCGCGGCGTGCGATTCGAGCTCCCGGCGAGCTCGTTCGTCGGGCTCCTCGGTGCGCTGCAGCTCGTCGAGAGTGGCGACGAGTTCTTCCTGCGCGAAGTGCAGCGCGTACGTCGTCGCCAACGCGGGCAGGAGTTTGCGCTGGTGGCCGAGATAGTCGAGCACGACTACCTCGTCGTCGGTGCCGGGGCGTTCGAACTGCGTGCGCCGATCGCCGTACCGCACCGCGATCGTCAACGCCCGTTTCGTCGCGCTGCCCGCGCTGCCCGCAACGCTGACCCGGCCGCGCACGAGCGTGCCGAGCATGGTGAAGAACCGTTTGCCGTCGCTCTCGATCGGGCTGGCGTACGTGCCGTCAGGGGCGACGTCGCCGTAGCGGTTCAGCAGCGCCGTCCGCGGCACGCGCACCTCGTCGAACGTCAGCCGTCCGTTGTCGACGCCGTTGAGCCCGGCCTTGTGCCCACAGTCCTCGATCGTCACACCCGGCATCGCGACACCCGCGTCGTCACGGATCGGCACCAGGAAGGCGTGCACCCCACGGCTCTCGCCACCCGTGACGAGCTGGGCGAACACCGCAGCCATCCGCCCGTCCCTCGCAGCGTTGCCGATGTACTCCTTGCGCGCCGAGGAGTCCGGCGTGTGGATCACGAACTCCTCGGCGGCCGGGTCGTACGTGGCCGTGGTGCGCAGGTTCTGCACGTCCGAACCGTGGCCGTACTCCGTCATCGCGAAGCACCCCGGCAACTCCAGGTCCATGATCGACCGGAGGTACTTCTCGTGGTGCTCCGTCGTGCCCAGCAGTTCCACCGCGCCGCCGAACAGCCCCCACTGCACGCCGGCCTTGACCATCAGCGACAGGTCGCCGAACCCGAGCATCTCGAACGCGACGATCGTCCCGCCGATGTCGCCCTTACCGCCGTAGGCGACGGGAAAGCCCAGATGCGGCCTGCCCGTCGCGGCGAGTTCGTGCAGCTGCCCGAGCACCTGCGCGCGGTGCTCCTCGCGGTCGAGGCCGTAGGCATCGGGCTGGGCCGTACCGGCCACCTGCGCACGCACGTCACGGCGGATACCCGCCCACCGGCCGTCGAGGACGTCTGTCAGGGAGTTCATGCCGCCAGCGTGCCGGACGGGCCGGGCGAGCGCACTGTGACACGCTCCGCGCCCCGGCAGGCTTCACCCTGCCGCGCGGCACCACAGTGGACACTCGGCCGACCGGCGGCGGCGCCCGGTGACACGGGTGTCGCCGCACCGGACTCGGCTTGTCGAGCTCCGGCCCCGGAGTCAGCGGGCGAGCGCACGCACCAGGTCTTCGCGGTCGGTCACCGGCCGGTCGCACACGTACCCGTGGCACACGTACGCAGCGGGTTCGCCGTCGACCAGCGGCCGGTCGGCCAACAACGGCACCCCGCCCGCGTCGAGTTCCCCACCCGACTCGGGTTCGCCCGCCACGACGACCGCGCCGCCCGGCACGCGTTCCGACGCCGTCGCCAGCAGCTCCGAACGCGAGGACTCCGTCTCCCCGACCACGGCGACCTGCACCGGCCCTGCCAACAGCGACTCCGCCACCGCCGCCCAGTTGCCCGCGAACCGCGGCACCTGCATGACCAGCGCACCCGCCCGCGCGACGGCCTGTTCGCAGATCGACCGGTACCGGCTCGCCCGGTCCGGCCCCGCCAGCACCGACGCCGTCAACAAGGCGCTCGCCAACGCGGACGCGCCCGACGGGCTCGCATTGTCCGTCGGGTCGGCAGGCCTGCTGAACAGCTCCTCCGCGTCGTCGGCCGTGTCGTGGAACGCCCCCGGCGCCTCGGCGGCGAACCGGTCGACCGCCTCATCGAGCAGTCGCAGTGCCTCGGTCAGCCACGCGGCCTCGCCGGTCGCCTGATGCAGTGCGAGGAGTCCGTCCGCGGTGCACGCGTAGTCCTCCAGCACGCCGGCGGCATCGCCGACCTCGCCGTCACGGGAACTGCGCCGCAGCCGCCCGTCGACGTCGTGGACGTCCAGCACCAACCGAGCCGCCTCGCTCGCGGCCTCGACCCACTCCGGCCGGGCCAGCGCCACACCCGCCTCGGCCAGCGCCGCGATCGTCAGCCCGTTCCACGCGGCAATCACCTTGTCGTCCCTCGCAGGCTGCGGTCGCCGGTCCCGCGCCGCCAGCAACGTCTCGCGCACGCGCCGCCAGCGTTCGGTGTCGTCCGGGTCGGCGGGCAACTGCAGCGTCGAGGTGCCGTGCTCGAACGTGCCTTCCTCCGTGACGGCGAAGACCTCCGCGGCCCACGCTCCGTCGTCGTCGCCGAGGACCTCGACGAGCTGCTGCGGCGTCCACACGTACGTGAGCCCTTCGACACCGTCGGTGTCGGCGTCGAGTGATGCGGCGAAACCGCCCTGTTCGGTGCGCAGGTCCCGCAGCAGGAACTCGGCCGTCTCGATGGCGATACGGCGAGCGCCCTCATGGCCGGTGCGGCGCGCCATGTGCGTGTACGCCCGCAACAGCAACGCGTTGTCGTACAGCATCTTCTCGAAGTGCGGTACGACCCAACGGCCGTCGACCGAGTACCGCGAGAACCCACCGGCGAGTTGGTCGTAGATACCGCCGCGCGCCATCCCCTCGGCCGTCAGTTCCACAATGGACAACGCGGCTGGGTTGGCGGTGCGCTCGTAGTGGCGGATCAGGAACTCCAGCACCATCGACGGCGGGAACTTCGGCGCCCCACCGAAGCCGCCGTAACCGGGGTCGGTCTCCTGCCGCAGCTTTCCGACGGCACCGGTGAGCGCCTCGTCGTCGAGCGTCTGCTGGCGCAACGGGCCCGACTGCTCCACGACGTGGTCCACGACCTTGCCCGCGCCCTCCACGAGCTCGTCCCGTCGCTCCGACCACGCCTTCGCCACCGCGTCGAGCACCTGGCTGAATGCGGGCATGCCGTGCACCGGCCGGGGCGGGAAATAGGTGCCGCAGTGGAACGGCTTGCCCTCCGGGGTGAGGAAACACGTCATCGGCCAGCCGCCCTGGCCGGTCATCGCCTGCGTGGCGGACATGTAGACGGCGTCGAGGTCCGGACGTTCCTCGCGGTCGACCTTGATGTTCACGAAGTGCTCGTTCATCACCGCGGCGATGTCGTCGTCCTCGAACGACTCGTGCGCCATGACGTGGCACCAGTGGCAGGCCGCGTAGCCGATCGACAGCAGGATCGGCACGTCGCGTTCGGCCGCCTCGGCCAGGGCCTCAGGGCACCAGGGCCACCAGTCGACCGGGTTGTCGGCGTGCTGGAGCAGGTACGGGCTCGTCGAGTTCGCAAGGCGATTGGCCATACCGAGAGTCTCCCCTGTCACCGCGCGCCACGCACGTGTGCCCGCCGCCGCGGACGTACCCGGTCCGAGCCGCTCGGTCACACGCTGCGCTCCGAGGCCGCACACCCGTCTCGGAGCGGGATCCGGTCGCGGCTCGGCGGCGCGAGGCCGACGGACACCACATCGTGCGACGATGGCGCTCCCCCGCAGGCACTCGCCGTCCTGCCGCCGATCCTCTCGGTTCCATGGTCAACATCGACGTGCCCGGCTAGCGTGAGCGCCATGTCGAGTACCGAATCCGAGGATCACGCCTTGCTCCGACAGTCGGTGGCCGGCCTGGGCGAAGCCCTCGCGGCGCTGGGCCGCTACGGCTCGGATGCCACCGAGATCCGCAGGGCGAATGCGCTCGGCGCCGTAGTGCCCTGGGCCGACAACCACCATTGGATCGACGCCGCAGCCGTCCCGGTCGGAACGACAACTCCGTCCACCGGCGAGCAGCTCCCGCACTGCCTGTGGACGAGCTCCGGCGCGCCGGACGGTCGTCGCGAGCAACCCGAGGTGGCGATGCCTGCCATGGCACGGGAGCTGCCGGAGCCGGAGACCGGTTCCGAGCGGAACGAAGCCGGCACCGTGGGCGCTGCCGAGTTCGGCGAGATCGGCGCACTCAACGATCTGGCTTACCGGCAGCAGGCGTTGGGGCCGCTCCTGGCCGCATTCCCGCCGGAGGTGGGACACGGTTACGGCATCCGCGACCACTCCGGCCGACTCGTCAGCGCAGCAGTCGCCCTCGACGTCGGTTCCGATACCTCGGTGCAGTGGGTGGTCACTCATCCCGATCACCGGCGCCAGGGCTTGAGCGCCCGGCTGTTGCAGGTCCTCCTCGCCGAGGCGCGAGGGCGCGGGCAGCGGACAGCCACCCTGCAGTCCAGTCCGGACGGGTTCTCGCTCTACCAACGTCTCGGCTTCCGCACGGTCGGCACTCTGCGCGCCTACGTGAACTGATCATCTTCTGCCTGCGACGGCCGGCCACCGAAGCCCGTTGACCGCGCGATCGGTCATGGACAGCCTCGGCGACAGCACGATGCGGTCCTTCACGACCGCGGCCGCGCCGCTGCCGACAGCGACGAGAACATTCCGGTTGCACCGGACCAATCGGACGTTCACGATCCTCGATATGCGCCCGGCCGGAGAGTTCTGCTGGATGGACATCAAGACGCCCGACCTCGACGCGACGGGGCGGGAACTGGATGCCGTGCTGGGCTGGGAATGCGTCGTCGACCCGGAGGACCAACGGGACCCCGCGACGGCGCGGAAAGCCCGGTTCGAGGGCCACTGGATGGCGGGACTGAGCAGTCTCCACAGCGGGGCCTATCCGCCGGGGACCGAACCCCACGTGAGCTACTACGTGGCGGTCGACGACGCCGTCCACGCACACGATGCCGCCGTCGACGAGGGCGCCACCTCGGTCATTCCGCCGTCGCCGATCGCGGGCCTCGGCGTACTCGCCACCGTCGTCGATCCGTTCGGCGCGACCGTCTCACTGTGGCAGCCCGGCACGTTCGCAGGCTGGACACATCCGGCGATCCCTGGTGCGCCGCGACGCATGGTGCACACGTCGATCACCCCGACCGCCGCGGCCGGCTTCTACCGCGACCGCCTCGGACTTCCCCTGACGGGCGCCGTGTTCAGCACCCGGACCGGCGAACCGCCGGCGTGGACGGCCGTCATCCAGGTCGCCGACCGGCCTGCCACGGCGTTCGCGCCCCTACGGCTGCCGTCCGGGCACGTCTTCCTGTTCGCCTGACGACCGCGGCCGCGCCTGCGGACGTCAGGACTCGTCGGGCTTGGCCTTGTCGCCGGGCCCGGCCGACACCGTCTCGGCCTCACCCGCGGCATCGCCGTCACCGCCGACTTCCCCGGAGCCGTCCTCGTCGGCGCCCTCCCCGGCGTCATTTCCGGAGTCGTCGAAGTTCGCGGGCACCCGCTTGAGGTGCTTGGTCATCGACCGCACCAGGAAGACGACCGCGATCAGGAACACGAGCATCAGCAACAGCCCGACCGGGGAGGACTTGCCGAAGTCCTGCCCCTGCCCGCCGGTGTCCTGCTGCTGCGTCAGCACCTCGGTCGCCGTCATCGCCGGTCCGGTCATCGCCGCAGGCAACATCAGGGATTCACCTTCTCTCGCACACCCGCGAACAGATCGTCCTCCGGAACGGTGCTGTCGACAAGCGAGCGGGCCAGCTCGTACTCCTCTGTCGGCCACAGTTCGCGCTGGGTCTCGAGCGGAACGGCGAACCACCGGCTCGTCGGATCGATCTGCGTCGCGTGTGCGCGCAGCGCGTCGTCACGCTGCTCGAAGCACTCGGAGCACGGCACCTGCGTGGTCACCCGCTCCATGATGTCCGGCTTGTCCGGGTCCCACCGCTCGAGCCACTCGGCCCACGGCGATTCCTGCCCCGCCTCGAGCAGCGCCTCGTGGAACGCGGTGATGCGGGCACGGGAGAAACCGTGCACGTAGTAGACCTTCAGCGCCTGCCACGGCTCGCCCGCGTCCGGGAACCGGTCCGGATCCGCGGCGGCGTCGAACGCGGCCATCGACACCTCGTGCGTGCGGATGTGGTCCGGGTGCGGGTAGCCGCCGTTCTCGTCGTAGGTGACCACGACGTGCGGGCGGAACTCGCGCATGACCCGCACGAGCGCCTCGGTCGGCTCGTCCAACGGCACCCTGGCGAAGCAGCCTTCAGGGAGCGGCGGCAGCGGGTCACCCTCCGGCAGGCCCGAGTCGACGAAGCCGAGCCAGCGGTGCTGCACTCCGAGGATCTTCGCCGCGGTGGCCATCTCCTCGCGACGGATCTCGTCCATGTGCTCGTGCACCTCGGGGCGGTCCATCGCCGGGTTGAGCACGTCACCGGCCTCGCCACCCGTGCAGGTCACGACCATCACCTCGGCGCCCTCGGCGACGTACCGGGCCATGGTGGCCGCGCCCTTGCTCGACTCGTCGTCGGGATGGGCGTGCACGGCCATGAGCCGCAACCCCTTGCTCGCCTCCGCCTGCCCGGTGTCGACCGATCCAGTTCCGTTCGATCCAGTCATGACCGACCAGACCCCTCTCACACCTGTGCTGTATCCGCTGCTGTCCACTGCGGGGCCGACGTCCCGCCGCCGGCCCGCTTCCCGCGCCCCACTGCGCGGCCTCACCGGCGGGCCGAGACCGGCCTGCCGACCCCGAACCCGCGCGCGGCGGGCCTCCCCGGATACTCATAACGCCGGGGATGACATCCATCTTCCTGGTAGCCACGACAGTCCCGACCGGGAGGCCTCCGTTTTGCCCGAGGAGCCCACGTCCGACGACGCCGCCCGAGACACGACGGCGGGCGACGCGACGCCGCCGGACGCCCAGCACACGCGGGACGTGCTGGCCGACCGGTACGGCGCGGCGCGGAAGCCGAACCGACGCCGGCGGCGGTGGCAGGTGTGGACGTTCACGGCGATCGCGCTGGTCGCGAGCAGTATCGCCGCCTATGTCGGTTATCAGAACCTGGCCGGCGCGCCCATCGAAGCGCAGCGCGTGACCTACGAGGAGCGGCCGGGCAACGCCGTGGAGATCACCATCGACGTCTCCCGCAACGACCCCGACCAGAAAGGGGTGTGCATCGTACGCGCGCGCAACCAGTCCGGCCAGGAAAGTGGACGGAAAGAGATACTGGTCGCACCTGGCCTGGAACGCGTCTCCACGGTGATCCAGAGCATCGGCCGACCCGTCACGGCGGACGTGTACGGCTGCAGCTACGATATCCCGCGATATCTGTCAAGCCCCTAGCGGCCAACGGAGTGAAACGCTCGCCGAGTGCCCGCCGGTAATTGTGCTGAGCGGCATTCGGTCCCGGTTTCGTGGTAGTCTTCATCATCGGCACGGTCCTAGCGGGGCCGTGTCTTTCCTTATTTCGAACCACGCCGTCGAGCGTGGCGGCCGGCCTGCACACCCAGGCTCGGCAGGCTAGGAGGAGATGGTGACCGTGAGCGACACCAAGGTGACCTGGCTGACCCAGGATGCCTACGACAGGCTCAAGAGCGAGCTCGATGAGTTGATCGAGAATCGTCCGGTCATCGCCGCGAAGATCAACGACAGCCGCGAGGAAGGCGACCTCAAGGAGAACGGTGGCTACCACGCGGCCCGTGAGGAACAGGGCCAGCAGGAAGCCCGCATCCGTCACCTGCAGGAGCTCCTGCGCAGTGCGAAGGTCGGCGAGGCTCCGTCCAACAACGGAATCGCCGAGCCGGGCATGGTGCTGACCATCCAGTACGACGGCGATGACGACTCCGAGACGTTCCTGCTCGCGACACGTGAAGAAGGCGGCGGGGGCGAGCTCGAGATCTACTCGCCGGACTCCCCGCTCGGGCAGGCGCTGCTCGGCGCCAAGGAGGGCGAGACGCGGGAGTACCCGCTGCCCAACGGCAAGACCGAGAAGGTCAAGCTGCTCAAGGCGGTGCCCTACAGCGCCAGCTGACGACACCACCGACGACCACGACAGCGGCGCGTCCCGGATCGGATCCGGGACGCGCCGCTGTCGTATCGGGTAGCCGCTGTCGTATCGGGTAGCCGCTGTCGTATCGGGTCCGCATCGCCAGGCGATCGCATCGGTCCGCGATGCCGCACCGCACGCGGGCCCGTCGGAGGGAGTCCCGTCGACTCGGTTCTGCCCTGCGCGACTCGGGTCGGCACGGCCCGTTCGCCGGACCGGGTCGTTTCCCGCAGGTCGGCCGCCGCGAGGTCTGCCAGGCTGGTGCCATGAGCGCCGACCTGCCCATCTGCCTCACCTGCGGGACGCAGTACGCCGAGCCTCGGCCGGACTGCCCCGTCTGCGAGGACGAACGTCAGTACGTGCCGTCGTCCGGTCAACAGTGGACGAGTCTGGCCCGGCTGCGCACAGCCGACTACACGGTCGCGGTCGAGCCGCAGGCGCCCGGCGTGTACGGCGTCGGCACCCGGGAGCGGTTCGCGATCGGCCAACGCGCGCTCGTCGTCCCCGCCGCGTCGGGGAACGTGTTGTGGGACTGCGTCGCCTATCTGGACGACGAGGTGATCCGGCGCGTCACCGCGCTGGGCGGGATCACGGCGATCGCGATCAGCCACCCGCACTACTACACGACCATGGTCGACTGGGCCGACGCCTTCGACGTGCCGATCTACCTGCACGAACATGACCGCCAGTGGGTCGGAAGGCCGAGTGAGCGCATCCAGTTCTGGGACGGCGACACGCTGCGCCTCGCCGACGACCTGACACTCGTGAACCTCGGGGTGCACTTCGCGGGCGGAACCGTGCTGCACTGGACCGACGGGGCAGGCGGTGCGGGCGCGCTCTGCAGTGGCGACATCGTGCAGGTCGTGCCCAACCGGGAGCTCGTCGCGTTCATGTACAGCTACCCGAACCACATTCCCGAGCGGCCCAGTGTGGTGCGCCGCGCCGGGCAGCTACTCGCCGGCTTCGCGTTCGACGACATCTACGGCGCCTGGTGGGACGCGACGATCATTGGCGGCGCGAGCCGGGTCGTCGACCGGTCGGTGGCGCTGTACCTGCAGCAGACGTCCGGGTGAGGCCGGCAGGCACCACCACGCGGCCACCGCACCCCCGGCGCGGTCGCCGACCGGCGAGTCACGGTCGTTCGCCGCGGGCGATCCGCTCCAGCAGGGGCCGCACCCGCGGCGCGACGGGTGTCGACAGCGCGATCGACGTCGAGGTCCTGCGCACGCCGGGAACCCCGACGACCTCGTCGATCACCCGCTGCAGGTCGTCGTTCGAGCGGGCGACCATGCGAACGAACAGGTCCCCCTGACCCGTCGTCGCATGCACCTCGCACACCTCGTCGATCGCAGCGAGCGCCTCCGCGACCTCCCCTCGCCGGCCCTGGGCGATCTCCAACACGGCGAAGGCGGTGAGGCCGTAGCCGAGTGCGTCGAGGCGCAGCTCCGGCGGGAACCCCGTGAGCACCCCGTCGGTGGTAAGCCGGTCGAGGCGGGCCTGGACGGTGCCGCGCGCCACGCCGAGCCGCCGCGCGCACTCGAGCACGCCCAGCCGCGGCGAATCGGTCAACAGCAACAACAGGCGGGCGTCGAGCGCGTCGAAGGCCATCGCGAACTTCTCCTGGACAGATTGCTCATTTTGATCTGACATACCGTGACACAACTCGGCAGATTGTCCAGCTGTTTCGCCGACAATTGCTCACTCTGCACGTCGGGTTCATGCTCACCCCATGACGACCGAATCAGCGATGAACCCCGCAGAGCAGGCGATCGACGACATCGAATACGACCAGCTCCGACGGCTCGTCGGCCTGGTCGACCACGACGACTCGGCCGACCCGTTCCCGGTCAAGGCGATGGACGCCGTCGTGTTCGCGGTCGGCAACGCGACCCAGACGGCGTGGTTCTACCAGGCCGCGTTCGGTATGCAGCTCGTCGCGTACGCCGGTCCGGAGACCGGTGACGCCGAACGCAAGTCGTTCGTGCTGAAGTCCGGCTCGGCGCGATTCGTGATCAACGGCGGCGTGCGGCCCGATTCGGCACTGCTGGACCACCACCGCAAGCACGGCGACGGCGTCACGGACCTCTCACTCGAGGTGTCCGATGTGGACCGCTGCGTGGCGCATGCCCGCAAGCAGGGAGCGACCGTGCTCACCGAACCGCACGACGTCTCGGGCGAGCACGGCACCGTGCGCATGGCCGCGATCGCGACCTACGGCGACACGCGCCACACGCTCGTCGACCGTTCGCGGTACACCGGCCCGTACCTGCCCGGGTACGTGGCAAGGACGTCCACGGTGCCCCGTCCCGAGGGGGCCCCGAAGCGGCTGTTCCAGGCCGTCGACCACTGTGTCGGCAACGTCGAACTCGGCGACATGGACTACTGGGTCGACTGGTACCACCGCGTGATGGGCTTCGTGAACATGGCGGAGTTCGTCGGCGACGACATCGCCACCGAGTACTCGGCGCTGATGAGCAAGGTCGTGTCGAACGGCAACCACCGCGTCAAGTTCCCTCTCAACGAGCCGGCCGTCGGTAAGAAGCGCTCGCAGATCGACGAGTACCTGGAGTTCTACGGCGGAGCGGGCTGCCAGCACATCGCCCTGGCGACCGGCGACATCATCGCGACCGTGCAGGCGATGCGCGCAGCGGGCGTCGAGTTCCTGCCGACCCCGGACTCGTACTACGACGACCCCGAGCTCAGGGCACGGATCGGCGAGGTGCGCGTGCCGATCGAGACGTTGAAGGAGCACGGCATCCTGGTTGACCGCGACGAGGACGGCTACCTGCTGCAGATCTTCACCAGGCCGATCGGCGACCGCCCGACGGTGTTCTACGAACTCATCGAGCGGCACGGCTCGCTGGGCTTCGGCAAGGGCAACTTCAGGGCCCTCTTCGAAGCCATCGAGCGGGAACAGGAACGCCGCGGCAACCTCTGACCCGGGGGAGGGAGAAAAGCCCCAAGGGCACCTTCGGGGCGCTGAACGTCCCGAAGGTGCCCTTGGGGGGCACTACTGTGCGTCGTCAGTGGTCGGCGGCGGCGACCGTGTAGCCGGCGCGCTGCAGTTCCGCGATGACGTCGTCGCAGTGCTGCGGCCCCCTCGTCTCCAGTTTCAACGCCACCTCGACCTCGCCGATGCCGAGCCTGCCCGAGATGCGCGAGTGCTCGATGTCGACGATGTTCGCGCCGAGCTCGCTCAGCCGCGTCACCACGCCCGCGAGAGATCCGGGCCGATCCGGCACCCACAGCCGGACGTAGAGGTACCGCGCCGCGGCGGTCATACCGTGCTGGATGATCTGCATCAGCAGCAGTGGATCGACGTTGCCGCCGGACAGCACGGCCACGACCGGCGGTTCGAAAGCACCCTCGTGTTCGAGCAGCGCCGCCACCGGTGCCGCGCCCGCGGGTTCGACGACGAGTTTGCGGCGCTCCAGACAGTTCAGCACTGCCCGAGACAGCGCCTCCTCGCCGACCGTCACCACGTCGTCCACGAGCGCCGTCACGTGCTCGAACGTCAGCTCCCCCGGCCGTGCCACCGCGATCCCGTCGGCGAGCGTGTGCGTGCTGTCCAACCCCACCGGAGCGCCCGCCGCCAGCGACGGCGGGAACGCCGCCGCGGCGTCCGCCTGCACCCCGACCAGCCGCACCTCGGGCCTGCTCGCCTTGATCGCGCTCGCCACACCGGACACGAGCCCGCCCCCGCCGGTGGACACGAGCACCGTGCCGACGTCCGGCACCTGCTCCAGGATCTCCAGTCCGACCGTGCCCTGGCCTGCGATGATGTCGGGGTGGTCGAAGGGGTGGATGAACACCGCACCGGTCCGCTCCGCGAACTCGACCGCGCCCGCGAACGCCTCCTCGAACGCCGTGCCCACGAGTTGCACGTCCGCGCCGTAGCCCCGCGTGGCGGCGACCTTCGGCAACGGCGCCTTCCGTGACATGAACACGGTCGCCTGCGTGCCGACCAGCGACGCGGCCAGCGCGACACCCTGCGCGTGGTTGCCCGCGCTCGCCGCGACCACACCGCGGGCCCGTTCCTCCGACGAGAGCCCGTGGATCCGCGTATACGCGCCCCGCACCTTGAACGAGCCCGTGCGCTGCAGGTTCTCGCACTTCAGATGGACCGGACCGCCGAACGAGTCGGCGAACTCGCGCGCGTGCTCCATCGGCGTCACGCGGACGACACCGCCCAGCAGGTCACGTGCTTGCAGAATGCGGTCAAGGTCGACGAGCCGCGTGGCGGTCATGACTGTGACGACTCTCCCTCCGAGATCGGAGCTTCCGTGTATGTCGCGCGTGAGCATTGGGTACCCTGGAGCCGACCCAGGGGGACGAATCCACGACCGGAGGATCAGCATGGCACGGCCGTCGGCACCGCGGGACGCACGCTCGCAGGGCCGTGTCACACCGCTGCTCGCCGGCATCGTGTCGGCCATGGCACTGGCCGGAGCGGCGGTGTTCACAGTGGGTTATGCCTCGTGCGGCGATCAGGGCCAGTACGTGCGCCACGCCGACAACGTGCAGTTCATCGGCGGTTGCGTGGACGGTGAGGACCTGCCCGCCACCGGTCCCGGCGAGCAGCACGGCCCGGCCGGCGGCAACGACGAGGCGCCCCGCAACTACCGGCCGTAGCCATTACTGCCGCGCTCGCCCGGGCCACCGCGGCCGACGCCTGCGCCGCACCGACCCGGGCCACCAGTCTCAGCCCAGCGCCTGCCGCAGATCATCGACGAGATCCTCGGCGTCCTCGATCCCCACCGACAGCCGCACCAGCTCGGCCGGCACCTGCAGCAACGACCCCTCGGCCGAGGCGTGCGTCATCCGGCCCGGGTGTTCGATCAGCGATTCCACCCCGCCCAGCGACTCGGCAAGGATGAAGACGTTCGTGCCCGCGGCAGCCTTCAGCGCGGCCTGCTCCCCGTCGACGTGGTCGAACGCGACCATCCCGCCGAACCGCCGCATCTGCTTGGCCGCGACGTCGTGTCCGGGGTGTTCGGCGAGGCCCGGGTAGTACACCCGCGAGACCTTCGGGTGGCTCTGCAGCATCGCCGCGATGCGCTCGGCGTTGTCGCAATGCCGTTCCATACGCACCGACAGCGTCTTCAGGCCGCGCAGCGTCAGCCACGCGTCGAACGCCCCCGGCACGGCTCCGGCCGAGTTGCGCAGGAAGAACAGCTGCTCCCGCAGGTCGTCGTCGCCGGTCACGACCGCGCCGCCGACCACATCCGAGTGACCGCCGAGGTACTTCGTCGTGGAGTGCACGACGACGTCGGCCCCCAGGTCGAGCGGCGTCTGCAGGTACGGCGTCGCGAACGTGTTGTCGACGACCAGCTTCGCCCCGCCCTCGTGCGCGATCCCGGCGAGCGCGGTGATGTCGGAGATGCCCAGCAGCGGGTTGGTGGGCGACTCGCACCAGATCAGCTTCGTCTCCGGGCGCATTGCAGCGCGCACCTCGTCCACATCGGACAGGTGAGCCACGCTGTAGGTGACGCCCCAGCCGGTGAGGACCTTGTCGATGAGACGGAACGTGCCGCCGTAGACGTCGTTGCCGAGCACCAGGTGGTCACCGGGCCGCAGCGTGGTGCGCAGCACGGCGTCGCTGGCGGCCATGCCCGAACCGAATGCCAGCGCGTGGCGGCCGTTCTCCAGCGCGGCGAGCGCCTCCTCGAGGGCGGTGCGCGTGGGGTTGGCGGTGCGCGAGTACTCGTAGTCGCCTTCCCTGGTGCCGCCTACACCGTCCTGGGCGTACGTGGAGGTCTGGTAGATCGGCACGATGACCGACCCGGTTCGCGGGTCGGGCTTCTGACCGGTGTGGATGGCGCGGGTGGAGAAGCCGGTGTCGGCGGATTCGTGGGACATGTGCCCACCCTATTGCGGCCACGCGCGTCGGACACCCCGACACGGGAAATGCCGACGCCCCGGCCGCTCGAGCGACCGGGGCGTCGTGGTGCGTTCTTGTTCAGCGCCTCACCACTGCGGCGGCTGGCCCTGCGGCGGCTGGCCGGGAGGCGGCCCCTGCGGCGGCGGACCACCGTAACCACCGGGCTGACCCGGCTGCTGCGGCGGCTGACCGGGAGCACCGAAGCCGCCCGACTGCGGGTTGGGCCCACCGGGCTGACCGAAGCCACCCGACTGCGGGTTGGGCCCGCCGGGCTGGGCGAACCCACCGGACGGCGGACCGTAACCGCCGGGCTGACCCGGCTGCTGCGGCGGCTGGCCGAACCCGCCGGGCTGGCCGTGCGGCGGCTGGCCGAAGCCACCGGGCTGGCCGCCGAAGCCACCGGACTGACCCGGACCGCTGTCCCCACCGAGTCCGAGCAGCTTCGCGACAGCGGGCACGAACAGCGCACCGCCGAGACCGAGTAGCAGCAACCCGGCAAGCAGATACAGGATCGCACCACCACTGACGGTGTCGACCTCGATACCTCGTGCTTCAGCCTGCTCGACGATCTCGCCCTTCGGTGTCGCACCTGCCCACAGCAGAATGCTGAACAGCAGGATCAGGAAGCCGCCTGCAGCGAGAGCGATCGGCGCGATCATCTTCAGGATTCCGCGCTTCATCGCAGCCAAGCCGAGCAGCGCACCGCCAGCGATACCGGCGAGCGCGCCGAGCAAGATCATGATGAGGTAGAACGTCAACGTCCCAGGGGAGGACATACCGCTCTGCTCGGTGAACGCGTCGACGTTCTCGCCGACCATGTCCGAAAGATCGCTGACGTCGCCGAGATCGATGAACGACAGGATCAACGCGATCAAGCCGAAAAGCGCCGCGATGCCCCCGGCGACCCAAGCCATGATCGGATTACCGCCACCCTGCTGGCCGCCGAAGCCGGGCTGGCTGCCGAACTGGCCGGGAGGCGGTCCGCCGAAGCCGCCCGGCTGACCGGGAGGCGGGCCGTAGCCCTGAGGCGGCTGGCCGAAACCACCCTGCGGTGGCTGGCCGGGAGCGCCGAAGCCCTGCTGCCCCTGCGAGGGGTCGAAGCCGCCGGGCTGGCCCGGTGCACCGAACCCCTGCTGACCCTGCGACGGGTCGAAGCCACCGCCGGGCTGGCCCGGTGCGCCGAAGCCCTGCTGGACCTGCGAGGGGTCGAACCCCTGCTGGCCCTGCGGAGCGCCGTAGCCCTGGGGGTTCACCGCAGCGGGGTTGTCCGCCGCACTCGGCGGCGGGGCGTACGGAATCGACGCCTGCGGCTGCATGTCGGGCGATACCAGCTGCGTCGACTCGGAGCCGCCCTGGGGTGGCTGCTGCTGACCGGGCTGCGCAGGCTGGACGACCTGGGTCGCCTCCCCGCCCTGGTCGGCGGGCTGCTGCTGCTGCGGCGGCTGGGCCGCGTTGCCTCCCTGATCGGCGGGCTGCTGCGGCGCCTGGCCACCCTGATCCGACTGGCCGGGCTGTACGACCTGCGTCGGCTCGGCCGATTCGAACGGGCCGTCCTGGGCAGGCTGGGAACCACTCGGCTGCCCCTGCGGCGGCTGCTGCTCGCCACCCCCGGGCTGGTTCGGTGGCTGCGGAGCACTCATGTGGGCTTGAACCCCCTTGACGAGGACCTTCTGTCTCTAGCTCGAGCACACGCTAGCGGATACACGTAATCGTGACCCGGAACGCCCCGCTGGGCAGCGCGCGAAAACGAGCTGTAGTCACTCGCGTCCGGAGATGAACGCCAGCAGGTCCTGCCGGGTGACGACGCCTGCGGGCTTGCCACCCTCCAGCACCAGCGCACCATCGGCCGAGGTCAACGCGTTGATGGCGGCGGTGATCGACATCCCGGCGCCGATCGTGGGCAGCGGCGGGGACATGTGGGTCTGCAACATGTCGGCGAGCGCGACCTCGCCGCCGAACAGTTTGTCGAGCAGATCACGTTCGTTCACGGCGCCGACGACCTCCGCGGCCATCACGGGCGGCTCGGCGCTGACGACCGGCATCTGGCTCACGCCGAACTCGCGCATGATCGCCACGGCCTCGGTCACGGTCTCGTGGGGGTGGGTGTGGACGAGGTCCGGCAGCGTGCCGTCCTTGCGCCGCAGCACGTCGCCGACGGTTGCGTCCGTCGAGTCGGGCGGCAGGAACCCGTACGCCCCCATCCACGAGTCGTTGAAGACCTTGCCGAGGTAGCCGCGGCCACCGTCGGGCAACAACACGACGATGACGTCGTCGGGGTCACACCGCTTGGCCAGTTCCACCGCGGCCGCCACGGCCATGCCGCACGAGCCGCCGACGAGCAGGCCCTCCTCCGCGGCGAGGCGGCGGGTCATGATGAACGAATCGGCGTCGGAGATCGCGATGATCTCGTCGGCGATGTCGCGGTCGTAGGTCTCCGGCCAGAAGTCCTCGCCGACGCCTTCGACGAGATACGGCCGACCGGCGCCACCCGAGTACACCGAACCCTCCGGGTCGGCGCCGACGACCTTGACCGCGCCCTCGGAAGCGTCCTTGAGGTAACGACCGGTGCCGGAGATCGTGCCGCCGGTGCCCACGCCCGCGACGAAGTGAGTGATCTTGCCTTCGGTCTGCCGCCACAGTTCGGGGCCGGTCGAGTGGTAGTGGCTCTCGGGGTTGCTCGGGTTGGCGTACTGGTTGGGCTTCCACGCGCCGTCGATCTCGGTGACGAGCCGGTCGGAGACGCTGTAGTACGACTCGGGGTGCTCGGGCGGCACGGCTGTGGGGCAGACGACGACCCGCGCGCCGTAGGCCTCGAGAACGTTGCGCTTGTCCTCGCTGACCTTGTCCGGGCAGACGAACACGCAGTGGTACCCCTTGCGCTGCGCGACCATCGCGAGGCCGATGCCGGTGTTGCCGGACGTCGGTTCGACGATCGTGCCGCCCGGTTTGAGCTCCCCGGACGCCTCGGCGGCCTCGACCATCCGGAGCGCGATGCGGTCCTTGACGCTGCCACCGGGGTTGACGTACTCGACCTTGGCGAGCACGAGGGGGCCTGCTCCGTCGGTCACGGAGTTCAGCTTGACCAACGGGGTGTCTCCCACGAGGTCGATGACGTGTTCGGCGTAATCCATGCCGCCAGAGTAATCAGCCGATGACCGTTGCACATCGTTAGTCGGGGTTCTTTTCGATTTCATTGTCCGAAAAGGACCACTGTGATTAGCTCACGGCGTTTCGACCGTCACGTCCGTAACAAGGAGTCCCCGCCGTGAAAGCCCTGCCGAGACGGCACAAGCGGGTGGCGCGAGCTGCCACCGCCACCGCCCTCGCGAGCGCGTTGCTGGCGACGTCCGGTGGCGTCGCCGGAGCCGCACCGAACGCGAAGGCGTTCGGCTTCTTCGACGACGCCCCCGTGTTCACCCTCAACGTCCTGTTCACCAACGACATGGAATCCGCGCTGCTCGGTGTGCCCGGCGACGGCACCGACGAGGGTGAGATCGTCGACGGCGGGCAGAACCCCTACGGCAGCCCGTCGCGCATGGCCACGGTGATGGACGACCTGCGCAAGGACGTTGTCACGGGCTGGCCGAAGCCGGGCCAGGCGTTGTGGCGGGGCGAGGTCTCGATATCCGGCGGCGACAACTTCCTGGCCGGCCCCGAGTTCTCGGCCAGCCAGCAGGACGGTGCCCCGTTCTACGACGCCCGCGCGGTCGAGGAGATCGGTTTCGACGCGACCACGATCGGCAACCACGAGTTCGACTTCGGACCGGAAGTGTTCGCCGACTTCATCTCCGCGTTCGACGGTTCACTGGATTTCGTGAGCGCGAACGTCGACGTCTCCGGTGAGCCGACGCTCGACGCGCACGCCAAGGACGGCACGATCCTCAAGAGCAAGGTGCTGCATTCGCGGGGCCAGCGCATCGGCATGATCGGCCTGACGACGCCGGAACTGCCGTCGCTGTCGAGCCCGAGGAACGTCGAGGTCGACCCCCGGATGGCGAAGCTGACGAACGCGCTCGCCTCCGACTTCGCCGACCGTGGTATCGACAAGGTGCTGCTCGTCTCGCACCTGCAGGACATCGACAACGAGCTCGAACTGGTGCCGCAGCTGAAGGGCGTGGACGCGGTCGTCGGCGCGGGCGGCGGTGAGATCCTCGCCGGCGACGACGACCGGCTCATCCCCGGTGACGAGGCCGAGCGGGGCTTCCCGCTGTACGCCGACGACGCGAACGGCAACAGCGTGCCCGTCGTCACCACGACCGGCGACTACAAGTACGTCGGCAGGCTGGTGCTGAACTTCAACTGGCGCGGCGAGGTCGTCGGCGTCGACGACGCCGAGTCGGGCCCGGTGCGCGTGTCCGGCGTCGGCCCCGACGCGGTCCGCGGCGACGAGAAGGTCCGTTCCGAGGTGGAGGAGCCGGTCGCACAACACCTGGAGGAACTGGCCGACACCACCGTGGCGACCAGCGAGGTGCCGCTGAACGGCGTCCGGAACGACGTGCGCTCGAAGGAGACGAACCTCGGCAACCTCGTCGCCGACAGCCTGCGCTGGACGGGCGAACAGCAGGCCGAGGAGTACGGCGTGACGCCACCGCAGGTCGGTATCCAGAACGGCGGCGGTATCCGCAACGACTCGACGCTGCCCGCGGGTGATGTCAGTGCGCTGGACACCTACGACGTCGCACCGTTCTCCAACTTCGTCGCGGTCGTGCCCGAGGTGCCGCGGGAGGTGTTCCGCCAGCTGCTCGAGCGCGGCGTGGCGGCCTCGCCCGACGCTTCCGGCGCGTTCATGCAGGTCTCGGGCGTGAAGTTCACCTACGACCCGAACGCCAAGGCCCAGGTCGTCGACGAGAACAGCGGCGAGGTGCTGGAGCCGGGCGAGCGGGTGCAGAACGTGACGCTCGACGACGGCACCGTGGTGGTCGAGAACGGCCAGGTCGTGGAGGGTGCGCCGATCTCGGTCGCCACCAACGACTTCTCGGCCCGTGGCGGCGACGGCTACCCGTTCGGCGACCTGGACTTCACCTCGGTCGGCACCACCTACCAGCAGGCCGTCGAGGGCTACGCCAGTGAGGGCCTGAACGGTTCCGTCACCGCCGAGCAGTACCCGGAGGGCGGCAACGGCCGCATCACCACAACCGGTTGATGAGCCACGGAGCGGCGCGGGGAGCCTGCGGGCTTCCCGCGTCGCCCCGCCATCACCAAACCACGGATCGACGCCGGAAGTCCGCCTGCCACGACCGCGCGCCCCGCCGGCTCACCACCACAAGCGGCGCCGACGCCCCGCCCGGCATGCTGCCCATGACACGCATCGGTCCTCTCCTTTCCGGTGTCGAAGGCCTTGCTCGCGGACTGTGTTCACTACGACGCGCCGAGTGACTCACCGGTTTCGACCTGCCGCAGGTCGGCCCATCCCGGATCGTCCTCCGATTCGCACGCTTCCCACCCCGGCGGCCAGCTGCGTCCCACTCCGGTCCTGGTCACCGCGCCGGCGAGATTCGCGGCGGTGTGCTCGCCGAACCGCACCGGCCCCTCGAAACGCGCGCCGCGGAACTGGCTTCCGTTCCGTCCGAAGTCCACGTTGCGGAAGTCCGCGTCATCGAGGAACCGTGCTTCGACGAAATCGGCCTTGGACCCGAATTCGGTTCCGCGGAACGTGGCGAGCTCCGTGAACACCGCCCCGCGACAGTTCAGCGAGCGGATCCGGCAGCGCGAGAAGTTGAACCACGGCAATCGCGCTCCGGAGAGGTCGAGATCGATGTCGTCCCAGAAGGCGTCCTCGACGTCGGGGCGCAGGTGCAACTGCAGGATCCGCTGCACCGCGAAGCGGACCTGCCGTTCCTCGGCCGAATCGTCGAACGGCATGCGCAGATAGGCGCAGAGCACGTTGACGATCGTCTGGCGTTGCGGCCGGTGGTCGGCGGCCAGACGTTCCAGCGCGTACATGCCCGCCAGCCGGACCGCGGCGCTCTCGTGGCCGAGCTGTTCGGCCGCTTGGCCGTACAGCTCGGTGATGCGGCGTTCGGTGGCGTCGTGGTCACGCTGTTCGAGGTCGAGCTCGTTGGACCGCTGCCGCCGGGCGGCCAGCAGCAGCGCGGCTCCGCCGCCCGTCCCGATGACCAGACTCGATGCGGTACGCAGGGCGTCCAGTCTGGCGCGGTCCTCGGGCCGGCCACCGCCGAGCAGCGACAGCATCGTGGTGGCCGCGGCAGTGGCGACCAGCAACAGTCCGACGGCCCACAGTGCGATCGTCCGTGGCCGTAACGCTGTGCTCCGGTGATTCGACACGGCGTGATGATGACACCGAAGTGATGCGTTGCGCCCGCCACTGGCCAGGGCGCGAACCGACAGGCAGGATGTACGTAAGCATCCGCTTAGGTTGATCCGAAGGAGTGTCCACCATGCCCGAAGCCGTGATCGTGTCCGCAGCCCGTTCGCCCATCGGCAGGGCGGGCAAAGGCTCGCTGGTGGACAAACGTCCCGACGATCTCGCCGCGGAGATGGTGCGCGCCGCCCTCGACAAGGTGCCCCAGCTCGACCCGGCCGAGATCGACGACCTGATGCTCGGCTGCGGCCTGCCCGGCGGCGAGTCCGGATTCAACATGGGCCGCGTCGTGGCGACCCTGCTCGGCTACGACCACCTGCCCGGCTGCACCATCACCCGCTACTGCTCCTCGAGCCTGCAGACCACACGCATGGCCCTGCACGCGATCAAGGCGGGCGAGGGCGACGTGTTCATCTCCGCAGGTGTCGAGGCCGTGTCCCGGTTCGCCAAGGGCAACTCCGACTCGCTGCCCGACACACACAACCCGCTGTTCGCCGACGCCGAGGCCCGCACCGCCGCCACGGCCGAGAAGGAGACCGACAGCTGGACCGACCCGCGTTCCAACGGCCAGCTGCCCGACGTCTACATCGCCATGGGCCAGACCGCCGAGAACCTCGCACGACTCAAGGGCATCTCGCGCGAGGAGATGGACGAGTTCGGCGTGCGGTCGCAGAACCTCGCCGAGAAGGCCATCGCCGACGGCTTCTGGGCCAAGGACATCACCCCCGTGACCCTGCCCGACGGCACGGTCGTCGAGAAGGACGACGGCCCCCGCGCCGGCGTGACGATCGAAGGCGTGGCGGGCCTCAAGCCGGTGTTCCGCCCCGACGGCCGGATCACCGCAGCCAACGCCTGCCCGCTCAACGACGGCGCCGCCGCGCTGGTGATCATGAGCGACACCAAGGCCAAGCAGCTCGGCCTCACCCCGCTCGCCCGCATCGTGTCCACCGGCGTGTCCGGACTCTCGCCCGAGATCATGGGCTACGGCCCCGTCGAGGCCTCGAAGCAGGCACTGTCCCGCGCCGGCATGTCCGTCGGCGACATGGACCTGGTCGAGATCAACGAAGCCTTCGCCGCCCAGGTCATCCCCTCCTACCGAGACCTGGGCATCGACCTCGACAAGGTCAACGTCAACGGCGGTGCCATCGCCGTCGGCCACCCCTTCGGCATGACCGGCGCCCGCATCACTTCGACGCTGATCAACTCGCTGCAGCACCACGACAAGCAGTTCGGCCTCGAAACCATGTGCGTCGGCGGCGGTCAAGGCATGGCCATGGTCCTCGAACGCCTCAGCTGAAACGAAGGCAAGGTTTGCTGCCGGACTTGCGTAGCGGTGCAGGTGGCAGAACCTCAGCGCGCCACCGGCTCCGGGATCACCGACTCATGAATGTCCAGTTCACCACGTCGGGGCTGTCCTTGCCGGGGGCGTGCTGAGAACCTGCGGCGGCGCGAGGGGACGGCCGGGCCGAAAGCGACTTCGTCACTTCCCCATGAGTCCTGCTCCCGCATGCACGTTGCGCGGCAGCGTGCATGCGGGTGCAGGTGACGGTTGAGTAACGTCTGCCGGTGAGCTCCTGCGAGGACTACCGGGAGACGGTGGCCCTGTCCTAATGTCTCGCCATGTCCACGTCGGTCTTCGTCACGGGCGAGGCCAAAGCACCCTCGAACAACCCGATCACCAACCAGTACGGGTTGTTCTTCATCGCCTTCGAGATCGACCCGGACACACACCGAATCCTTGATGCCGAGTGCTCGGCGACGTTGGCCCTGACGAACCGGTTCGTCAAAGGCTTGTTCGTTCGAGAGTGCATCACGGAGGAAGGTCTTCTTACGGAGCGCATCTCCGCGCGCTATCACGGTTCGTCGCAGCGAGCCTTGATCGCGGCACTGCACCACGCCGCGACCAAGTACCGCAGCGCGGTCGGTCTCACCGCCGGCTGACGTCTCCGTAAGACCCAGCGATTGCCTGGCCCCTGATCGGGCCGGACCCAGTCGGAAACACGCACCCGACCACCTCGGTCGGGCGTGTGTTTCCGACTTTTTTTGCGTGTAAGGAAGAAAGGACGGCGGCGACGCGAACATGATTACGGACGGGTTCCTCTATCTCGGTGTGCTACTGGGGTTGGCCGCGGTCATCGTCTACGTCACCCAACGCAGGCAGTACCGGTTCCTCAAGTACGTACCCGGCTTCGTGCTGCTCTACCTCGGAGCGGCGCTGCTGAACACGGTGGGCGTGTTCGGCGAGTCCGATTCGGTCGACGCGACCGGCGACGCGGTGAAGGACGCGCTGCTGCCGGCGATGATCCTGCTGCTGCTGTTCAAATGCGACATCCGCAAGATCATCAAGCTCGGCCCGAAACTCCTGCTGACGTTCGTGATCTCGGCGCTCAGCATCGCGGTCGGATTCGTCATCGCGTTCCTGATCTTCCAGGCGACACTGGAAGGCGAGGCGTACAAGGCACTCGGTGCGCTCGCCGCGTCGTGGACCGGTGGTTCGGCGAACCTGGTCGCGGTGCAGTCCATCGTGGACGCACCGGAGACGCTGATCGGCTACGTGCTCATCGTCGACACGGTGCTCTACTCACTGTGGCTGCTGGTGATGTTCAGTTCCGTGGGCGTCGCCGACCGGTTCAACCAGTGGACCAAGGCGAAGGCGATCAACTTCGACGGACACGCGGCCGACGAGCAGGAACGGTCGATCGACCTGACGTCACTGATGACGTTGATCGGCTTCAGTCTGCTCGTGTCCGCGATCGCGACCTGGGTCGGCGGTCTGCTTCCGGAGCTCGGCGACGTCGTCACCGGCACCACGTGGACGATCCTCATCGTCAGCGTGCTCGGCCTCGTCATCGCCTCGACCCGGTTCGGCAGGACGGCCGGCTCGTCCGAGCTCGCGATGGTGATGCTGTACGTGATCATCGGCATCATCGCCTCCGGCTCCGACTTCTCGTCGCTGGCAGAGGCGCCGCTGTACCTGCTGATCGGCGTGATCGCACTGATCGTGCACGCGACTGTCATGGTCGTCTACGCCAAGCTCACGAAGTCCGAACTGGCGAGCCTGGCGGTGGCCAGCACGGCCAACCTCGGCGGCATGGCCTCCGCGCCGGTCGTGGCCAGTGCCTTCCACCGGCAGATGGTCCCGGTGGGTGTGCTCTTCGCTCTGATCGGCGCGTTCTCGGGCACGTTCGTCGGCCTGGCGACGGTGAACGTGCTGGGGGTGATCTGAGGTGCTGCCCGCTGTCGCGGACCTGCGGGCGCGGCCCTATTCGGCGCCGCTGACGCGCCCGTTCATCACGGCTCGTCGACGTGTCGACACGATGCTCGGCGTGCTCGTGGAGATCGAGCTGGCCGACGGGACCGTCGGCCATGGCTCGGCGGGCCAGTCCCTCGGCGTCACGGGCGAGTCCGTCGATTCGGTACTGGCGGTGTTGAACGGGCCGGTGAAACAGGCCCTGACCGAACGGGCCGGCACCGGACGGCGTGAGGTCGCGGCGGGCATCGCCGGGTCCTGCGTCGGGAACTTCGCGGCCAAGGCGGCGGCCGACGTGGCGTTGCACGATGCGTGGGCCCGAACGCTCGGCGTGCCGCTGGCCGAGGCCCTCGGTGGGGACACCGCCACGGTACTGCGCACCGACATGACGGTCAGCCTCGACACTCCGCAGCGCATGGCCGACGCCGCCGTCGAAGCGGTCGGCGACGGCTTCGACGTGCTGAAGATCAAGCTCGGCAACGACTGGCGCGCCGACCTGGACCGGCTCCGCGCGGTCCGGGAGGCCGCGCCGGACGTGCGGTTCCGCCTCGACGCCAACCAGGGCTGGGACGTGAAATCGGCGATCCGCGTGATCAGGGCCATCGAGGATGCCGGGATCCCCCTCGAGCTGGTCGAGCAGCCGGTCGCCAGCCGCGATCTGGCGGGCATGGCCGCGGTGACGGCCGCGGTCGACGTGCCGGTCATGGCGGACGAATCGGTGTCCTCGCCGCACAGCGCGCTGGAGATCGTGCAGCGGCGGGCGGCCGACCTGCTGAACATCAAGCTGGCCAAGTGCGGCGGGATCGACGAGGCACTCGCCATCGCCGACATCGCACGCGCAGCCGGGATCGAATGCATGGTCGGCGCGATGATGGAGCCGAGGATCTCCATCGCGGCGGCCGCCCACCTCGCAGCCGCCCATCCCGCGGTCACCCTCGTCGACCTCGATTCGGCCGAGTGGATCGACGACCCCGACCTCAGCGGCGGTTACACCCTGCGCGGCAGCGAGATGCATCTCCATCCCGGTCCGGGAATCGGTTTCGCTCCATGGGTGAAAGGAGAACAGGAATGAACCTCCGCAGAACGACGGTCGCACTGCTGGTCACGGGGCTGGTCGGCGCGAGCGCCGGCACAGCGGCAGCCACGCCGCACGGGGCTGCACACGGACACGGCATCGAAGCGGGTGACCACGCCTTCGTCGACGTGACCACCGCGACCCTGTGGGTCGAGCCGGGGCTGGACCGGCCGGTCGACGCACCGTCGCTGACCAACCCGGTCGACCTGGACCAGTGGAACCGGAACATGGCCGACACCGAGACGCGGCGCTGGCTCACCGGCAAACTCGAGACGCAAGCCGTGCTCGGTTCCGGGGTCGCGGTCACCGAGGTCGACGGCGACTGGGCCCACGTCGTGGTCGAGGGACAGGACACCCCGCGTGACGACCGCGGCTACCCCGGCTGGATGCCCGTCGACCAGCTCGTCGAGAACGACAAGTTCGACGCCCTGGTCGACACCCGTCCGTGGGCGCAGGTGACCGACGACAAGACATGGCTGACGGGCACCCCCGCCGGCGCGCAGCCGCTGTCGGAGATCAGCTTCAACACGCGACTTCCCGTGCTCGCCGAGACCCCGCAAGCGGTGCGGGTCGCGCTGCCGGACGGTTCGCGCGCGTGGCTCGAGCAGGACGCGGTCGACGTGCACGACCAGGGCGAGCAGCCCGCCGCGCCGACCGGTGAGGACCTGGTCGCCACCGGGAAGCAGTTCCTGGGCCTGCGCTACCTGTGGGCGGGTGTGTCCGCGTACGGGTTCGACTGTTCGGGCTTCACCTACAGCGTCCACCGGGCACACGGCGTGTCGATCCCGCGGGACTCGTCGGCGCAGGCCGAGTACGGCCAGGACGTCGCCGTCGAGGATCTGCAGCCCGGTGACCTGTTGTTCTTCGCCCAGCCCGGCGGAGTCGGCCGCGTGCACCACGTGGGCATGTACATCGGGGAAGGGAAGATGATCCACGCGCCCAACGCGTCCGAGTCGGTGTCGATCGTCGACTGGCAGGAATGGGACACCGATGACGAGTTCTCCGGCGCCAAGCGCATGACCTGAGCGGCTCTGCGTAGCTGACGCAGCGGCGCAACTCGAGCGGCGCCGACGAAGAGCGGCCCCCTGGTGGCGTGACCGTCACCAGGGGGCCGCTTTCCGTAGCGGGCAGGGCTTCGTCGCGAGCCGCCTTTCGTCGCGGGCAGGGCTGCGCAGCCGGCTCGCCCGAGGCGCACTCGCCACGGGCAGGGGGCTTCGCGGGCAGGGGGCTTCACGGCCGGCTCTCCCCTTTACAGCCGGCTCCGCAGGGGCGCGCTCGCCGCGGGCCGGGTCTTGCCGGGCGGGCTCCGGCTCGGGGCCGGGTGCGCCGGGGCCGGGCTCATCGGAAGCACCGGAACCCGTGGGCGCTCACTCGACCGGATGCCTACCTTCGTCGGCGGACATCCGGGTGGTGTTGTCCGGCACTCGCCGAGCCGGACCGGACCGCGCCAGGGCCCGCGGCCTCCCCGGTACACCCCTGAACGACAGCAGTCGCCCGGCCGATTCGGCCGGGCGACTGCCGCAGGAGGGAGACGTGGCGGGAGCTATTCGCTCTGCAGGTAGGTCAGCAGGCGCAGGATCTCCAGGTACAGCCAGACCAGCGTCGTCATCAGGCCGAAGGCCACGTACCAGGCGAACTTGGCGGGAACGCCCTGGCGGATCGCCTGGTCGGCCATGTCGAAGTCCAGCAGGAAGCTGAACGCGGCCACGCCGATGCAGACGATGCTGAAGATGATCGCCATGGTGCTGCCGTCGCGCAGGCCGACGTTGACGCCGAACAGGCTCATCACGAGGTTGAACAGCATCAGGACGGCGACACCGCCGATGGCGCCGATCATCCACTTGCGGAACTTCGGCGTGACCTTCACTGCGCCGGTCTTGTAGACGACCAGCATCACGACGAAGACCGCGGCGGTGCCGACGACGGCCTGCAGGGCGACGCCCTTGACGATCATTTCGAACACGCCGCTGATCGCACCGAGGAACACACCCTCGGCCGCCGAGTAGGCGAGCGTCATCGGCGCGCTGACCATCTGCTTGAAGATGATCACCAGGGCCAGGATCAGGCCGACGATCATGCCGCCGATCATGGCGCCGGTGACGGCACCCATCGAGCCGGCCGCGATCTGCCCCTGGGCCCAGATCGCAGTGATGATGCCGATGAGCAGCGTCACGCCGAGGCTGGCGCCGGTCTTCATGACGACGTCGTCGACCGTCATCGGGCGGTCGGCCTCGCCCGAGGGGGCCTGTGGGGTCCCGTAGCCGGGGACGCCGCCCTGGGGCTGCTGGAAACCCGCGTACGACGCCTGACCGGCCGCGCCCTGCGGCAGGTTGCGGAAGGCGGGGTTGCTTGAGGTTCGCACTGATCCTCCTGGATCTACTGGCCTTGCACCGGTACAACGACCGGGCTCGCCGGCCGGTTCCCGTAGGTCGGTAAAACCGACTTTACCCACGATCCCCGGGAAGGGTGGTAGGGACGTGGGGAACATCGTGTACTGCGATCCAAGCAGGTCCACTCAAGTGGCCGATTGCCGGTTGCGCAGCGGGCAGCGAGTATCACGAGCCGTATCCGACCGATTACCGAACGCGTGCCCGCTGTACCGCCCGAGTAGCTGTACCGCGCGAGTAGCTGTACCAACCGAGCAGTCGACCGGGGTCACCTCGACGAGCCCCGACCGGGACGCTCGGCCGCCTCTGGGGGTGTGGTGCACGGCGGGGCGCCTTTGTGACCTTAGGGGGACTTCTCGTGGCGCCTACCCTGCGCCCTTCCCGCAGCCGAGGCTCTGCCGACCCCGCCGGCGCGCAGAGCGCCGCAGGCTCGCTGTTATCGGCCGCCGTGCTTCGCCGCGGCTTCACCCGGCGCGCCGCCGTGGCGGTGCGACTGCTCGTGGCGGTCGCACTCGCCTCGTTCTCGTTGGTCGTCGTCGCTCCCGCGGCCTCGGCCGAAGTGAAGGAGGGCAACGGCCACACCACGACGCCGGGCCAGCCCTACGGCGGACAGGACCGCGAGAGCGACTGGCTCGGCTCCTATGTCGTCGGCGGCAAGCAGGTGTTCTGCGTGCAGTTCGCGCTGAAGGCACCCAATTCGGGCGAGCAGTACCGGCCCGGTGACGAGCTGCTGACCAAGTGGGGCGAGAAGATCCCGGAGGACACGGCCGCGAACATCTCGTACCTGCTGCTGCGCTACGGCGACACGCAGAACGCCGACGAGGCGGCCGCTCTCGCCCACCTGCTGCACTCGTGGACGGCCGCCCCGCGTACGCCCGCCGACCTCGATCGGAACCTGCCGTTCGACCGGATCGCCTACAACGTCGACGGGCAGTTCGCGAAGCTTCCGCAGGGCGCGAAGGACGCGGTGGAACGCCTCCGCGCCGACGCCAACGCGAACCGCGGTCCCTGGACGGCCGAGGTCACCGCTCCGGAACAGGAGCAGACCATCGGCGAGGCGGGCGAATGGTCCGTGTCCGTGACCAATGCCGCAGGTAAGGGCGTGCCGGGTGTTCCGGTGACACTGTCCGCCGAGGGCGCGCAGGTCGGCGGCGAGCGGGCCGACGTGACGACCGGCGAGGACGGCACCGCCACGTTCCCGGTCACGCCGCAGGCCGAGGAGCCTTCGGTGACGGCCACGATGTCGGCCCCTGCCGCACGGCCGTACGTCCAGGACCCGGTCACCGCGAACACCCAGCGAGTGGTCTCGACCGGAGGGGAGCAGGAGCTGACGGCCTCGGCCACGGGCACGGCGAAGAACGCTCCCGGCGGCGTCGAGGTCACGAAGGTCGACGCCGAGTCCGACAAGGGCATCGCGGGCGTCCCACTGCGCATCACCGCAGGCGACAAGGAATCGGCGGCCAAGGGCGACGACGGCAAGCCGCTGGTCGGCGAGGACGGCAAGCCCGCCGTGGTGACGACCGAGGGCGACGGTGGCGCCGCCACGGTCGACGAGCTGAGCGCGCCGCAGCGGATCTGCGTCATCGAGGTCAGCCCGCCGAACGGCTACGCCGACGCGTTCGATCCGGACAATCCACCGTCGGCGTGCGGAAAGGTACAGCCCGGCGGCACGCTCGAGTTGACGATCAGCAACAAGGCCGACCAGGTGCCGACCGTGATCCCCGCCGGTGAACAGGGCCAGCCGATGGCACAGAGTCCGACGACGACGTCGACGCCGACCGGTGCGCTCGTCGGCATGGGCGGACTGGCGCTCGCGGTGGCCGTCGCATCCGGACTCCTGGTGCGTCGCCGGCAGCTGTCCGGGGACTGACGTGGCGAGGCGCGAGCGGGTCTCCGCCTACCTGCTGGGCGCGGCATCGGTACTGGTGGCGCAGGCGTTGGTGGGCGCGGCGGTGTTGATGCCGCCCACCGACGCCGTCGCCGGTACCGCCGAGCCCGCGGCCGAGCGGAAGACCGTGCAACGGCAGCAGACCGGGGCAAAGCAGTCGGAACCGACAACATCGGAAAAACCGGACGACAACGCGACATCCCGTGACGAACCGAAATCGGGCGAGGAACGGGATCGCGACCCCGAACCGGACGTGACGCCCGCGCCGAGCGGTCAACGCCCCGGGACGATCCTGCTGCCGGACGGCGGATCGGCGGCGCTCGTCCGCCACGAGCTCGGCCCCGACGCTGTGCTGCCCGTCCCCGAGAATCTCGGCGAGGCCACGTGGTGGGGCGCAGGGCTCGGCGCCCCGAGTGGTGCCAGCGTCTTCGCGGGGCACGTCAATTGGCAGGGCAGGGAAGGCCCGTTCTCCGAGCTGTGGCAGGTGCGAGTCGGCGAGCGCGTCACCATCGCCGACGACGGCGGGAAGAAGTTCCGCTACGAGGTCTCGCGGATTCTGACGCTGGACAAGGACGAGGTGCCCGCGCGGGCGAGCGAGCTGTTCGGGCAGAGCGGCAGGCACCGCGCCGTACTGGTCACCTGTGGCGGCAACTGGCAGGGCGGCACGACCGGCTACGAGGAGAACCGCGTCGTCATCGCCGAACCCGTCTGAGCGCTCGCGGCGGCGGCCCGTGGCCGGGTCGCCGCCGCGAGACACCGGCCAGGTGTCCTGTCACCACAGCCGGCGCTCGCAAAGGTACGGTCTTGAGTATGGCTTCCGAGCACGACAACCGACTGCTGCCGCTGCGGCGGGAATTCAGCCAGGCGTGGCACGGGTTCGACCGCGCCCAAGTCCTGCAGTACGTCGAGCACCTCGAGGCTCAGGTGCAGCGGATCGTGGCCGACCGCGACAACGCGAACGCCCGGCTCACGACGCTGTCCCGCGAGCTCGAGAACGCCCGCCGCGAGGTGACCCGACTGCAGAACCGGGTCGAGGAGCTGAAGAAGCCGCCGGAGCGGCCCGAGGATCTCGACGAGCGCATGCAGCGTTCCGTCGACCTCGCGAACACGCGGGCCGAGGAGATCGTGGGCCGCGCCGAGGAAGCCGCCACGAAGACGTGGGCCGAGAGCGGCGAGGTCTCGAAGAAGCTGCACGAGCGCTACATGAAGTTGGTCGAGACCCTCGACCAGCACGCGGAGGAGCTGCAGCGCGAGCACACCGATGCGCTGGCGGCCACGAAGGCCGACGTGCAGAAGATGACCTCGGAGGCCGCCGAGCGGCAGGAGCGGCTCGACCGCGAGGCCGAGGAGAAGCGCCGCACCATCGAGCGCGAGTTCGACAAGAAGATGACCGCCGAGAAGGCCGCGCTCGAGAAGCACGTCGCGGACACGAAGGAAGCCAGCAAGAACGCCGCGGAGCGCAGGATCGCCGAAGCGACCACCGAGTCCAAGCGCATGGTGGACGAGGCAACGGCCAAGGCGAAGAAACTCGTCGACGACGCGACCGCGGACGCCGAGCGCCGGACGGCCGAGGCCAACGGGGTCGTCGAACGGCTCACCAAGATCCGCAACGAGGCACGCGCCCGACTCAAGGCGGCGGAGGATGCGCTGCACGCTGGTGAGTCGGCACTGGATCCCGTCGACGACGAGGACACCGAGCTCTCGGAACTGCCCGAGTCGCTGACTGCGCCGTTCGACGCGGCCAAGACCGCCAACGCCGTCCAGCTCTCGCACGCCACCGGGAACGGTGCCGCGGGCGACGCGGCGTCCGGTTCGTCGGACGGTTCCGGGGACGCCGAGGCCACCCGGCCGACGCAGCAGCCCGTGAAGGTCGGTACGAACAACGCGACGTCCGGCGAGGACGCGGCGGGTTCCGGCGACGCGGGCACCGACTCGGACGATGCGGCCGCGGGATCGGAGAAGGCAGCGGACTCATCGGACTCGTCGGACTCGTCCAGCGAGACGACGACTCCGAGCACCCCGGCACAGCGCCCCTCGCCCGGGCCGAAGAACACGTCGTCCCAGTGACGCCGGCGTGCGGCGGCAGCCCGGCGTGACGCCGCAGTCGCCGTCGTGGTGGGCCCACCGCAACCGGGGACCCACCACGAGACGTGTCAGACGACCTTGCGGGCGCCTTCCAGGTTCTCGGCGAGGCGGTTGATCGTGGCGGCCTGCGCGACGTAGTCCATCGCGCTGAACTCCCACGGGTAGACCTGTTTCGCCTCGGCGGCAGGCATGTTCGCGAACGTCGGCTGCTTGAGCATCTCGTCGCCGCTCATCGCGCGCAGTGAGTACAGCACGACGTCGGTGCGGAAATCGGTGATGTTCTCCCACGCCACCTGGCGCCAGTAGTACGTGTCGCCGCCGGGGTCGGGGTACTTCACGCCGAGTTCGGTGTAGCTGCGCAGCGCCGGATCGTCCTCGGCCTTGGCGATGTGGACGCCGTCGGTCTCGTACGCCGCGACGGCCATGACGGTCAGGCCGGACGATGCGGCCTCGCGGAGCCGGTCGCGCGCGGAGTCGTACTCGCGCTTCTTCTCGGTGAGGAGTTTCTGATCGGCGTCGAGCGACTTCGCGAACTGGGTGGTGCGCTCGACGACCTTGTCGGCCGAGCCGGTCATCGACAGCGCCACGATGGGTGCGATCTTCGCGGCGTCCTCCTGCTGCTTGAGGTCCTTGAAGCCGTACAGCGGCTTCTTCGGGTCGACCTTGCCGGAGTCGTCCTCGGGGTAGGCGTGCGTGATGATCAGATCCGGCTTCTGCGCCTCGAGGCGCACCAGGTTGATCTCGCCGTAGGTGGCGCCGACCTCGGTGACCTTCGAGGTGTCCTTGTCGTCGAAGTTCACGTCGGCGTCGAGACCGGTGTAGCCGAAGGACGCGACGGGCACGATGCCGTAGTTCCACAGGGAGGCGATGGCGTCGTTGAGGCCCGCGATGCGGGTCGGCGTGCGGTCGAGGGTGACCTTCTCGCCGCGATCGTCGGTGAACGACCAGCCGCCCGAACCGCCACCGCCGTTCTCGTCGTCCGAGGTGTTGGGGCCGCAGGCGGACAGGAATCCGGTGGCGGCGAGCGCGGCGGCACCGGTGAACAGGCCGCGGCGGGACATCCGGTAGGGACCAGGCAGTGTTCCAGACATGTCGACCAAGATAGGCAAGCCTAAGTTAAAAACCTAGCCTGTGTGATGAACCTCGACACGGCGGCCGGCAGTCACGGACCCGCCCGCGGCCGCGGCGGTGGGCGCCGGCGCACCACGGGCCGTCAGGACGGGCCGAGCCAGCGGCACAACAGCAGGCAGACGTCGTCGTCGTGATCGGTGCCGCCCAGCATCTCGTGCAGCACGTTGTCGGTGCGCTCGTCGACCTTGCCGTCGCCGCACCGCTCGAACGCCGCAGCGAGACGCGCCATCCCGGCATCGATGTCGCTCCTGCGGCGCTCGATGAGGCCGTCGGTGTACAGCGCCACGGACGAGTCCGACGTCAGGGAACGCCGGTGCTCGGGTATCGACGGCGTCAGGTCGATGCCGAGCATCGGACCGTGATCGGCGTCGAGATACACGACGTCGCCGGAGGCGTCCTGCACCAGCGGCGGCGGATGCCCCGCACTCGCCCACCGGATCATTCCGTTGCGCCGCTGCACCTCGACCACGACGGCCGTGGCGTACAGCGAGCCGCGGCCCTCCCGCAGCAGTTCGTGCACGAGCCGCAGCGACGAGGCCGGGCCGTGCCCCTCCAGTGCGTAGGCGCGCAGCGCGTTCTGCAGCTGGCCCATCACGACGGCCGCGTCGAGCCCGTGCCCGGTGACGTCGCCGACGGTGAGCACGACCGTCCCGTCGGAACGGCTGAACGCGTCGTACCAGTCACCGCCTATGTGGACACCGCGGGTCGACGACCGATACCGCGCTGCGATGTCGAACTCGTCCAATTCGGCCAGCGCCGGCAGCATCGCGTACTGCAGCCGCTCCGCGAGCTCGTGCTCCCGCTCGTACTCGTAGGCGTTGCGCAGGCCGAGCGCGGTACGGCCCGCCACGGCGTGCGCGAGCGAGATGTCGTCGGAGGTGAAGCCGCGGTGCCTGCGCTCAAGATCCAACACCCCGAGAGCGTGGCGGCCAGCCAGCAGCGGCACGCTCAGCCTGCTCGATCCGGTACGAACGGACCGTCGTGTGATCAACGCCTGCTGGGCGGTGAGGTCGGGGCGCGCGTCACCCGACGACGGCGTCACGCACCGCAGACCGTCGTCGGTCGAGCGCCACACGCGCGTGATGTCGGCGAGCTGGTGCGACTGGACGAGTGCCGAGATCTGGGAGAGCATCTCGGCACTGTTGAGCGACGTCGCGGAGGCACGGCTGACTTCGTCCAAGAAGGCCGTGCGGTCGATGTCGTCACGCGAGGGCGACCCCACCATGGGCTTGTCGGCCAGCCGCCACCGCAGGTCCCGATCGCGGCTGCCACGGGCAGGGGCGCGCACCTCCTGGGAGGGCAGCTCGGCCTCGCCCAGTTCGCCGGGCACGATGTCGGTCAATGACTCCACGACGTGCCCGACGGGCACCGCGGGGTCCAGACTCTCGAGCACCTCGGCCAGCACCGCCCACGCATCGGCAGGCAGCCGCCCCGCACGCACCGCCCTGGCAAGTTCCGCGCTGAGCGGACCGCTCAGCTCACGCTCGACGCTCACCGGGACTCACCTCCGAACAAGCCGGGCTTCCACTATGCCCGCTGCCAGCGAAGATGTCTCGTCGTAGCCATTGTGGGTGTCACCCATGCAGCGCAATGCGAGAAGTTCGTCCGGGTGCGTGTACCGATCCACGACAGAGGGCACACGGAGGTTGTGAACGATTCCGCGGTCGACGCCCGATCGGCGGAGTCACCGGACACCGGGTGTTCCACCCGCCGGTCGACTCCGCCTCATCCACGGCGAGAACCACCGAGCCGACGGGGCTGACGATGATGATTGAGCAGAGCCGCGTCGCGGCCGACACCCTCGTAGTCGACATCGCACTGGACATGAACCTCAGGGGACCCACCGACGCCCGCCACGCCGTGGACGCCGCGCTCGGCGCGGGCGACGAGTCCTCGCGCGAGAACGTGCTGCTACTGGTCACCGAGCTGGCGACGAACGCCGTCATCCACGGCAGCCCGCCGTGCAGACTGCGCGTGCACGCCAGGTCGGAGCGGCTGCGCATCGAAGTGTCCGACACCGACCCACGGCGTCCCGTCGTGCTGCACCCTGGACCCGACGTCGACCACGGTCGTGGCCTGCTGCTGGTGGCGGCTCTCGCCGACGACTGGGGCGTCGACCAGATCGACCACCACGGCAAGGTCGTGTGGGCGGAGCTGCCGTTCACGCCGCCGACATCGCCCGAACGAGGGGTTTCACATCAGGCGCTCCGGCCCTGAACACCCCGCTCCCTCGGCCGCCCTGCGCCGGAATGAACGGGCTGCGCTGCAGGTGAGCGCCGCGGTACTCAATCGGCGGCGGACACCCGCACCGACATCCTCCGTCGGGTGGACCCACAATGGGTGAATGACGACCTGGGCACGACTCGTACCGGCACTCCTGCTGCCTGCCGTCGTGCTGGCCGGAGCAGGCGCGTGCACGGACGACCCGAACCCCGCACCGACGTCCCGCACGTCCGCGTCCGCGGCACCGCCGTCGGGCTCGGCGCCGCATTCGCAACAGCCGCGGACGTCGCCGGGCGGTCCCTCGGCCCGCGCGGGCGACACCGACACCGGACCCGGTTGCGGGGAGCGGGCCGTCGAGGCGGGCGAGTTCAACCCGGACTGCAAGGAGTACCAGGGGCATCTCGACCCCGGCGGGCGAGGCCGCGGCGACACGGCTGGCGAGGCGCAGCTCGAGTACGCCTGCGAGCAGGGCTACGTCCCGAAGGAGAAGTGCTGAGCTCTCGCCCCGCGTGTCCTGCACTCGGCCCCGCGTGTCCTGCACTCGGCCCCGCGTGTCCTGCACTCGGCCCCGCGTGTCCTGCACTCGGGCTCGCGTGTCCTGCCCCCACTCGTCACTGGCCGTTCGGCCGGCGTTGAATGGGGGCATCCGTTCGCATGTCCTGCACGCGGGACGTCATAGCGTCGCCGGCTCGTAGCCGACAAGCACGGTCCGGTGCGGCCCGTTGACGGCACCCCCAGCACTCGGGTGATTCCACCCCGTCCGGCGACGTCCGCCGCAGCCCGGCGACATGGGTGAGAACCCGGTCGACGCATCCGGCGGACGACACGTATCCGGCGGTCGACACTGCCCCGGCCGGCACCGCGGCGTGGGCCGAAGCCTTTCCGAAACCCTGCCGGAGCCCCTCCCTTCGACGATCGGGATCGACACACCACAGCCCGACCGAAAGGGAGTCGATTCCGATGACCACCACCAGCACGACCGACCAGGACACCGCCGACCGGACGGGCGCCCCCACGCGACTCGCCGTGATCGTGGGCAGCATCCGCGCGGACCGGTTCGGCCCCACCCCGGCGAACTGGATCGCCGACCATGCCCGCAAGCGTGACGCCCTGCAGGTCGACGTCGTCGACCTGGCCGACTACGACCTGCCGGTCGTCCTGGGCGGTAACGACCCCGATGCTCCCCCGCCCGCACCGGTGGCCGCGCTGGGCGAGCGGCTGGCCTCGGCGGACGCCTTCGTCGTGGTCACACCCGTCTACAACCGCGCCTACCCGGCTTCGCTGAAGAACGCCATCGACTGGTTCTACGACGAATGGCAGCTCAAGCCGGTGGGGTTCGTCTCCTACGGCGGCATCACCGGCGGCCTGCAGTCCATCGACGCGCTGCGCGGGGTGTTCACCGAGTTCCACAGCGTTCCGCTCCGTGACTCGATCATGTTCGCCAACTTCTGGGAGGTCTTCGACCACGACGGCCGCCCCGTGAACGCCGAACGCACCGCGGAACTCGCCCGCGGCTTCCTCGATCAGCTGACCTGGTGGGCACAGGCGCTGCGTGACGCCCGCACCGGGCGGCCCTACCCGTTCGCGGCGTCCGAATAGGACCCGACGGCCCGGCTCCGCGCCGCACTCCTGGAGTTGATCTCGATGAGCACGACGACGTCCACGTCGGCACGCCCTACCTGGCGGGCTTGGACCGGCCTGGCCCTGCTCGCCTTGCCCCTGTTCATGATGGCCACGGACTTCACCGTGATGTTCCTGGCCATGCCGGCCGTCACCGCCGACCTCCTGCCTTCGACCACACAGACGCTGTGGATCCTGCACATCGGAGAGTTCGTCGCGGCCGGCTTCGTGATCGCGATGGGCTGGCTCACCGGCCGGATCGGACCACGCACCCTGCTGCTCTTCGCGATCGTGCTCTACGGCACGGCATCGACGCTGGCGGCGTTCGCACCCGACGCCGAGACGCTGCTGACCGCGCGAGTCCTCATCGGACTGGCCGCAGCGGCCGCCTCCCCTGCGGCGATCTCGATGTTGCGTTCGCTGTTCGGCGGCTCCCGGCACTTCGGTATCGCCTTCGCGGTGCTCATGGGGACGTTCTCGGCGGGCAGCGCACTCGGCCCGCCGATGGGTGGCATGCTGCTCGAGCACTTCTGGTGGGGTTCGGTGTTCCTCATCAACGTGCCGGTCGCCGCCGTGGTCCTGCTGGGAGGTCCGTGGGTGTTCCCCAAGGGCGGACGAACCACTGCCGAACGGATCGACATGACCAGCGTGGTGCTGTCCATGGGTGCGGTCATTCTGGTGGTGTTCGGGCTGCAGGAGATCGCCGACCGAGGGCCGGCGGTGCCCTACGTGCTCGCCACCCTGGTCGGCCTCGTGCTCGGCACATGGTTCGTCCGCCGACAACGGCGCCTCGCCAACCCGTTGCTGGATCTCGGCCTCTTCGCCATCCGCACACTTCGCGTGACGGCGATCGCCTTCGTACTGTCCTCAGCGGCTTTCGTAGCGGTGGATTTCCTCCTGTTGCAGTACTTGCAGATCGTGGCCGGGGTGCCGACCGACCGGCTCGGCCTGCTGCTGGCCGCTCCGGGGATCGCCGCCGTCCTCGGTACCGCTGTGACACCGATACTGGCGCGCTGGGTCGAACCGGCACGCCTGATGGCATCGGGGGTGGGTCTGGCGCTGGTCGGAGCGATGGCCGTCATCTGGTCGATCGCCGGCGGCACACAGCAGACCTGGTTGTCCATCACCGGCACCACCGTCGTCTCGCTGGGAGTGACGCCGCTGATGATGCTCGGTGCCCAGCTCATCGTCACCGCCGCGCCGGCCAAGCGCACCGGCTCGGCCGTGGCCGTGCAGGACATCAGTGCGGGGCTGGGTGGCGCGCTGGGCATGGCGTTCATCGGCAGTCTGGCCATGGCCGTGTTCGGCCGGGTGCTGACGGCGGGGGCAGCGGACGGTCTCACCGGAGCGGAACTCGACACCGCCGCACAGAACCCCGGGAGCGCGGTCGCCGTCGCCGGGGACCTCGGCGGCGCCGACGGTCAGGCTCTGCTCACCGCAGCCCATGACGCACTGTCCTGGGGCACGGTCGCCGCCTACGGCACCGCCGTGGTGCTCGGCATCGCCACCATCGTGCTCGTGGTCCGCGGCCTGCGCGGGGCACGGCTGGATACGGCCCCGGACGAGCCGGATGCCAGCACCGACGACACCGCACACCCGGACCGTCCGCGACACGACCCGGCGCCCTCCCCTTCCGCCGCGTCGACGAGCGCAGCTCTCGAACCCACCACGTGAGGAGACCGTCTTGTCCACGAACGAAGGCCCGATCCGGTTGTCGGTGCTGTCACCGTCGGCATCAGCGCAATACTCGTCCTGGCCTTGGGCAGGCGTCCCTCACGGGCGGCCGGCGGAGACGAGCGGGCCGATGACCGCGTCCAGCTGTGAGGCGGGCTCGCACGCTTCTCCTCGGCGGAAGGCGGCAGCAGCGCGTTGCTCGGGGAGTCGTTCGTGGACCCCGGCGCGCACCCGGTCGATGTCCTCGCGTTCCGGGGCCGAGGGCTCGATTCCCACCCGAGTCCGGAGCGCGGCGGCTGCTCCCAGCAGTCCCGCGGCCACCTCTGCCTCGTCACGGAGCAGGTGTATCGCCGCCCCCAGCTCCAAGAGCCGTGCCGTCGCAGGTACGTCGGTAACGGGAACCAGCAACGCGCCCAGGCGGTGGAAGGCGTCCTCCGCCTGGGCCGTGTCCCCCTCGTGGACCGCCAGGAAACCCCGTTCGAAGTGCGTCGCGGAATCGTGGGAGGCCGTCGGCCCGGCGCCGGTCAGCCAGCGATCCAGCAGAATTCGGGCGGTCGCCGGATCTCCGGTGAAGCGTGCGACGTTCGCCTCCGCGAAATCGGCGAACTGCAGGCCGTGTGCATCGGCGATGTCGGATGAGATCGACCTCGCCGCTGCCAAGCGTTCTTCGGCCAGCGTGACGTCGCCGGAGTGCACGGCAGCGACAGCCGTCGCACTCAACCAGTAGGAAGCCTCGACCCGCAGGTCCAGGTCGAGGCAGATGTCGAGTGCACGCTCGGCGGCCGCGGCGGCACGCGCATGCTGGCCGTTCAGTTCGGCGATGCGGTGCTGCACACCGAACACCTGCGACAGACCGTAGCCGTCGCCGACTGCGCGCAGCACCGTTTCCGGGTCGCGACCGTCCGGCAGACCCCACGGCTCGGCACCCCACATGCTCACGGCGAACCAGTCCCGCTGACTCGCCGCCACGGCTACGTCCCACTCGAACCCACGAGCGTGCAGGATCGCGATGGCCTCCTCGATGTGCTTCTCCCCTGCCTCACGCACGCCGACGGCCAGCAGTGACGCACCGGCGAACCACTGCACCTGCGCACGGGCGACATCGTCGTGGAAGAGCCCGAGAGCCTCTTCGACACGGCGTGCCTCCTGCCCCGGCTGTCGATGGACGCTCAGGCACGCCGCGAGCGTGGCCGCCGCTGCGTGGGTGTCGTCCCTAGGGCCCGGGAGAGCGGTCGCCACGGTCAGATCGTGTTCCAAATTGGACTGATGTCCGGCGATCCACTGGTACCAGAAGGTCCGCACGGCCAGTGCCGCGGCGCTACCACCGTCGCCCGCGTTCACGGCTGCATCGAACGCGTGTCGCAACTGGTGACGTTCGGCCTCGAGCTCGGTCAGCCACCGTCGTTGCCGCGGACCGCGCAGATGCCGGTCCGCTTCGCGAGCCAGGTCGAGGTGGTAGCGGAGATGACGGCGGGTGACCGCGGCACGTTCACCCGCTTCGTCGAGCTTCTCCGCGGCGTAGGCGGCGATCGACTCCAACAGCCCGTAACGCATCCCCGTTTCCGCGGGAACGGTGGTGACCATGCTGCGATCGACGAGCCCGGTCAGCAGATCCGCCGTGCTCGCCCGTTCCAGGAGCTGCTCGTCGGGTTCGTCGGCACAGATCGCCTCGGCCGCAGCCAGGCTCACCGTTCCCGGATGGACGGCGAGCCGGCGCAGCACGACCTGCTCGGGCCCGCTGAGCAACGACCAGCTCCAGTCGATCATTCCGCGCAGGGTCTGCTGCCGCCGGGGCATCGCTCGCCCTGGGCGGCGCAGCAGGTTCAGCCGGTCGTTGAGGCGATGCAGCAGCTCCGGCACCGGCAGACCACGAATCCGGCCGGCGGCCAGTTCCAGCGCCAGGGGCAGCCCGTCCAGCCGGCGGCACAGCTCGGCGACGGCATCGAACGCGCCGTCGTCGAGGCTGAAGGTCGGATCACCAGCCCTGGCCCTGGCGACGAACAACTCCATCGCCGTACTGGCGCCGCCGTCTGCGGGTGGCTCGGTGCTCAACGCGGGAACGTCGTAGCGTTGTTCCTCCGGCAGGCCGAGCGGTTCGCGACTGGTCGCCAGCAGCCGCACCCCCGGCACGTGGCGCAGCAACTCGCCGGCGAGGGCCGCGGCCTCGTCGGCCACGTGCTCGCAGTTGTCCAGCACCAGCAGCGCCGACCGCGCTCCGAGTGCTTCCCGCAGTCGCGCGAGCGCGCCCTCGTCCGTGGTCTGGACGGGAAGTTCCAGCGCATCGACCACCAGGGCCGCGATGCGCTCGCCCGAGCCGAACTGCTGCCCGGCCGTCGCGCTCAACTGCGTCAGATCGATGAACCAGACGCCGCGTTCGAAACGTTCCGCCTGCTCCCGGGCCACGTGCAGCGCGAGCCTGGTCTTGCCGACACCGCCGATGCCGGTCAACGTGACCAATCGGGACCGCCCCAGCAACGCCGTCGTCTGCGCGACCTCACGACGGCGTCCGATCAGCGATGTTGTCTCGGCTGGCAGATTGGACCGGCGCGTACCGGATGGTGTGGCCGTTTCCGGCTCCTGCCGCTCGAGCGCCGGTTCCTGTCGCAGAATCCGGCCGTGGAGCTCGCGGATACGCGGCCCCGGATCGACGCCGAGGTCGGTTGCGAGGCGATGGCGCAGCGACTCGAATGTCGCCAGCGCCTCCTGCTGCCGCCCGGCCTGATACAGCGCAAGCATCAACGCGCCGATCAGGCCTTCCCTCATCGCGTAGTCATCGGCGACTCCGCCGGCGTAGCTGATCGCCTCCTCCGGCGCACCCTGCCGAACCAGGGTCTCCACCACCATCTCCACCGCGTCGCCCCGGAGCTCCTTCAACTGCGCGACCGTCGGGGCCAGCCAGACCTCCTCCGCGACGTCGCCGTACGGCTCACCGCGCCACAGTCCCACCGCTTCGGTGAGGACCTCGACCCGCCGCCGGGAGTGCTGCATGCGCCGCGCGTGTTCGATCGCGTCCCTGAACCGGGCAGCGTCGGTGATCTCGGAGTTGCCCGTGAGGCGATAGCCTCCTGCCTGGTGCGTCAGCAGGTCGCGGGCACCGGGCTTCGCCTCGTCCAGCACGGTGCGAAGCCGGGACAGTTTGGCGCGCAGCACCTTCCTGGGGTTCGCCGGGAGCGTGTCGCTCCACAGCCGGTCGATCAGCGCATCGGCCGACACCGGCTCGCCGTTCGCAGCGACGAGCGACGCCAACAGCAGCCGCAGCTGACGTTCGGGCACGTCGACCGGATCTCGCGCGTCGGTGACGAGCCGAACCGGGCCGAGCACCTCGATCCGCATGCTCACCACTCTAGAGGGCACCCCCGGTCGAACCGGGCCAACAACGGCCCCGCAGATCGCGACGGCTGCGCACAGACACTGCCCGCCGTGGTCGCCGATCCGGCGGGACGTCCGCCTCTCAGGCGTTCCGGGCGGACAGGAAACGCTGCCTGCCGTCCGCGAGGTCGACGACCGGGTCCGGGTAGGTCAGCGCCCTGCGTTCGGGTACGGGCAGGTTCCACGGTTCATGCACCGCAGCGCCCGGAATGCGATGCAACTCCGGGACGTACCGACGCACGTAGTCGCCCGACGGGTCATACCGAATCGCCTGCCGCAGCGGGTTCAGCACCCGGTTCGGGCGGGTATCGGCCCCCGTGCCCGCTACCCATTGCCAGTTGAGCTGGTTGTTGGCCACGTCGGCGTCGACCAGATGCTGCTGGAAGTGCCGTGCTCCTGCCCGCCAGTCCACATACAGGGTCTTGGTCAGAAAGCTCGCCGTGATCATGCGGGCACGATTGTGCATCCAGCCTTCCCTGAGCAACTGGCGCATCCCGGCGTCGACGATCGGATAGCCAGTGCGGCCTTCCCGCCACGCGGCCAGTTCCTCGGGTGCATCACGCCACCGGTCACCGCGGGGCCGGTAGTCCTCACGCGCGGTACGTGGCCGGGCGGCCAACATCTGGTGGTGGAAGTCCCGCCAGGCGAGCTGTCTGCCGAACTCCCGCGCTCCCTGCGAGTCCCGACCCACCCGGTACAACACCTCCACCGGCGAGAGCGTGCCGAAGTGCAGGTGTGGGGAAAGCCGGGACGTGCGGTCGCCCGCCAGGTCGTCACGCCCGTCGGCATAGCCGGCCACCGGACCGTCCACCCACTCGGACAGCAACGCGCGGCCGGTTCGCTCCCCGCCCTCGGCGAGCTCCGGAGCGGGCAGCCCTTCCCCGGACGCGACGTCGTGGAATCCCGCCGATTCGACCTCCGGAATCGTGATCCGGGACGGCGGCGGCAGCGGAATCCGGCTCGCCGCGGTCTGCCACCGCCGCAGATACGGTGTGAAGACGGCGAAGTGATCACCTCCACCGGTGGGCGTGAGGGAGCCGGGCGCCGCGGCGGTGGTGACCGTTTCGTGGACGTGTACGCCGACGCCGGGTATCGCCTCCAGTCGGCCCTGCCTGCGCTGGGCGTAACCGCTGACATCCGCCGAGACGTGCACATCTGACACCCCGTGCTCGGCGATCAGCCGCGACACCTCCGTGACGGGGTCGCCGTGCCGCACGATCAGCGCCCCGCCCAGGTCCCGAAGCGCATCGTCCAGGTCGGTCAGGCATCGGAGGAGAAACGCCGCGCGGTTCGGCGGCGTGGGCAGCTTCGGGTCGAGCACGAACAACGGCACGACCCTGTCGGCCCCGGCCACAGCGGCATACAGCATCGGGTTGTCGCTGACGCGCAGATCTCGGGTGAACAGCGCGATCGAGGTCCGCATCGTAGGAAGACCCTTCCGGTTCAGGCGCGCAGGGACAGCAACATGAACGGGTCGGTGGTCGGCTGTGGCGACCCGCCCGTGGGTTCGGTCGTCACACCGAGCTTCGCGGTACCGCCGGGCATGTCCGCCGTGACCGGCACGTCGCCGTCGGTCAGCACACCCATCGAGGTCGCTCCCTGCTCGTCGATGGCCCAGAGCTGGTGCACCTTGTCCTCGGGGGCGGCGGGCATGTGCTCGCTCATGAACACGGCTTTGCCGAGGTCGGCCGACACGATCACGGTCGCCACCGCACCTCCCTCGGACGCGTGGATGAGCCGGGCGTCCGGGGCGTGCAGCACGCGAGCCATCTCGGCACCACGCGTACCCGCCTGCTCGATCCGCTCCCGTGCCTGGTCGAGTTCCTGTTGCGACTGCCATGCGGCGACACCGAACACGGCTGCCAGTCCGATCCCGATCACCGACGCAGCCACCGCCAGCCGCGTCCCCCACCGGGACGCCGCCCGCCGTTTCCGCCTGCCGATCGGCACCGGTTCGGCCATCGGCGGTTCCTGCCGGGTGTGTGCGATCTCGTGCAGTACCCGGCCCTTGAGTTGCGCGGGCGGTTCCTCGGCGGCGGCGACGCCGAGCAGGCCCGCGGTCTCCCGCAACTCGCGCACTTCCTGCGCGCACTCCTCGCATTCGGCGAGATGGTGTTCGAACTCGGCGCGTTCCGGTCCGGTGAGCGCATCCACCGCGTAGGCACCCGTGAGGCTCGACATGTCGTTGTTCATCAGCCCACCCCCAGGCAATCGCGCAGGCGGATCAGCGCGTCCCGTAGGCGGGTCTTCACCGTGGCCATCGGCGATCCCACCAGCTCGGCCGCCTCTCGGTAGGTGTAGCCGCGGTAGTAGGTCAGCAGCACGGATTCCCGCTGCAGTTCGGTCAACGTGGACATACACCGGCGCACCTGGAGCTGTTCCAGGCGACCGAGCACAGACTCACTCACCTCGTCGAATGCCCGGGCACCGGACCGGGAACCCACCTTGGCCTCGCGGTCGGCCGCAGACTGTTCGGATCGCACCCGGTCCACCGCGCGACGATGTGCGAGGGTCAGCACCCAGGTCATCGCACTGCCCTTGTCGGGGCGATAGTGCGTCGCGGTGCGCCACACCTCGACGAGCACCTCCTGGGTGACCTCCTCGGACTGCGCGGCGTTCCGGAGCAGGCGCCGCACGAGCCCGAAAACCGGCCTGGCGATCACCTCGTAGAGCTGGTCGAACGCCGCCTCGTCGCCCTTGGCGACCTCGGCCAGCAGGGCGCGCGCGTCCGGGGCCGGCTGCGGGTCGGCCGACCAGCCCGGCGGCCGCTCGGCGCGTTGCGGCTCCTCGTCCACACCGATCAACTCCCATCTCCGCGACGTCTGTCACGCCGCTCGAACATTCTTCAGCGACGTGCGGCCTTGTGCAGGCCGAACTGCCAGACGTCGAGGTAACCGGAGCGGAAGCCCGCCTCGCTGTATGCGAGGTAGAACTCCCACACCCGCGGCAGCGCTTCGCCCAGCTCGAGCTCGGCGACGTCGGCGTGCCGCTCGGCGAGCCGCTCCCGCCAGCACCGCAGGGTCTCCGCGTAGCCGGGCCCGAAGCAGCGCCGCTCGGCCAGGGTCATACCGGTGTTCACCTCGACATTGCGTTCCACAACCCGCACCGAGGGCAGCAGCCCGCCCGGAAAGACGTACTTGTGGATCCAGGTGTATGAGTCGCGAGTTGCCAGCAACCGATCATGCGGCATCGTGATCGCCTGGACGCTCGCCCGGCCGCCGTCAGCCAGCAGCCGGTCCAGCGTGGCGAAGTAGGACGGCCAGTACTCCCAGCCGACCGCCTCGATCATTTCGATGCTGACCACGGCGTCGTAGCGGCCGTCGACCTCCCGGTAGTCGCGGAGCTGCACATCGACGACGTCGCCCAATCCAGCGGCCCGCACCCTCTCGACGGCGAGTCTCCGCTGCTGCTCCGACAACGTGATGGTCGTGACCCTGGCACCGCGGCGCGCAGCGCGCATCGCCAGGGACCCCCACCCGGTGCCGATCTCCAGCATCCTCGTGCCCGCCCGGACTCCCGCCAGATCGAGCATCGAGTCGAGTTTTGACAGCTGTGCGGCTTCGAGGTCGCCGCCGGGCTCGAGGGGTGCACCCGAGTAGGTCATCGTCTCGTCGAGGAAGCCGGCGAAGAACTCGTTGGACAAATCGTAATGGCGGTGAATGTTGCTGCGTGCGCCGGAAACGGTGTTGCGCTCGGACTCCGGCCGCGTGGCGTCCACCCAACGCCGCAGGACCTGCAACGGCGCCGGGACCAGGCTGGGCAACTGCGCCGCGAACCGGGTCAGCAGCTCGGTGAGTTCGGGACTCGACCAGTCCCCGGCGAGATACGCCTCCCCGAAACCGATCTTGCCGTCCACTCCGAGGCGATGGAAGAACTCCGTCGGCCGCTCGATGCGCATCAGGGGCGCCGCGGGACCGCCTGCGCCGAGCCGCTCCCCGCCCGCGAGTGCGATGCGGACCGGCAGCCTGCGGACCGCGTGCCGGAAGAGCCTGCCGGCCGCGGCGGCACGCAACGGCGCGTGCGGTGCACAGGGAACGTCCTGCCACGGCGACATCGGTCGCGCGGCAACCGTGTCGGAGGAAACCTCATGGAATCCAGCGTTGTGGGGTCCGGCGTCGGTGGTACTCATCGGTTCTCCTGACGGCGCCGTGGACGGCGCGGGGTGATCGGAACTCTCCGCAGCCACAGCGCCACGCCGTGGCGACGGATCGATGTGGAAACCCGTTGCGGCACAAGCGGTCTGCGCAGCAGCATGCTCACCAGTACACGTTCGGTCGCGGGGCTGCGGGTCCCGGTCATGGTGGCGCTGAGCAACCGTTTCCCCGCGTCGCCCAGCTCGATCCGAATCGCCAGCCGCTCGCCCGGCCGCGGCAGCCGCATGCGATAGCGGCCGTGATCGGGCAGAAACGGTGACACGTAGAGCTGTTTGTCCGCCTCGGCGCGGCCGTCCGGGTCCGGCGACAGCAAATAGCGATGCCGCTGCCCGTAGGTGTTGTGCACCTCCGCGACCACGCAGGCCTGCTCGCCGTCGGGGAAATGGCACCAGTAGACCGTGATCGGGTTGAACACGTGACCCAGCACCCTGGCGTGCGCGAGCATCAGCACCCGGCCGCCCTCCAGGTGCACGCCGTGAGCGGCGAGCCACCGATCGAGGTCGCGGCGGATCGGTTCGCCTTTCGTTCCGAGGTGGTCGCGCGCGTCGAAGCCGGCGAACGGGCGCAACCACCACGGCAGCCGCGGCAGCCGGTCCAGGTCGACGAGCCAGACGTAGAGGTGGTGGCGGAACGAACGGACTAGGCCGGTATGGCGGGTGTGCGTCACCACGGCGTCGTAGAGCGCGGGCGCGGTCACGGCGAACCCCATCCCGCACCGAGGTTCTCGGCGACCCGTACCCCGGAGGCGCAGCCATCCTCGTGGAATCCCCAGCCGTGGTACGCACCTGCGAAGCTGACGCGATCGTCGCCGAGTTCGTGAAGTCTGCGCTGCGCGGCGACGGAATCACGGGTGTAGATCGGATGTCGATAGGTCGGTGCGGCGATGACCGTCCGCGGGTCGACCCGCCCGACATCGCCGAGCGTGACGATGTAGTCCTCGGGCTCGGCGAGCTGCATCAGCCTGTTCATGTCATAGCTGACCCGGACCTCGTCCGTCCCCGCCGCACACGAAGGTTTCCAGTAGTTCCACGACGCCCGCGCACGCCGGGACGACGGCACCAGTCGCGCGTCGGTGTGCAGCACGGCCTGGTTCTGCGAGTACTCGAACGCACCGAGCACCTCCCGTTCGGCAGGCGTCGGTGCCGCGAGCATGGCCAGCGCGTCGTCGGCATGGGTGGCGATCACCGCGTGGGCGACCTCGTGTACCCGATCGCTCCCGTCGCGCACGTCGACTCCGCGCGCGGACCGCCGCACCGAGCGCACCGGTGTGGCCACTCGCACCGCCGGGAGCTGCTTGCCGATGCGATCGACGTAACTCCGCGAACCACCGACGACGGTGCGCCAGGCGGGCGACCCGCCGACCGACAGCATGCCGTGGTTGCGCAGGAACTCGAACAGGTAGCGGGCCGGGTACCGCAGGCTGGTGTCCGGCCCGGCCGACCACACCGCGGACACCAGCGGAACCGCGAAATGGTCGACGAAGTAGCGCGAGTAGCGGCCGTCGGCGAGGAAGGTGCCGAGTGTCGGGTGGTCATCAGCGCCCACGTCCAGCAGCTCGTTCGCGCTCCGGTGGAACCTGCGTACCTGCGCGAGCAGCCGTAGGTAAGCCGGGCGAGCCAGGTTCGATGGCTCCGCGAACAGCCCGTCGAAACCCTTCGCGCCGGCATACGTCAGTCCGCATTCGACGCAGCTGACGCTCATCGACATCTCCGTGCACTGCGTGGACACCCCGAGCTCGTCGAACAGGCGCGTCAGATTGGGGTAGGTGCGATCGTTGTGCACGATGAATCCGCTGTCCACCGCGATCGCCCTGCCACCGGCCGCGACGACGTCGTGCGTTTGGGCGTGGCCGCCGAGCCGATCGTCGGCGTCGAACAGCACTACTCGGTAACGACGGCTCAGCAGATAGGCGGCGGTCAGCCCGGACACCCCGGCACCGATCACGGCCACGGTCGGTTCGGTCATGCCGCCCTCCAGTTCCTCGTCCGGAACGGAACACGACCGCACGACCGGTCACCGTGGGCCGGGGACGCAGCAACACCGGGCGGTGGAGCCGTGCCGTCGGGCGCTGCCCGGGACTCCGGTTCAGCGATGTGCATGCCCGTCATTCGGAGCCGCTCCGCGAAGCGATTGCCGATGTGACGACGCGCACATATACGCGGGCGATCCGCCACGACCCCGGCTCCGAATGCTCGATATGGGCATTGCGACAGCCGACATCGCGATCGGGGAGACGCCGCCCGCCTACTCGAGGGCGAGGTCTCCCGGGCGCGGCGTCCGGCGGGTGGGGCAGTCGTCTCCGGGCAGTACAGGCCGGGCGTAGACCGGATGCCCGCCGTGGAGCTGGACGGAACCGGCGGCACGACCGCGATCCGGGAGGGGCCCGATGAACCTGGTGGCCGCCGCAGCGCTCGCACTCGGTGTGGCGTTGCTCGTCGTCGTGGTCACCTTCGGTGTCGCACGGTTGCGGGGCCGCTACGACACGATCGATACCGCCTGGGGCGCCGGATTCGCAGTGATCGCAGCCGTCGGCTTCGCCGCCGACCCGACCGATGCCGGCAGTCCGCTGCTGGCGACGGTTCTGGTCATCGTCTGGGGCATCCGACTGTCGGTGCACCTTCACCTACGCAACGCCGGGCAGGGCGAGGATCACCGTTACCGGGCGATGTCGGCACGGGCGAGATCGCATCCAGGGGCGCGGATGTTCTTCCGTACGTACCTGACCCAGGCGGGGGTGATGTGGTTCGTCTCGCTCCCGGTGGTCTTCGCACAGCAACGGCCGGCCGAGATCGGTGTGCTCGGCATTCTCGGCGCGCTGGTGTGGTGCGTCGGGTTGACCTTCGAAGCGGTTGGCGACGAGCAGCTGCGGAGGTTCACCGCGGACCCGGCGAACAAGGGGCGAGTGCTCGATCGAGGGCTGTGGCGCTACACCCGGCATCCGAACTACTTCGGCGACGCCTGCGTGTGGTGGGGGCTGTACCTGATCGCCGCCCAGCAGCCGCCCGGTGCCGCGACGGTGCTCTCCCCGGTACTGATGACCTGGCTGCTCGCCCGCGGCACCGGAAAGCCGATGACGGAACGTCGGCTGCGGGAAACCCGGTCCGGCTACCCCGACTACGTCTCCCGGACAAGCGGTTTCCTCCCTCTACCGCCCAAGAAAGGCTGACCCCGCAACCAATCGTCGGCCGCATCGGAAACGAATCATCGGTATGTCAACTCCAACGGCCGCTCGCCGGCCCGGTGCGCTCCGCGCGATGTTCGCGAGCATTTCCGCGGTGGCGTTCGCCCTCGGTATCGGGCATCTGACGTCGGGACTCACCCAGCCGAACGCGTCGCCGTACCTCGCCGTCGGCAACACCGCGATCGACCTCACGCCGGAGCCGGTGAAGCAGTTCGCCATCCGACAGTTCGGCGATTCGGACAAGCTCGTCCTGCTCGGCGGTATGGGTGTGGTGATCCTGCTGCTCGCGGTGGTCGCCGGGGTGCTTTCACGGCGCACCGCCACGCCCGGCCTCGCGGTGATCGGAGCGTTCGGCGCGATCGGGGTGATCGCCGCGTTGTTACGCCGCGACCTGACCGCCCTCGACACGCTTCCCGCCGTTGCGGCTTTGGTGTCCGGCATCGGAGCGTTCGGGGGGCTCCACCGGCTCGCTTCGCGTTCGGCGGCGCCGATCCGCCCACGCGGCCACAAGGCCACGGGCGAACACACCGACCGCGACGCCGGCACCGGTTCAGCGGACTCCGTACCCAGCGGCGCCGACGAGGAGAGCGGCTCCGAGGAGCACGGTTCCGGCCGCGCGGCCGATTCGCGAACAAGCAGGGACCGAGGTCCGGACGGCGATGCGACGGTGGTTGCGGCCACGGCCGCATCGCGGCGAACGTTCGTACTCGCGGTGGCCGGCGTCGCGGCGGCCGCCGGCGGAGCCGCGGCCGGCGGGCGGCTGCTCGCGAACCGATCCGGAGTGGATGCGGCCCGCACCGAGGTCGGACGCCTCGTTCCGGCCAATCCGCCCGTCCCGCGCGGTGCGGACTTCGCTTCGCAGGGAACGCCGTCGTTCATCACCCCGAACAAGGATTTCTACCGGGTCGACACCGCGCTGTCCGTGCCCGGGATCCGACTGGACGACTGGCGGCTGCGCATCCACGGCATGGTCGACCGGGAGCTGACGCTCGACTTCGACGGTCTGATCACTCGAAGGATCGAACAGCGGACCATCACGATGACATGCGTGTCCAATCAGATCGGTGGCGATTACGTGTCGACCGCGACGTTCACCGGCGTCCCGATTCGGGATCTGCTCGACGAGGTCGGCGTCCGAAACGGCGCCGGGCAGGTGTTCAGCACGAGTGTGGACGGCTACACCGCAGGCACGCCATTGGATGTACTGCGCGAGGCCGATCGCGGCGCACTCCTCGCCTACGGAATGAACGGCGAAGCGCTGCCCGTCGAGCACGGTTTCCCGGTGCGAATGGTGACGCCGGGCCTCTACGGCTACCTGTCGGCGACCAAATGGCTCGTCGACATGGAGCTGACGACATTCGACAAACAGACCTACTGGGAGCAGCGCGGCTGGGCCGAACGCGCGCCGATCAAGACACAGTCCCGAATCGACCGCCCGCAGCCGTTCCAGAAGTTCCCCGCCGGGAAGTTCACCCTCGCCGGTGTCGCATGGGCGCAACCCACCGGCGTCGAACGGGTCGAGGTGCGGGTGGACGGTGGCCCGTGGCAGCAGGCCGAGCTCTCCACGGAGGTCAACGAACAGACCTGGCGGATGTGGCGGGCGGAGCTCGAGTTCGCACCGGGCGGACACGACATCGAGTGCCGCGCCACGGACGCTTCCGGCTACACCCAGCAGTCTCGTCGGGTACCGACGGTGCCGGACGGTGCGACGGGTTGGCACTCGATCTTCTGCACCGCCACCTAGCAACATTTTCCTGGTTTTTCCACTTCGGACACCAATCGATCCGGGCGGCGGCTTCGAATGCCGATCAGAGCCCGGGATTTTCGGGAACTGAAACAAGGAGTTGATTCCAATGAGGACCATCCGTCGGCAGGTCGTGGTGACCGGTGCGGTCGCCGCACTCGCACTCGGGCTGAGCGCGTGCGGTGGCGCCGAGGACACCGCGGACCAGGGCGAGCAGGGCGGTGGCCAGGATCAGGCATCGTCGTCGGCTCCGCCGAGCTCGTCCGGCAACGGAGGCATGAACGCCGGTATGACCACCGCCGACGACGTCTTCGGACCCGGCTGCTCCCAGGTGCCCACAGACCCGAACGACGAGGGTTCCGTGCAGGGCATGGTCGACGATCCGGTCGGCACGGCCGCGAGCAACAACCCCCTCCTGACGAAGCTCACCGCCGCGGTCAAGGCCGCAGGTCTGGTGGACACGCTGAACAAGCAGGACGCGAACTACACCGTGTTCGCACCCGCCGACCCCGCGTTCGAGGCCATCCCGGCCGACCAGCTCGACGCGCTGCTGAACGACCCCGAGAAGAAGGACGACCTCACCAAGACCCTCACCTTCCACGTCGTACCTGAACGCATGGACGCCGCCGGGCTCGTGGAGGCGGGTTCGGTCGAGAGCGTCGAGGGTGGCGACGTGAAGATCGGCGGCACTGCCGACGCTCCGACGGTCAACGGAGCGAAGGTGCTGTGCGGCAACGTGCCGACGGCCAACGCCACCGTCTTCGTCATCGATGAGGTGCTGCAGCCCGGGAAGCAGTGATCGATGCACAGGGGTCGGGGGACGCAGGGCCGACGTGTCCTGCCTCCCCCGACGACTGTGCGCCGGCAAGCGAGCGACACTTCCACACGGGCGCTTCCGCTGGCTCGTCCGGCATCATTCGACGTCCTCCTGCAGTCGTGTTCGGACAGTCGTGGTCGCGCGGATGCTGGCCGTCAGGAACCGGACGATCGTGTCGCGTTCGTCGACGTCGAACGACGACCAGGCTCGCTCCAGCTCCGCGCCGAGTGGCCGGAACAGCTCGTCCCCGAGTCGCCACGTCGTCTCCGGCAGCTGGAGTTCGATCCGCCTGCCGTCGTTCGCACTCCGGCGTCGCCGGGCGTGCCCAGCGGTCTCCAGGCGGTCGAGCACCGCGGTGGTCGCGGAAGCGCTCAGCTGCAGCGCCCTGGCCAGCTCTCCGGGCGAGATCGAATCGCCCCCGCGGACAGCGTCCATGATCACCACGAGAGCGTTGAGGTCCGTCCGGTACAACCCGTGTGCCTCACCGAACATCTCCGCGAACCGATCGGTCTCCACGTTCAGCTGGCGCAACAGACGAATCAGCACGGCGTCCGGATCCTCGGGATCCGACAGGCCACTTGCGGTTTCCCCGTCCACCATGCGCTACCTCCTCGCTGCCGCCGCTGTTCAGGCAATGTAGTTTGACGATCGAAATACCCTGCGGGCACGGTGACCGGGAGCCTCACGATGAGACCTGATGGCCATGATGAAGCCGATGGCAGAGTGCGGCGCCGTCGCATCCTGCGATGGTTGACCCCCGCACTGTTGATCATCATCTGGCTCATCGTTGGCGGAGTGGGCGGACCGTTCGCGGGCAAACTGAGTGAGGTCGCCGAGAACGACAACGCCGCGTTCCTGCCCGAGACGGCCGAGTCGACCAACGTCGCAGCACTCGAGCGCAAGTTCACCGACGACGAATCGGTGCCCGCCATCGTCGTCGCCGAACGAACCGCCGATGTGACACGCGCCGACCGACGGTTCCTCGCCGAGACGTCCGCGGAGTTCACCGAGGTACCCGGCGTGCCGGGTGAACTTCCGCCGCCCATCCCCTCCGACGACGGTCGGGCTCTGCAACTGGTGGTGCCGATCGCCGCCGACGTCGCACCCGACACCGCTGTCGAGCAGATCCGCGAGCTGCTGGCCTCCGACCGACCCGAAGGCCTGACGGTGCTCGTCACCGGGCCCGCGGCGCTCGGCGCCGACCTGGGAGAAGCCTTCGGGGGCATCGACGGGCTCCTGCTGCTCGTCGCGGGCTCGGTCGTCGCACTCATCCTGATCCTGGTCTACCGCAGTCCGCTCCTGCCGGTCCTGGTGCTGCTGTCCGGTGTGTTCGCGCTGGGACTGGCCAGTCTGGTCGTGTATCTGCTGACCGACCACGGCGTCATCGACCTCAACGGGCAGAGCCAGGGCATCCTGTTCATCCTGGTGTTCGGTGCCGCGACCGACTACGCGCTGCTGCTGGTTTCCCGGTACCGGGAGCAGTTGCGGGACTCGGACGACCGCCTGGCCGCGATGGCGGCCGCGTGGAAGGCGACCATCGAGCCGATCGCGGCATCGGCCGGCACCGTGATCCTCGGCGTACTCTGCCTGCTCTTCAGCGACCTCCGGTCCAACCAGGGCCTCGGCCCGGTAGCCGCGATCGGCATCGGCTCCGCTCTGGTCGCGGCAACGACGTTCCTGCCGGCCGTGCTCGCCGTGTTCGGCCGGTCGGCGTTCTGGCCGTACCGGCCGAAACTGGGCTCACCCCATCCCGAGGAGAGCGGCTTCTGGCGGCGGATCGCGGCCCGGGTGGGCTCGTCACCACGGCTGATCTGGGTGGCCACCACTGTGGTGCTGCTTGTGGGAGCGGCATTCCTCCCGCAGCTGCGCGCTTCCGGCACCGCCGAGTCCGACGTCTTCCTGAACGAGGTGGACTCGGTCGCCGGCCAGGAGGTCCTGAGCGAACATTTCGTCGCGGGTTCGGGCAGCCCGGCCGTGATCATCAGCGACGCGGACCGGGTGGCCGACGTGGCAGCCGCGGCACAGGTCGACGGCGTTTCCGAGGTCTCGATCACGACCGGCCCGAACGGCAAGCCCCGGACGGAAGGCGGATTGACCCGTATCGAGGCGACCCTCTCCGATCCGGCCGACTCGGAATCGGCCGTCGCCACCGTGGAGCGACTGCGCAACGCCGTGCACGCGGTGCCGTCCGCCGATGCGAAGGTCGGCGGAGGCACCGCGACCCTCCTCGACACGCAGAACATCTCGGAGCGCGATCGCACTCTGATCGTGCCCATAGTGCTGGTGGTGATCTTCGCGGTGCTCGCGCTGCTGCTGCGCTCACTGCTGGCGCCGCTGCTGCTGATCGCGACGGTCGTGCTGTCGTTCGCCGCGACCATGGGCGTTTCCGCTCTCGTGTTCAACCACATACTGGACTTTCCCGGTGCCGATCCCGTCGTGCCGCTGTTCGGGTTCGTGTTCCTCGTCGCGCTCGGCATCGACTACAACATCTTCCTCATGACCAGAGTCCGGGAGGAAACGCTCCGGCGGGGCACCAGGGCCGGTGTCCAGCGCGGCCTGACGGTCACCGGTGGTGTCATCACCTCCGCCGGGGTCGTACTGGCCGCCACTTTCGCGGCCCTGGCGGTGCTGCCGATCCTCTTCCTCGCGCAGATCGCGTTCATCGTCGCGTTCGGCGTTCTGCTCGACGCCCTGATCGTGCGGTCGCTCCTCGTCCCGGCCCTGGCCATCGACATCGGCGGGCGCATCTGGTGGCCGTCGCGGCTGCGGGAACGCGACTGAGACGGCGCTCCTCGCACCAAGGGAAGCGCCGACTCCCCCGTGTTCCGCGCCCATCACCCGGCGCCGCCCCTCGACGAGCGGTGGCATCCTCGCGCGCGTGTTGCACCCGGGATGTCGCCACGACGTCGATGCGCGACCGGTGTGGCTGCGGAGCCCGGCACCTGCCGGTCACGTCGCCACCGGCGTCGCCGGTGCGTTCCCGGTGAGCTGGCGGACAGGGGCCAGCAGCGTGCTGACCGCCACCGCGCCGAGTGCGGTCAGGGCCGCGACGGCCCAGAGGATGGCGTGCCAGGCGTCGGTCAGGTACAGGGCGTGCTCCCCGTTCGTGAGCGTGCCCGTGGCGACGGCGCCGGCGTCGTCCCCGACCGTGCCGCTCAGCAGCGTGATGAGCACCGAGCCGAACAGCGCCATGACCAGGGTCTGAGTCCCGCCCCTGACGGTGTTGAGCAGTCCGGCGGCCATGCCGGTGCGTGACTGTTCGACCTGGTTCATGGCCTGGGCGTCGATGAGACCGGTGGCCAGACCGATCCCGATACCGATCGTCAGCAGCGGGCCGAGCAGTTCCCAGCCGGTGATCCCGGGGTGCAGCCGGGTGAGCCAGGCGTTGCCCGCCGAGATCAGCAGCAGTCCCGTGGTGATCAGCAGCCGTGGCGGCACGCCCCGGTTGACCAGCCGTCCGGTGAGTACGGGCAGGAACAGTGTCGGGACCGTCGACATCATCGTGATCAATCCGGAGTCCCGTGCCGACATCCCGACGGCACCCTGGAGGTAGGTCGGCAGGTACGAGAGCATCCCGCCGAAGCCCAGCACCATCACCACACCGGCGAGCAGCCAGCCGACGAAACGCCGGTTCCGCAACAGCGTCAGGTCCAGCACCGGATGCGCGTTGCGCCGTTCGACGACGACGAACGCCGTGAGCAGCGCCGCGCCGCTCGTGAACAGTCCGAGTACCAGCGGGCTCGTCCACCCGACGCGGGAACTCTGGGTGATGGCGAACATGACCGAGGCGATCCCGGCGATGAACGTCACCGCGCCCGCCCAGTCCACGCGCGTGCGCTGTGCAGCGCGGTACTCGGCCATCGCGAGCGTGCCTGCCAGCAGCAGTACGCCCGCGACGGCGAAGGCGCCGAATGTGGCGCGCCAGCCGAGTGTGCCGACCAGCCAGCCGGCCAGCGTCGGGCCGATCGCCATGCCCACGCCCGCGATGGTCCCCATCGCGGCGAAGGCCTTGGTGCGCTCGCTGCCGGTGAACGTCGACGCCAGGATCGCGCCGCCGCCCGCCATCACGCCGGCGGCACCGACCCCGGTGATCGTGCGGGCCACGTCGAGCAGCACGATGCCCGGCGTGAGAGCCGCGACGAGATTGCCGAGCGCGTAGGTCACCGCTCCGATGCGGTAGATCCGGCGCTTGCCGAACAGATCGGCGGTCGACCCGGCGACGAGCATGAACGACGACGCGGTCAGGAAGTAGCCCGTCACCACCCATTGCAGGACGGTTCCCGAGGCCTCGAGCGATGTGCCGATGCGGGGCAACGCGACGGTCGCCCCGGACATCGACATCGGCAGCGTGAGATAGCCGAGCAGTACGACGGCCAGGGTCAGTTTGTTCTTCACTGTTTCTCGGCCTCCGCCTCGTCACGCTTCGTACGGGTCGACGGCGCGCGCGTTCCGCAGCGCGCGGGCCCACCAGCTCAGCTGGCCGAGCATGCCCTTGGCGGCGGCGTTGCAGCCCTCGTCGAGCGGGGCGCCGGACTCGTCGAAGTGGTTCCACGCGTTGTGGAAGCTGACGGAGTCGCGCACGGTCGTCGCGTGCAGTTCGGCGAAGACGAGGCGCAGCTGTTCGACGGCGCGCAGGCCGCCACCCATGCCGCCGTAGGAGACGAAGCCGACCGGTTTGGCCTGCCACTCGGAGCGGTACAGGTCGATCAGGTTCTTCAGCGGCGCGGGGAAGCTGTGGTTGTACTCGGGCGTGACGACGACGTAGGCGTCGGCCGCCGCCAGGCGTTCGCCGAGTGCGCTCACGTGGGGGTCCGGTGCGGCCCCGAAGTCGATGACGGTGGGCAGCGGGATCGTGGCCACGTCGATGACGTCGACGTCGATCCCCTCGAACTGTGCGGCCTGTTCGGCGAACCAGTCGGCCACGGTCGGGCCGAAACGGCCTTCGCGGTTGCTTCCGACGATGACGGCGAGGCGCAGGGCAGACATGGACACTCCTGGATGTCGAGGTGCGGGATGCTGACAACTGGTAAAGTACAACATGTATTGCACTAGGTGCAATAGTCGTTGTACTTATCTGATGGGAGTGTGCTTTGAGCAGGGAAAACGAACCGCAACGCGGAGCGGCGAAGCGGCAGGCCATCCTCAACGGCGCCCGCCAGGTGTTCGGACGTGACGGCTACAGCCGCGCCAGCATCGGCGCGATCGCCGGCGAGGCCGAGGTGTCGACCCGCACCATCTACAACCACTTCGCCGACAAGAAGGAGCTGTTCCGCGCGGTCATCCTGGAAAGCGCGGAGCAGGTTCGCGAGGTGCAACTCGCCGACCTCGAGCGGCACCTCGGCAAGATCGTCGACCTGGAGGCGGACCTGATCGCACTCGGCCGCGCCTTCACGACCGTGATGCCGCGGTTCGGCGCACATTTCGCCCTGGTGCGGCAGATTCAGGCCGAGATCGGGCACGTCCCGGACGACGTGCTGCGGTCGTGGCAGGAGACCGGGCCGGGGCCCGTACAGGGAGACCTCGCGCGACGGCTGGCCGAACTGGGTGAACGTGGTCTGCTGGAGATCGACGACGCCCACCGCGCGGCCCGGCACTTCGTCGCGCTGGTCGGGAGTGAGATACAGGGCCGCACCTACTACGGCGCCCTGCCCATCGACGACGCGGAACGCGACGCGATCGTCACGGCAGGCGTGAAGGTGTTCCTGCGTGCCTACCGGCCCCGATAGACACGCAGGAACACCGGGACCTGCCGGGACCCGCGGTCGTCAGAGCGGGTCGATGCGAGCCTTGAGCAGGCAGAAGGTGTTGCCTTCGGGATCGGCGAGCACGTTCCACGGCTCCCCGCCGTTCTGGCCGATGTCGGCCTGCCGCGCGCCGAGCTCCAGGAGCCGTTCGAGTTCGGCGTCGGGGTCACGGTCGGTGGGGTTGAGGTCGATGTGCAGGTTGGACTTCGCCTCGGCCGGCTCACCGGTGCGCAGGATGATGGTCGGCTGCGGACCGCCGAAACCTTCGCGCGGGCCGATCTCGATGGCGTAGCCGTCGACGTCGTCGGGATACTCGCGGCCGAGCTCGACGAAGTCGAGAACCTCGCACCAGAACCGCGCCAGCAACTCGGGGTCGCGGCAGTCGAGCACGAGCTCACCCATACGACACGCCATGGACGAAACCTACTTTCACCGTGGGATCAGCGGACGGCCACCGCGACGGGCTCGCCGGCCCGGCGGCAACGAGGCGCGACCGTACCCGGCGCGCCGGGCACGTGCGACGGGTTTTCCGGACTGTGGGTTGTCGGGTGTTCGCGACCTCACCCCTCGACCTCGACCAGCCGCACCGGGCCGAGCAGCCCGGACGGCTGCACGTCCCACTCCGCAGGCGGCGTGGTCCGCCAGCTCATGAAGTAGTCGTCGGGCAGCGTCCCGCCCCGCGCCATCGCCCGGACCCGGTTCGCCGCGAGGTTCGTCACCTCGATCTCCAACACGTTCTCACCGGGCCGGAGCGCCTCCCCGAGCGGAATCCGGAACGGGATCGCCCACGCGACGCCGACCTCGGTGCCGTTCACCGTCACCCGCGCCGTCTCCCGCACGGTGCCGAGGTCCAGCGCCCAGGAACGTTTCGCGTGCTCGGGCGCCAGCGTGAACGTCAGCGAGTACCGCGCGGTTCCCGAGAACGCCGCTTCCGGTCCGCCCAGCTCGGTCCACGACACGAGTTCGTCCAGCATGCGCCGACGTGGGAGGTCCGGACCGCCGTCCAGGAACTCCAGGGACCACCGGCCGCGGAGGTCGCGGCGCTCTCCGGTGGGGCTCGACGTGCGGTAACCGGGTGCGCTGATGCGCTGCCGCTCGAACGCTCTGAGGACGATGCTCTCGCCGGGGTCGAGCGACACCTGCACCTGGCTTCCCTGCCCCGCACGCCGGTGCCGGGCGCGGCCACGTTCGTCTCGCAGCGGATCGAGCGCGGCTACCGACTCCGCCGTGGTTCCGAGCGTGTGCCAGCCACGGACCGGTTCCGCGGTCAGGTTGGCCACGAAGTAGTCCGCGCCGTCGTCGTGGAACCGACGCACCACGTGCAGACCCGCGTCGGCCAACGGTTCGCGCACCGCGCCGGCATCGGCGAGCACATCGTCCACACCGCCGCGATCGGTGACCACGACCCGGCCCGCGCCCACCCGGCGCGTCCCACGGGAGTCCGTACCCGCAGTCAGCGCGGCGGTCAAATCCCGCAGCCTGTTGCGACGCTCGTCGAGCCCGCCCAAGCCGGGAACGTCTCGGGGCGGTGCGCCCACGAAGATCACCGTCGCTCCGGCGGCGGCGAGCTCGTGAAGCTTCGCTAGCGTGCCCACCGGCATCAACTCGGCGCCGGGAACAACGACAGCCGCATAACCGGACCGTCCATTGGAGACACCGCCACGGCGGCCGTCGAACTCGGCCAACTGCCGGTCGGACACCCAGTCGAACTGCCAGCCGCTGCGCTCCAGACCACCGACGACCTCGTCGGCGCCGCTCGGATGCGGATACATCCAGCCTTCGCCGTCCCAGTGATAGTCCGGGGTCAGCTCGCCGTCCTGCTCCCGCATACCGCCGCCGTTCGGCGTGGCCCACACGTCGTGCTGCGGCCAGTACACGAGCACGTCGTTGCCGTGCCGGCCGTGCTGCAGGATCGACTGGCAGCGCGTGATGTATCCGGTCAGCTCGGAGACGTACCGCCACCACGGGTTCTCCGGTCGCAGCTGGGTGGCCGCGTAGAAGTTGACGCCCGGCCACGGGGCTTCCTGCGGCGAGTACGTGGTGCCGTGGAACACCACGTGGTTGATCCCGGCGGCGAACAGGATGTCGACGGCGGGCTTCACCTGGGACAACGACACGTGATGGTGCTCGTCGCGCCAGGTGACCGTCTCCGCGCCGACGAGCTTGCCGCCGTTCAGGTGGGCGGCCGAGGACGCCATGCGCCACCAGCGGAACGGGATCCTGGGGACCGGCGCCGTGCCGCAGCCCCGGAATCGGGATGTTCTCACCGCCGGTGTACTCGGTCTCCGGAATGTCTGCCGCACCATAGATGTCGAGCAGGTTCGCGGGCGAGCCGTGTGCCTGATTCCGGGTGAGCCAGTCGCGCTTCCCGCTGAACTCGGTGAACGGCCGCGCGAAACGCTCGAGGAACAGATCGGAGAAGGTCTCCCGGACATCTGTCAACAGCCGGGCCCGTTTCTCGGGCGCGGCGTGCTCATCGAAGAGCTCCGGCAGGTGCGGCGTGAGGTCGTAGCCGCGGAGTCGGGCGAAGTCCCGCAGCGCTGTCGGAGTCCAATCGATTCCGCCCAATTCGAAGGAGTCGTGGAACAGCGCGCGGATCCCGTTGCGGTCACCGACCGCGTCGCCGAAGTGGTCCAGATGGCGCCGGATCGCGCTGTCGTCGAAGTAGTCCGCCATCAGGCCCTTACCGCCGGGTCCGGCTCGTTCGACCCGCTTGAGGACCCAGCCGTTGAACACACCGGTGAGAGTCCAGTGGCCGGGCGGGGCGGTCCAGTCCAGCTTCCGGTTCTCGTCCACGCGCGCGGTCAGATCCACGGTGTCGCCGGTCTCGACCTCGCGAGCCACGAGCGCGGCAAGGTCCGGCTCGGGAATGGGCGGCATCGGCGGGCGCAGGTCCGGGCGCGACAGTCGCTCCTCGTCGACCAGATCCGGATGCGGCGGATGAATCGTTTTCACCGGCTCGTCGAGCCGCTGCCCGCCCCGCAGCTCCCAGTGTTCGACGAGAGCACGACCGGCGCTGTGCCGCACGTCCATCCACGGCCCGCCGAAAGTCCAGCCGGAACCGGAGGTCAGGTCGACACCCAGGTCACGCTCCGCCGCCGACCGGAGCGCGGTGTCCAGAGCGGTGAACCATTCGCGACTCAGGTACCAGCGGATCCGATCCTCGTCGCCCTGGGATTCGTAGATGGGTTGGATCTCGACTCCGCCGAAACCGTTGCCCGCGAGCTGATCGAGTTCCTCGCGAAGACCGTCCTCGGTGACTGCACTGCCCAGCCACCACCAGCGGGTCCACGGTCGTGTTTCGCGATCGAATGCGGGCCAGCTGAGCGAACCCGGCCCACCGCCCGGAGCCACCCCCTGCGCCGCCTGCGCGGGCAGCGCCGCACCGCCGACCACCGCGATCCCCGTCAACGCTCCGCCGTAGATGAACTGCCTGCGATTGAGCATTTCCACCCGCCTCGTCGTTGAAACGTTTCAAGAAAAACTAATCGTTTGCAAAGCGAACAGTCAACTGCGACGCCGACAGCCGGGGCGTATCCGTCGCGGCGATCGATACGGGCGCGCGCCCGTGCGCCGGAGACGTCGAAGGCAGCGGCACTGCCGGGGCCTCACCGACATCCGTGCGCAACTCGCCTGGAAGTGACGCACTCGGTCACGGCGCATTCGGTCACGGCGCACTCGGTCACGGCGCACCCGGCCACCTCGTACCGCCGCACACTTCGGCACAACCGCGCGTCACAGGCCGATCTCATGCATAGATATGTACATATGAGCCCCAATCACGTACGTTCATCCAAATCAGGCCTGAATCGCCCAGAACCTAAGGCTGGGTGTGCACCCGCGGAGGAACTCAACGTGCCGGAACTCAGCGACCTCGACCGCCGTATCGTCGCGGCGCTGCAACTGGATGGCCGCAGCTCGTGGGCCGACGTCGCCAAACTGGCGGGCACCACGGAGAGCACGGCATCGCGCCGGGGTGGCCGACTGCTCGACGACGGCACCGTGCACGTGGTCGGCGTCGCGGATCCGCTCGTCTGCGGACTCGGGCAACCCGTGCTGGTGCAGCTCGCCTGCGCCCCCGACTCCGTGCGGCACGTCGTCGACACTCTGGCCGAACGCACCGACACGCGGTTTCTCACCATCACGACCGGCGATTGGGACGTCGTGACCGAACTGATCGTGCCGTCCCAGCACCAACTGGTCACGACACTGATCGACGAGCTGGGAGCACTACCAGGCGTACATCGCTCGTCATCGGCGCTGATCACCAAGAACTTCACGATGCGCCACGACTGGAGTCGCGACCTGCTCGGCGATGTCGATCACTCACCGGAGCCGGGCACCACGGACGCCCCGAACGGAGTGGAGCTCGACGACGTCGACCGTCGCCTCCTCGCGGTGCTCGCGGAGGACGGCAGACGCCCGTACCGCGACATCGCGAAAACGCTCACGCTCGGCGAGACCGGCGTACGCCGGCGCGTGGAACGGCTCGTGGCCGAGCGCGCCCTCGTGTTCAGCACGCTCGTCTCGCCCACGACGCTCGGTTTCCGCACCGAGCTGTTGCTCTGGCTCCGCGTGGCCGCCGATCGCCTCGACGAGGTCGCCCAGCTCGTGGCGGCCCGGCCCGAGGTGCGGTACGTGTCCGCGACCGCAGGCTCGGCCGACCTCGTGTGCGAGGTCATCCTCCCGCAGCCCTCGGAGATCTACACCTTCACCACACGGGTGCTGGGCGCACTGCCCGGCATCCGCTCCATCGACGTGGCGCTCGAACTGGAGAACCACAAGCGCGCCTACCGGCCGTTCACGCTCGAATGAGCCGGTCCAGACCATCCTGGAGGTCCGATGCAGCTGACCTACCTGCTCCCAGCGCCGATGCACGTGACACCGCTCGGCGAAACCGAGATGCGACGCCGCGCCGACCTGCTCAAGCAGTGGGCGGGCGACGACACTCGCATCACCGTGACCGCCGTCGACCGGGGCCCGGCCTCGGTCGAGTCCGCCTACGAGGAATATCTGGCCGTTCCGGCGATGGGCACCGCACTGCGACGCGCCGAACACGACGGGGCCGATGCCGTCGTGCTCGGCTGCTTCGGCGATCCCGGACTCGACGGCCTGCGTGAGATCGCCAGCTCGCCGGTTGTCGGGCCCGCAGCCGCGGCGATGTCGCTGGCCTGCACGCTGGGCCACCGGTTCACGGTCGTCACCGTCGCCGACGGTGTCCGCCCGCTCCTGCGCCGGATCGCGTGGGAGACCGGCGTCCTCGACGCACTCCACGAGGTTCGCTCCGTGGAGCTGTCGGTTCTCGCCCTCAACTCCGACCACGATGCGGCTTACGCGGCGTTGCGCTCCGAATGCGCGAACGCCCTCGCCGCCGGCGAGGCCGACACCCTCGTCCTCGGCTGCATGAGCATGGGCTTCCTCGGCGCGGCCGAGCGGCTGACGGCGGAACTCGGCGTGCCCGTGATCAACCCGATCCGCGCCGCGATCCACCATGCGCAAACGCTGCACCGCATGGGCCTGTCCCACAGCAGGCGCGCCTACCCCCGCCCACCCGCACTCGCCGACGACGTCGTCGACACCGGCCTGCTGCGCGAAGCGGAACACCCCATGGAGGTCACCGCATGACGAGAAGAACCGTCATACCCGTGGTGTTCGCCGTCGGCGCGATGCTCGGTATCGCCTCACCGGCGGCCGCCCAGGAGGAATCCGCGACGACCACCCTCACGCGTGCGGACGTCTCGGTCACGATGAACGACGGCGCCGACGATGTCCTGCGCGCGACCTACGAGCTCGGCGAACCCACGACCGAGGCGACGCCGGTCACGCTGCTCCTGCTCCCCCGAGACAACGCCGAGATCACGGAACTCACCGCGGTGAGTGGGCTGACCGAGCTGGGTCCGACGAACGGGATCCGCGCCGACGCCACGCTTCCCGCGGGAACCTCGGAGTACACAGTGGAGCAACGCGTACGGCGCGCGGACGGCGAACACGGCCTGCCACTGGCGATCCCCGACATCGCAACCGCCCGCACCGCGAACGTGAACATCGAGATCACGCTGCCGCCGGGAATGCGGCTGACCGGTGATTCCCTGCCGTCGTACAACTCCGGCACCTCCGATGACGATCGGACCGTGCTACACCACCGCGGCCATTCGCTCCCGTCCGTGCTGGTCGCGGAGTACGGGAACACCTCACGGGCCTCGATCGGGTTCTGGTCGTCGACGGTCGGCCTCGTGCTCGTCACCGTCGTCATCATCGCCTGGGCTTACCACAGCTTCCGAAAGGAGCGTGTCCGCAGATGAACGCGCTCGCATCCGCAACCCTGATCACCCCGTTCGGCGTGCCGTTCGACACGGCCGTCATCGCCGGAATCGTACTCACGATCCTCAGCGTCGCGCTCGCCGGCCGGAGACCCCGGAAGACAGCCGACCGCGACCGCGACGGCGGTGATCGGTGATGGATTTCCGCACCGCATTCCTCCTGCTGCTGACCGGCTTCCTCATCGTGCTCGTGTTCGAAGGCTGGCGGTCGTATCGCGCCAGCAGCGGCGAGGAGGACTACTTCGTGGCGGGCCGCAAGGTCGGCGCGTGGGCCGGTGGCGCCAGCATCGCCGCCACCCAGATGAGCGCGGGCACCTTCGTCGGCACCGTCGGGATCCACTACCTCACCGGCGCGTCGTTCATGTGGGGCTGGGCGGGTATCTGGGTCGCGTTCCTGATCGCCGCGTACGTCATCGCGCCGCGGCTACGCCGGTACGCACACGAGCGCAACGCCCTGACCTTCCCGGACTTCATCGCCGACCGCTTCGGCGGCAAGATCCCCCGCGCCGTGATCTCCGTGCTGCTGGTCCTGTCCTATCTCGTGTTCATGTCGGCGCAGTATCAGGCGGGCGGCGTCATCCTCGAGACCGCGTTCGGTATCCCGTTCTACTGGGGTGCGGTGATCCTGATGGTCCTCGTCGTGGCATACACGGTGATCGGCGGCATGACCGCGGTGATCCGCACCGACTTCCTGCAGCAGATCATGATGGCCATCGGCATCGTCGTCGGCCTGCCGCTGCTCATCAGCCACGCCGGCGGGTTCTCGGCGCTCACGGAATCGCTGCCCGCGATCGCGCCTGACTTCATCGGCTGGAGCTTCGGCTGGAGGGAGATCGGCGGCTTCTGGCTGGGATTCGGGTTGGCCGCACTGTGCGCGCCGTATCTGCTGCTGCGGTTCTATGCGATGCCCGACGACCGCACATGCCGCCGGGCATCCGGGGTTGCACTGTTCTTCGTGCTGCTCACCGGGATCTGCATCGGCGTCGCAGGAATGGTCATGCGGGTGCTGTACCCGAACCTTTCCATCGCCGACGCGGCGTCGACCGTGCTGTCGTCCGAGGTACTTCCCCCGTTCGTCGGCGCGCTGCTGCTCACCGCGGTCGTCATGGCCGTACTGAGCACAGTGGACTCCGTGCTGCTCGTGGCGGGACCGGCGATCTCGCATGACATCTACACCGCCCTGATCCGGCCGGGCACGTCCGAACGGGAGCGGACACGCATCAACCGCTGGGCGACTCTCGTGATCGGCGCCCTCCCGGTGCTGCTCACGCTGCAGGAACTCGACATCGTTCAGTTCGTCGTCCTCAGCTACGCCGCGCTGCTCGGCAGCACGGTCACGGCCCCGATCCTGCTGGGGCTGTACTGGCGGCGGGCCACCCGCGTCGGTGCCGTCTGCGCGATGGTTGCGGGCTTCGGCACGTGCCTGGCCTGGTACGTGCTCGGCAGTCCCGTCGTCGAACCGATCGTTCCCGGCGTGGCCGCCGGCTTCGCGGGCATGATCATCGGCTCGCTCGCGACCAAGCCGATGCGCCCCGACGACCTGACGCTCTTCTTCGACAACCCCACTCGACCCCCCGAGGACCACGGGGCCGTCACCACGGCCTGAGCCGGCTACCCCTGGAAGGAGAACATCCACATGTCACAGAAGAGCGGTGCGCAGCCTTTGCGTTATCAGGGCTACCGATCTTTCGACCACCTCACCCCCGGTGAGGACTATCGCGAGTTCACGCTGGCGAAGGAGATCGGCCGGGTTCCCTCACGAGGACCTGAGCTCTCGGATGCGCAGCGAAGCCGGGTCGCACAGCTGCTGGCAGACAACACCGTGATCTCGCTGCACGACCACACCAGCGTGTTTCCCGAGGACATCACCGAGACCTTCGACTACAACCGCACCGGCAGGCACCACACCGGCTACGAGGGTCTTTCGCTGTCCGGTATCGACGCCGTCTTCGAGAACTTCATGGACGGCACCTGCTGCATCACCTCGCAGATGGGGTGGAAGTGGGAGGACGTGCTCGTCGATCTGGGCATGCGCTACTCCGATATCGCGAAGCAGGACTTCGTGATCAGGGCCGAGCGCGTCAGCGACATCGCGGCAGCGCGCGCGAACGGCCAGATCGCGCTCGTGCCCGCGCTCGAGGCGGCGACGCCGATCCAGAACGAGGTCGACCGCCTCGACGTGCTCTACGGGTTCGGCGTACGTCAGTCGGGTATCGCCTACAGCGAGTCCAACACCCTGGGCACCGGGTTGCGGGAACGTCACGACGGCGGGCTCACCTATTTCGGTGAGAAGGCCGTGCAGCGCATGAACAAACTCGGCATCGCCATCGACGTGTCGCACTCCGGCGACCGCACGAGCATGGACACGATCAAGGCGTCGAAGGCACCGATCTTCATCACTCACGCGGGAGCTCGCTCGGTGTGGCCCACCAAGCGTATGAAGCCCGACGACGTGATCATCGCCTGCGCGGAGCGTGGCGGCGTGATCGGCATCGAGGCGGCGCCGCACACCACCATGAGCACCAACCATCCGGCCCACAACCTCGATGCGTTCATGGAGCACTTCACCTACTGTGTCGACCTCGTCGGCATCGACCACGTGGCGTTCGGGCCGGACACACTCTTCGGCGACCACGTCGGCCTCCACGACACGTTCGCCAAGCACCTGTCGATCTCCGCGGCGCACGACGGCCCCGAGTTCGACAAGGTCGAGTACGTCGACGGCATCGAGAACCCCGCCGAGGAGTTCCACCACATCACCGGATGGCTCGTCGCGCACGACTACTCGGACGACGAGATCGCGAAGGTGCTCGGCGGCAACATCCTGAGGGTGCTCGACCAGGTGTGGTAACGGGCCGCGGTCGTGGGTGTTCCGGGGTCGTCGTCACCGCTCCGGACACCCACGACCGTGCCCGAGAACTAGAGCGTCCGAGAACTAGAGCGCCCGAGAACAGAGCGCCCGAGAACAGAGCGTCGCGGCCCATCGTGCGGAACGGGCCGATCATCACGACAACGCCGGCCCCGGCGCGGTGGGCACGAGTTGTGGCGCCGCCCCGACTCGGGAGCGACTTCGCCGGTGCCCCGAGTCGGGTCTGCAACGAATGGAGACAGCGCCGACAAGGGACTCCTCACCTGCACTGTGACGGTAGACGCCGTATCCGCCCCTCTCCAGGTCGTCCGATCCGGGTTCGTCATGACCGGCCCGGATCGGGCGTTCCAGGCCTGAACGCCGCGAGGCCGTCGCCGTGCGGCGGAACAAATCTCGTCGTGCGGCGTTGCACCCGGAGTGAAGAAGATCGGGTTCCTGTCTTTCGGCCACTGGTCCGACGCGCCGCACTCGCAGACACGCTCGGCCTCGGACGCGTTGCTTCAGGCGATCGAGCTCGCCGTCGCGGCGGAGGAGCTCGGGGCCGACGGCGCCTACTTCCGCGTCCACCACTTCGCGAGGCAGCACTCGTCGCCGTTTCCGCTGCTGGCCGCGATCGGCGCGCGCACGAGCCGCATCGAGATCGGCACCGGCGTGATCGACATGCGCTACGAGAATCCGCTCTACACAGCCGAGGACGCCGGCTCCGCCGACCTCATCGCGGGCGGGCGGCTGCAGCTCGGCATCAGCCGCGGGTCGCCCGAGCAGGTCGTCGACGGCTGGCGCTACTTCGGCTTCGAGCCCCGGGAGGGCGCGAGCGACGCGGACATGGCCCGCGAGCACACCGAGACGCTGCTCTCGACCCTCGAGGGCAAGGGCTTCGCGCGGCCACACCCGCGCCCCATGTTCCCCAACCCGCCCGGTCTGCTGCGCGTCGAGCCGCATTCGGACGGCCTGCGCGAGCGCGTCTGGTGGGGCTCGGGCTCCAACGCCACGGCGGAGTGGGCGGCACGGCTCGGCATGAACCTGCAGAGCTCGACGCTCAAGGACGACGAGAGCGGCGAGCCGCTGCACGTCCAGCAACGCAAACAGATCGAGGCCTACCGCGAGGCGTGGCACGCGGCAGGACACGAACGCACACCGCGAGTCTCGGTCAGCCGCAGCATCTTCCCCATCGTCAGCGACCTCGACGACATGTACTTCGGCGATGCAGGCGAGTCCGAGGACAAGGTCGGCTACCTCGATGCGGGCACCCGCGCCGTCTTCGGGCGCTCGTACGCCGGTGAGCCGGACGTGCTCGTCAAGCGGCTGGCCGAGGACGAGGCGATCGCTGCCGCCGACACGCTGCTCGTCACCGTGCCCAACCAGCTCGGGGTCGACTACAACGCGCATATCCTCGGCAGCATCCTCACCCACGTGGCGCCGGCACTCGGCTGGCACTGAGCGCGGGGCGACAGGCATAGCGCGTAGTCATCGACGGGTGGCGGCGTCGATGACGGTCGAAGGGAGCTGATCGGGTGGCACGTCTTCATGTCGGCTGTGCGATGTGGACACACCAGGCCTGGCAGGGCCGGTTCGTGCCGCCGTCGTTGCCGGCCGCGCGACGCCTGCGTGCCTACGCCGGCTGGTGCAACGCGGTCGAGGGCAACACCACCTTTTACGCCACGCCCACGCGCGACGCCGTCGCGGGTTGGGCGGCCCAAACCGACTCCGACTTCCGGTTCGTGCTGAAACTGCCGAAGATCGCCACGCACGAGCGCAGGTTCGCCGGCGTCGAGGCCGAGATGCGCGCGTTCCTCGACGCGATCGAACCGCTGGGCGAGCGCGCGGTGCTGTGGACACAGCTGCCGCGGTCGTTCGGCCCGCCTGCGCTCGACGCGCTCGGCCGGTTCCTGCGCAGGCTCCCGCCCGACCTCCCGCGTGCGGTCGAGGTGCGAGATCCCGTGTTCTTCACCGACGCCGACGCAGCCTCCCGACTCGAGGCCACGCTCACGGGCGCGAACGCCGAGTGGGTCCCCTTCGACACGACCCTGCTGTTCCGCAGCCCGCCGACCAGTGACGCCGAACGGGAAGCGTGGAGCCAGAAACCACGGCTGCCGCGGCGAACACGCGCGCTGACCGACCGGCCGATCGTGCGCTACCTCGGCAGGGACGCGGTCGACGAGACGATCGCGGGCTGGGAGCCGTGGACCACGGTGGTAGCCGACTGGCTACGCGAGGGCCGCTCACCCACGGTCTTCCTGCACACTCCCGACAACCGCGACGCGCCCATGCTGGCCCGCCGATTCCACCACGATGTCCGAACCCTGGTGCCCGACCTCGACCCGTTGCCCGAGCCGGAGCCGGTCGAACCGGCAACCCTGTTCTGACAACACGGGTGCGCTCACCGCAGCACGAGCGCGCCGCGAACGTCTACCGATCAGACGGGGATCAGTGAACGAGATCAGCTTGCCGGCGGCGTGGGCATACGCGATCTCCCTAGTCGTGGACTCGCCAACGTAGCCACCGGGTCGACGCCCGGAACCCGGTCAGCCAGGTCGATCTTGCACAGGTGGCGGGCGTCTGACGAAGCCTGCTGCTCATCGTTGATCAACTCGTCTGTTTCGCCAGGCGCGACGACGATGACACCCTGCGAACGTTGGATCACGGTTCGCCGCGCGCATCTCGTCTGCGAACCGGGCAGCCGCAGATGCAAACGATCTCAGGTCTGTCGAGCACAGCCCTACAGTTGCGGGCTGAATACCAGGCGGCGCTCTCCGCAATGTCCGAGGGCAGCCGCGACACGCGCTCAGCCTTGGTCGGGATCGACCAGTTGACCGTGGACGCCGGTCGCCGATGCCGGCCTCGCGGCAGCGGGGTGCGATGACGCACCGGCGTGGCTGCACGCTCATCGGACGCCGACGGAGCCACTCGCGGCCGAGGTCTGGGGTCACCGACCCGGCCTGCAGCCACATCCCTGCTCGTACGGGACCGCGTGCGCACATGGGTGCCGCCCAGCGGCAAGGTCGAGCCGGGCGAGACACCGCGGGCGGCTGCGGCCCGTGAACTCGTGGAGGAAACCGGCGTAGCGGCCGAGTTACTGTCTGCGCTGGCCGCGGCGGCAGTCCGGTCCTTCCGTGCCGACTGGGCACCGACGCTGCGCCTGAGCTATGGGGGTGTCATAAGCCGTGATGTGCCGCTCAGCGGTGAGGCTGGGCCGCCATCGAAGTGGGTCGACCTGGACGAAACATGGGAGAGCGTGTTCCCAGGGGACCGCAAACGCATCCACGCGCACGTGTGCCGCTTGGCGACGGGCACCATCGAGGGCACGCGCCGAGGCCCTTACCGGTCCGCGGCCGGACGACCTAGCCGATCAGCCTCAGGATGTCGTCGGGCAGCACTGTTCCCATCCTCGAAGTGCCCCCGACGGGGTTCGAACCCGCACTGGATCGGTTTTAAGCCGACTGCCTCTGCCGGTTGGGCTACGGGGGCACCTAGCAGCTTAAGGCCCTGCGCACCCGCAACGGCCGTGAACCCCCACCACCGAACAACGAATGCGGCCCCGAGGTCGTTCACCTCGGGGCCGCATTCGACGTTCACACCGCGCGCAGCGGTCAGGACTTGGACGCCCGAGTGAACTCTTCCTTCGGGTTGTTGATCTGCCCGAGCGAGATCGTCTCGCGCTTGAACAGTCCGCCGAGCGCCCAGTCCAGCAGGATGCGGACCTTGCGGTTGAAGGTCGGCATCGCGTGGACGTGGTAGACGCGGTGGAAGAGCCAGGCGGGGAAGCCCTTGATCTTCATCTTCATCGCGTCGGCCACACCCTTGTGCAGGCCGAGACCGGCGACCGCACCCAGGTTCTTGTGGTAGTAGTCCGTCGGCTTGCCGCCGCGCAGCGAGGCGATGATGTTCTTCGCCAGGTGGCGAGCCTGCCGCACGGCGTGCTGCGCGTTCGGCGGGCACGTGGCCGTCGGATCCTCCTCGGTGCGCGAGAGGTCCGGCACGGCGGAGACGTCGCCGGAGGTCCAGACGTCCGGGTGGCCCACCACGTTGAGTGCGGCCGTCGCCTCGAGCCTGCCGCGCTTGTCGGTCGGCAGGTCGGACTCGGCGACCACCGGGTTGGCCTTCACGCCCGCGGTCCAGATGATGGTGTCGCTGTCGAACTCGGTGCCGTCGGACAACACGACGTGGCCGTTCTCGAACGACTTCGCCGCCGTCGACAGGTACACCTCGATGCCGCGCTTCTCGAGCTGCTCGACCGTCCACACTCCGAGGGTGTCGCGCACCTCCGGCAGGATCCGCCCGGCGGCCTCAACGAGCACCCAGCGGATGTCGTCGGGGTCGATGTTCTCGTAGTACTTCGAGGCGTCCCGCGTCATGTCCTCGAGCTCGGCCAGCGCCTCGATGCCGGCGAAGCCGCCGCCGACGACCGTGAAGGTCAGCAGGCGCTTGCGCAGGTCGGGGTCCAGCGTGCTGGACGCCTCGTCGAGCTTGGTGAGCACGTGGTTACGCAGGTAGATGGCCTCGCCGACCGTCTTGATGCCGATGCCCTGCTCGGCGAGGCCGGGGATCGGCAGCAGGCGCGGCACGGAGCCGAGCGCCACGACGAGCACGTCGTAGCCGAGCTGCTCGATGTGCCCGTCGGCGGCCTCGACCGTCACGGTCTTGCGCTCGTGCTCGATCTTGTTCACGCGTGCGGTGAGCACGTGGCAGCGTCGGAGCACCCGGCGCAGCGGCACCACCACATGCCGAGGCTCGATCGACCCGGCAGCCGCTTCCGGCAGGAAGGGCTGGTAGGTCATGTGCGGCTGCGGATCCACGATCGTCACGGACGCCTCGTTGGCCCTGAGCTTCTTCTGGAGGCCCAGTGCCGTGTAGAGGCCGACGTATCCGCCGCCGAGGATGAGGATCCTCGTCGGTTCCGACTTGACTGCCATGTGCTTAAGTTTCCCACTAACCGCCAGTACCCACTAACCGGGTTGGCCAGGTGTGATCGGTGTCGCCGCCTTAACGCAAACGATTCAGTTGACATGAGCTTTACACCGTCATATGCGGCGAACGCAAGGGCTCCGGCATGCCTTCCCCTACTCACACACCGCCGGACAGGTCCAGTACCGCCTCCACCCGGTAGCCGTCGACGGTGAGCACTGCTCCCCGGTCGCCGAGCAGTCGCCGAGCCGCGACGTTGGCCGTGGTGGTGCTCGCGACCACGCGCCGCGCCCCCGTCGCACGCGCCACGGTCAGCAGTTCGGCCAGCACTGTGCTGCCGAGGCTCAGGCCGCGGTACGACCGCCCCAGCCACATCCCGATCTCGACGTCGGCGCCGACCGGTTCGATGCGCGCGGCACCGGCCACCCTCTCGTCGACCACGACGAGGTACGTGCGCTCCACCGGTTCCGTCGCCTCGATCGACCTGGTCAGGTGAAACTCGCGGAACGCCTGCCGCCGCGTCTCGTTCCAGCCCGGCTCTCCGGGAACCGGCGGCATGACCTCGAGCGGGTCGGTCTCGGCGACGGCGACGGCCAGCAGGTCGGCGAGGTTGCGCGCGTCGAGCGGGCGCAATTCGCACCGCGGAGCAGTCATCGCGGATCGCACCTCCCGGGTCTCTGCCGAGCGCCGCCCCTCGACGATCGGCTGCCGCCGGGTGGGCACCTCAACGCTGCGCGGCAGCAGTTCGACGCTGCCCGACCGGCTCCGCCGCGTCCGGAGGGTGCAGGTTCGGTCACGTCAACCTCCGTCGAGACCGGCCAGCCCCTTCGCCCTGGTCAGGACGTCACGGAGCATCGCCGGGGTGAGCCGTCCGGTGAAGGTGTTCTGCTGACTGACGTGGTAGCAGCCGACCAGGTGAAGCGGCGCCGGGCCCGCCAGCTCGACGTGGGCGGCGTGGCCGAACGTCGGCCGCGGCCGCGGCACCTCCCAGCCCGCCCGCGCGAGCACCGGCAGCAACGCCTGCCAGCCGAACGCGCCCAGCACGACGATCGAGCGCATGCTCGGCGCGAGTAGATCGAGCTCCTCGGCGAGCCAACCACCACAGGTGTCGCGCTCGGCCGGCGTCGGCTTGTTGGCGGGCGGCGCGCAGTGCACCGGCGACGTGATCCGGGTGCCGTACAGCTCCAGACCGTCGCGGGCATGGGTCGCGGTCGGCTGCGACGCGAGACCGACGTCGTACAACGCCTGGTACAGCACGTCACCGGAGCGGTCCCCGGTGAACATTCGGCCCGTGCGGTTGGCGCCGTGGGCCGCGGGCGCCAACCCGACGATCACGAGCGCGGCGTCCGAAGGACCGAACCCTGGGACCGGTCTGCCCCAGTACGTCTCGTCGGCGTAGGCGGCTCGTTTGGTCGCCGCGACGTGCTCCCGCCACTCGACCAGCCGCGGGCACGCACGGCATTCGATCAGGTCCGCGTCCAGTTCAGCCAGCGTCCGTCCCACACGCGCCATTCTCACCCGTCAACCGCTCGTGCCCGACGACCGCGCACCCAGCCGTTCCACCGCGTCGGCGGCCCGGTCGATGCCGCCGCCCGCGCGTACCTGCGCCTGCAGCTCCCGCGTGCGGTCGGCCTTGCCGCGAGCGGCGTCGACAGCGGCACGCAGGGTCGGCGCGTCCCACGGCTCCTCGGGCAGCATTCCCGCTCCGATCTCGGCGAGCATGCCCGCGTTGGCCGACTGGTCGACGGCCTGCGGCACGAGGACCGTGGGCACGCCGAACCACAGCGATTCCGCCGCACTGCCCATCCCCGCGTGGCTGACGAACACCGACGCGTGCTCCAGCACGTCCAGCTGCGGCTGCGCGCGAGCGGCCGTCACGCCAGGCGGCAGCTCGCCGAGGTCTGCCGGGTCGACCTTTCCCGTGGCCAGCACGACCCGGTAGTCGCCGGCCAACCCGTCGATACAGGCCCGGTAGATGTCGGGGCGTTCGGTGTAGCTCGTGCCCAGCGCGACGTACACCAGCGGCCGCTCATCGCCTGGCTCCGGTTCCCAGCCGGTGCGACGGGCCGGGTCGACGCACGGGCCCGCGAACACGTATCGGTCGGCCACACAGTCGGCGTTCGGCTGCAGCACCCGCGGGATCAGCACCACGCACGACGGCGGCGTTCCGGTGAACTCGTCGGCCCCGATGTCCATGCCGTTCTCGTCGAGCCACGCGCGCAGCGTCGTGTAGTACTTCTCCCCCGACGGTGACGCCCTGAGCGCCTCGTTGAACTCGGCCATCTCCTCGGCCATGCCCTCCCACGCGACGTACGCGGTGGACAGCTGCACGGCAGGCACACCCCAGTGCTGGGCGGCGACGCGGCCCGCGAACCCGCCGATGTCGTAGAGCACGGCATCGGGCCGGTCGATGCCGAGCGTGACGGGCAGCGCCGTGATCGCGTCGTCGAGGAACACCTGCATCGCCTCGCCCATGTCCTCGGGCCAGTGCTCGTCGGCCGTCGGCATGATCGACGGGTGCGTGACCACCTCGGCGCCCGTCGGGGCGACCAGGTCGGTCAGCCGGTCACCGACGACGTACGTCACCCGATGTCCCCTCGCGACGAGCTCGGCGATCAGCCCGAGTCCGGGATACACGTGACTCGGCGCGGTGACGCCGACCATGACCAGATGCATACCGAGGATCCTCGCAGCACCGGCGATGTCGGGCACAGCGAATTTCGGAGCACCAGGCCGCGGTGAACGCATAGGTTGGAGACATGCCAGAAACCTCTGACACAGCTGCGAAGAGCACTGCCGAGACCGACACCACGGCGCCGGAATCGCAGGCCGAACCGACCGACGACCTCGTCACGACCCGGCATTCGATCACCGTCAAACGCCGCAAGCTCGCCTACACGGCACAGACCGGGCGGATCGTGCTGCGCAAGGAAGTCCTCAACGACGGGACGTTCGACGGGCACAAGCCGAAGGCCGAGGTCCACGTGACGGCCTACACGCTCGACGGTGCGGACCCGACCACGCGGCCCGTGACGTTCGCGTTCAACGGCGGTCCCGGCTCGTCGAGCATCTGGCTGCACCTGGGCGTGCTCGGCCCGCGGCGCGCTGTGGCCGGTGACGTGAACGCCCCGGAGCCGCCGCCGTACGGCCTGGCCGACAACCCCGACACCCTGCTGACCCACAGCGACCTGGTGTTCATCGACCCGGTGTCGACCGGATACTCCCGGGCCGTCGACGGCGAGAAGCCCGCCGACTACCACGGCTTCACGCCCGACGTGGAATCCGTCGGCGAGGTGATCCGGCTGTGGACCTCGCGCAATCAGCGGTGGCTGTCGCCGAAGTTCGTCGCGGGCGAGTCGTACGGCACCCTGCGCGCGGCAGCGCTCGCTGCGCACCTGCAGAGCCGCCACGCCCTGTACCTGAACGGGCTGCTGCTCATCTCGTCCGTGCTCGACATGGGCACGATCCGGTTCACGGAGGGCAACGACCTGCCGTACTCGCTGTTCGTGCCCACCTACGCCGCCATCGCGCATCACCACGGCAAACACGGCGACCGCGAGCTCTCGGACGTGCTGGCCGAGGCCGAGGAGTTCGCGTCCCGCGACCTGCCGTGGGCATTGCAGCGCGGTGCCCGCCTCGACGCCGACGAGCGCGCCGAGATCGTGGCGAAACTGGCCGAGCTCACCGGGCTGTCGGAGGCCTACGTCGACCGCGTCAACCTGCGCATCGAGCACGTGCGGTTCTTCACCGAGCTGCTGCGCGACGAGGGGCTCGTCACCGGGCGCATGGACGGCCGGTTCACCACGTGGGAGCCCGACGGCGGGCGTGAGCACATGAGCGACGACGCGTCGGTGTCCCGGATCATCGGCGCCTACTCCGCCGCGTTCAACCACTACGTGCGCGCCGAGTTGGAGTACGGCAGCGACCTGCCGTACGAGATCCTGTCCACCGAAGTGAACCGCGCCTGGTCCTATTCGGACTTCGAGGGGCGCGCGGTGTCGGTCGTCGACTCGCTCAGCGGTGCCATGCGGGAGAATCCGCACCTGAAGGTGCACGTCGCGCTCGGTCGCTACGACGGTGCCACCCCGTACTACGCCGCCGAGCACGTCATCGCCCAGCTGCAGATCCCCGACCAGCTGCGGGAGAACGTCGAAACGGCGTACTACCCGGCAGGGCACATGATGTACGTCCACCCCGAGTCACGGGTCCAGCAGGGCAAGGACCTCGCGGCGTTCGTGAAGTCGGCGTCCAACCGCTGACGGCGCGGCGTGGACCCGTGGCACCGCCGCGGGTCCACGCCGGGACGCGGAACAGGCCCCGCACGTCGGCGTGAGTACGGCGTGCGGGGCCGTTCTCGGCACTCGGGCAGCGGGGGCACTCGGGAAGCGGGGGTGCACGCTCGTCCCACCGAGCCGCGTCCGGTCAGCCGCCGTCCAGGCTCCGGATCACCCGAGCCGGGTTCCCGGCCGCGAACACGTGACCGGGCACGTCGCGCACGACGACACTGCCCGCACCGATGACCGCGTTCTCACCGATGGTCACGCCGGGACAGACGATCACTCCGCCGCCGAGCCACGAGTTGTCGCCGATCGTGATCGGCTCGGGCCGTTCCCAGCCGGCGCGCCGCCGTTCGTGGTCGTCCATCGGATGCAACGCCGTGAGCAGCTGTGCACGCGGGCCGATCCGGACGTCGTCCCCGATCGTGATCGGCGCATCGTCCATGAAGATCGCATCGCTGTTGACGAAGGCGCTGGCACCGAGGCGGATCTGCGTCCCGTAGCTGCAACGGAACGGTTGTTCCACCGCAGCGCCGTCACCGAGCAGCGCGACCAGCTCGGTGAGGAGGCCGCGCCGGAGCGCGTCCTCGTCCGCGGCTGCGGCGTTGAAGCGGTCGACGAGCCTGCGACACCGGCGCCGGTCGTCGGCGAGCTCGGGCTCATCGAGGTACCACTCGCCGCGGAGCATGCGCTCCTTGTGCTCACCCACGACCGGGTGCTCAGGCCAGCGACAGCGCGATGCCGTCGAGGATGTCGTGCTCGCTGACCACCAGCGAGTCGGGGCCCCCGCGGGCCTGCAGCTCCTCGGCCAGCGTCTGCACCACGAGCGAACCCGCGCCGATGACGTCGACCCTGCCCGGGTGGATGACCTTCCTGGCCGCGCGCGCGTCGTGGTCGACGGCCAGCAGCTCGGCGGTGATCCGGTCGATCGTGGCGTGCGACAGCAGCGACAGGTGGGTGGCATGCGAGTCGTACTCCGGCAGGTCCTGAGCGAGTGCCGAGAGGGTGGTGACCGTTCCCGCCACGCCGATCCACGTCTGCGCCTTCGCGACGTCGACGAGCTCGAACGCCTCGGCCAGCACCTGGCGGGCGACCCCACGGGCGGCCTCCACGTCCTCGGCCGTCGGCGGATCGTTCGGCAGCGCCCGTTCGGTGAGTCGGACGCATCCGATGTCGACCGACTTGGCGGCCAGGATCTCGGCCTGCGCACCGTCCCATGTGCCCAGCACGAGCTCGGTCGATCCGCCGCCGACGTCCACGACGAGGAACGGCCCGTCGTCCGGGTCCTGCTCGCCCACCGCGCCGGTGAACGACAGACGAGCCTCCTCGTCCCCGGTGATGACCTCGGCCTCCACGCCGAGCACCTCGCGGGTCATGGCGAAGAACTCGTCACGGTTGCTCGCGTCGCGCGTTGCCGACGTGGCCACCATGCGCACCTTCTCGGCGCCCTTCCGGCGGGCGGCGACCGTGTACGAGGCCAGCGCCTCCCTGGTGCGTTCCAGCGCTTCGGGCGCGAGTCGGCCGGTGGCGTCCACGCCCTGACCGAGCCGCACCACCTTCATCTCCCGGTGCAGGTCACGCAGGTCGACACTGCCGTCGTGGCGGTGTGTCAGCTCCGCGACCAGCAGGCGAATCGAGTTGGTCCCACAGTCGATGGCGGCTACACGAGGCATGCGCCAACACTAAACGCTCACCGCCACCGGGCAGCAGTGCCCGCGGCGAGACGGTCACCGGCCTTCCGGCCGCGCCGACGGCACCGGACTCGGCCGTGGTTCTCCCGGGGGCCACTCGCATTCGTGGGGTGGCAGCACCTCGTCGTCACCGGCCCTGTCCGGGTCGCCGGGACACCGACACAACGGGGGTGGCTGCGTACCCTCCTCGGCCATCGTCTCCAGTTCCTTCGGTGTCGGGCACTCCTCCGGTGGGGGCGTCGTCGGATCCGTGGTCGGCGTCGTCGGATCCGTCGTCGGCCCGGTCGGTGGCCCCGTCGGCCCGGTCGGCCCGGTCGGTGGCTCCGTCGGCCCCGTCGGCCCGGTCGGCCCGGTCGGTGGTTCGGTCGGCTCCGTCGGCGACGGTGTCGGGTCCGGTGTCTCGGTCGGGTCGGGTGTCTCGGTCGGGTCGGGTGTCTCGGTCGGGTCCGGTGTCGGTGGCTGCGGCACGTCCGGCGGTGTGGTGGTCGGTCCGCCGTCGGGCGCGTCGCCGTTGCCGTCGCCGTTGCCATTACCGTCGCCGTCGCCGTTGCCGCCATTGCCGCTGTTGCCATCACCGTTGCCATGGCCGCTGTCGCCATTGCCGCCGCCATGGCCGTCGCCGTCGCCGTTGCCACTGCCGTCGCCGTTGCCATTGCCGCCACCGGGGCCGTTCGGCGGACGCGGCGGCCCCGGTTTCGTCACCGTGATCTGGCCGCCCCCGCTGTCTGGCCTGCCCGCATCTCCCGAATCGCCGCCAGGCCTTTCGTGTTCGGGGCCCGGCTCGGCGATCACGTCGGGCGGTGGTGGCTGCTGCTCGGAATGGGGCGGCGGCTCACCCGGCTCGGCCACGAGCTCCGGCGGCGCCCCGAGCGGCACGTCGCTGTCCGGGATCGGCAGCACACCGTCGCGATATGCCTGCGCCCAGCGGATCACGGTCTCGACGTACGAACGCGAATCGTTGTAGCGGTGCAACGACGAGCGCAACTGGCCGTCCGACCGCAGGTCCACCCCGCCCGTGCACAGGTACCGGCCTGCGGTGAGCGTCGCGTCGTGCACGTTGTTCGGATCGGCCCGGCCGTTGCCGTTGCCATCCACGCCGTATGTGCGCCACGTGCCGGGCACGAACTGCATCGGGCCGACGGCCCGGTCCCACGTCGTATCGCCGTCGAGCGCGCCGCCGTCGGTGTCGCGGACCGTGGCAACGCCCGGACCGCCGTTCAGCGGCGGACCGGTGATCCGTTCCCGCGTCGTGCCCGCGGCGTCGACGAACCCGCCCCGCGCGTGGTTCGATTCCGACCGGCCGATGCTGGCCAGCAGTGCCCAGTCGGCACCACAGTCCGGCCGTTCGGCACCCAGCGAGCGCGCGGCCTCCCGGTACGCCTGGAGCATGCTGCCGGGGATCCCCAACGGACCTGGCTCCGGCATCTCGATCATCAGCTCGCCGGGCACGGGCGGGGACGGCAGGCTGCCGTCGACCCCCACTCGATTCCTGCTCTCGGTATTGCCTGCGCCGTTGCCGGGTTCCGCCGCGGGCTCGGAATCCGTCCGGCCGTAGGCGAGTTCCGCCCGGTCACTCGACAACGCCGCGGGCACTACCGCTAGCGATCCCGCCAACACGATGGCAGCTGATTTCTCCCGGAATCGGGCTCTTCGCGGTCTGTCCACGCCCCCTCCTCGCGTGCGCCGGCGACGCTCGCATCCGTCGAAGGAATGCCCAACGGGCACTTCTCCCACACGCGCAGGCGTTGCTACTCGCGAGGTTGGTCCGGTCGGGCTATCGCCGGTGGCGTCACCCGGTTCCGGGGCGTCGGCTCAGGATCGAGCGGCGCAGTCTCCGTTCGGCCAGCCGAGCTCGTGCAGCAGGCGCAACGTCTCATCGCCGAACGGATTCACACCCTCGCCGCGCGCGAGCGTGTGCGCGAGATGGACATGCAGGCACTTGACCCTGCGGGGCATTCCGCCCGCGGTGACTTCGTGGCCCAGCGGATCGATCGCATCACGTTCGGCGAGGTATGCCTCGTGGGCACGGTGATACGCCGCGGCGAGGTCCTCGTCCCGCTCGAGCCGCTCGGTCATCTCCCGCATGACACCGCGTGCTTCGAGGCCGCCGACGAGCGAGCTCAGGTTCGGGCACGTCAGGTAGTACAACGTCGGGAACGGCGTACCGTCCTCGAGGCGCGGACTGGTCTGAACAACGCAGGGGTGCCCGCTCGCGCAGCGCGCCGCGACTGCCCGCAGCGCCCGGGGCGGCCTGCCCAACTGCTCCGCGATGATCTCCCGGTCCGCGTCGGTCACCGGTTCGAAATCGGTCTTATTCACCCTCGGTCACGCCATTCCACAGTTGCTCGTACCAGGCTCCGTGACGCTGCGGCGAGCCGTCTCCCTGTGCGGGCTCCGGTTCGGCGGCCGAATCCTCGGGAAGCTGCACGATGTACGGCGTCTCGCCCGGCATCACATACCGAAGTCTGCGCCTCGCCTCGGCCTCGACCTGCGCCGGGTCGGACAATTCGGCTTTCCGCTGTTCGAGGCGTTCGACCTGCTGCTGCAGCTGCTCCTGCCTGGCCTCCTGTTCGGCGACCTCTGCACGCTGCGACAGGTACGTGCGCAGCGGCACGGCGATGGTGAACGCCAGCGCGCACACCACGATCGCCACGACGGCCGCACGGCGCGTCGTGGACATCCCCAGCACCCTGGCGGCACTCGCCGCGCGTTTCGCAGCCGCGGGGCGGCGCAGGGCCGACCTGCGGTCGCCGGAACGCCGAGTGCGCTGCGACGACCGCAGGTCGCGGGGGGCCGAGCCGCGTGCTCGGCCCCCACCGCGCCTGGTCCGCGTTCTCCCCCGGTCGGCCACTGTCGCGTCAGCTCTCCGGCGTGAACCGTGGGAAGGCCAGGTCGCCCGAGTAGCGAGCCGCGTCCCCGAGGGTCTCCTCGATGCGGAGCAGCTGGTTGTACTTCGCCACACGCTCGCTGCGCGCGGGCGCACCGGTCTTGATCTGGCCGACGCCCGTGGACACCGCCAGGTCGGCGATCGTGGTGTCCTCGGTCTCGCCGGAACGGTGGCTCATCATCGACTTGTAGCCGTACGACGTCGCCAGGGCCACGGCGTCCAGCGTCTCCGACAGCGTGCCGATCTGGTTGACCTTCACCAGCAGCGCGTTCGCCGCGCCACGCGAGATGCCGTCCTCGAGCCGATCCGGGTTCGTGACGAACAGGTCGTCGCCCACCAGCTGCAGCTTGTCACCGAGCTGCGAGGTCAACGTGACCCAGCCGTCCCAGTCGTCCTCCGACAGCGGGTCCTCGATCGACACCAGCGGGTAGGCATCGGCCAGCTCCGCGTAGTAGGCGCTCATGTCCTCGGCGCTGCGTTTCGAACCCTCGAAGTTGTAGACGCCATCGGCGTAGAACTCCGTCGCCGCCACGTCCAGCGCCAACGCGATGTCCCTGCCCGGCTGGTAGCCGGCCTTCTTGATCGCCTCGACGATGATGTCGAGCGCCTCGCGGTTGTTGCTCAGGCTCGGGGCGAAGCCGCCCTCGTCACCCAGCCCGGTCGCGAGGCCGCGGGACTTCAGCACCGACTTCAGCGCGTGGTACGTCTCCGTGCCCCAGCGCAGCGCCTCCCGGAACGACTCGGCGCCGATCGGGGCGATCATGAACTCCTGGATGTCGACGTCGGTGTCCGCGTGGGCACCGCCGTTGAGGATGTTCATCATCGGGACCGGCAGCACGTGGGCGTTCGGTCCGCCGAGGTAGCGGAACAGCTCGAGATCGGCCGAATCGGCCGCGGCCTTCGCGACGGCCAGCGAGACGCCCAGGATGGCGTTGGCGCCCAGCCGCGACTTGCCCGGCGTACCGTCGAGGTCCAGCAGCTTCTGGTCGACGATGCGCTGGTCGACCGCGTCGACGCCGGCCAGATCGGGGCCGATCTCGTCCAGCACCGCGGCCACGGCGCGCTCGACGCCCTTGCCGCCGTAGCGATTCGGGTCGCCGTCCCGCAGTTCCACGGCTTCGTGCTCACCGGTCGACGCACCCGACGGAACCGCGGCCCGCGCCAGCGTTCCGTCGTCGAGGGCCACCTCCACCTCGACCGTCGGGTTGCCACGAGAGTCGAGAATCTCCCGCGCGCCTACCTGCTCGATCACCGCCACACTTGCTCCTCACCCGGTTGTGCCGTTCTGACGGCACTCAACGTAGTCGCCTGAGCAGCAGCGTATCGGGCGTCGTTGGTCACCCGTTGGAGGCACGCGCACGCCGACGTGCACAGATGGCGATTCGAACGGCGAGTGGTGAACATCTCAGTTCCCGAGCGGATCAGCCGACGGGACGCTCACCGGCCCCGTCGGCGCCGTCCCGCTCCCCACTGCCGGTGGCCTCGCCGCCGGCTTCACCGGCGGGTTCGGCGTCGGGATCGGTGAGGGGGTCGGCACTGCCGGAGACCGTCTCACCGTTGCGAATCTCCCGCCAGCCTGCGGGCAGATCGGCCGTGTCCGAGATGTGCTGCCAGAACGTCCAGCTGTTGCCGCCGACGTCCTGCACGGTGAACAGCCTCGCCCCGTAGGGCTGGTCCTGCGGACGAGACACCTCGACACCGTCGCCGACCGCCTCGTTGATCCGCTCGAACTGGGCGTCGACATCGTCGACGTACACCACGTTCAGCTGGCCGACCGGGCCGTCGACGCCCTTCGCGGGCCAGTAGTCGTCACCGACACCGGCGAGGTGGATGTCGGAGCCGCCCGCGCTCAGGGTCGCCTGGAAGACCTCGCCGGCCGCGTCGACGTAGCGGACCTTCTCGGTGAACCCGAACACGCGGGTGAGCCACTCCACCGCATCGGTGGCGTCCGTGTAGTAGAGGTACGGCGCGATGCCGAGATACCTCGGGTCGTCGCCTGTCATCGCGGGGTCGCTCATGGCGGGCTAGTCCACCACACGAATGATCGCTACCTATCATGCCCCCGGGGCGTCGCCACACCCCTGGCACACACTCCGCCACCAGGTTGATCATCGAACGGGCGCGGGGTCAAGGTCTCGATAACCGCCTTCGACGCGGGTACCGTCGCTGAACCATGGGTGAATCGACGCCATCGAATCCACCTCCGGCCAGGCCCCCGAGTCCTGCCGGCCGGCCGGCGACCCACACCGGCAACTCCCCTGTCCACGCATTCCGGCAAGCCGAAGCCCTCGTGAAACGGCGTCGCCCGCTCGACGCGCTCAAGGCTCTCGAACCGGTCCTCGAAGCCGAACCCGACAAGCCGAGCGTTCAGCTGCTCGCCGGGCGCGCCTACTTCCACTCCGCGCAGCTGCGGCGGGCCGAACACGCCCTGAGCAAGGTCATCGAACACGACCCGTCCGACCACTACGCCCGGTTCGTGCTGGGTAAGACGCTGCAACGACTCGGCCGGTTCGCCGAGGCCCTCGGTCAACTGCGGATGGCTTCGGCGATGCACCCGCAGGCCGAGTACCAGGACGCGATCGGCGAGGTGTCGGCCCGTCTCGCCCTTGGCGGCAACTGAATCCGCACCGGCGCGGCAGCGGGATCCGCCCCGGCGCGCTCTGCGCGGTGGCCGGCGACGCGCTGCCCCGGTTTGGACGCTGCCCCGGTTGGGACGCACCACGGCCCCGCACCTCGTCAGCCCGGAGCCTGACCCGCGTAGACGTCCGCCTGGTCGGCGATCCTGCCTGCGTATTCGTCGGCGCCCCCGGAAGTGACCGGCCCCCGGAAGCCTCCGACCGCGTTCCACCAACCGTCGGCCGTGGCCAGGTCGCGTTTCTCGGCGCAGAGCAGCCGGGCCGCCGTGAGCGCCGCATCGTCGATGTCCTGCGGATCGGCGGCACGCCCGTCGCCGGTCGCCCGCTTCCCCCAGCGCTCCCACTGTGCGGGCAGGAACCGCATCGGCCCGACGGCCCGATCCCACGTCGCGTCCCCGTCGACCTCGCCGCGGTCGGTGTCCCGCACCTCGGCGCGCCCCTGTGACCCGTCCAGCGGCGGGCCGACGATCGGCGTGGCGGGCACCCCGTCGACGCCGATCCCCGGTTCGCCGCCCGCGGCACCGTGCCGCGACTCGACCTGCCCGATCGCCGCGAGGGTGCTCCACGACAGGTGACACCCCGGCCGGTCTCCGCGCAGCCACATCTCCGCGCGCCCGTAGGCGGCCGCGGCACGCGCAGGAATCCCGGTGGCGCGGGCGATCTGCCGGGACCACGTGTCGAGCTCGTCCTCATCCGATTCCGACGGCCGATCCACCGGCGCGGCCGTGGCCTTTGCCGGGACGGTCGGCTGCGGGTTCGACCGTGCTTCCGGCCGTGACTCCGGCTGGGAAGGCGGCGCGGCACCTTCGGCGTTCGGTTCCCCGCCGCGGTTCATCCCGACGGTGAACACGAGGATCAGGCCGGTCGCGACGAGGCCGAGGGTGAGAGCGATGCGCGACAGCGCCGGACCGGGCAACGGCCACGACGGCCCGCCATCACCACGGGGTGTAGAGGACGAAGGGCGTTCGCTCACCCGGCCAGGCTACGCGGATGACGCCGGCCAGAACTCCCGCCATCCGTCGGCATCCAGCTCGGCCGGTTCCCTGCCCGCGGCCCGCGCGGCACGTTCGGCCTCGCGGACCCGCGCGGCGAATTCCTTGGCGACTCCGCGCAACGAACCCTCGGCATCGGTGCCGGTACGCGCGGCCGCCGCCGCGATCCGGAACAACCGCGACCCGTCGTCCGCGCCCGCCGGCATCAGATCGAACGGCACCCCGGCACGACCGGTCCGCTGGCCGAGCTTGCCAGCGAGCGCGGCGGCGGGCTGTCCCAGCGCCACTCCGTCCACGAGCGATTCGCGCTGCTTCTCCTGCTGCTTCAGCTCTTCCCACTCGAGCTGCTGCTGCTCCGCCGAATCGACCCTGCCCGCGCCGGTGAACAGATACGGATGCCTGCCGACCAGCTTGGCCACCAACTGGGTCGCGACCTCGTCGACGTCGAACGCATCGGTCTCGTGTTCGGCCGCGACCCTGGCGTGGAACAGCACCTGCAGCAGCACGTCCCCGAGTTCCTCGCGGAGCGCTGTCCGGTCGCCGTCCTCGATCGCCTCGAGCAGCTCGTAGGTCTCCTCGACGAGGTACCGGCGCAGCGACTCGTGCGTCTGACTCCCGTCCCACGGACAGCCTCCGGGGGACCTGAGCCGATCCATGACTTCGACGGCCCGTTCGAGGGGTGGCGCAGGGGCCTCGATCACCGTGGCGCCCTCGGCGATGAGCTCCGCCGCTCCGGGACCGCCGGCGTCGGCGGCCACGAGGACCACACCGCTCTGCCGCGTCAGCTCGTCGGGGTGCGGAGCCGGCTTCGCATCCAGCGCCGCGCGCAGCGTGTCGGGAAGCCCCACGGCCGCGTAGACGTGTTCCGCCCCGCGAACCACGCTCAAGGCGGCAGCGGGCACGTGGTCCGGCAGCGCCGGACTGCACAGCACCACCGTCGGCGATCGCCAGGTCATGAGTTCACGGTACGTGACCGCAACAGCTTCCCGGTCAGCTCGTCCTCGTCCGGAGCCGGAGCCAATGCCGCCTCGTCCCACACGCCGTACCGCGGGTTGATCCGCACGCCGACGTCCTCCGCGACCGGTTGCAGCATGCGCAGGCCCGCGAAGTAGAGATACTCGGGGTTGACCTGTGGCGCAGCCGCATCCGCCTGCTCATCGGTCCGGCGTTCGGTCACGAGCCCGACCAGCCAGCCCGCCCGCTGCCTGCTCGGCTGGACGACCACCACGGTGCCCTGCTGCGAACCGAACACCGCGGTCGTTGCCAGCTCCGGGTCGTTCTGGAGCGTTTCCGCGAAGTCGAGCTCCTCGTCGACCAGCTGATGGCCGGCTTCCCTGACCGTCGCCCGTGCCCCGTCCGGATCGTCGGCGATCTGCCTGCCGAGCGCGGTCGCCTTCTCCTTGGCACTGTTGCCGGGCTCGTCGCCGCTGATGACCGTGCCGAGCAGATCCACCGACAGGCTGCCGAGGTACTTGCGTGCGAGCTCCTGCAGCACGACCTGGTCCGAGGCGAGATCACGCACCCGGCCAGGTTCGACACCTGCCGAGCGGGACACCTCCTCCGCGCCGCCGCTACCCCGGATCAGTTCGTCGACCTCGGCCCGATCGGCCCGGACGCCTTCGCGTTTCGCCGCGATCTGCGCCAGCTCGTGGATCACACGGCCGCGGACGACCTCGCGCGCGTACATGTCGACCTTGTTCTGTCGCTGCGCCTGTTGTGCCTGCGGCACGTTGTCCAGCAGCCAGTCGATCTCCTGCTGCACATCGTCGAGTGGCACCGAGCGGTCACCGACGATGGCCGCCGAGTGAACCTGACTCGGCCCCGAGCCGCATCCGGCCAGCACGAGACCTGCGAGCAGAGCGGTGAACAACGCGATGGGGCGACGCATGATCCGGATCACAAGCGGCAGCTTCGCACACACCCCACCGTTCCACGCAACCACGTGACCGGCATGCACCTACTTCCGTCCGGATGGCGCCCGTGGCGCTGTGCGGCGCCACTCGCATGCCTTCGCACAGCGCGAGCCGGTGGAATCGTGCGAGGAGGTGAGACTCGACGAGACGGTGGCGACCGTCGACCGGGTGGTCGCGTCGCAGTCGTCGCATCACAGTCGTCGCATCACAGTCGTCGCATCACAGTGGCCGCGTGAAAGAACCCGGACGCGGCGGTCCCGGACTGGGAATTACCCGAAGGGCCCCCGGCCGTCGCGATTTGACAGTCGGAATCGACCCTGAACCCGTTGGAGTGCAACGGGTTCCGCCGACCGCCATCCAACCCGCAGCGGGCGCTGACGTGTCACGAGTGTCGAATTCTTTCCGGAAATTATCGCCGTTTTCGGGAATTCTATTCGGCAACAATGCGGATTACCGTTGGGGTCATGCCCCGAGCGAGGAACTCAGAACGATACGACCGCAAGTTCGAAACCGCTGTCACGATGGAGACGACCTGCCGCGCCCACCCACGGACGGGTCGCGGCAGGCATCACGCGTGCTCACACCGCCGCAGGCTGTTGCGTCATCGACGTCAGGAGGTTGTTGCACCAGTCGATCAGCGCCTCGTCACGCAGTGGGGGCGCGCCGATCCGGCCGCCCGCGGGCCCTTCGGTCGGTTTCGGCACCGACACCGTGTGCGTCACCGCCTTGTACGCGGCCTTGGGGTAGAGCCGCTTCAGCCGCACCATCTGCGAATCGCCCAGTGGCAGCGGCGTGAAACGGATCGTGTTGCCCTGCACGGTCACCTCGGTCACGCCCGCCTTGCGGCACGTTTGCCGGAAGGCCGCCACCGCAAGCAACCTGCGCACCGGCTCCGGCGGCTGGCCGTAGCGGTCCACGAGCTCTTCCAGCACACTGTCCAACTCGGACTGGTCCGTCGCCGCCGCGATCTTGCGGTAGGCCTCGAGCCGCAACCGCTCACCGGGCACGTAGTCGTGCGGCAGATGCGCATCGACCGGCAGGTCGACCCTGACCTCGGCAGGCGCCTCGTCCTCGGCGGACTCGGCACCGGTACTGCGCCGGAACGCGTCGACCGCCTCGCCCACCAGCCGGACGTACAGATCGAAACCGACGCCGGCGATGTGCCCGGACTGCTCGGCACCGAGGATGTTGCCCGCACCCCTGATCTCGAGGTCCTTCATCGCCACCGCCATACCGGCGCCGAGCTCGGTGTTCTGCGCGATGGTGGCGAGACGGTCGTGGGCCGTCTCGGTGAGCGGTTTCTCCGGCGGATACAGGAAGTAGGCGTAGCCGCGTTCCCTGCCTCGGCCGACACGACCGCGGAGCTGGTGCAGCTGAGCCAGACCCATCATGTCGCCCCGCTCGACGATCAGCGTGTTGGCGTTCGAGATGTCCAGACCGGTCTCGACAATCGTAGTACAGACCAGCACGTCGAAGTCCCGCTGCCAGAAGCCCTGGATGACCTGTTCCAGCTTGTGTTCGGGCATCTGTCCGTGCGCGGTCACAATCCGTGCCTCCGGCACGAGTTCACGCAGCCGCGTCGCGGCCTTCTCGATCGACGAGACCCGGTTGTGCACGAAGAACACCTGGCCGTCGCGCAGCAGCTCACGCCGAATCGCCGCGGCGACCTGTTTGTCGTCGTAGGAACCGACGTAGGTCAGGATCGGATGCCGGTCCTCCGGCGGCGTGAGGATCGTCGACATCTCCCGGATGCCTGCCATGCTCATCTCGAGCGTGCGGGGAATCGGGGTCGCCGACATGGTCAGCACGTCGACGTGCGTCCGCAGCGCCTTGATGTGTTCCTTGTGCTCGACACCGAACCGCTGCTCCTCGTCAACGATCACCAGGCCCAGGTCCTTGTACCGCACACCGCTCTGCAGCAGCCGGTGCGTACCGATGACGATGTCGACCTCCCCGGCGGCGAGGCCCTCGAGGGTCTTGTCCGCCTCGGCGGGCTCGGTGAATCTCGACATGCCACGGATGGTCACCGGGAACGAACCCATCCGCTCGGTGAAGGTGTTCAGGTGCTGCTGGGCCAGCAGCGTCGTGGGCACCAGCACCACGACCTGTTTGCCGTCCTGTACCGCCTTGAACGCCGCGCGAACCGCGATCTCGGTCTTTCCGTAGCCGACGTCACCGCAGATCACCCTGTCCATGGGGACGCTGCGCTCCATGTCGGTCTTGACCTCGTCGATGGCCGCGAGCTGATCGTTCGTCTCGACGAACGGGAACGCGTCCTCCAGTTCGCCCTGCCACGGGGAATCCTGACCGAACGCGTGGCCGGGCGCGGCCTGCCGCGCGGCGTAGAGCTGCACCAGTTCGGCCGCGATCTCCTTGACCGCCTTGCGGGCCTTCGCCTTCGTGTTCTTCCAGTCGGAACCGCCGAGCTTGTTGAGCGTGGGCAGTTCCCCACCGACGTATCGGGATACCTCGTCGAGCTGATCGCTGGGCACGAACAGCCGGTCGCCCGGGTGCCCCCGCTTGGACGCCGCGTACTCCAGTACGAGGTACTCGCGCGTGGCCCCACCGATGGTGCGCTGGACCATCTCGACGAACTTGCCGATGCCGTGCTGGTCGTGCACCACGTAGTCCCCCGCCTTGAGGGCGAGCGGATCCACCGCGTTGCGGCGCCGAGAGGGCATCTTGGTGTTCAGGTCGCGCCCCGAACGTCCTGCGGTGGCACCACGGCCGGTGATGTCCGATTCGCTCAGCACGACGAGGGCGCTCTCCGGCGCCACGAACCCATCGGTGATGGCGCCGCAGGTAACCGTGACGACGCCGGGCTTCGGGTGTTCGGCGAGGGACTCGGCGTAGGTGGCGGGCACCTCACCCGCCGACAACTGCTCGACGGCACGCTGCGCAGTACCCGAGCCCGCGACGACGACCACGGCCGCACCTCCCGCCGCCGTGTGCGCTCGCAGATCCGTGACGACCTTCTCGAGTTCGCCGTGATAGGCGGGCGCCTGGTCGATCCCGATGTGAACGGCGTCGTCCTCGCTGGTCAGCTGCGACAACGTCCACCAAGGGCGGTTCGACCCGGTCGCATGCGTGCGGACCTCGCCGAGCCCCCGGTACGCCGAAGCCCCGAGATCGATGGGAGCGCGCCCGCCGTCGGCGGCGGACGTCCACGAGGCCTCGAGGAATTCCTGCCCGGTACGTACGAGGTCGGCGGCACGCGCGCGGATCTTCTCGGGATCACAGAGGACGATGTGCGTGCCCTCCGGCATCGCGTCGGTGAGCAGTTCGAGCTCGCCCTCGCACAAGACCGGGATCAGCGATTCCATGCCCTCCGAAGGGATGCCGTCCGCGAGCTTGGTGAGGATCTCGGCGAGCTGTGCGTCCGCCGCGTGCTCTTCGGCGAGTTCGGCGGCACGCGCCTTGACATCCGCCGTCAGCAGCAGTTCCCGGCACGGCGACGCGACGACCTCGGGGATCTCGCCCGGCAGCGAACGCTGGTCCGAGACCGAGAACGCCCGGATCTCGCTGACCTCGTCACCCCAGAACTCGATGCGGTGCGGATGCTCGTCGGTCGGCGCGAAGACATCGAGGATGCCACCGCGGACGGCGAACTCGCCGCGCTTCTCGACCATGTCGACGCGCGTGTAGGCGAGCTCGACGAGCCGCTCGAGCACGCCTTCGAAATCGAGCTCCTCGCCGACCCGGAGATCGACCGGGGCCAGCGAGCCCAAGCCGGGCGCCATCGGCTGGATGAGGCTGCGCACCGTCGCCACGACGACGCGCAGACCGCCGTTGCCGGGCTGGGCGAGCCGGTGCAGCACCGCCAATCGTTTGCCGACCGTGTCCGCCCGCGGCGACAACCGCTCGTGCGGCAGCGTCTCCCACGACGGGAAGTCGGCGACCACGTCCTCGCCCAGCAGGCTCCCGAGCGCCGCGGTGAGCTCGTCGGCTTCCCTGCCGGTCGCGGTGACCGCCAGCACGGGCTTGTCCGCGCCCGCGTCGGACGCGAGAGCCGACAGCACGAGCTGCCGCGTCGCCGGCGCGCCGTCCAGGTCGAGAAAGGGTCCGCCCGCGCGCTCGAGAACCGTGCGCAGGGCGGGATCGGGGAGGGTGGCCGACAACAGACCGGCCAACGTCGGCTGGGACACGGAGCGTCTCCCTCGGGTGCGAACACGCGGACACACCTGTGCCCGGCGAAAACCGGGCACAGGTACTCGAATCGTCGAACTATGGGGTTCTGGTTCCCAGCCTACGTCCCCGTCGAGGGTCGCCGACCGACGGCGCCCGAGTCGGCGGTGCGGACTCGGCTCGACTCACTCGGCCACGCGCAGCTTCGGCTTGTGCTCGAGATTCGACAGACCGTTCCACGCGAGGTTCACCAGATGCGCGACCACCTCGTCCCGCTTCGGCTTGTGCGCATCGAGCCACCACTGCCCGGTGAGCGCGACCATGCCGACGAGAGCCTGCGCGTACAGCGGCGCGAGCTTGCCGTCGTAGCCGCGTGCCGAGAACTCCTCGCCGAAGATGTCCTCGACCTGGCTGGCGATGTCGTTGAGCAACGTGGAGAACGTGCCCGTCGAACTCGCGACCGGCGAGTCCCGCACCAGGATCCGGAATCCCTCGTGCGATTCGTCGACGTAGCCGAGCAGGGCGCTCGCGGCCTGCTCGAGCATCGCCCGCGGGTGGTCGGCATGCAGACTCGACACCATGCGGTCGAGAATCGCCTGCGCCTCGCGGTCCACGACGACCGCGTACACGCCTTCCTTACCGCCGAAGTGCTCGTACACCACAGGCTTGGAGACGTTCGCGCGCCGCGCGATCTCCTCGACGGACGTGCCGTCGTAGCCCTTCTCCGCGAACAGTGCCCGAGCGACGTTCAGCAGCTGTTGCCTGCGCTCGGTGCCCGTCATGCGCACGCGCGCCACCGCGGGGGCGTCCGACGGAGCCCCTGCGGCGGCCGCGTCTCGCTTAGCGCGCCGTCGACCTGCCATTTGCCGAACCGTACAGGCACCCGGTCACGCTCACGCGGTCGAGAGCTTCTCCAGGCGCTTGGCCGAGGGCCACCGCACCTTGTGCGCCCAACCGAGCTTCTCGAATACCCAGATCACGCGGGCGGAGATGTCGATCTGTCCGCGCTGCACACCGTGACGGGCCGACGTCGGGTCGGCGTGGTGCAGGTTGTGCCACGACTCGCCGAACGAGGCGATGGCCAACGGCCAGAAGTTGGCCGAACGGTCACGCGCGCTGAACGGCCGCTCGCCGAGCATGTGGCAGATCGAGTTCACCGACCAGGTCACATGGTGCAGCACGCAGACCCGCACCAGGCCCGCCCAGAAGAAGGCCGTCACGAAGCCCCACAGGGACCAGGTGACGAGTCCACCGATGATGCCCGGCAGGACGAACGTGAGCAGCGTCCACAGCCCGAACAGCTTGTCGATCCTGCTGATCGCATTGTCCTTGAGCAGATCGGGGGCGAAGCGTTCATGGTTGCTCTGATCCCGCTGGAACAGCCAGCCCATGTGGGCGTGCCAGAAGCCCTTCGCGACGGCCACCGGCGTCGTGCCGAACAGCCACGGCGAGTGCGGATCACCCTCGCGATCGGAGAACGCGTGATGCCTGCGGTGATCCGCAACCCACGTGATCACCGGCCCCTGCACCGCGCTGCTGCCCGCGATGGCCAGCAGCGCCCTGAGCCACGGCTTCGCCTTGAACGAGCCGTGCGTGAAGTAGCGGTGGAATCCGACGGTGATACCGAGGCCGGAGAAGGCGTAGAACACGACGAAGAGGCCGACATCGACCCACGAAAGGCCCCAGCCCCATGCGAAGGGGACCGCGGCGATGAGCGCTGCCAGCGGAGCCAGCACACCGAGATAGACCGCGAACTGAAGGCCGGCCGTGCGCTGGCCGTCCAGGATCGGCTTGCGACCGGCCTTCGGTGTTTCGTCCGCGTCCAGAGTTGCCGTCATGCACGTCACTTCTTTCCACGAGGACCGCCGTCACCAGCCCCTTGGGCGAGTCAACGGTGACGGTGGAAGGGTCACCTAACCTACGATTGCGTAAGTTACGGTACAGGAGGTTTCCCACCTGAGGGAGAGGCGAAAACACCGGCTTCGGACCTGCGCGCAGCGTGCAACCTGCAGTGGATATCCTGACCAGGCGCAATCCGCCGTAGTGTAATTGGCAGCACTTCAGATTTTGGTTCTGACAGTCCAGGTTCGAGCCCTGGCGGCGGAGCAGAGCGGAATCCCGGCAGCCCAGGGGGTGTGTGTCCGCTGGACGGCGAAGAGTCCAAGGTCGCGGCCGAGCCCGGCGCCGCCCCCGGCGGCGCGGCCGCAACATGCGGCACGGGTTCAGCCGCCGCGGCCGCGAGCACCCGAGTCGCAGCCGACCCCGGTGCGCACGCCGTCGGCACGACGCCGCAGGATCCAGCGGACCCGGCACTCGGCGACAAGTCCGACGCCTGGCTGCTCGGGCGCGCCCGGGAACTGATCGCCCTCGTCCAGCGCAGCGAGAAGCACGAGCAGCAGGACATCATCACCAGACTGGACGAGCTGCTCCACGAGACCCAGCGACGCGGCGAACCGCTGCTCGTCGCCCAGATGCTCCGCGCCGCTGCTCTGTCACGGCTCATCAGTGCGAGTGCACAGGACCACGCCGCACGGCAACTCGACGAGATGCTCGCGCACACTCGCAGGCACGGCGCCACGCTGCTGCGCGCGGACGCGCACGCCCTGCGTGGCCGCCGTCTCGTGCTCGCGGGTCACGAGGACGCGGCACTGACGGAGATCGCCAGGGCACTGGCGCTACTCGACGATCCGCCGTCACAGGAACTGGGGCTGGGCAGGCGCGCCTGGGACCGCCTGCTGTCCACCGCGCTCAACGACTGCTGGATCGTGCTGAACCAGCTCGGCGTCTACGAGGTCGCCGAAGAGGTGATCACGCGGGCCCACCAGGCCGTCCGCGACAGTGCAGGGCCGCACGAGATCACGATGCTGCTGATGAACCGCGTGAAAATGCTGCTCGGCTGGGGCCTGCGACTCGAACGCATCGGCCGCAGCGACGAGGCGGGTGAGCGGTTCCGCACAGCCGCTTCGATGGCGATCGCCGTCGAAGCACCGTTCGCCGAGTCCCTGTTCCCCCGCAAGGCCGGAGTGGCGGCCGTCGACCAGGTCGCGTCGTTGGCGTCCGCGCTGGCACTCGCCGCCCCAAGTGACGCGCACATCGACCGGCTCCGCAGCCTGCGGGCCACGCCGCTGTACCCGTACGACAACCCGCTGTTGGCGATCGCACTCGCCCGCTGCCTGGAGTCGGTCGGCGAGCACGAAGAGGCGTTCCGGCTGCTCATGGAGGATCGCCACCACATCCCCGAGGAGTATCCGCAGCCGTCGATGCGGATCGGCCTCATCCACGAGCTCGCCCGATTCGCCGACCGGTACGACCTCGGCGACCCCCGAGCCCAGCTGGCCGACTACGCGGGAGCGCTTGAAGCGGAACTGTGGTCCATGCGCGAGTCGCAGAGCGCCGCCCTCGACACCCGCCGCGAACACGAGCGGTTGTCGGCCGCGCACGGTGCGGTCACGCAGCAGGCGTTGCAGGACCCGCTGACCGGTCTGCCCAACCGTCGGGCACTCGACGAACGGCTCCGCGGGTTCGCGACCTCGGCGTCGAGCGATCCGCTCGCCGTGGCACTGATCGACCTCGACGGCTTCAAGGGAGTCAACGACCAGCGTTCGCACGCCGACGGTGACGACGTGCTCCGGGTCGTGGCCAGCACGCTCCGGGATTCGCTGCGCGGGGACGACATCGTCGCGCGCTACGGCGGGGACGAGTTCATCACGCTGCTGCCCGGTGCCACGTTATCGGCGGCCCACCAGGCGATGAACCGCGCGGTGACGGCGGTCGACGAACTGCCACGGCACCTGTCGCACGGCGTGACCCTGTCGGTCGGGCTGGTGACCCTCCGAGCCGGCGAACGCGGCGAGGAGGTGCTCTCCCGCGCCGACGCCGCGATGTACCAGGCGAAACGCGGCGGCGGAAACCAGATCGCGTCGTGTCATGAGGCCGATGACGAGACGGAGACCGCACCTGAGGGCGGCCCCACGTCCGACGCCGGCCAGCGGACGTAGGATCGTTAACCGGCCGAGATTAATCCCCGGTGAATCCCGTCCCCGGTGAATCCAAGGAGTGCCGTGCCCGGGCCCCTGAGCACAGTCATCCTCGCCGCAGGCGAGGGCACCCGCATGCGTTCGGACCTTCCGAAGGTGCTGCACCCGATCGCGGGGCGCCCCCTCGTCGAACACGCCGTTCGGGCCGTGGCAGGTCTCGGACCCGACGAGCTCGTGGTGGTCGTCGGGCACGGCCGCGAGCAGGTGAGCGCGCACCTCGACACGGTCTCCGACGCGATCGGCACCGCGGTGAAGACCGCGGTGCAGGAGCAGCAGCGCGGTACCGGTCATGCGGTGCGCTGCGCCCTCGAGGCACTTCCCGCGGGCGATTCCGGCACGGTTCTGGTCACCTACGGCGACGTGCCGCTGCTCGACACCCCGACGCTGACCGACTTCCTCGCCGCCCACGAGCGCGACGGCAACGCCGTCACCGTGCTCACGTCGGTGGTCGACGATCCGTCGGGATACGGCCGCATCGTGCGCGACGCCGACGGCGACGTCACGGGCATCGTCGAGCACAAGGACGCCGACGAGTCCCAGCGCGCCATCACCGAGATCAACTCCGGGGTGTACGCCTTCGACGCCGCGGTCCTCTCCGACGGCCTGTCGCGGCTGTCGACCGACAACTCGCAGGGCGAGCTCTACCTGACCGACATCCTCGGCATCGCGCGCGGCGACGGTCGCCGGGTCGGCGCGCTGCCGGTGGCCGATCCGTGGCTGACGGAGGGTGTCAACGACCGCGTCCAGTTGTCGACGCTCGGCACGGAGCTCAACCGCCGCATCGTCACCCGCTGGCAACGCGAGGGCGTCACGGTCGTCGACCCCACAGCCACGCGCATCGACCTCGATGTCACGCTCTCCCGTGATGTCGTCATCGAGCCCGGGGTGCAGCTGCGCGGCGCCACGACCGTCGGTACGGGCGCGACCGTGGGGCCGGATTCGACGTTGACGGACGTGCGGGTGGGCGAGCGCGCGAGCGTCGTGCGCACCCACGGCAGCGAGTCCGTGATCGGCGACGACGCGTCGGTCGGACCGTTCGCCTATCTGCGCCCCGGCACGAAGCTGGGCGAGGCGGGCAAGATCGGCACGTTCGTCGAGACGAAGAAGGCCGACATCGGCACCGGGACGAAGGTGCCGCACCTGACCTACGTCGGTGACGCCACGATCGGCGAGCACAGCAACATCGGCGCCTCGAGCGTGTTCGTCAACTACGACGGCATCTCCAAACACCACACCACGATCGGTTCGCACGTCCGGACGGGTTCGGACACCATGTTCGTCGCCCCGGTCACCGTGGGGGACGGCGCCTACAGCGGCGCCGGCACGGTGATCCGTGAGGACGTCCCGCCCGGAGCGCTCGCGGTATCAGGGGCACCGCAGCGCAACATCGAAGGCTGGGTGCCGCGGCGCAGGCCGGGTACCCCAGCGGCGGAGGCTGCAGAACAGGCCGTCGCCGACCAGGAGGAAACCGACACCGACGGGGAGTCGCCAGCATGAGTCCGAAGTCCGGAACACCCAAGAAGAACCTGATGCTCTTCTCGGGGCGTTCACACGTCGAGCTCGCCGAAGAGGTCGCGAAGAACCTCAACGTGACGGTCACCCCTCAGACGGTGCACACGTTCGCGAACGGCGAGATCTACGTGCGGTATCAGGAGTCCGTGCGTGGCACCGACGCCTTCGTCATTCAGAGCTTCTCCCCGCCGATCAACGAGTGGCTGATGGAACAGCTCATCATGATCGACGCGCTCAAGCGGGGCAGCGCCAAGCGGATCACGGCGATCGTGCCGTTCTACCCGTATTCGCGGCAGGACAAGAAGCACAAGGGCCGTGAGCCGATCTCGGCGCGGCTGGTGGCGGACCTGTTCAAGACTGCGGGCGCCGACCGCATCCTGACGGTCGACCTGCACACTGCCCAGATCCAGGGCTTCTTCGACGGCCCGGTCGACCACCTGCACGGGCAGAACGTGCTCGCCGACTACATCAACGAGCATTACAGCGACCACGACATCACCGTCGTTTCCCCCGACTCCGGCCGGGTACGGCTCGCCGAGAAGTGGGCCCAACAGCTGGGCGACCGGCCGATCGCGTTCATCCACAAGACGCGTGATCCCGACAAGCCGAACCAGGCGGTGGCGAACCGCGTGGTGGGTGACGTCAAGGGCCGTCTCTGCGTGCTGATCGACGACATGATCGACACCGGCGGCACGATCAGCAAGGCCGTGGAGGCGCTGCTCGACCAGGGAGCCTCCGACGTCGTCATCGCCACGACGCACGGCATTCTGTCGGACCCGGCGACCGAGCGGCTGGCGAACTCCAAGGCGCGCGAGGTGATCGTCACCAACACGCTGCCGATCCCGGAGGAGAAGCGGTTCCCGACGATGACGGTGCTGTCGATCGCCCCGCTGCTCGCGCGGGCGATCCAGGAGGTCTTCGAGGACGGCTCGGTGACGAGCCTCTTCGACGGCAGCGCGTGATCCGGAGCTGATCGCCTGCGGTGTCCGCCGCCGGCGAAACACGTGTCGGAAGGACCCCGTGGCGACCTACGGTTCCGCCATGGGGTCCTTCCGTTTCGGTGTCAGCGTCCGTCCGCACGACGGTGACTGGCTCGGCCGGTGCCGCAGGGCCGAGGCGCTGGGTTACGACGTCATCGCCGTCGCCGATCATCTCGGGACCGGAAACCTCGGCCCTGTGCCTGCGCTCGCGGCGGCCGCGGCCGTCACCGAACGCGCGCACCTGACGCCGTTCGTGCTGAACGTGCCGTTCTACAACGCCTCGCTCCTCGCGCGGGACGTCCACACCGTCGGCGAGATCGCGCAGGGGCGGTTCGAGTTGGGCGTGGGCGCGGGACACATGAAGGCCGAGTTCGACGCGGCCGGGCTGCCGTGGCGGCCCGCGCGGGAACGGGTCGCGCAACTGTCGGACACGCTGGCGCAGCTACGGGCCGAGCTCGGCGACGCCATGCCGCCGCTCCTGGTCGCAGGCAACAGCGACGCCGTACTGGACCTCGCGGCGCGTGAGGCCGACATCGTGGGTTTCTCGGGCCTGCGTCAGCGACGAGGCCAGCCGCCGGGCACCTTCACGCTCGCCGGTGCGGACGAACTCGCCGAACGGACGGATCGGGTCCGCAGGCGATCGGACGTGGCGTCGTTCAACCTGCTCGTCCAGCACATCGCCGTCACCGATGAGCCGGCCGCCGCACTCGCCGCCTGGCAGGACGGGGTGCCGGGCCTCGAGCTGTCGGCCGCCGGCCTCGCCGCCGCACCGCAACTGCTCGCCGGGACGGTCGACGAGATCGCCGAGCAACTGGTCGGCCGGCGCGAGTGGTACGGCTTCACGTACGTGACCGTGTTCGAACCCGCGATGGAGACGTTCGCGCCCGTGATGGCGGCGCTCCGCGGCTGCTGATCGTCGGGTGTCACCCGGTCCCCCGACGCGGCCGTTTGCACAGACCGGGGCGGGGGTCAAGCACCGGTTCCGGCTGGATTACACTGGGCGAGTTGTCTCGGCGAGGCGGGGCCGGATGCGAGTCCGGCGCCCGACGTGATCGACGCGGCGGCTTGAGAGGCCACCCGTGCGCGCACGTCGTGGTACTCGCCGCCGGAGGAGCCACACGCGTGACAACCGCTGGCACCTACCAGCAGCCGACAACGCAAGCCCCAGTAAGCCCAAGCAAGTAAAGCCCCACCCACCAGGGCCCCACCGCGAGGAGTGCATCACCGTGTCCGAGGTACGCCTTACCGTCGAACCCCGCAACGAGTTCGGCAAGGGAGCGGCTCGCCGCACCCGCCGTGCCGGCAAGATCCCGGCGGTGCTGTACGGCCACGGCGAGGACCCGCGGCACCTCGCCCTGCCCGCGGTCGACTTCGCCCGCGTCGTGCGTGAGAACGGCCAGAACGCCGTGCTGACCCTCGACGTCGACGGCTCGAACAACAAGAAGACCGAGCTGGCGCTGACCAAGACCATCACGGTCCACCCGCTCAAGAACTACATCGAGCACGTCGACCTCCTCGTCGTGCGCCGCGGCGAGAAGGTCACGGTCGACGTGCCGATCGTCCTGAACGGCACCGCCGCCCCGGGCACCCTGGTCAACCAGGACGTCGACACCATCCAGATCGAGGTCGAGGCGCTGCACATCCCGGAGCAGTTCGAGGTCGACATCGACGGTGCCGAAGCGGGCCACACGGTGCACGCCTCGGACGTCACCCTGCCGCGCGGCGCCGAGCTGGTGACCGACCCGGAGGTGCTGGTCGTCGCGGTGAACGAGGCGCCGACCGAGGAGGCCATGGAGGCCGACGTCGACGCCGAGGGCGCCGGTGTGACCGAGGAGCCGTCCGACGCCGAGGGCGGCGAGAGCTCGGAGAGCTGACGCTCACTCCGTCCGACGCGACATGACGAATGATCTTCCCGGGGCCGGCGAGCAGGTGCTGCTCGCCGGCCTCGGCAATCCCGGGCCCCGTTACGCCGGCAACCGGCACAACGTGGGCTTCATGGTTCTCGACGAGCTCGCGTCCCGTATCGGCGGGAAGTTCAAGGCGCACAAGGGCGGCGCCGAGGTCCTCGAGGGACGCCTCGGCGGTCGCAAAGTGGTGCTGGCGAAGCCGCGCTCGTACATGAACCTCTCGGGCGGCCCGCTCGCGGGCACCGCCCGCTTCTACAAGATCGATGCGAGTGGTCTCGTCGTGGTCCACGACGAACTCGACGTCGACTACGGTTCGCTGCGGCTCAAACTCGGCGGCGGCGACAACGGGCACAATGGACTGCGCTCGATCACGAAGTCCTTCGGCACCAAGGAGTACTTCCGGGTGCGCTTCGGTGTCGGCAGGCCGCCGGGCCGGATGGATGCCGCGGATTTCGTGCTCAAGGACTTCTCGACGACCGAGCGGCGCGAGCTGCCGCTCAACGTCGACCGCTGCGCCGACGCCGTCGAGGAGCTTGTTTCCCGGGGGCTGACGGCGGCGCAGAACGCCTTCCACAGCTCCTAACGGTTTCTCGTGCTCGCCCCGTCTTTCACCGATCAGGCGGGCACGGAGGGTCACATCGGTCACGCAAACTAACCCAACAGGGTCGTCCCGTACCCCTGAACGAGTCGCATCATAGCTGCGCCCTTCCCGGCGTCTCACTGCCACGGCTATCACAGAAGGCCGCGAGTGACCCGACGTGGAGGTGCAGGTCATGGCGATCACGGCAGACGAGGCGCGCACCATCGCCTTCCCCGATTCCGGTTTCGGCAGGCGCGGTTACGCCAAACACGAGGTGGACGCGCTGATCGACCGGGTCGTGGCAACCCTGTCCGACGAGGACGATCTGACGGCGGCAGAGGTGCATCACAGCCAGTTCGCGCGCCCGCCGATCGGCAAGCGCGGGTACGACGAGAAGAGCGTCGACGAGTTCCTCGACCGCGTCGAGGACACGCTGTTGGCACGCACCGGAGTCACCGGCGGTGCGCATCACGTGCCCACCGCACGCACCGAATCGCCCGCGGTCACCGACGTCCCCACCGCCGACATCCCGGTCGTGAACCTGCCAGCAGCCGATTCGACGCCGGGGCGCTCCCGAGACGGCTGATTCGCACCGACCCGCCCGGCGCCTGGTCTCCCGACGGATCAGGCGCCGGCGTCCATCCGGTCGCGGTACTGCTCGGCTGTCGCGCCGCGCTGCACCTTGCCGGACGGCGTCTTCGGCAGGCTGCCCGTCGGCAGGACGAGGACCGAATACGGCCGCGCGTCCACCGCGTCCCGTACGCGCGCCGTGACCTCCTTGACGATGCGCGCTTGTTCGGCCTCGTCGCCCGCGGCCTTGGATTCGAGCACGACGGCGAACCGTTCGCGGCGGGTGCCCGCGTCGATCCGCACGGCCACGGCGTTGCCTGCCCGCACCCCGTCGACCGAACTCGCGGCACGCTCGACGTCGGTCGGGTAGACGTTGCGGCCGCCCAGAATGATGACGTCCTTGCTGCGGCCACAGATGACGATCTGCCCGTCGACCAGATAGCCGATGTCGCCGGTGGCGAACCAGCCCTCGGCGTCCTGCGTCGCCATGGGTCCGTCGACGGTCAGGTATCCCGGCGTGATCGCATCGCCGCGCAGCCGGATCTCGCCGACCTCGCGTTCGCCGAGCACGTCGCCGCCGGCACCGACGATCTGTGCCTCGATACCGTCGAGCGGCCTGCCCAGCACGGCGAATCCGCGTACCTGCTCGGTGCCCCGCCGCTCGTCATCCTCGGGCACCGCCACGGCGCGGTTCTCCGACTCCAGCGGACCGGCCTCGACGACGTCGACCGTCAATCCGGTCGACAGCGGCGCGAACGACACGGCGAGGGTGGCCTCGGCGAGCCCGTACGCGGGGAACACGCACTCGGCGGGCATGCCGAACCGCCCACCCGCGTCGGTGAAGGTGGCCACCGCGGTGTCGTCGATCGGCTCGGCGCCGTTGAGTGCGATGCGCAGTTTCGACAGGTCGTAGGCGTCGCCGTCGTCGACCCGGGCGAGCCTGCGGCCCACGATGGCGTAGGCGAAGTTCGGCGCGGCCGTGATGGTCCCGTCGTAGCGGGTGATCAGGTCCGGCCACAGCAGCGGCGCGCTCAGGAACTCCACCGGCGTGACCTTGACCAGTTCGACGCCGAAGGTCATGGGCACGGTCAGGAAGCCGACCATGCCCATGTCGTGGAACGTCGGCAGCCACGACACCATCACGTCGCTGCCGGGGTCGAGTTCGGAACGCCGCGCCATGGCGCTGATGTTGCTGAAGAGGTTGCCGTGGGTGATCCGCACGGCCTTCGGCTCCGCGGTGGAACCGCTGGTGAGCTGCAGCAGCGCCAGGTCCTCCTCGGCGGCCGACACCGGCTCGGCGATCGGCTCGGCATCGAGCAGGGTCTCGATCGTGCGGTACTGGATGCCGTTCTCGTCCAGCACCGGCGCCAGCTGGCCGAACGGCTCGCCGAGCAGCACCAGGTCGGACCCGATCATCCGCAGCACCTGCAGCGTGTCGGCCGCCCAGTGCGCGAGGTCGGTCCGCGGCGTCGGCTGGTGGAGCATCGTCACGCTGCCGCCGGCCAGCCACACGCCCTGCACGGTCGGCGCGATCAGCTCCGGCGCGGCCGCGAGGACGGCCACCGCACCACCCGACTCGAATCCGCCGCCCACGAGGCCGCCGGCGAGGCGACGGGCACGCCCGTGCACCTCCGCCCATGTTCTGCGCACGGGCTCCGAGGGCTCACCCGTGACCATCCCTCGCTGCGTGCCGCCTGCCTGCGCGTTGGCGACCATCGTGTCCACGAACCGGCTCATGACACAGACTGTAACCAAGCGTTACACGGAAGCGGGGACAGGCCACGCATCCGAACCCGGGTGCCTCACTCCACGGCCTCGGACGCCTCCAGCCACCGCTGTTCCAGCTCGTCCTTCTCGGCCTGCAACGCCTTCAGTTCGTTGTTGAGCTCCATCAGCCGATCGGGCTCGGTCGCCGCGTCGGCCAGCGCCGCGTGGAGCTTCGACTCCTTCTCCCCGATCGCGTCGAGCTTGCGTTCCAGCTTGCCGAGCTCCTTGGTGATGGCCCGCCACTCGGCGTTGGACAGCTTCGGCGCATCCTGCTTCGCGTCCACCTGCGACTCGACACCGGATGCCGGAGCCGGCCTGGCCGCGGGCCGATCGGCGATGGCCTGCCTGCGCTGCAGATACTCGTCGATCCCGCCGGGCAGGTCGGTGATCGTGCCGTCGCCGAACAGCGCGACGACGTTGTCGCACACGCGCTCGGTGAGGTACCGGTCGTGCGAGACCACGATCAGCGTGCCCGGCCAGCCGTCGAGCAGGTCCTCGAGTTGCTGCAGGGTGTCGATGTCCAGGTCGTTGGTGGGCTCGTCGAGCAGCAGCACGTTCGGCTCGGCCATCAGCAGCCGCACCAGCTGCAGTCGGCGCCGCTCACCGCCGGACAGGTCACCGACCGGGGTCCACTGGCGTTTCGGCGGGAAACCCAGCTTTTCGGCCAGCTGCGACGCCGACAGTTCGTGTTTGCCGAACTGGACCCGGGCGGCGACCTGCTCGACGGCCTGTAGCACCCGCAACTCGGCAGGAAGGTCGTCGAGCTCCTGCTTCAGGTGCGCCAGGTGCACGGTCTTGCCCTCGATGCGCCTGCCGGTCTCGGGTTCACGCTCCCCCGCGAGCAGCTTGAGCAGCGTCGTCTTGCCCGAACCGTTGACGCCGACGAGGCCGATCCGATCGCCGGGGCCGATCCGCCACGTGACGTGGTCGAGCAGCGTCCGGTCGGCGACGCTCAACGACACGTCCTCGAGTTCCAACACCGTCTTGCCGAGCCTGCGCTTGGCGAAGCTCATCAGCTCGACGGTGTCGCGCGGTGGCGGGACGTCGGCGATCAGCGCCTCGGCGGCCTCGATCCGGAACTTCGGCTTCGAGGTACGCGCCTTGGCGCCGCGCTGCAACCACGCGAGCTCCTTGCGCGCCAGGTTCTGCCGCTTCTCCTCCGCGGCCTGCGCCAACCTGGCCCGCTCGGCACGGGCGTAGACCCAGTCCGCGTAGCCGCCCTCGTACTGTTCGACGCGGCCCGACGTGACCTCCCACGTCCGGCCGCACACGGTGTCGAGGAACCAGCGGTCGTGCGTGACGACCACGAGCGAGGACTTGCGCGCGAGCAGGTGATCGGCCAACCAGCGCACCCCCTCGACGTCAAGGTGGTTGGTGGGCTCGTCGAGCACGATCAGGTCGAGCTCACCCACGAGCGTGGCCGCCAGCGCGACCCGGCGGCGTTCCCCACCGGAGAGGGTGGCCGTCGGAGTGTCGAGCCCGATGGCCGCGATGCCCAGCCCGTCGACGATCGAGCGCACCCGCGCATCGGAGGCCCACTCGTGTTCGGAGTCGAAACGCGCCAGTACGACCTCGCCCACGGTGCTGCCGTCGGGCAGGTCGGTGCGCTGGGTGACCACGCCCATGCGCACATCGCGCATGCGGCTCACCCGCCCCGAGTCGGGTTCGGTGATGCCCGCGAGCACCTCGAGCAACGTCGTCTTACCGCCGCCGTTGAGCCCGACGACGCCGATGCGCTGCCCTTCACCCACGCCGAGGGACACCTCGTCCAGCAGCGGCCGGACACCGTAGGACTTGCTCACTGATTCGAGATTGACCAGGTTGGCCATGCGTCAGACAAACCTCTCGCGCGATGCGGAAACGCTGTGCGACCACGCCGGTCGCGTGGTCGATGGTGACAGTGCGGCTCGCCGCCTCCCGCAGGTCCTCGCGCGGAACCAGGACCACCGGACCGCAGGGGCCGGCAGGGAGCGCGGCGAACGTCATGCGTGTGCCTGCGGCGGGGTCGGGTCCCACGGCGGTTCGCCGCCCGAGGGGCCGCCGTCCGGTTCGACCACCCGCGCCCCGTGCACCGGGCCGCTGGCGACCCGCACCGTCCGGCACACACCAGCCCCGGACAGCCGCGCGGACACCTGCACCGCGGCCTCGGCGTCCTCGCACAGGAACGCGCACGTCGGACCCGAACCGGACACCAGACCGGCCAGCGCTCCTGCCTCGACACCCGCGCGCAGTGTGCGCCGCAGATTGGGGCGCAACGACACGGCCGCGATCTGCAGGTCGTTGCCGATCAGTTCGGCAAGGCGGTGCGGGTCCCCCGAGGCCAGCGCCTCGATGACCACGTCGTGATCGCCTGCGGCCGGCGGGGGCTCGCCGGCGTCGCGAAGCCGGTCGAGTTCCTGGTACACACGGGGCGTCGACAGACCACGCTGAGCGAACGCGAGCACCCAGTGGAACGTGTGCCGCGTCAGGACCGGCAGCAGCTCCTCACCCCGGCCCGTGCCCAGCGCCGTACCGCCGAGCAGGGAGAACGGCACGTCGCTGCCGAGCTTCGCCGCCAACCGCGTGAGCTCGTCACGCGAGAGGTCGAGTTTCCACAGCGTCGCCAGCCCGAGAAGCGCGCCGGCCGCGTCGGCGCTGCCGCCCGCCATGCCGCCTGCCACCGGGATGTTCTTGTCCAGCGCGATCTGCACCGGGCCCAGCTCGGCCGGGGTCGTGTCCAGATGTTCGGCGAGGACGTCGACCGCGCGCCACACCAGGTTGCGCTCGTCACGCGGCACGGTCTTCTCACCCTCACCGCGGACGTGCAACGACGTTTCCTCGGCTGCCGACACAGTGACGGTGTCGGTCAGCGACAACGCCTGGAACACGGTCGTCAGCTCGTGGTATCCGTCCTCACGCGCCGGTCCCACCGCCAGGTGCACGTTGATCTTGGACGGCACCGTGACGGTCACGGGGGTCGGTACGACGGCAAGCACATACCCAGGGTACTTGGCGCCCCGCCGGTTCCGGCGCGGCCGCGCGTCAGCGCGTCGAGCAAGCCGCGCCGTGTCACCGCTCCCACGCGTCCTCGACGTCGTCCGGAAACGGCAGGCCGGCAACGTCGGGCGGGCGTCAGGACACGCGCGGCTCGGTCAGGCCGCGACGGTGCGCAGGCCGCAGAGGGTGTGCGTGACGTGGGCGCCGCGCTCGGCGATCCACGCCAGCGCCGCGTCGGCCCGCTGCCCGCGCAGGCCGATGCGGAACCGCGCCACCGGCGTGTCCCCGAACCGCGTCAGCCCACCGCCGATCGTCGCGATCTCGACGTCGAACCGGCCGCTCGCCTCGGGCAGGAGGGCACCGACCGAGGCGAACCCGACCAGCACGACGTCCACCACGACGTCGAAGCGCGCCGCCTCGGACGGCGACGTCTCGACCGACGGCAGCAGCTCGTCGGCGATCCGGCTGCCGCGCGTACCCGCGAGGGTCAGCAGGTTGCCGCTCTCGACGACCGAACCGTGGTCCAGCAGCGCCACGTCGTCGCACACGCGCCGCGCCACGCCTGCGTCGGACGTCGTCAGCAGCACGGTCGCGCCCAGTTCGGCACGTGCCCGGTCCAGGACCGACAGCACGGCGCCGCTCTCGTCCGCGTCCACTCCCGCGGTCGGATCGTCGGCGAGCAGCACGGCCGGCCCGCCGGCCAGCGCCCGCGCCACCGACACCCGGCGCTGCTGCCCCGGGGACAGGTCGGCGGGCACCTGCGCCGCCGCGCGGCTCAACCCGATGACGTCCAGCAGCGTGGCGACGCGCTGCCGCCTGCGCGCTCCGTCCACGCCCACGCGCTCCAACGGGGCGGCGATGTTGCCCGCCACGGTCCGCTCCGGGCGCAGCCGCGAGTCGACCACGGCGACCTGGCTCTGCGCCTCCCGCAGCTTGCGTCCGTCCAACGTGGTCGTGTTCAGCCCGTCGTAGCGGACCGAGCCGCGGTCGGGCCGCTCCCGCAGGGCGACACAGCGCGCCAGCGTCGACTTTCCTGCACCGGCTTCGCCGACGACACCGAACAGTGCGCCTGCTCCGACGTCCAGATTGACCTCGTGCAGCGCCTGCACGGGTGCATCGGACTCGGTATTGCGGAACGACTTGCTGACGTTCTCGACGGTGATCACAGCAGCTCCAAGACAGCTCATGGGCTCACCGGCCCGCGCAGTCACTGACCGGGGCCGGGAGAAAAACGGCGGAAGATCGGATCGGGCGGCGCCGACCTCGCGCTGCGACGTCCGGCTCGGAGCCGGCCGGTTCACAACTCTGGCGAGGTGGACCCTGTCCCTGGCCGCGATGACGGTGCGACCGTTCCGTGGGCAGGTTCGCGACGCTGCGCGCTCAGGCCAAGTCGGCGGAGCGACGACACGCAGACACGGTGCGCCGCCGGTGATCGACTACCAGACGCCGGGTGAGCGGCTCGGAAAAATACATCGCGTTCCTCCATCGCTCCTGGCGGTAGCACCGTCCTCGAGGGAGGTTGCTGCGACGTCGACGAGCCAGGTCTCTCGGTCGCTCGGGATGGAATTCCCACATAGTAGACCGGAAACCCGGCCGGAAAGGCAAGCCGACGGGCCGTAGATCACATCGAACCCGGCACGGTTGACGGCCGCGCCGACGTCATGCTTCCGCGGCGGCCCTGGCGATCGCCACGTACTCCTCGATGCCGAGCTGTTCGCCTCTGGCGCGCGGTTCGACACCGGCGGCGGCCAGAATCTCCCCGGCCCGCTCGGCCGATCCCGCCCACGACGAGAGCGCAGCGCGCAACGTCTTCCGCCGCTGGGCGAACGCGGCGTCGACGACCGCGAACACCGCGTCGCGGTCGGCGTCGGTGCGCTCCGGCCCACGGTCGAACGCCACGAGCGAGGAGTCGACGTTCGGCACGGGCCAGAACACCGACCGCGGCACGGCGGCGACCTTGCGGGCCGTGCCGTACCAGGCGAGCTTGACGCTCGGCACGCCGTAGACCCGGCCACCGGGCGCCGCGGCCATCCGGTCGGCCACCTCGGTCTGGACCATCACGAGCACCCGCCGCAACGACGGCAGTTCGGCCAGCAGGTGCAGCACCACCGGGACCGCGACGTTGTACGGCAGGTTCGCCACGAGCGCGTCGGGCTCGCCGATCCGCCCGCTGTCCACCTGCAGCGCGTCGTCGGCGACGACCGTCAGCCGCGACGCGGCCTCCGGTGCGTGTGCCGCGACAGTCCGTTCGAGTCGGCCCGCGAGCGCCGGGTCGATCTCCACCGCCACCACCCGCGCCCCGGTGCCGAGCAGGCCGAGCGTGAGCGACCCCAGTCCGGGGCCGACCTCGAGCACGACGGTGTCGGCGGCGTCCGATCCGACCTCGGCGAGCTCGACGATCCGGCGCACCGTGTTGGCGTCGTGCACGAAGTTCTGGCCGAGCTTCTTCGTCGGGCGGACGTCGAGCTCTGCGGCGAGCTTCCGGATCTCGGCGGGCCCGAGCAGTCCCGGTGGTTCAGCGGTCACGGCAATGAGTTCAGCACAACGCGGCCCGGCACCCCGCGAAGGGGTACCGGGCCGCTGTGATCGTTCACCGGTTCGCGAACCTTACGTCGGCAGGCCGAGCTGCGCGGCGCAGTGCGGCCAAGCGCTGTAGCCGCCGCGATCGTCGCGCACCTGGGTCGCGATGGCGATCTGCTGCTCGCGGCTCGCCTCGTGCGGATACGCCGCGTACTGGTCACCGCCGTAGGCGTCCCAGGTCTGCTTGTCGAACTGCAGGCCACCGTAGTAGCCGTTGCCGGTGTTGATCGACCAGTCGCCGGTCGCCTCACAGTTCGCCAGCCGGTCCCACACGGCGCCGCCGGTGATCTGCGGCTGCGGGGGCTCCTTGGTGCCCACGCGCACGACCTTGTCCTTGGCCTCCTTGAGAACCTTGGAGTTGATCTCCTCGCGGGCGATCTCCTCCCCGTTCTCCTTGGTGACCCGGTAGCTGACGAGCTCCTCACCCGCCTTGCCGGGCTTCTCGACGACCTCCTTGCCCTGCTCCATCTCGGGGTCCTCGATGGTGCGGACCTCGGGCTCGATGGTCTCCTTCTGCTTCACCACCGAGACGCCGGTGCGGCTGATGTAGACCTCGGCGCCGTCCTTGAGGCTCGCCTTCGGACCGCTCTCGAGCCGGTCCTGCGGACCGAGCTTCATGTCGAGCTCGTCGATCAGCTCGCCCGCGGTGACCGCGTGGGTCGTCACCTCGCGGGGCTTCTCGCCGCCGTCGTAGACCGTGACGCTCTTCTGCGTCTTGACCTCCAGCGCCATGCCCTTGAGCGGCACGTCGCTGTCGAGCGGCGCGGAGAACTTGGCGCCCTCGTTCTTGAGGTCCTCGAGGCCGAGCTGGCCCAGTGCCTCGTCCACGGTGGTGGCGCGAACCCACACCTGACGCTGCTCACCGTCGACCGAAACGGTCATGTGGCGGCCGCGCTCGAGCGTGATGACGCCACCGTCGCCGACCTCGGCCTGCGGCGAGGGGGAGAGCGCGTCGTGCTTGCCGACGTCGATATCGGCGTCGTCGAGGACCTCGCCGACGGTGTCGCCGAAGCTGCGGACCGTCTGCTCGCTGCCGTCGATGTCGAGCGTGACGCTCTTGTTCATCGCCAGCGCCGCCGCACCGCCACCGGTGAGCGTGATCAGCATGGCGAGAACCGATCCCTTGAGGAAACGCTTCTTCCACGTCTTGACCGCGCCCGCGAGACCGCCGTCGGGCTCGTCGACACTCGTGCCCGCGGCCGCGGTCGGCTCAACGGGGGTGTCGACGATCGCCGGGAGCATCGTCGTCTCGGCATTGATCAGCCGGATGAGTTCGTCCACGTCGACATTGGCCTCGTCCATGAGCGCATCGGCGTCGGGGCCGAGCACGGCGAGGATGTCGTCCCGGGTGATCCGCGGGTCGGAGGAGAACTCTGGGTCGCTCGGTCGGTCGAGCAGAGCCGTCGAGCCGGCCGAAGCCGACGACGAGCTCGCGTCTGCGCGCCCGTAGCTACCAGTCACAGGGTCGATCCCTTTCACGCATGGCCAGGACTCCCGCAGTCAGCGTCGTCCCCTGACATTCCCGCGCGGGCCGTGGCCCCGCGGGCGATGTCGTCCCCGACGAACACCGACGTGACTGTGGGCGTGCCGCATCGAGACAGTCGATCTCAACCGGCACGGTCACGGGACCGTAACGGGTGCCGTTGGGTTGCGCAAACACGGCGCGCGATCCCGTGACCTTCATCACCTGGGCTGATCGACTGTGACGCCCACGCCGTTGTCGCAGCCCGTTCACGTCGACGTGACCGTCTGCGACGAAGAAAGGCCGAACACCCGCTCGGCATTACTCCGAACGGAGTCCGCGACCACGTCGACCGGCTCCCCACGAAGCTCCGCGAGCCCCTGAACGGTATAGGGCGCGCAGTACGGCTCGTTCGGGCGTCCCCGGAACGGGTGTGGTGTGAGGAACGGCGCATCGGTCTCGACCAGATAGTGCTCCGGCGGCACGAGCTTCGCCGCTTCGTGCAGCCCCTTGGCGTTCCGGAACGTGACGGTGCCGGCGAACGAGAGCACGTAGCCGGCGTCGACACAGCGGCGCGCCATGTCGGCGTCCCCGGAGAAGCAGTGGAACACCACGGTGTCCGGCGCACCCTCCTCCTCGAGGATGCGCAGCAGGTCCTCGTGCGCCTCGCGGTCGTGGATCATCAGGGGCTTGCCGATCCGCTTGGCGAGGTCGATGTGCCAGCGGAAGGCCTCCTGCTGGGCGTCCGGGGGCGAGTAGTCCCAGTAGTAGTCCAGACCGGTCTCCCCCACCGCCACGACGCGTTCGGCGGCCGCGAGGCGTTCGATCTCGGCCTTCTCGACGTCACCGAAATCCGCGGTGCGCGTGGGATGGATCGCCACTGCTGCGAACACGCGCTCGTCCCACGTCGCGGCCTCGGCGGCCCAGCGGGCGGCGGCGAGGTCGTCGGCGACGGTGACCACGCGCTCGATGCCCGCCCTGCCCGCGCGGTCGAGCAATGCCGTCACATCGGCGGCCGTCCCGTCCCCGCAGGCGTCGAGGTGCGTGTGTGCGTCCACCGCAGGGGTGGGCAGGCGTTCCGGCACCGGCGGCGGCGCGTCACGATCGTTCTTGCGGCTCACGTCTTCTCCCGGCTCGGTTGCCCCCAAGGGCACCATGGTTGCACTCAACGCACCCTTTCTTCCCCTCGCGCCCGGACAGGTCGTGACCGCTCCACGGTCATGATCAGGGGAGGATTCGTCGCGCTCAACGCGACCAAGGTGCCCTTGGGGGCGTCACAGTCACGTTCAGCTCTGGATGGGCGCCCACTCCGGACCGGTCTCGCCCAGCGACGCGTCGAGCTTGGCGAACAGCGGCGACGGCTTCTCGAGCGGACGGCCCACCTCCACCGGCGTCGATTCCCACGTCGCCTGCTCGCTCGCGTAGTCACCGGTGAGAATCGGGTTCGTCCGGCCGGGGATGTCGAGGTCCTCGACGTCGTGGCACTCCGGCTGCGCCGCCCACACACCCGTACCGCCGAGCGCCTCGTGGACCTTCTGCGCCGCGTGCGGCAGGAACGGTGTCAGGAGCGCGTTCGCGTCCGACACGACCTGCAGCGCCGTGTGCAGCACGGCGTCCCGCCGGTCCGGGTCCTCCTTGAGCTTCCACGGCTCCTGGTCGGACAGGTACTTGTTGGCCGCCGACACGACGCGCATCGCCTCGCCGGCCGCCTGCTTGAACCGCGAATGCCGCAGGTGCGTGCCGACGGTGTCGAACGCCCCCTTGGCGAGCGCCTTGAGCTCTTCGTCCGCGGGTGCGGGAGCGGTCGGCGCCGGCACGCCGCCGTTGTTCTTGTGCGCCAGCGAGATCGACCGGTTGACGAGGTTTCCCCACTCGTTGGCGAGTTCGAAGTTGGTGCGCCGCACGAACTCGTCCCACGTGAAGTCGGTGTCCTGCGTCTCCGGTCCGGCGACGCTGATGAAGTAGCGCAGCGTGTCGGGGCCGAACTCGCGCAGGAAGTCCTCGACGTAGATGACCGTGCCGCGCGAGGTCGAGAACTTCGACCCGCTCATGGTGAGGAACTCGCTCGAGACGATCTCGCCCGGCAGGTTCAGCGTGCCGTACGGACCGGTCTCGCCGCCCTTGTCGCCCTGGCCGTTGTGGCCGAGCAGGAAGGCGGGCCACAGCTGGGCGTGGAACGTGATGTTGTCCTTGCCCATGAAGTAGAAGGACTGGGCGTCCGGGTCCGTCCAGAACGGCTTCCACGCGTCTGGGTCACCGGTGCGGCGGGCCCATTCGACGCTGGCGGAGAAGTAGCCGATGACCGCGTCGAACCACACGTAGAACCGTTTGAGCGGCTGGTCCCGCCACCCATCGAGCGGCACCTTCACACCCCAGTCGAGATCGCGCGTGATGGGACGGGGGCGCATGTCGTCGACGAGGTTCTTGGTGAAGTTCAGGACGTTCGGGCGCCAGTCGGTCTTGGTCGAGAGCCAGTTGCCGAGTGATTCAGTGAAGGCGGGCAGGTCGAGGAACAGGTGCTCGGTCTCGACGAACTCGGGCTTCTCACCGTTGATGCGCGAGCGCGGGTTCTTCAGCTCGGCGGCGTCCAGCTGGTTGCCGCAGTTGTCGCACTGGTCCCCGCGGGCACCGTCGTAACCGCAGAGCGGGCAGGTGCCCTCGATGTAGCGGTCCGGCAGCGTGCGTCCCGTCGACGGGCTGACCGCGCCGGTGGTCGTCTTCGGCACGACGTACCCGTTGCGGTGCAGTGCCAGGAAGATCTGCTGCACCACTTCGGCGTGATTGCCGGTGGTGGTGCGGGTGAACAGGTCGTAGGACAGCCCGAGGCCGCGCAGGTCCTGGCTGATCTGGCGGGTGTACTTGTCGGCGGTCTCCTGCGGCGAAAGACCCTCCTTGTCGGCCTGCACCAGGATCGGCGTGCCGTGTTCGTCGGTGCCGGAGACCATGAGCACCCGGTTGCCGGCCATGCGCTGGTAGCGCGAGAAGACGTCGGAGGGGACGCCGAAACCGGACACATGACCGATGTGGCGGGGACCGTTGGCGTAAGGCCAGGCCACCGCGGTCAACACTGAGGTGCTCATACTCCAATTCAACACTGTGGCGCGTAGCGCTTCCTTGAGGGGCGGGGGCCGGGCAGGCGGGTGGGCGAACACTGCGGCGCGTAGCGCCACGTTGGGGGGCGGCGGTCGGGCGACGGGTGGGCCAACACTGCGGCGCGTAGCGCTTCCTTGAGAGGCAGGGCAGGACCGACGGGTGGGCCAACCCCGCGGCGCGTAGCGCTTCCTTGAGGACGGCGGGCGCCCCGGCGACCTTCGGCGTCGTGGCCGGTCCTGCGGGTGGGAGGATGGTGCCTCTCGGCGATGCGACCAGGGACGGAGGCCGGAAGCGGTGTCGGCGACGCGGTTGCTCGTGCTCGGCGTGGTGCGGATGCACGGCGGATCGGGCGGCGCACACGGTTACCAGGTGCGACGCGAGCTGTTGTCGTGGTCGGCGGACAAGTGGGCGAACGTCCAGCCGGGTTCGATCTACCACGCCCTGAAGAAGCTCGCGCTGGAAGGCTTGCTCGAGCAAGTCGAGACTCCGCAGGGCAAAGGCCCCGACCGGCTCGCCTACACGCTGACCGATGCGGGCGAGCATGCGTTCCAACAGGAACTGCAACAGCGGATCGCCGACGTGGCGGACGATGCGGCCAACGCGTCCGGGTTCGCGGCGGCGCTGGTGTTCCTCACGTGTCTGCCCCGCCAACTGGCGCTCGACCTGCTCGACTACCGACTCGTCCAGCTCGACGGTCAGCGCAAGAACGTCGCGACCGTGCTCGAGAAGGGCACCGACTGGGGCCAACCCGCCCACGTCAACGAGTTGTACCGGCTGTGGCTCGCCCACTGCGACGCCGACATCTCGTGGACCACGGACCTCGTCGCACGGCTGCGCGCGGGCGAGTACGTGATGGCCGACGACGCCGGCCAGAACTTCGGTTCCGCGACACCGAGCGCCACGTCCTGATTCCGCACCACCGCGACGACAGCGACAGCGACGGGGCAGTACACAACTCCGCGATCGCCGCAACTACCTGAGGTCAGGGGGTACTGCCCCTGTCGTGACGACACCCCGTACGAGACGGACGTGGGCGTAACGGACGCCCGCGGAAAACGGATATCTACGACAAGGGCGCCTACGGAAACTCCGCCGCGACAGAACGCGACTGTGGTGGAACGTGGCCGCGGCAGAACGTGGCTGTGGTGAAACGTGGCTGCGCGGCACACCGCGTCGGCCGCACACATCTCGCGCGACACGCTCACCGTTCCCACTCGGCGGACGCCCACGGGGCGAAAACTCTTCGCGTATCCGTCCTCCCCGCGTCACGCTCATCGTAGCGCGCCCATCGTTGTCTAATCAAATTTGACTAGATGCCGCGTGCGGAGGACAGTTGGGCGTCGACGGCCGAATCGGCCGGACCATGCGGCCTGCCGCGTCCGGCAACTGCGGCGGATCCGCACATCACTTTCGACGGGGGTTTTCTTGATCAAGGCACGCGGCCTGCAGCGACGGTTCACGTCGCGCGGGCGCACAGTGGATGCGGTGAAAGGCGTCGACATCGACGTCACCGAGGGCGAGCTCGTCGGATTCCTCGGCCCGAACGGCGCGGGGAAGACGACGACGCTGCGCATGCTGACGACCCTGCTCACGCCCACGGCGGGCGAAGCACAGGTCGCCGGATGCGATCTGCGCGCCGATCCGGTCGGCGTGCGCAAGCGCATCGGCTACGTCGCGCAGGGCGGCGGTACCGGTCCGGAATGCAAGGTCGCCGAAGAGATCGAACTGCAGGGCAGGCTGTACGGGCTCAGCAAGGCCGACGCGGTCGCACGGGGCAAGGTGCTGACCGAACAGCTCGACCTGTCCGGATTGGACCAGCGGCTGACGAAGACACTCTCCGGCGGCCAGCGGCGCAGGCTCGACATCGCGCTCGGGCTGATCCACTCGCCGAAACTGGTGTTCTTCGACGAACCGACGACCGGCCTCGACCCGCAGAGCCGGGCGAATCTGTGGGAGCACATCCGCATGCTGCGTTCCGAACAGGGCGTGACCCTGTTCCTCACGACGCACTACCTCGAAGAGGCCGACGCGCTGTGTGACCGCATCCTCGTCATCGACGGCGGGGAGATCGTGGCCGAGGGATCCCCGGACGCACTCAAGGCGCGGGTGTCGGGCGACAGCGTCGTACTCGGGGTCGACGACGAAGTCACGACCAGGGCCGCGGAGATCGTCGGCCGGGTCGACGGCGCCCACGACCTGATCTCGGCCCCTGGCGAGGTGCGATTCCGGGTGCCGCGGGGTGACACGGCGCTGCCCGCGCTGCTGCGGGCGTTCGACTCCGAGGGACTGACGATGCAGTCGATGCAGGTTCAGCGGCCGACGCTGGACGACGTGTTCCTGACCCTCACCGGCCGCAGCCTCCGCGACTCCGAGAGCGGCGGTGACGCCGACCAGCCCGACGAGACGGCGACCGACGAGGACAGCAACAGGAACGACGACAGCGACAGGAACGAGGTGCCGACCCATGTTGCGTGACGTCTGGCTGATCTTCCGGCGCGACGCGATCCTGCTGTCCCGGAATCCGGCGTGGCTGGCGATCGGCGTGATGCAGCCGGTGTTGTACCTGGTGCTGTTCGGCCCGCTGATGGAGCGGATCGTGACCAGCACACCCGGGTTCCCGCCCGGCAGCAGCTGGACGATCCTGACGCCCGCGCTGATCATCCAGCTCGCACTGTTCAGCGCGACGACCGCGGGGTTCTCACTGTTGGCGGATTTGCGCAACGGCGTGGTGGAACGGCTCCGGGTCACCCCGGCCAGCCGCGTGGCGCTGCTGCTCGGCAAGGTCCTGACCAACGGGCTGACCACCGTGGCGCAGGCCATCATCATCACGACGCTGGCGTTCCTCGTGTTCGACCTGTCGGCCCCGTTCGGCGGGATCCTGCTGACATTGCTGATCGTGGCGATGCTGTCGGTGACGCTGGCGTCGGCGTCGTACGCCGTGGCGCTGACACTGCGCAACGAGGAGGCGTTCCCGGCCCTGGTGAACTCGGTGATGATGCCGGTGCTGTTGCTGTCGGGGATTCTCGTGCCGATCACGACCGGCCTCGCTCCGGATTGGCTGTACGCGATCTCGCGGGTCAATCCGTTCACGCACATCGTCGACGCGGGACGCGCCGGATTCCGCGGCGACTTCTCCGTCGACGCGATGCTCACCGGCTCGATCGTGCTGGTCGTGCTGATGTCGCTGTGCGTGTTCTGGGGCGCGCGGACGTTCCGGCGCGAGAACGCCTGACACGCCGCGGGTGATGGCCGCCTGACGTGCGCGAACGCACGTAGGGTGGCCGTCACCATCGATTCCGGCAGCTAGGGGGACTCGTGACGGAGCCCGCGGGCGCGAGCGGCGTCGGACTGCACCTGCGCGAATCCGTGCCCGATTGGGCGGCGCTACGCGGCCGGGCCGTCACGTTCGCGTCGATCACCGTCACCGAGAACCACAACTGGAGTGACTCCGGTTCGGCGCAGCAGCTCACGCGTGCGCTCGACGCGGGCGTGCACGCGGGCATCCGCCACCTCGCCAGGGAAGGCGGGGCCATCGACCAGGCGCGGCACGTCGTGCGCACGGGCGCGCCGCTCGGTGCGTTCGCACCCGGCGTGCTCGCGCCCGCACTCGACGCCCGCGCGGCGGGCATCGACGACCGGTTCGTCAAGGCGTGGATCAAGACGATCCGTGGCGAGGCCGGTATCGGCAAGGTGCTGGTCTACGCCGAGTTCGAGGACTGGCAGCACCGGTTCCACCCGGACAAGTGGGCCGATTCCGGTGTCGTGCTGTGGCTCGTGCGCCGCAACGGCATTCCCGGACGTCCCGGCTGGTTCCACAGCAGGCTCGGCGTCCACCAGCACACCGGTGACGGACCCGCCGCGACATCGGCGCTCGTCTACCCGTTCACCCTCGCCGACGTGCTGCTGTGAGTGACTATCGCACCTCGAAACGGGTTCGGGTGAGGAAGACGTTGTACGGACCCCACTGGGAGACGAGGTAGTAGACGTCGAAACCGCCGGACGGACCGGGAGCGTCGGCCGGCGTCCCGTCCAGCGACCAGGGATGCAGGAATCCGCCGTAGATCGCGGGATGTTCGTCGCCGGAGACGACGACGTCGCCCTCGGTCCACGGGCCGGTCGGCGCGGGGGCGGTGCGGGCCACGATGCCGCGGCGTGGTTCGTCGAGGTGCAGCATCAGCCAGCGGCCGCAGCCTCGGTGACGACCGACGGACATCTCCCCGACCGAGCCGTCGAACAGCGGTGCCGCTGCGCGCTCGTCACCGCGCCAGTCGGATCCGTCCCAGTACTCGTACGCCCGCACCCGCAGCAGGTCCGAGGGGCGAACCCGGGCGAGATACGGCACGTCGCGGCGGCCGTTGGTCGTGCCGAACAGCAGGACGTACTCGTCGTCGCGGGCGAACGCGCCCACCTGGAACCTGCTGCGGCCGTCGCGGTTCGACCACCTCGCAGATCTCGGTCTGCGCCACGTGCATCCGTCGTCGCGGGACACCGCGACACCCGCGTGGTTGGTACGCCAGTGGCCGGGCTCGCCCCACTCCCGCACCGACATGTAGTGCGCGTAGTGCACGCCGTCGACGGTGATCGCACCGTTCGGCACGACCGTCACCTCGCCCCTGCCCGACGGGATGACCTGCGCCGCTCCGCCGCCCGCCCGCGCCACGACGCCGTCCAACGGCAGCCCACCGGAGACGTCGCGCGCGGTCGACCAGGCGAGCACGTTGCTGCGCCAGTCCGCCGACCCCGGACCGGCGCCGTGGCCGCCCCAACCGTGGCCGAAGGTGTCGCCGAACAGGGCGAACACCCGGCCACCGCCGGCATCCCACAGGATGCCGAGGTCGGTCGCCGCGAGGGCGAACCTCGCGGCGGTGCGGTTCGCCGAGTCCGCCCCGGTCACCTTCGCGATCCGCTCGGTCTCCACGGGCCTGACGTCCATGCCGCGAACGTAGCGGCGACCCGGCCACCGCGCCCGTGTCGATCAGGCGGAACACACGCGGCCGTCGCGTTCGACACCTTCGATTCGGTTTCTCTCGCCGATCGGGTGACAATGCCGGGCATGCGGCTGCGGCGAACGGCACTCGACTGCGACCTGTCCCCCGAGCAGGTCCTCACGGTGCTGGAACACCGCGCCCGCGACCACGCCCTGCCGGGACCGGCCGCGCTGACCGGAGACTGGTTCGGCTCCCGCGCGGTGCTCGCACCGTCGGTTCACCTCGATCCCGTCCCGGATCCCTCCGACGCGCTGGCCATGCCGGCCCGGATTCCCACCGGTACCGACGGTTCCGGCATCGCGGCGGCCGCCGACGACACGGGTGCGGTCGGCGGCGGCTGGTTCGGCTACCTTTCCTACGACCTGTCCGACCCCTCCCACCGCCGCGGCCCGTTGCCGCCCGCGGTGTGGGGCTGGGCAGGCCACGTGCTGCGCCTGGACGCCGAGGGCCGCTGGTGGTTCGAAGCCCTCGACGGCTCGCCGGGCGGCGACGCCGACGCCGCCGAGTTCCGGGATCTGCTCGCCGCCGCGGCCGCCGGAGCGCACCCGGCCGCGGCGCACACCTGGCACGCGACGTCGCTGCGGCGCCCACCGCGCGGCGACCACGAACGCGCCGTCGCCGACTGCGTACGCGCCATCGCCGCCGGCGAGGTATTCCAGGCCAACATCTGCACCCGGTTCACCGGCACCTTCGACGGTTCGCCGCTCGCACTGTTCACCGAGGGCACTCGCCGGCTGCACCCGGCCCGCGCCGCCTACCTCGCCGGAGAGTGGGGTGCGGCCGTGTCGATGTCGCCGGAGCTGTTCGTCGCCCGTCACGGCACAGCGGTGCGGTCGACACCGATCAAAGGCACCCGGCCCCGCCGCGGACCGCAGGACGACGCGGGAGCGCACCTGTTGCGCGAGTCGGTCAAGGACGTGGCCGAGAACGTGATGATCACCGACCTGGTGCGCAACGACCTGGGCCGGGTGTGCGAGATCGGCAGCGTGCGCGTGCCGGAACTGCTCGCGGTCCGGCCGGCGCCGGGCGTGTGGCACCTCGACTCGACGGTTGTCGGCACCCTCACCGCGGGCGCCGACGACACGGCGCTGCTGCACGCGACGTTCCCGCCCGGATCGGTCACGGGCGCGCCGAAGATCCGGGCACTCGACCTGATCGCCGAGCTCGAACCGGTCGCACGCGGGCTGTACACCGGTGCCGTCGGACTCGCCTCGCCGGTCGCGGGCACGGAGCTCAGCGTCGCGATCCGCACCTTCGAGATCGCGGCCGGTGAGGTGCACGTCGGCGTGGGCGGCGGCATCACGGCCGATTCGGATCCCGGTGCCGAATGGCACGAATGCCTCGACAAGGCGGCGCCCCTGGAAACGCTGCTCGCCACCCCTCCCGGTGATGACGCGGGTGCCGGTGGTGCGGCGCCGTCGCGTCAGTCCGGCCGCGCGGCCACGACGGCGTCGTAGAGCTCCTTCTTCGACACGCCAGTCTCCTTCGCGACCTCCGCGGCGACCGCCTTGAGCCGTTCGCCCGCCTCGACCCGCCGCGTCACCTCACCGACCAGGTCGGCGACGCTCACGTCGCGCGGCGCGGCCCCCGCCAGCACCACGGTGATCTCGCCGCGCACCCCGTCGGCGGCCCACTCGGCCAGCTCGCCCAGCGTGCCGCGGCGCACCTGTTCGTACGTCTTGGTCAGCTCACGGCACACGGCCGCGCGACGGTCGGCGCCCAGTCGCGCCGCCGCATCCGCCAGGAGCGAAGCCAGCCGGTGCGGCGATTCGAAGAACACGGTCGTCCGCTTCTCCTCGGCGAGCTCGGCGAACCAGCGCGCACGTTCACCCGGCTTGCGTGGCGCGAAGCCGTCGAAGCAGAAGCGGTCGGGCGCGAGCCCGGACAACGCCAGCGCCGTGGTCACCGCCGACGGTCCCGGTACGCAGCTGACGGGCAGGTCCTCCTCGGCACACGCCGCCACCAGACGGAACCCGGGATCGGACACACTCGGCATCCCGGCGTCCGTCACGAGCACGACCGTGTCGCCCTCGCGGACGGCGTCGAGCAGCTTCGGCAACCGCGCGCTCTCGACGTCCTCGTAGAAGCTGACGACCTTGGCCGCCGGTGCGACGTCCAGTGCCGTGGCCAGCGATCGCAGCCGGCGGGTGTCCTCGGCGGCGATGACGTCGGCGGTCCGCAGCGCCTCCGCGAGACGGGGGCTGGCGTCACTGCGGTCGCCGAGCGGCGTTCCGGCGAGGATCAACGGCATGCCGCGAGGCTATCCGGCGCCCGCCACCACCGATGCGCGATCCCCGACCGATGGTGCGATTCGGCGTCGTCGCACGCGCGAAGGGAAGATTCGGGCCTCCCGCCCGACCACCGCCCCTCAAGGACGCGCTGACGCGTGACTGTGCCTGAACGCCCCGAAGCGCCCTTGGGGGCGCGTCGGCCCCGCCACGGGCTGCACGGGGTTTCACATCGCCGCCCGTAAGATCGGCCTCCGTGACCGCCGTACTGCCGCGACCGCGCCGCGCCGAAACCGGTCCGGCCGGGCAGCCGCCGTCGGACCGCGAGGCCGCGCTGCTCGGCACGCCGATGCCGGTCGACCGCATGCGCGCGCTGTGGGTCACGCTCGTCATCACCACGATCGGCGGCGTCCTGCGCCTGTGGAACCTCGGCCACCCCACCGACGGCGGTTCGCCGGTCTTCGACGAGAAGCACTACGTCCCGCAGGCGTGGCAGATGCTGCGCAACGGCGGTTACGAGGACAACTACGGCTACGAACTCGTCGTCCACCCGCCGCTGGCGAAACAGCTCATGGCGGCCGGCGAGTGGCTGCTGGGCTACAACGGCTGGGGCTGGCGGCTCACGGCGGCCGTCGCGGGCACGCTGATCATCCTGCTGGTCATCCGCATCGCCCGGCGGCTGACCCGGTCCACGCTGCTCGGCGCGGTCGCCGGGGTCCTCGTCATCTGCGACGGTGTGCTGCACCTGCAGTCGCGCATGGGGATGCTCGACATCTTCCAGGCGCTGTTCGTCGTCGCTGCGTTCGCCTGCGTCCTCCTCGACCGCGACCAGGTCCGCGAGCGCCTCGCCACGGCCGCCGGCGAGGGCTGGGCCTGGAACACCCCGTTCGGGCCGCGACTCGGTTTCCGCTGGTGGCGGTTCGGCGCCGGCGTGATGCTCGGACTGGCGACGGGCATCAAGTGGTCGGGCATGTACTGGGTGATCGCGTTCGGCCTGCTGACGATCGCGTTCGACGTCGCCGCCCGCCGTACCGCCGGCATCGCCCGGCCGTGGGTGGGCATGCTGCGCCGCGATCTCGCGCCGGCGCTGTGGAGCATCGGCGTGATCTCGGTGCTGGTCTACCTGTCCACGTGGTGGGCGTGGTTCGCGAGCGAAACGGCCACCGACCGGCACTACGCCGAGATCAGCGGCGACGGTTCGCTGGCCTTCCTGCCTGGCGCCCTGCGCGAACTGGTGCTGTACACGCTGAACGTCCTCGACTTCCACAGCAGCCTGGCCACACCGGACGGCGATCCGCACCCGTGGGAGTCCAAGCCGTGGACGTGGCCGATGGGCCTGCGCCCGATGCTGTACCACCACGAGTCCGGCAACCAGATCGACGGCTGCGGGCAGAGCGACTGTGTTCAGGCGACGATGCTCATCGGCACCCCGGCGATGTGGTGGCTCGCGTTGCCGGTGCTCGGCTGGGGACTGTGGCGGACGGTCTTCCGCGCCGACTGGCGCTACGCCGCCGTGCTCGTCGGCTACGGCGCTGGGCTGCTGCCGTGGTTCGTGAACCTCGACCGGCAGATGTACTTCTTCTACGCCACCCCGCTGGCGCCGTTCCTGATCCTCGGGCTCACGCTGGTGCTCGGCCACCTGCTGGGCCGCGCGAAGGCGAGTTTCGAACGCCGCGGCACGGGACTGCTCGTGGTGTCGCTGTACACCGGCCTGGTGGTGGCGAACTTCGTCTGGCTGTGGCCGATCCTCGTCGGCGAACCGATCACTCCGGAGCGGTGGAACGCGGAGCTGTGGCTCCCGTCGTGGCGGTGACGCCGCCTGCGCGGACCGCGCCGACGGCCAGCAACGCCTGGCCCGCCAGATAGGTGAGCATCACCCAGAAGCCCGGCGCGGGCGGGTCGTACCAGTCGGCGAACGCACCCAGCGCGATGAGCCCGTCCGACACGAAGAACACCGCACCGCCGAGCCCGGCGAGCGTGCCCACCCCGGTGGCGAGCACCGCCATCGCCGTCAGGCAGAGGCCGTAGATCGCGACCGGGACGAGCATCCCGCCCGCGCCCGGTGCGCACAGTCCGAACAGCACGCCGAACGCGACGACGTAGCCCGTCACGGCCGGGGTGCGCAGCAGCGATGCGTGCCGGTACGGCCAGAACGCGACGACGTATGTGACCTGGGCCAGTAGGAATCCGCCGACCATGGCCAGGAACGCAGCGTCCCCCGTGAACGCCGCGGGCAGCGTGTCGCCGAGCCACGACAGCGCCAGCGCCGCCGCCACGAGCCGCACCAGCCTCGTGCGTTCGGGAGCCGCGCACCACAACCAGCCGGCGAGCAGCGGCATGAGCAGCACCTGCGTCGGCCTTGACAACCAACCGGGACCGGTGAGCTGCACGACGAGGTGCACCACACCGATCGCGGCGTACGTACCGGCGAATACCGCGGACGGCCCTACGGCGCCCCGGGGAGCGGCCGAGGACCGGTTCACTGCGAACGCGGCACGATCTGCGTGACCGGACCGTCGGCGGACGAGCCGATCCGCGAGAGCCAGCCACCGATCTCCCGTTCCACGGCGGCGAGCGTCGGCCGGTTCCGAGGTTGTGGGTCCAGCGAGGCGCGCAGCAGCCGGGCGTGCACGCTCTGCCGGGGAAGGTGGCTCGCCGGTTCGGCGCGGGCGGCGGCCATCAGCGCGGCCATCGGCGTTTCGCGGGTGCCGCGGGGCGGATGCCCGGACAGCGCGTAGCTGACGGTGGCGGCGAGCTGCCAGGCATCCGATGCGGGAGTCGCGGTCGACCCCTCGGCGATCTCGGGGGCGGTGTAGTCCGGGGTGCCGATCATCATGCCGGTGGCCGTCAGCTTGGCGTCATCCTTGCTGCGGGCGATCCCGAAGTCGATCAGGTGCGGCATGCCCTGCGGGTCGAGGATGACGTTCGAGGGCTTCATGTCGCGATGCAGCACCTCCTGCTCGTGCGCGGCCGACAACGCACCCGCGAGCGTGGCCCACAGCCTGCCCGCGGACATGTCGTCGAGCCCGCCGCCGTTGTCGACGGTGTCGGCCAGCGACCGGCCTTCGAGGTACTCCATGACCAGCGCCATGCCGTCGTGTTCCTCGACGAGGTCGTAGACACGCACGCAGTTCGGGTGCGACAGCATCGCCAGCGCGCGGGCCTCGCGCCGCATGCGCTCCTCGGTCTCCTGGTCGGTGACGTGGGCGATCTTCAGCGCGACCGTGCGGCCGAGCTGCGTGTCGCGCGCCTGCCACACCGTGCCGAACCCGCCCTGGCCGAGCCTGCGGATCCGTTCGAACCGGCCGTCCGAACCGGTCGACGCCGCGGGCGGGACGGCGGCCGCGGCGACGGGAGGAGGCGACGGTGCGACTGCCGTGGGCGCGTACTGGCGCTCCGGTTCGGGCTCGGGGCGCCGCGGCGGCTCGGGACGCGGTGCCGGCCGCGGTTCCGGCGGGGCGTCGGACCGCTGGATGGTCGACCAGCTGGGCGCGCCGACGATCGCCACCGGGATGATCCCGAGGATGACGGCGGGCAGGAAGCCCAGCCACAGGTGGACGGCCGTGTTGGCCTCGACACCGGCCGACAGCAGGACGAACGCGAGGTACGAGCCCCAGATGAACCGGCCCGGCCACTTCGGCCCGCGCCGCAGCGCGACCCGGCCCAGCAGCATGACCGCGAGCAGCGTCAGGATCGGCAGCCCGACGAGGCCGCCGAGGTAGTAGCCGTACGCCAGGGAGTCCCCGGAGGGGTAGAACAGCGTCTCGTAGACGTTCTGGCCGCCCCCGAGGTATTCGGTCTGCGGGCCGACGAAGCAGTACTCCTGGGACAGGTTCGCGACGTCGGTCTGGGTGAGCCCGCCGGTGCCGCCCGCGAAGACGTCGCGGAAGATGCCCGAGATGCCCGTCGCAAGCAGCCACGGCATCACCAGCACCGTGACCACGGCGATCGCGCCGATCGCGATCAGCGGCGCCCCGGTGTAGCGGTTGCCCGTGAACTTGCGGACGATCGCGATGACCAGCGCACCGAACACGGGCCACAGGCCCATGAGCAGGCCGGCCATGCTGGTGGCCCACACCCAGTCGCCGGGGCAGAACCCGGGCTGGAAGATCCGGTACGCCAGCGACAACAACGAGCCAGCGATCGATTCCACCTCTCGCTCCTTCGTGCGTGTCGCTGATGACGTGTGCTCGGCCCCGGGCGGCGGCCGGTCCACACAGTATGTCGACCGCCGTCGGTGTGGACGCATCCGCCTCACTCCGCGTTGCTCTAGTGCAGCGCAGGTGCAACGTCCTACGGTCAACACTCACCGGACTCAGCGCAGAGCACGAAGGAGAGCCGCGATGGGCGCCTACGCCGACACCTACGAGCACAGCATCACCGACCCGGAGGGCTTCTGGCTCGACGCCGCCCGCGGGGTGAGCTGGACGACGGCGCCCACGAAGGCGCTCGACGACGCCCGCGCTCCGCTGTACCGGTGGTTCCCCGACGGCGAGCTGAACACCGCTTACAACGCGCTCGACCGGCACGTCGAAGGCGGCCGCGGCGACCAGCCCGCGCTGATCTGGGACTCGCCGGTCACCTCGTCGCAGCGCACCTACACCTACTCCGAGCTGCGCGACGAGGTCGCGCGGTTCGCGGGCGGTCTCCGCTCGCTCGGCGTCGACAAGGGCGACCGGGTGATCATCTACATGCCGATGGTGCCCGAGGCCGTCATCGCGATGCTGGCCTGCGCACGGCTCGGCGCGGTGCACTCCGTGGTGTTCGGGGGGTTCGCCCCGAAGGAGCTGGCCGCACGGGTGGAGGACGCGAAGCCGAAGGCCATCGTCGCGGCCTCCTGCGGTATCGAACCGGGCCGGGTCGTGGAGTACAAGCCGATCGTCGAGGACGCGCTGGCGGCCACGGCGCATCAGCCGGATCACGTGGTCGTCCTGCAGCGCGAGGCGAGCCGCTGCGCGATGACCGACCGCGACGTCGACTGGAACGACCTGGTCTCCGGCGTGGCGCCCGCCGATCCGGTGCCGGTCGCCGCGACCGATCCGCTGTACGTCCTCTACACCTCCGGCACGACGGGTAAGCCGAAAGGCGTCGTGCGGGACAACGGGGGCCACGCCGTGGCGCTGGCCTGGTCGATGAGCGCGGTCTACGACATCCACCCCGGCGACGTCTGGTGGACGGCCTCCGACGTCGGCTGGGTCGTCGGCCACTCCTACATCGTCTACGCGCCACTGCTGATCGGCGCCACGACCGTGCTGTACGAGGGCAAGCCGGTGGGCACGCCGGACGCGGGCGCGTTCTGGCGGGTCATCTCCGAGCACGGGGTGAAGGCCCTGTTCACGGCGCCGACGGCGCTGCGGGCGGTCAAGCGCGTAGACCCGGACGCGGCCGAGCTCGCGAACTACGACCTGGGCGGCTTCACGACGCTGTTCATGGCGGGTGAGCGCCTGGACCCGGAGACGTATCACTGGGCGCACGACCACCTCGGCGTACCGGTGATCGACCACTGGTGGCAGACGGAGACGGGCTGGCCGATCGCGGCCAACCTGCGCGGGCTCGAACCGATGCCGGTCAAACCGGGGTCGGCGACGATGCCGGTGCCGGGCTGGCACGTGCAGATCCTCGACCAGGACGGCGTGGCACTGCCGGCCGGGACGGAGGGTGCGATCGCGATCCGGCTGCCGTTGCCTCCGGGTGCGCTGCCGACGCTGTGGGGCGACGACGAGCGCTTCAAGGAGGCCTACCTCTCCCGCTACGACGGCTACTACCTCACCGGCGACTCCGGTTACCTCGACACCGACGGCTACCTGTTCGTCATGGGGCGCACCGACGACGTCATCAACGTCGCGGGCCATCGGCTGTCGACCGGGTCGATGGAGGCCGCGCTGGCGGCCCACCCCGCGGTCGCCGAGTGCGCCGTGATCGGCGTGGCCGACCAGTTGAAGGGACAGCTGCCGCGCGGGTTCGTCGTACTCAAGGCGGGAGTGGACATCACGGAGGAACGGTTGCGGGCCGAGCTCGTCGAGGCGGTTCGCTCGGAGATCGGCCCGGTGGCCGCGTTCCGCGAGGTGTCGGTCGTGCAGGCGCTGCCGAAGACCCGCTCGGGCAAGATCCTGCGCAAGACCATGCGCGGCATCGCCGACGGGCGGGACGAACCGGTGCCGTCGACGATCGAGGACCCGGAGGTGCTCACGGCGCTGAAACCCGTACTGCGAACCGACGGGTGACGCGCCGGCCGCAGCGGTTCCTCACACGGCCCCGGCGGCCGTGTCCCGCCACACTTTCGTGAGGGCGCGGACACGGTCGCCGGGGCCGTCGTACAGTACGGGCCGGGAATCGCGACGACTTGCGACTTTGGGGGAGGTGCGACGTCATGACGTCCGGACACGAGGTCCAGACCAGTGAGCTGCGTGGTTATGCGAGCCTGACCGCGCGCCAGGCGAACAATCTGAAGGCCATCGGCCACCACGCGCGGGAGAAGGGCGGCGACACGAGCGGCTACACAGGCCTGCTCGCGCTGCTCGCACCCGTCGTGACGGGTGTCGTCGAACTGTACGGCGAAACGCTCGAGTTCGCGCACGGCAAGATGAACGAGCTCACCGAGAAGGTCGCGGGCGCCGCGGACAAATACGAGGGCAACGAGGCCGATCAGCACGCCGAGATCCAGGCTCTGGGCGGCAAGCTCGACGCGGTCGACACCAACGTTCGGGGCAGCGACTGATGGCAGGGGGCAGCTACCAACAGCTCGAAGACCCGGTCGCGATCCTCGCCAAGGACCCCGGTCTCGAGGGCGGCGCCAAGATCGAGGACGCCATCGCCAACGCGGGCATCCAGGTCCAGGCCGTGAACTGGGTGTGGGAACAGGTCGTCGGTGAAAGCCTCGTCGAAACGCTCATCACGCCCATCACGGGCGATTTCGAACAGATCGCCCGCGGCGCGGCACAGTGGAACAACGTGCGCGACGCGCTGCAGGCGGTGCGCAACAACCTCAACGGCGGACTCGAACCGTTGCAGAGCGCGTGGCAAGGCGGCGCGGCCGAGTCGTTCAGCTCGGAGGTCAGTTTCCAGTGGACGATCGGCCTCGAGGCCGACGCGCAGGCCGCGAAGCTCATCGGCATGGCACTGGCGAAGGTCGCCGACGGCTCGAAGGCCGCGTGCGACAAGGCACTCGGGCTCATCGAGACGATCGTCAACAAGCTGATCGAGGCCGCGGCGATGCTGCCGATCCCGGTCGTCGGCTGGGGCAGAGCGGTCAAGATCGTCGTCGACGTCATCCAGATCGTGAACGCGGTCCTCGACCTCATCGACGGAATCACCCAGCTGATCACCAGCTCGATCGAGGTCATCCAGGGCATCGTCGCCACGGGCACGGCACTGTCGAAACTGGGCAGCGCCGACAACCTCAACGACGTCATCGGCGTCGCCAACGAGACGGGCAAGGGCATCGCCCAGGTCCAGAGCGGACGCGAGGGCATCAGCGACGCGAAGACGTCGATCGCCAGCGCGAGCAAGGACTACGTCAAGTCGGGACTGAGCTACAACGACAACGTCGAAGGACTCGACCGGGAACGCTCGGCTCACCGCGCCGAGCAACAGCAGGCCACGAGCGCGGCCTCCTCGGACACCGCGAACTCGGGCGGTCCTACCCCGGCGCGCCGTCCGGCCGCTCCCGCCGACACGTCGATGGCGGCCAACGCCGGGCACACCGAGACCGAGGCACGACCGCGCGAAGTCGTCCCCGGCTCCGGCGACCCGGTCGATCTCGCCACCGGCCAGATGTTCCTGACACAGCAGGATCTCGAACTCGCCGGAGTGCTGCCACTGGTACTCGAGCGCACGCACTTCTCCGGTTACCGGGTGGGCAGGCTGTTCGGCCCCGGCTGGGCGTCCACTCTGGACCAACGCATCGAGGTCGAGGCCGATGCCGTGTACGTCGCGGGCGCCGACGGCGGCCGCCTCCGGTACGCGCTACCCACGACCGGCGGCGATCCGGTGGTTCCCGCCACCGGATCGTTGTGGCCGTTGACCCGGTCCGCCGACGACGTGTTCACGCTGCAACAGCCGAAGCTCGGGCGCACGCTCACGTTCACCGGCAGCGGTCGGATACGGCACCTGTCGGCGATCGCCGACCGCAACGGCAACCGCATCGACGTCCGCTACGGCGAGCCCGGAGCCGACACGGCAGGCGACGCCGTTCCGTCCGAAGTGGTCCATTCCGGCGGCTACCGGGTGCTGGTCGATTCCGTGGACGGTCTGATCACCGGCTTCCGGCTGGCCAATCCACGCGGCGAGGCGATCGTCGTCGCGCGATTCGGCTACGACGAGGGCCGGAACCTGGTGGCCGTGCACAATTCGTCGGGCAGGCCGATGCGGTTCACCTACGACGAGTACGGCTCGATCACGCAGTGGACCGACCGCAACGGCGAGTGGTACCGCTACCACTACGACGCCGCGGGCCGGGTCACCTCCAGCGAGGGCGCGGGCGATGCACTCGTGGGCCGCTGGGAGTACGACGACGCGGCGCGCACCCGGACGTTCACCGATGCGCTCGGCGCCACGACGACGTACGGGTTCAACGAGCACTGGCAGCTGGTCTCCGAGACCGATCCGCTCGGTAACACCACGACCCGGCAGTGGACGAGCTACAACGAGCTGCTGTCCGAAACGGATGCTCTCGGCCGCACCACGCGGTGGGAGTACGACGACGCGGGCAACGTCACGAAGACGACGATGCCGGACGGTTCCACGGTCGTCACGCAGTACAACGAACTCGGCCTGCCCACCCGGATCACCGGCCCCGACGGCCGCACGGAACAGCGATTCCACGACGCGGCAGGCAACCTGACGTCGGTCGTCGATCCGGGCGGCACGCTCACTCGCTACACCTACGGCCCTCGGGGTGCGCTCGAATCGGTGACGGACGCACTCGGCGGGACCCGCCGGATCCGCACCGACGGCGCGGGCCTGCCCGTGACGGTGACCGACGGGCGGGGCGGCATCACGCGGTACATCCGCGACGTGTTCGGCCGGGTCGGCGAGGTCGTCGACCCGGCGGGCGGCAGGCTGCGGATGGCGTGGACGATCGAGGGTCGACTGCTCTCGCGCACGCAACCCGACGGGACGACCGAACGGTGGCGCTACGACGCCGAGGGCAACGTCATCGAGCACGTCGACGCGCTCGGCATGCGCACCCGCACCGAGTACGGCAACTTCGACCTGCCGGTCGCGCAGGTCCGCCCCGACGGCACCCGCCTGGAGTTCCGCCACGACGCGGCGCTGCGCCTGGTGTCGGTGCGCAATCCCGAGGGTCTGACGTGGGATTACACCTACGACGCTGCGGGCAGGCTGACGTCCGAAACGGACTTCAACGGCCGCACCCTGCGCTACCGTCACGATCGCACCGGTGCGCTGGTGTCGCGCACGAACGGCGCGGGTGAGACCGTGACGTTCACCCGCGACGCGCTCGGCAACGTGGTGGAGAAGTCCGGTGTGGACGGCAACGGCACGGAGCGCGTCACCCGATTCGAGTTCGACCCTGCGGGCAGGCTCGTCGCGGCGACCTCGCCCGACGCGGAGGTGCGGTACGAACGCGACGGCTGCGGCCGCGTACTGACCGAGACGGTCAACGGCGCCACGGTGCGCTCGTCCTACGACGAGCTGGGCCGCCGGGTCGCGCGGGTGACGCCGAGCGGCGCCGAGTCCAGGTGGAGCTACGACGCGAACGGCCGCCCCGAGGAGCTGTCGAGCGGCGGCCACACGATCCGGTTCTCGTACGACGCGGCGGGCCGCGAGGTGCGCCGCCGGGTCGACGCGGGCGCCGAGCTGGTGCAGGCGTGGGACGTGAACCACCGGCTCGCCTCGCAGACGCTCACGGCGCCGAACCTGTACACGCCGGGCGGCCCGAGCCGGGTGGTGCAGCAACGCGCGTACCGCTACCGGCAGGACGGTTTCCTCGCAGCGGTCGACGACCGTATCGACGGTTCCCGCACCTTCGACCTCGACTCGTCGGGCAGGATCACCGTGGTGCGCGGCCACGGCTGGGCCGAGCAGTACGCCTACGACGCGTCCGGCAACATCACCCACGGCTCGTGGCCGTCCACTCCGGACGGCTCGGGTGCCCCGGAGGCGCAGGGGCCGCGCGAGTACACCGGCACGTTGATCCGGCGCGCCGGAGCCGTGGCCTACGAGCACGACGCGCAGGGCCGCGTGGTGCGACGGCGGGCGGCGGCGCCGTCGGGCGCAGAGCGGTCCTCGACGTTCACCTGGGACGCCGAGGACCGGCTCACGACGGTGACGACGACGGACGGCACCCGCTGGCGGTACGTCTACGACCCGCTCGGCAGGCGCATCGCCAAGCAGCGGCTGTCGAGTTCCGGTGCGGTCGCCGAGTCGGTCGCCTTCCACTGGGACGGCGTCACGCTCGCGGAGCAGACCGCGACGGGTCCTTCGCCGGACGGCTACACGCCCGGCCGGTCCTCGACCACGACGTGGGACTTCGAACCCGACTCGTTCCGCCCCGTGACACAACGGGAACGCACCCGCGGCGGTGACGGCCCCGCGATCCCGGCGGGCGGCGCAGGATTCGACGCCCCCGTCGGACCGGGGCCGGTGGGTGGCGCTCCGGTGGGTGGCGCTCCGGTGAGCACAGGCCCGACCGGTATCGGGCCTGCGGGACAACCGCCCGCGGGACAACCGCCTGCGGGACACCCGCCCGCGGGAACACCCGCAGCCGGCGGCTCGCAGGAATGGGTCGACCGGCAGTTCTATGCGCTGGTGACGGACCTGGTCGGCACTCCGCTGGAGATGATCGATCCCGACGGCGACCTCGCGTGGCACAGCCGGTCCACGATCTGGGGACAGTCGGTGACCGGCGGGCCGCAGGGTGGGCCGTACTGTCCGCTGCGGTTCCCCGGGCAGTATCACGACCCGGAAACCGGCGACAACTACAACTGCTTCCGCTTCTACGACCCGGCGATCGGCGGGTACTCGGCGGCGGATCCGATCGGCCTCGAAGGCGGTGTCACCCCGCATCGTTACGTCGCGAACCCGGTGCACGCCTACGACCCGCTCGGTCTCGCGCCGTGTTCGGGACCGGCGCGCCCCTCTCCGGACACGTCCGGCGGCGACGGTGCGCTCAACTCGGGCCACCTGGATCAGGCGCGCGGCAATCTCACCGGAGAGGCAGCGAGTCCGAACGCCGGCGATGCGGCCGCCCCGTCCACCGGACCGCAGCGGCCCGGTGCCAGCGGACTCGGGGCGATGGAACGCCAGCACGGCACTCCCCCGCCCCGATGACGGCGGCCGCATCACCGCGGGCGGGCGTCGCAGGTGAGCCCGCCCACCGTCGTGCCTGCCGGGCATTCCGTCCGGCCGGCACCGTGACCGCACGAAACCGGCCGCGGCTCGCGGCCGTCGACACGGCCGAAGGGGAGTGACCGTGACGAATCCGGACGCCTGGATGACGCCGCAGATCAGGGACGCGCTGGCCAAACTCGAGGAGGCCGAGGTGGACCTCGACACCCGCGTCGCACAGGCGGGACAGCTGGCGGAGCAGCTGCCGAAGGGCGGCCTGTCGCAGGAGGACATCCAGCTCATCGAGCAGCACGCCCGTAGCAAGGACGCGCCACGCGAACTGCGCGAGCTCCAGGATCGCGTGGACCGCGGCGACCTGTCGTGGCAGGACATCTCCGCGGGCCGGTTCCTGGACGATCCGCAGGTCCGCGCGGCGCTCGAACACGGCGTCGCGGGGATGCAGTCGGCCTACACGATGATCCGGGAGGGGCATGAGCTCGACGAGATCATCGAGTCCGGCGGGCCGGCCGTGCCGACGTCGAATCCCGACGACGGCGCCACAGACACCGACGAGCCGGACGACGCGGCCGAGCGGGACATCTTCCGCGGCGGCCGCGACACGGGCGGTTCCCGTGCCGACGACCGCCCGGCTGCCGGCGGAGCCTCCGACGGGTCCCGCGATCCCCGCACGGGTGACCCCGGTGTCGGCGACCCGGGCACCGGTCGCCCCCGTGGCACTGCGGGCGGAACGGGCACCGGCGGCGCGGGCTCTCGCGGCCGCGACGCCGACGCTCCGGATGACGACGACTACTTCGGCGGTTCGCCGTTCCGCTGACGGAGTCCACGACGGGGCTCGCACCCGCGCCTGCCCACGGCATCGGTTCCGAAACCGCAACACCGGTCACAGGGCGGTAACGTTTACGCCATTCGTGGCGACACTCCACCGGCAGCGGCAACGCCGCCCCGAACCGTGAGCGAAGCCGAACCGAACAGGGTGTGAGCGGAAGATGTCCTACCAGCGTTTCGTGGCGCTCGGCGACAGCCTGACCGAAGGTCTCGACGACCCGTACCCCGGCAGGCCGGTCTATCGCGGCTGGGCCGACCTCGTCGCAGAACGCCTGGCCTGCGACGAACCCACACTGCACTACGCCAACCTGGGAGTGCGGGGGAAGCGACTCGACCAGATCGTCGTCGAGCAGGTGCCCGCGGCCGCCGACCTCGAACCGGACCTGGTCGCACTCTGCGGCGGGGCCAACGACCTCATGGCGACCCGCGGCTACGACCGCGAGGTCGTGGCGAGTCGCGTGCGCGCCGCGCTGCGGCTGCTCACCGACATCGCTCCCGAGGTGGTGGTGTTCACGCTCTCCGACGTGTCCGGCAGGCTGCCGCTGGTCCGGTGGATGCGCTCGCGCATCGAGGCGTTCAATGACACGGTGCGTTCCGCCGCAGACGCCCACGGCGCCCGCGTGGTCGACCTGTGGCCGGACCAGTCGGTCCACGATCTGCGTTACTTCGGGCGCGACCGGCTGCACCTGAGCGAACACGGCCACCGGCGGGTCGCGGGGCACGTGCTCGACACCCTCGACGTCCGATACGACCCGAGTTGGCTGGCCCCGCTCCCCGGTGCTCCCCACACGCCGGGTCCGCTCGCGCACGCGCGGTGGGTCTGGGGTTCGGTGCTGCCGACGGCGCGCACCCGCGTGACGAACTACCTCACCGGCCGTTGTTCGGGCGACGGCTTCACTCCGAAGCGGCCGCAACTGCGACCCGTGCTCGACGACCTACTGTCCGTCGACCGCGACACACCACGGCCCGCCTGACGGTGACGCGCCCCGGCACGAGTTGCCGCCTTCCGGCAATCGCATGAGCGGTGGCCAGTACGATGACCCCCATGTCACAGGCCGTAACCAGCGGAGCGAAAGTCTCCTTGACCGGCATCAAGCCGACCGGTGAGCCGCACCTCGGCAATCTCGTCGGCGCGATCCGGCCCGCGCTGACGCTCACCGAGGAGTACGACTCGGTCTACTTCATCGCGGACTACCACGCACTCACCAGCGTGCGCGACCCGCAGGAGCTGCGGCAGTACACGCGCTCGGTCGCCGCGACGTGGCTCGCCGCAGGCCTGGATCCGAAGCGCACGACGTTCTACGTGCAGTCGGACGTGCCCGAGATCTTCGAGCTCAACTGGGCGCTGTCGTGCATGACGGCCAAGGGCCTGATGAACCGCGCCCACGCCTACAAGGCTGCCCGCGACAAGAACGTCGAGGCGGGTGAGGACCCGGACGCGGGCGTCAACATGGGCCTGTACAACTACCCGATCCTTATGGCCGTCGACATCCTGATCATGGAGTCGGACGTCGTGCCGGTCGGCAGGGACCAGTTGCAGCATGTCGAGTACGCCGCCGACATCGCAGGCAGCTTCAACCACGTCTACGGCAAGAACTACAGGTTCAAGGTGCCCGAGGCGATCGTCCCGGACGAGAGCCACGGCCAGGCGCTGCCGGGCCTCGACGGCCGCAAGATGAGCAAGTCGTACGACAACACGATCCCGCTCTTCCTGCCCGAGAAGAAGCTCCTCAAGCTCGTGCGGCGCATCCCCACCGACAGCACGCCAGTGGACGAGCCGAAGAACCCGGACACCTCGGCGCCGTTCCAGATCCTCGAACAGTTCGCGTCGGCCGACCACGCGGGCGTCGTCGCGGACACGCGCAAACGCCTCGAAGCGGGCGGCATGGGCTGGGGCGAGCTCAAGAACGTGCTGTTCGAGGTGCTCAACGCCGAGCTGGCCCCGCTGCGGGAGCGTTACGAGGCGCTGATGGAGCCCGGCAGTGAACTCGACACGGTGCTCGCGGAGGGTGCGCAGAAGGCGCGGGACCGCGCGGGCCGCGTGTTGTCGCAGGTGCGCGAGGCGATCGGGTTGACGGGCGTGGCGCGCTGATGAAGGTCCTGGGGGAAGGCGACCGGGAGTACGCGGGGCGTTATCGCCTGCTGGCGATGCTCGGCGAAGGCGGCATGGGCCGGGTGTACCTGGCCATGGCGCCGGACGGCAGACCGGCGGCGCTCAAGCGCATCCATCCCGCGTTCTCGCACGACCAGGGGTTCCGGGAGCGTTTCCGCCGCGAGGTCGCGACGTCGCGGCAGGTCTCCGGCGCGTTCACCGCGGCCGTCATGGACGCCGACACCGAGGCGGAGCAACAGTGGCTCGCCTCGGTGTACGTGGCCGGACCGTCGCTGCAGGACGCGATCGACACCGCGGGGCCACTGCCGCCCATGGCGGTGCGGCACCTCGCAGCGGGCCTCGTGTCCGCGCTGGCCGACATCCACCGCGCCGGCCTCGTCCACCGCGATCTCAAGCCGAGCAACGTGCTGCTGGCCTCGGACGGCCCCCGGGTGATCGACTTCGGCATCGCGCGAGCCGTCGAAGGCAGCTCCGAGCTCACGAGCACCGGCTCGGTCGTCGGTTCCGCCGGGTTCACCTCGCCGGAGCAGGCCGAGGGCCGTAGCCTGACCACGGCCAGCGACATCTTCTCGCTCGGCACGCTGCTGGTGATGGCGGCCACCGGCAAGAGCCCCTATGCGGGCAACACCACGCCGCAGACTCTCTACAACGTCGTGCACGGCGAGCCGGACCTGAGCAAGGTGCCGCCGGAGCTGATGTCGATCATCGGCCCGTGCCTGGCGCGTGACCCCGCCCAGCGGCCGACCCCGGACCAGCTGCGCGGGCTGATCGGCAGCCTCCCGCCGACGAACAACCCGTGGCCCGAGCGGGTACAGCAGGAGATCCGCCGCTGCGAGGACGACGTCGATGCCGTCCTCGCCGGCTCGGACCTGCGGAAGTCACGCAGCGGCCTGGTGGTCGCGCTCGCCTCGCTGATCATGGTCGCGGCACTCGGTGTGACCGCCCTCATCGGCGTCACGCACCCCGAAGCGGGCACCGCCACGACCGTCGCCGCCCAGGAGCCCGATCCGATCCCGACGACCGAGGCGCCCACCGGACCGCTGGCGCCCACATCGCTGCGCAAGCTCGACCCGTGCAAGCTCATCCCCAGCCTGAACTCCGACGGCAGCACGGAGTACGACGAGTGCCGGTTCGACGTCAGCGAGAACATGTCGGTCACGTTGGAGCTCGGTTCGCGGATCACGTCGAGTTCGAACAGCTCCGGCGGCGAGACCGCGGGGCTGACCACGCTGGTCAACGGTCCCGACGAGGGCAGGTGCGCAGTCGCGGGCGTGCTCCCGCAGATGCCGACGAACGGCATCGAGGTGAGCGTCAGCTGGTACGGCGACGGGAAGCCGGGCAAGGACCACAAGCCGTGCGAGGCGGGACGGGAGTACCTCGGGGAAGCGGTGAAGGCCGCCCGTAAGGGCGACGGCACGTGGGCCGAGCAGTACCGCACGCTGGCCGAGGTCGACCCGTGCCTGCTCATCAGCAGGCAGCGGGCGCAGGACGTGTTCGGGCAGACGCCGTCGGTCGAATCGGACTATCTCCGCGAGTGCACCTACAGCGGCGGGGGCGAGGCGGTCGTCGCTCTCGACATCAGCGGAAATCCGGAGGAATCGTCCTCGGAGAGCACGGAGAAGATCGAGGTCGGCGGCAAGGACGTCTACCAGCGGCCGAGTTCGACCGGTTCCGCCTCCTGCAGCGTCGAATGGCCCGAGGCGCCCGTCTCCGGTGAGGACTCCGACTACTACGCACAGGTGGTCGAGGTGTCCTACCGGGGGCGGTACGACGACCAGGACACCACCGCCGACCTCGCATGTGAGCGCGCCCGCAAACTCGCCGACGCCGTGATGGAAGGGCTGCCGACGTCATGAAGCCGCTGCAGCCCGACCAGTCCCACCCGATCGGCCACTACCGCCCGCTGGTGCTGCTCGGCGAGGGTGCCATGGGCCAGGTCTTCCTGTGCCTGGGCCAGGACGGCCGCGTCGCCGCCGTCAAGCGCATCCACCCCAGCTTCTCGAAGGACGACGGCTTCCGCGTCCGGTTCCGGCAGGAGGTCGAGGCCTCCCGCCGGGTGTCGGGTGCCTACACCGCAGCCGTCATGGACGCCGACCCCGAGGCCGAAGCGCCCTGGCTGGCGTCGGTGTATGTGGCGGGGCCGTCGCTGCGGGACGCGATCGATGCGAGCGGGCCGCTGCCGGTGCCGTCGATGCGGCGGCTCATCGCGGGCCTGGCCACCGCGTTGTCCGACGTGCACCGCGCCGGGCTGATCCACCGCGACCTCAAGCCGGGCAACGTCCTGCTCACCTCCGACGGCCCGCGTGTGATCGACTTCGGTATCGCCCGTGCCGCCGAGGGTGCCGAGTTCACCAGCACCGGAACGGTCGTCGGATCCCCCGCGTACATGTCGCCCGAACAGGCCGAGGGCAAGGACCTCACGCCGGCGAGCGACATCTTCTCGCTGGGCACGCTGCTGGTCATGGCCGCGACCGGGCAGGGCCCGTTCACCGGCACGACCGCCGCGCAGACCCTCTACAACGTGGTGCACGAGCCGCCGCAGCTCGACGGGGTGCCGCCGGAGATGCTGCCCGTGATCGAGGCCTGCCTGGCCCGTGAGCCCGAGGCCCGGCCGACACCGGCACAGCTGCTCGACCTGGTCGGGCCGATCGACCACGAAGGCCCGGTCTGGCCCGTCGCCATCCAGCAGCTGATCGACAAGCAGGAGGCAGAGGTCCGGCACGTGCTGGCCCTGCCACCACCGGAACCGCCGCCGCCTCCGCGCAAACCGCGATGGCCCAAGGTGATCGCACTGATCGGCGCGGGCGCGGCCGTGGTGGCCCTCGCGGTCACGCAGGGTATGGCGCCCGTCTCCGGCACGGTGATCGAACCGGAGCAGCGCGAGCCGGTGGCACAGGCGCTCAGCGTCGACCGGCTGCGCGACATCGACGCGTGTGCACTGTTGGAGGACGAGACCTTCGGTGACACGACGCTGCAGCCGTCGAGCTACTCGACGTACCTGCACCGGTGCCGTTTCGGCGAAGGCGGGTTCAGCTCCGATTCGCTCAACCTCGAACTCGGCGCGACGATCGACCGCTCACGCATGACCGCCACCGGTGAACAGGTGGCGGGCCAGGCTGTGCTACAGGAGAGCACGAGTTCGGGCTGCAGCAGCGCGGTCGCGTTGCCGGATTCGCCGCAGCAGGCGATCACGATCGACGTCTCCGGCGAGTCCCCCCTGTGCGATCACCTGTCGGCGGCGCTGGACGTGGCCGTCGACAAGCTGCGCACGGAACCGCCGCAGCAGAATCTCCCGGACGACAGCCTCGCGCGAACCGACATCTGCGCGCTGGTCGACGACGACGCGGCGAGGCAACAGCTGGGTGTGATCCAGTCGAAGACCGCCGACGACCTCAGCACCTGCCGGATCGACGCCATCAACGGCAGCGGCAATCTGCGCGCCGAACTCACCTACGCCGAGACGTTCGGGCCGAACAACAGCTACCGGGACGTCGAACCGGTCCAGCTCGACGGAGTGACGGGATACGTCAGCAACCGCTCGTCGAGCTGCGCGCTCGAGTGGAAGCACCGCGACTTCGAAGAGGGCAAATCCGACCAGGTCATGCCGACGATCGAAACCGTCCGCGTGACCTACACACCCCGCGACGACAAGGCCAAGCCGTGTAAGCAGGCCGAGTCCATCGCCAACGCCGTGCTGAAGAACCTGCCCCCTGCCGGCTGACCGGTAGTCCACCTCGCGGCGGCCTTCGCAGCGGCCCTCGCGGTTGAACCCGTGCTCGCATTGCTACGCGGGTAGCGGGCTCGACCACGCCGACTGCACCGGGTCATCGAGCTACACCGGTTGCGCGCTGGCGGTCACGGTCGGCCCGAACGGCTGCCCACAACGACTGCCCGAGGTCCCACCACAGCGCGCCCGCGCATTCGACTTCGTCCCACAGGCGATACAGGCCGAATTGCTCACACTCCCCGAACCCGCCCTCGCCGTCCACGGTGGCGCGTGAGCGGTCCGGTGGAGTGAACACGTCGCCGTCGGCGTGCACTGCGTGTCCAGGGAGAACAGAACCCACAGGTCGTGACCTCCGGCCGGTTCAGCGAGGACATAAACCACGGCACCGATTCCTCCCACACCTTCAAAGGGACCTGAGCAGCCGCGTGAACCGTGGCCGACGAGTCCGCATCCACCAGGGTCGTCGGCGGTTCGACATTGCTGTGGTCACGCGTCGGCATGAACATCGCATACCCGCCGTCGAACCGGATCTCGACGCCCCGGCCGTCACGCTGGAGCAGCACCGATTCCCCGCCGCAGTGCCGATCTTGGGGTCAGCGAGGGTCAGCCCCTTGCACGTCCGATTCACTGGAATGGTTCGTTCGTGCGTCTCGAGCGTGATCGCGGTGTGGCCCTTTCCGCGCGATCGAGGTGGTGTCGAGTTGTCTGTACGTGTCGCCGGAGTCGGTTCACCCTATTGCGCAATGGTTGTTTCGACCATGGGTTCGATAGCGTGGGTGTTGTGGATGACGTGGGGGATGGTGTTGGTGACGGTGTTTGTGACGGCGTTGGTGACAAGGTCGAGCGGGTGCGGGAGATCCGTGCTCGGCGGGCCCGGCTGGACGCTGAGGAGTTGGCGTTGCTGGCGGAGTTGTCGGCGGCGGTGGGTGATGATCGGGGGTTGGCGGAGGAGTTGACGCCGGTGCTGCGGGTCTCGACGCGGGAGGTCGAACGCCGCATCGACGACGGCAGGTCGTTGGCGGGGCGGATGCCGCAGCTGCTGAGTTCGATGCGGGCCGGCGAACTCGAGGCGTATGGTGCGCGGCGGGTGTTGGCCGCGGTCGACCCGCTCGACGACGACACGGCCCGCCAGGTCGATGACCTACTGGCGGAAAGACTGACGGATGCGCCGGAGACGGCGTGGCAGCCGGGGAACCTGGCCCAGCGGGTGCGCCGGTTGGTGGAGAGGGTCGACCCCGGCGGGCAGGTCGAACGTGCCCGGCAGGCACGGGCGGAGCGGAAGCTCGAACTCGCCCCGGGCGAGCACGTCATGTCCTCACTCGAAGCGAGCCTGCCGGCGGAGGTCGCGGCCGCGTGCTACTCACGAGTCGATGGGATGGCCAGGTCACTGCGCCGTAGCGGCGACGGGCGCACCCTCGATCAACTGCGAGCGGACGTGACCGCCGACCTGCTGTTGGGACGCGATCCCGGGGTGGCGCCGCCGGAGGCGGCGGCCATGGTCTACGTGCACGTACCGGCCAACACGGCCCTGGCGATCTCCGACGAGGGGTGTGAGCTGGACGGTTACGGGCCGATCCCGGCTCCGATTGCCCGGGAGATCATGACCAACGAGCGCAGCATCTGGCGCGCGGTGCTGTGCGATCCCGGCACGGGCGAACCGGTCGATCTGGGGCGGACGCGGCGGCGGCCGAGTGCGGTGATCCGCGAGCTGGTGCGGGTGCGGGACCGGGAATGCACGATGCCGTGGTGTCACCGACCGGCCCGGCATTGCGACCACGAACACGAACACCCCTGGGCCACAACCGACGACGGCGGCGGTGGTGGTTCAACCTCGGTCGCCAACGGCGGCCCACGCTGCCGACGGCACCACCGGCTCAAAGACCAGCCCGGCTGGAACACCCGCTACGACCCCGTCCACGGCAACACCCGCGTGACGACGCCGCACGGGGCGACTTACACCGCACACCGCCACCCCATCCTCACCCCGACACGCACTGCCCCGACACGCCGCGACCAGGCAGGCCACAACCCGAGACGCGCTGCCCCGGCACGTCGCGTACCGGGACGCGACAGCTCGACACGCCCTGCCCAGGCACGGCATGAGGCCCGAACTGCACCGGGGCGAACAACCACCGACCCGGATCACCAGAAGGACGACAGCCCACCGTTCTAGGACATGTCCTAGAACGACCTGCCGGGCCGGCGACCGGCGGCCCCGCCGCGGATCACACGTCGTAGTCCACTGTGACCTCGCCGGAGACGGGAACCGTCTGACAGGTCAGTACGAACCCGGCATCCACCTCGGCCTGTTCGAGCGCGAAGTTGCGGCGCATCGACACCTCACCGCCGGTGACCTTCGCCCGGCACGTGCCGCACACTCCGCCCTTGCACGCGAACGGCAGGTCGGGGCGCGCCCGCTGCGCGCCATCCAGAATGGACACATCACCGGGCAGTGCGGTCGTGGTGCGCCTGCCGTCCAGCACGACCGTGACGTCACAGGCGTCGGCGGCCGACTGCTGCTCGACGTGCCGTACCGGTTCCGGCGGGACATCGCCCGCGTAGAACAGTTCCGTGTGCACACGGTCGCCCGACACGCCCACCTCGCCGAGCAGTTCCCGTGCCCCCGCAACCATGTCGAACGGCCCGCACAACCACCACTGCGCGATCGCCGCTGGATCGCCGACGAGAGTCAGCAGCGCACGCAGCTTGTCCGCGTCGAGCCTGCCGGTGAACAGTTCAGCCTCGCGCGGTTCCCTGGACAGTACGTGCACGAGTTCGAGTCGCTGCGGGTAGCGATCCTTCAGGTCGGCCAGGTCGTCGGCGAACATGACCGTGTCGCTGCGGCGGTTGCCGTACAGCAGTGTCACGGTGGCTGCCGGGTCCCGCAGCACGGTCGAGGCGATCGACAGCAGCGGGGTGATCCCCGAGCCGGCGCCGATCAGCACGTGCCGTCCCGCCGTGTCCGCCGGGGTGAACGTGCCTGTCGGCGCGCCGACCTCGACCTCGTCACCGGGCCGCACCTCGCGCACCAGCCAACCGGAGAACAGCCCGCCCGGCACCTCCCGCACGCCGATGCGCAGCGAGTGTCCCTCCGCCGCACAGATCGAGTACGACCGGCGCTCCTCGCGACCGTCGATCGTCCGCCGCACCGTCAGCGACTGCCCCGCCCGGAAATCGTAGAAGTCGGCCAGTTCGGGCGGCACGGCGAACGTGACGGCGACCGCGTCGTCGCACAGCCGGTCGACGCCCGCGACCGTCAGGGTGTGGAACTCGCCGCGCAGCCGGGACCGGACGGGCGTGGTGGATGCGGTCACCTCAGATCTCCTTGACATGCTCGAACGGCTCGGCGCACGCCGGGCATCGGCGTAGCGCCTTGCACGCGGTCGGCCCGAACTCGGACACCGCCTCGGTGTCGACGGCCCCGCAGTGCGGGCAGCTCACCTGACGTCGGGGCGGCAGCAGCTGCACCGGAACCGGGCCTGCGCCCCGCTGCGGCGCGAGCCCCGGTGGTGCGATACCCGCCTCGGCGAGTCGCCTGCGGCCCCGCTCGGTGATCCAGTCCGTGCTCCACGGCGGATGCAGCACCGTGCGGACCTCGACATCCTCGAAACCGGCCCGCTGCAGTGCATGCACGAGGTCGTCGCGCATGGTGTCCATCGCGGGGCAACCCGTGTAGGTCGGCGTGATCGACACCGTGACCCCGTCCGCGGTCTCGGTGACCTCGCGCAGCACACCGAGATCGGCCAACGTGAGCATCGGCAGTTCCGGGTCGGTCACCGTCTCGGCGACCTCCCTCGCGGACGCGATGGTCCCCGTGCTCTCACCGGTCCTCGCGGTCACCATGTCGCCTCCGGATGGGCCCGCGCGACGCTCTGCAGTTCCGCCAGCAGGTATCCCATCGCCTCGGTGTGCCTGCCGTCGCGGCCCTTGCCACCCGCGACGCCGGCCTTCGCGCGGACCTGCGGCGTATCCAGGGTCGCAGCCGACAGCACCTGCGCGAGCACGTCGTCGAACTCGCCGCGCACCTCGGCCAGGTCGGCGGCCACCCCGGGCAGCCGCCGCTCGACGTCGTGCGTCTCGAACAACTCGGCCACCAGCGGCCACACGTCGTCGAACGCCGCGACCATCGTGGCGTGCGAGGTCTCCGTGCCGTCGCCGAGCCGCACGACCCACTGCGCCGCGTAGTCACGGTGGTAGGTCAGCTCGTTGACGCCCTTCTGCGCGATCGCCGCGAGCACCGGGTCGGCCGACGTCCGCAGTCGCTGGAACACCGCGAGCCGCCACGTCGTGAGCACCAGCACCACTGCGACGAGCTGTGCGAAGTCGGCGTGTTCGCGTTCGGCGAGACGGACGTTGCGGAACTCGTGCTCGCCGCGGAAGTAGGCGTAGTGGTCCTCGCCGCGGCCGCTGCCGTCGGCCTTGCCCGCACGCGCCAACAGCAGCCGCGCCTGGCCGAGCAGGTCGAGCCCGATGTTGGCGATCGCGACCTCGTCCTCCAGCTCGGGCGCGCGGGTGCACCACTCCTGCAGCCGGTGCGAGAGCACGAGCGCGTCGTCACCGAGCATCAGGCAGTACTGCGCGAGGTCATCGCCGTCCACACCGGATGGAACCGTGGTGTCCACTCCGGACAGCGGATCCTCGAATCCGGTGCCGAACGCCCACCGCGCGTCGTCGTGCGCATCGGCGAGCGCCTCGTAGGCATTGTCGAAAGCCATGGTCGTTCCCTCGTTCGTGAGGCGGATCCCCGCCCCGGCCACCTACATGTGGGGGACGTTCTCGGGGATGTCGTAGAAGGTCGGATGCCGGTAGACCTTGTCGCCCGACGGAGCGAAGAACGGGTCCTTCTCGTCGGGGCTGGAAGCGGCGATGTCCGCGGCCTTGACGACCCAGATGCTCACGCCTTCGTTGCGCCGCGTGTACAGGTCACGGGCGTTGTGCAAGGCCATGTCGTCATCGGCCGCCCGCAGCGATCCGACGTGCACGTGGTTCAGTCCCCGCTTGCCTCGTACGAACACCTCGTACAGCGGCCACTCGCCCGTCATGCCGCGACCTCCTTCCGCTGCTGCTGTTTCCGCGCGTGCGCGGCCGCGGCCTCGCGCACCCATGCGCCGTCCTCGTGGGCCTTGCGGCGGCGTTCCATCCGCTCGGTGTTGCACGGCCCGCCGCCGGAGATGACCTGCTTCAGTTCGTCCCAGTCGATGGCGCCGAAGTCGTAATGCCCGCGGTCGGCGTTCCACGCCAGGTCCGGGTCGGGCAGTGTCACGCCGAGCGCCTCGGCCTGCGGCACGGTCATGTCGACGAACCGCTGCCGGAGCTCGTCGTTGGTGTGGCGCTTGATCTTCCACGCCATCGACTGCGCCGTGTTCGGCGAATCGTCGTCGGGCGGGCCGAACATCATCAGCGACGGCCACCAGTACCGATTCACCGCGTCCTGCACCATCTCCCGCTGCTGCTCGGTGCCGGACATCATCGTCATCAGCAGCTCGTACCCCTGCCGCTGGTGGAACGACTCCTCCTTGCAGATGCGGATCATCGCGCGGGCGTAGGGCCCGTAACTGCTGCGGCACAGCGGCACCTGGTTGCAGATCGCCGCGCCGTCGACGAGCCAGCCGATCACACCGACATCGGCGAACGACAGCGTCGGATAGTTGAAGATCGACGAGTACTTCTGCCGCCCGCTGATCAGCTTCTCGGTCATGTCGTCACGGTCACCGCCGAGGGTTTCCGCCGCCGAGTACAGGTACAGCCCGTGACCCGCCTCGTCCTGCACTTTCGCGAGCAGGATCGCCTTGCGGCGCAACGACGGCGCCCGGGTGATCCAGTTTCCCTCGGGCTGCATGCCGATGATCTCGGAGTGCGCGTGCTGCGCGATCTGCCGGATCATCGTCTTGCGGTACGCCTCGGGCACCCAGTCCCGCGGTTCGATCCGCTGGTCCTTGGCGATCGTGTGCTCGAAGTGCCGCTCCAGCTCCGCTTCGGACGGTGCCGGTTCCGTGACGGTCATGCCGCCTCCTGTGTCTTGTGGGGCACCCTCCCCCGCTGCGGCGAAAGAGCATGCCGCAGCGTGGGCTCAACCCGGTCGGCGCCGATGAGCGAAGCTCCGCAGGCTCCGCGATTTTCGCTCATGCCGCCTCCTTCGCGACGAGGGTGAGCACGTCGTACTTGGCGACCGAATCGCCGTCGGCGTTGGTCACGTCGGCGTCCCAACGCACCTCGCCGTAGTCGGCGTTCTCGCGCGGGGTGATCTGCTTGCAGGTCAACGTCACCGTCAGCGAGTCACCGGGCTTGACGGGCGTGAGGAAACGCAGGTTCTCGAGCCCGTAGTTGGCGAGCACGGGGCCGGGTTCCGGCGAGACGAACAGTCCCGCCGCCAGCGACACCACGAGGTAGCCGTGCGCGACGATGCCGCCGAACAGCGGGTTCTCCGCGGCCGCGGCCTCGTCGGTGTGGGCGTAGAACGTGTCGCCGGTGAACTCGGCGAAGTGCGCGACGTCCTCGGCCGTGACCGTGCGCGGGCCCGCGACGACCGCGTCACCCACGCGCAGTTCGGCGAGGGACTTGCGGAACGGGTGCACGTCGGTGGTCGTCCGCGGGGCTCCCTGGGTCCACCGGCCGGTCACCTCCGTCAGGACGGCGGGGCTGGCTTGCACGGCCGTGCGCTGCATGTGGTGCAGCACGCCGCGGATCCCGCCCATCTCCTCGCCGCCGCCGGCACGCCCGGGACCGCCGTGCACGAGCTGCGGCATCGGTGAGCCGTGCCCGGTCGACTCGCGCGCGTCGTCGGCGTCGAGCACCAGCAGCCTGCCGTGCCAAGGGGCCGCACCGAGCACGACCTCCCGTGCGAACTCCTTGTCCCCCGTGACGACCGAACCGGCCAGGCTGCCCTTGCCTCGCGCGGCGAACTCGACGACCTGTTGGGTGGAGGTGTACGGCAGCAGGGTCGATACCGGACCGAACGCCTCGACCTCGTGCGGTTCGGCCCGCGCGGGATCACCGGAGAGCAGCACCGGGGAGAGGAACGCGCCCCGCTCGGCATCGGCACCGGCGACGTCGACGTGCTCGGGATCGCCGAACACGACGGTCGCCGCACTCTGCAGCGCCTTCAGGCTGCGACGAACCTCCTCGCGCTGTTCCAGGCTGGCCAGCGCGCCCATGTCGGCACTCGCCGGGTCGCCGACGGTCACCTTCGCGAGCCGCTGCCTTGCAGCTTCGGCGACGTCGTCGAGCAGCGCCGCGGGCACGAAGGCCCGCCGGATCGCGGTGCACTTCTGACCCGCCTTGACGGTCATCTCCGTGACGAGCTGGTCGACGTAGAGGTCGAATTCGGCCGTACCCGGCGTGGCGTCCGGGCCGAGGATCGAACAGTTCAGCGAGTCGGCCTCGGCGTTGAATCGCACCGCGCTCCGAACGATCGCGGGGTGGCTGCGCAGTTTGCGCGCCGTGTCGGCGGAGCCGGTGAACGACACGACGTCTTGTTCGGTGACGTGGTCGAGCAGATCACCCGCGCTGCCGCAGACGAGCTGGAGGGACCCTTCGGGCAGGATCCCGGACTCGACGATCAGCTCGACGAGCTTCTCGGTGAGGTAGGCGGTCTGACTCGCGGGCTTGATCAGGCTCGGCATACCGGCGAGGAAGGCGGGTGCGAGCTTCTCCAGCGGGCCCCAGACCGGGAAGTTGAACGCGTTGATCTGCACGGCGACGCCGCGCAGCGGCGTCGCGACGTGACGGGCGACGAACGTGCCGCCCTTGCTGAGCGGTTCGACCTCGCCGTCGATGTACACGGTGTCGTTCGGCAGTTCACGCTTGCCCTTGCTCGCGTACGCGAGCAGGACGCCGATCCCACCGTCCACATCGAACTTCGAATCGCCGCGCGTGGCGCCGGTACGTGCGGACAGCGCGTAGAGCTCGTCGCGGTGCTCGCGCAGGTGCGATCCGAGTGCCTTGAGTAGCGCCGCGCGCTGGTGGAAGGTCAGCTCCCGCAACGCGGGACCGCCCACCCGGCGGCCGTGGTCGAGCGCGGCGGCCATGTCGATGCCGTCCGACGACACGCGGGCGACCTCGGCGCCCGTCACGGCGTCGCACACCGGCGCGCCGTCGCCCGCGCCCCGCTGCCAGTGCCCGCCGACGTAGCTGCGCAGCAGGCCGGGGCTCGATCCTCCCGCGTTCGACTCGGCTCCGTTGCCCATCGATCCTCGCTCTCGTGGCCCACGGCTCCGGTGAGTCATGAGCTCTCGTAATTACTAACCGAACGGTCGGGAATTAATGTTAGCGCGAGCCGGTCCACCGCGGCAAGACCTCCGGTTCACCCGGGGTTCGTCAGCTCCAGTCGTGGAACCCCTTACCGGTCTTGCGCCCGAGGTCCCCGGCGGCGACCTTGTCGCGCAGCAACTGCGGCGGGGCGAACCGCTCCCCGAGTGTCGAATGCAGGTAGTCGGCGATCGCGAGCCGCACGTCGAGCCCCACCAGGTCGGTCGAGCGCAGCGGCCCCATCGGGTGGCGGTAGCCGAGCTCCATCGCGTTGTCGATGGCCTCGGCGCCGGCGACCCCCTCTTCGAGCATCCGAATGGCCTCGAGACCGAGCATCACGCCGAGTCTGCTCGTGGCGAACCCGGGCGAGTCGCGCACCACGACGTCGGTCTTGCCGAGCGCCCGCACCCAGCCGGTGACCCGGCCGACGACGTCGTCGGCCACCTGCGGCGGGGTGACGACCTCGACCAGCTTGGACGCAGGAACCGGATTGAAGAAGTGCATGCCGAGGAAACGTTCGGGCCGGGCCAGCGGGGCACTCAATTCGGCGATGGACAGCGAGCTCGTATTGCTGGCGAGCACGGTGTCGGCGCCGATCACCGCTTCGGCACCGATGAGCACCTCGACCTTCAACTCGGGTAGCTCGGGCACGGCTTCCACGACCAGCTCCGCGTGGCCGGGCAGGCCGGTGACGTCCTCGACCAGGGTTACCCGTTCGAGCACCACCTCGGGACGATCGTCGAGCTTGTCGCGCTCCGCGGCCTTGGCCAGGCCGTCGGCGATCCGCTGCCGCGCGGCTGTGGCGGCCTCCTCACCGCTCTCCACGACGACGACCCGGGAGCCGAGTGCCGCGAAGACCTGCGCGATCCCGGCCCCCATCCGACCACCGCCGATCACCCCGACCGTCGCCGGACCGTTGGGCACGGACGCCTCGTTCATGCGATTCTCCTCTTGACATCGGTTCTCGGGCTGACCTTTACTCTTCACACGAATTCATTACCGGCCATTCGGTCAGTAAGCAATACCCGGCCAGTACGCAATCCGCTCGACGAGCGAGCCGGTCAGGTGAGCGCGCCACGGCGAGCGAGCCTCGGCGAACAGGCAAGGCGGTGAAGCCTCGTGTCCCATCCGGCGGCACACGTGTCCAAGACGGACGGCCAGGTACCGGACGTCGCGGCGTCAGACGGTCAGGCGGCGGGCGGCTCGGCGACGGCCCCCTCGGCGGCGCACGTCAGTGAAGCCACCCGGACCATGCTCGAGTCCGACACCGCCTCGGCCGCACTCGGTATCGACGTCACACGGGCCCACGACGGCAACGCCGTCGCGACGATGCGGATCACCGAGCAGATGGTGAACGGCCACGGCATCGCACACGGCGGGTACCTGTTCCTGTTGGCGGACACGACGTTCGCCGCCGCGTGCAACAGTCACGGCCCCGTTACCGTCGCGTCGGGAGCCGAGATCTCGTTCGTCACCAGCGCCCGCCTCGGCGACGCCCTCGTGGCCGAGGCCACCGAACGCACCCGGTACGGCCGCAACGGCATCTACGACGTCACCGTGCACCGGGAGACCGCCGCGGGCCGCGAAACCGTCGCCGAGTTCCGCGGCCGCAGCAGAACCGTCGGTCAGATCAAGTCCTGAGGAGCCCCGCGACCATGACGACCACGCACAACGAGGTGCCGAACACGCAGCGGCTGGGCACGGCACCCGCGCTCGACGACCTGTCCGCGCCCGAACGGCTGAGCACCGACGAGCTCCGCGCGCTGCAGCTCGAGCGTCTGCAGTGGACACTGCGGCACGCCTACGACAACGTTCCGCTCTACCGCCGCAAGTTCGATGACGCGGGAGTGCACCCGGACGACTGCCGCAAGCTCGCCGACCTCGCGAAGTTCCCGTACACGACCAAACAGGACCTGCGGGACTCGTACCCGTTCGGCATGTTCGCGGTCCCCGAGACCGAGGTCAGCCGCATCCACGCCTCGAGCGGAACGACCGGCAAACCGACGGTCGTCGGCTACACCGCGTCCGACATCGACAACTGGTCGAGCGTCATGGCGCGTTCCATCTTCGCCGCGGGCGGTCGCCGGGGCCACAAGGTGCACGTCTCCTACGGATACGGGCTCTTCACCGGCGGACTCGGTGCGCACTACGGCGCCGAGAAACTCGGCTGCACCGTCGTTCCGGCCTCGGGCGGCATGACCGCTCGGCAGGTGCAGCTCATCACCGACTTCCGGCCGGAGGTCATCATGGTGACGCCGTCGTACATGCTCACACTGCTCGACGAGTTCGAACGGCAGGGCATCGATCCGCGCACCACGTCCCTGCAGGTCGGCATCTTCGGTGCGGAACCGTGGACCGAGCACATGCGCCGCGAGATCGAGGAGCGCATGAACCTGCACGCCGTCGACATCTACGGACTGTCCGAAGTGATGGGACCGGGCGTGGCGCAGGAGTGCGTCGAGACCAAGGACGGCCTGCACATCTGGGAGGACCACTTCTACCCCGAGGTCATCGATCCGCTCGAGGACACCGTGCTGGCCGACGGCGTCACGGGCGAGCTGGTGTTCACCTCGCTCACCAAGCAGGCCCTGCCGATCATCCGCTACCGCACGCGCGACCTCACCGCCCTCCACCCCGGCACCGCGCGGCCCGCGTACCGGCGGATGGACAAGGTGACCGGACGCAGCGACGACATGATCATTCTGCGGGGCGTGAACGTCTTCCCCACGCAGATCGAGGAGATCGTACTGGGCACCGACGGCCTCGCACCGCACTTCCAGCTCCGGCTGACGCGGCAGGACCGCATGGATCACCTGACCGTCCTGGTCGAGGCGCATCCGGACGCGCCGCAGGAGCGCAGGCAGGCCGCGGCGACCGAGATCGCCCAGCGGGTCAAGGACGGCGTCGGCGTCAGCGTGGGCGTGGAGGTCGTCGATCCGGAGTCGCTCGAACGCTCGGTGGGCAAGCTTCGCCGGGTGGTCGACCAGCGGCCGTCACAGTGATCCGACCTGCGATGATGTCGCCATGACCGAACCACCACGGCCCCGGGGCAGGCGCGGCAGACCCGGTTACGACCTCGAGTCCCTGCTGATGGTCGCGGTCAAGCTGTTCAACGAGCGCGGCTACGACGGCACCAGCATGGAGGACCTGGCGCGCAAGCTGGGCATCACGAAGTCGGCGATCTACCACCACGTCCGCAGCAAGGACGAGCTGTTGCAGCTTGCGGTCAATCGCGCCCTCGACGGATTGTTCGCGGAGGTGGAGCACCTCGACGAGGTCGAGGGCCCTGCGATCGACAAGCTCGAACGGCTGGTCCGGGCCAGTGTCGGCGTGCTGGTGCAGCAGCTGCCGTTCGTCACGCTGCTGCTGCGCATCCGCGGGAACACGAAGGTGGAGAAGGCCGCGCTGGCGCGCAGGCGCGAGTTCGACCAGATCGTGACGGACCTGGTCAGCAAGGCAGCTGCCGACGGCGACCTGCGGCCGGACGTCGACCCTGCGACGTCGGCCCGGCTGCTGTTCGGCATGGTGAACTCGCTGGTCGAGTGGTACCGGCCGCGCGGGGGTGTCGACGCCGAGACACTGGCCGACGCCGTGGCCACAGTGGCCTTCGACGGGCTGCGACTGCACCGGGACGGCTGAGCGCCGCCGATCACGGGATCTGGCCGATGGGGCTGAGCGCCACGACGGGGATCACCCGGTCGGTGCGGCGTTCGTACTCGGCGAAACCGGGGTAATGCTCGGCCTGGATCCGGTACTTCTCGGTGCGCTCGGGTTCGTCCAGTTCGATGGCCTCGACGTCCAGGTCGATGTCGCCGACCTCGATCCGGGCGCTCGGGTTGGCGCGCAGGTTCCAGTACCAGTCCGGGTGGGTGTCGGCGCCCGCCTTGGACGCGAACACGAGGTAGCGGTCGCCGTCGGTCAGGTACATCATCGGGTTGACCCGCTGTTTGCCGCTACGGGCGCCGAGGGTGTGCAGCAACAACAGCGGTGCGCCTTCGAACGGGCCGCCGACCTTGCCGTGGTTGGCACGGAACTCCTCGATCGTCCGGCGGTTGAAGTCCGCAGCGTCGCTCATGCAGTCCTCCTGCGCGTGTCTTCCCTTACGCCGTCCATCCTGCAGCAGCGGCGGCCGACGTGCCGGACGAAGATCCGCCCGGCCCGAATGGCGGCCGCCGTCAGTCGTCCTGATAGGCGGGCGGCAGCTGGCCGAGTGGCGCTGCCCGTTCCAGATCTGCCGGGCGCAGGCGGAACACCTGCAGAGTCATGCCGAAGTACTTGTCGGTCTCCCCGACCCACTGCATGCCGTTGCGGCGCACGCTCGCCGCTGCCCGCGTGTTGTCGGGACGCACGACCGCGTACAGCTCGTCCACGTCGTGCTCGAACGCCCAGCCCGCGAGCGCGAACGCCGCCTCCCCGGCGTAGCCGAGACCCCAGAAGTCCGGGTGGAGCTGCCAGCCGATCTCCAGGTCGTCGTTGCCCGGCGGAAGCGGCAGCACCGACGCGCCCCCGATGACGCGCCCGTCGCTGCGCCGTTCGAGGGCCCAGTGTCCGGCAGGCACGTCCAGGCATGCTGTGTCACCGATCCACTGCCGCAGCAACCGCCGCATCTCCGTTCGATCCGGCACTCTCGCCATGGCCGGACTGAGCCAGCGGGTGACCGATTCGTGCTGGTAGATCGCCAGCGCGTCGGGCGCGTCCGCGACGTGCCAGCCGCGCAGCCGCAGCCTGGGCGTGATCAGGGAAGGCCGCAACAATTCGGTTGGCTGGTGCCTCATTGTCATGCGGAGCTCCTCGTCGACCCCCACGGCCGGGCTCGCACCCGCCCGCCGGGGCGTGCTCGTGGTGTTCATCGGACCAGTCCGCCGTCCAGCTCCCAACGCTGTGTCGACGCCGCCATGTCGGCCGTGTCGACGAAACCCAGCAGCCTGTCGACGGTGTCGGTGTTCCCGCCCTGCGACGCAGCGGCCAGCGATGCGCGCGCCGACGCCGGAGCGGTCTCCGGCGGCACCACGAGTAGCGTCAGCCGGCCACGGCCCTGGCCCCCGATGACCGTCACGGTCTCCGGTGGCTGGGAGTTGAATCCCTCCACCCGGACCCTCCGGCCGTCGACGACCAGCTTGCGCGCGACGGGTTCCCACATCGGCAGGCTGTAGGTGACCCGCTCGCACGGGCCCCATGTCGTTGCCAGGTCCTCGAGCAGCTCCGGCAGTTCCGCGGTCAGATCACGGGAACAGGGCCACCACGCGCCGTCGACGTGTCCGGTGGCGCGCTGTTCGGACTTGACCTGCAGCCGCGCATGCCGCCGTGGGGCTGAGGGTGCCAATGTGTCGATGGTCGGTGTGTGCGGGATCGACATCATGTCGATGCTCCGTCCCGGCCGCGATGCGGCCGCCGTGGTGTTTCGTCGCCGGCGACACGAACTCTGTCACTCGCGTGCGGAATGCCGCCGATACCTGCAAGTTTACGCGTCTTCATCACCGCGTGCGATGATCATCACCTGCCGTGGTGGGCCTGCTTCTCAGCGCGAAATGGCGTAACGTCGGGGTGACCGGGTACCGCACGGGGCCGCGGCGACGCGGCTCGGTTTCACTCGAGAAGGTGCCGCGTTCCCCGGTCGTGCGCGCACGGAGCCGGGGCGGCGTTCTCCGCGGCACACCCCGTCGCGGATGTACACCCGAGGCCCGGAGGACGAGGCGCATATGGAGACCGACACCGACATCGACAGCACCCCGGCGTTGCGGCGCGGGCTCGACGGCTACATCGGAGCGGTCGCCGATGAACTGGAGGTCCCTGCCGAAAGCATGAGCTTCGAGATCAGCGACACCGCGACGGCGTATCTCGGGTTGTCGACACGGTGGCCGTCGTGGCCAGGCCACGATCTGATGCTGATCTGGGACGAGCGAGCGGGATGGTCGATCGCGGTGGAGACCACGCCCGCGGAACGCGCGGTCGTCATCGCGAGACTGGGCGGTGAACCGGTTCCGTCACCGCGTGTGGTGTCCCGCTGGGTCGAAACCACGCTGGCCGGTTCCCGGCCGCAGACCGCACCTCACCAGACGACAACCACCCAGACCGCTCCGCCGCACACGACGGCGAGGGCGGTCGATCGACACGCCCTCGCCGTCCGCCTCTCCGCCTACGTCTCGGACTGACGGGGCCCGCCGCCGCTACGCGGCCGAGCGGGCCCGGTCTGCCGCTCGCAACGGTGCGCCCATCTCGTGCAGGTGCTCGAGGACGTGCCGGTACGAACGGAACAGCCCGGTCTGGCTGTATGGGATGCCGTGTTCGTCGCAGAAGCGGCGGACGATCGGCTGAGCACGGCGCAGGTGCGGCCGCGGCATGTTCGGGAACAGATGGTGTTCGATCTGGTAGTTCAAACCGCCGAGCAGGAAGTCGGTGAACCAGCCGCCCCGCACGTTCCGTGACGTGAGCACCTGCTTGCGCAGGAAGTCGACGGATTGGCCGGTCATCGTCGGCATACCCTTGTGGTTGGGCGCGAACGAACATCCCATGTAGACGCCCCACAGCATCTGGTGCACGGCGATGAACACCACTGCGAGCCCCGGCGACAGCACCAGGAACACGGCGGTCAGATAGGCCACGAAGTGGGCCGTGAGCAGAGCGCCTTCGACCTTGCGGCCCTTCGTCTTGCCCTGCCACACCGCCTTCACACCGTTGAAGTGCAGGTTCAACCCCTCGACCGTGAGCAGCGGGAAGAACAGCACCGCCTGGTGCTTGGCCATCCAGCGCAGGAAACCCTGCTTGAGCCGGGCCTGTTTGCTGGTGAAGGCCAATGCCGGGATGTCGAGGTCCGGATCGTGTTCCTCGTGGTTGGGGTTCGCGTGGTGACGGTTGTGCCCGCTGACCCACCAGCGGTAACTCATCCCGACGAGACCTCCGTGCGCGGTGCCGATGACGTCGTTCGGCTTGCGGGTCCGGAAGATCTGCTTGTGCCCCGCGTCGTGGCCGATGAACGCCAGCTGGGCGAACACCACGGCCAGCACGGCGGCGATGCCGAGCTGCCACCAGCTGTCGCCGAGGAACGCGAACGCCACCCAGGCGCCGGCTAGGACCAGCAGGTTGGCGGCAATTCGAAGCGCGTAATAGCCGTACCGGCGGCGCAGCAGGCCCGCCTCGCGCACCTCATGGAGCAAGGCCGCGTACTCACCGCCGGCCTTCGCGGGAGCTTCGGCGTAGTTGGTCATCGGGGAATTTCCCCTCCGAACGCAGCGGGGGCAGAAGAAAACGAGATGCGGCGCGCGCGTTCGGCCGCCGCAGGGGTCACCGGCGATGCCGTGGACACGGGTGCCGACACGTGGCTGAAGACCACGGGGGCGACGGTGGTACCGAAAACACGAGAGTGAACGTGAGCGGTGGACATGGGGGAACTCCTTGGCGGCGACGGGGTCTCGGCCGCCGGTTCTGTGCTTGTACGCGAACGCGTACGGAATGAGCGAACTCGACTCTTCGCTGCGCAGCTCTTCGCTGCGTAGCGAGGTCCGTTCGAATAAGTAGGTTCAGGGCAGGTCACGAAGCTCGGCGTCGTTCACACGGTCGACGTTGATCACAGTTGCTGACTGTGTACGGATGGCCCGCCACCTCCAAGCTTACACGTCCTGCCCGCACAGGTACACCGGCGACGGTTTCGGCCCGGGTATCCCACCCGCTCTCGATTACGGAGAACGCCGGGTCCCGGCCGGGTGCACCCGGCCGGGACCCGGCGTCGGACATCGCGTTACTCGACGACCTCGAAGGTCAGCGAATCGGTGTACTCACGGCCGTACGAGTCGGTGGCCGTCACCTCGGCACTGTGCTCACCGGCTTCGAGGTCGGTGGGCAGCTCGTAGCGCCACAGGTGCATCGACGAATCAGCGATGCTGCCGCCGTGCACGAGCTGCTGGGCGACGGCGTACGGGTCCGACCACTCCGGCCCGTTCCGTTTCGCCTCACCCTTCATCTCCTGCGTACGGGTGGCCTTCTTGGCCGGGCCGCCGTCGAGAGCGACCTTCACCGACGAGCCGCTGGCCCCCATCCAGAAGTCGGTGGTGAGCCAGGTGGTGCCGGCCAGGTCGGCGGAGTCGACGACGAGCGGCTCCTCCAGCTCCGGTGCGTCACCCTGTGGGTTCTCGTTCCACTCGGCACGGTCCTCGGACCAGTCGCGGAACGTCGGGCTGTTGATGCCGAGCTGGGTCTGCACCGTGTCGTCCTCGCCGGTGACGGTGTAGCGCTCCTGGAACTTAGTGCCGTCGACGTCGAGCGTGAGCAGTCCGGGGCGGCCGCCGTCCTTGCCGATCGCCGTCGGGTAGCCGTCCTCGGTGACCTCGCCGGAGTACCAGTCACCGGAGATGGCGCCCGCGGTGATGTGCGGGAACGGCAGCTTGTCGAGGCCGAGGGTGTCCTGCCACCCCTTCGCCGAGTCGCCCTTCTTCATGTTCTCGGTCGTGTGGCTGTGGCCGGAGACCGCGACGGCCTTGCGGCCCTTCAGCAGGTCGTACACCTCGCGTGCCTGGTCGGTCTGGTGCACCGGGCTCGCCTGGTCGTTGTAGTTGATCAGGCCGATGTGGCTGGCGACGACGACCAGCTTGTCCTTGGCGACGTGTTCGAGGTCGCGCTCGAGCCACGCGAGCTGCTCGTCGTCGATGGACCCGTTGTAGCTGGGGTCGCCCTCCGGGTCGTCGCAGTGGGAGCCGATGCCGTCGAGGTTGTCCTCGTTCGATGTGCACGGGTACTCGACAGTGTTCAGCGCGACGAAGTGGACGTCGCCGACGTCGTAGGAGTAGTAGGTCGGCGCCAGTTGCGCACGGAAGGTGTCGAACGAGTGGGCCGTCGTCGCGGCGTCGAAGTCGAGGTCGTGGTTACCGGGCAGGAACCGCGCCGGGCCGTTGGTCTGCTTGGTGAGCTCCTTGACCTCCGGGTACAGCGACAGGTCGTCACCGACGACGTCACCGACGAACAGCGAACCGCAGCTCGCGTAGTCGTCACGCTGCGCCATGTCGTTGATCGCGCCCTTGCGCGCGTACTCGACCTGCTCGCGGTTGTAGGTCTGCAGGTCACCGGCGACGATGCAGCTCTGCTCGGGCGCCGCGGTGCCGGCACTCTCGGCCACCGGGAAGTTGACGGCCGACGGCAGCGGGCCGGTGGGCTCGATGCCGCCGTACTTCAGGTCGGGCGAGCCTTCCGGCAGGTGGTTGTAGTGGAACTGCGGGACGTTGTACTCGTCAACCGGAACCTGGTATCCGTCCGGCTGGGTGATGAAGACCGTCATGTTGTCGAACGCGGGCAGCCGGTAGCGGCCCTCGCTGTCGGTCTTGACGACGTCGCGCCCGTTGGACACGACGACGCCGGCCAGGCCGCGCTCGCCGTCGCCTGCGCTGGAATCCTCGTTCTCGTCGACGAACACCGTGCCCGTCAGCACGTCCCGTTCGGCGGATCCTTCCGATGCGGGCACCACCTCGACCGCGCCGCGGTAGACACCGTCGTCGGCCTGTTCCTGCTGCGCGCCTGCGGCAGGCGCGACGACGGCGGCCGACGTCGCGGCGATCGCCACGGCCGAACACGCCGCGACGGCCGCGCGTACGGCTCTGCGTTCTCCTTCAGCGGACCTGAACATACGTTTGCGCTCCGATGAGTCGGGGACCGTTGACCGGCCCGGTGACCGGCGAGGAGCAACCATTCCGGACGATCCTGAACAGGTTCCGCATAACCGGCGAACACGAGCGAAAGGGATGGCGATCTGCCGAAGCCGCCCGGCAACCGGCGGCCGACCTGCGTGCGAGCTCCAATTGCCCACTTTATTGGAAACGATTTTCACTATCGTTTACGCTGTCAGTCGTGACGGACCACCCTCGAACCCCCGTGATCGTCGTCAGCGGCATCTGTCCCGCCGCCTGCCGCGACGTCGCGCTGCGACTCCAGGACCAAGACCCGGCCACCGCGGTCGTCAACCACGACCTCCGCCAGGTCTCGTCCGGCATCGTGCGGCGCACCGTGCGACTCGGTACCCGGGAGACGGCGACGACGGTCGAACTCGCCCACGGCTGCGTCACGTGCACCGTGCGCGAAGACCTGCTCCCCCTGCTGCGACGACTGTCGGCCGACACGGCCGTGGAACGGATCGTGCTGCAGCTCGACGAGGCCATGGACCCCGAGCAGGTGTGCCTGACGATCGAACACGTCGTGGTCGGCGACCGCCCGGTGAGCGAGGACGTCGAACTGGCAGCCGTGATCGCCGCGATCGACGCCGAGACTTTCGTCCACGACGTCACGGGCGACACGACCATGGCCGAACGCGGCCTGCAGGGTTCCGCCGACGACGAGCGGACGATCGCCCACGTCGCACTCGCCCAGGCCGAGTTCGCCGATGTGGTCGTATCCACCGGACGTCCCGAGGACGCATGGTCGGCGGCCAGGACGAACGCGATCCTCGAACGCACCGCCCCGGCGGCGCCCGTACTCGACCTCACGGTGACCGACCGCGACACGCTACTGGCGGCGATGCCTTCCGACGCGCGTCGCGGCACGGGCGACGACCCTCACGGAGCACTGCTGCGAGGCCAACCGCCGCTGCACTCCGACTGCGGCGTGGCCGTCACGGTCTTCTCCGAACGCAGGCCGTTCCACCCGGAACGTCTTCACGACGCGATCGACGTACTGCTCGACGGCGTCCTGCGCGCGCGTGGTCGCGTGTGGATCGCCAGCCAGCCCGATGTCGCACTGTGGCTGGAATCGGCGGGCGGCGGCCTCGGCGTCGGCCATCTCGGCCCATGGCTCGACTCGCCGGAGGCTCCGGAATGGACGGACGTATCGGCTGAGCGCCGCACGCTCGCGTCGCTGCGCTGGGACCCACTGTTCGGCGATCGGGACCAGGAGATCGTCGTGATCTCCCACGAGGCCGACCCGCAGCTCGTCGAGGAAACACTTCGCGGCGCACTGCTGACCGACGAGGAACTGGCGACGGGCCGCGACGCGTGGGCCCGCTATCCCGACCCGTTCGGCGCCTGGCACGAAGAACCGTGCGACGACACCGAAGACGCCGACTCCAATTCGGAGTCAGTCCATAACGGACGCTACGAGTCCTGAACACATCGAAGGGAAACACACCATGGCGGTACCCAAACGCAAGAAGTCGCGCGCCAACACCCGGACACGCCGGTCACAGTGGAAGGCGAAGGCCCCGGACCTGGTGCCGATCGTGGTGCGCGGCGAGCGCAAGCTCGTGCCACGCAGGCTCGTCGCCTACTACCACCGCTACGGCGACGACGCGTAGATCGGCGTAACCGAAACGAGGGTGTGTCCGCCGCGATCGGCGGACACACCCTCGTTTTCGTGTTTCCGGAGACAACGTGTTTCCGAAGAGCAAGCAAGCAGCCTCCGGCGGACAAGCACAGTCGGCCGGGTGCCGGGGACCGGAACTCGGCCGCTCTCCGACACCCGGCGAGGGCCCGCACGCGTCAGCCCTGGCGTGCCTTGTACCGCGGGTTCTTCTTGTTGATCACGAACACCCTGCCGTGCCTGCGGACGACCTGCGCGCCGGGCTTCTGCTTCAACGAGCGCAGCGACTTGCGAACCTTCATCACCACTCCTTTCCGGTAGGACCACCCTACAGTAATCGAAAATAGTTTTCGTTTGCATTAGCGGGTTGGCCGGCCCCATGTCAGACCAGGAGCGATCACTGCGCCCCGACGACGGTTTCCGTTCTCGCTCATCAGTTCTCCCTGACGACGCGGATGTCGGCGAGAGTGTCCGTGCACCACGTGGCACCGCGGTGGTCGTCGGGTGGAGTCATCGGTGGCGGCATCATCAGGTGGTGCGACCGTCGCAAGTGGTCGGATGTGCGCGCCGGCGTCGTGGCCGCCGCTCACCGGGTAGTCCGCGACCGGCGGCACCACGAACGTGGACCACCGGCCTACGTCCGGGAGAGCCGCCCGAACGTCACGATCCACGAGGAGGGCCGAGAGGGTGACGACGAGAACGGTTCGGGTGCGTCGCGTGTACGACACCCCACGCGACGACGACGGTGCTCGCGTGCTGGTCGACCGCGTGTGGCCACGCGGCATGAAGAAGGAGTCCGCACGACTGGACGAGTGGGTCCAGGCCGTCGCGCCCTCCACCACCCTCCGGAAGTGGTACGCGCACGACGCCGGGAAGTTCGCCGAGTTCCGCCGCCACTACCTGCGAGAACTGGACTCACCGGAGGCCGGGGCGGCACTGGCTGGATTACGAGAGAGCGCGGAATCCACGGGCCTCACCCTGCTGACAGCGACCAGGGACGTCGCGCACAGCCACGCACAGGTACTGGCCGACCTACTGATGACGGAGGAGTGAACGCCCGCGCTCGACGCCGTCCCGCCGAAACCCGGTCACGCTAGGACGAGGTTCCACCGAGACCCGGTCACACCGGAACGATCTTCCCCGAGACCTCGTTCCTCAGGGACCCACCGGCGCGTGGTCGTCAGCCGCGGCGGCCTCGACCACGCGGTGGCCGGCGTGTCATCCGGCGGCCGCGATGACACCGGCCAGGTCGTCGGCGACGTTCTGGGTCGAATAGCGCTCGCGCTCGTCGTCGTCGAGGCTGCTCACCTCGAGCTCGACGAGCGCCGACGACTCCGGATCGGCGAACACGGCCGTGTAGTCACTGCCCGCCTTCGGGTTGGTGATGTACTCGGTGACGAGCACGTGCACCTCCGCGCCCCGGGCGGTCAGCGTTTCCGTGGTGTTGTCCTGCACGGAACTGTCACCGGTGGCGAGGAAACCAGCCACGTACTCGTCGACCGCCGCGGCGTCGTCGAGCCGGATCAGCGACAGCGACGTGGCGATGTGGTCATCGGTCTCGGTCTCGCACTGATAGCGGTAGCCGGCGTCACCCTCGGGGCCCCAGCCCGCACCGTCGGGCGTGAGGGGCTGTCCTTCGAGGGTCGCCCCGTCGGGAAGCACGAGGCAATCACTGTCGTGATCGACGGTGAGCACTCCGTTCGCCTGCCCTTTGGAGCCTTCCCAGCCGTCGGCCGTCGCCGTCAGCCACTGCTGCGGAATGCCGTCGACCGTGCCGTCCGCCCCGTCCTGATTCCCGCCCTCGTTCGAACCTCCGCAGGCCGCGAGCGCGGGAATCAGCAGGCCGACGGCCAGCGCACCCCGCAATGAAACGAACCTCTGCATGCCCTTGATCATATCGGCGCATCCCTGACGTTTCGGCCGAAACGGCGAAATCAGGAAACGGGCGGGCTGAGCGAGAACCGCGTGGCAGTCGGATCAATCAGCCGAGTCCGGGCCGGGGCTGGCCCAGCGCCCCCGGACTTGGCTGATGTGGGCTCGCATCTGCGATTCGGCCGCGGTCTGGTCACGTGCCTGAAGAGCATCGACGATCGTGTGGTGCTCCTGCGCGACGTCGACCAGCTCCCCCCGCTCGCGCAGCGCCGCCAATCCGAACAGGCGCGTGTGGGCACGCAGGTCCGACACGAGGTTGGTCATGCGCGGATTGTCGGCGTACGAGAGCAACCGCAGGTGGAACACGCGGTCCGCCTCGGTGTACTCGACCAGATCACCGGCCTCGGCCGCGGTGACGATGTTCTGGGCGAGCTCCCTGAGCTCGGCGAAGTCGTCGTCCGGGATGATCGGCGTGACCTTGCTGACCGCAGGGGGCTCGATGAGCAACCGGATCTCGGTGATCTGATCCAGGTCGGTTTCGCTGATTTCCGTCACCCGGAAGCCCTTGTTGGGCACGATCTCGACGAGTTCCTCGCGCACCAGGTCGAGCATGGCCTCACGGACCGGGGTGGCGGAGACCCCGAACCGACTACCGAGCGATGGCGCCGAGTACACGACGCCGGGCTCCATCTCACCGGAGATTATCGCCGCCCGCAGCGCCCGCCCGACGCGGTCACGCATGCTGACCTTCTCCATCTGGACCAGCTTCGGAGCCACTACTACCTCCACGATCTGTTCACGGCCATAGTATGTGACGTCGCACAGCCGGTACCGCGAGTTCTCACCCCGCGGGCTCGGTTCACTCGTGTTGCGGACCCTCCGCGAGCTGCTCGAGCGAAATGGGCGCGGCGAAGGGCTGCTTGGCCGTCGGCCGGAGGTCGTCGGCGGTGAGTGCCCTGCCCTCCCGAGCAGCAGCGAGTTTGGCCGAGGCGAACCCGCAGACCCGGCCCTGGCACCAGCCCATCCCGGGGCGTGCCATGAGCTTGACCGTGCGGGCGTCCCCGGCGCCGAGATCGTCACGGGCGCCGCACACCTGCTGGTAGCTGACCTCCTCACAACGGCAGACCGTGGTCTCGGGGTGCAGCCAGTCGTGCCAGTGGCGGGGAACCGGGTGGGCGGTGTGCATCGCTGCGGCGAAGCGCCGATGGCGCGTGATGCGCTTCTGCAGCGCCCGCACACTCTCCTGGGAGACAGCCGCACGCTGGTCCCGCGCGGTGATCAGACCGGCGAGTTCGCCTTCGGCGACCGCCAGCACCGCACCCCCGACGCCGGTGGCCTCACCGGCCACGTAGACCCCGGGCACGGTCGCCCGCTGCTCCTCGTCGACGACCGCGACCAGCGAATCGTCGATGTCCTTGCGGGTCGCGGCGCCGGTCGCCGTGACGAGCTCCAGCGACGGCGTGAAGCCCCACCCGAGCGCGACGAGGTCGACGTCGACCGTGCCCGCCTGCTTGCGGATGCGGCCCTCACGGTCCAGCCGCGACAGCTCGACGGACTGGACCGTGTCGGTGCCGCGGATCGCCGTGATCGCCGTCCGCTGCCGGTACGGGATGCGGTGCCGGATCAGCGCGGTGGCATATTCGAGGGCCTCCCGCCCCTTGCCGGGAACCGCGGCTGCGGCCAGCGGGTCCCTGGACCATCCGGTGATCGACCCTGCCTCGCAGACGGCCACGACGTCCGCACCGGCCTGAGCCAGACCGGTGGCCACCGGCAGCAGGAACGGCCCGGTTCCGGCGACAATCGCGCGGCGGCCCGCCACGGTGCGATGCCCCTTGAGCAGGGCTTGAACCCCGCCCGCGGCCATGACACCGGGAAGGTCCCACCCTGGGATCGGCAACTGGCGGTCGTACCCGCCGGGGCACAGGATCACCGCATCCCCGGTGACGGCGTCCGGACCGTCGTCACCCCCGTCCGCTCCGGCGTAGGCGGTGGTCAGGTGCAGGGTGTGGGCCGGTGGTTCGTCACCGGTCGACGGACGCTGCACGAACCACACCTGGCGCCGAGGCAGATAGGTGATGCGCTGCCGCCGGACGAGCCCGTGCAGTCGGGTGCGCAGCCCCGCGAACGTGGACCAGTCGTGATGGCCCAGCGATTCGTCACCGCGCGGGGCGGTCTCGTCGGGATGGCGCCAGTACTGACCACCGGGCTGCTGGCCTGCGTCGACGAGCACGACCCGGCGCCCTGCCTCGGCAGCGGTGACGGCGGCGGCGAGTCCGGCCGGGCCTGCTCCGACCACGGCGACGTCGTAGCGGGGGCTCGTGGCTGTGATGTCGCGGGGGTGCTCAGTCATCGGTCTCACCTGCCGTGTCGAAGGGGCCGTTACCGGGCACCGTGCTCGACAGCGCCATGCCCGGCCGGGCGAGGACCAGGCACGCGCGCTGGTTGGGCTCGCCGTCGACGGTGATCAGGCAGTCGTAGCAAACGCCGATACCGCAGAACAGACCACGCGGTCGAAGCTGAGTGCGGGTCGTTCGCCAGGACCGGATCCCGGCATCGGTCAGCACCGACCCGACGCTCTGCCCCGCGATCGCCGGTAACGGGCGGCCGTCGAAGACGACCTCGAACCGCTCGGGCTCGGTGGTGGCCGCGTCGGGGGTGCCGTGCTGCTGGGCGGGACTCATGATGCCTCCACGAGGTCGAAGCGCTCGGGCGCGAACGGAGTCAGGTCGAGATCCGGTTCCCGGCCGGTCAACTGCTGGACCAACAGCTTCGCCGAGCCGACCGAGAGCCCGATGCCTGCACCCTCGTGCCCCGCGGCGTGCCACAACCCGGGCGCACGCGGATCATGGCCGATCACGGGCAGATGGTCTGCGCAGTACGGACGGAATCCGTGGTAGTTGCGCATGATCTTGGTCTTCGCAAGCACGGGATACAGGGTCAGCGCCTTCGCCGCGATCTGCCGCAGGGCGGGAAGCGAGACGGTGGCGTCGAAACCGACCCGCTCGCGAGAGGATCCGATGAGGATGGTGCCCGCCCGGGTCCCTTCGATGACCGTGGACGTCTGCAATCCCTCGTCGGACGAGGTGGTGCTGGCGACGTAGTCGCCGGAGTAGACCTTGTGGAACACCGTGCGCGGAAGCGGTTCGGTGATCAGCACGAACCCGCGGCGCGGGAGGATCGGCACGTGCACGCCGGCGAGCTGTGCAATGTCGCCGGCCCAGGTCCCGGCGGCGTTGATGACGTGGTCGGCATGGATCGTGCCGCGGCTGGTGACGACACCGGTCACCGAATCGCCGTCCCGGTGCAGATCCGTGACCTCGGTACGAGTCCAGATCCGGGCGCCGCGTTCACGGGCGATGCGGATGAGCTGCGCCGCCATGAGCATGGGCTGGACCTGGCAGTCCTGTGGATAGTGCGCGGCGGCGGTCAGGTTCTTGGTGAGGTGAGGCTCGTAGGCATGCACCTCGTCGGCCGCGACGTCGGTGACATCGATCCCGGCGTCACGCTGACGCCGGGCGAGCTCGGCGAGGTTCTGGGCACCGGACTCCGTGGCGGCGACGATCAGGCCACCCTTGTTCTCGAACTCCCACAGGTGGTTGTGCGGGGCGAGATCGCGGCGCCAGACCTGGTTGGAATACAACGCCAGGTCGAGTTCGTGGCCCGCTTCCTTGTCCGAGACCAGCAGGTTGCCCTCGCAGGCACTGGTGGTCCCGCCTGCGACCTCGCCGCGCTCGACGATGTGGACACGCAGGCCCTGTTCGGTGGCGAAGTAGGCGCACGCCGCGCCGAGGGCACCCGCGCCGATGATGACGACGTCGGCGGTGTCGGCCATCGCTGCCTCCGGTTGTCGATTGTGGACACAGGGACGTTTCCGCGTGGCTGCCGCTTCAGAGTTCGAAGCCTGCCGGGAACGGGTCGGAGGGATCGAGCATGTACTGAGCGGTTCCGGTCACCCAGGCGCGTCCGGTGATCGTCGGGACCACCGCGACGCGCCCACCGACTTCGGCCTGCTCGACGAGTCTGCCCACGAAAGTCGTGCCGATGAAGGATTCGTTGACGAAGTCGGTGTCGAGGGCGAGCTCACCGCGGGCGTGCAACTGCGCCATCCGGGCGCTGGTGCCGGTGCCGCACGGCGAACGGTCGAACCAGCCCGGGTGGATGGCCATCGCGTGCCGCGAGTGTGCCGCCGTCGAGCCGGGAGCCTTGAGATAGACGTGGTGGCAGCCGGAGATGTCGGGCCGTTCGGGATGCACCGGTGGCGCCTGCTCGTTGATCGCCGACATGATGGCGAGACCGGCATCGAGGAGCTGCTGTTTGGCCGCGCGTTCGAACGGCAGTCCCAGCGCCTCGAGGTCGACGATGGCGTAGAAGTTGCCGCCGAAAGCGATGTCGCAGACCACCGGGCCGAGCCCGGGGACGTCGATCCGCTGATCGAGCGCATGGCTGAACGAGGGCACGTTCTTGATCGTCACCGATTCGGCGTGCCCGTCCCGGACCGCGACGTCGGCGACGACCAGGCCAGCGGGAGTGTCGAGGCGAACCTGGGTGACGGGCTCGGTCACCGTCACCATCCCGGTCTCGACCAGCACCGTGGCGGTGCCGATGGTGCCGTGACCGCACATCGGCAGCAGGCCCGAGACCTCGATGAACAGCACACCCCAGTCGGCGTCGGCGCGAGTGGGCGGCTGCAGGATGGAACCCGACATCGACGCGTGCCCGCGCGGTTCGCACATCAGCAGGGTGCGCAGGTCGTCGCTGTTCTCGATGAACCACTGCCTCCGCTCGGCCATCGTCGCCCCGGGAATGACCCCGACGCCACCGGTGACGACCCTGGTGGGCATGCCCTCGGTGTGGGAATCGACGGCATGCAGGACACGACCGGTCCTCATCGACCGCTCCTCTCGACTACGAACCGGGCCGGGCCGGTTGGCGGATGAATCAGTTCTGCGCAACGCCGTCCACCCGGCGGAGGGCGGGTGCGGCGGGGGAATCGGTCAGTTCGTCGGGCAGCAGGTGCTGCGGATAGTTCTGGAACGCCACGGCGCGCACGAAGCGGTCGATCGCGGCCGTGCCGACCGAGGTGGTCGCCGGGGCGGTCGTTGCAGGGTACGGCCCGCCGTGCTGCTGGGCGTAGGTCACCGAGACCCCGGTGGGCCACTGGTTCCACAGCAGCCGGCCGGCCTTGTCCACCAGGACCCGCGTGAGGTCCGCGGCCACGTCGTCGGTCTCCTCCGCGATCAGCGTCGCGGTGAGCTGTCCGTCGATGGCCCTGGCGACGTCGACGAGTTCGGTCTCGTCGTCGTAGGTCACCACCAGAGCGGTCGGACCGAAGCACTCGGTGACGAGCCGGTCCGGGTCGGCGAGCAGCGTGGTGACGTGGGTGGCCAACAGAGTCGGGGTCGGGGCTTCCCCCTCCGGCTTCGATCCGCGACGCAGGACCTCGACGCCTGATTCGGAGCTCAGTCGCCGGAGGGTGTCGTGGTAGCCCGCCACGATGCGATCGCCCAGCAGAGGCGCGGCCTGCGAGAGTTCGGTGTCGCGCAGTACCTCGGTGACGGTGGCTCCGGAGGGGACCAGCAGCAGGCCCGGTTTGGTGCAGAACTGTCCCGCGCCCAGGGTGAACGAGCCGGTGAACTCCGCGGCGATCTCGGCTCCCCTCGCCGCGTCGGCCGCGCGGGTCACGAACACCGGGTTGACGCTGCCCAGCTCGCCGAAGAACGGGATGGGCTCGGGCCGGGAGCAGGCGATGTCGAACAGTGCACGACCGCCCTCGATGGAACCGGTGAAGGCCCCCGCCTTGACCTGCGGGTGCGACAGCGCGGCCCGACCGGCCTCGGCCCCCCAGACGAGGTCGAACAGTCCGACCGGCGCACCCGCGTTCTCCAGCGCGGCGCGGACGACGGCACCGGTGGTCGCGGACAGGTCCGGATGTCCGGGGTGCGCCTTGAGGATCACCGGACAGCCGGCGGCAAGCGCCGAGGCGGTGTCACCACCGGCGACGCTGAAGGCGAACGGGAAGTTGCTGGCGGCGAAGACCACGACCGGCCCCAGCGGCACCTGGGAGCGGCGCAGCTCCGGTCGCGGCGCGCCCATCGGCCAGTCGGGGTCGGCATGGTCGATTCGGGCGTCGAGATAGGAGCCCTCGCGGACCGTCTCGGCGAAGAGTCGCAATTGGAACGTCGTGCGTGCGAGTTCACCGGCCAGCCGGCCCTCCGTGAGGTGGGTCTCGCGCCCCGCGATCGGGATGAGCACCGGGGCGGCGTCGTCGAGCGCATCGGCGACCGCCTCGAGCGCGCGGCTGCGTTCGGCGCGGTCCGTACGCGCCCACAAGCGGCCGGCTTCGGCGGACGCCGCAGCGATCCGGTCCACCTCCTCGGCCGTGGTCGGTTCTGCCGGAGCCGTGAGCTCGCGAGCCAGGTCCTTGTCGGTGGTCGTCATCGGTGGTGCCTTCCCATGCGGTTACGCGTGGACTCGGTGGGGACGAGGGCGCACCCGCGCGGGTCGTAGACGGCCGGCTCTCGTCCCGGGGCGCCGAATGTGGGTGGGACGGCGCGGACCGTCCCACCCACAGCCGCCTACTTGTAGCCCTTGGCCAGGACGTTCTTGGTGTCGGCGACGACCTGCTCCGCGACCTCGGGAGCCAGCGGGGAGCGCGGCGGGCGGCACGTGCCGCCCTTGCGGCCGGCCACGTCCATGGACAGCTTGATCGCTTGGACGAACTCGGTCTTGGAGTCCCATCGCAGCAGCGAGTGCACGTCGCGATACATCGGCAATGCCTTGGCGATGTCGGCGGGGTCGCCCGACGTGGCCAGGTTGTACAGTTCGAGACTCGCGGTGGGCAGGGCGTTGGGGTAGCCGGCGATCCAGCCGACCGCTCCGGCCAGGCCCAGCTCGAGGACGACGTCGTCGGTGCCGACCAGCAGGTCGAGATCCGGTGCGAGCTCGGCGATCTCGTAGGCGCGCCGAACGTCGCCGGTGAACTCCTTGACCGCGACGATGTGCCCCTCCGCGTGCAGCTCGGCCAAGAGCGCGGGAGAGAGATCGATCTTGGTGTCGAACGGGTTGTTGTAGGCCACGATCGGAATTCCGACCTCCGCGGCGATGCGGTAGTGCTCGACGATCGCGGCCTTGTCGGCGCGGTAGACGTTCGGGGGCAGCAGCAGGACCGAGTGCGCTCCGGACTCGGCGGCCTGTTCCACCCAGCGGCGGGTTTCGAGGGCACCGTACGCCGCGACGCCGGGCATCACGTGGAAACCGTCGGGGGCGGCCTCGACCGCGGTGGTCACCACGCGAGCGCGTTCCTCGGCGGTCAGTGTCTGGTACTCGCCGAGTGAGCCGTTCGGCGTGATGCCGTGCATGCCGCTGGCGGCGAGCCACTGGACGTGCTCGGCGAAGCCGTCGTAGTCGACCGACAGGTCGTCGTTGAACTGCAGTGCCGAGGCGACATGGATGCCGCGCCAGGGCTTGAGCTGCTCGGTCATCGAGCCTCCCCTTCATTGGGAACGAAAAGCGTAACGGCCGTAGTATGTGACATTGCACTGTCGTCCGCAAGGGCCTACTGTCTCGTGACACAGCACGCCATCACCGCTTCGGAGGAAGCCGACCTCGCTTCCCCCGGAGTGAAACACCGGGCGTGCGGCCGGCGTACGACGCGCCGCCGCCCGCACGCGACCTGCAGCATCAATGCGATCACAGCGCGATGTGTTTGCAGATCACCCTGGACATCTCATGGTTGTGCAATGTTACATGGCACACCGCATTCGCCGACTCGACGAGGAGGACTCGCGAATGGAACTGTTGACACAGGTCAACGAGTGGCTCTGGACGCCACTGGTGGTCGTGGCGTTGGGCTTCGGACTGCTGCTGACTTTCCTGACCCGATGCATGCAGATCCGGCTGCTCCCGACGATGGTTCGACAACTCGTGCGGAGCGAGCAGCGGCAGTCCGACGAGGGGATCTCCCCGTTTCAGGCGCTGTCGCTGGCCATGTCGAGCCGCGTCGGTGTCGGGAACATCGCCGGCGTCGCGACGGCGATCGCCGCGGGTGGCCCCGGAGCCCTGTTCTGGATGGCCATGATGACCTTCCTCGGCGGAGCCACTGCTTTCGTGGAGTCCACACTCGCCCAGATCTTCAAGCGCCGCATCGACGGCCAGTTCCGTGGCGGCATGCCGTACTACATCGAGAAGGGCCTCGGACTACGCAAGGTCGCGGTCGGCGCGGCCGTCGTCGCGGCGGTCCTCTACGCGGTCCTGGCGCCCGGCATCCAGTCCAACGCCATCTCCAGCAGCTTCGACTCGGCCTTGGGCATCGACCCGCTGATCAGCGCGATCGTCATCACCGTGGCGCTGGCGTTCATCATCGTCGGCGGCCGGAAACGCATCGTGAAGTTCGTCCAGGTGATCGTCCCGTTCATGGCAGGCGCCTACATCCTGGCGGCCGTGGTCGTGCTCGCGTTCAACGTGACCGCGCTGCCTTCGGCCGTGGGCCTGGTTCTCTCCAGCGCATTCGGCGCCCACTCGGTGTACGGCGGCATTCTGGGCGCGGCGATCGCATGGGGCGTGCGCCGCGCGCTGTTCTCCAACGTCGCCGGAGTCGGTGAGGGCACCTACAGCGCCGCGGCCGCCCAGGTGTCCCACCCGGCCAAACAGGGTCTGGTGCAGTGCTTGTCCGTCTACATCGACACGTTGTTCGTCTGCATGGCGACCGGATTGATGATCATCGTGACCGGTGCGTACAACGTCGAGCCTGCGGAAGGGCCCGCCCTGGCGTCGAACCTTCCCGGCACGGAAGCCGGACCCGCTTACACCCAGGCCGCGATGGATTCGGTGTCCGCCGGAGCGGGCGGCCCCTTCGTCGCGGTGGCACTCGCGCTGTTCGCCTTCTCGACCCTGGTGGCGTTCTACTACATCAGCGAGACGAATCTGGCGTATGTGCTCCGCCGGACCCCGTTGGCTGCCACCGCCGTGCTCAAGACCGCCCTCCTCGCGATGACGTTCTGGGGCGCGGTGCAGTCCGCCGACCTGATCTGGGCGATCGGGGACATCGGCTACGCCTCCCTGGCCTGGGTCAACATGCTGTGTCTGCTGCTGCTGGCGAAACCGGCGCTGCGAGCCCTGCGTGACTTCGACGCACAGCGACGACGCGGACTGGATCCGACCTTCGTCCCCGCCTCGATCGGGCTCGGCGACCTCGACTGCTGGCAGTCCGATGCCGGACGCAGCTCGACAACCCACTCGACGTCCTGAGATCGGGCCGTTCACGCCGGAGGCACGACCCAGGGGTCACCGGTTCCGGAGGTCGTCGAGGCGGCGGAGGTACTCGTCGCGGTCGATCTGGCCCGCGGCGTAGAGCTGGCGGACCTCCTGTTCGGCCCCGTCGACCCGGGACCGGTCCCGTCCGTCGCCGAGGTTGCGGGCGAGCCACACCGCACCCAGTACGACGAGCACGAGCACGGCCAGGCCGACGACTCCCCACAGGGCCATCCACCAGCCCATGCCCATCATGCCGTCCATCATGTCGACCACCGCCTCTCCGTCGGGGTGCCTGTCCGCGTGAGTGCCCGTCCCGCTGCCCGGGCATGCGGAAGGAAGGTGTTCAGAGCAGGGTGCGCCAGTAGAACCAGAACGCCTCGAACACGAGAACCACGATCGCCAGGTACCAGAGCGTCAGCACCACCGTGTGATAGCGGGCCAACACCAGCGCGACCGGCCGCCCGCCGGGGGTGAGGTGACCGCTGGTGAGGTTGTGCAGTGTCGTGTACCAGAAGATCGGGATGGTCACGACCCACACGACCATGCAGTACGGGCACAACGCGCCGATGTCGTAGAGGCTCGAGTAGATGAGCCAGTGCACGAATCCGACACCGAACGTCGTGCCCGTCTGCATTCCCAGCCAGAACCAGCGTGGCGGCCGGAAACCACACAGCAGGACCACGCCCACGGTGACCACGACCGCGAAACCACCGATGCCGAGCAGCGGGTTCGGGAACCCGAACGCGGTGGCCTGCGCACTGTCCATCACGGACCCGCACGAGACGACCGGGGTGAGCGTGCAGGTCGGCACGTGGTCGGGATTGGCGAGAGTGGCGAGCTTCTCCAGTATCAAGGCGATCGCCGCCGCCAGGCCGCCGCCGCCGCCGACGACGTACAGCCAGCCCAACCGGCGAACCGATGACGACGCCTCGGACGCGGCAGGTGCGCCCGCCCGTTCGGCGGTCATCGCGCCAATTCCTGTTCGATCTGCTCGCGCAGTTGCTCCTCCACGTCGGCGAACGTCTCCCCGGACGGCGAGAACTCACTGCCGTTGACGAAGATCGTGGGCGTGCCCGACACGCCGGCTCGGCGACCGTCGGCGCGGTCCCGTTCGATCCGTTGCGTGACGGTTTCGGAGTTCAGGTCACGGTGGAACCGGTCGAGATCGAGGCCGATCCGGCGGGCGAACTCGTCGAACCGGGCCTGTGCGCCGTTCAGGTCCGCGCTCGCCTGGCTGCCGTCGGCCGTACGCGCCCAGGACAGGTAGTTGTCGTAGAGCTCGTGGTACATCTCGCGGTATTTGCCCTGCAGCGCCGCGGCTTCCGCAGCCCGCGCGGCCGGCACGGCCAGCGGATGCATGTCCAACGGGAAGTTGCGGGTGACGAAGGTGATCCGTCCCGCGTAGTCCTCCTCGAGCTTCTTGGTGATCTTCTTGTAGTAGCCGGCGCACGCGGGACATTGATAGTCGAGGAACTCGACGATGGTCACTTCGGCGCCGGGTTTGTCCAGCAGCGTGTTGCTGTCCGGTTTCCGGAGCACGTCGGCTGCGACGGTGGAGCCTCCGCTGCGAGTGCCGTCCGCACCGTCGCTCTTGCTGCCGTTGAACAGCAGAACTCCACCGAATACGACGGCGGCGGCCAGCAGCACGACCAGAGTCAGGACGGTGTTCGTGGACAGCCTCGACCTGCGCGTCACAGGGTTTTCGGGGTTCGGCATCGACTTCCCAGGGTCGGAGTTTCGGTGATCTACTATCCTACTACATAGATACGTAGATCATCGTCGAGCCCCGGTCAGCCACCGGATACATACGACACGACCGCGGCCATACCGGTCGCCATGTGATACGCGTTGTGGCAGTGGACCAGCCACTGACCGGGGTTGTCGGCCAGCAGATCGGCGACCACCCGTTCACCGGGACCGACCATCACCGTGTCCTTTCGGGTGCCCTCCGGAAGCCGGGTGGCGTTGCCGCCTGCCGTGTCACTGACGGCGCGAATCGCGAATGTGTGCCCGTGCAGGTGCATGGGGTGGTACATCGGCGTCTGGTTGACCATCTCCAGCCGCACCCGCTGACCCTCCTGCACGGTCAGTGGCGTGATGCCGTCGAACGGACGGTCGTGGCGGTACGTCTCGGCGTTGATCCGCCACGCGAAGCTGTTCATGTCGCCGGTCAGGTACGCGGTGTGGGTCACCTCGGGCGAACGTGACGCGAGGTGAACGGCCGACGTGGCACGCAGGTCCGACAGTTTCAGCAGGCGTCCGCCGAGTTCGGCAGGCTGCACCGTCATCGCTGGAGCCTCACCACCGGCGGTGCGCACCACGCCGAAAGCCTGCGCACCCTTTCCCTCCGCCACCGCGACGAGTGGGAACACGCCGTCGTCGAGGTCGACCGACACGTCGTAGCGCTCACCGGAACCGATGTGCAGAGTGTCCACAGTGACCGGATCGACGGGAAATCCGTCCGTGTGCGTGACGGTCAGCCGGTGCCCGCCGAGCGCCACCCGGAACACCGACGCCCCCGCCGCGTTGATCAGCCGGACCCGGGCGCGCTGCCCCGGCCTGGCGCGGAACGTCTCCGGCGCGGTCGGCAACCGCCCGTTCAGCAGGTAGAAGGGGAACTCCACACTGCTGGCCATGCGGGAAGCCGGGGACTCCGGCGTGATACCGCGCGGCGGATTAGCCAGCTCGGCCGGGCGGTCGTACTGCCACGAGCCGGAGCGGTCGCTCACGGCGCCGACCTGCACGTCGGTGCGGTACCTGGCGTCCATGTCGCCGGCCTTGAGCGTGTCCAGCACCTCACCGGGAGTCGCACCCGCACCGTCGATCCAGTCGTCGAGCACCACCACGAACTCGACGTCGTGGTCGCCGGGATCGCGGGGGTCGTCGACGATCAGCGGACAGTAGAGCCCGCGCTCCCGCTGGACACCGACATGAGGATGCAGCCAGTAGGTCCCCGGATCGGGCGCGGTAAACGCGTACCGCATGTTCTCGCCGGGCGGGATGGGCGATTGCGTCAGGTGCGGCACGCCGTCCATGTCGTTACGTAACCGCAGCCCGTGCCAGTGCACCGTGGTCGGCTCCGGAAGCCGGTTGACGGCCTCGACGACGAGCTGATCCCCGGCCGAACAGCGCACGACCGGCCCCGGGACCTGCTGGTCGTAGGCCCACGTGCGCACCACACGACCGCCCAGGTCCACCGAGGCGGGCTCGGCGGTCAGCTTCGCCCGAACCGTGCGCCCGGAACCCCGGCTCCGCCGGGCTTGCTCCACCCGCGCGACCGCATCGGACGATGCCGTCACGCGCCCATTCCCCGGGGCGTCACCGGGACTCAGCGCCCACCAGGTGCCACCGGCCGCTGCCGCACCGGCGACACCGACCGCACCCAACAACACACTCCGGCGTGATACCGGCAGCTCAGGCATGCCTGCTTCTCACCTCGTTCGCCGAACTCACCCGACGTGGGCCGCGATGGACGCTCATCGACTTCTACTACTCTACGACGTAGGTACGCAGAATGGCGGAGGGTGCGGTATGACGACGAGCCGTCGACGACCGGGCAGGTCGCAGTGGAGCTGACGGAACTGGCCGTCTCCGGGCCGTTACTGGTGGCCGCACTACTGGCCGTCGCCGCCGGAACCGTGTCGTTCGCCTCGCCGTGCTGTCTGCCACTGGTGCCCGGATATCTCGGCTACCTGGCCGGACTCGTCGGCAGCCAACCGCCCCCGACGACCGAGGGTCAGGCACGACCCATGAACGGAAGGTGGCGGGTCGCGGGTGCCGCACTGCTGTTCATGACGGGATTCACGGTCGTGTTCACCAGCGCGACCGTCGCCGTACTCGGCCTCTCGGACGCACTGTTCGCCAATGAACAGTGGCTGCAACGCGCCGGGGGCATCATCACCATCGTCATGGGGCTGGTGTTCCTCGGGGCGTTCAGCCCGCTGCAGCGCGGATTGAAGCCGAAACACAAGCCGCGCGACGGACTGTGGGGCGCGCCGCTGCTCGGCGCGGTGTACGGCCTGGGGTGGACACCCTGCCTCGGCCCGACGCTGGCCGGGGTGATCGCACTGGCCAGTGGCACCCAGATCGGGCCGACCACCGCGCGGGGAATCCTGCTGATCCTCGCCTACTGCCTCGGCCTCGGCCTTCCGTTCGTGCTGCTGGCACTCGGCACCCGGTGGGCGGTACGCGCCACCGGATGGCTGCGCCGCAACATACGCCGGGTGCAACAGGCAGGCGGTGCGTTCCTGCTCGCCATCGGGTTCGCACTGGTGACCGGACTGTGGGGCGCGTTCATCTCGTGGCTGCAAGGTCCGATCGCCGGGTTCACCCTGCCGATCTGAAGCCGGGACCGGTGACAGCGCGGCCCGACGACATGTTGCGTGAAACCCCTCCGCAGGGCGACGGCCGGGGAGAACCGAGCTCTCCCGATGCCACGTACCCTGGATGCCGCTGAGGCGACACGGGAGGACGGATGCGCGGGTTCGGCGAACTCGAAACGGTCGTGATGGACCGCATATGGGACAGCGGCGACACGGTCACGGTGCGCGACGTCTTCGAAGGGCTCAAGACCACCCGGGAGATCGCCTACACGACGGTCATGTCCACAATGGACAACCTGTACCGCAAGGGCTGGCTGGACCGCGACCGACAGGGCAAGGCCTACCTGTACTGGCCCGCGCTCAGCCGCGAGGAATACAGTGCCCGGCTGATGCGGGAGGCGATGGACTCCGGCGGCGATCCCGGACTCGTCCTCACCCGATTCCTCGAACAGATCGACGACGGCGAGTCCACCCGGCTGCGGAAGGTGGTGCGGCGATGGGCATCCGGCACGGACTCCGGCTGACCCCCGCCGGCGCGCCCACTCCCGGGGAGGTCGCATGAGCATCGCGGCGTGCCTGCTCCTCTACGGTCTCGTGGTGGCCACGCTCGGTCCCCGGCTGCTCACCCGCTGGACACGGCCCGGGGTGGCTCCCCGGCTCGGTGTCGCCGTGTGGCTGGTCGCGATCATCAGTGTCCCGGCCTCGTGGGCAGCCGCAGCGGTTCTCGCACTCGTCGCGCCGACACTGGGCTCGCACCAACCCGTCCGGATCCTCGACAGTTGTCTCGCCGCGCTCGAAGCCGTGGCGGCGGGTGACGCGGGCGTGGCACTCCAAGCCGGGCTGTTCGCGCTGACCACGGGTGCGGTTGCGGCCGCGGGCTTCCTCGTCACGCGCATCGTCCGCTGGCTCCTCGCCGCACGCGCCCGCACACACGACCACGCCCGCATGGCCCGTATGGCAGGCCGAGAGCTGCCCGGCTCCGACGCGGTCGTGGTCGAATCCCCGCAACGGCTCGCCTACTGCGTCGCCGGCCGCCCGCACGCCATCGTGGTCTCCCAGGGCGCGCTGGACACGTTGGACGCACCGCATCTCGCGGCCGTCCTGGCCCACGAACGCGCCCATCTCGACGGCCGCCACCACCTGGTACTCGCCGCGACCCGGGGCCTTGCCGGCACGCTGCCGAAGGTCCCACTGTTCACCACCGGCGCCGCCGAGGTCGCCCGCCTGCTGGAGATGTGCGCCGACGACACCGCCGCCCGGGCACACGGCCGGCAGACCGTGCTCGGTGCGCTGCTCGCCCTCTCCGGCGCCGCGACCCTGCCGACCGGTGCACTCGGTGCGACCGGTGTCGGTGTGCTCGACCGTGCCGAACGCCTGGCCGAACCAGTCGGCTTCGCGCAACGCTGGCGAGCCCGCGCACTGCTGACCACAACACTCGCGCTGCTGACGGCCGGCCCGGTCATCACCGGTGCACTCTCGGCCACCGGTCTCGCGTTCTGCGACCCGAGTTTTGCGTTCTGCGATCCGCTGACCATCGCCCGGTAGCCGTAATCCCGGAGCGCACGTAACCGCCGGGCGGCCGTGATCCCCGCAGCACGGTGCACCGAAGGGTGCCGCCGTGCCCCGTACTCGGACGAGTCGCGCTACCGCGGCGCGGCCTCGGGCCGGCGCCTGCCGCGGAGGCTACCGCGACGTTTCGTACAACGAGGCGGTACCGGATGGGACACATCGGGAGCCGATCACGGTACATTTCCCGACCAGATCGGGAGGTGTTCCATGTCACAGACTGGTAGTGAATCGGGAACCACGGTCGGCGAGGCGGACGCCGACGGTGCCAACACGCGACGGTGGATCGGGCTGGGGCTCGGCCCCGTGCTCGCAGCCCTGCTGTATGTCCTGCTGCCGAACTCGTTGTCGGCGGACGGAAAGGCGGCGGCCGCAATCGCGGTCGTGATGGCCACCTGGTGGGTCACCGAGGCGATCCCGCTCGCGGCGACCGCCCTGTTGCCACTGGTGCTGTTCCCGCTGTTCGGTGTCGCCGAGATCGGCGATGTGACCGCGCCGTACGCGAGCGACATCATCTTCCTGTTCATGGGCGGGTTCATCATCGGGCTGGCCATGCAGCGCTGGGACCTGCACAAACGGTTCGCGTTGCGCACCGTAATGCTGGTGGGCACCAGCCCGGTACGGCTGATCGCGGGCTTCATGATCGCCACCGCGTTCCTGAGCATGTGGGTCAGCAATACCGCGACCGCCGTGATGATGCTGCCCGTTGGCGTGTCGGTACTCGGGTTGGTACTGCAGTTGGGCAGCGGCAAGGGGGATCCGAACTTCGCGACGGCCTTGATGCTCGGCATCGCCTACGCCGCGTCGATCGGCTCGCTGAGCACGATCATCGGCACGCCGCCCAACGCCGTGCTGGTCGGCTACCTCGGCGAACAGGGCATCTCGATCGGGTTCGGCCAGTGGATGCTGTTCGGCCTGCCGATCGCGATCGTGTTTCTCTTCCTCGCCTGGCTGATCCTGGCCAAGGTGGTCTACCGGCCCAAGTTCCGTGAGCTGCCGGGAGGCCGGGATCTGATCCGCCAGCAGCTGGACGAACTCGGCCCGATGTCGCGCGGCGAGAAGAACGCCCTCGCCGTGTTCGTCGGTGCGGCGGCGGCCTGGATCATCCTGCCGCTGCTCGCGGACGAGGAGATCATGGGCGACGCCGCACTCACCTGGCTGGAGTACGCCGACGACAGCGTGATCGCGATGATCGCGTCGGTGGTGCTGTTCATCCTTCCCGTCCGGCGGGGTGTGCGGACCATGAACTGGGACACCGCCAAGCAACTGCCGTGGGGCATTCTGCTGCTGTTCGGCGGTGGTCTCGCGCTGTCCAAGCAGTTCGAGGAGACCGGATTCGCGACCTGGCTCGGTGATCAGGTCGCCAACCTCGACGTGCTGCCGACGATCCTGTTCGTCGCCGCCGCGGTGGTGATCGTGCTGTTCATGACTGAGCTGACCAGCAACACCGCGATGGCCAGCATCTTCGTCCCGATCCTCGGCGCAGTGGCCGTCGGGCTGGGCATGGACGTGATGCTGCTGGTGGTGCCCGCAGCGCTAGCCGCGACCTGCGCCTTCATGCTGCCGGTCGCCACCCCGCCGAACGCGATCGTGTTCGGCTCCGGGCATGTCACCATCGGGCAGATGATCAAGGGCGGTGTCTGGCTGAACGTCATCGGCATCGTGCTCGTGACGCTGGGCACCTACACGCTGGGAGCCTGGATCCTGGGCATCGGGTTGTGACCCGCGGTACGCCCGCGTGGTGCAGGGTCGAAGACCCGGCGCGCGCCGCGGGACCCGGTAGGTGAACCGCACGGGAGGTCCGTTGCCGTTGCAGGCACGGACCTCCCGTGCGGCCCACGGCCATGTGGGAGGCCGCCACGCCGACCGGCGGTGCTCCGGCGCGCGGAGCGAACCGACCGGCCCCCGCTACGCCGACGAACTCGTCCGGAAGTAGACGTGTTCCGGATGAGGATGCGACAGGAAGTCGTGATGGGAGATGTCCCAGCCGTACGCGCCCGCGTGGTGGAAGACCAGCACGTCCCCCGCACGCACTCGGGACAACGGGACGTCACGGGCGAAGACGTCCTTCGGCGTGCACAGCTCGCCGACGACCGTGACCGGCGCGTCCCGCACCTCGGGCCTCGGCGCGTGCGAGCGCCACTCGTCCACGCCGAACACGGTGAACGGGTGGTTGTGCTGCCACGACACGGGCAGCCGGAAGTGGTGCGTGCCGCCCCGCACGATCACGTAGTGCGTGCCGTGGTTGGTCTTCACGTCCAGCACCTCGACCGCGTAGTAGCCGCACGCCGCGGTCAGGTACCGCCCGCATTCGAAGTCCACTTCGGCCCACCGCTCCGGCAACCGGTCCGCGAACCTCGTCAGCTCGCGCGTGAAGCCCTCCCAGTCGAACTGCGCCCCGAGGTCGGCGTAGTTGATGCCGATGCCGCCACCGACATTGAGCACCTCGCACCGGATGTCGAACTCCGACTCCCAGGCGAGGACCTTGGCGCGGTAGAGCTCCAGCATCTCCAGGTGCGCGGCGGCGGACAGGTTGTTCGACAGGGAGTGCAGGTGGAACCCGGCCGGCCGGATACCCGGCAACTTCTTCGCCGCGGTCACCGCCTCGCCGAGCACGGACTCGTCGATGCCGAACTGCGTCGGGCGGCCGGCCATCGCCAACGTCGCCGACGGGAACGGCCCCGCGAGATTCACCCGCAGCAGCACATCCACCCGGGCCGACATGCGCGTGGCGACCTCGGAGATCCGGTAGAGCTCGAGCACGCTCTCCGCATGCAACCGCCGCACGCCGTGTCCGATGGCGTCGGCGATCTCCCGTTCCGTCTTGGCGGGGCCGCCGAAGATCACCGCGGAGTCCGGACCGGCGCCGCGAGCCTTCGCCACCTCGCCGCCCGAGGCCACCTCGAACCCCGCCACATGCGGCGCCAACGCCTCCAGGATCTCCGGCGCGCTGTTCGCCTTCATCGCGTAGAACATGCGGAACGGTTCGGGCAGCGCCGAGACGGTGGCGTGAACGTGCCGGGTGAGCGCGTCCAGGTCGTAACCGTAGAGGCACACCGGGTCCGCGCCCTCGGCACGCTCGGCGAGCAGGCCGGCAAGCACGTCGTTCATCCCCGCCTCCGGTGGTCGTCCAGGTGCGAGCGCAGCGCCCGCGCCGCGATCCCCCGTTCCTCGCCGAGCACGAACGTGCGCACCCCAGCTGCCAGCCATTCGGCATGGTCGGCCCGCTCGCGCGGAATGGCGCAGAACGGCACTCCGCGTGCGTCGCACGCCGCACTGACCTTCCGGACCGCCTCGCGCACCACCTCGTGCCGGGTCTGCCACGGCACGCCGTAGGACTGGGACAGGTCGGCGGCGCCCTCCAGGACGAGATCGATGCCGCCACCGTCGAGAATGGACTCGATGTCGTCGACGCCTTCGGCGTCCTCGATCATCGCGACAACCATGGTCTCCTCGTTCGCCCTGCGCACGTACTCGGCGAGATCGAGCCTGCCGAAACCCGGCACGCGGCCGCCGTTCAGACTTCGCATACCTTCGGGCGCATATTTGGCTGCCCGGACGACGTCGTCCACATCGGATCGATGTCGGACGTGGGCCACGACAACGCCCATGGCACCGCCGTCGAGCACGCGGAGGATGCCAGCCGCGTCCCCCTCGGCGAGCCGCACGAACGGCGTGAGGCCCACCGCCTCCGCTGCTCTGATCATGTTCTCCACCTGCTGCGGATCGACCAGCGTGTGCTCGGTGTCGATGATGACGAAGTCGTACCCGGCACAGCCGATCATCTCCACCATCGCCGGCGATGGCGTGGAGCAGAACAGCCCGTAGACCTCCTCGCCCGCCTGGATCTTCTGCTTGACCGCGTTCGTCGTCAGCATCAGCCCTCCTCGGCAAGAGGGTTCGGCACGGTCTGCAACCGCAGCTCGGTGTCGGGCAGCAGCCTGCGAGTGGTCAGCTTCTCGACGTCGATGCCGGGCTTGGCCACGTCGAAGGTCACGAAGCGTTCGGCGAACTCGGGGAAGCGTTGCCGGTAGGCGCCGATGCGCTCCCGCACGATCGCCCAGAACTCCCGCTCGTCGAACCCGTAGGCGTCGGCGAGGAAGATACCGAGCTCGCCGATGTTGATGAAGAAGAACGCGTCCAGTACGAAGTCCGCGACCAGGCCGAGATCATCGGTCTCGACGAACGAGTTGCGGTTGCCGTGGCCCTCGGGGGTATCCCGCAGTGTCGGGCACCGTTCCGGATCGGCCAACTCCGCGCGGGAGAACCGGACGCCATCGTGGAAGTCCTTGAGCGCCACCCGTGTCGGCACCCCGTCGGAGTGCACCAGCACCATGTTCTGCGCATGCGATTCGACCGCGATCCCGTGCCGGCACAGCAGATGGATCACCGGCAGGACGCTGACATCCACCACCCGCTTGAGCCACTCGGCCGGTCCCAGCCGCCTGACCCATGGGTCGATGAGCGGTGTGCCGTCCAGCTCGCACGCGGTGAGCCCGTTGAACGGAACGGCCCGCTCACCGTCCTCGAGCATGTCGTGCAGGTTCTCCCGCCAGATACAGGACAGTGTGCCATAGGTGTCGGTGCCGTAGGTCTCACCGGAGACGGTCTCCGTGCTGACGGCCGTCCCCATCACCTCGCCGAGCACGATGAGCCGGCACTCCTCGCGCAGGAACGGGTCGCCGTCGACCACCCCGCGCAACCACTCGGAGATCCGGGGCGCGTTGGCGACGGTGTGGGGCGCGAGAACCCGGCTTGTCGAGGTGTTGACAATGGACAGTGCGAGCTTGAGGTAGGGGCGGCCGTCACAGGACAATGTCCGAATCGACTGCTGTGGCGAGAACCTCATGGGGTCCTCGCCGAGCACGACCAGGTCGCCGCTCGCCAGCTGCTCGGCGAAGGCGCCCGTCACCACTTCACGCCACTGCCACGGGTGCACCGGCAGATACGTGTACTCGCCCGGGTCGGCGCGCCGCGTGAATTCGTCGTAGACCTCCTCGCCGAGCTGCGCGCGGAGGTAGTCCCGCTCGTCCACGACGGAAACCTTCGACACCTCGGCGATGCTCCGGCGCGCGGCCAGCCACAGTGGACGTATCCCGGGGGCGAACTCCGGGCCGAACGCGAGGTTGTCCTCGACGTCGAAACCCATGCGGGACTTGTACGTCGGGTGGTACCGGTGGCCGTCGGTGATGGCACACTCCAGCCGGTCGTAGCCGGAATCCGCCAGCACGTCACCGCGTTCGGCGCGGGCCAGCTGCGCCAGCGCGTCGTTGAGCTCTGTCCGCGCGAGCTCGCGTGCGAATCTCACCAGGCAGTCGGGATCCGCGGTGACGGCGTCGCGCACCTCGTGCAGGAATCGCAACGCCGACTCGGCCTCCTCGGTCGTATCGGCAATGCGCAGGACGGGATCCCGGCCGAGCCCCACCCGGCCGAAGCCGTGTCTGCGGAACGCGGTGAACTCGTACGACACGCCGTCCCCGTCGACGCGGTAACGGCCCGGCCCTACCTCCTCGGCCTTGATCGCCTGTTCGTAGACCAGTGATTCCAGCAGCTGACGCAACACCCTGCGCCGGACCGTGCCGAAGCCCGGTCCGGTCAGTGCGCGCTCGACGAACTCCACAGTCACGTCATCACCTCGTGCAACGGGTTTCCCACCTCGACGTAGAGCGCCCGTTCCCCGAGTCCGAGGAACCGGTTCACCAGATTCGCCTTCGCCGGCAGCGTCGGCGAGGCCAGAAGGTCGGCCGCGTAGCGGCCGGGGCAGTGATCGCGCAGGAAGTCGGCCAACTGGGCCCACAGCGCCTCCTCCCCCACGTCGGTGCATGTTCCGAGTACGTGGACGAGGTGTCCGAAGTGGTTGGTCACCAGGTGATAGCGCAGTCGCAGCCAGGCCTCGTCGTCGCTGTAGCGCAGCGGGCTGTCCTGCGGCACGTCCGCGCGGTCCGCGCTGGCACTGGTGCCTTCCATATCGCGCACCCAGAACCGGGTCGGCCAGCCGTGTTCGGTGTGCACCAGCGAGTTCTGCACGTGCGCTTCGAAGCTCACACCGTCGCGGGTGAACGCGTACAGCAGTGGGCGCAGCGAGATCGATGCGTATTGCCGGAGCCACGCGGCCGGGTCGGCGCCGGACTCCCGTACGAGGGCGGCGAGCGCGGGCTCCTTCCCACCCGTTCCGGGCTCCAGCAGCCCGGCTACGACGCGCGGTGCCCATCGCGATCCGGGGAACGGGTTCTCCCGGAACAGCACCGCGGTCTCGGCCGCGAGATCGCCTGCGACGACGGGATCCACCATGCGGTATCCGGTCTCGATGAGCACGCCGAGTTCCGCAGGCCACCGGTGGCGCAGTCCGGCGATCAGCCGCCCGGCATCGGCCGACCTGCGGACATGCTCGACCGGGTTGTTCCGGATGAAGTTCGTGATCCGCACGTGCAACGGGAGTTTCCAGGTGACGGCCGACGCGGGATCGCACACGGTACGCACCGACGACGTCGGATACACCGGCGATCCGGCCGGGCCGAGTGCCGCGATGGCACCGCGGTCCAGCAACGGTTGCATGCCGGGCTGGTTGACCAGGAAGTCGGCCTGCCACGGATGGACCGGCAACAGCACCCGGCCCGGCGGTGCCTCGACACCGGACGGTAGCCACGGCCCCCGCGCGACACGCTCCGCATGCACGAGCTCGGGGTCGACGGCGAAGAAGTGCAGTCTGAACTCGGCGCCCAGCTCAGGCGCATAGCGCCGCAGGTCCTGCTCGTCGAAGCCTTCCGTACTCTTCGGCGTCGGATGGAACGGGTGCCCGCGCAACAGCGACTGTTCCGCCTGCCGCGTGAACCCCCGGGCATCACGCGGCCCGGCGGGTTCGTCGCGTGCGAGGAAACGCGCGATGTGCTGGGTGCTGTTGGCAATCTGCCGTGCCAGCGCGTCTCGTCCCTCCGCACGGCCGTGCCGCGCCACGAGCTCGTCGAGCAGGACGTCGACGACGCGGTCGTGCGCGAGCACCTCGGAATCGCTGTCGAGGCGTATCGCAGCGGTCGGAGTGTGGTGCCCGAACGGTGAGACGTGGGCGAGTTCGATCACGAGCGTGTCGTCGATCGCTTGCAGCGGTACGCGCACGGTCGGTCCGTGCACCTCGTGCCCGATCTCGCGAAGGAAGGCGTTGACGAGTCGCTGCCGGGTGGCTGCCTGCGCGTCGGTGTCAGACATGAGCGCTCCTCGGTTCGGGGGCAACGGTGATCGGGGCGTGGCTGTGTCGACCGGCACTCCGCACGGCCAGCAGCGCGGCGATGCCGAGCAGGACGCCGATGGCGCCGAACGCTCCCACCGGCGGGAGAGTGACCGCGATGACCGCCCCGAACAGCGGCCCGACCACCTGGCCGAAATCGAGCACGCCGGTGGAGAATCCGAAAGCGGTGCCGGACAGCCGCTCGCGCACCCGCGCACTCGTCACGTGCAGCACCGACTGCAGGAACGCGGCGAAGCAGAATCCCTGCACCATGCGCAGCGGGATCAGCAGCTCCACCGAGGTCACCACGGCCTGGAGGGTGGCCGCGATCGCGCAGCACGCGGCCGCGATCGCGAACCCGCGCTGGGCGAGGGCACGGTCGTTGTACCGGCCCCACCACGGTCCCCCGGCCCACGACGCCGCCCAGGTCGTCGCCTGCAGCACGCCGACCCACATCGCCGCGTCGGCGATCGAGCCGGTGATGCGGTGAATCTGCGGTGCGAACACCACCACGAGCGCGTAGATCGCGGCCTGGCCGGCCAGCCCGGCCAGCAGCACGTTGCGCGTGTCGGGCCGGCGCAACAGCACACCCGCGGCGGCGCGCAGCGGCGCGCGCTCACCCGATGCCGGTAGCCGCTCGGGTTCGGTCAGCAGCCATGCCGCAGCCACGCTCGAACACGCGAGCAGCCCGGCCACGGTCACGAAGATCGGGCCGAATCCCCATGTTCCCGCCAGCACTCCGCCTGCCAGTGGTCCCAACAGGGCGCCGGCCGCGGTGGCGCCGAACAACCCGCCGAGCACCCGTCCGCGCCGGTCCTCGGCGGCGAGCGTGCTGGCGTACGTGGCGGTCGCGCTCACCACCCCGCCGCACGCGCCCTGCAACAGGCGGAACGCGAGGAAGGCACCGGGGGTGGTGGCCAGCGCCATGAGCACCAGCGAGATTGCCAGACCGGCATGTGCCCGCACCACCATGGCCTTACGCCCGTACCGGTCTCCCACCGCTCCCCACAGCGGCCCGGTGATCATCTGCGTCACCGCCGGCGCGGCGAGCGAGACCCCGGTCCACAGCGCGATGTCCCCGGGTGGCGTGCCCAGTTGAGCAAGGTAGAACGGCAGCAGCGGGACCACGACGGTCAGTCCCGCCGTGGCTGCGAACTGCCCGAGCCAGAGCACCGCGAACGTCTGTCTCTGCTCCGTCATGCGGGCACCTCGGCCAGCGGGTTCGGTACCGACCCGGTACCGGCAGGCATGGAGACACCGTTGGAAGGCCCCCGGTCCAGCAACGGACCGAGCACCGTGCGACTCGGCCAGGTGGGGGCGCGCAGCAGCCGCTCGGCGATCATGTCGCCGAGCCCGCCCGGTAACTCCATCCGGTCGAGGCACGCGACGACCGCGTGTCGCAACTGTGTCCACAGTGCACGCTCGTCGAGCTCGAAGTACCGGCACAGCGCGTCGACGATGCCGTACAGATTCACCTGGAGGCCGAGTGTCTGGAAGTAGCCGATCAGCTCCTCGCCGGTGTCCAGCCGCAGCGACTGCCTGGCGCCGGGCTTGATGGCGTAGCCCGGTTCGGGCAGGCCCGCGGCGGACATCCATTCCGGCACATACCGCAGTGTGTCGTGATCGCGCAGCACGAACACCGGCGCGTCCCCGCCGTCGAACGCGACCACGACGTTCTGCCCGTGGAGTTCGGGGAGCACGCCGTGGCGCAGGAAGCCCATCCCGAGCTCGCAGAACGCGCCCGCGAGCCCGGCGAAGAACCGCATCGGGTCGCCGCCCGGCACCAGGGTCGGCGCCAGCGTGTGCCACTCGTGCGCGGCGAGTGCGGCCATCGGGACGGCGACTGCATCGCCCAGGTTCGGATACGTCCGCACCTGTGCGGCGAGCTGACCCGGCCGGTCGGCGAACTCGTCACCGTCGGACCACCCGCACCAGACGCCCTCGTCACACAGGCGCACGCGCTCCCGGAGCACCGGATCGGAGTCGATGACGGCCCGCATCGTGCGCTGCGCCTTGTCGCCGTTGTCGAGGTACCGCGGCGGAAGCAGCCGTTGCGCACCCAGCGTGGCCACGCCCAGCGGAAGCTTGACGTGGCGCGTACCGGGCTCCGACATCGCCACGGTGCGCAGCGACGCCGTCGGGTGGAAACGCCCGAGGTCGCGCGTGACCGGCACGATCGCGCCGGCGGCGAACTCGTCGGCGAACTCCCGCATCAGCACGTTCTCGTACTGCCAGGGGTGTACCGGCAGGATCGCGTACCTGGCGGTGTCGACTCCGGCGAACCCGATCGCTTCCTGCAGGTGGGCCAGTTCGTCGGTCTGCAGGACCAGGGCCGCAAGGCCCGCGGATCGTGGGTCCTCGCCCGCCCGAACGAACCGCGTGCGCACCGCGACCCAGTCGAGACCGAGCGGTTTCTCCCGCATGGGGCCGTATTGTGCGAGCTCCGCCGCCGTCCATCCCGCCGCGGCGCGCGCGGTGGGGTGGAACGGGCGGTTCCTCGTCGCGGCCATGCGCTCGCCTTCCAGCAGGTCGACGGTGTCACCGCGGCGGCGCGCGGCGAGCACCGTCGACGCGTGTGCGATCGCGGTCGCGACATCGCAGGACACCCCGGCGACCCGGGACGCATCCGGGACGGCCAGTCGCAACAGCTCATCCGGGCTCACAGGCCTGCCGTTGTGACTTGCCGGCCCCCGATCCAGGCGGTATCGCTGCAATGCGCCGCCGTCGCGCACGGCGACGGAGATCTCGCCGCCGGCGACCGGCACGCTGAGGGTTCCGTCGGCACTCACGCGGGCATCGCCGAAACCCGATACGTTCTCCTGGATCAGGGCATCCACGAGATCACGCAGCACCAGCTCGTCCGCGTCGTCGTCGATCACTGAGACCACAGCCATCACCGATTCAGTACAGGCTCAGCCACGTGCCGGTACCCGACTCGGCGGCTCTGCGGTAGACCTCACCTGCGCACGCGATGTCCTCGACCGCCATACCCATCGGATTCAGCACGATGATCTCGTCGTCGTTATCCCGGCCGGGACGTTCGCCCGCGAGGATCTCGCCGAGTTCGGCGTGCAGCTGCTCACGGGAGAAGGACCCTTCGAGTACCAGCTGGTTGATGATCTTCTTCTCGCGGTTGCTCTGCTCCCAGTCGTCCACGACGACCTTGTCGGCGCCGAGGAACACATCCTTGTGGACGTCCATGATGGACACGTTGCACAACAGCGCTCCCCGCTTGAGCCAGGAGAACGTGATGTAGGGCTTGTCGGTGACCGTGCACGGAACCACGAGATCACCCTGGCCGACCGCGTCCTCGGCGGAGCCGGCCACGACGGCCTTGACGTTCGGGTGCTCCCGCATGATCCGTTCGGACAGCGCATTCGCCGCGTCCTGGTTCACGTCGTAGAGGTGGACCGTCGTGATGTGGTCGAACTGCTGCAGCAGCGCGGTGGCCTGCGTGCTGCCGATGAGGCCGCAGCCGACCAGTGAGACATCGGTGAAACCGCTCACGGCGAGGTGCCGGGCGGCCAGGCAGGTGACGCCCGCGGTGCGCCAGGCGCTGATCAAGCTGCCCTCCATGACGGCGACCGGGTATTTGGTGGCCGGGTCGTTGAGCACTATCAGCGCACTGGCGCGCTCTTTGCCCTCGCGCGTGGGATTGTCGTGCTTGCTGCCGATCCATTTGATCCCCGACATACCGGGTTCGCCGACGTGCGCGGGCATCGCGATGATGCGGTCGGCGATGTGCCCGCCGGGACCGTCGGTACGCAGGTACGGCTTGAGCGGCTGCACGGTCTCGCCGCGCGCGTGGGCGATGAGCCCGTCGCGCAGCGCGCCGACGTACAGGTCGGAGTGCTCACCACCGACCGCGGCGACATCGGACCGGGACAGATACAGCATCCGGACGGTGTCTTCCACCGGTTCCTCCTTCACGATGAATGCTCCGTACGGCGCTGGTGGACGCCGGCGAGCCAGTTGTCGTCGTAGACGAGATCGAGATAGCGATCACCCCGATCGGGAAACACCGCGACGATCCGTCCAGGGCGGTCGAGCCGTGGCAGCGTCCGCTGGATCGCGGCCACCACGGCACCGGTGGAGCCGCCTGCGAAAACACCCTCGGTGGCGAGGAGTTCCCTGCATCCCTTCGCAGCGGCGACGTCGTCGACGTAGACCACCTCGTCGATCTCTTCCGGTCTGCACAGCTCGGGCACGCGGCTGGATCCGATACCGGGGATGTCCCGTGGGCCGGGAGCGCCGCCGAAGATCACGGAGCCGACCGCGTCGACCGCGATCACCCGCATCCCGGGGAACTCCTCACGGAGCCGGCGTGCGCACCCGAGAATGCTGCCGGTAGTGCTGACCGCGGCGAAGAGGTACTCCGGCGGGCGGACCAGCTGCTCGGCCAGTTCCGCCCCGGTGCCGTGGTAGTGCGCCTGCCAGTTGCGGTCGTTGGCGTACTGGTTGATCCACACGGCGTCGGGGTCGGCGGCGAGCAGCTCGTTCACCCTGCGGATGCGCGAGTGCAGGTAGCCGCCTGCCTCGTCCACGTCGTCGACCATCTCCACGTCCGTGCCGAGGCTGCGCAGCAGTGCGATGTTCGCGGTCGTCGTCTTGGGGTCCAGTACGCAGGTGAACCGCAGTCCCCGTACCCGCGCGGCCATCGCGAGCGCGATGCCGAAATTGCCCGAGCTGCTCTCGACGAGGCGGCAGCCGGGCGTGATCGACCCGTCGCGCAGGCCGGAGTCGACGATGTAGCGCGCCGAGCGGTCCTTCATACTGCCGCCCGGATTCATCAACTCCAGCTTCGCCAGGACGTCGAACTCCGGCTGCGGGAACAGCCGGTTCAGTGCGACGACCGGGGTATTTCCGACACAGTCGAAGACGGATTCGGCAATCGACTCGTCGGGCTCGGCAACAGTGTCGGCGGCAGTAGCCACGTTTCTCCCTTGCTAGAGCGGCCGGAACGGGCGTTGTCGACGCCTGGCACGCTAGCAAAGGTTAGGCTTACTTAAATAGGCCAGCGGGGTGAGTAGCCTCACCGGCGGGTGGTCTTGACCGCCGCGCAACACGAGGACGGGGCTTCCCGTCCGCAGCCGGGAGCCCTGGGGCGGCGACCCTCGGCGCCGGCGACGACCTGCCGTAACCGACCGAAGCGCAACGCGAACGGCCGGCTGTGAGACACCGCTCGTCGACCAAGGTCTTGATCTTGGTCGACGAGGTCAGCCTCGGACCGGCTCACCCTCCGGTGTGAGGACCCACCACACGTCTCCGACACCTTGTCCGCTCAGGTCGCCGGGCTCCTGGTCGCCGGCGTAGTAGTAAAGGGGCCATCCGTTGAGGGTGAGCTGGGGGCTGCCGTCGACGCCGGTGATGGTGCCGATCTCGCCACTGATTCCCTCGACGTCGGGCGTCTCGTCCCCCGGGACCGCGGGCCAGTTCTGCGCACACTGCCCCTCGCACGTCGAGGTTCCGGAACCCCGGTCGTCGCTGTCGAACTGATAGAGAACCATGCCGTCGTCGTCGACCACGATCGTGCCGAGTTCGGTATCGGCGGTTCGCAGTCCCGGGGCGCCGCCGGAGTCCCCGTCGCCGGTCGCCGGGGGTGCTCCGTAACGCCCGTTGCCGGTGTCACCGGAGTCCGTCGACGATCCGTCGCCGCCCTCGCCTCCACCGCATGCAGTGAGCGTGAGCAGGAGGAATGGCACCGCCACGGCCTTGAGAGTGCGTCTGGTCTTCATGGTTCACGCCTTCCTGTCCTCGCGGGTGCTGGCCCACTGTTCGGGGCACTCGTGAAACACGAGGCGCGAGCCGGTGCGGTTCATCCGCCGGATGCGGAGTCGGCCGCTATTGCTCCGGAACCGGCGCGCTGAGCACTTCCTCGCCGCCGCCGGTGACCACGGTGAGGGAGGCGACGTCGTCGAGGCTCACGGCCGTGGCGGCGCCGAGAACGACGGTTTCACCGGGGACGGCCTGCCAGGTCGACACCTGGGTGCTGGCGCCGTCGGCGTCGGTCACGACGAGCGCGTACCAGGTCTGCTGCCGTTGGTAGTCCAGCCGGGCGGGGTAGTCGCATTCGATGGACAGCCGGGTTCCCCAGATTTCGGAGGCGAGCGTGACGTCGACGTCCATTTCCGAGGAAACCGAACCGACCGGCTCGAGGTCCACCGACACGGCATCGTCAGCAGCCGGACGCACCAGGGCAGCCGGTATCGCGAGCACGAGCACGAGCACAACGGCTGCAGCGGTTGCCCATGCGAGTAGCCGGCGCCGGCGGCGGCCACTCCGCCGGTGTTCCTTGCGCAGCATGGCGTCCATCAGATCGACCGGCTCCCGGTGCTGATCAGGCAGGTCGCCTTCGGATCCGGGCCGGATCTGTGCGAGCAGACCGGGCATCGAAGCGAGACCGTTCACCGCATCGCGGCACAGCGGGCACCGTTCCATGTGCTCCTCATAGGCCCGCCGATCTGTCGGGGTGAGCGCGCCGAGCACATAGGCAGCATCCCATTCGGCGAAGCCTTCGTGGTCCGGCCGGTTCATCGGGTCACCCCTCTCTCCTGGAACGCCAGGCGCAAGGCGCACAGCCCGTAATGCAGCCGCGACTTCACCGTCCCCTCGGGGATACCGAGTTCCTGGGACAGCTCGGCCGTGCTCAGTCCCCCGTAGTAGGCCCGCACGATCACCTCCCGGTGGTGCGGGCCCAGTGCAGCGAGAGCATCGGTGACCAGCATCGCGTCGAACAGCCGATCCACGCGATCCTCGGCGACCTCCTCCGCCGCCTCCGGAGTCGTCTGCTCGTGGCGCCGGCTCGCACTGCGCGCTTGGTCGATGACCAGGTTGCGGGCGACGGCGAACAACCACCCACGGACCCGGACCGGGTCATCCCGTATCACCCTCGGCGTGCGCCAGGCTCGTAGCAACGTCTCCTGCACGATGTCGTCGGCATCGGCGGGCCTTCTCGTCAGCGACACCACATACCGCCAGAGCGCGGTGGCATAGCGGTCGTGCAGGTCGCGCAGCACCTCGACGCGGCTCGTGTCGGTTCCCGACCGACCCGACCGTCGCTCCTCGCCGGTGTTGCCCTCGCCCATATCCACAACACGGTGCGGAGTGTCCGACGGTTCACCCTCCGGTGAACGTTGCGGGTGCGCGCCTCGTGTCTCCCGCTATGGACGATACCGGGACACTCTTCGGCCTTCCCCTCCATCCGCTGCTCGTCCACGCCGTCGTCGTACTGGTTCCGCTGGCCGTGCTCACGCTGTTGCTCGCGCAGTTCTGGCCGGCTGCTCGCCGCCGACTCGGCCTGGTCACCCCGCTTGCAGCGGTGCTTGTCGCTGCCCTCGTGCCCGTCACGATCGCCGCCGGGCAGTCACTCGCGAGCGCCGTCGGCCCGCTGCCCTCGGTGCTGGAACACGAACGCTACGGGCGAATGCTGCTCCCATGGTCGATCGGTCTCGTCCTGGTCGCGACCGCACAGTGGGGTTGGTTCCGGTGGGCGACGGCAGCCCTTCGGCGAGCGCAGCGGACACGCGCAACAACGATCGGCTCGGCGCTCCTCGGCCTCGCGGTCAACGCCGTGGCCGTCGGGAACATGACCGTGCTGATCCTCGCGGGGCACTCCGGCAGCCGGTCGGTGTGGGACTCGGTCATGTCATGAGCCGCCCGGCTCCCGCGCGCCGACAGGACCGGCAACTCTCCGACGGTCATCGCACGCCGTGCCGTGCACACCTGACGTGTGCGGCTTGGTGCTGCTCCACGAGCCGGTGGGGTGCTCATCACCGGCATCCCTGCCCACCGGCTAACGGGCTGGTGGCCCCTGCGTGAGGTCGTCCGGCTCACCGTGCCGTGGCGGGAGTCCGCCGAGAGCCGGTCCGACCCAGCGGCGGACGAGGGAACGGATCCGGTCGTCGGTGAGCGGCGGGCTCGAGGGGTACTGGAGGAAGGAGATGAACAGCCGCATCAGGACCTCGGCGAGCCCTTCGAGGTCCTCGTCCGTGGTGACCCCGACGGCCCGCCAGTCCACCGGCACGTTCCGCAGAATGCGTGCGCCGAGGCCGAAGGCCGCGGGAGAGGTGGACCCGGCGGTGAAGAAGTCGGGGTCGCCCGCTTGCAGCAGCAGGCCCATGTAGGGCTCGTCGGGCACGGTTCGGACGGCGAACACCACGGACTCCACCGCGGCCTCGGCAGGGCTTTCGCACGCGGCCAGGTGCTGCTGCATCCGCTCCGCGAACTCGTCGGCGCCCGCCTGCCCGACGGCCCTGAGGATCTCCGAGAGACTCGGGAAGTAGCGATAGACGGTCTGCCGTGTCACGCCGGCCTCGGTGGCGACATCGGACAAGCTGATCTTGGAAACATCGGTGCGGCCGATGCAGGCGATCGCCGCCTCGACGAGTCGGCGACGTGCCTGATCCTCCGCACCAGGCGGGTTTCCCTGCCATCCGTGGTGTCCCATGGGTGTCATCTTCCCCGAAGGGGAAGGTCAGACACCGGCAGGATCCGTCCGGCGGGTTCGCTGCGTGCGATGGAGCGCGACGAGGAGCAGACCGGCCCCGAGGAAGCAGGCGAGCGCATAGATTCCGCTCCCCGTCGGGGTGCCGTCGCGGGTGATGCCATCCTCCGCGCCGAGGTACTGCGGCAGGGCGGCCCCCCAGAACACCGCCATCGCCCCGAGATAGATCGCCGGGTAGAAGCGGGCGAAGGCCGACAATGGTTCGCCGGGTCCGCGGTTCGGCGAACTCAGGTGCGCGACGACGACCCAGCCACCGGCCAGCCAGATGAGGGCGAGCTCGATGCCGAGGATCCACGCCTGGGCGGTGACATCGGGGTTCGCGCCGCCGAACAGGCTCGACGGGATGTTGGCGATCACCATCGCCACCGGGGTCAGGACTCCGGCCAGCAGGACGCGCAACACGAGGTCCCACCCGCGCCGCGGCCTGCCGTCCGCAGCAGGCCGCCCCGTCAGGCGCACGACCAGGTAGGTCATGGCCGCCATCGAGACCGACGCGAACAGCAGCATGCTGGTCATCGGCACCGACGCCATCGCCGGATGGTTGACGATGTGGTTGTCGTCGTTCCAGGTCCACCACTTCAGCTGCGGACCGACGTGGTCGAAGATCTCGTAGAAGACCTGACAGGCGAGCGCCACGGCCACCGAACCTGCCAGTGCGCCGCGCCACCGGAAGATCCCGAGCGCCCGCACCAGTTCGTAGGCCAGCTGGCTGATCATCGGATAGAACGCCACGATGTAGAGCGGCAGTCGATCCGCCATGAACTGCACGGAGAACCGGTTGTGGGCGAAGATGAACCCGTACAGCTCGTCAAGGCCGAACCATTCCGGGAAGTACAGGGGTGGTTCGATCACGAAGAGGTAGACCAGCGAAGCGCACCACAACGCCAGATTCACCGGATCGCCGTTGCGGTAACGGCGAACAGCGTGCACCAGTGCGAAAACGGCGCCACCGATGACGAGCAATTCGAGCAGCGGCATCGTCCAGTTCGTGAGATCCCAGGGAAACCGCAGCGAAGCCACCGTGGACACGTCGGCGCAGTCGAAACCGAGCACGCGCGTGGACTCCGCCGCATGCGGTCCACACATGGTGTCGGTCATACCTGCGTCCCGGTCCGCGCCGCCGTACGCGCGGTGTCGGCCGACGAGTAGTCGGTGGCCGGTGGTTCGGCCTGGGGATCGAATCCGTAGGGAACCCGCTCGCGGCCCAGCGCCGCACGGATGCGATAGCGCACGAGCCCGGCGAGCACCCGCGGACTCGTCATCATCTGGCCCAGCGACTCGTCGAGGTTGAACACCTTGGAGAAGTGTTCGTCGACGACGGCGTCCTCGCGGGCGGCGCCGACGATGAGACTGAACGCGGGACCCGAGACGGCCGCGAGAATCCGGCGTTTCCACTCGGGCAGCTGCTCGGTACCCACAGCGCACTCGTAACCCTGGTCCCGCGCCATCGCGAGCCGCCACGGTACGCCGAGCAGTTTGCGCTGCTCGGCCAGGAATCCGGCACAGAACCTCCGGTCGACGCTCCCGGCGCGGGAGAGGTGTTCTCGCAGCAGAAGCGCCGAACTCGCCGCGGAGCTGATGCCCTGCGCGTAGAACGGGTTGAACGCGCAGATCGAATCACCGACGAACACCAGCCCCTTCGGAGGCGTCGACCAACGGTCGTACCGCCGCCACTTGTTGCCGGTCGACCGGGTCAGATGCACCTGCGAGGTCGGGGTGCACCGATCCATGGCTGAGGCGAACAGCGGTGTCCGCACCCGACGGGCCGACTCGAGGAACGCCTCGGTACTGCGGGGCATCGGATGCCCCCAGGAACCCATGCAGGCGATGACGCGGTTGTCCTCGACCGGGAAGAAGTTCACCAGGAAGTCGTGCTCGGCGGGATGCTGCCCCTTGTCGGGGGTCGGCATGATCACGAGGTGTTGCCACCACCAGGAGGAGGGGCGCTGCTCCGCCGAGGGCAGGTCGTACCAGCGTGAGGTGTAGGTGACCTTGGCATCGAGCGTCTGCACCGGCGGTGCCGGCCATCCTGCGGCCACCAGCCAGTCGCCGACCGAGGAACCACGCCCCATCGCGTCCACGACGAAGTCCGCGTCGATGCGCTCATCGCCTGCGGACGTGGAGATCTGCACGCCGGTGACCGCGCCGTCGTGCACCGAGAGACCGTGGACGGCGACACCTTCGCGCAGTTCCACATTGGACAAGCTACGGATCTTGTCGCGCAGCACCCGTTCGATGAGGATGCGCGAACTGTAGATCATCGTCATCGCACTGCTCTTGCGTGCCGACCATCCCTCGCCGTCGAGGTAGGCCGCATCCATGGAGGGCATCAGGTGAAGCCCGCCCGCGGCGATGAGTTCGTCCTCGAAGCCGGGGAACAGCTCTCCGATCGCCCGCCTGCCCGAGTTCAACAGGAAGTGCGGGTGCTTGCTCTGCGGCACTCCGCGCCGATGTTGAGCGTCGGCGGGCAGTTCGTCGCGTTCCAGCACCACCACGTGGTCGAAGTGCGGAGCGAGCGCCCCTGCGCTGCACAGACCGCCGACACTGCCCCCGAGGACCACCGCCACACTGCCGAGCACCATCGGACCGACCTCCGTGTTGATCATACAGATTTTCAGAAACTGTATGATTGAAGTCGGGTCGCGTCAATGCGGGATCCCGTCGACCCCTCCGGCGACGTGCCGAACCGCGGGCCTCCGCCGGGAGCCAGAGCGTGGCGCCGACACCGGGAGCCGCCGACACCGGAAGCCAGGGCGTGGCGCGAACATCAGTGGCCGTAGCCCCGCCTCGCCGCTCTCAGCGGCACCCACACGCAATGCGGGGCGGCCCGCCGTCACCACGGCAGACCGCCCCGCACGGCTTGTTCCTGTCGAATCCCTCAGGGGTGTGTGTTGCGGCGCAGCGCCACGAACGTTGCGGCACCACCACAGAGAAGCGCACCGCCGCCGATGGCGAGCCAGCCCCACAGCGGCATTCCGACCTCGTCCTCGGTGGCCGCCTGCCGCACCGCCTGCTCACGCTCGTCGCCTTCGTCCGAACCGCCGGTGACGAGGCCCTGCGGGTAACCGTCGGTGCTCACGTACTCCGGGCCCGCCACCTTCTCGCCGCCCTTGCTGACGAACAGCCGAATCGGCAACTCGGTGTACTCGTCGGTGCTCGAACCGACATGGACCGTGATGTAGTACCACCCGGGAACGCTCGCTTGCTTGCCTTCCTCCCGATTGTTGTAGAGCACCCGCGAGGTGGCGATCGGGTCGCCGGAATCCGCCTCGTTGTAGAGGTTGAAATCCTCGTTCCAGTTGCGTGATCCCTGCTGGCGGACGGGGTCGTAGATGTCGTAGGTCACCTCGGCCCAGTCCTTGGGATCGTTCCGCGCATGGGTCTGCACCGCGAGCGATTCGCCCCAGTCGAGCTTGACCTTGTAGGTGGCCATCTCGTTGACCAGCAGCGTGTCGGCATAGATTCCACTGCCGTCCAGTTCGACGGCGTCGTTGAAGCTGCCGCCGCCGGTGACCGCCTGCTCCGCTCCGCCGGGGTTGCCGAACGGCACCTCCGCGGTGTTCTCGGCCGGGCCGGTCGAACCGGAGACCGGCGGCTCGAGGGTCACCAGCAGTTCGGTCTGCCACGTCCAGTACTTCGCCTCGCTCGGACCGTCCCGTTCGACGGAAAGGTAGTACTCCTCATCGGCGTTGCAGTCCGAGTCTTCACGAGTGTCCACACTGAACGCGGATGTGGCGTGCGCGGCCGAGGACTTACGCAACGCAGAAGCGATGTGCACATCCTCATCCTGCTCCTCACACACCTTGCCCTGCGGGTCGACGAGCTGTGTGGTCACCTCGACCCAGCCACCTTCTTCGTCCCGCGGCAGCACCGCCGTCGCGGCGAAGTGCACCGTGAAGTCCTTGGGAATGCGGACCTTGTAGTACTTGATCTGGCCCGAGTCGATCGTGTCCACATACTGGCCGGCCTCGATGGCCGGCGCGGAGGGGAACTCCTCGGTGCCGGTGATGGGAGTGCCCTTCACCTCGTAGCTGCGTTGAGCGCGCTCGACGACGCGCGGCAACTGCTCGTCCAGCGACTTGGCGTCCGGCGCGTCGGTGTAACTGCCACCGGTCGACTCCGCGATGCAGGACAGCTGCTCGCGAGCCTCGTCGTCGATCTGGAAGCCGACCGTGTGCACGGCGAGGTCGACGCCGCTCTCGGCGAGTTCCTTCGACACCTCACACGGATCCGGCGGTGCACACGTGTCGATTCCGTCCGAGATCAGCACGATCGCGCGTGGCCCCTCGTCGGGAAGCTCATCGGCCGCCTCCCGCAGGGAGTCGCCGATCGGTGTCTCGCCCGCCGGCTGGAGCCCGTCGACCTTCGACTTGAGATCCTCCGCATCGACGGGACCGACCGGCACCTCGGTGCTGATGGCGTCGCAATCCGGTTTGCCGGAGCCACTTCCCGCGCCGCGCGATCCGTAGACCTGCAAGCCCATCTGCGTGTCCGGCTCCACGCCGTCGACGAGCGTGTTCAGCGCCCCCTTCGCGGCATCCATCTTCGTCCTGCCATCGCCCAGCGCGTCGGCCATCGATCCCGAAGCATCCACCGTGACCATGACCGGCGCCGGCTTTTCGACCTGTTCCTGGGCTGTCGCCACAGACCCGAACGAGGTCGCTCCGGCCAGCAGTCCCCCTGTGGCGACCACCGCCCAGAATCGGCGCCATGACCAGCTCATCAGACCCCCACTGTTCGCAGCTTTCCTATCGCAATACGTCACTGTGATGCCGCGGAAGCCTGTGCGGTTCCATGACGCCGTCGCTTGATCGCCGCCACGGCAGCCCGGCTGTGATGACGAAACCGGCGGCACTGTGTCCCGCTGCTCGCCGGCAGCCTGATCGCGTGAACCGGAAAGGCCGTTGCGGCACGGACCCCGCCGGGATCCGTTGCTACCGCGGGACGACCGCTACGAGCAGCCGTACGACAGGGAGAGCGACGCAGGTCCGGAGGACTCGGCATTCTGCGGTAATCGCTCGATCCGGCACAGCACGCTCGCCCACCGCCGAAGACAGTCCATACCGGAGCATCGGCGAGGACCTACCGAAGCGGCCCGGATTCGTGACCGCACTCGGCGTGGACGTCGAGGTCAACCGTCACTACCCGGTTGCGTCCAATGTGGCCAGTTAACCTCGTCGAACACGGACGACATTCTCCCGCTTTGAACCCCGTCGCATCCGCCCGGCGCCGACCTTCGTCGGCGGCACTACGCGGGAGTGTCGGTGTCACACTGGCGGGCACTGTCCTGCAACGCGCGGAGCGCCGCCTGGAAGGCGGGCCGGTTCGTGGTGCTGTTGCGCCACAATGCGAACACTCGTCGTCGAGGTGCCGGTCTCAACGGCACGAACCGGACGCCGGCCGGTGTCCGGCCGCGGCCGAGCCGAGGGATGATCGCGACCGTGCTTCCGGCCGCGACGACCGCGAGCTGGGTGGAGTGCTCCGAGGCGGTGTGCTTGACCCGGGGCTCGATTCCGTTGCGCCGCAGGGTGTTCTCCAGCCAGCCGTGGCAGATCTCGTCGTCGGGCCAGCTCACCCAGTCCTCGTCGCGCAGCTCGTCCAGGGTGACGACGTCTCGCCCGGCGAAGTGGTGTTGCACCGGCAGTGCCACATCGAGCACGTCCTCCAGTAGCGAGACGCGCGAGATTCCCTCGGGCACCGGGAGTGGCTCCTCCGGCCAGTCCTGCACGACCGCGATGTCGACGGCGCCGTGGCGCAGCTCTGCGATCGCCTCGGTGGGTTCCAGTTCCGCGAGCCGCACCGTCAGGCTCGGGTGCCGCTGCCGCAGTGTGTGCAGCATCGGCGGCAGCAGGCCGCGGGCGGCCGTGGCGAAGGCGGCCACGGAGAGCGATCCGGCCACCGCGCCGCGATGGTCGGCGAGGTCGGTTTCGATGAGCTCGACCTGCTGCAGCAGCCTCGCGGCGTGCTCGGCGAGCAGGCCGCCGACGTCGGTGAGCTGGATGCCGCGCCCCTGCCGTTCCAGCAGCTGCTGGCCGACCTCACGTTCCAGCCTGGACAGTTGCTGGGACACCGCCGAGGTGGTCACGTGCAACGCCTCGGCGGCGCCGCGCACCGACCCCGTAGTGGAGACCGCATGAAGCGTCCGGAGGCGTTCCAGGTTCAACACATTAGTGATTCTACGCGATCATCCCAAGAACGTTTCGATTGTCTTATCTGCACCGCGGCGGCAGTGTTGGCTCCGTACCCCGCCGACACGCAGAAGGAGACGTTATGAAAGCCGATCGCCACCACCTCGTCCTCGGCGGTGACCTTCCGGTCCACCGGCTGGGTTTCGGCGCCATGCGACTGCCCACCGGCGACCCGGCCGCGGCGCACGCGCTGGCGCGCCGCGCGGTTGAGCTCGGCATTACGTTCATCGACACGGCCGACGCCTACGCGCTGGGCCGCAACGAGGAGCTGCTGGCCGAAGCCCTGCACCCTTATCCCGACGACGTCGTGATCGCCACCAAGGCCGGGCAGTGTCACCCCGGTGACGAGTGGATCCCGCTCGGGCGTCCGGAATACCTGCGCCAGCAGGTTGAGCTGAGCCTGCGACGGCTGCGGGTGGAGCGCATCGACCTGTTGCAGCTGCACCGGATCGACCCCATTGTCGCGCTGGCGGACCAGATCGGCGCGCTCCGGCAGCTGCAGGACGAGGGGAAGGTGCGGCACGTCGGACTGTCGGAGGTCACCGTCCAACAGATCGTGGAGGCAGGGCGGATCACGCCGATCGCGAGCGTGCAGAACCGGTACAACCTGCGCGACCGGCGCTCGGAGGGCGTGCTGGCGCACTGTGAGCAGCATGGCATCGCGTTCCTGCCCTGGCTGCCGATCGCGCCGAGTGTGCGGTCGGACTCGCCGGTGACCGAGGTGGCCGGCCGGCTCGGCTCCACGCCGGCTCGGGTCGCGCTGGCGTGGCTACTGCGCCGGTCCCGGGTCATACTTCCCATTCCGGGTACGTCCTCTCGGGACCACCTCGAGGAGAACGTTGGAGCGGTCGATCTCGAGCTGCCCGACGAGGACTTCAACCGCCTCGATCGACTCGGCCGCCCGACCTCGGAACACGAGATGTCGCTCGCTTAGGCACCGAATCAGGTGCTGGTCGATGCACCACCGCTGACCACCAGGCTGCACAACGAATCAACCCGAGGCTGGTCCGCGCACAACGCACCCACGCCAGGTCAGCAGGAGCACGCACTGTGGGGGGTCGGCCTCAGACCCGATCGGCGAAACAGAAAAGGCTCGCGCTCTCCGCGAGCACGAGCCTTCCATCTGTGGAGCTGAGGGGAATCGAACCCCTGACCTTCTCGATGCGAACGAGACGCGCTACCAACTGCGCTACAGCCCCTGAAGTTGTTGCCCTCTTTGATGAGTGCTCGATGAGCATAGCAAGGTCGCCATGCCCATCGAGCGAGGGGGCCCCTATTCGCCGACGGCCCGCCGATAGGGCAGTTCGCCCGGGTCGCCGAGCTCGTGGAAAGCGGGGTCCTCGTCGTCGATGTCGACGACGACGGCGTTCCGTGGCGGCCGCGGCGCGCGGCGCCGTTCGACATTGACGAGTTCGGGGCCTTGGCGTGGCTGTTCGGGGCGTTCGGCAGGACGACCACGGCGAGGCTCGGCAGTGTCGCGGGTGTCACGGTCGCGGGTGTCGCGGCCACCGTCGTCCTCGTCGCCCCACGCCTCGTCGTCCCATTCGGGTTCGGCGGCACGCCGCCGGGGACCGCCGGAGTAGCGGGCCATCCGGCGTTCGCGGATCTCCTCCTCGATACGCACCTGACGGCGCAGGTATGCGAGGTAGCCGACGAGGGCGACGTCGATCGCCCCGTGCAGCCACCACAGCATCGGCAGCACTGCCGCGGCGACGATCGCGCTCACGACGGCCGCGATCAACAGCATCAGCACGACCCGCTGGCGGTACGCGTACTTGGCGCGCGCGTCCATCTCGGCGGCCTCGGGGTCGAACCCGCCGCGACCGGGGCGGTAGCGCCTCGCGACGGGTTCGCCGGGCCTGCGGTCGCCGGGTTCGTCGAGATCGGCCTCGCCCGCGTCGGCGCGGCGGCCGTACCTGCGCTCCCGGCTGTCCACCGGTTCGTCGTCGGCCTCGTCGGGTTCGTCGTAGTCGTCGATGCCGGCGGCAGAGTCGTCTTCGGTGTCGTGGTCCGTGTCGCCGTCGGCGTAGTCGACGGAGTCGTCGAACTCGTCGTCCTCACGGCCGCCACGGGTGCCGGCGTTCCGGGTCATGGCGAACTCCCTTCGCCCGTTGTTGCGCGTACCGCTCCGCACGATCCGGCCGGCCAGCGCCGCATCGCTGGTCTGTGCGACCTCCTGACGCTTCCGCGCCACCATGGGAACGAGAACGACAAGCCACGCAGCGGCGAGCCCGATAATGATCAACGAGCTTGGCATCTCCCGTCACCTCCCGACCTGTCGGTCGTTCGCGTTGCCGCGCAGCCCTCGGGCCGCCCCACTCCCCTTGTCCGCAGAGCGCTTTGTCTCCACGCTGACAAATCACCACGTTAGTCACACGAGTAACAGAAGACCCGGAGACGCGCCGGGGTCATCTTTGATTCCTGTCACTGGATCAGGTAGCTGTAGCGCGGTTGATTAACTCGAATGGACGTGTGCCGCGCGGCCCGCGGCTACGAGGCGTTCCACCAGGCCATCGCCCGTTTCCTCAGCCGTGATGGCGTAGACGATGTGATCGCGCCATTCACCCTTCACGTTGAGATAACGCTCGAACAGGCCTTCCCGGCGGAAACCCACCTTGCTGAGCACCCGAACGCTCGCCGCATTCTCGGGACGCACCGTGGCCTCCAGCCGGTGTAGCCGCGCCGGACCGAACGCGTGGTCCGTCACCATCGCCACCGCCGCCGTCGCGATGCCCCTTCCCGCCAGGTCGGACGTGACCCAGTAGCCGACCCACGCCGACCGCAACGCCGCCCGCACGATGTTGCCGACCGTGATCTGACCTGCGAACTCACCGTCCACGACGATCGCGAGCGGCAGACACTGGCCTCGGCGGGCGAGTGCGCGCAACGACGTGCACTGCGGCGGCCACGCCCATCCCGAGTTGCGTTCCTCCCACGACCCGGCCGCGGTCGGCTCCCAGCGTTCGAGATAGTCGCGATCGCGCAGCCGCAGCCGGCTCCACGCGCTCGCATCGCGCCAGCGCACGGGCCGGAGCCGCACCTCGGCCCCGTCGACGACCAGCGGGACCGGGCGGGCTGGCCAACCGGGGTGCTGCGATTCGCCGAGCGGCTCCCGCTCCGACATCGCCCGCGGCGCTCCCGGTTCAGGCCCGCTGGGCCAGGAAGGTCACCTTGACCTGCTCGCCCGCAGGCAGTTCGGTGAGCTCCTCGTCGACGTTGATCAGGCAGTTCGCCTCGGCGAGCGAGGCGAGCAGATGCGCACCGGACGTGCCGAGCGGCTGCACCAGGTACTCGCCGTTGGTCTCGTCGCGCAGCAGCTGACCACGCAGGAACCCCTTGCGGCCCGCCGTCGAGACGACCGGCGAAAGCAGCCGCGCGTCGACGGCCCTACGGTGCGGATTCTTGGTGCCGCGGGCCGCGCGGATCAGCGGACGGATCATGACCTCGAAGACGACGAGCGCGCTCATCGGATTGGCCGGCAGCAGGAACGTCGGCACCGAGTCGGGGCCGAGCTTGCCGAACCCTTGCACCGAACCGGGGTGCATGGCGATGCGGCGCACGTCCAGGTCACCGAGATCGGACAGAGCCGCGTAAACCTCGTTGCCCGTCGTGCCGCCCGCCCCGCCGGCGACGACGACCACCTCGGACATCAGCAGCCTGCCCTCGACCGTCTCGCGCAACCGCTTCGGGTCCAGCGGCACGATGCCGACCCGGCTGACCTCCGCACCCGCATCGCGCGCGGCGGCCGCCAGTGCGTAGGAGTTGACGTCGTAGACCTGCCCCACCGACGGGGTGCGGTCGACGTCGACGAGCTCGTCGCCCACCGAGATGATCGACACCCGCGGCCGAGGGTAGACCAGTACCTTCGACCTGCCCACCGCGGCGAGCAGGCCCACCTGGGCCGAGCCGATCGTGTCGCCCGCACGCACCGCGACGTCACCGATCTGCACATCCTCGCCCGTCCGGCGGACGTATCCAGCCGACGGCACCGCCCGTTGCACGGTGACGTTCGCCTGGTGGCCGTCGGTGAACGCCGTCGGCACCACCGCGTCCGCGAGGGTCGGCAACGGCGCGCCCGTGGCGACCCGCACCGCCTGGCCGGGCTGCAGCCGCCGCGGCTGCCGCGACCCGGCCTGGATCTCACCGACCACCGGCAGCTGCACCGGCTCCTCACCCGCGGTGCGCACGTCGACACTGCGCACCGCGTAACCGTCCACCGCCGCCTGGTCGAAACCGGGCAGCGCCTGTTCGGCGACGACCTCCTCGGCACACGGCAGTCCCTGCGATTCGGAGATCGCAACCCGCACCGGATTCGGACGCACTGCCGCCGAGAGGGCACGGTTCAGCTGCTCGGCGACCGGCCGGAAGTCCTCGGCGGGCAGATCCGGAACGGCGGTCACCGTGGTGGTCGGCTCGAGTTCGCTCATCAGTCGACGTTCTCGATTCGCTGTTTCAGCCAGTCACGCAGCGCAGGGCCGTAGTCGTCGTCGGCCAGCGCGAAGTCCACGGCCGCACGCAGGAACCCGCCCGGGTTGCCGAGGTCGTGCCGGTGGCCGCGGTGCACGACGACGTGCACCGGATGTCCCTGCTCGATCAGCAGCGCCACCGCGTCGGTGAGCTGCAGCTCTCCGCCACTGCCGGGGCCGATCCGCTCCAGTGCGTCGAAGATCGCACGGTCCAGCAGGTACCGGCCCGCCGCGGCGTAGGTCGACGGCGCATCCTCCGGCGCCGGCTTCTCGACCATCCCGTGCACCCGTTTGACGTCGCCGTCGTCGGTGTCGCTGACGTCGAACACGCCGTACGGCGAGATCTCGGCCTTCGGGATGTCGAACGCGCACAGCACGCTGCCGCCGTGCCGCCCGCGCACCTCGGCCATCTTCGTCAGCACGCCCGAGGGCAGCACGAGGTCGTCCGGCAGGAGGACGGCCACCGCATCGTCGTCGTCGGTCAGCGCAGGCCCGGCCTGTGCCACGGCGTGCCCGAGGCCGAGCGCCTCCTGCTGGATCGCCACGTCGACGTCGATCAGCCCCGGGGCCCTGCGCACCTTCTCCAGCAGTGCTTTCTTGCCCTTCTTCTCGAGTGCGTCCTCGAGGTCGGGGCGGGACTGGAAATAGTCGACGACCGCCTGCTTGTCGGGCGACGTCACCACGACCATGCGCCGCGCCCCGGCTTCGGCCGCCTCTTCCGCAACCAGCTCGATACCCGGCGTGTCCACCACGGGCAGCAGTTCCTTCGGGACGGCCTTGGTCGCCGGAAGGAATCTGGTCCCGAGGCCCGCCGCGGGGACGATGGCCGTGCGGAAGGTGTTCGTAGTATTGGGACCGGTCATAGGCGTGAAGCCTAGCCTGAACGTGCGATTCAAGCCGACAATGACAGGCTGGCGGCGACAGTCGGCGACCGATGAAATGCGCACAAGACCCCATTCGCGGCGCATTCACCGGCGCGTCGCCGACTCGATGTCGCCACCGACACAGGGTCCGCCCCCGGAAAGGAAGGCCGTGAACACGCCCCAGCAGCCGACCGGAGGTCCGGACAAGCGGGAATGGCGTCGCAAGATCGGCGCGGCCCGTTCCGCCGTGTCGGCCCAGCAGCAGGTCGCCGAGGCCGGCGCGCTCGCGACGGCGGTTCCCGGCCTGCTCGACGGACTGCGGTCGCCGACCGTGTGCGGCTACGTCCCGTTCGGGTCCGAACCCGGCTCGATCGGCCTGCTCGACGTGCTCCGCGACGCCGGTGCCCGCGTGCTGCTGCCGATCGTTCCCGACGAGCCCGGTCCGCTGGAGTGGGCCGAGTACACGGGCACGGCGAGCCTGATCCCGGGGCGGTATCGAGGCATCCTCGAACCGGGCGGACCGCGACTGGGCGCGGCGGCGATCCAGGATGCGGCCCTGGTGCTCGTGCCCGCGCTGGCCGTCGACCGGCAGGGAGCGCGGCTCGGCAAGGGCGCAGGGTTCTACGACCGATCATTGGTGTTCACCGGTCCCGACGTCCGGCTGGTGGCGGTCGTGCGCGACGACGAGCTGGTCGACCGGTTACCCGCCGAGTCGCACGACGTGCGGATGCACGCGGTGCTCACACCCGGAAACGGCCTGGTCACACTGCCGGCGGCGTAGTTCGGCCGACCTTCCCCGCAGGCGGCACGCCCGAGTCGGTGATCGCGGTGTGACCTGGGCCTGATTGCCATGCCGGAATGCGGTAGAGCACAATCTCGTTAGCACTCTTAGGAGTCGAGTGCCAACGCCTGAAGGAGCACCTGTGCCGACCTATCAATACGCCTGCAAGCAGTGCGACCACCAGTTCGAGGTGGTCCAGTCGTTCTCCGACGACAGCCTCACCGAATGCCCGGAGTGTCAGGGCATGCTGCGCAAGCTGTACGGGGCCGTCGGCGTGATCTTCAAGGGCAGCGGCTTCTACCGCAACGATTCGCGATCCGGTAACAGCAGCTCGAACAGCTCGCAGGCGCCCGCGAAGTCGTCGGCCGAGTCCGGCTCGACGAGCTCCGACTCGGGCTCGACCTCCGACTCGAGTTCGTCCTCCTCGTCCACCGACTCCTCCTCGTCGACGTCCTCGAACAGCAGCTCGTCGACGAGCTCGTCGACGACCTCCGCGTCGACGTCTGCCGCCTCCTGAGCACGCGCGGGCGCACCCCGCGAACCGACTCCCCGCAGGCCTCGCACCTGCAGGCGGTTGCACCCCAGAGCCCCCGGGCATGCGTCACCCGCGCCCGGGGGCTTGTTCATGTCCGGCGCCGGCCCGGCGGATTCCGCTGTGAAGTTGTCCACAAGGACCCGGTTATCCACAGGCCGGCAGCCGAGCTCTTCCGCGCCGCCTCGATGCCTCCCTAACGTCGATCGAACCGAGGCCGGCCTCGTCCGGCCCGATCCGACGAGGAGGCATCCGTGGCCGTTCCCTTCGCGCGCCGAACCGCGCAACTGACGACAGCGCTGCGTGCGCGGCCCGTGCCGGTGCTGCGGCGGGTTCTGGCAGTCGCGCTCCTCCTGCTGGCGGTACTGATCGCCGCCCGCCCCGCCACGGCGGGTGACGACGAGACCCAGACCCGGCCAACCCTCGTTTTCGCCCGCGACGTCCCGCTCGGCAGCACGCTGCGAGCCGGCGACGTCCGTGTCTCCGCCCTTCCGGTCGACCTTCGACCCTCCGGTGCGCTGCGAAAACCGGACGAAATCATCGGCCAGCACCTGGTGGGCGTCGCTCGGGAGGGTGAACCTGTCACGGATGCACGGCTGCTGGATCGCGCTCCCACACCGGCGGGCACCGTGACCGTTCCGGTCAGACTGGACGATCCGGACGTTGCTCCGCTGCTGCACTCCGGGTCTCATGTGGACATAGTGGTACCCGGAACCGGCACCGCGGACAGACCTGCGAAACAGGTCCTGGCCAGCGAGGTTCCCGTGTTGTCGGTGCTCATGCCAGGCTCCCCGGACCGTGCCGCACCGGGCTCATCGGACGAGGGACCTCTCGTGCTCGTGGCAGCCCGGCCGGAGCCCGCGACCCGACTTGCCGCCGTCGCCGCAGATCAGCCCGTCACGGTTACGCTCCGCTAGTCAAAGGACGTCCAATGTGGAAGGGAGCAGGACGTGCTGAAGGGCTTCAAGGAATTCCTGATGCGCGGCAACATCGTCGAACTCGCCGTCGCAGTCGTGATCGGCACGGCGTTCACCGCGATCGTCACTGCGTTCACGGAAAGTCTGATCCAGCCGCTGATCAACGCGATGGGCGGCAGCGAGGGCGCCCAGGGGCTCGGGATACGGATCCTCGAGGAGAACCCCAGCACATTCCTCGACTTCGGAACCGTGATCAACGCGGCGATCAACTTCGTCATCGTGGCCGCCGTCGTCTACTTCCTCGTCGTCGTTCCGTTCCAGAAGCTGCAGGAACGCCGCAAGCGCGGACAGGAGGCCGAGGAGGTGGCGCCGACCGACACGGAGCTGCTCGCCGAGATCCGCGATCTGCTCAGGGACCGGCAGGGCGACCCGCGCAGCTGACCGGCGACGGCCCTGCCGGTCGCGACGTCACCGGTCGTGATGCGGCGGGCGGTTCTGCAGGTACCAGTCCTCGGACGTGGCGGAACGCGCGGCGGGGTCCCGCTCGTCCGAGGTCGTCTCCGGCAGCACCTCACCGAACACCTCGGCGATTCGCCGCCGCGCAGCCGGCGCGCGACGGGGCGTCTCCGAGCGTTCCGCCGCTTCCGGATCCGCCGCTTCCGGGTCCGCTGCTTCCGCCGGCGTGTCCGGCGACGTCGGCGCATCCGACGACGCGGTGCCCTCGAATGCGGCCGACCCGGATGCAGCCGGCTCGGATGCGGCCGGCTCGGATGCGGCGGGCTCGAATGCGGCGGACTCGGGTGTCGACGGGCCGGTCACGGTCGTGGGCTCTCGCAGCTCAGTCGCCGGTGAGGCCGGACAGCTCGCCGATCACGTACGGCAGCAACGTCGACAGCGTCGCCATGCCGTCCCGCACCGCGGGCCGTGACCCGGCGAGGTTGACCACGAGCGTGCTGCCCGACAGGCCCACGAGCCCACGCGACACTCCCGCGTCGACGGCACCCGCCGCCAGCCCGGACGAACGCAACGCCTCGGCGATGCCCGGCACCGGACGGTCCAGCACTCCCGACGTCGCGTCGGGCGTCACGTCCCGGGGCGCCACGCCGGTCCCCCCGACCGTGAGCACCAGGTCGACGCCGCCGATCACCGCGGTGTTGAGCGCGTTGCGGATCTCGACGATGTCGGCGCGGACGACCACGGACCCGTCGACGATGAAGCCCGCTTCCTCGAGCAGTTCCGTGACGAGCGGGCCGATCGCATCGTCGGTCTCCCCTTGGGCGGTGCGGTCGTCGACCACGACCACCAGCGCGCGGCCGAGCCGCTGTGCACTCCGTTCCATGATCCCTACCGTAGTGGTCCGTCCGCCGGATGCGCGTGAGCCGCGCGCGGCGGTCGCAGGCCGCGGCGCATGGCGCCGCGGCCTGCGGCTGTTGGTCTCGGCCGCCCGTGGCGGCCGAGCGTCTGGGAGGTCAGTTCGCTCGCACCGGCTGACCGCCGAGGGTCACCTCGACCGTCCGCCCACCTTCGAGGGTGAGCGTGACCTTCTGGCCGGGTGCGCGGGTGCGAATCGCCGCCACGAGCGTGTCGGAGTCCTCGACGCGACGGTCGCCGATCTTGACCACGACGTCGCCACCCTTCAGCCCAGCCTTCTCCGCCGGGCTGTCCGACTCGACCTCGGCGATCGCGGCACCACCCTGCCTGCCGTCCCGCACCATCGCCCCGATGAACGTCTGCGTGGCGTGGCCGTCCTGCATGATGTCGTCCGCAGTACGCCGGGCCTGGTCGATCGGGATGGAGAACCCGATGCCGACGTTGCCGCTCTCCTGCGAGGTACCCGTGGACGGGCTGTAGATCGCCGAGTTGATCCCGATGATCCGGCCGTTCATGTCGACGAGTGGCCCGCCCGAGTTGCCCGGGTTGATGGCGGCGTCGGTCTGGATGGCGTCCATGACCGTCGTCTGGTCGCCCTGGCCTCCCGCCGACACCGGCCGGTGCAGCGAGCTGACGATGCCCGAGGTCACAGTGCCGGCGAGCTCATAGGGCGAACCGATCGCGACCACCTGCTGCCCCACGCGCAGGTCGTCGGAGCGGCCCAACTCGACGGCCGGCAGATTGCTCACGTCCTCGGCCTTGACGACGGCGATGTCCGTCGTCGGGTCGCGGCCCACCACGGTCGCCGACGTCGTCTGCCCGTCGTTGAAGACCACCTGGATCCGGCCGCCGTCAGCGGCACCGGCGATCACGTGGTTGTTGGTCAGCACGTAGCCGTCGTCGCTGATGATGAAGCCGGAGCCCTCGCCCGCGCCCTGCGAACTCACGGTTTTGAGCTGCACCACGCTGGGGCTGACCTTCTGCGCCACCGCCGAGACCGAACCCTTGGGTGCGTTGCCGGTCTGTTCGGCGGGCCGTTGCTGGTCGAGCGAACTGACCGACGATCCCGACGACCCGTCGGCCGCGAGGTAGCCGCCGAGCGTGCCGGCACCGCCGCCCACCAGCAGCGCGAGCACGGCCACCCCGATGACGAGCTTGGTCGTACCGCTCCGCCGGGGTTTCTCCGGACCCGCCGGTACCGGTGCCATCCCCGGAACGCCGTGCCCCTGCGCTCCGGTGGGGTCACCCGCGTTCGGCCCGCCGGGGTACGCCTGACCAGCCGGTGGGGCGTACGGGTTGCCGTACGCGCTCTGCTGCCCGGCCTGTTGTTCCTGCGCCGCCTGCGGGTACTGCGAACCACCGGCATACCCCGCCGCGGGGGCCGCCTGCTCGCCCTGCGCGTACCGGATGTCCTGCGCATGCGCCTGCCCGGACTGCTGCGGCTGCTGCGGGGGCCGAGCGGGATCGGCCTGCCCAGCCCCCTCCGCCGACCACGGACTGGGCGTCGCGCCCGCCGCACCGTGGGACTGCTCGGGCCCGCCCTGCGCGGGGAATCCGGACGAAGGAGTCGCCGTGTTGTCCGAGTCGGTGTTGTCCGAGAAGGTGGGGTCGTTCTCGCTCATGCCCCCCATCATGGGTCATGGTCCTGAGAGATCGCTGAAATCCGGCTGTGGGCCGCCCGTGGGTTCGCGGGACCGCGACTCAGCCCGCCGCCCCCGTGCCGTGGTCGACGTCGCCGACCGCGCGCAGGCGCCGGGCGATCTGTTCCGGGGTCGCGTCGTTGATCCACACCGCCATCCCGGACTCGGAACCGGCCAGGTACTTGAGCTTGTCGGCCGACCGCAGTACCGACAGCAGTTCGAGGTGCAGCCACGACAGGTTCCGGTCGGTACCCTGCGGCGCCTGGTACCAGCCGGCGACGTACGGCAACGGTTTGCCGTACAGCCCGTCGCACCGGCCGAGGACCTGCAGATAGACGCGGGCGAAGTCGTCCCGCTCCGCCTCTGTCAGCTCGGTCAGGTCGGCGACCTGCCGGTGCGGAACGACCTGCACCTGCACCGGCCACCGGGCGGCGGGCGGCACGAACGCGGTCCAGTGTTCCCCTTCGGCGACGACCCGCTCGCCCGAGGCGCGTTCGGCCGCGAGCACGTCACCGAGGACGTGCCGGCCGTACCGGTCCCGGTAGGCCTCGGCCGTCGCCAGCATGCGCTCCGTACGCGGGGTGACGAACGGGTAGCCGTAGATCTGCCCGTGCGGGTGCGACAGCGTCACCCCGATCTCCTCGCCGCGGTTCTCGAACGGGAAGACCTGCCGCACGCCGTCGAGCTCGGACAGTGCCGCCGTGCGGTCGGCCCACACGTCCACGACCGTTCGCACGCGCTCGGGGGCCAACCGGCCGAACGAGCCGGTGTGGTCGCTCGTGAAGCACACGACCTCGCACCGGCCTCTGCCTGGAGCGGAGGGAACGATGCCCGCCCCGTCCACGGTGCCCTCTCCCGGGTCGTCGACCCCCTGGGAGAACGACGGGAACCGGTTCTCGAACACGACGACGTCGTAGTCGCTCTCCGGAACCTCACTCGGTGTTCCCGGCGAGCTGGGGCACAGCGGACACAGGTCCGCCGGCGGCTTGTAGGTGCGGGTCTGCCGGTGCGCGGCCATCGCCACCCACTCATCCGTCAACGGGTCGCGGCGGATCTCCGAGGCCGCGGTCACCTCGGGGAGGTCGCGCGAGTCCACGGCCGTGCGCTCCGGAACGTCCGGCGTGTCGTCGAAGTAGACGATCTCCCGGCCGTCGGCGAGGCGGCGCGACGTCTTCCGCAGGACACTCATTCGCCTGCCTCCGGATTCGACGGGGCGTCGGCGATGATCAGTTCGCCGACATGTTCGGACAGGGTCGCCCGCGCATCGTCGGGCAGGTCGGCGTCGCTGACGACGACGCTCGCGTCGGCCAGGTCGGCGATGGTGGAGATGCCGACCGTGCCCCACTTCGTGTGGTCGGCGAGGACGACGAGCTTGCGCGCGGACTCCATCAGCGCACGGTCGGTCTCTCCCTCGGTGAGGTTCGGGGTGGTGAAGCCAGGACCGTCGGCCATGCCGTGCACGCCCAGGAACACCATGTCCAGGTGCAGGTTGCGGATGCTCTGCACCGCGACCGGACCGACCAGTGCGTCGGAGGGGGTCCGGACGCCCCCGGTGAGGATCACGGTGCGGCCGGGTTGCGGCGATTCGTGGAGCACGTCGGCGATCCGCACCGAGTTGGTCACCACGGTCAGGTCGGCGATGCCGGCGAGCGCGCGGGCGAACGTCCAGGTGGTCGTACCCGCGGACAGACCGATCGCACTGCCGGGGTGGACGAGTTCGGCAGCGCGCGCGGCGATGGCCTCCTTGTGGTCCTGCTGCTGCACGGACTTGGCCTCGAAACCGGGCTCGTCGGTGCTGCGGTCGCCGATGGTCGTGGCCCCGCCGTACACCTTCTCCACGAGTCCCCGGCCCGCGAGTACGTCGAGGTCGCGGCGCACGGTCATGTCGGAGACACCGAGCCGTTGGACGAGGTCGCTCACGCGGACCGCGCCGCTGCGCCGTGCCTCTTCGAGGATGATCGCTTGTCGCTGCCGCGCCAGCACACCGTCTCCCGCCGTCCGGCGCCGGCCACCACCGACGCCCACAAACCGAACCTAACTGAACAAAATCCTACATCATTCAACAGCCAGCTGGATTGTGATCGTCGAAGGCCGACGTGACGAGGCGTGCGGCCGCAGTGGGCGCCCGTGCGGCTACTCGTCCCGGTCGGTGGCGACACCCGGAAGGCGGATCGTCATGACCGTGCCGCCACCTTCGCGCGCCAGGGCGAACGCCCCACCACCGTGACGCTGCGCGGCCTGCAGGACGATCGCAAGCCCCAACCCCGAACCGGGCAGGGTGCGGGCCTCGGCCGAACGGTAAAAGCGGTCGAACACGCGCGGCAGGTCCGCTGGGGAGATCCCGGGGCCGCGGTCGGCCACCTCGACGACGGCTGTGCCGTCACCGAGCGGCCGCAGTCCCACGTGCACGGTCTCCCCTGCCGGGGAGAACTTGACCGCGTTGTCGAGCAGGTTCAGCACGGCACGCTCCAGCACGCCGGGGTCACCGGTCAGTTCCCACGGCTGCAGCCGGACTTCGAACTCCGTGTCGCCCGCGCGCCTGCGCGCCCGGTCGAGCGCCCGCTCCACGACCTCAGCCAGGTCGACCCGCTCGATCATCTCCTGCGGTCCGCTGTCGCGCGCCAGCTCCACCAGGTCACCGATGAGCTGCGTCAACTCGTCGAGTTGCCCGCGAATGTCGGCTTCGATCTCGCTGCGCATCGTCTCGTCGAGCGGGGGCGCGCCGCTGCGGTCCGCCGAGAGCAGCAGTTCGAGGTTGGTGCGCAGCGACGTCAACGGCGTGCGCAGTTCGTGACCAGCGTCGGCCACGAGCCTGCTCTGCTGTGCCTGCGACTCGGCGACGGCGCCCAGCATCGTGTTGAAGCTCTGCGTCATGCGCGAGAGCTCGTCGTCCCCGGTGACGGGGATCGGCCGCAGGTCCATCGTGTCGGCGACCCGCTCGGTCGCGGAGGTCAACCGCTCCACCGGCCGCAACGCGGTCCGTGCGACGGCCGTGGCCGCGCCCGCCGCGACCACGACACCGATCCCGCCGAACAGCATGAGCACGAGTGCGAGGTCGCCGAGGGTTCGTTCCGTCTGTGCCAGCGACTGGCCCAGCACGAGCGCCTGGCCGTGACCGGAGGGCACGGCGACGACCCGGATCTCGCTCGCCTTGTCGGTGCGCAGCGACCACTCCGCACCCCCGCGGGCGACGGCCAGTTCGGGTTCGCCGGTCGGCGGTTTCGCCGCGCCACGCGGCACGACGAGCGTGTCGTCGGCTTCGAGCAGGCCGATCTGGATGTCACCGCTGGCGAACAGGGCTGTGGGCAGATTCTGGAACTGCGAAGCCACGGGCACGCTCTGGGCGGCCGCGTGCGCCCGCTGGGTCAGCGAACTGTCGAACTGGTCGTAGACGTTGTCCCGCACAGTCAGGTACGTCACCAGCGACACGAGCGCCACGGTGCCGCCGACGCACAGCGTGGCCAACAGCATGACGCGGGTGCGCAGCGAGATGCGCTTCGGCGTCCGGTCCGGTTCCGCACCGTCACCTGCGGCGCCGCCGGCCACCCCGATGGCGGGCTGGGCGGATCCGGTCACGGCGGGGTCTCCCTGAGCACGTATCCGACGCCGCGGACGGTGTGGATCAGCCGCGGTTCGCCGTCGGCCTCGGTCTTGCGGCGCAGGTAGCCCACGTACACCTCGAGCGCGTTACCCGACGTGGGGAAGTCGAAGCCCCAGACCTCCTCGAGGATGCGCGTGCGGGTCAGCACGTGCTTCGGGTAGGTCATGAACAGTTCGAGGAGCGTGAACTCGGTGCGGGTGAGGCTGATGTCCCGCTCTCCCCGTCGCACCTCGCGGGTGTCCGGGTCGAGGGTCAGGTCGGCGAACACCAGCGCAGCGGCGCCCTGCGGGTCGGCCTCGGCTGCGGCGCGCCGCAGCAGTGCCCGCAGCCTGGCGAGCAGCTCCTCCAGCGCGAACGGTTTCGGCAGGTAGTCGTCGGCGCCCGCGTCGAGCCCGGACACCCGGTCCGACACGGCGTCCCGCGCGGTGAGCACGAGAATGGGCAGGTCATCCCCGGTGCCGCGCAGACGGCGGGCGACCTCGAGCCCGTCCAGCTTGGGCATCATGACGTCGAGCACCATCGCGTCGGGCCGGTCGCTCGACACCTTCTCCAGCGCCTGAGCACCGTCGCCTGCCACGTCGACCTGGTAGCCGTTGAACTCGAGGGAACGCCGTAGCGACTCCCGCACGGCCCGGTCGTCGTCGACAACGAGTATGCGCATGAGATCCAGTGTGTCGCGCGTGCCTGAGACGCGGCTGAACACCCGCTCCCGCCCGGGTGTCGGCCCGATCACGTACCGGACCGGCACCCGGGTGGACCGGTCCTAGTCCACCAGGCCGCCGCGGTAGGCGAGCAGGGCCGCCTGCACGCGGTTGGCCGCGCCGATCTTCGACAGCACCGCGGACACGTATCCCTTGACGGTGGCTTCGGACAGGTGCAGTTTGCCGCCGATCTCGGCGTTGGACATGCCCTGGCCGATGAGGGACACGACCTCGCGTTCGCGTTCGGACAGCGACGCCAGCAGCCGCCGCGCCGGTGCCGCCGCGCGGGCCTCGTCCCGCTGGGCGTCCACCATCCGCGCCGCCACGCTGGGGTCGAGTACGGCACCGCCGCGCGCGAGGTCACGTACCGCACGCACCAGCACGCCGGGTTCGATGTCCTTCAGCAGGAAGCCGTTGGCGCCGAATCGCAGCGCCAGGCTCACGTACTCGTCGACGTCGAACGTCGTCAGCATCGCCATCCGGGGAGCCTCGGGCAGGCCCTGCATCGCGCGCAGCGCACGGATGCCGTCGTCGGGCTGGCGCATCTTGATGTCCAGCAGGGCGACCTGAGGTCGCAGCCGTCTGGCCGTCTCCACGGCCGATCTGCCGTCGGCCGCTTCGCCGACGACCTCGATGTCTGGTGCGGCGGAAAGCATCGCGCGCAGGCCTTGACGCACGAGCTCCTCGTCATCGGCCAACATGACTGTGATCAACGGTTGCCTCCCGGAGGGGGGACGGGATGGACAAGGTCTTCGCCGTCGGTGACAGGGGTGCTACCTGTCGGTAGTGGGCCCAGAGTAAGTGATCGTTTGCTTCCGTATGGTCCACTTACCAACATTCACCCGGGTACGGGTAGGCTGTGCCCGGGCCGCACGGCCTTGCCCTCGTAGCTCAGGGGATAGAGCACCGCTCTCCTAAAGCGGGTGTCGCAGGTTCGAATCCTGCCGGGGGCGCCCACCTGGACCAGCAGACACGAAGAATCGGCCCCTACCGACTGAAACGCGGTAGGGGCCGATTTGGTCCCCGTTGGCTTCTCTCAACTCGTCACGTCTGGACCACCCCGTTGGGCTGCATGTCGATGCCACCGCTCGGGACGCCCTCACACAGCGCCCTGATGGCGTCCTCCGCCTCGGACCGGGTGTCGAACGCCCCGCTGCCCGCGAGCACGCCGTGACCGTTGCGCAACCGGAACCGGTACTGCCCGGCGGAGTCCTGATACAGCTCGAACCAGCTGACCGACGCCTCGTCGCCCGCGACGCGCCCGGGCGACACTCCCGCAGCCCCGGCGCGTGGCTCGGATCGAGAACCCCGGGCCTTGGCGAAGAGCCTGCGCAGCACCGGTGCCCGGTCCGCCGTCCTCCGTTGCAGGGTCGCCGCGCCGAACGCGAGGGTGACGACGGTGTAGCCCGCGAGGAAGAGGATGTCCTGCGTGATCACGCCCGCGTCCGAACCGGAGTCGGCGACGTAGTCGATCGCCTCGACCGCGCCCGGCAGCGGAAGGACACCGGCCAGGGCGTCGAGCACCGGCGCCATCGTGTCCCTCGGCGCGAACAGCCCGCAGATGAGCACCTGCGGCAGCACGAAGATCGGCAGCAGCTGCACCACCTGATACTCGGTGCGGGTCACGGCGCTGCCCAGCAGTCCGAACGCGATACCGAGCACGGCGTTGAGCATGGCGACGACGAACAGCACCACCACCGAGCCGTTGATCGTCAACCCGAGCCAGGCCGCCGAGATCGTGACGACGAGCAGCACCTGCGCAGCTGCCACGAGAACGAATGCGGCGACGTAGCCCAGCAGCAGGTCTATCCGCGCGACCGAGTACGTCATGAGCCGCTCGAGGGTCCCGGTGAGCCGCTCTCGCAGGGTGACTATCGAGGTCACGAGGAACATGACCGAGAAGGGGAAGATCGCGATCAACGGCGGTGCGGACGTGTTGAACCGTTCCTCGGAGTTCAGCACGAACCGCACCAACACCACGAGCGCGGACGGGATCGCGACCGCCATGGCGATCGTGTGCGGGTCGTGCCGGAGCTGCCGCAGAATCCGCTTGCTGGTCGCCTTCACGAGAGGCAGGTGGGCGGTGTCGCTCACGATGATCCCTCCGTCAAGCTCAGGAAGGCCTCTTCGACGTTGTCCGTGCCCGTGCGCGCACGCAGGTTGGCCGGCGTGTCCTGCGCGAGCACGCGACCGTGCTGGACCAGCAACAGCTGGCCGCACCGGCTGGCCTCGTCCAACATGTGACTGGACACGAGCACGGTCGCCCCGTCCGCGGCCATCCGGTCGAACAGACTCCAGAGTTCCCGTCTCAGCCGTGGATCGGAGCCGACGGTCGGTTCGTCGAGCACGAGCAGGTCCGGACTGCCGAGCAACGCGACGGCGAGGTTGGCACGGGCCTTCTGACCGCCGGAGAGCCGGTCGACCCGGATGCGACTGTGCTCGTCGAGACCGACCGTCGCGATCACCTCGTCCACCCGGCCGTCGTCGCAGCCCAGCACCGCCGCGAAGTACTCGAGCAGCTCGGTGACGGTGAGGTCGGGGTAGATGGCCGGTTCCTGCGTCGCGTACCCGACCCGGGAGCGCAGTTGCCTGCTGCCCGCGCGGTGCCCGAGCACCGTGATGGTGCCCGCATTCACCTGCTGCACGCCCACGATCGTGCGCAACAGCGTGGTCTTGCCCGCACCGCTGGGGCCGAGCAGCCCGGTGACCGTGCCTTGCCGGACCTCGAAACTCACACCGTCGAGGACTGCCCCGTCCGGCCGGTTGACCCGCAGGGAACGGGCGATGATCGCCGGATCGCCCGCGGGCGCGCGGCGGCGATCAGGTTCGAGCAGGGATTGGATCATCGGTGGCGACCTCTTCCGTGGACGTTTCCTCGTGCTGGGCCGACGGCGCGGCGAGCAGCTCGTCGAGGTGACCGGCGAGCCGGGCCGGACTCGGGTTCGCCCAGACAGCACCGGGCGACAGGGTCACGTCGAGGCTCGTGTTGAGCCTGCGGGTCAGCGCGACAGCCAGCAGGGAGTCCACGCCGACGTCGGTGAAGGCGTCGTGTGCGGGCAACGAGGCGGGATCGGTACCGAGCAACGTCGCCAGCTCGCGGATGACCAGATCCTCGATGAGTCGGGTCCGTGCCGGGCCGGGCCGTTCCGCGCGCAGCGCCTCGGCCATGTCCGAACCGCCGTCGCCGCCGGTGGCACCGCCGAGCTCCGCCAGCAGTGGCGCCCTGCCGGCGTCGGGGAAGGCACGGAACAGCAGTTCCGGCTGGTAATCGAACATTCCGGTGTTGACCCGCCGCTGTTCGAGCAGGGACGTCAGTGCCTCGAAGCCCTCCTCGGTCCCGATCGTGTCGAAGCCCTGCTCGGCGAATCCGGTGGCGCGGCCGGCCTCGCCCCACGCGCCCCAGTTCACCGACAGTGCGGGCAGACCGGCGCGGGCTCGCCACTGGGCGAAGGCGTCGACCCAGGAACCGGCGACGGCGTAGTTGGCCTGTCCCGGATTGCCGAGCATGGCGGCCATGGAGGAGAAGACGACGAACCAGTCCAGCTCGGCGTCCGAGGTGGCCTCGTGCAGGTTCCGCATCCCGGTCACCTTCGGGTGCCAGACCGCGGCGATCCGGTCCTCGGTGAGCCCCGTCAGCGGAGTGTCGTCGAGCACGACGGCGGTGTGCAGCACGCCGCACAGCCGCTCGCCCGCAGCTGCTACCAGTCTCTTCGCGGTTTCCGGCTCGGTGATGTCGCCCTGGACGAACTCGACCTCGCAGCCTGCGGACCTCAGCTCGGCCAGCACCGCTTCGACCTCCGGAGACGGTTCGCTCCGGCCGCCGAGCACGACCCGCCCGGCCCCGGCACCCGCGAGCCAGCGGGCCGCCTCCGGCCCGAGTCCTCTGCTGCCGCCGGTGATGACGTACGCACCGCCGGTGCGGACCACGGGCTCCTGCGCCGGCCGCGCCTCGACGACCTCGCCGTTCCGCGGATACTCGAGGACGATCCGTCCGATGTGGTCGCCGGAGGCCAACGCCTTGAACGCGGTGGCCGCGTCCGTGACCGGGTACGACGTGAACGGAAGCAACGGCAATCCGCCGTCGGCGATCTCCGACATGACCCGCCGGAGTGCGGCACCGACCAGTTCCGGGGCGACGACCGTCGTCAGGTCGATGTCGACCGCCGCATAGGTGTTCTCCGCCCGGAACGCCGACAGTTCGACGCGGCGCCCGTCGTAGAGGTCGCGTTTGCCGATCTCGATGAACCGGCCCCGCGGAGCCAGCAGGCCGAGCGAGGCCCGCATCGCATCCCCCGTGAGAGAGTTCAGCACGAGGTCCACACCGCGACCCGCGGTCACCTCGCGCACCTCGTCGGCGAAACCGAGGTTCCGCGAGTCGAAGACGTGCTCGATGCCCAAGTCCCGCAGGTACTGCCGCTTCTCGTGGGTGCCCGCCGTCGCGATGATGTGCGCCCCGAGCCACCGCGCGACCGCGACCGCCGCGAGCCCGACGCCACCGGCGGCGGAATGCACGAGCACCGTCTCACCCGCGGTCAGCCGCCCGAGGTAGTTCAGGCAGTGCCAGGCGGTGATGTAGGTCAGCGGCGTCGCGGCCAGCGCGGTCGGGTCGAATCCCTCCGGCAGCACCGCGGTCAGCTCGCCGCTCGCGACGATGTGCGTACGCATCGTGCCCGCGTATCCGGCGACGATCGTGACGACCTCGTCACCGGGGCGCACGTGCTCGACCCCCGGACCGGTGGCGACGACCACACCGGTGGCGTCACCGCCGAGTTCGGGCAGCCGTCCGTCCTCGGTCGGGTAGATCCCGAAGCCGACCATGACGTCGCGGAAATGGATGGTCGTCGCGTGCACGCGCACCAGCACCTCGCCGGGGCCGGGTGCCGCAGGGGGCTCGGTCTCCGTGAGCACCAGCTGGTCAAGGGACCCGCCGCCCGGGTGCGCGCGCAGTGCGTACTCGTCGCGCCCCGCTGTCAGCTCCACTGTCTCGCGGGCGGGCTGTGGCCACTGGTCGGCCAACGGTGCGCGCACCATCCTTGCGACGTATCGGCGTCCGTCGCGCCACGCGATCTCGGTCTCCGGACTGCCGCCACGCAGTTCCGCCGCGGCGGCGGCCGGATCGTCCACATCGGCCCAGCTCACGGCCGCGCCCGGCTGTTCGAACGAACCGACCCGGACCAGACCACGCAGCGCGCAGACCCCGGGCAGCACCGGATCGGTGTCCGCCACCGCCCGGGCGGACCGGCTCACGATCCAGAACCGTGGCGCGCCCGGCGCACCGTCGGTTCCGCACAGGGCCGTCGCGACCCGGTTCGCGCGGTCGAGGTCGTCGAGTGTTCCGGTGGCACACCAGACGATCGCGTCCACGGGCTCCTCGCTGTCCGGCGCACTCGCCGCGTGTTCGGCGTCGCACACCAGCACCCGGTCGCCCGCGGTGTCCAGCTCGGCGGCGAGCTGCTCGGCGAAGCCGTCGTCGCCGGCCTCCCGCACCAGCACGTACGTCGCAGCTCGGGCCGGCTGCTCCGGCTCGGGCCCTGGCCGCCACGCGAGTTCGAACAACCGGTTGTTGAGCCGCTGCGCGGGTGTCGGGCCGGCCGCCTTCACCAGGCCGATGCCCTCGAGCGCCCCGAGCCACCGGCCGTCCTCGTCGTAGAGATCGGCCCGACCGGTCGCGGACTCCGCCGACGTCAGCCGGACCGAAGGCCGTACCCAGGTGATGTCGTTCGGGTCGCCCGCGAAGTCGACGACATCGATCCGCTCGGGCATCCACGGCCGCTGCTCACCCTCGGGCGGGTTCTTCGCATCGGGCAGGCACGCGGCCACCGCGAGCACGCAGCCGTCGAACAGCACCGGATGCACCGCGGGCGACGCGCTGCGCACAGCGGCCTCGGAGGGCACCCGCAACCGAGTCACACCGTCGGCGTCGACCGCGGTGATCGAGTGGAAGGCGGGCCCGGTGTCCAAACCCAGCCGGGCGAATCGCTCGTACAGCTCCTCGGTCCCGGACTCCTCGACCCGCGGAAGCGGATCGAGGTGCGGGCGCTCCGGCGCATCGGCGGGCCGGTGGCCGGCGACCGCATGGGCGAGGCGTTCCCATTCGCCGTCGGCCCACCGCCGGATCTCGATACGCAACACGCTGCCGCTGTCGAACGCGCTGACCTGCACGGGCACCTGTTCGGTCAGGGGCAGCAGGCGCTCGAAGCGGACCTCGCTCAACCCGACTCGATCCACGGGGCACCGCAAGCGTTCCGCCGCCACGCTCAGCAGCAGCTCGACATAGGCCGCTCCCGGCACGACCGGAGCCCCGCGCAGCGTGTGCTGGCTCAGCCACGGGCTGCGATCCGTGCCGAGGTCGGCCGGCCACACGACACGGGTGCGATCCGCCGCATCGACGTCCGGCACCGAGACCGCTTCGTCGAGCCACATGTGCCCGACGCCGCGGCGCCCGCCGTCACCGTAGTCCTCCCAGTACCGCGAACGGTCGAACGCCGTCGGCGGCAGCTCGGTGAATACGCCCGGCCCGTTCACCGCGCCGAGGTCGACCGGCGCTCCGGCGACGTGCAGGCGTGCGGCCGACCGGGCCAACGACAGCAGGCCGTCCTGTTCACGCACCAGCGACGGCACGGCGAGCACCGGCGCGCGCACGGCGGCGGCCGTCTCCTCGACGGCCGAGATGAGCAGCGGGTGCGGCGAGAGTTCGAGGAAGACGTGGTGCCCGGCGTCGATCGCGGCGGCGCACGCGCGATCGAACCGCACGGGCCTGCGCAGGTTCCGTGTCCAGTAGGCGGCGTCGAAGATCACCGGTTGGTCCGGCGAATCCGTCGCGGAGTAGAACGGCACCCGCGACGTGTTTCCGGGCAGCCAGCCGACGGCCTCCCGGACGTCGTCGAGGATCGGATCGACCTGGGGCGAGTGCGCCGCCACCGGCACCGAGATCCGGGTGCAATGCAGGCCGCGTGCGTCCCAGTCCCGCAGGAGCCCTTCCAGTCGCTGCACATCGCCCGCCACGACCGTCGTCGACGGGGCCGTGACGAGGGCGACGTCCACATCGACCACATCCGCGAGCTCGCGTTCCACGTCCTCCGCGGGCAGTGCGACGCTGGCCATCGCTCCCCCCGAGACCCGGTGCAGCAGGGCGGAGCGGCTCACCGTGATGCGCATTCCGTCCTCGGGGGACAGGATGCCCGCCGCGACCGCGGCCGCCGCCTCACCCATCGAATGCCCGATCACGCCCGCAGGCCGGACTCCCCGTTCCTCCCACATCCGCGTCAATGCGCACTGCACGCCGTAGACCAGCGGCTGGACGACGTCGGCGCGCTCCGGCAGTTCGCCGTCCTCCAATCGCTCGCGCAGCGAGAAACCCGCCTCCTCCACGACGATCGGATCCAGGCGATCGATCGTCGCGCTGAAGGTCTCGTCGCGGGCGAGCAGGTCACGCGCCATGCCGGCCCACTGCGAACCGTGCCCGGAGAACACGAAGACCGGCGCTCCCGGCTCGCCCGTCGAACCGCTCACCACCGCCGGATGCTCCTCACCCGCGGCGATCGCCCGGAGGCCGCCGACGAGCTCCGCCCTGTCGCCCGTGACCACGCACGACCGGGTCGACAGGTGACTGCGCCGCGTCGACAGCGTGTGTGCGACGTCGCGCAGTGCGCCGGAGCCGGAAGCGGAGTCCCGTTCCAGGCGGTCGGCGATCCGTGCGCACGTCGCCGCCAGCCCGCCCTGCGAACGTGCGGACACCGGCACGACCGTCGCCGACCGCTCGGCCTCCCTGTCGCGACCCGTGCCGGTCAGAGCGACGCCGTTGGTGGCGAACGCGTCCGAGCCCGACTCCTCCAGCACGATGTGCGCGTTCGACCCGGTGACACCGAACGCCGACACACCCGCCACCCGCGGTCCCCGCGAGTGCCACGCCCGGCGTTCCACGGGCACATCGAACCGTGTCGCGTCCGCCTCGATCTCCGGATTCCAGTTCCGGAAGTGCAGGTTGGGCGCGATCTCTCCGGAACGGAGCGCCATCGCGGTCTTGATCAGCCCCAGCGCCCCTGCCGCGCTCTCCGCGTGCCCGATGTTGGTCTTGAGCGAACCGAGCGCACACGGCTGCTCGCCCTCGCCGTAGACCTCGGCGAGCGCCTGGAACTCGATGGGATCACCGACCGGCGTGCCCGTGCCGTGCGTCTCGATGTAGCCCACGTCCCGCGGGTCGATCCCGGCCGTGCGCATGGCCGAACGGAGCACGGCGCCCTGCGCCTCGCGGGACGGTTGCGCGATGCCACGGGACCGGCCGACGTGGTTGACCGCCGTTCCCTTGACGACGGCGAACACCCGGTCCCCGTCCCGCCGCGCGTCGGAAAGTCGTTTGAGCGCCAGCATGCCCGATCCCTCGCCGCGGACGAAACCGTCCGCGCTCGCGTCGAAGGCGGCGCAGCGTCCCGCTTCCGACAGCACGCCCGCGCGGGCGAAACCGACCGTGGTGCCCCATTCCAGCTGGACGGTCGCACCGCCCGCCAGCGCGAGGTCGGACTCCCCGTCGTGCAGTGAACGGCAGGCCAGATGTACCGCCATCAGCGAGGACGCGCACGCGCCGTCGACCGCGATCGACGGCCCGTGGACGTCCAGGATGTACGAGATCCGCCCCGGTGCGCCCGAGGAGACGGCCGAAATCCCTTGGTACACGTCGAAATCGGCCATCGCGAATCGTCTGGAGTAGTCGGTGCTGGAGATGCCCACGAAGAGTCCGGTGCGCGAACCCGGCAGTGACCGCGGTGGCACACCAGCGTTCTCGAGTGCCTCCCAGGCCGTCTCCATCAACAGGCGATGGTGCGGATCGACACTCGATGCCTCGAGCGCAGGAACACCGAAGAATCCGGGATCGAACCTGTCGACTCCGTCCACATAGGAGCCGTGTTGCAACATGCGAGCCTCGCCGAGGTCGGCGGGCAGGACACGGTCCCCTGGCCCGTAACGATCGCCCGGATCGGACTCGGAAACCAGATCGCGCCGGTCCAACGCGGCCGACCACAGCGCATCGGGGTCCGCCAGGCCGCCCGGTGCACGGCAAGCCATGCCCACGATCGCAACGGGTTCCTGGGCCGCGGCCGTACGGTCTCGGGTCATTCCACGTACCTTTCGAGTTCGACGACGTCGCAGGTCGTGCGACGTTCGGTCAGCAAGCTCGGTCGAAGAGTGCGCGTTCGATATGCGGTCAGCTCAGTGCTTTCACGACGTCGACGACGGGGCGGACCAGCGGTCCGCCGACCAAGTCCGGAATCGCGGCTCTGCCGGTGAGGTAGTCGTCGATCTTGCGCCATACCCCCGGTACTCGGGTGACGGCGGTGTGGACGAGCCCCGGCCTGCGCGCGAAGATCGCGGACAGTTTCTCGCTCGCCGTCATTTCCTCGCCCAGGCTCGCGGTGACAGCCCGTTCGTAGCGATCCGTGGCCCCGCGTAGCTCCGAGGGACCTTCGGCGGCGGCGACCCGTGCCGCCGCCTCTCCGCACAGCGCACCGGAACGCAGCGCGAACGAGATTCCCTCACGCAACCAGGGATCCAGCAGTCCCGCGGCATCGCCCGCGACGAGGACGCGCTCCCGCGCGAGCGGGGAATCGGGCTCGCGGCACCGGGTCAGGTGTCCGGTGTCGTGGATCGGTTCGATCCCGTCGAAGTCGTGACGCTGCAGAAAAGTGCGGAGATACTCGCGTGTCCGCCCCGACTCAGCACGGCTTCCGACGACGCCCACGCTGCAGGAGTCACCCTTCGGGAAGACCCAGCCGAACGAGCCCGCGAACGGCCCCCACTCCATCAACGCCCTACCCCGCCACGCTTCCGCCGTCCGCGCGTCGACGGGCAGTTCGAGCTCGAGCGCGAGATCTACCTGGCGGTACCGCACGCCGACGAACTTCGCGACGCGGCTGGCACTGCCGTCCGCTCCGACGACCGCGCGTGCCCGGATCCGGTCGCCACCGCTTAGCCGAAGCAGGACTTCGTGATCGCACTCCTCGATCGCCTGTACCGCGGTCCGATCCCGCACGGAGGCACCCGCCTTCGCGGCAGCGGAGGTCAGCGCCGCATCGAAATCGCTGCGGAACACCATCTTCGCCTTGGGTCCGCGCGATTCCTTGGTCCGCTCGTTTCGGCCGTCCATTCCGAACGTGACGCGATCCACCTCGTCTTTGACGTCGAGAGTCAAGCCCGGGGGCAACATGTCCTGCGAACAGCCGACGAGACCACCGCCACACGTCTTGTAGCGCGGCACCTCGGCTCGCTCGAGGAGCAGTACATCCCGGCCGGACTCGGCAGCGACGCGGGCCGCCGACGCTCCGGCCGGCCCCGCCCCGACCACCACGACGTCCCACACCTGCGCCGACGGAGGATCGACCACGTTCCGATTCCCTTCAGAAAGCGGCGGCGACCGGACCCGCACAGGAGTGGCCGCCACCGAAAGCGAGAGATTGAAGAAAGATTGCGCCGAGAAACGCGTCAGACAATGAACGGAAGCAGAACGTCCGGATTTCTTCCAACCCGAATAATCAACAGTGAATCCAATCAGTCCAATAAGGACGACGTGGACAGTTCATTGATCAACCTTGTGAAATCACCGTGACACGCACGCTCTGAAAGCGTCAATTGGGCTCACCGGTTCAGATCAATTGCCGAACCACCGTGTCGCCGAGAGGTCTAACCCGCGCGGGGGACACCCCTCCGGTCGCCGCCGGACTGGGGCCTGACAGCCGTTGGGCCGGCCTACCTGGAGAAACGCGCCGAGAAGCCTGCGTACGACGCCGATGGCGGCATCCGAGGGGCTACCGAGGGCGACCTCCGAGGACGAACATGCGCGTCACCATAAACCGGGAAGCGGCTCACACGGCGGTCACGTGCCGCGGCGATCCCGGACCGAGGCCCGGAGACACCGGTCTCGGCACACTCGATCCATCCGTCTTCCCTCGGCGCCCTAGCGCAGCATGACACCGAACGTGATGTCGAAGAAGGACCGTAGCGACTGCGCGTTCTTGGTTGCGCGAGCCCGCGTCAAAGCTCCTTCCCAGGAGTTCACGATGAAGTTCGCCAGATCCGAGGTATTGGTATCGGCCGAGAGCGCCCCGACCTCTTGAGCTTCGGCCAGGACCGCGGCGATCAGGTTTGTCCATGCGTCGAACGCGGCGGTCAGCGTCGCGCGGACCGGTTCGCTGTGATCGGCGATCTCGTTGGCGAAGTTGCCCATGATGCAGCCGCGGGTGAACTCGGAGTCGACAAGTCGCTGGGCGAGGACGTCGAAATGCTCGCGGAGCCGGTCAAGCGGTGCGCCGGCCGAGTCGTCCAGCAGGACTTGGACGGGACTCTCACTGAGATACAGGTGAATCGTCGCAACCGCCAGCGCTTCCTTGCCGTCGAAGTGGTTGTAGAACGATCCCTTGGGAACGCCGGCCGCAGAAGTGATGTCCTGCACACTCGTGCCGTGAAATCCCTGTGTGTGAAACACGTCGAGCCCCGCGGCGATCAGCTTCTCGCGAACGTTGGTGCGGGCCATGGGTTCCCTTCGATGAGTGCTAGAACGGTCAGGTTGTGCTCAGTGCTCGGCGGGACCACGCGTTCGTACCACGTAGCCATCACGCGACGTCGACCTCGTTCCGCGGACGATGCGATGCAGAGTGTACGGCGCCAACCGGGAGAAGTAGTGCGCCATGGTTATGAGGGGGTGCCGGCCCGGTGCGGGGTCTTTTCCGTCGGCCATACGCCAGAGCTGAGTCGTGTGCCAAAGCAGATCACTGGCCCCGTCGAGGCGGCGGATGCCGAGTGTGCGGTGTCTGACCGTGCTCGCAGTGCTGGTTCCGTCGAGCATTCGCGCTGGCAGGTCAGGTTCGAGCGCGAGCGGCCGGGCGAGGCCGGCTACATCGATCTCGTCGGAGCCGATCGCGTCCGCGATGCCGGTCGTCGTCCGAAATCCTCCGGTTAGGAGAAGTGGCAGCGACACCTGCTGACGGATTCGCTGAGCGAAGTCGAGGAAGTATGCCTCTCGTTCTTCAGAGCTGGCTTTCACCGGCTCCGCGGGAAGACCCATGAAAGCGGTCGATTCGTAGGTGCCACCCGAAATCTCGAGCAGATCGATCCCCTCATCGGCCAACGCACTGACGACCGCGGCCGACTCGAACTGGTCGAAACCGCCGCGCTGGAAGTCCGCGGAGTTCAACTTCACCGCCAGCGGTACTACCTCGCCGATCTCGGCTCGGACCGCCCGGACGATCTCGATCAGAAACCGTCGCCGCCGATCGCGGTCGCCACCCCAGGCATCGGTGCGGCGGTTGGTGGCGGGTGAAAGGAACTGGCTGATGAGGTAACCATGGGCGGCGTGGATCTCGATTCCGGTGAAACCCGCCCTCACGAGAATCCCCGCCGTAGTGGCAAACTTCGTGACAAGCGTCTCGACCTCCCCATGCGTCAGTTCACGGGGACTCCGAAACAACCCGGCAGTATTCGCGACGGGGACCTCGGACGGTGCCACTGGGCGAGCATTGAGAGTGACCGGGATCTGCCGACCCGGATGGTTGAGCTGCGCCCATACATGTGCGCCGTGTTCCTTCCCCGCGGAAGCCCATCGGCGCAGCAAGCCCATATCCCGTTCGTCGTCGACGACCACATTGCCGACCTCACCGATGGCGGTGCGCTCGACCATGATGTTGCCGGTGATCAGCAAGCCGGCGCCGGAACGGGCCCAACGACGATAAAGTCTGACGTGCCCTTCCGTCGGCGCAAGCTCGAGATCGCCGAGACATTCCGACATAGCCGCTTTGGCCAAGCGATTTCCCAGTCTTGCCCCGTTGGGCAACGTCAGCGTTCTGGCCAAAAGGGGTGTCGTTCCGGTCATCTCACACCTCCGGTGGGGTCGGGAGTGGCGAAGTATCGGGAAGTCACGCGCCAACACCGCGACAAGCGCTTCGTGAATAGGTCGCCGAGGCGAACCGGGCAGGCTTCTACAGCGCCGGTGGCGGAGCGAAGATCCGGAGGATCCGGTGTCTCGCGGCGGCCCTCGGTACGTAATCGTCCTCGGCCCACGTGGCGGGCTAGTGCGGATTTCATCGAGGTGTCGGGCTTCCGCTCGAGTCGCTCAACGGCGACGGTCGCTGTATTCGAGGTATCCCTGGCCCGCGATGTCGCGACCCTGGAACTCCCCTTCGTAGCGGTATCCGGCGATGTTTCCCATGCCGGCATAGAGCCACTGGGTGTCCACCGTGCCTTCGAGGCGCGCCAGCGTCATACTTCCGTCGCGGACGATCCACCGGAATCGGGACGGCACGGCCATGGCTTCACCGTCATGCCCGACCAGAGCCTCAGGCTGACTCTCCAACACTTCGAAGCGTGCCGAAGTTCCGAGGCGCCGGACGCCCTGCCCGGCAGTCCGCAGATACCCCGAGATCAACGCCGGCTGCTGCCGGAACGCCCCGAGGCCAACCAGGAGCAGTTGCGTGTCGGCGTCGAGGTTGAGCACGTGGTAGGTGAAGTAGTCGATCGGAAGCTTCAGGCGCTTCGGCAGCGGCCGTTTCGCGATCATGTACGGCGCGAAGCCCGCTCCGTACTCGTAGGTGCACAGGCCGGACACCTCCGTACGGGTGCCCTCATGGGTGATGCTGCCTCGATACCGGGTCAGCAAGGAAATGTGGCTGTACAGCGGGCTCTTCGTGAACCAGGTGATCTCGCCGGTCGCGGTGAGCTCTAGATCAGCACCGAAACCGGGCCGACCACTCACCACACGGTAAGACGGGTACAGACCGCTGATCCTGAAACAGTCGCCGAAACACAACAGACTGCCGTCCGCGGCGAACTCACAGTCGTCCTCCCCGTGAGCACTGAACGGATCGTCCGTGGTGGCCGCGGTCCCGTGACACACGGTCGCGGTCTGCCGTGCGGTGCCCTGTAGCACACTGTCGTCGTCCCATGCCCGGAAGCCGCTATAGCCGATGAGTGTCATGTTCGCCAGGAAGCGATGAGGTTCGGGCAGATCGGGAATCATAACGCCGTAATGCGCCATCGCCGGTCGGCCGAGCCGTGTCGCAGCCGGAGGAGGGAAGACCGCCGGACTCGGAACCGGTGAGGCCGCATAGGACGTGGCACCAAAAGACCGCATGATCGCGCGGCTGGCCATCCCTGCCACACCGCCCGAACTTGCCGAGTCGTAGACCACTCCCGCAGGCACCGAGGCGGTCCCACCATTCTTCATCACTCGCAACTCCAACCAAGATGACCGGTCATCTTATTGACGTTATCAGCCGTATATGGCTCACGCCACTGGCCACGCTCTTCCACATGCCCACGCGGCGGCATCGAGACTTGGTGACCGTGCCATCGACCTCCGCTCGGAGCGCGCCGAGGCCTGGCAATGCCTTACATCACGTGCGAACGGAGCGTGCGCACGGTACGAAGGAACCGTGAGCATGATCGATCTGGGCAGGCCCACCCACGGCGACGTCGTGGACCTCATCGTCGACGATCACCGGCGATTCGAGCTCCTCCTGCGGCAGCTGCGGATGGGCGACGGCGACCGGGACGAACTGCGGCACGCCTTCGCCGCGGTCCACGTCGCCCACAGCGTCGCCGAGGAGGAGGTCGTCTACCCCGTGCTGCGGCGCAAAGCCGACGACGTGGGGAAACACGAGGTCGAGCACGGGGAGGAGGAACACGCCGAGGGCAACGAGGCCCTCCTTCGGGTACTGGATCTGAAGGGCACCGACACGCCCACGTTCGTCGAAGCGGTCGAGAAGCTGAGCAACCTGGTCGCGCACCACCTCGCCGAGGAGGAGCTCAGCATCCTGGCGGCCGCGCGCACCGAGGTCGCCGAACGGACCCGGCTCGACCTCGGCGAGAAGTGGGCTGCCCGCCGCACCGAACTGCTGGACCAGGACTGCGGCGACGTGGAGTACGTGCGCCGCATCGTCGAGCAGGCCCGCCGCGAAGGCCACCTCGACGACTGACACCGGCGCGCCGACACCTGACGCCGGCGCGGCCCCCACCCGACGCCGGCATCCGGCATCCGGCATCCGGCATCCGGCGACACCGATACGGGAGCCGCCGAGGCGGGGCACCGACACGACCGCGCGCGAACACCCGTCGACGCCACGGCTCGCCGGCATCACGAACAAGAACGCGCCCGCGGCAGGCATGCCCCGCAGGCGCGTCCCCGAAGTGCTCACGGCACCGGATCACTCACCGGCCGGGTAGAACCGGACGTCCGTGCCCTGCTGGTCCAGACCGACGTGGTCGTTCACGATCGCCGGTGCCGCTCCCGTGTCGTCGACGACGACCTCGCCGGTGCGCGCACCCAGGGCAAGGGCCGAATCACCGCGCTCGACGTAGACCGCGCCGCGCCACAGGCCCCTCACCTTGCCCTGGAAGTCGGCGTCGGACCACAGGACCTCGCCGCTGTCGAGATCGAGCACGACCACCGCGCCGTCCTCCTCGGCGCAGACGACGACGGAGGCATGATCGTCGGTGTCGCAGATCGTGTCCTCGGAGAACAGGTCTTCGTTGAGGCTCTTCTCCGATCCGTCCTCGACCGAGATCAGCCGGGTCCTGTCGTCGTCATCGGTCACGAGGATCCACGACCCGGCATCCCCGATCCGCTGCGGGTCGATCTCGCTCTTCCAGGCATGATCCCCCGTCTCGACGTCGATACCCGCCACCGTGTCCGAGCCGAACCCCGCGGCGACACCGGAGTCGACGCCGACGACACTGGCCTCGTCGTCCTCCCAGAGCACCTCCCGCTCGGCAAGCGACAGTCCGAACGTCACCTGCGTCGCCGAGTCATGGGCCACGCTCATCACAGCCACGCCCCGTTCGACGCCCAGGACGCGGACGGACGCGTCCTTCTGCGGTACGACGGGCGCCGCGGCAGGTTCCGGGATCGTGACCCGCCACCGCACCTCCGCAGTCGCGGCGTCGAGGGCAACGATCTCGACGTCGAGCTGCGTGGCCCCCGACGGCTCGACGGCGAAGCCCACCAGCACGGTCGACTCGCCGTCCACGTCGGCCAGCGCCGGAGTCGGCCGGTAGTACTCGGTCGGATCCACCGAGTCGAACAGCGGCTCCCCCTCCGGCTCCACCCGTGCCGTCTCCTCGCCGCTGGTGGCGTCGTAGACCACCAGCGCGCCCGGCCTGTTCAGGTACACCTGCTCGTCGTGCAGCGCCGCGGCAGGCCAGTCGCCTTCCGGAGCCACGTCCGCCACCGTGGTTTTCGGCCCGGTGTCGAAGGTGACCGGCTCGACCGCAGCGCCGCCGCTCCCCCCTTCGCCCGCACATCCGGCGACGACGAGGAGCGCCGCCCCCAGCACCCCGGCCGCACCGCGCCGGCCCCAGCTACCGATTCCCATGAGGTTCCTTCCGTGAGGACGGACGGTCATTGCCGTCCGCCGGAGCGTCGCCGCGCCGCGCGCTCCACTTCGTCGAGGTCTTCGGCGGTCACGAGCCTGCGCTGTGCCGCCCGTTTGGCCACTGCGAACCGGGCGTTGAACAACCTGCCGTCCCGTGCGGCCCCGTACGGATCGAGCGACTCCCCGAAGGCGATGCGGGAGATCTTCTTGATCGCCTCGTCGACCCGCCTGGGGTCTGCGAGGTTCCAGGCGTCGCCCTCCCGCCAGTGATCGATCCGCCGATGGATCTCCTGATGGGTCGGTACGCTCTGCTCGTCGTCGGTTCCGGTGAGCAGCGGCTCGGTCAGCGCGAGCGCCACGTACCAGACCTTCGAGTAGCGGCTCAGCACCTCGGGCGCCTCCGCCGTCGGCACCGCGGCCTCGGGAACCGGTAGCTCGCTTCCGGACAGCTCCGTCAGCTCCCTGGTCCGTTCGGCACCCGACACCATGAACGTGAGCGCGAGGTCCTTCGGCCCGCCCGCCGCCTCGAGGCCGGCGAACACGACCAGCTCGTTCTTCCCCTCGTCGAGCACGACCGACATCCCGTCGACGAGGGTGACCCTGCGCGCCCCGCCGGGAGCGTCGAACAGGCTCGACAGCATCGCCTCGTTCGCACCCCGCCAGGTGAGCCGCACGCCGGCCGGTTCGACCAGCACGTCGCCGAGCACCCGCGACACGTGCGGCCCGCATCCCGGGACGGCGACCGTGTACCGGCCGGCCCTGCGAGTGCCGCGATGCGGGGCGCGCCCGAACACCAGCCGCTCACCGGCCGACAGCGCGACCGGGTGCAGCTCGGGCGAGCGCACGATGACCCGCACGCGGCGTCACGCCTTCTCGACCGGACGGCCGAACCCGTCGGCGCGCCAGCCCGCCTGACTCGCGGCGACCCACAGCACCCCGCCCAGCAGCAGCGGCACCATGACGAACATCGTGATGGCCTCCGGGGCGAGCGCGACAGCGATCACGAGGACCACGGCCTTGGCTCCCACATAGATGTGCACGCCGCGCATCTGGCGCAGCCACACGGCGGCCAGCGCGCTCAGGCACACGACCGCCTCGGCCAGCGCGAGCAGGCCGAGTTGAGTGGACAGGTCGTCGAGCTCCCTGCCGTGCTCGAACTCGTCCGCCACGGACACGATGCTGGCCACCAGCGCGTAACCGTTGAACAGCGTGAGCACCACCAGCGCGATCACCAGCGCCGGGGTGAACCGGTGCTGCCGCCGCAGCTGATCCCACCGCGTTTCCTCCCGCCGGCCCCGGATCTCGTTCTCGCCTGTCATCACGACCCGCCTTTCCATCACCCGATACCCCGACCGGCGCTGCGCCGCCGCGGTGTTCCGTCGCGGGAAACGATCGCCGAACCGGCGACCCGCCGGAAGCGGAACGTTCCGGATCCACGGCGTTTCCGCTGGTCACCTGCCTGCTTCAGCCGCCGCCGCAGCTGTCTGCGGCAGCGTCCGCTGCGCCGAGGTCGCGGCAGACGTGGCGGGCCGCGGCAGCTGCGTCGACGTGCCACAACGCCACCGTGGTGTCCGTGCCCGCCCTCGCGAGCGTCGAACCGTCCGGGGAGAACGCGAGCGCGTTGACCTCGAAGCCACGGCCCGAGGTGAGCCTGGCGGTGAGTTCGCCGTCCTCGAGGTCCCACAGCCGGACGGCGCTGTCGTCGGTGGCCGCGGTCGCGACCGTGGTGCCGTCCGGCGACAGCTCGAGCGCCCGCACGGCCGACGGGTGCACGCCGAACTCCCGCTGCAACGTCCCGTCCGAGGCGTCCCGCACCTGAATCCGGCCGGTCACCGACGCCGCGATGAGGTTCTCGCCACCGGGCGCGTATACGGCGTCGGTGATGTCGTCCTCGATGCTCGCGGTATCGGGGGCCGCGTCGAAGTCGTCCGGGCTCCAGGTCGTCAACGTCACCGCGGTACCCGCGCCGCCGTCCTCGGAACCGCTGCCCTCGACCTCGCCCGGCAGCGCCGAACTGCTGCTGACCGCCGACAGCCTGCTGCCGTCCGGGCTGAACGCCAGTGCCGACGCCGATCCCGCGTCGAGTTCGAGCACCGCGACCGGTTCACGGCTGCCGAGGTTCCATACGTGCACCCGGCCCGGCTCGTTCGGACCACCGGGGTGCTCGCTCGCCGCGGCCAGCAGGGAACCGTCGGGGGATATCGCGAGTTCGCCCCGGAACCAGTGTTCGCCCACGGTGAGCGTCCCCGGCTCCCCGTCGGGCGGTGTGACGGTGAGTGTGCCGTGGGCCTCCCCGACGACGCGGGTGCCGTCAGGCGCGTAGGCCACGGCCATGCCCGACGAGTCCAGCATGCGCGGACCGCCCGCCGCCCTGCCGGTCCGCCTTCCCCACGTGTGCACGGCACCCGTCCCGTCGACCGCCGTGGCCCGGTCGCCCCGAGGGTCGAACGCGACGTCGAGCACCGATCCGCGCGGCGCCTCGTACCACGGCGTGCTGCGACGCCAGTCGACGACGCTGCCCCCGAGCCGCACGGCGACCGTCGTGGCCGCATCGGCCGTCACGGCAAGTCCTGCGACGGTCATCCCGCCCGTGGTTCCGGCGCCCTGGCCTCCGGCCAGCTCGCCGAGCCGGGTGCGCTCCACCGGATCCCAGGCCATCACGCGGCTGCCCGTGGCGGTGAGCAGTTCCGTACCGTCGCCGGAGAACGTCATGATCGACGGCCCTTGCGCCACGTCGTCGGACGACCGGGTGCGATCCGTGATCCGGCCGGCGGCCGAGCCGTCGCCGCGGTCGTAGAGGCGGATGGCGTTGTCGTGCTGACTCGCCGAGGCCAGCAGGTCGTCCGACAACGCCACGGCCACCGGCAGACCACCGGCTTCGGCTCCCGCGGCGTCGCTGTGCGCGGTGCTGCGGAGCAGGCGTTTCCCCGAGGTCGTGTCCCACAGCGCGACGCTGCCGTCGATGCGGCCGACGGCCAGGCGGGACCCGTCGTAGGCGAGCGAGTAGGCCAACTCGTCCGCCGGCTCGCCGAGCCAGCCGCGGTGCCGGCCGGTGCGCGGGTCCCACACGCCGATCCGGGAGGTCTCGTCGACCGCCTGCGCCACGAGACCACTGCCGTCCGGATGCCACGCGATCGGCCCGCTCACCCCGCCCGCTGCGGCCAGGATCGGTGTGATCGCCTCACCGCTCGCCGCGTCCCACACGCGCACGCCGTCGCCGAATGCGGCCACGGCCAGCATCGAGCCGTCGGGCGAGAAACGCACCGCCTGCACTGTCCCCGCGTCGAGGTTCGTGTCGAGCGTCGTCTGCTCTCCCGACGTGGTATCCCGGACGACGACCTCCCCGACGCCGGACTCGCCGCCCGTTCCGGCGACCGCGATCCGTTCGCCGTCGTCGCTCACATCGACGACGGTGGCGGGGTCGAGACCGGAGTCGAACCCGCCCAGCCGCGGCAGTGCGTCGGCAGAGAGCAGCGCCCCGCGTGCCTCGGCCGTCGGCGCCGCCCGCCATGCGCGCAGCGCAGCCTGGCGCGCACCGACCGGGTCCCATTCGGACTGTGCCTGCGACTCGGCCGCGAGCTGCCGGGACAAGGCCACCTGCGCCTGCCGGTCCGCGTCGTTCCAGCCGCTCACGGCCAGTGCGCTCGCGACGAGCGCAACGACCAGCAGTCCGGCGAGCCCCGCAGCCACACCTCGCAGTCGCCGCGTCGACCGCTGCTGTTCCCTGCGGCTCGCGTGCAGGAACGCCCGCTGGTTCTCCGTCAACTCCCGGCCGTCGGCCCATTCGAGCGCGGTCGCGAGCCGGGCGCCGCGATACAGATCGCCGCGATCCTGCTCGCCTTCCCGCCAGTTGACTGCCGCCTCGTCGAGCCGCTGCCGGACGAGGATGTCCTGCCGCTGCGCCTCGACCCACTCGCGCAGCCGTGGCCATGCGGTCAGCAGCGCATCGTGGGAAAGCCGCACTCCCTCGGTGTCCACTTCGGCCAGACGTGCCGCGAGGAGGTCCGACAGTGCCTGCTCGTCCACGTCAGCACGATCTGCTCTGCGCCGTGCGAGGCCGCCGTCGGACTGCACCTTCACGAGCTGCAGCAGCGTGGTCCGCAGCGCTTCGGCACGGCCACCGTCCAGGCGCTGGTACAGCCGGTCGGCGCTCACGGCGACAGCGCGGTCTACACCACCGGTGGCCTGATACCCGGCGAGCGTCAGCGCACCGCCCGACCGGTTGTTCCACGTCTCCCGCAGTGCGTGCGCCAGCCGGGGCAGCACGCCGTGTTCGCCGGGCGAGCCGTCCCGCGCGCCCGCGTCGGCGATGAGCCGGTCCACCAGCCCCGTCTCAACCGCAAGGCCCGCGTCCCTCGCGGGAGCCGTGATCGCCTGCCGCAGTTCGGTGATGCCGAGGGGACCGACGACGAAGGGGTGGTCGAGCGCGCTCCGGAGCGGTTCCAGTGCGATGCAGTCGGGGACGTGGTCGGCCCGCACGGCAAGCAGCACCACCGCGGGCCGGGCACAGGCCAGCGCCGTTGCGAACGCGACCTGCTCGTCGTAGCTCGCCCCGTCGGTGAACAGCTGCTCCAGCTGGTCGACCACGATCATCGGTGGCGCCCCGGCCGCATCCGGCCGGCAGTGCTGCCCGAACGACTCCGGGTTCCGCCGGATCGACGCGGCGAGTGCGGCCGGATCGGCACCGGTCACCGCGGCCGTCCGGACGGCGAGCGTGTCGACCGGCCGCTGCCCGGGTGTGAGCACGACGCGCTGCCACGGCACCCGCTCCTCGTCCAGCACCGGGAACAGACCGGCCCGCAACAGTGAGGACTTGCCGGCTCCCGACGCGCCGACGACCACGAGCGGCCCCGAACCCGGCCCGTCGGCGGTCAGCCGGACCAGCAGATCGGTGATCTCGGCGTCACGGCCGTGGAACCAGGCGGATTCTCCGGTGCCGAAACTGCGCAGCCCCGGATACGGGCACACCTTGCCGAGGCCCGCGGCCTCCGGGTCGGCACTGGTCGGCGATGCACTGTCCGACGATGCATTGCTCGGCAACGCGCTGCCCGACGATGCGCTGTCCGCGGGATCGGCCGTGTCCGAGGAATCGACGGCGCCGGTCACGGCGGGTTCCCTGCGCCTCGCGGACACGGTCACGATCGCCCGCATGAGCGCCTCCCGCGCCGGGTCCGCCGAGCCACCGGGCGCGGTGACGTCGGCGTCCGGGACCGGATCGAGAGCCTCCTCGTCGGCGAACGCGGCGGTCGCGGCGGCCAGCAGTTCCCCTGCGGTGGCGAACCGCCGGGACGGCTCCTTGTCCATCCCGGTGGCGACGATCATGTCGAACGCGGGCGGAACGGTCGGATCGAACACCGACGGTGCGGCGGGCGGGTCGTTGAGCTGTGCCGCCAGTTTCTCCGCCGGATCATCGGCGGGGAACGGCACCTTGCCGGTGAGGCACTCGTACAACACGCACGCCAGCGCGTAGACGTCGGCGGCACCGGTGACGTCCCGGCCCCGCAGCTGTTCCGGGGCGATGTAGTCGAGCGAGCCGACGTAGCTGCCCGTGCGGGTGAGCCTGCTGTCGTCGGACTCCAGTTGCCGCGCGATACCGAAGTCGGTGAGGTGGGCATCGTCGTCGGGGCCGATCAGGATGTTGGACGGCTTCACGTCCCGGTGCACGATGCCGGCGGCGTGGGCGGTGTCGAGCGCGGCGGCCACCTGCTCGAGCAGCCGCAGAGCACGCCGGGGTTCGAGCGGACCGCGCGCCAGGAGCCGCCGCAGGTCCGTCCCCTCCACGAGCCGCATCGCCACGTAGTGGCGGCCGTCGTCATCGGCCCCGGTGCCGTACACCTCCACGATGTGGGGGTCGGCCAGCCGCGCCGCCAGCTGCGCCTCCCGCCGCAACCGGGCCGCGTGGTGCTCGTCGGCCGAGGCCGCCAGCAGCTTCAACGCCACCGGCCGGTCGGTCACGGTGTCGACGGCCCGGTAAACCTCCCCCATCCCGCCACGGCCCAGCAGATCACCGACCCGGTAGCGGCCCCCGAACAGCTCCACGTGCACCTTTCGTTCGCCATGATCACGACAGTCGGATTTGCACGATAGCGGGGTCGCGACCCTCCCGGGGCCGAGTCGACGTATCGATCGGCGAACCCGTTCCGTCACAAGAACGTCTCGATGCCGCAGACACGCGGTAACCGGTCTCACCGGTACGGTATTGCGAGAACATGACCATGAAGACGGCTCTCGCCCTCGCGGGTTCGGCGGTAGCCGTGCTCGCGACGGTGTCCGCCTGCGGCGGCCCCGTCGAGGACATCGACGCGCTACGGGACGCGTACGTCGAGGCCGGCGGCGGCTGCGACGACTTCGAGCTGTCCGACGACACGAACCGGCCCAGCCGATGGACGGCGACCGCCACCTGCGACGGCTCGACCCTGCTGTTCCTCTATTCGGACGCCGAGAGCCGCGACGCGGACATCGCATCGTTCAAGTCGGTGGCCGAGGACCGGGAGTCCAAACTGTCGAACACCCACGGCATCACCGGCGAGTACTGGATCATCACTCCGTCCGAGGACTACGACATCGCCAAGACCATGGACGGCAAGATCGTGTCCTTTCCCTGACGACAACCCACCGGTTGCCGGCCGTACGGCCACATGATCGTCTCAGCGTGTACCCATCGACAAGGAGCAAGCCGTGGATGAGCAGGACTACCTCGCACACGACGGGCTGGGCCTCGCGGAGCTGGTCGCCTCGGGCGAGGTGAAACCCGACGACCTGCTGGCCGCGGCGAGGAACCGCGCCGACGCGGTCGATCCGCGGGTGGGCGCGATCTGCACCCGCCTCGACGAGTACGCGGACCGGCGCGTCACCGAACAGCTCTCCGGGCCGTTCGCCGGGGTGCCGTTCCTGCTCAAGGACCTCCACCAGCAGCTAGCGGGCGAACCATCCGCGGACGGCTCGCGCGCGCTCGCCGGGACGAAGGCCGAGCGCAACGACACCGTGGTGCAGCGGTGGCTCGACGCGGGCCTGGTCGTGTTCGGCAAGACCAACACGCCGGAGTTCGGGGCCAAGGGCGTCACCGAACCCCTGTTGTTCGGCCCCACCCGCAACCCGTGGGCACTCGACCGCACCCCGGGTGGTTCGTCGGGCGGGTCCGCGGCGGCCGTGGCGGCCGGGATCGTCCCCGTCGCCGGGGCCAGTGACGGCGGCGGCTCGATCCGCATCCCCGCTGCGTGCACCGGCCTCGTGGGATTGAAACCAGGCCGCGGTCTGGTCCCCTCCGGCCCCGACGAGAGCGAGCCGTTGGGCGGGCTGGCCACCAACGGCGTCGTCTCCCGCACCGTGCGGGACACCGCCGCGATGCTCGACGTGCTGGCCGGCCCCGACGACATGAGCCCGTACCACCCGGCCGTCCCGGACCGGCCGCTGCTCTCACAACTGGAGGAACCGACCGGACCGCTGCGGATCGGCTACACGGCCGCGTCCTCGCTGCGCGACAAGGTCCACCCCGAGGCCGTGCGGGCCGTCGAGCACGCCGCCCAGCTGCTCACCGACCTCGGCCACCACGTCGAGGAGGTCGAGCCGCCCTACGACGACCGGCAGCTCGGCCAGGACTTCCTCACCGTGTGGTTCGTCCGCCAGGCCAACGAGGTCGCCCGCATCAAGCGGGAGACCGGAGCCGGCGACGATGCGTTCGAACAGGACACCCGCATGATGGCCGAGCTCGGCCGCGGGTTCTCCGCCACCGAACTGCTCGCCGCGCAGGAACGCCGCCGTGACCACGTCGCCGCGCTCGCCCGCTTCCACACGAGCCACGACCTGCTGCTCACGCCTGCACTCGGCGAACCGCCGATCCGCACCGGTTCGCTGAACATGCCGGCCCCGTTGCAGTGGCTGGCCGAGGCGATGATGCGCACGAAGAGCTTCGGTGTGCTGCGCCGCACGGGAATCGTCGACCAGGTCGTCCGCAACAACCTCGGCTGGGTCCCCTACACCCAGCTGGCCAACCTCACCGGGCGCCCGGCCATGAGCCTGCCGTTGCACCTCACTCCCGAAGGGCTGCCGCTGGGCGTGCAGTTCGTCGGCAGGCTCGCGAGCGAGGCGCTGCTGCTCCGCCTCGCCCGCTCGCTCGAGGTCGCCGCACCGTGGGACGGCCACCTGCCGCGGCTGCGCTGAGGCACCCGACACTGCCGGGCCGGGCCCGCACCACCGGCGGGCCCGGCTCCGCGGTCACTTCCCGGCGCGCTCCTGGCGCAGTTTGAACCGCTGGATCTTGCCGCTGGGCGTCTTCGGCAGCTCGTCGACGACGTGCACGCGGCGCGGGTAGGCGTGTGCCGCGAACTCGCGCTTGACCCGCTGCTGCAGCTGCTGCTCCAGTTCCGGCGACGGCTCGGTGCCCGGCTTGAGCACGACGTATGCCTCCAGCACCTCACCGCGCAGTTCATCGGGGGCACCGATCACGGCCGCCTCGAGCACCGCCTCGTGGCCGACCAGCACGCTCTCGACGTCGAACGGGCCGATGCGGTAGCCCGCCATGATGATCACGTCGTCGTCCCGGGACGAGAAGTAGAGCCTGCCGTCGGAATCGCGGTAGGCGGTGTCTCCGGTGATGTACCAGCGGCCGTCCGCGCTGAACCGCTGCGCCGTGCGCTCCGGGGCGTTCGCGTAACCGTCGAACCACATGAACGGGCTGGCGTGGGTGTCGACGGCGAGTCTGCCGACGGTGCCGTCCGGCACCACCTCGTCGACCTCGTCGGCGAGCACCCCGCACGCCCAGCCGGGCAGCGGGTACCCCATGGAGCCCGGCGTGACCTCAGCCTTGAGCTCCGGTCGCCACGCGTTGCCGATGACCATGCCCAGTTCGGTCTGCCCGTAGTGGTCGCGCACCTCGACACCGAGCGTGTCGGTGGCCCAGGCGACCACTTCCGGCGTCAGCGGCTCGCCCGCCGACGACGCGCAGCGCAGCCGCACCGACACGGCCTCCTGCGGCGGTTCGCCCCGCAGCGCGCGGTAGATCGTCGGCGCCGCGGCGAAGTTCGTGACCCCGAACCGGTCGAGGATCCGCCACGTCAGCGCGGGCGAGAACCCGGCGTGCAGCAGGATGCTCGGCCTGCCCAGCGCCAACGGTCCGAGGATCGCGTAGTACAGGCCGTACGCCCAGCCCGGATCCGCGGCGTTCCAGAAGACGTCCTCGGAACGCACGTCTAGGGCGTCGAGCAGGTACCGCTCCATCGACGCGAGCGCCCGCACCGGCACCGGAACGCCCTTCGGAGTCCCGGTCGTGCCGCTGGTGAACAGCAGGATCAGCGTGCCGTCGCCGCCCACGCGCGCCGGTTCGACCGCCGGTTCGGCAGGCGCTGCGGCCACGAGGTCCTCGAACCGATACCAGCCGGGCGCCGTCGGAGCCTCTCCGCCGACCTGGACGACCCGCCGCTCGGCGGGCTGCCCGTCCTCCTGGGCGAGTTTCGGCGCTTGATCCGCGTCGGCGACGACCACGCGGGCCCCGCTGCCGTCGAGCCGCATGTCGATCGCGGGCTTGGCGAAGGCCGTGAACAGCGGCACGTGCACCGCCCCGAGCCGCCAGATGCCGAGTAGCACCGCAGGAAGCTCCGCCGACTTGCTCATCAGCACCCCGACGGCGTCGCCACGCCCGACGCCCAGGTCCGCCAGCATCGCGGCGACCCGTTGCGACTGCGCGGTCAGCTCGCCGAACGTGAGCTCACGGGTGGTCAGGTCCGCTTCGACGACCCGGAACGCGACCGCATCGGCCGGATGCCGATCGCAGAGCAGCTCGGCCGCGCACGCGTCGTCGGCCCGGTACTCCGCCCGCCCGTACTCGGCCCGTCCGTGTTCCGGCTCGGCCGCCGCAGGTGTGGTGCCCATTCTTCTCCTCGACTCCGTTGTCGTGCGCTGTACTGCCGGTCGATATGCGCCGTGCGCAGGCGCGTGTCCGCGCGGTGCGCGGCGCCACCTGACGATCGCCACAGCGCGCGATTCGGGCTACGTTCTTTCGTGGGTAACGGGGCCCGCCGCCGCGCCCCGGTGACGACCTGCGAGGAAAGGTGGTGGCCATGCCCGGCACGTATCCCGTCCCTCCCGGTGGTGGCCGCGGGGCCGGCCCCGCGACGGTGCCCGGCGACCTGCTCGCCGAACTCGACCGGCTGCTCGCACCGAGCGTGCGCTCGTTGCGGCATTCGTGCGCGGTGGACCTGACCTTCGGCGGCAGCCTCGCGCCGGGTTCGCGGGACGCGATCACCATCCGCCATCTCGACGGCCACCTCGGGCACACCCTGCGTGACCTGCATGTCCGCGCCGGATACGGACTCGGCGGCAAGGTGTTCTCGATGGGCAGACCGCTGGTCGTGCGCGACTACTTCAACACCGCCCACATCGTGCACGCCTACGACCGCGCCGTCGCGCCCGAACGCATCGAGACCGTGTTCGCCGTGCCGATCCGGGCTGGCGAGACGGTCGTCGGCCTGCTGTACCTGGCGCAGCGCGACGACGTGGCGATCGGCGACCGCATCGTGGCACGGGCCGTCGAGCACACCCGCCGCATCGAACGCGACCTCGCCGTCGGCGTCGAGGTCCGCAGGCGCACGGCCGCCTACGACGAGGCCGCCACCCGCGATCACCGTGCCGTCGCCGACGCGCGCAGGGACCTCGACGAGGCGATCTCCCTGGTCGGCGACCCGCAGGCGCGCCGGCGGCTCCGGGAGGTCTCGCAGCGGCTGCACCGCATCACGGCCGGCGACGACAGCGCCCCGCAGCCCGCGGCCGACGGCGTGCTGTCGGCCCGCGAACTCGACGTGCTGCAGCTCGTCGCCACGGGCGCCGCCAACGGCGACATCGCCGCCGAGCTCGGACTCCGACCCAACACCGTCAAGGCCTACCTGCGCAGCATCGCCCGCAAACTCGGTGCCACCAACCGCACCCACGCCGTCTCCCTGGCCCGGGAATCGGGGTTGCTCCCGTGACGGCCGGGAACCCGCACCGGGCGGGCCGCGCGTCCGGTGCGCTGGAGCGCCCGCTGTGACGTGCGTTTCGCGCACGGTGCCGCAAAGATCATTACGTTGGACGGTGCCAGCAAACGCGGTTCTCTAGGTCGAAAGGCTCTCGATGGATCTGAAAGTCGGTTACAAGGCGTCCGCGGAGCAGTTCGGGCCGCGGGACCTGGTCGAGTTCGCGGTACGCGCCGAAGAGCTGGGGCTCGATTCGGCCTGGGTGTCCGACCACTTCCTGCCGTGGCGGCACGAGGGCGGGCACGCCCCGTTCGCGCTGACGTGGATGTCGGCGGTCGCCGAACGCACCAACCGGGTGCAGCTCGGCACCAGCGTGCTGACGCCCACGTTCCGCTACAACCCCGCCGTGATCGCGCAGGCGTTCGCCACGATGTCGCTGCTTTCGAACGGCCGCGTCATCCTCGGCGCGGGGACCGGCGAGGCGCTCAACGAGATCGCCGTGTCCGGCCGCGAGTGGCCCGAGTTCAAGGAGCGCTTCGCCCGGCTGCGCGAATCGGTGCGGCTGATCCGTGAGCTGTGGACGAAAGACAACGTCTCGTTCGAGGGCGACTACTACACGCTCGTCGACGCCAAGATCTACGACCGCCCGGACACGCCCGTGCCGGTCTACATCGCGGCGGGCGGACCCGTCGTGGCCAAGTACGCGGGCCGCGCGGGCGACGGGTTCATCTGCACCTCCGGCAAGGGCATGGAGCTCTACACCGACAAGCTCCAGCCCGCGGTCGCCGACGGCGCGGCGGCCGCCGAACGCGACGCGGCGGGCATCGACCGGATGATCGAGATCAAGATGTCCTACGACCGCGAACCCGACCGGGCACTGGAGAACTGCCGGTTCTGGGCCCCGCTGTCACTCACCCCGGAACAGAAGCACAGCGTCACCTCGTCCGAGGAAATGGAACGCCTGGCCGACGAACTGCCCATCGACCAGGTCGCCAAACGGTGGATCGTGGCCTCGAACCCCGACCAGGCCATGGAGCAGATCCAGCCGTACCTCGACGCCGGGTTCAACCACCTCGTGTTCCACGGACCCGGCCACGACCAGGAACGCTTCCTCGGCCAGCTCAGCGAGGACGTCCTGCCGCGGCTGCGCGCCCAGGCCTGAGCCGCAGCGGCCGGTCCGAGGCGAGCTCGCACTCGCTGGGTAAGTGCAGGCGAGCCGGGACGAAAGCAGGGTGCCGGCCGACCGCCCCCGCGCCGGTCGGCCGGCACCGTTCATCAGCCGGCTCCGTTCATCAGCCGGCACCGTGCGTCAGCCGACCCCTTCGTGCCACAGCGGCGTGGCTGCACCCTGCTCCGGCACGTCGACCTCGGGCATGTGCGGTTCCCGGTCCGACCACGCGGCGGCCTGCAATCGGGCGCGCACGATCTGCGCGGCGTGCGGGTGTCCGCTGGGTTCCGGGGGTACGTCGAGTCCGACCGGCCTGCCCCCGGTCAGCTCCCTCACGAAGCGCACCACCGCATCCGGCTCCGGCAGCAGCTCCGCGCCGTACCAGGCACGGATCACGAGGTCCTCGCCGGAGTGCGTCTCCGCGCCCACCGCCCAGCCGGTGCGGCCGTCCCAGACAAGTGCCACCTCGCGGCCCTCCATACCGGGCAGTTCCCCGTCGAGCGCGATGTAAGCCGTGGCGGTGCGGTCGTCGACGTCGGACCATGCGGCCGCCGCTTCGAGCCCGAGTCCCGCGGCGACGACCTCGACGTACCTGCGCAGGCCACGCTGAGTGCTGTCGAGATCGATGCCGGCCAGCCCGCTAGCGGCGAGGTTGCGGTCACCTGCGGCGTGGTGCACCGCATCGCACACGGAGTCGAACCACACGATCGGGCCGTCCGGCGCGACCAACCGCACCACCCGGCGCACCTGCCTGCCCGCGACCACGGCGATCGTGCCGTCCCCGTCCGTGGCGCGCCGGGCGGCACGCAACAGCAGTTCGACGCCGGCCACGCTGCAGAACTCGACGGCCGACATGTCGATCACCAGCCGATGCCGGCCCTGGTCGGCGGCGGTGTCCAGCTCCCGGCGCACGATCGGCGCGGTGAGCAGGTCCAACTCCCCGCCGATCTCGCAGATCTCCACACCGCGTCCGTGCCGGGTTCGCCGCAGCCGCACGTGCTGCCCCACCGGCTCGTCGTTGCCGTACCCCGAATCCCGGCGCTCGGGCCGTCCGTACCGAGGATCTCCACGGCCCGCGTTCCGGTGTTCGGTGTTGCGGTGTTCCGCGTTCCGACTACCCGACGTCCGGTGCCCCGTGCTTCGGTGCGGCGTGCCTCTGTGCCCCGAGCCGACCGCGATCTCATGACTCATAGATGTAGTGCTCCCCCTCAATCATGCGGGCGTCGCCCCGCCGACGGTCCCCTCGAACCGAACGGTCGACCACAACGCCCCGTCCAAAACCGAATCACTCGATCGGAAATCGATCAGCGTTCGTTCCCGACGTTCGCCCGATCAGCGACCCCTCACGAACGCACGCCATTCAAGGTAGCCAGATTCCCCCGGTCGTGCATCACCCGTTCGGACGTATCTTATCAGTAGTTTTCGCAGGTGAGCAGCGCCAAAATGGACCGAGTCAAACCGTTGATAAATCACCGGATGCGGCGTGATCGAATTGCCTTCAGTTCGATTATGAACACTCTCAACAGCAGTCGAACACCCGAGTCAAGCACCGGACTTAACATTTCGCATCGGCTCATAAAATGCAGAGTGACGACGCTGCGTACACGCCCTGGCCCGGTCGACGGCCGGAAAATCGGCGGCGCCGCGTCCGGGTTCGATCACCGGCGGTTACGATGCCGCCCGTGACGATCCACGGCGACCACGACCTCTTCGGCGACCTCGACACGTCGGCACTGCCAGAGCGACAGCAACGCATCCTGGCCACCATCCGCGACCGGGTCGTGGCCGACGGCTATGCACCCACCACCCGGGAGATCGCCGAGGCGGTCGGGCTGCGGTCGTCGTCCTCGGTCTCGAAACACCTCGCGGCACTGGAGGACAAGGGATTCCTGCGCCGCAGCCCGTCGGTGTCGCGTCCCATCGACGTCAGGGCGTTCCTGCGCGGCACCGCCGAACCGGAGTCCACAGAGGACTCCGTGCCCGTGCCGGTCGTCGGCGACATCGCCGCGGGTACGCCGATCCTGGCCGAGGAGCACGCCGACGACATGCTCTCGCTCCCGAGGGAGCTGACCGGCCGCGGCACCGTCTTCGGGCTGCGAGTGCGCGGCGAGTCGATGATCGACGCGGCGATCTGCGACGGCGACATCGTCGTGGTGCGCCGCCAGGACGAGTCGCATTCCGGTCAGATCGTCGCCGCGATGCTCGACGACGAGGCGACGGTGAAGGTGTACCGCAAACGCGGCGGTCACGTACTGCTCGAACCGCGCAACGCCGACTACGAGGTCATCGACGGCGACGACGCGGTGATCCTCGGCGTCGTGGTGTCGGTGCTGCGCAACGTCTGACACGACGGTGGAAGGCTGACACACAGCACACGCGGCCGACGACTGCGCACGCGACTGCACCGCGCCGGACGTCCGTCGCATCCGGCTGCCCGGCTCATCGGCCGGAGCGCGACCTCCGACGTTCGTGGAAACGGGCCACGCGCACGCGGTTGCCGCAGATCGCCGGGTTGCACCACCGGCGCCGCGGGTGTGCGGGCAGGAACAGCAGGACGCAGAAATCGGCCGCGCAGTTGCGCACGGTCTCCACCCGCTCGTCGGCCAGCAGCTCGGCCACGGATTCGGCAAGGGCCGCAGCGACCCGCGTACCGCGAGGTCCGTCGTGGGTGGCCGTGAGCTTCGCCCTCCCCTCGCCCTCGCGGACCAGCTCACGGCGTAGCGGAGCGGCACGCATCGCCTCGTTGATCGCACGCACGTCTCCGGCCGTGGGCTGGTCGCCCCGGCGGGCACGCGCGATCGCCGTCGCGGCGTGCTCCCTGAGGTCCCGGACAGCGGCGAGGTCGGCCTTCGCCGGCGCGTCGATCAGCGACGCCGGCATCGTCGACAGGCGTTCCCGTTGACAGTCCAGCCAGCGTCGCAGTCCGGCCAGATCGGCGAGGAAGTCGAGTTCCTGGTCCGGCAGCCGTGCTCGCGTATTCACCAGATCGAGCGCCAACGGCTCCCCGACCAGCGGTCCCGGTTCGACCATGTGCGTAATGGTACATAACGAAGTTGACCCATTAACGCCGTGGCGCTAACGTGGACGCGTCGCTCGCCGCTGTCTGCCACGCAGGGGGAGGCAGACAGCGGCCGCGCACCGCCGACGGGCCGTCGTGGCCGGGCGGTCTCGTCGGTGTCGCCGCTCGAGGGGGAGAGGGCATGACGTTGCGCATCGTCTTCACCCGCGACGACCTCCAATGCGTGCGCGTCGCGGACCGACCCGACCTGATGTGGGAACTCGTGCAGAGCCTGCATCAGATCCAGGACCCCGCGCCGGATACGCGCTACAGCGCCTGGCACCGCGAGACACGCCACCGGATCCACGGCCACGACGGCGCGGGAGCTCTCCTCGGCCCACTCTGCACCCTCGTACCCGCACAGGGCACGTTCCCCGATTTCCTCACGCCGACCGCGGACATCCCGGACATCGAGACCGGGTGCGAACGAATCGTCTGCACCGGGCGAACCCTGCTGGAGCGGGACCTGCGGTCGGTGTTCGCCTCGCGTCCCGCACCGTCCTGGATCCGCGACCTCGCCGCAGGCGACCGCGGCATGCTCACCGAGGTCGCAGCCGCGTTACACGGCGCCTACGACCTACTCGTCCGCCCACGGTGGTCGGCGGTGCAGGACGACGTGCGAGCCGACCGCGCACGGCGGATGCGCACACTATCCTCGGCGGGGGTCGGCGGCCTGCTGTCCGGGATCCCCGGCGTACTCGGGTGGGACGGCGAGGTGCTCCGGGTTCGGTACGCGCTCGACCGCACCCTGCACCTCGGCGGACGCGGAATCACGCTGGTACCCAGTCATTTCTGCTGGCCGAACCCGATCAGCCTGATCGACCCCGAGCTCCCGCCCACACTCGTGTATCCGGCCACGCCCGCCGATCCGGAGCGCGGCGACGACGACGTGCGCCACCTCGAGGCCCTCCTCGGCCCGAATCGTGCGGCCTGCCTGCTCGTGCTCCGCAAGCCGTACACGACGAGCGCACTGGCCGACCGAGTCGGCATCTCCGCAGGCAGTGCCAGCAAGCAAGCCACCTGCCTGCGCGAATCGGGCCTGGTCGTCAGTGAGCGGCAGGGCAACGCCGTCGTTCACCGGGTCAGCGAACTCGGCAAGGCACTGCTCGCGGGTCGGATCCCGGCGTACGCCTGAGCACCGGACCCAGCGCACGCAAGCGTGCGGGAACATCCACGATGGACGTTCCCACACGCTTGCCGAGCTGGAATCGGCTATCAGCAGACCTTGTTACTGCCGCCGTCCCGCAGCACGTCGTCGCGCACCCAGCCGTACGCCGTGTGCTTGACACGCATGAACGTCCAGGTCTTCCCGTCGCTGCCGACGTCGAAGCAGTGATAGTCCGCCTTGTTGGTCGAACCCACCTGCGTCACGACGCCACATCCGGTCGACGGTCCACTACGGATGTTGGTGGTTCCGTCGAACGGCTTCGGATACGTGCTGTGGTCCTTGTCCCCCGCCGTGGACCCGCAATCCGGGGCAGTGGCAGCGGATCGGTCCCGAACGGAGTCCAGCTTCCCTCCTTCCGCTCCGCTTGCCGTCGCCGGCCCCATGACCATCGCCAGCGCCGACAGCAGACCCACTCCCGCACCGGCCAGTGCGTGCTTTCGCATGATGCTTCTCCCCTCATGGACACCGGGCTCCCTGCCCGGTGTCCACGAGAGTCGCGGTTACCGGCCGACTCCGGCGACGTCTTTTCTCGGCCGGGAAAACACGCGTCGCCGCGGCCTCACCGCTGCCGAACGCCCGGCGTGCCGGCCTCGATCTCGAACGACGCATCGGTACGGATCGGTGCGTCCTTCTTCGAGACGAAGTCGACCACCTGGTAGTCGGCGACGTAGCGGTCCCTCGACACGTGGCAGGAGACGTATCCGCGGCGGTCGCAGTGGTACTTCGTGTGCGGGTTCTCGCTCCGGATGACCGAGCCCGGGTCGTTGGTACCGGTGCCGTCGCCGTTGGAGGTGATCGACGTCGTCACGAACTCGCTGGCCACCACCGCGGTCTCCGGCTTCTCGAAGTCGCGGCGCAGGTCGTTGACCCAGTGCTTGTGGACGTCGCCGGTGAGGACCACGACGTTGTCGATGCCCTTCTCCTCGACGTACCCGAGGATGCGGTCGCGCGAGGCGCGGTAGCCGTCCCAGCCGTCGTTGTAGCCGCCCGGATCCTCGCCTTCGACCTCGTCCATGCTGGCGAAGTAGATCTGCTGCGGCACGACGTTCCACGCCGACTTCGACTCGTCGAAGCCCTTCTCCAGCCACGCGTGCTGCTCGTCGCCGAGCATGTTGGTCTTCCACTGGTCGGGACCCGACACCTGCGACTTGTCGTTGTACGGCTGGTCGTCGCGGTACTGGCGGGAGTCGAGCACGCTGAACGTGGCCGTGTCGCCGTAGCGGAACCGCCGGTACAGCGGCAGGTTCGTGTCGACCGGCTTGCGGAACCGGCGCAGCGGCATGTGCTCCCAGTACGCCTGGTACGCCGCCGCGCGCCGCTTGGCGAACTCCTCCCGGCTGCCGTTGCCCTGTTCCGGGTCGTCGTTCTCCGGGACGAGGTCGGCGTAGTTGTTGTCGGTCTCGTGGTCGTCCCACGTGACGATGAACGGCGACACCGAGTGCACGAGCTGCAGATCGCCGTCGGTCTTGTACTGCGCGTGCCGCTGCCGGTACTCGCCCAGCTCGTTCATCTCGTCACCGGCGTGGGTGCGCACGTCCCCGTTGACACCCGCGGCGTACTCGTACAGGTAGTCGCCGAGGTGGAACACCATGTCGGGCCGCTCGGCGGCCATGTGGCGGTACGCCGTGAAGTAGCCCTGCTCCCAGTTGGAACACGACGCGAACGCGAAGTGCAGCTCCGGCGTCGTGCCGGGCGCGGGCGCGGTCCGCGTACGTCCGGCCTCGGAGATCTCCCCGTCGACGCGGAAGCGGTAGAAGTACTCGTGGTGCGGTTCGAGGCCGCGCACGTCGGCGTGCACGGTGTGCGCCTCCTCCGGCAGTGCCCGCTCCGTGCCGCGCTTGACGACCTTGCTGAACTTCTCGTCCAGCGCGATCTCCCACTGCACCGGAACTATGCGGCCGGGCATGCCGCCGTCGAAGTCCAGCGGCTTGGGCGCGAGGCGCGTCCACAGCACGACACCGTCGGGCAGCGGGTCGCCCGATGCGAGGCCGAGCTGGAACGGGTCGGCGATGCGGCGCGACGGCGCCGCGGCTGCGGGCCCGGCTGCGGTACCCGTGCCGAGCAGGACGGCGCCTGCGCCGACACCGGCCATGCCGCCGAGGAAGCCGCGGCGGGAGACCGGGCTTGCGGCGGACGACCGGTCGCTGTCGTGGTTGCTGCTACGGCGATGACGTGGCGGGAACATCGAACCTCCTGGAACGGGAACCGGGTTGGCTCAGCACGGCCAGGAAAACCGCACACCGTGAACGCACAGTGGCGTTGCGGTAGTGCTTGATCGACACCCACGCGTCACGTTCGCGCGCAAGCCGCCGTGTTGCGGGTTCCGGGGCCCGTGTTGCGGATTCCGGGGGCCCGGTTGCTTCAGCCGAGCAGACGGTCGACGAGATCGGCCCAGCCGGTTTCGAGCCGTTCGAGGGGCAGTCCCCGCTGAGACGTCAGATGTGCCGTGAGCGCCGAGTCGACGAAGCTCAGCAGCGTGTGGGCGAGCAGTTCGGCGTCGCCGCCCGTGGTCTGCACGCCCGCCGACCGCAGCAGCATCGCCAGGTGCGTGTGCCGCAGCCGGATCGACGGCGTGAGGTACCGGCGCTCGGGTTTGCCCTCCGCCGCGAGGTAGAGCTCGCGGTGCGCGGCGTCGTGCCGCAGCGCCGCGGGCCCGAACGCATGGAGGCGCTCCCGCGGGGGCGCGCCGGGGCCGAGCGGTGGTTCGCCTTCGAGGAAGCCGGCCTGGAACCGCGCTTCGACGTGGTCCAGCAGGGCCTGCAGCAGGCCGATGCGGTCGCCGAACCGGCGGAACACGGTGCCCTTGCCGACCTCGGCTGCGGTGGCGACGGCGTCCATGGTCAGCTGCTCGACGCCGTGTTCGTCGGCGAGGCGCGCGGCGGCGGCGAGCAGCCGGGCGCGGTTCCGTACGGCATCGGCGCGCAGTCGGGGTTCCTCGCCGACCGGCGTCAGCGGGAGCTCGCGTCGCTGGGGCACGTCCACCGACGATAGCGGCTGTTCGGGCCTTACGAAGCGCGGACGACAGCGCGCGGCGGGTTGCCTACACCACTAAAGGTGGACCCTGGTCCGGTTACGGTCGGCCGACGATGCCATCATTTCCCGTCGTCAATACGCTCCACGCCGCCGGGAGGCTGAATCCATGTCCGTCGAGATCCTCACACTGGTCGGTAGCCTGCGCGCCGCCTCGCACAACCACCAGCTCGCCGAGGCCGCGGCCAAGCTCGCACCCGCCGATATCACGCTGACCGTCGCCGACGGCCTCGGTGACCTGCCGTTCTACAACGAGGACATCGACACCGCCGCCGCGCTGCCCGCCACCGCCGCCCGCCTGCGAACGGCGGCCGAACGGGCACACGCCTTCCTCTACATCTCGCCCGAGTACAACGGCACGATGCCCGCGGTGATCAAGAACGCCATCGACTGGCTGTCCCGGCCGTGGCAGGCGGGCGCGATGACCGGCAAGCCGGTGGCTGTCATCGGTACGGCCCTCGGCCAGTACGGCGGCGTCTGGGCCCATGACGACACCCGCAAGGCCGCAGGCATCGCGGGCGGCGCCGTCATCGACGACGTCAAGCTCGACATCCCCGGCTCTGCCACGCGGTTCGCCGAGACTCACCCGTACTCCGACGCCGAGGTCGCCGAGCAGCTCACCAAGGTCCTCACCACGCTGGCAGCCAAGGCCACCACGGCTTGATCCGCACGGGCTGACCACAGCCACGCCGCGCCCCCGGCCGCGCATCGCGACGCCGGGGGCCGCGGTGCGACACCCACCAACTGCGCAGCCACCTGCGGCGCGCCCCGTGCGCCGTGGACCGCGCCTACAACTGGGCGCCGAGGCGGTTCGCCGCTTCGCACACGATGCGGCCGAGTTCGTCCTCGTCCTCGATCTCGAACAACGTGAGCCCGAGGCTCACCTCTCTGCCCGGCACCGGCGCGGACACGCCGCACACCGACGGCACGACCTCGCCGTAGGACACGGCGAAGCCGCGCCGCCGGGCCGTCGTCACCGCCTCCCGTTCCCCGGACACGGGCGGTTGCGCGGCCAACAGCGCGAGACCTGCCGAACCGCGATCCACGGGATCCACCTGGCCCGCCCGGAAACTGACGTGCATCCGAGCCATGCGCGGTTCGACGATCATCAGCATCCGCGCTTCGTTCTCGGAGTCGCGCACGACGAGATGTGCCGACGCCTTCGTCTTCTCCGCGAGATCCTCCAGCACCGGGAGCGCGAGCGTCCGCAGGTCCTGTTCGACCGGCTCGGCCAACCGGACGAGTCCCGCCGCGAGCGTGATGCGCTTGTCGCGGTCGCGCTTGCACAACCGGTGCGCCTCGAGCGTGCGAACGAGCCGGTGGGCGACGGTCCGGTGCACCCCGAGCGCGTCCGCGACCTCGGTGAGCGTCATCCCGCGCGGCTGCGCGACCAGCAGTTCCAAGATCTCCAAGCCGTTGTGCAACGTCTTGGACATTCCGGAGTCGAGTTCGGACACTGCGTAACCCCTCTTGACGGCCGTTGACGGCCACCCTACTGTTTCCGTAGTTCGCACGTGGCGTGCGATATTCGCACACTACCAGCCCGGCGTCACGCATCGAACGACCACCGGACGGCGTGTGGACCCGGCGGCACGTGGACGGCGGCATGTGGACTCCGACGCGACCCCAGAGGCGCGCGAATACAGCGGTGTATCCGACAGCAAGGGGTGGAGAGGACCAGATGGCACGCGGGCCGGACGACGACATCAGCACCGAGACCCTCGCGCGCGTACACCAGCTGTACGGCGCGCAGAGCCACTTCATCGACGACGGACACGCCGACGCCTGGGCGGCGACCTTCACACCGGACGGCGAGTTCCACTCCCCGAGCTATCCCGAACCGGTCGTCGGCACCGAGGCGCTGACAGCCTTCGCCGAGAGATTCGCCCGGCAGGACGGCGTCACCCGGCACGTACTGACCAATCTGTTCGTCACCGGGCAGGGCCCCGACGAACTCCTCGTGCGGGCGTACCTACAACTCGTCCACACCGCACCGGGCGGTCCGTCCACTGTGGTGCGACAGACGACGATCGCCGACCGGGTCGTGCGCAGCCCGTCCGGCTGGCGGATCGCCCGCCGCACCGTGCACCGCGACGACGAGCCCCGCTGACGAACCCCGCTGACACTGCGCCGGCCCAGCGGGCCGGCACAACACGGAACGGAGAACCATGAGCGACACCCGCGCCCAGCACACGCCGATGACCGTCGTGCACCCCGAGTTCGAGGGCAAGGTCGCGGTCGTCACCGGCGCCGCCCAGGGCATGGGAGCCCGCTTCACGGCGGCACTCGCCTCGCGCGGCGTGCACGTCGTCGGCGCCGACATCGACGCCGACCGGATGCGGGCGACGGCCGACGACCTGACCGCCGAGCTGGCCGCTGCCTCCGTGGCCGACAAACCGGGCGAGATCGTCGCGGCCACCGTCGACGTCACCGAGGCACAGGACCACGAAACGATCGCGAAGCTGGCGACGACCAGGTTCGGCAGGCTCGACTTCTGGGTCAACAACGCGGGGATCTTCCCGTACGCGGTCGCCGACGAGATCACCCCGGAGCAGCTCGACGCGACCCTGTCGGTCAACGTCGAAGGCGTGCTCTACGGAGCGCAGGCGGCCGCGCGGCACATGGGGCCAGGCGGCGCGATCGTCAACATGTCGTCGGTCTCCGCGCTGCGGGTGCGCAAGGGCCGCGGCGCCTACTGCGCGTCGAAGGCGGCCGTGGCACACCTGACCGAATCGCTCGCCGTGGAGTTCGGCGACAAGGGGATTCGCGTCAACGCGCTGGCACCCGGCTACATCGACACCGCGATGACGCGATGGGCCAAGGACGATCCGGCGACGCTGCAGCACGCGCTCGACGTCGTCCCGCTGCACCGCTTCGGCTCTCCCGAGGAGGTTGCAGGACCGCTGCTGTTCCTGCTGTCCGACAGCGCCCGGTACGTCACCGGCCACAGCATCGCCGTGGACGGCGGTTCCCGCCATGTCTGAGTTTCCCGAGGTCGTCCTGATCACCGGCGCGGCCGCGGGCATGGGCGCGAATCACGCGCGTGCACTCGCCGCCAGGGGCACACACGTGTGCCTGGCCGACGTGGCCGACGCAGCACCGGTCGCCGACGAGATCACGCAGGCGGGCGGATCGGCATCGGTGCACAAACTGGACGTCACCGACGCGGCGACGTGGCGGGTGGTCGTCGACGACATCCTGCGTGCGCACGGCAGCCTCGGCGGGCTCGTCAACAACGCGGGAATCTCCAGGAGACTCGAGTTCCTGGACACGCCGGACGAGGTCTGGGAACGCACCATGCGGATCAACCTGTTCGGCCCGTTCCACGGAATGAAGGCGGTCGCCGAGCCGATGCGCGACTCGGGCGGCGGTTCGATCGTCAACATCTCGTCGATCTCGGGGCAGATCGGCTACTTCTCGCCCGCGTACTCGGCGAGCAAATGGGGCCTCACCGGACTGTCCAAATCGGCCGCAGGAAACTTCGCGAAGTGGGGAATCCGGGTGAACTCGGTGCACCCCGGCCTGACCGACACGGGCTTTCTCGCCGGTGCCGACTCGTTCGTGGCCTCCGCCGTGGCGAGCGTCCCGTTCGGACGAATGGCAAGGCCCGACGAGATCACCGAGGCGGTCCTGTTCCTGCTGTCCGAGCGTTCCAGCTACATGACCGGTAGCGAGGTCACGGTGGACGGCGGCCTCGTCTCCAACGGGCTCTACCACCGCATCACGGCCGAGACGGGAGGCGATCCACAGTGAGCGACGAACGCGACGACTGGGACGTCGTCGTCATCGGAGGCGGCGGTGCGGGACTGGCGGCCGCCGTGTCCGCGGCCGAAAGCGGCCGTTCCGTGCTGCTCTTCGAATCGGAGACCGAACTCGGCGGTTCGACCCAGCTGTCGGCGGGCCTGTTCACCGCGGCCGGCACGAGTGTCCAGGAACGGCTGGGTATCGACGACTCCCCAGAGCGGTTCTTCCAGCACTACATGGACCTGAACCGCTGGCAGCTCGAGCCGGGGCTGATCGCCGCCTTCTGCCGAGGCGCCGGTCCGGCGCTGGAGTGGCTGATCGGACTGGGCGTCGAGATCCCGGCCAGGGTGTCGACGAACGCGCACATGCCCGGCCTGTGCCAGGCGGGTGTCGAAGACGTCTGGCGCGGTCACGTGCCGAAGGACCAGGGCTACGGCCTGGTCCAGGCGCTGGCCAGGGCGGCCCGCACGAGCGGTGTCGAGGTCGTGCTGAACACCCGCGTGCAGCGACTGCTGCAGCACGAGGGGCGGGTAACGGGTGTCGTCGCCGACGACATCGAGGTCCCCGCGCGTGCGGTGGTCGTGGCCAGCGGCGGGTTCGCACGAGACCCGCAGCTACTGGAGCGGTACTACCCCGACGCGCTGCGCGCGGGCGACGACCTCTTCGTCGTCGCCGCCGACGGCAGCCGGGGCGATCACCTGCGACTCGGCGACCAGGTCGGCGCGGACGTCACCGGCGAGGGCTGGGGATTGCGCCTGCCGACCGTGTACTTCCAGCGGCTGCACCACTGGCAGTCCGGGTTCCCGCCGAAGTCCCGCGTCTACGTCAACCACCGCGGCAGGCGGTTCATGGACGAGGACGCCTCCTACGCCGTGTCCGGCGGCATCATCGACGCCCAGGACGGGCCGGTCTGGGCCGTGTTCGACGAGCGCGCCAGGACGTCGCTGCCGCCCGGATACGCCCACTGGAACGCCGAGCACGTGCTCGCCGAGGCCGAGGCGGGCCGCACGCTCCGTGCCGACTCGCTCGCCGAACTCGCCGGCATGGCCGGGATGCCGGCCGACGCACTGGAAGCCACGGTGCGGCGCTGGAACACACAGCTACCGGAGGGAGACGATCCCGAGTTCCTCCGGCACCGGACGCTCGCCAACAAGGGGTCGACGGCCGACCCCGACCCGATCGACCGGCCACCGTTCTACGCCGCGCGGCTGCAGCCCGCGGAACTCGTCTGCACGCACGCCGGTCTCGCGATCGACGCGAAGGCGCGGGTTCGTGACGTCCGGGGCGATGTCATTCCCGGGCTGTTCGCCGCGGGCGAGGCGGGCGCAGGCGTACTCGGCGAACGCTACGTCGGCGGCGGCAACGCGGTCGCGGGCGCCGTCACCGTCGGCCGGCTCGCAGGCCTGGGAGCCGCCGCAGGCTCCTGAATCCCGTACCGAACGCGACCGGCAACCCGAACCCGGCGACACTCGATGCCTCAACGAGGAGAACGCATGAGCGAAACACGTCCACCGGCGAGCGCGGAGACCACCGCGGCCGACATCGGGCAACGGACCGTCCGCAAGGTCAGCACCCGCGTCCTGCCGCTGGTCATGCTGCTGTACATCTTCAACTACATGGACCGCTCGAACATCAGCTATGCCCAACTGGGCATGGAACACGAGCTGGCTATCTCGGCGGCCGTGTTCGGCACCGCGTCGGCGATCTTCTTCCTCGCATACGTGCTGTTCGAGATCCCCAGCAACATGATCATGAAGAAGGTGGGCGCCCGGGTCTGGCTCGCGCGCATCGCGGTCAGCTGGGGTGTGGTCACCGTCGTGACGGGCTTCATCCAGAACGTGCCGCAGCTCTACATCGCGCGGATCGTGCTGGGCATCGCCGAGGCGGGGCTCTACCCCGGCCTGTTGCTGTATCTGACGTTGTGGTTCCGCCCCGCAGAGCGTGGCCGTGCGATCGCCATGCTCGCACTGGCCCAGCCGATCGCGATGGTGCTCGGCGGGCTCACCGGCGGGCTGATCCTCGACCACGTCCACTGGTTCGATCTGTCCAGCTGGCGCTGGGTGTTCATCCTGCAGGGTGCTCCCGCGGTGCTCATCGGTGTCCTCGTGCTGATGTATCTGCCGAACAAACCCTCCCAGGCACGGTTCCTGTCGAAGGCGGAGAGCGACTGGCTCGAAGCCGAGATCAACAAGGACTACGCGCCGGAGAAGAAGGAGACCTTTCTGGGACAGCTGCGCGTGATGAAGGACAAGCGGGTGCTGTACCTGGGCCTGGCGAACCTGTTCGCCGCGTGCGGCCTGTACGGCTTCACGTTCTTCCTGCCGCAGATCGTCAAGCAGCTGGACCCGTCGTACTCGGCGACGAACATCGGTTTCCTGGGCATCATCCCGTGGGTCGTCGGCGCGATCGGCATGCTGCTCATCGCCCGCCACTCCGACCGCACGAGGGAACGCCGCTGGCACGTCGTGGGTCTCATGATCCTCGCGGCGGTGGGGCTGATCGGCACGGTCGTCTTCCGCACCACGCCGGTACCCGCCCTGATCTGCCTGTCACTGGTGGCGGTCGGTGTGCTGGGCTACCTCGCACCGTACTGGGCGTTGGCCGCCCGGGTGCTGTCGAAGGAACAGACGGCGGTCGGCCTTGCGGCGATCAACTCGATCGCCGCGCTGGGCGGGTTCTTCGGCCCGTACGTGATCGGGCAGAACGCCACGGCCGACAACGTGTCTGCGGGCCTGTTCTTCCCGATCGGCTGTCTCGTGGTGTGCGCCGTGATGCTGTCGCTGCTCAAGGTTCCCCGCGATCCGAAGCCCGCCGAATCCCGGACACCCGAAGCGGTCGGCTGACGGCAGGTCCGCACTGCAGGCGGTCGGCACTGCAGGTGAGGTCCCGGTACGCATCACGTATCGGGACCTCACCGTGTCGCGCCCACCCCTTCCCCCAGGCCCGCACACCGTCCGGCGGCTACCGGCCCGCGCCCACCGCGCCCGCGCCCGCGGCACATACGCTCAGCGGGGAGACTGACGGAACCGGGAGCCACCGCCCGGAGTCCGAATCAGGGGACGGCGGAGGAGCAGGCATGGCACGGCCGGGGAACAGAGCACGGCAGCTGAACAGGTCACAGCAACGAAACAGGGCTCGCCAGGGGAACAGAGCACGGCAGCGGAACCGGGCGCGGCAAGCGAACGGAGCGCACCAGGGGGACACGGCGCAGCAGGGACGTTTCGACGACTGGCGGGCTCGCATGGCCGTGCGAGGCGGCCCGGTAGTGCACGCCGTCGCGCGTGCGGGCTGGGCCGTGTTCGGCGCCTTCGGCGCGCTCGTGATGGTCGTCGTGGCGCTGCTGTACGCGGCGAACCCCGGTGAGCACGGTGCCGACAACGAGCCTCCGATGAACTTCCTCGGCGGGCTAATCGTGTTCGTCCCGATGGGCGCCGTGTTGTTCGCCTTGCTCGGGTTGCCCGTGCAGTTCTTCGCTCGGTCGTGGCTGCGCACCCCGACCGAGGCCGAACGGCGCAGCGCCCGCGACGCGCAGCGCGCCGCCGACCCCTACACCCCGGAAGGCCTGCTCGCGGGCGGCCGGTGGGCGCTGTCCTACCAGCGCTGCGTCGACTCGGTGACGGCGTTCCACGCGATCGTGGAAACGCTGCCCGCGGGCCCCGGCCGCGAGTGGCTGACGGACATCGGTTCGACACTCGACGACGAACTGCGCGAGGCGCTGCGGTTGGCCCGGCTCGGCGACAACCTGGCGCCAGGGGGCCGGGCCGGCACCGCGACACCGGCCCGGAAATCCGGAAAGCAGTCCGACCACGCGCACGGGTCGACGCCACCCGCGGCGACCTCGGAACGCATCGCCGAGCTGCTGACCTCCGCGGAACGGGCCTTCGCCAGCACCACCGACCGCGCCGGCTCGGTCGCGCTCGACCTGCGGAGGGAATCGGAGTTCACCGCGGTTCGCAGCCAGCTCGACATGCTCACCGCGCAGACCCCGCACCTGCGCGACAGCGATTTCTGAGCGCGACTTCCGAGCCGCGGCTATCCGAGCGACGGTCATCCAAGCCGCGGTCATCCGATTAGCCGAGCGACGGTGAGCCGCGATTTCCGAGCGACGGTCATCTGAGCCACGGGTTCCTGAACGGCCGGGTTCCGCCACCCGGCGAGGCCCCGTCAGCGGAACTCGTCAGCGGGGCCTGTCCGCGGGCCGGCGCCCGTCACCGACCTGACGGAGCCCGGCCGGAAGCGGCTTACCTGGGCAGATCGTCGCCCTTGTACAGCGCCGCCTTGTACATCGACTTCAGCGGCGCCCAGCCGTTGTCGGTGTGGTACGTGTCGTGGTCGCCGGAGTCGTGCCAGTAGTGCATCTCGTAGGTGTGCGGCCCGGTGATCTCACGGATGCCGCTGTGGGTGACCGCTTCCGTTCCCGAGTCATGGCTCAGGTAGCCGAACTTCTGGTCGGCGCGGTTGCCCTTGTCGATCGCCGAGTTGTAGCTGACCACGCCGTCCTCCGCGGAACCGATGACGGTCCAGTCGGTGCCGTTGGTCCACGAGTCGCCGAGCTCCCGGCCGTCGGCGTGCAGCGCGTCGAGGAAGCCCGAGCCACGCTCCATCTGGTCCCACTGCGCGGTGTGGTCCTCGCGGTCCTCCTTGACACCCTGGTGCGGCGTGCCCGCCGTGACGACGTTGTCGACGTCCATCGAGGACGGGAAGCCGGACCAGCCCTCAGCCGTGCCGAGCAGCGCCACCCGCGTCACCAGGCCACCCATCGAGTGCGCCGCGATGTTCACCGACTTGCCCTTGCTGGTGTAGTTGTCGTGGACGTAGTTGGCGAAGTCCCTGGCGATGAACTGGATCTTCGTTTCCTTGCTCGCCGCGGACACGACCGCGTCGCAGTTGCCGGCGTTCGGGCCGCCGGGGCCGTTGCCCTCGTAGTAGGCGACGGTGGTGATCTGGTCACGCGACAGACTGCCCGCGGACGTGTAGTAGTCGATCGCCTCGTCCCACGTGGCGCCGTTGCAGTTCTTGCCCTTCGCCGGGTCGCCGTGCCCGTGCACCAGCAGCAGCTCCGGCGTGGCCGCCTGTGCCACAGGCGCTGCCGTGACCAGCATCGCGCCTGCGGCCGCCGCGGCCAGCAGGCCGCGCTTGTCGAACCCCATGTCCGGTTTCCCCCATCGGATCTCGTCGATGATCTTTCGACGAAGCAGCGTATCGGCTGCCACCGACATCCGCTGCGGGTTTGCGCCACAGCCGAAACTTGCCGCCGCACCACGCTCGGGACATCCTGGACATCTCGGCCTGAATACCCCGCTGCCCGGCAGCGGCCGACGGCTACGACGACGTGGCGGAGGTGGCTACTCGTGTCGGACGGGCCCACGCTCATCGGCTCGGTACAGCGTGCGCTGCACCTGCTCGACGCCGTCGGAGCGAGCGCGAGACCCGTCACCGCCAAGCAACTCGCGCGCACCGTCGGAGTTCCCCTGCCGACCGCGTATCACCTGCTGCGCACCCTCGTCCACGAGGGCTACCTGCGCAAACTGGAGGACGGCTACGTCCTCGGCGAGCGGCTGCGCCCCGCCGGACCCGAACATGCGTCACAACGGCTGCTCACCCGTGTTCGCCCGATCCTGCGCGCGTTGCGCGACGAGCTGCACGGCGCGGCCTACCTGGCGCTCTACACCGACGGTGAGATCGAACTGGTGGACATCGTCGACGGTCCCGACACGCCGACCGCCGACCTGTGGGTGGGTGCCCACGAGGCAGGGCACGCCACGGCGTTCGGCAAGTGCATCCTCGCCACGCTGCCGACCGGCCAACGCGCCGACTACCTCGCCCGCCACCACCTCGCCGACCTGACGCCCCACACGATCACCGACGTCCGCACGCTCGAGCACACGCTGGCCACCGGCGGCGAGGTGTTCGACGACCGCCAGGAGTATCTCCTCGGCACGGCCTGTCTCGGTGGTGTCGTCCACGGCCCCGGCGTGTTGGGAGCCGTCGCGGTGTCGCTGCCCGCCCGGCGGTATCGCGCGACGAGAGCGGCGGCGCGAGCGATGCAGCGCGCCGCGCACCGCGTCACCCGTGCCGCCGCGGCCGACGCCGTCACCCGGTAGGCGGCCCGCCTATCAGCATCTGAAATCCGCGCCGTTGCCCGAGGTCCGCGCGGACGAGAAGAGTTGCTGGCGAACCCACTCGGCGTCGACGACGACACTGCGCCGATGACGCCGAATGAAAAGGCCGAATGAGAAAACTGCGGAGGACGGGCATGGACACCGCGACGAGACTCGACCTTTACCGCATGATGGTGCTGATCCGCACCTTCGAGGAAGCGATCCTGCGTGAGTACCACGCCGACAAGAAGCCGGTGTTCGACATCGGCGCAGGTGCGATCCCGGGCGAGATGCACCTGTCGGCGGGTCAGGAGCCCGTCGCCGCGGGCGTGTGCGCACATCTGACGTCGGCCGACGCAGTCACCGCCACCCACCGTCCGCACCACTTCGCGATCGCCCACGGCGTGGACCTGCACCGGATGACCGCCGAGATCTTCGGCCGAGTCGACGGCCTCGGCAAGGGCCGCGGCGGCCACATGCACCTGTTCGATCCCGACGTGCACTTCTCGTGCTCCGGCATCATCGCCGAGGGCTACCCGCCCGCGCTGGGCCAGGCGATGGCGTTCCAGCGGCGCGGCACCGACAGCGTCGCGGTGGCCGTGACGGGCGAGGGCGCCGCCAACCAGGGTGCGTTCCACGAATCGCTGAACCTGGCCGCGCTGTGGCAGCTGCCCGTGGTGTTCGTGGTCGAGGACAACGAGTGGGGCATCTCGGTGCCCCGCAGCGCTTCGACGTGCGTCACGTCGAACGCCGACCGTGCCGCCGGATACGGCATCCCCGGCCTGCGCGTCGAGGACAACTCGGTCGAAGGAGTGCACAGGGCGGCGGCCGAGGCCGTCGCCCGGGCCCGCACCGGCGAGGGGCCGAGCCTGCTCGAGGTGCACACGCTCCGGCTCTGGGGGCACTTCGAGGGCGACCCGCAGGGCTACCGGCACGACCTCGACGGCGTTCCCGGCCGCGATCCGCTGCCCACCTACGAGCAGGAGCTGCGCGGCGACGGCGTGCTCGACGAGGCGACCGTCAAATCCGTGGCCGCCGAGGCCGCCGACCGGGTCGAGGACGCGATCGCGTTCGCCCGGCGCAGCCCTGCGCCGGACCCGAAAGCGGCGTTCGACCTCGTCTTCGCCTGAGCCGGATCTTCGCTGCCGGACACGACACCGCCCGGCAGCGAAGATCCGGTCGCCGGCGCACCCCGCCATGACCGACAGCCCCGTACGACGCAGCCCGTACGACACAGCCACTACGACGCAGCCACGTACGACGCAGCCACGAGGAGGAGCAATGTCGCTCACCGACGCCTCGGCGCCGACCACGACCCGCCGACTCAGCACGTCGAAGGCGATGGTGGAGGCCATCGCCGCGGAAATGGACCGTGATCAGGACGTGTTCGTCATGGGCGAGGACGTCGGCGCCTACGGCGGCATCTTCAGTTCGACTACGGGCCTGCTCGACCGGTTCGGCCCCCAGCGGGTCGTGGACACCCCGATCTCCGAGACGGCGTTCATCGGCGCGGCGATCGGTGCGGCCGTCGAGGGGATGCGGCCGATCGCCGAGCTGATGTTCGCCGACTTCTTCGGCGTCTGCATGGACCAGATCTACAACCACATGGCGAAGATCCACTACGAGTCCGGCGGCAACGTGCGGGTGCCGATGGTGCTGACGACCGCGGTCGGCGGCGGATACTCCGACGGTGCGCAGCACTCGCAGTGCCTGTGGGGCACCTTCGCGCACCTGCCGGGCATGAAGGTCGTCGTGCCGAGCAGTCCCGCCGACGCCAAGGGGCTGATGACCTCGGCGATCCGTGACGACAACCCGGTCGTCTACATGTTCCACAAGGGCATCATGGGCCTGCCGTGGATGGCGAAGAACCCGCGTTCGGTCGGCCCGGTCCCCGAGGAGGACTACGAGGTGCCGATCGGCAAGGCCGCGATCGCACGCCCCGGCACGGACGTCACGATCGCCACGCTGTCGCTGTCGGTGCACCACGCTCTCGACGTCGCCGACGAGCTCGCCGACAACGACATCGACTGCGAGGTCGTCGACCTGCGCAGCCTGGTGCCGCTCGACACCGACACGATCCTCGAATCCGTCGGCCGCACGGGCAGACTCCTGGTGGTCGACGAGGACTACCGGTCGTTCGGTGTCTCGGGCGAGATCATCGCCAGGGTGGCCGAACGGGACCCCGGCATGCTGTCGGCCCCGCCGATGCGGGTGGCCGTGCCCGACGTGCCGATCCCGTACGCCCGTGGGCTCGAGGACGCCGTGCTGCCGACGGCCGACCGAATCCGCAGCGCCGTCTTCGGGGTCATGGGGCGGTGAGCGGTGACCGGAGCAGGCGGTGAGGTGCCGTTCCCGACCGTGTCCGCATCCGATCCCGACGCCGAGGGCGTGCTCGCCACCTGGTTCGCGGCCGACGGCCAGCGGGTGTCGGAGGGGCAGCTGCTGGCCGAGGTCGCCGTCGACAAGGTGGACGTCGAGGTGCCCGCTCCCACCGGCGGAGTGGTGCGGCTGCTGGTCGGCGAGGGCGACGTCGTCAAGCAGGGAGCCCCGATCGCACGCCTGGAGTGAAGGGGAAATCCGGTTGCGGCGGACCGTAACGTCGACGCATGCCGATCAGCGAGTTCCCCGTCGACGACCCGGGTTCGGGGCCGTACGACCTGACTGCGGGGCCCGACGGCGCCGTGTGGTTCACCATGGCCGGATCGGGCGCGATCGGCCGGATGTCGACCACGGGCGTGCAGCACACGTTCCCGCTCGGGGACGACTCCGCCCAGCCGACGAGCATCACCACGGGCCCCGACGGTGCGTTGTGGTTCACCCTCGGGCAGGCCCACGCGGTCGGGCGTATCACCGTCGGCGGTGACCTCACCCGGTTCCCGCTCGGCGAGGTGATGCCGTACGGCATCACGTCCGGGCCCGACGAGGCGCTGTGGTTCTCGGAGCTGACCGTCGGGGCGCTCGCACGGATCGACGCCGAGGGCGTGGTGACGGAGTTCCCGCTGGACGTGCTGGGGGCCATGCCCGGCTACGTCGCCACCGGGCCGGACGGCGCGCTGTGGTGCACGCTCAACCAGGCCGACGCGATCGCGAGGGTCACGCAGGCGGGCGAGGTCACGGTGCATTCGCTGCCGACGGCCGGTGCGGCGCCGGTCGGCATCGCGTGCGCACCGGATGCGCTGTGGTTCGCCGAGATCGGCGCGGGAGCGGTCGGCCGGATCACCACCGGCGGCGAGGTCACCGAGTTCGCCCTTCCCGACCCGGCCGCGCGCCCGCACGCCGTCATCCCCGCCGACGACGGCGGCTGCTGGTTCACCGAATGGGCGGCCGGGCGGCTCGGGCACGTCGATCGCCACGGCCGGTTCACCCATCACGACCTGCCCGGCTCCGAGCCGCACGGCCTGGCGGCCGGTCCGGACGGTGCGATCTGGGTGGCGCAGGAGTCCGGCGCGCTCGCCCGGTTCGCCTGACCGACCGGCACGGCGGCCGGCGTCGGCAACGCCGTGTCGGGGCAGCGTCGTAGGATCGCGCGGGTGAGAACCCGCGACCCGCTCGACGTGCTGAACCGGGTGTTCGGCTACGACGAGTTCCGCCCCGGCCAGCAGAAGATCGTCGACCACGTCACCTCCGGCGGCGACGCGCTCGTGCTCATGCCGACCGGTGGCGGCAAGTCGCTGTGTTATCAGATTCCGGCGCTGGCCCGTGAAGGCACCGGTGTGGTCATCTCCCCGCTCATCGCGCTGATGCAGGATCAGGTGGATGCGCTGCGGGCGCTCGGCGTGCGCGCGGGGTTCCTCAACTCGACGCAGGATCCCGGCGAGCGGCGTCTCACCGAGTCCCAGCTCCTCGCAGGCGAGCTCGACCTGCTCTATCTCGCCCCGGAGCGGCTGAACGTCGACGCGACGCGCAGGCTGCTCGACCGGGCGCCGCTGGCACTGTTCGCGATCGACGAGGCGCACTGCGTGTCGCAGTGGGGGCACGACTTCCGCCCGGACTACCTCGCGCTGTCCGGGCTGCACGAACAGTGGCCCGACGTCCCGCGCATCGCGCTGACGGCCACGGCCACGAAGGCCACGCACGCCGAGATCTCGAACCGGCTGGGGCTGGACGACGCGCTGCACCACGTCGCCAGCTTCGACCGGCCCAACATCCAGTACCGCATCGCGCCGAAGAACGAACCACGCAAACAGCTCCTCGACCTGCTGCGTACGGAACACGACGGCGACGCGGGCATCGTGTACTGCCTGTCCCGCAAGTCCGTCGAGGAGACCGCGGAGTTCCTCGTGCGAGGCGGTATCGACGCGGTGCCGTATCACGCGGGCCTCGACGCGGCGACCCGCGAACATCACCAGGCGCGGTTCCTTCGCGAGGACGGGCTGATCGTGGTGGCGACGATCGCGTTCGGCATGGGCATCGACAAACCGGACGTACGGTTCGTGGCACATCTGGACCTGCCAAAGTCCGTCGAGGGCTACTACCAGGAAACCGGTCGTGCCGGCCGGGACGGCCTGCCCTCGACCGCCTGGCTCGCCTACGGTCTGCAGGACGTGATGCAGCAGCGCAAGCTGATCGAATCGTCCGAGGGCGACCAGGCCCACCGGCGGAAGCTGGCCTCACATCTCGACGCGATGCTGGCGCTGTGCGAGACGATCGAATGCCGCCGGGTGCAGCTGCTCGCCTACTTCGGCCAGGACGGCCAGCCGTGCGGCAACTGCGACACGTGCCTGACGCCCCCGGAGTCGTGGGACGGCACGGTCGCCGCGCAGAAGCTGCTGTCCACGGTCGTGCGGCTGAAACGCGAGCGGAACCAGAAGTTCGGCGCCGGGCAGATCATCGACATCCTGCGCGGCAAGAGCACCACGAAGATCACGCAGCACCGGCACGACGAACTGAGCGTGTTCGGCGTCGGCTCCGACCTGGGTGACAACGAGTGGCGCGGCGTGATCCGGCAGCTGCTCGCGACCGGCCTGCTGGCGGTCGAGGGCGAGTACGGCACGCTCGTGACGACACCGGCCAGCGACGAGGTGCTGTACCAGGGCAGGCAGGTGCACCTGCGCCGCGAGCCGAAACGCGCGGCGACGCGCGAGAAGACCAAGCGCGCCGCCCAGACCACGGACCTACCGGACGAGGCGAAGCCCGCGTTCGACCGCCTGCGCGACTGGCGCGGAGCCACCGCGAAAGAACAGGGCGTGCCCGCCTATATCATCTTCCACGACGCGACGTTGCGGCAGATCGCCGTCGACCATCCGTCTACTCTGGACGAACTGGGCAGCGTCAGCGGCGTCGGCGAGAACAAACTGAACAAGTACGGCGAACAGATCCTGGCCGCCCTCGCCGACTGAGCCGCGAACACCCCAGGGGTGCACCCGGCGTGCGCCTCAGGAGTGTTTCGCGATCGAGGCGAGGATGTCGTCGGCCAGTTCGGGCCTGCAGATGATCAGGTCCGGCAGGTACGGATTCGGGGCGTTGTACTCGAGCGGCGATCCGTCCACACGGGACGCGAACAGTCCGGCCGACTGGACGACACCTGCCGGCGCGGCGGAATCCCACTCCCACTGACCGCCCGCGTGCAGGTAGGCGTCGGCCTCGCCGCGCAGCACCGCCATCGCCTTGGCGCCCGCCGAGCCCATCGGGGCCAGTTCACCGCCGAGATCGGCCGCGACACCGGCGGCGAACTCGGGCGGCCTGCTCGCGCTCACGAGGATCCGGCGGCCGCCCTGACTCGGCGCGAGTGTCACGTCGCCCGTCACGTAGACCGTGTCCCGCTCCGGCTGGGCCACCGCGGCATCGGTGATGCCCTTGCCCCGCTGCCACAGCGCGACGTGCACGGCCCAGTCGTCACGGCCGGGCTGAGAGAACTCGCGCGTACCGTCGAGCGGGTCGATGATCCAGACCCGGTCGGCCGACAACCGGGCACTGCTGTCCGCCGACTCCTCGGACAGCACGGCGTCGTCGGGCCGCTGCGCCGCGAGCCGCTCGAGCAGCAGCGCGTTCGACCGCGCGTCGCCGCGGTCGCCCAGCTCCTTCGGCTCCGCGTCCGCGCCTTCGGCACGCACGTCGAGCAGCAGCTTCCCGGCTTCGACCGCCAACTGCCCTGCGAGTTCTGCGTCTGTGGTCATTCACCCAGCAAAGCAAGCCCGGCGCGGCGATCGCCAACGGGGTCGAGACGAGAACATGTTCTTGCCATCGGCGGCGCGAACCGCGAAGCTTGTGCCCCATGGACCTCGCCACCCTGGAAGAGATCAAGCAGACCAAGTACCGCTACCTCCGCTGCGTCGACCTCAAACGCTGGGACGAGCTCACCGACGTGCTCACGGCCGACGCCACGGCCGACTACGGCAGCCCCGCACTCGGCGAACCCCTCAGCTTCACCGGCCGCGACGCGATCCTGGACTTCCTGAAGACCAACCTCGGCGGCACGATCATCACGACGCATTCCGCAGGTCAGCCGGAGATCAACATCGAAGGCGACTCGGCGACGGGCACGTGGTCGTTCGAAGACACGGTGATCGCCCCGGAACACGACGTGCTGATCAAGGGCGCCGCGTTCTACCGGGACCGCTACCACCGCGGCGACGACGGCGTGTGGCGCATCGCCCACACCGGCTACCTGCGCCTCTACGAGATGATGATGTCCACGGCGGACGTGCCGAGCCTGCGATTGACGGCCAACCTGTGGGCCGAGACGGCGTGAGCGGCCGACCGCGCCGTTGACCGTTATGTAGAACACGTTCTATCGTGTGGCTGTGATCACGCAGCCGCTGGCCGACGCCATCGCCGAAGCAGAGAAGGTCATCGCCGACGCACCGCACGTCCGCAGCGAAACGGATCTCGTCGAGGGCTACGACTACCTCGCGGGCGGCATCCAGGCCTGCCTGCACCTGGCCAGGGCCTATCAGCGCGACCATCCGTTCTTCGTCCAGTCGACCGGTCCGTACACGAAGATGGGCCTCGACAACCCGGACGCGCTGTACTTCCACTCCTACATCCGCGACGACGCCGAGTACGTCGTCACCGGCACCCGCGGCACCACCCGGGATCTCAGCTTCCAGGTCCTCGCCGGCGACTACACGCCGGTGGAGGTGCCCGACAGCCTGACCGCGTTCGACGACCGCGAGCTCGACACCGCACCCGACGGAACGTTCCAGATCCGCTTCGGCCCGGACCGCGGCAAGGCGGGCCGCGGCTACTTCACCCTCCCCGAAGGTGCGGCGATGCTCGTCGTCCGCGAGGTCTACAGCGACTGGGCCGAACGCCGCGGCACGCTGCGCATCCACCGGGACGACACCGCGGGCACCGCCCCACCACCGCTCGACCGCCGTGCGATGGCCAAACGGTACGGCGTGGCCGGCAAGATGCTGCTCGGCCGGCTGCGGACGTTCCTCGCCTTCCCCGAGTGGTTCTACCTCAAGCTGCCGGTGAACACGCTGACCGAACCCCGCCCCACACCGGGTGGTCTCGCGACGCAGTTCTCGTCCGTGGGGCACTACGACCTGCCCGACGACAAGGCGATGATCGTGACGGTACCGAAGTCGGACGCGCCCTATCAGGGCATCCAGCTCGGCAGCATGTGGTACATCTCGCTCGACTACGTCAACCACCAGACGAGCCTCACCGCCGATCAGGCCACTGTGGACCCGGACGGGAAGTTCCGGTTCGTCATCAGTGAGCGTGACCCCGGCGTCGCCAACTGGTTGGAGCGACTGGGGCACGACCGCGGGTACGTGCAGCTGCGCTGGCAGCGGCTATCGCGGGAACTCGGCGAAGCCGACGGACCCACCGCCGAGGTCGTCGACGTCGACGAGCTGCCGACGCGGCTGCCGTTCCACGACCGGGCCAGGGTCACGCCGGAGCAGTGGTCGGCCCGGATCGCCCGCAGACAGGCCGAGTTCGCGACGAGGATGCTCGGATGACGGCCCTGGAGGGCAAGGTCGTCGTGGTGTCCGGTGCCGGTCCTGGGCTGGGCAGGGCGATCGCGGTGCGCAGCGCACACGCGGGTGCCGACGTCGCACTCGTCGCGCGGGACGAGGAGCGGCTCGCGAAGGTGGCGGCCGAGGTGCGCGAACACGGCAGGCGCGCGCTCACCGTGCCCGCCGACATCACCGACGACGACGCGTGCGCCCGCGTCGTCGACTCGACGGTCGCCGAGTTCGGCCGGGTCGACGCCCTGGTGAACAACGCCTTCACGATGCCGCCGATGGCCGACCTGACCGACGTGCGGATCGACAGGCTCCGCACGGGCCTCGAGGTCAACGTGTTCGCGGCGCTGCGGTTGACGCGGCTGTTCGCACCGCAGCTCGCACCCGCGGGCTCCGTCGTGATGATCAACTCGGCGGTGCTGCGGCATTCCCGGCAGCTCTACGGCGCGTACAAAATGGCGAAATCGGCGCTGCTGTCGGTGTCGCAGAGCCTCGCCTCGGAACTCGGTCCGTCAGGCGTGCGCGTGAACTCGGTGGCACCCGGCTACATCTGGGCCGACATGCTGCAGGCCTACTTCGCCCACCTCGCGAGCGAACGCGGGGTCGACCCCGGGCAGGTCTACGACGAGACAGCCGCGACCACCGATCTGCGGAGGCTTCCCGAACCGGACGAGATCGCCGACGCCGTCGTGTTCCTCGCATCCCCCATGGCACGGGCGATCACCGGCCAGTGCCTCGACGTCAACGCGGGCGAGTTCCACCACTGAGGAAGGCGGTGTCATGGTCGCGACCATCGACGAGCTGCACGAATCCGCGAGCCGCATCACCGGGCTCGACGACTTCGGCAGCGACGACTACACCGACGGCCTCGCCGTACTGCTCGACTCCTACGAACGAGAGGCGGCGCTGACCCCGCTGGGGCGCAAGGTGAAACGGGCCTTCCTCCGCGGTGCGCTGATGGCTCGGTCGCTCAGCGAGGCGGCGTGGAAACAGCATCCCGAGTACGCCGACGTCGCGATCGAGCGGCCGATCTTCGTCACCGGCCTGCCGCGCACGGGAACGACCGCGCTGCACCGGTTGCTGACCGCCGACCCCGCCAGTCAGGGACTCGAGGTGTGGCTGACGGAGGTGCCGCAGCCGCGCCCGGAGCGTGAGACGTGGCCCGACAACCCGGTGTTCCAGCGCATCCAGGCCGGTTACGAGCAGTACCACGTCGAGAACCCGGAGTTCATGGGCGTACACGCGATGTCGGCCGGCCAGGTCGAGGAATGCTGGCAGCTGCTGCGGCAGTCGCTGCGTTCGGTGTCGTACGAATGCCTGGCGCACGTGCCGTCCTACTCGGAGTGGCTGTCCGAACAGGACTGGACGGCGGCCTACCTGCGGCACCGCAGCAATCTGCAGCTGATCGGACTGCCCGACGCCGGCCGCCGGTGGGTTCTGAAGAACCCGAGTCACCTGTTCGCGCTCGACGAGCTGCTGCAGGTGTACCCCGACGCACTGGTGATCCAGACGCACCGTGCACCCGAAACCGCGATCGCCTCGGTGTGCAGCCTCAACGCCCAGGCGAGCGCGGGCTGGTCGGAGACGTTCACCGGCGACCGCGCCGGCCGGGACCAGCTCGAACTGTGGGCCCGCGGGCTCGAGACGTTCACCGAAGCCCGCTCCCGGCACGACCACCGGCGGTTCTTCGACGTCGACTACGACGACTTCGTCGCCGACCCGATCGGCACCGTGGAGAGCGTGTACGGCCACTTCGGCCTGCCGCTGAGCGACGAGGCACGCGAGGCGATGCGGCGGCTGCACACCGCGAGCACCACCGGTGCGGCACGGCCCGCGCACCGCTACTCGTTGGCGGACTTCGGCCTGACCGGCGACGAGGTGCGCCGCCGGTTCGCCGACCTGGAGACGGTCGGCGGACGCACGTAGCCGTCATGCATGCGGCCGTTTCGCGGACGGTCGTGTCGCCGGCGGTTGTTTCGCGCGCGGTTGTTTCGCGCGCGGTTGTTTCGCGCGTAAGCCGCCTCGTTCGCGGTTGTGTGGCTAGCGGTGGTGTGGCGCGGTGTTCTCGCGCGTAAGCCGCCTCGAGCGCGGTTGTCACACGCCGGAACCCGCTCGCGGCTGTCACACATCGTGCACGGGTGGCGTCGGAAGGGGTGAGAACCAACGGACACCCCGAAGGAGACGACCATGAGCGGAGCGCTCGACGTCACGCTGCTGGCTGCCGCGATCGGCTGCGCGGTGCTCAACACTGTCGAGGTGGTCGCCAAGGCGATGCGGGCGCGGTTCGTGCTCGACAACTGCGCCGAGGTCGGCCTCGACTCTCGGTGGCTGCCCCAGCTGGCGGTCGTCGAGGGCGCGGGAGTCGCCGGCCTGGTGCTCGGGTTCGCCGGCGTACCGTTCATCGGTGCGGCCGCGGCGATCGGCCTCGTCGGCTTCTTCGCGATCGCCGTTGCCGTTCACGTCCGCGCACGAGTGCTCCACAACCTCGCGTTCCCCGCCGTGTTTCTGGCGCTCGCCGTGGGAGCCGTCGGGCACTTCGTGTGACGCACGGGCAATCGTACGGCAGCGCGCCGTCACGGGTCAGGCGCGGAACACGCGCGAGCGCGCTGTCACGCGGCGCGGCGTCGGCGTTGGGGGTGGCCGGGCGACGAGTGGGCGCAGTCGCGCGGCAGCGCGGCATCGGCGACAGGTGGGCGCAGAACACACGGGTCTGAGTGCAGGACACACGGGTCTGAGTGCAGAACACGCGGGTGGCCGCAGTCGCGCGGCAGCGCGGCGTTGAGGGGCGGCGGCCGAGTAACGGTGGGCGCAGGGCGCGCGCCAGGGGCGGTCAGCGGACCGTGACCGACAGTGCCTGCGCGATGGTGGTGCCGAGGGCGTGAGTGGCGGCGTCGGCGGGCGGGCCGATCTTCACCACGACCGGGCCGCCGAACGGCTGGCGTTCCAGCACCTCGACCCTGTCCCCGATCGTGATCGACCGCTCCGCGAGGAACCGCAGCAATTCCGGGTCGGTGTCCCACACCCGGGCGATCTCCCCGACCGCGCCTGCGGGCAGTTCGTCGAGCAACCGCGTCGACATCTCCTCGACGCTGCCGTCCGGAGCCGGGATCGGATCGCCGTGCGGATCGCGCATCGGGTCTCCGAGTTTGGCCGAGATGCGCTCGACGAGACGTTCGGACATCACGTGTTCGAGGAGGTCGGCCTCGGTGTGCACCTCGTCCCAGGTGTAACCCAGTTCGGAGACGAGATAGGTCTCGATGAGCCGGTGCCTGCGCAGCACGGACCGAGCGAGCTGCATGCCCTCGGCCGTGAGCTCGATGCCGCGGTACGGCACGTGCTCGACGAGCCCCTGCTGCGCGAGCTTGGTGACCATGCCCGACGCCGACGACGGGCTCACCTCGAGCCTGCCCGCCAGGGACGTGTTCGTCACGGCCTCGCCGCGCTCGGCGAGGCCGTAGATCGCGCGCATGTAGTCCTCGATCGAGGACGAACGCCGATTCGAGCCGTCTTCCATGCTCTCCAAGATACGGCGTCCTTCCGATGGAACCGGCGGCCGAGCCTCACTCCTGGTCGGGGAGCCAGCGATACTTGACCCAGCCCTCGACCGGTTTGCCGCCGAGCGAGGCGTAGAAGGCCTCGGCCTTGGCGTTACCCATCTGCATGTCCCATTCGACGCGTCCACTGGTGCGCCTGCCCAGCTCGGCCATGAGTTCCCTGCCGAGGCCGTACCTGCGGAACTCCGGCTTGACGAACAGATCGTCGAGGAACACGCCCGGCTTGGCGTCCCAGCTGGGGAACGTCCACGCGCACAGCGCCATGCCGGCCGTCACCCGCTCGCCCGCCTCGCCGTCGACCTCGGCGATCACCACCCAGGCCTTCGGCTCGGGCCCGAAGAGGTGTTTCGTCATGTCGCCGCGGTCGAGCGCGAGGTCGTCCTTGCCCTCGTAACGAGCGTGCTCCTCGATGAGCAGGCAGATGTCCTCGACGTCGTCGGGTGTCGCATCACGTACCGGCATGACATGCAGTTCAGCACAGGTCAGTGCGGAAATGCCACCCTTCTGGTCTATCGATCGATTGATCGGGCCGTTAGGGTTGCGGCATGCCGACCGTGGAGCTCGACACCTCCGGCGCCGACGGCGTGGCCGTCGTCCGCCTCAACCGCCCCGAGCGGCTCAACGCCGTGACAGCCGAACTCGTCGACGACCTGCTCACCGCACTCGACGCGCTGACGGTCCGCACCGACGTCCGCGCGGTCGTGCTGACCGGCGAGGGACGCGCGTTCTGCGCAGGGCACGACCTCAAGGAACCCGCACCCGAAGGCGATTCGCGGCCACGACTGGAACGCCTGCAGGACGTCACGCGCAGACTCCGCGGCCTGCCGCAACCCGTCGTCGCCGCCGTGCACGGCTACGCGATCGGCGCGGGTGCCGAATTCGCGCTGGGCTGCGACCTGGTGGTGGCAGCCGACGACGCGGCGTTCGCGTTCCCGGAAGCCGGCCTCGGGCTGAGCGTCACCGGCGCGGCGTCCCGGCTGTTGCCGCTGCTGGTCGGACCGCTCAAGGCCAAGGAACTGATGTTGCTGGGCGAGCGCATCGACGCCGCGGCCGCCGCCGAGTTGGGCCTGGTCAACCGGGTCGTGCCGCGCGACGAGCTCGACAGCCGCGTCACGGAACTGGCCTCGGCCTTGGCGGACAAACCACCCCGTTCGGTGACGCTGGCCAAGCGCGCACTGGACCACGGCGTCGACGCCGCGGTCGAGACCGTGCTGGAACTCGAGGTCACGCACGCCCTGCTCACCGAGCACACTCCCGAGGTCGACAGGAGCGCGGAGGAGTTCCGGTCCCGATGAGCACGCATCTCGTCGAGCTCGTCACCACAGCGGCCAGGACCTGGCCGGACAAGCCCGCATGGATCTTCGACGACACCGGGCAGGACGGCGCCCCTGAGACATTGACGTTCGCGGACGTCGACCGGCGCACGAGCCTGCTCGCGGCCGCGCTGGCCGATCGCGGGGTGGCAGCGGGCGACCGGGTGGCCGTCATGCTGCACAACCGGCCCGAGTTCCCGCTGCTGTGGCTGGCGCTGGCCCGGCTCGGCGCGGCGATGGTGCCCGTCAACACCGGGTACCGCGAACTCGACGGCGGCCACGTGATCGCCCACTCGGGCGCGTCGCTGGCGGTGACGTCGAAGGAGTTCGCCGGCCTGCTGCGGACCGTCGCTCCCGGCACCGCGCTGCGGGAGGTGGTCACGACCGATGAGCTCACCGGTGCCGGGCCGGCACCCGGCTTCGTCCCCACCCCGGAGACGCCGACGAACATCCAGTACACGTCGGGCACGACGGGTGCACCGAAGGGCTGCGTGCTGCCGCACCGCTACTGGACGACGCTCGCCGACGACCTGGCGACCGCGTTCCCCGCGGTCTCCTCCGAGGACGTCATGCTCACCGCACAGCCGTTCCACTACATCGATCCACAGTGGAACGTCGCGCTGGGACTGCGGTCCGGCGCGACCCTGGTCGTGCTGGACCGGTTCCACCCGTCGACCTTCTGGGAGAAGGTGCGCGAGCACCGCGTCACGTGGTTCTACTGCCTCGGCCTGATGCCGACGCTGCTGCTGCGGATGCCTGAACAACCGGAGGACCGTGACCACCGCGTACGCGCGATCACGGCCTCGGCCATCCCGCCGGAACTGCACGCCGAGCTGGAGGCCCGGTGGGGTGTGCCGTGGTACGAGGCCTTCGGCATGACCGAGACCGGCGGCGACATCCGCATGTACCCCGGCGATCACGACGAGCTGGTCGGCAGCGGCTGCATCGGGCGTCCCGCGGCACACCGCGAGGTGATCGTCGCCGACGAGAACGGCGTCCCCGTGCCCCGCGGCAGCGAGGGCGAGCTGCTGATCCGCGGCACCGGTCTGATGCATCGCTACCACGACGATCCGGACGCGACCGCGAAGGCGTTCCGCGGCGGCTGGTTCCACACCGGCGACCTCGCGCGCATGGACGAGGCGGGCCGGGTGTTCTTCATCGGCCGCACCAAGGACATGATCCGCCGCAGCGGGGAGAACATCGCGGCCGACGAGGTGGAGCGCGCCCTGCTGCTGCACCCCGGCGTCACCGCGGCCGCGGTCGTCGCCGTGCCGGACGAGCTGCGCGGCGAGGAGGTCAAGGCGTACGTGGTGCTCGGCACCGAGCACGATCCGGAGGAACTCGCCGAGTTCTGCGAGACGAAACTCGCACGGTTCAAGGTACCGCGGTTCTGGTCCGTTGTGGACGAGCTGCCGATGACCCCGTCGGAGCGCGTCGCGAAAGGACAGCTGCGCCAGGGCGATCAGCGCACCGGTGCCTACGACCGGAAGGCGGGCGCATGGCTGTGACGAAACCCGCCGGCGGCAGGCCTGCCCGGGAGCGTGTGCACCGCGCCGCGGTGCGGCTGTTCGCCACGAAAGGGTTCCATGGCACCGGCATCCGCGACCTCGCCAAGGCCGCCGACCTCTCGTCGGCCAGCCTGTACCACTACATGCCCACGAAGGAGCGGCTGCTCGCGGACATCATGCGCACCTCGCTGCAGAGCCTGCTCGATGCCGCCCTCGGTGAGCTCGACGGCGTCGACGACCCCGTCGAACGGCTCGACCGGCTCGTGGCGCTGCACGTGACCCGACACGCACGCGAGCCGATGCGCACCCGAGTCGTGGACAACGAGGTCGACGCGTTGACGCCCGCGTCCCGGCGGGACGTCGTCGGCATCCGGGACTCGTACGAGAAGCTGTGGTCGGACACCATCGACGACGGCCTGCACAGCGGTGTGTTCACCACCACCCGGCCCGCGACGACACGGCTGGCACTGCTCGACATGTGCAACGGCGTGGCCCGGTGGTTCTCTCCCGGCGGCGAGCTGGGCAGAAGCGACCTCGCGGACCACTACGCCGACCTCGCGCGGCGCATGGTCGGCGCACCGCCGCGACAGCCCCGATGAGGGCGTATCGGCCCAGCGCGGAGGGGGTGGCGCTTGCTCTGACGCGGCAGCTGGGGGACGCTCGTGGGGTGAGTGAACAGACTATCCACCTGGAACTCAACGACGAGGGCGTCGCGCCCGGGCTTCCCACGCCCACCGATCCGCAGGACCACATCCACGATGTGCCCTACCGTCCCGTCGAGTTCCGTGACGACGATCTTCCCGCCGCTCTGGAGCGCGGCGCGACCTGGCTCCGCGAGGCGCAGCGGTGGCTCGGCGAACCCGCAGACGTCATCGCCATCCACCTCGATTACGACGATCGCGACGGATACCCGTACTACAACCTGAAGATCCTCTGCAACGAGGAGGATCTGGCGGGCGTTCCCCTCGCGATCAAGCAGGGCAACCGGTCCTGACCACCGGTCCCTGAAGGTCGCGCCCGGTCAGCGGCCGGGCTTTCCGGCGTCGCGGTGATGCGCCCGCGTCGCCGGCAGGTCCGCGATCCTGCAGTACAAGCACCAAGAACGAATCTTCGTAATACGAACGCACCAGTACGAGCGCACCGCCTCGCCCACCGGCCACCCGGCACGTGACCGTCCGCGTGGCCGGTGAGCGTTGCCGGTCGGTTCCTGTGCCCTCCCGGGGTGTTCGCAGCCCGGAGCCGTCAGCCGGTCGCCGCGACGGCCGCGTCCCGGTACCGGGCGACCGCCAACCGGGTGTCCTCTCCCACGAGATCGCCGTTGAGCTGCGCGGCCGCGAACGCGCCGGCCGCCGCGGCGTTGCCCACCTGCGCAGACGGGTCGGTGACGTTGCCCGCAGCCCACACTCCGGCCACCTCGGTCTCGCCGCGCACGTCGACGGGCAGGTGATCGCCCGCCCCCGACGGGTGTTCCCTCGGCCGCAGTCCCAGTCCGGCCAGGAATCCCGCCCGTGCCGTCATCCGGGTCCCCACGGCCACGACGTCCCTCGGGACCGTCTCACCACCGGCCGTGCGAATGCCCGTGATCCGGTCGTCGTCGATCACGAGTGCGTCGACCTCGCCGGCCACGATGCGGATGTCCCGCGCGAGAAGCTGCTCCCGTTGGTCGCCGGTCAGCTCCATACCTCGGGAGAAGAAGACCACGTCGGCGCTCCACTGCCGGAACAGCGACGCCTGGTGCAGCGCCATCGGCCCGTTCGCGATCACCCCGATGGCCCGATCGCGCACTTCCCAGCCGTGGCAGTACGGACAGTGCACGACGTCGCGCCCCCACCGTTCGCGCAGCCCGGCGATGTCGGGCAGTTCGTCGACGAGACCGGTCGTCACGAGCACCCGGCGCGCCCGCACCGACCGCCCTCCGGACGTCGACACGATGAACCGTCCGTCGTCGCCGGCCGACACGGCCTCGACCTCCGCGGTCACGACCCGGCCGCCGTAGCCGCGCACCTCGGCTCTGCCACGTTCCAACAGTTCGGCCGGCGGAACGCCCTCCCTGCCGAGCAGACCGTGCACCGCGTCCGCGGGTGCGTTACGGGGCTCCCCCGCGTCGAGTACGACCACGCTGCGACGTGCGCGAGCCAGCATCAGCGCCGCGTTGAGCCCGGCCGCTCCGCCCCCGATCACCGCGACGTCGTAGTCGCCTTCCCATTGCTCTGTCACCGTGTCCTCCTCGTCTCCTTGCCTGCGGATACCTCCACGGGCAACTCTGCACCGCTGCCACGTTGTGTGGCAAAGTTCTTTGCCGGGGTGGCAAAATCGCGGGTATGGACGACAAGCTGGGACAGGCACTGGACGCGGTCGGGCCGAGACTGCGCGCACTGCGCACGCGGCAGGGCCTGACGCTGGCGGAGTTGTCCGACCGGACCGACATCTCGGTGAGCACCCTGTCGCGACTCGAATCGGGCGCCCGCAGGCCGACGCTCGAACTGCTGTTTCCACTGGCCAAGACCTACGGCGTCGCGCTCGACGAACTGGTCGACGCACCGCCGACCGGCGATCCGCGCGTACACCTGCGTCCGGTCACCCGGCACGGCATGACGATGCTGCCGCTCACCCGCAGGCCCGGCGGGATCCAGGCGTACAAGATCGTGCTGAACGGATGCGACGCGCCGCCGGAACCGGAGCCGCAGGGGCACGAGGGATACGAATGGCTCTACGTGCTCAACGGGCGGCTGCGGCTCGTGCTCGGCGAACACGACCTGGTGCTCACCCCCGGCGAGGCCGCCGAGTTCGACACCCGCGTACCGCACTGGTTCGGCTCGGCCGACTGCGAACCCGTCGAGTTCCTCAGCCTGTTCGGCACCCAGGGTGAACGTGCCCACCTCCGCGCGGCCCCGAAGGGAACCTTCGACACCTGACGGTCCGCCCGATCGACCACCCCGGGGCACTCACGTGACCGCGCCCTCGCCCAACCGCCGACCCTCCATCGAGGCGCTCCGCGCCGCTAGGCCCGCCCGTCGCCCAACCGCCACCCCCCATCGAGGCGCTCCGCGCCGCTATCCTTTTCGGCATGATCACGTGTGCCGTGTGGTGGGCGGTTCCGGTGGACGACACCGCCGAACACCGCGGGCTCCTGACCGACGTCGAACGGGACCGGTACTCGGCGTACCGCAAATCCGACGACCGTCGGCGGTTCCTCACCGGACGGGTCATGGCCAAGACCCTCATCGGCGAACGACTCGGCACGCCCGCGGCCGACGTGGTGTTCGACGCGGCCTGCGACGACTGCGACAAGCAGCACGGCCCGCCACGCATCCCCGGCAGCACACTCCGGCTGTCGATCTCCCACGCGGGCGACCGGGTCGGCCTCGCCCTGACCGACGGTGCCGAGCTGGGACTCGACGTCGAGGCGACGACACGGCACGCCGACGACGGGCTCCTCGACTACGCCCTGTCCGACGCCGAACGCGCCGCCGTCGCCGGCCTTGCCGACGGTGACCGCACCCGCGCGTTCTTCCGCTACTGGACCGGCAAGGAAGCCCTCATGAAGGCGACCGGGAAAGGACTGCGCATCGGGCTGACGAGCCTCACGCTGTCGGAACCCGGCGAGCCGGCGCGCCTCGTGGCCTCGGAGTCGCCCGCACTCGACCCTGCCACCACTCGGCTCGCCTCCCTGCGCCCCGGCGACGGGTACGACGCCTCCGTGGCCGTCCTGACCGGCGAAGAGCTGGAGATCACAGAGCACTGGTGGAGCCCGAGGCCCGCCGCGCTGGGACACTGAGGACATGGACGCCGCGCGCCTTGTCGAGCACTATCGGCGCGGCGATTTCCTGTTCACCACCGCGCGCCGCACCGTCCTCGCCCAGGGCACAGCCGACGAGATCACCGGGACCGATGAGCAGGCGCTCGCGGACCGGGTGTCCGCCGCCCTCGCCGAACGCGGCGGCATCGCGACGGGCGTCCTGCCCTACGACGCCGCATCCGGCACCCCTGCGCGGCTCGTCGTCCCACGGACGGTGCACACCGCTGGCCCTGCCCACCCTGACGTCGATCGGCTCTCCAGGGAACGCGTCGGGGCGCCCGCGGCGGTACGGGCTGTCCCCGAACCACGGGACCACGCCGCGGCCGTGCGCACCGCGGTCACCGAACTCGCCGTTCGTGACCTGCGGAAAGTCGTTCTCGCGCGGGCCCTCGACGTCGAGTTCGCCCGCGACGTGCCCGTCGCCGCCATCGTGCGGAACCTGGTGCTCGACCACCGCCACGGCTACGTGTTCGCCGCGGACCTGCCCGGCGGCCGGACGCTGCTCGGCGCGAGCCCGGAGCTGCTCGTCTCCCGGCGCGGCAGCCGCGTCGTGGCGCATCCGCTCGCCGGGTCCATGCCCCGTTCGGGCGATGCCGCCACCGACACGGAGAACGCGGAAACCCTGCTGGCTTCGAAGAAGGACCTCCTCGAGCACACGATTCTCACCGAGGCCGTCGCCGAGGCACTCGGCCCGTTCTGCGCCACCCTCGACGTGCCCGCCGAACCGACACTGGAACGCACTCCGGCCATGTGGCATCTCGGCACACGCATCACCGGCGAACTGGCCAACCCTGCGACGACGGCGCTACATCTCGCGTCGGCCCTGCATCCGACGCCTGCGATCTGCGGCACGCCCGTCGCCTCCGCACGGCGACTGATCGGCGAGCTGGAGCCGTTCGACCGCGGCTACTACGCGGGTGCCACGGGCTGGGTCGACAGCGAAGGCGACGGCGAGTGGGCCGTGTCGATCCGCTGTGCCGACGCGGGCGCGGCATCACTGCGGATGTACGCGGGTGGCGGCATCGTCGCGGACTCGGATCCGCACGCCGAGCTGGACGAGACGTCGGCGAAATTCGCGACGCTGGGCCGCGCGATGGGGCTCGACGCCGACGCGCTCTCGGGCGATCCACGCCCACGGTGACGCCTGCGCCACCCATCGGGACGCGCGGAAAGACAGCGATCGCCGGGAAACCGGCTTCGGATCATCGACGGAAACGTCGACGAATGGGCGAACCGGAAAACGAACCCGGTTCGCAAAAAATCGGCGGGAAAAGGACGCGACGGCCCGTGGGTGGCACGCCTCGAGGCGAACCACCCACGGACGCGGGGCGTCACTTGAGAGCGCTGATGAGAGCTTCGCGCTGACGGTCGCCGAGGCCTGCGGCCCGGCGGTCAGGGTCGATGCCCGCCTGCTCCAGGAGCGCGGCGACCTTCACGGCGCCGAGCCCGGGAACAGCCTTCAGCAGCTGGGTGACCTTGGTCTTCCCAACCGTCTTGTCGTCCTTGGCGCGGTTCAGCACCTTCTCGATGCTCTCCGAACCGTCCTTGATCGACGCAAGCAGCTCCGAGCGCGCCTTACGAGCCTCGGCCGCCTTGGCCAGGGCTTCCTGCCGCTGTTCCGGAGTCAACGTAGGCAGAGCCAACGTACCTTTCCTTTCTTCTCGGGTGCCGCTTGTGCAGCGGCGACAACCCGGGTCCCCAGGTGCTTGCCCGAGCAAGCGCTGGCCAGGCCGTCTCTTACCACGGGCCCAGTAAACGCCACGACCCCTTCGTCCGCGAAATCGACACGCGATGACCCCCCGTCCGAGGCATGCAGGTCGAGGCGTTCGAGCTGTGGTCCGTCACTAGGCGCAACTGTTATTCCGCAGCACCTGCTCCCATGTCCACCTTACGGTTAGGCTCGCGCTGAATCCGCGTTCACCGCAAGAACCACGGGAGCCTCAATGTTGAGCACGATGCAGGACGCCCCCCTTTCCATCGCCACCCTGTTGAAGCACGGAAGCACGCTGCACGGCACGAGCGAAGTGGTCACGTGGACCGGATCGGATACGCGCCGACGGAGCTATGCCGAGGTGGGTGACCGTGCCGCGCGGCTGGCGAACGCCCTGCGCGGCCTCGGGGTGACGGGCGACCAGCGCGTCGGCACGTTCATGTGGAACAACGCCGAGCATCTCGAGGCCTACATGGCGATTCCGGCCATGGGCGCGGTGCTGCACACCCTGAACATCCGCCTGTTCCCCGAGCAGCTGGTGTACGTCGCCGATCACGCCGAGGACCACGTCATCATCGTGGACGGCACGCTGATCCCGCTGCTGAACAAGCCGCTCGCCGAGATGACCACGGTGCGTCACATCGTTGTCGCGAACGGTGACCCGGAGACCGTCGAGGCTCCCGCGGGCGTGCAGGTCCACGACTACGAGCAGCTCCTCGCCGCCCAGCCGGCGGAGTTCGACTGGCCCGTGATCGACGAGCGGTCGGCGGCCGCGATGTGCTACACCTCCGGCACCACGGGTGAGCCGAAGGGCGTGGTCTACTCGCACCGCTCGATCTGGCTGCACTCGATGCAGGTGTGCATGTCCGACAGCATGCGGCTGGCCGACACGGACAAGGCGCTGGTGATCGTGCCGCAGTTCCACGCCATGTCGTGGGGCGTGCCGTACGCGGCGTTCATGGTGGGCACGTCGTTGGTCATGCCCGACCGATTCCTGCAGCCGGGGCCGATCGCCGAGATCCTGGCCACCGAGCAGCCGACGTACGCCGCCGCCGTGCCGACGATCTGGCAGGGCCTGCTCCAGCACCTCGAGGCCAACCCGCAGGACATCTCCCACCTGCGCGAGGTCGTGGTGGGCGGGTCCGCCGCGCCGCCGGCGATGATGCACGCGTTCGAGGAGCAGTACAACGTTCCGGTGCTGCACGCCTGGGGCATGACCGAGACGTCGCCGCTGGGCAGCGTCGCCCGCCCGCCGCGCGGGGCGTCGGGCGACGAGGCGTGGCACTACCGCTACACGCAGGGGCGGTTCCCGGCTTCGGTGCAGGCACGGCTCATCGACGACGACGGCAACGAGGTGCCGTGGGACGGCGAGAGCGTCGGTGAGCTCGAGGTGGCCGGCCCGTGGATCGCGGGGGCTTATCACAAGGGTTCCGACCCCGAGAAGTTCCACGACGGCTGGCTGCGCACCGGCGACGTCGGCAAGATCACCCCGAACGGCTACCTGACGCTGACCGACCGGTCCAAGGACGTCATCAAGTCGGGCGGCGAGTGGATTTCGTCGGTGGACCTGGAGAACGACGTCATGGCGCACGAGGGAGTCGCCGAGGCGGCCGTCGTGGGCGTGCCCGACGAGAAATGGGACGAACGCCCGCTGGTGGCCGTGGTCGTCAAGGAGGGCCACACCGTCACCGCCGAGGAGCTGCGGGAGTTCCTGCGCGACAAGGTCGCCAAGTGGCAGTTGCCCGAGCACTGGACGTTCATCCCCGAGGTGCCGAAGACGAGCGTCGGCAAGTTCGACAAGAAGCGCATCCGCGCCGACCACGCCGAGGGCAAGCTCGACATCAGGCACTTCTAGGCGATCACCCACCCGACCCAGGGCTCGATGCCCCCAAGGGCACCTTCGCGGCTCCCGCCCGCCGGCCCGGCCACCGCCTCTCAAGGGCACGCTTACGCGTGGCCGTGTTCGATGCCCGAAGGTGCCCTTGGGGCGTTCTCCCCGAACCGCGACGGGCACGGAGGGTGAGAAGCGGGACGCACGACGTGGGCCGAACGGTCCATGCGCGGTTTACACGCCACTGTCCGGCGATAACAATGACTCGCCATGCGCGGACGACTCTCCACGGTGCTGACGGCGGCGATCGTGGCCTCGGTGATCCTGCAGCCCACGGCCACCGCCTCGGCTCCCGCCCTGCCGACCGGTGAGACGCCGGCGCAGGCCGCGAACCCTTCCTCCGAGGACGAAGCCATCGACTACCACGGCTGGAGCAGCGCCCAGGACTTCGCATCGGGCGAGCGCGACGGTGTCCGCCCCGGCGCCGACGGCATGCGCATCAGCGAGCCCGCGGGCTCCGAGAACGGCTACGAGTACGGCACCTGGACGTCACCGGTCCACGAACCCGGGTTCGACGCCTCCGAACTGATCTCGTCCTGGAACGCACACACCCCGGAGGGCACCTGGCTGAAGGTGCAGGCGCAGGCGCGCACCGCGGGCGGCGACGACACGTCCTGGTACACGCTCGGCAAGTGGGCCTACGGCGACGGCGACATCGAGCGCACCAGTGTCACGGGCCAGTCGGACGAGCACGCCGCCGTCTACACCGACACGTTGTCGGCGGCCGACGGTGTGGCGCTGCGCGCCTACCGGCTGCGCGTGACGCTGTACCGCGCCGAGGGTTCCGACGCCTCGCCGGTCGTCACGCAGGTCGGAGCGATGACCTCCGACGTACCGGACCGGTTCGAGCCGGAGTTGACCGAACCGGGCGAGGCCGCGGGCATCGAGCTGGACGTGCCGACGTACGCGCAGAACGTCCACCGCGGCAACTATCCCGAGTACGGCGGTGGCGGCCAGGCGTGGTGCAGCCCGACGTCGACGACGATGGTCGCCGAGTACTGGGGCGCGAAGCCGACCGAGGAGCAGCTGTCCTGGCTGCCCGCGGACTACCCCGACAAGAGCGTGGCGCACGCGGCGCGGCACACCTACGACTACGCCTACGAGGGCACCGGCAACTGGCCGTTCAACACCGCCTACGCCTCGCAGTACGGACTGAAGGGCCACATCACGCGCCTGCACTCGCTGGCCGAGCTGGAGAGTTACATCGCACGCGGCATCCCGGTGATCACGTCGCAGTCGTTCCTGGAGAAGGAGCTCGACGGCGCCGGGTACGGCACCGCGGGACACCTCATGGTGGTCGTCGGCTTCACCGCCGACGGAGACGTGATCGCGAACGACCCGGCGTCCGAGTCCAACGACCAGGTACGGCGCGTCTACGATCGCGAGCAGTTCGAAACGATCTGGCAGCGCACCAAGCGCTACGACGCCGAAGGCGAGGTCGCGAGCGGCAGCGGCGGCGTCGCGTACATCATCGAGGGCTGAGCGATCCTGATTTCCGGAGAACCGATCTTCCACGACGACGAATACCCGGAGGACCCGTATCCGGGCGCCCGGCCGTCGCACTCGTACGTCCACCACGACGGCGCGGGGTACGCGTTGTCGGCCGAGACGCTCGCGGCCGCACGCGCGGACGCCGAGCGCATCCCGGTGCTGGCGTACGGCTCGAACGTGTGCCCTTCGAAGATCACGTGGCTGCGGGAAACACTCGGCCTGTCCGGCCCGGTGGTCGTCGCCAGTGCCGAGTGCCACGATCTCGCAGCCGTGTGGGCTGCCGGGTTGCGACCGCGGGACGACCAGCGGCCCGCGACCCTGACCTCGGCGCCGGGCGTCACCGAGTGGCACGCCGTGTGGTTCGCGACGCCGGGCCAGATCGAGGCACTCGACGTCTGCGAAGCACGGGGAAAGGCCTACGACCTCGCGCGCCTCCACAGTGGACGGATCACGCTCGAGGACGGGTCCACTCTGGACGAGGTGTACGCCTACGTCGGACTGGGCGAGGGCGGCATGCCGCTGCTCGTCGACGGCGCACCCGTGCGGACGGCCGACCTGGCCCAGCACGGCGCCGCCCGGCTGACGGGCGAGACCGCGGACACGCACGGACTCGACGTCACCGTGATCCCGGTGGGCACGCCCGTCAGCCGATGAGCTTGCCGGGGTTGAGAACCCCGGTCGGGTCGACGGCCCGCTTGGCGGCGACGAGGACCTCGCGGCCGAGCTCACCGATCTCCGCCGTCAGGTACGGCGCGTGGTCCATACCGACGGCGTGGTGGTGCGAGATCGTCCCGACCCGGTCGGCGGAGATGGCCTCGCAGGCCGCGGCCTTGGCGCGCTCCCACTGACCGATCGGATCCTCGGGATCCCTCGGCGTGAGGACCGTGAAGTACAGCGACGCACCGGTCTCGTAGGCGTGCGAGACGTGGCACATGATCAACGGGTGGCCGAGCTCGCGCCGCAACGCGGTACGCACCCGGTCGTAGAGCGTGCCGAGCTTCGACCAGTGCGTCGCGGTTTCGAGAGTTTCCACGCACACGCCCGCGTCCAGGAGCGCGTCCCGCTGCCGTGGTCCGCCGAACCGCCCGCGCAGCCATGCTCGCGCGGGCGCGGAGGTGAGCCACACGCCACCACCGGATCGCAGCAGCCGCATCGCCTTCTTGCGGCGGTCGTCCGACTCCCCGTGCCAGCTCAGTACCAGCAAGCACGGCTCGTCGACCCCGTGCGCGCCCAGGTAACGGCGCAGCACGCTCGTCTTCCACGTCCCCGCCAGCTGCAGTTGCACCGCCGTCTCGTCCACATCGGACAGGCGGGTGATGTCGGCGAGCAGTCCCTGCTGCGCCAACTGCCGCACGAGCCCGCAGCCGTGTTCCCAGCCGTCGACGGCCAGCGCCTCGAAGTGTTCGGTGTCGGGCAGTGGGCGCACTCGCACCGCGACCTCGGTGATGACGCCGAGGGTGCCCTCGCTTCCGATCGCGAGCTGCCGCAGATCGGGTCCCGCCGCCGACGCCGGGGCTACGCCGAGTTCCCACTCGCCGCGTGGGGTGGCCAGCCGCAGGCCGGTGACCATGTCTTCGAACCTGCCGTATCCGGACGAGGCCTGTCCGGCCGAACGGGTCGCCGCGAACCCGCCGATCGTGGCGCGTTCGAACGATTGCGGCACGTGGCCGAGGGTGAAGCCGTGCGCCGACAGCATCCGCTCGGCATCCGGGGCACGCACCCCCGCCTGCAGCACCGCGGTGTGCGAGATCGGGTCGACCGACACGAGCCGGTTCAGGCGTTCCAGATCCAGGACGATCACGGCCTTCTTGCCGCCCTTGAACGCCGTGACGCCGCCGACGACCGAGGTGCCGCCGCCGAACGGCACCACCCCGACGTCGTGTTCGACACACACGTCCAGCACCTGCTGCACCTGCTGCGGACTGCCGGGCAGCACGACGGCGTCGGGGGTCGGGATACCCGCGGCGGGCTGCCGTCGCCGCAGCAGGTCCAGATACGAGAGGCCGCCGCTGCGTTCGAGGCGTTCACGCGGCTCCTCGAGCACGTTGCCCGCACCGACGATCGCGGCGATCGCGGACTGCGCACGCTCAGGCAACTGCGACGGGGGCGTCGCGATGGCGGAATCGGGCGCCACCGGGTCGTTCGGGGTGGTGTCGCCGATCCTGCTCCGCAGCCAGCGGAGCTCCTTGGCCGTGAGGTGGGACGCGTCGGCGCCGTCGGGCGTCCAGGCGCCTCGCAGGCGGTGGTCAATGCTGTCGGTCACGACTAGAGTGTGACACATGAAGCCGGAATGTCACACCCGTGCGGGTGGCCGTGTCTCCGACGACACACTCCTCGACGCGGCCAAGGAATGCGTGCTCGCCGGCGGTGTCCGGCGCACCACGCTCACCGGCATCGCCCAGACCGCGGGCGTGTCGCGGATGACCGTCTACCGGCGATTCCCCGACGTCGACAGCGTCCTCGCGACCCTCATGACCCGGGAATTCACCGCGCTGCTGCAGCACGTGGCCGACGAGATCCCCGCGGGCGGCACCGCACGGTCCCGCCTCGTCGAACACGCCGTCGCGGGCGTTCGCAGACTCGGCACCGATCCGCTGCTGCGCACCGTGCTCGAGCTCGACGCCGAACTGCTGCTGCCGTACGTCACCGAACGCCTCGGCGCGACACAGCGGCTCGCCGAGGAGGGACTGCACATGTTCGTCGTCGAAGGTCACGCCGACGGCTCCGTGCGGCCCGGCGACGCGGCCGCGCAGTCGCGCGCGCTGTTGCTGCTGCTCCAGTCGTTCGTGCTGTCACGACGGCCCGCGACCGCAGGCGAGACCGGCGTGGCCCCGGAAACCCTGCTCACCGAACTCGCACACCTGCTCGAAGGAGCCCTCAAGCCATGATCACGGCCTCGTTGACAGCCCGCCGCCGCGCGCGGGAACTCCACGACCTCGCCTCCGGCAGGCAGGTCGACGTCATCGTCGTGGGCGGCGGCGTCACCGGCGCCGGCTGCGCGCTCGACGCGGCTTCCCGCGGCCTGTCGGTCGCACTCGTCGAGGCCCACGACCTGGCGTTCGGCACCTCGCGGTGGTCGAGCAAGCTCGTGCACGGCGGGCTGCGTTATCTCGCCCACGGCGAACTCGGCCTCGCCCACGAAAGCGCCGTCGAGCGGGGCGTGCTGATGACCCGCACCGCGCCGCACCTGACCAGACCGCTGGCGCAGCTGTTCCCCGCCTACGACGCGGCCACTGAACCCGGACACCTGCTCACCAGGGCAGGACTGCACGCGGGTGACGCGCTGCGCCGGGCGGCGCGGACCCCGTCGTCACTGCTGCCGAGGCCGCGTGCCGTGCCGTCGGCCGAGGCGCTCGCCCTCGCGCCCGGACTCCGGAGCGCCGGCCTGCGGGGCGGACTGCTGTCGTTCGACGGGGCGCTCACCGACGACGCCCGCCTCGTGGTGGCGATCGCCCGCACGGCGGCCGCCCACGGCGCGAATGTCCTCACGCGACTCGCCGCCACGGAGCTGCACGCCGACCACGTCGTCGCACGCGACGCGATGACGGGATCCACTGTGGAACTGCGGGCGAAGCAGGTCGTCAACGCGACGGGCGTGTGGGCGGGCTCGCTGACGCCGTCGGTGCGGTTGCGACCCTCCCGAGGCACCCACCTGGTTCTCGACGCCGAGCGTACGGGCCTGGGCGAGACGTCCGTGATGGTGCCGGTTCCGGGCGAACTGAACCGCTTCGTGCTGCTGCTCCCCCAGCCAGGGGGACGCGTGTACCTGGGACTGACCGACGAACCGCTCGACGGTGACCCCGAGGATGTCCCCACCGTTCCCGAGTCCGATATGGACTTCCTGCTCGGTGTCGCGTCTGCTGTACTGGAACGGGACCTCACCCGCGAGGATGTGCTGGGATCCTTCGCCGGCCTGCGTCCACTGTTGGAGGCCGACGGCACCACGGCGGACCTGTCCCGCAATCACGCCGTCCTCACCGACCCCGGCACCGGCGTGCTCACCGTGGTCGGCGGCAAGCTGACCACCTACCGCAGGATGGCGGAGGACGCCGTCGACGCGGCCGTGCGGTCGGCGGGCCTGCGTGCCGGACGGTCACGGACGAGCAGGCTGCCGTTGTTCGGAGCCGCGAGCCGCAGCCGGCTGTCCGTTGTGGACGCGCCGCAACGGCTGGTCGCCAAGTACGGCACCGAGGCCCCGCGGGTAGCGGCTCTCGGCGAGGTCGACCCCGAGTTGGCCGAGCCCGTGTGCGACGGCAGCGACATCACCGCGGCCGAGGTCGTGTGGGCCGCGCGTCACGAAGGCGCGCTCGACGCCGACGACGTGCTGCACCGGCGTACCCGCCTCGGCCTGGTACCCGCGGAGGCCGAGGCGGCCCGCTCTCGCGTCGCCGACCTGGTCGGCCGCACCACCGAAGGCCTGGCGACCCTCGCCTGACCCCGCACCCCGAGGCGGTTCTCGCCACGCACTCGACAACGGTCGCCGGACACGACGAGGGCCGCCGTCCGGGTTCACCGGCGGCGGCCCTCGTGTGCGAACCGCGAGTCAGCGCTGTCGTACTCAGCGCTCGGAGAGCGGCTTGTAGTCGCGCTCCTTCGCACCCGTGTAGATCTGCCGCGGACGGCCGATCTTCGTCTCCGGGTCCCCGATCATCTCGCGCCAGTGCGCGATCCAACCCGGCAGCCGGCCGAGAGCGAACAGCACCGTGAAGAACTGTGTCGGGAAGCCCATGGCCCGGTAGATCAGGCCCGTGTAGAAGTCGACGTTCGGGTACAGCTTGCGCTCGATGAAGTACTCATCGGACAGCGCACGCTCCTCGAGCCGCTTGGCGATGTCGAGCAGCTCGTCGTTGCCGCCGATCTTCGACAGGATCTCGTCCGCGGTCTTCTTGATGATCTTGGCGCGCGGGTCGTAGTTCTTGTAGACCCGGTGGCCGAAGCCCATCAGGCGGACGCCGGGCTCCTTGTTCTTGACCCGCTCGACGAACCTGTCGACGTTGCCGCCGTCGGCCTTGATGCCCTCGAGCATGTCCAGCACCGCACTGTTCGCACCGCCGTGGAGCGGGCCGAACAGCGCCATGACACCGGCCGAGATGCTCGCGAACAGGTTCGCCTCGGACGAGCCGACGAGCCGCACGGTCGACGTCGAGCAGTTCTGCTCGTGGTCGGCGTGCAGGATGAACAGCTGGTCGAGGGCCTTCGCCATCACCGGGTCGATCTCGTACGGCTCGGCGGGCAGGCCGAACGTCATGCGGAGGAAGTTCTCCACGAGACCGAGCGAGTTGTCCGGGTAGAGGAACGGCTGGCCGATCGACTTCTTGTAGGCGTAGGCCGCGATCGTGGGGACCTTCGCCAGCAGGCGGACGGTCGACAGGTCGACGTTGGACTTGTCGAACGGGTCGAGCGCGTCCTGGTAGAAGGTCGACAGGGCCGAGACGGCGCTGGAGAGCACCGGCATCGGGTGGGCGTCCCGCGGGAAACCGTCGAAGAAGCGCTTCAGGTCCTCGTGCAGCAGCGTGTGCCGGTTGATCTTCGAGGTGAAGTCCTCCAGCTGCTGCTTGTTCGGCAGTTCGCCGTGAATCAGCAGGTAGGACACCTCGACGAACGTCGAGCGCTCGGCCAGCTGTTCGATGGGATAGCCCCGATAGCGCAGGATCCCCGCTTCACCGTCGATATACGTGATGGCGGAGGACGCGGCCCCGGTGTTGACGAAACCCGGGTCGTAGGTGATGTAGCCGGTCTGGGCCAGCAGCTTCCCGAGCTGGATGCCGGGGGCGCCGTCAACAGGGCGGACAACGTTGAAGTCGTGCTCGCCATCGGGCAGGCGGAGCACGGCCTTCTCGCCCTCGGACTGCGCCGCAGTCGCGTCGGACATGCACATGCCTCTCACGGTCACACGGGCCGGCCGGTGGCGACCGCATGTTCTGCTGGTCACCGCGTGTACGCGACAGGCCCTTCAGCCTCGTCGCACCGCCCCGCTGGGGTACGAATGCTCCCTTACGCTAGTCCAGATAAGGGCGTTTTCGCAGCCGTTGCGTTACCCACAGCGACCCGTTGCGACAAGGTTCACACGCTGGCGTTTTGGTCGTCGGTTAACTCGTTCGAGGTAGGCGGTTCGGCGCCGCTGCGCGACACCGTCACACCCGCCGCCCGCGAGGCGTACGCAAGCGCTTGCGACCAGGCGTCGGGCGCCATCGCGGCGAGATTCGTCACGCCGCGGTTCGCGAGCCACGCCAGCAACGCCCCCAGCACGGTGTCGCCCGCACCGATCGTGTCGACGACCGTGACGTCCGCCGCAGGCACCCGCGCGGCCTCACCGTCGGCCGTGTACACCGACAAACCGTCGCCGCCACGCGTCAGCACCACGGCCTCGACTCCCGCGTCCAGCCACGTCGCCACCGCCTCGGCGACCGACTTCCCGCCGGTGAGCCACTCGGCGTCGTCGTCGGACACCTTCAGCAGCCGCACGCTCGGCAGCCAGGACACGAACCGCTCCCGGTAGGCGTCCGGATCGCGGATCATGTCGGCGCGGATGTTCGGGTCGAGCGCGGTGAGCACGCCACGCTCGGCCTCACGGTGGAGCACGGCTTCGTAGACACTCGCACCCGGCTCCAGCACCATGCCGAGCGTGCCGAGCGACAGCACCCGCGTGGTCGCAGGCAGCGGCCCGGGGTCCGCGACGAGCCGGTCGGCAGTGCCCTCGGTGTAGAAACTGAAGCGCGCCGCACCGGTCTCGTCGAGGGCGACGACAGCGAGCGTCGTCGGCTCCGGACCGCGCTGCAGCAGCGATGTGTCCACACCGGACGCCTCGAGCCGCGCGACGAGCGCGTCGCCGAAGCGGTCCGTCGACAACCGCGAGAGCAGCGCCGTCGGCACGCCGAGCCGGCCAGCCGCGAGCGCGACGTTGTAGGGCCCGCCACCGAGCCTCGGCGCCAGCAGGTCCGGATCGGACTCGGCGGGCACCAGGTCCACCAGTGCCTCGCCACCGGACACGATCATCGCCGCACTCCCTTCGTCGCTTCGGAATCGCCGTCGCCTGCGGCGCCGACGTCGCCGACCGGTGAGAGACCGCCGCCACCGTCCCCGTCGGCTCCCACGGACCCGCCACCTCCGGCATACCGGCCGTCGCGCTGCAATCCTCCCAGCAGCAGATCGGACAGCGCGGCGAAGGCCTCGGAATCCGAATACCCGGTGCGCGCCCTGACGGTTCCGCTCTGGACCTGCTCGATCAGCAGCTCGGCGAACTCGGCGACCAGCGGTCCGTGCACGTCGCGGAACAGGCCGTCGGCCACGCCCTGAGAGATGAAGGCACGGATGCGGTCGGCCGCGGCGTGGGAGTTGAACTCGTAGGTGGCACGGGTCGGCTCGAACGTGTCGACGTCGGCGATGAACGTCTCCGAAGCGCGCCCCAGCTCCTCGGCGACGCCCGCCAGGTACTCCTGGATCTTCGCCCTCGCGTCGGCCGCCGTGGCCACCCGTGCCTCGATGCGCTCGGTCGCCCCGCGGAAGAAGTGAGTGACGACCGTGACGGCGAGCTGTTCCTTGCTCGACGCGAGCGCGTACAGCGTCGACTTCGAGCAGCGAAGGCGTCCTGCCAGGTCGTCGAGGGTGTAACCGAGGAACCCGTCGGCCAGGAACAACTCCTCGACCTCGGCGAGCAACGCCTGCTGACGGGCAGTGGCGGGGCGGGTTCGCCGCCGGGTCTGGTTCTGAGGCATACGTAGAGCCTAGAATGGTACTGAGAACACCACTACAGTACTGTTTTCAGTATCAAGTTCGCCCCAAGGGCATCTTCGGGGCAACGCAGCCAGCCGAGGAGCCACCGATGCCTGCCGAACGCCTCCTTCCCGACACCGAGTCCGCCGACCTGATCGCGCTCGCCCGCGAGATCGCCCGCGACGAGCTGGCGCCCGTCGCAGCGGAGTACGAGGAGGCCGAGCGTTTCCCCAGGCAGCAGTTCCGCCTGCTCGGCAAGTCCGGCCTGCTCGGCCTGCCGTACGCCGAACGCTGGGGCGGCGGCGACGTGCCGTACGAGACGTACCTGCAGGCACTCGAGGAGATCGCGGGCGCGTGGATGTCCGTCGGCGTCGGACTGTCGGTGCACACGATGTCGTGCTTCGCGCTCGCCCACTACGGCACCGACGAGCAGCGTGACCAGTGGCTGCCCGCCATGCTCGGCGGCGAGCTGCTCGGCGCCTACGCGTTGTCCGAGATGCACGCCGGGTCCGACGCCGCCGCCCTGTCGACCAGGGCCCGGCGCGACGGGGAGTCCTACGTCGTCAACGGCACGAAGGCGTGGATCACCGCGGGCGGCCAGGCCGACTTCTACACGACGATGGTCCGAACCTCCGACGACGGCGGCAAGGGCATCAGCTGCCTGCTCGTCGACGCGTCGACGGCGGGACTCGAAGCGGCCGCACCCGAGCGCAAGATGGGCCTGACCGGGTCGACGACGGCGCAAATGATCTTCAGCGACGCCCACGTGCCGGCCGAACGGCTGATCGGCGGCGAGGGTGCGGGACTGAAGATCGCGCTGGACTCACTCGCGTCCGGACGGCTCGGCATCGCGGCGTGCTCGGTCGGACTGGCGCAGGCGGCACTCGACGAGGCCGTCGCGTACGCCAAGACCCGGCAGCAGTTCGGCAAGCCCATCATCGAGAACCAGGGGCTGGAGTTCCTGATCGCCGACATGGCGGCGGCCGTCGAGACGTCCCGCGCGATGTACCTCGACGCCGCCCGGCGCCGCGACCGCGGCATGCCGTTCCAGCGGCAGGCTTCGGTGGCCAAGCTCGTCGCGACGGATTCGGCGATGAAGGTGACGACCGACGCCGTGCAGGTCCTCGGCGGGGCCGGCTACACCCGCGACTTCCCCGTCGAGCGGTACATGCGCGAGGCCAAGGTGCCGCAAATCTTCGAGGGCACCAACCAGATCCAGCGCATGGTCATCGCGAGGGCCTTGAAGGAGGCGTAAGGCGTAACGGGCCCACACCGCCGTGTTGCGCTCTCGGGGGCCCGTGTTGCGCCTCCCGGGGCCCGTGTTGCGGCTCCCGGGGCCCGTGTTGCGGCTTGGGGGGCCGGGTTGCATTCTCCGGGGCCCGTGTTGAGTCCCGGTGCCGCTCCTGCGGGCCAGGACGGGAACCGGAAACGTCCCACTCACACGGGCAGGCCCTGATGCCAGACACCGCGGATCCTCGAGGCGAGCTCGGCGATCTCGACGCCTTCGCCCTCGAGCAGCGCTATGTCGGCGCGCATGCCGCGAGTAATCGCGCATGCCGGAAGCAATGCGGCCTCGCTCCTGATCGAGCCGCAACAACCGGGCAGCATCGCCGGTAGCCGCCTCGAGCGCACCGACGTCGCCGAGGCCCGCCTCGGCGATGGCAGTCAACGAGCCCCGGGATCAGGAGCACCCCGGTGCAGTCGACGTACTCGCCCCGGCGATGTCGGGATCAGAGCCGGATACGTCGGCGCCCACGCCTGTGATCCAACCGTCCGGCACCACGACGTCGGCACGCGTGACCGTCCGGCGTCGCGTCGGCGTCGGCGTCGGCGTCGGCGTCGAGGACGCTGTCGCCTGTGAAAATCGTCGTCCGCGCAGCATGGCACGGGCGCCGTGTCGCCGATACGGATCAGCAACACGGCCCCCGGAAAACGCAACACGGCGGCCAGAGCGCAGAAAACGCGGGTCTGGGTGCAGAACACGGCGGCACGAGTGCAGAACACGCGGGTCTGGGTGCAGGACACGCGAGAATCTGCACCCGGCCGCCGGGGTCGTTATTCGCGGTAGCGGCGGTCTGCGACCACGCCTTCGCCCGTCGACTCGTCGAACGCATACACGTCACGGCCGCGGACGAACACCCGCTCGGCACGGTTCATGACGTCGAGCGGATCGCCGGACCACACGGCCACGTCGGCGTCCATCCCGGACTTGAGCGCACCGATGCGGTTGCCCAGGCCGAGCATCTCCGCCGGATGCACCGTCAGCGCGCGCAACGCGGTGTCGCGGTCCAGACCGTCCTTGACCGCCAGCGCGGCTTGATAGACGAGGAAGTGGATCGGCACCACGGGGTGATCGGTCGTGATCGCCAGCTTCACGCCCGCACGCGCCATGATTCCGGCGGCGCGCATCGAGCGGTTCCGCAGCTCGACCTTGGCGCGCGAGGTGAACAGTGGCCCGAGGATCACCGGCACGTCGTGCTCGGCGAGGAAATCGGCGATCAGGTGGCCTTCGGTGCCGTGGTTGACGACGAGGTTGTAGCCGAACTCCTCGGCCAGCCGCACGGCCGTGACGATGTCGTCGGCGCGATGGGTGTGCTGGTCCCAGTACAGCTCGCCGTCGAGGACCTGCACCAGTGTCTCCATGGTGAGGTCGATGTCGAACGGCTTGCCCTCGACGGCCGCGTGGTCGCGCTGTGCGGCGTAGTTGCGGGCCTTGGTGAACGCTTCACGCAGCGTGGCGGCGACGCCGAGACGGGTCGAGGGCGTCTTGTCCTTCTCGCCGTACACGCGCTTCGGGTTCTCGCCCAGTGCGCTCTTGACGCTGACGTCCTCGGCGAACGTCATGTCGAGGATCGTGCGTCCCCACGTCTTCACGCCGACGGTGCGGCCGCCGATCGGGTTGCCGGAGCCGGGCTTGATGACGACGCTCGTGACGCCGCCGGACAGCGCGTCGTCGAAGCCGGGCTCGTACGGATCGATCCCGTCGAGGGCGCGGAAGCGGGCGCCGTTCGGGTCGGTCATCTCGTTGGTGTCGTCACCGGACCAGCCTTCGCCGTCCTCGTGCACGCCGAGGTGGGCGTGCGCGTCGATGAAGCCGGGCAGGACCCACTTGCCCGTGGCGTCGACGATCTCGGCGTCGGAGGGCACGTCGACGTCGGTTCCCACGGCGACGATCTTGCCGTCGTCCATCAGCACCACGGCGCCGTCGACCGGGTCGCCGTCGACGGGGACCACGTATCCGTTCGTGATTGCGGTAGTCATAGTTCGTTAGGCTAACGAATCTGCTAGCTGAACGCCCCACGAACCGCGCCACGTTTCACCCGGTTCGACCGTGATGAGGTCGGTACCCGAGTTCAACGCGTCGGCGGGACAGGTCATCGGCTCGATCGCGATCGCCCGGCCGCGCCCGGGAAAGTCCGGCGGCGTGAACACCTGCACCCAGCGGAAATCCGGGTCGGACCAGATGTCGAGGACCCCGTCGTGGTGGCTCAGCCACACGTGGTGCAGACCGTCCTCACCCTGCTCCAGCCCCGTGAACGCCGTGTCGAGGTCCAGTCCACCCACGATGCGGCCACCGCGCAGGTCGTACTCGGTGCCCTCGACGTCCTGTTCCTCGCCGTAGGGCAACTGCTTGTCGCCGTCGAACGGCCACACGCGCGTGGCGGGCAGCGTCAGCATGAGCTCGTCGGTGGGCACGTCGCCGATGCGGAAATAGGGGTGCGTCCCGACGCCGAACCCGACCGCCTTGTCGCCCTCGTTGCTGACCGTGTGCGTGACGGTCAGCCCGCGAGGCGCGAGGTCGTAGACGATGCCGGTGCGCAGCGGCACCGGCCAGCCCTTCGCGGCGCCGATGTCGCAGCCGAACGTGATCGACGACTCGGCGTGTTCGACCAGTTCCCACTCCTGATGCCGCGCCAGGCCGTGGATGGCGTTGCCGCGAGCGGGTTCGGTGACCTCGAGTTCCTGCTCCTCGCCGTCGAACGTCCACCGCGCGCCCGCGGTCCGGTTCGGCCACGGCACGAGCACCTGGCCCGCACCTTTCGGCGGTTCCTCGTCCTCGGCGAAGGTCTCGACGTACGCCGAGCCGCCGAACGTCAGCGACCGCAGCCCCGCGCCGATCTCGGTGACGACGGCGCGCGCATTGCCGCGCACGAGTTCGAAATGTTCCCCGGTCGGATTGGCCATGCCCCGAACATACTGGGACGGGCGGGCCCGCACCCCCGGGGCGGCGAGAGAAGAAGGCGATCGCCGGTCCGCGAGGCGGAGCGCTGACGAGTCACCGCCGCGACGGCGGGCGGCGGCTAGGGTCGTGATCATGACGACACGGGTCCACCACTTCAGCGGCGGCGCGATGCGGCCCTTCGGCGGCAGGCTCGTCGACGGCGAGCGGGGCATCGCGCGGCGGGCGGAGCTGACCTGCCACTGCATGCTGGTCGAGACCGGTTCGGAACTGGTGCTCGTGGACACGGGCATGGGCACACCCGCGCTCACGCGGCCAACCCAATGGCTGGGCCGCGCCTTCGCCGCCGGGGTCTCGCCGGTGCGCGACGCATCCCGCACCGCCGCGGCGCAGGTCCGGGCGCTCGGATACGAGCCCGCCGATGTGCGGCACATCGTGCTGACGCACCTCGACCTCGACCACGCGGGCGGGTTGGTCGACTTTCCGCACGCGACCGTGCACGTCAACGCTCGCGAACTGCGCACGCTCGAACAGCCCGTCGACGCGAAGGAACGGTCGCGGTACCGAAAGGTTCAGTTCGCGCACGGCCCCGCCTTCACCGGCTACGAAGCCGGCGGCGAGAGCTGGTTCGGCTTCGACGCGGTACGGCAGCTAACCGGACTGCCGCCGGACATCCTGCTCATCCCGCTCGCAGGGCACACCAACGGCCACGCGGGCGTCGCGGTGCGCACGGGCGACGAGTGGCGACTGCACGCCGGCGACGCCTACTTCTTCCATGGCGAGGTCGCGGCCGAGCCGCACTGCCCACCCGGCCTTTCGCTGTTCGAACGCGCGATGCAGACCGATCGCACGGCGCGGGTCGCCAACCAGCGGCGCCTCGCCGAACTGTCGCGCTCCGGCGAAGTGACGATGTTCTGCTCCCACGACCCGGTGGAGCTGGCACGCCTGTCCTGAGCGGTGCCGCGAAGGGCACCTGCGGGGCACTCAACGCCCCAAGGTGCCCTTTGGGGGCGCATCATGGCCAGAGGCCCATTCGTCGCTCCCACCCGTCTCCCGCCACCACCCACACGGACGTGCTCCTCGCGGCAGTACCGACAAACGCGACCAGGGGTGCCCCTGGGGCGCTACTTCGCCGAACGGCGCGTGGCGAGCGTGCGCATCGCGACGTGGTTGACGGCCCACAGGACCAGGCCGACGGCCAACAGGATCGCGGCGACGACGTAGTCCCGCGCGGGGCGTCCGGACAGCGGACTCGCCAGGTACAGGCAGAAGATCGCAGCCAGCACGGGAACGACCGTCGGCGCGCGGAAGTGCTTGTGCGGCACCGGGTCCCGCCGAAGCACCAGCACCGCGACGTTCACCACGGCGAACACGACGAGCAGCAGCAACGCCGTCGTACCGCCGAGCACGTCGATGTCCACAGCGGACACGAGCACGACCGCGATCGCGCTCGTGAACAGGATCGCCACCCACGGGCTGCGGCGGGCCGGGTGCACCGTGCCGAACACCTTCGGGATGATCCGCTCGTTCGCCATGCCGTACACGAGCCTGCTTGCCATGAGCATGTTGATCAGCGCGGAGTTGACGACGGCGAACAGGCCGATCGCCGAGAAGATCTCGCGCGGCATGCCGGGCGCACCGATGTCGATGACCTTGAGCAGTGCGCCGCTCTCCGCCGCCTCGAGCCCTTCGGCGGGCACCAGCAGCGACGACGTCACCGACACGAGGATGTAGATCGTCGCCGCGACCACCATGCCCCACAGCATCGCCTTGGGGAACACGCGAGCCGGATCCTTCGTCTCCTCCGCCATGTTCACCGAGTCCTCGAAGCCGACCATGGAGAAGAACGCCAGCGATGTCGCGGACGTGATCGCCACGAGCATGGTCTGGTCCTGCGTGTTGAACTCGGTGAGCCGGCTCGCGTCGCCGCTGCCGTTCAGCACGGCCCAGACGCCGACGCCGATGATGATCAGCAGGCCGCCGATCTCGATGCACGTCAACACCACGTTGGTGACGACCGATTCGCGCACCCCGCGAAAGTTGATCAGCGCGAGCAGCGCGATGAACGCGATCGCCATCAACGGCATCGGCGAACTGACGAACTCGGCTAGGTACGTGTCGCCGAAGGCCACGGCCGCCGACGACGCCGACGTGATGCCGGAGCACATCACGGCGAACGCGACGAGGAACGTCAGCATCCGGATGTTGAACGCCTTGTGCGTGTACAGCGCCGCCCCGGCCGCCCGCGGGTATTTGCCCACGAGTTCCAGGTACGAGAACGCCGTCATGAAGGCAACGGTGAAGGCCAGCAGGAACGGCAACCACAGGGCGCCGCCGACCCGGCCTGCGACCTGTCCGGTGAGCGCGTAGATCCCCGTGCCGACGATGTCGCCGACGACGAAGAACAACAGCAGCTTCGACCCGAGGACCCGCTTCAGTGGGGGCTGCCCGCCCGGTGAGACCTCTTCCGTCACGCCCGCGTTCGACATGCCGGGAAGTGTGCCGCACCGCCACCGGCCCGCCGGCGGCAGGTCTCGGTCCGGTTACGAATTGTCCGGAACGTTCTTCCTGGTCACAGGCGCGCGATAACGCCAGAACGCCGGAATCAACACCACCGCGATGACCAGGCCGACGAGCACGAGCAGTCCGCCGCCGGTCGCCGCCGCCGCGGTACCCACGCCGGCCGCGGCCCAGCCGTGCGTCAGGTCGGCCAAGCGTGGTCCGCCCGCGACGACGACCGTGAACACGCCCTGCGTCCGGCCCCGCATCTCGTCGGTCGCCGCGGTCTGCAGGATCGCCATCCGGAAGATCGAACTGGCCATGTCGGCGGCGCCCGCGATCACCAGGAACACGATCGACAGCCACAGCGCCTGCGACATACCGAACCCGGCGATGGCGACACCCCACACGGCGATCGCCACCACGACCACCACGCCGTGCCTGCTCACGCGGCTCGCCCAGCCGGACATCAGCGACAACAGCATCGCGCCGAGCGGGATCGCGGCGTACAGCCAGCCCAGCGCGAGGCCGCCGCCCGCCGGATCGCCGAACGTGCGCTCGGCCATCTCGGGGAACAGGGCCCGCGGCATACCCGCGACCATCGCGATGATGTCGACGACGAACGAGGCGAGCAGGATCTTCTGCGCGCCCAGATAGCGGAAGCCGTCGGTGATGTCGCGCAACCCCGCGCGGCGGACGCGCCCGTCCTGGGGTGGTAGCGGCGGCAGTCGCCACACCGCCCACACCACGACGATCAGCGCCACCGAATCGACCAGGTACAGCGTCGACAGCCCGACGATCGGCAACAGGGCCCCCGCCGCGAGCGGACCGAACACCGCACCGAACGTGGTCATCGTGCCGGTGAGCGCGGAGGCCGACGGCAGCAGTTCGGTCGGAACGAGGCGTGCCACGACGGCGTTGCGCGTAGGCATGTTGACGGCGAAGAACGCCTGGTTGACGGCGAGCAGGGAGAGCACGACCCACACCGACCCGACGTCGAAGTAGGCCTGTGCCCACAGCAGGCACGCCGTCGCCGCGATACCGGTGTTGGTGACGAGCAGGAGTTTGCGGCGGTCGACGGTGTCGGCGATCGCGCCGCCCCAGATACCGAAGATCAACAGCGGCACTAGACCGAACACGCCCGTCAGCCCCACGTAGGCCGAAGACCCGGTGATGTCGAAGACCTGCTTCGGCACGGCGACGGCCGTGAGCTGGCTGCCGATCGCGGTGACCAGGGACGACACCCACAGCCGGCGGAACGGCGGAATCTTCAGCGGACGCCGGTCGATGACGATCGAACCGAGCCGCCGCCTCGTCGTCCGGGGCTTGCCGTCGGTCCGATCACTCACAACTCATTAGCGTACGACAACTAACTAGTCGTGGCCGATGGTCCCGCTCACTCCGTCCACGGTCCGACGATGCCACTCCGGCTGCTCGGGCTGCGCCGGCCGCTCGGGCTGCGCCGGCCGCTCGGGCTGCCCCGACTACTGCGGCGGCTCCGGCAGCCCGGGCTGCCACGACTACTGCGGCGGCTCCGACAACTCCGGCGGCTCCGACTGACGAATCAGGCTTCGCCGGACACGGAATCGGCCACCGAACCGGCACCGGACGCCGTGACGGCACGGGCGGCGCGATTGGCGACCGACACGGCGTAGCCGACATAGCCGAGCTGGACGAGCTGGCAGATCCCGGGAGCGATCATCCCGAGCGGGATCGGGAGGTCGGCGACGAGCAGCACCACCAGGACGAGCACGCCGATGCCCGCCCCGACGCAGCCGATCCGGAACGCCTTTCTTGCGGCGGGCAGCGCGGCCTCGTGTCCGGCACGCCAGGCCTCGACCGACACCTGTGTCGCGCGGGTGCGGATCCCGATGCCGCCGTTGCGGGGAAGCTCCCCACTCATAGCCCATTCGACGGACTTGTACACCGCCACGCCGCACCCGAGCAGGCTCAGGATCAGCACGACGACCCCGGGCAGCGCCTCCACCGGTGATCACCTCCCCGTCGACTACCAGGAACCGCATCCGCCGACGCCGCAACCGAAGCGCCCGGGGCGCCTCGGTTGCGGCGGTTGCGGCGGTTGCGGCGGATCTTCGCGCGCTCCGACCCATCGCGAAGGGAAGATTCGGGGCCTTCCCGGCGGGCCGGGCACCACCCCTCAACGACAGGCTGGCGCGTGGCTGCGTTGAACGCCGCCGAGGTGCCCTTGGGGCACCGCAGGGTCAGGGGGCGATGCGGTGGACGCGCCAGTCGTCGTCGGTGCGTACGTAACGGAGCCGGTCGTGAAGGCGGTCCTTGCGGCCCTGCCAGAACTCGGCGCTCACCGGACGTACCCGCCAGCCACCCCAGTGCGGCGGCACCGGAATCTCCTCGACGTCGGCGAACCGGCGTTCGACCGCGGCGAGCAGATCGTCCAGCGCTTCCCGGCCCCCGACGCGCGTCGACTGCGGCGACGCCCACGCGCCGAGCTGCGACCCGCGCGGCCTGCCGCGCCAGTACGCGGTCGTCTCCTCCGCCCCGACCTTCTCGACCTCGCCGCGCACGGTCACCTGCCGCTGCAGCGCGTACCAGGGGAAAGTCACCGACGCGAAGCGCGTCGACGTCAGGTCGTGGCTCTTGGCCGACGTGTAGTTCGTGTAGAAGACGATGCCGCGCTCGTCCAGGCCCTTGCACAACACCGTCCGCGACGACGGCATCCCGTCGGCGTCGGCCGTCGCCAGGACCATCGCGTTGGGCTCCACCAGCCCCGCGTCGACGGCGAAGTCCAGCCACCGCTGGAGCTGTTCGTGCCAGGTCGGCGCGAGCGAGTCCTCGTCGAGCGTCTCCGCCTCGTACGAGACCCGCATGTCCGGCAACCGCACCGCTGCACCGCTGACATCATCCAGTTCCGCCATGCCAACCTCCCGAACGCGAACCGTGCCCTTCGAAGGTGCCCCGAACGTGGCCGCACCGCACCGTGGGAAGTGACGTTAGGGCCTGGACCTACCCATGCGAAACCGTCCGACCGGTGACCACCGCCACGACCACACGATCAGCACCGTACGCACGGCGCGGTCATCCGCGCCCGATCCGGTGGATGGCAGGGTGCACGGTGACCACTACCCGAGGTGTTGGAGCCGGCATGGATGTTCTCGCGCCGATCCTGTTCGTCGTCGTGTTCGCCGCGATCGTGGCGGCGGCGGTCGCGTTGATGCTGCGCAACCGCAGGCGGGACGAGAAGTACCGCCACGATTCCGGCCCCGAGCTGGCCGAGCTCGCCCGGCAGCGCGGCTGGACGTACCGGGCCGAGGAGACCGGCTACGCCGACCGGTTCACCGGGTTTCCGTTCACCCAGACGGCGCGGGGCCGCATCAGCCGGGATCTGATCCACGGCGTGACCGAGGGCCGCGAGTTCACGTGCCTGGCCTACACGCCCACGCCCATGACCGTCGGCGAGCGGAAGACGTACTCGCGCTACTACCGCGTGTTCACCCTGCGGCTCGCACGTGAGGTGCCGACCCTGCAGATCACCCCGACGAAGAAGGACGTCCGGCCCCGCGGCGACGAAGATTTCGCCCAGACGGTGCTGAATCCGGCACTGCGCACCGCCGTCAACGCCCGCGGACTGCCGTTGCGGTTCGAAGGCGATCTACTGCTGACGTGGTACGAGCAGAAAGGCCCGTTCGGACAGTCCGATGTGGACTCGGTGCTGGCGTACCTGACAGCACTCGCCGGCCTGCTGCCGGCCGACGTCGGCAGGCCCACGGTCAGCTGAGCCCGCACCGCCCTCTCGCGCGCCGCAGGAGACTGCAGAACTCGGCGTCCGGAACGCAGAACACGGCGTACTGAGCGCAGAACACGCGCGAGGGTGAGCGGAGTCCGGCGGCGCGCCGCGGTCAGGCGGGGCTGATGTTCGACACGAACGTCTGGAAATCCGGCAGGACCGTGTCGAACTGCGACTCCTTGCAGGTGAGCATGACCTCCACGACCACCTGCTTCTCCGGGTCCGACACGTCCCGAAGCAGCAGATACACCTGGAACTGGATGAGCTTCAGCGGCTGATTGTCGATCGTCGTGGTGAGGTCGACCAGCTGCATCAGACCCGGTGCGTCCGCCGACCCGAGGCCCTGCCGCTGCCGCAGCTCCGCCGCGCCTGCCGTCGCGCTGCCGAGTCGTTCGAGTGACTCGTCGGCCGTCTCCTCGAGAACGTCGTCCCCGGAACGCATGCTGCCGGACACCGTGATGTTGGCCGTGAAGCCGTCGGCCGACGGCAGGTGCAGTGCGACGAACGCCGCACCCGGTGCGTCGACCTCGTCCGGCGGCGCCGACGTCCACCCTTCCGGAAGCTCCAGCTCCAGCGGCACCGGAAGTTGCGTGGCCATTCGTTCTCCTTCTCACGCAGCGCGTGGCCGCGGGTTCGGCGTACAGCTAGTCGAACGGGTTCAGCGTCCCGCCGATGTCGCGGGCCTTGTCGCCCACGCCCCCGGCGAAGTCGCCGACGGCCGCACCGGCGTCCTGCGCCGTGTCGGTGATCTTGCCCGGGTCGACGGTGATCTCGCCGCCCAGCTTGCCACCCACGCCGAGCGCGGCACCAACCTCGCCGCCGACGACGAACTTGCCGTCGTCCATACCGACCTGCACGTCGGCCTCGGCGCCGATACCCGCCCAGGCCTCGCCCTTCGCACCGGCACCGACACCGCCGACGTCGGCGTGGACCTCGCCTTCGGCGCGCGCACCGGCGAACGCGTTGGCGCCCGCCTTCAGACCGTCGGCGCCCAGCTCGGCGGTGCCCTGCGCCTCGGCACCCGCGAACGCCTTGCCGGAGCCGCCCACCTCCGCGGCGCCGTAGTTGACCTGCCCCTTGGCCTCCGCCGTCGCACCGGCCGACGCCTTGACCGTTCCCTTGAGGCCGTCGCGGGTGAAGCCACCCGCGGCGCTGGCATCCGCGCCGATCTTCGCGCTCGCCGAGCCCGACGCGGTGGCGTCCCCGAGCTGGGTCGCACCGGACGCCTGCGCCTTCACCAGGTCGTACGAGGCCGTCGACTGGGCCACGGTCACGTCGACGTTCGGGCCACGGCGCTCCGGCGTGTCGAACTGGTGACCGTGCTGCTGGTACCGGTCGAACCGGTCGTTCCAGCGGCCGCCGTCCTCCCGGGCCTGGTCCATGAGCGTCTTCGACGCCATCGAGTCGGTGTTGACGTTGCCCTTGATCTGCGGCGACGTCGAGGCGAAGTCCGCGGGGCCGGTCAGCCAGCCCGGCGCGTCGGGCGAATGCCCGCCCTGCTTCCTGATCGCGTTCGCGTTCTCGCCGCCGACGGTCTGCAACTGCTTGCGGGCGCGGTCGAGGATCTCCTGCGCCTCCTGGCGTTTGGCCTCACCGGGGTCGGTGAACGAACCTGCCGTAGCCGGTGCGCCGGGAGCGTTGGGCGATACGCCGTGTTGGTCGGTGTAGTTCTGCTGCGCGGTCGCCGTGGCCCGCTGCCCCTCCTTGTACTTGGCGATCGCCTCCGCCGCCTGCGACTGGGCCCACGAGACGGTCTGCGCGTGACCGTCGAGCGTCGTGGCGGTCGACCTCAGCGCCGACGCACCCTTCTCCCACTTCGGCTTCTCCGCGGTGAAGGTGTCCCAGAACTGGTTGCTCGCCGCGCCGTACCAGTTCTCGATCCGCACGTTGCCGAGGCCCGAAGCCACTTCCGAGAACTTCTTCGCCCGGGCGCGCAGCGTGTTCGCGGCACCCGTGATGGTCTCCGCGTCGCCGGGGATGAGTTCCTTCGGGTCCTCGGTCGACCCCAGTTCAGCCATGTCGCCCGCTTCCGGTCACATCGGCGGCACCTGCGGCCCTGGGCCGGGTGCCGATCCCATCGTGTTCTGTTCGTCGGCCTGCTCGTATCCGGTTGCGGCGCCGTCGAGCGACTGCCCTGCCTCACGGGCGCTGTCCTGCAGCACACCGGCGGCGAGCTGCCACGTCGTGCAGAACTCCGTGAGGGCCGTCGCGACGGCGTCGTCACCGAAGGCCTTCTTGTCGCCGACGATGTCCTCGAGTTTCAGGTCGTCGGCCTTGCCCACCGCGGTGTCGATCGACCGCGCCGCGCCACGCAGCTCCTCGGGATCGACGTCGTAGCCACTCATCGATCACTCCTACAGGGGACATCTACAGGGACATCGCGAACACAAGTGCACGTATCGTAACCATGAAATCCCCCGGGTACCGGGCTACTTTCGTCGGTGAACCTTCACATCTCCGCAGCGTGTCTGGTATTTCCGGTTCGGAACGCGTACCTGAGATGTCGTTCGCCGTACGGAAAGTCCGTTACGGTGCGTTATGCCGGCGGTCGCCGGGCGGCCGCGCGCAGCAGTCCGGGCGTGAACCTGGCCAGCGCACCCGCGACCTTCGCCTCCGCCGTCGGCGCCACCACCGGCCGATCCCGTTCGACGGCGCGCAGGATGTCGGCCGCGACCTTCTCGGGAGCGAAGTTCCGGCGCGCGAACATCCGGTCCGACCGCATCCGCCGACCGGCCTGCTCCGCCGCGTCGACACCGGCGAACCGTGTGGTGGCCGCGATCGACGTCCGCACGATCCCGGGACACACCGCACTCGCCCCGACTCCGTGGCCTGCCAGCTCCGCGCGCACGCACTCGGTCAGGTGCAGCACCGCCGCCTTGGTCGTCGAGTACGCGGGCAGCACCGCGTTCGGCACCCGCGCCGCCATCGACGCCACGTTCACGATGTGACCGCCCTCGCCCCGTTCGGCCAGCAGCCTGCCGAACAGCCTGTTGCCGTGGATCACACCCCAGAGGTTGACGTCGATGACGTGGGACCAGTCGGCGACCGACGTGTCCAGCACCGGCCCGGCGACCCCCACGCCCGCGTTGTTGACCACCACGTCCGGCACGCCGACCTCGGCCACGACCGACGCAGCGAACTCCGCCATCGCCTCGGCGCCGGAGACGTCGACGGAGTAGGCGAACGCCTCACCGCCCCGGGCGCGCACCTCGTCGGCGACCGCCGTCAGCGGCGCGATGTCGGCGAGCACGATGTCGGCACCCTCGGCGGCGAAGGCCAGCGCCGTCGCCCTGCCGATCCCGCTCGCGGCCCCCGTCACCAGGACGAGATGGCCCGCGAACCTGCCTGCGGGACGGGGATTGACGCGGCTCCGGCGCAGCGACCTCGCCTCACCGAAACCCTCGACGTGATCGATCAGCTCGGCGGCGGCCCGTGCGATCCGCCGCGGCTGCGCCCGTGCGACCCAGTGCCCACCCGATACGCGCCGCACCCGCAGATCGGCGACCCAACGTTCGACCCCCGACTGCAACGGCACCGTGACATAGGCGTCCCCGGTCGGAGCGACGACCTGCACCGGGACGTCGGCTCGGCGCTCACCCGGGCCGCCGAGCCTGCGCAGCATGTTCGCGCGGTACAGGTTCAGCCCGGCGACCGCGTCGCCGGTGACGGGTGCGGGCTCTTCCGGATCGGTGCTGCGCAGCACGCGGGCCAGCAGACCGCTGCGGATCGCCAGCTCGGGCACGACCGGCAGCTGGAAGAACCCGATGTAGGTCGAGTGCAGCGCCTGCCGGACGAGATCACGCCAGACCGGCGGCCTGCGGAGGCCGTCCCGGAACCAATGACCGGCGTGATCGAGGCAGGGGCCGGAGATCGACGTGAACGAGCGGACCCGGCCGCGCAGCCACGAACCGGTCACCGCGTGCCAGGTCTGGATCGCGCCCCAGTCGTGGGCGAGCAGGTGAACGGGGCCGTCCGGGCTCACGGCGTCGACGACGGCGGCCAGATCCGCAGCGAGCCGGTCGAGCAGGTAGGCGTCCCGACTGCGGGGACGGTCCGAAGCGCCCGCACCGCGGACGTCGTAGGTCACGACGCGGAACCGGCCGGCCAGCTCCGCGACCACACCGTCCCAGAGCGAGGAGTTGTCCGGATAGCCGTGGACGCACACGACCGTGGGCACCGGAGCGGCGTTCCCGCCATCCGCGTCACCCACGGACCTCGCGGACTCCGGGGAGTTCGCAGGCCCCGCGGAGTTCGCAGGCCCCGCCGACCTCACGGCCACCGGGGAGCCCGGCGGTTCCGACACGTGCACCGCAAGCTCGACCCCGTCGTCAACCCGCACCCGCTGCGTCGCCATGCCGAGCACCCTAGCCCGCCGCGGAACCCCGGCCAGTGCCGTTCGTGACGCACGCGGTCAATACAGCCACGCGCCAGCGTGCCCTTGAGGGCCGGCCGGCGGGAGCGACCGGCACGCACGCCACCGGCAACACGGGCTGTCTACGATCTCGGCATGCTGCCTACCACCGAACTCGTGCTGAACCGCCGTATCGCCACCGAGCAGGTCGCGGGCCGCGCGCCGTCCCTGGCCGCCGCGGTGATACGCGACGGCGAGATCACCTGGTGGGGTGGACGGGGCAGCGTGGACGGTGTCCGCCCCGACCGGACGACGCAGTACCGCATCGGCTCCATCACCAAGTCGATCGTCGGCGCGGCCGTGATGCGCCTGCGCGACGAAGGTCTGCTCGACCTGAGCGATCCGCTGGACAAGCACGTTCCGGGTACGACCTTCGGCGGCTCGACGATCGCCCAGCTGCTGTCGCATACGAGCGGCCTGACCTCGGAGTCACCGGGGGCGTGGTGGGAACGCAGCGCCGGCGGCAGCTGGACCGACCTGTCGGCGAGCCTCACGGCGGGCGAGACGAAACACCGCCCCGGCCGCCGGTTCCACTACTCCAACGTCGGCTACGGCGTGCTCGGCCGGCTCGTCGCGGCGCTCCGCGGCGCGGACTGGCTCGACGTCGTGCGCACCGAGATCCTCGAACCGCTGGGCATGCTGCACACCACGCCCATGCCCGGTGAGCACGGCCTGACCACGGCGACGGGCTACGCAGTTCACCCGTTCGCCGACGTCCTGCTGCCCGAACCGGCCCACGACGCGGGCGCGATGGCTCCCGCGGGACAGCTCTGGTCGACGCTCGACGACCTGGCGCGCTGGACGGCGTTCACCGGCGGCCGCACCGGCGACGTGCTCAGCCCCGACACGGTCGCCGAGATGCGCGAGGCCGCCACGGTCGACGACTCCGCAGGCGCGTGGACGGCCGGCTACGGCCTCGGTTTCCAGCTGATCCAGGCGGGCGGCAAACGCCTCGCGGGGCACACCGGGTCGATGCCGGGCTTTCTCGCGTGCACGCTGATCGACCCGGCGACGCAGACGGGCGCGGTGACGTTCGCCAACACCACGTCGGGAGTGGGGATCGCGGGCCTGACCGCCGACCTGATCTCCATCGCCGACGACCACGAGCCCCCGCTGCCCGCCGAGTGGACGCCGTCGCCCGTCGAACCTGGCCTGCTCGAGCTCACCGGACTGTGGCACTGGGGACCCAAGCCGTACCACCTGTACGCGATGCCGGAGGGCTGGCTGAACCTGACGCCCGCGGACGGTGCGGGGCGGGCCTCGCGCTTCCGCCCGATCGGCGACGACCGGTGGCTCGGACTGGACGGTTACTACGCCGGGGAGACCCTCACCGTGGGTCGAGTGAGCGATGGCACACCGACGTACCTCGACCTTGCGACCTTTGTTTTCACCCGCACTCCCTACGATCCGAAGGCCCCGGTACCCGGCGGAGTGGACCCGGAGGGTTGGCGAGCGTGAAACACTGCCGACATGACCGAAGCCGCTGACTTGACGATCCCTGCAGAACTCAAGCCCTCCGACGGCCGCTTCGGGTGCGGCCCCTCCAAGGTCCGGCCGGAGCAGCTGGCCAACCTCGCCAAGGAGGGGGCGAACGTGCTCGGCACGTCGCACCGCCAGAAGCCGGTGAAGTCCCTCGTCGGCCGCGTCCGTTCCGGCCTGACCCAGCTGTTCGGCCTCCCCGACGGCTACGAGGTGGTGCTCGGCAACGGCGGGACGACGGCGTTCTGGGACGCGGCCGCGTTCGGCCTGGTAAGGGAGCGGGCCCAGCACTTCACCTACGGCGAGTTCTCGTCGAAGTTCGCGAAGGTCACGGACAACGCTCCGTTCCTGGACAAGTCCGTCATCGTGGAGGGTGAGCCGGGCAGCGCCCCGGAGATCTCCTACCAGGCGGGCTGCGACCTCGTGGGCTGGGCGCACAACGAGACCTCGACCGGTGTCGCGGTGCCGGTGAAGCGTCCCGCCGGCAGTGACGACGCGCTGGTGGCCATCGACGCCACGTCCGGCGCGGGCGGCCTGCCGGTGAAGGCCGAGGACTTCGACGTCTACTACTTCGCACCGCAGAAGTGCTTCGCCTCCGACGGCGGGCTGTGGATCGCGCTCATGTCGCCCAAGGCGGTGCAGCGTGTCGAGGAGATCGGCGCGAGCGACCGCTGGGTCCCGGAGTTCCTGTCGCTGCAGACCGCGCTGGACAACTCCCGCAAGGATCAGACGTACAACACGCCCGCCGTTGCGACACTGCTGACGCTGGCCGACCAGATCGACTGGATGAACGCCGGCGGCGGCCTCGACTGGACGACCGCTCGGACGAAGGACTCCTCGAGCCGCCTCTACGAGTGGGCCGAGCAGAACTCCTACACCAGGCCGTACGTGTCGGACCCGTCGCTGCGTTCGCAGGTCGTTGGCACGATCGACTTCGACGACGACATCGACGCCGCCGCCATCGCGACGGCGCTGCGCGCCAACGGCGTGGTCGACACCGAGCCGTACCGCAAGCTGGGCCGCAACCAGCTGCGGGTCGGCATGTTCCCGGCGATCGAGCCGGACGACGTCACGGCGCTGACCAAGTGCATCGAGTACGTCGTGGAGCGGCTGGGCAAGTAGGCCCAGTTCCGCACGCCCCCAGGGGCACTTTGGTTGCACTGAACGCAACCAAAGTGCCCCTGGGGGCGCTCCCTGTCGCGGCTCAGCGGCCGCGGACCGGTTCGGACCTGCCCAGTTCGTTGCCCTGCTTGTCCAGGGCGGCCACGGCGAAGAACGGACCGTCGGCGTCACACGAGATCGCCGTCTCGAACCCGCCTCGCGGCACCGTCACGACCTCGGACAGGTCGTTCGCCCGCCTGCCCGCCAGAACCCGCCAGCGCTTCACCTCGGTCGCACCGTTCCAGCTCGCGTAGACCAGCACCCCGCGCGCCGCGTTCTTCCGCACCGCCACCGCGGGTTCGTCGTCCGGCCTGCCGACCCAGTCGGCCAGGTAGGCCCGGTAGCTCTGCACGAACTCCGGCGTCCGCCAGTCGGTGAGCCATTCGCCGTCGGCGTCGAACTCCGAGGTGAAGGGCTGACACCCCCAGCCGACGATCGCGCGGCCGTCCTCGAGGAGCTGCAGGTTGCCCTGGTTGTCGCAGAGCAGGCCCGCCGGGTGCGTGTACTCGCGGTCGACGGTCGCCGTCATCGCGTCCTCGTCGAGCGAGAGGACCAGCCCGCGCGAGCGGTTGGCCTGCGGTGGGGAGGCGGCGTTGTCGAACAGCGACAGCGTGCCGTCGGGCTGCCTGCGCGCGTCGTGCTGCCAGTAGAACTCGACCCCCTCGCCGAGGCGGAAGTCCGTGTTCTTGCCACCGAGCGTCCAGCGCAGCGAGCCGTCGGACTTGGCGATCTTGTAGATCGCCCACGTGTTGCGCGCCGAGACGAGCAGGTCGCCGTCGTCGTCCAGCCCGATCGAGTTCAGGTGGATGTAGTCGTACGGATGCTCCTTCGTGCCCTGGCCCTCGACCGGGAGCTGCGACTCGGTCAGGTCGACGTGGTCGAGGCTGCGCCAGTCGAACAACACCTCACCGGTCTCGATGTCGATCTCCTGGATCACCCCGTCCGACACCCAGCCGTCCGACGGCCCGCCGATGGCGCTCAGGTCCCGCTGCACCGGGTTGTAGGCCATGATCAGCGCCGTGTCGCTGTCGGTGATGAGGAACTCGTGCAGATCCGATTCGGCGACGCCGCCGCCCGTGTTGACCTCGGCGATCTGCCGGTACGCCTGGTCGAAGATGATGCACTTGCCCTTGCCGAACCCGATGGGCGCGACGCCCTGCCAGGTCGTCAGGACCGGCTCACCCCGGTAGGTCTGCATCCGAAAGTCCATCGGCTTCTCGTCGTCGCCGTCGCGCACGGCGAACCACACGGGCTCTCCGCGGCGGTTGACGATGAGCATGCCCGCCTGACCAGCGCCTTCACCCTGGTAGTCCTTCACCCCGAGCAACAGGTGACGAGGGCTGGCCTGCGGCGCGGTGTCCGGGTCGGCGTCCGACATCTTGACCTTCGGCGGGCGCAGATCGGGTCGCGAGTAGAAGCTGTGCGCCTCCTCGGCCTTCGGCGGGGGCAGCACCTCGGGCTCGGGTTTCGCCTGCGGAATCCGATAACCCACGTAGCCGCTGACCAGAGGCACCACTGCGACGGTGCCCGCGACGCCCGCACCCCTGAAGAACCGGCGCCGGCTGAACCCTGTCTCACTCATATCGCGTATCCGTTTCTTCCCCCAGCAGCCGGCTCGGGTCGACAGCACCGGCGTCCCGTTGTTCTGGTTGTTCTGATCGTCCTTGTCGTACGTGTCGTCCCGATCTCGTTCGTCCGACCGGGCGACAATTGCACATGTCGACTTTTCGCTGCGCACCGGTCCGGCTTCGGCGTGATCTCGTCGTGACTCGGCGCGCCTGCGTCGTCAAGGCGACGCGCCGCTCTAACGTGACCGACGAGGAACGTGAACGCGCATGGGAGGCGGGAATGCGAACGCTACGGGTGGTCGGGTTACACGAGGACGGCGAGTCCATCGTGTGCGAGGACCCCGAGCGCCGTGAGCGGTTCGTCCTGCCCGCGGACGAGCGGCTGCGCGCCGCCGCCCGCGGTGACATCACCCGCCTCGGCCAGATCGAGATCGAGCTGGAGGCCCAGATGCGACCCCGCGAAATCCAAGCCCGGATCCGCGCGGGCGAAACCGTCGAGCAGGTCGCGACCGCCTCGGGCGTGCCCACCGACCGCGTCGAGCGGTTCGCCTACCCCGTGCTGCTCGAACGCTCTCGCCACGCCGACCTCGCGCAGCAGGCGCACCCCGTGCGCGACGACGGTCCGGACGTGCAGACCCTCGCGGAGGTGGTGGCCCACGCGTTCGGCGTGCGCGGACACGACTTCTCCCAGGCCGAATGGGACGCCTGGCGCGGGGACGACGGCAAGTGGGTCGTCTGCCTGCGCTGGTCGGCGGGCCGTTCGTCCAACCGCGCCCACTGGACGTTCAGCCCCGGCATGCACGGCGGCACCGTGACCGCGATGGACGACCTGGCCGCCTCGCTGCTCGACCCGACGTCGTTCCGCACGCCACGCGCCGTCACCGACCTCACCGAGCGTGCCGCAACACAGGAGCAGCCAGAGGTCGCCGCGGAGGAACTCGAACCCGTGCTGTTCGACTGCCCCGAGTTCGACGAGCCCGACGAGCAGACCGACACCGCGAGCAACGTCATCGAGGCACCGCTGCCCGTCGAGCAGCCGACAGCGCAGGAGCCCGAACCGGACGGCGACCGGATCGGGGGCGAAGCCCCTGGGACCGACGAACCGGACCGCGCGGCCCCCGCAGCGGGCCGGGCGGCCGCCGGCTCCGACGCCGACCCGGGCACGGGCCCCGGCAAACCGAGGCCGAAGCGCCGGGGCGGCCACACCCCGGTTCCCGCCTGGGAGGACGTCCTGCTGGGCGTCCGCAGCCAACGCGGCTGAATCTTCCACCGAAACCACGCACGTCCGACTCGGTGCCCCGAAGGCCACCTTTGGCATCGAAACAGCCACGCGTCAGCCTCCCCGTGAGGGGTGGTGGTCGGGCTGGCGGGTGAAGTGCCCCGAAGATGCCCTTCGGGGCACTTCACGATCTGCACCCCGGCTTCGACACACCGGCTCCGACACCCCGGCTTCGACACACGAAGGGCGGCCCACCGGATCGTGGGCCGCCCTTCGGCGTATCGGAACCTGCTGAACGCGTCAGACGCTCTTCGGCGTGCCGACGTGGTCCGACTTGTCGCCGGTCCAGGTGGACACGCACGGGATACGCGAGGTGTCGCAGCGCTCGGCGTACTTCTTCGTGATGTCGGTGACCTCTTCCATCAGGCCCTCGTTGAGGGTGATCGGGTTGAGGCCGAGGTGCAGGAAGCGGTCGTTGGCCACGTGGAGGTCGTTCTCGTCGGCCTCGTTACGCGGGTTCTCGACGTTCTCGATCGCCGCACCGGTCTTGCCGGCGATCATCTGCGCCAGGTCGCGGACGCGGTGGGTCTCGGTCATCTGGTTCAGGATCTGAACCCGCTCACCCTTCTCGGGCGGGTTCGAGATCGCCAGCTCGATGCACTTGACCGTGTCCTGGATGTGAATGAACGCGCGCGTCTGGCCGCCCGTGCCGTGGACGGTCAGCGGGTAGCCGACGCCGGCCTGCATCAGGAACCGGTTGAGCACCGTGCCGTAGTCACCGTCGTAGTCGAAGCGGTTGATCAGACGCTCGTCCAGCTGCGTGTCCTTGGTCTGCGTGCCCCAGACGATGCCCTGGTGCAGGTCGGTGACCCGGATCTTGTCGTTCTTGTTGTAGAAGTAGAACAGCAGCTGATCCTGCGTCTTGGTCATGTGGTAGATGCTGCCCGGGTTGGCCGGGTACAGGATCTCCTGGTCGACCAGATCGCCGTCGCCGACTTCGACCTTGACCTTGAGGTAGCCCTCCGGGATCTTCATCCCGGCCGTGCCGTAGCCGTAGACACCCATAGTGCCGAGGTGCGCGATGTGGATGTCGAGGCCGCTCTCGACCACGGCGGCCAGCACGTTGTTCGTCGCACCCAGGTTGTTGTCGACCGTGTAGCGCTTGTGCCAGCTGCTCTTCATCGAGTACGGCGCGGCACGCTGCTCGGCGAAGTGCACGATCGCGTCCGGACGGAACTCGAGGAGCAGGTCCAGGAGACGCTGGTAGTTCTGCGAGACGTCGAGGTTGTGGAACGCGATGTCCTTGCCCGTCGCCTCTTTCCAGGCCTGCAGGCGCTCACTCATCGGCCGGATCGGCGTCAGCGACTCGGCTTCGAGCTCGATGTCGATCTTCCTCCGCGAGAGGTTGTCGACAATGGCGACCTCGTGCCCCTGCGCGGACAGGTGCAGGGAGGTCGGCCATCCGCAGAAGCCGTCGCCGCCAAGAACCAGTACTCGCATGTTTTTTGTTCCTCCTGTCGCCTGAGCCACGCGGCCCGGCTCTGCGCCCGAACTAGCCGGTTCACACTGTCTTAGTAACGGGCTGATCTCAACCCACGGGGAAAGAATAGGGATGTCGCCGCACGAACGAGAAAGGCGGTTGGCACAATGGGGGATGTGACGAACGTTTCCGCAGGGCAAAACGCCGCCGACCAGCGAGAATCGGCCGACGACCCGGATCATCGCCCGGGCCAGCCGAAGTTCTTCGCACGACTGGTCCGCGCGTTGATGAGTTCGGGCCTGGCCACCGGCATGAGCCAGGTGACGCTGATCGTGCTGCTCACGATGAGCGTCAACCCGACGGCCGCGAGCGCAGTAGCGTTCGTGGCGGGGGCTGTCCCCAACTACTTCGTCGCACGCCGCTGGGCGTGGAACCGCAAGGGCAAGCCCGACTTCAAGCGTGAGCTGCTGCCCTATCTGTTCGTGATCGGCCTCGGCGCTATCGCCTCGATGACGCTCACGACGATCGCGGGCTGGATCACCGAGCCGCTCCGGATCGAAGGCTTCGTGCGCATCATCGTGCTCGACGTGGCGTTCCTGAGCAGCTATGCGCTGGTCTTTCTCATCAAGTTCACGCTGCTCGACCGCTTCGTCTACAGCAAGCTCGACGCCCCGAAAGCAGCAGGAAAGGCCAAGTCTGCCGAGGTGCAGACACAGGTCGCCTGAGCCGGCTTCGAGCACCCGAGGGTCCCGCCGCGCGATCCTCGCCCGCGGCCGAGGCCTCACCGGAAACCCGAGCACCCGAGGGCCCGGTCACCGCACCCGGTGACCGGGCCCTCGTGCTGCCGCCTCCCCCGTACGGGTTGTTCCGGGGTAACGAAGAATGATCAGCGGCATAATTCGCCGCGGCCGACACATCGCGGAAAATGTGGACAATTCGCCGCCGGCCTTCCACTTCGCAACGACTGCCGCACTCCGGTCGTCAATGCATATTTCCGGACTTCTGCAGTGCATTTATCCGGTTTTCTGCATGATGCGACATTTTCGACCTGGTCCAGACGACGCGGCGGCGTGCCCGCTCGGATCCGCGTCGGCTCCGGGACGGCACGGACAGCAGCCCGGCGGCGCGGTCCCACGGCACAGTCCGGCACCACATTCCGGCGGCGCGGTCCGGCGGCACAGCAAGTCCGACAGCCCGACGACACCGCAGCCCGCTTCTGGACGGCCGCACGGAGAAGCACCGCCCAGAAGACAGTGAAAGGCCCCTGGGACCCGTCGACGGGTCCCAGGGGCCTTCGTAGCTGTCGTGGCCTCAGCAGGCCTCTCAGGCCGGATTACGCTCGCCCGGCTCCGGTGCCGACCTGCCCGCGTAGGGCCTGCGCTTGCCGCCGCGGAAGACGTACTCGCGCAGCCACGTCCCGAGCATCACCCGCGAGTAGTTCGCGCCGTACTTGATGCTGCCGCCCTTCTTGCTGGCACCGTTGTTGCGAAGCTCCATGGTCATCGGCACCTCGAGCACCCGCGCACCCTTCGCCATGACACCCAGCAGCAGCTCGGACGCCTGGTACTGCGGCTCGCGCAGCGTCACCGACGCCGCGAGGTCCGCGGGCATGGCGCGGAAGCCGAACGACGTGTCGGTGATCTTCTGCATCGTCAGCAGCGATGCCAGCCACGCGAACACACGCACGCCCAGCCAGCGGACGCTGCTGTCGTACTTGCCGGAACCGAGACGGCGCGAGCCCGTCACGAAGTCGGCGGTGCCGTCGAGCAGCGGCTTCATCAGCATCGGAAGTTCGTTGTTGTCGTACTGACCGTCGGCGTCGGTCGTGACGACCCAGTCGGCTCCGCACTCGTTGGCGAGGTGGTAGCCGAGCCGCAGCGCACCGCCCTGACCGCGGTTCTTCGGGGCCTCACAGACGTACGCACCGGCCTCCCTGGCGATCTCGGCGGTGCCGTCGGTCGCGCCGTCGACGACGACGAGCGTCGAGACCGGGATGTCCCCGCAGTGGGTGGGCATGTTCTGCAGCACCGGGGTGATGCCCTTGGCCTCGTTGAAGGCCGCGATGACCACCACGAGGGGGCTCAGCGGTGCTTCGCCGTAGCGGCTGCGGAACTCGGATACGGCCGCGGTGTCGACGTCGTCGGGGTAGTCGTCCATCTTGGGACGACGGCCGCCCCCAGCGGGCTTCTTCCCCATTCCGAACATCGCGGCCAGACCCAACACGCCGCCGATCGGCAGCAGGACGAGCGCAGGCAACTGATACCTCCAGGAGAACTCGAACGCGGCTGAACCCGCCAGGATGATGAGCGCGCTGCCGGTGGCGAGAAAAGCACCAGACCGAAGTGGTGATCTGCGTGCCTTTCCTACTCCGACGACACCAAGGATGCCCAACAGCAGGAACACTGCGAGCAGTGGCCCCCAGGTGTAACCGCCGTTCTGTTGATAATCACGCATAAAGGACGCGAGCGCCCGATCGGCGTGGGGCAACTCGTCATCATAAGCGAGTGTCCACGCCTGGTACACCTGAGGCGTCTCCGTCCCCACATCGTGGTACGGATAGTGCGACTGGAAATGCCATCGTTCGGCGGGGACGTCGTTGTGGAACGTCTCCTTCACCGGGACGAAGTTCTTGCCGAAGTCGTAGAGCACTTCGCCGAGCAGGTCGAGCGGCTGGTTCAGGATCACCGCGTAGGAGAACTGCTTCGCCAGGGTCGCCTTGTCCCGCTCGTCCGGCAGCGGCTCGGCCGGCCAATCCGCGGAGCCGTACTGGAAGTGCGTGTAGAAGTCGACCGATTGGCGCTGGCCGAGCGGCTCCTCGGGGCACATCAGCCGCAGCCCCTCGTCGTCCGGCAGCTGACTGCAGTCGGCGAAGGTGGCCGTACGGCCGTACAGCACGTTGTTCGTCGCCCCGGTCAGCCCGAAGTGACCCGCGTAGGTCGCGTAGTACGACATGTAGCCGAGGAGCACGAGCGCCACTCCGGCCAGGCCCGCGACCGTCCTGCCGGCCACGTGCCTGCGGCCGGCACGGGTCTTCCACGCCTTCAGCCCACCGAATGCGAGCAGCAGGAACAGCACGAACGGGACCGCGACGACGAGGCCGATCGTCCGGGTGAGCACCGCGGCCGCGAGCAGCGCACCGGCCACCGCGGCGCGCTTCCACGTCAGTTCCCCGCGGGAGAGCAGCGCCCACAGCATGCCCACCAGCAGCGCCTGGAAGACGATCTCGGACATGAGATTCGCTTCGATCTGCAGCTGGTAGGCGTCCAGCAGCACCGGCGCGGCCACGATCGCCGAGAGCCACCCCCGCTCGGTGTAGCGCATGGCCAGCCGGTACAGCACGAGCGCGAGCAGGATCCCGATGATGTGCTGGGCCGCCTGTGCCCAGGCGAACCCGCCGAACTCCAGCAGGAACTTGAGTACGACCGTGTATCCGAGCGGGTTGAGGTCCGTCGGCCGGAGCTCTTCCAGGTTGCCCAGGTAGCGGAACGTATCGATGTACAGCAGTGCGGGCTGGTACGCCAGCCACGTCACGACCCGCAGGGCAACGCCGCCGGCCAGCAGCAACAGCAGCAGCCAGTGACGGCGGAGAAAGGTGGACACTCGGCGATCTCTCTCGTCGGTCGGCTCAGCGGCGGCGGCTCAGCCCGTGGCTGCAGCGGCCTTCTGGAAGTACTCCCAGGTCGCGGCGAGCCCGGCCTTGAGGTCGTACGACGGGGTGTACCCGATCGTGTCGGCGCTACCCGAGATGTCGACGATCACGGCCGGCATCTCACCGCCGGGAGCCGGCACGTGCTCGACCGGGAGCTCGGCGCCCGTCACCGCGCGCACGCCGTCGATCATGTCCAGCACCGACACCGACTTGCCGCCACCGAGGATCGCACGTCCGACGTACTGCGTGTCCCACGCACCGGTGATGCCGGAAACGATGTCGTCGAGGAAGACGAGGTCGCGCTTCTGCTGGCCGTCGCCGTAGACCTTCACGCCCTCACCGGTCAGCGCGGCGCGCATCAGTCGCGGGATGAAGCTGTCCTTGTGCGACATGCCGGGGCCGTAGACGTTCGTGAACCGCAGCGCCGTGGTCTTGACGCCGTATGCGCCCGCATAGCCCGACATGAGCATCTCGCAGGCCGCCTTCGTCGCGCCGTACGGCGTGAGCGGCGCGAGGGGCAGATCCGGGTTGATCGTGGCCGTGCCGACGTCGCCGACCACGGCGTTCGTCGAGGCGAGGATGAATCGCGGCACCTCGTGGATCCGGGCGAGCTCGAGCAGCTCGTGGGTGATCCCGACGTTCTCGGCGTACGTCTCGGCCGGCATCTCGACCGACTTCAGCACCGACGTGATCGCGGCCAGGTGGACGATGCCGTCGACGCCGGGCCGGATCGCCTGCTCACGCACCTCGGCGTCCTTCAGGTCGCCCTGGACGTGCACGACGCCCTCGTCGTCGGGGTACGGCGAGGGTTCCCTGTCGATGACCGTGACCCGCGCGCCGCGCTCGCGGAACTTCGCGACGACCGCGCGTCCGATGAAGCCACTACCACCGGTGACGACGACGTTGCACACGTCTTGAGGATTCGACGAAGCCATGGGCCGTAAAGTACCGGTCCCCCGAACGGCCGCTTGCGCCGACCGGCGCGATACCCGTGCTCGACCCCCTCGGCAAGACTCCGACCTGGTCGTTATCGACTCGTGAACCGTGATGTGACGGCGCATCGGGCCACTGACCTGCGGCTGCGCACTGTCCACACTGGTGCGAATGTCCGTTCTCGAACGAGTGAAATGTGTTAGTCATCACACGAGGTCGGCGGTGGCGCCGGCCGTCAGAGCACGATGACGAGCACACCGATCCACGAGAGCGCGATGCCGGCCGCGACACCGCCCACGATCCAGCGCACCACCGGGACCCGCCTGCCGAGCCACAGCGACGGTGCGAGCCCCGCACTCACCACGAGCGCGGCGACGATCGCCACCAGCCCGTGCGTCGCCGACGCCAGTGCGCCGGCCAGCGCGAGCATCGCCACGATCATCACGACGGCGAAGAACGCACCGACCAGCACTCCGGTACCCCAGGGCACCGGACCGGGGTTCTGGGCGGCCTGCACCCGCCACCACTCGGCGAGGGCGTCGAACCGGCCGTGCACCTGGCGCCCGCCAGGTGCTCCGGGACTGGGCGGTTCCGCCTCGCCGCCGGCTTCCTCGGCGGGCGGCACGGCCACGAACGTCCGGCCGGCCACGGGGTCGCGGTAGCTCACCGAGACGCCGAGTGCGGCGGCGACACGGCCGGCGAGCTGCCTGCCCCGGTGCGCGACGACCGCCTCCCCTTCGCGCGCGTCCACGGCGCCCGTACCGCCGGGACCGGCGGCACGGCCTGCACCCGCGCCCACCACGGCCGAGACCCGTGCCCACTCGTGCAGCGCGTCGGTCAGCTCACCGCCGAGCGAGAACGCCGCGGGATCGGCCTTCCTGCCCCCGGTGCCGACGAGCACGGCACGATCGCCGTCCACATCGAGTTCGAGTTCAGCGCCGTGCATCCGCGGCGACCCCCTCTCTGCGCACGGTGAGCTCGTAGAACGCCACCGCACCGGTCGTCGCGACGTTGAGCGAGTCGACCCCGTCAGCCATGGGAACCGACACGGCGACGTCGGCCGCGGCCAGGGCCTCGCCGGAGAGCCCGTGTCCCTCCGAACCCAGCATGAGCGCCACCTTCTCGTCGCCCGCTGCCTCCCACAGCGGGACGGACCCCGGCCGCGGCGTCAACGCGGCCAGCCGGAATCCCGCTTCCCGCACGGTCTCCAGCGCAGCCTTCCACTCGGCGGGTCCGCTCGCCACGGCGAACGGCACGCGCAGCACGTGGCCCATCGACACGCGCACGCTGCGGCGGTACAGCGGATCGGAGCAGCCCGGCCCGAGGAGCACGCCATCGACGCCGAGCGCGGCGGCGTTCCGGAACAGCGCACCGAGGTTCTCGTGATCGCCGACGCCTTCGAGGACGGCGATCACCCTGGCGCCACCACCGACGAGGTCGGCCACCGACGGCTGCGGAGCACGGTCCGCCGTGGCGAGCACGCCGCGGTTGAGGTGGAAGCCGACGACGTCCGCCATCACGTCGGCCGGCGTGATGTAGGCGGGCACGTCGAGGTCGGCCAGGTCGCCTGCCAGTTCGTCGAGCCGCCGCTGCACGCCGAGCAGCGCCCGCACCGGGTACGGCGAGTCCGCGAGCCGGCGCACGACGACGGTGCCCTCCGCGATGACGAGCCCGCGCCCGCCGGGGCGGTCGGGTCTGCGGTCGGCGGTCGTGAGGTCGCGGAACTCGTCGAGCCGTTCGTCCCCGACGTCGTCGGTGTAAATCAACTGCAATCGGCCGGCCACGCGCAGAGTGTCCCATTGCACCTGCCGGCGCAGGCATCGGTGCTCCGAACGTCGGGTCCCTCGTTCGTGCGAGGGATGGCACCTCGCGGAGTGTGAAGCCCACACCTCGCAGTGCACCGGTTTGGCCGCTGGTCGGCCGCGCGTGCAATGTGCCAACGTCGCCTTCTGCCACGGACATTGCCGTGGCACGAGGCGTCGCGGTTACTCGGGAGGAAGGTGCCGATGGGTCAGGACGTCGCTCCGAGAAGCCGTCCCCCACACGAACGAGGCCGGTACCGCGACAAGATGCAACGCTGCCTCGACACCTTCGCCCGCATGCTCGCCGAGGAACACTTCACGTTCCCGCGCAAGCACATCGGTCTCGAGGTGGAACTGAACCTCGTCGACAGGGCGATGCGCCCGTCGATGTCGAATGCGGCCGTGCTGGCCTCGATCGACGACGAGCTGTTCACCACCGAGCTCTCCCAGCACAACATCGAGCTCAACGTGCCGCCGCGCCCGCTCGACGGCGAATCGGCGTTGCAGCTCGAAGGTGATCTGAACGCCCACATCGGCCGGGCGGAGGCCAAGGCGGTCGGCAAGGGCGCGCAGGTTGCCATGATCGGCATCCTGCCGACGCTCGGCGACGAACACTTCGACCAGAAATGGCTCACCGACAACCCGCGATACGCCCTGCTGAACGACCGCATCCTCGCCACCCGCGGCGAATGCCCACTGCTGTCACTCGAGGGCACCGGCCTGCCGGGCGGGCAGGCGGAGGACCTGCACACCTACGCCGAGTCGATCCTGCCGGAGGCGGCGTGCACCTCGGTGCAGCTGCACCTGCAGGTGGCACCGGACGACTTCGCCGCGCACTGGAACGCCGCGCAGTGCCTGGCCGGACCGCAGGTGGCGCTCGGGGCGAACTCGCCGTTCCTGCTCGGCAAGTCGCTGTGGGCCGAGACCCGCATCCCGCTGTTCCTCCAGGCCACCGACACCCGTCCGGACGAGCTGAAGAACCAGGGCGTCCGCCCACGCGTCTGGTTCGGCGAACGGTGGATCACCTCGATCTTCGACCTGTTCGAGGAGAACCTGCGCTACTTCCCCGGGCTGCTCCCGGAGACCGACGACGAGGACCCGATGGACACGCTCGCCGACGGCCGGGTCCCACGGCTGACCGAGTTGCGGCTGCACAACGGGACCGTGTGGCGGTGGAACCGGCCGGTGTACGACGTCGTGGACGGGGCGCCGCACCTGCGGGTCGAGAACCGGGTGCTGCCCGCGGGCCCCACGGTGGTGGACATCATGGCCAACGCGGCCCTGTTCTACGGCGCCCAGCGCGCGCTCGCGGAGGAGGAACGGCCCGTGTGGACGCGCATGTCGTTCCAGGCCGCCGAACAGAACCTGCACGCGGGCGCGCGGCACGGTTTCGACGCACAGTTCTACTGGCCCGGCATCGGATCCATCCCGCCCGACGAGCTGGCACTTCGGGTCCTGCTGCCGCTGGCGCACGAGGGACTGCGCAGCTCCGGGGTCTCCGAGACCGTGATCGACCGCTATCTCGGGGTCATCGAGCGCCGGTGCGTCACCAAGCGCAACGGCAGTGTGTGGCAGCGCGAGGCCGTCGCCGCGGCGCAGGACCGCGGGCTGACCCGGGATTCGGCGCTGGCCGTGATGCTCGGCGACTACCTCGAACTCGCGCGCGCCGGGGACCCCGTGCACGACTGGCCGGTACGCTGAACGATGGCCCGGCGACGAAAGGCGCGGCGATGCCGAAGATCATCGGAAGCTCGCTGGACGAGCACCGCAGGCAGGTGCGCGAGAAGGTGTTCGACGCCCTCCGGAACCAGCTGTACGAGCGCGGGTTCGAGGCGATCACGCTGTCCGGGGTCGCCGCGGAGGCGGGCGTGGGCCGCACCGCGATGTACAACCACTTCCCCGACCGTGAGCATCTGCTGGTGGCGTTCGTCGAGGACGAGGTGTCCCGCTACGTCACGCGGCTGACCGACGCCGTCGACGCGGTCGACGACCCGGCCGACAAGCTCGCAGTGTTCGCGCGGCTGCAACTCGAGACCCTCGCCGACTACCACCTGCCGCCCGGAGCGACGCTGGCCTCGGCGCTCGCGCCGTCGTCGTACCGGCGCATCGCCGCGCACGCCGACCCGATCGGCCGCATGCTCAACAGCATCCTCGAGGAGGGCATGCGCCGGGGCCGGTGGCCACAGCAGGACGTGGCGGTGCTGGCACCGATGGTCAGTGCGGCGCTCGGGGCCCGCCAGGTCGTCGACGTGCCGCCGGAGGAGCTGCCGCGGGCGATCGATCTCGCGGTGGCCTTCGTGTCGCGCGCGGTCGGAGTAATTCCGCGCGAAGCATCGCCCGAGGCGCCCGCTCACGGCTAGGCTCGTTTCTGACACGCTGTCAGAAAGCGCGGGAGGCGTCGTGACCGACCAGGCAGTCCACCCCGGCCAGCCGGAGACCGAGTCGCAGGCGGAGGAGCCGTTCTCGCAAGCCCTGCGGCATTCGACCCGCGAGGTGCACGACCGCGCGCACCACTCCCGTTATATGAACGCCCTGCTGGACGGGCGGTTGACGCTCGAGGGCTACACGCGGCTGGCGGAGCAGTACTACTTCATCTACTCGACGCTCGAGGACGCCGCCGACGCGATGACCGGCGACGCGGTCGGAGCGCCGTTCGTCATCCCGGAACTGCACCGCACGCAGGCCCTCGTGGTGGACCTGGAACGGCTCGCGGGCCCCGGCTGGCGTGATCGCATCGAGCCCACGCCCGCCACGAGCGCCTACGTCGAACGGCTGCGCGAGGTCGCCTACGACTGGGCCGGCGGATTCGTCGCGCACCACTACACGCGCTATCTGGGCGATCTCGCGGGCGGCCAGGTTGTCGGCAAGCTGCTGGAGCGCACGTACGGCGTCACCGGTCCCGGCGCGCGGTTCTACGACTTCGCGGCGCTCGGCAGCCCCTCGGCGTTCCGCGCCCGGTACCGGGCTCTGCTGGACGACGCGCCGTGGGACGAGGCCGAACACGGGCGGATCATGGCCGAGGCGCAGCGGGCGTTCGAGCTGAACATCGCCGTGCTCGACGACCTGGCGGAGACCGTGGAGACCCACCGCGCGGCGTGAGCACCGGACACGGTGCCGGTGGGCGGCACCGGTCTGGGCGACGATTCACGGCCGTCGATCACCGACTCGAGGGACAGCAACTCGGCGTGACCCATCTGACACCTCGTTGACCTCCAGTGAGGTCGAGGGAGCAAGGTCAACTCGCGCCCACCCGGTTAGCAAGCCTCCGCGGCGACGACTAGGTTGGCACACGAGACGAACCGCGCAAGCGACCTCAAGGACGAAGGAGGGCTCATGCCCACGTACGAGCTTCCCGACCTCGATTACGACTACGGCGCACTCGAGCCGCACATCTCGGGCGAGATCAACGAGCTGCACCACAGCAAGCACCACCAGACCTACGTCAACGGTGCGAACCAAACGTTGGAGAAGCTCGCCGCCGCGCGGGACGCGAACGACTTCGGCTCGATCGTCGGCCTCGAGACCACGCTCGCGTTCAACCTCGCGGGCCACGCCAACCACGTCGTGTGGTGGAAGATCCTGTCCCCGAACGGCGGCGACAAGCCGACCGGTGAGCTGGCGGCCGCGATCGACGACGCGTTCGGCTCCTTCGACAAGTTCAAGGCGCAGTTCACGGCGGTCTGCACCACGATCCAGGGCAACGGCTGGGGCGCGCTGTCCTGGGACCCGATCGGCAAGACGTTGATCACGCAGCAGCTGCGCGACCACCACAACAACCTGATCCTGCCGACGGTTCCGATCCTGCTGGTCGACGTGTGGGAGCACGCGTTCTACCTGCAGTACAAGAACGTCAAGCCGGACTACGTCAACGCCCTGTGGAACGTCTTCGACTGGGCGGAGATCGGCAAGCGCTTCGAGGACGCGAAGGCCGGCCGCAACGGCCTGCTGCAGGCCTGAGGCGCCGAACCTGACGAGGTCAGTTCGAGCAAACCGCGGAGGCCCCGCATCGGATCCGTTCCGGTGCGGGGCCTTCGTCGTCAGTGGGCGCCTGTCGGCATTGGGTCGGAGCTGTCGCGCGGAGCGCGTCCGGTTGGGTGGTGGCGGGAGACGGGCGGCTGTCGGCATCAGTCGCGATCCCGCTGGCGAAGCCGGGGAGGCGCGGAGAGGACTTGGGGCGGTCGGAGCGTTCACCGGTACAGTGCCGCATACGGGAACGGGGCCCTGGCCGGTTCCAGCGGCCAGGACCCCGTCCGTTCCCGAACTGACTGCCGCTCCCACCACGAAGCGACGAGTCTGAGGTTAGCCTAACCTCAGCGCCTCGCGCAAGTGGCCGCCGCGCGTCTTCGTCAGCGCCAGGGCACAGACCGCCGTGGCCAGCATCGCGACCGCACCACCGATGTAGAACGGCGAGCGCCCACCGAACGTCTCCGCCATCCAGCCGGTCAGCAGCCCACCGATCGGGTTGCCACCCATCACCATCAGCACGTACAGGCCCATCACCCGGCCACGCATCTGCGGGCTGACCGATGTCTGCACCAACGTGTTCGCGGTGTTGAGGAACGTGATCGTCGCGAGCCCCAGCGGCACGAGCGCCAGGCCGAACGCCAGGTAGGTCGGCATGAACGCCGTCGCCACCTCGAGCACACCGAGGGCCATCGCCGCCCCCAGCAACAGCCGCATCGTCGGCTTGCCTTTGCTCCCGCGCCGCGCCGACAGCAACGCCCCCGCGAACGTTCCCACTGCCAGCAGCGTCGACAGCATGCCGTAACCGTCGGCCTCCGTGCCGAACACGTTGCCCGCGACGACGGCGAGCGAGGTGAAGAAAGTGATGGCGAACGTGCTGACGAACATCATCAGCAGCATGATCGCCATCAGATCCGGCCTGCCGCGCACGTACCGCAGCCCCTCACGCAGCTGCCCCTTGGCCCGCGCGACCGCCTTCCCTCGGTACAGCTCGCCGGGGCGCATCGCCGCGATACCCGCGAGCACGGCGAGGGTCGACACGGCGTTGCCGATGAACAGCCAGCCCTCGCCGATCGCGACGATCGCCAGCCCGGCGATCGCGGGCCCGACGATGCGGGCCATGTTGAAGATCGACGAGTTGAGTGCGACGGCGTTCGCCACCTGGTCGTTGCCGACCAGCTCGGCGACGAACGACTGCCGCGTCGGCACCTCGAGCGCCGACAACGTGCCGAGGATGAAACACAGCAGGTACACGTGCCACAGCTCGACCGCACCACTCACGGCGAGCCCACCGAGCACGGCCGCCTGCACGAGGATGCCCGCCTGAATCGTGAACAGCAGCTTGCGCTTGTCGACCCGGTCGGCCAGCACGCCAGCCCACAGCGACAGCAGCAGCGTCGGCAGGAACTGCAGCGCGACGGCGACGCCGAGTGCCACCGGGTCGTTGCCGCTGAGCGTGAACACCAACCAGTCCTGGGCGGTGCGCTGCATCCAGGTGCCGATGTTGGACACGACCTGGCCCGCAAAGAACAGCCGGTAGTTGCGCACGCGCAGCGACGCGAACATGCCAGGTGGGGACTTTCGGCGGGGTCGCGGAATAGCGTCAGCGGTCGGCCGGGACTGGGTGTCGCTATCCGTGAGTGTCACGCCGGGTTGTCGCCTCCTGGCAGGCGGGCCGCACGCCTCCTCAGCTGTGGCCAGCCATGCGTTCGATGATCGAGGCGGCTCTGGAGAGCACTTCGCGCTCCTCACCGCTCAGTTCCTGCAACCGTTCGTCCAGCCACGCCTCACGAACCGAGATGCTTTCGTGGACGTAGGCCGTACCCGACTCCGTGATCGCGACGATGGCCTGCCTGCCATCGGTCGGATGCGGAGCCCGTTCGACATAGCCGACCAGTTCGAGCGCAGCGATCACCCGCGTCATCGAGGGCGGTTGAACGCCTTCGTGCGCGGCGAGCCGGCCCGGTGTCATCGCGCCGTGCTTGTGGAGCGTCGACAGCGCGGCCACCTGGGTCAACGACAGGTCGGTGTCGGTCCGCTGTGCCCGGAGCCTGCGGTTGAGCCGCACCACCGAGAGCCGCAACCGGCTCGCCAGCGAAGGGTGCTCGGACCGGCCGCCGGGTTCCGCCGGAACGGATGCGGTCAGACCGTCTGCAGGATCGGACACTTGATTAGTTTAGCTTACGACCTCTTCGACCAGCACAGATGGTGCTGTGGGCGACACCCGAATCGGTGACACCCACGGCACGACATCCGCTGAGGCGGGTGAGAGATCAGGCGAACAACGCCTGGAGCGGCCCGATCCCGAAGTAGATGACGAACGCGACGGCGACGACCCACATCAGCGGGTGCACGTTGCGGGCCTTGCCCGTGGCGGCCTGCAGTACGGCGTAGCTGACGAACCCCGCGCCGATGCCGTTGGTGATCGAATACGTGAACGGCATGACCACGATCGTCAGGAACGCGGGCAGCGCGACCGTCAGGTCCGAGAAGTCGATGTCGGCGACCTGCCTGATCATCAGCGCACCCACGATGACCAGCGCGGGCGCCGCCGCCTCGATCGGGACGATCTCGTAGAGCGGGGTGAAGAACATCGCGACGAGGAACAGGCCGCCCGTCACGAGGTTCGCCAGGCCCGTACGCGCACCCTCCGCGATACCGGCCGCCGACTCGACGTACACCGTGTTCGAGCTCGCCGAACCGGCACCACCGGCGATCGCGCCGAGCGAGTCGGCGAACAGCGCCTTGCTCGTGTTCGGCAGCTTGCCGTTCTTCTCGAGGCCGGCCTGCCTGCCGAGGCCGGTCATCGTGCCGATCGTGTCGAAGAAGTCGGTCAGCACGAGGCTGAACACCAGCAACGCCGCCGAGATCGCGGGGATCTGCACCCACGCGTCGAAGTTGACGCTGCCCAGCAACGACAGGTCCGGCACGCCGAACACGCTGTCCGGCAGCGCCGGATAGCCGTAGGCCCAGCCCGTCGGGTTGTCCGGGCCCGAAGGGCCCGCGCCCACGATCGCCTCGACCACCAGGGAGATCACGGTGCCGACCACGACACCGATGAGGATGCCGCCCTTGACCCCGCGCGCCACGAGGATGGCCATGACCAACAGCGTCACGACGAACACCACTGTCGGCCACGTCGCGATCGAACCGGCGACGCCGAGCTGAACCGGGGTGCCGTCGCCCTGCGTGACGAACCCGGCGTCGACCAGGCCGATCAGCGAGATGAACAGGCCGATGCCGACGGCGATCGCCGCCTTCAGCGCCGCGGGAACCGCCTTGAAGATGATCGTGCGCACACCCGTGAGCACGAGGATGAGCACGATGATGCCGTTGACCAGTACGAGGCCCATCGCGGCGCCCCAGCTCATCTGCGGCGCGATCGTGTAGGCGACGAGGGCGTTGATGCCCAGCCCCGCGGCGAGCGCGAACGGGAAGTTCGCGACCAGGCCCATCAGGATGGTCATCACACCCGCGACCAGCGCCGTGACCGCCGCGACCTGCGGGACTCCCAGGATGGCGCCCGTCGCGTCGGTCTTCGCCGCCGGATCGTCCGGCGCGAAGCTGCCGAGGATCAGCGGGTTCAGCACGATGATGTAGGCCATCGCGACGAAGGTGACGAGGCCACCGCGCACCTCGCGGGCCATCGACGAGCCCCGTTCGCTGACCTTGAAGTACCGGTCGAGCCCGCCCTTCGACCCCTCCTGGCCCTGCTCGGTGCTCTCCTGAGCCATTCGTCACCCACCTCGCTTCGACAACGGCAGCGGTAGCCTGTCCCACGTGGACACACCCGGCAAGACCCGAGGGGTTACAGGACCGTTTCGCCCGGTTCCTGCACTGCCCAAACCCGTCGTCGGACTGTGGGCACCGGTGATCGTGGGCACGACGGCATGGCTCGTCGCCCTGGTCGTCCTGCTCGTCACCGGCGCCGACAGCACATGGACCTGGACAGCGCTGGCCGGTGGGGGGCTGGGGTGCGTCGGCTTCGGCATCATTGCATGGCAGACGGCGGCCTCACGGCACGGCTCCCGCGGAGCCCAGCGCAACCTCTGACGCCCCGCCGCCACCGCCGTCCGAACCACCATGTGGACCGCTGCCGCGAGCCTGTGGATCCGCCGGTCGAGCGGGAGAACACGAGTCGGCAACACCTGATCTAGACCACGGGACAGAACCGCCGCCCACTCCGTACCCTGGATGTCGGCGGGCCCCGCACACCTCCCCCTCGTTCGGGGCCCGCCCTTCATCGTGACGATTCCCGCCGGCCCCGCAACCGGCTCTCCGCCCGGCCGGCACGTCCCCCGCCGACAGATATCGATCGACAGGTATCGGCTCGAGGCGGGGCGGACCGCCGTCAGCCGAGCAGCGTCCTCGGGTCCGGATCGTCGAGCAGCGCGGCGATCTCCCACCGGCGTAACCACAGTCCGGCCGCCCAGGCAAACGCCCTGGCCAGACCGTCGGACGTGTCCGTCGCGTGCAGCACCCCGGTTTCGGCAGGACCGGCACCGCCGGCCGGCCCGCCGTGCGGATCGGGGCGGCACCACCACGGAACGGCCACGTTGTTCCCACTGACGTCGGCACCGGCCACCGTGAGGTGATCGTGCACGACGACGCCTCCCTCCGGCAGTGCCACGCCCAGCAGCTCGGCGACCTCGACGACGGCGGGCAGTTCCGGCCACGCCGCGAACTCGCCCTCGCTGCTCACATCGGCGTCGATCACGTCGGTGGCGAGCGGCAGGTCGAACGCCTCGGCCAACGCGGCCACCGGGCCGGTATCAGGAATGCCCGCATCGGAACCACCACCGGTCCCGCCGGCCCGACGGCCGGGGGTGCCGGCGGTTGCGCACGCCACGAACCGGGAGGGAGCAGCCGCACCGAGCAACCACGGCCCGTCCAGCACGACGACGTCCTCGGCGTCGGCGACCGCGCCATCGAGCGTGCGCACCCGGTCCGGCGGGTCGACGTGGCCGCCGGTCGCCACCGGCCGGTGCTCGCCCACCAGCCGATGGACCCGCAGCGTCAGCCCGAGCGGCACCGACCGGTCGGGATCGGCCAGCCGGTCGCACAGGTCCGCGACGTCGTCGGAGTCCACAGTGGAGGCATCCGGCAGCCCGCCACGGACGCCGACGACGGCAAGCTGCTCCGGCGACAGGCCGACGTCGGGCACCGGGTCGAACAGTCCGGCGAGGTCGTGGGCCGCGGGCATCCGCCAGTCCATCGGGGCGCGCCCGCCGAGCAGCGCGAACCGCGCGAGCCACCACGGCGTGTGCCCGCCGGGTTCGGTCAACGCACGCCACGTCTCCGGCCGCTGCGCCAGCAGCCGGATCGCCGCGGGCCAGGCGTCGTCGGCGACGAGGTCGAGATCGCGCACCGCATACACCCGCGCCGGTGCCGCAGCCTCCCACCACGCGGCCTCGTCGGGCAGCTCGTGGTCGGCTTCGGCCGGCTCGTCGTCGGTGACCAGCGCGAACGAGTCGAGCACCCCGAGCGCGGTGAGCGCGGCCGGGTCGTGGAATCCGGCGAAGGTCTCGTCGAGCACGTCGAGTGCGCCGTCCTCGCCCACGGCTTCCGGGTCGAACACCTCGAGTACCGGTGCTCCGGGCAGCACCAGTTCGTCGGCTCTACGCCACCCGGACCGTGCGGGCAGCGCCAGGGCTCCCAGTTCGGCCGCGTCGCCATGACCGGAGAGCCGCAGCACCGCGTCGACGAACGGCCGGACGTCCACGCCGGAGACGGCGTCCTCGACGCTGCGTTGCACGGCCTCCCGCAGCGCAGGCGACGCCAGCAGCTCCGCGGGGCCGGCGCGGTCGGCACCGAGGCGTTCGAGCAGCGGATGCGCCGCCTCGGGGTGCACCAGGTGCAGCCCGACGACGTCGAGTCCGCCGATGTCGTCCAGGCCGGAAGCCGCCAGTGCGGGATCCGGCAGCAGCGCACCGCGCGGCCCCGGGACGGTGCGGCCGTCGGCGAGCGGAACCGGGATCCCGCCCAGCTCGGCGGGGTCGATCTCGCGCCGCTCGACGGCGGCGAGCAACGCGTCGTAGAGCCCGTGCCACCAGGCCGGAGTCCGGTCGATCCCGGTGAGCGCCTCGGCGACCTCGGCGACGCCGATCGCGCGCGCACCCACCGTCTCGAGCAGCCGGGCCGCACCGGGCCCGCACGCGACGGCCAGGCCGGGGACCACGTCGGCGAGCAGCCCGACCAGCTCCGGCGCATCCACCGGCAACACGCGGGCCCGCCCGCCTGCGACCTCGCCGCCCGCGACGGCCGGTAGCCAATCCTGTTCGGACAGTTCCGCGATCACGAGGTCACGGAGCTCGGCGTCCACTTCGGACAGCGGAAAGCGTGCCTCGGGTACGGCCATCGACCGGTGCGCGGACTCCAGGCGACGTGCCAACCGCGGATAGATCCGGGCCGCGGCGGCGAGCACCGGCCGGGCCGCCTCACCGGTCAGCACGCGCCTGCGCGACGGCTCGACCGGCACGGGCGCGAACAGCCGCGCGGGCAGCGACAACCGCTCGTCCGTCGGCGTCGGCGTGTGCAGCACGTCCTCGGTGCGCGGCACCGGCGTGCCCGCGTCGGCGTCGTCGACCGGCAGCGCCCACACCACGCCGTCCTCGGCGTGCGTCAGCCACCGCGCCGTTCCCTCCGGCGTCGACAACATGACGACGCCACCTCCGGCGTCTGCCTTCTCTTCCGATCGCGTCCAGGTGCGGCCGTCGACGTCCACGCGCGCCAGCCGCGGCAACGCCAGCAGCAGATCCGGCACGTCGGCGGTGATCGCGGCCAGCACGTCGCCGGCAGGCACCGTCAGCGGCAACCGCACCTCGGTGTCGAATCCGTCGGGAACGGGAGGTTCGTCGACGCCGGGTGGCCACGGCAGCCGCAACACCGGCACGTCATCGGCGCCTGCCTCGGCCTTCGTGCGCTGCTCGGAGAACACCACACCACCGGTGCTCGAGACGATGCGCGGCTCCGACGTCACCGCCAGCACCGCGGCGAAGCCGACCCCGAACCGGCCGACCGTGCCGGCCGGTTTGGCCGAAGCCCGCAGCGAAGCCAGCGCGGCCACGCCCGCCTCGTCGAGCGGCGCGCCCGTGTTCGCCACGCGCAGTTCGCCGCCCGTCACCGCCACGCGCAGGTGTCCCGGCCGCCCGGCCAGCGCGGCGGCGTCCGCGGCGTTCTGGGCGAGTTCGACCAGCAGCCGGTCGCGATACCCGCCGGCACGCAGGTCGCGTTCGGCGTTGGTGTCCTCGGTCAGCCTGGTCGGCGAATCCTCCCAGGCACGCAGGACGGCGGCGCGCAGCCGGTCCAGGCCGAACGCGTCAGGCAGGCCGCTCACCCACTCGCGGGCTCGGAGTCGAGCAGCGAATCGTCGTAGACCAGCTCGGCGACGGGCACCGACGGCGCCGTCTCGACCTTGACCTCCGAGTGCGCGCCGCAGCCGTACTCGGCGTGCACGACGTGCCCGTCGGCGGGCGCGTACTCGTTGCCGCACACGCCGAACGCCGCCTTCATCGACCCGCCCAGCTGCAGGTAGAACCCGCAGGTGCCGCACGTCGCCGGCGCGCTGCGCGCCATGTCCGCGCGCGGGCCGTACTCGCCGCCCTTCCAGCGCCTCGCCGAGTCCTCCCGGCCCTCGCGCGACATCACGCGCGCCCTGCCGAGCCCCAGCTCGTGGGCGGTCTCGGTCACCTCGGGGTCGTCGACGTCCAGGTAGGCGGGCACGAGCCGGTCGTCACCGGGTTCGGGCGGGAAGAGGTCGCCCACTCCGAGATCGCCGGCGCGCACCCGGCGTTCCCACGGCACCCAGCTCGGCGCGACCAGGGCGTCCGGCCCCGGGCGCAGCACGACCTCGCTGACCGTCACGGGAGAGTCTTCACCCGTCGCCGCGACCGTCACCGACCAGCGCCAGCCGCGGTATCCGGCCACGAGAGCATCGAACAGGTGGCTGACGGACACGGCGTCCTCGTGTTCGACACCGACGTGCGCGCCCACGTGCTCCTCGCCCGCGTCGAGGACGGCCGCCTCGCGCGCCGTCTCCACCGCGTCGACCAGCTTCTGCCGGTTCGCACCGTTGTCGAGGGTGACAGGCAACGTCATGGTCGCCATTGTGCCGCACGGGCAGTCCCCCGCCTGCGCGGCCGCCGAAACGGCGAGGGCGCACACGCGGGCGGACCGCACCGAGACACCTGTGCGAGGCTCGACGGCGTGAAACGCGCATCGATCCTGCTCGCTGCCGCCACCGTTCTCGCCGCCTGCGCACCCGGCACCGCCGACCGGGCCGAACAGGGTGCGCGGACGAGCTCGGGCGACGGCGTCGAGCAGCTGCGCGTGCAGGTCGAACAGGAACTGCCGCACGACGAGACCGCGTTCACCCAGGGCCTCGAGTTCGCGGGCGAGACGCTCTACGAGGGCACCGGGCGCAACGGGCAGTCGACGCTGACGGCGGGCCCCGCGGGCGGGCCGCCGGAACGCAGCGTGGACCTGCCCGAGGAGTTCTTCGGCGAGGGCATCACGGTCACCGACGCCCGGGTGTGGCAGCTCACGTGGACCAGCGGCGTCGCCATCGAGCGCGACCCGGAAACGCTCGCCGAACGTGGCCGCGTGTCCTACGACGGCGAGGGCTGGGGCCTGTGCGACCAGGAGAATCGGCTGGTCATGAGCGACGGTTCGGCGACGCTGACGTTCCGTGACCCCGAGACGTTCGCACCGCAGGGATCGGTCGAGGTCACCGAGGCGGGCAGCCCGGTCGAGAACCTCAACGAACTCGAATGCGTCGGCGACGACGTCTACGCCAACGTGTGGCAGACCGAGGACATCGTCCGCATCGACCCCGCCGACGGACGGGTGACCGCACGCATCGACGCCTCCGGGCTGCTCGACGACGGCGAGGTCACCTCCCCCGAGGCGGTCCTCAACGGCATCGCCGCCTATCCGGGATCGGACCGCTTTTTGATCACGGGCAAGCTGTGGCCGAAAATGTTCCGGGTGACGTTCGGTCCGGCGAACTGAGCCGCCCAGGGGCGGACCGCCCGCGAAGAGGAGCGGGCGGCCTCGAGCGGGCAGAGTCGAGCGGGCGAGTCGAGCATCACCCGGACGGGTCGGGGACGAGTACGGCAGGATTGAGCACATGGGGTCGAACAAGCGGGGCAAGCGGAGGTGGACACCCGAACCGGGGTCACAGCAACCGCCCGCCGAGAACACCCCACCGAGGAACCCGACCCGGCCCCGTCAGACACCCCGCCCGCCGGGTCCTGACCGGCAGGAACGACGTGGTGGGCCCCAGCAGCCGCCCCAGCAGCCCCGTGGTGGGCCCCAGCAGCCGCACCCGCCGCAGCCAGGTCCGCAGCCGCAGCCGGGTCCGCAGCCACCTCGGCGGCCGCCCGAGCCACCGGACGTGACGGCCGACAACGCCCCGACCGGCGCGATCCCCGTTCCGCCCCGCGGATCCCGTCCGTATCCGCCCCGGCCGTGGGAACAGGCGCCGCAGCCGCCGAGCGGCCGCAACGACTTCGGCGACTACTACGACACGGGCGGCTACCCGCCGAGACCCGGCGAGGGGCCCGAACCGGACCGCCCCGGCGGCCACCAGGAGCAGCCGGGTGGGTCGCACGGCCCGCAGGCACCGCCCGAGGACACCGAGCACGGGTTCGACGCCGGCACGAAGACGCCGCGCAAGCTGACCGTGACCCGCGTCGCGGCCCTGCGCAGCAGGGAGCTGTCCGGCAAGGCCGTCGGCGCGTTCCAGCGGGCGGCGAAGGCCGACGGCGCCGAGAAGTCCGGGCTGACCTCGCTGACGTACGCGGTGATGCTGAACTACGCCAGTGACGCGGCCATGGCCGTCGCGCTGGCCAACACGCTGTTCTTCGCGGCGAGCAGCGGCGAGAGCCGCGGCAAGGTCGCGCTCTACCTGCTCATCACGATCGCACCGTTCGCACTGGTCGCGCCCGTGATCGGACCCGCACTGGACCGCATCCAGCGCGGCCGCAGGCTCGCCATGTGCATCGCCAGCGCGGGGCAGCTGCTCATGTGCGTGCTGATGGCGTTGAACTTCGACAGCTGGATCCTCTACCCCGCCGCGCTGGGGAAGATGGTCCTGTCGAAGTCGTTCATGGTGCTCAAGGCGGCGGTGACACCACGTGTCCTGCCACCGGAGATAACTCTGTCCAAAACCAATGCGCGACTGACCGTCTTCGGCCTCGCCGCGGGTGGCGCGTTCGGCGCGGTGGCCGCCGGACTGAACTCGCTGTTCGGCTCGTCGGCCGCACTCTGGTACACGGCCGTCATCTGCGGTATCGGCGCGTTCCAGGCGATGCGCATCCCGTCGTGGGTCGAGGTCACCGAGGGCGAGGTCCCTGCTTCGCTGACCGACCACCACGCCACCGGTGCCGACGCCAGACAGGCCAGGCCGAAACGCACTCCCATGAGCCACCACACCACGGTGGCGCTGTGGGGCAACGGTTCGATCCGCCTGCTCACCGGGTTCCTGATGATGTTCGCGGCCTTCGCCGTGAAGGAACAGACCGAGGCAGGCGACTACAGCCCGTTCATGCAGCTGATCATGCTCGGCGTGATCGGCGCCGCGGCCGGTGCGGGCGGGTTCATCGGCAACGCGATCGGCTCGCGGATGCAATTCGGCAACCCCGACCAGGTCATCCTCGTGTGCGTGGCCTCGGCGCTGGCGTCCACGGTCATCGCCGCCGTCGCGTCGGGCCTGACCACCGCGGCGATCGTCGGGCTCGCCGGAGCCACCGCGAGCGCACTGGCGAAGAACTCCCTCGACGCGGTGATCCAGCAGGACATGCCCGAGGAGTCGCGAGCGTCGGCGTTCGGCCGGTCGGAGACCGTGCTGCAGCTCGCGTGGGTGTCCGGCGGCGCCGTCGGCCTGCTGCTGCCGCCCACGTACTGGATCGGCTTCCTGGTCGTGTCGGTGCTGCTCGCGCTGGGCCTGACGCAGACGTGGCTCGCCCGCGCCGGCAAGTCGATGCTGCCGAACCTCGGCGGGCAGCTGAAGTCCATGGCCAGCAGGACCGCCCGCAAACCGGCCGCTGGCTCGTCCGCGTCGCCCACCGGCTCGTCGCAGGGCGCCGCGCGTGGACCGGCGGCAGGGGCCGGCAGGTCGTACGGCTCCACGAACGGCTCCGGCAACGGTCCCACCGCCGGCCCGTCCGATGGGGCAGCAGGCCCGGCCGGAGGCCCCTCGGCCGCCGAACCCGCACGCGAGCCGTAACCTGAGCAACATGCGACGAGCGGTAGGAGCCTTGCTGGGCTGCGCGGCGTTGTTCGTGACGGGCTGCTCGGCGGCGCCGGACCCGGAGGTCACCTTCTACGCCGACGGCGACACGACCGTCGCCGCACCCCTCATCTACTGCGACGAGGTCCTCAAGGAGTGCGGCGACGAGAACACCCCGGTCAACCTCGACGTCCGGCCGGGCATGCCCGTGCAGGTATCGGTGCCGGGCAACGTGGCCGACACCCCGTGGGTGATCATCGTCCAGTACCTCAACACCGAGACCGGCGAGGAGTCCGTCGACCAGCGGGCGTTCACCGACGGCTCACGGCACGCCTACACCGCCACGCCACCGACACCGCAGGACCGGGTGGCGGTCGTCGAGGTACAGCAGATCGGCGCCGCCTACGGCGTCGACGCACAGGGCAACCCCATCGTCGACGAGCACGGCCAGCCCCAGCTCGTCACCCGCGGCATCTGGTCGCTGCAGAACTCCGCATCCCCCGACCTCGACCGGCGGTGACCCGGCCGACCCCGTGTCGAGCCGGTCCCGGCGTCACGAGGCCGACGTGATGCAGCGACCCCGGCGACGGCCGCTGCGTCACCGGGGTCGCTGTCCTCAGGAACGGACAGAGATCAGGGATCGAGGTCACGGGCGACGGCCCGCATGACCTCGGCGATCTTCTTGGTCTTCTTCCGCTCCGGATACCTGCCACGCCGCAGCTCCGGCTGTACCGTCGCCTCCAGGAGCTTGATCATGTCGTCGACCATGCCGTGCAGCTCCTCCGCGGGACGGCGGCGCGCCTCGGCGACCGACGGCGGCGCGTCCAGCAGCCGGATCGACAGCGCCTGCGGACCGCGGCGGCCGTCGGCCACCCCGAACTCCAACCGCTGACCGGACTTGAGGGATTCCACACCCTGCGGCAACGCGGCCTTCCGAATAAAGACGTCCTCGCCGCCGTCCTGCGTGACGAAGCCGAACCCCTTATCCGCGTCGTACCACTTGACCTTGCCGGTCGGCACTTCCCTCACCGTTCCTTCGCTGCTCTGACCGCGGTGCGGGCTGCTGTGCCCGTCCCGCATGACGAACGCGCCCCAGGTCTGCGTACCCAGGACGCGCGTACCGTCAAGCTTATCTCGCCACACACGGTGCGTTCCAGGACATTGCAGGCTCTACTATGAGCACTCATGACGACCAGCACTTCGGACGAGCAGGCGGCCCGCACCGGAAAGCCCCTGCTGATGCGTCTCGGCGTCGGCCTGTTCGCCGTCGGCATGCTTGCCGTGATCATCGTGTTCGTCCTGTTCGCGGCCGGGATGGAAGACCTTCCGGTGTGGCTGTCGGTGGCCGCTGGCGTCGTCACACCGCTCGGCCTCGGCCTCGGCCTGATCGCCCTCGTCCGCGAACACAAGGGCTCCTGACACCGGGTCCGACATCGGAGCCCCGATACCGAGGCTCCCTACACCGAGGCTCCGGTCGCCGGGACCGCGGCGGTCCGCGCCAGGGTGGGCTCACGACCCGGGATCGGCACGGCTTCAGGGATCGGCTCGAATCTGCACGGCTCTCGCCGCGCTGCGGCCGTCAGGCGATGTGTCGACTCCACGCGTTTCCGGGCCGGGACCGGCCACGGTCCCGACCGGTCCCGGACGATCCGTCCCGCCGGCCGGTACCGCGCACCGCACCCGGTCCGTGACCGGTTACGTGAACGTGCCGCGCAGCCAGTCGGGCAGCTCCGTCAGCGAACCGAGCACCACCTCGGCGCCCGCCTCGACGAGTTCGTCACGGGAGCAGGGCCCGGTGACCACGCCCACCGCGACCGCACCGGCCGCCCGGGCGCCGTACATGTCACCGATGTGGTCCCCGACATAAACCGTCGCACCGTGTTCGATCAGCGCCTCGGCCTTGCCCGTGGACCACAGATCCCCGACGAGACGGTCGACCGGCAGGTCGAGCGACTTGACGTGCAGGTCGGCGTTCGGCCCGTACTTGCCCGTGACCACCAGGGCCGTCGCACCCAGCTCGCGGACCGTCTCGAGGGATTCCTTCGCACCTGGCAGTGCCACCGTGCGCGGGATCACGATGTCGGGGTAGTTCGTGCGGAACTGCGTGATCAGGTCCGGGATCCGCTCCTCGGGAGCGCCGAACCCACGCAACGCCTGGTCGAGCGGCGGCCCGAGGTGGGCTGCGAACTGCTCCCCGTCCAGCGGCAGGTCGTTGTCCTCACCGAGCCGGTTCATCGCCGCGACCATCCCGGGCCGCGGGTCGATCAACGTCATGTCCAGGTCGAATCCCACGCATGTCAGCACCCGGACCACGGTAATCGCCCCCGCGCCGTCCCCGTTGCGGATCCCAGCGGCCGTGTTGCGGATCCCAGCGGCCGTGTTGTGCGCCCGGGCGCACAACACGGCCGCTCAGGCGTGCTCGGACTCGGCGAGGTCCTTCAGCCCCAGCAGTTCGACGGCCTGTTGCCGCATCTCGACCTTGCGCACCTTGCCGGTGACCGTCATCGGGAAGTCGTCGACCACCCGGACGTAGCGGGGGATCTTGTAGTGCGCCAGCTTGCCCTGGCAGAACTCCCGCAGCGCCTCGGCCGTCAGCGGCTCGGCACCTTCGCGCATGCGCACCCACGCCATGAGTTCCTCGCCGTACTTGGCGTCCGGCACTCCGATGACCTGCGCATCGAGCACGTCCGGGTGCGTGTAGAGGAACTCCTCGATCTCACGCGGGTAGATGTTCTCGCCGCCGCGGATGACCATGTCCTTGATGCGGCCGGTGATGTTGACGTAGCCGGCGTCGTCCATCACGGCGAGGTCGCCGGTGTGCATCCAGCGCGCGGAGTCGATGGCCTCGGACGTCTTGTCCGGCTGATTCCAGTAGCCGAGCATCACCGAGTAGCCGCGGGTGCACAACTCGCCCGGTTCGCCGCGCGGCACGGTCAGCCCGGTGGCCGGGTCGATCACCTTCACCTCGAGGTGCGGACCGACCCTGCCCACAGTGGACACCCGGCGTTCGATGGTGTCGTCGGCGCGCGTCTGCGTGGAGACCGGCGACGTCTCGGTCATGCCGTAGCAGATCGACACCTCGGCCATCCCCATCCGCTCGATGACCTGTTTCATGACCTCGACCGGACACGGCGAGCCCGCCATGATTCCGGTGCGCAGCGTGGAGAGGTCGTAGTCGTCGAAACCGTCCTCGGCGAGTTCGGCGATGAACATCGTCGGCACGCCGTAGAGCGACGTGCACCGCTCGGCCTGCACGGCCTCGAGTGACGACTTCGGGTCGAACCCCGGCGCCGGGATCACCATGCAGGCGCCGTGACTCGTGGCGGCCAGGTTTCCCATCACCATGCCGAAGCAGTGGTAGAACGGCACGGGGATGCAGATCCGGTCCCGCTCGGTGTAGTTGCACAGCTCGCCGACGAAGAATCCGTTGTTGAGGATGTTGTGGTGCGACAGTGTCGCGCCCTTCGGGAATCCCGTCGTGCCGGACGTGTACTGGATGTTGATCGGGTCGTCGGCCGACAGGTTCCGCGAAGCGGCGGCGAGCTTCTCGGCATCACCGTCCGATTCGAACAATGCCGTCCACTCAGGACGTTGCAGGAGCACGACGTCGGACAGGGATTCACAGCGCGGACGCACCTCGTCGATCATCGCGGCGTAGTCGGAGGTCTTGAAACTCGCCGCGGCGACGAGCATGCGAATACCGGACTGGTTCAGCACATACTCCAGTTCGTGTGCGCGATACGCCGGATTGATGTTGACGAGAACCGCTCCGATCTTGGCCGTCGCGTACTGCGTCAAAGTCCATTCCGGACAGTTCGGCGCCCAGATTCCGACGCGGTCACCCTTCGAAACGCCCTTGGCGAGCAGCCCCAGCGCGAGTGCGTCGATGTCGGCCTTCAGCTCCCGGTACGTCCACCTGCGCCCGGACGGCAGGTCCACCAGCGCGTCACGATCACCGCAGGCCGCCACCGTCCGGTCGAAGTTGTCGCCGATCGTGTCGCCGAGCAGCGGGACGTCCGACGTCCCGGAGGCATAGCTGGGGAGGACGGGCGTGGCAGCTGGCGAATTCATGATGTGCTCCTTGGGCGTCAGCATTGACGTTTCCGCCGGTCAGTCTAGGGACCCCACGGGCAAGGGGCCACAGCTCAGCAGCTGGCGTGAGGCCATGGCTCGCGGCAGTACGGCGACACCGGCTCCCGGCCGCCGGCCCTAGGGTGTGGTCATGCAGCTCTACGTAGTCGACTCCTTCACCGACACCGCCTTCCGTGGAAACCCGGCCGCCGTCGTGCTGCTCGACGAACCGGCCGACGAACACTGGATGCAGTCCGTGGCCGCGGAGATGAAGCACGCGGAGACGGCGTTCGTCGTCACCACGCAGGATCCGAAACCGCTGCGCTGGTTCACGCCCACGACCGAGGTGTCGCTGTGCGGCCACGCCACCCTGGCGACGGCCCACGTGCTGGGCGGCTCGCAGACGTTCGCGACCGCATCCGGCGAGCTGCGCTGCGCCCGGTCGGGGACGGGCATCGACATGCGCTTCCCCGCCGACCCGCCCACGAGGTTCGCCGACGTGGACGTCTCCCGCGCCTTGCCGTCGGTGCCGGTGACCGAGGTCCGCCGCAGCGCCGGGTTCCTGCTGGTCGTCAGCGACGACACCGCCGCCGTGCGCAGCTGCGAACCGGACTTCGACGTGCTGGCCGGCCTGCACCCGCATTCGGTGATCGTCACCGGCCCCTCCGACACCGACGGCGTCGACTTCGTCAGCCGCATGTTCGCCCCGGCCATCGGCATTCCGGAGGATCCCGTCACCGGATCGGCCCACTGCGTGCTGGCGCCGTACTGGGCCGAGCGCCTCGGCCGCGGCGAGCTCACCGGTGAACAGGCCTCTCCGCGCGGCGGCATCGTGCGCACCCGCCTCGACGGCGACCACGTCGTCCTGTCCGGCACCGCCGTCACCGTCGTCGAGGGAACTCTCGTCGCGTGACCGTGGGGTGACACCGCCCCTCCCCGGCTCGGCCGCCCCGGTGGGTGGCCGAGCCGGGGCCGGTTCCGAAAGACTGGCGACGTGACCGTACTGCTCAACCTGATCTGGCTCGTGTTCGCGGGCTTCTGGCTGGCGCTCGGATATCTGATCGCGGGGATCGTGTGCTGCATCCTCGTGGTGACGATCCCGTTCGGGCTCGCATCGCTGCGTATCGCCAGGTATGCGCTGTGGCCGTTCGGCCGCACGGTGACGGATCGCCGGGACGCGGGCGTGCCGTCGGTGCTCGGCAACGTGCTGTGGCTGCTGCTGGCCGGCTGGTGGATCGCACTCTGCCACCTCGTGACCGGGCTGCTGCTGTGCATCACGATCATCGGCATCCCGCTGGGTGTCGCGAACATCAAACTCGTTCCCGTCGCTCTCGTCCCGCTGGGCCGGGAGATCGTGCCGACGTAGAGGCGCCGCCGACGAGCCCGCGACGGCTTCGACGGCGCCCCCGAGCCGGGCGGCTCACATCCGCGTGGCGCCGTCCTTGATCGCCTCGCGGATCCGGAAGTACGTGCCGCAGCGGCACACGTTCCGGATTCCCTCGATGTCGGCATCGGTGAGTTCACGGCCCTCGTCGCGTGCCTTCCTGACCGTGGCGACCGCGGCCATGATCTGGCCGGGTTGGCAGTAGCCGCACTGCACGACATCGTGATCCAGCCACGCCTCCTGCATGGGGTGCAGGTCCGACTCGACGGTGTCGGCGAGCCCCTCGATCGTGGTGATCTCGTCGTCGGGGCCGACGTCGGAGACCTGGACCGAGCACGGGTTGAACGCCTTCCCGTTGATGTGGCAGGTACATGCCTTGCAGACGTTGATACCGCAGCCGTACTTCGGTCCGGTGACGCCGAGCAGGTCGCGGATCACCCAGAGCAGGCGGACATTGTCCTCGGTGTCGACGGTCACCGGTTTGCCGTTGAGCTTGAAGGTGTGTTCGGGCAACGTTGCCTCCTCAGTAGGCGTAGTCCAGGCCGTTGGTCGGCGACGGCGGCAGCGGCGGCTCGTGCGGGTACGGCTCGAACGGCAGTGGGTCGTTGTGGTTGATCGGGAAGTGCGTCGGCGTTTTTCCCGTGGCCGCGCGGTAGGCGCATGCCGTTGCGGCGAACGACGGCGCCACACCCATCTCACCCGCGCCAGCCGGGATCTCGCTCTCCTCGGCCGGCAGCACCACCGGAGTGAATTCGAACGGCAGATTCCACTGCCTGCAGTAGAAGAAGTTGTCCCAGCTGGCCTCGGCGATGCGGCCGTTGTTGAGATGCACGCTCGCCGTCAGTGCCTGCGCGAACCCGTCGATGAACCCGCCCTGCATCATCGCTTCCAGCCCGAGCGGGTTGATCACGATGTGACCGGGGATGGTGACGAGCACGCCGCGGGTCACGCGCGGCCCGGTGACGCCGTCGCGCACCTTCCGGTTGACGGTCTCGGGCCTGCAGTCGAGCTCGACGAAACACGCCATCGTCTGCTTGTACTCGTGGTGCAGCGCGATTCCGTGCCCGACTCCGCCCGGGGTCGACTTCCCGTACCCGCCGACCTCCGCGGCCTTGTCGAGCACCTTCAGCAGGCTCTCGTTCTTGACGTACTTCCGCCGGAAGTCGTACGGGTCCATGCCCATCTTCTCGGCGAGCTCGTCGACGAACAGCTCCCGCGTCGTGACGACGTCGGGCGAGTACACGTTGCGCGTGCTGCCGGTGTTGAACCCGCCGCGTGGACGGTTGTTCTCCGGTGACTGGTGCGTCTCGGTCAGCAGCGTCTTGGTGATTCCGAAGTTGTACAACGACGGGGTGGTCAACGCGAAGATCGCCTCGGAGACCGTGTAGCTCACGCCGGGCAGTTCCCTGGCGACGGTCGAGCTGACCGCGTCCCCGAGCCCGTGACTGAAATCCGTCCGCACGCTCGCGAGATGCTGCTCGAAGCTGACCACGTCGCCGTTGAACGACGCGCGGATCGTGCCGACCGACATCGGGTGGACCCGACCCTGCCTGCAGTCGTCGGCGCGGTGCCACATCAGCCTGACGGGCTTGCCGATCTTCTGCGAGATCTCCGCGGCCTCGAGCGCGGCGTCGTGGAACAGCGCGCGACCGAACGACCCACCGCCGGAGACCACGTGCACGGTCACCTGGTTGGTCGCCATGCCCAGCGCCTGGGCGATGTTCTGCTGAGCCGCGATCGGGATCTTCAGCGTCGACCAGATCTCCGCGCTGTCCGGCTTCACGTCGGCGATCGCGGCGTTGACACCGAGGGCACTGCCGTTGACGAAGGCGAACGTGAACTGCCGTTCCAGCGTCTTGGTCGCGGGTGTGGGAGGGATGACGGCCGGCGGCGTCGCGTCCTTGAGCTTCTGCTCGACCGTCGCATCGGACTCCCCGTCGACAGGCCCGGGGCTCCACTTCACGTCCAGCGCGTTGACCGCGTCGATGCACTGTCCGTAGGTCTCACCCCGCACGGCGACACCGCTGCTGATCGTCACGACGTCCGTGATGCCGGGCATCCGCCGGACCTGCTCGGCGTTCGTGACCGACTGCGGCGTGCCGTTGATCGTCGGCGGCCGGCACACCATGGTCGGCTTCGCGCCGGGGACGTCGAGGTCGGTGGTGAACTGCTTGCGCCCCGTCACCGCGTCCAGCGCGTCGATCCGCCGAGTCGGTTTGCCGACGATCGCGAAGTCGGACTCGGCTTTGAGGTTCGCCTCGACCTGTTTCGTCGAGTCGCTCGCGGCCTTGGTGGCCAGGTCGCCGTAGGAGACCGACCGGCCTGCCCGCGAGGTGATCACGCCGAGCTTCGAACTGAGGAAGTTCGCCTGTTCGCCGAGGACCAGACTCGCGGCCTCGAGGAGCTTGCCCTTCGCGATCGCGGCGGCCGTACGCACCGGGTAGTAGATGGAACTCACCGACGACGACCCGCCCGTGAGCTGGTTGGTCATCAACTCGGGCCGTGCGTCGGCGAGGGTGACGTGCACGTGGTCCAGCGGCAGGTCCATCTCCTCGGCGATGAGCATGGCGACCGTCGTGTTGATCCCCTGGCCGACCTCGGTGCGGTGCAGCTCGAAGTGCGCGTGGCCGTTCTCGTCGAGCGTGATCGTGATCAGGTTCGCCGTCGGCCGCGCCGCGTGCACGAGCGCGTCGGTGAGGTCGTAACTGTCGGCGAGCTGTGGGCTGGGAGGGACGCCCGCACCCGTCTCGGCCGCGTTCGCGGCGGGGGCACCGAACCCGGTCCCTCCGCCCAGCTCGGCCGCCGCCACCAGCGTCGGGGCAGCCAGCAGGTAGCCGAGGAAGCGGCGCCGACTGGTGGGTTCCTTGCTGAACGAGGTGTCGGGGGAGACGGCGTCCGGCTCTGCCGGGTCCGCGCGGTGGGCTGGCATGGAAGCTCCTCGACGGTGCGTGGTGGGATCATCTCCGTCAGTTGGGCTGACATGTTGCGCTCCCCCACGCGTCAGGCAATACCCCCGAGTTGGGGTGGCCGTTGACCGCTGACACCGCACGGCGGCGGAGATGCCGTGGTAGACGGGGGTACACGGCAGTTGTCGCCGAGCTGCCGGTCACGCTGTGCATTCACACGTTCCCCGGACAGGTGCCCCCGTACGGGTGTAATGGCCGGGTTCCTCCATTCGCGTATCCGCACCGGGCCGAATTGGCCGTTACACTCCTCCGACTGACGCCCAACGGCGTGGCAAGTGTCTTCGGCGCGGACGAACCCGCCGATCAGCCAACGGAGGACGGACACTATGGCCCACCTTCAGGCAGCCCCGGGTGTTCGCTTACGGCCCGACGACCGCGATGCATTCCGTGCGGAACTCCGGGTGGTGGCGAGCGACGACGGTTTCCCGGTCGCGTTCGGCGGCGAGGTGGCAGGCGGCCACCTCCGGTTGACCGACTTCGTCGGCACTCTGACCACCAGCATGAACAACCTCGACGTACGGGCGGGACGGGGCGTCGGCGGGCGGGTCGTCGCGTCGGGCAAACCGATCGGCGTCGTGGACTACACCTCCGACCGCTCCATCACCCACGACTACGACGGCCCCGTACAGGCCGAAGGACTGTCGGCGGTACTCGCCGTTCCGGTGCGGGTCGGCGGGACCTGCCGCGCGGTGCTCTACGGCGCCATCCGGCAGCGGGTGCCCGTCGGCGACAGGGCGAAGGACAAACTCGTCGGCGCCAGCAGGCGGCTGGCAGGCGAACTGGCCGTGCGGGACGAGGTGGACCGGCGGGTGGCCATGGCCGAGACCATCACGGCCACGCGCGGTGTCGACGTGTCCGATACGGCCAGCCTCGAGGAACTGCGTTCGGTGCATTCCGAGCTGTGCGCGATCGCCGGTTCGACGCAGGATCCCGGGCTGCAACACCGGATGTACGCCGTGGCGAAGCGACTCGCCGACCTGCGTTCGGGCACCACCCAACCTCCCGTGAACGCAGCGCTGTCCCGGCGCGAGACCGACGTGCTGGCGCAGATCGCGCTGGGCTGCACCAACGCCGACACGGCGGCACGGCTGTCGCTGGCACCCGAGACCGTGAAGGCCTATCTGCGTTCGGCGATGCGCAAACTCGGCGCGCACACCCGCCACGAGGCGGTCGTCCGCGCGCGTTCGTCGTGGTTACTTCCGTGACTGCCGCTGCCGTCCCGCCGCGCCGCGCAGGGCTCGGTGTCAGCGCGCCACGACGACGTCGGCGACGACGGGACGGTGATCCGATGCGGTCGCCGCGAGATCCGTCGCGGGCACGCGGGCACCACGGACACCTACCTCCCCGGACACCGCGGCGTAGTCGATCCGCTTCTCCGGGGACTCCGCGGGATACGTGAACCCGTCGCCTGCTCCCGCCTCGGCGAACCCGTCGTCCAGTTCGGTCCACAGTGGATCGAGTTCCGCCGCGTCGGGTGCGGTGTTGAAATCCCCGAGTAGCACGCGCGGTGCGCCCTCGTCGGCGGCGAGGACATCGAGGGTTTCGGCCACCTGCCGCTCGCGGATCGACGGGTCGCCGCGGTAGTCGAGGTGCGTCGAGTAGACGTGCACGAGCGAGCCACGAGCACGGACCACGACCTCGGCGAATCCCGGCATCGGCTGCGGCCCCGCATCCGGGTCCTGTGTGGACAACCGGGTCAGATCGTGGTTGGTGAACTCCGCGATCGGGAAGCGCGACAGCACGGCGGTGCCGTACTCCCGGCGCGGCTTTCCGCGATCGGGCGGTTCGAACGAGTAGATCGGCGCGAACCGTGCGTGCATGTGGAGTTTGCGTGCGAGCTCGTCGACCACGGAGCGGTACTCGCTGCGATCGCCCCAGTGCCGGTCGACCTCCTGCAGCGCGACGACGTCGGCGCCGGTCGCCGCGATGGCGGTCGCCGTGCGGTCGAGGTCGAAGTTCCCGTCGGTGCCGATTCCGGCATGGATGTTGTAGGACGCGACGGTGAGCGCGACCGGCGGCGGGGCCGCCGACGCTTCGGGGCCCGCCAGCGCTGCGGTGAGCAGTGTGGCGGCGGCGACGGTGGCGATCCGCTTCATCGGGCGCTCCTGGGCTCGGACGATGATCCGCCCGGGAGCGTATGCCGCCCAGCCCACGCCGCCAACCACGAACGCGTGAACACCCCAACCACGCTTCGTAACACCGAATGTGCCCCCAAGGGCACCTTGGTTGCATTGAGTGCAACCAAGGTGCCCTCGGGGGCATCGACCGCCTACACCCGTTCAGCCCGGTTGTCAGTCTTCGGGCACGTACGGCAACGGGACGACGAGACAGGGGCCGCCGGCGAACAGGCCGGCGTCGATCCCGAGCACCCGGCCGCCCGCGTACAGATACGGCTGCTCGATGTCGACCGGATGGATGCCGAGCTGATCGGCGATCACGCTGTGCCCGTGCACGATCCGTTCCCCGCCGAGCTCGTCGAGCAGGGCCCGCGCCGCATCCTGGCCGTGCGGGCCGCGGAACGCGTACCGCGTGGTCATTCGCCGCCACACGTCCCACCACCGCGACAGGTCGTCGCCCGCCAGCACGTCGTGAACCGTCTCGTTGATCTTGTCGATCGACGAGCCCCACTCGAGGTATTCGAGGGTGTCGGAGTGCATCAGCAGATGGTCGCCGTCGCAGGCGAGCATCGGCCGCGTGGCCAGCCATTCGACGAGCTCGTCGGTCAGCCCGTCCTGGTCGGCCTCGCAGCCGCCGTTGATCTCCCAGCTGCGGGCGAAACTCCGCGGGCCGAAATCGGACGGCACGTCCTCGTCGCCGAACCGGTGGACACCGAGCAGCAGGATCTCGTGGTTGCCGAGGAGTGTCTCGACGCGTCCGCCCGCATCCGCGGCCTGCCGTTGCAGCTCGCGGACCAGCTTGATGGCACCGATCCCGTCGGGTCCGCGGTCGACGAAGTCGCCCAGGAACCACAGTGTCGCGGTGCCGCCCGACCAGTCGTCGGCGTCGTCGATGAGGCCTCGCTCGCGCAGCGCATCGGCCAGCTCGTCGCGGTGCCCGTGCACATCACCGACGACGAACATGTCCCCGTCCATCACCCCTCGACTTTACGCCCTCCGAACCGCGACGGTTGCGGCTGCTGCCCCTGCGGCGTCGGGAGCGCCCGAGTGGATCAGGCGGCTCCGAACGGGTCTGCGGTGCGGCCCACGAGGTCGGCGATCGTGTCGACGATCAGCGTCGGTTTGAACGGGTACCGGTCGGCTGATTCGCGGCTCGAGATCCCGGACAGCACGAGCACGGTCTTCAGTCCGGCCTCGATGCCCGAGTGCACGTCGGTGTCCATGCGGTCGCCGATCATGATCGTGTGCTCCGAGTGCGCGCCGAGCGAGCGCAGGGCGGACCGCATCATCAGCGGGTTCGGCTTGCCCACGTAGTACGGCGACTTGCCGGTGGCGCGTTCGATCAGCGCGGCGATCGACCCGGTGGCGGGCAGCACCCCCTCGCGGCTCGGCCCGGTCGGGTCGGGGTTGGTGGCGATGAAGCGGGCACCGCGCTCGATCAGCCGGATGGCGCGCGTGATGGCGGTGAAGCTGTAGGTCCGCGTCTCCCCGAGCACGACGTAGTCGGGGTCGGTCTCGGTGAGGATGTATCCGGCCTCGTGCAACGCGGTGGTCAGACCGGCCTCGCCGATGACGAAAGCCGACCCGCCGGGACGCTGTTCCTGGAGGAACTTCGCCGTCGCGAGCGCCGAGGTCCAGATCGCCGACTCCGGCACGTCCAGACCGCTGTGCAGCAGCCGCGCCCGCAGGTCGCGCGGGGTGTAGATGGAGTTGTTGGTCAGCACCAGGAAATCCACGCCGGCAGAGCGCAGCTCGGCGAGGAAGTCATCGGCGCCGGGCACGAGGTGTTCCTCGTGCACGAGCACGCCGTCCATGTCGGTGAGGTACGTCCAGGGAGCGTTCGACGAGGCCATGCGCCCACCTTAGGGCTCGGCGGCGCGGAACGGGGACGGTGACTCCACGGCGGCGTGTACCGCGACCGACGCGGCCTTCACCTCCAGCCGCACGGCCGACCCCGGTTCCAGGCCGAGCTCTGCGACCGAGGCGGGGGTCAGATCGGCCGCGATCCCCGCGGCGACGCCGCCGTCACCTGCGGTGCGGAGGCGGATCACCGCACCGTGCGGTTCGAGCGAGGCGACCCGCGCGTCGACGACGTTGCGCGGGCTGCCCGTGTGCGGGGCGTGCGCCGGATGCACGGCGACCGCCCCCGGGGCGAACACCGCCACGGCAGGTTCACCCGCTGCGCAGTCGTCGGAGCGGACGCCCGCGACGAACCGTCCGTCCGAGGCGTGGAGCCCGTCGGCGGCGGCCACGCCGGGGACGAGGTTCAGGCCGGCGATCCGCGCGGTGAACGGCGTGCGCGGCGCGGCCAGCACCTCCTTGGCCGGTCCGCGCTCCACGATGCGCCCGGCGTCGAGGACCACGACGTCGTCGGCCAGCGCCAGCGCGTCGAGCGGGTCGTGGGTGACCAGCACGGCGCAACGGTCACGTTCCGACACCGCTCCGGACCGGTCATCCGCCGCGCCGCTGCGCCGCAGCACACGCCGCAGCAGTCCGCGGACGGCGGGCGCCGCGTCGACGTCGAGTGCCGACAGCGGTTCGTCGAGCAACAGCGCCCGCGGCCTGCCCGCCAGGGCGCGGGCGATCGCCACGCGCTGCGCCTGACCCCCGGAAAGCTGGGCGGGTTTGCGCCCGGCGAGTTCGACGGCGTCCACCTCTCTGATCCACGCGCGCGCCTGCGCGCGTGCGCGCGTGCGCGTGGAGCCCTGGGACCGCGGCCCGAAGGCGACGTTCTCCGCCACGGTCAGGTGCGGCAGCAGCAGCGGGTCCTGGGCGAGCAGGCCGATCCCACGGTCGTGAACCGGCACCTGCACGCCGGGCACGCTGCTCAGCGTGCGCTCGCCGAGCGTCACGGTCCCGCGGTCCGGCACCAGCAGCCCGGCCAGGCACTGCAACAGCGTCGACTTGCCGGACCCGTTCGGCCCGAGCACCGCCAGCACGCCGCCACCGGGCACGTCGAACGCCACGTCGAGGGTGAACCGGCCCCGCGTCGCCGCCACGTCCACGTGCAGGCTCATCGGTCGAACGCCTTCGGCCTGGCCACCGCGATGACCACGACGGCGACGACGATCAGCAGCAACGCCAGCGCCACGGCACTGTCGACGTCGGCCTGCGCCTGCGCGTACACCTCGAGCGGCAAGGTCCGCGTCACCCCTTCCAGACTTCCTGCGAACGTGATCGTGGCGCCGAACTCGCCCAGTGCCCGGGCGAAACTCAGCACCACACCGGAACCGAGTGCGGGCAGCAACAGCGGCAGCGTCACGCGGCGGAACACGGTCCACGGGCGCGCGCCGAGCGTCGCGGCCACGAGTTCGTATCGCTGCCCGCCCCCGCGCAGCGCACCTTCGAGGCTGACGACGAGGAACGGCATCGCCACGAACGTCTGCGCGATCACCACGGCCGTCGTCGTGAACGGCACGCTGACGCCGGCAACGACGTCGAGCAGGTAGCCGAGGAAGCCGTTGCGGCCGAGCAGGAACAGCAGTGCCAGGCCGCCCACGACGGGTGGCAGCACGAGCGGCAGCAGCACCACGGCCCGCACGAGCCGCACACCGCGGCCGCGCGCCCTTGCCAGCACCACGGCCAGTGGCACTCCGAGCACGACGCACGCGATCGTCGACAGCAAGGCCGTGACCAGCGACAGCCGCAGCGCGCTCAGGGCGGCGTCCGACGTCAGCAGCTGCGGCAGGCGGGTGTAGTCGGTCCGGACGAGCAGGCCCACGACCGGCAGCACGACCAGCGCGAGCGCGAGGCCCGCGGGAATCCACAGCACCCACGGCAACCCGGGATTCCGGTTGCGGCTCCGGCGCAGGCGGACCATGCGGCCGGAGGGCACGGCCCCGCCCGGCCCCGTGCCGCCGTGACGTGCCGTACCTCCGGCACCCCCCGTGTCGCCGCCTCCCGTGTCGCCGCTTCCCATGTCGCCGCGGCGCAGGCCGTCACGGGGTGCCAAAACCGGCCTTCGACAGCACACGGCGACCGTCCTCGCCGAGGACCAGGTCGCGGAACTCGGCGGCGAGCTCGGGCTCGGCCGCACGGCCGGTGACCGCGATGGGGTACCGGTTCGCCGCGCGGGACGCCTCGGGAACGGGAACCTCGTCGAGCTTCCCGTCCGCGGCCCGGACATCCGTCGTGTACACGAGCCCGGCGTCGGCCTCTCCGGTGACGATCTTGTTGAGCACGTCCTTGACGTCCTGTTCCTCGCTGGCGGGGCGGAGCGTCGTCCCGGTGAGCTCCGCCAGCCGCCCGGCCGCTGCGCCGCACGGCACCTGCGGCTGGCACACCACCACGGTCGCGTCGCCGCCCGCCAGGTCGCCGAAGTCCTCGATACCGGCCGGGTTGCCGGACGGCACCGCGATCGTGAGGCGGTTGGTCGCGAACGGTTCCGGTTCGCCGGCCATGTCACTCGCGGCGTCGGCCATCACCGCTTCGTTCGCGGACGCGAACACGTCGGCCGGCGCGCCCTCCGCGATCTGACTGGCGAGCGTCGACGAGCCCGCGAGGTTGAGGCGGACGTCGACGTCGGAGTGTCGCTGTTCGAACGCCCGCTCCAGCTCACCGAACGGTTCGGTGAGCGATGCGGCCGCGAAGACGTTCAGCGTGCGGCCCTCCGAACCGCACGCGACCGTGGCGGCGATCAGCAGGCAGGCCAGCACGACCGCACCTGCCCGCCGGGCGTTTCGCCCCGTCTGCCGGACGCCCGGCCGCATCATCGGTCGCCTCGCGGCGTCTCGACGATCACCTGCGTCGCCTTCACGACGGTCACCGCGAGCTCGCCCGGTTTCAGGCCCAGTTCCCGGACCGCCTCCGCACTCATCAGCGACACCACGCGGTGCGGCCCGCACTGCACCTCGACCTGTGCCATGACCCCGTCGGCGACGACCTCGGTGACGAGGCCGACGAACCGGTTCCGCGCCGACCTGCCGATCTCGGTCGGATCGGCCGACTCGGCCGTCCGGTCCTCCTCCGACGACTTCACCGCCTGCCGCCTCGCGAACGCCGCCAGCTCCGCGCCGTCGACCACTTTGCGGCCCGCAGCGTCCTCGCCCGCCTCGAGCTGGCCGACCCGCACCCACCTGCGGACCGTGTCGTCGCTGACGCCCAACAACCTCGCCGCATCGGAGAACCGAAAATGCGTCATGAATCGAACGTTATCGCCGCATCTGCGAATTGACCATGAGCGAGCGGCGAACCGGTACCAATTCGGTGCCTTCGCGATCTCACGCACTGTCGGTCCCCGGCACTAGGGTGAGTGGTGATGGCAGCGGAATCGGCGGCAGGCCACGCAACAGGCCACGGCCACAGCACCGGCGGCACGGGGAACGCGGTGAACCTCGGCACGCCGGCGGTACCCGGCGCGCGCTCGTCCGGCCCGGCCGCGACGACCCCACGCCCCGACAATCCGGCGCTGATCGACACCTTCGGCAGGGTCGCCACCGACCTGCGCGTGTCGCTGACCGACAAGTGCAACCTGCGGTGCAGCTACTGCATGCCGGCCGAAGGTCTCGAATGGATGCCCGGCGACCAGGTCCTCAGCGACGACGAGCTCGTCCGCCTCATGGACATCGCCGTCGGCAGACTCGGCGTCACCGACATCCGCCTCACCGGCGGCGAACCACTGCTGCGGCCGCACCTCGAAGACCTGGTCGCGAGGATCACCTCGCTCGAACCGCGCCCGCGGCTGTCGATGACGACGAACGGCATCGGCTTCGCCAAGCGCGCCGAGGCGTTCGCCGAAGCGGGTCTCGACCGGATCAACGTCTCGCTCGACTCCGTCGACCCGGAGACGTTCGAGCGCATCACCCGCCGCGACCGGCTGCGCCACGTACTCGACGGGCTCGCCGCCGCTCGCGACGCAGGCCTGGAACCGGTCAAGATCAACGCCGTGCTCATCCGCGGCGAGAACGACCACGAAGCGACGTCGCTACTGCGGTTCGCACTGGAGAACGGCTACCGCCTGCGCTTCATCGAGCAGATGCCGCTCGACGCACAGCACGGCTGGGACCGCACGAACATGATCACCGCGACCGAGATCCTCGACCTGCTCTCCACGGAGTTCACGCTCACGCCGAGCCCCGCCGAACGCGGCGGCGCGCCCGCAGAACGCTGGCTGGTCGACGGCGGACCTGCCGAGGTCGGCGTCATCCCCTCGGTGACGCGGCCCTTCTGCGCCGCCTGTGAACGCACCCGGCTGACCGCCGACGGCGCCGTCCGCTCCTGCCTGTTCAGCAACGACGAGACCGACCTGCGGATGCTGCTGCGCGGCGGCGCGAGCGACGAGGACATCGCCAACGTCTGGCGCGACACGATGTGGGGCAAGCTCGCCGGGCACGAGATCAACGAGGCCGGGTTCGCACAACCGCTCCGGCCGATGAGTTCGATCGGAGGCTGACCGGGTGCCGGTTGCCGTGACGACAGTGCGCGTGCGGTACTTCGCGTCCGCGCGCGCCGCAGCAGGAGTCGAGTCCGAAGCCCTGGAGCTGCCCGCCGGGGCCACGGTGGCCGACGCGGTCGCCGCGCTGCGCACCCGGCACCCCGGCTCGCTGCCGCGGATTCTCGACGCCGCGAGCTTCCTCGTCGACGGCGTCGCGGTCCGCGACGCCGAGCGGCCACTGCCGGCCGAGGGCGAGCTCGACGTGCTGCCACCGTTCGCGGGCGGCTGACCCCACCGGAACGCTCCAGCAGTCGCGCCATCCCCGCGGGCGCCCCAGTCACTGCATGCTCCGCGGACCCGCGCGTGCGCGCGGGTCCGGGACGCCCGGCCCCTGAACTGCCCGGCCCCCAGAGCCACTGGGTCGTTGAGTGTCGCCGAGTGCCGGTCGCCGGGTGCCCGGCCGCTGAGTCCCTGCGGCGGTGCCAGCCCGGGACTATTGCGGGACCGCGCGTGGTTGGGGGACCGCGTGGTTGGGGGACCGCTGGGTTGCGGCACCGGTCGCGGCTTGGACCACCGCGTGCCGCTGAGCGGTCGAGCGCCCGAGCGACATCGACCGAGCATGCAAGCGAGCCGTTGAGCGACTGAACAACTCCAACAGCTGAACGGCAGAACCGCTGAGTGGCGCTGAGACCGACCGAGATGACACCCGGCGCCCAGCCCTCCAGGGCGGAGCGAGTTCCGCTCACACCGCCACCCAATCGGCACAGCCACCGTTCACATCGGCCGAACCGGCGTCCCGGCACCGGCCCGTTCGTCGCAGGTGGTCGTGTCCCGGTCGCTGCCACCGGGGCGTCTCGCGGCGACCGGATGCCGTCCCGTTGCTTCCCCCGTGGTCGAACCAGTGTGCGTGACGGCAGGTCGTCCGGACCTTTCTGCGGTGTCGAACACCCCGCACCGTTCGGGTGATTCGTCCGGACCGGGAGCCGTGGCGTCGGACCCACGTACAGCCGGTCCGGACGACACTCGCAGCCCGGAGGACCGGTCTGCAGGTGGCAGGGGCCGGCATGTCCGGACCATCGCCGCATCGGTGTTACCCGCGAGTTCGCCCGGCGGCCACACGGCGGATCGACTACGGCAACACGGACCTGTCAGCGCTAGTTCACAGCCGCACCAGGCGTCCGATTCGTCGGTTTGAACCACTGCGAAGTGGCCTGCACGAACGGTCCATTCACGCCGAAATGACGTGACACAAGCCTCACGAAGAGTGAAAGATCTCGGAACGGAAACGGCGCCATAACGGCCCACTGACCTGCAATGACGGTGTCATCGCAAAAGGTTGCACGCCGTTACTGTGACCTAGGACACATACTCGAAAATTTCCGATCGGCGTTCTCGTTACGTACCGTCGCATCTCGGTTGGCCCCGACCGACCACGAGCAAGACCGGGATTCCGACGCGCCGAGCCCAGTCCGCGGAGTCCCGGACCCGACCCCGAGCGAAAGAACTTCTGGACTGGGACGAGAGGGAACGGAGCCGAACCCGCGGCACGTGCCGGCATCCCGAAAGCCGGCCAGGCTGTTACGGCCTGCCCTGCTCCACGTACGGCGCGGAAGGCGAGACCGAGTCGAAAATGGCTTATCGAGGCAAGCACCGTAAGTCCTCCACCGCTTCGCGCACCATGGCCCGGGTCGCTGTCGCGGGCCTGGCCGTGGGCGCCCCCCTGGCACTGGCTGCGACCCCCGCGCAGGCCCAGAGCGTGAACTGGGACGCCATCGCCGAGTGCGAGAGTGGCGGCGACTGGAGCATCAACACCGGCAACGGCTACTACGGCGGCCTGCAGTTCTCCCAGAGCACCTGGGAGGCCTACGGCGGCAGCGGCAACCCGGCGAACGCCTCGCGTTCCGAGCAGATCTCCGTCGCCGAGCGCGTGCTCGACGGCCAGGGCATCGGCGCGTGGCCGGTGTGCGGCGCTCAGGCCGGCTCCACCGGCAGCTACGAGAGCTCCAACACCGAGGGCTCCGCCCCGGCCCCGGCCCCGGCCGAGGAGACGGCCGAGGCCCCGGCTCCGGAGCCGGCTCCGGAGCCCGCCCCGGCCCCGGTCGCCAAGTCCAACCCGGACGGCGACTACAAGGTCAAGAAGGGCGACACGCTCAGCAAGATCGCCAAGAAGCAGGACGTCAAGGGCGGTTACCAGAAGCTCCTCGAGCTCAACGAGGGCTTCATCGACAACCCGGACTTCATCGTGGTCGACCAGAAGATCGCCACCAAGTGATCGACTGACTCCGGCCGCGTTTCCGCAAGGCGCGGGTTGCTGAGCGGAGTCGGCTACCGGCACCGCTCAGCAACGTAGGGCCCCACCGTGTCCCCCGGACGGTGGGGCCCTACGCATGTCGGAGACCTTATCGAGCAATTCGCGTGATGCGAATGTCAGCGGGCGCACTCCCACGGACGGAGCAACCGCGTGCGGCATGCGCGTGCGGCGATCGCAGCCGCACCGCGCCGGGCGCCGGGCGATTCAGACGGGCCAGACGGGTCAGGGGCTGTTGACCCACTCGTCGGTGCCGTCGGTGAACCACTGGTGCTTCCACACCGGCAGTCGCGCCTTGACCTCGTCGACCAGATCCGAGCAGGTTGCGAAGGCCTCACCGCGGTGTTCGGCCGCGACGGCACACGCCAGCGCCACGTCGCCGATCTCCAGCGAACCGATGCGATGGCTGACGGCGACGGCCCGAACCCCGCCACGGCGGTTCGCCACGTCGGCGACGACCTCCGCGACGACCGACGGCGCCGACGGGTGGCCCTCGTAGTACAGCGACGACACGGTGCGTCCTCCGTCGTGGTCGCGCACCACGCCACTGAAGGTCACGACCGCCCCGGCCGCGTCATCGCCCACGAGCTCGGCGTGTTCGTCGACCGACAGCGGCTCCTCGGTGACGTCGGCCCGGAGGATCCGCACCCCGGAACCGGCCTGCTCGCCGCCCTCGTCACCACTCCGCGCGTGATGACCGCTCCGCGCGTCACCGCGGGCTTCGGCACCGTCCCGCACATGGTCACCGTCCCGCACATGGTCGCCGCCCCGGAGCTGGTCGACCGCATGATCCAGCACCGGCTCGAGCACGCCGAGCCCGTCCTTCACCCCGCCGGTCGATCCGGGCAGGTTCACGATCAGCGTCCGGCCGGCCACCCCGGCCAGCCCACGCGACAGCATCGCCGTGGGCACGGCGTCGCCGCCCGCGGCCCGCACCGCATCCGCCAGCCCCGGCACCTCGCGGTCCAGCACCACGGCCGTCGCCTCGGGCGTGCGGTCGGTCGGCGAGATACCGGTACCACCGGTGGTGAGGACGACGTCGACCCCGTCGGCGACACAGTCGCGCAGCGCACGTTCGACCGGCTCGCCGTCGCCGACCACGATCGGATCGGGCGTTGCGTAGCCGCGCGAGGTCAGCCACTCCGCGATCAACGGACCGGTTCTGTCCTCGTACACCCCGGCCGCCGCACGGTTCGACGCGACGACGATCCTGGCCTCTCCGCTCATCACTCACCACCGGCCTGCACGTCGACGCCGCGGTCGGCGTCCTGTCGGTCGACGCCGTATTGGTCGACGCCGTGTTGGTCAACGCCGTGTTGGTCAACGCCCTGTTCCCCGGCGGCCTTCTCGTCGGTGGCCCGGGTGCGCTGATCGCCACGGGCCTCGCCACGCCGCCAGCTGCCGCTCTTGCCACCGTCCTTCGCCTCGAGGCGGACGTCGTCGAGCGTCGCCTCCGGATCGACGGCCTTGATCATGTCGTGCAGCGCGAGGCCGGCGACGGTCACCGCCGTGAGCGCCTCCATCTCGACGCCCGTCCGGTCGCTGGTGCGGGCCATCCCTTCGATGCGCACCGCCGCGTCCTCGAGCTCGAAACTCACGTCGACCTTCGTCAACGCGATCTGGTGGCACAGCGGGATGAGTTCGGGCGTCTTCTTCGCCCCCATCACACCCGCGATCCGGGCGGTGGCCAGTGCGTCGCCCTTCGGCAAGCCACCTCCCGAGATCAGGCCGACGACCTCCGCGGTCGTGCGCACCCGGCCGCTGGCGACGGCCGTTCGCGCGGTGACGTCCTTGGCGGACACGTCGACCATCCGGGCGTTGCCCGACTCGTCGACGTGGCTGAGTTCCCTCGCTGGCTGGCTCACACCGTCGAGGCTACTTCGCCTGCTTCTCCCCCGTCGCCTGCACCGCCGTGGACTTGACGGCTTCCGCCACCGCGGGGGCGACGGCGTTGTCGAACACGCTCGGCACGATGAACGACGCGTTGAGCCGGTCGTCGACGACGTCGGCGACGGCGTTGGCCGCTGCGAGGAGCATCTCGTCGTCGATGTCGCGTGCGTGGGCGTCGAGCAGACCGCGGAACACGCCGGGGAACGCCAGCACGTTGTTGATCTGGTTCGGGTAGTCGCTGCGGCCGGTGGCGACGACGGCGGCGTGCTGCTGCGCCTCGAGCGGGTCGATCTCCGGATCCGGGTTGGCGAGCGCGAACACCACGGGGTCGTCGTTCATCGTCGCGACCTGCTCCGCACCGAACAGGTTCGGGGCGGACACCCCGATGAACACGTCGGCGCCGGCCAGTGCGTCGTGCAGCGTGCCCGTCATACCGTCGGCGTTGGTGTGCTCGGCGACCCACTGCAGGTTGGGGTCCATGTTCTCGCGTCCGGTGTGGACGATGCCGTCGATGTCGACCGCGATCACGTCGGCCGGATCACGGCGCAGCAGCAGCCGGATGATCGCCGACCCGGCCGCCCCGACGCCGCTCACCACGACCCGGCAGTTCTCGATGTTCTTCTCGACCACCCGGAGGGCGTTGCGCAGCGCGGCCATCACGACGATGGCGGTGCCGTGCTGGTCGTCGTGGAACACGGGGATGTCGAGCTGTTCGCGCAGGCGAGCCTCGATCTCGAAGCAGCGCGGCGCGGCGATGTCCTCGAGATTGATGCCCGCGTAGACCGGCGCGAGGGCGCGCACGGTGCGGATGATCTCCTCGGTGTCCTGCGTGTCCAGGCACACGGGCCAGGCGTCGACGTCGGCGAACTTCTTGAACAGCGCCGCCTTTCCTTCCATGACGGGAAGTGCGGCGCCGGGGCCGATGTTGCCCAGCCCGAGGACCGCCGAACCGTCGGTGACGACGGCGACGGTGTTGCGCTTGATCGTCAGCCTGCGCGCGTCCTCGGGGTTGGCCGCGATCGCCTGGCAGACGCGCGCGACGCCCGGGGTGTAGGCACGCGAGAGATCGTCACGATTCTTCAACGCGACCTTGGGGCTGACCTCGAGTTTGCCGCCGAGGTGCATGAGGAACGTGCGGTCGGAGATCTTGCGCACCTTGACGCCGGGCAGTGCGTTCAGGGCACTCGTGATGTCCTCGGCGTGGTCGGCCGAAGCGACGTTGGCCGTGATGTCGACGACGATGGCCTCGGCATCCGAACCGACGACGTCGAACGCCGTCAGCACCCCGCCGACCTTTCCCACCGCGGTCGTCAGATCCCCGGCCGCGCTGGCCGACGGCGGTGCGTCGACTCGAACGGTGATCGAATAACCCGGGCCGGGAACCGGCATTGTCACTACCCCCGTGTCGTCAGGGAACTGCAGGATTCACCTGACAACACTAGCCGCGTGGCGGGCGTCACCGGCTCCCGACCGGGTGACTGACCGGTAACTTCGCGCTGCTCAGCGTGCGGCGCGAGGCCGGCTTCAGGAGCGCTTGTTGATCTCGGTCTGCGGGTGCTCGTACGGCACCGAGTCGAGCGGGAACGACACGTCCCCGAACGGAGAGAGCGCGCCCTGCCGGTCGGCGGCGAGTTCCGACACGGGGTGGCCGTCGTCGACCTCCGGCCATTCCGGGTCGATCCGGTCGTTCTTCCGCTCGTTGGCCTTCGCCACGTCGTCCTCCATCGCCTCGGTCCGCGGATGTGCCCGCGCGTGGGCACAGCGCAGGCCTTTCGACTCCAGCACAGTGTGCCCGATGCCGGAACCCGGGAGATATCCTGGTCACGATGCCCGCCCTCGCTCTCGCGGACTGGTTGCGCTCGCTGCCGGACGACCGAATGGCCTCGTTGCTGCGCGCTCGCCGGGACCTGGCGACGCCCCCGCCGTCCGACTCGACCGTCCTCGCGACCCGAGCGGGCACGCCGGGCTCGATCGCCAGGGCCTGTGAACAGCTCGACTCGGCGACACTGGCCACCTACGAGGGCCTCGTCGTGGCGGGTGCCGACACCGAACCGGTCACGCCGGAGCGGCTGGCCGAGTTGCTGGGCGACGAGCCCGTACCCGCCGGACTGTTCGAGCTGGCGCTGGCGTGGGACGACCCCGACACCGGCGAGATCCAGATCCCACCGGGCGCGCGGGAGACGTTCGGCCCGTTCCCCGCGGGTCTCGGCGATTCGGTGCCCTCGCTGGCCGGTACCGACCTCGACGCGCTGAACCTCGGCGATGACGAGCGCGCATTGCTGCGGAAGCTGTCCGCGGGCCCGCCGATCGGCCGCACGCGCGACGCCGCCGCCGACGTGCCGTTGGAGCTCGCCGAGACGCCGGTGCAGAAACTGCTCGCGCGTGGGCTGCTGATCCGCCGCGACGAATCGACCGTCGAGCTGCCCCGGGAACTCGGGCTGGCCCTGCGCGGCGGGTCGATCCACCGGGAGGGCGAGCTCGCCGAACCGGACCTGCCCGTCCACCCGCACGGCCAGTCCACTGTGGACGAGGCAGGTGCCGGCGAGGCGATGGAGCTGCTGCGGCATGCGGAGACGCTGTTGCGCACGTGGTCTGACACGCCGTCCCCGGTGCTGAAGTCCGGTGGGCTCGGCGTGCGCGAGATCAAGCGGCTCGCACGCGACGTGGACGTCGACGAGACCCGGCTGGCGCTGCTCGCCGAGCTCGTGGCCGGTGCGGGCCTCGTCGCGGCGAGCGACGACGCCACGCCGGAATGGGTACCGACCACGCTGACGGATTCGTGGTTGTCGTCGCCGCCGGCGATCAGGTGGATGACGCTCGCGCAGGCGTGGTTGGACCTGCCCCGACTACCGGGGCTGGCCGGACAGCGGGACGAGAAGGACAAGGCGTTGGCGGCGCTGTCGGAGGAACTGCGCAGGCCGAACGCGCCGATGCTGCGCAGGCGGGCCCTGACCACGCTGTCGGAGTTGTCGGGCGGCGCGGGCGTGAAGAGCGTCGACGAGCTCGTCAATTACCTCGCCTGGCACGCGCCGCGCAAGGGCGGACGGCTCCGCGACGACATCACCCGCGCCACGATGTCCGAGGGCGCCGCGCTCGGCATGGTGGCGCTCGGCGCGATCACCTCGGCCGCGGCGGCCCTGCTCGACGACGACGCGCACACCGCGGCGAGCGCCATGGCCGACGCGATGCCCACGCCGGTCGAGGAGGTCCTCGTCCAGGCCGATCTGACCGTCGTGGCCCCCGGTCCGCTCGAGGCGGACCTGGCCGCCGAGATCACCGCGGTCGCCGACGTCGAATCGGCGGGTCACGCGACCGTCTACCGCGTCACCGAGGCATCCGTCCGGCGGGCCCTCGACACCGGCCGCACGGCCGACGACCTGCACGAACTGTTCCGTACCCGCTCCGCGACGCCCGTGCCGCAGGGGCTGACGTATCTGATCGACGACGTCGCCCGCCGCCACGGCCGACTCCGCGGCGGTGCGGCGGCATCGTTCCTGCGCTGCGACGACGAAGTGCTCATCGCCGAGGTGATGGCGCATTCCGTGGCCGCCGACCACGACCTGCGCAAGATCGCCCCGACCGTGCTCGTTAGTCCGTATCCGCTGGCCGAACTGCTCGATGCACTGCGCGGCGCCGGTTTCACCCCGGCTGCCGAGGGCCCCGACGGGCGCATCCTCGACCTGCGTCCCAGCGGACGGCGGATACCGGCCAGGAACCGGCCCACCCAGCGCACCGCACACGCACCGGCGCCGATCAGCGAGGACCAGGTCTCGGCCGTGCTGGCGCACATCCGCGCGGGCGATCGTGCGGCGACGACGCGGCGCGGCACGACCGTTCGCCTTCCTGCGGGCGGCGGGGCGGACACGTCGGCCACGATGGCGCTGCTGGCGCAGGCCACGCGCGAGCAGCGCGAGGTGTGGATCGGGTTCGTCGACTCCCACGGCACGGCTACCCAGCGCATCGTCACCCCGGTGCGGGTCGGCGGCGGCATCCTCGAAGGCTCGGACAACGAGCGCTATCCGCTGCACCGGATCACCTCGGCCGCCCTCGTCGAAGCCTGAGCGCAGGCGCGTCGGCGCGTCAGGGAGAGCAGGGCCGCGTTGGGGAGGGGCAGAGCGACGGGAGTGACAGTCGCGGGTCAGAGGGCCTTGAGGCCCTCCAGGATGCGCTCCATGAAGGCCTGCGAGGAGCGGTCGCCCGTCACCATGCCCGGCCGCTGGATCGACACCGCGCCGGCGTCGGCCAGGTCGGAGACGATCACCTTCACCACGCCCAGCGGCAGGCGCGCGTACGCGGCGATCTCGGCGATCGACTTGACCTCCTCGGCGCACAGGTCGCAGATGAACCGCTGCACCGTCGAGGCGACCGCACCGGACGCGATCGCACCGGCGACGTCGCCGGCCGACACCAGCGACTCGAGCTGAAGGTCGGTGGCCGGAGCGACCCGTCCGCCGGTACGTGCGTACGGGCGGACCAGCGACCGGTGCATCCGCCGTGGCCCCGCGGGCCGCGAGGCGCCGCGGCCGCGTCCCTCCGGCATGTCCGCCCGTGAGGCGGGCGGGAAGGACGGCGACGACGAGCTCCGCCGCGGTGCCGGCGGCCGCGACTCGGGCGGGAACTGCTCGGGTGGGAACTGCTCGGGTGGGAACTGCTCCGGCGGGAACGATGCGGACGGATCCTCCGGAGGGAACTGCTCCGGAGGGAACTGCTCCGAGGGAAACCGCTCGGCCGGAAAGGAACCGGGCGGCTGCTGCGGGGGCGGAAACCGCTCCGCGGAGTGGCGGCCCGAGGGAGATCGTCCCGGCGGGAGCTGCCGCGGCAGGCTGCCGAGGTCGAACCGATCCGGCGAGTCGTGCTCCCGCTGGCCGCCCTGGTGCAGCGCGTCCCAGTCGGACGGGTCCCATTCGTGCGTCGGCGTCACCGGGCCCCACCACCGCTGTGCAGCAGTCGGCCACCGTCCTGGCCGAGCCGGTCGGCCAGGACCGCCATCTCGTAGGCGAGCACGCCGATATCGGTCGCCGGGGCCGCCAGCGCCGCCAGGCAGGACCCTTCGCCGACCGACATGAGGAACAGATAACCGCGATCCATTTCGACCACAGTCTGATTGACGCGGCCACCGTTGAACGACTCCGCCGCGCCGCGTGTGAGCGACACCAGCCCCGAGGCGACGGCCGACAGCTGGTCGGCCCTGTCACGCGGTAGCCCGTCGGAGGCCGACAGCAACATCCCGTCGGCGGACACGACGATCGCGTGGGCCGCGCCGGAGACCCGGCGCACGAAGTCGGTGAGGAGACCGCCGACGTCGCCGCGGGGCCCGGGATCGGTCACTGTCCCTCCTTCGCACGCGCACATCGGCTCGGGCGTCAGAGTATTAGGCGCCCGAAGCGGGTTCGACCTCGAGGTCCCCGGTCACGCGCGGTTTCACCTGAGCGGCGGCATCCGGCGATACGCGGAGTCCTGCCCCGCGCACGTCACCCCGTACCCGAGAAGTGACGACATCGCTCGAATCGGCCGTCGGCAAGCACCGCGGCCGGAACCGCTGAGCAGGCCGGCTACACGTTCGGCGTAGCTCAGCCTGCCTGAAGGGCGGAGTCGTGGGCGATCGCGTGCTGCACGACCGAGATCAGCACCTGTTTGGCCGAGTCCCGCTGGCGTGCGTCGCAGGCCATGATCGGAACCGAAGGGGAGATCGTCAGTGCGTGCCGGACGTCCTCGATCGAGTGGTGCAGCAGCCGGTCGAAGCAGTTGATGGCCACGATGTACGGCAGCTTGCGGTTCTCGAAGAAGTCGATCGACGGGAACGCGTCGGCCAGCCGCCGCGTGTCGACCAGCACGACCGCGCCGATGGCGCCCTTCGCCAGGTCGTCCCACATGAACCAGAACCGGTGCTGGCCCGGCGTGCCGAAGACGTAGAGCACCAGGTCGGAGTCGAGCGAGATCCGGCCGAAGTCCATGGCGACCGTCGTGGTCGCCTTCTGCGGCGTCGCGGACAGGTCGTCCACGGACACACTCGCCTCGGTCATCGACGCCTCGGTCGTCAGCGGGTCGATCTCCGACACCGCACCGACCAGAGTCGTCTTCCCGACGCCGAAACCACCCGCGACCACGATCTTCGTCGAGGACGTGGGTCCTCCAGCGGCAGGCGCAGGTGTGTCGGAATCAAATTCGCCGAAGGCCACTGAGAACCCTTTCCATGAATTCGATACTGGGCCGGTCGCCCACCATGGTGTTCGTGTTCGGGGAGTGCACCAGCACCAGCCCCAGACCGGCAACGTCACCAACCAGAACCCGCACCACACCGAGCGGCATCTTCAGCAGGGCGGCCACCTCGGCGACCGACCTGGTGTCGAGGCAGAGCCCGCAGATGTGCTTGTGCTCCGGTACCCGCACCCCGTCGAGCCGCCTGCCCTGTTCCGACGTCGAGATCAGGGTCTCGATCGCGAGGTCCTGGCTCGGCCGGGTGCGGCCTTTCGTACGAAAGTACGGTCGGACCAGCCCGGAACTCTCGGACGGTGTTTCCTCTGGCACCGGTCCGGAACCTCCCAGGTCGATCCGCTGCGGTCCGAACGTGTCGCCCGACGGCTGACGGGGTACGGGTGAGGGGCGGAACCCGTCGTCCACCGGCGGGAACCGGCCGGTGCCGAAGTCACCGGTGCGCCACTCGCCCGTGTCGTAGCCGTCGCGGCGGAGCTCGTCATCGTAGCGGTCGAAATCACGGGCGAACTCATTGCGCCCGCTGAGCGAGTTCTCCGCGTACGGCACGTGATAGCCGCTGCTGAAATCCGGGTGCTCACGTTCGGGTGAGCCGCTGCGGTGCGGCACGTCGTGTGAGCCGTACAGCTCCGAGCCCGGCCCGCCGAGCAGCCGTTCCCGGTATTCGGAGACGCTGAAGTCGGCGGGATCGCCGCCCGAGTCCTCGTCCGACTGGTACAGCCAGTCGCTGCCGCGGTCCACCCGTTTGCTGGGTCTGATCGGCCGCCACGCCTCGTCGGCGCGACCGTCCTGCTCGTCCGGCGGACCGGGCTGTTGCCCCCGGTCCCACCGTCGATCACCTCGTGAGTGCCCGGAATCCACGGCGGTCTCCTCAGTGTGTGCTCACTGTCGGTGGATACATCATCGGCAACCTTGCGCCAAGTCCTCGTGACGGTGAGCTCACCGGCGGGTGCTGCCCTGCAGCTGGGCACGCAGTTCCGGGGTCATCTGCTGGCCGACGCGGTCGACCAGCAGGGTCATCTCGTACACGACCAGACCGATGTCGCTGTCCGGTGCGCCGAGCACGGCGAGACAGGAGCCGTCGGAGACCGACATCAGGAACAGGAAGCCGTTGGCCATCTCGACGACGGTCTGGGCCACCGGCCCGCCCTCGAAGACCTGCGCGGCGCCCCGAGCCAGCGACGTCAACCCCGACGCCACCGCGGCCAGCTGGTCGGCACGGTCCTTCGGCAGGCCCTTCGAGGACGCCAGCAGCAGCCCGTCCGCGGACACGACCACGGAATGTGCGACCCCGGGAACCCGGTGCACGAAGTCGGTGATGAGCCAGGCGAAGCTCCCGGCCTGGCCGGAGTTGCCCTGCCGGGGCGTACCCGGCTGCATCGAACCAGCGCGTGTCAACTCTTACTCCTTCGCCCCGTGAACGCCGTTGTCGGTCGAACCGTTCGACTCGGCCTCGGACTGTGTGCCTGTTTGATCCGGTTGTTCTTTCAGTGCGTGCCTGCCGCTGGTGAACCCGCGCTGGAACGAGGCCATGCGATTACGGGCTGCCTCGGCCGAACGCGACACGGCGGGCTTCGCCGTCGCCGTGGGGGCGGCCGCAGCGGGGTCGGCTTCCGCGCCCGCGCTGCTGGCAGGGGTGGTGTCGCTCGCCTCGGTGACCGAGCCCGGCACCAGATACGCGTTCGGCACCCGCTTCGGCAGGCCCGCCGTCGTGATCTCCTCACCCTTCGGCTCGAGCAGCGACTGCGCCGCTTCCCAACCGGTGTCCGACACGCTCCGCCAGTCCTCCTGTACTCCTCCGGCGGAGGCGCCACCGGAAGAAGCGCCGGCGAGCGCGGTGCCTGCGTCCGCGACGTCGCTGGTCTGATCGCCGGCCCCTGCCTCCGGCACGTCTTCTTCTTCCTCGCTGAACCAGCGCGACAACACCGACTGGTATATCGGCAGCCGCTTCGTCGGCGCTTCTTCCTCCAGCGCCGCACTCTCTGTTCCAGCCTGTGCCGCACCTGCCGCCGCAGCGGCACCTGCGGCACCCGTGGTCCCGTTACCGCTGATCCCCTGCGACGTTCCGGAACCGGCCGCCGATTCCGGCGACACGTAGCGCGGCTCACGCTTCGGCAGCGCGAGCGGGTTGTCCTCGGGCACCGTACCGGCAGCGGACCCGCCGTCGCCGGTCGTGTCCGGCCAGCCGTTGCCGTTGCCGTTGCCGTTGCCGTTACCGATGTCTGCCGGCTGCTGCGGCGGCCACGAGGGCTGCGCCGACCCGGTCGTCTCACCCGGCGTGCGCTTCGGCAGGGCGTCCGGTTCCTGCTCGGCCGGGCTCACGAACGGGCCCGCGGCCTTGTTCGGACCGCCGACCAGATCGTCGAGGCTGATCGGCTGGTCGAGTGGCGTCAGCCCGGGCTGGCCGTCCTCGGAACCGCCGCCGGCCGGGCCGGAGGCCGCGGGCATGACGGTCGTCGCCGGGTCACCGCCACCCGGAGCGCCCGACAGGTAGTCGAGCTCGGATGCGTCCTCCGGGACGTCCTCTGCACTCGGCCACCGCGAGCCGTCGAAGGCCTGCGCCGGTTCGAACGCGCTCGTCGGCTGCGCGGCCGTGGCGTCCGGCACGGGCCCGCCGACACCTTCGGCGTCGGCGAGCCGCCGCATCGGCAGCTCGGCCGCGGCGGGCACCCCGGCGTACGACCCGTTGTGCTGGCCGCCCATCGCCGGGGTCATGCCGGCCGGGCCGCCCGGCGCGTCGGTGAGCAGTTCCCGCGGCACGACGACCCTGGCGACGACGCCGCCCTCGATGTCCTCGTTCTCGCGGAGCCGGACATCGATGCCGTGCCGCTGCGCCAGGCGTGCCACCACGTACAGACCCATGCGCCGGGTCACCGACACGTCCAGGTCCGGCGGGTCGGCCAGCCGCTCGTTGGCCTCGGCGAACTGCTCCTCGCTCATGCCGACACCGCGGTCGGTGATCTGGATGGCCAGCGAACGCTTGCGGGTCACCGCGGCCCGCACGCTGATCCTGGTATCGGGCTCGGAGAAGTAGGTGGCGTTGTCGAGCAGTTCCGCCAGGAGGTGCACCAGGTCGTTGACGGCGCGGCCGTGCACGGCGACGTCCGGCACGCTGCCGACCTCGACACGGGCGTACTGTTCGATCTCCGACACCGAGGCACCGACGACGTCGGCGGCGGGCACCGGCTTGGCCATGGACTTCGACAGGCCGGCCCCGGAAAGGACCAGCAGGCTCTCGCCGTTACGGCGGAGCCGGGTCGCGAGGTGGTCGAGCTCGAACAGGTGCGCCAGCTGATCCGGGTCCTGCTCTTCGGATTCGAGACTGTCGATCACGCCGAGCTGACGTTCCACGAGCCGCTGACTGCGCCGCGAGAGGTTGACGAAGATGCCGTTGACGTTCTCCCGCAGCAGCGCCTGCTCGGCGGCCATGCGCACGGCCCGTTCGTGCACCACGTCGAACGACCGGGCGACTTCGCCGATCTCCTCCTTGGTCTCCACCGGCACGGGGCTGATGCCCTTGCGGGAGGCCTCCATCGGGTTCGGGTCGGCCAGGATGCGGCGCACGGTCTCCGGCAGCCGGACGTAGGCGACCTCGAGCGCGTTCTCCCGCAGCGTCCGCAGCGGCGCGAGCATCGACCGCGACACGTAGAGCATCAGAGCCAGCGCCGCGATCAGGGCGATGGCGACGATGGCGGCGTCACGCCAGGCGGCGAACGTCGTGTCCTCGGCGAGACCGGCCGACTGCTGTTCCAGGTCGCTCAGCAGGCCGGACTCGGCCTCCCGGTAGTTGTCGCGGGTGACGGCGAGGTCGTTGACGAACTCCTGCCGGTTGATCTGCGGCGGCTCGTCGTTCGCGACGCGGGCGAATGCCTGGTCGCGCACCATCTGCCTGCGGTCGATCTCCGGGGCGGAGACGGTGTCGGTGAAGTACTGCCGCTGTTGCAGCGAGGCGTAGGCGTTGAAGTCCTCGGACGCCGACTCACCGCTGGCCATGGCGTCCCTGGCGTCGTCGACCATGTACTGCGGGAAGTCGTTCTGCTGCGCGGCCAGCGAGACGATCGCACCTTCGAGGGAGATGTACTCCTTGGCTTCCGACAGTGCGTGGATCGCGTTGCTGTCGCGGAGCAGGTCCCGGTCGTTGATCGCGGTCGTGACCTCCCGGTCCAGCTGGACCAGGCCGGTGATGAGCAGGGTGTACTGGTCGAGCAGGGTGCGCGGGGTCATCGCGCCTTCGGTGACCGCCTGCCGCATGGATTCGAGCACGCCGAGCCGGTTCACCCCGGAGTCGTAACGCGCCTGCATCGCCGGGTCGTCGACGGTGAGTTCGCCCGCCAGGTCGTTCAGCCGCCCCACCGCGGTGTCGACCTGGTCGACCTGGGCGTTGAACAGGTTCGCCCGTTCGGTGTTGCCGGGGTTGGCACCCAGTTTGAGCACCGCGAGTTCGCGTTCGATCTGGAGCTGGTGGACGACGTCGCTGATCTGGTCGGCCAGCTGGACCTGGTCGGCGGTCTGCCGCAGCTGATTCGCCCGGTCGAGGGATTCGTAGACGCGCAGGCCCGCGAGCACGAGCGCGGTGATCGTGGGAATGATCAGAATCAGCGCGAGTTTTGACCGGAGCCGCCAGTTGCGCAGACCACGTCCGGAACCGCCGCTGCCGGCGCCGCCGGCCGACGGGGAGGCAGTCGCCTCGGCGGTCGGGCCGTCAGGGCCGCCGTCGCCGCCGGCCTGCCCTTCCTCCGCCTTCTCGTCGAGCACTACGAGCACACTCCCAAAGTTCGAGCCCTACGGCTCCTGCCGATTTGCCGTCCCGACCGGGACCTGCCGGCCCGGGGACCCGGTGCACCAGCAACGGCGGTGACGACCGACCGCCCCACCGGGGCGCTCGGCCCCGGCACCTCGCGGATGCAACCGCTCAGTACGTACGCCTCCCGGATGAGCGCCGCATCCCGACGCGAAGCACCGCACACCCGTCAACGGTCTTCCTCCGTCGCGGGATCATCGATCCCTCGTCGTCGACAGACACTCATTTCAGTGAGCGTGCAACCCGATTCCCGAGTAGGCAGAGGCAGAGAGTAGCGAACGACCTGTTAGCACGTAACCCTCTTAGGTTAGAACAGGGCGAAGCCCACCGTCCCGTTACTCAGCGTTCACCTTCGTGGTCTACAACCCAGGATTCGGAAACACGTTCAGTAGTGTTTCATAATCCAACTCAGTGCCGGGAGGGTGACATCCAACACTCACTCCTTGGTACTGAGCACCCGTTGTGATCGCTTTGCCTGCTTAATAGAGTGGGGCCGCATCTTCGGTGCGCCCGGTTCGGACCAGCGATCCTCGCAGGTCTGCGCCATTGTGGTCACCCCACGCCATCATCTAGTCCCACGAGGAGTTGCCTTGCGTCCATCACAACGCCGCGCCAGCGGTCGGCGCCTCGCCGCGCTCACCGCCGGCCTCGCCGTGTTCGCCTCCGTCAGCGGTTGTGGCCTCCTCGGCGGTTCGGATGAGGACGACAGCGGCAACGCCCAGGTCGAGAAGTCGAAGGTCAACGTGTCGATCCAGGGCACGATCGACCTCGCCGCCTTCCACCTCGCCCGCGAGCGGGGCTACTTCTCCGACGAAGGCCTCCAGGTCAACCCGATCAAGGTCGACAGCGCCGACAAGGGCTTCAACAAGCTCAACTCGGGTGAGGTCGACATCATCTATTCGGGTTACACCGGCTTCTTCGACCAGCAGGCCGCGGGAACGATGGACCTCAAGCTGATCGCCGACGCCTCCTCGGCGGCACCGAAGTCCAACGCGGTCATGGTGCCGAAGAACTCGCCGCTCGAGGAGCCGAAGGACCTCGAGGGCAAGACGGTCGGCGTGACCCCGGAAGGCACCCTGGCCGACATCCTCACCAAGGCGTGGGCCGAGGCGAACGACGTCGACCTCGACAAGGTCAACTGGAAGCCCGGCGGGTTCAGCACCTCGCAGAAGGGCCTCGGCAAGGACATCGACGCGGCGTTCTTCCCCGACCCCTTCATCGCCATGAACCAGAAGGAGCTCGGCGCCGAGTCGCGGTGGGACCCGATGACCGGCCCGCTGAAGGACCTGCCGATGGCCGGCTACGGCACCACCGCCGAGTTCGCGGACGAGAACCCCAAGACGGTCGCCGCGTTCCAGCGCGCCATGGTCAAGGCCAGCAACGAGGCCGAGACCGCCGACCGCACCGAGGTGATCGACCCGCTGCTGGTCGAGCACGTCGGCCTGCCCGAGGACCTCGCCCCGATGACGACGCTGCTCACCTTCGAGAGCAGCCTCGACCCCGAGCGCATCCAGCGAGTGCCGGACCTGATGGTCGACCGCGGCGCCCTCGAGAACAACATCGACGTCAAGGACATGATCATCCCGCCGGACACCGGCGAGGATGACTCGGCCAAGTAACCGGCGTGCGCACATTCGCCAAAGGTCTCACCGGCCTGCTCGGTTTCTTCCTGCTGTGGGAGATCACCGTGCAGGCCGGTGTGCTGCCGGACTACTGGGTTCCGCCGGCCAGCGAGGTAGCCACCACCTTCGTCGAGCTGCTCGGTGACCGCGAGTTCCTCCTCGGAGTCGTCGCCACCCTGCTGGCCTGGCTGATCGCACTCGGCGTCGCCATCGGCATCGGCGTACCCGCCGGGCTGTTGCTCGGCAGCGTCCCCGCACTGCAATCGGCCAGCCGAGCGCTCATCGAGTTCCTGCGCCCCATCCCCGCCGTCGCGCTGATCCCGCTGGTCATGGTGACCATCGGCAGCGGTCCCGACGCCAAGATCACGCTCGCCGTGTATGCCGCGGTGTGGCCGATCCTGTTCAACACGATCTACGCCTTCGGCGAGATCGACCCCGTCCTGCTCGATTCGGCCCGCGCGACCGGCGCCAACCGCAGGCAGGCCCTCACCTGGGTCGCCCTGCCCCACGCCGCACCATTCATCTTCACCGGCGTCCGCGTCGCCGCGTCCATCGCGCTCATCGCGGTCATCAGTGTCGAGTACATCGCCGCGTCGGAGGTCGGCCTCGGCCGCTACATCCTCGAAGGCGGCATGAACAACGGCCACCTCGACCAGGTCATGGCGGGCACGGTGCTCGCGGGCCTGGCCGGCTGGGCGATCAACTCCGCTCTCGTCGGCAGCGGCAAGCGGCTGTTCCGCTGGGCCGACACCGAGGAAAGGGCGACCCGATGAGCATCACGACCGCCGCCGCCAAACGCGGTCGCATCCTCGGCTCGGCCGCGGTGACCTGGCTCGTGTTCGCCGCGGCCCTGCTGCTGTGGGAACTGATCGCCATCGGCGCCGACAGTGTCTACTTCCCCCGGATGACGGAGATCGTCGCCACCGGGGCCGACGTGCTGCTGTCCGGACCGGCGTGGCGGCTGATGCTCGGCGACGCCGTGTTCGACATCGTGCTGCCCAGCCTGGCGACGGCTCTCGGCGCGTGGGCCCTGTCCGCCCTGATCGGCGTCGCGCTCGGCACGGCACTCGGCCGCTCGAGCTGGGCGATGGACTACTGCGGCACGCTGATCTCGTTCCTGCGTTCCGTACCGCCGGTGACCCTGATGCCCGCCTTCATGGTGATGTTCGGCATCGGGGTGCAGATGGAGATCGCGGCTATCGTGTTCTCCACGCTGTGGCCGATCGTGCTGAACACCGTCGACGGCGTCCGCTCGGTCGACCAGGTCAAGACCGACACCGCCCGCTCGCTCGGCACGCCGCGGCGGTACTGGATCGGCATGATCGTGCTGCCGGCCGCGATGCCGAAGATCTTCGCCGGGCTGCGGCTGAGCCTGTCGATCGCCATCCTGCTGATGGTGGTCGCCGAGATCGTCGGCGGCAGTGGCATCGGCCTCCGCCTGTCCACGACGCAGTCGACGGTCCAGTACCCCGAAATGTGGTTCTGGGTGCTGCTGCTCGGCGTGCTCGGCTACGCGCTCAACAGCGCACTGCTGGCGGTCGAACGGCTCGTGCTCGGCTGGCAGCCCACCCGTGGGGACGACGCGTGAGCGCCCGCGACGTCCGTCCCGTGACACCGACCTGTGACGCGCCCGTAGGAGGCTGACCGTGTCGACCATGCTCGAGGTTTCCGGCCTCACCCACCAGTACGGCCGGGGTGAGCGCGCGCACGTCGCCGTGCGGGACCTGACGTTCACCATCGAGGCCGGGCAGCTGGCGTGCATCGTCGGCCCGTCCGGCTGCGGCAAGTCCACCCTGCTGCGCTGCATCTCCGGGCTCATCCCCGCGACGGGTGGTTCGGTCCGGCTGCACGGCGACGAGGTGTCGGGCGTGCCGGACGACCTCGCCGTCGTGTTCCAGGACTACAGCCGCTCGCTGTTCCCGTGGCTGACCGTGGCGAAGAACGTCGAGTTCCCGTTGCGGTGGCAGCAGGTGTCGAAGGCCGACCGGCGGCGCCGCGCCGCCGAGGTCCTCGAATCGGTGGGCCTGGCCGGCGTGGGCAAGAAGTACCCGTGGCAGCTCTCCGGCGGCATGCAGCAGCGCGTGTCGATCGCGCGAGCGCTGGTGAGCAGGCCCGCGCTGCTGCTGATGGACGAACCGTTCGCGTCGGTGGACGCGCAGACCCGCGGTGAGCTGGAAGACCTCACCCGCCGCGTCCAGCGCGATCTGGGCAGCACGATTCTGCTGGTCACACACGACATCGACGAGAGCGTCTACCTCGCCGACCGGGTACTGGTGCTGTCGAAGTCCCCCGCGGCGATCGTCGCGGACCTGACCATCGACCTGCCCGCCGAACGCGATCAGATCACCACCCGCGAGTCCGAGCAGTTCGTCTCGCTGCGTGGCGAAGTGGCCCGCTTGTTGCAGAGTCCGCAGGTGCAGCGCACCGGCGAGACCGCGCCCGAGACCCCGGCGCCCGCCGGTTCGGACGCCGCACACGGTGCGGCTTCGGCCGACGCTGCCGATTCGGCGACCACGGACTCGGCGAAGGCGGCGGCAGCGGAGGCGGTCGAGTCGCCCGACGAGACGGCCGCATCGCGGAGCTGACCGCGACGAGGGCCCCGCCCACTCAGCGGCTGCGGGCGTGCCTGGCGCGGGCGGTTGCCCGCTGCAGTCCCGACATACGTTCGCGGATCGCCTCCGGGGACCGGTCGATGAACGCCGGTTGCCGCCGCTGCCTGCCACCGTCGGTGTCGTGGCCGTTGCGGGGATCCGCCTCGGCGCCGTCGTCGGCGGAACCGGAGGGCTCGGAACCGCCCGACGAGGAGCCACCGGGCGGCGGGGGCTGCGTGCCGTTACGGCCGGCACGACCACCCTGTTCGGGGCCGCTGTGTTGGGGACCGCTGTACTCGGGGCCGGGACGGCCGGCTGCCGAGTGGTTGCGCACCGAACCGTTGCGCTCCGAACCGTTGCGCTCCGCATCGTCGCCCGCCGGACGGACGCCCTCGGAGCCGTGATCGCCCGAGCCAGTGCCGCGCGGGTGCCACCCGAGGCCGTCGGAACCGTTACGGCCTGCCTGCCCGGCCGCGGAGCCGTCCCACTCAGCGCCGTCCCACTCAGCGCCGTCCCGCTCGGAGCCGTCGGGCTCGGAGCCGTCGGGCACGGCCCGTTCCGGTTCGGCACCCGGTTCGGCACCGCCCTGTTCGGCCGAGTCGACCTGCCAGTCCTGGGGATCCGCGCCGGGTTCGAACCATCGCGTCATGAGCCCCCGGTAAACCGCCATCCGGTCGGTGGGCGCATCATCGCCGAGCACAGCCTCGGCCGAGGTGCCGGGCGCGGGCAGGGGATCCGCGCGGGGCGGAGGCTGCGGTGCAGGCGGCGCATCGGGTTGATCACCGTCCCGCATGGGCCAGGTGGGTCCCGGGCCCCACGCCGAGACATCGGTCTGCTCGGCGGGTTCGAGCTCCGGTTCGCGTCGCAGCCGCGACGCACGCCCGGGGGCCGGGCCACCGGTGGCGTTCGTGGCCGGGGTCTCACGGGCTCCGGCGACGGGCCCACCGGACTCGGTCGCAGCCGGGACGTCGTCGTTCGCCGAGGCGGCCGCAGCACCGTCGGGTGCAGCGCCGTCAGGTGCAGCGCCGTCGGGTGCAGCGCCGTCGGGTGCGGCAGCGTCCGCGGGTACACCGGGTTCGACTTCCTGGTCCGCATCGGGAGAATCGACAGTCGGCACGGGTGCCGTCAGCCCATCCGTGATCTCGGTCATCGATTCCGGGGCCGGCGGCCGGGCCGCCGAGGCGACATCCGGCTCGTCGTCCCAATCCGCCTCACGCGTGCCGAACGCCGTTGCCCGCCCGGTTTCGGCACTACCGGGCACGCGGGGGATCTCCTCGGTGAGCGATTCGTCGGCAGCGGGCACCGCGCCGGGACGCCGCACCGGCCGTCGCAGCGGTGCGGGCTGCTCGGAGCTCCCGCCGCCGTCTCCGGAGCCGGATTCCGGCCCCGTGCCGTGAGCGCCCGCGCCCTGCGGCTGTTCGTGCCGCGCGTGCCGTTCGTGCTGGGCCGGTGCCTGCTGTGCGTGCCCGTGCTGCGTCAGGGTGTGCTCGTATCCGGTGCCCTCGGCCGTGTCGGTCCCCGAGTCGGCGGCTTCGGCCCGCCCCGCGGGGTCGGCGACGTCCGTTCCCTGTGGCTCGCCGGTGTCCTCGGCGAGGAGCTCCGACACCGCGGGCCTCCGCCGTGGCAGCACCGGCGCAGGGTCCGCCGAGGCAGCCTCCGCCGTCACCTCGGGCTGCGCTGTCACCTCGGGCTGCGCTGTCACCTCGGGCTGCGCGGTGGCCGCGAGCTCCGCCGTGATGTCTGGCGCCGCCGTGGTGTCGGGCTCCGCCGTGAGCTCGGGCTCTGCTGTGACGTCCGGGCCGGCGAGTGGCTCGGGCTCGGGCACACGGGCCGGTCTCCCGAAGGTTCCTGCATCGGCATACGGATCGGCGAACAACTCGGCGACCGGCTCCCGCGGGGGTCCGCCCCCCGATGTCCGCCTGCTCACCGGGGCACTCGCCGGACCGTCCACGGGCTCGTCCGCCGCGGCCAGGGGCTCGGAGGGCTCGGGTTCGGCGGGCAGCGCGGTCGCAGGCCGACGCTGCGGCTCCGGCCGGAACACGATCGACGACGGCCCGTCCTGCTGTCCCTGCTGTTCCCCCGTCGTCGCCTCCTCGAGCGCGACCGGCGATTCCTGAGGCGACGAATCGGCCTGCCGCACGAGCGCAGCGGGCACGACGACCGTCGCGGTGAGGCCCATCAGGTCCGCGGCCGACAACCACACGCGGATGTCGTGCTGCCTGGCCAGCCGCGCGACCACGTACAGCCCCATCCGCCTGGACACCTCGACGTCGACGTCGGGAACCTCGGCCAGCCGCATGTTCGCCCGGTGGATCTCCGTCTCGGGCATGCCCGCACCGCGGTCGGTGATGTCGATCCGCCACTCGCCGTCCTGGGTGACCGCGCTGACGACCGACACGGACGAGTCGTCGGGCGAATAGTCGGTGGCGTTCTCGAACAGCTCGGAGATCACGTGCACCAGGTCGCCGACGATCTCGCCGCGGACCCCGATCTGCGGCGTCGCCGCGACGTTGATGCGCTGGTAGTGCTCGACCTCCGACAGCGCGGCGCCGATGATCTCCTCGGCCGCGACGGCGCCGGGCAACGGCCTGCCGACGTCCTGTCCGGCCAGCACGAGCAGGTTCTCGCTGTTGCGGCGCATGCGCGTGGCGAGGTGATCGAGCTCGAACAGCCCGCCGAGGACGTCGGGGTCCTGTTCGTGCTCCTCCATGCGGTCGAGCACCGTGAGCTGCCGCTCGACGAGGTCCTGGCTGCGGCGCGAGAGGTTGACGAACATCGAGTTGACGTTCTCCCGCAACATGGCCTGCTCACCCGCGAGCCGCACGGCCTGGCCGTGGACGGCGTCGAAGGCCCGTGCGACCTGGCCGAGCTCCTCCCTGCTGTACACGCGGACGGGTTCGACGGACCGGCGGTGCGCGTCCTCCGGCCGTGGATCCGGATCGGCCAGGATGCCCTTGACCGCCTCGGGCAGCCGGTAGTGGGCCACGTCGAGGGCGCTGTTGCGCAGCGTGCGCAGGGGGCGCAACAGTGATCGCGTGATGGCCACCGCCAGCAGCCCCGCCAGCAGCAGCACCCCGAGGATCACGGCGCCGTCGATCAGCGCGTCCGACCGGGCTTCCGAGGCCAGTGCCGCCGACCGGTCACGCACGTCGTCCCGCAGCGCGTCCTCGGCGCGTTTCGCCGCGTCGACGACCTGGGTGGACTGCCGGTCCCACGTGGCCGGGTCGGCCGAGAGGTCGCCGTTCAGCACCGCGGTGACGGTGGCCGACGTGGCCTCGACACGCGGGTTCAACTCCTCGTCGAGCGACCGCCGCTGGGCAGGGGTCGCGAACTTCGCGTGGTTGCTTCTGGCTTCCGCGACCTGCACATCCGCACCGGCGAGTGCGCGCACCAAGGCCGGCGGCGCCGCCCCCGAGGCGAGCGCCTCACCGACGAGCGCCCTCCGGATCGACAGCGCGTCCTTCACCCGTGCGACCGAGCCCGCGGCCAGGTACGTACGCGCGAGTTCGCGGTCCGGCGTGTCGACCGCGGCCTGGCCGCCCATGTCGAGCAGCCCGGCCACACGGTCGTTGTAGGCGCCCAGCACCTGCCCCGCGGGTTGTGCCGAATGCTGCCCCGCGTAGCGCACCCCGGCCAGTCCTTCGAGCCCGCGCTCCCACTCCCGGAAGTCCCCGACCGCCTCGTCGGGCAGTTCCGGCCGGGCGGCGGTGAGCGTCTTCTCGAACTCGCCCCGCGCGGTGTCGACCCGTTCGCGTTGCCGGAGCACCTCGACGGGCCTGCCCTGCCGTCCACCGGCGACGTAGCGCACGGTCAGGTCTCGTTCGCGCTGCAGCTCGTGGACCAGATTCGCCACCGTGTCGTCGACACGGACGCGCTCCGTCGCCGCGGCGTAGTCATCGGCCTCGGAGAGATTCGACTCGACCCGCAGGCCCGCGAAACCCAACATCGCCAGGACAGGCACCAGGAGGGCGGCGAGCAGGCGAGTCCTCAGCCGCCAGTTGCGTAGCCGCCAGCGTCCGCCCGACCGCTGGATGTCCGCCGCTTCGTCCCGGGGGGCCTGGCTGCGACGGGGCAACGGACTTCCTTCATGTCAACGCGAAAGGCACATCGAATCGTAGCCACTGCAGCCGATCTTGATCCACACCGGCAGTGGCCGACATTACGCCCGGCGATGGTATTGCCCCGACCCGTCAAGCTCCAGTATGAGGCCACCCTGCCCACCGGACGGCCCAACCTCCCACGCAGGGAACGTATAAAGGGAGGCGTGAGTGATGGCCCCCTGATCGTCCAGTCCGACAAGACCGTGCTGCTCGAGGTCGACCATGACCGGGCGGGCGACGCGCGGATCGCGATCGCGCCGTTCGCCGAGCTGGAACGCGCACCCGAACACGTGCACACCTACCGCATCACCCCGCTCGCGCTGTGGAACGCGCGCGCCGCGGGGCACGATGCCGAGCAGGTGGTCGACGCGCTCACCACCTACTCCCGTTTCCCCGTCCCGCAGCCGCTGCTGATCGACATCGTCGACACGATGGGCCGGTTCGGCAGGCTGCAGATCCACAACCACCCCGCACACGGCCTGGTGATGACCACCACCGACCGCGCCGTGCTCGCCGAGGTCCAGCGCAGCAAGAAGATCAAGCCGATGCTGGGCGTGACCGTCGACGAGGACACCGTGGCGGTCCACCCGTCCGAGCGCGGCAGGCTCAAGCAGGCGCTGCTGAAGGTGGGCTGGCCCGCCGAGGACCTCGCGGGCTACGTCGACGGCGAGGCGCATCCGATCGCGCTGGACGAGAGCGACTGGTCGCTGCGCGAGTACCAGCGGCAGGCTGCCGACTCGTTCTGGGCGGGCGGCTCCGGCGTGGTCGTCCTGCCGTGCGGTGCGGGAAAGACGCTGGTCGGCGCGGCCGCGATGGCCCAGGCGCAGGCCACGACGCTGATCCTGGTCACCAACACGGTCGCGGGCAGGCAGTGGAAGCGCGAGCTCGTCGCGCGGACGTCGCTGACCGAGGACGAGATCGGCGAGTACTCCGGCGAGAAGAAGGAGATCCGCCCGGTCACGATCGCGACCTACCAGGTCATCACGCGTAAGTCGAAGGGCGAGTACAAGCATCTCGAACTGTTCGACTCCCGCGACTGGGGTCTCGTCGTCTACGACGAGGTGCACCTGCTGCCGGCACCCGTGTTCCGGATGACCGCCGACCTGCAGTCCCGCCGCCGCCTCGGGCTCACCGCGACGCTGGTGCGCGAGGACGGCCGCGAGGGTGACGTGTTCTCGCTGATCGGGCCCAAGCGGTTCGACGTGCCGTGGCGTGACATCGAGGCCCAGGGGTGGATCGCGCCCGCCGACTGCATCGAGGTCCGCGTGACGCTCACCGAGGGCGAACGGCTGGCGTACGCCACGGCCGACGCGGAGGAGCGCTACCGGCTCGCCTCGACGGCGCACACGAAGACGGCCGTCATCAAGAACATCGTCGAGGCGCACGAGGACCAGCCGACGCTGGTCATCGGTGCATACCTGGACCAGCTGGAGGAACTCGGCGAGGCGATCGACGCCCCGGTCATCCAGGGTTCGACGAAGAACAAGGAACGCGAGGCCCTGTTCGACCGGTTCCGGCGCGGTGAGATCACGAAGCTCGTGGTGTCGAAGGTCGCGAACTTCTCGATCGACCTGCCCGAGGCGTCGGTGGCCATCCAGGTGTCGGGCACGTTCGGCTCCAGGCAGGAGGAGGCGCAGCGGCTCGGCCGGTTGCTGCGCCCGAAGGAGGACGGCAGGCAGGCGCACTTCTACTCGGTGGTCGCACGCGACACGGTCGACACGGACTACGCCGCGCACCGCCAGCGTTTCCTGGCCGAACAGGGCTACGCCTACCGCATCATCGACTCCGACGACCTGCTGCGCCCGCTGTAGGCCGGCGCGGAAGTTCCGCCGGAGCGGCTATCGACCACGCCGCCCCGTTCGATCATCCGTTCGAGTGACGTAGCGACGAGCGGTCCGGTGTTCGCGCCGGAACTGTCGGGGTGTCGAACTAGCGTTCGGGTCATGTTCACATCGACGACCACGAACCGGACCGACGACAGCGCCGGTGCCCACACCGACGGCCGCGGCGACAGCCTCACCCTGCCGCCGGGGCGCATGCACCAGGCGCTGTGGGTGTCCGACGACCCGATCACCGACCCCGCGCTGTACCTGGCCTGCGTGGCGGCATTCCCGCGCACCGGTCGCTGGCCAGTGCTGATCCCCCGCGACCCGCGGTTCGAGGCGGCGGGACAGGACTGGATCGACGACCGGCCCTGGAACACGCCCACCGACGACCACATCGGCCACGACCACCCCGGGGACGTGCTCCGCTCCTGGTGGCGCGGGCCGTGCTGCGACGGCACGTGCCTGGAACCGTTCGGCGCCGAGTTCCCCGGGCTGGCGCGGCGGTCGCCGCGCAAGTCGGATCCGCTGGCCGAGGCGGGCAACACCGGATCCCGTCTCGTCGCGGGCGGGAACTACCGGCTCGGCATCGCCGAAGCGGAGCGGCCCGCCGACGTGCCGGCCGTGCTCGGCTGGCAGGGCATGTTCCGCACCACCGACCGCGCCGAGCTGGTGTCGACGGTGCTGCGCAGCTGGGAGGACCGGTTCGGCGCGACCCTGATCCGCCTCGGCTACGACGAGCTCACCCTGTCGGTCGCCGCGCCACCGAAGACCCGCCACCGGGCAGAGCTGCTCGCGGCCGAGCACCGCGCCTTCTGCCTCGACCAGTTCACCGCCCAGCCCGGCACGCTGCGTACCGTCGCCGGCGGCCTTGTCGGTGAGCGGCTGTGGTCGTTCTGGTGGCAGTGAGGCCCGCGATGGCAGCCTGGAGATATGTGCGCCGCTGCTCACGGCAACCCCGGCCGGACCGGCACGCCGCGATCCGGTACGGCACCACGCGCCGCGACGCGAACCACTGCAGTACGGATCGGCACGTCGGGCTGGGTCTATCCGCCCTGGCGGGGGACGTTCTACCCGCGGGGGCTGCCGCAGCGCCGCGAACTCGAGTACCTGGCCAACCGGCTGAGTACCGTCGAGATCAACGGCTCGTTCTACTCGCTCCAACGGCCCGAGCGGTATCGCGCATGGTTCGAGCAGGTGCCCGACGACTTCGTGTTCGCGGTGAAGGGCGGCCGGTTCATCACGCACATGAAGCGATTGCGCGAGGTCACCGAACCGCTCGCGAATTTCTTCGCCTCGGGGGTGACAGCGCTCGAGCACAAACTGGGCCCTGTGCTGTGGCAGCTGCCGCCGACGCTGCAGTTCGACGCGGACCTGCTGGCCGAGTTCTTCGAACACCTCCCGCGCAGCACGGACGCGGCGGCACGGCTGGCGCGCGACCACAACACGGTGCGCTTCGAGCCGCACACGACCGTGCGGGAGGACCGGCCGCTCCGCCACGCACTGGAGGTCCGCCACCCCAGCTTCGCGACGACCGAAGCCGTGGAGCTGCTGCGCCGACACCGGATCGGCCTTGTCGTCGCCGACGCCGCGGGCGAATGGCCCCAGCTGGAGGACGTCACGGCGGATTTCGTCTACGTACGGCTGCACGGCTGGCAGCAGCTGTACGCGGGCGGCTATCCCGAGGCGGAGCTGGCCGCGTGGGCCGACAAGGTGCTGGCGTGGCGCTCGGGGAAGTCGCCGCGCACGGACCGTACGGTCGCGCGGGCCGCACCGCGGAAGGTCCGCGACGTGTTCGTCTACTTCGACAACGACGAGAAGGTGAAGGCGCCCGGCGACGCGATCGACCTGGCCCGCAGGACGGGTTCCGAGATCACGCCACCGGACGCCGACGACACCGGGTCGTCCGAACCTCCAGACGCCGGATAGGCGGACACCGTGCTCGCAGAGACCTAGCTCGCGGAGACCGGGCTCGCGGAGACCGGGCATCCGGCCACCGGAACCGGCGTCCCGGCGCGCCGCCGTCAGGCCGGTGCGGCGTGCGAATGTTCGGCCTGCTGCGCCAGCTGTTCGACCAGTTGCTCGCAGAACGCGGGCAGGTCATCCGGGTTGCGGCTCGTCACGATTCCGCCGTCGACCACGACCTGTTCGTCGACCCACTCGGCGCCGGCGTTGCGCAGGTCCGTCTGCAGACTCGGATACGACGTCAGCCGCCTGCCCCTGAGCACGCCGGCCTCGATGAGAGTCCATGGCGCGTGGCAGATCGCCGCGACGGGCTTGCCCGCATCGACGAACGCGCCGACGAACCTGACCGAGGCCGGGTCAGTGCGGAGCAGATCCGGGTTCGCGACGCCGCCGGGCAGCACGAGGCCGAGGTAATCGTCCACCGACGCCTCCGAGACCGCTTTGTCGGCCCGGAACACGTCCGCCTTGTCGAGATGGTTGAAGGCCTGCACGTCGCCGTACTCGAACGAGATCAGCTCGGGCAGACCCTCGGCGTCCTGCACCGCCTTCCACGGCCTGGTCAACTCGACCTGTTCGACGCCTTCGGGCGCGACCAGGAAGGCCACTCGACGGCCACTGAGCCTGCCGGTCACAGTCACCACTCCTCTCGTGTCGGTTCGATTCGCGCGTACCCGGCGCGGGTGCCCTGCGAAACGCACGCGGACAATGACACCTGTGAGGGACAGGACGATCGACGTCGACGTGGCAGGTGTGTTCGCGCTCCCCCTGCGGAACCGGTTCCGCAGGATCACCGTGCGCGAGGGCGTGCTGCTGCGCGGCCCCGCCGGCTGGGGCGAGTTCAGCCCGTTCCGTGACTACGACGACGCCGAGTCGGTGCCGTGGTTCGCGGCGGCGATCGAGGCGAGCCACGAGGGCTGGCCGGAACCGGTGCGCGATGCGGTCGAGGTCAACACGACGGTGCCCGTGGTCCCACCCGAACGGGCCCACGACCTGGTGTCCGCGTCGGGCTGTCGCACGGCGAAGGTGAAGGTCGCCGATCCGCGGTCGTCCCTCGCCGACGACTGCGCCCGGGTGGAGGCGGTCCGCACCGCGCTGGGCCCCGGAGGCGCGATCCGCGTCGACGCGAACGCGGCCTGGGACGTCGACACCGCAGTCGCCGCGCTACGAGAGTTGGACCGCGCGGCAGGTGGACTGGAGTACGCCGAACAGCCGTGCGCCTCGGTGGCCGAACTGGCCGACGTCCGGCGGAGGGTCGACGTTCGGATCGCAGCGGACGAGTCGATCCGGCGAGCCGAGGATCCGCTGCGGGTGGCCGTGGCCGGTGCAGCCGACGTGGCGGTGCTGAAAACCGCTCCGCTGGGTGGCGTGCGCAGGGCGCTCGACGTCGCCGAGTCGTGCGGCCTGCCGTGCGTGGTGTCGTCGGCCGTCGACAGCAGCGTCGGTCTCGCCGCGGGGCTCGCACTCGCCGGAGCTCTACCCGAGCTCGACTTCGCCTGCGGGCTCGGTACCGCCAGTCTGCTCACCGCCGACGTGACGAGCACCCCGCTGTCCGCTGTGGACGGCTTCCTCCCCGTTCCGCACACCGCCCCGGAGCCGGACCTGCTGGCCGACCATGCGGCGGACCCGGACACCACGCAGTGGTGGCGCGACCGGATCCGCAGGGTCGAGGCAACCGGCTGAGCCGCTTCGCTGCGGGGTTGTCTTCCGGTACGGCGGCCGCCTCGCAGCGCAACCGCCCCATACGGCAACCTCCCCGCACGGCAGCCGCTCCTCAACCTCTCCGCGCGGCAACCTCTCCGCACGGCAGCCGCTCCTCACGGCAGCCGCTCCTCGCGGAGACTGTCTCGCGCAGCGCGAGTCAGCCTCGTCAGACGGCCGCCTCGTCGGCGTGCGGGTTGGAGCCGGCGTCACGGACGGGCACCGTGGCGAACGCCGCGGGCGGGTCACGCCACGGATCCGCGGGCCTACCGTCCTGTGCCTCACGAATCGCCTGCCATACCCGCTGCGGGGTGAGCGGCATGTCGATGTGCCGCACACCGAGGTGCCGCACGGCATCGACCACGGCGTTCTGCACGGCCGGGGTCGCCCCGATCGTCGCCGACTCACCGATGCCCTTGGCACCCAGCGGGTTCAGGGGCGAATCGGTCTCCGTGTTCGACGCTTCGAGCATCGGCACCTCCATCGCCGACGGCACCAGGTAGTCGGCGAGCGTGCCGGTGGAGGGATTGCCGTCCTCGTCGTAGGTGTAGTGCTCCCACAGCGCCTGCGAGATGCCCTGCACCGCACCGCCGTGCTGCTGACCACGCACGAGCAGCGGGTTTAGCACCCTGCCGCAGTCGTCGACCGCGATGTGCCGGATCGGCGTGACCTTTCCGGTCTCCGTGTCGACCTCGACCACGGACACGTGCGCGCCGAACGGGAACGTCGCACCGCCCGGCGTGAAATCGGTGTCGGCGGCAAGCCTGCTTCCGCTCTCCGCCGCATACGCGGCGAGTTCCGCCCAGCCGATCCTCGCGCTCGGCACACCGAGCACACCCAGGTCCCCGTCGCCGGTCACCTCGATGTCCTCGACGGCGGCCTCGAGCTTCGTCGCAGCCAGTTCCTTGGCCTTCGCGACCAGCCGCTCGCTGGCCTCACGCACCGCACTGCCGCCGATCTGCAACGACCGCGAACCGCCCGTACCGCCGCCCCGCGGGACCTGCGCCGTGTCGGACTGGACGAAGTCGATCCGCTCGAGCGGAATACCGAGTGCGTCCGAAGCGAGCATCGAGAACGACGTCGGGTGTCCCTGGCCGTGCCCAGAGGTGCCGACCTTGATCGTCGCGCGCCCCTCGTCGCTCATCTCGACCTCGGCGAACTCGCCGTCGCCGCCACCGCCGGTGATCTCGACGTACGTACTCACGCCGACACCGAGCAGCGTCGTCTCACCAGCGTCGATGCGCTGTCGCTGTTCCTTCCGCAACTCGTCGTAGTCGGCGATCTGCAGTGCCTCGCGCAACGGCAGGTCGTAATCGCCCGAGTCGTACTTCGCCCCGACGAGTGTCCGGTACGGGAACTGGTCGGGCTGCAGGAAGTTCTTGCGGCGCAGTTCGACCGGGTCCATGCCCAGTTCGGCGGCGCCGACATCGATGATCCGCTCGAGCATGGCCGCCGCCTCCGGCCTGCCCGCGCCGCGGAACGCCCCGGTCGGAGTCGTGTTCGTCAGCACCGCGATCGCCCCGAAGCTGATCTTCGGGATGCGGTACACGCCCTGCGACATCAGGCGCGTCGGGCCGAGCGCGAAGCCACCGCCGAAGCCGGCGTAGGCACCGCAGTCACCGAGGACGTCACAGTGCAGCCCGGTGATCGTGCCGTCGGACTTCAGCCCCAGCTCGGCGTACTGCACCTGCGCACGGCTCTGCGGCATCGCCTGCATGTTCTCCGAGCGGGTCTCGACCCACTTCACCGGCCTGCCGAGCCGCTGCACCGCCGCGACGACCACCTGGTGTTCGGCGATCATGCCGACCTTGCCGCCGAACGCACCGCCGACGTGCGGGGTCACGAGGTGGATCCGGTCGGCGTCCACACGGAGCTGTTTCGCCGCGACCTGCCACAGCGCGTGCGGCATCTGCGTCGACACGTGGATCGTCAGGTCGTAGTCGCCGCCGAGATATCCGCCGCCCGGTTCGACGGCGATGGCGTTGCCCTCCATCGGCACGACCGCCACGCGCTGGTTCTCGATCCTGGCGCGCGCCACGACGTCGGCGTCGGCCAGAATCTCCGCTCCGACCTGGTCGCGCTCGCCCGCCGCGATGTTGGTGCCGAGCTCCGGGAACTGCAGCGGCGCATCGTCGGCGAGCGCCTCCTCCGGGTCGGCCACCACTGGAAGCGGCTCGTAGTCGACGTCGACGAGCTCCACGGCGTCGGCTGCAGCCGCGCGGGTCTCCGCCACGACAGCGGCGACCGCGTCGCCGACGAACCGCACCCGGTCGGTCGCCAGCGGGGTGCGCACGCAGTCGGAATTGACGACCATCAGCTGCCGCACCGGCGGCAGGTCGAGATCGGCGGCCGTGTACACGGCCAGCACGCCGTCGGCCTGCTCCGCTTCGGTCTTGTCGATGCCCGTGATCTCGGCATGAGCGAACGGCGAGCGCACGAACGCGACGTGCGCGGCGCCCGGGATCGGCAGGTTGTCGACGTAGGTGGCTTCTCCGCGGAGCAGTTCGGGGTCCTCGACCCGCCGCACCTCGGTTCCGAGCACAGATCCAGGCATGTGACCGACACTAACCGCGTGGCGTTGATCATGCCTAGGGATACGGCTCCGGCAACGTGCCCATCCCCCGAACAGCGGAAGCAACAGGGCACGGCGCCGCACTGCCGGACACCCGACGAGAGCCGCCGGGGGTGCACATACAACGAGCCCCGGGGCACTGGGTGCTCCCGGGGCTCGTCGTGGCTTCAGGCCTGAATCACATCATGCCTTCCATGCCGCCCATGCCGCCCGTGGGGTCGGCACCGGCGCCGGCGTTCTTCTCCGGCTTGTCCGCGACCACGGCCTCCGTGGTCAGGAACAGGCCGGCGATCGAAGCGGCGTTCTGCAGCGCGGAACGGGTGACCTTCGCCGGGTCGAGCACGCCGGCGGCGATGAGGTCCTCGTACTCGCCCGTGGCGGCGTTGAGGCCCTGGCCCTGCGGCAGGCCCTTGACCTTCTCCACCACGACGCCGCCCTCGAGACCGCTGTTGACGGCGATCTGCTTGAGCGGGCCCTCGACGGCGACCTTCACGATGTTCGCACCGGTCGCCTCGTCGCCCTCGAGCTTGAGGCCGTCGAAGGCAGCCTTGGACGCCTGCAGCAGAGCGACGCCACCACCGGCGACGATGCCCTCCTCGACGGCGGCCTTGGCGTTGCGCACCGCGTCCTCGATGCGGTGCTTGCGCTCCTTGAGCTCGACCTCCGTGGCGGCACCGGCCTTGATGACGGCAACGCCGCCGGCCAGCTTCGCCAGGCGCTCCTGCAGCTTCTCGCGGTCGTAGTCGGAGTCGCTGTTCTCGATCTCGGCGCGGATCTGGTTGACCCGGCCCTGGATCTGCTCCGCGTCGCCGACGCCGTCGACGATCGTGGTCTCGTCCTTGGTGACGACGACCTTGCGGGCCTGGCCCAGCAGCGAGATGTCGGCGTTCTCGAGCTTGAGGCCGACGTCCTCGCTGATGACCTGACCGCCGGTGAGGACGGCCATGTCCTGCAGCATCGCCTTGCGGCGGTCACCGAAGCCCGGGGCCTTGACGGCGACGGACTTGAAGGTGCCGCGGATCTTGTTGACGACCAGCGTGGCCAGGGCCTCGCCCTCGACGTCCTCGGCGATGATCAGCAGCGGCTTGTTGGTCTGCATGACCTTCTCGAGCAGCTGGACCATGTCCTTGATGTTCGAGATCTTCGATCCGAACAGCAGGATGTACGGGTCCTCGAGCACGGCTTCCTGACGCTCGGCGTCGGTGGCCATGTAGCCCGAGACGTAGCCCTTGTCGAAGCGCATACCCTCGGTGAGCTCGAGCTCGAGGCCGAAGGTGTTGGACTCCTCGACGGTGACGACGCCTTCCTTGCCGACCTTGTCGAGCGCCTCGGCGATCAGCTCGCCGATCGTGCGGTCGGCGGCCGAGATCGAGGCGGTGGCAGCGATCTGCTCCTTGGTCTCGACCTCGTGAGCGGCCTTGTGCAGCTGCTCGGTGACGGCCTCGACGGCCTGCTCGATGCCCTTCTTGAGGGCGATCGGGTCGGCGCCGGCGGCGACGTTGCGCAGGCCTTCCTTCACGAGGGCCTGGGCGAGCACGGTGGCGGTCGTGGTGCCGTCACCCGCGACGTCGTCGGTCTTCTTGGCGACTTCCTTGACGAGTTCGGCCCCGATCTTCTCCCACGGGTCCTCGAGCTCGATCTCCTTCGCGATCGAGACACCGTCGTTGGTGATCGTCGGCGCGCCCCACTTCTTTTCGAGCACGACGTTGCGGCCACGCGGGCCGAGAGTCACCTTGACGGCCTCGGCGAGGGTGTTGAGCCCGCGCTCGAGTCCGCGGCGGGCGTCCTCGTCGAACGCAATCAGTTTGGCCATTGGGGTGTGGTCCTCCGGTAATCGGACACGTCACAGGCCAGGCTCGGTGCCCGCGACGGACGACCAGCCCGGGATCTCCCGGACGTGGCCTCACCGTCCCGACCTTCAGGTACCGGTCGGCGACCGGTTACCTAGCACTCGACGGTGCCGAGTGCCAATCTCGTGTTTAGCACTCTCCGGGTGAGAGTGCAAGAAAGGGGTCCCCCGACACGGCCGCGCGGCCGTGCTCCCAACAGCGCGCGACCATGCCCCGAAGGTGCCTTCGGGGCGTCCGAACCGAGCCTCTCGAGACCTTGTGGGATCCACCCGAAACAGATTGACACGGGCGTACCAGAACAGCTTCGATCGAACGCATGGAGCGATACCTGGTCACCGGCAGCGCGGGCCACCTCGGTGAAGCCGTCGTGCGCACACTCCGCGAACGCGGCGACGACGTCGTCGGCCTCGACATCCTCGACTCGCCTTTCACGACCGTCACCGGGTCGATCACCGACCGCGACGTCGTACGGCACGCCCTCGACGGGGTCACCCGCGTCGTCCACACCGCGACTCTGCACAAGCCGCACGTGGGCTCGCACTCCCGGCAGGACTTCGTCGACGTCAACGTCACCGGAACCCTGACCGTCCTCGAGGAGTCGGCCGCGGCGGGCGTACGGAACGTGGTCTTCACCAGCAGCACGAGCGCGTTCGGCCGCGCCCTCACTCCCGCCCCCGGCGAGCCGGCCGCGTGGATCACCGAGGACGTCCGCCCCGTGGTGCGCAACATCTACGGCGCCACGAAGATCGCAGCCGAGGACCTGTGCGAACTGCTCTCCCGTGACCTGCGCCTGCCGGTGGTCGTCCTGCGCACGTCACGGTTCTTTCCCGAAGGCGACGACAGGGACGACGTTCGCAACGCTTTCGACGACACGAACCTCAAGGTCAACGAGTACGCCTACCGGCGAGTCGACCTCGAAGACGTCGTCGAGGCCCACCTGCTCGCCGCCCACCACACCCCCGAGGCGTCGTTCGACCGGTTCGTCATCAGCGCCACGACGCCGTTCACCCGCGACGACGCCGCCGAACTCGCCACCGACGCCCCTGCCGTGTTCGCCCGCGTGCTGCCGGACCTGGCCGCCCGGTACGAGGAGTGGGGCTGGCGAATGCTGCCCGCGCTCGACCGTGTCTACTCCAACGAACGCGCGCTCACGACGCTCGGCTGGCGGCCGCGTTACGACATCCGAGCTGCCGTCGAGCTGGCCGGCGCCACAGGCGCGGCGCGCAGCCCGATGGCACGCGCGGTCGGCGCCAAGGGCTACCACACGGAACCGACCGGCGTGTACACGACCTGAACCGTCCCGGCACTCAGTGCTGCAGGCACCCAGCCGACCCGGTGCCGCAGGCACCCAACCTTCGGTTGCCGCAGGCACCCAGCCGACCCAGTGCCGCAGGCACCCAGCCAGCTCGGTGCCGCAGGCACCCGGCCGGCTCGATCGGGCGTGGGCTCAGTTCTCCGGTTCCACCGGGATCGACTTCGGCACCGTCCGCCCCTGCGAGGAATCACCGGTCGGTGCGGACTGCGATCCACCGGGGCCGACCGGGATCTCCGGCACCGAGCTCGACGTGCCCGGATCGCCGCCGGGCTCGCCCCCGCCCTCGGGCTCGTCGTCCCCGCCGGTCAGCAGGAGGATCGTCACGACGACACCGGCGATCACGACGACGGCCAGCCCCGCCCAGAGCCACCACTTACCGCCGCTCTTGCCACCGCTCGGCCCGCCTGGGCCGCCCGGTCCACCCGGACCGCCGGGACCGCCGGGGCCGCCGGGACCGCCCGGTGGCGGGAAGCCTCCCGGAGGCGGACCACCCGCGGGCATTCCGGGCGGCGGCGTGCCGAATCCGGGCTGGCCTCCCTGCGGCGGCCTTCCCAGTCCGGGCGGCGGGGTCTGCGCGGGATTCCCCGGCGGCGGAGTCCCGTACGGCGGCTGCCCGGGCCCGTGCGGACCCTGCCCACCGGGCGGGCCCTGTGGCCCCGGACCACCAGGGCCACCCGACTGGCCAGGCCCGCCCGAGCCCGGCCTGCCTCCCTGCGGCCCGTACGGACCGGGCTGTCCCGGCTGTCCCGGCTGTCCCGGCTGTCCCGGCTGTCCCGGCTGTCCCGGCTGTCCCGGCTGTCCCGGCTGTTGAGGATGCACGAGGCCTCCCTCTCCCTGTCGCGACGACGCGTCCCGTCGCGACGCTGCATGCTGCTGCGACGCCGTACCGTCCTGCCGCTGCGCCGTGTCCCGCTGCGCCGTGTCCCACTGCGCAGTGCCTCGCTGCGCAGTGTCGTCCTGCCCTGGCGTGTCGCCTCGCCGTGGCGTCGTGTCTTCCTGCTGCGACGTCAGGTGCCGGATGCCGCCGAGTTCGGCCCCGGACGGCGGGGTCGCCGCCTGGCCCGCGGTGACCTGTTCGGTGATCGGTGTCCCCTGCGCCGCACGGTCACCTGACGAGCCCCCGCTCGCCGCCGCACCGGCCGCCGCGGCACCACCGGCAACAGCGCCACCCACCACGGCACCACCGGCGATGGCACCGCCCGCCGCGGCGCCGGTACCACCGATGCCTGCGCTTGCGGACCCGTCGCAGGCCAGCGCCTCGTGGGCAGCGGCGATCAGCTCTACGCAACCGGTGTACCGCTCGTCGGGCCGCTTCGCCATGCCCCTGCGCACGACGTCGTCGATGCGATTGCCGAGGCCGGGCACGGCGCGGGAGAGGGACGGCGGTTCACGGTTGAGGTGGCCCGCGATGACGGTCTGCACGTCGCCCGTGAACGGCGGCCTGCCCGCGAGGCACGAGTAGAGCATGCACGCGAGCGCGTACTGGTCGGTGCGACCGTCGAGCGGTTCGCCGCGGAGGTGTTCGGGCGCCGCGTAGGTGGGCGAGCCGAGGAAGTCGCCGCCGCGGGACGCCCGCGTGGCGGCGCCACGTTCGGTGAGGCCGAAGTCGGCGAGGTAGACGTGTTCGAGCTGATCGCGCGCCCGCTGGCGGCTCGTGACGAGCACGTTGGCCGGTTTGACGTCGAGGTGGACCAGCCCGTCGCGGTGCAGCGTGTCGAGGGCGTCGGCGACCTGATCGAGCAGGCCGATCACGCGCGCCGGGTCCATGGGACCGCCGCCGTCGAGGCCGGCGAGGTCGGCACCGTCGACGTAGCGCATGGCGATGTAGAGCAGCCCTTCGAGCTCGCCGAAGTCGTAGAGCGGCACGATGTTGGCGTGGTCGACCGCCGAGGTGTTGCGCGCCTCGTCGACGAACCGGTCGCGGAACTCCGGGTCGGCGCCGGCCTGCTCACCGATGATCTTCAGGGCGACCCTGCGGCCGAGGCGCACGTCCGTGGCCTCGTAGAGCACGCTCATGCCGCCGCGGCCGAGCACACCGTCGATGCGGTAGTTGCCCAGCTGCCGACCGGTGAGGTCCCCCGACACATCGCCTGACACAGCGCGCAGCCTAGCGGTCGGACCGCTGGTCGGACGCGAAGTGTCGGAAAGCCCCGGTTCACCGCTTCCCTCGGTCGGGAACCGGCGGACCGGGTGCCAACCGCCGCGCGATGCGCCGGAGGAGCCCCGGTCGAGAAGAAAAACGAAAGCTACGAGACCTTCTTGACGTCGGCAGCCTGGCTGCGGCCGTCCCGCCCCGCGGTGATCTCGAACTCCACCCGATCACCCTCGTCGAGGGTGCGGAATCCTTCTGCCTGAATCGCGGAGTAATGCACGAAAACGTCGGGCCCCTCCGGGGACTCGATGAAGCCGTAGCCCTTTTCCGCGTTGAACCATTTGACCGTGCCGACTGCCACGGCGTCCTCCTTGCTGCAAACCGAAAAACGCTCCGAGCACAGCCTGTCTGCGCTCCAAGCGTCGATCACGCTACCGGAATCACGCAGCTGGGCAATGGTCAATTTGCGGTAACGGGTTCGCCGACATCTCGCTGTCCGATGTACGCGGTGAGTGACATCCGGGTAAATCGTGTTCACCCACATAGCCCACAACGGGTGTCGCCGGGCGAAAGAAGGAGTGCGAGAGAGTCTGCGGAAACGCCGTAAGAATCAGCGCCTGGCCTGGACCAGAACGGTACCGGGGCCCGCGAAATCGAGCGCCAGTCCCTGCCCGGTACGCACGGACTGTGGCCCCGCCGGATCGAGCGCCCGCAACCGAACCTGGATCGTGTCCGGATAGGCGACGAGGAACGCGGGCCGTACCGTGATCATCTCGCCGGCGTCGAGATTCAGCAGATCGACGGGGCCCTTCGCGCTCAGCACGAGCGAGCCCACACCGCTGTAGTGCTCGAGGAAGCCGTGATCCCCGCCGAACAGGTGCTGCAGTCCCGGCCACGACTCGTCCCGGCGGATCGACGCTGGACGCGCGAGCACCCGGGGCTCCGGCACCGTCGACACGCACCAGCCGCTGCGCCCGTCGAAACCGAGCGGATAGACGTCGCCGGCCGCCTCGGGGGCGAGGTCGACCCAGCCGCCGCCCGCCGGCGCGGTCAGCACGGTCGGCTCACCACGGGCGGGCCGGGACACCGAGACGCCGAAACTGCTCGCCATGATCGCCTTTGCCGGTGCCTGCACGGCCTCGCCGTCGGCGAGCACGATGCGGGCGACACCGAACGTCGGCGTGTGCCGGGTGTGGACCTCCATGCCTACCGCCCCGGCGACTGCTGCCAGACCCACAGCGCCAGCGCCGAGGGATTGCGGGTCTGGGTCATGATCTGTCCGGGGCCCGCGAAGTCGAAGACCAGCCCCTCACCGCTCTTGACGCTCTGCACCATCCCGCCGGAGACCTTGCGCAGCTGCGACTGCACCGTCTCGGCGTAGGCCACGACGTGCCCCGAGTCGATGGTGATCATCTCCCCCGGCTGCAAGTTGACGACCTCGAGCGCGCCGTAGCAGGACACGATCACCGGTCCCTGGCCGGCCGCGTAGGTGAGGAAGCCGCCCTCGCCGCCGAACAGCTGGCTGAACCCGCCCCACTGGGTCTGCAGGTTGACGGTGTGGGCCGAGGCGATCCACGACCCGCGCGTGATGCACCAGCCCACGCGGCCGTCGAGGTTGATCACCTGCAGATCTCCGGGCAGGCTCGCCGCGACGTCGACCCAGCCACCGTTCTGCGGCGCGGTGTAGGTGCTGATGAACATCGACTCGCCGCCGAGCACCGCCCGGCCGAGACCCTTCATGACGCCGCCCTGGGTGGACGCCTGGACCTGCACCCCGTAACTCGTCGCGACCATCGCACCCGCCTCCGCCTGGACGGGCTCGCCCGGGGCGAGCATGATGCGCCCGACCGCGAACGACGGCTGGTGCCGCAGCTGTACCTGCACGAGAACCTCCCCTGAGCGACACGGAACTCCGCCTCCCAGGGGTTCCGAGCGGGGAGAGTCTGACACAGCCACGATCGGCGAGGAGGATGACCGGCGTGATCTCCGTCGACGAACACCGCGCACAGGTGACCGAACTGCTGGGCAAGCGGCCCGCGGTCAGCAGGCCCGTCACCGAGTGCGCCGGACTGGTACTGGCCGAGGACGTCGCGGCACCGGTGTCGCTGCCGCCGTTCGACAACTCCGCGATGGACGGCTACGCCGTGCGCTCCGCCGACGTCGCGGGCGCGAGCGAGGACGCACCCGTCGAACTGGACGTCGGGGTCGACATCCCCGCCGGCCTGACCGACGTCCCCGCGCTTCCGCCCGGCACCGCGCACCGCATCATGACCGGCGCCCCCATGCCCGACGGCGCCGACACCGTGGTGATGGTCGAACGCACCGACGGCGGCACCACCCGCGTGCGGATCCACGCCGAGTCGGCGCCCGGCACCCACGTGCGCCGCGCGGGCGAGGACGTCGCCGCGGGGACCGTCGCGCTCGAGGCCGGCACCGTGTGCGGCCCCGCCCAGCTGGGCCTGGCCTCGGCCGTCGGCAGAGAAACCCTCGCGGTTTTCGTGCCACCGCGGGTCCTGGTGGTGTCGACGGGCACGGAACTGGTGCTGCCCCCTCAGCCGCTCGCCCACGGCCAGATCTACGAGTCCAACAGCGTCATGCTCGGCGGCGCGCTGCGGGCGCTGGGGTGCGAGGTGACCACGGTGCGCAGCGTCGCCGACGACGTCGACAGCTTCCGCGCGGCCATCGAACCGCGGCTCGCCGACGTCGATCTCGTCGTCACCTCCGGCGGTGTCAGCGCGGGCGCCTACGAGGTCGTCAAGGACACCCTGACCGGGGCGGGCGTGACGTTCACGAAGGTCGCCGTGCAACCCGGCGGACCTCAGGGATGCGGCACGTGGGACGGCGTCCCGGTCGTCACGCTGCCCGGCAACCCGGTCAGCGTGCTCGTGTCGTTCGAGGCGTTCCTGCGGCCCGCGATCCTGTCCTCGCTCGGCCATGCCGACCCGGACCGCACCCGGGTACGCGCGCGACTGCTCGAGACGCTCACGTCGCCGCAGGGCAAACGCCAGTTCCGCCGCGGCTACTACTCGCACCCCGACGGCGACGTGACCGGAGTGGTCGGACCCCGTGGCGGCCCTGCTTCACATCTGCTCGCGGCTCTGTCGCAGGCCAACTGCCTCATCGTGCTCGACGAGGACACCACCGAAGCGCCCGCGGACTCCGAGGTGGACGTGCTGCTGCTGTGACGCGCGCGAGGGCGGACGTGAGGCGGCGACCGGTGCGTTACCCCAGCGGAGTAGCGTGGTCGCGTTCGAGGTTCACCTACGCGAACGGAACAGACGACCGAACCATGGCTTCCGACGGCATACCGGCGTCCACGGCCTCCGCAGCCTCCAAGGCTTCGGCGGCACTCGGCCACGCCGCAGCGATCACCAGGGAAACGCTGCCGCCGATGCACCCGGCCGGCAGACCGTTCGTACTCGGCGGCCTCGCCGCGACGCTCGCGTTGCGCAAGGTGTCGGCGAGCCTCGGCGTCCTCGCCGGGCTGGGCACACTCGCCACGGCGGCGTTCTTCCGCGAACCGCACCGGGTGCCGCCGCAGCGCGAGGACCTCGTCGTCGCGGCCGCGGACGGCACCGTGTCGCTGATCTCCGAGGCCGTGCCGCCCGCCGAACTCGGCCTGCCCGACGAGCCGCGCACCCGCGTGAGCGTCTTCCTGTCCATGTTCGACGTCCACGTGCAGCGCATGCCCGTCAGCGGCACCGTGGAGCGGGCCGCCTACCGGCCGGGCACGTTCCTGTCCGCCGACCTCGACAAGGCCAGCGAGGACAACGAGCGCAACTCGCTGCTGCTGCGCACCGACGCGGGCCACGACGTCGTCGTCACCCAGATCGCCGGGCTGGTCGCGCGCCGCATCGTGTGCCAGGTCGCCGAGGGCGAACGGCACGACGTCGGAGCGACCTACGGGCTGATCCGGTTCGGCTCCCGCGTCGACACCTACCTGCCGCCGGGCAGCCGCGTCCTCGTCCGCGAAGGACAGCGCACCGTCGGCGGCGAGACCGTCATCGCCGAAACCGCCCCCGCTGCGAGGGACTGACCCGTGATGTCCCGGACCACTCCCGGCGTCCGGCTGCTGCCGAACGCCATCACCGTGCTCGCGCTGTGCTCGGGGCTTTCCGCCGTGCAGTTCGCCCTGACCGGCGCCTACGTGCTGGCCATCGGCGCCATCGGCGTCGCCGCCATCCTCGACAGCCTCGACGGGCGCATCGCCCGACTGCTCGACGCGTCGTCGAAGATGGGAGCCGAGCTCGACTCGCTGTCCGACGCGATCTCGTTCGGCGTGGCGCCCGCCCTGGTGCTGTACGTGTGGCTGCCGGGTGACGCCCGGTTCAGTTGGGTCGTCGCGCTGATCTTCGCCGTATGCATGGTGCTGCGGCTGGCCCGGTTCAACACCCTGCTCGACGAGGACCAACCGCCGTTCGCAGCCGAGTTCTTCGTCGGCGTCCCCGCTCCCGCGGGTGGTCTGACGGCGCTGCTGCCGGTGATCGTCACGCTCGAGTTCGGCACCGGTTGGTGGTCGTCGCAGCCCGTGGTGTGGGTGTGGACGATCGCCACGGCGGCACTGTTGATCAGCCGCATCCCCACGCTGTCGCTGAAGAAGCTGCGCGCACCGGCGAAGGCGGTCGCGCCGCTGCTGGTGGGTGTCGGACTGCTGGCGGCGGCGGTCATCCAGTACCCGCTGATCGCGCTGGCGGCGGCGCTGGTGCTGTACCTGGCTCACATCCCGTACGCGGTGCGCCGCTACCACTGGCTCGCCGCGCACCCCGAGGCATGGGACGTGCCGGGGCGCGAACGCCGTGCCATGCGCAGGGGGTTGCGCGGGCAGCGGCGTCTCGGACTGCGCAAGCCACGACTGCGCCGCGTCGCCGGTGCCGCACGGCGGGCTGTCCAGCGATCGGACGGCAGTCCCGGCACCGGCACGGCCACGTCACACGTGTCGCGGGTGTACCCGCCCGCCGATCCGGCGCGCACCTCGTCACGGAAACGAGGCTGGCGACGCATCGGGCTCCGCCAACGCGAACGCTGAGCCCGACGGGCCCGGACGGACGCGCTCCGCGCGACAGTGCTCAATCAATTCCCCCAAGGCTCAATCAATTCCCCCAAGGGCGGCACTACATCGGCGCCGGCCGCCGGACGAGATCGGCGGTCCTCGGCGCGCCCGGTGTCCGTTCCTCATAGAGTGGCGGCTGTGACGTCCTCGGCTCAGATCACGCTCACCGTCCGGCACACCCCGTCCGCGCTCGACTCGCGCCGCGGTGTCGTCCGTATGCACCCCGAAGTGCTCGACGCCCTCGGCTTGCGCGCCTGGGACGCGGTACGGCTCACCGGAGCACGCGCCAGCGCCGCGTTGGCCGCCCCAGCCGACGACGGTGTGCCCGGAGTCGTGCTGGCCGACGACGTGACGATGTCGAACCTCGGCGTCACGGAGGGTTCGGAGGTCGTCGTCGCACCGTGCGATGCGACCGTCGCGCGAACCGTCACCGTGTCCGGGTCCCGGCTCGCCACGATGTCGCTCACCGCCACGACCCTGCGGCAAGCGCTTGCGGGCAAGGTGCTGACCGTCGGCGACGCGGTGTCGCTGCTCCCCCAGGACCTGTCCCCGCCGCCGGGAGCCGACGTCGCCGCGGTCCGCGGCACGCTCTCGCGCACCGTCGGCGCGACGTGGACGACGGAACTGCTCACCGTCACCGCCACCGAACCGGCGACGGGCCCCGTCGTGGTCGGCCAGTCCACGGTCGTCCGCTGGCGCGGCGACGAGACCACGCCTGCCGCCGACACCGTCACCGACGCGGCGGGAACGACGGCACAGTCGCAGGCACAACCGGCACGGTCACAGCCGGCGCAGGCACGGCCGGCGGCCGGGGCCACCCCGGCGGCCGCCGAACCCGAAGTCGCCGAGATCGCCGTCACCGAACCGTCCGACGATGCCGGCACCGTGCCCGTGTCCGAACTCGCGGGACACTCCGCCGCCACCCGCACCCTCGCCGAATGGTTCGACCTCGCCTTCCACCGGCCGGACCTGCTCGCCAAACTCGGCACGTCCGCACGCCTCGGCGTGTTGCTCGCCGGACCGGAAGGCGTCGGCAAGGCGACGCTGGCCCGGTCCGTCGCCCACGCCGAGAAGGTCCGGGTCGTGACCCTCGCCGCGCCGACGCTCGCGGTCCTCGAACCCGACGCCGCACTGAACCGGCTGGCCCAGGCCGTCGACGCCGTCACGTCCGGCGACGGTTCCGGTCTCCTACTGCTCACCGACGTCGATGCGCTCCTTCCGGCCCACCAGCAGCCGCCCGTCGCGACCGTGCTGCTCGACCGGATCCGCAACGCCCTCGCCGAACCGGGGTTCGCGCTGGTCGCCACGACGGCACACCCCGAATCGGTCGACCCGCGGCTGCTGGCCGTCGACCTGCTCGATCGCGAGCTCACGCTCGCCCAGCCCGATGCCGGCGTGCGCACCGAACTGCTGCGGATCCTGTTCCGCGACGTCCCCGTGGAATCCGATGTGGATTTCGGGGCGATCGCCGAGCGGACACCGGGCTTCGTCGCAGCCGACCTGCTCGCGCTGCGCCGCGACGCCGCCGTCCGGGGCGCTCTGCGGCAGCGCGACGACAGCGCGAGCGGTGACTCCGGGCCCGCGATCGCGCAACAGGACCTGATCGACGCCCTGTCCTCCGTCCGTCCGATCTCGATGTCCGAATCGGACACGCTGGCCACCGGCGGGCTCACGCTCGACGACGTCGGCGGCATGGGAGAGATCAAGCAGTCGCTCACCGAGGCCGTGCTGTGGCCGCTTCGCTATCCGGACTCGTTCGCACGGCTCGGCGTCGCACCGCCGCGCGGCCTGATGCTGTACGGACCACCCGGCAACGGCAAGACCTTCCTCGTGCGCGCGCTCGCGGGTGAGGGCGCGCTGAACGTGTTCGCCGTCAAGGGCGCCGAACTGATGGACAAGTTCGTCGGCGAATCGGAACGGTCGGTGCGGGAGCTGTTCCACCGTGCCGCAGAGGCGGCACCCTCGCTGATCTTCCTCGACGAGGTCGACGCGCTGGCACCGCGCCGCGGCCAGGGCAGTGACTCCGGCGTGGCCGACCGCGTCGTCGCCGCGCTGCTGACCGAGCTCGACGGTGTGGAGCCGCTGCGTGACGTCGTCGTGCTGGGCGCCACGAACCGGCCCGAACTCGTCGACCCGGCGTTGCTGCGGCCCGGCAGGCTGGAACGGCAGATCTACGTGCCACCGCCCACCGCCGAGGCCCGCGCCGACATCCTGCAGTCGGCCGCCAAGAACACGCCGCTCGCCGACGACGTCGACCTCACCGACGTCGCCGCATCGCTGGAACGCTACTCGGCGGCCGACTGCTCGGCGCTGATCCGCGAAGCGGCACTGACGGCGATGCGCGAATCACTCGAGGCCACGGAGGTCACCGCGGCGCACCTGGACAAGGCCCGTACGGTCGTCCGGCCGTCCCTCGACCCGCAGCAGCTGGCCGACCTGGAGGAATACGCCCGGAACCGGTGACCGCGCCCGGCACCGTCCAGGACGGTGCCAGCCTGAGCGTGTCAGCGGTTGTCCGCGTAGTCCTTCGTCACGATCACGATGACGCCCGGACTCGAGTCCTCGATGCCCTTGAACCGCTTCGCGACGTTGATGCCGAGACTGTCGGCGAGCACCCGCGCCGCGTGCTCCTCATCGGTGCCGGGGCGGAAGTACGCGGTGCTCTCGTGGATGACGCCGTCGGAGTAGTTGGCCTCCTCCACGACGTTCCAACCCTGGGCACGCATGTCGTCACCCGCCGTACGGGCCAGCCCACTGATCGTGCTGTTGTTGTACACCCGCACGTCCACGGCCTTGACGTTCACCTTCTGGTTCTCGGACCCGTCGCCGCCCCGATTGCCACCGGAGCCGTCCGAACCGCCCGCGGTTCCGTCCGCGCCACCGCCGCCGTTGTCGCCACTGCCGCCGTCGTCGGTGCCGTCGCCGTCACTGCCGTTACCGTCGGCGGAGTCACCGGACTCGTCACCCGAACCGTCACCGTCGGCTCCGTCGCCCGAGCCGTCCGATCCGTCTCCCGAATCGGGCCGCTGCTCGTCCGGCGAGCCGGACTGGCCGCCGTCGCCATCACCCGGCGTGTTCGTCTCGGACGTCTCCTGCGCCGTCGGCTGTTCGTCACCACCGGTCACCAGCGTGACACCGCCGATCACCGCCGCGATCACCGCGACCGCCAACAGGCCGAGTCCGGCGGCGCGCATGGGCCTGGACAGACCGTCGAAGATGCTCATGACAGCTCGATCCCCAACCGGCGCGCTGCACGCACCCGCTGCCGCGACGCGCGAGCCTTCCGCAGCCGCTTCACCAGCATCGGGTCGGCACGCATGGCGTCCTGTTTGTCGATAAGTCGATTCAGAATCTGGTAGTAGCGCGTCGGCGACATCGCGAACAACTCACGGATGCCCTGCTCCTTCGCGCCCGCGTACTTCCACCACTGCCGCTCGAACGCGAGCACTTCCCGCTCCCGCTCCGTGAGCCCCTCGGCCGGCTGCGCATCATCCGCCGACGAAGACGATCTACCCTTGCCCTCCGTCGACTCCGCGGCGTCCATGTGGCTCCTCGCAGGCGTTCTCGGCGAATAACACGGATGTGGTTTCCGCAGCCGCCATTAGATCACGCGAGACCACTGTCAGTGGTGTAACCCGGCCCCGGCGCGTCCCGGCCGGAAGTCCCGGCCGGAAGTCCCGGCCGGGAACGGTCGCGAATGGTCGCCGGTGAGCAACGACACGCCGTCGACCCACCACGGGCCCGGCCCGCCCACCGCATGCCCCGCGGCATCGCCCACCGGCCGACCGCCGTGGAGTCACTTCGAGGCACCGGGGCGGGCGTCGGCCCGGTCGTCGCCCACCTCCAAGGCGTCGCTACGCGATACTGGCCCGCCCGTCGCCCGGCCACCAACCCCTCAAGGAATCGCTACGCGATACTGCTTGAATGGGCACGTGAGCATCCATCCCATCGTCATCGCCGGTGACCCCGTACTGCACAACCCCACCCGCGAGGTGACGGAGTACGACGACAAGCTGGCCACGCTCGTCGACGACATGTTCGAGACGATGTACGCGGCCGAGGGCGTCGGGCTGGCGGCGAACCAGATCGGCCTCGACCTCCGCTTGTTCGTGTACGACTGCCCCGACGACGAAGGCGTGCGGCACAAGGGCGTCGTGGTGAACCCGAAGCTCGAGACGTCCGAGATCCCGGAGACGATGCCGGACCCGGACGACGACTGGGAGGGCTGCCTGTCCGTGCCCGGCGAGGCGTACCCGACGGGCCGCGCGTCGTGGGCGAAGGTGACCGGGTTCGACACCGGCGGCAACACCGTCGAGGTCGAAGGCACCGGCTACTTCGCCCGCTGCCTGCAGCACGAGACGGACCACCTCGACGGTTACATCTACCTCGACCGCCTCACGGGCAGGCACGCCCGCGCGGCGAAGAAGATGCTCAAGAAGAACGACTGGACGTCGGCAGGCAACAGCTGGCTTCCCCCGAAGGAACTCTGACCGGAAGTACCGCAATCCCAGGGATTTCCTCCCCGGACACGGCAGGGCGGGCGTTCGCGACGGAATTCGCGGGCGCCCGCCTGTTGCTTGTCGCGGCCGATGGTGGCATCGTCGCTGTCGGAACAAATACATCGAACGCGGGAGCTCGCGCCTTGGCGGGCTGAGAGGGCGACTGGGTACGACCCGGTGTCGCCGACCGCACGAACCTGACTGGATAATGCCAGCGTAGGGAGTGAATGTCGTTGCCGACGCCTGTTTCCGACAATTCCGCCGTGTCCGCCGCCACGGACTCCTCCGTCAACGGTTCCGCCGTCACGACGGGACCGATCGAGGGCTCCGCCAAGGCGTACGCCCCCACCGAGTCCGGCCTGCAGGTCCCGGTGCGCCGCATCGCACTGACGAACGGTGAGCACTTCGACGTCTACGACACCTCCGGCCCGTACACCGATTCCGACGCCGACATCGACGTCCACAATGGACTTTACCCGTTGCGTCGCGGCTGGTCGTCGGAGCACCGCACCCAGCTCGAATGGGCACGCGATGGCGTGGTCACGCCCGAGATGGAGTTCATCGCGGTCCGTGAGGGCGTGACAGCCGAGTTCGTCCGGTCCGAAGTCGCCTCCGGGCGCGCCGTGATTCCGGTCAGCCGCAAGCATCCCGAGGCCGAGCCGATGATCATCGGTAAGAACTTCCTCGTGAAGGTCAACGCCAACCTGGGCAACTCGGCCGTGACGTCTTCGGTCGAGGAAGAGGTCGAGAAGATGGTGTGGGCGACCCGCTGGGGTGCCGACACGATCATGGACCTGTCGACGGGGAAACGGATCCACGAGACGCGCGAGTGGATCCTGCGTAACTCACCGGTTCCGGTCGGAACCGTTCCGATCTACCAGGCTCTCGAGAAGGTCGACGGCGAGCCCGAGAAGCTGACGTGGGAGCTCTACCGCGACACGATCATCGAGCAGTGCGAACAGGGCGTGGACTACATGACCGTCCACGCGGGAGTGCTGCTGCGCTACGTCCCGCTGACGGCCCAGCGAGTGACGGGCATCGTCTCCCGCGGCGGTTCGATCATGGCGGCGTGGTGCCTGGCCCACCACCGCGAGTCGTTCCTGTACACACGTTTCTCCGAGCTGTGCGAGATCCTGCGGTCCTACGACGTGACGTTCTCCCTCGGTGACGGACTGCGTCCCGGTTCGATCGCCGACGCCAACGATCGCGCGCAGTTCGCCGAGTTGGAGACACTCGGCGAACTGACCCACATCGCCCGTGACCACGGCGTGCAGGTGATGATCGAAGGCCCCGGCCACGTACCGATGGACAAGATCAAGGAGAACGTCGAGCTCGAGGAGAAGCTCTGCGGCGAGGCGCCGTTCTACACGCTCGGTCCACTCGCGACGGACATCGCGCCCGCCTACGACCACATCACGTCGGCGATCGGCGCGGCCGAGATCGCCCGGCACGGCACCGCGATGCTGTGTTACGTCACGCCGAAGGAGCACCTGGGCCTGCCGAACCGCGACGACGTGAAGACCGGCGTCATCACGTACAAGATCGCGGCGCACTCCGCGGACCTGGCCAAGGGGCATCCGCGAGCGCAGGAGCGGGACGACGCGCTGTCGAAGGCGCGGTTCGAGTTCCGCTGGATCGACCAGTTCAACCTGTCCCTCGACCCGGACACCGCGCGGGCCTACCACGACGAGACCCTTCCCGCCGAGCCCGCGAAGACCGCGCACTTCTGCTCGATGTGCGGGCCGAAGTTCTGCTCGATGCGTATCACCCAGGACATCCGGGCCTACGCCGAGGAACACGGCCTGTCCTCTGTGGAGGCCATCGAGGAGGGCATGCGGGAGAAGTCCGAGGAGTTCAGCTCCCGCGGCGGCCGGGTCTACCTACCGGTGGCGGAATGAGCACCGGCGGTCCTCCGGAAGCGGCAGGCGCGAAAGCACCGCCGCCGACGGCGCTCACGATCGCAGGCTCCGACTCCGGCGGCGGCGCCGGCATCCAGGCGGACCTGCGGACGTTCTTCGCCTGTGGCGTGCACGGCATGACCGCGGTCACGGCCGTTACCGTGCAGAACTCGCTCGGCGTCGAGGATTTCACCGAGATCCCGTCGAACGTCGTCACCGCGCAGATCCGGGCCGTGACCGGTGACATGGGCGCCGATGCAGCCAAGACCGGGATGCTCGCCACCGCGGAGATCATCACGGCCGTGGCGAAAACCCTCGGCGACGTCGGGATCGGCGGTGACTCGGACGTGCCCTTCGTCGTCGATCCGGTGGCCGCCTCGATGCACGGCGACCCACTGCTGCGTGAGGAAGCCCTGGAGGCGATCCGCACCGAGCTGTTGCCCCGCGCCACGCTCGTGACTCCCAACCTCGACGAGGTCCGCCTGCTGACCGGTGTCGAGGTCACCGACGCCGGGAGCAGGCACGCCGCGGCCGAGGCTTTGCTGGCGCTCGGGCCGAGGTGGGTGCTGGTCAAGGGCGGACACGACAGCGGGCCACGCTGCGTGGACCTGCTCTCCGACGGCACGACGCACCTGGAGCTCGACGGGCCGCGACACGACACCCCGCACACGCACGGCGGTGGGGACACCCTCGCCTCGGCCGTCACGGCGGAACTCGCGAAGGGCGCCGATGTGCCCACGGCCGTCGAAGAGGGAAAGCGGTTCATCGAACGCTGCGTCGCCGAGGCCTACCCGCTGGGCGGCGGCATCGGACCGGTCTCCCCGTTCTGGCGGTTGGCCGGCGAGGACTGATCACCTGCGCCCGTGTTGCGTTCCCCGGGGCCCGTGTTGCGCCCACCCGTCGCCGGACCGCCACCCTTCATCAACGCGCTGACGCGCGACAGCACTTGATGGGGGGTGCTGCGGACTCCGGTGCTTGTGTTCGGCTCAGCGCGGGAACACGCCCACGCCGTTGGCGACCGCCCTGGGCTTGCCGTCGGAGGGCACGTTGCGCACGATCGCCTGCCGGTCGCCCGGCTCGCGGGTGACGAACGTCGAGGACCCGCCGCCGTCCAGGTTGACGCCGTCGACGGCGCCGAACGACCGCAGCAGGTCGGCGAGTTCGGCGACGGTCATTCCTGCGCTCTCGGCCGATCGGCCGTCGACGACGGTGAGGTAGGCGGTGCGGCCGTCGGAGCTCACCCCGGCAGCCGTCCGAGGGGCGAGCACGGACGTGTCGAGCCCGGGAAGCGGCGCGCCGTCACGCAGGATCGGATAGCCGCCCACGGCGAACTCGAACGGTGGCACGGGCTCATCGGCGTCCAAACCGGACCGCACCAGCACTCGGTCGCCCTCGTCGAGCGCCTCGAGCCGGTCCGCTCCGTCCTCGCGGCCCACCAGCACGGTCGCGTCGGCCGGGATCCGGCCTTCTCCGGGTTCGTCCCGTTCGGCGATGACGACACCGTCCTGTACGACCACCTCCTCGGTCTCGTCGCTGCAGGGTGCCTGCCGGTCGGTGTCGGTGCCGCACGTGGGACGCACCCTGCTCATCGGCCCCCAATCCGTGGTGTACACGCCGACGCCGTTCTCGGGCAGTGCGTACTGGTTCATGCCGTCGACGTCGAAGGCTCCGTCGGCGGTGCGGACCGTTCCGGTGACGTCCAATGTAGACATCCGAACCCTGCGGTCGACGCCCATGCCGAACACGTCCCGTGTCGAGGTGCCGTCGGGCAACGCGGGGCCGAACCGCTGACCGTCGGGCACCGCACCCTTGAGCGCGTCGCCGCCGGTGATCGCGGGACCGACCGACGACCCCGTCGGCTCGACGCCCTCGTGCGAGTCGCTGATGTTGAAGAAGTCGCCGTTCACGCCCGCGAGCGCGTCCTGGGCGCCCGCCATGTCGGGGATCTCGTCGCGCTGCGCGACCGCGTCGGGGTGCAGCAGGCCGAGGCGCGCTTTCAGCACGTCGACCGTCAGCACGTGGCCCTGCACGGCGCCTGCGGTGGTCTCGACCGTGAACGGCCGGTGGGTCACGCCGGGAGCGAGCACGGTGCCGGACTGCGCCGTGGTCGCAGGATTGTCGAATGCGGTTGCGGGGACGGCGGCCGTGGCGGCGGGCGGGACGGCGACACCGCCGAGCAACACCGCACACGCTGTGGAGACGGAAACGAGGGACCGGGGCACCTGCCGTAATGGGGTCATGGCAGGAAGACTGGCAGCGCCCGACACCGCGCATGTGATCGTCATCGGGCGGCCCGCTGAAGCGCCGGTGAACGAACCCGCTCAGCGCCGGCGACGCGATCGGTTCGGTTGCGCCAAGGTCGCCACCTTTCACCGCCGCAGCGTACGGCCGCAGGCACCTGCATTCGGCCGATCGGCGTAGCCCGTGAGCGCAGGCGCCGGGTTCTACCACCGACACAGGGCGTGGAGCCTGCCGTCCTTGCGCACACACGGCACGTAACCCGCACTGTGCAGCTCGTCGCGCGCGGTGCCACTGCGCAGGTACTCGAGGAATCCGGACTGCAGGGACGTCCGGTCGGCCTCGCCCTTCGTGTAGAGGTACTCGATGGTCCAGAACGGATAGCCGTCCGGAATGTTGCCGGGATCGGGGTATCCACCGTCCAGTTCGACGACGCTGAGGGCGCGCCCCTCGGAGCGGGCTTCGTTCGCCGAAGGGACGTCCACGTAGCCGATGGCTCCTCGGGTACTGGCCACTTCGTCGAGGACGATGCGTTCACTGCCGCGTTCGCACCGCACGATGTCGGCCTCGGCGACGCGGTCGGCGCCGTCGCAGCTGTCGGACGTCAACGGCCCCTCCGACCTGCCCAGCACGCGCTGTTCGAACGTCGTCCGCGAACCGGATTCGCCGCCGCGGCCAACGATCCGGATCGGCACCGACGGGCCGGGGCGGAGTTCGTCCCAGTCGCGGTACCTGCCGGTGTAGATGCCGCGAACCTGCTGCGTGGTCAACTCGTCGATGCCGACGGACTCGTCGACCACGAGCGTGTACACGATCACCGCGAGCGGGTTCGCCTCCAGCTGCTCGCTCTCGTGACGGGCCAGCCCGTCGGACAGCGCGACGGTGGAACCGGGCCGGACGTCGTCGCTCATCAGCTCGCGCACGCCGGCGTTGCTGCCGGTCGGCCTGGTCGTGATCGCCGAGCCGGGGCACGCCGCCGCGTATGCCTCGGCGATGTTCTCGACGGCGGGTGTGAACGCGCTCGAGCCCACCACGGTCAGCTCGCCGTCGCCGCATGCCACCGCGGGGTCCGCGGCGGGCTTCGACGCGTTGGCGAGCAACGTCGCCAACAGCACGCCCACCAGCAGCAGGCCGACCATCGCGGCAGCGCGGGGCCACGTCACGCCCGCCTGGTCGCTCTCGTCGACGATCCGGCCACCGTCCAGCTGCCCCTGCACGTCGAAGCCCTTGGTGAGCTCGCCCGTATCACCGGGTTCCCGCAGGACGACCGCGATCTTCAGTTGTTCCTTACGCTGCAACGAGAAGTCGTGCAACTCGATGCGAGTCCACTGTGGAGTTTCCGGTTTCGGCTCGGCGGACTGTTCTTCGTCGTCCCGCCGGCGCGGCCACAGCTTGCGCCGCGACGTGGTCCGCACCTCCTCGAGATTCGCGGGGGACACGTCGCCACCGCGTGCGGGCGCGGCCTTCGTCTCCGGCAGGAAGGTCAGGCTCCGCTTGTGCGCGAGCCGGTGCGTCTCCACGCTGGGATCCGAGATCCGCGCGTTCCAGATGACCCGGCCACCGAACTCCAGCGTCAGCGGATGCTTGCTCAGATCCTCCGAGCGGATGTCCTCGATCCCCGCGTTGCGCAGGCGCACGACGACGCTCGTCATCCGGCTCATCTTGTCGGCGAGCTCGTGCATGCCCGCGTCGGCACCGGGCGGAATCTCACCGAAGACGTCCCCGTCGTCCAGGTCGGGACTCACCCCGAGCTTCGAGTTGTACAGCACCCGGTACGACAGGCGTTTGCGGCGGATCAGGTGGCGGTCCGCGAAGGGCGCCGCGATCGCGAGCACGGACAGCACCAACATGACCAGCAGACCCTGGTCCGACCCCAGCACCGAGGCGACGGTCTGCAGCGTCTCCGCGATTTTCATGGTGTTGGCAGAGTACGAGGAGGCACGGCCGCCGATGACCCGTCAGAACCGATCGTTCACGCTGTGTTCATACCGACGCCCACTGGCCTGATCCGGAAGGCGGAGGCGACACTGGAGGGATGACCACCCGACCTCCTGCCGCGCTGACGATCGCGGGCTCCGACTCCGGCGGCGCCGCGGGACTGCAGTCCGACCTGCGCACGTTCCTGACGTGCGGAGTACACGGGCTCGTCGCCGTGACGGCCGTGACGGTGCAGAACACGCTGGGCGTCCACGACCGGGCCGACATCCCCGCACGCATCGTGTCGGGACAGATCGCCGCCGTGGCCGGCGACATGGGTGTCGACGCCGCGAAAACGGGCATGCTGGCGTCGGCCGAGATCATCCACGAGGTCGCCGACGCCTGCGACGACGCGGGGATCGGCCGCGACGCCCGCGTGCCGTTCGTCGTCGACCCGGTCGCGGCGTCGATGACGGGCCATCCGCTGTTCGACGAAGGCGGCCTCACCGCGCTGCGTCAGCGGCTGCTGCCCCGCGCGACGGTGCTCACTCCGAACCTCGACGAGGTCCGGTTGCTGACCGGCATGGACGTCACCGGCAGGGCGCAGATGCGCGACGCCGCGCTCGCGCTGCACGATCTCGGGCCGCGGTACGTGCTGGTCAAGAGCGGCCACCTGGTGCGGGACAGCGAATGCGTCGACCTGCTCTACGACGGGTCCGAGTTCGTCGAGCTGCCGGGCCCGCGGCACGACACCCCACACACGCACGGCGCGGGCGACGCGATGGCCTCGGCGTTGACGGCCGGGCTCGCGCGCGGCATGTCGATGGTCGACGCCGCCCGGTTCGCCAAGGCGTTCGTCACCAAAGCGGTCGAGCACTCGTACCCGATGGGCGCGAAGATCGGCCCCGTGTCGGCATTCTGGCGTCTCGCACCGGAGGAGTTCGCCCCGGGGGTCTGACTCGCCGACACGGCGGCACCGCGACGGACGGGCAGGCACGGGCCCCGGACCTGCAACACGAGCCCGGATCTGCGCACGAGCGGTTGTTCGCCTGCGCCACGATCGCCCTGTCCACTCGCACCGGCACCACTCGGATGGGCGGCGGTGGGCGACGGGCGGGCGCTACACGGGACCCGGGCGCAGGACACGCGGTGCTGAGTGCAGGACACGCGCACCTGAAGGCTCAGGTTCGTCGATGTTCGCCTCTGCTACACGCCCACCTCGCACGGGGTGCCGTCGTCGTTGACCGCATCTCGTGCGTTGGCGGCGTCGAGCCGGACCGAGGTCATCAGATCGCCGGTGACGTCCAGCTTGTCGGTGCCGCTGGAGGCGATGTAGGTGAGGATTCGTTCGCGGAAGAGGCGGACGTGGCCGACCGCGATCTTCTCGGCGGTTCCGGGGTCCCGGTTCTCGTAAGCGTCGATGAGCGCGGAGTGATCGTGGCTCACTCTCGCGAAGTGGTCGTCGAGGCGGTTGGAATTCCAGTCCTCCGCACCGCCGAACGCCAGATATCCCAGCCGCTGCCCCTCGTCGTGGATGCGCGCGGCGAGCACGGCGAGGTACTCGTTGCGGGCGATGCGCGCTTCGAGGTTGTGCAGGGCGGCATTGGATTCGGCGATGTCCGGCGCGGACCTGCGCCGGATCGCGTCGTTGACGAGCGCGTCCGCTTCGCGCAGCTCGGCGAGCTCGGCGGCGGTCACTCGGTTGGCGACCAGCTGGGCGATGGCCTTCGCCGTGACGATGTTGGCTTCGAAGAAGTTGCTGATGCCGGAGATGTCCATCGGTCGCACTGTGAATCCGCCACCGGGGTGAGCCTGGATGAGGCCTTCAGAGGCGAGCAGAAACAGCGCTTCGCGGGCCGGGGTGCGGCTGAGTCCCAGCTCCTGGCTGAGCTGCACGTCGTCGACCCACTCGCCGGGCGCGAGGCGCAGGGTCATGTACCGCGCCTTGATCTCGGTGTACGCCCGTTCCATTTGTGTCCGCTGTCGCCGTCCCACGTAACCATCCTGGCACATCGGCTTCGAACTCTTGACCCGCCGTAGACGCTTTGTATTATCTCTGCATGCAAAACGAGGCGATCGAACTGCCGGTTCCAGTCGATGTAGACCGCGAAACCGGAAAGTGGAGCGTCGACGGACTGCCCATGGTGCTGGTTCCGCAGCACCTGCTCGTGAACAACATGGACGCCGTCGAACAGCGGCTCGGCCGGGACGAATCCGCCCAGCTGTTCCGGGACGCCGGTCGGCGATCGGCGTGGCACTGGTGCGCGCACGAGTCGGCGCGACTGGGCCTTTCCGGCACCGCGATCGTGCAGCACTACCTCGATCGCCTGAGCCGTCGTGGCTGGGGGCGTTTCGAGATCGACGCGCTCGACCCCTCGCGAGGCGACCTGAGCGTGCGGGTGCGGCATTCCGCCCTACTTCCCGTCGACGGCTCGAGCCGTTCCGTCGATCGGGCGTGCTACCTGTTCGAGGCGTGGTTCGAGGGCGCGCTGCAGTACGCCTCGGGCGAATCCGAAATCGTGCCGGTCCACGAGATCCGGTGCGGCGTCAACGCCGAGGAGTGCCTGTTCACCAGCGACGGATCTGGAAGGTGCCATGACAAGTAAAGACGTCCCTGACGCGCAAACGGTCCGCAAGGTCATCCGCGCGGCCTCCATCGGAAACTTCGTCGAGTGGTTCGACTTCGCGCTCTACGGCTTCCTGGCCACCGAGATCGCCACCAACTTCTTCCCGAGCGGTGACTCCACCGCCGGTCTGCTCCAGACCTTCGCCGCCTTCGCCGTGGCCTTCGCACTGCGGCCCATCGGCGGCGCGTACTTCGGCGCGTTGGGTGACCGCATCGGCCGCAAGCGGACGCTGGCCATCACGGTCCTGCTCATGGCCGGAGCAACGGTCGTGCTGGGGCTGTTGCCCACCTACAGCACGATCGGGATCGTCGCACCGATCTTGCTTGTTCTCGTCCGCTGCGTGCAGGGATTCTCCACCGGCGGCGAGTACGCCGGCGCCTGCGCCTTCGTGCTCGAGCACTGCCACCGGGGCAGACGCGCTTGGTACTCCAGCTTCCTGCCCGTGAGCACCTTCACGGCGTTCGGCACCGCAGCCGTCGTGTCCTTCGCCTTCAGTAGCTGGCTCGGCGCGGAAGCCATGACCGAATGGGGCTGGCGCGTCCCGTTCCTCATCGCCGCGCCGTTGGGCGTCTGCGGCTTCTACATCCGGCAGCGGCTCGACGAAACGCCGGACTTCCAGCAGGTCACCGAGAACGAGACGGTCGCGGCAGCGCCCCTGCGAGAGGCCGTGCGGTCGCACGGGCCCACCATGGCCAAGCTCGGCCTTTTCATCTCCACCACCGCGCTGTCGTTCTACATGTTCACCACGTACATGACGACCTATCTCAAGGTCACAGCCGGGCACAGCGCCTCGATGACATTGCTGTCCAACGTGCTCGCGCTGATGTTCGCGGCTGCGTTGTGCCCATTCGTCGGCCGCTTCTCCGATCGGTTCGGCAGGCGCGCGACCATGTTCGCCGCCTCGGGCCTGTTGGTCGTCGGCGTGTTGCCGGCGTTCATGCTGGCAGGCAACAGTGGGCTGGCACCTGCGGTCGTCGGGCAGCTGCTGCTGGCATTGGGCGCCGTGTCATGCAACGTCGTGACCGCGGTCCTGCTCGTCGAACTGTTCCCGACGCGCGTGCGGTACACGGCCTCTGCGCTCACGTACAACCTCGCCTACGCGCTGTTCGGCGGAACGGCACCGTTCCTCGCGACCTTCTTGATCGAGGTCACCGGTAACCCGTTGGCCCCCGCCTACTACCTCGCGGTCGCCGCGGTGTTCGCGCTGTTCGCCGCATGGGCGCTGCCCGAGACCTCGCGCCGCCCGTTGTCCGCCACCGAGCCCGCATCCCACGAGAGAGGACGGAGCATCGCATGAGTGCCAAGATCACGGTCTTCCCTGCCAAACGAGTCCTGACCATGGACCCGGGACGGCCGAGCGCATCGGCGGTGGCAGTCATGGACGGACGGGTGCTGTCCACCGGCAGCATCGAATCGATGAAGCCGTGGCTCGACCGCCACGGATACGAAGTGGACGACAGTCTGCGCGACAAGGTGATCATGCCGGGTTTCATCGACCCGCACACCCACTTCGCGCTGTCGTCGGGCTACCTCGGGGTGCCGTACGTGGGGCCGATCGACTCGCCCGGACCGTGCGGAACCAATCCAGGGCACCCGACGCGCGAAAGCGTCATGGCGGAGCTGCGCGACCTCGACTCCCGCCTGCCCTCGGGCAAGACGTTGGTCGCATGGGGCTTCGACCCGGCCGTCCAAGGCGGTCATCTGCACCGCGATGAGCTGGACAGCATCGTGAGGGAACGGCCGGTGTTCATCATCTCCTACGCGCCGCACTACCTCTACGCCAACAGCGCCGCACTGGACACCACGGAGGTCTCCGCCGACAGCGCCGTGCACGGGGTCGGGCGCTACCCCGACGGACGCCTGAACGGCCAGTTCGTCGAGTTCGCCGCGCACAAGGCCGCGATCGGCCGATCCGCCGCCGACCTGGTCGAGGACACCGGCGAGCAAGGCCTGCGCGACCTGGCCGAGGTCGCTGTGCGAGCGGGTGTCACGACCACCGCGGAGCTGCTGTTCGGGATGACGGACCCCGAACACGAGTGGCGCATCCACGACGCCGCGTTCAACGATCCGGCAACGCCGTTGCGGATGGGCCTGGTGTCCTACGAGATGACACTGCACGACCAGCACGGCGACAAGGCAGCGCAGCACCTGGCCGAGCTGTACGCGCGCAACAGCGAAACGCTGTTCTTCCGCGGCGTCAAGTTCCTCGCCGACGGTTCGTTCCCGGCCATGTCGCTGCGCGTGCGCTTTCCCGGCTATCTCGACCTCAGCAACGGTGTGCGCAACGACGTCCCGTGGGAACAGCTCCACGAGCGCATGGAGCCGTTCTGGCGAGCGGGAATTCCCATTCACTGCCACGCCAACGGCGACGAGAGCATCGACGCCGCGCTCGACGCGTTGTCGGTACTACAGGACAGCAAGCCGCGTTTCGACCACCGGTTCACCCTCGAGCACTACTGCATCAGCACACCCGATCAAGCCCGCAGGGTGAAGGCGCTCGGTGCGCAGGCCAGCGTCAACTGCTACTTCGTGCACTACCGCAGCCACGTGCACAGCCATGAGGGATACGGCCCGGACCGTTCCGAAGCGGTCGGGCGTCTCGGCTCGCTCGAACGCGAGGGGGTGACCTTCGCGCTGCACTCGGACTTCTCACTGGTCCCGGTCCCGATGCATCCGTTGACCGCGGCGTGGGTCGCCGTCAACCGGCTCGGTGCGGACGGCGAGACGGTGCTCGCACCCGGCGAACGCATCGGCGTCGACCGCGCACTCCGCGCGATCACCGTTGATGCCGCGCACATTCTGGGCATGGAACGCACCGCGGGCAGCCTCGAACCCGGCAAGTTCGCCGACTTCGCCATCCTCGAGGAAAACCCCTACGAGGTGAATCCGGCGGAACTGCGCGACATCCCGATCTGGGGCACCGCCCGTTCCGGAGTGCTGCACAAGGCCTAGTGTCGCGAGTCAGACTGTCGCGAGTCAGACTGTCGCGAGTCAGCTCAACCCGGATTCATCGTGCTGCGCCGCGGGCGGGTCATGGAACGCCCCCGGCCCGGATCAACCAACCGCGACGTCGAACGCCGAATCCGACGCCACGCAGCCATCCTCCGCTGGGCGGCGATCCACCCCGGCGACAACGACTCCCGGGCGCAGGACACGCGGTGCTGAGCGCAGGACACGCGGTGCTATGTCGGGTCGGATTCCTCGTCCAGGAGGGCTTCCAACGCCGGGAGCGCTGCCTCGAGGGCGGCCCTGCGGTCGTCGGACAGGCGGTCGATGCGGGCGCACAGCTCCCTGATCCGCACCGACTGGACGTCGTGGAGCGTGCGCCTGCCTTCGTCGGTGAGCTCGGCGAGCCAGGCGCGGCGGTCGATCGGGTCGGGCTCGCGGGCCACGAAACCGGACTCGACGAGGGTGGCCACGATCCGCGACATGGTGGCCGCGGCGACGCCCTCTTTCAACGCGAGGTCACCGAGACGGAGCGGACCGTGGACGTCGAGCGTGGCCATCGCGGAGATCGCGCCGTGGCCGGGCCCAGGCGCGCCGGCCTGCCGCAGTGCTCGCGACAGCCGCCCGATGGACAGGAACAGCCGATGCGGGACATCGTTCGGCGTGGTCACCTACGCTCCTTCGATCGCACACGAGTGGGCGTTCACCATACGTTCCCCGCCCCCGACCGAGGAGAACGAGGCGCCGAAACCGTCCCGCTCAGTCGTCCGCACGCGATCACCTCACCGCGGCGGGCTCGACGCCTGCGCCCAGAACCGCTGCGGAATCCGGCCCGCCTCGCGCGCGAGCCTGCCCGCGGTGACGCCCGCGCGCATCGCCGCCGCCATCCGCTCGGGATCCTGCGCACGGGTGACGGCGGTGGACAGCAGCACGGCGTCGCAGCCGAGTTCCATCGCCAGGGTCGCATCGGACGCCGTGCCGATACCGGCGTCGAGGACCACGGGCACGCCGGCGCGGGCGACGATCAGTTCGATGTTGTGCGGGTTGCGGATGCCGAGGCCGGTGCCGATGGGCGAACCGAGCGGCATCACGGCAGCGCAGCCCGCCTCCTCCAGCCGCAAGGCGGTCACCGGGTCGTCGTTGGTGTAAGCGAGGACCGTGAACCCCTCGTCGGTGAGCTGCTGAGCCGCGTCGACCGTCTCGATCGGGTCGGGCAGCAGGGTGCGGTCGTCGGCGTGAACCTCGAGCTTGATCAGGTCCGTGCCGAGCGCCTCGCGCGCCAGCTGCGCCGTCAGCACCGCCTCGGCCGCGGTACGGCAACCCGCGGTGTTGGGAAGCACCGCGATGCCGAGCCTGCGCAACAGGTCCAGCACCCCGGAACCGGAGCCGAGATCGGCGCGGCGCATCGCGACGGTCGTCAGCTCCGTGCCCGACGCGGTGAGCGCGCGTTCCAGAACATCGAGGTTCGCCGCCCCGCCGGTGCCGATGACCAGCCTCGAGGTGAACTTGTGATCGCCGATCGCCAGCATGCCGGTCGGCTCGCCTGCTGCATCGCCTGTCATGTCAGCCTCCGTCCCCTCAACCGCCCTGGACGGCGGTGAGGATCTCCACGTGCGCCCCGTCGCCGACGGCGGTGCGGGGCCATTCGGCCCTGCGCACCACGACTCCGTCGACGGCCACGGCGACGCCCTGTTCGGGCACGTCCAGCGCGGCGAGCACGCCCGCGACGGTGCTGTCGTCGGGCAACTCGCGGGCCTCGCCGTTGACCTGGATGTTCATGACACCCGCTCCTTCACACGATCGGGATGGGCCGCCGCGACCCCGGGCGGCGGTTCGCCACCGGCGAGCCACGCGACGACGGCGTCCGCCGTGACGGGCGCGAGCAGCAGCCCGCCGCGGTGGTGACCGGTCGCGGCGTACACCCCGTCGGCGACCTCGCCCAGCAGCGGAAGATTGTCGGCGCTGCCCGCGCGCAGGCCCGCAGCGGTCTCGACGAGTTCGTACTCCGCGATGCCGGGGAACACGCGCTCGGCGGCATCCAGCAGCCGCCGCACGCCGCGTGCGGTGACGGCCGTGTCGAATCCCGCCTCGTACTGTGTCGCGCCGACCACGAGATCGCCGTCGGCGGATTCACCGCGGCCGCGCGGGACGAGGTAGACGGGCTCGCCCTCGACCATCGCGCGAAGCGTGCCGCTCGGCGGTGGCAGCGTCGTTCGCCGCGAGCGCAGCCGAAGGACCTCGCCCTTCAACGGCCGGATGTGCGCGCCGACGTCCGGCAGCAGCGACCGGCTCCACGCGCCCGCGGCCACCACGATCGCCCCGGCCGGGTACTCGCCGCGCGCGGTGCGCACCACACCCGGCTCGACTGCGACGACCTCCTCCGGCACCGTCACCGCACCACGGGACGCCGCGCCGTCGTGCAACGCAGCCAGCAGGCGACGGGTGTCGACCGCGAGGTCGCCGGGTACGACGAGCCCTCCGGTGACCGCACCCGCAAGGCCCGGTTCGATCCGCCGCAGCTGTCGCGCGGGCACGTACGTCGCCTCGCGGCCCAGCTCGTGCAGGTAACCGGCGAGCGTGTGCAGGGTTTCGGCGTCGGCGCGGTCGAAGGCGGCGACGACCGTACCGGACGTCGAAAGGGCCGGATCGTGCCCGCAGGCCGTCAGCTCCCCTGCGAACGCGGGCCAACGCCGCAGCGACTCCTCGCCGAGCTCCAGCACGTCCTCCTCACCGGGCCACGCCTCGGTCACCGGCGCCAGCATGCCGCCCGCGACCCGCGAGGCAGCGCGTTCCGGCGCCGGATCGAACAACGTCACGCGGTGCCCGGCGGACACGGCCCGCCACGCGACGGCGAGGCCGACGACCCCGCCTCCCACCACGGCCACCTCGGTCGCGCCTGCGACCGAGGCCGGAACGGCGAACTCGGACATACGATTCACGCTCCCTGCGCCGGCATGATCCGGATCAGGTTCCACGGTCGGAGTCAGCGCCGATGCGACTCGGCCCGGTGCTCCCTCTCAGCCCGGCAGGGCTCCCGTGCGGACACCACCAACCTACCGCGGCGCGCTACCGTGATGCCATGCCCGGCCTGAGCGGTGATCGGATTCGCGCGCGCCTCTCCGACGCGCGGTTGTACCTGTGCACACCGATGCGCCCCGACCTCGCGGAGTTCGCCGATGCGGCGCTCGCGGGCGGCGTCGACATCATCCAGCTGCGCGAGAAGCCCGCGATGGAGGCGGCCGACGAACTCGCCGCGCTCGAAACGCTCGCCGAGGTCTGCGCCCGCCGCGGTGCGCTGCTGGCCGTCAACGACCGTGCCGACATCGCGCTGGCGGCGGGAGCGGACGTGCTGCACCTCGGTCAGGACGACCTCCCGGTGACGCACGCCCGCCGCGTCGTGGGCGAGGACACCGTGATCGGCCGGTCGACACACTCGCTCGACCAGGCTCGCGCAGCGGCGTCGGAGCCGGGCGTCGACTACTTCTGTGTGGGCCCGTGCTGGCCGACCCCGACGAAACCGGGCCGCAGCGCTCCGGGACTCGATCTGGTGCGGGACGTGGCGGACACGGTCGACTCGCAACGACCGTGGTTCGCGATCGGTGGTATCGACGCCGAGCGCATGCCGGAGGTACGGACCGCGGGCGCCGACCGCGCCGTCGTGGTGCGTGCCATCACCGACGCCGACGACCCGCGGTCGGCCGCAGCCACCCTTCGCGCCTCGCTGCTGTAGTCCTCCGGGACCGCCCCGCGTGTCCTGCACTCGGCACCGCGTGTCCTGCACTCGGCACCGCGTGTCCTGCACTCGGCACCGCGTGTCCTGCACTCGGCACCGCGTGTCCTGCACTCGGCACCGCGTGTCCTGCACTCGGCACCGCGTGTCCTGCGCCCGGCCGGGCGCAGGACACGCCGTTCCGACGCGGGGCTGCCTCCTCGCGCGTGTTGTCCCCGCGCGTCTCCTGCTGCCGACGGCGGGCACCGGTGAGGCGCGGCGGTCAGGTGTGCCGGTCAGGGTGCAGGCGTCGCCTCGTCCCCTTCGGGTTCGGCGGGCTGCTCGGGCGTGTCCGCCGGTTCCTCGACATCCGTCGGCTCGTCGGTCGGCTCCGGCTCCTCGGTCGGCCGGTCCTCGCCCGGCTGCTGACCTTCCTGTTCCTCCGAAGGCTGCGGCGCCTCCTCGGTGGGAGTGGCCTCGCCGGTGGGATCCTGCGACTCGACGGGAGCGCGATCGTCCGTCGTCGCGGGCGCGTCGCCGTCGCGTCCGTCCCTGACGCCGTCCTCGGAATCGGACGGACCGCGGTCGCCGACGATCGCACCGACCGTGCTGCGCCCCTGACCGTTCAGCGAACCGCCCGTGGCCAGCTCGAAACCGGTGAGCACCAGCATTCCGATGCCGAACACCACGACGCTGGTCGCTGCCAGCACCGGCCATCGCCGCCGGAGCAGGTCGCGCATCCCGTTCGACCTTTCCGACGCCGGGTCCGCGTCAGCGTCCGCCCGTTGCACAGCCGTGAGGCTGCCGACGGGGAGCCGGTCGGTGGGCTGGTCCGCGTTCGACAGGATCCTGCGCGTCGTCGGCCCCGCCGTCGAGCCCTGCTGCGTCGCGGGCAAGCGCAACACCGCGGTGCGGCCCCGCGCCCGGCCTCCGGTCTTCGCCTCGGCGAGCGCCGCGGCCTTGGCCTTCGCCTTGCGCGCGGCCTCCCTGGAACGGCGGATCGAACGCAGGTACAGCTCGCTGCCGACGGTGCTCAGCACGCTGATCGCGCCCGCACCGATGACCGTCCCGTACACGCCGAAGAACGAGCACAGGAAGGCCGCCGTAGTCGCCGCGATCCCGCCCGCGATGACCGGAGCGGGCCGCAGCCCGGACTTCTCCTTCTCCTCGCCCGCCGCATTGCCGACGTCGGCTGCAGCACGGTCGGCTGCAGTACCGTCGGCTGCCCTAGCACCGCCGTCGGCTGCCGCACCGCCTGCCGCGGCGCGTGGCACCGTGCCGTCCGCGGCACCGCGGCCTGCCGCGCCCCCCTGTCCGACTCTCCGTGCTCTGCTGTCTTCGTGAATCCTGTCGTCGTCGGTCATAGCCCCTCTGGTCCGCGCTCACATCCCTCGCCCTTACCCAATGCATCGCATTCGGTGGTCCCGTCGTTTCGGAAAAGCGAGAACTATTCGCGTGAGCGCGGACACCCTGCCGACGTCCACATAGGACGGTAAAGCCACGGTGAAGCACCGCGACCGGCTACGGCCTCGTGAGGGTGGTGACGAACTTGTAGCGATCACCGCGATAGATCGACCGGACGAACTCGACCGGCTTGCCGTCGGAACCGAACGTCTGCCGGTTCAGCAGCAGCACCGGGACACCGACGTCGGCGCCCAGCAGTTCGGCCTCCTCCGGACCGGCGAGCGAGGTCTCGATCGTCTCCTCGGCCCGGTCCATCTCGACGCCGTACCGCTCGGCGAGCGCCTCGTACAGCGACCCGCCCTCGATCATCTGCCGCTTCAGCCCGCGGAACCGCGCAAGCGGAAGATGTGTCGTCTCGAGTGCCATCGGCTCGTCGTCGGCGAGCCGCAGCCTCCGCAACAACAGCACCTTCGCGCCGGTACGGATACCGAGCAGTTTCGGCAGGTCACCCTCCGCGAACACCTCGTCCACCTCGAGCAACTGCGACGAGGGTTCCAGCCCCTGCGCCAGCATGTCCTCGGTGTAGGACGAGAGCTGCAGCCGCTGCGCCACCTTCGGCTCAGCGGCGAACGTGCCCTTGCCCTGCACCCGATGCAGCCTGCCCTCCGCGGTCAGGTCCGCCAGCGCCTGCCGGACCGTCGTGCGGGAGACGTGGAACTCGCCGGCGAGCGCACGCTCCGTGGGGATCGGTGCCCCCGGGGGTAGCGAATCCAGCTGATCCAGCAGATGCTGCTTGAGAGCCCAGTACTTCGGCTCCCGTCCTCCTCGTGCGACGGTTGCCGTACCGCCCTTGGCTCCGGAAACCTCCAACATGGCGACTCCTCCACTCCAGCGCCCCGAAACGCCTTACCCGCCAAACTACCCTTCGCGGCCCATGTTCAACCTGTCTAGTATTGGTCTAGACCTTAACGGGGATTTGAGAGGAGCATCGTGACCGATGCGCAGCCCGGCGCGCTGATGACCGCGGAGATCGACCAGCAGCCCGACATGCTGGCCACGATCGCCGAGCATCGCGCCGAGATCGCGGCCGTCGCAGCCGACATCGCCCGGCACCGTCCGCGGTTCGCACTACTGGCGGCCCGCGGCTCCAGCGACCACGCCGCGATCTACGCGAAATACCTGATCGAAGTGCTCCTCGGCATTCCGGTCGGACTGGTGTCGCCTTCGACGACGACGCTCTACGGCGCGCGCCCCGACCTGCGGGACGTCCTCGTCGTCTCGGTCAGCCAGAGCGGCGGTTCCCCCGACCTGCTCGAGGTGACCCGGGCGGCGAGCGAGGCCGGTGCACGCACGGTCGCGGTCAGCAACACACGGTCGTCGGAACTGTTCTCGGCCGCGGATCTCGCCGTGGACATCGGCGCGGGCGAGGAGAAGGCCGTCGCGGCCACGAAGACGTACACGGCGACGCTGCTGACGCTGTATCTGCTGGTCGACGCCATTCGCGGCGGCGACGGCGGCGCGGTCGCCGACATCGGCGAGCGCGCCGAGGCCACGTTGCGCGACTCGGCCGACCAGGTCTCCCGCGCCGTGGACCGGTACCGCTTCGCCGACCGGGTGATCGCGGCCGCCCGTGGCTACTCGTACGCCTCGGCCCTTGAATCGTCGCTGAAACTCGCCGAGACGAGTTACCTGCAGACGCACGCCTACAGCGGTGCGGACCTGTTGCACGGGCCGGTCGCGGCCGTCGACGAGGAGACGGCCGTGCTGGGCATGGCCAGCGTCGGCCGCGGTGGCGAGGTGATGGGCGACGTGCTGCGTGCGGTCGGCGAGCGCGGCGCGGACGTGCTCGCGGTCGGCTCGGCGGCGTCCTCGATGCCTGCGGCGCTGCGCATCGACGTCCCCGAAACGGCCGAAGAGGTGGCACCGATCCTGGAGATCCTTCCGGTGCAGCGGCTGGCGCTGCACCTGTCGCTCGCCAGGGGCGGCAACCCCGACAACCCGCGTGGCCTGCACAAAGTGACGAAGACCCGCTGATGTACGTCGTCGGAGTGGACGCGGGCGGCACCAGCACCAGGGCGTGCGCGGTCGACGCCGGCATGCGCGTGCTCGGCACCGGCCGCGCGGGCGGTGCGAACCCCAACTCGCACCCGCCGGAGAAGGCCGCGTCCGCCATCGCCGAGGCCGTCGCCGCGGCCACCATCGACCTCGACCGCGCCGAACTGGGCGAGTGCGTCGTCGGGATGGCGGGTTCGAGCAAGCTGACCGACCCGGCCGTCGCATCGCTGTTCGAACGGACGTGGCGGGAGGCGGGCTTCGACGTCACGCCGCACGTGGTCTCCGACGCCGAGACGGCGTTCGCGTCGGCCACGGACGCGCCGGACGGCACGGTCCTCGTCGCAGGCACGGGATCGATCGCTGGACGGATCCGCGACCGGCAGATGGTGTCGGTCTCCGGCGGTTACGGCTGGCTGCTCGGCGACGAGGGATCGGGTTTCTGGATCGGCAGGGAGGCGGTCCGAGCCACGCTCGATGCACTGACCAGGGGCGATCTACTCGGTGAGCTGACGTCGTCGGTATTGGCGGAAGCCGGGGTCGATCCCGCGGCGCCGCGCGCGTTCCACTTGCTCATCACCGTCGTCAACGGGGAGCCGCCCGTCCAGCTGGCACGGTTCGCACCACTCGTGAGCGCGGCGGTGGAGTCCGACCCCGTCGCGGCGCGCATCGCCGACGACGCCGCTGACCGGCTGATCGACATCGCTCTCGCGGCCCGCGACAGCGACGAGACCACGCCGATCGTGCTCGTCGGCAGCGTCCTCGGGGCAGCCAGCCCGGTGCGCATGCGCATCCACGATCGCCTCCGCGACCGTGACGTGCGAGAAAGCAAGGACGGGGTGCTGGGCGCCGCGTGGCTCGCCGCGCTAAGGGGGTTCGGTCGCCGCATACCTCACCCGAACAGAGTAGGGTGACCGGCGGCCCCCGGACCTCCCCCCTCGCCGGGGGCCACCTACCTGTCGCACCCCGGTGGTGCGGACCGCGCGTTCGTACCACCGGGGGATGCGTCCGAATCGATCGCGTCCGCCGCTCTACCCTCGGTTGCCTCCGTCGAGGTCCCGGTATCCCCGCAGGACCGCCCCGACTCCTTGTGGGACTGCCCCGGGGCGTCGGACGACTCCCCGTCGGCCGGGTCACCGTCGGACGCCCCCGCTTCGCGCGCCGCGGGCGGCACGGGATGCCGCAGCCCCGGGTGTTCCGCCGGCAACGAACGATGCAGCACCCAACCGCTCACCCCGACGGTCAGCGCGACCAGCGGCCACGACAGCACCGTGCGCGCGACACCGAGGGCGACGACCTCCCCGGCCCACCACAGCACGCCGAACACCGCGATACGCAGCGTGTACTGGCCGAACACCCACACCCAGCTCGCGCGCGAGTACGCCCGCAGCAGATCCGGATCCGACCGCCAACGCGTCTTCTGCCCGAGCACGGTGCCGACGACCACGCCGAGCAACGGCCACCGGATCGCGATACTCACGGCCCACGCGAGCGCGCTGGCCACATTGGACAGCAACTGAATGAGGAAGAAGTCCTGCGCACGGCCGGTGCGCAGGGCGATCAATGCTGCGAGCACGACAGCGGCCAGGCTGATCAGCACCGCCCTGACCTTGTCGCCGCGGGCGAGCCGGAAACAGCCGATGACCACGCTCAGCGCGATCGCGGCAGCCGCACCCCAGCCGATCGACGAACCCGACACGAGCCAGCCGACGACGAACGCCACCGGCGGCAGGCTCGCATCGATCGCACCCTTGCGCCCGCCCAACAGGCTCGCCAGCGACTCGCGACGTCGGTCCGTCCCGCGCTGCGGTGCCTGTTCGCTGCGCTCGGCTGCGTCGGTGTGCGGAGCCTGCTCGCGGCGCGGTGGCACCTCGCCGGGAGGCTCGTGCGGCGGCGTGTCACTCACGATCTCCACCCTGCCTGATTCCGCGCACCCGCATCGCCGGTTCCGCCCACGTTACCTTCACCACACCCAACCCTCCGGTGCCCACATTACGGCTGCGTAGATCCCCTCGGAGGAGGAGACTGGCAGTCTTGGTCCGACCGGCGCCCGCGACGCAGGCCCCTCGGGGAAGAACGCGCCTCCGGCCGGTTGTTGATCAACTGGGAGAATGCGCGTACAGGGCGGAGGGAGACGTCGTGACCGGATACCGCAGCTTCGTTGCGATCGGGGACAGCTTCACCGAGGGCATGAACGACGAGCGACCCGACGGCACGTACCGCGGCTGGGCCGACCGGCTCGCCGAGATCCTCGCCGACGGCTCCCCCGACTTCGCGTACGCCAATCTCGCCATCCGCGGCAAGATGCTGACCGAGATCATGACCGAGCAGCTGCCGGTGGCGCTGGAGACCAAGCCCGACCTGGTCACGGTGTGCGCGGGCGGCAACGACATCATCGTGCCCGGCGCCGACGTCGACGCGAAGGCCGCCGAGTTCGAGGACGGCATCGCCGCGCTCCGTGCCGCGGGCATCGAGGTGCTGATCTTCACCGGACCCGACACGAAGAGCATGTCGGTGATCAACATGCTGCGGGGCAAGGTCGCGATCTACAACGCGCACCTGCGCGCGATCGCCGACCGGCACGACACGAAGATCGTCGACCTCTGGTCCATGGACACATTGCACGACATCCGCGCGTGGAGCGACGACCGGCTGCACTTCACGCCCGAGGCGCACCGGCGGATCGCACTTCGCACCGCGGAGGTGCTGGGCGTGCCCACGGCGCAGGACTGGCGTGAACCGTGGCCGGAGACCGACGGCGACCCGAACTGGCTCATGCTCCGCCGCAGCGACCTCGAGTGGACCAGGGCGCACCTGCTGCCGTGGATCCGCCGGCAACTGCGCGGCGAATCGCTCGGCGACGGCATCACCCCGAAGCGCCCCCGGCTGGCCCCGCTGCGCGAATCTGCGGTCTCGGCGCAGCTGTGCCAGCAGGTCGCCGGAACCACCACCGCGTCTACAGCCTCCGCAACCGCAACGGCCACGGCGACGGCCACGGCGACGGCCACGGCGTCGGCGGCCACTGCGGCGGCGGCCACTGCGGCGGCGGCCACTGCGCCCTCGGCCGTCACCCGCTCCTCCCTGGTCGACCCCGCCGAGAACTGACCCACCGCGTGTTGCGGCCTCCGGGACCCGTGTTGCGTTTTCCGGAGGCCGTGTTGCGTTTTCCGGGGCCCGCGTCGCAGGTTCCGGAGGCCGTGTCGCAGGTTCCGGAGCCGAAGTTGCGCCCACCGGTCACTCGACCGCCGCCCCTCATCGACACACTGACGCGCGACCGCATCCAAGGGGCCGTTTTGCGGATTCTCGAGCGCTCGTCGGGCGTGTTCGTCGCCGACGCCGTCCGTTTCCGCCGGGCGGCGGTAGCCGGGCAGCGGTAGCCGGGCAGCGGTAGCCGGGCAGCGGTAGCCGGGCGATGGTCCAGCCCCGCGCTCGCACCCGACGACACCCGCACCACGGCTGCCGCGCCGCTGCACCCGCGCCACTGGACCCGCGCCGCTGCTCCCGCGCCACTGCCCCGGCGCACGACACCGGACACGCCTGAAGTACTCGCCTGTCACGGTCGCCGAGCCGCGCACCCGCCCCGCGACCGGACACGCCCCGCGCCGAGACGCCCACTCACATGCGTCACACCCGTCGCTGCGTTCGCGAGGTGGTTGGCCCGCGCCTATCGTCGGTGCATGGCCGGGAAGAATGGGCGGTTCTGGCTGATTCCGCTCGCGTTCGCCGTGTCGGGGCTGCTGGCCTTCGGCGCGACGTGGGCGACAGCCGACCGGATCGAGCACGACCTGCGTGACGAGGCGCAGGCCGCGTTGCGCGATGCCGGGATGCGCGCGCCCAGCGTGACGATCGACGGGCGCGACGTCACGGTGTCGGACGTCCCGCAGGGCCGCGGTGAGCGCGCCCGCACCGTCGTCGACGACCTCGAAGGTGTCGGGGCGGTCGACGTGCAGGAGGCGCAGACCGGCCCGGCGGCGGCACGGACGCAACAGGCGATCGACAGCGCCCTGCAGCGAACGCCGATTCGGTTCGCCCCGTACGGCGACGAACTCACCAGCAGCGGCAGCCGCGCCGTCACGCACGTGGCGGACATCCTGCGTTCGGCGCCGACCACCCTGCGGTTCGAGGTGGCGGGCCACGTCGCGGAGGTACCGAATCTCGACAGCGACGAAGCCCGCGAGCTGTCGCGCGAACGCGCGGACGCCGTCGCCACCGAGCTGGCGGACGCCGGTATCCCGCGAGACCGCCTGACGACTGTCGGCCACGGCGACAGCAGGCCCGTCGACGACGGCGACGACGGCGAGTCGGACCGGGCGAACCGACGAGTGGAGATCCACGTGCGCTGACGCCGACGACCGCCGGCCTGACGCCGACCAGGACAACGAGGAGGGAAAACGCCCATGCTGTGGCTGTTCGGACAGATCTGGCTCTGGCTGCTCGTCGCGTTCGCGCTCGGCGCACTGGCCGGAGCGCTGCTGACCTGGCCCGCGCGTCGCAGGCGCGACGCCGACGCCCGTGCCAGCGCTGACGCCCGCGACGCCGACGACGGCCCGGTCTCGACGTCGGCAGAAACCACGTCGGCAGCGCCGAGGTCCGCACGCTCGATGGGCGGGACGGCGACGTTCGCACCGGTGGAACCCGGCTCGCTGGAACCCGGCTCCCCCGCGTACAGCGCTCCTGTCGAGATCCCGGGGGCCGGGCAGCGCGCGGAGGAGGCCACCGGACAGCAGCCCCACCACGCGCACGTGCCCGGTCAGCACCGCGGCCGTCGGCGCGCTCCGCGTACTCCCGACGTCGAACCGGCACGGTCCACCGCCGGCGACGGCGGCGACAACCACGTCATCGGCATCCTCGACGAGACCACCGGCAGCGGCCGGACGTCGGGAACGCTGCCGTCGCGGCGCGCATGGCACACCCGCAACGAGTGGCCGGACGAGGCCGACGAGTGGGCCACTGAGCACCGCATCCCCCGTTCAGGCGGCTGACCTCGCGCTCCGTGGCGGCTGATAAGTTCGCTGAGCCGCTTCGGCGCTTCGTCGGCGATGTAAGGAACGTGGATGCCGCTCCCCTACTGGACACCGGACAACGTTCTGCCCCCGGGGCGACACCCCGCCGATCTGTCCGACCTCTACGAGAGGTTCGTGTGGGACGCCCCGCACCGCAACGAGCGCGAGGTGCTGTTCAGCGCGCTGTCCGGTTACCTCGGCGTCGTCGGCGGGCTCATCCCGTCGGGCAGGGCGTGGATCTCCGGGGAAATAGCCGTGCGCACCGAAAACGTGCCCCGCGACATCGACGTACTGCTCATCCCGGACGAGTGGGGAAGCCTCAAACGTCTGACCGGGCCCGCGCGGGAGGCGCTGTACGGGATGCTCACGCTCAACGGCGTGATCGCGGAGCAGCCTGCGATGTACCTGGACCGGGTCCGCCCGATGAGCGGCCTGCTCGACGGGTTCCTCTGCCGTCCGGGGGACGAAGAGACGTGGGAACCGACGTGGGCCCGTGGACCGGTCCACGGCATGTTCAAGGGGTTCGCGGAGGTGACGTGGTGAGTTTCGAAGACGTCGCCGATGCGATTCCCGGCGGCACCTGGCTGGACGATCTGGCGCGCGCGTCGGCCCGCGCCGCGCACGCGAAGTTCGAGCGGCCGAGCCGGTCGGCGCTGTTGCGGGTGTCGATGCTCGATTCACCGCGCATGGACGCCTACGCGTTCTCCGATATCAGCCGTGCGTTGCAGGACGCGACCGCGAAGGTCGGCCACATCGTCCGCAATCCGCAGGGCGAGATCACCTACGTACAGCCTGCCGACAGGGAGAAGGCTCCGCTGCTGCAGCGCGGCCAGGCGGGCAACGCGTTGTTCTTCGGGTTCCCCGAGACGTCCGATCCGGACGCGCTGATCAACGACGGCATCGAGACGTTGTCGGAACGGGCCGTGAAGGAGTTGTGCGACTTCCTGCCGATCAACGGTTCCGACGACGGTGCGCTCGACGCGGTGCTGCTGCAGCGCGACACGATCCGCAACGCGGTGAGCGATGTCGTCAGCGCCGTCACCAAGACCTCCAGCCTGGGGCTCACGCTGACGCCGACGGCGGGTGAAGAGGTCACGCGCAGCATGACCACCGAGCAGGCGCGCGTGCTGCACAACAGCCTGCGGGAGTCGCGTGAGGACGTCGGCTACGAGACGGTCACCGGCAGGCTGGACGGCGTGCGCACCCGCAGGCGGATCTTCTACCTCGAACGCGACACGGGCAGCACGATCCAGGGTGCGGTCGTGCCGGACCTGCTCGACCAGATCAAGGTGAACCTCGACCGGCCCGTCACAGCGCGGCTACGGGTGGTCCGCACCACCACGATCGACGGCCGCCGCGGACGTCCGGTGTACGAGCTGCTCGACATCCACGGCGAGACGAGCCTGTTCGACTGATCGCACCCGGTCACACATCCGGCATTCGCAAAACGGAGAATCCGGACTTACACGGAAATCCGCCGGTGGCCGTGGTGCGAAACGGAGTCCGGAGCCGGAAAGGGATCCGGAGGCGGAAAACGGCAGCCCGGCCGAAACAGAATACGGCCCCGTGCCATCAGTCCCGATCTGATGGCGCGGGGCCGTACTCCTCGTTCTTCGCCGCCTCCACCGCGGACACGCGGCGCCCACCCCGAGCAAAGGAGTCACCAAGCCGCTAGGGGACGACTGCCCATCGCTGTGCGATGGGGTGGCGACACGGTAACAGGCTGCGCAAGGTCGAATACACCCACCCCCTAACGCAACCTGTCGCCGATGGCCGGCGACTGCGTTGGTTCGGTCCTGTCAATGGTTCAACCGGTCACCGGTGCGTGCTCCGGCCGGCGCAGTGTCCACCGGAGCAGCATTCACCGGCACAGTGCTGACCAATGCAGTACTCACCGGCACAGCGCTCACCGGTGCAGTGCTGACCAATGCAGCTCTCTCCGGTGCACTGCTCACCGGTGCAGCGGCGCGATGTCGCGGGCACCGATGAACGAGGGCCGCGGACTGCCGGCCGCGAACGGTTCGACCGGCGCGTTCTCCACACTGTTGAACACGAGGAAGATGTTGGACCGCGGATACGGCGTGATGTTGTTGCCCGACCCGTGCATGATGTTCGCGTCGAAGAACAACGTCGATCCGGCGGGCCCGGTGAACTGGTCGATACCACAGGAGGCCGCGAGCTTGGTGATGTCGTCCTCTCGCGGAACGCCGATCTCCTGCTCCTTCAGCGACGCCTTGTAGTGGTCGTCGGGCGTTTCGCCGAGGCACTGCACGAACGTCCGGTGCGATCCGGGCATCACCATCAGGCCGCCGTTGTACGGGTAGTTGTCGGTCAGCGCGATGGAGCAGCTGACGGCCCGTGGCTGCGGCATGCCGTCCTCGGCGTGCCAGGTCTCGAAGTCCGAGTGCCAGTAGAAGCCGTTGCCGCGGAAACCGGGCATGTAGTTGACCCGGCTCTGGTGCAGGTAGACCTCGGAACCGAGGATCTGCTGCGCGCGGTCGAGAATGCGCGGATCGCGGGCCAGCCGGTCGACCAGCTCGCTGATGCGGTGGACTTCGAAGATCGACCGCACCTCACCGGACGACCTCTCGGTGACGACGCGCTCGTCGCTCTTGAGGTCGCTGTCCGCCGAGAGCCGGACCAGTTCCTGCCAGTAACCCTGCACCTCGGCGGGTGTGATCAGTCCTTCGAGGATCGTGTAGCCGTTGCGGGCGTGAGCGGCGAGTTCGTCGCGGTCGAACGGGCCGTCGTCCGCACTTGCCCAGACGGTGTGGTCGGGCCGGTCGAGCAGTTGCGGTTCCCCTGCACTCAACCGCGTCGGGTAGGCATCCGTTCCGCCGTCCGAATAGACGTCGCGGAAGGACACGTCGGTGTTCTGGGACATACCGGAAATTCGGTCCGCAAGAGTCACGTTCTTCTCCTACGAATCTCGTTCTCTGGTTTTCTTCCTGATTGTTCCTCTCGTGAAACGCGAAGAACCCGGCCGGGCGAGGGTCGTGGCATCACGACCGCTCACACCGACCGGGTTCCCGCGGAGCCTTCCGATTACGCCACCGAACGCCGGTGACGCAGCTATCAGTCCTCTTCGACGATCAGCGGGTAGACGCCGTTCTCGTCGTGGACCTCCCGGCCGGTGACCGGCGGGTTGAACACGCATACGGTTTTCATCTCCGTCCGCGGGCGCACCTGGTGCTTGTCCGCGTTGTTCAGCACGTAGATGGAGCCGGGTCGCAGCTGGTGGACTTCGCCGGTCGCCTTGTCCTCGACCTCGCCCTCACCCTGAGTGATGAACACGGCCTCGATGTGGTTGGCGTACCAGAAGTCGTTCACTGTGCCCGCGTAGAGCGTGGTCTCGTGCACCGAGAAGCCGAGCTTGTCCTTGGCGAGGACGATGCGCTTGCTTCGCCAGTTCTCGGTCTTGATGTCGGCTTCGGTGTCCGTGATGTCGTCGATGGTGCGGACGAACAATGCGACTCCTCGGGTCGGGTTTCCTCGGGTGGTAGCGACGATTGTGCTCGAAGTCGTGTCGCGTGGCCGCCGGGGCCTCGACGATGATTCACCGCCCGGTTGACGTCAGGGGACGTCTCGGGCGGTGAATCACCGTTTCGTGGGGTACCGGCCGCCGCTGCGGAAGTGATGCGCGGCGGCACGGGGCCTGTCGGACGACGTCAGCGGGACAGCACCGACTCGACGGATTCGGAGATGATCTCCAGACCCTTGTCGAGCTCCTCGTCGGTGAGCGTCAGCGGCGGCAGCAGCTTGACGACCTCGTCGCTCGGACCGGACGTCTCCAACAGCAGACCCCGATCGAAGGCGGCGGCCGCGACCTTGCCCGCAGCCTCACCGCTGCCGAATTCGAGGCCGCGCGCCAGGCCCCGGCCCTTGGCCATGAGCTCGGCGTCCGGATACTCCTCGACGAGCTTGCGGAACCTGGCGCCGATGCGCTCGCCCTTCTCCTTGGTCGACTTCTCGAGGGTGTCGTCTGACCAGTAGGTGCGCAGCGCCGCGGCGGCCGTCACGAACGCAGGGCTGATGCCGCGGAACGTGCCGTTGTGCTCGCCGGGAGACCAGACGTCGAGGTCCGGGCGCACGAGTGTGATCGCCATCGGCAGGCCGTAACCGCCGATCGACTTGGACAGGCAGATCATGTCCGGTTCGATACCGGCTTCCTCGAAGCTGAAGAACGGGCCGGTACGGCCACATCCCATCTGCACGTCGTCCAGGATCAGCAGAATGCCGTGCTTCTTGCACAGGTCGGAAAGGCCCTTGAGCCATTCGAGGCGCGCGGCGTTGATGCCGCCTTCGCCCTGCACGCTCTCGACGATCACGGCCGCGGGCTCGTTGAGGCCCGAGCCGGAGTCCTCGAGAAGACGCTCGAAGTAGAAGAAGTCGGGGAACTCGCCGTCGAAGTACTTGTCGAACGGCATCGGCGTGGCGTGCACGAGCGGGATACCCGCGGCGCCGCGCTTCATCGAGTTACCGGTCACCGACAGCGCACCGAGGGTCATGCCGTGGAACGCGTTGGTGAAGTTGATGACCGACTCGCGGCCGGTCACCTTGCGCGCCAGCTTCAGCGCGCCCTCGACGGCGTTGGCGCCGCCGGGGCCGGGGAAGATGACCTTGTACTCCATGTTCCGCGGCTGCAGGATCTGCTCGTCCAGCGACTCCAGGAAATCCCGCTTCGCCGAGGTGAACATGTCCAGCGAGTGCGTGACGCCGTCGCGGGAAATGTAGTCGATCAGCGCCTCTTTGAGCGCCGGGTTGTTGTGCCCGTAGTTGAGGGCACCGGCACCGGCGAAGAAGTCCAGGTACGGCTTGCCGTCCTCGGAGTAGATCCAGCTTCCCTGCGCCTTGTCGAAGACCACGGGCCAGCCGCGGCTATAGCTCCGCACCTCGGACTCGAGCTTTTCGAAGATGCTCACGTGTTTTCAGCTCCTGCTTTTCAGGCAAATCTCGGTTTGTGCCGGCTGACGCCGGGCGATTCAGTCGGCGGGCGCGGTCAACGGGCCGACGCGGAACAGGTCCTCCGGCTCGTGCGGCTCCGGGAATTCGGCCGCCGCAAGGAACTCGGACCGTTCCAGCGTCGCGTCCCAGCGCTTCGCGAACGACGTGAACAGCCGGATCGACGCGTCGTTGTCCGGCGTGATGGTGGTGTCGAGGTAACGGACGCCGTCGGGAACGGCGCGCTCGAACAGCGCGTCCAGCATCTTTCCGGCAAGGCCGCGACCTCGTTGCGAATCGTCGACGGCGACCTGCCAGACCAGCAACGAATCGGGCGTCGCAGGCCTGCGATAGCCCATCACGAATCCTACGGGTTCCCCGTCGGCACGGGCGACGACAGATGTGTCGGCGAAATCACGGCACCACAGCAAGTAGGCGTAGGACGAGTTCAAGTCCAGCTTTTGTGAATCACGCGCTATTCGCCAGAGGGCCGCGCCGTCATCCGCCGCTGGTGGTTCGATCACCACGTGGCCCGCCGAATCATTATCGCCGTTGGCACGCTTTGTGTGCTTTCCGGACATATTCAAGCAATCTAACAGGTCTGCGTTCCGGTATCAGCATGCAACGCGCTCGATCACCCGATTAACCTGCAACAACGCAGAAACGTGCGTGACGATGGCGACAGCGAGCTACCGATCAGGACTGCGGCTGTGCTAAAGACACGGCCGTACGCGCGACAATCCCGGCGACGATCGCCGGGATTGCGGCGTCGCCGCAGAGCCACCGCACAGCACGTTAGTGGCACCCGTCGCCCGACGCGAGAGGCCGAACGGTGACAACTTTGCGTGTGCCCGCCGTCGCTGTCGGTGTCGGATCGCCGTGGTGGCCGTAACACCCTGGCGCCGAACAGCGGCGCCAGGCGGATCACAGCTTTGTCGACATTCCTCGCGAGCGATACAGCCGGCATTCTCCTCGATCCCCGTGGCCGTGCGACCTCCCACGTGTTCGTGAACCCGGCTCGTCGTGACCCCGGCTCGTCGTGGACCCGGCGAGCACGCGCCGGTTCGTGCCGCCGTTGCCGACACTGCGTGCGAAAATGGCGCCATGTCCACGCTGCACCTCACCGGCGACGCCGACGCCGACAAGCTGCTCTCCGAAGACCCGTTCGCCCTGCTCAGCGGCATGCTGCTGGATCAGCAGGTGGCCATGGAGGTGGCCTTCGCGGGGCCGCGGAAGCTGCAGGAACGGATGAGCGGCTTCGACGTCCACAAAATCGCCGAGATGGACGTCGACTCCTTCGTGGAACTGTGCGTGACCAAGCCTGCGATCCACCGGTACGGCGCGTCGATGGGTAAGCGGCTCCACGCACTGGCCCGCTACATCGTCGACCACTACGACGGCGACACGGCCGAACTGTGGACCTACGCCGACCCGGACGGCAAGGAAGTCCTCAAGCGGCTCAAAGCCCTGCCCGGGTTCGGCGACCAGAAGGCACGCATCTTCCTGGCGCTGCTCGGCAAACAGCGCGATGTGCAGCCCAACGGCTGGCGGGAGGCCGCGGGCGCGTACGGCGAGGAGGGAGCGCGCCGCTCCATCGCCGACGTCGTCGACCCGGAAACGCTCGCCGAGGTGCGCGACTTCAAGAAGGCTCAGAAGGCCGCCGCGAAGAAGTAGCCGCACGCGGCAGGACGCAGCGCGCTCCGGATCGCCGCGGCAGGTTCCGTGCCGGCGTCGAGGCCGGCACGGAACCCGGTCTCGGCTCGGCGTCAGGGTTCGCGGCGGCAACTGTGCGGATCACGCACGCAATCGTGGCGCCGCGGTACCCGGTCCTCGGCACTGTGCATGTCGTACTCCACCTTGTGCCGCGTCCACGCCGTCGTCTCGAACGCCGGTTGCCCGCGCGGCGGCACCACGACCTGTCCCGTCTCGCCGCGGTAGGAGTAGTCGATCCGCAGCCGCCACGTGCAATGGCAGTTCTCGGTGGAAGCCTTGATGAGCAGCTGTTCCGCCACTCCCTGCTCGAGGTAGCGGATCTTGCCGTCGACGCCGTAGGGCCGCGGCTGGCCACCGTCGCGCCGCACGAGTGCGGGGACCTCCCTGCCACCCCGGTCGAGCGGGATGTCCACGAGCAGCGCTTCCATGTCGCCGCCCTGCGGGTCGGCGAGGTACGCCGTCCCTGACAGCGGCTCCCGGCGCTGTTCGACGACGGCCGTGAGCCCCTCGATGACGATCCGCGCGGCCCGGTTGCTGTGCAGCTTCACGATGTGGCCCGACGTGCCCATCTGCGCACCGGACGAGCTGATCCGGTCGAACACGCGCCAGTCCGCAGAGGCCGTGACGACCTCGTCGGTGGCCCAGTAGGCGCCCGCGAGCAGGTCCGGCTTCGCCTCGCCCTCCGTGGTGAGCGCTTCCTCGCCGAAGAGGTCACGGGCGTTGTCGTGCAGCCAGGGATACGCACCCGGGATCGTCGCCGTCGTCGCGACCAGCGTCAGCACGCCCACGACGGCAGCTCTCGTCCAGGTGAACCCGGCCCGGACTTTCGCCCACGCCGACCGCAACCACGACGACTTCCGCTGCCGAGGCTGCGGCCGCATCCGCGTGCCCGCCATGCCGCGTCGGTTCCTCGCCCCGCTCACGACGTCGACCTCGCCGTCCCCGAACCCGCGGCATCGGTGCCAGTGGTGTCGGCGGTGCCAGTGGTGTCGGCGGTGCCAGTGGTGTCCGTGACTTCGGCGATGTCCGTGGTTCCCGTGGTTTCGCTGGTTCCGGCGCTACCGGTGGTGCCGGTGGTGTCGGTGGTGCCGGTGGTGCCGGTGGTGCCGACGGAGTCCGGCGATTCCGGGGCACCGTCGTCGATCTCGGGTGGTTCGCCCGCGTCGCCGTTCTCGGTGGCCACGGAGGGTTCCGTGCCCGGCCCGAGCAGGAAGGCCAGCAGCAACAACAGCACCGCGCCGATGGCCGCCAGGTAGGCGCGGCCCGCGACGATCGGTTCGGAGTCGACGTCCGGACTGCTGAAGAACCCTGCCGGATCAGCGAGTACCCACCCGTTGATGATCAGCACGTAGCCGATCGCGAACGTGCAGAACAACCCGATGACTCGCCACACGCGCCTGGCCGCCCCCGACGTCGCCAAGGTGCCGAGCAGGCCGGCGAGGACCAGCACCAGCCCGATGCGGTACACCGTGCGCCAGCCGTCGACGACCGTGGGCAGGTCCCAGCGTCCTTCGATCTCGAACCACTCCAGCGACAGCGATACCACCGCCAGTGGCGCCGCGACGGCGACGGCGGCCCAGCTCAGTACGGCGCGCACCCGCGGCTTCGCACTGGCCACCTGAGAAGGCGTGACGGTAAGGCCGCCCGGGGTGTTGCCCGCTGCCACGGCTGTACCCGCGCTGATCAGGAGCAGCCCGAGGACGTACAGGACGGTGCCCTGCATCGGCACGACCGTGATCGGCACGTCCGGTGCGATCATGGCGGCCCGGTCCGGAGCGACCGTCCCGATCGCACCGAGCAACGCCGACCTCGGGGGCTGCCATCCGGTCCACAGCACCACCATCGGCATCGCCGACCCGAGCATGATGGCTGCGGCGGCCGTCAGCAGGGAAGCCCGCCGGGAGGTCACGAAGCCGACGCCCGCGAGCACGCCCGTCAGCACGAGGAGCACGGCGACCACGGGTCCGTACCCGGCGATGGCCGTGACAGGCATCTCCAGCGAGTCGGCCGCGATCTCGGCCCGCAGCCACGGCAACGTCAGTGCCGCCGTGGCCAGCCCGGCGCCGGTCCCGCTCAGCGCGATGCCACCGATCCACCCCGGTGTCACGGTCAGCGACGCGGTCCGCTGCTCCGTCGACATGTCGACCGACCTCCACGACGCTCCTGCACCTCGGCAGGGAGAGCCTAAGGGTCGGGATCACTCCGGGTGAACGATTCGGGACAACTCGACGCTCAGCCGGCCCGTCCCGTCACCGCCGGAGCAGGATTCCGCGGACGAACTCCGCCTGGCCCGCGTGCTGCATCGTGTCGCCGACGACGCTGACCAGCCGCACGCCCAGCGTGGTGGGCGGATCCCATGACTCGTCGACGACCACGTCGAGGTCGGGGTCGGTGATTCCGGCGAGGTAGTCGACGGTCTGCGCATGCACCGCCTCGTGGTAGCCGACGAGCAGGTCCGGATCGCTCACCCGGACTGCGGCGACGTCCGCACTGGAGTGGCCGTACCCGATGTCGCCGGGCGGAAACGGCAGTCCGAAGCGTTCGAACCAGCCGTCGGCAGTCCACCGCTGTTCGCGGCCGGCAACGTCGGCGATGTGGTCGTCCTGCACGCGGGTCAGATGCCACACGAGCCACCCGATCGAGTTGGCGTCGGCGTCGAGGCGTTCGGCCAGCGCTTCGGCGTCCAGTCCTTCGACGACCTCCCGGATGACTTCTCGGACCCGCCCGAAGGCGTCGGTCAACAGCTCGGCACTTCCCATGCCTGCAATTGTGTTAGCCGTGGCGTCGGCTCGCCTGGTACCAACGGTGCATGGACCCGACGGAGGAACGGTTTCGCGCGCTGGCACGGTCGGCGCCGTGGCGGTGGCATGCACTGCGGTTCACGACCGGCAGGCGCCACGCGGGCGAGGACCGGGCGGTCCACACCGTACGCGCCGCCGTGCGCAGGCCCGGCAGACTGCGGGTCGAGAGCCTCGACGGCGCCGTTCTCCAGCGCCAGGCCGACCCCGACGTCGCCGAGCCGCCTGCGGTGGAGCTCGACGACCACGGTCTCCTGTCCCGCGCTCCCGACCAGGTGCCCGCGGTGCGCTTCGACTTCGAACCGCCGATGTACCAGGACTACCACTGGGTCGCGATGCTCGACCCGTACGAGCTCGCCGACGGCTGGGACGACGAGGGCACCCCGGCGCCGGGCACGGAGATTCTCGACCTCACCGCCGTGGAACACCACGGCAGGCCCGCATGGCAGGCGCGGTTGCGTACGACCCGGTACTACGACCCGCGCTGCGGCTGCTGCCCGCTGCTGTACTCGGCCGAATCCGAGGCCGCCGAGAACCACGAACCGGCGCCCGGCACGGTGTTCGCGGACGCCTATCTGGTGCGACTCGATGTGGCCACCGGCGTGTGCGTCTTCTCCGAGGATGTCGGTGGGACACGGTCCGGCCAGGGGCACGATGTGGTCATCGAGGGCGTCGACGAGGACATGCCCGACGAACTGTTCGGGAAACCGCGCTCGCACGCCCACCGGTTCCGGGCCTACCGCACGGCGGACGGGCCGGATCTGCGCAGCCTCACGGCATACCGGGACGAGGCCACACCGGGGCGCCGGGACGGGTGACGCCTCGCCGTGTCAGCCCGCGCCGACACGATTGTCCACAGTGGATGGTGCGAGCAGTTCGTCGGCCACGAGCCCCGCCAGACCGGCGAACGCGCCGTCCTCGCCGAGTCCGGAAGGGCCGATGTCGAGTCCCCGCAGCGCACTCGCGTGGGCGTTCGTCTCCACCGTGCCGCGCAACGCGTCGAGGAACGGTTCCAGCACACCGATCGCACCGCCGACGCGCACGTACCGCGGGTTGACGATCGTGACGACCGTGGCGAGCACCGTGCCGACGAGCCGCCCTGCCTCGGCAGCTGCGCGCACGGCGTCGCCGTGACCGTCCCGGACCCGGCGCACGACGTCGTCGATCGAACGCGCCCCGGACGGGCGCAGCTGCCGCACGAGCGCCATGCCACTGGCGCTCGCCGCCACGCAGCCGTGCCGGCCGCACGCGCACCGCCGGTCGTCTCCCTCGATGCGCATGTGCCCCATCTCGCCGGCGGTGCCGCTCTCCCCGCGGTGGATCCGCCGGGACACGATGACACCCGCGCCGATACCCGTGCCGACCTTGACACCGACGACCGTCGAATCCGGCCTGTCCATTGCGCAGTAGTCGCCGAACGCCAGCGCGTTGGCGTCGTTCTCCAGCAGGACGGGGACGCCGAACGCGTCGGCGAACGGTTCGCGCAGTGGGCGCTCGTTCCAGTCGGGCATGGTCGGCGGAGCGACCGTGACGCCGCGGTCGTGGTCGATCTGCCCGGGGAGCGACAGCGCCAGGGCACGCAACGTGTCGCCGCGGCCGGCGCGGTCGAGCAGCTCACGGCCCGAGCGCAGCAGCAACGGGACGACGTCGTCGGGACCGTGACGCGCGGGCAACCGATGGTGATCGCGCGCGAGCACGGTTCCGCGCAGATCGGTGATGGCCAGCGCGGCGTGGCTCTGGCCGAGGTCGACGGTCAGCGCACTGGGCGTTTCGACGTCGACCTCCAGCACCTCGGCACGCCGGCCGCCGCTGGAGCGCCGATGGCCGCTCGCGCGTACCAGCCCGTGCGAGCGCAGCGCCTCGAGCCGTTCGACCAGGGTCACGCGCGACAACCCCACGCGCTCCTGCAGTTCTTGCCGCGTCAGCGGGCCGTGCTCACGCAGCACGGCAAGCACGTGTCCCGGCGATGTCGCACTCGGGGAACTCCCCGGCTCGTTGGTCACGACCACGTTGACAATCGACCTCCCGGATACTTATGTTAACGAGTCTGACAAAAGTACGTGACACGGCGCGTTGTCGACACATCTCTGTTCGGGAGGCCCGGTGACCACCACCGCCGCCGGCAACCGCACCGTTCACCGGCCGGCGAACCTCGCCGCGCGCGCCGCCATGGTGCTACGGGACAACGACACCGGGACGCTCGTCACGGCGTCACCGCGGCTGTATCCGCACATGTGGAGTTGGGACGCGGCGTTCATCTCGATGGGCCTCGCCCATCTCGACGTGAGCCGCGCCGTGCAGGAACTGCGGACTCTGTTCTCGGCCCAGTGGCACGACGGGATGATCCCGCACATCGTGTTCACCGGCGACGACGACTACTTCCCCGGACCGGACCGCTGGGGCACCGACGACGCACCGCAACGTCCACACAACGCGCGAACCTCGGGCATCTGCCAGCCACCGGTACACGCGATCGCGCTGCGCCGCATCATCGACACCGCCCGTCGGACGTCCGAGGCCGACGCCGGGATCGCCGAGGATTTCGCACGGGAAGCGTGGCCTGCTCTCCGACGCTGGCACGGGTGGATCGCCCGGCACCGTATGTCCGAGGCCTGCGGCCTGGTGACGATCGTGCACGGCTGGGAGTCCGGAATGGACAACTCGCCGCGGTGGGACGCGCCGTACCTCGCCGTGCAGCCTGATGCCGATCTGCCGCCGTACGTGCGACTCGACACCCTGAAGGTGGACGACCCCCGGCAACGGCCCAGCGACGACGAGTACGACCGCTACCTGTGGCTCATCGAGCAGCTTCGACGGGCCGGCTACTACCCGGACAAGGTGGTCGAGACGTCGGCGTTCCTCGTCGGTGACGTGTTCGTCACGGCCGTGTTCGCACTGGCCAGCGAGACCCTGGCCGACATCGGCGCCGAACTCGACGCACCGGCGTCGGAGATCGCCGAGTTGCGCAGCTGGGCGGGCCGCGCCCGCGATGCGGCCCGCAGGAGCTGCCACCCCGAGACCGGCATGGCCCGCGATTACGACGTCCACACCGGCACGTGGCTCGATACGGAGTCGCTCGCGGCCTTCTCCCCACTGCTGTGCGGAGGGCTTCCCACCGAAACCGAACAACGACTCTTCGACACGCTGGATGGCCCCGGATGGTCCGGCCACCCGGGCCTGCTCGCCGCCGTGCCACCGTCGGTGTCACCGCATTCCGGCGACTTCGATCCGCGACTGTACTGGCGTGGTCCACAGTGGCCGGTGGTCATCTGGCTGTTCGGCTGGGCATTCGAACAGCGCGGCTGGCAACGGCACGCCAGCGAGTTTCGCGCACAAGGGGTGCACCTCGCTTCCGACGGATCGTTCGGCGAATACTACGAACCGTTCACGGGAGAACCCCTGGGCAGCCCGAACCAGTCGTGGACAGCCGCCGTCGTCCTCGACTGGCTGTGCAGCGTGTAGACCCTCGGAGCACCGAAGGACCCAGCGCAGACTTCTTCCCGGACCCTGCACTGAGGAGGGCGCCGCCCGGGTCGCCCCTCGTGGACCGACGCGCCTCGGTGGGCCGCACCCGAATCCGGGCGCGCTACACACATTCCGACCGGCACGCCGGCGCATACCCGCAAGTCACCGCAGCCGGTGCCACCGCGAGCGCCGGAGCGATCACTCCCCAAGGCAACTGCCGATCTTCGCGATCTTCGATCCATCGACGACAACCCCCTCCTCGTAGAACAGGCTTTCCCATGGCCGAACCCGGCACCTGAAGTCGCCGGGTGTGATCATTCGAATCACCTTCCACGATCTCATCACTGCCACTTTTTCGCATCACCCGATCAGCTGGTGGTCATTCGTACATGGATTCGATAGCTTTACTGGACATGGGGGAACGCGAGGAACTCATCGACGCCGTTCGCGAAGCGCGTGCGGACCGCGCACGTGCCGACGCCACCGAGGCGATAGCACTGGCTCGACTGTCCGAACTGGATGGAAACGACCACCGCGCACTTGCCGACGAGGTCGCCCCGGAGCTCGGGGTGTCGACCGCCGAAGCCACCCGCAGGGTCGGCCGAAGTGCAGTGCTCGTACGGCGCATGCCTACAGTTCTGGGGCTTATGCGGGCCGGCCGGGTGGAGGCATACGGTGCACGCAGACTGCTGGACGTAGCCGCGCCACTCGACGAGAACAAGACCCGACGGCTCGACGAGTTGTTGGCCCAACGATTGGCGAGTCAACCGGGAGCATCGCTACTGCCGGACAACCTGACCCGACGAGTTCGACGGCTGATGGAAGTGGTCGACCCCGGCGGCCAGGTCGCACGAGCACGACAAGCTCGTTGCGAACGATCGTTCGACATTCGAAACGACGATCATGCAATGTCGCAATTCACGCTCCGCATACCTGCCGAAGTCGCCGCGGGAATCAGGAGCCGTGTCGATGCGCTGGCGGACAAGGTGCGCCGCAAGGATCGTGACGGACGCACGATGGACCAACTGCGGGCGGATGTGGCCACAGACCTGCTCCTCGGCCGTTCCCCTGAAGTGAGTACCCCCGCGATTGCGGCATCGGTGTTCATCCATCTCCCCATCGACACCGCGCTCGGCATGACAGAGGACGGCTGCGAACTCGACGGATACGGACCCGTTCCCGGCGCGATCGCCCGCGAGATCATGACCAATCCGAACAGCACCTGGCGAGCCGTGCTCTGCGACCCGGGCACCGGCCGGCCCGTTGACCTCGGCCGAACCAGGCGCCGCCCCACGGCGGCAGTGCGGGACCTGGTGGCGGCGCGGGACCGGGAATGCTGTGTGCCCTGGTGTCATCGCCCGGCCCGGCATTGCGAGTTCGACCACGGCACAGCCTGGACCGACGGTGGCCACACCTCGACCGCCAACGGCAGCTCCAAGTGCGACCGCCACCATGCACGCAAGGACGACCCCGGATGGACGATCCACCACGACCCGGACACCGGTACGACCGTCGTCACGACGCCGAACGGCGCCACTCACACCGACGTCAGGGAACCCATCCACGCCCCCACCCGGCGCCACCACCGGAAGCGACGCGACCAGACCTGCCGGGCCACGCAATGGAGCCGGCCGGAACGACAATCGGCACCGCAACAACCGACAGGACAACCACCAGTGCGGTCACGCCGTTCGCCGCAGCAGTCCGCGGACATGTCCGAGCAACAGGTACCCCGCCAACGAGGAGCTGAAGATCCGCACTCCGGCAAGCGCGACGATCGCGGCCCGACAGTCGACGAAGCAAACCCCGGAGATCGGGCTACCGCCGTAGGAGACGTATGAACCATGCGCACGGCAGAGCCGAGTCGAGACCCACGTACAGCGAGTCGCGGACGAGCGGTCTCGCCCAGACATCGAATCGATACCAGCAACACCGGTGCCGGCACGGCACCATGATTGCCGGCCAGGCGGGGTCCCGCACCAAGGCGTACCCGTCGGCAGCCTGGCGACCGCACCGCCCCTCACTTCCGGATGAGCACGGCCTGCCGTCACCCCGTCAGGAGGAGCACGATCTGGACCTGGAGTTCACCGCACAGGCCGCCGAGTAGTGCGCCGGTGAGGATCAGGATCCACTCGTCCTGTTGGAACGCCGGGCGCAGGAGTCCTTCGAACTCGGCGTCATCGAGCTCGCGCATCTTGGTCACGAGCGTGCCGCGGATGTCCATCGCGTCTGCGGCGTAGGTCTCGACATAGCGCAACGTGTCGGGCAGCCGGGTCATCACGGACTCGGCGATCCTGTCCTTGAGCGCGCCGTACCGACCACCGCCCATGGCCAAGAGCACGAGCGGTTTCGCTACGCCGGTGTGCCGCTCCAGTTCGGCGTCCACCTGGCGTTCGATCATCGTCAGCACCCGGTCGGACATCGGCCCGCGCAACACGGCGTCGATGACGTTGCGCGGCGTGATGATCTCGGTTGCGATCAGATCGGCATAGGCGTCCGTGACCTCGTCGCGGCGTTTGAGGAACAGGCCCTGCCACGTCACGCCGAAGTACTTTCGCGGCCGCAGCGGCCGGAAGATCATCTTCAACGCCAGCCAATCGGTGAACCACCCGATGAACAGACCGAAGACCGGCATGATCAGTGGCACGCGCAGCAGCAGCCACACGACCATCTGCACCACACCGATCAGCGCGCCGAACAGCAGTCCCGACCGGCCGATGAACCGGAATTCCTCGTGCCCCGCCTCCTGGAAGATGCGGTTCAGCAGCGCCTTGTCCTGGACCAGGTGCGTGACGACCATGTCCTTCAGGTCGAACACGGAGTCCACATCGGCCTTGATCTGATCGATGACCTTCGCGACCATGTGCGGCGCCTGGTCCTGCACCCGGCGGATCACCATCCGCCTGCCCCGTTCGGGCAATCGCTCCCACAGGCCGGGCTGATACCGCTCGGCCACGTCGGTGACGATCTCCTCGATCGCTTCCCGGAGCGGCGCCTCGATCTCCTTGCCGATGCGCTCCGGGTCCAAGCGCTGGACGATGTCGCGTGGCGAGATCAGCTGTTCGGTCATGGTGTCGACCGCGATGCCGGCCATCCGCGCGGCCCGCCGGGGGACGATGCCCTGCCACCCGAGGAACGGCCTGCCCCGGCGCCGGATCCCGACGAAGTCGATCGGTTCGAACATCATGCGGATCGCGACCAGCTTGGTCACCCAGCCGATCAGCGCCGCGACCAGCGGAATCGACGTGTAGACAGGCCAATACCGCACGAAGTCGTCGACTATCCCGTGCAGGTACTCGCCCATCGATCACCGCCGCGCCTCAAAACCACAGCTGTGGCAGCTGCACCGACCCCGTTGCCGTCGCAGGCGCGCATGATCACACGACCAGGCGACTCACCGCCAGAGCAGCACACCCGACCCGGTGTGGCGAACGGGCAGCGGTCGACGCGGCGAGCAGGCGAGGGTGGTCATGGCGCGCAAACGAAGGTGATCATTGCGCGGAGGTGAAGGTCGTCAGGGTGCGCAGGCGAGCCAGAAGTTGACCCCGAGCGGCGTGATCCGTAGCGCACCGCGGGTGATCTTCGGGCGCTTGACCAGGTCCTCGGCCTTTCGCACTGTCTCGTCGGTCATCAGGATCTCGTACTGGGTCGCCAGGTCGTTCTGCTCGTCGTCGATCTCGGCAAGTCCGAACGCGACCAGTCGTGAGACGTACACCGGCACGTGCGCCGTCGCCGACACCCCGGCCGTCTTGCCGATCGTCGACGCGTTGCGCAGCACGACCCTGCCCGTTTTGCGCTCGGCGATCTGGACCACCGGATAGTCGGCACCGTCGGACAGCACCGACAGGAGACGGGCCTCGTCCGGCGTGAGCTGCCGGAGGATCGACGCGTACAGGTAATCGCGCGCGGCTTCGCGGCTCAGATGCGTCGACCGGTTCAGCAGTGCCGCCATCCCCGCCCGGAGTGGATCGGTCGGCAACGGCATAGCGACGGCCGTCGACGAGCTCTTCGAGCCGGATCCGTTCTCGCTGTGACCGGCCGCGGCGTCCTCACCCGGGGGAGTCGCAGGCAGCTCGGTCAGTTCGAGCAGCCTGCGGTTGCTGGCGCCCTCCATCCGCTTGTGGAGTTCGGTCAGCGCTTTCTGTTCGAGATTGCGCAGCGAACGTTCCGCACCGTCCGCCCCGGGCAAGCGTTTGCCCAGCGAGTAACTCGTCCGCGCCGCCCATCCGGCCAACTTGCCCGCGCGCTGCATCAACTCGTCCGCTTCCACACACCCGATGCTACTGGGCGGGAACAACGGAGCCGATGATCACCGCCCGTTGCCGCCACGACACGGGGTGACAACGGCGACACGAATCCGTACGCCGTCTGGTCACGACCGGTTTCTCCACGACGGTCGCCTCATGCCCGGCGCCACCCGAGATTTCTCGACTCGGCCGGTGCCACCAGGGACGTCTCGTCGGCGCCTACCGTTGCGGCACCTGCCCGAGACCGCCGCAGTTCGGGCACGGCCCCTTGCGGTTCGGGGTCAGCCCAGAGCCGTGGCAACGCGGACAGTCCACCATGTCGCCGACCTTCATCGCGTGCACCTCCCACCGATGTCGGTTCCGGAAGACACGCACTGTAGAACGAATCGGAATAATCTGGTGCCGCCGACAGGATCAGTCTGCAACTTGCGAATTTCACAGAGGGTGACGAAATGGACTGTCCGGACCAGTGGAAGCACCGCCGAACGGACGCAGCCACACCCGGCAGCCCGCGTCACCCAGGCGTCGAAGGCGTGATCGGGCAACCGCCGACGCACACAGGCGCAATCCCACTCCACGACATAATCGCGTCGCGACGGTTGGCGTGTCGCGGAGTGACGCGTCAGTGGTCGGCGCGTCAACGGTCGTCGGTGGCGGCCGGTACGTACCGGCCGCCACGTCGGCAAGGTCGCCACATCGACAACGCCGCAACGTCATCGACAACGCCGCAACATCGGCCGCGTCGACAACGCCGTCACCTCGACCGCGTCGACAACGCCGGCATGCCATCACGCCGCCGTACACCGCTCGGCGGGCCTACCCGCAGCTCGTGCGGTTCAGGTGGCGAGCCACTGCCTGGCGGATTCGAGACCGTCCGCGGTGATCTGATGACCTCCGGGATGCCAGTACTCGGTCACCTCGGCACCACGGTCGCGGAAGGTGCGCACCAGCCGCTCGCTCGAGTCGAGCGGCGCCATCGGGTCCTGCCTGCCGTTCGCGAGGAACACGCGTCCGCCGTGGAGATCGGCCGCGGGCGGCTCGGGCAGCGGTGACATGGCGGAGAACAGCACCACCTCATCGAGCACGTCCGGCCGCAGCAGCGCCACCGCCGCGGCGATGTTCGCGCCGTTGGAGAAGCCCGCGGCCACCAGCCGGCGTCCGGCGAGGTCGTAACGGTCGCGGGCGACCTCGATGAACTCGGCCAGCTCGCCCGCACGAACAATGACGTCCTCGACGTCGAACACGCCCTCGGCGAGCCTGCGGAACCACCGCGCCGCCCCGTTCTCCGAGACCGGGCCCGCCGGCGCGATCATCGTCGACGAAGGGCTGAGTTCCTTGCCGAGTGCGAGGATGTCGTCCGGGGTGCCGCCGGTACCGTGCAGGAGAAGCAGCACCGGCTCGGCCTGTGCGCCCTCGACGTACCGGTGGTCGAGCGCCGGGCCCGTCATGCCCGCACCGGGTTGTTCTCGGCCGGCAGTTCCAGCTGTGGCAACGCAGCGGCGATCTGGTCCCGTGTCGGCTCGAGCCACGGCGGCAGCTTCAGCGCCCGTCCCAGTTCGAGGAGCGGCTCGTCGATGTCGAAACCGGGCTGGTCGGTCGCCACCTCGAGCAGCACACCACCCGGCTCGCGGAAGTAGATGGAGCGGAAGTACTGCCGGTCGAGGACCGACGTCACACCGACACCCGAACCCACGAGCTCCTCGCGCAGTGCCAACTGCGCGGCGTCGTCGGCAGCGCGCCACGCGACGTGATGCACTGTGCCGCCCGCGACCACACCCTTCGGCGCGTCCGGCGTGACCTCGACGTCGACGTACGCGCCGGCACCTCCGTCGCCCGCCTGGAAGCGGAACCGGCCGGCGCTCTCGCCCGTGAGCGACAGGCCGAGCGCATCCGTGAGCATCGCTGCGGTCGCGTCCTCGGCGGTCACGGACATGGTTACCGAGTGCAGCCCGCGGATCGCATGCTCGGCGGGCACGAACGGCGTGTCCCACGGGGCACGCGGGTCCGGCTGCGGGTGGGCGACGAGCGCGAGTTGCAACCCGTCCGGGTCACGGAAGGTGAGTGCGTCCTCGTCGCCTCGCGTGACGATCGTGCCCGACCCGACACCGGACGCCTCGAGGTGCTGTTTCCACCAGCCGAGCGAGTGCTCCGGAACGGAGAAGGCCGTCGTCGTGGCCTGGCCGGTGCCGATGCGCCCGTTCGGCACGCCGCGCCATGGGAAGAACGTCAGCAGCGTGCCGGGCCGGCCGGCCTCGTCGCCGTAGTACAGGTGGTAGGTCTCCGGATCATCGAAGTTGACGGTCGTCTTCACCAGGCGCAGCCCCAGCGTGCGCAGGTAGAAGTCGACGTTGCGCTGCGGGTCGCCACCGATGGCGGTGACGTGGTGCAGGCCGCTGGTCTCAAAGCCCATAGCGATCTCCTCCGAACTCGATGCCGTCGACGCTAACGTCAAAACATCTCGCGCGCAAGACATCTTCACGCGAGAGTTCGTATCGCGAGACTCTTTGTCGCGAGAATCGTCATTGCTAGAGTCAGTCAAGCGAGAGTTATCGCGGCGAGAATTTTCGCCGGGAAGCGACATGTAGGGTGGATCACCGTGACGACAGAGCCGGCTGACGACGAGATCGTGACGTGGTGGGGCCTCGTGATCGAGGGCTACCTCGCCACCCAGGAACGCTTGATGGGCGAGATCGCGGAACGCTTCGACCTTCCGCCCGCCTCGTTCGACATCCTGGTGCGGCTCGTCCGCTCACCCGATAACCGACTGCCGATGACCCGGCTGGCCAAAGAGGCCGCACTGTCGAGCGGCGGGTTCACCAAGGTCGCCGATCGCCTCGTCGCCGCCGGCCTCATCGAACGGGTACCCAGCGCGGAGGACCGGCGCGTCACCTACGCCCGGCTGACCGATCACGGCCTCGACGTGGCATCCAACGCACGCAAGGCGTGTGCCGACATCCTGCGCGAACGCGTACTCACACCGCTGGGCCACCACTCGTCGGAGGCCCTCGCCGAGGCCATGCGCACCCTCCGCAGCGTCAACGGCACGAAAGCGGAGTGACCACCACCCCGGAGTGACGATCCCGGAGTGACCACGGCCCCGGAGTGACGATCCCGGAGTGACCACGGCCCCGGAGTGCCACTGCGCCGGGGCCGGACCTCCCGCCGTCGGACAGGGACCCCGGCAGCAGAGGTACGACCCGGCAGCGGAAGCGGGGACACGCCCCGGCAGGCCAGGTCAGGCCTCGACCGGCGGCTCGTGTGGCATCGCGTGGGTGGCGAGGTCTCCGTTGTCGGCTGAACGCACCGTGACGGGCTCCGAAGGGCCGCGGATGTCGAGCATGACGTCGGGGCCCACGGCCGTCGCCACAGCGGGATGCAGCACCACGGCGCCGAACCACATCTCCGCGTCGGCGCCCTCGACGGCCGCCTCCACAACGTGCCGGGACGCCTCACCGGACCCGGCGAGGACGCACTCGCCGGCACGAACCTGCAGGCGGATCGTCGGTTCGGCACGGCTTTCGATCGCGCGCAGCAACGCATCCTTGGCGGCAACGACCCGCGTCACCGGCTCGGCCAGCCCCGCCACGAGCGCGTGGTGGTCCGGGAACGCGCCGTCGAGCAGTCGGCAGTGCACGTCGCCGGAGACCTGCCCCGGACCGCCGTGGCCACCTCCCGCGTCACGCCACCCGGTGCTCGCGACGGCGTGGAACCGCACGCCGTCCGGCACCGCTTCCAGCCGCACGACGTGCCGGCGGCGGATCTCACCGAGCACCGCACGCAGATCGTGGCCGCTCACCGTCGCCGACCATTCCGTGCCGGACGACTCCTCCGGTACGAGCGTGCGCACAGCCAGCCGGTACCGGTCCGTGGCCGTCAGCGTGAGCGAATCGCCGCTCACCTCGAGCCGCACGCCCGAGATCGCCGGGTAGTCCTCCGCCTCGCCGGTCGCGACGAGCACCTGGTCGACAGCCGCGGCCAGCACCGGCCCCTTCACCGTCGCGAGCGGCACCGCGTCCTCCCCCGCCAGCGCGGTCTTCACCTCGACGGCCAGTCGCCGGGCCGCGTCCGCGCGAGCCGACAGCGTCGCCACGTGCTCGTCGATCAGTCGGGCCGCGCGGGTCGGGTCGGCGGTCAGCACCTGGTCGACGGTCACGAGCGGCATGTCGAGCTCCCGCAGCCTGCGCACCGCGACGGCCCGTTCGAGCTGGTCGTGGTGGTAGTAGCGGTAGCCGGAGGCCGCGTCGACGTCGGCGGGACGCAGCACCCCGGAGTCGTCGTAGAACCGCAGCGCGCTCGCGGTGAGGCCGCTGCGGCGGGCGAACGTTCCGATCGAGATCAGCTCTGTGTCGGTCATGGCGACGATACTGGGCGTTCAGGCAACTCGAAGGTCAACTCCTGGCTCGGCCGGGAATTCACCGGGTGGCGGATTCGTTGTGGTCACGAATCGTGGTCGGACAGTCACCCCACGGCGGTTCGGCGATCAAGGCAACCCACTAGCCTTACCTCGGCTCCGACCCATCGAGGTAATCCGTGACCATCGCTGCTCCCCCTCCCCGCACCGCCCCTCCCGGCACTGCCCTGACCGGAACCGCAGCCGACGCCGTGCCATGACCACCTCGCGCCCCTACCCGCGTGCGCAGCAGGCCACGATCCGGCGGCTGCTCAACGCGTACCTGCGGGAGAACGGATTCCACGAGGTCGCCGAAGGACCGCTGACCGTGCCGCTACCGGCCAGCGGCGATGTGCTCCGGCTGACGGTCACCCACGCCTCCCCCACCGGGCACCACGACTACGCCGACACATCGCCGCACGTCATCGACACCGTGCTCGGCGAACTCGCCCGCCGCACCGGATTCGCGGGTTCCCGCGTGCTCCGTGCCCAGATCGACGGCAGTATCGACCGCACCGCGCGGTACCTGGCGCAACCGCGGCGGGGGCGCGAAGGAAGCCGGGCCGATCCGGCACGCGATTCCGAGCAGAGTGTCCTGTTCGGACATCCGTTTCATCCGACACCGAAAAGCGCCGAGGGATTCAGCAACGCCGACCTCGACGCCTACGCGCCCGAGCTCGGCGTCTCGTTCGGACTTCCCTACTTCGCCGTGGCACGAAGTCTCACGCTGACCGAGGGTGAGGTCGCCGTGCCCGACGACGTCGCAGCGGCCGTACCGGACGGATACGTGCCGATCCCCGTACATCCGTGGCAGGCGCGGCACCTGCGGCGCAACCCCGCGGTGCGCCGGCTCGTCGACGACGGCGTGCTGATCGACCTCGGCGCGTGCGGTGGCGAGGTGTACCCGACGTCGTCCGTGCGCACCGTGTGCGATCCGGCCGCGGGTGTGGCCTGGAAACTGCCGCTGCACGTGCGCATCACGAACTTCGTCCGTAACACCCCGGCCGAGCAGCTGCGCCGCTCCGCCGACGCCGCCCGCGCGGTCGAACGCCTGCCCGAATACGAGGGCTTCGGGATCGCCGTCGAGACGGGACTGCGCACGCTCGACCCAGCGGTCGTAGGACACGACCTCGCCGCCGAGGTCAACGCCGTCCGCCGTACCGTGCCGGACCGGCGAGCCCGGGTACTGGCAGGACTGCTCGACGACCCTGCGGTGCTCGCGGGACACGCCGAACGGTCCGGCGACGTCGCGGAATGGCTGCGCCGCTACGTCCGGCTCGCGCAGGTTCCGCTACTGACGGCGTTCGCCGACCACGGCATCGCCTTCGAGGCGCACGTCCAGAACTCGCTGCTGCGGTTGGACACCGACGGCGCGCCGGACCGGTTCCTGGTACGCGACATGGAAGGCGTTGCCGTGAGCCGCGACCAGGCAGGCGAGCTGCCGGCGGACAGCCCGGCGGTCTACGACGACGAGGAGGCGTGGCGCCGGCTGTGCTACCACGCCGTGACCAACCAACTGGCCCATGTCATCCACGGAATCGGCAGGCACACCGCTGCCGGGGAAGCATCGCTGTGGAACGTCGCCGCGGCGGAACTACGGCGGTTTCCGGTCGCCGACCGCCTTTTGGAGTCACCCGAGCTGCCCGCCAAGGCCAACCTGCTGAGCCGGTTCACCCAGCGCGGCGAGCGGCCCCACTACGTTCGAATCCCGAATCCACTGTGGAAGGTGGCGGACTGAGGCCGGCAGCCGACTCGGACGAGAACGCGACGCTCACGGCCCGGGCCTCGACAAGCCCCGCGGCGGTACGTGCACGGGTACTGCACCAACGCGGTTCGACTGGCCGCGTTCGCCACCGAGCTGAGTCGTCTTGTCGACACGTTCCCGTCTCATTGGGCAGATCTCACACCACGATTTCCTCAGCCACCCGCACCCGGAACAGATCTTCCGCGCAAGACTGTCGTGGTGAACACCGCCGCCTCGACGCCTCCGCCCTCCGGTCCCGTCGACACTCCCCGCGGTCTACGCAAGTGGCTGGGGACGGGCTCGTGGGCGAAGTTGCAGGGCATCGTCGTCGCCGGATCGGCCGGCGAAGGGCTGATGCTGGCGGCGATGCCGCTGTTGGCCGTGACCATCACGACCGACCCGCGGGCGGTGTCGCTGGTGAACGTCGTCGGACAGTCGCCGTGGCTGCTGCTCGCCCTGTTCGCGGGCCTGCTGGTCGACCGGGTGCGCAGGACGAGCGTGCTGATGTGCGCCTACGCGATCCAGGTCGGGGCCGCCGCCGTGCTGGCGGTCGCCGCCACGGCGGACGCGCTCACGCTGCCACTGCTGATGTGCGTGGCGTTCGCGGTCACCTCGGCGCAGGTCCTGAGCGACGGCGCGAGCGGGGCACTGCTGCCGACGATCATGGCGCGGGACGACCTGCCCGCGGCGAACGCCCGCATCCAGGTGATCGACCGTGGTCTGGTGCAGTTCATCGTGCCGCCGTCGGCAGGCGCGATCCTGGCGATCGGGCTCGGTGCCCCGGCCTGGGCGGCGTGCGTCATGGCGCTGCTGGCGTTGCTGTTGAGCGCCCGACTCCGCGCGTCGGCCGAACCCGCTCCGATCGGGCGGGGAGCCACGGCCGATGGCGGTCAGGAGCCGAACACACGGGGCAATCCGTTGCGCGACATCGTCGAAGGGCTGCGGTACCTGGTCGCCGCCCCGCTGCTGCGGTCGGTCACGATCACGGTCGCCCTCGGCTCGTTCGCCTCCAGCGCTGCGACCACCATGCTCGTCCTGTACGCCACGGAGGAGCTGGGCATCGGCCAGGTCGGCTACGGCGCGCTGCTGGCGTGTTTCGCGGTCGGCTGGGTCGTCACGTCCCTGTTCGTGCGCCGGCTCGTCGACCGGTTCGGCTACGCGTGGGCGATGCGCGGCGCGCAGACCGGAGCCGCGGTGACGCCGGTGCTGATCGCCGTCGCACCGCCGTGGCCGCTGTTCGTCGGCGCGGTGCTCGTGGCGCAGTCGTCGTCGGTGCTGGTGTGGAACGTCTGCTCGCAGTCGACGCGGCAACGCTTCACGCCCAACCGCCTGCTCGGGCGGGTCCTGACGAGTCACAAGGCGCTCGCCTGGGGCCTCACCCCGCTGGGCGCGCTGACGGGCGGATTCGTTGCGGCGCACTGGAATCTTCGCGGGGTGTGGTGGATCGCCGCGATCATCCACGCCGTCGGTGCCGTGATCGTGTGGCGCACCATGACGCCCGCCGCCTTCCGGCAGGCCGAACACGATCACGAGGACCTCGAAGCCGAAGGGCACGCCGACCGCGCGTGACCCGCCGGCCCGGCGACGCCGGTGCCGACCTCGCACGACACGCCTGGGATCCGCAACACGGCCCCCGGAATCCGCGACACGGGCCCCGGAGAACGCAACACGGCGGGCACGGGCTGCCGTCCGGGCGGGACCGTCAGCCGTTTGCCGCGGGGGTGCCGGACAGCAACGGGGACACGAGGTCGATCAGCCACGGCAGCACGCCGGGCAGCAACAGCACCGCGAGTACCGAGAACAGCGGGAAGATCAGCTTGTTCTCGACGCCCTTGCCGGTGCGGAACCTCAGCAGCGAGGGCGGCCGCAGCTCGTACCAGGTCTCACCCGCGATGGGCAGGGGAAACAGGAACGGGCAGCCGGATTCGGTGAGCGCGTCGCCGAGACAGTGCGTGACACAGCCGACCGCGACGGCCAGCCCGAGGAGTCCGCCCATGGCCTCGAGTTCGGCGAGTGCGTGCGGGTTCACCTCCCACGCCCACCAGATCGCCGCCCCGCCCGCCACGGGCAGCAGCCAGTCACCGAGCGCGTCCTCGGCGAGCAGCAGGCCGAACACGACCACGCCGGCCACGACCCATGCGCCGCCCGCCTCCGTTCCCATGGCCACCGCGAATCCGAGCACCGCCGCGAACAACACGGTGTGGGAAAGATGCCGGTGCATACCGCTGTGGTCCTCGTCGCGCGGGCCCTTGGTCACCGAGTACACCGCCGACGACGCCGCGCGCAACATCCGCGAGACGAGCCGGGTCAGTGGGCCGAGCAGTTTCGACGCGCGGGCGCCCGGATGGTCGAGGTCCGGGAGCAGGGCGTAGCCCGCGGTCGTGGCGGCGAACACCAGTGTCTGGGCGAGCGAGGTGACGCCGGCCAGCGGTGCGACGGCGAGCCCGGCGCACCAGCCGGTGAGCGCGTGCGTGCGGCCCATCATCGGGGAGCGGTCCTCCGGTGAGTCGGGAGCAAGATCATCACGCAGTCTTTCGCACGCCTGCCGGCAGGTGAGCGAGCCCCTACGAAAGTCGGGAATCGGCCCACGAGGTAGGCAGGCGTGAACCACTCGGTGATACTGGCCGGGCTCGCCGGGTCGCGGCGCAGCGAGGGCGCGCCGCCGGCTCGGCGGGTGGACGTCGGCCGGATCGGGTAGACCTCATCTCATGACGGCGGACGACGACGATCCCGTGGGGCACGAACCGCTTCCCCCTGTCCTGCTGCCGATGCTGGCCACGCCGGGCACGCTGCCCGAGGGCGAGGGCTGGTCGTACGAATTCAAGTGGGACGGCGTGCGCGCACTCGTCCGCGCCGACGGTGACGAGTTCGCCGTGTTCTCCCGACGGGGCGGCGACATCACCGACACCTATCCGGAGCTGGCCGGACTGGCCTCGCAGTTGACCACGCCGGTGTGGCTCGACGGCGAGATCGTGGCGCTGTCCGGTGGTGTGCCCAGTTTCGCGGCGCTGCAGAAGCGCATGCACGCCGGACGGGACCGTGTGGCGCAGCTGGCGGTGCGGACGCCGGTGACCTATGTCGTGTTCGACGTGCTGCACCACGACGGCCGCGGGTTGCTCGCCTCGCCGTACGCCGAACGTCGCGAGCTGCTCGAATCACTCGGTCTCGCCGGATCGCACTGGACGGTGTCCCCGTGTTTCGACGATGGTGCGGCCGTCGCCGACACCGCGGCGCGGCAGGGGCTCGAAGGCGTGGTCGCCAAACGGTCGTGTTCGCCGTACCGGCCGGGCCGGCGCAGCGAGGACTGGGTGAAGGTCACCGAGAACACCACGCTCGAGGCCGTCATCGGTGGCTGGCGCACCGGCGAGGGCCGGCGGGCCGACACGTTCGGCTCGCTGCTGCTGGGCCTGCCGCGCGAAGACCCCGGCGACGCCGATTCCGGCCCGGACGATCCCGCCCACCCGCTGCGCTACATCGGACAGGTGGGAACGGGATTCACCGACGACGTGCTCGAGGAGCTGTCCGCCCGGCTTCGGGAGCTCGAAACGGCCGACCGCCCGTTCGCCGCCGACGAGGTTCCGCGCGAGCGCGCCCGCGGCGCACACTGGGTGCGCCCGGTGCTCGTCGGCGAGGTCGAGTTCAAGGCGTGGACCGACGACGGCAGGCTGCGCGCGCCGTCCTGGCGCGGGCTCCGCCCCGATCGCACCCCGGAGGAGTTGTCGCAGTGAGCACGGACCCGAACAACCCGGTCGTCGACATCGAAGGCCGCTCGCTTCGATTGTCCAATCTGGACAAGGTGTTGTATCCGGAAGCGGGGTTCACCAAGGGCGAGGTCATCGACTTCTACGCCGCGATGGCACCCGTGCTGCTGCCGCACGTGCGCGACCGGCCGCTGACACTGAAGCGCTTCCCGGACGGCGTCGAGGCCACGTCGTTCTTCGAGAAGAACGTCGCCCGGCACGCACCGGACTGGGTCCGAACGGTGCGCATCGACACGCCGGGCAGCTCCCGTGGTGCGGAGTACGCGGATTTCGCACTGGTACAGGATTTGCCGACGCTGGTGTGGACGGCGAACCTCGCGAGCCTCGAACTACACGTGCCACAGTGGACGGTCGGACCGCGGGGCGGCGTGCGCGAACCCGACCTCCTGGTGTTCGACCTCGATCCCGGGCAGCCGGCCACGATCGTCGAGTGCTGCCGGGTCGCGGAGCTCCTACGGGAGGCGCTGGCCGACGACGGTTTCGAGGCGTACCCCAAAACCAGCGGATCCAAGGGGATGCAGCTCTACTCGCCCATCCGCACCAACGATTCGGGCCACCCGCGGGAGTACGCCAGACGGCTCGCGCAACGCCTCGAGAACGACCACCCGGACCTCGTCGTGTCCCGCATGACGAAGAAGCTCCGTGAAGGCAAGGTGCTCATCGACTGGAGTCAGAACAATCCGCAGAAGACGACGGTCGCACCGTACTCGCTGCGCGCGCGCCCTCACCCGACCGTCTCAATTCCGCTTGCATGGAATGAAGTTGCACATTGCAGCAACCAGGTTGACTTGACATTCACCGCTGCGGACGCCAAGGACCGCGTAGCGTCACACGGTGACCTGTTCGAACCCCTCCTCGGCGGGGAGCGACCCCTACTGCGAGCAGACACGGGCAACCATGGGTAGCGCGAGGTCGACGCTGCGTGAAAACGCGTGAAGCCGAAACCGTAGGCACCGAGGTGGAGTCGCGGCGAACGAATGCTGTGGCCCCGCCGGAGGGTTAGCCTGAAACACATGCCGAAGTCCCGTGCGGGCAGCGCCACTGATCGCCTCCACCGGATCGAGGTGGTCACCGATGCCGCGCTCGCCCACCTGGAGGTCGAACGGCTGCTCGAGGAAATCCTCGAACGGATCAGGGAACTACTCGCAGCCGACACCGCCACCGTGCTACTCCTCGATTCGAGCGCACACCATCTCGTCGCCAGAGCCTCGGCGGGCATGAAGGAGGCCGTCCGCCAGGGCGCGCGCGTGCGCGTCGGCGAGGGGTTCGCGGGCAGGATCGCGGCCACCCGCGAACCGCTCGTGCTCGACCACGTCGACGAGACCACGGTCGTCAGTCCCATCCTGTGGCACCGCGGAATTCGGTCATTGGCGGGCGTTCCTCTCATAGCGGACGGCGAGCTGCTCGGCGTATTGCACGTCGGTGCACTATCGACGCGCGCGTTCGACGACACCGACGTCGAGTTCCTCCGAGTGGCAGGCGATCGCGTCGCGATGGCGACCCGCAACCGGTTGACCGGATCCGGGCAGGCCGCCGCGCTGTCACTGCAGCGCACCCTGCTTCCGGGCGCACTTCCCGAGATCTCCGGTCTCGACATGGCGGCGCGATACGCGCCGGGCGAGGCTGGCGGTGTCAGCGGCGACTGGTACGACGTGTTCAAACTGCCGTCCGGCTGGCTGTGCGCCACCATGGGCGACGTGGTCGGCCGCGGCCTCGATGCCTCCACCGTCATGGCGCGGCTGCGCACCGCCATCCGTTCGTACGCGCTCGATTCGGCCGACCCGGCCGAGGTCCTGACCAAACTCGACCGCCACATCCGACACTTCGAACCGAACATGATGGCGACCGTGGCCTACGCGATGTGGGAGCCCTCGCTCGACCGCATCCATCTCTCGCTCGCAGGCCACCTGACTCCGGTGATCGCGCCCGACTCCGAACCGGCCGAACTGCCGGACGTTCCCGTCGACCCGCCCGTCGGCGCGGGTACCGTGCCCCGGCCGCGCCGGACGACCGCCATCGATGTCGCCGCGGGCACGACGGTGCTGTTCTACACCGACGGCCTCATCGAACGCAGGCACCGGCCGCTCGACGAAGGACTGGCGTTGTTGCGCGGCGTCGTCCGGTCCGGCCCCGCCGAGTCGCTGTGCTCCGACGTGATGTTGCGCCTCGTCGGTACCGACCCGACCGACGACGACATCGCGTTGCTGGCGATCCGCCGCCCTCCCGACGCGATTCAGCCCGAACTGACACTGACACTGGAGGCCGTCCCCGAGTCGCTCGCGGAGGTCCGCGCTGCGTTGCGCCGGTGGCTGCTCACCGTCGGCGCCACCGAAGAAGACCTCGACGACCTGCTGGTCATCATCGGCGAGGCGGGCGCGAACGTCATCGAACACGCCTACGGGCCCGGCGGCGGCCGGTTCCAGGTGCAGCTGACGGCTTCCGACGGGCACATCGAAGGAACGGTGCGGGATCAGGGCAACTGGCGGGCCGCACGAGGAACGAACAGAGGCAGGGGGACGCAGCTGATGCAGCAACTGAGCGATGAGCTGCGCATCGACCACGATGACGAAGGCACGACGGTACATCTGCGCAGAAGTCTGGGGAGCCGGTCATGACGGTGGCTCATGTCGAGCTCCGCCGCGACACCGAATCGCAGTCGGTCGAGATCACCGTCACGGGCGAGATCGACCTCTCCAACGCCGAACAGGTACGAAGCGAGCTGTACGGCGCGATCGCGAACAATCTCATACGAGTGTCGCTCGACCTGACCGGAGTGTCCTATCTGGACAGTTCTGGCCTGCGTATCCTGTTCACACTCGCCGACCGGCTGCAGCGCATGCAGACCGAACTGGACATCGTCGCACCGCCCAGGACGCCCGTGCGGCGGATCGTCGAGCTCGCCGGGTTCGACGCGGTGGCGACACTGCGTCCCTGACGGCGCAGGTCTCACCGGCGTCCTGCCTGCAGCATCGCGGGCGGACCGCAACCGGGCGGCGCACCGCGACCCGGGCCCACCGCCCGGCCGTGGCGGTGGGCCCGGGTCGGCCGCGATCAGCCCAGGTCGGCCGTCAGCTCGGGAATCCGCTCCGAGTAACGGGCGAACAGTTCCGCGTTGCGCTCGTCGCCACCGGCGACGTTGGCGCTCGTCCACAGTGGAAGAACACTGCCGCGCTGCTCCGCCTGCCGGTGCAGCTCCGCCAGCACGGCCGACCAGGTGTACGCGCCGAGGACGGTCGACACCGCCGACGTACGCGGCGAACCCGCCGGATGGACGGCGTCACCCGCCGGCACGCCCGTGTCGAGCACGAGGTCGGCATGGTCCGCGACCCGCGTCCCGGACCGGTCCGTCGACCCGGCCGACGCGGCGATCGACGTGACGGCGATCACCGGAACGTCGCGCGCCACCGACTCCTGCGCGATCTCCACCGGATACGGGTTCCGCCCGCTCGTGGAGAACACGACGACCACGTCCGGCGGCGTCGGCTGCGCCTCCTTGATCAGCGCCCTGCCACGGCCGATCTCCCGTTCCGCGGCCGTGCTGCGCAGTGCGCCGCCGAGCGGTACGACCTCCGGGTCCCACAGCGGCCGCACCGCGGCGAGCCCGCCGGCGCGGTAGAACGTCTCACACACCATCGCCACCGAGTGGCCGGCACCCGCCGTGTGGATGACGCCACCGTCGTCCACGCAGTCGAGCAGCATCGACGCAGCCCGTTCGATCGCGGCCGAGTCCTCGTCGACCGCGTCGAGCAGCTCCCGCACGGTATCCCTCATCGCGTGCACCTCCCAGGTTCGCTCTCGCAGGCGCCAGGTTCGCACCACGCGCCGGGCACAGCGGGCGGCACCCACGTACCGTGTCGGCTTCGTCTCACTCCGTGTGCCGAGGTTTGGCGGCCGATCAGCCGGGGAACGAGAACCGGTCGGCCCCGTGCACGGCCTCGCCGGCGACGAGCGTGGCCTGCACGCCGATCTCACCGATCTTCGAGTCCGGCACGGCCGTGGGGTCGTCGTCGAGCAGCACGAGGTCGGCATACGTGCCGCGGTCGATGCGCCCGCGCACGTTCTCCTGCCCAGCGGCATAGGCGGCACCGGTGGTGAAGGCCCGCAGCGCCTGTTCGGCGTCGACGCGTTCGTCGGGCGAGGCGACGGCGCCGCTCTTGGTCTTGCGTTCGACGAGCGACTGCATGCCCAGCAACGGCGCTCCCGCCGACACGCACGGCCGGTCCGAGCTGCCCACGACAGGGAGCCCCGCGTCCACGAACGACTTGCTGCGGTACACCCACGGCATGCGCTCCTGGCCGACGGCGTCGGCGATCGTGTCGCCGATCTCGTAGAGGAACCGCGCCTGCGGCACCGGAACGACGTCGAGGGCGGCCATCCGTGCGAGGTGCTCGGGCCGCGTCATGGCGGCGTGCTCGATCCGGTGCCGCACACCGGGACGCGGCAGTTCCCGCTGCGCCTGCTCGAAGATGTCGAGGGTGAGGTCGATGGCGCGGTCGCCGATCGCGTGGGCGGCGACCCGCCAACCGCCGTGGTGCGCAGCGAGGATGGCCTTGCGCAGCACCTCGGGGTCGTCGCCCAGCAAGCCGTGGTCGTCGGCGCCGCCGTGCCCGCAGAACGGCGCCGTCACGGCGGCGGTCCGGCTCGACAGTGCACCGTCGGTGAAGATCTTCATGGGGCCGATGCGGAGGAACTCGTCGCCGAATCCGGTGCGCAGGCCCAGATCGAGGCCGAAAGCCTCGTCGACCTCGTGCAGCACCTCGCGCGCGGGCATCAGTTCGACGCGCTGGTTGAGGTCCCCGCGGGCGCGCGCGATCTGATAGGCGGCCGCCTCGGCGGGGCTGTGGCCGATCCAGCCGCCGCCGATACCCGCCTCGGTGACGTGGGTGAGGCCCTCGGCCGCGTACACGGCGGAGGCCCGCGTGATCGCGTCGGCCAACTCGCCGACCGGGTACGGCTTCACCAGCCGGTCGACCAGCTGCTGGGCCTGCTCCGCGAGCAACCCGGTGGGCTCCCCGTCGGCGCCCCGTTCGACCGCGCCGCCCGCGGGGACCACGGCCGAACCGTCCAGCACGCCGGTGAGCTCAAGGATCTTCGTGCTCACCGTGGCCATGTGCGCCGAGCGGTGCTTGAGCCACACCGGCCTCCCACCGCCCGCACGGTCGAGCGCCGCGCGGTCCGGATGCCCGCCCAGCGCGAAATCGTCGTATCCCGAACCGATGACCCAGCCGTCGGCCGGCAACTTCGCCGCCTCCGCCGCGACGATGTCGTAGAGCTGCTCCGGCGTCGCCACGGTCGACAGATCCGTCTCCGCGAGCGAGAGGCCGTACCAGACCATGTGGTTGTGGGCGTCGGAGAAGCCCGGGGTGACGATCGCACCGTCGCCGTCGACGACGTGGCGGGCGGGCAGCTCCGCGACCTCGTCGTCCACCCCGACGATGCGCCCTCCCAGCACTCCGATCGTGTGAGCACTCGGGTGGGCGGGGTTCAGCGTGAGGGCGCGCACGTCGCGCAGCAGCAGATCCAGCATGGCGACAGGGTAGGCGCATCCCGACCCGGCACGCCCCGAATCCCGCCACCCTCTCGCGTGTCCTGCACCCAGCACCGCGTGTCCTGCACCCGGCACCGCGTGTCCTGCACTCGGCACCGCGTGTCCTGCGCCCGCCCCGTTACCCGACCACCACCCCCCAACGCCGCGCTGACGCGCGACTGCGCCCGCCCGTCGCCCAACCGCCAACCCCCCAACGCCGCGCTGACGCGCGACTGCGCCCACTCAGCCGGACCGCAACTCACGCCGGCGGGCCGGCTCCCGCCTCGGTCGCTGCGGGGGCCGCGGTCGGACGGCGGGGCACGGGAGCCTCGTTCGCCTCCGCCGACGACGGCGCGACCGTCCGGCCGTGCCGACGGCGACGCAGCGACGCGCGGGCCACGCGCAGCCCGGTACTCGGCGTCAGCAGCCGGGTCGGCGGCGCGAACAGTGTGAACACCTGGAGGAACCGGTCCAGCAGCACGGGGTCGGCTGCGATCGCCGCGAAGAACGTGTCCCCGAACGGCGCAAGCGCGCGAATCGGCCACGGCAGGGGGCCGGTGGCCCCGCCGAGGATGGCCCGGTCGGCGACGGCGGCCAGGTGCCACGTGTCGCCGATCGGTTTCGCGGCGGCGCGGAAGTACCGGCGCGGCAGGTCGTGCGGCCCGTCCAGCAGCGTCGCGGCCAGCGCCTCGGCCTGCATCGCTGCGACCGTCATGCCCTGGCCGTACGTCGGGTTGAGGCTGCACACACCGTCGCCGAGCACGAGCAGCCCGTCGGGGAACGTGCGCATCCGGTCGTAGCGGCGCCAACGGCTGGTCGGGAACGTGCGCGAGTTCGGTTCGGTCAACGGTTCGGCGGAGCGCAGCGCGTCGACCACGTGCACGGGTGCGAACTCGGCGGCGAAGTCGACCATGTCCGTCGTGGCCGACGGAGGCGCGTGGCCGCCGACGCCGAACACCGAGACGTCCCACATCTCGCCCTCGTGGCGGAACATCGCGGTGCCGGTCGGGCGGTCGGCCGTGGCGCTGATCAACACCATTTTCTCGGTCAGCGCGCCGGAGTCGATGCGCAGCTGCACGCTGGAGTAGGCGCCTCTGACCTTGACGGAGTCCTCTGCCGGGCGCGGGAAGCCGAGCTCGTCCAGCCACACCGGGGTGCGGGACCCGCGACCCAGCGCGTCGACGACGAGGTCGGCGTCGAGCTCGAACGGTCCGTCGGGCGCCGTGGCGCGCACCCCCGCCACGCGTCCGATTTCAGCCCTGAGTCCGTCCACAGTGCACTGTTCGAGGATCCGCACGGTGGACAACGCCGCCAGGTGCTCACGAACCCGGTGTTCCAGCATCGGACGACTGGGCACGTGGATCGCGGCTTCCGGCCCGGGCGCCGTCCCCACGAGGTGATGCCCCAGGGGTTCGAAGTGGATCTCGTCGGCGTCGTCGCGGATCACCGGCACGCCGCGGCCTTCGAGGTCGGCGAGCAGCCCGGGGAAGAACGCCTCGAGGGCCGCGCCGCCCCGGGGCAGCAACGTGTGCCCGTGCGGCCCCTGCGGGACTCCCCGTCGCGGGCGCGGGGCGGATGGGAGTGCGTCGCGATCGAGCACGGTCACCGACTCGTAGTGCCCGGCGAGCACGCGTGCGGCGAGCAGCCCGCCCATTCCGGCGCCCATGACGACGGCGTGTGCCCCGTGTGTCTGCATTACTGGCCTCCTTGACCGATCGAATCCCTGTTCCGGGGTGTCGCCCGAGGCAGGAAAAACATTGTTATGTTGCTATCCATAACATAGTTACGGCAGGGTTGGCCACCATGAGCACGAAGGAGCGCCTCGTCGAAGCCGGGCTCCGGCTACTCGAATCGGAGGGGCCGGAGTCACTGAACGCGCGCAAACTCGCCGCCGAGATCGGCGCGTCGACGATGACCGTCTATACGCACTTCGGCGGAATGGCAGGGCTGTACGAGGCGCTCGTACGACAGGCCTTCGTACAGTTCGCACAGGCCCTCGCCGCGGTCGAGCGCACCGACGACGCGGTCTCCGACCTGCTCACCCTCGGCCTGGCCTACCGCGACTTCGCCTCCGCCAGCCCGCAGCGGTACCGCCTGATGTTCGGGGTGACCGCACCCGGCAGCGGAATCGCGGCGCCGCACGATCTGACCGAGGAGGGAACGCCCAGCGGGATCCCGGAAGCCTCGGAGACATTCGGCGAGCTCCGCAAGGCCGTGCAGCGCGCACTCGACGCCGGGCGGATCGACGGTGACGACTCCGTCGCGATCGCGGCCCAGTTCTGGAGCATGATCCACGGTTTCGTGCTGTTGGAGATGTCCGGCTTCTTCGGCACGGAAGGAGGCGGCGTCACCACGGTCCTCGCCCCACATGCGACGAACCTGCTGATGGGACTCGGCGACGACCAGGCCGCGGTCGCGCGCTCGGCGCAGTCGGCGCGCGAGCGGTTCGGCGACGCGACGACCACGACGAGGCCCGGACCACCCACCGCCGACGTCCGGCGCGGCCCGCGACCGCGCACGGACCGTAAGCGGACGTGACCACACGCCGAGACGTCCCCGGCGGGCCGATCGACGGCACCGGCCTGCAACGCCCTTGACGTCACCGACTCGAATGTTTGACTGAGTCCGGTACGGGCCGCGGAGGCGAAGCCGCACACGCCGCTACGAACAGGACGCAGGTCGAGAATCGTGGGCATGCACAACGGCAGGAGCCGGCTGGACGAAGAAGACCGGAAGAACGAGATCATCGACGTGTTCGTCGACGCCTTCGGGGACATGATCAAGGCGGATCCGGACGCGTTCCGCAAGAAGTTCCGCAAGATGGCCGACAACCCGTTCGCCTTCTACCGCGGAGCGGCCTGCCTGTTCTACCGGGACATGGCAGGCGCCGACGACCCGTGGAGCGATGCGCGCACCGGCCGCGTGTGGATCCAGGGGGATCTGCACGCCGAGAACTTCGGCACCTACATGGACTCGGCGGGCCAGCTCGTCTTCGACGTCAACGACTTCGACGAGGCCTACCTGGGCTCGTTCACGTGGGACATCAAGCGGTTCTGCGCATCGGTGGCGCTGCTGGCGCGGCGCAAGGCGATCTCCGACGCGGACATCGAGACGCTCATGGCCGGTTTCGTGCGGTCCTACATCCGCATGGTGCGCGCATTCGCCGACGGCACGCGTGACGAGGAGGAGTTCAAACTCCACCTGAGCAACACCGAGGGTGTCGTCCGCGACGTGCTGCTCGACGCCAAGCTGCAGACCCGGATCGGCCTGCTGGAGGAGGCCACCGTCGTCGAGGAGCACGAACGGCGGTTCCGGCCCGGCCGAGGCGTGCGGCGCCTGGCCGCCGATGAGTACGCGCTGGTCGAACAGGCCTACCACCGTTACCTCGAGACGATCCCGGAAACCAAACGCTTCGAGAGCCTCACCTACGACGTCAAGGACATCGTCGGCCGCAAGGGATTCGGGATCGGTTCCGCAGGGCTGCCCGCCTACAACGTCCTGGTGGAGGGGCGCACCGAGGCGTTGGAGAACGACGTGATCCTGTCGATGAAGCAGGGCAACGTGGCGGCGCCGAGCCGGGTCGTCGACGACGAGGCCATCCGGAGCTACTTCGTCCATCACGGGCACCGCACGGCCGTGTCGCAGCGGGCGTTGCAGGCGCACGCCGACCCCTGGCTCGGCCACACCGAGCTCGGCGGCGAGGGCTACGTCGTCTCCGAGCTGTCCCCGTACGTGCAGGACCTCGACTGGTCCGATCTCACGGAGCCGAAGGAGATGCAGCCGGTGATCGACTACCTCGGCCAGGCGACGGCGGGGATGCACTGCGTCTCCGACGCCGACTCCGAGCAGTCCCTGGTCCCCTTCCAGAGCGAGGAGGCGATCCTGTCGGCGATCGGCTCGGACGAGGACGGTTTCGTCCGCGACATGGTGACGTTCGGCGCGCAATACGCGCGGCAGGCGCGGCAGGACAGGGAGCTGTTCGTCGACGCCTTCCGAAACGGCGAGATCCCCGGTCTCGAACCCTCCGCCCCGATCCTGTGAACTGGTCTGTCGTGACGGCACAACTTCTCCTCGGACCACTGCTGCGGCACGTCGGCGAGACCACGGCGACGGTGTGGGTGGAAACGGACTCCGCCTGTGAAGTCGAAGTGCTGGGCAGCACGGCCCGCACCTTCGAGGTCTACGGCCACCACTACGCCCTGGTCGTCATCCACGGGCTACGGCCGGGCACGAGCACGCCGTACGAGGTGCGCCTCGACGGTGAGCTCGCCTGGCCGGAGTCGGGGTCGACCCTGCCTGCCAGCCGGATCCGCACGCTCGGTGCCGGTACCTTCCGGCTCGTGTTCGGTTCGTGTCGAAGGCCGGGGCACGAACGGGGCATCGGCTCCGACGCGCTCGTCGCGTACGCGCGCAGGATGACCGGGCTGGCGGAGTCCGAGTGGCCGCAGGCGCTGCTGCTGCTCGGTGATCAGGTCTATGCCGACGAACCGACGGCGGAGACGAAGGAGTGGCTCGCCGGCCGCAGAGACCTGCGCACGCCACCGGGCGTCGAGGTGACCGACTTCGACGAGTACGCCCACCTCTACTACGAGAGCTGGACGGAACCACTGCTGCGGTGGCTGCTGTCGACGGTGCCGACGTCGATGATCTTCGACGACCACGACGTCCGCGACGACTGGAACACCTCGCGGGCATGGCGCGAGCAGATGTGGACGAAACCGTGGTGGCCGGAACGGATCCGCGACGCGCTGGTCTCGTACTGGGTGTATCAACACCTGGGCAACCTCGGACCCGACGAGCTCGCCGACGACGAGGTCTTCAAGGCGGTCACCGACCACGACGGCGACGCCGCGCCGCTGTTGCGCGAGTTCGCGCAGCGCGCCGACGCCGACAGCACCAGCGTCCGATGGTCCTACCGGCGCGATTTCGGGCGGATCAGGCTGCTGATGATCGACACCAGGGCCGGGCGCATGCTGGAACCCGGTCGCCGGGCGATGGTCGACGACGACGAGTTCACCTGGATCGAGGCGAACACCGAGGGCGAGATCGACCATCTGCTGCTCGGGTCGTCACTGCCGTGGCTGCTGCCGCACACCTTCTCCGACGCGGAGTCGATCAACGAACTCGCCTGCGAGAGACCGGGGCTGCGCGGCCGGCTGGCGGAGACGATCCGCCAGGCCGTCGACCTGGAGCACTGGGCGGCGTTCCGGAAGTCGTTCGACCGGCTCGCCCGGCTCATCCGGCGGGTCGCGAACCGCCGCGACGCGCCCGCCTCGGTCACCGTGCTCTCCGGCGACGTCCACCATCACTACGCCGCCGAAGCCGAGTTCGACGAGCCGGTGCGGGCACGGGTGCACCAGCTGACCTGCTCGCCGGTGCACAACGAAGCGCCCGCCTACATCGCGTGGGGTTTCCGGATCGCATGGTGGCGGCCACTGGCGGCGGTCGCGCGCCGGTGGGCCCGGCGGGCCGGAGTCGCGCCGCTCGACGTGGAGTGGCGGCGCGTGTGGGGCCCGCACCTGCCCAACGCCATCGCCACCGTGGAGGTCGACGGACGTGCGGCCACGGCGATCTACGAACGCGCCACCGGCGACGAACTCGTCACCGCCGTACGGCTGCCGCTCACGACATCCGCCGACCGGTGAGGACGGTCCCGGACTAGTCGGCCGGCACGCCTGCCAGCTGTGTGAGGACACAGGCGTCATGCACCAGCCCTGGTCGGACGGGTCGATGTTGCGCACGATCGAGATGGACCGCCCGAACGGGTGCGGCGACTCGTGGACCCATCCCCACGCCGAACGGCACCGAGTAGTCGACCAGGCCGACAACCGGCCCACGCGGGTCCGAGGGATGGCTACCGAGTCGCCGGAGATCGTGCCCGCGAGCGGTTCCAACAAATGCGAGGTCGACTACTTCACGTGGGACGGCCACCACTTCGTCCAGCCCGCCGGCGCCGAGGTGGCCGTCGAGACCCTGTTCGATGCGACCCGAGAGTGTGTTGCGACCGGTCGACACCCCACGCGTTCGCAGTGGCGGCCACGCACTGAGCGACGCCGATGCGACGAGCCGCCGCTGGCCTACGACGGAGACCGAACGTAACCAGGGGGCTTCCGGAAACCGGAAGCCCCCTGGCCACATCGGAGCCGGCAACAGGATTCGAACCCGCGACCTGCTGTTTACAAGACAGCTGCTCTACCAACTGAGCTATGCCGGCACGGCTCCCCACGGGGCGAGCGCGCGCATCCAGTATAGAACCGCGGCCCCGGCGCGGACGAACCTCCCTGAACCCGCAACACACAGCAGCCCAACACACCTCGAACACACACTCCTACCTGCGAAAACGCCTACAAGTGAGTAAATTGGACTCGGCGCAACAGATCGTTCCGAAACGTGGCACAGGACACATGATCCGGGGTGCAACGGCGCGGGCCCGACAGCCGATGCCATGGGGGAACAGATGAGCAGCTAGGGAGGTGGGGCCGTATGAAACTGAAGCCGCGCGCGAGAACGGCGGGACATCGCCGGCACGCGTGGCAGATCCTCGAAGCGCCGGCCGAGGATCGCAAGCACGAAGGCGACAGCAACCGTGGTTCTCGTCAGCAACGCGGCCGCAATCTCCGGCAGCGCGCCTGGCAGATCCTCGAGGCCCCCACCGGCGAGCACCCCGCGGTCGAACCCGACGCGGCCATCGGCCCCCAGCTGCCCGACGAACCGACCGTGCACATGGTGCTCGACCTCGTCGTCCGCATCGGCGAGGTCCAGATGGCCAGCGGAGCCGGTGCCTCCGACGTCACAGCGACGATCCTCGCTCTCACCCGCGCGCTCGGCCTGCCCCACTGCGAGGTCGAGGTGATCTTCACGTCGATCACCGTGTCGTGCCACCGGGGCAGCGACCTGTCGCCGGTGACGGCGCTGCGTGTGGTCCGGTCCCGGAGCCTCGACTACACACGGCTGTCCGACACCGAACGCCTCGTGCAGAGGCTGCTCCGCAACAAGCTCAGCGCAGAGGAGGCCTACGCCGAACTGCACCGCGTCACCGGCGCCGGCCACCCGTACCCGCGGTGGGTGTCGACGCTGGCGTGGGGCGGCATGGCCGGCTTCATCGGCCTGCTGCTCGGCGGTGACATCTGGACCGCGTTGGTCGCGTTCGTGATCAGTGCCGTGACCGACCGGGTCGGCCGCATGCTGAACCGCGTCTCCATGCCGTTCTTCTTCCAGCAGATGACCGGCGGGGTGCTGGCGTCGGCGGCGGCGATCGGCGTGGTCAACCTGGGTCTGCTGCCGCTGGAGAGACCGACGTTGGTCGTGGCCGCGGCCCTGACGGTGCTGCTGTCCGGGCTGTCGACCGTCTCGGCGGTGCAGGACGCCATCACCGGCTACTACGTCACCGCGGCGGGCCGAAGTCTCGAGGTCGCCCTGATGTCGGCGGGACTGATCGCCGGCGTGGCAGGCGGCATGCAAATCGCCGAGTACTTCGGCGCCGCGAGCACCCCCGTGCCGTCGGTGCCGTCGCTACAGGTGCTGAACCTGCCGATCGTGATCCTGGCCGGCACGGGTGCGGCGGCGTGCTTCGCGCTCGCGTCGTACTCGAGCCTGCGCCCGCTGCTGGTCGCCGCGTGTGCGGGCGCGGTGGGCGCGTGCGCCTACGGCACGCTGATGGTGATCGAGGCGGGTCCGATCGTCGCGTCGGCGGTGGCGGCCACGCTCGTCGGCCTCGGCGGCGGCGTCATGGCGCGCAGACTCAAGGTGACACCGCTGGTCGTGGCCGTATCCGGCATCACTCCACTGCTGCCGGGTTTCGCGACCTACCGCGGACTGTCCGAATTGGCCGATTTCGGTAATATGACGCCGCTGATGGGTGCGGTCGCGACGGGTATCGCTCTCGCCTCGGGCGTGGTGTTCGGCGAGTTCCTCGCCCAGCCCGTCCGAACCGGACTCGGCAGACTGGAACGCAAGCTCGCCGGACCACGCATGGCCGGGCCCCTCGATCCAGGAGGAAGCCCGGAATAGCCGCGCCGCGCTAATGTTCAACCCATGGCCCCCGCGCAGGAGAAGCCGAACGCAGTGCCCACGAACGCAGCGCCATCGCACGCAATGCCCTCGAACGCAGCGCCATCGAACGCAGCACCCTCGAAGGCAGAGCCCTCGGACGTCACGCCTTCGAGCGGAGCATCGTCGAACGGAGCCGAACCCGGCGGTGCCCCGGAGCCGGGGTCCGGCCGGGAACACGCGGGAGCGGAGTTCGTGGTCGTCGCCAACCGGCTGCCGGTGGACCTCGAACGCACGGAGGACGGGAACCAGCGCTGGACACAGAGCCCCGGCGGGCTCGTGTCCGCGCTGGAACCCTTCCTCCGCTCCCGCAACGGCGCATGGGTCGGCTGGCCGGGCGTGCCCGACGTGGAGGTCGACGAGTTCAGCGATGACGGCCTCGTGCTGCACCCCGTGCGGCTGAGCTCCGCGGAGGTCCGTGACTACTACGAAGGCTTCTCCAACGCCACGCTGTGGCCGCTGTACCACGACGTCGTCGCACGCCCGATCTTCGACCGCAGCTGGTGGGACGCGTACGTGCGCGTCAACCAGCGGTTCGCCGAGGCCGCCGCGGCCGTGGCCGGCGACGGCGCCACCGTGTGGGTGCAGGACTACCAGCTGCAACTCGTGCCGACGATGCTCCGCGAACTGCGGCCGGACCTGCGCATCGGCTTCTTCCTGCACATCCCGTTCCCGCCGGTCGAGCTGTTCATGCAGCTGCCGTGGCGGGCGGAGATCGTGCGGGGCCTGATCGGTGCCGACCTCGTCGGTTTCCACCGGCCCGGCGGCGCGCAGAACTTCCTGTGGCTGGCGCGCCAGCTCATCGGACTCGAACCGAGTCGCGGCTCGGTGGGCGTGCGCTCGCGGCCCGGCATGGTGCAGGTCGACGACCGCACCGTGCGGGTCGGCGCGTTCCCCATCTCGATCGACGCCGCGGGCCTCGACAAGCTCTCCCGCACCCGATCCGTCATCGACCGTGCCGCGCAGGTGCGAGAGGAGCTGGGCAGCCCGAAGAAGATCCTGCTCGGCATCGACCGGCTCGACTACACCAAGGGCATCGACCTGCGGCTGCAAGCCTTCCACGAACTGCTGCAGGAGGGCCGCGTCGAACCGGACGACGTCACGTTCATCCAGCTGGCCACACCCAGCCGCGAACGCGTCGAGCACTACCAGCAGATGCGCGTCGACATCGAGCAGATCGTCGGGCGCATCAACGGCGAGTTCGGCCGGGTCGGGCACACGGTGCTGCACTATCTGCACCAGTCCATCGACCGCAGCGAACTCGCGGCCATGTTCCTGGCCGCCGACGTCATGGTCGTGACCCCGCTGCGCGACGGCATGAACCTCGTCTGCAAGGAGTACGTCGCTGCCCGCCACGACCTCGGCGGCGCGCTGCTGCTGTCCGAGTTCGCCGGCGCAGCGGCCGAACTGAGCAGCGCTTTCCTGGTCAACCCGCACGACCTGGACGGGGTGAAGAACGCCCTCGAACAGGCTATTAAGCTCGACCCCGCGGAAGGTCGCCGAAGGATGCGCGCCTTGCGTCGTCAAGTACTGACGCACGACGTCGACAGGTGGGCGCGCTCGTTCCTCGAAGCCCTCGGGGCCGGGCCGACGACCTGATCACTCCCCTCGCGAGGGCGGGTGTAGAAGTCACGCAGTCACTTGACGTGGGGCTCTCCGCCTGCGCCACCGCAGGTTCGCAGCGTGCAATCCCCGGCAAGCGGGCGGTTCCCCGCACGGGGACAGCCGATCAGGTGAACCGGCACTCGCCACCCGCACCGCTACGCAAGCCACTCTGCACATCTTTCCCAAGGAGGAGTGTTGACCGCCGAGGCCTTGCCCGCTGAGCTGCGGCGCGCGATCATGCAGATCGCCAGGACGCCGCGCCTGCTGGTCGCTTGCGACTACGACGGCACACTGGCGCCGATCACCGAGAAGCCCGACGAGGCACGCCCGCTGGCCGAATCGGTCGGCGCGCTCCGGTCGCTGGCCGCGCTGCACGAAACCACGACCGCCGTGATCTCCGGCCGGGCCCTGCGCGACCTCGCCACGCTGTCGCGACTGCCTGCCGAGGTGCACCTGGTCGGCAGCCACGGCTCGGAGTTCGACGTCGGCTTCGTGCACGACCTCGACGACGAATCCCGCGAGCTGCGCGACAGTATCGAGACCGAGCTCACGCGCATCGTGGACGGCGCCGCGGGCGCCGAACTGGAGGTCAAGCCCGCGGGCGTCGCGGTGCACGTCCGCCGCGCCTCGCGGCAGGACGCCGCCCGCATCGTCGACGCCGTCCACAACGGACCCTGCACGTGGGACGGCGTGTCCGTCACCGACGGCAAAGAGGTCGTCGAGCTGTCGGTCGTGCAGACGAACAAGGGCAGTGCGCTCGGCACATTGCGCCACCAGGTGGGCGCCACCGCCGCCCTGTTCATCGGCGACGACGTCACCGACGAGAAGGCGTTCGAACAGCTCACCGGCCCCGACCTGGGCATCAAGGTCGGCGACGGTGACACGCTCGCGCACCACCGGGTCGGCGACACCGAACAGGTCGCCACCATCCTGGCGTTCCTGCTCGAGGAACGCCGCAACTGGCTCTACGGCGAGCAAGCCGCCCCGATCGAACGCCTGTCGATGCTGGCCTCGGCGCGTTCGGTGGCGCTGCTGACACCCGACGCGAAACTCACCTGGCTCGCCCACCCCGGCCCCGACTCGGCGGCGGTGTTCGCCGACCTGCTGGGCGGCGAGGGCGCGGGCCACTTCACGATCGCCCCGCACCGCAACGGCCTTCCGCTCGGCCAGCGCTACCTGCCGGGCACGATGACCGTCGAGACGCGCTGGTCGCGGCTGCTGGTCACCGACTACATGGAGCCGGAAGCGCCCGCCCACCGCACCGACATCGTGCGCGTGATCTCCGGCGAGGCCACGGCGGAGATCACCTTCGCACCGCGGCCCGAGTTCGGCGGCGTGCCCGTGCGGCTGGTGCAGCATGACGAGGGGCTGCAGGTGCTCGGCACCTCCGAGGCCTTCGTGCTGCGCTCGCCCGGCGTGCAGTGGGAGATCAGCAGCGACGGCATCCACGACACGGCGACCGCGCTCGTGCAGCCACAGCCCGGCGCGCCGATCGTGCTGGAGCTGCGCTGCGGCACCACCGACCTCGGCCCGCACGAACTTCCCGAGATCGAACGCCGCGCCGAGGCGGGCCAGTACTGGAGCTCCTGGGCGGGCACGCTGAAGCTGCCCAGCGTGGAGTCCGAACTGGTCACCCGGTCGGCGCTGACCCTTCGGGGACTGATCCACGCCGACACGGGCGGCGTGATGGCGGCGGCCACGACGTCACTGCCCGAGGAGATCGGCGGCGTCCGCAACTGGGACTACCGGTACTGCTGGATCCGCGACGGCGCGATGACGATGCGCGAGCTGGTCACGCTCGGCTCGCTCCACGAAGCCGAAGCGTTCCTCGGCTGGCTGCACGGCGTGCTGTCGACACTCGCGGGACCGGAACGGCTGCACCCGCTGTACACCCTCGCCGGCACGCAGCTCGGCGCCGAGGCCGTCATCGACTCGCTGCCCGGCTACAAGGGCTCACGGCCGGTGCGCGTCGGCAACCTCGCCAACCACCAGGTGCAGCTCGACGTCTTCGGCCCCGTCGTCGAACTCGTGATGACACTCGCCGAGGCCCGCGGCGACCTGCGCGACGAGGACTGGCAGATGGTGCGGGCGATGGCCGAGGCGGTCAGCCGCCGCTGGGACGAACCCGACCACGGCATCTGGGAGGAGCGGCACGTGCCCCGGCACCGCGTGTACTCCCGCGTGATGTGCTGGCAGACGCTCGACCTGGCCATCCGTCTCGGCGAGGTATACGGCCGCGAGATCCCGGCGAGCTGGCCGGAACTGCGCGACGAGATCGCCGCCGACGTGCTCGAGAACGGCTGGAACGCCGAGGTCAAGGCCTACACCACGGCCTACGACGGCACCGACCTCGACGCCGCGTCGCTGTTCGTCGGCCTGGCCGGCCTGCTCGACCCGCAGGACGAGCGGTTCCAGCAGACGGTCACCGCGATCGAGGCCGAGCTGCGCAGCGGTGCGACCGTGTACCGCTACCACCGCGACGACGGCCTGCCCGGCGGCGAAGGCGGCTTCCACCTGTGCGCCGCGTGGCTCATCGAGGCGTACCTGCTCACCGGACGGCGCACGGAGGCCGAGGAGCTGTTCGACCAGCTCGTCGACGCCGCGGGCCCGACCGGGCTGCTGCCGGAACAGTACGACCCGGTCGCCGAGCGTTCACTCGGCAATCATCCGCAGGCGTACTCCCACATCGGACTCATCCGCTGCGCGAGGCTGCTCTCGCGGTGACGACGTCCGTCGATGGGGCTGTCCGGTCACAAGATCGGACAGCCCCATTTTGTGATTCACATCACAAAATGGCCGAGTATGCACCAGCACGCGCGCCTCGGTACGTCCCTCCCGCGTAGCCGGCCGGGGCGTACGTCGGGGGCGTCCCGGCCGGCTGACCGGAACGCCACGCCGCACGGCCCGGCGTCTGATCGAGCGCGCCGCCCTCCGCCCTCGATCTGCCTCCACCCTCGATCTGCCCCGCGCCCGCGTTCAGACCCCGGCGGCCTTCCGCGAAGCGCGCACCAGATCCTCGACGAGGCCGTCCGGAATCGGTTTGCGCGGCGTGAAGGTGATGCCTGTCTTCGTGGACTTCAGGCCGGCGGCCGCGATCGCGTCGGCATGCTCGGCGACAGCGCCCGGCTGGACATACAGCCCGCACTGTTTGCTGAATGCCGCATAGCTCGCGATCACAGTGCCGTCGATGCTGAAACCCGGCATGTTGTACGCGACGATCTCCTCCGCGTCCGGCAGCACGCGTGCCAACAGCTCACGCAGTGGAGTCAATGAAGGCCGGAGCGCTTCGGGCGCAGCCGCGATGTAGGCGTCGTGGTCCGCGATCGATGTCATGGCGGCGTCTCACTTCCTCGGGTGACCAGGCACTGACAACACATCCGCGCCGGGCACGCTCCCCAAGGCCCGCACGGTCGATCCAGCCCGCACGGTCGATCGAGCCCGCACGACCCTTCATCCTGCCAGGCAACCTCAGCGACACCAGGCGGAACGACGGGCCTCGACGGCACCCGTCAATCGGGGACGTACTGGACCGCGTGGACGGCGCTGGCCAGGTCGGCGACCTCGAGAGCCTTGATGCCGTCGGGCAGCGGCCCCGGATCCGGCGGTACGAGCGCATGCGTGAAACCCATGCGCGCCGCTTCGGTCAACCGTCTGCCGACCCCGGTCACCCGCCGCACCTCACCGGCGAGGCCGACCTCCCCGATCGCGACCAGCTTCGGCGACAGCGCCTGATCGGTGAACGCCGACGACACCGCGAGCGCAGCCGCGAGGTCCACCGCGGGCTCGGTCACCTTCATCCCGCCGACGGTGGCCACGTAGACGTCCTTGTCTCCGAGCTGCACGCCACCACGCTTCTCCAGCACGGCCAGCACCATGCTCACGCGCGAGGAGTCGAGCCCACTGACCGCGCGCCGCGGCTGATTCAGGTACGACTTCCCGACGAGCGCCTGCACCTCGGCCAACAGTGGACGCTTGCCCTCGACCGTCACGGTCACCGCGGTACCCGGAACCGCTTCGGCATGTCGGTTGACGAACAGCCCCGACGGGTCGGGAACACCCGCAATGCCGTCGTCGCGCAGTTCGAAACACCCGATCTCGTCGGCGGCCCCGAACCGGTTCTTCACCCCGCGGACCATGCGCAACGTCGAATGCCGGTCACCTTCGAAGTGCAGGACGACGTCGACGAGGTGCTCCAGCACGCGCGGCCCCGCGACCGAACCCTCCTTGGTGACGTGCCCGACGAGCACCACCGGCAGTCCTCGTTCCTTGGCGAGCGCGACGAGCGCCGACGTGACCGCCCGGACCTGGGTGACACCGCCCGGCGAGCTGTCGACCTGCGGGGACGACATGGTCTGGACCGAGTCGACGATCAGCAAGCCGGGCTTGACGTCGTCGACGTGCCCCAGCAGCGCGGACAGGTCGCTCTCGGCGGCGAGGAACATGGCGTCGTCGACGTTGCCGGTGCGCTCGGCGCGCAGGCGCACCTGTCCCGCCGATTCCTCGCCTGTGACGTACAACGCCGCCGAGCCGCTCTCCGCCGCCCAGCGGTACGCGACCTCGAGCAGCAGGGTCGACTTGCCGACCCCGGGCTCGCCTGCCAACAGCACCACGACGCCGGGTACGAGCCCGCCGCCCAGCACCCGGTCGAGCTCGGACACACCGGTCGGAGCCGCCCGCGACGACTCGACGTCCACCTGCGCGATGGGCCGCGCGGGCGCGCTCGGCGCGCCCGCGGCCACGCGCGCGACCTGCGGACGCGCGTCACCGCGTTCCTCGATCGTCCCCCACGCCTGGCATTCCGGGCACCGGCCGACCCATTTGGCGACCTCGTAGCCGCATTCGGCGCAGCGGTAGGTACTCGACGTCTTCTTGGCCACGCCGGGGACCGTATCGGCCGCCACCGACAGTCCGGCGCCGCCGGCCACCGGCACGGGCCGCGGCGAGCCGGCGACTGCAGCGACCCGGCGAGCTTCGACTCAGCGGACTCCGACTCAGCGGATTCCGACTCAGTGGCCTCCGCCGCCGTGCTCCTCGTCGTCGGCGGGAGCGTCGTGCCGCGGCTCGTCCGAAACCTTCACGGGCAGCACCACCTCGACGGTGCCCGCGTCGCGGAAGGTCAGCGTCGCCCTGACGTCCTGGCCGGGCCGGATCTCCCGCTTCAGGCCTTCGAGCGTGACCTCGCCGTCCAGCTGGCCGGCGTCGGGCTTGCCGGGGCCGACGGCGAGCGTGGTGTCGGCGGGCAGCGACGTCTCGCCGGCGATCGCGACGTTCTCAGCGGCGTCGCTCGTCACCGACTGCAGCTCGTCGGCCCGCTCGCCGGAGTTGACGATGCTCATGACCACGTCGGCGTCCGAGCCCTCCAGGTACGCGGCGGGCTGCACGTTCTCGGGGAAGGCGAGCTCGGCGTTGCGCACGGCGATGTCGCCCACCTCGGTCGAACCACCGTTGACGCCCGCGACCTGGGTGTCCGTCTGCGTGATCTGGCCTGCGCTGCATCCCGCGACGAGGAGCGAGATACCTGCGATGCCCGCACCGATCATGCGACGTTTCACTGCTCGAGTCCTTCCTTGCGCCTGCAACGCGTCACCTCCCCTCCCGGGAGAAGAGGTACAAAGGCAGACTATCCCGGCCGCCGCGGGCAGACATCACCTGGTGGCGAGCACGACACTGGGTAGGGGCCGACACCCCTGACCGGGCACTTCACCGGGAATCGGACAGCGAAAATGTCCATAATGGATTTCAAAACCGCGGGAAACGGATCCCGGCCCACCTGCGTGAGTATACGAATTCCGCCGTTGTCAAGCCCCCTAAGCCGTATGATTAGCCCACTGACCTGCGAGGACGAAGGCAGCCGCCTGGTTGGGCACACGTCGGACGTGCTAAGCTGGATACAGCGAAAGGGGCAGAGGACACATGGTTTTTAAGGTCGGAGAGACCGTCGTCTACCCGCACCACGGTGCCGCACTCATCGAAGCGATCGAGACCCGCGTGATCAAGGGCGAGGAAAAGCAGTACCTCGTCCTCAAGGTCGCGCAGGGTGATCTGACCGTTCGCGTTCCCGCTGACAACGCCGAGATCGTCGGTGTTCGTGACGTCGTGGGCGAAGACGGCCTCAATCACGTTTTCGACGTGCTGCGTGCTCCCCACACCGACGAACCGACCAACTGGTCGCGTCGGTACAAGGCCAACCTGGAGAAGCTCGCCTCCGGCGATGTGAACAAGGTGGCCGAAGTGGTGCGCGACCTCTGGCGGCGGGAGAAGGATCGTGGCTTGTCCGCCGGTGAGAAGCGGATGCTGGCCAAGGCGCGACAGATCCTCGTGAGCGAGCTGGCGCTCGCCGAAGGTACCGACGAAGGCAAGGCCGAGGTGCTGCTCGACGAGGTTCTCGAAACCGCGGTCGTCTAGCTCCAGCGATTGCACAAGGTCATAGGACCCTGAACGTCATCGCACTGGTTCCGCTCGGGGACGGGGATGCTTCGCGCTCCGGCGCGTTGCTTCCCGTTCGCGGGGAACCGTTGTTGTCACATGCCGTGCACGGCCTGCTCGACTCCGGCTGCGTGGACCGGATCGTCGTGGCGGGACCGGCACGGCATCGTGCTTCCTACCCATCTCTGACCTGCGACGGCGACCGTGTCGTGTTCGCCGCCGAGCCGACCCAGGCAGACTCCGCCAAGGGCGCGAACTCCGGGGATCATGCGCTGCGCTCGGCGCTGTCGACCGCGGCACCCGGCCCTGACGACGTCGTGCTGGTACACGACGCGACGCGTGCGTTCGTCCCGGCATCCGTGGTCTCGGCTGTCGTCGACGCGGTCCGCGACGGGGCGGCAGGGGCCGTTCCGGTCGAGCCCGTCGCCGACACGGTCAAGGTCGTCGACACCGAGGGGATCGTCCACGGCACCCGCGACCGGTCGCTGCTCCGGCACGCGCAGGCACCCGTCGCCGTCCGCGCCGACGTCCTCGCCGAGCTGCTCACCGGTGACGCGGGCCCCACCGACGCCGCCGAGCTGATCACGCGGCTCGACGGTCGCGCCCGCCCCGTTCCCGGTGACCCGCACGGCATGGGCGTCCACACTCCGTTCGACGTCGCCGTCATCGAAGCACTGCTGAGTACGGAGAACACCGCATGACCCGCATCGGCCAAGGCGTCGACATCCATCCGATCGAAGCAGGCAGGCCGTGCTGGATGGCCGGGCTGCTCTGGCCCGACGACGACGGCTGCGCAGGCCATTCCGACGGCGACGTCGCCTCCCACGCGCTGTGCGACGCGCTGCTGTCCGCCGCCGGGCTCGGTGACCTGGGTGCGGTGTTCGGCACGGGCGATCCGCGCTGGTCGGGTGCCCACGGAGCGGAACTGTTGGCCGAGGTGCGCCGCCGTGTCGAGACGGCCGGTTTCGGCGTAGGCAACGCGGTCGTGCAGGTCATCGGCAACCGCCCCCGGATCGGCATCCGCAGGGACGAGGCGCAGCAGGTGCTCTCGGACGCCGTCGGAGGTCCGGTCGGCGTCTCGGCCACCACTACGGACGGCCTCGGCCTCACGGGACGCGGCGAGGGCGTCGCCGCGATCGCCACGGCACTGCTGCTGCCCCGCTGAGCACGAGTGCCGCCGGATACGTGGCCACCTCGGAGATCACGACCGCAGCGCCGCACCGGTAGTCTCGTCGGCATGGCGATACAGGCGGTGATGTTCGACTTCTCGGGGACGCTGTTCCGGCTCGAACACCGGCAGTCGTGGTTCACCGGCCTCGTCGACGACGACGGCAGGCCCCTCGACGCCGACGAGCAGGCGGAGCTGATGCGCCGCATGACCGCACCCGTCACCCTCACCGTGGACCTCGACGAGCAGCACCGCGAGGCCTGGGAGCACCGCGACCTCGACCCGGAGCTGCATCACAAGGCCTACCTGGAGATCCTCAAGCAGAGCGGCGTCCCCGGCACCGACCAGGCGGAAGCGCTGTACCGCAGGCTCATCGACCCGGCCGAGTGGACGCCGTATCCGGACACCGCGAGCGTGCTGAAGGAGCTCTCCGGCGCGGGCGTCAAGGTCGGGGTACTCAGCAACATCGCGTTCGACATCCGGCCCGCGTTCACAGCCAGGGGCCTGGACGCCTATGTCGACGAGTTCGTGCTGTCGTACGAGGTCGGCTACGTCAAGCCGGATCCGGCGGTGTTCCGGATCCTGGTCGAACGCCTCGGCAGCCCCGCCGAAAGTACTCTCATGGTCGGCGACCACACCGACGCCGACGGCGGGGCGACCGGCATCGGCTGCGAGTTCGCGCTGGTCGAGCCGCTGCCCACGGCCGAACGGACCGACGGACTACGCGCCGCCCTCCGCGAGCACGGCGCGCTGTAGCCCGTACCATTTCGGGCGTGGCCCTTCATCTCTACGACACCGCGACCAGGGACGTACGGGAGTTTCATCCCGCACGCAGTGGAACGGCGTCCATGTACGTCTGTGGGGCCACCGTCCAGGGCGTCCCCCACATCGGGCACGTCCGTGGCGCACTGAACTACGACGTCCTGCGCCGCTGGCTCGTCCACAACGGACTGGACGTGCTGCTGGTCCGCAACGTCACCGACATCGACGACAAGATCCTCACCAAGGCCGCCGACGCGGGCAGGCCCTGGTGGGAGTGGGCCGCCACGCACGAGCGCGCCTTCGAGGACGCCTTCACCGTGTTGGGCTGCCTGCCACCGTCGATCACGCCGCGCGCCACCGGCCACGTCACGCAGATGATCGAGCTCATCCAGCGACTCATCGACCGGGACGCCGCCTACGTCTCGGGCGGCGACGTCTACTTCTCCGTGACGTCGCTTCCCGACTACGGCACGCTGTCCGGCCAGCGCCCCGACGAGGTGCAGCAGGGCGAGACGGGAGCCGGCGGCAAGCGCGACCCGCGCGATTTCACGCTGTGGAAGGCCGCCAAGCCCGGCGAGCCGTCGTGGCCGACGCCGTGGGGCGACGGCCGGCCCGGCTGGCACCTCGAATGCTCCGCCATGGCGACGACGTACCTCGGCTCGGAGTTCGACATCCACGGCGGCGGCGTCGATCTGGTCTTCCCTCACCACGAGAACGAACGCGCGCAGTCCCACGCGGCAGGCGACGGCTTCGCCCGGTACTGGCTGCACAACGCCTGGGTGACGCTGTCCGGCGAGAAGATGTCGAAGTCGCTCGGCAACATCGTGGCGATCCCGGAGATGCTGCGGAAGTGCAGGCCCGTCGAACTGCGCTATTACCTGATCCAGCCGCACTACCGGTCGACGATCGAGTACTCCGACGAGGCGCTGGCCGAGGCCGCGCAGGGGTACCGCCGCGTGGAACAGTTCCTGCGCCGCGCGGGCGGCACGACCGGGGTGCGCATCGGCGAGGTCCCCGCGGAGTTCGCCGCCGCCCTCGACGACGACCTCGGCACCCCGCAGGCGTTCGCGGTCCTGCACAACACCGTGCGCGACGGCAACACCGCGCTCGACGCCGGTGACGAGACGAAGGCGCTCGAATTCGCCGAGTCGGTGCGCGCGATGGTCCACGTGCTCGGCCTCGACCCGCTGTCTGAGCAGTGGCAGGACGCGGCGAGCCACAGCGGTGAGGCCCATGCACTGGCCACGCTCGTCGACGCACTACTCGACGAGCGCACGCGAGCCAGGGCCGACAGGGACTTCACCCGTGCGGACGCCATTCGCGACCAGCTGACCACCGCGGGCATCGCGGTGGAGGACACCCCCAATGGTCCATCGTGGACAGTGAGGGATTGAGGACATGGCCGGTAACTCCCGTCGCCGCGGCGCGGTCCGCAAAGAGGGCACCAAGAAGGGTCAGGTCGTCGGTTCCGGCGGCAACCGGCGCAAGGGGCTCGAAGGCAAGGGACCGACGCCGAAGGGCGAGAACCGCCCGGGGCACCCGAAGCAGAAGAAGGCCACTCAGCAGGCCAAGCGCGAGGACAACCGGCAGCGCGCGCAGAAGAAGGCCGCCGAGGGCCCTGAGATCATCGCGGGCCGCAACCCGGTTGTCGAGTCGCTGCGCACCGGCGTTCCGGCGACGGCACTGTACGTCGCGCTGAACATCGACGCCGACGACCGCGTCAAGGAGGCCGTGCAGCAGGCCGCCGACAAGGGGATCTCCATCCTCGAGGTGCCACGCGACGAGCTGGACCGCAAGACCGGCGGCGCCGTGCACCAAGGCCTCGGCCTGCAGGTGCCGCCGTTCGAGTACGCGCACCCCGACGATCTGCTCGCCGCCGCGCACGACTCGGGTGAACCGCCACTGATCGTCGCGCTCGACGGCGTGACCGATCCGCGCAACCTCGGCGCCGTGATCCGCTCGGCCGCCGCCTTTGGCGCACACGGCGTGCTGCTGCCGCAGCGGCGCAGCGCGGGCATGACGGCCGTCGCGTGGCGCACCAGCGCGGGCACCGCGGCCAAGCTGCCGGTTGCTGTGGCGACGAACCTGACCCGGCAGCTGCAGTCGTGGGCGTCCGAAGGCGTGATGGTCGCCGGGCTGGACGCGGACGCCACGCTCGACGTCGACGGTCTGGACATCGCCACCGACCCGTTGGTGGTCGTCGTCGGCTCCGAGGGACGTGGCCTGTCCCGCCTGGTGCGCGACAACTGCGACGTCACCGTGTCCATCCCGATGTCGCCGGAGGTCGAGTCGCTCAACGCGTCGGTGGCCGCCGCCGTGCTGATGGCCGAGGTCGCCCGGCGCCGTCGGGCGGCCGGGCGGGTGTAAGAAACGGCGCGGCCGGGCGGGTGTAAGAAACGGCGCGGCCGGGCGGGTGTGAGAAACGGCGCGGCCGAGCGCGTGTAAGACACGGCGCGACTGGTCGGGTATACACCGCGCTGCCGAGCAGGTGTGAGCGGCCGGTGGGAGTCGCGTGGCACGGTGTGTCCGGATGGACACGGTGCGGCCACGCCGGTGCGGATCTCCTCGGCAGGTGTGAATCACACCGCGGCAAGGTGCCGGTATCGGGCGTACACGACTTCCCGCTGAGCTAGGGTCTCCTCGGATCAGCCGAGGGGGCCCGCCGGATGTCGTTCGTTTCACCACTGTTCCTGTGGTACTTCCTGCCCGCGATGCTCGTCGCGGTGTTGGTGTGCCCGCGGGCGTGGCGCAACGGCATCGTCGCCGTCGGCAGTCTGATCTTCTACGCCACCGGCGCCGGTGCGTTCACGCTGCTGCTTATCGCGTGCATGGTGGTGAACTTCCTCGCGGGCCCCGCACTCGAACCGGACGACTGGGGGCTGGGCGGCAGCTCCCGCAGGCGCAGACTGCTGATCGGTGTCATCGCGTTCGACCTGTCGATCCTGCTGGTGTGGAAGTACGCGGGATTCGCCACCGAGCAGATCGCGTGGTTCGCGCAGCTGTTCGGCGGCGACTTCCCCGTCGCCGAACTGGCCCTGCCCATCGGCATCTCGTTCTTCACTTTTCACCACATTTCGTACATCGTCGACATCTACCGCGGTGAGCGCCGCGCGCTGCGCAACCCGGTGTCGTTCGGCACGTACATCGCGATGTTCCCGCAGCTGGCGGCGGGGCCGATCGTGCGATACCACGAGATCGCCGACCAGCTGCCGCAGCACCGCCACCACCGGTTGGACGACATCGCCGCCGGGTTCCCCCGGTTCGCGCTGGGCCTGTGCAAGAAGGCCGTCATCGCCGACTCGCTGGCCCCGTTCGTCGCCGCGTGCTTTTCCACGCCGGCCGACGAGATGACGTTCGCGATCGCGTGGCTCGGCGCCATCGCGTTCACGCTGCAGCTGTTCTTCGACTTCTCCGGTTACTCCGACATGGCCATCGGCCTGGGCCGCATGCTCGGGTTCCGCCTGCCGGAGAACTTCGCCCGGCCATACTCCTCGGTCACGATCACGGACTTCTGGCGACGCTGGCACATGTCCCTGTCGCGCTGGTTCCGCGACTACGTCTACATCCCGCTCGGCGGCAATCGCTCCGGTGGCCACAAGACGTACCGCAACCTGTGGATCGTGTTCGTGCTGACGGGGTTCTGGCACGGTGCGGCGTGGACGTACGTGATCTGGGGCGTGTACCACGGTGCGCTGCTCGTCCTGGAACGCGCGACCGGCTGGGCGCACACGCCGGATTCCACCGGTCCGCGGATCGCGCGGCGCGCCCTGACGCTCGTGCTCGTGATCATCGGCTGGGTGTTCTTCCGCGCTCCCGACCTGGGCCAGGCGCTGTCGATGATCGGGCACATGTTCGCACCGGACTTCGACGGCCTCACGGATGTCGCGGCCTCGGCACTGACGAATCAGCGGCTGGTGTTGCTGCTGCTCGCCGCGGTGGTGTTCGTGCTGCCCGCGACTCCGGTCATGGGGCCGCTACTCGAATCGGCACGGACGAAGCAGGCGAACGCCCTCCGCGTCGGCGTCATGACGGTCGGCGTCGCCTACGCCGCGATCCTGGTCGCCACGGGCACCTTCAGCCCGTTCCTCTACTACCAGTTCTGAGGGCACCGGTTCGACGACCTGCCGCGTGTCCTGCGCTCAGCACCGCGTGTCCTGCACTCAGGGCCGCGTGTCCTGCATTCAGGGCCGCGTGTCCTGCATTCAGGGCCGCAGCGGTGTTGCTCCCGCCCGTCGCCCACCACCGCTCGACCGAGCGGAGCAGCGCGAACCGGTAGGCAGACACGACGTGGGCGGCAACCCGTCGTGTCGCACTTTCCGGGGCGCGTGTCGCGGGTTCCGGAGCGCGTGTTGCGGATGCAGGGCCGACTATTGCGGTTACGCGTGGTCCGGCATCCGCTTGAGGATGCGGTGGACGGTCAGCCACGTGCGGGTCGTGATGTCCTTGCCGAACTGCCGTTCCAGCCAGGTCATGAAGAACGGTGACGACGTGTTGTCCGAAACAGCCAGCACGGCGCGCGCAGCGGTGTCGTAGCCGACCATGCGAACCGTCGGATCGCCGGTTTCCGGGAACGAGGTCGGCACCGGGTCGAGCGGCGACTTCAGGAATGTCGCCGTCAAATACGTCTCGCGCGTGTGCTCCAGATCCCCGAACGGTTCGCCATCGGCAAGGGCCTGCAATTCGGTGCGGCTGCGCACGATGGTTCCGCCGCCGATTCCCAGTTCGCCGCGCAGGGCGGACTGGATCCGGTCCTCGAGCGCCGCGGTGTCGGTGGTTTCCGTTGCGAACACGATGTTTCCGCTGGACAGTACCGAAACCACGCCGGTGAATCCCAGGCCGTCGAACACCTCGCGCAGCTTCTCATTGCGCATGTTCGGGTTACCGGGGCCTATCCCCCGCAGCAGTGCGCAGTACCACGTCGACGTCACACCGCCACCCTATGCCGAAACCCCGACACCGGCGCACGGATGCGACGTCCTGCATGAGTGCAGGACACGCGGTGCTGAGTGCAGGACACGCGCGAGGGTCAGCCGGTGAGCGTGGCCTCGATGATCTCGTACGAACTCGTCTCCGCGGTGGGCACCACGCGGTCCAGGCGGAATCCGGCGTTCGCCAGCAGGTCGGTGAACTCAGGCAGCGTGCGCTCACGACCGGTGACCATTCCCAGCATTGTCAGATCCACCTGTTTGCTGGCATGCACTTCGCCGGTGATGGGCATGATCATCTCGACCACCACGAGCCGCGCTCCCACGGCGGCCGTACGGGCGATCCGCGTCAACAGGGCCTTACAGGATTCGTCGTCCCAATCGTGCAGCACCGTCGACAGCACGTAGACGTCGGCGACCGGCACCGCCTCGAAGAAACTGCCGCCGACCACATCGACACGACCGTCGAACCCCTCCTCGGCGACACGCGTACGCGCAGCAGGGACGACCGCAGGCAGGTCGTGCACGACGCCCCGGCGATCCGGATGCTCGCGCAACAATCGGAGCAACACCGATCCGTCCGCGCCGCCGAGGTCGGCGACGAGCTCCCCGGCGGGCAGCCGATACCCGGAAAACACGTCGCTCTGCATGCCATCGGTAACCGAAGCCATGGCGGCACTGAACTGTTCCGCCCGCTCCGGTTCAGCGTTCAACCACTCGAAAAAGGACTGTCCGAAGTAGATGTCGGCGGCGGGGCGTCCTGTTCGGACCGTATCGACGAAACGCTCGAACGGCAGGTAATGCGTTTCCATCAGCATGATGGCCAGGTCACGCAACGACCCTGACACGTTCGAAGCGAGTGTCGCGCCCAAATCGGCGAGGACGAACTCCGTGTCGCCGCGTTGTTCCACGACGCCGAAGTCGGTCAGTGTTCGCAATACCCGTTTCACCGCAAGAGCGTCGGTGCCCGTGCTCGCCGCGATCTCGGCGACCTCGCTGACGCCCTCATTCATCACCGTCGCGATGTCGAGCTTCGCGACGGCATACAACGCCTGCGACACCTCGAAACCCGCGAGCAGCCGCACCATTCGTTCCGGGCCCGCGCCCTGTTCCGGCGTCGCCCCGTCCCCTCCGGTCGCCATTCGTGACCCTCCCGGCGGTCGGCACACCGGCGAACCATCGCGACAACAGGATCGTGCGAGGCGAATGGCTCACACCGGACATTTCATGCTAACCACACATGTCAACGGGTGAGCACAACACGAGCCCCGGAGGACGCAACACGGGCCCCGGGAAACGCAACACGAGTCCCCGAAGCCGCAACACGGACTGGGGCCGAGGGGCGTTACTCCGCGGCGGGGCGATCCTCGGGAAGCAACGCCAGCTGCTCCGGGTGGAACGCGTCGCGGCGCGGCGGCGGCAACCACGCCTCGGGCCGAGTGGCGCGGTGCCTGCCCAGGTCGGCGAGACTGATGGGCACGGAGAAGTCCACGCCGTACGCCTTCGGATCCGTCACCCGCCCCAGGCTCAGCTCGTCCGCGGCGACGCCGATACCGATCGCCGCGACATAGCTGTCGTCGAGGTCTCCGGTGAATCCGGTCCAACCTCCCGCAAACTCCCAGATCCGCGCACGCACGGACATCCCGTCCACGCGCCAGGTCACGCGTTTCCACTTCTCGTACCGCCGGGCGTGCTGCTCCGCGTGCGCGAGCAGCGATTCGATCAGTCCGTCCGGCCGCGGCACGCTGCTGTCGGGCAACGTCAGGTTGACCAGGCCGAAGGCGGCTCCGAACGCCACCTCCGCCAGCGGGTCGCCGCCGCCGGGGCACATGGCGCGTTCGTAACGCAGCCGCGGCATGCTGCCGACACGCAGCCCGCGCTCGGTGTCGGCCAGCCGCTGCCCCAGCCACAACGCCCAGGGCGCACGCCCCGTCTCACCCAGGCCGGAAACGGCCTCGGAGCCCGCGTCCGGCTCGACCGGACCGACGTTGCCGCCTTCGAAGAAGTCGACCCAACGGGGTCCGGGAATCGACGGGTGCAATCCGTACACGGGAAAGTCGACCGGGACCGGGCTCGGCTCCGCGGCCCCATCCCCGGAACTACCGGGGCCGCCGTCCACATCGCCGGCACTGCCACTGTCGGTGCTGCCGCCGTCGGTGGCCGACGACTCGCCGGCCCCGGCCACGACCACCTCGGCGGCAGCGTCCGAGGCGGCGGACCGTTCGGCACCGGCCGTCGCATCGTCCGCGGCGGCCTGCAATGTGTCAGGCGTTCTCGTACTCACGGCGTGGATCTTGCACCCGTTCCGTCCGTATTGACAGCACCGATGTGATCTTCCCCGGCACGTGACGACCGGCATCGGCCGGTCGACCCGGCGTGCTGTAGTCGCCACATACCGGCGTCACCCGAGTCTCGCACGCTTCACGCCGATGTGACGTCCTCACCCTTCCCGTCCGACTTGGCCGGACCGGGTTTCGGCGTCGCCTGCGTGCCGCCAGTCTCGCCGTCCGCGGCCTTCGCCGAGGTGCTTCCCGCCTTGCCGGACGCGGATTCACCTGCTCCCGCCTTGCCGGCCGCCGCCTTGTCCGAACCCGTCTTGTCCTGCGCCGTCCCGCCAGTGGTCGCCTTGTTCGGCGCCGGCTTGTCCGAGGTCGCCGCTGCCGTGCCCGTCGAGCCGGACGCCGCCGCGGTGGCCTTCGCGCCGTTGGCCGCACCGGCACCGTCCGCTCCGGCACCGTCCGATCCAGACGTCGCCCAATCGAGTGATTCCGGTTCCGGCCCGAGCTTGTCGAGCGCGTCGCTGAGTGCGGCGTTGCTGGCGGCCAGCCGGTCGGCGACGGTCCGGCGCAGTTCGTGCGCCTGGGCGTGCTTGCCCTTGGCGTCCGCCAATCGGGCCTCGGCCTCGGCGATCATGGCGTCGGCGCGGCTCTTCGCGTCGTCGCCGAGCTCCTTGGCTGCCTTCTCCGATGCGGCCTTGGCCGCGGCGATCTCCTCGGAGGACTTCTTCTCCGCGGCGGCGATCTTGTCCTGCGACGCCTTCTCCGCGTCGGCTCGCTTCTTCTCGGCCTGTTCGTCGAGCCGGCCGCGCTCGCGCTCGGCCTCCTCGGCGAGGCGTTTCGCCTCGGCGCGAGCGTCCTCGCGAGTCTTCTCCGCGTACGAATCGGCGGCCGACCTGGTCGCGTCGGCCTCTGCCTCCGCCTTCTTGCGCAGCTCGTCGATCTCTTCTTCGGCGAGCTTCATCATGGTCTTGACCCGCTCGCTCATCGCCGCGGGCCCGGTGGGCTCCTCGGCCATCCGGGTGAGCGCGGCCTTGGTTTCGACGAGCTCCTGCTGTGCGTGCCCGAGCGCCCTGGTCAGGTCGGCGACCGACGCCGTGGCGTCGTCCCGGCTGCGCGCGGTCTTCTCCAGCTGCGAGTTCAGCTTTTTGACGTGCTCGTCGACCTGCACCTGGTCGTAACCGCGGAACACGGTCGTGAAGGTGCCGGATTTCGGGGGATTCGGGGTGACATCGGCTTCGGCCATTCGGCAACTTTAATGAGTTGGCAGCGTGAAGCCCATACCTCGTGTCACAACCCGTCGCGATACTGTTCTCCGGCGTGACCGGCTAAGGGGGAAGGAGACCGCGACGTGAACATCGACGCGATCGTCGCCGACATCTCGCAGCACTGGCCGCTGTACACGGCCATCCCCTTCATCGCGGCGCTGATCGGCTACGTCACCAAGCGCGTCGCCATCGAAATGATGTTCCGCCCCATCGAATGGCGGGGCATCAAAGGCACGTTCCTCGGCTGGCAGGGCGTCGTCCCGCAGCACGGTGGCCGCATGGCCGCGATCGCGACCGATCTGCTGACGAAGAATCTCCTCGACATCAAGGACGTCTTCGCGCGGATCGATCCCGATCGCATCACCGAGGAGATCGAGCAGCCGCTGCTGCGGACGGTCGACGACGTCGCGCGCGAGGTGCTCGCCGAGAACCATCCGCGGGTGTGGGAACGCCTCCCCGCCGTCGCACAGGACCTGGTGATCAAGCAGATCCAGGCGCAGACACCGCAGCTCGTGCGGCAGCTGATGCTGGAAATGCGGGAGAACGTCGACGATTTCCTCGACGTCAAGGAAATGACCGTCCGCCGGCTCACCGACGACAAGAAGTTGCTGGTGAAGCTGATCCGCGAGACGTCGCGTCCCGAGATGGCGTTCATCGCGCGCTCGGGCATCTACTTCGGTTTCGCGCTCGGCATCGTCCAGGCATTCGTCTGGGCCGTGACGAAGAACCCGCTGGTCATGCCGGTCTTCGGCGCCGCGGTCGGCCTATTCACCGACTGGCTGGCGATCAAGTTGATCTTCGTGCCGCGCGAACCGGTCCACGTGACCCGCAAGCTGTACTTCCAGGGCAAGTTCCAGCGCAGGAAGGCCGAGGTCGCCCAGCAGTACGGCGAGATCATCGCCCGCGACGTGCTGACGGTGCCGAACCTGATGGACGCGATCCTGCGCGGCCCGCGGTCCGACCGGCTGATGGCGATGATCTCGCGCGTCGTTGCCGACGCGGTCGACGAACAGGCGGGAAACGCCCGGCCGTTGGTGACCGCGACACTCGGCACGAAGCGGCTCGAGGAGATGAAGCGCTCGGCGGCCGACAAGGCGATCGCGCGGGTGCCCGAGACGGTGCGGTACGCCGAGGGCTATCTGACCGAGGCCATGGCCGTCGCGCGGCTTGTCGAGGAGCGGATGAACAAGCTGACGCCCGTCGAGTACGAGGGGCTGCTCCGGCCTGCGTTCCGCCAGGACGAGTGGAAGCTCGTGGTCGTCGGCGGCCTGATCGGCGGCATCGTCGGCGAGCTCCAGGTCCTCGTCATGCTGCACTGACTGCCGCCGTCACCGTTCGTGTCCGCGTCAATTCGCGATGTGACAATAAAGCGCCCCCGCCGGAAACCGACGGGGGTTGGCTCTATGACTGTGCGAGGAGTCCTGCCCTCGCTTCTGTCTGGAAGTTTAGATGAGACATGAATCTTGAGCAATGTAGCTCGAGCCGGCAGGCCTACCGTGCCGTCGCGAGGCACCTCTCGGAACCACGGCTGTCGTCCTACGTCACGGTCGCGGGCAATGTGACCGATGCGGTGCGTCTGTACCGCTGGAATGTCGAGATGTCCGGAGCCATCTACGAAGCCTTGGGGCTGGTCGAGGTCGTGCTGCGGAACGCCATCGACCGTGAACTCCAGAAATGGAACCTTGCTCGACCCACACCGACCGGCGAGCCGCCGTACGGCACCAACTGGATCGAACGCCCAGCGCCTCCCCTGTGGGGCGTACTCAACAAGAGGACGCGCAGGGGACAGGTCGTATCGACCTACGCCACAGCCAGGGAGCGCGCTATCAAGGATTCGACTCTCAGGGATCCGAGCCACCCTCGTCGCCACCACCTGCCGATCATGACGACGTGGTTGCCCACACCACGTTCGCGACCTGGGTGCGTCTACTGCCACACAAGCGGGACGCCGATGGTCGGGCAGGGCCGGGCCCACAACGAGGCCTCTGGACACACGCCCTGCGACACGCGTTCCCGTACAAACCGGACCCGTTGGTCATCCACCACTGGGCAAATCGTCTCTACCTGTTGCGCAACCGCGTCGCGCACCTCGAGCCACTGGTCGCCACCGATGTCCTCGGCTATCACCGTTCGGCAGCCCGGCTGCTCCGCGCAGTCGACCCGACCATCGGTGACTGGTACAGCAGCATCAGCCGCATTCCGCATGTTCTGAAAAAGCACCGTCCGCCTGGTTGACCGGTATCGCCCACCGGCCACGACGGGTGTCGATACCGTGTTCGCGTGACCGACACGTCCCGGAAGCTGCCGCCCGTGCACGAGGCGTGGCTGCCGCGCGAGCACTCGCTGTATCGCCCGCGCCACGGCAAGCGGCAGGTCACGGCCCTCGTGTGTGCGGCCGCGTTCTTCGCCGCGCCCGCGCTGGGATGGGTGTTCGGCGGCAGGCCGAGCGAGATCGAGAACCGTGAGCTCGCGAGCTTCCCCAGCCTCGCCGACGGGTGGGGCTTCTTCACGGGCATGCCGCAGTGGGCGACCGATCACCTCGTGTTCCGTGAGGGCGCCATCGAAGCCGCCGACGGCATCAGTCACGGACTATTCGGCGAGCCCGCGCCGATGGGCCAGGGCGAGGGCACCGGCCCGATCCCGGGAGTTCCCGACGGTCCACAGGGCCAGAGCGGCGACGGCGACGCGCAGGACGGGCAGCAGCAGAACGCCGGCTACACCGAGGTCATCGAGGGTTCCGACGGCTGGCTGTACTACGGCGACGACGTGAAGGGCAAATGCTTCCCGGAACGTCCGCTCTCCGAGACGTTCGAACGCCTCGACCGGATCCGTCACGCCGTCGAAGCATCGGGACGCCGGTTCGTGCTGACCATCGCGCCGGACAAGACGACGATGGTGCCGCAGCACCTGCCGGACAGTTACGCGGGCAAGGAGTGCTCCACCGAGACGACCGAGCGGTTCTGGAAACTCGCCGCGCAACTGCGGAGCTTCCTGGACGTGCGCCCCTCACTGGAGGACGCCGAGCAGCAGCTGGGCCACCCGCCGTACTTCGCCAACGACACGCACTGGACCGACGACGGCGCCGTGATGCTGACCCGCGACGTCGCCGAGGCACTCCAGCCGGGGGTGACCGACACGTGGCGCAGCCGCGGCGTGGGGTGGTCGACGTCGAACGGTGACCTCGCGTCGATGCTGGGCCGTTCCGAGCCGAAGACGTCGGTCCGGTACGAACTGATGCCCGACGGCAGCACCGACCGCACGCAGGACACGCTGCGCAAGTTCGACGGCCCGGTGCGCTACGACGCCGATGCGGGCAGGGACATCGAGGGCACGATCGGCGCGCCGACGGCCCTCATCGGCGACTCGTTCACGTTCGCCTCCTCGCGGTACCTGCCGGCCGCGTTCGCCGACCTGACGCTGCTGAGCTACCCGCAGCTCGGTGACCACAAGAAGGCCACGATCGACACGTTCATCCGGTCCGAGATCGTGGTGGTGCAGACCGTCGAACGCTCCGTGGCCGAAGGTGACCTGCCGCTGATCGACGAGGGGTTCATCGAGCTGATGGAACGGCGGCTCGCGGCGAATCCGATCCGCTGAGGTCGCGGAGCGACCGCTGCCTGCCGCGCACGTAGGCGATGACGCGGCACACCAGGTAGATCGTGAACGAGATCGCCGTGACGAAGAAGCTCACGGGCGCGCCCGGCGCGAGGCTGAGCACGATGCCGCCGAGGGCCGCGGCCTCGGCGAACACGACGGCCAGCACGGTCGCCCGCCACGGGCTCGCGGTCACGCGAGCGGCCGCGGCGGCTGGTGTGACCATGAGGGCGACGACCAGCAGCGCACCGACGATCTGCACACCCAGCGCCGTCGCGACTCCCACCAGGACCGCGAACAGCGGCGACAGCCACCGGACCGGCACACCGCGAGCGACCGCGACGGCCGGGTCGACGGTCGCGAACAGCAGCGGCCGGTAGATCATGGCGAGCACGATGAGCACGACGATCGCCGCGCCGACGAGCAGTTCGAGGTCCTGCTGTTCGATCGCGACGATCTGCCCGACGAGGATGCCGAACTTGTTGCTGGACCTGCCGTCGTAGAACCACAGCAGCAGTACGCCGAGACCGAGACCGAACGACAGGATCACGCCGATCACCGAGTCACGTTCGGACTCCCGACCGCCGAGCAGGCCGAGCAGCAGTGCGGCGATGACGGCACCGGCCAATGCCCCGTAACTCACGCCGATGCCCAGCAACAGCGCCGCCGCGGCGCCGGTGAACGCCAACTCGGCCGTGCCGTGCACGGCGAACGACATCCGGCGCATCACGATCAGCGGCCCGAGTGCGCCTGCCACCAGGCCGAGTACGGCCGCGGCGCCGAGCGCCATCAGCACGAAGTCGAGTTCGAGCAGCCGCGCGGTCAGCTCGAAGTCGAACAGCTTGTCCATCAGCGGGCCTTCGTAGGGATCGTCGGTGGGAATACGGGGTGGGGAGCACGCCTCACACGGGTTCGGCGTGATCGTGTTCGTGATGGTGCACGGTGTCCTCGCACAATGCGCTCTGCGCACCGGCGACGTGGATCTGCCCGCCGACCCGGACCACCTCGACCGGCGCGCCGTAGAGCTCGGTAAGCGTCTCCGACGTCATCACCTCGGCGGGCGTTCCGATGCGGAACCGGCCGCCGACCAGGTACAGCACGCGGTCCACGTGTGGCAGCACGGGGTTGATCTCGTGGGTCACGAACAGCACCGCGGTGCCGGTCTCGCGCCTGCGCCGTTCGATGAGCTCGGTGACGGTGCGCTGGTGGGTCAGGTCGAGGGACGCCAGCGGTTCGTCGCACAGCAGCAGGTCGGGTTCGCCGATCAGCGCCTGCGCCACGCGGAGCCGCTGCTGCTCACCACCCGAGAGCAGGCCGACCGGCGACGCGGCGTACGACGTCGCGCCGACCGAGTCGACGGCTTCGGCGACCTTGCGCTTCCTGGCCCGGATGCCGCGCAGGCCGGTGCCCCAGCGGTCGCCGTCGAGGCCCAGTCCCACGAGGTCGCGGCCACGCAGCGTCAGCTGCTGGTCCATGGCCCGCTGCTGGGGGACGTATCCGACACGGTGGTTGCCCTTGCCCGGCGCCGTGCCTGCGACGCGGACCGTGCCCGCGCTCAGCGCCTGCAGGCCGAGCAGCACCTTGAGCAGCGTCGTCTTGCCGGAACCGTTGGGGCCGAGCACGGCGACGAACTCGCCCGGTTCGATACGCAGGTCGAGGCCGGACCACAGGGTGCGTTCACCGAACGCCAGCGCCGCGCCCTCGATCTGGACCGCTCCGGTCGCGACCGCGCGGTCCGTCTCGTCCGTGCCCGTCGTGCTCACTGACCCAATGCTCCCGCCAACTCCTCGATCTGGCCGGTCATCCACGCAATGTAGTCGTCCTGGCCCTCCGGCAGTGTCTCGGTCATGTCGACCACCGGCACGTTCGCGCCTTCGGCCTCGCTCGTGAGCTTCTCGGTGACGGACGTGACGGTCTGCGGGTTGTTGACCACCGCGTCGATCTCGCCGTTCTTGACGAGGTTCGTCACCCGCTGCTGGGCCGCCACGGGCACGTCGGTCTCGTTCTCGATGGCCCGCGTGTAGTCCTGCGGCGTGACGTCCTCGAGACCGGCTCCCTCAAGCAGGTAGTGCGCGACCGGCGCGGTCGCCAGGACTCGCCCGTCCGGGATGTCCGCGATCTGCTGTTCCATGCCGTCGAGGCGCTTCTTGAACGCGGCGGCGTTGTCGGTGAAGGTCTGCTTCTGCCCCGGATCGATCTCGGCCAGCTCGGCGGCGACGTCGTCGGCCACCTCGCCGACCACCTCCGGGTCGTACCAGACGTGCTCGTTGTCACCGTCGCCGTGGCTGTGCCCCTCGTGACCGTGGCCGCCCTCGTCGCTGTTGCCCTCGTCGCTGTTGCCCTCGCCGTGGTCGTCGCCGTGGCCCTCGTCGTCGTGGCCGTCCTCGGCGCCCTCGCCCTGCTCGCCGTGGCCCTCGTCCTGGCCGTCCTGGCCGCCCTGGTCATCGCCGTGGCCGTCGTCGGTGCCGTGATCGTGGTCGTCGTGATCGTCACCCTGCTGGGAGCGCAGGCCGTCGGGACCGCTCTCACCACCGTGGCCGTCCTCACCGTGGCCGTGCTGGTCACCGCCGTCGTCCTCGACAGCCACGACGAATCGCTTGCTGGTGGACTGCTCGGCGAGCTGGGTGAAGAAGTCGTCGTAGCCGCCGCCGTTGTAAACGAGCAGCTCGCCGTCCTGCACGTCGGCGGCGTCCTCGGCGGTCGCCTCGTAGGAGTGCGGGTCACCGGACGGGTCGTCGATGAGGGACTTCACCTCGACGTGCTCGCCGCCGACGGCCTTCACCACGGAACCCCAGACGTTCGTGGACGCGACGACCGTGATCGCGGAGTCGTCGCCGGAACCATCCTCGGATCCGCCGCACGCCGTAGCCGCAATGAGCGCCGCCGCCATCGGCACCGCCGTGAATGCCCGCGCCTTGTTCATCGTCCACCACCCTGCCTGTACCCGGGCCCGCTTCCGAGAGGGCCGCTGTCACGGTCAGTATAGATAATGGAAATCGTTCCCAACGAAGCGACCGCTGGATTCGGTGACGAAACCCGACAGAGGGATTGCCAGTTCGACGCAGGGTCATCAGAGCGGCGTCATCAGTGCGGCGTCATCCGAGCACTGCCACCAGAGCGCTGTCACCAGAGCGCTGTCACCAGAGCGACGACATCAGAGCCGCCTCGCCGGGGCGGCTCTGATGTCGTTGCCGGTGGCCACTCGCGACCGTGACGAGCCCGCCGCGCCCGCCACGCCGACTTCCTCGCACCGCCGCGCCCGCCACGCCTGCCGAGCAGGCCTCCTCGCACCGCCGCGCGACGGCCGGCAAATGTGATCGACGCGGGCCTCCGGTTCTGCACCATGTTCTGAACCGTTACGGTTTGTTCATGAACCGGCCGATGCGATCGAGGCGGCAGGCCACACTGGCGTCCCTCGCCGCCGAACTTGGCGTCTCGCGTACGACCGTGTCCAATGCCTACAACCGGCCGGACCAACTGTCACCCGAGCTGCGCAAACGCGTCCTCGAAACCGCGAAGCGGCTCGGCTACGCAGGACCCGACCCGGTCGCCCGCTCGCTGCGTACCCGCAAGGCGGGTGCCGTCGGACTGCTCCTGACCGAGAACCTCTCGTACGCCTTCCGCGACCCCGCCGCCGTCGGCGTGCTCGAGGGTCTCGCGCTCGCGTGCGAGGACGCGGGCGTCGGCCTCACCCTCGTGCCGGGCAGTCCCGGCAACGAGGACGTCGCCGCCGTGCACCGCGCGGGCGTCGACGGCTTCGTGGTCTACTCCGTGCCCGACGACGACCCGCACCTGGAAGCCGCGTTGCAGCGGCCCGTGCCGACGGTGATCGTCGATCAGCCGCAGCTCGAGGGCTTGGACCGCGTCGGCCCGGACGACGAGGCCGCCACCATCGACCTCGCCAACCACGTCGTCGGCCTCGGCCACCGGCAGGTCGGCGTGCTGTGCATGCGGCTGTCGAGCGACCGCAACGACGACTTCGTCTCCCTCTACCGCCAGCAGGACGCCCACTACCACGTGCAGCGCGCCCGGCTCGCGGCGTTGCAGCGGACGTTCGAGGCCGCGGGGGTGTCGTGGGAATCGGTGCCCGTGGTCGAACGCTTCGACCACCACGTCGACGACGGCGCGTCGGCCGCGCGGCAGCTGCTCGACAAGCATCCGCGGGTGACGGCCCTGATCTGCACCTCCGACATCCTCGCGCTCGGCGCGCTCGCCGAGGCGGGCCGTCGCGGCCTGCGCGTGCCCGCCGACCTGACGATCACCGGCTTCGACGGCATCGGCGAGGCCACCCGCGCCGGCCTGACGACCGTGCACCAACCAGTGCTGGAGAAGGGCAAGGCCGCGGGCACGCTGCTGCTCGGCGCGGGCGACCGCGTGGCGTCGAAGGTCATCACGCTGCCGACCGAGCTGCGCGTGGGCACCACGTCCGGCCCGCCGCGGACCGCCGAACAGCACTGGTTCGGACCCTGATCCACTCCGTCGAGCGTGACGAACACCAACCCGACTTGTGCCGGAGACGCCGGGCGGGTCATATAGGCGTCATGACCGCGATCGACCTGCTTCTCAAGCGCAACGCCGAACTCGGCGACGCCGTCACCGGCGACCGTTCGTCCCCCCGCCCCTCCCAGCACGTCGCGATCCTGACGTGCATGGACGCGCGTATCCGGGTGTTCCAGCTGCTCGGGCTCATCGAAGGGGAGTCGCACATCCTGCGCAATGCGGGTGGCGTCGTCACCGACGACACCATCAGGTCGCTCTCGCTGAGCCAGCGCAAGCTGGGCACCCGCGAGGTCATGGTCATCCAGCACACCGACTGCGGCCTGAACTCGGTGACCGACGACGGCTTCAAGGACGAACTCGAAGCCGACACGGGGCTGCGCCCGACGTGGGCGGTCGAGGCGTTCCGTGACGTGGAGGCCAGCGTGCGCACGTCGGTCCAGCGGGTGAAGCAGAGCCCGTTCCTGCCGCAGCGCGACATGGTGCGCGGCTTCGTCTACGACGTGCACACGGGCCGGCTGTCCGAGGTGGAGCGGGCGGCGGAGTGACCTGATCGCCCGCGCGGGCGCCGGTGTTTTAATGCCTGCGTGGTGCTGACCGCCGACATCGCAGCCGAAACGCTGCTCGACTGGTACTCCGAAACCGCACGCGACCTACCGTGGCGCAGGCCCGACTGCGACGGCTGGGGCGTGCTGATCAGCGAGATCATGCTGCAGCAGACGCCGGTCGCGCGCGTGGAGCCGATCTGGCACGAGTGGCTGGAACGCTGGCCGAAACCGTCCGCGTTGGCGGCCGCGACGCAGGCCGAGGTGCTGCGCGCGTGGGGCAAGCTGGGCTATCCGCGCCGGGCGCTACGGCTGCACACGGCCGCTGACGTGATCGCCCGTGAGCACGGCGACGTCGTACCCGACGACGTCGACACGTTGCTCGCGCTGCCGGGCATCGGGGCGTACACGGCGCGGGCGGTCGCCGCGTTCGCCTACGGCAAGCGCACGCCCGTCGTGGACACGAACGTCCGCCGGGTCGTGGCACGGGCGGTGCACGGCGCGGGCGATGCAGGTCCGGCGTCGAACACGAAGGACATGGCCGACGTCGAGACATTGCTACCGCCCGACGAGTCTCGCGCGGCGACCATGTCGGCGGCGCTGATGGAGCTGGGCGCGCTCGTGTGCACGGCACGTTCGCCGCAGTGCGCGGACTGCCCGGTCTTCGACGACTGCGCCTGGGTCCGTGCGGGCAAACCCGCCTACGACGGTCCCGCCAAGCCGGTGCAGAAGTTCGCCGGGACGGACCGGCAGGTGCGCGGCCTGCTGCTCGACGTGCTGCGCGGGACGGACGAACCGGTATCCAAAACGCGGCTCGACGTCGTGTGGGACCGCGCGGGACAGCGCGACCGCTGCCTCGACTCACTGCTCACCGACGGCCTGGTCGAGCAGACGGCCGACGGCAGGTTCGCGCTTCCCGGCGAGCACTGATCACAACCGGTGATGATCACCCATGCGATTAGCCCGTTCGACTGATACGACTTTGGGCGTTCTGTCCGTTATCGGACCGGTTCTCGCAGGTCACAGCACTGGCCAGCAGTGAAAAGTTTTCACGACGGTGACCCGAACTTCGTCGGTAATTATTCGCGACAGTTGATGTTTCGTGCTCCGATATCCCCACGCAGCGATAGTCCCGCGCAGCCACAGCCAGTGGAGGGAGCTCGAACGACATGTCCGACCAGCCCGAATTCCACCGTCGAACCCTCTTCAAGGGCGGACTCGCCGTCACCGCCGCGGGCGCCCTGACCACGCTCGCCGCCACGCAGGCGAACGCGGCGCCCACGTCTGCACCCGGGACACGCCGCGCCACCCCGAGGGCCGACCAGCCACTGATCTACACCACGACCGACTGGGGCGCGCAGGAACCGACCCAGGACCCGATCATCCTCGACGACCCGCCGACATACATCGTCGTCCACCACACCGCGGGAGCCAACAGCGAGGACTACTCCGTCGACCACGCGTTCCAGATCTCGCGCGACATCCAGCAGCTGCACATCGACAACGGCTGGGGCGACTCGGGCCAGCAGTTCACCAACAGCCGCGGCGGCCACATCACCGAGGGCAGGCACCACTCGCTCGAGGTCGTCCAGGATGGCACCCAGCACGTCCAGGGCGCGCACGTCGGCGGCAACAACTCGACCTGTATCGGCATCGAGAACGAGGGCATCTACGTCGACGTCGACGTCACGCAGGCGTTGTGGGATTCCCTGGTGCAGCTCGTGGCGTGGATGGCCGCGCAGTACGACGTCACCACCGACCTGATCATGGGGCATCGCGACTTCAACTCCACCCAATGCCCCGGCGACGTCCTCTACGGCCGGCTGCCGGAACTGCGCGAGGAAGTGGCCGCACAGCTCGGCACCCGCGCCGCCCAGCCGAAGTCGTGGCCGCTGCTGACACCCGGTGACGCGGGCCCACAGGTGCGGACGGCGCAGACCCTGCTGCGGGAACGAGGTGCGAACGTCGCGACCGACGGCGTGTTCACCGCCGCGATGGCCCGCGAGGTGGCGAAGTTCAAACGCGCCAACAGCGTCCAGCAACTGACGTGCGGTGCCTCGCTTCATCGGAGTGCCGACGAAAGCGGTTACCTCGGCGCCGATGTGTGGCCGCTGCTCGCCGCGACGGGCGCCGAGCGGGAAGAACTGCGAGCCCGCCTGGCGCAGTAGCCCGGCCTCCCGCCCGCGTCGCTACCGCTCGTCTCCCGAGCACCGCCCTCAACGACCCGCGGCCGCGCGGCTGCGTTGCCGGGGATCGTGTTGCGGATTCCGGGGCCGGCCGCACGCGATCAGCGGCCGAGCGCACCTGACAGGAACGCCTCGACGGCGCCCCGGTACTCCTCCGGCGCGCTGTCGTGCACCACGTGTCCGGCGCCGTCGACGACGAGGTGCTTTCCTCCCGCTCGTTCGGCCAGCTCGGCCTGCTGACCCGCCGGCATCACGGTGTCGCCCGCCTCGACGACGAGGAGCGGACAGTCGACCTTGTCCACATAGGACCAGTATTCGCGCCGTCCCCATTCCGAGGCGATCGCGTACAGATTCTCGAGGTCGGCGATGAGGTGATACCCGTCGGCCCGCTCCTCGAAGCATTCGGCGAAGTAGTCCCCCGTGTCACCGAAGAACTCACGCACGTGGGCCAGCGACGTGAACGGCTGCGGCCACGATTCGAAATGCCCGCGCCAGGTTTCGACGGTGCGGCCGCGCAGGTCCGGCGCGTAGTCCTCGACCACGACGGCACGCACCAGCTCCGGCCGGGTCGCGGCGAGCGTGAGCGCGTGCAGCCCGCCCATCGAGTGCCCGATCACGACGGCGGGTCCCGCGTCGAGCCGTTCGACGAGTTCGGCCACGTCGGCGGCGAAGTCCTCGGTGGCGGCGGGCAGCGAATGTGGGCTGCGGCCGTGACCGCGCGCGTCGAGGCCGACGACGTCACCGTAGGACGTGAGCCACTGCGCGACCCGCCACCATGTCGTCGCCCTGCCCATCAGCCCGTGCAGCAGCACGATCGGCTGTCCCGCGCCGCCGAACCGCACGGCACCATCACCCAACCGCATCTACGCTCTCCCTATGGCCATTCGCCGGGCCGGATCCTGCGTGCTCGCTCTCGTGTGCACCCTAACGGCGTGCACCTCCGGCGGGGGCGAGCCGCGGCCCACCTCATCCGAGCGCCTGCCCACCGCGTCGACGGGACACAGCCCCGGTGCGCTGCAGCAACGACCCGCCGAGCCGGGCGCACCCGGGATCGGCGACCCGTACTACCCGGAGGCGGGCAACGGCGGGTACGACGCGCTGGACTACGACGTGTCCGTGCGCTACGACCCCGACTCCGGGGTGCTCCACGGCGACACCACGCTGACCGCCCGCGCGACGAAACCGCTCAGCCGGTTCAACCTGGACCTGCGCGGGATGATCGTCGAATCGGTGCACGTCGACGGCGCACGCGCCCGGTTCGACCGCGAGGACGCGCACGAACTGGTGATCACGCCCGCGCGTGCGAAGGCGGGAAACCAACGGTTCCGCGTTCGGGTGCAGTACCACGGCACACCAGGACGAACGACCAGCGGACTCGGCAACAACGGCTGGCACCGCACCCCGTCCGGCGGCGCGTTCGCGATGGGTGAGCCGCCGTCGGCGTCGTTCTGGTACCCGTCGAACGACCATCCGCGCGACAAGGCGACGTTCCGGCTCACCGCACGCGTGCCGGAGGGCTGGACGGCCGTGTCGATCGGCCGCGAGGAGCGGTCGGCCACCCGTGACGGCTGGACGACGTCGCGGTGGGTCGAGTCCGAGCCGGTCGCCGGGTATCTGACGACCGTCGCGATCGACCGATTCGACGTCACCCGCCGCACCCTCGGCGACGGGACACCGGTGTTGAACGCCTTCGCACCGGGCTCGGAGGATCTGCGACAGGACGCGCGGCGCACCGGCGAGGTGGTGCGGTTCCTCGAATCGCGGTTCGGCGACTACCCCGCAACCACCACGGGCGGCATCTACCTCGGCGCCGACACCGGGTACGCACTGGAAACACAGGGCAGACCCACCTACGACGCCGACGCCCGCCTCTCGACGATCGTCCACGAGCTGGCACACCAGTGGTACGGCAACGAGGTGTCCGTGTCGTCGTGGGCCGACATCTGCCTCAACGAGTGTCTCGCCAGCTATGCGCAATGGCTGTGGTTGGAGGGCAAGGAAGACGTCGACCTGGACGCCAGGTACCGCGACACGATCACCGCGACGACACCGGAATTCTGGGCGCCACCGCTCTACGACATGGGAGCCGGCAACGAGTTCAGAGGCGTGTACGACAAGGGAATCCTGGCGATGCACGCGCTCCGCAGGCAGCTCGGCGAGAAGGCGTTCTGGACGGTGCTGCGGTCGTGGCCCGGCGAGCATCCGGAGGGCAACGCGTCGTGGCCGGAGTTCGAGCGGTTCGTCGAACGCACCTCCGGACAGCACCTCGACGGGTTCTTCACCGCATGGTTCCACCGCAGCGGCCTGCCCGACGAGCAGTATCTGTACCCGGGGACACTGTCGAACTGAGCCATCCTAGCCCGTACATTGTGGACAGATGATATCGGCGATTGCGGCCGGGCGGCATGGGGAACGCGCGCGTGAGGGGACGGCGTGGCGTGAGGGGACGGCGCAGCGTGCGGCGACGGTGGGGCATGCGGCGACGGCGCAGCATGCGGCGACGGTGCGCCGACGCGGGCGACGTCACCGCGGACGACAAGTTCCGCGGACGGCACCTCACCCCGAGACGACCCGCCGACCGACCCGAGGCGGCCTTCGGGGACGAGACAGAGCACGGCCGCCGCGGCGTGCCCGAAGCCGCGACAACCGGCCGAGCCGCGGCTGCTGCGGCGGCACCCCAGTCGCCAGTACCCTCGGCACCATGGCTGTTGTGAAGATCAACGCGATCGAGGTCCCCGAAGGCGCAGGCGCCGAGCTGGAGAAGCGGTTCGCCGCACGGAAGGGTTCGGTCGACAACGCTCCCGGTTTCCTCGGTTTCGAGCTGCTGCGCCCCGTTTCGGGCGAGAACCGCTACTTCGTCTACACCAAGTGGGAGACGGAGGAGGACTACCAGGCCTGGGCCCAGGGCGGCGCGAAGGAAGCCCATGCTGGCGAGCAGCAGAAGCCCGTGGCCAGCGGCGCCAACCTGCTGGAGTTCGAGGTCGTGCTCGGATCGTCACCCGACTCCTCGGACGAGTGAGCGACGCGCTCGACCACGAAGACGAACTCGAACGCGCGGCGGAGCTGATCGGCTACGCCGACGCGTTGCTCATCTGTGCCGGCGCGGGCATGGGCGTGGATTCCGGCCTGCCCGATTTCCGCGGTGACGAGGGTTTCTGGCGCGCCTATCCGCCGTACGCACGACTGGGACTGAGTTTCGTCGAGGTCGCCGACCCGGTGCACTTCGCCGCTGATCCCGAACTCGCCTGGGGCTTCTACGGCCATCGGCTCGAGCTGTACCGGCGCACCACGCCCCATCCCGGGTTCGACATCCTCCGCCGCTGGGCCGCCGGGAAACCGGACGGCGCACGTGTCTTCACATCCAATGTGGATGGCGAATTCCAGAAGGCCGGCTTCGCCGGTGTCGCGGAGGTACACGGCTCGATCCATCATCTGCAGTGTCTGACCGGCTGTTCCGCCGGCATCTGGCCTGCCGACGACATGACCGTCACCGTCGACGAAGCGACCATGCGCGCCGAGGAACCGCTGCCGTCGTGTCCTGGCTGCGGTGCCCTCGCCCGGCCGAACATCCTCATGTTCGGCGACGCCGACTGGCTCGGGGAGCGTTCCCAACAACAGCTCGACGAGCTCCAGGCCTGGCGGCGCCGCACCGACAAGCTCGCCGTGGTCGAACTCGGCGCAGGGCTGGCCGTGCCGACCGTGCGCAGGCAGGCCGAGCTCGCCAGCGCGGCCGACGGCGGGTTGATCCGCATCAACCCGCGCGAACCCGAAGTCCGCCACGACCGCGGCATATCCCTATCCGTCGGCGCATTGGACGCGCTGCGGGCCATCGATGCACGGTTGAACAGCTGAGACGTCCCGTCCGCGCCGACCAAGGGAGACCGCGCCATGACCATCCTGGTCACCGGAGCCACCGGCAACATCGGCCGCAAGACCGTCGACCACCTGCTGAAACGCGGCGCCACGGACGTCAGGGCGCTCACCAACAACCCGACGAAGGCCGACCTGCCCGACCACGTCGAGGTGGCCGACGGCTACCTGCGCAGGCTCGAGACCCTCCCCGAAGCCTTCGAGGACGTCACCCGCATGTATCTGGCACCGACCCCCGAAACCGTCGAAGGGGTGCTGGAACTGGCCCGCGAGGCGGGCGTCGAGTACATCGTGGATCTGTCCGGCGAGCACGAATCCTGGTGGGGCACGGTCACCCGCGCGGTCGAGGACTCCGGTATCCCGTGGACGCACCTGTGGCCGGGCGATTTCATGGAGAACTCGCTGCTGTGGGTCGACCAGATCCGCCGGACCGGCGCGGTACACGAGCCGTATCCCGACGCCACCAGCGCGCCGATCGCCATGGACGACATTGCCGCCGTCGCCGCCACCGCGCTACTCGATCCGACGCCGGGCACGTCGCATCCACTCACCGGGCCCGAGGCGCTCACCCGCACCGAGCAGGTCGCCCACCTCGCCGCAGCGACGGGCAGCGACCTCCGGTTCGTCACGTCGTCACGCGAGGACACCCTCGCTCACCTGCAACCTTCGATGGGCGAGAACGCCGAGTTCTACGTCGACAACGTCCTCCCGCTGCTCGACGCCGAACCGACCCCGGCCAACGCCACGGTCGAAGCCGTCACCGGCACGCCGGCCACGACGTTCGCCGACTGGGCACGCGCCAACGCCGACGCCTTCCGCTGACCGTCCCGGCGCGGCGCCCCACAGAACGCGGCGGCGCGTCGGCGTGTCCCCGCGAGGAGTGACGGCCTGGGCGCTTGGTGGGCGCAACACCGCCCCTGGAAAGCCCCACACGGTCCCCAGCGGCCGCAACACGGGCCCCCGAGAACGCAACGCCTCCGGGAGTTACGACACGGGCTTCCGGAGGACGCGACACGACCCCCGGAAAGCGCAACGCGGTTCCCGAGAACGCAGTCGCGCAGCTACGCGGCCATGAGGTGTGTCGGCCGGGTGCGAAAGGCGGGAGCAACACGCGGGACTGAGTGCAGGACGCGTCTGGGTGCAGAACACGCGCGTCTGAGTGCAGAACACCCGCGTCTGAGTGCAGAACACGCGGATACGAAAACGGCGGGCACCGCCTACGCGGTGCCCGCCGTTTCTGCCTACTCGGCCGATTCGGTCTGCCTACTCGGCCAGTCCGGTCTGCCTACTCGGTGGTCGTCACTCCGACTCGGTCTCGCCGGAGCCCGAACCCGAGCCTTCCTCACCGGCGGCCATGCTGACCGGCGGCGCGTCCGGAACGTCGATCGGCTTCTGCTCACCGCGGAAGGTGAACGTCGCCTGATCGTCCTTCTCGTCGCCGACTTCCCAGCCCTCGACGTCCACGATGATGATCTGGCCCGGCTCGACCTCGCCGAACAGGATCTTCTCGGACAGCTGGTCCTCGACCTCGCGCTGGATGGTCCTGCGGAGCGGACGGGCACCGAGCACCGGGTCGAAGCCGCGCTTGGCGAGCAGCGCCTTCGCACGGTCCGTGAGCTCGATGGCCATGTCCTTGCCCTTCAGGGCCTCCTCGACACGCGTGACCATGAAGTCGACCATCTCGATGATCTGGTCCCGCGTGAGCTGGTGGAAGACGATGATGTCGTCGATCCGGTTGAGGAACTCGGGCCGGAAGTGCTTCTTCATCTCCTCGTTGACGCGCTGCTTCATCTTCTCGTAGCGCGTCACCTCGTCGTTGCCCGACGAGAAGCCGAGGCTGACGGACTTCGAGATGTCCGACGTGCCCAGGTTGGAGGTGAAGATCAGCACCGTGTTCTTGAAGTCGACCGTGCGGCCCTGACCGTCGGTCAGGCGGCCGTCCTCCAGGACCTGCAACAGGGTGTTGTAGATCTCCTGGTGGGCCTTCTCGATCTCGTCGAACAGGACCACCGAGAACGGCTTGCGGCGCACCTTCTCGGTGAGCTGGCCGCCCTCCTCGTAACCGACGTAGCCCGGAGGGGCACCGAACAGCCGCGAGGCGGTGTAGCGGTCGTGGAACTCGCCCATGTCGATCTGGATGAGCGCGTCGTCCTCACCGAACAGGAAGTTCGCCAGCGCCTTGGACAGCTCGGTCTTACCGACACCGGACGGGCCGGCGAAGATGAACGAACCGGACGGGCGCTTCGGGTCCTTCAGGCCGGCGCGGGTGCGGCGGATCGCCTGCGACACGGCCTTGACCGCGTCCTCCTGGCCGATGATCCGCTTGTGCAGCTCGTCCTCCATGCGGAGCAGACGCGTCGTCTCCTCCTCGGTGAGCTTGAACACCGGGATGCCGGTCCAGTGGGCGAGGACCTCGGCGATCTGCTCGTCGTCGACCTCGGCGACGACGTCCAGGTCACCGTCCTTCCACTGCTTCTCGCGCTCGGACTTCTGCGACAGGAGCGTCTTCTCCTCGTCGCGCAGGGATGCGGCCCGCTCGAAGTCCTGGCCGTCGATGGCCGACTCCTTGTCCCGGCGCACGTCGGCGATCTTCTCGTCGAACTCGCGCAGGTCCGGCGGAGCGGTCATCCGGCGGATGCGCATCCGGGCGCCCGCCTCGTCGATCAGGTCGATCGCCTTGTCCGGCAGGTACCGGTCGTTGATGTAGCGGTCGGCCAGCGTGGCGGCGGCGACCAGCGCGGAGTCGGTGATCGACACGCGGTGGTGCGCCTCGTAGCGGTCGCGCAGGCCCTTGAGGATCTCGATCGTGTGCTCGAGCACCGGCTCGCCGACCTGGATCGGCTGGAAGCGGCGCTCCAGTGCGGCGTCCTTCTCGATGTACTTGCGGTACTCCTCGAGCGTCGTCGCACCGATGGTCTGCAGCTCGCCGCGGGCCAGCATCGGCTTGAGGATGCTCGCGGCGTCGATCGCGCCCTCGGCTGCACCCGCGCCGACGAGCGTGTGCAGCTCGTCGATGAACAGGATGATGTCGCCGCGGGTCTTGATCTCCTTGAGGACCTTCTTCAGGCGCTCTTCGAAGTCACCGCGGTACCGCGAGCCCGCGACCAGCGAGCCGAGGTCCAGCGTGTAGAGCTGCTTCTCCTTCAGCGTCTCGGGCACCTCGCCCTTGACGATGTTCTGCGCCAGGCCCTCGACGACGGCCGTCTTGCCGACACCGGGCTCGCCGATCAGCACCGGGTTGTTCTTGGTGCGGCGCGACAGCACCTGCATGACGCGCTCGATCTCGGAGTTCCGGCCGATCACCGGGTCGAGACCGCCGTCGCGCGCAGCCTGCGTCAGGTTGCGGCCGAACTGGTCGAGCACCAGCGACGAGGACGGGGTGCCCTCACCGCGGCCGCCGCCGGCCTCCTGCGGCTCCTTGCCCTGGTAGCCGGACAGGAGCTGCAGCACCTGCTGGCGCACGCGGTTGAGGTCCGCGCCGAGCTTGACCAGGACCTGGGCCGCGACGCCCTCACCCTCGCGGATGAGACCGAGCAGGATGTGCTCCGTACCGATGTAGTTGTGGCCGAGCTGCAGCGCCTCGCGCAGCGACAGCTCCAGCACCTTCTTGGCACGCGGCGTGAAGGGGATGTGTCCGCTCGGGGCCTGCTGCCCCTGGCCGATGATCTCCTCGACCTGCTGACGGACGCCCTCCAGCGCGATACCCAACGACTCGAGCGCCTTGGCGGCGACACCTTCACCCTCGTGGATCAGACCCAGGAGGATGTGCTCGGTGCCGATGTAGTTGTGGTTGAGCATCCGGGCCTCTTCTTGGGCCAGGACGACCACCCGCCTCGCGCGGTCGGTGAACCTCTCGAACATTCCCACTCCCTCGACTGCTGCGCCGGCGGCCCGACCCATCGGTTCCTCGTGATGGGTTCGGCACCGTAAGACCACTCTAGTAGCCATGCGTGTCCGGTGGCCTACCACTCACATGAATCCGGCGGGTCCCGCGGCGGGCTCGCCGGATCCTGCCATTTCCGGGTTGTCGCTGGCTATGGCGCTGTTTCCGCTGGGTGCAACGAGTACGCGGCGGCCGCGATTCCCCTACCCCGGGCGTGTCCGCTTCCGGCGAACACGCCCGTGAGCCCGCGTCACGCGCCGTGTGCAGCCGGTTCGCGTTCCCACTGTTCCACCATCGTGTCACCCGCCTGGCGCAGTCCACCCTTGCGGTTAAGGTTAGCCTCCCTTAAGTACTCCGGCGTCGGGGGCACCCGTCGTCGCGTCGTCACACCGTTGGAGCAAGCCGTGACCGTCGACCGATCCGTGCGTGACGCTGCACACAGCGTCGACGGCGAAGCGGCCGTCCGGGGCGGCACGGATACCCACGCCGACACGGCCATCCCGTCCCGTCCCGACAGGGCCGGCACGAGCAGGTCCGATACCGACGGGGCCGGCACCGCCCGCAGCACCCGGCCCGGTACGCCCGGGCTCGGCACCACTCGGATCGGCGACCGCGCCACCGACACCGCCCGCAGCACCGCCCTCGGCGCGTCGCTCGCCCGGATCGACGCGGCCCAGGACCGGTTCACGCTCACCGCCTCGGCCTCCGGCCCCGACTGGATCCGCTGCTCCGACCTGCTCGACGACCCGCAGCACCTCACCGCCTGGTGGGCACGCACCACCCAGTGGCTGCAGGACACCTACGGCGAAGCGCCGGGCCGTACCGCACTGGCCTACGTCATGTCCTGGTACCTGCGCATCCCCGCGTACGCGGGGGCGGCCCTGCTGTTCCACGAGCGCCGCGTGCCCTCACTGCGCCCCGACGACCTCGCCGTGCGCCTTGCCACCGACGGACGGCCGAGCCCCGAGGCGATCGCCGTACTCGGCAAGGGCTTCGCGTGCCTGCCGTTCGACCCGGCATGCGCCGACCCGCAGACCTCGGTCGCCGCCGACGAACGCGAACTCGCCGCCATACTGCGGGGCCGCTACACGGGCCACGCCGCCCGGTTCGTCCGCACCTACCGCCGCGCCGGCCGGATCGGCACACACACCCTGTGGTCGGCCGCCACGGACGCGCTCGACGACTGCCTCTGGTGGGCCGGGCGCGACTGCGGCGACGAGGGCGCCGGGGTCGCCGACGCCACGCTGGTGCTCGACGCCCCGTTCGCACCGCTGACGTCGCCGTCGACGCTCGGCACCGACGACGACGGCTGGGCGAGGCGGCGGCAGAGCTGCTGTTTCACCCACCTGCTCCCCGGCCGCGACGAGTGTGCCGGCTGCCCCCGGCTCCGCCGCCGCACCCCGGAACGGCAGCCCTGGGACCGGAACCACGAGGCCCCGAACTGCGAGGACCGGCACCGCGGGGACTAGCGCACGGCCCACTCGCGCGGCCGTACCGGCGAGCGGCCCGGCTTCCCGTGCTGGTGCGCCACGCGGTTCGCCGGCAGGACCGCCAGGCCGAATCCCTCCCCGCCATTCCCAGTGCACCGTCCGTCACGGGCTCCGGCGCGGGGACCTTCACGTCCGAACCGAACGCCCCGCCCGCCTGCCGCCCCATCCGCCCGCCGAATTCAGCACACGGCGCCGGGCGGGGACCCGCATCAGATTCCGACGAGGACCGCAGGCGAGTTCTCTCGCGGCCACAGGAACCGGAGGGGCGATCGCGTTGTCGTCCGTGCTCGGCCCATCGAACCGCGGCGGACGCGAAGCCGCCCGCCGATACGCGATATCGCCTCCGCACCGGCAGATCCGTTCGCGGCGTAAGCGGGATCACAAACACGAAGGGCCTCCCGGCGACTACCGGGAGGCCCTTCGAAGGCTCGTTCGAACGCGGGCGGCGACGTGCGCGCCCGCGGAATGCCCACTCAGTTCTTGCGGTGGTAGGCGTCGACAACCTCGGACGGGATACGGCCGCGGTCGGAAACGTCGTAACCGTTCTTGCGCGCCCAGGCACGAATCGCCTGGTTCTGTTCACGGTCGACCGCAGCACTACGGCCTGCCTGCGGCTTCGACGCGGTGGCGCGGGTCGTGCGCTTGCGACCGCCCGCCCGGCGGGCGTGCTCGACGTACTGCGCGAGCGCGTCACGCAATTCCTCGGCGTTTTCCGCCGAGAGATCGATCTCGTACGTCACACCGTCCAGACCGAACTCGACGGTCTCTTCCGCCTCCGACCCGTCAAGGTCGTCGACGAGGGAGACGAGAACCTTCTGCGCCATCCTTGTTTTCCTCCTGTGAAACCTGCGATAGACCGATGAGACCGCCGATCCCCATCGGTGCCGGAAACCTCATGGAACCGTACAACCGAACCGGCTTGCCGATCCGGCCGGGCCAGCCGTCCCCATGAGGCAAAGTCGGGGAACTGCTGACAGTAATACCCCTGCGAACTCATAAAAGCAAATCAGGCGCCCGAGTTTTGTCGGGTTTCCCGATGGATGGGAGACGACTTCGCCTCGCCTCCCATCCAGACGGGTAGATCGAAACTATTCGGGCCGGACCAGCGGAAACAGGATGGTTTCCCGGATACCGAGGCCGGTGAGGGCCATGAGCAGCCGGTCCACTCCCATTCCGGCGCCGCCGGTAGGCGGCATTCCGTACTCGAGCGCCCGAAGGAAATCCTCGTCCAGCTGCATGGCCTCGGCGTCACCGCCTGCCGCCAGCTTGGACTGAGCCGTCAGCCGCTCCCTTTCGATGACCGGATCGACCAGTTCGGAGTAGCCGGTGGCCAGCTCGAATCCCCGCACATACAGGTCCCACTTTTCCGCGATCCCCGGCTTGGTCCGGTGCGCACGCGTGAGCGGCGAGGTTTCCTCGGGGAAGTCCCGCACGAATGTCGGCGCGTACAGATGGTCGCCGACGAGCTCTTCCCACAGTTCTTCAACCAGCTTGCCGTGGGTGAGCTTCGGATCGACCTCGACGCCACGCGCCTCGGCGACGGCGTGCAGTTTCTCGGCCGTCGTTTCCGGGGTGACTTCCTCACCGAGTGCTTCGGAGAGCGACTCGTACATTGTGATCGACGCCCACTCGCCGGAGAGGTCGTACTCCGTTCCGTCGTGGAGCGTGACGATCTGTGAACCGAATGCGGCGACCGCGGCTTCCTGGACGAGCTGTTTCGTCAGGTCGGCGATTGTGTCGTACGTCGCATACGCCTCGTAGTATTCGAGCATCGCGAACTCGGGGGAATGCGACGAGTCGCTGCCCTCATTCCGGAAGTTGCGGTTGATCTCGAAGACCTTCTCGATACCACCGACGACGCACCGCTTGAGATACAGCTCCGGGGCGATACGAAGGTAGAGGTCCATGTCGAAGGCGTTGGAATGGGTCGTGAACGGCCTGGCGGAAGCCCCGCCGTGCAACGTCTGCAACATCGGCGTCTCGACCTCGGTGAATCCGCGGCCGTGGAAAGAATCGCGCAGTGCACGAAGCACGTTCGCGCGCGTGCGCACGACCTCACGGGCCCGCGGCCGCACGATCAGATCGGCGTAGCGCTGCCGGACCCGGGATTCCTCCGACATCTCCTTGTGCGCGACCGGCAGCGGGCGCATCGCCTTCGACGTGAGCTGCCACGAATCGGCCATGACCGACAGCTCGCCGCGCTTGGAGGTGATCACCTCACCGTGGACGAACACGTGGTCGCCGAGGTCGACATCGGATTTCCACGCCGACAGCGACTCCTCGCCGACGTTGGCCAGGCTCAGCATGGCCTGCAGCTCGGTAGCGTCGCCCTCCCGCAACGTGGCGAAGCACAGCTTGCCGGTGTTGCGCATGAACATGACGCGGCCGGTGACGCCCACGACGTCACCGGTCTGCGTGTCCGCTGCCAGGTCCGGGTGAGCGGCACGCACCTGCGCGAGCGTGTGCGTGCGCGGCACCTCGACCGGATACGGCTCGACACCGCCGGTGAGCAGGCGGTCGCGCTTGTCCCGGCGCACCCGCATCTGCTCCGGCAGGTCGTCGTCGCTCTGGGAGTGTTCCGGGATATCGCTCATGCGCACCAGCGTACGAATGGCCGAGGCGAGCTCGTGAACCGGCTCCTGCCATCGACCGAACCGTCGCGCGGGTGCTAATTCCGCCGGGCGGCGCGGCCGGTACCGCGCTCCGGATTCCGTTCGTGGACGAGCCGGAGACCCAGCAGCGTGAGATCGGGCCGGTGTTCGGTGATGGTTTCCGATTCGCCCAGCACCAGCGGTGCGAGCCCGCCGGTTGCGATCACCTCGACGGGGCCGTCGCCGAGTTCTTTCGCGATCCTGCGGACGAGACCGTCGACCTGACCTGCGAAACCGAACAGAATGCCGGATTGGAGGCATTCCACGGTCGTCTTCCCGATCACCGAACGCGGCGGTGTCAACTCCACCTTGCGCAACGCCGCCGCCCGGGAGGCGAGCGCGTCGACGGAGATCTCGATGCCCGGTGCGAACGCGCCGCCGAGGAACTCACCCTTCGCCGAAATCGCGTCGACGTTCGTGGACGTGCCGAAGTCGACGACGACACAGGCGGTCCCGCACAGGTGGTACGCGGCGAGCGTGTTGACGAGGCGGTCGGCACCGACCTCCTTCGGGTTGTCGACGTGCAGCGGTACGCCGGTGCGCACGCCGGGCTCGACGACGACGGTGGGCACGTCGGCGTAGTAGCGGCCGAGCATCACCCGCAACTCCCGCAGCACGGCGGGCACGGTCGACAGGGCGCTGATCGCGGTGATGCTGTCGGCGTGCTCGCCGAGCAGTCCTCGCATGGTCAGCGCCAGTTCGTCGGCGGTGATCTGCGAGTCGGTGCGCATGCGCCAGTCACGCACCAGTTCGACGCGGGAACCCTCCTCGGGATACAGGCCGAGGGAGATGTTGGTGTTCCCGACGTCGATGGTGAGCAGCACGCGCGCCTCAGCCCTCCGCGTACAACAGGGCGTCGAGGCGGGCGGCGTCGGCGGTCTCGGCCACCGGGTACGCGGGCAGCTCACCCTCGATGAACGCGTGCCCGGTGTCGTCGATCGGCAGCGCACCGGAGACCAGGCCGGAGCCCTCCGGGGCGTGGCCCGCGTCGGCTCCGCGGTCGGCGATGCGGTTGTCGGCGTCGACGAAGATGACCCGCGGCCGGAACGTCCTGGCTTCGGCGTCGTCCATCTGGCCGTAGGCGATGAGGATGACGATGTCGCCGGGATGCACCAGGTGGGCGGCCGCGCCGTTGATGCCGAGCACCCCGCTGTCACGCTCGCCCGGGATGACGTAGGTCTCGAGCCGCGCGCCGTTCGTGACGTCCACAATGGCCACCATCTCGCCCGGCAGCAGGTCGGCGGCCTCCATCAAGGTCTCGTCCACCGTCACCGAACCCACGTAGTGCAGGTCGGCCTGTGTGACCGTGGCTCTGTGGATCTTCGACTTGAGCATGGTGCGGTGCATCTTCGACTCCCTTAATACCCCTGCTGAGACGGAGTTGTTCCCACTGGGGCGGCGTTCCGGCCTTCGCCTGCCACGTCGTCGCCCGCCGCGTCATCGCCTGCCACGTCGTCGTGGTCCGCCGCGTCCTGGTCGTCGCCCAGTCCGGCGGCGGCGGCACCGAGCGGCACCGGCGTGTTGTCGATCAGCCTGGTGCGGCCGACCCTGGCCGCGATCAACAACCTGGCCTCACCATCGACGGGTGCGGGCCCCAGATCGGTTCCCCTCAACTCCAAATATTCGATCTTGATTTCCGGGTGCGCCGCCAGTTCCCTGCGTGCGGCTTCCAGCACCGCCTCCGCGCCGTCGGCTCCCGCGTTCACGCCCATCCCCAAGGCGGTCGACAGGACGGCGGCGCTGCGGCGATCCTCTTCGGACAGATACGCGTTCCGCGACGACAGGGCCAGCCCGTCGTCGGACCGCACCGTCGGCACGCCGACGATGCGCGTCTCCAGGTTCAGATCCTCGACCATGCGCTTGACCAGCACGAGCTGCTGATAGTCCTTCTCCCCAAAGAACGCGTAGTGCGGGCGCGTGATGTTCAGCAGCTTGGCCACGACGGTGAGCATGCCGCCGAAATGCCCCGGCCGCATCTCGCCCTCGAGTTCGCCGCCGAGCGGACCGGGGTCGAGCGTCACCGTGACGCCCGATTCGCCGTACAGGTCCTCGACCTCGGGGACGAACGCGAGCTCGACGCCGAGTTCCCGCAGCGTCTCGAGGTCGTGTTCGAGCTCGCGCGGGTAGGCGTCGAAATCCTCGCCCTCGCCGAACTGCAGCGGGTTCACGAAGATCGACACCGCGACGATCGTGTTCGGCAGCCGCTTGGCCCTGCGGATCAGTTCGCGGTGCCCGGCGTGCAGCGCACCCATCGTGGGCACGAGCGCGACGTTGCGGCCGACCCCGCGGAGCGCAGCCGTCACCTGCGACGCCTCCGTGGGACGGCGGTAGACGTTGAGCTCGCCTCGCGTGAACTTGGGCGTGTGCTTCGGGAAGGTCATGGGAGGTTCTCTGCCTGTCACGATCGGTTGTCGAGGAGGTTTTCCAGTTCGGCTGCCGCGTCGTCGCCGAGCAGCCCGGCGAGTCTCGCCCGCGCGACGGTGCGGCGCGCCAGCGCGGCGTAGGTCGGTTCGACGTCCGGCGCCCGCTCCGCCAGCACCCGCAGGTGTGCGGTCACGGTGCCGGTGTCACCGCGTGCGACCGGCCCGGTCAGGGCGCGGCCGTGGTGGCGGAGCGAGTTGTCGAGCGAAGCCGACAGCAGCGGCGCGACGACCCGGTCCGGGTGATCGACGCCGGCGTCGGCGAGCAGGTCGACACAGTCGGCCACGACCGTGGCCAGGTGATTGGCGCCGTGGGCCAGTGCCGCGTGGTAGATCGGACGGGCGGCCTCGGGCACGCGGACGGGCTCGGCGCCCATCTCGACGGTCAGCGCCTCCCCGACGTGCCAGGCCGCGTCGTCACCCGACGTCGCGGTGATGCCGACACTCGCCGTGGTCAGCCGGTCCAGGTCCTCGGCGCGACCGGTGAAGGTCATGACCGGGTGCAGCGCCAGCGGCAGCGCACCCGCGTCGGAGGCGGCACGCAACGCACCTACGCCGTGGGCACCCGACGTGTGGACGACGATCTGGCCGGAGCGCAGCGCACCGGCACCCGCCAGGCCCGCGGTCATCGACTCGAGGACGTCGTCGGGCAGCGCCAGCAGCACCAGATCGGCGCGGCGGGCGACCTCGTCGGGCGGCAGGATCTCGGCGTCCGGCAGCAGGCGTTCGGCGCGCAGCACGGACGCGTCCGACACCGCGCTGACCGCGGTCACGACATGTCCGGCGCGGGTCAGTGCCGCACCGAGAACACTGCCGACGCGTCCCGCCGACACGACGCCCACCGCGAGGCGGGCAGGCCGCGTCATCGCGCGCCCCTTCGGAGGCTCATGGCCGCAAAACTCCCAAAACTCGTTCCAGTCCCGACCTCGTCGCGGGTACCAGACGACGCCGCGAGCGTAGCGCCGATCCGGACGTCGTCACGCGCTCGGGTGACCAGCTTCACCCGCTGCCCGCGAGGCTCACGGCGTCGGCCCGCGCCTGCCTGGCCTCGGCGAGCAGGCCGTCGTGACGGGCGCGGTCGCCGTCGGTCGTCACACCCCTGCGCCGCAGGAACGCCAGCTCGGTCACGGCGGCCTGGTAGTCCCCGACGGCCCGCGCAGCCTCGGCACCCGATTCGCGGCGTGCCTGCCTCCGCCACTGCCTGCGGGCGGCCAGGTCCGACAACAGCTCGATCTCCGAAGGGGCGATCCAGCCGCGACGGGCCATCGCAGGCAGCGCCCCGGCCACGATCCGCTGCTCGCGGCGACGCTGCCACACCACGATCAGGCCGACGCCGATGAACAACGGAGCCATGATCAGGAAGTACACGTTGAGGAACGTCCGCGCCCCGCCGAACGTCGCCGCGGCGTTCCACAGCGCGTGCAGGCACACGGCACCGACATAGGCCGCCACGGGCAACGTGAACCGGGCGGCGCCGTAGTAGCGCTTCTGCACCGTGAGCGCCACACCGATACCGATGACCACGGAGAACAGCGGATGCGCGAACGGCGACATCACCCCGCGCAGCGTGAACGCCGCGAGCACGCCCGAGGACATGCCGCCACCGAAACCGGCCTCGTTGAACGCGCTGGCGAAGTAGTAGACGTTCTCGGTGAACGCGAACCCGGCCGCGCTGAAACCCGCATACACGATGCCGTCGACCACGCCGTTGAACTCGCTCCGCCGGTGCAGCAGCACCGCGACGAGCGGTACGGCCTTGATCGCCTCCTCCACCAGCGGAGCGGAGATGACGGTCGCGATCCTGCTGCCGCCCTCGAAGCCGAGGAGGTAGTCGCCGACGCTCTTGGCGGTGTCGTTGACCAGCAGCGCCAGCAGCGTTGCCACGCACGCTCCCCACAGGAACGTCAGCAGCAGGTACTTGGCGGGTTCGGGTTCCCAGCGGTCGACCCACAGCAGCGCGGCCGTGACGATCGAGACCGGCACCACGGCGGCGATCACGCCGACGATCACGGGCAGCGCCCCCGCCTGGACGGTGACGAGCCCGAAGACGATCAGGCCGCAGATCGCGACCGCGACCATGCCGGTCACCGGCACCAGCACGGTGACCAGACGTGTCATGTTCCGCCGGGCGTGCCGCACGACGGTCGCCGCTCCGTTCACGCCGCGCAGGGTAGTAGCCGGCCCCGATGCCCGGGTGAGTGATACGGACCGGCGAGCGTCGGCGTCACGGGATGACAGCGCCCTCCGCGGCACCCGGCCGCGGAGATCGCGACCACGGTGCCCCGGAGGGCGCGGCGTGACGAAGCGGGGAGGTTCAGTCCTCGGCGCGACGGCGACGGCGCGGCGTCGTGTCGCCCGTGCCGTAGGCGGCGAGGAGTTCGCTCACCGAACGGCCGGAGGAGTGTGAACCGGTGGGCTCGCCGTCCTCGGGATCCGGAGCGCGGCGACGACCGCCGCCGGCCTCGGAGGCCTCCTCGGCCTGCGACTCGTCGTCCTCCGGCTCGGCACGCCGGCGGCGACCACCCGGCTTGCGCGCGAGATCGCGCACCTCGGGCGGCAGCGTCGGGTTGACGACGGAATCCTCGCCGGAGGCCTCGGTCGAGTCGGCCGCGCCGGCGGGCTGCTCGGGGTAAGACATGGGTGGAAGGGGTCCCTTCGCGATCGGTTGTTCCGCCTGAGCCACCTCGGGTGCCGGCTCGACGGCCTTCGGAGCGCCGGCGCGTGTGTCACGCGCCCCTCCGGAGTCTCTCTCGGGGATCTGAGCGTAAGCGGTCTGTGATCCGGGCTTGTCCATACCCTGACCAGCCGACGCCCCAGGTTGCGAGGCAGAACGCGCACGCGCACCCGCTTCACTCTCCTGAGTGAGGCCAACGTCACGTCGATTTTGACCCTCATTGCGGGATTCGTTCGGCCGTGAGGGTGACCCCGTGGATCGGTCCTGCTCGGCCGCAGGCGCCACGGGCTGCTGCGCCGTGGCGGCTGCCGCGTTCCGCTCCCGCTGGTCGGAACCACCGCGGCTGCCCTCGCGCGGTTCCTGACCGGTCCGGCTCGGCTGCCCTGCCGGCTGCTGCGACGAACGCGACTCGGCGGCACGCGGCGGAACCGGACGGGCGGGCGCCGGCGGCTGGGGCGACTTCACCCCAGGCTCCGGCGACTGCGACCGGCCCGGCGCCTGCGGAGCGCCCGCGCGCTGTGCCGGACGGAAACGTTCCTTCGCCGTCGCGGCTTCGCGGGCACGTACGCGGCGCGTCGGGTCCTCGTCGGGCGAACCGGCCGGCGCGCCGCCTGCCCGGTCACCGGCACCGGACCCGCCGTCCGCGCGGCCGTCGGGCGCGGCCTCGGTGCGGTCGTCGTCGAGGGCGCCGTCGTCGAATTCCCCGTCGTCGTCGAACCCACGGTCGTCGAAGGCCGTCGACATGCCGGGGCCGGCCTGAGTGCGAGCGGCGTGAGATTCCGAAGGACCCCGCTGCGGCCGCCCGCCACCCTGCTGCGGTCGAGCCTGCCGCGTCGCCGCAGGCTGAGACTGTGCCAGCTGCTGAGACTGTGCCGACTGCGGGGACGGTGCCGTCGGCCTGGACGGTGCCGGGTGCGCCTTCCGCGCGGGCGGCGCCTGTTTCGCACCGGGGCGTTGCTGCGGCGGCACCGGAGGCGAACCCGCCTGCTGGCGCCGCTGGGGACCACGGGCCTTACGAGGAGCGCCACGCGGATCCGCGGCCGGTGCCGGAGCCGGAGCGCGGTCGGTGTCCGACTCGTCATCTACGTCGGCGCCGTCGTCGGTGTCGTCGGCGTCGTCGGCGTCGTCGGCACCGGAGTCGTCGGCGTTGTCGTCGGCGCGGGCCGCCGGTGGTGCGAACCAGGCCGTCGACTGCGATGCCGGGTCGGAACGACCGGGCTGCCGCCGGGGGATCGCACCGTTCGCCGCGCCGGTTCCGTTGACCGCACCGTTGGGCGCGGCACCGTTGGGTCCTGCGCCGTTGGTTCCTGCGCCGTTGGGCGCGGCCGCACCGGCTCCGCCTCCGTTCCGTGCCGCACCGTTCGCCGCAGCACCGTTCGCCGCAGCACCGTTCGCCGCAGCACCGTTCGCCGCAGCACCGTTCGACGTGGCACCGTTCGAAGTGGGCGACGAGCCGTTGCCGCCACGTCCCGCCGTGCCGATGGCCTTGGCGATGGCGCCGGCGTCGCCGCTGTCGGCCTCGACGACGCGGCCGATGAACTCGGTGGGATTCTCGCCGCGGCCCGCGGTCAACCGGGGCTTCTCCGAGCTCTCGCTCGCGGTGACGAGCGGCCGGTCGTCACCGAACGAGCGCATGCGGGTCGACTGGGCGGTGAGTGCGATCCGCTCCCACATCACCTCGCCGCCGAAAAGAGACTGCAGGCTCTCCCGCAGCGACGAGACCTCCGCGCGCAACGCCTCGAGTTCGGCCCGCGACTCGTCCTCGACCCGCTCCCTGGTCTCGGCCTCCACTTCGAGTTCGAACTCGTGACGGGCGGCTACCTCACGCTCCAGTTCCAGTTCGTAGATCTCCTGGGCCTTCGACGCGGCCACCTCGGTTTCCGCCGCCTTCTTGCGGTACCGAGTCGCGAGGAACGTGCCGATGAGCGCCGCCCAGAGGGCGGCCAGGATGCCGAGCCGCAGCAGCCGCATGTCCTCGGCCAGGATCAGAGCGACGGTGGCGCCGAGCGCGAACAGCACGCCCACGGCCGGCCACAGTCGGCCGCCCGATCTGCGGCCGGGCTCGTCCTCACCCTCGCCAGTCATGCCGGATACCGTACCTTCCAGTTGTCCGATCGTGACCTCGTCGGTACTTCGAGCGGCGGGTTCTGATCGCTGGCCGGTCGGTTGTGATCACTCGTTGCGGTCGCCGGTATCCGGTGCGCGACAGCAGTGTTCGAGCCACAACGCGGCACCGATCAACGCCGCTGCACAGCCCGCCCCGACGACGGCGGCCGGCAGATCGTCGGCGGCCGCCGTGATGTCGCTCGCCTGCGGCGCGAGGAACGCCACACCCGCGAGCCAGGCGCCGAGCATGAGGGCCCCGAGTAGCGACGACGCCTTCGCGAGCGCGACCGCACGGGCGATACCGAGCCCCGTGATGACACGTCCCTCGCGGATGCGGGCGCGCACCACGAACGCCAGCACCGTCTCGATCGCGGCCAGCACGAGCAACGTCGTACCCGCGAAAGTCGGCAGGCTCGGCAGTTGGCCGTACGCGAACTCGAAGAGCAGATACACCGCGACGAGCCCGATCAGCCCGGCGACGACCAGCTCGCGAGGGCGCGTGAAGTGCATGTCCCAACCGTACTGGGCAGCCGCGACTCCACGACCCCACGTGCGTGTCCTGCACCCAGACGCGCGTGTCCTGCACTCGGACGCGCGTGTTCTGCGTTCGGACGGGCGAGTTCTGCGTCCGTGTGTCCGTCCGGTCCGGCCCGTCTCCGCATTTGTCGGGCGTCGGTCCGGGATTTGTTGTTGACTCTCCACCGACTGGAGCCTCGAAGCTCGGATTCATGGAGGCGGAGATGACCCCATCGGGCAAGTTCACGATCGGCGAACTGGCACGGCGCACCGGCCTGCCGGTGAAGACGATCCGGTTCTACTCCGACGAAGGTCTCGTGCCTCCCAGCGACCGCACCGCGGCCGGTTACCGGCTCTACGACGTCACTGCACTGGCGCGGCTCGAACTCGTGCGCACGCTGCGCGAGCTCGGTCTGGGCCTCGCCGACATCGAACGGGTGCTCGCCGGTGCGTCGACGGTCGCGGAGCTGGCGAAGGCGCACGTGGCTGCGCTCGACGACCGGCTGCGCGAACTGCGCCACCGCAGGGCCGTGCTGCGGGCGGTCGCGAACCGTGAATCCGAGTTGAAAGAGGTGGAACTGATGAACAAGCTGGCATCGATGTCGGACGAGGAGCGCAAGCGGCTCGTCGACGAATTCTGGGACGAGGTCACCGCAGGCCTGGACGTGGACACGGAGTTCTACGCATGGATGCGGTCCGCCAAGCCCGAGCTGCCGGACGACCCGTCCCCGGAGCAGCTGGAGGCGTGGATCGAGTTCGCAGAGCTCGTGTCCGACGCCGAGTTCCGGGCCCTGATCCGGGGTATGGGTGAACAGCAGGCGCAGCGGCGCGAGGCGGGCCACAACATCGACGCGTTCTCGTGGGCGCAGAAGGACCGTTGGGACGACTGGCACGCACGGGCGCAGGGCTTCTCCGACGCCGGGGTGTCCCCGGCCGCAGCCGAGGGCAAGGAACTGGCCGACGAGATCGTGCGAGCCTCGCTCGGGGAGGGCGACACGTCCGCGTGGTTCGTCGGTGACGGCGTTCCCGAGCCGGTCGACGGCCCCGAGTACCGCACGTGGCTGGCCGGCCAGATCGACACGGGCGGGGACGCCAGGGCCGAGCGCTACTGGCAGCTCCTGGCGATCGTCAACGGCTGGCCGCCCATCCCCAGCCGGATCGCGGCGACGGAGTGGATCGTCTCGGCGGTTCGCGCGTCGGCTTAACCGGCCGACGCGACAGGCGCCCGCATGCTCGACCGTGAGGGGACAGGGCTTTCGACCGCCACCCCTCGCGGGCATGCCGGCGCGTGGCCGCGTTCGATGCCTCGAAGGTGCCCTTGAGGGCACCGCGGGTGGCTCAGAGCGACAGGTCCGTGCGCTTGCGTACGCCGTCGCGGTCGGCCGGGGGCAGGGCGGTGAGCAGGGCGTCAGCCCGTCCGACACCCGGCACCTCGGCGTCCGGGTGGATCTCGAGCCACGGGATGAGCACGGTCGCGCGCTCGGCCGTCCCCGGGTGCGGCAGTCGCAGCTCCGGGTCGGCCGAGCGCACGTCGTCGACCGAAACCACGTCGACGTCGAGCGTCCTCGGGCCCCACCGCTGTTCACGCACGCGCTCGGCCTCACGTTCGAGGGCCTGCCCGGCGCGCAGCCACGCCCAGTGGTCGCGCGCCGGGTCGGCCACGATGCACACCGCGTTGAGGAAGTCGGGCTGATCGGTCACGCCCCAGGGCGCGGTCTCGTACACGCTCGACACCGCGACGAGGCAGTCCCGCAGGCCGTCGACGGCCAGCCGCAGATACGCAAGCCGGTCGCCGAGGTTCGACCCCAGCGACAACACCGCCGTGCTCATCGGACGCCTCCCCGATGCCTCAAAGGCGCCCTCGGCGACGTCCAACTCCGGGAGGTACAGAGCCCACGGAAGATCCGGGGCTCCCGCCCGCCGGCCCGGCCACCACCCCGCACCGGCACGACGACGCGCGGCAGTGCCTGAGTGCCCGAAGGTGCCTTTGGGGGGACGCCACCCGCTGTCCTGCCTGGCGCGGCCGGGGTCAACGCTGCCTCCCGACGGTCACCGCGACGTCGGCGAACGTCAGCGGGATCGGCGCCGTCGGCTTGTGCACCGTCACCTCGACCGCCGACAAACGTTCGTCGGCCATCACCTCGTCGGCGATCCGGCCGGCGACGGCCTCGATGAGGTCGTAGGGCTCGCCGCCCACGATGTCGGCCGCCAACTGCGCCAGCTCGCCGTAATGCAGCGTTTCGGTCAGCTCGTCCGACGCCGCGGCTCGCGTGAGGTCGAGCCACGCCGTGATGTCGACGACGAACTCCTGGCCGTCGCGCTTCTCGTGGTCGAAAACGCCGTGCCTGCCGAACACCCGCAGGCCGGTCAGTGTGATGCGGTCGCGCACCTGCGCCGGCGTGTCCGGCCCGCTCACCGGCCGCCCTCGGCCCAGGCTGCGGCGACCTTCACCGCGTCCAACGACGCGCCGACGTCGTGCACCCGTACGCCCCACGCCCCGGCGGCCGCGGACAGTGCGGAGATCGACGCCGTGGCCACTTCCCTGCCCGACGCGGGCCGTGGTTCACCGTCGGCGTCGGCCAGCAGCGCGCCGAGGAATCGTTTCCGCGAGGCGCCCACCAACACGGGAAAGCCCATGTCGATGAACTCGTCGAGCCGGTGCAGCAGCGCCCAGTCGTGCTCCGCGCGCTTGGCGAAACCCAAGCCCGGGTCGAGCACGATCGCGTCGTCGGCCACACCGGCTGCCAGCGCCTCGTCGATCCGCGCGCGCAGCTCGTCCCGCACCTCGGCCACCACGTCGGTGTACTCGGCGAGCGCGTTCATGTCTTTGCTGTGACCGCGCCAGTGCATGATCACAAATGGGGCGCCGGTCTGCGCGGCGACCTTCGTCATGTCCGGGTCGGCCAGTCCGCCGGAGACGTCGTTGATGATCCGCGCGCCCGCTTCGACCGCGGCCTCGGCGACCGCTGCGCGCGTGGTGTCGACCGACAGCCGGAGACTGTCGGCCGCGAGCTGTCGCACCACCGGCACGACCCGCGCCAGTTCGGTGTCTGCGTCCACCCGCTCGGAACCGGGCCGCGTCGACTCGCCGCCGACGTCGATGATGTCGGCGCCGCGCTGCCACATCGCGTGTGCGTGCGCGAGCGCGTCCTCGCGGCTCAGGTATCTGCCGCCGTCGGAGAACGAGTCCGGCGTGACGTTCAGGACGCCCATCACCGCACAGCGATCCACCGTCGGAATGCGCTCGTTCACCGGCTCCCCTTGATCAGCTGCAACGCTTCGGCACGCGAGGTCGCCGAACGTTCCATGATCCCGCGGACCGCCGACGTCGTGGTGCGTGCGCCCGGCTTGCGGATACCCCGCATCGCCATGCACAAATGCTCGGCTTCGATCACCACGATCACACCGCGCGGGTTCAGCCTGCGGTCCAGCGCGTCGGCGACCTGGGTCGTCAGCCGTTCCTGCACCTGCGGCCGCTTCGCGTACAGGTCGACGAGCCGGGCCAGCTTCGACAGGCCCGTCACCTTGCCCTGCGCGTTCGGGATGTAGCCGACGTGCGCCACCCCGTGGAACGGCACCAGGTGGTGCTCGCACTGGCTGTACAACGGGATGTCCGTCACCAGCACGAGCTCCTCGTGGCTCTCGTCGAACGTCCGGTCCAGCACGTGGTCCGGATCGTTGTACAGCCCGCCGAACATCTCGCGGTACGCCCGCGCCACCCGCGCGGGCGTTTCCCTCAGCCCGTCGCGGTCCGGGTCTTCCCCACAGGCGAGCAGCAGTTCGCGCACTGCGGCCTCCGCACGCGCCTGATCGAACGACCGGCCCGTGGCACGCGGTGCGTCGACGCTGTCCTCGTCGACCACCGCGTACCCGTTCTCGGAGATCTCGCTAGCGATGGTGACCGTCCTGCTCGTCGGAGCCGCCCTCGTCCTGTGGGCGCTGTTGCGGCTGGGGATTCGGGTTGGGCTGGGCCCACGGTCGCGTCGGCCGCGGGTTCGGCGACGTCGCGGGCGTCCACCCGGGAGGCGCGCCGTAGTTCGGCGGGCCCGCGGGCCGCGACCCCGGCTGCTGACCGTACGGCTGGCCCGGCTGGCCCTGACCGCCGCCCTGCTGCGGTCCCGGCCATTGCCGACCACCGTTCTGGCCACCGTTCTGCCCGTGCGTGCCGTTCGGACCCGACGGCGGCGCGTACGGGTTGTACGAACCGGGAGCCTGCTGGTCGTCCTGCGGTCCACCCTGCGGCGCTCCACCTTGCGGCGCCCCGCCCTGCGGCTGACTGCCTTGCGGCGCCCCGCCCTGCGGCTGGCCCGGCTGCGGCAGCTCGCCGCTCTGCGGTTCCTCCCCGACCACCGGAGACTGCGGGGCTGGCGCCGCGACGGGCGCGGGCTCCGGCTGCCGCGGCGGTTCCGGTTCGGGCCACGGCTCACCCCGCTCGGCGGCCAGCTCGCGCGGCGTCTTGATCGGCGGCTTGTCCGAAGGAAGCCGGTCGCCGAACTCGTTGAACACCGTGATCCGCGGGCGCTTCTCGACGGCCGAGAAGATCCGCTCGAGGTCGCGGCGCTGCAGCGTCTCCTTCTCGAGGACCTCGACCACCAGCTCGTCGAGCACGTCGCGGTAGGTGTTGAGCACCTCCCACGCCTCGGTGTGGGCGGTCTCGATCAGCTTGCGGACTTCCTCGTCGATCTCGTGCGCGACCTCGAGGGAGTAGTTCGCCTGCTGCCCAGCGGCACGGCCCACGAACGGGTCGCCCTGCTCCTGGCCGTACTTCACAGCACCCAGCCGCGGGCTCATGCCGTACTCGGTGACCATCGCGCGGGCGATCTTCGTGGCCTGCTCGATGTCGGAGGACGCACCGGTCGTCGGCTCGTGGAAGACCAGCTCCTCGGCCGTACGTCCGCCCATGGCGAACACCAGCCTGCCGATCATCTCCGAACGGGTCATCAAGTCCTTGTCGTCCTCGGGCACGATCAGCGCGTGCCCGCCGGTACGACCGCGCGGCAGGATCGTCAGCTTGTACACCGGCTCGATGTCCGGCATCGCCCACGCGGCCAGCGCGTGACCGCCCTCGTGATACGCGGTGATCTTGCGTTCCTGCTCGGAGATGATCCGGCTCTTCCTAGCCGGGCCGCCAACCACGCGGTCGACGGACTCCTCCAGGTACGCATCCGTGATCACCGTGCCGTGCTGGCGTGCGGTGAGCAGCGCCGCCTCGTTGATGACGTTCGCCAGGTCCGCACCTGACATGCCGACCGTGCGCTTGGCCAGGCCGTTCATGTCGACGTTCTCGGCCAGCGGCTTGCCCGCGGAGTGCACCTGCAGGATCGCCTCACGGCCCCGCAGGTCCGGCGCGGCGACCGGAATCTGCCGGTCGAACCGGCCCGGCCGCAGCAGCGCCGGGTCGAGGATGTCCGGACGGTTCGTCGCGGCGATGAGGATGATGCCCCCGCGCGAGTCGAACCCGTCCATCTCGACGAGCAGCTGGTTCAGCGTCTGTTCGCGCTCGTCGTGGCCGCCGCCCATGCCTGCACCGCGCTGCCGGCCCACCGCGTCGATCTCGTCGACGAAGATGATGCACGGCGCGTTCTGCTTGGCCTGCTCGAACAGGTCACGGACACGCGAGGCGCCGACACCGACGAACATCTCCACGAAGTCCGAACCGGAGATCGTGTAGAACGGCACGCCGGCCTCACCGGCCACGGCCCGCGCGAGCAACGTCTTACCGGTACCGGGCGGACCGTAGAGCAGCACGCCCTTCGGGATCTTCGCGCCGAGCTGCTGGTACCGACCGGGACTGCTCAGGAAGTCCTTGATCTCGTGCAGTTCCTCGACGGCCTCGTCGGCACCCGCCACGTCGTGGAACGTCGTGGTCGGCATGTCCTTGTTGAGCTGCTTGGCCTTGGACTTGCCGAAGTTGAGGACCTTGTTCCCGCCGCCCTGGGCGTTGTTCATCATCCACATCAGCAGCAGCAACAGGATCCCGAGCGGGATCATGTAGATGAGCATCTGGGTGAAGAACGAGTCCTGCGTGACCGTGGTGTCGAACTTGATGCTCTGACCGTTGTCACCGGAGCCCGTGCGGGCGTCGAGCAGCACGTTGTACAGCTGCCCGGAAGCGCCTCCAGGGAACTTCGTGATGATCTGCTTGGCGTTCTCGCCGTCGACGTTGATGCCCTCGGACAGGTGCAGCTTGAGCTGCTGCTCCTTGTCCTCGAGATTCGCCTCGGTGACGTTGCCGGATTCGATCTGCTGCACGGCCTGCGACGTCGGCACTGCCGTGTAGCCACGGTCGCCGTCGAAAAGCATGCTGAACGCGAAATAGAGCAGCAGAACCGCGACTATCCACAGCAGTGGGTTCTTGAGCAGGCGCTTGCGGTCCATTAGATCCGGCCGTTGAGGCCTCGACCCTCCCTGGTTAGGCGGTGGGTGGTGACTTCCGCCGTCACGGTCTTGTCAACTCCCGCTGGTGCACGGTTCGCACTCCCGCGGCGAATGCCGTTCTATCAGGGTACCGCCCGGTGAACGGGGCCATCGGGGCGTCCTCGACGAAATCCGCGCATCGGCTCCGGCCACCTCGGCAGCCGTCACCGATAAGTCAACGGACACCACCCGGCACATGTTCCCGCTGCGTGCGCGGCATCACCTGATCCACTCGCGACAGCCACGGCCGGACACCGGCCGACGGGCCGCGCCCGCTCAGCGAACGACCCCGGCCAGCAGCTCACCGAGCCTGCTGCGCAGCGTCTTCGCGTCCGCGGGAGCCACGGTCACCCACTCGCTGCCGTCGCTGCCGCTGGCCGACGTGCTCAGGTAACGGCCCGTCGCCGTGTCGAACCACGCCAGCACCGCCGAGCGCTGCTTGTAGCCCAGCTCGTCCCTGCTGTTCGCTGCCAGCTGACCGCCCCGCAGCCTCGGCTGGGCGATCAACTGCGAGTACGCCTCCCGCGGGTCCCTGGCACGGTCGGCGAACCCACCGCGCTTACGACCGTCACCGTCGCCGCCGGTCCTGCCCGCAAGGGCACCGGTACGGTCCGGCCGCGCCTGCAGCGCCTCGCCCAGCGGCAGCGTGATCGACGCTTCGGTGCCGCGCTGCGCCTGCGGAAGCAGGTCGACCACGCCCGAGGCCAGGCCGTCGGGGTAGGCCGCGCGCAGCCGCACCCCCTCACTGTCCTGGATGGCGAGCACCGCCTGCTTGCCGTCCGAGGCGGCGATCGCCCCCACCGGCGGATGCTGGAACTCCGGGATGAACAGTGCATCGACCGTCATCGACGCCCTGCCCAGCAGGTCCAACCAGCCCTCGACCGGGGAGCCCTCGATGCCACGGGCCTCGATCTCCTGCTCGGCGCGGTCCCGCAGCATGCGCCGCTGGTTCTCGGTCTCACCGTGCGAGGCGACCTTGAGCGGGTACGGCAACTCGCCCGCACCCATCCGCTCCCACAGGAAGTCGAACGTGACAGGGCTGAAGAACTCCTGGGTGGTCACGATCCTCCCGACCATTTCGGAACTGGCGATGGTGCTCGTCTGATGCGTGAACATGAACCGACCTCGTCAGCGCTTCTCCCTGCCCGCCGTCACAGCGACGCCGTCGCCGCAGCGCCTGCCGCACCGGCGAGCATTTCGGAAAGGCGGTGCCGCAACGTCGGAGCGTCCGCGGGGGCGATGGTGATCCAGTCCCGGCCGTCCCGGCCGCGACTGGCCTGCGTGAAGTAGCGGCCCGACTCGGTGTCGAACCAGCTGAGTACCGGCATCCGCGTCCGGCCACCGGACGGGTTACGGGCGTTGGCGCCGATCTGCCCGCCCCGCAGTCGCGGCTGCGCGTTGAGCCGGGCGAGGGCCTTGCGGTCGTCGTCCGGCCCCGCCTTGCCGTCGGGACCGGCAGGGCCGCGCCGCTGCAGGAAGTCCACTCCCGACCCGGACAACAGCTGCTCCAGCGGGACGGTGATCGACTTCTCCTCGCCGCGACGTTCGGCGGGCAGCAGCCCCACCACGGCGCTGGCCAGGCCGTCGGCCGGTACCCGGTCGATCGAGTATCCGCCGGAGTCCGAGATCACCAGCACGCCCTGGGGTCCGAGCGCAGCCGCAATCGCCAGATGCGGTTCGTCGTCCGGTGCGTCGACCTGCACGGAGTCCAGGCTCACCTGTGCCGTCGCGAGGCACCCGAACCAGTCCTCGATCAACGGCGCGGGCCTGCCGGACTCGTCGACGAGCCCCCGCGCAGCCAGCTGGGCCAGAGTCTGTGCCCGCAGTGTCGCTCGCTGCTCCAGCGTCTCCCCGTGCGATCGAACCTCGAGCGGATAGGGCAGCTCACCGGCGCCGAACGACTCCCACAGGAAATCGAACTCCAGTGGCGTGAGCCGCTCCGCCAAAGGTCATCACTCCTCGTCGTCCGGGCCCCAGGCGCCGAGCACGGGCGGTGCCGTCGCCTGGTTCGCTCCGAACACGTCGTCCGGGTCGGCCTCGATGAGGAACGACGCGTGCGTGTGTTCCTCTTCTCCCTGGGCATTACCCGCGGCGGCGCCCGCGGCACCCATACCGCCGGCGCCCATGCCACCGCCACCCATCGGAGTGGCGGCAGGGGCCATCGCGGCGGCCTCGCGGCCACCGATGACGCCGCCCGCGCCCGGCATACCCGAGTTCTGCGGCTGCTGCACCGACGCCGCGGGCTGGGCCGCCTGCTGCGACTGCGCCGACGTCGCACCCTCGTCGTGCTGCTCCTTGTCGGATGCGCTGGTCTTGCTGCCCTTCGCCAGCGCACGGCCCGCGAGCGCGGCGCCGCCACCGGCGAGCGCGGCACCACCTGCGACCGCGCCGAGACCGCCTGCCGACGGGCTCGACGGCGCCGCCTGGCCGGCCGCGGAGACACCCGGAGCGGGCGCCTGTGCGGCCGGCTGCTGCGGGGCCTGCGGTGCGGGCTGCTGCGGCGCCTGCGAAGCCGCCTGGTGAGCGGGGCCGCCGTGGGCCGCGAGGCCCTCGGCGCCGCGCACGCCACCCGTCGGGCCACCCGTGGCGACCGAACCGACGGAACCGACCGCGCCGGGACCCCCGACCGACGACACGTGCGTACCGCCCGAGTTCGTCGACTGCTTCAGCCCCAGCGACTCGGGCCCGAAGCTCGGCGTGGAGTTGTCGACCTCGGACATCGCGGCGGTGTAGGTGTTCAGGTACTGCACCTGCTGGGCCTTGACCGCGCGGGCCTGGTCGAACTTCTCCTTCATGTCCTTGGCCATCGCCGCGGGACCCATGGCCAGCATGTTCGCGGTCTCCGAAGCCGGGTCGAACTCCTCCGGCTGCGGCATCTTCTTCAGCTCGGCGGCGGCGGAGGCCTGCTGCGACAGCCGCTGGCTCATCGCCCTGGCCGCCTCGGCGGCCTGCGAGCTGGAGTTGGCGATGCCCACGAGCGCGCCCTGCGCGGCACCGGCGGCCTGGCCGATCCACGCCGTGCCGAGTTCGCTGATCGTGGCGTAGAGGTCTTCGGAGACCTGCTGCAGCGTCGTGCCGTGCCGTCCCCACGAGCTGCCGATCTCCTCGGCACTGCCCGGCACGTTGTTGACCGTCGCGAAGGCGTAGAGCTGCTTGCTCTCGTGGGCCTCCCAGTTGGGACGGTCGGCGATAGCCCGCTCGCTGTCGTAGGCGAAGCCGTCCTGCCGGTTGCGCGCACGGCCGACGATGTCGGAGACCTCGCCCGCCTCGCCGAGCCGCACGCCCCCGCCGACGCCCGCCAGCGGCGCGGGGCCGCCCTGCAGTCCGGCCTCCACCGGAGCGGGGCCTGCCTCGAGGCCGGACTCGATCGGGGCGGGACCCGCCTCCAGCGGGGCGTCCCCGGCCGCACCGTCACCGGCGAGGTCGGAACCGATCAGACCGGAATCGTTGTCGATGTTCACTGCTCACTTCCCCCTGCGTCAGAGCTGCCCGGTGAACGGCTGGGCGTTTTCCTCGTCGATGTCGCGGTAGCGGCGCATCGCCGTGGTGATCGCCTGCTCGGCCTCGTCGTACTGGGTGTAGAGGTTCCGGAGTGCGTCGGCGTACGACTCGCGGCCGCCCGCGCGCTCGGAGAACTTGGTGGCCATCGCGTTGCCGACCGGGTTCGCACCGATCTGCGGCGGGGTCGACAGCTCCTCGGCCTTCTGGATCAGCGCCTCGACCGCGTCCTTGCCGGTGCGGAGCTTGTTCAGCACCGTCTCGGCGTGGTCGGGGTCGATCCCGACCTGGCCGTTGACCGCCGCCTGGCGGAACGCCGCCGCGTCCGCGTGACTGCTGTTCCCCATCTTCCAGACTCTCCCTACGTCCCCTCAGAGCCGACGGCAGGCCTTTCGGCAGCCGACCTGCGATCTTCGCTTAGGTTAACGCATCAACGCGTTCGGTATGACGCGATCGAAGGAACCGCGGTTCCGCCTTCACCCGCGTGGCCCGAACCAGCTGCGATGTGCTCACCTCAGGTAGCGGATCGCCCTACGTTGAATACACCTTCGGGTCGAGCGTGCCGATGTAGGGCAGGTCACGATAACGCTCCGCGTAGTCCAGACCATAGCCGACGACGAACTCGTTCGGAATATCGAAGCCGATGTACTTCACCGGCACGTCGACCTGCACCGCCTCGTGTTTACGCAGCAGTGACACGACGTTCAGCGAACGGGGGTGGCGCGCCGTCAGGTTCTTCATCAACCATGACAGCGTCAGGCCCGAATCGACGATGTCCTCGACGATCAGCACGTCCCTGCCCGCGATGTCGCGGTCCAGGTCCTTGAGAATCCGCACCACCCCGGACGAGCTCGTCGACGAGCCGTACGAGGAGACGGCCATGAACTCCAACTGCGCGGGCACCGGAAGCGCACGCGCGAAGTCGGTCATGAACATGACGGCGCCCTTGAGCACGCCGACCAGCACGAGGTCCGTGCCACTCGACTCGCCCTCGCCCGCCGGGTCACCGCCACCGGTGTAGTCCGCGGCGGCCTTCTCGGCCAGCTCGGCGATCTTGTCCTTGATCTCTTGCTCGGTGATGAGGACGGAGGCGATGTCGCCTTCGTACACGGCAGCTGTCCCCTCTAGCGGTGGTGTGAAGTCGTGATGATCCCGGCCGCCGCCGGTTCGACCCTGAGCTTTCCACGTGCCCGGCTCGCCTCAAAATCCCCCGGCAGCCATACGCCTCCCTGACCCCGCCAATCGGCGACGAGCGCGTCGACGGACCGCAGGTGCGCGTCCGTGAGCTCTCGCACTCCGGCGCCGAGCAGCCAGCTCCGCAGCGCACGCCGCCGCAGTGCACCGGGGGCGGACTCGAGGACAGGTACCGACAGTTCCGGCGCGGTGCGTCGGCCCTCGTCCGCGCCGCCGCACGTGTCGCCACGCGCGGCGGCCAGCAGCTCCTCGCCCAGGTCATCGAGCACGTCGACGTCCTCGCGCAGTTGCGCGGCCGTCCGCGCCAGCGCACCCGCGACACCGCCGCCGAGCACGTCCTCGAGCGTCGGCAGGGCCTCCTCGCGGATCCGCACGCGCCGGTAGCGGCTGTCGGAGTTGTGCGGGTCCTGCCACGGCACTATGCCGAGTTCGTCACACGCGGCCCTCGTCGTCGCCCGCGGCAGGCCGAGCAGTGGCCTTCCCCACGGCGGGTCGTAGGGGCGCATGCCCGCGATCGAACGAGGCCCCGAACCCCGGCCGAGCCCCAGCAGAACCGTTTCGGCCTGGTCGTCGCGAGTGTGGCCGAGCAACACGGGCGCACCCGCCGAGGCCTCCCGCAACGCGGCGTACCGGGCCCTGCGCGCGGCCGCCTCCGGACCGCCGCGCCCCGACACCGACACCGGCAGCACCCGGACCTCACCCACGCCGAGTTCCCGCGCCGTGGCGGCCGCCTTCTCCGCGACCTCGTCGGAGCCGGTCTGCAGTCCGTGGTCGACGACGAGCGCCGTCACCGGCAGGCTCCGGCAGGTGTAGGCGGCCGCCTCGGCGAGCGCGAGCGAATCGGCACCGCCGGAGACCGCGACGCACAGCGATTCCGCAGCCGACTCCGGCAACGTTCGCATGAACTCCCTGACGGCCTTGCGGACCGCCGCGACGGCGTGGAACCCGCTCCGGCCGGACGCGGTCAGTGGACCCGCCGCACCCATGCCTGCGGGTCCTTGATCTCGGCGCGGGTCGGCAGGGTCTCCGGCGAGGTCCACACGGCGTTGAAACCGGCCATGCCCACGGCACCGACGACGTGCTTGGTGAACGCGGCGCCCTGTTCGTACTGCCGCACCTTGGCGTCGACGCCGAGCAGCGCCCGCAGCAGCCGGTCGAGCAGGCCGCCGCCCTTGCGCCGCTCGGTGAACCGCTTGCGGATCGTCGCCACGCTCGGCACCACGTCCGGGCCGACGGCGTCCATGACGTAGTCGGCGTGCCCCTCGAGGAGTGTCGACAGCGCGATGAGCCGGTCGAAGACCTCGCGCTGGCCGGGTGACTGCATCAGCTCGGCGAGCCCCAGCACGTCGCGGGACTCGGATTCGCGCAGCGAACGGAGGTTCTCCGGCAGCCGCTGCAGCGTGGCGGCGATCGTCTCGTCCGAGCCCGCGAAACCGCTGACGAGCTTGCCGACCTCGGCCGCGAAGTAGTCGCGCAACCAGTCGACGGCGGTGAACTGCAACCGGTGCGTGCATTCGTGCAGGCACACCCACAGCCGGAAGTCCCTGCCGGGCACCTTCATCGCCTGTTGGGCGGTGACGACGTTCGGCGCGACAAGCACCAGCTCACCGTCGGTGTCCGGCCCGCCGAACGGGTCGTACTGGCCCAGCACCCGTGAGCCGAGGAACGCCAGCACGACCCCCGTCTGCACGCCAGCGCCGCCCGCGACCAGGGACGACAGCTTCGAGGCGCGTTCCGGTGGCACGGCACGGCTCGTCAACTCCCCGAGTCCCGCTGCCGCCGACCGCACCCAGCCGGGCCGGTCGACCACGGTCCCCGGCGGCACCGGCAGCCCTGCGCCGAGACCCGTCAGCTCGCGGACGTAGCGCTCCGCGTCGACGGTCAGGTCGCGCAGGTCGGCGACCACACGGTCGGCCTCCTCGCGGGACACCGACGGTCCGCCGCGTGCCAACAACGCTCCCGTCGACGCCGCCACGGACCAGTCGACCAGCGGACTCGCGGGCGCTGCCTTCGTCTCGGCGTTCACGCCCGCGACGCTACCCGTTCGACCGGCGCCGTCCCACCGGCCGACACTCCCGGTGGGCGGTGCCGGGCACGACTGAACGGCGCACTAGCGGCAGCCGCACTCGCACCTAGCGGCAGCCGCACTCACGCAGCGTCGCGGTGACGGTGTCGAGAGCGTCGCGGGCGGCATCGGTGTTGCCCGCCTTGGAGGTGACCAGCGAGAACGCCAGGGTCCGCCCGTCGACGGTCACGACCTGGCCGGTCAGTGCGTTGGTGCCGGTCGACGGGATCGTGCCGGTCTTGGCGCGTACCCAGCCGCGGCCCTGCGCGGGCGTGCCCTCGGTGTAGCGCTCGGCGAGCGTCCCGGTGCCGCCGGCGACGGGCAGGCCGGCCAGCAGCGGGCGCAGCTTCGACGTGCGCTCGTCGGCGTGCGCACTGCCGCCGGGTGCCGCGGCGACGGCCATGACCTCGGACAGCAGCTTCGCCGTGACGCGGTTGTCGACCGAGAGGCCGCTGCCGTCGTGGAGCGTCGCGCCGCCGACGTCGAAGCCGTGTTCCCGCAGCACGTCGAGGGTCGCCTTCGCCCCGCCCTCGAACGAGGGCTCCCGCTCCTTCGAGATCGCGATGTGGTGTTGGATCGCCTCGGCGAGGGTGTTGTCCGACAGCTGCAGCATCTGCTGGACGAGCCGCTCCATCGGCGCCGACTGCACCTCAGCGATGGGCTCCGACTCCTCGAGCTGTGCCGCTCGGCTGCCTTTCGTCAGCTCGGGGTCGACCTCCGCGGCGGCGAACTTGCCCGCCAGTTGGTCGACCATCCGCTGCGCCGGGTCACCGAACCGTTCGGACGTGTCGTCGAGCGGGTCCTGCCGCCCGCCGTCGAGCATGATCGGGGCGAGCGGCGCGGCGTACGTCGACGGGGCGTCCTCGTCCGCCCAACCCTGCCCGGTCTTGTCGGTTGTGAACACGCTCTGTTCGAGGGCGACCGCGCGAACGTTCCCGTTGGTGGCCTCGTCGATCTGCTTCGCGAGCTCGTCCAGGTGGGCCGCACCGTGGTAAAGCGATTCCTCACCTTCCGGCAGCGACGACAGCGTCACGTCGCCGCCGGCTCTCACGATGATGCCGCCCCGCCCGGGCACCGCCTCGTACGCCTTGGTCGACAGTCGCATGTCCGGGCCGAGTTCGAGCAGCGCCGCCGCGGCGGTGAGGATCTTCGTCGCCGACGCGGGCGTCACGGCCCGGTTCTCACCCTGCGACCACAGGGTGTCGCCGGTGGTCGCGTCGACGACCGTGCCGCTGAGCGTGCCCAGCGCACCCGAGCTCGCAGGCCCCTCGAGCGCCTGCCGCAGACCGTTCGCCGTCGGCCCGTCGCCCTGCCCTCCGATGGACTGCAACTGCCGGGTGACGGCGACGGGTTCGGGTTCGTCGCCCTTCGGCAGGTTCGGCGCCCACGGCAGCCCGAGGCGGTTCGACACGGCAGGCAGCGCCAGCGTGATGCCGAGGGCGACGACGAGCACGAGCGCCAACCCGCTGAACAGCAACGCGCGGCCACGTCGGCGCTTCGGTTCCGGTTCGGGGTCGGAATCGGCGGCCGCCGGCCCTTCCGGTCCGGTCGGCGGGCCGTCGGAACCGTGGTTCGCCGCGGAGGCGTTCTCGGCGGCACCCGTCCCGGCAGCGGCCACGGCATCCGACACGGTGGCGTCGCTGTCGGTGCCGTCGCGGTCGGCACCGCCATCACCGTCGGTGCCGCCGTCACTGTGGGTACTGCCGTCGGCACTGCCGCGATAGTCGCCGCCGGTGGCATTGCTGTGAGGGAAGCCGTGGTGGACGGCGCCACCACGATCGCCGGCGTCAGCGGCGGTACCGCGGGGGTCCGTGCCGTGCGGGTCCGTGCCGTGGGAGCCCCTGCCGTGGTGAGCAGCGGTGCCGGGCGCGGCGGTCCTGCGCGTCGCGGAGCTGTGACCGGCGGAGCTGTGGCCGGCAGGGTTGGGAGCGGCGGAGTTGGGACCGGTGGGGTTGGGAGCGGTCGCGTCGGGGTCGCCGGAGCCGGTGCGGGCGGTGCCGTCCGGCTGGGCGGGCCGAGCCGGCTCGATACGCATCGGATGGGCGGTCGTCCCGGCAGGCGGGACCGGAGTGGTGGAGATCGGTGGCTGCGCAGGGCGTCGCGGCGGCCCCGGCCGCTGGTGTTGCGGCGGCGGGGGCCCGTGTTGCGGATCGCGGGGCTCGTGTTGCATTCCCGGGGGCTGGTGCTGCGCCCCAGGGGGACCGTTCGGCACTTCCGGGGGCTGGTGGTGCGACTCCCGGGGCGGGGTCGGCCGTTGCGGCCGGGGCTGCGCCGCCGCGGGCGGAGCGGGCCACGCTTGCGGCGAGGGCGGGCCCGGAGCCGGAGACGGCGACCCCGTGGACGAAGGCGAGAACGGGGACGCTGCGGACTCCGGAGAGACGGCGGCCTCCCGAGCGGCGGCCTCCCGAGCGGCGGACTCCGGGGACGTGGCGGACCGCGGTGTCGAATCGACGTCGTCCGACGGCCACGCCGGTCCGCCGCCGTCGGCTGCCCCACCGCCCGCTGTGCCGCCGTCGGCTGCTCCGCCGGCGCCGTCCGCGCCGGTGTCGCGTTGTGACACGTACCCCTCCAGCAAGTCCCCACTACGTGCTAATGCGTTCCGCTACTCGAACGGGGCAGACATCACACTAGTGCCATCCTTAGTGCTACCTGACCGAGCGGTGGGTCACACTGGTCGGGTAAGGACATGACATTTTCAGCCGCGAGCGACGCGGCGCCGACGAGATCAAGCGAGGACGCCGTGGACTTCGACGTCACGATCGAGATCCCCCGCGGGGAGCGCAACAAGTACGAGGTGGACCACGAGACGGGTCGGATCAAGCTCGACCGGACGCTCTTCACGGCCACGCAGTACCCGGCCGACTACGGCTTCATCGACAACACGCTCGGCCAGGACGGCGACCCGCTCGACGTGCTCGTCCTCGTGCAGCAGCCGACCTTCCCCGGCTGCCTGGTCAAGTGCCGCGCCGTGGGCATGTTCCGGATGCGTGACGAGAAGGGCCCGGACGACAAGGTGCTGGCCGTTCCGACCGGCGACCCGCGTAACGACCACCTGCGCGACATCCACCACCTGAACGAGTTCCACAAGCTGGAGATCGAGCACTTCTTCCAGGTGTACAAGGACCTCGAGCCCGCCAAGAGCGTCGAAGGCTCGTCGTGGGTCGGCCGGATGGAGGCCGAGGCCGAGATCGAGCGTTCGCTGGAGCGTGAGCGTGAGCGCCTCGAGAAGGAGGCCGCGGACGCCGGCAAGCACTGAGCCGCAGCCGCAGTCGTTCAAGGGGATCCGACCACACCGGCCGGGTCCCCTTTTTCGTGCCCGACCTGTTGCCCCCAGGGGCACTTTGGTTGCACCGAACGCAACCAAAGTGCCCCTGGGGGCGCTTCCTCAGGAGCGGCGGCGGGTGATCAGGGCCGTGAGCACGCCTGCGAGCAGGCCCCAGAACGCCGAACCGATGCCCAGCAGGGTCATGCCGGAGGCGGTCGCCAGGAACGTCACGGCGGCAGGTTCGCGCCACCGCTGGTCGCCGAGCGCCGAGCTGAGCGAACCGGTGATGGTGGCGAGCAGGCCGAGCCCGCTGATGCCGATGATCAGGGCTTCGGGGAGCGCGCCGAGCAGGGAACCGACCGTGCCCGCGAAGACCCCGATGACCAGGTAGAACAGGCCCGCCCACACGGCGGCGAGATAGCGGCGGCCACGGTCCTCGAGCGCTTGCGGTCCGGTGCAGATCGCCGCGGTGATGGCGGCGAGGTTGAGGCCGAAGCAGCCGAACGGTGCGAGCAGCAGGTTCGCCACTCCGGTCGTGCCGATGACCGGTGACAGCGGCACGTCGGTATAGCCGTCGCCGCGCAGCACCGCCACGCCGGGCAGGTTCTGCGACGCCATGGTCACGATGTACAGCGGCAGTCCGACGCTGATGATCACCTGCCAGTCGAACTCCGGCATCGTGAACACGGGCGCCCCGAACGCGAGGTCGACGCGGTCGAGCTGCAACGTCCCGGTGACGGCCGTCGCCGCGACACCCGCGGCCAGTGCGACGAGCACGGCGTAGCGGGGTGCCCACCGCCGCGCCAGCAGGTACGCCAGCAGCATCGGGAACACGACGGCGAAACTCGTCTCCAGTTCGCCGAACAGGTCGATGCCGAACTGCACGAGGACCCCGGCCAGCAGCCCGGAGGCGAGCGCGACCGGGATGCGGTTCATGACACGTTCGAACCAGCCGGTGACGCCGGTCAGCGTGATCAGCGCGGCCGACACGACGAACGCTCCGATCGCCTGCGCCATGGGCACGCCGTGCAGGCTCGCGGCCAGCAGCGCGGCGCCCGGGGTGGACCAGGCGGTCACGATCGGCGCGCGGTACCGCAGCGACAGGCCGATGGAGGTGACGCCCATGCCGACGCACACGGCGAGCATCCACGACGTGACCTCGGCCGGGGATGCGCCCGCGGCCCGCGCGGCGGAGAAGACGATCGCGGCCGTGCTGGTGACGGCGACGAGTACCGAGATCAGGCCCGCTGCCACGGCGGTCGGCGGGAACGCCCTGCGCACGAGGGTCTTCGGGGCCGTCATGCGGTGGTGGTCATGCTGTTGTCGCTCACTTCGCTCGTGCTACCGGCCTGCGGTCGACGGGTCCGCCCGTTCGGGTGATCCTACCCAGCGGCCCACGGCGGTCCGGGTGACGAGGTAGAGCACCGCGGCGTTGAGCAGATGCCACAGGAAGTGCGTGCCGGGCGGAAACGAACCGCACACGGTGTGGTCGACGGATCTGAACGTGAGTGAAAGGCCGAACAGTCCGCCCGCGGTGAGCAGCGCAGGCCACACGGCGTCCCGCGCGGTCAGTGCGGCGAGTACGAACAGCGCGACGAGCGGGGCGGCGTACTGGGCACCGGGCAGACCGAGCGCGTCGGCCCCGGCCACGACCGGTACCGCGAGGGCGAGGAACGCGGGGACGGCCAGCCAGGCCCATCGCCAGGGTGCGCGCAGGAACACGTGGGCGAACACCACGGCGTAGGCGAGTACGAACAGTGCGATCGCCGCGGAGTCGACGGTGCCCGCCCAGCGGGTGGCGAGCATGTGGAAGGCGGTGCTGGCGACGAAGATCAGCGCGAGCCCCGCGGCGAGGACGCGCGGTCCGACCTCGCCGCGGGACTGCCGCCAGACGGCGACGGCGGCGAGCAGGAACCCGACGTTGCTGATCGTGTTGAACGGCTCCCCGAGGAGTCCGGGGGCGAGGCGTTCGCAGTAGCCGTCGACGTAGGCGGCCCACTCCGCGGCGTGCTGGGTCACGGACCCGGTCTACCTGCCGAAGGTGAACACCGCGCGACGTGGGCGGGGCTTACTCGGGCCGGTCGGGTTCGGCGATCTCCTCGACGCCCTCGGCGTGGCGGCGAGCCAGTTCCCGGTAGATCGCGGCGTTGTGGTCGATCCAGCCGCGGGCGGAGTCGGTCAGCGGGACGAACTTCTTCGCGGGGCTGCCCATCGCGATGACCTCGGACGGCACCTCGGTGCCCGGCGTGACGGTGGACCCGGCGGCCACGAGGGTGCGCGCGCCCACGGTGGACAGGTCGAGGACCGTGGCGCCGTTGCCGATCAGCGCCTGCTCGCCGACGGTGCAGTCGTGGACGATGCAGGAGTGGCCGACGGTGGCGTTCGCGCCGACCTCGCACACCCCGTCGCCCACGTGCAGTACGGAGTTGTCCTGCACGTTCGCACCCTCGCGGATCACGATGCGGCCGAAGTCCGCGCGGACGACGACGCCGTACCAGACCGACGCGCCCTTCTCGACGACGACGTCGCCCACCAGCGTGGCCGTCGGCGCGATCCACGCCTCGGGGTGGACGGAGGGGCGCTTACCTTCGAACGCGAACATCGGCATGGCCACAGCCTAGATGTGCCGTTCACCCCGGAGGACTAGACGTGTGCCACACGGACGGCCGGGTTCAGCCCGCCACGTCCAACGACGATCCGAGGCGAGTGGAGATCGTGGCGGCGGCCTCTCTGACCGCACTGATGATGCTGACGAGCTGACTGCCCCTGAAATCGCCGGCAGGTCCGCCGAGACTCACGGTGGCCTCCAGTTTCCCCGTGCGGTCGAACACCGGGGCGGCGACCGCACCGACACCGCTGAGGTAGTCCTCGTCGCTGATCGTGTACCCCTCGGCGCGGATCCTGTCGAGTTGGGATTCGAGGGCGTCGTGGTCCTGCAGCGTGTGCCGGGTGAATGCCGTCAGCGGTTCGGCCAGCCAGCGTTCCCTGAGCTCCGGGACGAACGCGAGCATGGTCATCGGCCCCGCGGCGGCGTGGTATGGCAGCACCGTCCCGATGCCGATGTGCTTCACCGACAGCGGGCTCGACCCTTCGTAGCGGTCGATGACCACCGCGCCGCTGTCGCCGGGGATCATCAGATACGCCGTGTCGCCGAACTGCTCGGCGAGCGACAACAGCGAGGGCCGGGCCTCGTCACGGAGACTGAAGTCGGCGAGCGCCACCGAGCCGAGGCTGAACAACTTCATACCGACCTTGTAATCGCCGTCCGGCGTCCTGGTCAGCCAGCCCATCCGCACGAGCGTGCTGAGCAGCCGGTGGGTGGTGGTCTTGTTCAGACCGGTTGCCGCGCACAGTTCCGTGAGCCCGAGGACCGGTTTTCCGCTGTCGAAGGCGTCCAGCAGCTGACCGGCTCGGACCACGGAGTTCACCATGTTCTTCGCGTCGTCGGTCTTCGCGTCGTCGTCGTGGCCGTCGTTGTCTTTCGGTGGCATCCGTTCACTTTCCTTCTGCCGTGGGAACTCCTCGGCGTGAGGCGAACCGTGTGCGCGCAGACGCGGTGTCTGCCGGCACGATACGTCGGCGTATTCAGGCGTACTCGCCACGGAGTCGCTTCTTGTCCAGCTTGCCGACACTGGTCTTGGGAACCTCCGCGACGAACTCGAACCGGTCCGGTACCTGCCAGCGCGGCACTCTCGCGGCGAGGAAATCGCGCAGCTGCGCCGCATCGACGTCACGTGCGACCACGACCGCGAGCGGGCGCTCCTCCCACTTCGGATCCGGCACGGCGATCACGGCGGCCTCCTGCACGGCCGGGTGCGCCAACAGGTGGTTCTCCAGCGCCACGGAGGAGATCCATTCGCCACCGGATTTCACCAGATCCTTCGTGCGATCGACGAGCCGCACGTAGCCGCGTTCGTCGACGGTCACGACGTCACCGGTACGGAGCCAGCGTTTTCCTCCGTGCTCCACGAATTTGTCGGCCACGGCCCCGGCTTCCGCGCCGTAGTAGTCGGCCACGACGTAGGGGCCGCTGATCTGCAACTCGCCGATCGATGCGCCGTCCCGCGGGGCAGGCACGCCGTCCTCGACGGCGCGCAGATCGAGGCCCGGCATCGGCCTGCCCTGGCTGGACTTGCTGGCTGCCGCCACCGCCGCCTCGGCATCCGCGGGCGGGTTCGCGATGAGCCCGACCGGCGAGCACTCGGTCATTCCCCATGCGTGCACCGGTTCGATCCCGAGTTCGGCCAGTTCGGACAGCAACGTCTCCGATGCGGCCGAACCACCGATCACGAGGCGCTGCACGGAACTCAGCGCGTTCGGGTCGACCTCACCCGCACCGACCGCGGCGACGAGATTCGCCCACACCGTGGGGACTGCGGCCGAGAACGTGACGCCTCCGGCCGCGAAACACTCGGCAAGGCCGGCGGGATCGGTCCGTTGCGCTGGCAGCACGAGGCTCGCACCGGCCAGCAGACTCGCATACGGCAGGTTCCACGAGTTCGCGTGGAACATGGGAACCACCGGGCAGACCACGTCGTGTTCGGAGATCGCGAACGTGTCGGCGCCGCACAGCGTCAGGGCGTGCAGATACACCGACCGGTGGCTGTAGACGACGGCCTTCGGCCACCCCGTCGTGCCCGAGGTGTAACAGATTCCGCTGGCCTCGTTCTCGTCCGCGGGGCGATACCAGGGGCCCTCCCGCGGCGGGACGCCGGACGGGTCGGTGAAGCGGCTGACGACGGCGTTGCCGTGACGTTCGGGGAGTTCGGCGATGTCGCCGTACACGATGACGTGCTCGACGCACGCCGGGAGCGCGACGGCTGACCACTCCGGCCACAGTGCGGCGTCCACGAGCACCACCCGGTCGCCCGCGTGCTCGACCGTGTAGGCGATCTCCTTCCCGCTGAGCCTGATGTTGACGGTGTGGAGCACCAACCCGCTGCCGGGGACGGCGACGTACGCCAGCAGGTGCTCGCGAGTGTTCGGCGCGAAGGTCGCGACCCGGTCGCCGGCGCGCAGCCCGAGTTCGGTCAGCCTGCCGGCGAACGCGCGCGCCTGGGCGAACAGTTCGCCGTAGGTGGTCGTCGTCGGTCCCGCGGCGCCGCCGAGCACCACCGGGCGGTCGGCGAAGAGCGTTTCGCACCTGTCGAAGACCTGGTGGAGGCCCAGTGGTTCCGGCTGCATCACCGCTCTCATCCGAACTCCCTTCTCGCGTTTCACATAACGGTACATGTTCCGTTTTATCCGGCAAACAGTTGACACCCAGGCACAAGGCTTTTTAGTTTGCTTGAAACTAGTTCCGGATAACGGAAGGTGGACAATGTCGACCACCACATCGACCGCCACACTGCGCGAACTCGTCGACAACGACCTGGTGTTCGCCCCCGGCGTGTGGGACGGGCTCACCGCACGCCTCGCCGAACAGGCCGGGTTCACCGCGCTCTGCGCGTCCGGGTTCGCGGTCTCCGCGGCCCTCGGCTACCCCGACGCAGAGCTGTACACGATGACCGAGAACCTGGACGCGGTCCGCACCATCCGCGAAGCCAGCGCACTGCCCCTGGTCGCCGACATCGACACCGGATACGGCAACGCCCTCAACGCCGCACGCACCGCGCGAAAGTTCGCCGACGCGGGCGTGCAGGCCGCGTTCATGGAGGACCAGGAATCCCCCAAGCGCTGCCCCGTCTGCGTCGGAGACCCGGTTCCCCTGCTCGACGCCGAGACGGCGACGGGCAAGATCCGGGCAGCCGTGGACGCGGCCGACGGCCGGATGCTGATCATCGCCAGGACCGACGCCTCCGGTGACGAGGCGCTCCGCCGCGCCGAGGCCTATGTCGCCGCAGGCGCGGACATGATCATGCCGGTCACGAAGACGTTCTCGAGCGCCGAGCAGTGGGCGAAATGCCGTGAAGTCTCGGGTGTGCCGCTGGTCGCGACACTCACCGCGTCGACGTGGACGGAACGGGATTTCACCCCCGAGGTGCTGCGACAGATCGGCGTGCGGCTCGCACTGTTGCCGACGCAACCGCTGATGGCCGCGGCAGGCGCGCTCCGCACCTGCCTCCAGCGCCTGGCCGGGGGCGAGCCTCCCGCTCAGGTGAGTGCGGATTCCCTGCAGCACCACGAGTTCGTCGACATGATCGGTTTCGCGGACGTGGAAGCCGACCAGCAGCGCTACCTCCCCGCGGGCCGGTGATCGACATGCCGCAGACCATCACCGAGAAGATCCTCGCCCGCGCCGGCGGCGTCGACAGCGTCCGGCCGGGACAGAACCTGCCGTTCCGCCCCGACCACATGATCGCCTACGACTTCCCCGGCTACACCGACGTCATGTTCCGGCAGATGCACGAGGACTTCGGCATCACCGAACTCGCCGAACCCGAGCGGTACCTGGTCTTCATCGACCACATGCTCACCAAGGGCGACGACAAGGAACGCGACATCCACAAGGTGACCAGGGAGTGGTGCGACTTCTACGGCATCACCCTGCACGAGGCCGAAGGCATCGGCCACCAGGTCGCCGCGGAGCTCGGCTACGCACTGCCCGGCCGGTTCCTCATCCACTTCGACGGCCACGTCAGCGGCCTCGGCGCCTTCGGCGCACTCGGCTGGGGCGTACGCCGCGACCTCCTCGAGGCGTGGGTCAGCGGTCAGCTCTACCTGGACGTGCCCGCGTCCGTGCGCTTCGACCTGACCGGCGAGTTCCGGCCCGGCGTCGACAACCGGGACCTGATCCACGCGATCATCGGACAACTCGGCGCCGACGGCTGTGCCCATCAGGTGATGGAGTTCGGGGGGCCCGGTGCGGAGGCCATGAGCATCGACCGGCGCCAGGGGCTCTGCGGCATGGCCATGTTCACGGGCGCCGTGTCCGCGATCTTCAACCCCGACCGCGCGGCGCTCGAATACGCGGCCGGGGTCGCGCGGGGCCCGTACGAACCCGTCGCCAGCGATCCCGACGCCGAGTACAGCTCCCGCCACACGTTCGACCTCTCGGCCATCGAACCCCAGGTGGTGCTTCCCGGATCGGCCAGGTCCGCGAACACCCGCGGAGTGTCCGAACTGGACCGCACGGCGGTGACGAAGGCGTTCATCGGTTCCTGCGCCAGCGGACGCATCGAGGACATCCGGGACGCCGCGCAGCTGCTGGACGGGCGGAAGGTGGCCGCCGGCGTCGAGCTCAACGTCGTCCCGACGTCCGCCGAGATCCACCGGCAGGCCGAGCAGGAAGGACTGCTCGACGTCCTGCGCGGCGCCGGGGCCAACATCCACACCTCGAGCTGCGACTTCTGCTTCGGCTACCAGAAACCGTTGCAGCCGGGCGAGAAATGCATCTCCACCGGGGTGTTGAACATCTCGGGCCGCATGGGCAGTACGGCTTCGGAGATCTACATGGGTTCGGCCTCGACGGTGGCGGCCAGCGCGATCACCGGGTGGATCAGCGACCCGCGGGAGGTGACGGAGTCATGAGTGGTTACCCGCCACCGCCCGAGACGATCCGTGGCCGGGTGGCATGGATCTTCGGCGACGACTTCGACGTGGATCTCATCATCGGCGTGGAGAACATCAAGTACTACGACGCCGACTTCCTCCGCGGCGTCACCATGCAGGCCTACGACCCCGAGTTCGTCGACAAGGTCGAGCCCGGCGACGTCATCGTCGGCGGGCGGAACTTCGGCTACGGCCATCCGCACTATCCACCGCTCGTCGCTCTCCGCAATCTCGGCGTCTCCGCCGTCATCGCGGACTCGTTCTCACCGGGATTCTGGCGCGGCGAGACCTACAACGGGATGCCGCTGATCACCGCGCCCGGCATCAGCGAGCACGTCAGCCGCTGGGACCCGGTGGAGGTCGACTGGCGAAGAGCCAGGGTCACTCTGCCCACGACGGGCACGACCCTGGAGGGCACCCCGCCCAGCGAACGCGTCACCAAGATCATCGAGGCAGGCGGGAGCCTTCGGCTGCTGCTCGCCGAACACCGCCGTTGACCAGTGCCCCGGAGGAACCGTCATGACCCCGACAAACGGCGCCACCGCAGTCGCCGCCCCCAGCTTCTCGCCCCGGCTCACCCGGCGTGCCGCGCTCGCCGGTGGAGTCGGAACGCTCATCGAGTACTACGACTTCAGCGTGTACGGCTTCCTCGCCGTCACCATCGCACCGCTGTTCTTTCCCAACTCGGACAGCACGGCGTCGATGCTGGCCGCGTTGGCCGTGTTCGCATCAGGTTACGTCGTCCGACCACTCGGCGGGGTGTTCTTCGGCTGGCTCGGTGACCGGTACGGCCGCAGGGCACCGCTCGTCGCCACGATCGTCGGGATGGGGCTGTGTTCCGGACTGATCGGCATACTGCCCACCTACGAATCCATCGGAGTGATCGCCCCCGTCCTCCTCGTGGTGCTGCGACTCGTCAGCGGGTTCTGCGCGGGCGGTGAGATCGGCGGTGCCGCCACGTACATCGCCGAGTCCACCCCACCCGAGCGGCGCGGCTTCTTCGGCTCCTTCACCCCGTTCGGTTCCACCTTCGGCTTCGCGACGGCGGCCACGGTCGTCGCCGTGTTCACCAGCAGCGTCGGCACCGACGGAATGACCGCCTGGGGATGGCGCCTGCCGTTCCTGCTGTGCTTCCCGTTGGCACTGCTGTGCCTGTGGGCGCGAGCGCGACTCGAGGACACTCCCGAGTTCACCAAGACGAAGGAGGAAGGGCGGCAGGCGAAGTGGCCGCTGCTGCAGGTGCTGCGGACCAACCCGGTCGGCGTGCTCCGCGTGATCGGCGTGGCCGTCGCCACCAACGGCACCGGTTACATCGGCCTGACGTACATGAACATCTACCTCATCGACGACCTCGGCTATCCGGCCGGTCAGGTGTCGTGGTTGTCGGCCGGGGTGATCGCGCTGGCCTGTCTGACCATGCCGCTGGTCGGCCTCCTGTCGGACCGCTGGGGGCGCCGGAAGGTGATCGCCGCGGGCGTCGCCGGCTATCTCGTCATCAGCTATCCCGTGCTGGCGCTCATGGAGTCGGCGGACAGCCTGATGTTCGTCGGTGTGCTGTACCTGGCGTTCATGATCCTCAACGCGTTGCTGCAGGTTCCGGCGTTTCCGATGTTCACGGAGTTGTTCGGCGGCAGCACGCGGTACACGGGCGTCGCACTCGGTTTCAACCTGGGCACGATCCTCGCCGGCGGCACCGCGCCGTACATCGCGACGCTGCTCGTGCAGCAGACCGGCGACCGGCAGTCGCCCGCCTTCTGGGTGATGGGCGCAGCGCTGATCGGGCTGCTGAGTCTCGTCCGGCTCCGGGAGACCGCGAACACCGCGCTGCCGCGCTGACCTCCAGCCCCGCTGACGTCCAGCCGCGCTGATGTCCAGCCGCGCGGCACGGCCGGACGGGACGCCGGTCCGCGTCCTGCTCACTCGTGGCGGGGCGAGGGCCCGGACGCCGCGGCGACGAGTTCCACCCGCGAGCGCACACCGAGCCTGACGAAGATGTTGCGCAGGTGGTGCTCGACGGTGCGCCGGGAGATCGCGAGCCGTTCCGCGATCTCCCGGTTCGTCCGTCCATCCGCGACCAACCGGACGATGCGTTCCTGTTGTGGTGTCAGGTCTTCGCCCGTCGAGGGAGCGGCCTCCTCGGCACGGTCGCCTGCGGCGCGCAGCTCGTCGCGGATCTGCGCCGCCCAGTAGTCGGCTCCCGCGTCGTCGGCGAGGCGGAAGGCGTCCCGCAGCACCGACCGTGCCTCGCGATTGCGCCGCTGTCGCCGCAGTGCCCTGGCGTAGGCCAGCTCGGTGCGGGCGAGCTCGAGCGTCATGCCGCCGGAGCGCTGGAGTTCGACGGCGTCGCGGAACTGCGCCTCCGCCGTGGCCGGGTCGGCTGCGAGCAACGCCCGGCAGCGGTGGGCGAGCGCGAGCCACACGCCGGTCCCCGTCGACTCCGCCCACGCCTCGTACCGTTCGAGCGCCCGCCGCGCGCTGTCGGACTCCCCGCACCGGATCGCGGATTCGACGAGCTGCGGGATCGCCGCGACCTGCACCGTCGACCGGCCCGTCCCCGGGACGAACAGGGTGTTCAACCGCCGGAACGCGTCGGCGGGTCGGTCGTCGAGCAGGTCGGCACACCCGCGCACCCAGTCGGCAAGCGCGGCCGCACGGCGGAGTCCGACACGGTCGATCCGGGCCTGCGCCGACGCCACCCGCGCCAGTGCCGCGTCGCGGTCGCCGAGCGAGACGTAGGCCAGGCCAGCGAGCACCTCGTGCTCGGCCGCCGTGTTGCGCTGCCCGCTCGCCGCGGCCAGGGCGACACCTTCTGCGCTCGCCTCCACCGCGGCGTGCGGGCGGTCGAGCAGCGCCGACGTGAGCGAGAACTGGTACAGCGCCGTGGGCAGAAGGGTCGGGTTGTCGCCGCCTCGGGCGCGGGCGACCGCCGCGGCGGCCCGGTCGTGCGCCAGCCCCGGACGGCCGAGGGTCATGGCCGCCTCCGCCGCGCACAGGGCCCCGCGGACGTCGTCGCCCGCCTCCTCGAGCACCCGCCGCAACGCCGCGGCACCGGCCGCGTGGTCACGCGTGAACATCGCGGCGATGCCCGCGAGATGCGTCGCCACCAGTGTTTCCGTCTCCGCGGCCCGTCTCGCCGTCTCGGCGTAGCCGCAGCCGTCGGCGGCGGTGCGGCGCGCTTCGGCCGCGAGCAGGAACGCATCGGCCGCCTCGTCGACGGGCAGGCTCTGCGCGGCGAGCATGAGCTGGTGCGCCGCGACCTCGGGAGCACCGTCCCTGAGTTCGATCTCCCCCGCGGCGACGAGGATCCGGCCCGCCAACGGGCCGGATGGTGCGTGCTCGCGGGCGTGCCACAACAACCTGCGCGCCGGTCCGACTCGTCCCTCGGCCCAGTACCGGCACGCGGCACGTCGCAGCCGTTCCGCCTTCTCTGCTCCGGGAGGAGTGAGCCGTGCGGCCCGATGCCAGGCGAGCGCGGCCGTGTCGGGGTTGTCGTCGGCCGCCGCCGCGAGCCGGTCGGCCACGTCGGTGCGGCCGTCGGCGCAGGCCCGGTGCCATTCCCACGCCGCGCGGTGCCGCTGCGGGTCGAGGGACGCGGCGAGCGCCGCGTGCGCCTCCCTCCGCTCGGCGTCGGACACCGCGGCGTGCACGGTGGCGCCGACGGCCGGGCTGACCGCGCGGACACCGTCGGTCGTCGTCCGCACCAGCCCGCAGCGCTGCACCTCGGCGAGCACGGGGTCGGCGGCGGACACGGGGCCGTCGGAGGACATGCCGGTGGCGCCGAACGCCTCGGACGGCTCGGCGCACGCGGCCCGCAGCACGAGCGCCCGCGCCGCCTCGGACAGGCCCCGAAAGGTACGCACCACCGCGTCCCGGCCACGGCCTCCCGCGGGCAGCTCGCGCGGTGGCGGCTGCCTGCCCGCGGCCTGCCCCGCGGTGAGGGATTCGGCGAGTTCCAGCAGGTCGGACGGGTTTCCGCCGGCGGTCTCGACCAACTCGGCGGCAACGGGTGCGGCGATCCGCCCCGGCACGAGGCGCAGCGCCTCGTCGTCGGTCAGCGGCGGCAGCCTTTCGACGTCGAGGCCGGCCAGCCGGTCGGCCTCCGGTGCCTCCGGCGGCACCGTGAACACCACCGCGACCGGGCCTCGCGCGCATCTGCGTGCCATGAACGCCAGGACGTCGAGGGATTCGACGTCGAGCAGGTGGGCGTCGTCGACGAGGCACAGCACGGATCCGCCCGCCGCCAGTCGCTCGTACAGCGTCGTGGCGTGCCCTGCGACGTCGCCGACCGCTCCGGGCGCGATGCCCGCGGCAGCGCACAGCCGCTGCAGGCCGGCCCACGGCAGCTCGGACTCGGCAGCGAAGCCGGTGACCGTCGCGGTCCGCACCGGCCCGTCCGTCGGCACGGTCTCCACCAGCGTGGTCCTGCCCATGCCGCGGACGCCGGCGAGCACGAGCGCGCCACCGCGTCCCGCGCCCACGTCGTCGTGGAGTGCCGCGAGGCGTGCTCGGACGTCGTCCCTGCCCACGATCACTGCGGCCATAGCCCTCCGCCCTGGAAAGGCAGTCGATTCGACGTCCGGAAGATCCGCTGTCGGTGACTTTCTCACACACCCCCGGTGATTACACCGATGCGCAGCGGTGCGGTGCGAGGTGAGAGTGATCGGGCCAGAAGCCGGATCAACCGGAATTCGAGGAGGAACAGTGCGACGAACGAGAGTGACGACACTCCTGTCGGCGGCCGCGCTTGCGCTCGCGACCGCCTTCGTCGGCCCTGCCGGGCAGGCGGCCCACGCTGCGGGGACGTATCAGCACGGCCCGGATCCGACGGAGGACAGCATCGAGGCTCCGCGGGGGCCGTTCGATGTCGCGGAGGACCGCGTTTCGAGCCTGGTGTCCGGGTTCGGCGGCGGGACGATCTACTACCCGACCGCGACCGACGAGGGCACGTTCGCGGCGATCGCGATCTCCCCCGGCTACACGGCGAGCCAGTCGAGCATCGCCTGGCTCGGGCCGCGACTGGCTTCGCAGGGTTTCGTCGTGTTCACGATCGACACGAACAGTCGTTACGACCAGCCCGGCAGTCGCGCCGACCAGCTGGTCGCCGCGCTGGACCACCTCACGCAGGACAGCGACGTGGCCGACCGCGTCGACCCGGAGCGGCTCGGCGTGGCCGGGCATTCGATGGGTGGCGGCGGCACGCTCGAGGCCGCCCTGGAGAACTCGGACATCGACGCGGCCGTGCCGTTCGCGCCGTGGCACACCAGGAAGGACTTCTCGGGACTGTCGACGCCGACGTTCATCATCGGCGGTGAGTCCGACTCGGTCGCACCGGTGCGGCGCCACTCGGAGCCGTTCTACGAGTCGATCCCCGACAGCACCGACAAGGCGTACATGGAGTTGGAGCGCGCCAACCACTTCTTCCCCAACTCGCCCGACACGACGACGGCGAAGTACACGCTGTCGTGGTTCAAGCTGTTCCTCGACGAGGACGAGCGCTACGCGCAGTTCCTGTGCCCGGCGCCCGATGACTCGGACATCGGCGAGTACCGCGACACCTGCCCGTACTGATCGTGGGTGACGGCGCGGGGCTTTCCGTTCGGCGGAAGGTCCCGCGTCTTCGGGTTCAGACCTCGCCGAACGTCCACCGGTATGCGCCGGACTGGTACCGAGGTACGTGCGGAAACGTCTGCGCAGGTTGACCGCCGAGGCGCGGCGAACGGCCCCCGCCTGTGCCGCACCCCCTCCGAGGAATCGACACAACGACGACGCTGTCCCACCCCGGCCGCCACCCGCACGGGCGAAGCGAAGCGAGCGCACGCCGAGCAACCCACACCCCTGAAACCTGCACCCCAACCTCGGGCAACCACCCACGCACGCAACCGGCGATGCGAAGCGAGCCCACCCGACGCAACCACCCCACGAACCCCCGAACAGCCCCCGGCATACGCACCCCGAGGTTCCCCGAACGACACCGAACGTGCCGGAGGCTGCCCAACCAAGGCGACCACGACGATGGGGGTCCGGGGGACGCCCCGGGCGGGGTCTGGGGGCCACGCCCCCAGAACACACTGCGATGCCCGAACACAGCGAAGGCGCCCCACGCGACGAGCATGGGGCGCCTTCGGGCGAGCCGCCTAGGGGAATCGAACCCCTGACCTACGCATTACGAGTGCGTCGCTCTGGCCGTCTGAGCTAAGGCGGCGTGGACGTGATGTCCTTGTGCGTAAGACTATACCGGACGCTCATGCGTCACCAACGCCCCCCTGGCTCGTTACAGGATCAAACAGGCATAGCCACCCCGACCGGCTTCACCTGCACTGGAGGACCCACCACTATGCGCCGACGACTGGCCCGCTCGGCAGCGCTGCCGCTGGCGGCCGCCATGGTCGTCCTGGCCGCCGGACCTGCGGCCGGACAGACGATCCCGACCACTCCTGTTCCCCCGCCCGCCGATCCGGATGCGCCGCCGGCGTCGGGGCCGACCAAGACGAAGGCCAAGGCCATCGGGGAGGCGGGCACGGCGCTCGGCATGGTGCGGTTGTTGCCGCAGGCGGTGCCGACGGACGCGATCCTGCCGGGTGCGGAGGAGGATCTGCCGAAGCAGTCCGCGTTGGAGGGCGGTTTCGGGTTGTCCAACGCGCAGGTCGATTCGGAGGCGTATCTGACGTACGAACGGTCGATCGCGTCGGCGGCGCCGGCGGGGGTGGCCATCGGTGGCAATTCGCCGATGCCGCCGGGGTCGGTGACTCAGACCGCGCTGCCGGACAACGAGAAGCCGGTGTCGACGGGCATCAACGCCCCGGACAATCCGTTGGTCAACCTGAGCGCGCTGAACGGTTCGGCGCATGCGCGGTGGAGCGAGGAGCTGGGGCCGTGTGTCGGCACGATGGCTGACGCGTCGACGTCGACGGCCAGTGCGTCGCTGGTGAACTCGATCCCGACCATGCCGGATCTGGGGCAGCTCAACGGCTCGGATTCGGGCGCCGAGGAGGCGCTGAGCAAGTTGGGGTCGTTCGCCGATCTCGGTGGCATGCTGTCGGGCCAGCGCACGAACGACGCCAAGCCGGCAGCGGACGGCAAGGGGTCGCTGGTCAGCGCGCCGAACACGCTGTCGACCCGGTCCACGGTGCGGCTGGTCGATATGCCGGGCACCGATCGCAAGGCCGTGGAGTCGACGTCGACCATGCAGGTGGCCGACATCAACATCCTGAAGGGCACGCCGCTCGGGCTGACGGTGAAGGTCGCGAGCCAGCCGACACTGCGGGTGTTGTCGACGGGCAAGGCGGAGACGTCGAAGGTCGAGTACAAGGCGCCGGTGCTGACGATCGAGCGGAACGGCGAGGAGCTGTTCACCCTGGACGCGGCGAACCCCACGGCCGACATCCCGGTCGGTGTGCCGACGGAGGGCATGAAGAAGCTGCCCGGGTACGAGCAGGTCAAGGACGCACCCGTGGTCGGCGATCTCGCCCAGACGATGAACGACGGGGTGAAGGCCCTGAACGACACCGCGGCCAAGAAGGTCCTGGACCTGGGTGTGCTGCGGCTGAGCATCGCCGAGCTGACGAAGCGTGGCAGTGAGCAGGCCGAGCCGTTCAAGGGGTATCAGCAGGGCGCGTCGGCGCGGCTGCTGGACCTGCAGATCCTGCCGACGCAGAAGTTGAAGAGCATGCTTCCCGGCGATGCGGCGGAGAAGCTGCCGTCGTCGTTGGCGCAGGTGTCGCTGGGTGAGCAGATCGCGCGCGCGTTCGCTCCGACGGGCGGCGTCGACTGCAGCAAGCCCGAGCCGGCTGCCCCGCCGGAGGGTGGCGGCGCCGCCCCGCCCGCGGGTCCGGACAAGCTGGCGCAGACGAGCGGTGCGTACGCGTCGGTGCCGATCTTCTGGACGGGTACGGCGATGCTGCTGATCGGCGCGGTCCTGGTGGCCGTGTCCCCGGGCCGCCGGGGTGGATCGGCAGCGGCGGCGGCTCCGCCGAAGCCCTCCCCTCGCCCGAGGGAGTGAGCCCCCGAGGAAGTGAGCCCCTGAGGGAGTGAGGCCCTTCCCTATGGGAGCCGAAGTCAGCGATGCCCCCATGGCGCCCCATTGGCGCCATGGGGGCATCGCTTTGGCACTGCCACGCGGAGCGCGTCCGTGTGGGCGGGTGCTGGGAGAGGGGCGGAAGCCCCGAATCCTCGCTTCGCACGCCGCGGACCGCCGGCAAGAACGCCTTCCGGCCGGCCCGGCCACCACCCCTCATCGACACGCTGACGCGTGGCTGCTCCCGCCCTCAGGTGCCCTTGGGGCACAAGCAGGCCGTCAGCCCTCGCGGAGGGTGGTGATCATGGCCTCGACTGCGATGCGCGGTTTGACGTTCCAGGTGATCGCTTCGCGGCATTCGAGGACCGCTTCGAGGCGGCGCAGTGTCGACGCCGGCGTCCACTCGCGTGCGGCCTCGCGGCTGTGTTCGGCGAAGTCGGGGTGGTTGAGAATGGCGCCCGCTCCGCTGGAGGTGACGAGCACGTCGCGGTAGAACCCGGCCAGGTCGATCAGCGCCAGGTCGAGCGTGTCCCGCTGGGTTCTGGTGGCCCGCGATTTCTGCCGTTTCTCCAGCTGTTTCACGGCGGCATCGGCGGAACGTTTCGCCGCCGCCACGCCCTTGCCGGTGCCGCCGGAGCCCATGGCGGTGCGCAGCTCCTCGGCTTCGGCCTCGTCGCGTGTCTTGCTCTCGTCGGCGGCGTCGGACTCGGCGGTCTTGATCAGTTCGTCGGCGCACGTGAAGACGTCGCCGGGCCTGCGAAGTCCGAGCGGGATGCGCAGCACCGAGTCGCGCCTGCCACGTGCCGCCTCGTCGGTGGCGAGCCTGCGTGCCCTGCCGACGTGCCCGCCGCACACCGAGGCGGCCCAGCGCGCGGTCGATTCGTCGACACCGTCGCGCTCGGCCAGCACCCGTGCGATGGCGTCCGGCGGCGGCGTGCGCAACGTGACGAGCCTGCACCGCGACCGGATCGTCACGGACACGTCCTCGGGGTGGTCCGACGGCGCGCACAGCAGGAACACCGTGCGGTCCGGCGGTTCCTCCACGGCCTTGAGCAGCGCGTTCGAGGCTCCCTCGGTCAAGCGGTCCGCGTCCTCGATGATCACGACCTGCCATTCACCGGTCGTGGGCCTGCGCGCGGCGGCCTGCACGAGCGCGCGCATCTCCGCGACCGAGATCGACAGCCCTTCGGGGACGACGAGTCGGACATCGGCGTGGGTGCCTGCGACGGCGGTGCGGCAACCGGTACAGCCGCCGCAGCCCGTACCCGTCGAGCACTGCAGCGCGGCGGCGAACGTCCGGGCGGCCACCGACCGGCCCGACCCGGGCGGGCCGGTGAACAACCACGCGTGGGTCATCCCGCCGCTCGTGTCGGCCTCACCCGCGACCAGCGCAGCGGCCGCCGACGCGGCGGTCTGCAACGTCTCCACGGCCGGTTCCTGACCGACCACCTGTGACCACACCGAGGTCACGATGCGGTCCCCTGCGTCGCGCGTTCGTCAGCGCCGGTCTCGTCCGTGGCCTGCGCTTCGGCAGCCCCGTCGGTCCCGGCTGCCCCGTCTGTCCGGGCGCGGGGCGAGTCCTGGGACGCGGAGCCGTTCGCGTGGCCGGACTTCCGGCGCCGCGCGCTCAGCCCCGGCACCTTCCCTGCGAGGGCGCACTGGACCGCGGTGTGGATCCGGTCCGCGACGTCGTCGGGGCTGCCGTCCGCGTCCACGACGACGTAGTGCTGCGGGTCCGCCGACGCCATTTCGGTGAGCAGCTGCTGCACCCGCCAATGCTGCGGGCCGGCCGACGTGCCGTCCGCACCGCCCTCGGCGGTCCCCGCCCCCGGGTCGGTGTCGAGCAACACCGCCAGGTCGGGCCGCAGCCGTGCCGTCGCCCAGTCGGCGAGACCCTCCAGCTCGGAGGCGTCGAGCCCGGCCACCGCGGACAGGTGCGCGAGCGGCGAGTCGACGAACCGTTCCATGACGACGACGGCGCCGGAGTCGAGCGCAGGCCGGATGTCGCGTTCCACGATGTCGGCGCGCACCGCCGCGGCCGCAAGCGCTTGCGCACGTGCGCTGGACAGCGATGCTCCTGAGACGATGCCCCGCAGGCGTTCGTCGTCGAGCGCCGGATCGGTGGCGAGTACGACGTCCCGCTCCCCGGTGCGCAGAGCGTCGGCGAGGCGGGCCGCCTGCCTGCCCGTGTCGGTCTCGGTCGTGCCTTCGAGCGCGATGAGCAGGCCGTTCACACGCCGTGGCCGCCTGCGCATGACGTTGCGCAGGTCGGCGAGGATCGGTTCGGTGCGGCGCGAGTCCATCTGCCGGTACGCGACGACGCCGACGAGCGCGGCCAGCAGCCCGCCGCCCAGCAACACGGGCCGCGTGCCGTCGATGATCAGCTCGTTACCCCACACCGTGATCTTGTGCGGCTGCACCAAGCCGATGAGCACCGGCACGGTCGCGGTCGAACCGAAGATGATGATCTTCAGTAGCGACTGGTAGATGGCGTTGATGCGGCCGCGCATCGAATCGTCGATCTGCGAGCCGATGATCGTCACGCCGGTGAGGAAGCCTGCACCCGCGCACCCACCGACGGCGGCCGCCGCGACGAGCGACACGGCCAGGTGCGGCGACAGCGCCACGACGATCAGCGCCAGGCCCGCCAGCACGATGCCCACGCCGAACAGCCGGTCGTGTGGCAGCCTGCGGGCCAGCTTCGGCACCACCGCCAGACCTGCCGCAGCGCCGACGAAGACCGCCACGAACAGCAGGCCGAACGACGCTTCGCCGCCGCCCAGGCTCAGCGAGTACGGCTTGGCCGCACCGATCACGGCGCCGCCCGCGGCGAACGCGCCCATCATCCCGATCAGCAGGCCGCGGACCAGCTTGGTACGCCGGATGTAGCTGAAGCTCTGCCGCACCATCGCGATGAAGCCGACGTCGGCGTCGTCGCCGCTCGACGCGGTGTCCTGCGCGGCGGTGCTCGCCGGCACGGGGTGAACGTTGCGGAGCGACAGTTCCGGGATGCGGGTCGCGATGAGCAGGGCACTGGCCAGGTACAGCAGCGCGTTGATGAACACGACGGCGTTGGCGACACCGAACTCGCCGAACGCGTCGGGCGAGATCCCGAGCGTCGTCTGCACACCGGTGAGCACCGAGTACAGCCCGGCGCCGCTGACGACCGCGAGCCCGTAGGTCATGAACAGGCCGAGCTGGTTGGCCGTTTCCACCTGATCCGGCCTGCGCAGCAGGTTCGGTACCGCAGCGTCCTTCGACGGGATCCACATCATCGCGGCGGACCCGGCCATGAAGTTGGCGACGAACAGCCAGATCGGTGACCCGACGATCGGGATCGAGAACAGCAGCGCGAACCGTGCGAGGTCGGCGCAGATCATCACCTTGCGGCGGTCGAACCGGTCGGCCAGCAGGCCGCCGAGCGGCGCGAACAGCAACCCTGGCAGCAACTGGGTGAGCACGACCCCGACGAACGCGAAGTTCTGCAGCAGATAGTCGTCGGTGTACTTCGTGACGAGGCCGGTGAGGCCGAGCATCGCGAGCCAGTCGGCCACGCTGCACAGGTACGTCACCGCCCACAGCCGCCGGAACGGCCGGATCCCCAGCACGCTGCGTGCCCGCCGGGTCGTCGACATCTCGTGGTGCGCCGGCGAACCCGCCGCCACGCGCGGCGCACCCTCGGTGTCACCGGGGGCGGTGCCCTGCGCCGTGGAGGCGTCCGCCGACGCGCGGTCACCGCGTGTGTCGGCGTTCTGTGTCCCCCGAGCTGCCTCGCTGATGTGCCCCACCCCACATGACCGGCGCTGCCTGTGCGGCCAGGGTATCGCTGGCCTGCCCGCCCTTGCGGGGTGGACCAGCGAAGACACCGCGCGTAGGCAGTACCCCACCGACGGTGATGCCACACCGGGCGATTCACCGAAATGGGACAGCAGGTCGGGCGCCGGTGGTCAGGCGTGGCCTCGGCGCGCCCCGGGTGGGCCGGTACGCGCCATGACCGGCGCCGAGCCGGTGAATCGGGAGCGGCCGCGACGCCGTCCCCGGCAACGCCCGGTCAGGAGAAGATGCTGCTGACGCTCTCGACGAAGCTGACGACGAACTGGATCGCCACGATCACGAACACGATCAACAGCACGCCGGCCACGATCATGCCGGTCGAGGCGTTCGACGGCTTGCGGACCGTGACGCGCTGGTTCAGCGGCTGCTTCACGGGCTTGGCTTCCGCGGGCCGCTGCGCCTGCTGGGACTGCCGCCCCCTGCGCAACATCGCAGGCAGCAATTGGCCCCGCATCCGCGGCCTCGGGAGTTTGCCGAGCCTGCCCCTGACGCCGTTCGTTCCGGTGCCGGTGGTCTCGGTGCCCGCGGTCTCCTCGTCCCCACCTTCCGAATCGCCGTCCTGCGCGTCGGCGTCCGAGGTGCCGCCGGCGTCCCCGGAACCGGCCTGTTGCGCCTGCTTCGCGTCCTCCTCGGCAAGCGCCGCCGCGGCCTTGTTCCGGATGACCTCCAGATCCGGCACGGTCGACTGTGCGGGAGGAATCATCGAACCGGACCCGTCCGTGGCGGTGTCCGCGTCGGCCAGTGAATCGCTGTAGCCGTGCGCTGACTCCGGAGCCTGGGTGCCGTCTCCGCTGCCCACGCGTCCTCCTCGTACCTGCTTCCGATGCGGGAAACCCGCCATGACATGCCGTCGGCTGTCAGGGTAGCGGTCCCATCACACCGCGCATCCGCCAACAGGACGATGACCCGGCTCACTCACGAGCCGCGGCGACCGCAGCGGGTAGTCCGCCCGAGGTCGACCGTGAGCAGTCGCCCGACCCCGAGAGATCCCGCGTGCGCTGCGCAAACACCCGACGACACACACCACGGGAGCCGGGCGGAGCCGACCCGGTCCGACGCATGCCCCCGGTCGGCGACATCCGTCGGACCGGTGAACGCCCGTACGGCGGCGCCCCGCCCGCACCGACGACACGGCTCCCGGCGGGTGATCCCACCGGGAGCCGTGTCGTGTTCACCGGACCTGCTACTTCTTCGCGGTCGTCGTGCTCTTCTTCGCCGTCGACTTCGAGGCCGTCGACCCGGACGTCGACTTCTTCGCGGTGCTCTTCGTGCCCGTGCTCTTCGTGCCCGTGCTCTTGGCGGCCGTGGACTTGCCGGCGCTGGACTTGGTGGCCGTGCTCTTCGTCCCGGTGCTCTTCGTGCCCGCGCTCTTGGTGGCCGTGCTCTTCGTGCCCGCGCTCTTGGTGCCGGTGCTCTTGGTGCCCGCGGTCGACTTCTTGCTCGTCGTCTTCTTCGCAGGCCCCTTGGCGCGCTTCTCGGCGAGCAGCTCCTCGGCGCGTTCCTGCGTCAGGTCCTCGACGCTGTCGGACTTGCGCAGTGACGCGTTGTACTCGCCGTCGGTCACGTACGGCCCGAACCGGCCGTCCTTGACCACGATCGGCTTGCCGGAGACGGAGTCCTCCTTGAGCTCCAGCAGCGGCGGCTTCGCGGCCTGCCTGCCCCGGCGCTTCGGCTCGGCGTAGAGCTTCAACGCCTCGTCGAGCGTGATGTCGAAGATCTGATCCTCGGTGGCCAGCGACCGCGAGTCGGTGCCCTTCTTCAGATACGGCCCGTACCGGCCGTTCTGCGCGGTGATCTCCTCGCCCGACTCCGGATCCGTACCCACCACGCGCGGCAACGACAGCAGCTTCAGCGCGTCGTCGAGAGTCACCTCGGCGATGTCCATCGACTTCAGCAGCGACGCGGTGCGCGGCTTCGGCTTTGCAGTCTTCTTCGCCGTGGTCTTCTTGGCGGTGGTCTTCTTGGTCGCCGTCTTCGTCCCGGTCTTCTGCTCCCCCGAGGAGTCCTCGCCCCCGTCGGACTCGGCGGCAGCCTCCTCCGCCGAGTCCTGCTCGGCCGGTTCCTCCTCCGGTTCCGGCAGGATCTCCGTGACGTACGGGCCGAACCGGCCCTCCTTCACGACGATCTCGTGCCCGCTCACCGGGTCGGTGCCCAGCACACGCCCTTCCTGCGGCGTCGCGAACAGCTTCTCGGCGATCTCCAGCGTCAGCTCGTCCGGCGGCAGATCGTCGGACAGGTTCGCCCGCTGCGACTTGCCGTCCACCTCGCGTTCCAGATACGGCCCGTACCGGCCCACGCGCACGACGACGTCGCGGCCCTCGGAGTCGGTGAACATCGGGATGGAGTTGATCTCCCGCGCGTCGATGTCCTCGACACCCGACCCGACCAGCTTCTTCAGCCCGCCGATGCGGCCGACCGAACCGTCGACGCCCAGATCGCCGCCGAAGTAGAAGCGCGACAGCCAGCTGGTGCGCTTGTCGTCACCGCTGGCGATGCGGTCGAGCTCGTCCTCCATCGCAGCGGTGAAGTCGTAATCGACGAGCCGCTCGAAGTGCCGCTCCATCAACCCGACGACGGAGAACGCCACCCACGACGGCACCAGCGCGGAACCCTTCTTCCACACGTAACCGCGGTCCTGGATGGTCTTGATGATCGACGCGTACGTCGAAGGACGGCCGATGCCCAGTTCCTCGAGCTTGCTCACCAGCGCGGGCTCGCTGTAGCGCGCAGGCGGCGACGTCGCGTGACCGTCCGGGTCCAGCTCGGCAGCCGTGAGGTTCTGTCCCTCGGCGAGCTGCGGCAGCCGCTTCTGCTTGTCGTCGGCCTCGCCGCCCTCTTCGGTGTCGACGGATTCGACGTAGGCCTTCAGGAAGCCGGGGAACGTGATCGTCCGGCCGGAGGCCGAGAACACGCACTCTTCCCCGCTCGTGGCCGTGCCGGTGATCTTCACCGACATCGTCGTGCCCTTGGCGTCGGCCATCTGCGAGGCGATGGTGCGCTGCCAGATCAGTTCGTACAGGCGGAACTCGTCGGTCTCCAGCTCGCCCGCGACCTGACCGGGCGTGCGGAACACCTCACCGGCCGGGCGGATCGCCTCGTGCGCCTCCTGCGCATTCTTGACCTTGCGGTTGTACTGCCGCGGGCCGTTCGACACGTACTCGGAGCCGTACAGGTCGGTCGCCTGACTGCGCGCCGCCGACAGTGCCGCCTCCGACAGCGTCGTCGAGTCGGTACGCATATAGGTGATGTAACCGTTCTCGTACAGCCGCTGCGCGATCCGCATCGACCGCTCCGACGAGAACCGCAGCTTGCGGCCCGCCTCCTGCTGCAACGTCGACGTCATGAACGGCGCGTACGGCTTCCGCGTGTACGGCTTCTCCTCGACGCTGCTGACCGCGAAGTCACGGCCGCCGAGCGCTTCGGCCAGCCGGTTCGCCTCGGTCTCGTCCAGCACGCGGACCTCGGCCGAGGCGTCCTTGAGCTGCCCGTTCCAGCCGAAGTCCCGGCCGGTGGCGACGCGAGCGCCGTCCACCGCCGTCAGCCGCGCAGGGAAGTTCCGCGGCGCCGCGTCGGCACCGGCGTCCATCGTCGCCGAGATGTCCCAGTACGACGCCGAGGTGAACCGCATGCGCTCGCGTTCCCGCTCGACGATCACGCGGGTCGCCACCGACTGCACCCGGCCCGCCGACAGTCGCGGCATGACCTTCTTCCACAACACCGGCGAGACCTCGTAGCCGTACAGCCGGTCGAGGATGCGGCGCGTCTCCTGCGCGTCCACCAGGTCCGGGTCGAGCTCACGCGTGCTCTCCGCCGCGGCCCGGATCGCCTCCGGCGTGACCTCGTGGAACACCATGCGGCGCACCGGCACCTTCGGCTTCAGCGCTTCCAGCAGGTGCCAGGCGATGGCTTCGCCCTCACGGTCGGGGTCCGTCGCGAGGAAGAGCTCGTCGACGTCCTTGAGCAAGCCCTTGAGCTCGGTGACCGTGGCCTTCTTGTCGGCGGGGACGATGTAGAGCGGCTCGAAGTCGTTGTCGACGTCCACGCCGAGTCGCGCCCACGACTGGCCCTTGTACTTGGCGGGCACGTCCGCGGCGCCCCGCGGCAGGTCGCGGATGTGGCCGCGCGAGGACTCGACGACGTAGCCGTTGCCGAGATACGGCGCGATCTTGCGCGCCTTCGTCGGCGACTCGACGATCACCAGTCGTCGATTGCCGCCACCCGAACTCTCGCCGTTCTTCTTCCGCGTCGTTGCCGCCACGCTGTCCCGCTTCCTCACATCATCTATCGGACCCGCCAGTGTGCACGCTGAACGTCCGTCGTGTCTGCCCAGGTTCCTCAACACGCCGCATGCGACGTGTCAAGTGGTTCGGCCGATTCGTCCCCGATGTTTCCATGCCGCTGCGCCGACTCTCGCCCGCCACCCCTACGGTGACTACCCGCCTGCAGGTCGCACAGGTGATGTGGAACTCACCCGGCCGAGTCGACGGCCACGTGTCATTGAGACACCGCGACCCGCCCAGACATTCCCGGCCACCCGGATCACGAATCACGACACGGGGCCCGACCGGGCCACTCATGCCCCACTCCCGGGTGACGACGTGCGGGTCGGCGCCTCGTCGACGGCCTGACCCGGTCGGCGTCCGGTGAGCGCCGACTCGCGGTCGACGCCGTATCGACGTCCGACTTCGCAGCGTCGACCTCTGACTTCGCCAAGTCAACCGCCGGCCCCGCCGGGCCGACCGCCTGCACCGGCACGGCCCGCTCGATCCCTCGCGTCGCGGGAACGGTCGCGGGAAGGTTCGCCGTCACAACGCGCGCCCTGCGGCGTGCCGGGGTCACCGCCCCGCGATGCGGGCATCGCCGCGTGCCGTGAGCTGCCCGCAGGTGCCCGAACGGGTGCCCGCATCGCGCAGCTCGGGGACCCGATCGAGGTCGCCGAGAAGGTCGAGCGTGCCGACCCGGTCGAGCGTCGTGCGCACCGCGCCGACCGCGTCCGCCCCGCGCCGGTCGAGCGCACGCTTCGCGGCGACCGCCTGCTCCCGCACGCGGCCGTAGGCCTCGACCGTCGACACGCGCACCCGTTCGACACCGTCCACGCCGGTCTCCCCGAGCCCGCGGAGACGTTCCAGCGCGGTGTCGAAGCCGCCGATCATCACGGTCAGCAGCCTCGCCGACGTGGCGGAGGTGCGGTCGGGACTGCTGGCGTCGATCTCCGGGAATCGGCTCGCCGCGTCGACGACGTCCGCCGCCGCGCCGCAGTATTCGTCCACCCAGGCGGCGAGCTCGTCGTCGCGCCCTGGAGTGGCGGGATCCCCCGACGCCGCGGGACTGCCGGACGGCCGGTCCGCCTGCCTCGCCGACGAGTCCGGTTGACCACACCCGGCCAGCAGTGCACAGCCGAGAATCCCGCCGGCCACGCCGACCGTCACGAACCTCCGCGCCCCCAACGCCGCCCCTTCCGGTCACGGTTCGTACTGCATCCGATGCGGAGAGTACCGTCCGCATCGGTCGCGTATGCGAACACTGTGCCCATGCCCACGCCGTGCGGAGGCCTCCGAACGGCGAAAGCCCCCAGGAGTCACCTCGGTTCCGTTGATCCCACGCCGCCGTACACGTCGTGTCTCCGCCCGGGCGGCGGGGGAGACGGTTGATCGAGTACTGCCACCGGTTGGGTGGCGGAGACGGGAGGGCGCAACCAAGGTGCCCCTGGGGGCATCGGCACGGTGCCTCGTGATCAGGCGTTCGTCGAAGCCTCGGCCGGCGTTTCGGTCATCGCCGAACCGCGCCGCTTCGACACCACGATGGCCGCGACGATGATCGCCACCGACACGACCGAGAACGTGATCCGCAGCGCCGGAGAGGCACCTTCACCCACCGTGAGCTGCACGACCGCGGGTGCGATCAGCAGCGACACCAGGTTCATCACCTTCAGCAGCGGGTTGATCGCCGGCCCCGCGGTGTCCTTGAACGGGTCGCCGACCGTGTCACCGATGACCGTCGCCGCGTGTGCCTCCGAGTTCTTGCCACCGTGGTGACCGTCCTCGACCAGCTTCTTCGCGTTGTCCCACGCACCGCCGGAGTTCGCGAGGAACACCGCCATGAGCGTGCCGCACGCGATCGCGCCGCCGAGGTACCCGGCGAGCGCACCCGTACCGAGTCCGAATCCGACGGCGATCGGCGCGAACACCGCCAGCAGCCCGGGCGTCGCCAGCTCGCGCAGCGAGTCGCGGGTGACGATGTCGACGACCTTGCCGTACTCCGGCCGCGTCGTCCCCTCCATGATCCCCGGGATGTCACGGAACTGCCGTCGCACCTCGTAGACCACGGCGCCTGCCGCGCGCGACACCGCGCTGATGGCCAGGCCCGAGAACAGGAACACCACCGCGGCGCCGATGATGACGCCGACCAGTGTGTTCGGCGAGATGATGCTGTCGACGAACGAGTCTGGGACCGAGTCCCCCACCGTCCTGCCGACCTCGGTGAGCGCGTCGCGGATCGCCGACGAGTACGAGCCGAACAACGCCGTCGCCGCCAGCACGGCCGTCGAGATCGCGATGCCCTTCGTGATCGCCTTCGTGGTGTTACCGACGGCGTCGAGCTCGGTGAGGATCTGAACGCCCTCGCCCTCCTCGAGGTCGCCCGACATCTCCGCGATGCCCTGGGCGTTGTCCGCCACCGGGCCGAACGTGTCCATCGCGACGATCACGCCGACGGTCGTCAACAGGCCCGTACCGGCCAGCGCCACCGCGAACAGCGCGACCGCACCGCCGAGCAGGTAGGCACCGAACACGGCGGCACCGATCACCAGAGCCGTGTACACCGCGGATTCGAACCCGAGCGAGAGGCCCGAGAGGATCACCGTCGCCGCACCCGTCTCGGACGTCTTGCCGACGTCCTTCACGGGCTTGTTCTCGGTGCCCGTGTAGTAACCCGTCAGCCACAGGATCAACCCGGCCAGCACGATGCCGATCAGCACCGAGAGCGTCGCGATGACCGCCGGGTTGCCGGACGCCCCGTCGAACGAACTCGGCAGGAACACGAACGCCGCGATCGCCGACAGCACCGCCGAGATCGCCGCCGATATGTAGAAAGAGCGATTGATCGTCGTCAGCGCGCTCTCACCCGAGCGCGCCTTGGTGATGTAGATGCCGATCACCGCCGTGATCACACCGATCGCCGGAATGATCAGCGGGAAGACCAGTCCCTCGCCGCTCGCGCCGAACGCCGCACTGCCCAGGATCAACGCCGCCACGAGCGTCACGGCGTACGACTCGAACAGGTCGGCGGCCATGCCCGCGCAGTCGCCGACGTTGTCGCCCACGTTGTCGGCGATCGTCGCCGCGTTGCGCGGGTCGTCCTCGGGGATGTTCTGCTCGACCTTGCCGACCAGGTCGGCGCCGACGTCGGAGGCCTTGGTGAAGATACCGCCGCCGACCCGCATGAACATCGCGATCAGGGCGGCACCGAAACCGAAGCCTTCGAGCACCTTCGGCGCCTGGCCCGCGTAGACCAGCACGACGACGGCGGCACCGAACAGGCCGAGACCGACCGTGATCATGCCGACGACGCCACCGGTACGGAACGCGACACGCATCGCCTTCTCCCGGCCACCGGGCTGCCTGGCGGCCGCCGCCACCCGGACGTTCGCTCTCGTCGCCAGCCACATGCCCAGGTAACCGATCGAGAACGAGAACACCGCGCCGATCAGGAAGAACAGCGAACGTCCGATGCGTTCGTTCCAGTCTTCGGCCGGTAGGAACAGCAGCAGCAGAAACACGATCACGCCGAAGACGGCCAGTGTTCTGCGTTGCCGGTTGAGATAGGCAGCGGCGCCCTCCTGCACCGCGGTGGCGATCTCGCGCATCCGCTCCGTGCCCTGGTCTGCCGCCAGGACCTCCTTGAGCAGGACGTATCCGAGTGCCAGTGCAGCCAGGGCGATCACGGCGACCACGGCGACTATGCCGTAGTCACCTCCGGCCAGCTCCGGAGAGCCGGCCGCGAGGAAGTGCCGGGACATGCGTCCTCCTGAAACGTCGCCTACGCCAGCAGCGACTGGTCGGCCGCGGCACTCCGCGGGCCCCACTGTGTCGACGCTGACATGGGATGTGCACCACTTTTTGCGGTTTGTCGGCGCAGTGTATTGGTATCGGAGTCGATCTCGGGAGACCTGTTCCGGGGCGGATACCCGGCGTAGTGGTGTGTCACCGGTCACCCTCAGGTGGCGATGATCACAGCGACGGCTGTGCGATTCTCGAACAGATGAACGAAGCCTCGACCACGCGCGCACGCCGGCTGCTCGAGCGCGCGACGGCCGGCATCCCCGAGCGGCGCGACCCGGTCACGCACGTCGCCGACCTGCCGGGGCGCGACGCCGAGGTCACCGACTGGCCTTCCTGGGCGCCGACCGAGGTCGTGGCCGCCCTGCGCAGCGGCGGCATCGACCGTCCGTGGACCCACCAGGCGACGGGCGCCGCGGCCGCGTGGGAGGGCTCCGACGTCATCGTCGCCACCGGAACCGCGTCCGGGAAGTCGCTCGTCTACCAGCTGCCCGTGCTGTCCACGCTGGTCACCGATACCTCGTCGACCGCGCTGTACCTCGCGCCGACGAAAGCCCTCGGCGCCGACCAGCTCGGCGCCGTGACGGCCCTCGACCTCGACGGCGTACGTGCCGCGTCGTACGACGGCGACACCCCGCGCGAGGAACGCGACTGGGTCCGCAAACACGCACGCTGGGTTTTCAGCAACCCCGACATGCTGCACCGCGGCATCCTCAGTGGGCACGCACGCTGGGCGGCGTTCTTCCGCAAGCTGCGCTACGTCGTCGTCGACGAGTGCCACAGCTACCGCGGCGTGTTCGGGTCGCACGTGGCGTTGCTCCTGCGGCGGCTGCAACGCGTGGCCCGCCACTACGGCGCCGAGCCGGTGTTCGTGTTGGCGTCCGCGACGACCGCCGAACCCGCCGAGTTCGCCGCTCGTCTCACGGGCAGACCTGCCACGGCGATCACCGAGGACACGTCGCCGCGAGGTCCGCGGACCGTGGCGCTGTGGGAACCGCCGCTGCTCGACGAGCTGACCGGGGAGAACGGTGCGCCCGTGCGCCGTTCCGCCGGGGCCGAGGCAGCGCGCATCCTGGCGGAGCTGGTGATCGAGGGCGCTCGCACGTTGGCGTTCGTGCGGTCTCGGCACGGCGCGGAACTGACGTCGCTGGGCGCGAAACGCATCCTGGCCGAGGTCGACCCCGCCCTTGAGGAGACGGTCGCCGCCTACCGCGCCGGCTACCTGCCGGAGGAACGGCGGCGACTCGAAGCCGATCTGATGGCACGGCGACTCCTCGGGGTGGCGACCACCAATGCGCTCGAACTCGGCGTCGACATCTCCGGCCTTGACGCGGCGGTGCTCGCCGGTTACCCAGGCACGTTGGCCTCGTTCTGGCAGCAGTCGGGCCGCGCGGGACGAGCGGGCGACGACGCACTGGTGGTGTTCGTGGCGCGGGACGATCCGCTGGACACCTACCTCGTGCACCATCCGGAAGCCCTGCTGGATCAGCCGGTCGAGACCGCCGTGCTCGACCCGGACAATCCGTACGTGCTGGCGCCGCAGTTGGCGTGCGCGGCCGCGGAGGTTCCGTTGAAGGCGGGCGAACTCCAGACGTTCGGTGGCGACGAGGCGCGTGCGGTCCTGGACTCACTGGTCGCCGACGGAGTACTGCGCCGCAGGCCTAGCGGGTGGTACTGGACCTCGCGCGACCGGCCGCAGTTCGATGTGGACATCCGCGGGTCGGGCGGGGAGCAGGTCGCGGTCGTCGAGGCCGAGACGTCGAGGCTGCTGGGAACGGTCGATCCGAGTTCGGCGTGTACGACGGTGCATCCCGGTGCGGTGTATCTGCACCAGGGGTCGTCGTACGTGGTCGACGAACTGGACTTGGACACCGGGCTGGCGCTGGTGCACGCCGAGGACCCGGAGTGGAACACGTCGCCGCGCGAGGTGATCGACATCGAGGTGCTGGCGACACAGCAGAAGCAGCATTTCGGCGGCGTGACCGTCTGCCTCGGCGATGTGGCCGTGTCATCGCGGGTCGTCGGCTATCTGCGCCGGCTGCCGTCCGGTGAGGTGCTCGATCAGGTTGCGCTCGACCTGCCGGAAGAGGAGCTGCGCACCAGGGCCGTCTGGTACACGATCAGCGACGAGCTGTTCCAAAGCGCGCCGCCCACAGCCTCGGAGGCCGGCTCCGACGCCGACGGTGGGGATTCAAGCGAAGCCTCCGCGGGCGGTGCGGATGCGGACGGTGCTGGGGTGGGAGGCGCTGTTGTGGAAGGCACCTCTGCGGGCGCCGCTGCGGGCGGCGCTGTCCACGTTGTCGGAACCGCCGCCGGTGACGTCGGCGGTGTTGTCGGGACCGCCGCCGATGGGCCTGCCGGTGAAGCGACTTCGACCGACGCCGGCGGCGACGGTGCACGTATCAGCGCGAGTTCCGGCAGCGGGACCGGTGGGGACGGAGATGCTGCAGGGCGCCGGGAGGCGCCGGGGCTGGGATCGGCGCGCCTTCCCGGCGCCCTGCATGCTGCCGAGCACGCAGCGATCGGCCTGCTACCGCTGTTCGCTACGTGCGACCGCTGGGACATCGGCGGAGTGTCCACCGCGTTGCACGCTGACACCGGGGAGGCGACGGTGTTCGTGCACGATGGTCATCCCGGGGGTGCCGGTTTCGCCGATCGCGGGTTTGCCGCGCTGGTCCCATGGCTGGCCGCTACGCGGGAGGCGATCGTCTCCTGCGAGTGCCCGGCCGGGTGCCCGTCCTGCGTTCAGTCGCCCAAGTGCGGGAATGGCAACGAACCGCTGGACAAGGCGGGGGCTGTGACCGTGCTCGACATCGTGCTCGGGGCGCTGGGACGCGATGGCACACACGGTCACGAGGTGGTTCAGGCCGCGGACGGAGCCGCGGCAGGCTGATCTTCGGGAGCGAGTACCGAGGTGGTCGAACCTGCCACGGCCGCGTCGTCGTGCTCGCCGAGCAGAGCTCGGACCAGCACCTCGTGGACGGTCGACGCCTCCGGCAACCGCCAGCCCCAGATCTCCGGCTTGACGCGCCAGTGCACGACGCCCTGGCGATACGGGGTCGGCGGGAGCGGGACGTATCCGTCACGGCCGTGGCAGGTCACGTCCTCGTTTTCGGCGAGCGCCGGGTGCACGGCGTCGGTCGAGGCGGTGAGGAACAGCCACCGGCCGTTCGGCATCGCCACGATCGGCGCCGGACGGCCCGTCACCCGCAACAGGGATGCGGCCCGCCGACCGAGCTCGTCGCCGACCTCGAGTGCATCGACCATCGTGCCGGTTGCGACGAGCAAGCTGCACGGTTTGCCGGTGAACCACGCGGCGACCTGGCGCGGGTGTGCGCCGAGACGGTCCTGCCAGTTCTCGTGAGCGGGTGCCGGGTACTCCCAGTCGGCGCCCTCGCCCGGGGAGATCGTGCCCGGCAGGATGGGCCAGCCACGCTCGGCGAGGCTGATCGCCTCCGCGCGCAACTCGATCCGGAACGAGCCGCGCCAGCTGTCGGGCCACTCCATGTCCAACATGTCTTGCTCAAGCCTCCTGAAACCGTTCGCGCCGCTGCGTTGCGGCGTCTGATTTCACTTAACGGCAAGTTGCAGGCTCGGCGACAGAGGCACTCGACAACCGGACGTTCGGAGACGATGAGTGAGCATCGACACAACGGTTGCGCCGAACGTCGGTCGCCGGTCATCGGGTCCCGTCGCCGGTCGACATACCGTTCGTCGTGGCGGTGGCCTGGGACTCCACCCACCGAACACCGCTCGGCGGCGCCCGGCCGATCGGTGATTCCTGCGCAGAGTCCTTCTCTTCCACAGGCCGGGGATACCGTTCACCGCGTGCAGTCGACCGCTGCTCGTCGTCCGGGCGCGCTTCGGTGGCCGCCGGACCAGCACGCGCGCGGGCGGCGACCGGACCGAAGGCAGCGAGCCACGGCCCACCACCGGCCTCGACGGTCACGAGCGCGTCCGGGTGCGCTACGCGGCAGTCGGCCAGGTCGACGTGCATGCGGTCGGCGACCGTCCGGGCGAGCCGGCATGCTTCGCCCACGCTGCGATCCACCTTGCCGGCCGCGGCGAGTGCGGCCAGATCCGCGGCGTTGGCGACCTGTTGCCGAACCACAGCTACATGACCGACCAGCCACACGACGCCAGCGACAGCCAGCAGACCGGCGATCGCGAACGCGCCCCACACCGTGGCCATGCCCTCGTCCGCGTTCCGGGCCCGTACCTCGCGCTGCGACGCTGCCCTGTTCCACGGCCGTGCCGCACTCGGCGGCGTGGCCTCGCCAAAGTCCGCCGACGCGGTGTCCCCGCTGGGGTCCCGCCCGGAGCGCAGGTAGTGCCCCACGAACCTCACCGCGCCACCTCGCTCGCCATGGCTTCCCCGGCCCCAGCTTCCCCTGTTCCGCCTTCTCCTGTTCCGCCTTCTCCTGTGCCGGGTTCCCTTGTTCCGCCTTCCTCTGTTCCGGGTTCGCGGACCGCATAGGCCTCAGCCGAGAGCTCCATCCCCGGCAACAGACCGCCGAGAATCGGGCTGTGCACGGTGACGACGATGCCGGTGCCGTCACCGGCCGACGTCAACGTCGCTCCGTCCGGCGCCAGCCGTTCGACGGCTTCCCGAGCACGGGTTTCGTCCCCTCTGCCGAGCAGGCGCGCCGCTTCACCTGCGGCATCGGCGCAGCGCACCTGGTCCAGCATCGCCGCGACGACTCCCAGAACGAGTCCCAGCACCACGATCAGCGAGCACACCGTGATCGCGCCTTCGACGGTCACCGCACCACGGTCGCTCTCGTCGCACCGGCCGAACGCGTCCCCGTCCCCGCGCCCGTCCCGGTCGCCACAGCCACAGCCACAGCCACAGCCACCTGTACCGTCGCGAGCCCGCGGTTGCACGGCGAGCATCAGAAGTCCACCGACAGCGCCTGCTCGATGAGCGACGTCAGCGCGGATGTCACGGAGTCACCGGTGACGATCATGTACAGCACCGCCGCCAACGCCGCCGCGGCCAGGGTTCCTATCGCATACTCTGCCGTCGACATCCCCGCATCGACCTCTTTTTCGGCGTGCGCATCGTCCGGCTCGGCACGGCCGGGGACGGCAACGGTCCGGCCGTCGCCTCCGCCGAAGCTCCGTTCACCGTGCCGGTTCCCGGGAGGCTCGGCACCGATCCCTCCGTCACACGGCACCCGTTCCCGTTCCGGCCCCGGCTGTCTCGGAATCAAGGCGGCCAGATCCACCGCAGGTTCATCCACTGCCGATTTGTCGACAGTCGCATCGTCCACCACCGCCTCCGCAGTCCGAAGGTCGCTGCGCGGGGCCGCCGCGGATTTCCGCGAGCTGGCACCATCCCGTGGGGAGACTGCGTTCGTACTCGCCGGCCGAGCGAAGGGCAGCACCGTACGCACGATCGTCATCACTGTGTTCATGACTTTCCTTTCCCATCGGTTTCCGGCGGTCGGCACGCGCCGACCAGATTCAGTCCACATCGGACGTCTTGGTTCAGACCAGTAACTCGCTCGCGAGCCCGATCACCACCGGCGCGATACCGAGGCACAGGAACGCGGGCAGGAAGCAGAGACCGAGCGGCCCCGTCACCAGCACACCGGCTCGCTGGGCGCGCGCCTCGGCGGTGTCGGCGACAGCCTCGCGTTCCCGGTTGGCCATGTCCTCGGCGACGCCTGCGAGCGCACTGCCGGAGCGGGCTGTACGGCAGGCGGCACGAGCGAGTTCGGCCGTGGCCGGGCACTCCTTGGCCGGCAGCCAGGCCTGCTGCGGTTCGGCACCGAGCGCCAGCAGGCCGGCGGTGGCGTGCAACGCGGCGGCCGCGTCGGATTGCGCCGTCGGCGCCACCGCGTGCACTCCGGTGGAAACCGGCATACCCGAACGCAGACACGCGGCAAGCAGGTCACCGGTCGCAGCCATGCGCAACGGATCCGGCTCCTCGCGGCCTCTCTGCGCTCGCACCCGCGTGACGACCCACCACACGCCCGCACCGACGACGGGCGCCGCGACGACCGGCCCCGCGGCAACGACGAGCAGCGCGGCCGACACACCCGCGCACGCCGGCAACCCTCGCTCCGAAGACACGAGATATCGCAGTTGCCGCGGACGTTTCGCCAGAGTCGCCTGCGACGGGAGCAACGAACGGAGCCGGGACGCGGACACCGCCGGTGGCAACCAGAGCGCAGCGGCGAGCAACACCGGCACGAGGGGGCTCATCGGGGCAGCACCCTTCCCGTGATCGCCGACGTCCAGGCCACGCCGCCCAACAACAGCGCGACGCCCACGGCCAGCAGCGCCTGCCCGGCTGTCGTCGTGAACAGCACGTCGAGCGGTGCCGCGCCCATCGCCTCGCCGAGCAGCACCCCGAGTACGGGCAGCCCCGCAAGGATCAACGCGCTCGCCCGCGGCCCCGCCATCCGCGCGTCGAGCGTCCCCGCGAGCCGAGCACGAGTCGCCACGTCGCGGTGGACCGCGTCGACGATGTCGGCCAGTGCAAGCCCGTGTCGGCGCGCGAGCGACCACGCGGCCGTCACACGCTCCAGGACACCTGCGGGCAACGACCCCGACCTTGCGGGCAGCCCGGTGAGGCCGGTATCCGGCTCGCCGCCGAGTCGCACGGACACCGCGATAGCCCTGAACACCGGTGCGATGTGGCGCTCCGCTTCCTGCGCCGCCGATTCCGCTGCCGTCGCGGGATGTGCACCGGAACGGAGATCTCCCGCCATAGCGCGCAACGCCTCGGCGAGACCGTTCAGCGCGGCAACGCCCTGCCGCACGCGGCGGCGAGCCCGAATCTGTACGTACACCGCAGCCGCACCGAATCCGGCCGCCAGCACGACGCCGACGCCCGCCCACAGTGCAACCAGCAGCACCGGCGGCAGCGCCGCCACCGCACCGACGCGCCACGACCACAGCGATCGCCACCGGCGCCCGACACGTTCCAGGACCGATGCCCGGTCGGACAAAGCCTGCAACCGCTGTCTGCCCCGCTGGTGCGGCCAGAGCAGCAACGCCACACCTCCGGCCGTCAGGCTCGACACCAGGTGGGCCGACGTCACCATGGCGGCTGCACTCCCCGGTCACGCAACAGGGACGCCAGCAGCTCGCGGTCCGCCGTGGGGCCGGACGCCGTCCAGACGGCCCGCACCTCGACGCCGTCGCCACCGCGCCGCACGACACCGACCTCGGTGAGGCGCCGCGTGCCGCCGCTCCGCTCCATGTGCAGCACGAGCTGCACCGCTGCCGCGAGCTGACTGTGCAGCGCCGAGCGGGACAATCCACCGAGCGCGGCCAACGCCTCGAGCCTGGCGGGCACCTCGCCCGGCGAGTTGGCGTGCAGAGTGCCCGCACCGCCGTCGTGACCGGTGTTGAGTGCGTTCAGTAGCTCGCAGACCTCTCGGCCCCGGACCTCGCCGACGACGAGCCGGTCCGGTCGCATCCGCAAGGCCTCCCGCACGAGGTCGCGCAGTGTCACCTCACCCGCACCCTCGACGTTGGGCGGCCGCGCGACGAGTTGCACCACCTGTGGATGCGACGGCTGGATCTCTGCGGCGTCCTCCACGCTGACGATGCGTTCCCTCGGGGAAACCGCTCCGAGCAGCGCCGCGAGCAGGGTCGTCTTACCGGAACCGGTGGCACCGCTGATCAGAAAGGCCAACCGCGCAGTCACGACGGCCTCCAACAACGCGAACCCGGACTCGTCGACGGTGCCCCGCCTGCGCAGCGCCCGCAGATCGTGCGCGGCGGGACGGAGGACGCGCAGAGACAGACAGGTGCCGCCCGCAGCCACCGGCGGCAACACGGCGTGCATACGCACCCGACCGTGCGGTCCGGCACCGGACAACCAGCCGTCGACGAACGGCTGAGCGTCGTCGAGGCGCCGCCCAGCCGCGAGCGCGAGCCGCTGCGCCAGCCTGCGCACGGCCTCCTCGTCGGCGAACGTCACGTCCGTGCGGCGCAGGCCGCCGGAGCCGTCGATCCACACTTCGTCGGGAGCGGTCACGAGCACATCGGTCACCGCCGGGTCGTCGAGCAGCGGTTCCAGCGGTCCGGCACCGACGAACTCGTGGCGGAGCAAGCGCAGCGCGTCAAGGACGTCGAGATGCCCTGACACTCCGGTCGTTTCAGCGCGCACGGCTTCGGCCACCGACTGCGGATCGGGCGTCGAGCCGGCGTTCGCGAGCCGCTGCCGCACCCGTTCGACCAGACGCGCATCGCCGGAAGAAGCCTCATCATCTTCGAGTCGTGAGTGGACAGTACTGGTTCCCATGTTCTCCCCCTTGAGAAACGACTACCGGGAATTCCGCCGGCTTCGCAGACAGATCAATGTGGATGGCCCGTCGACAGGCATCAGCCTGCGGCGAGCTCCCGAAGCACGGTGCGCGCCGCAACGCCGAGTGGCCCCCTGCGCCTCGGGTTGAACGAGCCCCGTTCGACGGTCTTGGCGATCCGCCGATCGGCGGGCAGCCACCCCAGCAGCGGCACACCCACGCTGCCGGCGACATCACGTGCGCTCAGCCCGTCCGGGGAGGGACCGCGTACCAGCACCCGAACCCGGCTGCGGACGTCACCGAGCCGCTCCAGCACCCGGGAGGCCGCGACACAGGCGCGCAGTTCGGCGGGCACCACCACGACGACGAGTTCCGCGACGCTCAGAACCCGACGGCCGCACGGGCCGGGATCGCGCGGCAGATCGCACACGACGGTCCGCCCCGCACGTACTCCCGCCCGAAGTACCGCCTCGACCGTCTCCGGCGCCGGACCGCCGCCGTCGCGGTCGCACGAGAGCAACGCGACCGGACCGTCGGGCGGCCCGGCGACCGGCAGGGCGTCGTCGAGTGCCGACATGGCCACCCGCCCGCCGTGGATCCGCACGTCGGGCCAACGCACCCCGGTCTGCAGTTCAGCACCCAGCACGAGATCGATACCGCCGCCGAGGGGATCGCAGTCGAGCAGGACGGACTTGCCTCCCGCTCTGGCGGCGCTCACCGACACGGCCGCAGCCAGCACCGAGGAACCGGCGCCTCCGCGTCCGCCGAGCACTGCGACCACACGACCCCGGTCCACGCTCGGCTGTTCGACGACATCGGCCAACGAGGTGAGCAGTACGCCTTCGGTGTCGGGAAGCGTCACGACCTCACGCGCGCCCAGCACGACGGCGCGGCGCCACACGCTCTGCGGCGGCTTTCCTCCGCACACCAGTACGACGTCGTCGCGGCGCGGCCGCACCCGGGTGCTCGGCGCGACATCCTCGTCGACGAGCACGAGCGGCGCTTCGTGCCAGTACGGCTCGGCGTCGTCGAGATCGGCCGCGTGGGCGAGATCGCAATCGACCGCGGCGGCGTGCCTGCGAATCTCGTCCAACACCCGCCCCTCACGCGCGACGACGAGCGGCCGCCGGTCACTACCGGCCATCGCGTCGGTGGCCACGGGATTGCCGACGGCACTCGATTCCGGCGATCGGTCCACAGTCCGTTCCATCACGTCCCCAGAAACTCTCGGTTGCGCATCCACATTCACCTGCGGCCGGGGCGGTGGAAAGAGGAAAAACGCGAACCTGTGGATAACCGGGTCGTTGTGGATAACTCAGCGGTAACCGGAAAAGCGCGAGGCGAGTTCGGGGAGGCGGCCCCCGCCAGGGGGAGGGAAACGGGGACCGCCCGGGCTCGGCCGGGGGTGAGCCGAGCCGTATCCGGGAGCGATACCGGACTACTTTCAGGATAGCTCCGCCCTTCTGTCCGAAACTCGTTCTGAACAGGCAATTCGATAACAGATGGGTCGCGGGTCCCGTGCCACGGACCGGCCCGGTGAAGCGTCGGGATCCGGCGCAGGTGCGCCCGTCCCGCACGCCCTTGTCGATCACATATCGTGAACGCGTGGCCGACTCCGGGAACTCCCCAGCCTGCGGCGTCGCAGCGTTCTTCGATCTCGACAAGACGATCATCGCTTCCTCGAGCGCACTCGCGTTCGGCAGACCGCTCATGCGCGAAGGGATGATCAGCCGCCGTACGGCCCTCAAGAGTGCATACGCCCAGTTCGTGTTCTCCCTGTCCGGCGCCGACGAGGAGCGCACCGAACGCCTCAGGGCCGAGATCTCGGCGCTGTGTCGCGGCTGGGACGTGGCACAACTGCGCGCGATCGTGGCCGAGACGCTGCACGACGTCGTGACGCCGCTCGTCTACGCCGAGGCCGAAGCTCTGATCGCCGCACACAAGGCGCAGGGACACGACGTGATCGTGTTGTCGGCGGCCGGCGACGAGGTGGTCACGCCGATCGCTGCGATGCTCGGCGCGGACCACAGCGTCGGTACCCGTATGAGCATCGTGGCCGGCCACTATTCCGGCGAGATCGACTTCTACTGCTACGGCGAACAGAAAGCGGTCGCGGCACGCCACCTCGCGGCAGAACGGGGCTACGACCTCACCCACTGCCACGCCTACAGCGATTCGAGCACCGACGTCCCGCTGCTGGAGGCCGTCGGGCATCCGCACGCGGTCAACCCGGACCGCACGCTGCGCCGGATCGCCACGGAGCGAACATGGGAGATCCACACCTTCGACAAACCGGTGTCGATCCGGTCGAGGATGACAGTGCGCACCAACGTGCTCGCGGGGGTCGGCCTCGGACTGGGGATCGCCGCAGTCGCCGGAACCGCAGCCTACGGACTGTCCAGGCGGACGGGTGGACGACCGCCCGCATGACATCCGAGGCGACCACGACGGTGGAAACCGGAGAAGAGCCGCTCAGGCGACGTCAACACCCGTCCGGCGGCTGACTTTCCCATCACACCAGGGAAACCCACGTCACGCGCATATCCGGCCACAATCTGTACCGGTGCACCCGAAATACCCCTTGAAGTGAGCTGCATCACTGAGTACAACTGGAGGTGCGGACGTCGAACCGGCCAGGGATCCGGCGAAGATAAGCCCGATCCACCCCGATCGATCTCCGTGCGCGAGTACCGGGTACCCACGCTGGGCACGCCGCGTAAGGCTTCGTCGCCGTGGGACTGCGTCACCGGGACGCCGGACGCCTAGTACCCCAAAAGATGCGACACACGTTGCAGCTTGGTCGCCCAGGCGCTCGCGCGAGGTGAGGCCCGTCGACATCGTCGGCGGGCCACACCTGTGTGCACCACGTGCATCCGACCCCACCCACCGCGCCCAGTGTGTCGTGGTGCTGTGTGTCGTGGTGCTGCGTGTCGCGCCGCTGCGTGTCGTGACATGTCGCGGCGCTGTGTGTCGTGACATGTCGCGGCGCTGTGTGTCGTGACCTGAGCGCCGCGCCACCCCTCCCGCGCCGGCCGACCGGCGCCCTGCCTGTTCGCGCCCTGCCTGTTCGCGCCCTGCCTGTCGGCGCAGCCTCGCAGCCTCGTTCGCGCCCGGTCTGCGGCGCCTGCCGGCCCGCGCAGCGCGCCCTGTGCAGGTCCGTGCTCCCAGTGCTGCGCCGCGCACCTGGTGCCCGGCCGTACACCGGGCGACCTGTGCCGAGCCCGCACCTCCCTCTTCCGCACCCCGCGCCGCCGGATCCGCCTCGGACCGAAAGCAGCCCGCACCGCACCGAAGGCGGCCCGAGTCGGTCACCGATTCTGCTTCCCGTCGATACCGCAGCACGCCGTTCGCGCGATCAGCGCGGCGCCGAGGCCCGCCACGCTTCCGTGGTTGTGAACGAGTCCGCGAATGGCGGATTCCGTTCCCCCATCGGCATGTCATGAGTGGACCGTTCCTGCCGTTTTCCGGAAGGAACGGTCCATTCGTGACGGTGCGCGACGTTCGTCCATTGACGGGCCTATCGTGCTCGCCTAGCTTTCCGGTGCCGACGCTTTCGTGGATTTCCCACATCCACACGCTCACTGGAGGGATTTCGTGACAAAACCTGCTTCCCCGCGCAGGAGGAACAGCTATGCCGCTGCCACGCTCACGGGACTGCTCGTCGTCACCGGCGGTGTCGGTGCATCCGCCGCAGGCTCCGAGGTCTCCGCGAACCCTCCGGCACAGGCCGGTCCGGACAGCACCGTGAGCTGGGCCGAACGCACACTGCGCGACATGACGCTCGAGCAGAAGGTGGGGCAGCTGTTCGTCGCCGACGTCTGGGGACAGGCGCCGAACGAGAAGCACGCGGGCAACCAGGAGAAGTACGGCGTGGACACGCCGTCCGACGTCGTCCGCAAGTACCAGCCGGGCGGAGTCATCTACTTCAATCACGGCGGCACGGACAACATCGAGCGCCCGAAACAGGTCGCGAAGCTGTCCAACGGTCTCCAGCGGGCGGCGCTCGCCACGGATTCCGGCGTGCCACTGATCGTCTCGGTGGACCAGGAAGGCGGGCGCGTGACGCGCGTGGGTGAGCCCGCGACGGAGCAGCCGAGCCCGATGGCACTCGGCGCGGGCCGCGACACCGAGGCCGCGAAGGCCACTGCAGCCGTCACCGGCTCCGAGCTGCGCGCCATGGGCATCAACCAGGACTTCGCGCCGGTCGCCGACGTCAACTCCAACCCTGCGAACCCGATCATCGGTTCGCGGTCCTTCTCCGCGGACCCTCAGCTGGCGAGCGACTTCGTGAGCGCGCAGGTCCACGGATACCAGGACTCGGGCAGCGATACGGCGACCGTCTCGAGTTCGGCCAAACACTTCCCGGGGCACGGCGACGCGGCGACCGACAGCCACACCAGCCTGCCGACGATCGACCGCACCGAGCAGGAATGGCGCGAGATCGACCTGCCGCCGTTCAAGGCGGCCGTCGACGCGGGCATCGACTCGATCATGACCGCGCACATCCGGGTGCCCAGCCTCGACCCGTCGGGGGAGCCGGCCACGCTGTCGAAACCGATCATGACCGGCCTGCTGCGCGAGGAACTCGGCTACGACGGCGTCGTCGTCACAGACTCGCTGCAGATGCAGGGCGTCCGGGAGATGCACCCCGACAGTGAGATCCCGGTACTTGCACTCGAAGCGGGTGTCGACCAGATGCTGATGCCGCCGGACCTCGACGTCGCCGTCAACGGCGTGCTGGACGCAGTGAACAACGGCCGCATCACCGAAGAGCGCATCGACAAGAGCGTGCTGCGCATTCTCGAACTGAAGGCCGAGCGCGGCATTCCCGAAGCGCCGATGGTCAACGTCGGTGCCGTGGACAAGAAGGTCGGCACGCCGGCCAACCGCGAAACGGTGCAGGCCGCCACGGACAAGGCGCCGACGCTGCTGCGCAACGACGACGAGGTGCTGCCACTGACCGGCCAGGGCAAGACGCTGGTGACCGGCTGGAACAACCTCGACTACCCCGGTTACCCGGCCCGTCCGGTCGAGTCGCTCGCCTCGAAACTCGGCGATTCGGCCACGGCGCTGCCGACCGGCGCCGAACCCGACGAGGCGACGATCCGGCGTGCAGTGAACGCAGCGGGTGACGCCGACACGGTCGTCGTCCTCACGAACGGACTCTCGGGTGATGCGGCGCAACGTGACCTGCTGCACGAGTTGTTGGCCACGGACGCGAACGTCGTGGCAGTCTCGGTCCAGGAGCCCTACGACCCCGGCTACGTCGACGTCCCGACATGGCTCGCCACATACGACTGGCGGGACGTTTCCATGACCTCACTCGCGCAGGTGCTGCTCGGCCAGCAGGCCCCGCAAGGCAAGTTGCCGGTGACGATTCCGGCCGGGGACGACCCCGACACGACCCGCTACCCCTTCGGCCACGGTCTGACCTGGTGATGACATGCCTTTGAACCGACGCACGTTCCTGACCGCGAGCGCCCTCGCGACACCCCTGCTGACCTCGGGGTCCCAGCTCGCATCCGCGGCCCCGCGCCCGGGTACGGCAGGCGACGCCGCCGGCCGGTCCGGCCCCGTCCCGGGGCGCGCCGTGCGGCCCGGCGCCGACGTTCTCGCCGACGACGGTTGGAAGCGCCTCGCCGGACGCAAGGTGGGTGTGCTGTCCAATCCCACCGGCGTGCTGGTCAGTGGCGATCACATCGTCGATTCGCTGATCGCGGCGGGTGTCCGCCCGGTCGCCGCGTTCGGCCCGGAACACGGATTCCGGGGCAGCGCGCAGGCCGGCGGCTCCGAAGGTGACTACGAGGACCCTCGCACCGGTGTCCCCGTCTACGACGCCTACGGCGCCACGATCGACGAACTCGCCCGGATGTATCGCAAATCGGGTGTCGACACGGTCGTCTTCGACATCGCCGATGTGGGTTCCCGCTTCTACACCTACATCTGGGCGATGTACGAGGGCATGGCCGCGGCCGCACGGGTCGGGGTGGAGTTCGTCGTTCTCGACCGGCCCAACCCCATCGGGGGCTCGGCGTTCGGTCCGACGCTCGACCCGAAATTCAGCTCCGGCGTCGGACTGAAGCCGATCGTCCTGCAGCACGGCATGACGGCGGGCGAACTGGCGCGATTGTTCAACAACGAATTCCTGCCCGAGGACGGCGGAAAACTCGATAATCTGGACGTCATCGAGACTCGCGGCTGGAAACGTGATCGTTTGTTCTCGCAAACCGATCTTGTCTGGACGCCCCCGAGCCCGAACATGCCGACGCCGAACACCGCGCTGGCATACCCCGGCACCTGCCTTTTTGAGGGAACCGTGTTCTCGGAAGGGCGGGGCACCACGTCGCCGTTCGAGATCTTGGGCGCACCCGGGGTCGACTGGAAGTGGCGTGAAGCACTCCAGGAACAGAACCTTCCCGGTGTATCGTTCCGGGAAACGTACTTCGTGCCGACGTTCGGCAAATTCACCGACGAACAATGCGGTGGCGTTCAGCTGAACATCACCGACCCGCACGCGTTCGAGCCCATTCGCACGGGCATCGCCATGATCGTTACGGCGAAACGAGTGCACCCCAAGCTGTTCGGGTGGCGCGAGGACAACTTCATCGACAAACTCTTCGGTTCCGATCGCCTCCGCAGCATGGTGAACGCCGGCGCAGGCACCGACGAGATCATCGGTTCCTGGGCCGATGAGATCGACGGATTCCGCCGGAACCGGGAGCAGTATCTGATCTACCGGTAGGGGGATTACTCGCGTGCGAGGCAGAATCGTGGCGATGACGGCTGTCTTCGTCCTGACAAGCACGACCACCGCAGCGGCGGCGACACCGGACGAAGGCCGGTTCGACGGGCCGCGTACCGCGCTGTCGCCGACGGCGGGCGCGCTCGCTCACGCCAAGCCCAAGGACGCGGGCGTGGACCCGCGGCCCATCCGCCAGGCAGAGCGCAGGCTGGCGGAGTTGACCGCGTCGGATGCCGTCGACGGCCACCCGATGTACTCGGGCGCCACCGGACTGCTCGCCCACGACGGCAAAGTCGTGGGCAAGTTCTCGGCGGGAGGCGCGGTGCGCTTCGACCGTGACGGCAACGAGCTGCCGCCGAACCAACAGGTTCGCATGCGCGAGAACACCATCTTCGACATGGCATCGGTCACCAAGCTGTTCACCTCGGTCGCGGTGATGCAGCTGGTCGAGCGCGGCGACGTCGAGCTGTCGGCACCCGTCGCGCGGTACCTGCCCGCGTTCGGGTCGAACGGCAAGGACTCGATCACCGTCGAGCAGCTGCTGACCCACACGTCGGGACTGCAGGCCACGATGCCGCTGTGGGAGGACTACCCGGACCGCACCTCGCGCATCGGCGCGGTCCTCTCGGCCGAGCCCGTGAACGAACCGGGAACCGAGTACGAGTACTCCGATCTGAACCTGATCACCCTCGGCGAACTCGTCGGCAAGCTCACCGGTAAGCGGCTCGACCACTACGTTCACGACAACATCACGGCCCCGCTCGGGATGACCGACACGGGGTTCAACCCGCCGGCCTCGGAGCGGGACCGCATCGCGGCGACGGAGTACCAGTCCGAGCCGGATCGCGGCATGATCCGCGGTGTCGTACACGACGAGAACGCCTGGTCGCTCGACGGCGTCGCCGGTCACGCCGGCATCTTCTCGACCGTCCGCGACATGGGTGTACTCGGGCAGGCGCTGCTGAACGGCGGCGTCTACGGCGGTGAGCGGATCCTGAAGGAACGCAGCGTTCGCGACATGCTCACGAACCGCAACCAGGAGTTCCCCGACCACGCTCACGGGCTCGGATTCGAACTCGACCAGGACTGGTACATGGGTGAACTGTCGTCACCCGTCACCGCAGGCCACACGGGTTACACGGGCACGTCGTTCGTGATCGACCCGGATTCGCAGTCGATGGCCATCCTGCTGACCAACCGGGTGCACCCGACTCGCGAGTGGGGTTCGATCAACGACGCTCGCGAAGGGTGGGCGACCGCCATGTCGCGGGCACTGAAGGCCAAGCCGAACGCCGGCGGAGGCTCGTGGTTCCGCACTCCGGGACAGGACGACAAGCCGGAGAACGGCAACGGCGGCGGCAAGTCCGGCAACGGCGGCGGCGGCAAGTCCGGCAACGGCGGTGGCGGCAAGTCCGGCAACGGCGGCGGCGCCGGCAACCCGGCGGGCTCCGGCGACGATGCGAAGTCGGACAACGGCGGGCTGCGGCCGAAGCCGGTCTCCCATCGACCCGGTTCGTAACCCAGGTCCCCGCACGAAGTCACGTCACCGAGGCGGCCCCGGGTGCAGTGCTGCACTGCACCCGGGGCCGCCTCGCGTTGTAAGGGCGCCGACCGGCAACTCACGCGCATTACACGCGTCGACGCGTATCGCACCTCGGATATGGGCATCCATGGTGTTGAAGCGGCCGCCGGGCCGATGTGCCTGCGGCGGCGATTCGGCACCGGCGCCGAGTGACACCCGGTGCACATTCGAGGAGACAGTGATGACGGGCGATTGTTGGCCATTCACCAGCAGAATCACGACGTTCGATGTGGGCCACCCGGCCGCGTCGACCGCACGTGCCGCACGGGTGTGCAGACGCGCAGCGATCGTCACCACCCCACCGAAGAAACGTGCAAACCATACTGAATCGCTCTCTGCTACCGGCACATAGCCGCAGGTGACGTTGCCAAGTCGTTAAGACGCTGTGTCTAACGTCCCCTAGGCGGTTGGCGACTTTCTAAGCAACGATGGTTCGGACGGCCGGGTCGACGGGGGACGCGCCAGGGGCTGCAATCGACTGGAGGGTGTGGGTAACCTTGTCGCAGACGCCAGCAGTAAGGAATTTTCCAACGGGACCTGTAGGTGATGAACCTTTGCCGGACACTGCGGACGACCCCGTGGCCGCGACGGCTCCGGAATCGGCCGACCCGGACGGCAGCCCGCTGGTTCGCATCCGCTCACTGCTGCCGGGCCTCGCGAAGGCCGAACAGCGTGTCGCCAAGGTTGTCCTCGACGACCCGACGACCGTGTCCCGACGCAGCATCACCGAAGTCGCACTGGCGGCGAACACCAGCGAGACGACCGTCACCCGGTTCTGCAAGGCGATCGGCGTCGGCGGATACCCGCAGCTGCGCATCGCGCTCGCCGCGGACACGGCCCGCTCGGCGGCACGCACCCCGCAGGTACACGGCGGCGACATCTCCTACGACGACGATCTCGCCTCGATCGTCGGCAAGATCGGGTTCACCGATGCCAGGGCCGTCGAGGAGACCGCTGAACAGCTCGACGTCGACCGATTGCAGCAGGTCGTCGATGTGATGGCAGGCGCGGGCCGCGTCGACGTCTACGGCGTCGGTGCGAGCGCGTTCGTGGCCGCCGACCTGCAGCAGAAGCTGCATCGCATCGGAAGGGTGAGCTTCTCCTGGTCCGATACGCACATCATGTTGACGTCGGCAGCCGTGCTCGGCGAGGGCGACGTCGCCGTCGGCATCTCGCACTCGGGCGCGACGACCGACACCGTCGAGGCGCTGCGGGCGGCGAAGGAACACGGAGCGACGACGGTCGCGCTGACGAACTTCCCGCGTTCGCCGATCGCAGAGGTCGCCGACCACGTGCTCACCACCGCGGCACGGGAGACGACCTTCCGCTCGGGTGCCACCGCCAGCCGGATCGCCCAGCTGACGGTCATCGACTGCCTGTTCATCGGCATCGCGCAACAGCACATGGACGACGCCGTGAAGGCGCTCGACGCCACTCGCGACGCGGTCGGCACCCACAGGCTCGGTACCCGTCCCGACGGGCGGCGGCGCACCCGATGACAACCCGGCCGGCAAGAGGCCGGGTGAGGACTGAAACGGTGAGAAACATGGCATCCCGCACGACGAACGCGGGTCCGCAGCAGGTCGCGACGATCGCACACGTCGAATCGCCGACCGAGCAACGCAATCCGCGCACGACCGACATCGACCGGATGTCGACCCACGGCATCCTGTCGGCGATCAACGCCGAGGACGCGCAGGTCGCCGGTGCCGTGCAGAGTGTGCTCGATGTCCTCGCCACAGCGGTCGACCATGCGGTTGCGGCGTTGCGTGGCGGCGGCAGGGTGCACTACGTGGGCGCGGGCACGTCGGGCAGGCTCGCGGTGCTCGACGCCGCCGAACTGGTGCCGACCTACAACGTTCCCTCCGACTGGTTCGTCGCCCACCACGCAGGGGGCGAACGTGCGCTCCGGCTGCCCGTGGAGAACGCCGAGGACGACGAGTCGGCGGGTGCCGCCGAGATCGCGGAGTCCGTCGCTCCGGGCGATTTCGTATTGGGTCTGACCGCTTCGGGCCGCACACCGTACGTACTCGGCGCCCTCAAGGAGGCCAAGCGACTCGGCGCGCACACGGGGCTGGTGTCGGACAATCCGTCCGCGCCGGTGCCCGCGGAGGTCGACGTGCCGATCGTCGTGGACACGGGCCCCGAGGCCGTGGCCGGGTCTACCCGGATGAAGGCGGGCACGGCGCAGAAGATGGTGCTGACCGCGTTCTCCACGGCCACGATGGTCAAGCTCGGCCGGACCTACTCGAATCTCATGGTCGGCATGCTCGCCACGAACGCGAAGTTGCGCGGTCGTACGCTGCGCATTCTCGGCGAGGCGACCGGTGCGGCCGAGCAGGAGTGCGACGAGGCGCTGACCAGGGCCGACGGCGACCTCAAGGTGGCGCTCGTCCACCTGCTCGGCGACGTCGACGTCACGACCGCGGCCAACGCGCTCGACCACAACGGCGGGCACGTCCGCGACGCACTCGACGAGATCCGCCCCCGCGCGTCCTGAGTCGCCGCCCCGACCACGAGGAGCCCTGCCGCACGTCCGCCGGCCGCACCCGCTCACCCGATACCCGGACACCCGGCCGGCCGGCACTCCGCAGGCCGGGCCGACTCTCAGGCGGCGGCGTCGGCGATGCTCTGTGCTTCGCGGGCGCCCGCTTCGAACGCCGCGCAGCAGAACAGCAGCCAGTCCCGCACACCGTCGGGCTCTCCGGAGGCGAACGCGGCCGCCGTCTCGGCATACCGTTCCTGCCTGCGGAAACAGGCGACCTCGGGCACGGTGAGCGACTTCGGATCGAGGCCGCTCGCCACCATCGTCAGCCGTGCGGCCGCGCGCGCGACCACACCGTCGGCGCTGCCGAACGCCCGCAGCGTCAGCAGTTCGCCGTGGACGACGGCCGTGAGCACCGCCGCGGGCACCTTCGCTCCGCCGGTGACGAGCTGGCCGAGCAGCTCCAGCCGCGGCGACGCCGCCGGATCGGGCCTGCCCAGCGCATCGGGATCGGACGTCAGGTCCGCCGCGGCAAGGACATGGATCCTGGCGAGCGCCTGCATCGGGGCGCGGCGCCACGTCGGCAGGAGCGTCTCGCTCGCCTTCGCCACCCGCAGCGCACCGGCAAGCACCGGATCGCGCACCTCGCCCTCGTCGGGGATCTCCGGGTCGACACCCTCGACGCCCGCCGAGGAGCGCGCGGCGCGCACCGAGGCCTCGGCGGCGGTCGCCGAGCCCTCGCGCAGGTTCACGCCGTACCGGTGGACGGCGAACACCGCGTCCTGGGCCGATTTCGCCGCCTCGGCGACCCCGTCGAGTTCGACGAGTGGCGCGAGCGGGTCTCCAGCTGCAGCCGGCTGACTCATGCGTCCAGCACCTGACCTTCCCTCGTCACAACGGGCGGTTCGGTCGACCACGGGAAGTTGATCCATCGGTCGGTCCGCCGCCACACGTAGTCGCACGCCACCGTCGACACGGGTTTCTCGTACACGACGGCGCAGCGCACCTCCGCCACCTCGTCGGCACAGAAGTCGCGCACCAGTTTCAGCGTCGCACCGGTGTCGGCGACGTCGTCGGCCACCAGCACCTTCGCACCCGCCAGGTCCACGGCGTTCGGGACCGGCGGCAGCATCACCGGCAGGTCGAGTCGCTCGTCGACGCCCGTGTAGAACTCGACGTTCATGACGTGCAGGTTCTTCACGTCGAGCGCGTACCCGAGCGCGCCGGCCACGAACAGGCCTCCGCGGGCGATCGACAGGATCAGATCGGGCCGGAACCCGCTGTCGGCCACCGCCGTGGCGAGCTCACGGCTCGCCGCCCCGAACAGATCCCATGTGAGCACCTCACGCTCCGGCTCACTCTCGGCCACTGTCCATCCTCCCGCGTCGCTTGCACACTCCGGCGAGCATATGCGCCGACCGTTCGTCAGCCGCTCATCGCCCAGGGCGCCCGCAACGAGCGCGGGGCCTTGTGGGTGGGCGAACGTGGCTGCAACCTGTCTCGTGCGGTACTAACTTCACAGGCAGGCGCAGGAACGACGACGCGTGCGCCTGAGCAACGACCAGGAGGCCTTGCAGATGACGACAGAGCAGTCGCCGGCACTCGACAACCTGTTGACCGAGAGCCGGAGTTTCCCTCCGAGCCCGGAGTTCGCGGCGGCGGCCAACGCGACGGCTGAGTGGTACTCGGAGGCCGACGCCGACCGCGAGGCGTTCTGGGCGAAGCAGGCCGAACGCCTGCACTGGAACACGAAGTGGACGCAGGTCGTGGACTGGTCGGACGCCCCGTTCGCCAAGTGGTTCGTCGGCGGCAAGCTCAACGTGGCGTACAACTGTGTCGACCGGCACGTCGAGGCGGGCCACGGCGACCAGACGGCCATCCACTGGATCGGCGAGCCGGGCGACACGCGCGACATCACGTACTCCCAGCTCAAGGACGAGGTGTCGAAGGCAGCGAACGCGCTGACCTCGCTCGGCGTCACCGCCGGTGACCGGGTGGCGATCCAGCTGCAGATGATCCCGGAGGCGATCGTCGCGATGCTGGCGTGCGCCCGGATCGGCGCGCTGCACAGCGTGGTCTTCGGCGGGTTCTCGCCGAGCGCGCTGCGCCAGCGGGTGGACGACGCCGAGGCCAAGGTGGTCATCACCTCGGACGGGCAGTACCGCCGAGGCAAGGCGGCACCGATGAAGGCGAACGTCGACGAGGCGCTCGACGGCGCGGCCAGCGTCGAGAAGGTCATCGTGGTCCGGCGCACCGGCAGTGATCTCGAGGACGACGCGCCGTGGACCGAGGGCCGCGACGTCTGGTGGGACGAGCTGGTCGGCTCCCAGTCCGCCGAGCACAAGCCCGAGGCGTTCGACTCGGAGCACCCGCTGTACATCCTGTACACCTCGGGCACGACGGGTAAGCCGAAGGGGATCCTGCACACGTCGGGCGGCTATCTGACGCAGGCGGCCTACACGCACAACGCGGTGTTCGACCACAAGCCGGGCGAGGACGTCTACTGGTGCACGGCCGACATCGGCTGGGTCACCGGCCACTCGTACATCGTGTACGGCCCGCTCGCGAACCGTGCGACGCAGGTCGTCTACGAGGGCACGCCGAACACCCCGCACGAGGGCCGGCACTGGGAGATCATCCAGAACTACAAGGTGTCGATCTACTACACGGCGCCGACGCTGATCCGCACGTTCATGAAGTGGGGCGCCGAGATCCCGGCGGGTTATGACCTGTCGTCGCTGCGACTGCTCGGCTCGGTGGGTGAGCCGATCAACCCCGAAGCATGGATGTGGTTCCGCGAGAACATCGGCGGCGGCAACTGCCCGATCGTCGACACGTGGTGGCAGACCGAGACGGGCGCGATCATGATCTCGCCACTGCCCGGGGTCACGCACGCCAAGCCGGGTTCGGCGCAGCAGCCGCTGCCGGGCATCTCGGCGAAGGTGGTCGACGACGCGGGCAAGCAGGTCGGAAACGGTGGCGGCGGCTACCTGGTGCTGGACAAGCCGTGGCCGTCGATGCTGCGCGGCATCTGGGGTGACGACCAGCGATTCAAGGACACGTACTGGTCGCGGTTCGCCGATCAGGGCTACTACTTCGCGGGCGACGGCGCGAAGTACGACAACGACGGCGACATCTGGCTGCTGGGCCGGGTCGACGACGTCATGAACGTCTCCGGTCACCGCATCTCCACCACGGAGGTCGAGTCGGCGCTCGTGTCGCACCCGACGGTGGCCGAGGCCGCGGTGGTCGGTGCGAGCGACTCGACGACGGGCCAGGGCATCGTGGCGTTCGTGATCCTGCGCGGTGACGCGGCACAGGCGGGCGACGAGGCGATCCAGGAGCTGCGCAACCACGTGGCGAAGGAGATCGGCCCGATCGCCAAGCCGCGACAGATCATGGTCGTGCCGGAGCTGCCGAAGACCCGTTCGGGCAAGATCATGCGTCGGCTGCTGCGCGACGTGGCCGAGAACCGCGAGGTCGGCGACGTCACCACGCTCGCCGACAGCTCGGTCATGGACCAGATCTCGAAGGGCCTCTCGTCCGGTTCGGACGACTGAGCCGACTCGGTCGCACACGAAAGCGGCCTCCACAGTGGATGTCCACTGTGGAGGCCGCTTTCTTATGTGCGGAGATCCCCTGGGGGATGTGTCAGCCGGTCACGTCCAGGTGGCCGGGCTGCGGGGTCGGAGCCGGGGCGGCACCGTCGGGGCCGACCTCGTCGCCACCGTCACCGTTGTCGTCGCCGTCACCGTCGCCGTCGCCGCCGCCGTTGCCGCCGTCGTCGCCGCCGTTGTCACCGCCGTTGTCACCGTCGCCGCCACCGTTGTCGCCGTCGCCGCCGTCATCGCCGTCGTCGGCGGTGCAGGTCGCCGACGCGATGTCGATCGTCTGCCCGGCGACGTCCGACAGGCCCGGGACGCCTTCCAGCAGCTCGATGTGGACCGCCGTGACGGTGTTGTCGGTCTGCTGGTTCAGGGTGACCTGGGCGACGCCGCCGAGCTGCTCGGGCAGCACCGTCGTGTTCGGCTCGAGGTTGTTGATCGGGACTTCGTGCCCGGCGATGGTCAGCGTGGTGATGTTCGAGCTCATCTCGCCGTTGTCGCACTCGGCGCTGATGGTCCCGGTCGCCGCAACCAGGGGCGAACCGCCCGGGAGCTCCGGAAGGCCCTCGACGTCGCCGGGGAGGACGCTGAGGTTGGCAACATCCGCATACGCGTAGTTCGGGGACGCCTCGGCGTTGAGCACCGTCGCCGCGGCCAGACCCGGCACCTCGGTGCCGGCGACCGTCTCGGACCCCTCACCCTCGACGTACGGCGTCTTGGCGATGTCGATCAGGCCGCTGGCGGAGATGCCGAAAGCCGAGTCCTCGGTCTGCGCGAGCGCCGACGGCGCGAACATGACACCACCGACGAGGGCGGCGGACAGGACGCCTGCGCCGAGCGCGGCAGTCTTCTTCTTCGACAAGGAAGTACCTTTCGATTTCCGGTCGTGCATTCGGGTCGGGTTTCCGGGCGGGGGCCCGTTACCGGTGGGGCACTGCCGTGGGAGGGGCGTCAGACGACCTCGACGATCGTTCCCAACGGCAGCTTGACGAGCTCGTCCAGGGCCTCTTTCGTGACCCTGATGCAGCCGTCGCTGTTGGCCTTGCCAACGAAGCTGTTGTCCGGCCACGTGTGGATGCCGACGGTGCCGGGGCCACCGCCGTACGTCTCGTGCGACTCCGAGTGATAACTCAGTGGAAGCACGATGGGGCTGTAGTCGTTCACCTGCTCCTCGATGGAAGCGATGATGTACTGCCGCCCCGTCGGCGTCGGGTGCTCGTCCTTCCCGACCCCGATGGTCCATTCCCCGATCTGCTCACCCTTCTCGGTGATCTCGAGGGTGAAGTCGTCGCGGTGCACCGTGACGGCGAAGTCGTTGCGCGCCTCTTCGACCGTCTCGTCGGTGGTGTGGACCCAGCCGCTGGCGCCGTTCGGACGCGTGGGCAGCAGGATCTGCGCCCAGTCGCCCTTCTCTGCGATGACCGGGACCCACGTCGGCGACGAAATCTGCTTGGTGGGGAGCTTCGCGAACGGCTTACCGCTCGGTTTGTCGTACACCGCCACGGCCTGCTTCGGGTGCAGCACCGTTCCGGTGCCGTCCTTGCTCCCCGACGTGTCCCCCTTCGCGGGGTCGGCGGGAGCCTGCTCGAGATCGCCGTGGGTCGTGGCGTCCGGCAGCTTCGCGAGCTGCTCCTCGGTCACGGCCACCGGCTTGGTGTCCTGCCCGTCGCCGGCCGCGGAGTCACCGCCGCCGCACGCGGTCACGACGAGCGCGAGTACCGCCGCGCCAACAACGGCCGCCAATGAGCGAGGCCGCCTCCGGTACGCGGCCCCGAACCCGGCGGACACACCGGCGTCACGCCCGGCGGAACCGGGACGACCGGCGTTGCTACGCCTTTCCATCGATCACGTCCTGCAACTAGGCACACGAAGGTGCGAGGTGTGGAGCGTTCAGTGGTGCGTCGCCCACGCGATGTGCGACCGTCCCCGCAGACCCGCCCGTTGGCGCTCCTCGTACTCGAGCGCCCGGGCAGCCGGCTCCATCCGGCGCAACCCCAGTACGGCTCTCGCTACGTGCACAGGGGGTACCGGCGCACGGGGTTACTGTTCGCGTACGCGACGGTTCGCATTGTTATCCCCGCTGCAAGTTTCGATCAAATGCGTTGCTTATTTTCAATACGGCCCCGAGCTGCAACGATGAACTGTTTTCCCAGGGCACAGCCCGATCGAGGGATCACTCCATCGGGCTACGTATACGAGGTCTGTACCGGTTTGCCCCAGGAAGAGACACCGACGCGCCCTACGTATCCGAAAAGGCTTCACATCGCCATCCGGACACAACGGACGCGCACGCCACCTGGGCGTATGAGATCTGCACCACACTTTTCGGAATTTTGTTAACGCCATTTCTCCGAACCCCGAGTACCCGGCTGGACAGAACGTCGAACGAGTGTTCTACACTGCGGGTGCCACTGCCGGACGTTTCGAGGGGACCTGCCCGCGATGAATGCCGAAGCCGCCACCGAAGCCACCACCGAAGCCGCCGCCGGCGCGACCATCAGCACGACCGACGAGGCCGTCAAAACGTCGTTGACCAGCGATAACCCTGGCTCCGAAGCGGCCGCGACGCCGGCTGACTCGGCCGAGGCGTCGGCCGAAGCGCCCAACGACACGACGTCGACCGGAGAGCAGCAGGCCGAGGCGCAGCCCGGTGAGGGACAGTCCGCCGACGACGCCAAACCCAAGCGCGGCCGCTCCAAAGGGACCAGCGCACGCAAGACCCGCACCGTCGAGCTGACCCTCACCGTCACCGGAACGGCGGATGGTGAATGGCAGGCCGAGCTCAAGCACGGCAGCAAGTGGGTGACCCGTGGACTGGCCGTGACGGCCTCGGCCGTGTCGCGTGCGGCGAAGGAACTGCACGAGCAGTTGTCGACGCCGATCGACGAGGTCATCAACGCCGCGAAGGAGCAGCAGCAGGCCCGTGTGGCCGAGCTCGAGGCCCAGCTCGAAGAGGCGAAGAAGCAGCTGGCCGAACTGGAGCAGTGAACAGGACGGCCCGCCGGCGCGGTCGCGGCTCCTCGGTGTGACCGCGCCTCGGTGTGACCTCGGCGACCGAACTAGCCGAGGTCCGCATCGGCGGCGATGTCGATGCGGGCCTCGTGACGCACCGGGAAGTTCACCGACCGCGCGATGAAACACGCCTCGTGGGCTGGTTCGTGGAGCGCTCGAGCCCGGTCGGCCATCGCACCATCGGCGACCGTGACGACCGGACGCAGCAGCACCGACGTGAACTCGCCGACCCCGAGCGTCTCGGTCATCGTGCCGACCGGTTCGTCGGCGTAACCGGTGACGACCACACCGGCCTGCCCGCACTGCGCGAGATACGACAGCATGTGGCACTGGGCGAGGGCCGCGAGCAGCAACTCCTCGGGGTTCCAACGGTCGGCGTCGCCGCGGAAGAAGGGGTCGGCCGACCCGGCCAGTGGCGGTTTCCCCTCGGCGATCACGTCGTGTTCGCGACCGAAGTCGCGGTAGCCCGACGTGCCCGTACCGCGGTCGCCTCTCCACCGCACAGTCAGCGTGTACGTGTGTTCGCGCTGTCGCATGGGTCCTTCATACCGGTTTGCGGCGACATCGGGGAACGCGCCGACCCGCGTATCGGCAGCTCGACCGGCGCAGCGGTACGGGCTACCGCACCCCGGCCATCAGCTTGCGGATGTACGGCGAGAGCACCGCGATCAGCACGCCGATGCCGAGCGCCACACCGCCGACCGTCCCGAAGTACGACGCCTCACCGTCCGTCGAGTAGTACTCGGCCAGGGAGCCGGACAACGCCGTACCCAGCGACACCGACAGATAGTTGAGCGCCACCATCTGGGCGCGGAACGCCTGCGGTGCGAGTTTCGTCGACAGCGAGAGACCGACCGGCGACAGGAACATCTCCGCCACCGTGAACGTCGCCAGGATGCCGACGATCGCCAGCAGGGGGCTCGTGTTGCCCTCGCCGCCGGCCATCGGCAGGAACAGCAGGAATGCCACGCCCATCACGCCGGTGCCGAGTGCGAACTTCATCGGCGTCGACGGCTGCCGGTGGCCGAGCTTGGCCCACACTGTGGCGAAGATCGGTGCCAGGATCAGGATGAACACCGGGTTGATCAGGTTCACCCACGAGATCGGCATCTCCCAGCCGAACAGGTCCCGGTTGAGGCGTTCGTCCGAGTACACCTCGAGCACGGTGAATTGCTGTTGGAACAGCGCGAAGAACGCGGCGCTGGCCACGAACATCGGGATGAACGACATCACGCGGCTGCGCTCGACGCTGCTCACCCGGCTGCTGGTCAGCAGGATCACGAAGAGCGCGGCGGCCGCGAGGCCCGCGACCCACACCGCCACGTCGCCGAGGTTCTGCGCGGTGACCGCGCCGGTAAGCACGAGCAGTACGCAGGCGACGGCGACCGCCACGAACACCAGCGCGACCAGCGGGCGGCGCGAGGCGGGCAGCGGGTTCGGCACGATCCGGGAGGTCTCGCCGAGGTTGGAGCGGCCGATCGAGTACTGGATCAGACCCAGCGCCATGCCCGCGGCCGCGAGGCCGAAGCCGACGTGGAATCCGACCGTGTGCTGGAAGAATCCGGTGAGCGCGGTGCCGACGAACGCACCGAGGTTGACGCCCATGTAGAAGATCGTGAAACCGGCGTCGCGGCGCTCGTCGCCTTCGCTGTAGAGCGTGCCCAGCACCGCGGTGGCGTTGGCCTTCACGCCACCGCTGCCGAGCGCGACACACAGCAGACCGGCCCCGACACCCGCGTAACCGGGCAGCACCGCGAGCGCGAGGTGACCGATCATGATGATCACGGCGCTGTAGAACAGCGTCCGCTCGGCGGAGAAGAGGCGGTCGGCGATCCAGGCGGCGAGGATCGTCGACAGGTAGACGAGACCTCCGTACGCACCGACGATGCCGAGTGCTGTGCCCCTGTCCATCTCCAGGCCACCGTCGGCGGCGGAGAAGTAGAGGTACAGCGGCAAGATGCCGAGCATCCCGTAGAACGAGAATCGCTCCCACATCTCGACGCCGAACAGATTGGCGAGCCCCCGGGGATGCCCGAAGAAGGTCTTCTCGTTCCCGCTGCCTGCGGATCCCGCGCCGGCGGGTTCAGTGTCGACACCCGACATGTTGATTACTGTCCGATCTTGCGTACTTTGGCGGGTTTTGCCCGTCTTTCCGGCCAATACTCAACAATACTCCCCGGACGCTACCGATCGTGATGGGCGTCAACTGACATACTCACCCGTTCGGCGGAACCCGGCTCCGACCGCCGGACGACACGTCCGGCGACGACTTCACACCACACCGACACCGCCCGTGCGCCCTTCGCGACCGTGACGCCATCAACATGGCACGATGAGGCGCGTGAGCAGCCCGAAGCATGAACTCAACGACGGCGACAACCGGGATGCCGGGGGCTGGGTGCCCTACCTCCCGTTGTCGGAGGATCCCGCGGCCGACTCCGCCGAAGGCGCGTCGATCGGTTCGCTGGTCAAGGACGCGACGCAGCACATGTCGACGCTGTTCCGCGCCGAGCTGGAGCTGGCCAAGGCCGAGACTGTCGGCGAGGTCAAGAAGGCCACCAAGGGCAGTATCTTCTTCATCATCGCCGCGGTGGTCGCGCTCTACAGCTCCTTCTTCTTCTTTTTCTTCCTCGGCGAACTGCTCTCGGAGTGGCTCCAGCGCTGGGCCGCATTCGGCATCGTGTTCCTGCTGATGCTGGTGTTCGCCGGGATCTGCGGCCTCCTGGGGTACCGGAAGTTCAAGAAGGTCCGCGCACCACAGCGGTCGATCGACAGCATCAAGGAATCGGCGGCGGCACTGAAGCCGCAGCACAAGTCGGCCGACGTCGCCGAAGGGATGCCCGGGGCCCCGGGCGAACCGCTTCCGCGGTCCTGACCCTTACCGTCCCGAATTCCGGAAGTGCTCCCGCCCGACCCGTCGACCGTCCGGTACCCCGGCCCGTGGACGCATCGCGACGTGTCCGCCAACGGCATCCTGCTGCACGTGGCGGAGGCGGGCGCAGGCGAACCCGTGTTGCTGCTGCACGGGTTCGCAGGCATGTGGTGGACGTGGCATCACCAGCTACGTGACCTCGCCGAGGCCGGATTCCGCGTGGTCGCCGTCGACCTGCGCGGATACGGCGACTCGGACAAGCCGCCACGGGGCTACGACGCGTGGACGGCCGCCGGGGACGTCGCGGGGCTGATCCGCGCGCTCGGGCTGCGCTCGGCACACGTCGTCGGCCACTCCTGGGGCGGGCTGCTCGCCTGGTCGGCCGCGGCGATGCGACCGCGCGTCGTGCGGTCGGTCGGAGTACTGGGCGGTGCGCATCCGCTGGCGCTGCGGCAGGCGGCAGGCCGGCTGCCCTTCGGACGCCGAGGCGCACAGGCCCGCGCGTCGAGCCACGTGCTGCGGTTCCAGGTTCCGATGGCGCCGGAGAAACGTCTCGTCACCGACGACGCCGCCTACACCGGTGAGCTGCTCGCTTCGTGGTCGGGCGAGGCGTGGCGCGGCACCGACGACTTCACCGAGACCGCGGCGACCCTGCGGCACGCCATGCGTATCCCCGGTGTCGCCCACAGCGCACTCGAGTACTACCGCTGGGCACTGCGCTCACAGTTCCGCGGCGACGGCAGGCGGTTCCGGCGCGACGTCGACGCCCGCGTGACGATGCCCGTCCTGCAACTGCACGGCGAGGACGATCCGTGCGTGCTGCTGTCCACCGCACGCGATTCGGCACCGTGGCGCGGCCCGCACTCCGAGTTCGTCACCCTGCCGGGTGTCGGCCACTTTCCGCACCTCGAAGCGCCCGCCGAGACGTCGGCGATCCTCGCCTCGTTCCTCCGCGGCCGCTGACCGCACGGGCTGACCGCGCCGGTAGACCGCACCGGCAGAGCACTCCGTCAGGCGGCACCGGCCCGATCCGTCACGAGGTGCACGAGCCCGTGCCGACCTCCCCGCCGTAGGCGGGCGCCTGCTCGTACTCGTCCCGCACCTCGTCGGCCGTGAGCACGAAGCCGGTGTCGGGGTCCTCGACCGACGCGCCGAACACGACGCCGATGACGTCGCCGTCCGGGTCGACCATCGGGCCGCCGGAGTTGCCGCTGCGCACCTGCCCGCGGACGGTGAAGACGTCACGCTGGACGGTGTTGGCGTCGTAGATGTCGGGACCACGCAGGTTGATCCGTTCCCGCACCCGCAACGGTGACGCGGTGTACGGGCCGTCGAGCGGGTAGCCGAGCGCGATCGCGTCATCACCTTCGACGGCGTCCTCGTCTCGCAGGTCGAGCGGACGCGTGGTGAGACCGGGCACGGCCAGCACCGCGAGGTCGGTACTCGGGTCGAAGTGCACCACCGTGGCAGGCTCGCGACCCTGGGGAGTCTCGACGGCGACCTGGTCGGTTCCGGCGACGACGTGGGCGTTCGTCATCACGCGCTGCGGGGCTACGACGAAGCCGCTGCCCTCCAGCGAGCGGGAGCACGAGGAGGCGACGCCGCGGATCTTCAGCACACTCGGCTGCGCCTGGCGCACGACGGCGTCGGCGGGCAACGACTCGTCGGGAGGGGAGATCTCCCGCACCGGCGCCTGCTGGAACGGATCCACAATGGACGGGAATCCGGAGGCGTCGAGCAGTTCACGCAGCTCGCCGGGCAGGCCCTGCGCCGCGTCCGGCATGACGTCGTTGACGCCACCGAGCACCGACGACTGATTGATCGCCCGTGCCAGCCCGGGCAGCGCGGCGACGCTCGTCAGCGGAAGCGCGATGAGCCACGCAACGACGAACACCACGATTCCCTGCACGATCGCGCCGAGCGTACTGTCCACACTGGACAGTTTCGGCGAGCGGATCCGGTTCTTCAGCTGACTGCCGGCCAGCACCCCGACGGTCTCACCGAGCGCGACGAGGAACACGACCGTGCCGACGGCGATCGCCACCCGCGCGGCGGGTTCCTCGAACGAGTCCACCAGCCACGGCGCGACCTCGATACCCAGCAGCGCACCGGCGACGACGCCGATGAACGCGGGCAATGCGACGAGCATGCCCTGGCGTGCGCCCGACACCGCCGCGAGCAGTGCCAGTGCGATCACCAGCAGGTCGACCCAGTTCACCGTCACTCCCGGCCCGTTTCACGCTCCATGTGCCGCGCCCACGCTACGTCAAGGTCTCGCACATCCGTGTGATCCCATGGCCGTTCCCAGCCACCCAGTCGCAGCAGCGCCGTCAGCACACCCGCCGTGAAGCCCCAAACGAACAACTCGCCGATGGTGAAAGCAGGGCCCTTCCAGCCGCCGCCGGGTTTGCGGACCATGAAACGGTTCGCCGGATCGGCCAGTTCGGACAGCGGCACGCGGGCCACGGCTGCCGTCTCGCCGGGATCGACCGCGTGCACCGGCGACGGCTCCTCCCAGTGCGCGAGGACCGGCGTCACCGCGAACCGAGACACCGGGATGTACAGCCGCGGCAGCACCGCCACCGGGCGGATTCCGGACACCTCGACGCCCGTCTCCTCCTCCGCCTCACGCAGTGCCGTGCCGATCGGCCCTTCGTCACCGTCCTCGGCTCCGCCTCCGGGAAATGCCACCTGCCCGGCGTGCGAATCGAGCGTGTCGGCGCGGCGCAGCAGCAGCACGTCCGGGCCGTGCACCGGCTGTTCGCCGAACAGCACCAGCACCGAGGCCGCACGCGGGTCCTGCCCGTCGGGCACGGTCAGGCGCGTGAACGCCTCGGCGTCCGTTCCGGCACTGGCCCGCACCAGTTCGGCCAGCCAGTCCGGCACGTCGGCCGGGTCGACGAGCGGACCGGTCATCTCACACGTCACCGTTCGCCTCCCGCTCGCACGGCCTCACGGATCTGCGCCGCGGACGTGAACAGCCGCGGCTGTCGAATGAGCTCGACGTCCCCGTCGCGGGTCACCAGGTACGACGCGGGCAGCGCGCGCGGCACCGACAGCGCCTCCCTGACCGGCCCCGACGGCCCGTCGCCGTCGTGCAGGCCGGGCAGGTCCACGTCGAGCTCGGCCAGCAGTTCGAGCCCCTCGCGCTGGCCACTCTCGACCTGCACGGTGACCACCCGGGCGGCGCCGGGTTCGGCGGCGTAGGCGTCGAGCAACGGCAGCTCCTCCCGGCACGGCTGGCACCACGTGGCCCAGACGTTGATCAGCGTCGGCCGGTCTCCGGCTGCGACGACCTCGCCCACGTCGACCTGCGAACCGTCGGCCAGGCACACCGCATCGACACCGCGCAGCTCACCGGCGGGGGTGCCGGAGCCGGTCTCGCACCCCTCGAGCTGCGCGGCGGCTCGTGCGGAGCCGAGGTCCTCGCCCCCGTCCGCACCGTCCTGCGAGTTCACCATGGGCACGACCGCCACCAGCGCGGCGATCACCAGCACACCCGCCACCAACGCCCAGCGCGCCGCGGGGGTCACTGCTCCGACACCATGGCCAGCAGGTGGTCACGTTCGTCCCCCTTGACCAGCGCCGCGGCCTCGTCGAAATCGGTGGGGCCCTCGCCGAACGCAGGGCAGTCGCGCGCGACCGGGCACGCGCCGCACGCGGGTTTGCGCGCGTGGCAGATCCGCCTGCCGTGCCAGATCACCCGCTGCGAGAGCATCGTCCAGTCCTTCCGCGGGAACAGGTCGCCGACGGCGAACTCGACCTTGACCGGATCCTGTTCGGCCGTCCAGCCCCAGCGGCGGACGAGCCTGCCGAAGTGCGTGTCGACGGTGATGCCGGGCAGGCCGAACGCCTCGCCCAGGATCACGTTGGCCGTCTTCCGGCCGACCCCGGGCAGCTTCACCAGCTCGTCGAGCGTCCGCGGCACCTCGCCGTCGTGGCGTTCGACGAGCGTGGCGCCGAGCTTCAGCAGCGAGCTCGCCTTGTTGCGGTAGAAGCCGGTGGGCCGGATGTACTCCTCGAGCTCGGCCCGGTCGGCACCTGCGTAGTCGGCGGCCGTGCGGTAGCGCGCGAACAGGGCAGGCGTGGTCTGGTTGACGCGCACGTCGGTGCACTGCGCCGACAGGATGACGGCCACGAGCAGCTCGAGCGGCGTCGAGAAGTCCAGCTCGCACTCGGCGTTTGGATACGCCTCGTCCAGGCAACGCTTTATTCGTCGCGCCCGCCGCACCAGGGCGAGTCGACTCTCCTCGGTGAGCGGCCGCGACCGGACAACACTCTTTCGGGGACTCCCCTCCCGGGGGTGCTCAGGAACCGCTGACGACACATCGTTAGCCTACGTGCGACCTCCGACAGGACGGGCACACGCTTCACTACCCTTGGACGCGGCGGTGCCCCCGATCGCCGGATATGGAGAGACATGACCGTCTGGTTCGTCATCGCGGTGCCACTGGCGGTCATGCTGTTCGCACTCGGCATGGAACGCGTCGAGACTCGACTGCGGCACGTGTCCGTGCGCGGCGAGGACGTCGAGGAGTTCCTCGAGCAGGCCAAGCCCGAAGAGGTCAGGGCGCTGTACGGGCACGGCATCGGCAGGGCCCTGGAACTGTTCCGTCGCAGGCGGTTCAGCGGCCGATCCGGCGGCCGGTTCGGCAAGCCTCGCCGCGGCGACCCCGACCGGGAGCCTGCGCAGGCTCGGACATCGGCGTCGGCCACGGCCGCTCCGCAGTCCGCGGCCCGGTCCGCGGAATCGCCGGCCCCGGGCGAGCGCAGCGAACGCGGCACTGACTGAGACCGCTCCCGACCGAAGTCGGTGACACGTCGGCCGGACGCAACAGAGCCGGTGACTGTCTGACGCGAAACCATCACCCACACGCCTCAGAGGTGCGCGAGTGCCACGGCCTGCCGGTAGTCACCGGGACACCCGGAGTGAGCACATGTCACCCGACCGGAGGCGGTCGCCCGGCACCGTTACGCCAGGGTTAAACTTTCGGGTCGGAGATCGTCCGCGTACGGTCTCGACGAGCTGTGTCAGGCAGCGCCCAGCGCCGGGTGATTGCCGTGTACGTCACCCAGGACGGGGTGTCGCTACGGCGGATCGGCGAGCCGGGAAGCGATCTCGAGGGCACGCCCTACACTGCACGTAGTGACCGGCGCCACGCTCCCGTCCCCCGGGTGCGATGGTCGCTTCTCAAAGGAGGCACGAGGTGGACGAGACCCTGGCCAGGGCGGGCATTTTCCAGGGCGTGGAGCCGGCTGCGGCCGAAGCGCTCGCGCAGACCCTGGAGACCGTGGACTTTCCGCGCGGCCACGTGATCTTCAACGAGGGCGAGCCCGGCGACAAGCTCTACATCATCAAGTCGGGCAAGGTGAAGATCGGCCGCAAGTCGGCCGACGGCCGGGAGAACCTCTTCCAGATCATGGGCCCGTCGGACATGTTCGGCGAGCTGTCGATCTTCGATCCGGGACCGCGTACCTCGACGGCGACGACCGTGACCGAGGTCAGCACCGTGACGATGGACCGAGCCGCACTGCGGCAGTGGATCTCCACGCGTCCCGAGATCGCCGAGCAGCTGCTCCGCGTGGTCGCCCGCCGACTGCGGCGTACGAACAACATGGTCGCCGAACTGATCTTCACGGACGTTCCCGGCCGTGTCGCCCGCGCGCTGCTGCAGCTGGCGCAGCGGTTCGGCAGCCAGGAAGCGGGCCTGCTGCGGGTCACGCACGACCTGACCCAGGAAGAAATCGCCCAGTTCGTCGGCGCCTCGCGCGAGACGGTGAACAAGGCACTCGCCGACTTCGCACACCGCGGCTGGCTTCGACTCGAAGGCAAGAGCGTGCTGATCCTCGACCCGGAACGGCTCGCGCGACGCGCCCGCTGACCAGGGGATTCGACACCTCCCACCGGGCGAGGGTCCATCATTCCCCTATGAGGCGGCCGGCGGCTCCGGCAGCAAATGCCGAGCCAGGCGACATCCGGGATCCGGCGTCACGGCGTAACCCGAGGCGGCGTGATGCGAAGCGGCGGCGCGATCCGAGGCCGCGGCGCGATCCGGCGTCGCGGCACGGTCCGACGTCGCAGGCGGCCTGGCATTCCGGGCGGCCGCGATTCGACATCCGCACCGTGGAAGGCGCGGCACGCGGACATCGAAACGGCCGGGCACAGGATCCGCGGACCGCGTGCGGCGCGCTCCGAGCCCGTGGACGCAGTTCGGCACATCGCGCCACGGCGCTACTGCACCAACCGCAGCAAGAACGACTGCACCAAAAGCGACCGCATCAAGACATGACAAAGGGCCGGGCGCCACCCCCGACGTGGCGCACCGGCCCTTTGCCTGTGCGTGGACCATCCCCCGACAGCCCACGCTCCCCGCCCTCCGGTTGAAAGGCCCCGACCCGAATCCCGGAGGGAGATTGTGTTCGCCTCCAGCAGCGTTGGTGCTCGTGCCACCGAGGTCTCGTCACCGAGGCCGGCGACGACCGAACCTCTCGATTACCGAGTACCCGCTGCGAAGCGAGGAAACCGACTATGTAGTTGATCGACATATCCGCGGTCGAAGCAGAGCCCCTACCGGAGCAATGTCCCGATCGAGGTGAGCCTCGATCAAGCACTGCGCTTAGTTCCGGGTCACGGAACCCGTCTTCAGCTTGTTCACGGGTGGGACTCGTAGTGCCGAGCCTCATGACGCGAGCCCCGCTGACTTCTTCAGAATCGCACGGCACCCACCCTGCTCTTCAAGTGTCTTCACCCTCAAGGACGCTCAAGCGGGTCAGAAGATGCCCGAAAACGCTGTTCTGTTATCCAACTGAGACACGGATACCCGAAAGAGGGGTGGGTATGCACCTCAATACTGACCGTCGCCGGTAGACGAAGTCCAGAAAAATAGACTGGTACGCACGTGCCATAATAGTGCGCATGTCCCAGTCCGACCGGTCCGATCCGCCTGCGTCCCACGGCCGCACCTCGCTCGCCGACTACCGCGCGGTGCTGCGCACCCCGCGTTCCCGCAGGCCACTCGTGGCGTCGGTGCTGGCCCGGCTGCCCATCGCGATGATCGGGATCTCGGCACTGCTGTACGTCCAGCACGAGACCGGCTCGTTCGCCGCGGCAGGCCTGGTGTCCGCCGCGGCGCTCGTCGGCGTGGCCTGCGGGTCGGTCGTCCAGGGCCGCATCATCGACCGGTTCGGGCCGACACGCCCACTTCTGGTGGTCACCGCACTGTTCGTCACCGCATTGACGTCACTCATCGTCGTGATCGAAGCCGGTGCGCCCGTGCCGGTACTCGTCGGCTGTTCCGCCGCGATCGGACTGTCCGAACCCGCCACCGGCTCGGCGTCCCGTGCGCTGTGGGGCCGACTGCTCCCCGCAGGTCCGACCCGCGATGCCGCGTTCTCCTACGAGGCGATCAGCATGGAGGTGTTCTTCATCCTCGGGCCGGGGCTGGCGGGCGTGCTGATCGCACTGCCCTGGCCCGGCACCGGCCTGGTGCTCGGCGGGGCGTGCATGGCCACGGGCGCCACCCTGTTCGCGCTGAGTCCCGCGGTACGCGAATGGGGCCCGAATCCGCAGGCAGGGACGTCACTGCTGGGCGCACTGGCGAGCCCGGGCATGCGCACGCTCGCGCTCGCGGCGCTGGGCTTCGGCATCGTGATCGGATTCGTGGAGGTCGCGGTGCCCGCGGCAGCCGAGGCGGCGGGCAACGTCTCCATCGGCGGAGTGCTGTTGTCGCTGTGGTCGGTGAGCTCGGTGGCCTTCGGCGTGGCCTACAGCCTCCGGCCGTGGCCCCGGACGCTGCCCACACGACTTCCGATACTGCTCGGACTGTTCGGCGCGCTGGTCGCGGTCATGGCGTGGCCGTCGACGTTGTGGGGACTCGGCCTGGCGATGTTCGCGGCGGGCGCGATGATCACCCCGCAGTCCACGACGCACTCGACCACGATCGAGCTGACAGCACCACGTGACACCGCCGCGGAGGCGTTCTCGTGGGTCCTGACGTCCGTCACGCTCGGTATCGCGTGTGGCCAGTCCGTCAGCGGCTACGTGGTGGAGCATGCGAGCCCGTCGGCTGCGTTCCTGACCGCCGGCGCCGTGGCGATGGCGATCGCCGCCGTCGTGGCACTCCTGCGCAGGACGATCCGCCCGCACGCGACCGCGGCCGAACCGGCCCCCGCACTCGCGACCTGAGCTGTCGGCGTAGTGGCGGCCTGGGCATCAACTTGGGCGTCGGTGTCAGCCCTGCAGGTACTCGAGTTGGGCGGTGACGGAGGCTTCCGCGGCGGGCCAGAGGCCACGGTCGACGTCGGCGTAGACGTGTTCGACGATCTGCCGCGGCGTCGCATCGGTGCCGAGTACGTCGAGCGCACCCCGGATCTCGTCGAGGCGCTGCTGCCGATGCCTGCGGTATTGGTCGACCGTGGCGAGCAGGTCCTCCCGCTCCGGGCCGTGTCCGGTGAGACCGATCGAACCGGCGGGCAGCTCGGCCAGCCGGTCCAGTGAACGCAGGTAATCGCCGATGTGCTCGACGACGGTGGTGCCGCGGCCGAGCACGGTGTCGCCCGTGAGCACGTGCACCACGCCGCCGTGGTCGAACCGCAGCGACACGGAGTCCGCGCAGTGCCCCGGCGTGTGCAGCACCGTCAGTTCCAGCCCCGCTGCGCGGACGACGTCACCGTCACCCAGCGGATCCCCCTCCAGGCACAGTCCGGGGTCGAACGCCCGCACCGGCGCACCGGTCCGTTCGGCCAGCCACGGCGCGCCGTCGGCGTGGTCGGGATGGTGGTGGGTGAGCACGATCAACTCGACCGGTCCCGCCGCGGCGACGACTCGCTCCAGGTGCGCCGTGTCGAGGTACCCGGGATCGACGACGATCGACGCCGGCGCGTCCGGCCCGCGCAGGATCCACGTGTTGGTGCCCTCGAGCGTCATGTTCGACGGGTTCTCCTCGAGCACCACGCTCGCCGCCGAGGTCACCACCCGTGGCGTCTCGTACGCCGGATGCGCGTTCGCGCCGGTCATCACACCTCCAGTCACGGTCCTGGTCCCGGTCACAGCTCGACGAGCACGGATTCGCCGTCGAGCCGCAGCGTGGGCATCAGCTTCGGCACCGGGGTGCGGTCGGTCGCCAGCACCTCGGCCACGTCCCGGCACGCCGCCAGGTCCGCCAGCATCGCCCACGTGGGCGGCATCAGCATGCTTCGACCGGCCTCGCCGTCGGCCATCGCGTCGGCGGGCGTGCGCCAACCCGACTCGGCCGCCTCGGTGGTATCGCCGTCGGCTCGCTGGCCCGCGGGCAACGCTGCGACGAAGAACTTCGTGTCGTAACGGCGCTTCTCGCGTTCCGGGGTGACCCAGTTCGCCCACGGCCGCAGCAGGTCGCCACGCAGGGTCAGCCCGGCGTCGGCGAGGAACGCGGCCAGCGACAGCTCCCTGGCGACGAGCGCGGCGCGGGCATCGGCGTAACCGGAGGTGTCGCCGACGATGGTGCCGGGGCCCTGCCCGGCCAGCAGCACCCCGGACTCCTCGAACATCTCGCGCACCGCGGCGCACACGAGCGCCCTGGCGAGGCGTTCGTCACAGCCGAACCACTCCGCCCACTGCGCGGCGGGGGGACCGGCCCACGCGATGGACGCGTCGGCGTCACGCTCGTCGACCCCGCCGCCGGGGAACACGGTCATCCCCGCGGCGAACTTCATCGCCGCGACCCGTCGTTGCAGGAACACCTCGACGCCGGAGGGTGTGTCGCGCAGCAGCATCACGGTCGCCGCCTCGCGGGCGGGTACGGGCCGTTCCTGCGAATGCGCGGCGTCGGCCGATCCAGCGCCGCCGAACATCGCGTCCGGCACGGCGCTCCTCGGCAGGTGGAAGTTCGCAGACACGTCCGCAACATACCGCCACGGCGGCGCCGGCGGTTCCGTCCGATGCGTGTTTCCGACGTGACGTGCGGTGCACTCGGCACCGCTAAGCGGACCGGCACGGCCCGCGAACGACCGCCTCGGCTCGAACGGCGCCGGTACGAACGCCCTGGTGCGAACGCCCTGGTGCGAACGAGGGCCTCGGCAGGCACGAGAACGCCCGCGAGAACCGTCGCCGCTACGAACAGCCGCCCCTGACGAACGCCCCGGTGCGAATGCCCGTGCCCAGGGCCCACGAGGCGTCGCGGTACCTCAGCGGGCGTCGGCCCCGCCCGCCGAGGTGCCGTTCGTCCGCTGGCGCTGCGCCTCGGCCCGTTCCCGCTCGGCGAGTTCGGCGTGCAGTTCCCGCAGTAGTTCACGGTCGCGGTCGGTCAGCTGCGGGTCGTCGAGATTGAGGTCGGGGATCCGGGCGAGCTGGTCGGAATCCAGGTCGGCCGAGGCGAGCGCCTGCCCCTTGTCCCTGTCCTCGGCGATCGCGGCACGCAGCTGGGCGACCTCTTCGCGGGACATCTCGGTGGTCTGCGCCGACCGGTTTTCCTGTTCGACGTCGTGCTGCGGCTGGGGGAACTCGACGACCTGGCCGCCCTCACCGCCGCGGGGCAGTTCCCCGCCGGCGTTTTCGGGCGGTTCGGCCTGCGTGCGCGCGGGATGGCGGGAACGGCGGCCACGGCCCGGTTCGCCGGACGACCTCGCCGACCGCGGCGGTTCAGCGGTCCAGCCGCGGGAGGAAGGAGCGGGTTCGGGTGCCGGTGCAGCCGGCTGCTCCCGAACCGGCGAGTCGTCCCGCACCGCACCGTCGGACGTGGGCGCCTCCGGCACCGCCGCCACGGCGGGCGGATGCTCGGGTGCCGCGGGCACGGACCGCTGCGGTTCCTGGAGCTGCGGTTCCTGGAGCTGCGGTTCCGGGTGCTGCGGTTCCGGCGGCGGTGGAACACTCGCCGGGCCCGTGGGTGCGGGTGCCGGCTCAGCGTGAGCCGGCTCCGCTCTTACAGACTCGGCCCTCGCGGAGTCGTGCCGGGCGGAATCCGGGCCTGCGAGCCACACCGGAACGCCGGCGGACAGTGCCGCCTCGTGGTAGGCGGTGCGTTCCGAGCCGGGCCCGGTGACCTCGACGACCGCGCGGATGCCGGCCTTGCGCAGCGCATCACCGACGCGGAAGGCGACGGCGGGCGGGTGCGCGTCGGGGCCGATGTCGACGAGCACCACTCGCTGCGGCAACGGTCCGGGGACGCTGCCCGCGGCGGTGTTACGCCACACGGCGTGCACCGAACGCAGGTCGGGCAGCACGCGCAGTACCCGGTCGAGCGCGTCGCCGACGCCTGTGTCCGGGTCGTCCTCACGACTGAAACGGTGTTCGGTCGCGGCGATGTCCTCGACGACGGTGAGCGGATCGGCGAGCGTCGGGTCGGAGCGGGTGAGCTCCAGCAGCGACGCCAGCTCCCGCTGTTCGGCCGGGCGGACGGGAAGGCGGCCTGCGACGAGTGACCCGACGGTCAGTTCGGTGGCGTCGTCGAGATTCGACCTGGCGACGAGTTCGCGCGCCTCGGAAAGAGCACTGTCGTCGAGCCTGCCCGCGAGCGCGAGCAGCACGTTGTACAGGCGCAGCGGGACGCCGAAGCCGTCCTGGTCACCACCGGACCGCAAGTCCACCATGTCGCCGCTCTCCCTCCCGCCCGCCGGCCGCGGACGCTATGCGGATACGAGTTGCCGCCCGGCGTCGGCCGCCCCGGCGCACACGAACCGTGAGTTCGCGAGCGCCTCCCGGTGGTAGGCAGGCGGGTCGAACCGTGTGGGCAGCACCTCCACGCACGGGGCCTCGTCACCCAGCACGCGCAGCAGGCGCTGCAGTTCGCCCGTCAGCCGGGGAAGTCCGGCGGTAGCCGTGACGAGCAGGACACGCTTCGCCCCCTCCGGGCCGGCCCCACGTTCCTGTCGCCAAGCTTCCCGAACTTCACCCACATCGGGTCGCCGTCGCAACGTTGCGTCGATCACGGCGGCCACCGAATCGACAGAGTTCACCCAGTTAGGCGTACTCGCGGTGAATGTGTACCCGCTCTCTAACGGTGCGTCTACCCCAAGGGTGGAACTGACCTGATGCCGGTCAGCGCCGTGCGGGACGAGACCTGCCACCAGCAGGCCGTACTCCTCCTGGTCGAGGTCCACCCTGTGCTTGAGCAAAGTCTTCGGCAGCACACGGGCGAGGGTGCTCATCGCACCCTCGCCCAGCCAGTCGCGAAACCGCCAGACCAGGTTGTCGGGCAGCCTGCCGGAGAGGCGCAGCAGCAACTCGTGGCACGCCTGCTCGACATCCGGGTCCATCACGACACCTCCACGATCAGCTCGACCTCGACAGGCGCGTCCAGGGGCAGCTCCGCGACACCCACGGCGGACCTGGCGTGGGCACCCGCGTCCCCGAAGACCTCACCGAGCAGCTCGGACGCACCGTTGATCACCGCGGGCTGGGCGTTGAACCCGTCGGCCGAGGCGACGAATCCCGTCACCTTGACCACGCGGGTGATCGCGTCGATGCCCACGAGGTCGTGCACCGCGGCCAGGGCGTTCAACGTCGCCGTCCTGGCGTACTGCTTGGCCTCCTCGGGGCCGACGTCGCCGCCCACCTTGCCGGTGGCGGGCAGTGCGCCCTCGACGAACGGCAGCTGGCCGGAGGTGTAGACGTGCGATCCCGTGCGGATCGCGGGGATGTACGACGCGACCGGAGCCGCGACGCCGGGCAGTTCGATACCGAGCTCGGCGAGCCGCGCCGACGCGGTGCTGGCGCTCATCGGCCTCAGTCCTTCGGGCGCTTGAGGTACGCGACGTGCTGTTCGCCGCTCGGGTTCGGCAGGACGGTCACCAGCTCCCAGCCGTCCTCGCCCCACTGGTCGAGGATCTGCTTGGTGGCGTGGATCAACAGCGGAACGGTGGCGTATTCCCACTTCGTGGCACTCATGGCCGTCACCCTAGACAACCACTGCCAGTAGCGTGAGTTCCCGTGGAAACGTGGCGGATCTTGGCGGCCTCGCTGCTGGTTGTGGCGGGCGGCCTGGCTGTGTTGATGATCATGGCGCGTGCGAGGGAGAAGACCGGCCGGTGGCAGGTGGTCGCCGTGACGGGGCTCGTCGGCGTCACCGCACTGGCGCTGACCTGCGTTCTCACGCTCACCGTGCTGTCGCCGGCCGTGTCGTGGTGGCTGGCGGGCGGCATCGCCGTGGTCGTCGCCGTGCTGGCCATGGCCAGTTGATGTCTTACGCTGCCCCGGTGACCACCACGCTGGCCGGCTGGACCGACGAGCTGACCCGCACCCGGCTGCATTTCGTGACCGGCAAGGGCGGCACCGGCAAGACGACCCTCGCCGCGTCGCTCGGGCTCGCGCTCGCGGGCCACGGCAGGCGCGTACTGCTGGTCGAGGTCGAGGGCAGGCAGGGCTTCGCCCAGCTCTTCGACACCGAACCACTGCCGTACGCGGAGCAACGCATCGCCTCCGCCCCGAACGGTGGCGAGGTGCGAGCGCTGCACATCGACGTCGAGGCGGCGCTGCTCGAGTACTTCGAGATGTTCTACAACCTCGGCTTCGCGGGCCGCACGCTGCGCAGGATGGGCGCGATCGAGTTCGCGACCACGCTGGCACCGGGGCTGCGGGACGTGCTGCTCACGGGCAAGATCAAGGAGTGTGTCGGCCGCACCGACTCCGACGGGCGCCACTTCTACGACGCCGTCGTGGTGGACGCGCCACCCACGGGCCGGGTGGTGAAGTTCCTCGACGTCACCCGCGCGCTGACGGATCTGGCCAAGACGGGTCCGATCCGATCGCAGGCCGACGGCGTCGTGAGCCTGCTGCATTCGGGTCAGACGGCCGTGCACCTGGTGACGCTGCTCGAGGAGATGCCCGTACGCGAGACGCTGGACGCGGTCGCCGAGCTGGATGGTGCGGACCTGCGGCCGGGGGCCGTGCTGATCAACCGGGTGCGCCCGCCGCGGTTGCCCGCCCGATCGATCTCGCCCGCCGCTGACGGCCGGGTCGACGCCGACCGGGTGCGCGCCGGGTTGGCTGCGGCCGGCCTCGACCTGCCGGACGCGACACTCGACGCACTCGTGACCGAGACCGTCGAACACGCCGGCCGGGTCGAGGCGGAGACGACCGCGCGGCAGCAGCTGTCCGAGAGCGACCTGCCGACGCTCGAACTGGCCGACCTCTCCGGCGGGGTCGACGTCGCCGCGCTGTACGAATTGGCGGAATCGCTCCGCGGCCAGGGGGTGCGGTGACGATGTCGGACACACGGGACACCCGGGACCACGTCGACCTGGACGGTCTCGACGTCGACACGCTCATCGACGACCCGGACACGCGCGTGGTCGTGTGCTGCGGTTCGGGCGGGGTCGGCAAGACGACGACGGCCGCCTCGCTCGCGCTGCGGGCCGCGGAACGCGGCAGGCAGACGGTGGTGCTGACCATCGACCCGGCGCGGCGGCTCGCCCAGGCGCTGGGCCTTCGTGAGCTGGGCAATCATCCCCGACAGGTGACGGTCGACGGGTTCGAACCGGACGGCCAGCTGTGGGCGATGATGCTGGACATGCGCCGCACGTTCGACGACATGGTGCGGCGCCACGCCGGCCCCGAACGGGCCGAACAGCTGCTGAGCAACCCCTTCTACCAGACCATTTCCACGTCCTTCTCCGGCACGCAGGAGTACATGGCGATGGAGAAGCTGGGGCAGCTCGCGGCGACGGGCGACTGGGATCTGATCGTCGTCGACACGCCGCCGAGCCGATCGGCGCTGGACTTCCTCGACGCCCCGAGCCGACTGTCGGCGGCACTGGACGGGCGGATGATCCGCCTGCTCACCAGCCCGGCGCGCGCGGGCGGCTGGGGGATCCGCAAGGTCATGAGCGCGGGCTTCTCGATGTTCGCCAAGGCCGTCTCGACCATCCTGGGCGGCCAGTTGCTGGCGGACGCCTCGGCGTTCATGCAGGCGTTCGACTCGACGTTCGGCGGGTTCCGCGAACGGGCGGCGAAGACGCAGGAACTGCTGCGGTCCGAGGGCACCTCGTTCCTGGTCGTGGCAGCGCCGGAACCGGACGCGCTGCGCGAGGCGAGTTACTTCGTGGAGCGGCTCTCGGAGGAGACGATGCCACTGGCCGGTTTGGTGGCGAACCGGACACATCCCGTGCTGGCGGACCTGTCCGCGGTCGACGCACTCGCGGCGGCCGAGTCGCTGGAACGCGGGGAGACCAGCGCACCGCTCGCGGAGGCGGTGCTGCGGTTGCACGCCGACCGGGTACAGCTGGCCGAACGCGAGTCACGGCTGTTGGAGCGTTTCACCAGGGCGCACCCGAGCGTGCCCGTGCGGCGGGTGCCCGCGTTGGCCGGCGACGTGCACGACGTGTGCGGGCTGCGCGACATCGGCGACCGCCTGGCCGGCAACTGACGCACCGGGGTCCGAAGGTCGTGAGGGGTGGACACCGGCCGGGCCGGCGTCCACCCGTCCGGCGTGTCAGCTCGAACCCGCGCCGGCGGGCTCGTATTCACGTTTGGCCGACTCGAGAAGGTCCCACCAGCTGTGCACCTCGGGGCGCTTGCGCAGCAGCGCACGCCGTTCCCGTTCGGTCATTCCTCCCCAGACACCGAAATCGATCCGGTTGTCGAGCGCCTCGGCGAGACATTCGGTCCGCACGGGGCAGCCCATGCAGATGACCTTCGCGCGATTCTGCTCTGCACCGCGGACGAACAGTCCGTCCGGGTCCGTGTCCCGGCAGTACGCCTGGATACGCCAGCTCGACTGGTTGGTGTTCATCACGACCCCCAGCTCCTACCTGTTGTGACCTGCGCAGTTGCCATGCCTCGGGCCGCCTGGTCGTGGCGCCTCAGCCTCGCCGCTGCGACTGGTCGCTCTCTCTCCCTGTGTTCTCACGGTCCCTCCGCAACGCCTCCCCTTGTGAGCGTTGCCTCGTGAGATGTTGACGGACTGTAGACACGGTCGGTTCCCATATCCAACCGACGAAGTTCGGATTTGTTTTCGCGAATGACCACACGGTCAAGTGCAGGTGGCTACAATGTTTCGGATCGGGGCTTGGAGCTTTCTCCACTGAAGTGGATATCGGCGCCCCGGCACCGCGCCGTGTAGCCAACCCGCACGTGACGGCTGCTATGCGTACCCTGGCTGCGTGCGTAAGAGAAGCGGTCTGCTGAAGCTGGTTGGTCTCTGCCTGCTGGCCGGTGTGCTGGTGGCGGGGATCCTCTTTCCTGTGGTCGGAGCCGCCGGTGTCGTGTCGAACCAGGCGAGCGAGACCGTGGAGTCGATGTCGGCCGAGCTGGCCGACGAGCCGCCGCCACAGCTGACGACGGTCACGGACAAGAGCGGCAAGCCGATCGCGACGCTGTACAACCAGTACCGCGTACCGACCAAACCCGATCAGATCTCCGACGCCATGAAGTGGGCGCTGATCTCGATCGAGGACCGCCGCTTCTACGAGCACACGGGCGTCGACTGGAAGGGCACGCTGCGCGCCGCGATCAGCAACTCCTCGGGCGGCGACACGCAGGGCGCCTCGACGTTGACGCAGCAGTACGTGAAGAACTATCTGATCAACGTCACCTACCGCGACGACGAGATCGGCCAGCAGCGCGCACAGGAACAGACCATCGCGCGCAAGCTCAAGGAAGCGCGCATCGCGATCCAGCTCGAGACGCGGATGTCGAAGGACGAGATCCTCGCCGGGTATCTGAACGTCGTCGAGTTCTCGCGGCAGATCTACGGTGTCGGCGGGGCCGCGCGGGCTTACTTCAACACCACGCCCGACAAACTGGACGTCGGCCAGTCGGCGATGCTCGCCGGCATGGTGAACAACCCGGCGGTGCTCGACCCGTGGAACAACCCCGAGGGTGCCAAGAACCGCCGCAACATGGTGCTCGACTCGATGGTCGACAACCGCAAGCTGTCGGCCGAGGACGCGGAGCGGATCAAGAAGGAGCCTCTGGGCGTGGCGAAGGGCGGCCCGAACAAGCCCGCGGCGAACTGTGTCGGTGCGGGCCCCGAGCACGGGTTCTTCTGCCAGTACGTCGAGGACTACCTGATCCGCTCGGGCATCTCGAAGGAAGACCTCTACGACGGCGGGTACACGATCCGCACCACGCTCGACCGGCGGATCAACCGCATCGCCAAGCGCTCCGCCGAGGAGCAGGTGCCCAAGATGCAGGAGAACATCGCCAACACGTTGGCCATGGTCCGGCCGGGCAAGAAGCGGCACGAGGTGGTGGCGTTGGCCGCCAACCGCGACTACGGACTGGACAAGGAAGCGGGCCAAACCACCTACGCGCTGCCGTCCGACACGTGGAACGTCACCGGCGCTGGGTCGAGCTACAAGATCTTCACGGCCGCCGCGGCGATGGAACACGCCGGGGTCGGCATCTTCGACTCGCTGCCGTCACCCGGGTCGTACACGGCGAGGAACTTCAGTGACGGCACGAACCCCTACACGGTGGGCAACGCGGGTGAGTACCCCGCCAGCATGACCCTGCAGGACGCGCTCGCCAAGTCGCCGAACACGACGTTCGTGCACCTCGTCGACCGCGTCGGCATGAAGCCGGTCCTCGACATGGCCTACAAGCTCGGCATGCGCCGGACGATGCAGTCGAACGCCGCCAACGGCGGTCCGGTCGACCCCGATGCCGACAGCTCCATGTACTCCCTGCCCCAGCGGAAGTTCTACGGCCCGCGGGCGAACACCCGCGGCATACCGTCGTTCACCCTCGGCGTCAGCCCGACGAACCCGCTGGAGATGTCCAACGTCGCCGCGACGATCCTCAGCGGCGGCACCTGGTGCCCGCCGACCCCGGTCGCCGAGGTCACCGACCGCAACGGCGACCCGGTGAAGATCGACGAGAACCCTTGCCAGCAGGTCGTCAACGAGGACCTGGCGAACTCGCTGGCCGTCGGCATGAGCAAGGACGACCTCCCGGGTGGCACGTCGGCCGCCGCGGCCGAGGCGGTCGACTGGTCACGCCCGATGATCGGCAAGACGGGCACGACGCAGAACAACGCCTCCGGTGCGTTCATCGGCGGCACGCCCCAGCTGGCCGGCGCGTCGATGATCTTCAAACCGGAGCGCCCGACGGGCGGCATCGTGGACAGCGGTCCGGGGAACGTCTACTCGGTCGACGGCGAGGGCAACATCTTCGGCGGCAAGGCCCCGGCCCGCACCTGGTTCAACGCCATGAAGAAGATCATGGAAGGGGAACCGGTCCGCCAGCTCCCGAAGCCCAGCCCCCGCTACGAATGAGGCCCGGCAGCCGTTGACAGCGGCGGCGAGACACCGCGACAGCCCTCGGTGTCCGGTCGGCCGACCGTTCGCGGCTGCCGACCGGAGGCCGGCAGTTCCGGCTGGTGCGTAGCCGTGCACGTCGTGCTCCTGGCGTTCGGCATGGTGGTGACCGCCGTCGTGGTCACCACCATGCCGCCGCGCCACTGCCTCCGCCGCACCATGCCGCCGCCGCACCGCTGCCGCTGTCGCTTCGGCTGACCCTGCTGTGGGCCCGGGTCGCCGCCCTGTACGTCATCGGTTTCGCCGCTCTCCGGCCGTTGTGGTGGCCGACCGTGATCGGGCTCGGGACGGCGATCGCGCTGGTGTTCGCCGTCCCGGAAACGCGGCGACGACTGCGTCACGGCACCGGCTCGACGCGCCCCTGACACTTCGCCACACGCGCGTACGCTGGGCGCGTGCATCTGCTGGGCAAGGAGACTTCATGAAGCGCCTCGTCACCACGACGGCGGCCGTCGGCGCCGCGACGCTCGGCTATGCCGTCGGCGTCGAACGCAGGAACTGGACGCTGCGCACCGCCGTGCTGCCCGTCCTCGACGACGACGCCTACCCCATCCGCATCCTCCACATCTCCGATCTGCACATGCTGCCCGGCCAGAAGTCCAAACAACGCTGGGTCGCCGCCCTCGACGAACTCGAACCCGACCTCGTCGTCAACACCGGCGACAACCTCGCCCACCGACGCGCGGTGCCGCACGTGCTCCGCGCGCTGGGACCGCTGCTCGATCGGCCCGGCGTGTTCATCTTCGGCAGCAACGACTACTACGCGCCCAAACCGAAGAACCCCGCTCGTTACCTCATGCCCAAGGGCCGCAAGAAGCGGATCCACGGCAGGCACCTGCCCTGGCAGGACCTGCGCGCAGCGATGATCGAACGCGGCTGGCAGGACCTCACCCACCGCCGCACCACCTTCGACGTCGCAGGCCAGCGCATCTTCGCCGCCGGCGTCGACGACCCCCACCTGCGCCGCGACCGCTTCAACGAGATCGCAGGCCCCGTCGACGCCGAGATCGTGATGAAGCTCGGCATCACCCACTCGCCCGAACCGCGCGTGCTCGACCCGTTCGCCTCCGAGGGCTACGACCTCGTCCTCGCAGGCCACACCCACGGCGGACAGCTCCGCATCCCCGGCATCGGCGCCCTCGTCACCAACTGTGAACTCGACCGCTCCCGCGCCCGAGGCGTCTCCCGGTGGGGCGCCGACATGTGGCTCGGTGTCTCCGCAGGACTCGGCACCTCGCCGTACGCCCCGGCCCGGTTCGCCTGCCCGCCCGAAGCAAGCCTGCTCACCCTCGTTCCCCGCAGTTCACCGACCACCCGCAGGGACACCACCGCCAGAAGGACCACCCGCCGCAAAGCCCGCAGCGAAGTCCGCTAGACTGTTTCCCGACCCGCTCACCGGGAGACCGGTGAACACATCATCGGGGTGTGGCGCAGCTTGGTAGCGTGCCTCGTTCGGGTCGAGGAGGTCGTGGGTTCAAATCCCGCCACCCCGACGAAAGAGGGAGACCCTTGTCCGCGAAAAGCGTGGACAAGGGTCTCTTTCTTTATGTCTTGTGGGGGCGCAGCCCCCACACCCCGGCCCGGCGGGCTCCGCCCCCGGACCCCCTGCCTGTGGTGGCGATGCAGGACGTGAGTTGCGGTGGCGGGGTGGGTCCGGCCGTGCTCGCTGCGCTCGCCGGCCTACTGCCGAATACGTGCGGGTGCGAGCTCTCGTGAGGTGCGGGCGTCGGGGGTCGTGCGTTGCGTCGCGTGGGGCGTCCGCCGTTGCTCGCCGGCGCTCGCTCGGCTGCTCGGGTGCCATGCGGGTGCGGGGACTCGTAGGGCGCGGCAGCCGGGGACGTGTGTTGCGTTGCGTGGGTGAGCCGCCGTTGCTCGCCGGGGGCTCGCTCGGCTCCTCCCGGGACGTCGGAGGGGCAGCGGCGCCGCACCGCGAGAACTGAGTTCGGCCGTGTTGCGCGCTCCGGGCGCCGTGTTTCGGATTCCAGGACCCGTGTTGCGCCCTCCGGGAGGTGTGTTGCGGATTCCAGGGGGCGGGCGCGGCGGACGGGGAGCGCGGCCGTCGGCGGCACGCTGATCGTCGCCGCAGCTGCCGTGGTGGCCCTCGCCGCAGCGGTCTCCGGTCTCCGGTCTCCGGTCTCCGGTCTCCGGTCTCCGGTCTCCGGTCTCCGGTCTCCGGTCTCCGGTCTCCGGTCTCCGGTCTCCGGTCTCCGGTCTCCGGTCTCCGGGACAAGGGTCGAACAGCAGCGGTGGGCCGCACCGAACCGGTACGGCCCACCGCTGCGTGATCGCTTACTCGCCCCGGAAGCGGGCGTACTGCTCGGCGATCGTCGAACCGTCGGCAGCCTCGTCCAGGAACATCAGCGAATCCATGCTGCAGTTGCACGGATTCTTCTCCGCCGTGTTCTGCGGGAAGCTACCGCCGATCTTGATGCCGCGCGGATTCGTCGCACTCGTCGGCGAACCGTCCACCTGCCACGGGTCACCGTCCTTGACGTACGACCCCTCGAGCGGCTCGCCGTTGCGATACAACGCCATCTCGCCGGTCGTGTAGTCGAACGTGGCCGCCAGGTGCACCCACTCGTCCTGCGGCAGGAGCTCACGCCAGTCCCGGTCGGCCGCGAACATCTGCGACTCGCCACCGTCCAGGCGCCTGCCCAGAGCCACCAGCTGCATCTCGCCGTCGACCTCGATCAGCTCGAGCAGCGCACGCACGTCGTGGCCGTCCGAATCGCCGCTCAGCACGCCAGCCAGGCCGACGGAGTTGTACCGCGCGTCCGGGTCGTCCGACGACGGGTCGGGGCTCGGGTTCTCACCCGTCATCTTCACCCAGCCCATCACCGTGATCCCGTCGGCGGCGTTGAACGCGTCCAACGCCTCGACACCGTCGGCGTCGCCGTCCCACAGGCCGGCCTTCCAGTCGTCGTTTCCGACCTGGCCCGGATTCACCTGCTTCAGCTGCAACGAGTTGTTGCTGCCGGGGAACGCCCCGCCGTCGACGCGCATGTCCTCGCCGCCGTTGACCAGGTCCAGCAGCGTGTTGGCGCTGCCCTGACCGGCCTCCTTCGCACCGTCCACAGCGAACGGATGCTCGAAGTCGTAGTGCGCGACCAGGTTGTCCGACACGTCATCGGTGACCTCCGACGGCTCCGCCGGCTTCACGTCGGTGACCTTCCAGATCTTGCCGTTCGCCTTGGCCAGCAGGTACAGCTCGCCCGCCGCGTCGGTGCCGAACCGCAGGTCGACCCGGCCGTCGTCGACGAAGTCGCTCATCCGCTTGCGGTCGCCGTCCGAGTCGAACAGCTGCACCTCGGTGATCGGTTCACGATTCTTGCCGCGGCTCATGTCGGCGGCCTCGGTGCTGAAGACCTCACCGTCGACCAGGTCGCCGAAGATGTACTTGCCCTGCAGCTCCGGATGGACGTCGCCGCGGTACACCTGACCGCCGGAGATCGCGTGGCCACTGTCCGAATTGCACGGCCAGTTGTCGGGTGCATCGTGATCGTAGGCCGCCACCGGGTAGGTGTAGCCGTACTTGGCGTCGTCGGGCGGCAACGGATACAGCACGCACTGCTTCTCCGGGTCGAACCGGAAGCGACCCTCGCGTTCGCTCCACCCGAGGTTGTCGCCCTTCTCGACCTTGTACACCGCTTCGAGCGCTCGCTGTCCGATGTGGCCGAGGTACATGTCGTTCTTGCCCTCGGGGTCCCACGTGAATCGGTGCGGATCCCGCATGCCCAGCGCATAGATCTCGCCGAGCGCGCCTTCCTCGCCGACGAACGGGTTCGACTCCGGAATTCCGTACTCGCCGTTGGGACCGTTCGTGCCCTCCGGGTCGATGCGGAGGATCTTGCCCGCCGGGTTGTCGAGCTCCTGCGGAATATCGGTGCCGACACCGTCTCCGCCGTCGCCGACCGCCAGGTACAGCAGGCCGTAGTCCTCGTCGCCGGGCTCGGCCGTCGGATTGAAGTCGATCTGCTGGATCGCGTGGATCTGTGTCGCGAAACCGAACCGGAAGATCTCGCGATGGGTTCCCGAGAACGTGTTCGCCGACGGATCATCCGCCGTCCATTCGGTCACGACGCTCTGCACCGTCGCGTCCTGCTGGTTGGGATACGTCGGCTCGTTCTCGGCGATTCCCTCCTCGCCGACCGAATGCACCGTGTAGAACTTGCCGTTCTCGGCGAACTCCGGATGGAACGTGACGAAGCCGAATCCCGTTCCCATACCCCTACCGGAGAAGAAGTACTCGTCCTCGGAGCGCATGTCGAGATACTCGTGCTGCTCACCGTCCTCGGAGAGCAGGTACATCGGGCCGTTGAGGTCCGGCACGTACTTCCGGCCCGATCCGTCCGGCACCTCCCCGATGTAGTTGATTCGGTTGTGCCGCATCAGACGCTCGTCCGTCGGCGGCGGCGTCGGTTCGGTCTCCGGCAGCTGGGCGTACTCCTCCAGCACCAATCCCAGTTCCGCAGGCTTCGGATCCTCGGGGATCGGGTCGGTGATCGGTTCGTCACCCGTCGCCGGCCCGCTTTCCGCCGGTGGCGCTCCGCCCGCCGGCGGCGCCGACAGGGTCATCGTGAGCACCGCCGCGGTCACGGCGGACACCCACCATTTTCTGTTGCCCATCATTGGACTCCATCCCACGTGCTCATGGTTTTCACGTGCTTGGATCGGTTTGCGGCCGGCGCGAGTGCGAGCGCACGCCGACCCGCCCGAAATGCGGCGGCGATCCCGCCGCACCGGGACGTCTACAGTGGATCTCCGGTCGTCAGTCGCGGATACCGACGGCGGTCACGTCGCGAATGCGCCCGTAGTTGTCGAACGATCCGAACCCGATGCGGCCACCCGAGAACGTCGTGTCCTTGGCCGTCATCAACGGCTTCGGAGAACCGTCGATGTGAACGGCGATACGACCGGACGGCGCGTGGTGGTCGACACGCACGTCGTGCCACTCGCGGTCGTCGATCGCGGGCCTTGCGCCGGACTCGCCGTTCCACTGGTCGTCGATGCGTTCCCGGTCGGCGTCGTCGACCTTGAAGATGCCGTTGTGCGGGTAGATCGTGTTGTCCTGCGACAGGTGGACGTAGTAGAAGCTCGTCGGCGACCGGTAGTTGAAGATCAGGACGACGTCGCGGTCGTTTCGGGTCACGGGTTCGTCGATGCGCACCGTGGCGCGGTAGCGAACCGATCCCAGTTCGGGGCCCGCGTCGACGATCGCGTACTCGAACGGCCTGCGCGGACCCTCCGGCGGGTCTCCCCGCTCGGCCTGGATCACCTGCCGGTCGGAGAAGCTCCACTTGTCCGGGTGAAGCGGCGACCAGTCGCGCTGCGTCGGCTCCGGACGAACGATGGTGAAGCCGCTCCGATCCGGAGATCCGCCCACATCGGACGGACCGGCACCCGGATACTGCGCCGACAGCCCGCCTTCCTTTCCGGGTGAACCGGGTGATGTCGGGCCCGCCTCTGGTGCGCTCGCCGCCTCCGCCGATGCCGCGGCCGGGATCGCCGTCGCGGGGATCGCCGTCAACGGCAGGACTGCGGCCGCTGCGACGACCAACGCCCGTCGCAGCCCCGGCGGCCTCGGCTGCAATGTCGGGCCGATACTGCGTGAGTCGATACTGCGTGAGCTGGAAGTCGTTCGGGCATGCGAAAACGTGCGGTGCATGATCCTCCCCGCTCGGCCGGCCGCGTCCACGGCCGCCGCTGATGCGATTTGGCAACTCATGCGGCACCGCCACCTCGACGAGCGGTCGTGTCGACGAGCCGGCGCCATGCGCGAAGAACTCAGCGATCACCTCCGTTGGCTCGCCGTACGGCTCGTCTTGTAAGCGCTTTCGGAAAGCGCTTCCCGGAAGCATAGGAGCGGTGATCCACAACCGCAAGCCCACACAGCGGACAATCCGGATGGACGAGAGCAGACGGCGCAGCCAGGGCGCACGGCCGCAACAAGCCCCGCACAGGAGCCGGCGCGGCAGCTGCGACGGCGTGGCAGTAGCGCGGCGTGGCAGCAGCGCGGCGACGGCGACGGCGACGGCGTGGCAGTAGCACAGCGATGGCGACGCACGGCATCAAAGCCCGGCAGCCCGGCTACCGAGAGGCGGGACGCACGCCGGTCGGCCCCGGGCGGGATCCGGCAACCACCGAAGCACCGAAGACCGCCGCCGCCCGCCCGCAAGGCCCGACAGGACCCGCGAGGTCCCACAGCCCTCGAGCGCCGAGCCCTTAGCCCCTAACCCCTGACCACTAGCCCGGCGGGTCCTCGCTACACCCGGGAGTCGTCGGTGCGGGATCCCACGAGTTGTTCGCGCAGGGCGGTGATCTCCGCCTTGAGGTCGGCGACCTCGCCGCGCAGCTCCTCCGCGCGGACGGCGTCGGCCTGCCTGGACTCCTTCTCCGACTCCTCCATACCGCCGAACTTCTCGACGAACCACGACGCGATCGAACCCGTGACCACACCGAGCAGTGCGATGCCGGCGAGCATCAACCCGGTGGCGATGAGCTTGCCCTCGCTCGACACCGGTGAGTAGTCGCCGTAACCGACGGTCGTGATGGTGGTCATCGTCCACCACAGGGCGTCGGCGAAGGTCGTGATCATGGCGTCCGGCTGATCGCGTTCGACCTCGAGGACGGCCAGCGCGGCGGACACGCCGACCAGCACCGTCGCACCCGACACGTAGGCCACGACCTGACCGCGCACGCGGGCCTGGAGACGCCGGTTGATCAGCACCAGCACCATGACCAGGCGCAGCACGCGCAGCTGGCGCAGTATCGGAACCACGATGGTCACGAGGTCGAACAGGTTCCGCAGCACGAATCTGCCGCGCCGACGGCTCAGCGCGAGCCGGATGAGGTAGTCGGCGGCGAACGCCGCCCACACCAGCCACATGCCGACGTCCAACGTCGAGCGCGTGCCGCGGTCCATGCCGGGCTGCAGCACGATCCAGGCGTACCCGGCGAAGAACAGTACGGACAGCGCGATCATCGGCCACTCGGTGCGCTGCTCCCAGCGCTGCAGCCGTGTCTCGTCGGGTTCGTCGTCGGCGCCGTTGTCGGTGCGCACGGGTTCAGCAGACATCGCGCCCATGATGACGGCCACCCCCTCGGTGGATACGCACAACCCCGCAACCTCACAGGTGACGGGCCTCACACGGACCTCACGCGGCGGAGCCGCCCTCGGGACCGCCACCGGGCACGGCGCGCGGCGGCATCACAACCCGGACCTGGCAGTATCGACAGCCGTGACGACACAGCAGCCAGGCACAACGCAGTACCCAGCCCCGCACGTCCCCGAACGGCTCTTCTCCGACGAGGCGGCCGAGCAGCGCTGGCGGTCCCGGTTCCTGGCGCCGCGCGTATCGGTGCCGGACTGGGCGCTCGACGCACCCGACGCCAGCATCTACGTGTCCAACGCCAGCGGCGTGTGGGAGGTCTACGCGTGGAACCGCGCCACGGGCGAACGCTGCCGGGTGACCGATCGTCCTAACGGGACGCTCCACGCGACGCTGTCGCCCGACGGGGAATCGATCTGGTGGTTCGACGACACCGACGGCGACGAGTTCGGCTCGTGGGTCCGCCAGCCCTTCGACGCGAGCGGCGACACATCCCAGCAGCCCGGCGCAGCCAAGGCCGTCGTCGACGTGCCCGACGGCTACCCGGCGGGCCTCGAGATCGGCCACCGGCTCGTCGCGGTCGGCGTGTCCACCGACGACGGCAGTGCGCTGTACGCCCACGCGGGCGGGGAGACGACGCGCTTCTACTCCCGGTCCGAGGACGCGGGCATCGCCGCGCTGTCCCGGGACGAACGGCTGCTGGCGATCGCCCACTCCGAGCACGGCGACTCCCGCCACCCTGCCGTCCGCGTGCTCGCCACCGACGGGTTCGAGACCGTCGCCGACAAGTGGGACGGCGAGGGCAAGGGCCTCGATGCGCTCGAGTTCTCCCCCGTCGAAGGCGACCCACGGCTGCTGCTCCTGCACGAACGCCGCGGCCGGGAAGAGCTGCTCATCTGGGACGTCGAGGCCGACACCGAACAGGAGATCAGCCTCGACCTGCCCGGCGAGGTAGCGGGCACCTGGTACCCGGACGCCGACGCGCTGCTGATCGTCCACTTCCACGAGGGCCGCAGCTCGCTGCACCACTACGACCTGAAGACCGGCGCACTGACCGCGCTGGACACGCCGCCGGGCCGGATCGGCGGTGGCGGCGTGCGCCCTGACGGCAACGTCGAGTACTCGTGGTCGAACGCCGCCCGGCCGCCCGTGGTGCGCGTGCGCCGCGCCGACGGCACCGACGAGGTGCTGATGACCCCGCCCGGCGATCCGGCGCCGGGGTCACAGCCCGTCGAGGACGCGTTCGTCGACGGCCCCGGTGGGCGCATCCACGCGCTCGTCGCGAAGCCGGCGGGCGCCGACGGTCCGCAGCCGACCGTCTTCCTGCTGCACGGCGGTCCGCACGCGGCCGACGAGGACCGCTTCTCGGCCTACCGCGCCGTGTGGCTGGATGCCGGGTTCGCGGTCGTCGAGGTGAACTACCGCGGGTCGACGGGGTACGGCTCGGCGTGGCGCGACGCCATCGAGGGAAGGCCCGGACTGACCGAGCTCGAGGACGTTGCAGCGGTGCACGACTGGGCCGTCAGCAGCGGGCTGACCGATCCGCAGCGGTGCGTCGTCAGCGGCGCCTCGTGGGGCGGGTACCTGACGCTGCTGGCGCTCGGCACCCAGCCGGGCCGGTGGACGGCAGGTGTCGCCGGCGTTCCCGTCGCCGACTACGAGGCCGCCTACGAGGACGAGATGGAACAGCTGCGCTCGTTCGACCGCGCCCTGTTCGGCGGTGCGCCCGAGGACGTCCCCGACGTCTACCGCGAGTGCTCGCCGCTGACGTATCTCGACGACGTCGACGTCCCGGTGCTCGTCCTCGCGGGTGACAACGACCCGCGGTGCCCGATCCGGCAGATCGAGAACTACCTCGACGGGCTCGCCGAGCGCGGCGTGCCGCACGCGTTCTACCGCTACGACGCAGGGCACGGCTCGCTGGTGATCTCCGAGACGATCACCCAGACGGCCACCGAGGTGCACTTCGCGATGCAGGCCGTCGGCCTCGCCTGACCCGCGCGTTCAACCCGGCCACGCGTCGGCATGTCGTCGACGGGCGGTGGCCGGGCCGGCGGTGAACGCCCCCAACGGCACCTTGGGGGCGTTCACCGCCCTTGATCTTGCGCCTCCCCGTGATCTCACCGTCCGTGTCCGTCCCGCGAGAGAACCGCCCCCTGGGGCTTCACACGCCGGTGCGATTACTGCTGCTGGGCCTGCCACATCCAGTGATGCTTCTCGAGCTCGGCCGCGATCTCGATGAGCAGGTCCTGGGTGACGAGGTCGGCCTTGTCGGTCTCGTCGATGCTCTTGCGCAGGCGTTCGATCAGCTCGGAGAGGACCTCGACGATCGCGTCGACGGTGGCCTGCGTGTCCTGCCAGTTGTCGGGGTAGTCGGACAGGCCGGAACTCTCGGTGACCGTCGATGCCTTGCCGTTCGGCGAGACACCGATGGCGTTGGCACGCTCGGCCACCGAGTCGGTGTAGGTGCGCGCCGTCGACACCAGCTCGTCGAGCTGCAGGTGGACGCTGCGGAAGTTCGTGCCGACCACGTTCCAGTGGGCCTGCTTCGCGATCAGTGACAGATCGATGAGGTCGACCAGCGTGCTCTGCAGCACGTTCGCGGTGATCTTCTTGTCGCTGTCCTTGAGTGGGCTGCTGATCGGCGACTTGGCCATCGGTTCCTCCTGCGGTGCGCTCCCCTGCAAGCGCTCGAGTACTCGGAACGCCGCGTGCCGCGGGCAGCATGCGACGCGCGCCGGGCCGACGCGACTCGCGGGATTACCGCGTTGCCGGGGCCCCAAACCCGGCCGCCGTCATGCCCGGCGCTGGGCGAACTCCGTGACCTGGCTTCCGATGAGCCGCAGCGTGTGCTCGACCTTCTCCTCCGACACACCGCCCTGGGCGTCGAACTTGACCTCACCGGTGTTGACCGCGCCACCGAGTGGTGTGGGCCAGCCGCGGAGGGCGTGCGTGATGGTGCGCAACTGGTCGAGCGTGGTGACGGCAGCCTGCCAGCCGTAGGCGACACCGACCGCGCCCACGGCGCGGCCGTCGAGGTAGGGACGCCGGTCGGCGCGCAGGTCCTCGAGGTAGTCGAGCGCGTTCTTGATCAGACCGGACAGTGCGCCGTGATACCCGGGCGAGACGACGATGAGCCCGTCGGCTTCGCGAACGGCCTCGACGAGTTCGCTCGCGCGTGGCGTGCGCTCGACCGATACCGCGTCGTAGAACGGCAGGTCCAGGGCCTGACCGCAGATGGCGGACGTTTCGGCACCCGCGTCGGCCGCACCGGCGAGTGCGACCCGCAGCGCCCGTTCGGTCTGTGAACCGTCCCGCAGCGAGCCGCCGATACCGAGCACCTTGACCGCGCCTGTAGAAGTCACAGCTTCGAGGCTAAGCGCTCGACCATGGTCGAGGTCCACTACGGCGGCATCGAGACGATATCCGTCACATCTCGACGCATGTGACGGCGCGACCCCGGCCGGAGGTCCTCGCGACGACATCATCGCAGGTACGGAATGCGGTCACGGGAGCGGAACACGGGTGCCGAGGACTGGCCGCCTCGCCTACTCGGGAGTAACCTCGAGTCGCAGTCAGAGTCGACGGGAAGGCACCACCGATGGCGATTCCACCTCAGATCCGGGCCCAGGCCGCCGCCATGAAAACGATCTACGCACTGCCCTCGCCGTTGCGGCGGCTGATCGCGGGCAAACCGGTGCAGCGGGACGGCCAGGAGCTCGCACTGGACGCGCAGTTGCTGCTGCGGATGCAACAGCTGTCCGGGACGTCACTGGTGGATTCGAACTTCGACGTCGGCAGTTCGCGCGCGGCGCTGGACGCTGCGCGCCACCTGGTGAGCGGTACGCCGATCCAGCCGGTCGCGACCCGCGAACTGTTGATTCCCGCCGACCACGGCGACATCGCGGCCCGGCTGTACACCCCGCAGGGCCTGGCCGACGGCTCGCCGCTGCTGGTCTTCTACCACGGCGGCGGCTTCGTCATCGGCACCCGCGACAGTCACGACAACACGGCGAGGCTGCTCGCCAAGCAGGCCGGCGTGCGGGTGCTGTCGATCGAGTACCGCCTCGCACCCGAGCATCCGTTCCCCGCGGCGCAGCAGGACGCGCTCACGGCCTTCGACTACGCGCACGCGAAGGCCGCCGACCTGGGAGCCGACGCCGACCGCATCGCCGTCGGCGGGGACAGCGCGGGCGGCAACCTCGCAGCGGCGACCGCGCTGGCCGCCACCCGGCGCGGCGGCCCGGCACCCGCGTTCCAGCTGCTGCTCTACCCGGCGGTGGACTCGACGACCACGCGCCGCTCGCGAGAACTGTTCGGCAACGGGTTCTTCCTCACCGACGAGCACATGACGTGGTTCCTCGACCAGTACGCACCCGCAGGCGTCGACCGCGCCGACCCGTTGCTGTCACCGCTGCTGGCCGACGACCACACGGGCCTGCCGCCCGCCTACATCGCCACGGCCGGGTTCGACCCGCTGCGAGACGAAGGCGAGGCGTACGCCGCAAAGCTCGCCGAAGCGGGCGTTCCCGTCGGCCTCAGCAGGCAGGAGGACCTGATCCACGGGTTCGCCAACTTCACCGGCGTGGGCACCCGGTTCCGCGAGGCGACCGTCGAGGCCGCAGGGGCCCTCCGCATGGGCCTGTCGGGATACACCCGGTAGCAGGACCGGCGCCTCTCGTCAGCCACCAAACTCGCCCCGGGTGGGAACTCTCCACACGGCTGCCCGTCACGGTGCGGAGGGGCGGCCGTTCCCGGCCACCACCCCCTCAAGGACGCGCGTTGAATGCCCCCAAGGCTGACCTTGGGGGCATTCAACGTCTGTGGGTCACGGGGCGGGGACGTCCGGCACCTCAGGGGCATCCGGTGCGTCGGGAACCTCGGGCACCTCCGGCATCGGCACCGGCCCGAGCAGCCCGGACAGCAGCCCCTGCACCGTCGCGAGCAGCGACTGCAACAGACCGTTCACCGCCGCCAGCGGGTCCGGCAGCGCGGGCAACTGCCTCATCTCGGCGTCGGCCGTGTACGCACGCGGCTGCGCCTGCGGGTCCGCGAGCACGTCCTGCACCTTCTCGTTCTGCGTCAACGCCTTCTTCGCGTCGCTTGCCGCCTTCCGTTGGGCCGGTGTCGCGGCGAGCCGCTCGAGCACCGGGTCGATATCGGTGAGAGTGGCCTTCGTGCCCTGCACGTCACCGGAGTAGGCCCGGTCGGTGAGCTGGTCCCGCAGGTCCAGCAGGCGATGTGCGGAGGACTGCGTGGTGACCGAGCCGCTGCCGTCGTCGCTGATGCTCGCGGCCGTCGCGATCCCCGATGTGGAGACCGCGAGCGCGGCCCCTGACAGCACCGCGGCGACCGTGCGAGCGAATCCGGACTTCATGACTGCCAACCTCCTGGCGTGGGAGAGCAACGAACACGTCCAGCCGTACCAACCGGCCTCGCCGTGTACACCGTGCAATCACCTGATCCCGTGGCGTGATGGCGTCACTGCGAGTGCCTGCGATCCCTCGCACACTGGGCCGTCAGGGCTATGACCTTCACCCGGTTGCCGGTACGACAAGTACCGAGACGAGCGATCCGGGCGTCACACTGCGGTCGCAGCGTCCACCACAGCTCCCACTGCCGTCCCTCGACGTAGCCGTTTCACGGTCCGGCCCTCCGGGTTCACCCTCCGGCGCGTCACCCGCACCCCACATGTGACGTGCCCGAAAGAAGTTGCACGACCGTACCGGGATGCTGTTACGTCGCGGATGTGCCGCTGACGCCTTACCTGCACATTCTTCGCATTCCTCGCATGGCTACGTCGACGCTCGTCGCCGTACTCGCCCGGCTCCCCATGACCGCCACGGGCGTCACGCTGACGCTGCACGTCGTCGGCACACTCGGCCACGGCTACGGCGCCGCCGGCCTCGTCGGCACGGCCACCACCGCGGGCACGGCACTCGCGGCCCCGCTGCTGGGCCGCATGATCGACCGTTACGGACTGCGTCCCGTCGTCGCGGTGTGCGGCACGACGTCGGCGACATTCTGGATCAGCGCACCCCACCTGCCGTACGCGGTGCTGCTTGTCGCGGCGCTGCCCGCCGGTGCGCTCCTCATCCCCGCGGGCCCGATCGCGCGGCAGGTGATCGCCGCGCTCGTCCCCGCCGGACAGCGCCGCACCGCCTACTCGCTCGACTCGGTGCTCGTCGAGCTGACGTTCATGACGGGCCCCGCGCTGGGAATCCTCGTCACCACACAGGTCTCGTCGACGGCCGCGCTGACCGCGATCGGCGTGCTCTTCGGCACGTGCGGATGCGCGCTGTACGCCGTGAATCCGCCGGTGCGGACACCGGACGAAGCGGGACGGTCCCGCGCCGCGGTCCGTCCACCGCTGACATCGTGGCTCGGCAGGCACCTGGTCGCGACATTGCTCGTCGCGACGGGCGCGCTGTTCGTACTCGTCGGCGCCGAACTGGCCGCGCTGGCGGCCCTCCGCGAATCCGGGGAGGTAGGCGCGGCCGGCGTCGTGATCGCCGTGATGTGCCTGGCGTCGCTGGTGGGCGGGATCGTGCACGGGGTCGCCCGACGCTCGGCCTCCCAGCTGACGCTGATGGTCACGCTGGCCGCGCTGACGATCCCCGCGGCACTCGCGACGCAGCCGTGGTGGCTGCTGGCGTTGGTGCTGGTGCCGTCGAACCTCGTGTGCGCGCCGACTCTCGCGGCCACGACGGAACGAGTCTCCCAGCTGGCCCCGCCCGCGGTGCGCGGCGAAGCGATGGGAGTGCAGGACTCGGCGACCCGCATCGGGCTCGCGCTCGGCAGTCCGGTCGTCGGGTTCGTCATGGACCACACGTCGCCGGGCATGGGTTTCGTCGCGGCGGGTGCGGGTGGGCTGGCGTTCGCCGCCGCCGGTGCGGCCCTTTCCCGTCGCGGCACCGCGGACCGCACCGCCCCGCAGCCCGCGTGACGCCCGCCGCGGGCGACCGGGCCACCCGGCCGCCCGCGGCGGGCGTCACCGGTCACATACAGGCCTGGCGGAGACTCTCGAGCTTGGACAGGTTCTGCTGCAGCCACTGGTTGAAGTCACCGATCCGGTCGGCTCGTTGCTGTTCGAGCTCGACGTAGCCGTCGGCCAACGCGGTCAGGTTCTGCTGGAGGTCCTGGTCGGCCGCCTGTCCGGCGAGGTCACGCAGCTGCTGTGCCTTGTCCGCCGCTTCGGACTGGACCTGCTGCGGGTCGACGTTGGGGTTGAGGTCGACGATCCCGAGCGCCTGACCACAGACGCTCGCCTTGTCCGCGGCCCCGTCCACGGACTTACTGATCTCCGAAACCTCGGAACATCCTGCGAGCAACAACATCCCCAGCGCGGCGACCGGCGCCGTCCGTTTCCACATGGCTCGACAACCTACCGGCAAGGCCACCTTGCCGTGATCGACTGTGGGCGGGAAGGCTAGTGCTTGCGCGCCGTCAGATACCGCCCCTTGCCGGCGAGCTCCGCGACCTCCTCGTCGTCGAAGGTCCGGCCGTACCGCTCGGCCAGCTGCGCCACCGTTACCTCGTCGACCGCCCATCCCAGCTCGGACAGGCGGGCGTTCGGGTCGTAGTCGGCGTCCGACAGCAGCGAGGCGAGGTCGATCCCCAGTCCGGCCGACAGTGACGCGGCCGAGGAATCCGCGAGAGCCGAGCCCACGCCCGGCATGTACTCCACCGCGATCGTGCTGCCCGGCGCGGACAGCTTGTGCACGGTCGTCAGCAGCCGCTCCGCCGCGTCCGCGGGGAGATAGGGCATGAGCCCCTCGGCGAGCCAGCTGGTGGGCGCCGCCGGGTCGAAACCGCTGCCGGCCAACGCCGCCGCCCAGTCGTCCCGCAGATCGATCGGGACGCCACGGCGCTCGCATGCCGGTTCGGCACCGCCGTGGGCGAGCACCGCGTCCTTGAACTGCAGCACCCGCGGCTGGTCCACCTCGTACACCGTGGCGCCCTCCGGCCACGGCAGGCGGAAGGCGCGGCTGTCCAGTCCGGCGGCGAGCAACACGACCTGGCGCGCACCCACCGATGCACCGGCGGACTCGTGGGAACCGAGCAGATACTCGTCGAGATACCGCGAGCGCAGCCCCAGGAAGACCGACATCAGCGACCACCGGTGATCGTCGTCGGCCACGTCCTCGGCGCGGGTCGGCATGGGGATCGGCGATTCAGCGGCGCGAACGAACTCGGCCGCGTAGGGGTCCCGGACGAGCGCATCGGTCCGGCTTGTCTCGACGGCCCTGGCGGCAGCCACGCCGAGAGCGGTGATGCCCACACCGGAGACGATGTCCCAGTCCCGCAGCTCGTACACCATGTCCGCACCCCTTTCACCGCACGTGATCACTCCACTACCAGGCATACCGCGATTGCTTAGCATCTACAACTATCAGAGACACGCGTCACCGGCGACGAGGAGAAGGGGTTCCGAAAAGCGAAAACCGCGAAGGCCTGAACCTTCGCGGTTTTCGTCATGCCGGCACGATCCGGCGGAGAACGCCCGTTCCGGGCTTTCAGCGCCCGGTTCGCTGCGTCTACTGCTTCGCTGTTTTCCCTGACTTCGCTGCGTCTACTACTTCGCGATGCGGTCGGCGACCAGCTCCGCGATCTGCACCGCGTTGAGCGCCGCGCCCTTGCGCAGGTTGTCGTTCGCCAGGAACAGCGTCAGCCCGCGGCCGTCCGGCACGCCCTGGTCGGCGCGGATGCGGCCCACGAAACTCGGGTCCTTGCCCGCGGCCGCGAGCGGCGTCGGCACGTCGACCAGCTGCACCCCCGGAGCCCCGGACAGCAACTCCTGCGCCCGCGCCACGGAGATCGGCGACGCGAACTCGGCGTTCACCGAGATCGAGTGACCGGTGAACACCGGAACGCGCACGCACGTCCCCGACACCGCGAGCCCCGGAATGTCCAGGATCTTGCGGCTCTCGTTGCGCAGCTTCTGTTCCTCGTCCGTCTCGAACGTGCCGTCATCCACAATGGACCCGGCCATGGCCAGCACGTTGAACGCGATCGGCGCGACGTACTTGTCCGGCGAGGGGAAGTCGACGGCCGACCCGTCGTGGGTCAGCTCCTTCGCCTTCGTCCCCGCGGCTTCGACCTGGCTCGCCAGCTCCTCGACGCCGCCGAGCCCGCTGCCCGACACCGCCTGATAGGTGCTGGCGATCAGGCGCGTCAGCCCGGCCTCGTCGTGCAGCGGCTTGAGAACCGGCATCGCGGCCATCGTCGTGCAGTTGGGGTTGGCGATGATCCCCTTGCGCGCGTGGCCGATCGCGGCGGGGTTTACCTCGCTGACCACGAGCGGGACGTCCGGGTCGAGCCGCCACGCCGACGAGTTGTCGATCACCGTCGCGCCCGCCTCGGCGAACCGCTGCGCCTGCGCCTTCGACGTCGAACCACCCGCCGAGAACAGGGCGATGTCCAACCCGGAGGGATCGGCCGTGGCCGCGTCCTCCACCTCGATGTCCTTGCCGCCCCACGACAGTGTCGAACCGGCAGACCGGGCCGAGGCGAACAGCCGCAGCTCGGACAGGGGGAACTTGCGGTCCTCCAGCAGCTGCCGCATCACACCGCCGACCTGGCCGGTCGCACCGACCACGCCTACTCGCAGACCTCCAGCCATCAGCGACCACTCCCCGCATAGACGACGGCCTCTTCGTCGCCGCCGAGCTCGAACGCCTCGTGGATCGCACGCACCGCGTCGTCGACCTGCTCGTCGCGGATCAGTACGGAGATGCGGATCTCGGAGGTGTTGATGATCTCGATGTTGACACCGGCGTGGGCCAGCGCCTCGCAGAACGTCGCCGTGACACCCGGGTGCGAGCGCATGCCCGCACCGACGAGCGACACCTTGCCGACGTGATCGTCGTAGAGCACTGCCGAGAAGCCGATCTGCTCCTTGAGCGCCTCGAGCTCGCTCACCGCGCTCGGCCCGTTCGCCTTCGACAGGGTGAAGGTGATGTCGGTGCGGCCCTGGGTGTTGGACACGTTCTGCAGCACCATGTCGATGTCGATCTCGGCGTCCGCGACCGCGCGGAAGATGCTGCCCGCTGCGCCCGCATGGTCCGGGACCCCGGTGACCGTGATCTTCGCTTCGGACCGGTCGTGCGCCACACCGGTGATCAACGCCTGTTCCACGGGGATCTCCTCAATCGAGCCGGCCACCGTTGTGCCCGGCTTGTCGCTGTAGGACGAGCGAACCCGGATCGGCACGCCGTACCGCCTGGCGTACTCGACCGAGCGCAGGTGCAGGATCTTCGAGCCGCTCGCCGCGAGCTCGAGCATCTCCTCGTACGGCACCGTGTCGAGCTTGCGGGCATCCGGCACGATCCGCGGGTCCGCGGTGTACACACCGTCCACATCGGAATAGATCTCGCACGCGTCGGCCTCGAGCGCCGCGGCGAGCGCGACGGCCGTCGTGTCCGATCCGCCACGGCCCAGCGTGGTGATGTCCTTGGTGTCCTGCGCAACGCCCTGAAAACCCGCAACCAGTGCGATGTAGCCCTGGTCGAGTGCCTCGGTCACGCGCCCCGGCGTGACGTCGATGATGCGGGCGTTTCCGTGCACGGACGTCGTCACGACGCCCGCCTGCGAGCCGGTGAACGACCACGCCTCGGCGCCCTGCGCCGAGATCGCCATCGCGACAAGCGCGTTCGAGATCCGCTCGCCCGCGGTCAGCAGCATGTCCATCTCGCGCTCCGGCGGGACGGGATTCACCTGCTCCGCGAGGTCGAGCAGCTCGTCGGTCGTGTCCCCCATCGCGGAGCACACGACGACCACCTCGTTGCCTGCCTTCTTCGTGGCAACGATGCGCTCGGCGACACGCTTGATCCGGTCTGCGCTCTCCAGCGACGAACCGCCGTACTTCTGGACTATGAGCGCCACTTTGGCCGAACCTCCTCGAAGGAGCGGCGCCCGCTCGGCGGCCTTGTCGCAAAGGTGCGCACGCTCCGTATCGTCGTGACCAGGGTACCGATCGTTCACCCGGATGCCATTCGGCCTTGTGACTCCTCGCACGCCGCCGAGCTGCTGGTTTCCGGGCCCATGGAGGTGCGGAATGGGTGGCGGACAACAGGAAACGGCCGTCGGCGTGCACTCGCTGATCACCCTGCGGAGAAGCCCCCGGGCCCTCGACGCAATGAGCGACGTCACATCGGAGCAGATTCGCAGGCTCCTCGAGGCGGCCCGCTGGGCGCCCTCGTTCGGCAACACCCAGCCCGCGCGGTTCCTCGTCGGCCTCCGTGGTGACGAGACCTACGCGCGCGTGCTGGCAGCGTTGACGGAGCGGAATCGGGCGTGGGCCCACCGGGCGGGTGCGCTGCTGATCGGGTCGGCGGTGCGGCGCAACGCCAAGGGAGACGTGCCGTACGCCGAGTACGGCGTCGGGCTCGCGGCGGAGAACCTGGCGCTGCAGGCCGTGGCCGAGGGCCTGGCCGCGCATCAGATGGCGGGCTTCGACGCGGAGCAGGTGCGACGGGACTTCGACGTACCCGCCGACGTGGAACCGCTGGTGGCGATCGCCGTCGGGGTCCAGGCCGACGCGGAGGTACTCGGGGAACCGCGGGACGTCCAGCGGGAGCGGGCCCCGCGCTCCCGCCTGCCGCTCTCGGAGATCGCCTACGCCGGAACGTGGGGCGAGCCCCTGCGGTGACGCTGCGGTTGCGCTCAGTGCCGGCGTGAGCGCCCCCAAGGGCACCCTGGTCGCGTTGGGCGCGACGAATCCTCCCCTGATCATGGCGCAACAGCGAGCGCAACCCGTGCCCCCTTCACGGAGTGCGAGGGGAAGAAAGGGCGCGTTGAGTGCGACCAATGTGCCCTTGGGGGCGCCGCACCGCTCAGGCGCCGCCACCGACGCGGCGGATCACCTTCGCCACGATCGACGACACGACGAGCCAGAAGATCGCGGCGATGCCGTAGTTGATCAGAACCAGCAGTTTCGGATCCGCGGGCTGGAACAGGTCGTGGAACCCGACCGCGAGGTTCTCCGAGGTGTCGGCCACCCACTGCACGATGCCGTTTCCGGGGTTCGCCTCGCCGATCACGAAGACGACGTGGAGCACCAGGATCAGCGCGAACGCGAGGCCGACCCACCGGACGATCCCTGCGAGCAGGCCGACGCCCCGTTCGCGGACCGCCGTCCAGTCGACCGACGGCTCCTTCGCCTCACGCTGCGCACGCCGCGAACCGCCGGTCTGGCCGGCCGCCTTCCCGTTCGCCGCGTCGGGGGTGCCGTTCTGCGTCGCCGCCTGCGGCGCACCGCTGCCGCCGGACGTCGCTTCGGGAGCCGGCGGCTGATGCACCTGAGTGGCCTCCGTGTCGGCGCCACCACCCGCGCTACCCTGCGCGTTCTTCTCCGTGTGCTCACCCATGACCGCAGTCTGACACGTCGCATGGCCGATTGCTACGGGCCAGTAACCTGCAACGATGTTGCGCCGTAACATTTCGGTGTCGGGACCCACTCTCGCCAATGGGCCCGTCGTTGGGTTAGCCTCGCTCTCGTGGCACGCGCACTTCTGCTTCGCTGCCGCGACGGGGCCTGATCGGACCGGCTCCTCGTCGCGGGGTTTCGTCGTGCCGGTCTGAAGACCGAGGCCCTTTCAGCAGCGAGCAGGAGCATTCAGCACCATGAGTACGCCCGAGAGCGGAATCTCCGAAGTACCTTCTTCCAGTAGCCACATCCGTAAGCCGTCGCGTCCGGCGCCCGCCGACCAGGCCGTGTGGAACTTCCAGCGTGGCTCGTCCATGCCGTACCACCGCTACGAGCCGTGGCACCGGCTGGTCGAGGACATCCGGCTGCCCGACCGCACCTGGCCGGACAACCGCATCGAACGCGCCCCGCTGTGGTGCGCGGTCGATCTGCGCGACGGCAACCAGGCACTGATCGACCCGATGTCGCCCGCCCGCAAGCGCAAGTTCTTCGACCTGCTCGTGCGGATGGGCTACAAGGAGATCGAGGTCGGTTTCCCCGCGGCCAGCCAGACCGACTTCGACTTCGTGCGCGAGATCATCGCCGACGGCGCGATCCCCGACGACGTCCACATCCAGGTCCTGACGCAGTGCCGCCCCGAGCTGATCGAGCGCACTTTCCAGGCCCTCGAAGGTGCGCCGCGCGCGATCGTGCACATCTACAACTCGACGTCGATCCTGCAGCGCCGCGTGGTGTTCCGCGAGGAGCGCGAGGGCATCAAGAAGATCGCGCTGCAGGGCGCCTTGCTGGCCGCCGAGTACGCGAACAAGTACTCCGACACCGAGTTCCGCTTCCAGTACTCGCCCGAGTCGTACACCGGTACGGAGCTGTCGTACGCGGTCGAGGTCTGCAATGCCGTGGCCGACATCTGGCAGCCCACGCCGGAACGGCCCGCGATCATGAACCTGCCCGCGACCGTCGAGATGGCCACGCCCAACGTCTACGCCGATTCGATCGAGTGGATGGGCCGCAACCTCGACAAGCGCGACTCGATCATCCTGTCGCTGCACCCGCACAACGACCGCGGCACCGGCATCGCCGCCGCCGAACTGGGCTATCAGGCGGGCGCCGACCGCATCGAGGGCTGCCTGTTCGGCAACGGCGAGCGCACCGGCAACGTCGACCTCGTCGCGCTGGGTATGAACCTGTTCAGCCAGGGCGTCGACCCGCAGATCGACTTCTCCGACATGGACGAGATCAAGCGGACCGTCGAGTACTGCAACCAGCTGCCCGTGCACGAGCGCAGCCCGTGGGGCGGCGACCTGGTCTTCACCGCGTTCTCCGGCAGTCACCAGGACGCGATCAACAAGGGCTTCGCCGCACTGGAGGCCGCGGCGGAGAAGGCGGGCACCCCGGTCGACGAGTTCCCGTGGGAAGTGCCGTACCTGCCGATCGATCCGAAGGACGTCGGGCGCACCTACGAGGCGGTCATCCGCGTCAACTCGCAGTCCGGCAAGGGCGGCATCGCCTACATCATGAAGAGCGAGCACCAGCTGGACCTGCCGCGCCGCCTGCAGGTGGAGTTCTCGCAGGTCGTGCAGCACTACACCGACTCCGAGGGCGGCGAGGTCGACCCGGACACGATGTGGACGGCCTTCTCCCGCGAGTACCTGGAGTCCACCACGCCGCTGAAGCTCGAGCACGCACAGGTGGCCGCGACGTCGGACGGCTACGAGGTGAACGCGACCGTGCTGGTCGACGGCGACGAGCGCGAGATCAACGGCCGCGGCAACGGGCCGATCGCCGCGTTCTTCGACGGCCTGGCCACCGTGGGCTACGACGTGCGGCTGATGGACTACAGCGAGCACACCATGTCTCCGGGTGACGACTCGCGCGCCGCCTCGTACATCGAGTGCGGCATCGGCGACAACGTCTACTGGGGTGTCGGCATCGACCCGTCGATCGTCACGTCCTCGCTGCGCGCCGTCGTCTCGGCGATCAACCGCGCGCACCGCTGATCGGCCACGCGCCCCACCGAGGGGCCGCGCACCACTGAGGAATCCGCGAACGCGGGGTGGGCACATGCCCGCCCCGCGTTCGCGTTTCCGCCCGGTCGCCCGCCGCCCCCTCTCAGCGACGCGCCTTCTCTGGCCCGTGTCGCGTGGTCCGGGGAGGTCGTCCGCTAATCCTGGAGTCACGCGGACGCGCAGCTGACCCCGACGGCCCGTGTTGCGGCTTCCGGAAGACGATCCTCACGCACCCGGTTCGCCGAACTGGGCGGCCTCGGCACGGATCGCGTCGAGGACCGCGCGCACCGCGGGACGCCGATCCGGCGCACCGGGGCGGATCACGGCCTCGACGTGCCTGGCGGCCTTGATGCCGGCGAGCGGTTTGCACCGCACCTTTGCCGTGTCCACTGTGTACCGTGGCAGGAGCGCGATGCCGTGGCCCGCGGCGACGAGCGATTCGATGATCCGGAAGTCGTTGATCCGCTGCACCACCCGCGGCCGGACACCGGTCCTGGTGGCCAGCGACATCAGCAGGTCGTCGACGGGGAATCCGACGTCGACGCTGATCCAGGACTCCGCGGCCAGGTCTGCGAGCTCGACGCGGTCGGCGCCCGCGAGCGGATGCTCCGGGGGCAGTGCCACGTCGAGGGGCTCCCGCAGCAGTGGCAGGACCTCGAGCCGTTCGGAGGCGACGGGCGGGGCGTACTCGTCGCGGTGCATCACCACGATGTCGAAGTCGGCCATGAGCCCCGGCACTTCCGGTGGCGTCATGTCGACATCGCGGACGTCCAGCTCGAGGCCGTCGACGGCCTCGACCTGTCGCAGCAGTCCCGGCAGCAGTACGAGGGCCGCCGACGGGAACACCGCCAGCCGCACACGTCCGCGTGGGGTGCTGCGGAAGGTGTCGAGTTCGGCCTCCGCGCGGTCGATCGCGCCGAGCACGTCGTCGGCCCGCGCGACGAGCGCGGTTCCGGCGTCGGTGAGGCGCAGTCCGCGGCCGTCAGGCTCGGTGAGGACGAGTCCGACTTCGGCCTGCAGCGCGCGCAGCTGTTGTGACACCGCCGACGGCGTGCAGCTCAGGGCTTTCGCGGCCTCCGACACACTGCCCCGATCGGCGAACTCCCGCAGCGTCCTCAACTTGCCCACATCCACGAGGAAATTGAAGCATAACTACATACTTTCTGCAAATATTCTCGCTGGACTACAGAGTCATGGGGCTGCAGGCTGGAGCCATGGCGCTGAGAGATCGACTGCTCGCCGCGTTCGTCGCCGTCATCTGGGGTTGCAACTTCCTGGCGATCCACGCGGTACTGACCCACTTCCCACCGCTGTTCGCGGGCGCGATCCGGTTTCTCGTCATCGCCGTCCCCACGATGCTGCTGATCCCCCGTCCCAAGGTGAAGGCGCGCTGGCTGATCGGCTACGGCCTCGGCTTCGGGACGTTCCAGTTCGCGTTCCTGTTCGTGGGCATGTACACGGGAATGCCCACGGGCCTCGCGTCGCTGGTGCTGCAGTCCTCGGCGCCGTTCACGGTGCTGCTCGGCGCGGTGATGCTGCGGGAACGGCTGTCGCGCAGGCAGCTGGCGGGCATCGCACTCGCCGTCGTCGGCATGGCCGCCATCGCCTGGCAGCGCGCCGAGTACGCCGCCCTGCTGCCGGTGATCCTGACGCTGCTGGGCGGGCTGAGCTGGGCTGCGGGCAACCTGTGTTCCAGGCAGGCGAAGCCGGACAACCCGTTGCACTTCACGCTGTGGATGAGCGTGGTGCCGCCACTGCCCATGCTCGCGTTGTCGCTGGTGTTCGAGGGACCCGAGCGCCAATGGCTGTCGCTGGCGACCCTGGACGAGGCGTGGCTCGCGCTGGCCGGACTCGCCTACATCGTCCTGCTCGGTACCGTCCTCGGTTCCGGAATCTGGACCACACTCATGCGCCGCAACCCTGCCAGCTCCGTCGCCCCGTTCTCACTACTCGTGCCGGTGGTCGGGATGACGCTGTCGTTCGTGCTGCTCGACGAACGGCCGACCCCGGTCGAGATCACGGCCGCGGCCGTCGTCGTGGTCGGCGTGTTCCTCGGCTCCACCACCGCACGGCTCATCCGAGGCCGAAGCCGACACCGCGACCCCGTCGTCGATGCCGAAGAGCCCGGCGAGGTGCAACCGAGCGTGTCGCACGTGCCCCCAAAGGCACCATCGGGGCGCTGACCGCAGCCACGCGTCAGCGTGTCCTTGAGGGGTAGTGGTCGGGCCGGAGGTGCCCCAAGGGCACCTTGGGGCACCTCCGCCGGTCACGAGTCGGGGTGGACGAGTTCGGGTTCGACTTCGTGCGAGGTGATCCTGCCCGCGAGGATGTCCTCGGCGTAATGGCACGCGACCCGGTGGCCGCCGCCCACGTCGCGGAGCTGCGGCCGGTCCGTGTCGCACAGCGTTTCCTGTTTCCACGGGCAACGCGTGTGGAACCGGCAGCCCGTCGGCGGATTCGCGGGCGATGGCAGGTCGCCGGTCAGCAGAATCTGTTCCCGCTCGTCCTCGACCGTCGGATCCGGCACCGGAACGGCCGACAGCAACGCCTTCGTGTAAGGGTGCATCGGCTCGGCGTACATCTCGTCGGAGCTCGCCTCTTCGACGAGCGAGCCCAGGTACATCACGCCGATCCGGTCGGAGATGTGCCGAACCACGGCCAGGTCGTGGGCGATCACCAGGTACGTCAGCCCGAGTCGCTGCTGCAGCTCCTCCAACAGGTTCAGCACCTGCGCCTGCACCGACACGTCCAGTGCCGACACCGGCTCGTCGGCCACGATCAGGTCCGGTTCCACGGCCAGTGCCCGCGCGATACCGATCCGCTGCCGCTGACCGCCCGAGAACTCGTGCGGATACTTGTGCAGCGCGCTCTCCGGGAGACCGACGGAGTCGAGGAGTTCCACGAGCCGGGCCCGCGTCGACTCCTTGCCGGAGTCGAGTCCGTGTGCGCGCATGCCCTCGATGAGGATCGACTCCACGGACTGCCGCGGGTCCAGACTGGACAGCGGATCCTGGAAGATCATCTGCATGCGTCGGCGCGACTTACGCAGCCTCTCACCCTTGAGCGTCGACACGTCGATGTCGTCGAACACGACGCGCCCGCCGGTGGGCTCGACGAGCCGCAGCAGGCCGCGGCCCAGCGTGGTCTTGCCGCAACCGGACTCGCCGACCAGGCCGTAGGTCTCGCCGCGCCGGATCGTCAGGTCGACGCCGTCGACCGCGTAGACGTAACCGACGGTGCGTTCCAGCACGATTCCCCGCTTGATCGGGAAATGCACCTCGAGGCCCTCGACGGTGACGAGCACGTCGTCGCCGCCCGCGGCACCGTCACCGGACCGGGACGTGCCGTCGTCGGGCCCGGCCGTGCCGGCGACCTGCGCTCCGGTGACGTCGCCGTCTTCCGGTGTGGCGCCGGTGGCTGCTCTCTCGGTGCCGGTGACGTCCGTCGTCGTGGCGGGTTCGTCGGTCACAGGGCTCCCTCCGTTACGGCATCGCCGATGGCGACGGGGTTGTGACAGCGCAGCATCCTGCCGTCGTCGGCCTTCAGCTCGGGCGGCTCGCTCCAGCACACGTCCGTCGCATTGGGACAACGCGGCGCGAACGCGCAGCCCTGCTCCCATTCGATGTTGTCCGAAACCGAGCCACGGATCGGCGTCAACGGCTCACCCCGCGGCGCGTCGAGCCGCGGGATCGACTGCAACAACCCGTGCGTGTAAGGATGCCGTGACCGCTGGAACAGGTCGTGCCGCTGCGCCTGTTCGACGATGCGGCCGCCGTACATGACGTTGACGTCGTCGCACAGTCCCGCCACGACACCGAGGTCGTGCGTGATCATGATCAGCGCGGTGTCCGTTTCGGACACCAGTTCCGACAGCAGCGACAGGATCTGCGCCTGGATCGTCACGTCCAGCGCGGTCGTCGGCTCGTCGGCGATCAGCAACTTCGGCCTGCACGCCAGCGCGATCGCGATCAGCACACGCTGCCGCATACCACCGGAGAGCTGGTGCGGGTACTCGTCGATCCGCCGCTGCGGATCCGGCAGTCCGACCCGGTCCAGCAATTCGGCGGCCTCGACCCGCGCCTCCTTCCGCGACATTCCGCGGTGACGTTCGAGCACCTCGGTGATCTGCAACCCGATGGTGATCACGGGGTTCAGGGACGACAGCGGGTCCTGGAACACCATGCCCAGGTCCCGGCCACGCCGATCGCGCAGCTGCTTGTCGGAGAGCGTCAGCAGTTCGGTGTCTTCGAACGTCACCGAGCCGCTGATCTCCGCACCGCGTTTGGGCAGCAGCCCCATGATCGCCAGCGACGTCACGGACTTGCCACTGCCCGATTCCCCGACGAGCCCCACGGTCTGCCCCGGTTCGACGGAGAAGCTCACGCCGTCGACCGCGGTGAACGGGCGGGTCCCCTTGCGTTTGAACACGACGCTCAGGTCGCGTACGTCCAGTAGTGCCACGTGAGTTACCGCCTGTTCTTCGGGTCGAGCGATTCCCGCATCGACTCGCCGAGCAGTGTGAAGCCGAGCGCCACGATGATGATCGCGATGGCGGGGAAGAACGCCAGCGACGGTTTCACGCTGAGCAGCTCCTGCGCGTTGCCGAGCATCAGGCCCCACTCCGCGCGCCGCCAGTCGGAATCGCCGAGGCCGAGGAACGACAGCGCCGCCGCGTCGATGATCGCGGTCGCGAGCGTGAGCGTCGCCTGCACGATCACCGGGCCGATCGAGTTCGGCAGCATGTGCCGGAACACGATCGTCTTCCGCTTGACGCCGAGCGCCGTCGCCGCGAGGACGTGGTCGCTCGACCGCTGGGCGATCATCGCGCCCCGCAGTAATCGTGCGAACACCGGAACACCGATCATCGCCACCGCGATGATCACCGTCCACTGACTACCCGGCAGCAATGCCGCGATCGAGATCGCCAGCAGCAGCGAGGGGAGCGACAGCATGATGTCGGTGAGTCGCATCAACAGACTGTCGACCCAGCCGCCGAACGCGCCCGCGAGCCCACCGATGATCATGCCGATGGTGACGCCGATCAGCGTCGCGAACACACCCACGAACAGGGTCTGCTGCGCACCGACGAGCAGCCGGGAGAAGAAGTCGTACCCGTTCTGGTCGCTGCCGAGCAGGAAGCCCGGCATCGGACCCGGGATGTTCGACGGCGTCAGCTCGGACTGCAACTCCGGATAAGGCCGATACGGGTCCTTCGGCGCGATGAACGGCGAGATGATCGCCAGGATGACGAACAGGCCGACGATGACGAGACCGAGGATCGCGACCGGACTGCGGAACGTCCGGCGGAGCGCGTCCATGGCGAGGCTGGTTCCACCCTCGGCCAGCGAGTCGATCTTGTCGGCCTTCCGCGTGGAAAGAATGCTCATCGCACACGCACCCTCGGGTCGATGATTGCGTACGAAATGTCGACCAGCAGGTTGACCAGCACGAAGACCGTGGCGAACAGCAGGATGAGCCCCTGCAGCCGCGGATAGTCACGTTGCTGGATCGCCTGTTCGAGCAGGGTGCCGAGCCCGCCCCAGGCGAACACCTTCTCGGTCAGCACCGCACCCGACATGAGCAGGCCGGTCTGCAGGCCGATCGTCGTCGACACGGGAAGCAGAGCGTTCCGCAGCACGTGGCGCTTGCGCACGATCTGCGTCGTCAGACCCTTCGAGTTCGCCGTGCGGACGAAGTCCTCACCCTGCACGTCCAGCACCGAGGCGCGCGTGATCCGCACGATCACCGCGAACGGAATGCTCGCCAGCGCCACCGAGGGCAGGATCAGATGCAGCATCGCATCCCACGTGGCGTCGAACTCGCCCGTCAGCAGTCCGTCCAATGTGGCGATGCCGGTGATCCTGGTGGCGTCGATCAGCACGTCCTGCCTGCCGGACGGCGGCAGCAACGACATCTCCTGCGTGAAGATGTACTTGAGCAGGAAGCCGAGGAAGAACACCGGCACCGCGACGCCGACGAGCGTGGTGACGACCGTGGCGTTGTCGAGGAACCTGCCGCGGAACCGGGCCGCGATGTAACCCATCGGGATGCCGAACAGCACCGCGAGGAACATCGCCGCGGCGGACAGCTCCAATGTCGCGGGGAACGCCCAGCTGACCTCCTCCATCACCGGGTCACCGGTGATCAGCGAACTTCCGAAGTCACCGGTGAGCACGCGGCCGAGGAAGCGGAAGTACTGGACGAAGATCGGATCGTCCAGCCCCAGCACGGCGTTCATCGCCGCGACCCGCTCCGGGGTGGCCTTGTCTCCCAGCAATGCCGTCGCCGGCCCGCCGGGCAGCATCCGGAGCCACGCGAAAACCAAAATGGACAGTACGAACAGCGTCGGAACCGCCTGTAGCAGCCGACGCACCGTGAACCTGAGCATGAATAGGTGCCTTTGCCCCATGAAGCCGGGAGGCAGCGCTCACGCACGCGGCGCGCACGCAGGCACTGCCTCCCGGTGGGATGTCGAGCAGAGCGTCAGCTCTGGCCCTTGGAAACCGAGACGAACCGCTCGTCGGTCAGCGGGCTCGGGACGAGTCCCTGCACGTCGCCGCCCACGACGATCGCCGGCGGCGACGACGTCAGCGGGACGGCGGGCACGTACTCGGAGATCTTGACCGCGGCCTCCTCGTAAGCCTTCTTCTGCCCCTCGTCGTCAACCGTCGCGTCGGCGTCGGCCAGCGCCTTGAAGATCTCCTTGTCGTTGAAACCGAACTCCGCCTTCTCGCGGCCGAAGAACGTGCCGACGAAGTTGCCGGCGTCGCCGTAGTCGCCGGTCCAGCCGAGCAGGTGGATGTCGTGGTTACCGTGCTTCTGGATATCGTCCTTGAAGCCGCCGTTCCACGGCCGCTGCACCATTTCGACGTTGATACCGGCCGCGTCGAGGTTGTCCGAGACCGCGCCCGCGATGTCCACCGGGTTCGGCATGTACGGGCGGCTGACCTCGGTAGGCACGTAGAACTTGAGTTTCAGGTCCTCGGCGCCCGCTTCCTTCAGCAGCTGCTTCGCCTTGTCCACGTCGTGCTCGTGCTTCTCGACGTCGTCGGTGTAACCGTCGGTTTCCTCCGGCACGAACTGGTACCGGGCCGACGCGCCCTCGGGAAGCTGGTTCTTCGCGAGCTGTTCCTTGTTGATCGCGTACTCGATCGCCTTGCGGACGCGTTCGTCCTTCAGTTCCGGCGTGTTCTTCTGGTTGATGCCCAGATAGAGGATGTTGAACGTCGGGCGGACCATCACCTGGGCGCCCGAATCACGCAACGCCTGGTAGTCGGCGGGGTTCGGCAGATCGTAGCCGTCGATCTGGCCGGAGATCATGTCCTGCTTGCGGGCGTTCTCGTCCGGGATGACTCGGAAGACGATCTTCTCGAGCTTCGGCTTGTCGCCCCAGTAGTCGTCGTTACGCGTCAGCGTGATGGTGTTCGCCGACTTGTCGTAGGACTCGAACTTGAACGGCCCGGTGCCCGTCGGGTGTTCGTTGGCGTAGGCCGGGTAGTTGAACGACTCGCCGCTCTGCGTGACCTCGTCGGCGTTGTGCTCCTTCAGCGCCTCCGGGCTCGACATCGACAGCGACGTCAGGCCGAAGGCGTCGGGGAACGCACCCTTGGCCTCGTTGAGGTTCAGCACCGCGGTGTGCTCGTCCTTCGCCTCGCAGGACTTGTACACCGGGTCACCCGAGGCGTCACCCTTGTTCTCGGCGAAGCCCTCGAACACGTCGCCGTAATAGATCATCTGGCTCTGCGCGGCGGCGCCTGGCATGTTGTACCAGCGGTCGAAGTTGAAGCAGACCGCCTCGGCGTTGAAGTCGGTGCCGTCGTGGAACTTGACTCCTTCGCGCAGCTTGAACGTCCACGTCGTGCCGTCGTCGCTCGGGGTCCACTCGGTGGCCAGACCTGGCTCGAGTTCGGCGGTGCCGGGCTTGTACGCGACGAGCGTCTCGTACATCTGCCGGATCGGGCGGAAGCTTTCGCCGTCGTCGTTGAACACCGGATCGAAGTTCTTCGGCGCGCCGGCGGCGCCGAACACCAACGTGTTCGCGTTTCCGGCGTCCTCGCCACGTTCCGAGGCACAAGCGGACAACGCAAGCGCGCCCGCCAGCCCGATCAGGGCGAGGCGGCGCGTGCGGTTCACCCGTGAGTGGAGCATGTTCGCACCCCTTGAGAAAGGTCAGTCGGGTTACGCCCAGGTGGGCGCAGATGGGGGCAGACCTTAGCGGCTCGTTGCCGGTTCCTTAAGTACTTGAGGTTACGATCGGGCTACTTGACAGTCGTTTCCGGCGACTAATTCACGAATTCGGACACGGATAGTGCCTGAAAACCAAAATTTTCAGCGCCCTGCGACGAATGGATTAGACCGTTCGGACGAGTACGTCACGTCGGCCGCCTCATGAGGTTCGTCCACCGAGAACCAGCCGGCCTCGAAGCGCTGCCACCGCTCCAGGTGCGGTCTGGACCACTCGCCGTCGCGGGCCACCGCGCGCGCCAACCGGGCGTCCCGGTCCGCGTGGTCCAACCAGCACAGCACGGAGGTCGAAGCCCGCACCGACCGGCGGCCCGACGACACGCCTTCCAGTACGAGTACGTCCGGTACCGGAACGTCCACCTGCGCACCGGCGACCGGCTCCCCCTCATCGGTCCACTCGGTGCGCCGGAACCGACCGGGCCTGCCGGCCGCGAGTGGTTCGAGCACCCCCGCGGCCAGCCGCGGCCACCACGACACCGGGTCGTCCCACGTCGCGAAGTCGTCGGTACTCACCAGCGCAGGATCGGCCCCGCGGCCGCGAAGAACGTCGACGACCCGGGCCGCCAGGTGCGACTTCCCCGCACCCGACGGCCCGTCGATCGCGATCAGCCGCACCGCCCCGAGCCGCGGCGGCACGGCGAGAACCCGGTCGGCCAGCTCGCGGGCCGCGTCGACCGCGCGACCGTCACGCACCGTGCCGCAGTCCGGCCCCATGGCGGGTCACAGCGCGCGGCGGCCCGACAGCGCGCGGCCGAGCGTCAACTCGTCGGCGAATTCGAGGTCGCCACCCATCGGCAGGCCGGAAGCCAGCCGCGTGACCGTCAGCCCCGGGAAGTCACGCAGCATCCGCACCAGGTACGTCGCCGTGGCCTCACCCTCGGTGTTCGGGTCGGTCGCGATGATCACCTCGGTGATCTCCTCCGACCCGATACGCGTGAGCAGGTCCTTGATGCGCAGTTGGTCGGGCCCGACACCCGACAACGGGTCCAGCGCACCCCCGAGCACGTGGTAGCGGCCGCGGAACTCACGCGTGCGCTCGACGGCCAGGACGTCCTTCGGCTCCTCGACGACACAGACCGACGTGGCGTCACGGCGCAGGTCGTTGCAGATCCGGCACCGCTCGGCCTCGGAGACGTTGCCGCAGATCTCACAGAACCGCACGCCCTCGGCGACCTTGCCGAGCACCTCGCGCAGCCGCCCGATGTCCTGCGGATCCGAGGCGAGCAGGTGGAACGCGATCCGCTGCGCACTCTTCGGACCGACCCCGGGCAGCCTGCCGAGCTCGTCGATCAGGTCCTGAACGACACCTTCGTACACGCTTACATTCCGGGGAGGCCGAGGTTGCCCATGCCGGGCAGGCCTTCGCCGCCGCCGAGCCCACCCGTGATGGAGCCCAGCTTCTCCTGCTGGAGCTGCTGCGCGTTGCTCGTCGCGTCGCGGACGGCCGCCACCACCAGGTCGGACAGCGTTTCGACGTCCTCGGGGTCGACGATCCCCGGGTCGATGTCGAGCTTCTTAAGCTCGAGCTCGCCGCTGACCGTTGCGGTCACCTTGCCGCCGCCTGCGGTGCCGGTGACCTCGGCGTTGGCCATCTCCTCCTGCGCCTCGAGCATCTGCTGCTGCATCTGCTGCGCCTGCTGCATGATCTGCTGCATGTCGGGCATTCCGCCGCCGGGCTGCGCCATGGTGGTCGATCCGATCTCTCGCTTGAGCTGGCTGTACCGGCCAGCCTAGTCGCCGCACCTGTGGCACCGTGGACACCGTGCGAAGTTCGGGGGGCAGGTTCGCCACCGCGTCGGCCCGCGGGGTCGTTGCGGCGATCGGTATCGGCATGCTGGCGACGGCCTGCTCAGCGGCCGAACCCGCATCCAGCGGCCAAGTGGGCGACCAACGCGCGGCGACCCAGCGTTCGGCGGTCGTCAGCACGGAGCGGAACGCGACCGGTGAACCGGACCGGGCCCCGGACGGGCAGGCACAGGGCCGGCAGTCACGTGCGGCGCCGGGCAGGGACTCCGGCCGGGAACCGCGAGGCGACGTCGTCGTCCTCGATCCCGGGCACAACGGAGGCAACGGGGCCAACCTCGACCGGATCGAACGCCAGGTGCCGAACGGCCGCGGGGCACGCAAACAGTGCAACTCGACGGGCACGAGCACCGCCGACGGCTACCCCGAACACGCCTTCAACCTCGCCGTCGCCCAGCAGGTGCGCAGGCAACTGGCCGACCGTGGCGTCCGCGTCGTACTCACCCGCTCCGCCGACGACGGCGTCGGCCCGTGCGTCGACCAGCGGGCTGCGATCGGCAACCGAAACGACGCCGACGCGGTCGTGTCGATCCACGCCGACGGATCCGCGGCCGAGGCGAACGGCTTCCACGTCATCTACTCCGACCCGCCGTTGAACGATGCCCAGCGGACCGCCGCGCCCAGGCTGGCGCGCGCCATGGTGGCGGGGATGGCATCGACGGGCCTGCCGAAGGCGGACTACATCGCCTCGACCGACGGGCTCGACGGACGCGCGGACCTGGCCGGGCTCAACCTGTCGACGGTGCCCGCGGTGCTCGTCGAATGCGGCAACATGCGCAACCCCGACGAGGCGGCGGCGATGTCGACCGCCGAAGGACACCGCCAGTACGCCGAGGCCATCACCCGCGGAGTACTGCGCTACCTCGACCGCTGATCGCCCGCCACGACCGGGAACCTTCCCGGCGCCGCGGGAAGTTCCCGGAACCTCCCGGAGCGCGGACCGTCACCGCCGGTAGGCCGGAGCCGCGCAGCGAGCAGCGAACTGTCAGTCGATGGGACGGGCACCGAGATGATCCGTCAGGAGCCGCTGTGCGACGTCCTCCGGATCGTCCGAATCGGAGGACGTCGGCGCGGCCTGTGCACTGCCGTTGCCGGACGGGCCCTGCGACCGCTCCGTCCGGGCCGGTCCGGGACCCGGCGGCGGTTCGGGGGCGCCGTACTCGTCGTCCTCCGGCTCCGGAGGCAGCGGAATGTCGGGCTCGGTCGTCGTCACCTTCGGCCCCGCGTCCGCCGAGTCGGTGGCTCCCGACGGACGCTGCTGCCGGGCCGCGTTGTCCGGTGAGGCGTTGTCCCGTGATTCGTTGTCCGGTGATGCGTTGTCGGGTGATGCGTTGTCCGGTGATGCGGCTTGCGCCGCGGCCCCGGACGTCGCCTCGTGGCCGGTCGGCGCGGTGCCGCCGGACCCGGCGTCGGCGGGCCGGCTGCCAGCCGAGGCCGGAGCGGCGGCGGTCGACGCGGACGGGGCACCGCCGGCCGACGGGGCCACCTGCCGTGCCGAGTTCCCCTGCGCTGATGTCCCCTGCGCCGGAGCCGCCGTGCCCGACTGGGCAGGCGGGGCACCTGCGGCTCCCGCGTGCACACATCGCACCTGCCACCGGCCGCCCAGCAGTTCGCCGAGAGCCGCCGCGATGCAGTCCGCGTTGCGCGGTTCCGACAACCGCCGCGCCAACGGCTCGGCCGTGTGCGTGAGCGTGACACCGCCCGCCTCGACGCTGTGCACCGTCGCGTTGGTGAGCATCGCCTCCGTGCTGCGGCTCGCCTTGCGCACGGTCGACAACAGCTGCGGCCAGTACTGGCGCAACGCCGCCGCGTCGATCTGCCCCGGCTGAGCCGCCGGGGCCTCCTGCGCATCCGGTTCCGGCCGGGCCGACCCGTCCGGCTGTGCCGAAGCTGCCGGCTGGGCCGCCGGTACCGACTGCGCTGCGCCCCCGCCGGATGCCGGCGTCGCGGCTTGCGCTGCCGGTCGGGCCTGTGCTGTGGGTTGGTCCTGTGCTGTGGGTTGGGTGTGAGCAGACGGTGCCTGCGCAGGCGCGGCCGGGGCGGGCGAATCCGCCGAACCGGCCTGCGCCTCCGGCGCCGACGCGGTCGCGGACGCCTGCTCGGCCTGGGCGGCTGCCTGGACGGGCGCGGCCGGTTCGGCCTTCTGCGCACGCTGCGAAGGCCGTTCGAACGTTCGCTCCGGCGCGGCTTCCGCGGCCGGTGCCGCCCCACCTGCCGGAGCGGCACCACCCCCGGCGGTCATACGCCGTTCGAGACGTTCGAGGCGCTGCAGCGTCGCACCCTCGTCGTCGGCAACCTCGGGCAGCAGCATGCGCGCGGCGAGCAACTCGAGCAGCAGCCGGGGCGCGGTGGCGCCGCGCATCTCGCGCAGGCCGTTGTGCAGCAGTTCGGCATAGCGGGTGAGCGTGCCGGGCGCGACCCGTTCGGCCTGCGCCGACATGCGGTTGAGCTCCTCCTCCGGCGCGGCGACCATGCCGTTCGACGCGGCGTCCGGAACGGAACGTAGGAGGATCAGGTCTCGGAAGCGGTCGAGCAGGTCGCTGGCGAACCGGCGCGGATCGTGACCGGCCTCGGCCAGGCGGTCGATCGTGGCGAAGACCTCCTTGTGGTCCTCGGCGGCGAGCGCGTCGACCATGGAGTCGATCAGCGCCGCGTCCGTGACCCCGAGCAGCGCGACCGCGCGGTCGTAGGTGATGCCTTGGGGGCCCGCACCGGCGAGGAGCTGGTCGAGCACCGACTGGGTGTCCCGCGCGGATCCGCCGCCGGCACGCACGACCAGCGGGTACACGGCCGGTTCGACGTTGATGCCCTCGGCAGCGACGTTCCGTTCGAGCAGTTCGCGCATGGCCGTCGGCGGGATCAGCCGGAACGGGTAGTGGTGGGTACGCGAGCGGATGGTCGTGAGGACCTTGTCCGGCTCGGTGGTCGCGAAGATGAAGATCAGGTGTTCTGGCGGTTCTTCGACGATCTTCAGCAGGGCATTGAAGCCCTGCGTCGTGACCATGTGGGCCTCGTCGATGATGAACACGCGGTAGCGCGACTCGGCGGGCGCGTAGAAGGCGCGGTCGCGGAGTTCACGAGCGTCGTCGACGCCACCGTGGCTGGCGGCGTCGAGTTCGGTGACGTCGACGCTGCCTGGACCTTCCGGCGCAAGCGCTTTACACGGGCCGCACTCGCCGCAGGGATCGGACGTGGGCCCGCTTTCGCAGTTGAGCGAGCGCGCCATGATGCGAGCGCTCGACGTCTTGCCGCAGCCGCGGGGCCCTGAGAACAGGTAGGCGTGGTTGATACGTCCGGCCGCCAGCGCGGTGCGGAGCGGCTCGGTGACGTGTTCCTGCCCCACGACCTCGGCAAAGGTCGACGGCCGGTACTTGCGGTACAGCGCGAGAGCCACGGCAGCGAGCGTACCGGCCCGCACCGACACCCGGACGAGCACTTCGCCCCGACCCTCCCCGCCCCGTGTCCTGCACTCGGGCACGCGTGTCCTGCACTCGGGCACGCATGTCCTGCACTCGCGCACGCATGTCCTGCACTCGCGCACGCATGTCCTGCACTCGGGCCCGCGGAGGCCCGTCACGCACCCGGATGGCCTCCTGCGCTGAGTGACCGGACAACGACTGAGCAGGACATGCGCGACGAGACAGTCGCGCGGCATCGCGTCGTTGAGGGGCAGTAGCCGGACGACGACCGCCCGGATGCAGAAGACGCGGTGCTGAGTGCAGAACACGCGGTGCTGAACGCAGGACATGCGCCTGGCGGTTCGCCAACAGCACGGTGACGTACACCGGTGGGCACAGCACCGGCCGGGCACGGGACCCGAGCACTGCAACACGAAGAACAGGGAGGGATGCGCCGCCGAGACAGAGTCGGATCCCCACAAAAAAAAGGGGACCCCCGCACCCGTCAGAGCCTGCTTATCCTTGCTGCCTTCCGGCCCTGGGGAGGTTCACAGGGTGGACGCCGCGGGGGTCCGGTGCCCAGTCTACGGCCTGGCGACGGTTCTCCGGAACGGGGTCCGGCCAGACCGCCCGCCCGGCCGCCGAGAGCAGGACGCTCAGGCGGGCAGATCGAACTGACCTGCCTTTACGGCCGTGACGAACGCCTGCCATTCGCCCCGGGTGAACATGAAGACGGGACTGTCGTCGAGCTTGGTGTCCCTGACGCCGACGTTGCCGTCGCCGCAGGCGTCGCCGAGGTTGACCTCCACGCAGTTTCCACCGTTGGGTTCGCTCGCGAACGACTTCTGCCACCCGGTCGGATCGAACCGGCTCACAACAGTTGCCGGGTCGTAATAATCCGTCTCCACTGCGCGGTCGGCCATCTCTACCTCCGTACCAGGGCGACACCGGCACCAGCTCGGTGAGCTGGCCCGATTTCGTGTCGCTGTTCCGGTTTATCCCTGTGCCCAGACGTCAAACCGACAAAAGCGTGCGTCCATCCGTGGGAACTTCACGAACGCCGGTCGACACCGTGATTAATCCCGTCCTAGGATTATTCCTAACGCTCGGCGGCGGGTCGACCCCGGCCCACCCGCTGAGAGGCGAACCACAAGTCCGCAAGCGCGCGCACAGCGTGCTCTCTGGGGGTGGAGTGCATATGGCCGTACGACTTGAGATGCCCCGGGCGGGCGCACCGACCACGGAGCCGGACGTCCCCGACCTCACCGATCACGCCGTGCCCGCGCTGCCCTCGCCGCGCAAACCCCGCCGGTTCGGACCGGGCCTCGTCAGCCGCCGCCCGCCGCAACAGGACGGCGCCCCGGACGACCGCAGGCTCACCTCGCGGTACGTCGCCCGCCTCTGACCCACCTCGAAGGGCCACTCACTGCACAGCGCCCTGTCGCCGCGGTGCCCTCGACCGGCGCACCGCCCGAGTCCGGCAGCGGTCGCCGCCGAACGCCACCGGTCGAATCACCCCGCCGCCCGCGGTCGGCCGCGTCGTCACCGCGCGTGCAGCCACCGCGCGTGCAGCCACCGCGCGTGCAGCCACCGCGCGAACGGCCCATCGCGTGCCGCCATCCCACGGACAACAGAACCACCCGCGATCACTCCGCGTGCTGCACGCCCGCGTTCGTGTCACACGCCACATCCCGGCTCTCGGCACCCAGTCCGGCGAACGTGCCTCGGCCGCGCAAACACGCGCCACATTCCCGCATCACACCTCGCTCCGGCAGGCCCGCGAACGTGTCGCTTCCCTGCTGCTCGCCGGACCGCCTCAGGTGACCAGCTGGGAGCGGTAGTGCGCCGCCATCTCCTGGACGAACTCCCGCGTCTCGCCCCGTTCCAGCGCGGCGCCGCGCAGGCGGTCCCACGAGTCGACGAAGATCTGGAAGTCCTTCATGTCGTCGAGGTAGATACCACCCGCGGAGTGTTCGACGTAGACGAAGTCGCGGGTCCGGTCGGGGAAGCGCATGATCGTGAAGTCGTTGGGCACGGCGGCGAGCTTCGCGTCGAACGGCAGCACGTGGATGTACACCCGGGTGCGGCGTTCCAGCTCGAGCAGGTGCTCCATCTGATCGAGCATCACGCCGGGTGAGCGCCCGCCGGGCGCCCTGCGCAGCGCCGATTCGGACAGGATGAACCGGTAGTACGGCGGCTGTTCCTGATCGAACACGGCCTTGCGGTCGAGGCGGGCGCGCACGAGCGAGGTGATGTCGGCCGAGCCGAACTCGGTGAACTGCTTGAGCATGTAGTGCTCGGACTGCAGCGGCCCCGGAATGCGCTCGCCGTGCCACGTCATGATCTCGGCGGCCGCGGGTTCGAGGTCGGTGAAGGTGCGGAACCAGTGCGGCACCACGGATCGGTAGCCGGACCAGTGGCCGCGCTGCCCGGCCGCGGCACGCGCGAGGTTCAGCAGCGTGTCGGACTCTTCGCTGGAGACACCGTAGGCATCGATCATGGTCCGGACATCGCCGAGTTTCGCTCCGACGGCGCCGGACTCGATCTTGTTGACCTTGCCCTGCGTGCAGCCGAGGATCGCAGCCACCTGCTGCTGCGTCATCCCCGCGTTGGTACGCGCATGCCGCAACTCGTTGCCGAGTTGCTTGCGGCGAGAGGTCACGGTGCTTGCCATGGCGGGATGAACGTTACCTTTTCTCGCCGCTGCCCCAAAGCAGGAGGTCGGCGTAGGGTTAGGCCCATGACGAAGAAGGCCGATATCGGCGTGACCGGACTCGCCGTGATGGGGCGGAATCTGGCCCGCAACCTCGCTCGCCGCGGGCACACCGTCGCCCTGCACAACCGCTCCGAAACCCGCACCAGGGAGCTGGTGGAACAGTTCGGTGACGAAGGTGACTTCGTGCCCACTCACTCTGCGCGCGAGTTCGTCGACGCGCTGGAGCGCCCGCGCAAACTCGTCGTCATGGTCAAGGCGGGCGGGCCGACCGACGCCGTGATCGAGGAGTTCGCGCCGCTGCTCGACGAGGGCGACGTGATCGTGGACGCGGGCAACGCACACTTCGCCGACACCCGTCGTCGCGAGGCCGCGTTGCGGGAACGTGGTCTGCACTTCGTCGGCACCGGCGTGTCCGGCGGCGAGGAGGGCGCGCTGCACGGGCCGAGCATCATGCCGGGTGGTTCCGCCGAGTCGTACGAGTCGCTGGGCCCGTTGCTGGAGAGCATCTCGGCGCACGTGGACGGTGAGCCGTGTGCCGCCCACATCGGTCCGGATGGTGCGGGCCATTTCGTCAAGATGGTCCACAACGGCATCGAGTACTCGGACATGCAGCTGATCGCGGAGTCGTTCGACCTGCTCCGTGGCGCGCTCGGGTACGAACCGGCGCAGATCGCCGACGTCTTCCGCACGTGGAACACCGGACGGCTCGAGTCGTACCTGATCGAGATCACCGCCGAGGTCCTCGGCCACGTCGACGCCGCGACGGGCAAGCCCTTCGTCGACGTCGTGGCCGATCAGGCCGAGCAGAAGGGCACCGGCCGGTGGACGGTCCAGATCGGACTCGACCTGGGCGAGCCGATCACGGGCATCGCCGAGGCGACGTTCGCCAGGTCACTGTCCGGCCACGCCGATCTGCGTTCGGCGACCCGCGGCCTGGCCGGTCCTACCCGCGCCCCGCTGTCCGGCTCCGAGGCTGAGCGGTTCGCGGACGACGTCGAGCGGGCGCTTTACGCCTCCAAGGTGGTCGCCTATGCGCAGGGCTTCAACCAGATCCTCGCGGGCGGCGCCGAGTACGGCTGGGACATCGATCTGGGCAGGGTCGCGGCGATCTGGCGGGGCGGCTGCATCATCCGGGCACGCTTCCTCGACGACATCCGCGCCGCCTACGCCGCCGAGCCGGGACTGCCGACACTGCTGACGAGCGGCGGGTTCCGCAAGGCCGTCGAGGACGCCCAGGACTCCTGGCGGTCGGTGGTCCAGACCGCAGTGCGCCTCGGCATCCCGACACCGGGCTTCTCGACCGCGCTGGCCTACTACGACGCGTTGCGCGCCGAGCGGCTGCCCGCGGCACTGGTGCAGGGACAGCGCGACTTCTTCGGCGCCCACACCTACCGGCGGGTCGACGGAGACGGCGTGTTCCACACCGAGTGGGCCGCCGACGGCCGTCCCGAACACCCAGCGTGAGGTGACCGGCCGCTCAGCGAAGCGCCTACTGCCGAGCTGGCGGCAGCCGGCACGCGTCGTCGTCGCGGGGTTCGCGTTCGTCGTCGGGTGCGGCACGGTGCTGCTCGCACTGCCCGTCGCGGCCCAGCCCGGTGAGACCACCGGGCTGGTCGACGCGCTGTTCACGTCGGTGTCGGCGCTGTGCGTCACCGGGCTGATCGTCGTCGACACCCCCGAGCACTGGTCGGCGTTCGGGCAGATCGTCATCCTGGGGCTCATCCAGCTCGGCGGCATCGGCATCATGACGACGGCGTCGCTGCTGGGGCTGCTCGTGTCGCGGCGGTTCGGCCTGCGGATGCGGCTGACGGCGCAGGCCGAGACGAAGGCGCTCGATCTCGGTGACGTGCGGCGAGTGGTGCGCGGCGTCATCAGCGTGTCGCTGCTGCTGGAGCTGGTCGTCGCGGTCGTGCTCGCGCTCAGGTTCGCCACCGGCTACGGCTACGAAGCGGGGCGCGCGGCGTACCACGGGGTCTTCCACGCGATCTCGGCGTTCAACAACGCGGGCTTCGCTCTCTACAGCGACAGCCTCATGGGGTTCGCCACGGACGCGTGGATCTGTGTGCCGATCATGCTCGCCATGCTGGCCGGTGGACTGGGCTTCCCGGTGTGGCTGGAGCTGTGGCGGCACCGGCGGCCGCGCCGCCGCGGCGACGAGGTCCGGCGCTGGTCGATGCACGCGAAGCTGACGCTGCTGACGACGAGCGTGCTGCTCGGCATCGGCATCGTCGTGATCACCATCGCCGAGTGGAACAACCCGGACACGCTCGGCGGCTTCGGGCTGGCGGGCAAGCTGCTCGCCGGAGCGTTCCACGGTGCGATGCCGCGGACGGCCGGGTTCAACAGCGTCGACGTCGGCGAGATGGAATCGGGAACGCTGCTGGTCACCGACATCCTGATGTTCATTGGCGGCGGCAGCGCGGGCACGGCGGGCGGCATCAAGGTGACGACGTTCGCGCTGCTGGCGTTCGTCATCTACTCGGAGATCAAGGGTGAGCCGTCGGCGCACGCGTTCGGCCGCAAGATCCCGGCCCTGGTGCAGCGACAGGCGCTGACCGTGGTGCTGCTCAGCGTCGCGGCCGTCATGCTGAGCACCCTGGCACTGCTCGCGCTCACGCCGTTCCGCCTCGAGCAGGTGCTGTTCGAGGTCGTGTCGGCGTTCGCGACGGTCGGGCTCTCCACCGGTATCACCGGCGAGATCGGCACGGCGGGAGACCTCGTGCTGTCACTGCTCATGTTCCTGGGACGCGTCGGCCCCATCACGCTGGCGTCCGCGCTGGCGTTGCGGGACCGTTCTCGTCGATACGAACTTCCGGAAGAGAGGCCGATCGTTGGCTAGGTGGGGGAGCAGGAATGCGCCGCGGACGTCCCACGACGTCAACCGTGTCGTGGTCATCGGGCTCGGCCGCTTCGGTGGCTCACTGGCGCTGGAGCTGATCGCGAGCGGGTTCGAAGTGCTCGGGCTGGATCGCGACCCGAAACTCGTGCAGCACTTCGCCGACGAACTGACCCACGCGGCCGTCGCCGACACGACGGACCCCGACGCGCTGGTCCAGCTCGGCGTGCCGGATTTCCAGCGCGCCGTCGTCAGCATCGGCGACGACATGGAGGCGAGCATCCTGACGACGTCGGTCATCGCCGACTTCGGCATTCCACACATCTGGGCGAAGGCGACGAGCAAGCGACACCGGCGGATCCTCGAACGAGTCGGCGCCCACCACGTCGTGCTGCCCGAACACGACATGGGTGAACGCGTGGCGCACCTCGTGACGGGGCGGATGCTCGACTACATCGAATTCGAGGACGACTACGCGCTCGTCAAGACGACCGCGCCCGACGAGGTGCTGGGCGTTCCGCTGGGGCAGACGGCGATCCGCAAGCGCTACGGCGTGACGGTCGTGGGCATCAAGCGGCCCGGCGAGAAGTTCACGTACGCCACCCAGGAGAGCATCGTCGAGCGCCACGACCTCCTCGTCGTGGCAGGCCGTCGCGACCAGGTGGAGAACTTCGCCAACCTCACGTCGACACCCCCACGCTGAGTAACCACCCCTCGGGGGCGTGGGTGCCCCGCAGGGCTCCTTGGGGCGCGACATGCTGGCCGAGGCGGTCACGGTGCGTATCTCCGGAAAATCGATCGACGGCGCAGCGATACTGGCGGCATGCTGGCCGACCACTTCCCCTTCCTCGGGCTGCGAGTGCGCACACCGCGCCTGGAACTGCGACTGCCCGACGAGGACCAGCTGGCCGCGCTCGCCGAACTCGCCGCGGGCGGCATCCACGAACCGGACACGATGCCGTTCCTCACGCCCTTCACCGACGCGCCGCCGGACGTCGTCGCCCGCTCCGTCGTGCAGCACCACTACCGCATGCGCGGCGAGCTCACCCAGGACAAATGGGCGCTGCCGCTGACCGTGCTGTCCGGCGGCATCGTCGTCGGACAGCAGAGCCTCGAAGCCACCGAGTTCGCCGTCACCCACGAGATCGGGAGCGGTTCCTGGCTCGGGCGCGACTACCAGGGCACGGGGATCGGCACGGAGATGCGCGCCGCGGTGCTGCACCTGGCGTTCGCCGGCATGGGCGCCGAGGTCGCCCGTTCGGAGTCGTTCGACGACAATCCCGCGTCGGCGCGGGTGTCCCGCAAGCTCGGTTACGCCGACGACGGCACCGCCCGCCACGCCGTCCTCGGCCGCCGCCGCACCGGCCACCGCTTCGTGCTCACCCGCGAGGCATGGGAGCGGCACCAGGCCGTCGACGTGGCGATCGACGGCCTGGAGCCGTGCCTGCCGCTGCTCGGCGCCGACGGATCAGCGGCGTCCTGAGCTGTCTCGTGCGTGTGGTGAGACGTGCCCACCGCCCCCGCCACGTGACCGGCCTGTGAGGAGCCGCCGAGAGCCGACACAGGCGCCGAGAGGACCCGCTGAGGGCCACCACGGCGGGTGCACAGGCGCCGTGGTCGCCGCAGCTCAGACCCGCTATCAGCGGTAACTCACGGTCCTGTACCCTTTTCCGCGGAGGATTGGCCGAGCGGCCTAAGGCGCACGATTGGAAATCGTGTTGGGTTAATAGCCCTCACGGGTTCGAATCCCGTATCCTCCGCCAGCCACGAACGCCGGGCGCTCCCTCTGGGGCCGCCCGGCGTTCGTCGTTCCACCAGGGCGCCGGTTCCACCGCGTTCAGGGACGATCGAGCGTTCAGCACGACCGAGCGCGCGCAGGTCGACCAAGGCGTTCAGGGACAACCGAGCGGCCTGCGGTCAACCGAGCGGTGAGCTTCCTCGCAAAACGCTCGCGACCAACGGCCGGGCACACCTTAGGCTGGGACGTGCCGAGAGGCGTTGCAACGGGCTGCCATCGCCAGGGGGCAGCCCGCCACGCTCGGTGAGAACCTCCAAGGACGCCTTCCGACCAGGAAGGCAGGGCATGAGCAACATTCAGCCAGACCGCACCGACCAGCTCACCTCGCTCCTGCGTGAGCGAATCCTGATCATCGACGGTGCGATGGGCACGATGATCCAGCAGGAGTCGCCCGGCGAGGCCGAGTACCGCGGCGAGCGTTTCGCGGACTGGAGCTGCGACGTCAAGGGCAACAGCGACCTGTTGGTGCTCACCCAGCCCGACCTGATCGGCGGCATCACGCGCCAGTTCCTCGAGGCGGGCGCGGACATCGTCGAGACCAACACCTTCAGCGCGACCACCATCGCGCAGGCCGACTTCGAGATGCAGGAGTTGGTCTACGAACTGAACTACGAGGGCGCCCAGGTGGCCCGCAAGGCGGCCGACGAGTTCGCGACCGCCGACAAGCCCCGGTTCGTGGCGGGCGCGATGGGCCCGACGAACCGCACGGCGTCGATCTCCCCGGACGTCAACGACCCGGGCGCCCGCAACGTGTCCTACGACGAGCTGGTGACGGCGTACCTGCAGCAGGCCAACGGCCTCGTGGACGGTGGCGCCGACCTGCTGTTGATCGAGACGATCTTCGACACCCTCAACGCGAAGGCCTGCATCTTCGCGCTCGAGACGCTCTTCGAGGAGCGGGGCCGTCGCTGGCCGGTCATGGTCTCCGGCACCATCACCGACGCCTCGGGCCGCACGCTCTCGGGCCAGACCACCGAGGCGTTCTGGAACTCGATCCGGCACATCAACCCGCTGCTGGTCGGCCTGAACTGCGCGCTCGGTGCCGCCGAAATGCGCCAGTACGCCGCCGAGCTCAGCCGCATCGCGGACTGCTTCGTGCACTGCTACCCGAACGCCGGCCTGCCCAACGCGTTCGGCGAGTACGACGAGTCCCCCGAGCAGATGGCACCCGTGGTCCGCGAGTTCGCCGAGGCGGGCCTGGTCAACGTGCTCGGTGGCTGCTGCGGCACCACGCCCGAGCACATCGGTGCCATCGCGAAGGCCTCCGAGGGCCTGGCGCCCCGCGTGCCCGCCGAGCCCGAGCCCGCGATGCGCCTGTCCGGCCTCGAGCCCTTCAACGTCGACAACTCGTCGCTGTTCGTGAACGTCGGCGAGCGGACCAACATCACCGGCTCCGCGAAGTTCCGGAAGCTGATCAAGGACAGCGATTACGACACCGCCCTGTCGGTGGCCGTGCAGCAGGTCGAGAACGGCGCGCAGGTCATCGACGTCAACATGGACGAGGGCATGATCGACGGTGTCGAGGCGATGGATCGCTTCCTCAAGCTGATCGCCTCCGAACCCGACATCAGCCGTGTGCCGATCATGGTCGACTCCTCCAAGTGGGAGGTCATCGAGGCCGGCCTGAAGAACATCCAGGGCAAGCCGATCGTCAACTCGATCTCGCTCAAGGCGGGCGAGGACGAGTTCATCCAGCAGGCCCAGCTCTGCAAGAAGTACGGCGCGGCCGTCGTCGTGATGGCCTTCGACGAGGACGGGCAGGCGGACAACCTCGAGCGCCGTAAGGAGATCTGCAAGCGCGCCTACGACATCCTCGTCGACCGGGTCGAATTCCCCCGCGAGGACATCGTCTTCGACCCGAACGTGTTCGCGGTCGCGACGGGTATCGAGGAACACGCCACGTACGGCATGGACTTCATCGAGGGCGCCCGCTGGATCAAGGAGAACCTGCCGGAAGCGAAGATCTCCGGCGGTATCTCCAACGTGTCGTTCTCCTTCCGCGGTAACAACACCGTGCGCGAGGCGATCCACGCGGTCTTCCTGTACCACGCGATCGACGCGGGCCTGGACATGGGAATCGTCAACGCCGGCGCGCTCGCCGTCTACGACGAGGTCGCCCCCGACCTGCGGGACGCCATCGAGGACGTAATCCTCAACCGCACCGACGACTCGCAGGCCGCGACCGAGCAGCTGCTGGAGCTCGCCGAGCGGTACAAGGGCAACGGCACCTCCACCGACGAGACCGCCGACGAGTGGCGCGAGCTGCCGGTCGGCGAGCGGATCACCCACGCGCTCGTCAAGGGGATCGACGCCCACATCGAGGCCGACACCGAGGAGCTGCGCACCGAGATCGCCGAGCGCAACGGCCGGCCGATCGAGGTCATCGAGGGCCCGCTGATGGACGGCATGAACGTCGTCGGCGACCTGTTCGGCGCGGGCAAGATGTTCCTGCCCCAGGTGGTCAAGAGCGCCCGCGTGATGAAGAAGGCCGTGGCCTACCTGATCCCGTTCATCGAGCAGGAGAAGGCCGACGCGGGCACGACCGGCGAGAAGGACACCAACGGCACCGTCGTGCTCGCGACCGTGAAGGGCGACGTCCACGACATCGGCAAGAACATCGTCGGCGTCGTGCTGCAGTGCAACAACTTCGAGGTCATCGACCTCGGCGTGATGGTGCCCGCCCAGAAGATCCTGGACGCCGCCAAGGAGCACCAGGCCGACGTGATCGGCCTGTCCGGTCTGATCACCCCGTCGCTGGACGAGATGGTCAACTTCGCCTCCGAGATGCAGCGCCAGGAGTTCGACGTCCCGCTGCTGCTCGGCGGCGCCACCACCTCGCGTGCCCACACGGCCGTCAAGGTCGACCGCAAGTACGACGGCCCCGTGGTGTGGGTGAAGGACGCCTCCCGTTCGGTGCCGGTCGTGGCCTCGCTGCTGCACGAGGAGCAGCGCGAGACGCTGATGGCCGACGTGCAGGCCGACTACGACGCGCTGCGCGCCCGGCACGCGAACAAGCAGGGCAAACCGCTGATCAGCCTCGAGCAGGCGCGGGAGAACCGCACCCCGATCGACTGGTCGTCGTACACACCGCCGACGCCGGCCAAGCCGGGCGTGCACGTGTTCGAGGACTACGACCTGGCCGAGCTGCGGGACTACATCGACTGGCAGCCGTTCTTCAACGCGTGGGAGATGAAGGGTTCGTTCCCCGACATCCTCAACAACCCGTCGACCGGTGAAACCGCGCGCAAGCTGTACGACGACGCGCAGGCGATGCTCGACAAGCTGACCGAGGAGAAGTGGCTGACCGCCAGCGGCGTCATCAGCTTCTTCCCCGCCAACGCCGTCGGCGACGACATCGAGCTCTACACCGACGAGCAGCGCAAGGAGACGCTGTCGACGCTGTTCAACCTGCGCCAGCAGGGCGAGCACCGCGAAGGCGTCCCGAACCGCTCCATCGGCGATTTCGTCGCGCCGAAGGAGACCGGTCTCGAGGACTGGGTCGGCGGCTTCGCCGTGACCGCGGGCCTGGGCACGCAGAAGAAGATCGCCGAGTTCAAGGAGAACCTCGACGACTACAACGCGATCCTGCTCGAGTCGCTGGCAGACCGGCTCGCCGAGGCCTTCGCCGAGCGGATGCACGAGCGGGTGCGCAAGGAGTTCTGGGGCTACGCCCCCGACGAGGAGCTGGACAACGTCGGCCTGATCAAGGAGAAGTACGACGGCATCCGGCCCGCGCCCGGCTACCCGGCGTGCCCCGAGCACACCGAGAAGCAGACGCTGTGGAAGCTGCTCGACGTCGAGAACACCACCGGTATCGAGCTCACCGAGTCGATGGCGATGTGGCCGGGCGCGGCGGTCTCCGGCTTCTACTTCAGCCACCCGGAGTCGCGGTACTTCGTGGTGGGCCGACTGGGCCGTGACCAGGTCGAGGACTACGCCGAGCGCAAGGGCTGGTCGATGGCCGAGGCCGAGCGCTGGCTGTCGGCGAACCTGGGCTACGACCCGGAGGACTGAGCCGCGGACGCCGAGTAGCCGAACGCCGGCGAAACGCCGGGTGGGTCCGACGCGACCCACCCGGCGTTTCGCTGTCCGGGTTCTCAGCTGTCCGGGTTCTCAGTGGTGGTAGGCGTGCGCGAGGGCCGCTGCCGACGGGCACTCGCGCCAGACCGTCATTCGAACAAGGCCGACAGCTCCCGCGGGAGCTGGGCGATCGTGTCGTCGACCTGACCGGTCGGCGCCCACGAACGCAGCACGGACAGCACCGCGGAGGCCTGGCGCTCCATGCTCTCCATGTCGACCGTGTGGGTCTCACCGCCGATCTTGTTCAGAAAGGTCGTCTTGTCGAACCGCTCGGCGTGTCCGCTCTTGTCACCGAGTTCGGCTTCCAGGACGTCCGGCAGCCATTGCGCCAACTGCTTGGCCTGCCCTCCGGAAACGGAGGTGCCCAGGGCCCGCGCGGTTGCGCGGCACAGCTGATGGGCCTCGTTGTACGACTCCAGCCCGGCGCGCTGCTGCGCCGCACGAACGAACTCTTCCAGCTCGGCACTGTCCTGGCCGGGAACGTCGGTCATCACTGGTTCCTCCTCCCCGTGGGCGGTGGCATGCTGCGACCCCGCGTCACGGCCTGTCGCGGTCGGGAGTCTGGCCGGCGACACCGTGCCGGAGCGGAGCGCCCGGACCGGCTGCGGTGTCACGAGAGACGGGCGAGCCGTGCGGTGTGTCCGCGGGCTTGCCGGTGCCGTCCCATTGATCGCCGCCCGACGGCTCGGCCCCGTCGGCGAGCTCCTGCTGCCGGGTTCGCAACAGCTCCAGCACGGGTGTGCGGTTGCCGTGCTGCTGCTCGTGGTCGATCAGGGTCTGGATGTCGTCGGCCGACAGTGCGCGAATCTGGTGCTGCAGCTTCGCGATCGGCAATTCGTCGTAGTCGGGCAGGGGCAGGACGCTGTCGGACGTCATCGGGTGCACCTCACAGGACGTGGAAGGTCGATGTGGTCAACTTCCCCGGTTCTCGCCGAGTTCTTCGACGATCGGGGTCGACGCCCACCTCGGACACCGACGTCGCTCCGTCGGCGGGGGAGTCAACTGAGGACAGTGCTGCTTTCAAGGATTCGCGGTCCGCACTCATCGATGGCCCCTCCTGTTCCGGCCGGGCAACGACCGGCCGGCCCGGCATCGCGATGGGCGCCGGCCGATCGGGGAGACGATTGGACTCGCGGGACACCCGCTGCGGCTGCTAATCCGCAGGAACCACGGGGGCGACCCACCCGTCGTCGACCTTGGACCAGTCGGCGCTGCGGTTGAAACCGGCTGCGAGGAGTTCGCCGTCGATGTCGTTGGGGCCATCGACGTCGTGTTGCAGCTCGAGCTCGGTCACCGGAATGCCGCGATCGTCGCGCACCGTGATAGCCGGCGCACTGTCCGTGTCGGCGGCGCGGTAATGCGCTGTTCGTGCCACGCTGTCTCCCTTCTCGGTGGCTCTGCGGGTTCGTACCCGCATCGCCGCGTCGCCAAACCGCACGTCTCACCGCACGCGGGCCCACCGGGGCGGGCCCTGCCTGGTTCCGCCCTGCCGGCCGCCGACACGCCCCGGCGCACGGCGATCGGGCACCGGGGCAGCGCCTGTCACGCGGCGCGCTCGAGCTCCGCCATGTCGTTCTCGCTCAGGGCGACGTCGGCGATCCGCATGTTCTCCTCGAGATGCGCCACGCGTGACGTGCCGGGGATCAGCAGCACGTTGTCGCGGCGGGCAAGCAACCAGGCGAGCCCGACTTGCGCGGGCGACGCGCCGACGCGCTCTGCCACCGCCTGGACGGCGGGGTTGTCGGTGACCTTCGGCATGTCGGGGAACGCCGACCCGAGCGGGAAGTACGGCACGTAGGCGACCCCCGCGTCGTGACACAGGTCCAGTACCTCGGCGTCCTTCCTGTCGACGAGGCTGAACGCGTTCTGCACGCACACGATGCCCGCCTGCTCGATGGCCTGCTGCACCTGGGCGTACGTGGCGGTCGAGATGCCGATTCCCGCGATCTTGCCCTCGGCGCGCAGCCCGACCATCTCGGCGAGCTGATCCTCGAGAGGGATCAGCTGATCGGCGGGCAGTTCGTGCTCGTCCATCCGGCGCAGGTTCACGACCCCGAGCCGGTCGACGCCGAGCGTGCGCAGGTTCTCCTCGACGGCGGCCCGCAACTGGCCGGGGCGCTGCGCGGGGACGAACCCACCCTGTGCGTCACGGAGAGCGCCGACCTTGGACACCAGCACGAGGTCGGCCGGATACGGGTGCAGCGCCTCGCGGATCAGCTCGTTCGCGACGTCGGGTCCGTAGAACTGTGCGGTGTCGATGTGGTCGACGCCGAGTTCGACGGCGCGGCGCAGCACGGCGATGGCCTCGTCGCGGTCACGCGGTGGCCCCATCACGCCGGGGCCGGGCAGCTGCATCGCGCCGAAACCGATGCGACGCACGGGAAACTCGCCGAGGGAGTAGGTATCCATGGTCGCGACGCTAGCCGCGCCCGGTACGGGTCACAAACCGCGTTCCGTGCCGGCAGCCGTGAGCGACCACGGCCGCCGGGGCCCGGGTTGCGCATCCAGGGGCCCGGGTTGTGGATCCAGGAGCCCGGAACATGATCGTCGCCTCGGAGGAGCCGCCGTGGACCACCACCCGACCGACGCCACCCCGCGTGTCCTGCGCTCAGCCGCCCGAGAGCTGCATCCCGACCCGCCCGATCTGCGGCAGCGCCTGCAGGACTACGCCGACGCCAGAGCGTGGATCGTCTCCCTGATGTCCGGCACCGACGTCGAGCAGCTCGCCGGTCCGGCGCCCTGCGCCGAACTCGACGTCCGCACATTGATGGCGCACCTCATCGGCACGGCGCATCGCGGCCTCGGCACCGCACTCGGCACGTCCACGCGGCACGTTCCGTTCGCGGTCACCGACGTCCCCGACGCCGAGCTCGCGACGACGTACGCGCGGCTGTCGGACGAGATCGCCGACGCGTGGGCCGTGCTGGGCCCGGACGACGAGGTGCGCGCACCGTGGGGACCGTGCACCGCCTCCGCGGCCGCGGGCGGGTTCACCGTCGAGACCGTGACGCACGGCTGGGACCTGGCCGTCGCGACCGGCAGGCCGACGGCATTCGCCGATCCCATCGCGGAACGCTGTCTCCGCCTCGGCGCCCCGCTCGTGCCCGAACGGCTGCGCGGGGTGATGTACGACGAGCCCGCGGCCCCACCGGAGGAGGCCGCGCCGATCGAACGCCTCGCCACGCTCCTCGGCCGCACGATCGCGGTTCGGGCCACGACGCGGCACGGGACGGGCTGACCCGGCCGCAACTCGGTGTGGCGGGTGGAGTGGCCCCGCCGACGGTGTCCGAAGTCGATGACACACCCACTGCCCCGCTCACCGCGTGCGGTCGGCACGCTCGGCCGGTGACTCCTCGTCCACGCGGCGCTGCGCGGCCCGTACCGCCCCGACGACGGCCCGCGCGGCGACGCCCACGACGACGATCCCCACCGCCATCTGGATCATCGTGAGTATCCGGGCAGCCTCGGTGCTCGGTGCGATGTCTCCGAATCCGACCGTGGCGAACACCGTGATCGCGAAGTACAGCGCGTCGGTATGGCCGAGGTCCTCGGTGAAGCTGCCCGGCTGAGTCCGCGCCAGCCCGGCGTAGGCGGAGGCGAAGAGCACGAGCAACAACGGAAGGCCGACGGCGACCAGCTGCGTGGCCTTCAGCCGCGGAATGTCGGAGACCGCGATGACGCGGAGCTGCCAGGTCACCGCCACGCCGAAAGCCACCAGGGCGATGCCGAACCGCAGCCACGGGCCGGTTTCGAACGGACGGTCCAACGGCAGGAGGTAGTAGACGGTGATCACGAGCCCTGCGCTGAGCATTGTCCGCAGCAGCACACCGGCGACGATCCGTCTTCGCACCCCGGTGGGCAGCTCCTCGAATCGCCGTCGTCCCACGGCCGGACCTCCGGACTCCGCACCCTCACCTGCACGCCACGGGTATGGGTACCCCGGCCGCCGCAGGCGACACGTGGTCACCGGCCGTGGAGAGACGCCTCGACACGGCCGCGCACTCGGTCGACGACGACGGCCGGACGCAACACATCCCCCGAGAACTCAACACGGTCCCCGGAATCCGCAACACCCGTACCGGCACCGGACGCAGGACACGCGTGGCTGAGCGCAGGACACGCGGGAGAAGGTCAGGGGAGGTAGTCCTTCAGCCAGGCCGGCGGGTGCCCCTTGGTGAGCAGTTCCGGCCAGTCGCCGGGGCGCTCGTCGCCGTAGGCGCGTACGCGCAGTTCCTTGCCGAGGACGTCCGCGTACTCGGTGACCTCGGTGTAGTACATGTACGACATCAGCCGGTCGGCGAACCGCCAGCCGGTCGGGGTGCGGCGGTACACGTCCTGGTACCGCAGTGCGACCACCATGGCCTTGCCGTCTCGGACGACCTCGGCGTGCGAAGCGAGCTGACCGTGGGCGATGTCGGGGTCGGTGTCGTCGAAGCGCACGACGTGGCCGTGCGTGAAGTGGTTCGTCGGGCCGAGAGCCTTGAACCGGCCGAGATAGGTGGTCACGATGTCGTCGATACCGACGGCCGCGAACACCCCGTCCGCCGACCGCAGCGTGCCGTCCTCGCAGAAGATCCGGCGGATGCCGTCCTCGTCGCGCTCGTCCATGATGTAGCCGTAGAGCACGGCGAGGTCCTGGATCGCCGTCCTGTCCTCGATCCGCTGGATGCGCCGCTCGAGTGCTTCCGTCATCGCTTGCCTCCCGAAGCCGCCGCGCGCCCGGCGCGGTATCCGAACACGAGCGCGGGACCGAGCGTGCCGCCCGCCCCGCCGTACACCATTCCGGTGGGCCCGGCCATGGCGTTTCCCGCGGCGAAGAGCCCCGGTATCGGGTCTCCATCCACAGTGAACACAGAGCCGTCCACATCGGTCTGTGGACCGCCCTTGGTACCGAGGGTGCTGATGTGGAGTCGCACGGCGTAGTAAGGCCCCTCGTCGAGCGGTCCGAGGGTGGAGGCCGCTGCCGGGTAGTACCGCTTGTCGCCGACGAATCCGTCGTAGGCGCTCACGCCGCGGGCGAAGTCGGCGTCGACACCGTCGGCGGCCATGCCGTTGAACCGGTCGACGGTTCGCCCCAAAGTGGCCGGTTCGACGTCGATCTTCCGCGCCAGTTCGCCGATCGTGTCGGCGCGGAGCGCCCAGTCCGGCGCCTGCCCCGGCGGGAGCGTGAAGCCGCCGTACTCCTCGACGTGCCGGGCGTCGAAGATCAGCCAGCACGGGTCGCCCAGGTAGTCGAAGTCGGACGGGTCGAGCTGGTGGAACGCGCCGCCGAGTGCGTTGTAGTTGGCCGCCTCGTTGGTGAACCGCTCGCCCGCGCGGTTCACCATGATCGACCGCGGCAGCGTGCGCTCCCGCAGCACGAGGTGCACCGCCTGCTCGCCGTGGTTCTCCTGGCCGGGCAGCACGCACACCGGCACCCACCACGCCTCGCGCATGTTGCCGAGGCGCGCGCCGGCCTTCATCGCCATGCGCAGGCCGTCGCCGGTGTTGGTCGGCACCGTCGCGGGATAGGACATCGGACGCGGAGAAAATCGCGCACCAGGTCGGCGTCCCATTCGAACCCGCCGGTCGCGATCACGACGCCGTGGCGGGCCGTGGCCGTGGAGCCGTCGGCGAACCGCACGCCGCTCACCGATCATGCCGCGCGAGAGGGACTCGAGGTACCGCACACCCTCGGCTCGCGAATCCTCGACGCCGGCCTCCCGCGCGTACCGATTGTCCGGCAGCCACGCGACACCGCTCGACAGACAGGTCGTGCCACCGATCAGGGACGACTTCTCGAACAGGCCGACACTCGCTCCCGTATCGGCCGCCGACAGCGCCGCGGTCAGCCCCGCTGCCCCGGTACCCAGCACCACGACGTCGAACTCGGCCATGAGCTCTCCCCTCAATCGAGGATAACCATGCTAAGCGATTTCATCACAACGTCAATGAGTCGACCGCACCCCGGCACGGCACCCCGCCCCAGCTCTGCCACCCGAAGGAGACTCGCAATCGAGGATGAACACGCAGTGTCATCGGATTCGACCGACCTCCACACCCCTGCCGAGCCGTGGTCACGCTAAGTTGGTGAGCGACACGCACCGAACATGTCCTAGGAGCCCGCCCCATGGCCGGAGTGGAAGAGATCCGCGCGGGGATCGCCGCCGCGAACGAGAAGGCTTCCGCCAGCATCGCCGCACTTCAACAGGCCGCGCAGACCCTCGAGGAAGCGCAGCAGACCCTCGCGATGGCGACCGAGGGCAGCGCACAGGAGGACGTCAGCCAGGCACACGGACTCATGGCCGAGGCGATTCAGGGCATCACGGGCACGCAGAGCACCATCCAGGCGTGCATCTCCTCGACCGAGGGCTACGCGGCCCGCCTCTGAGCGGCGCCGTACCCGCAGCACGCGATGTCACTACACGAGCTCCGCGCCTCGCTGGGCGTCGTCCGGTCCGGCGTCACCGACACCGCCGCGCAGGCCGCCCACGCCAGGGAACTGCTCGAGGAGTATCGGCATGCACTGCTCAGCGTCCAGAGCGGTACCGGCGCGGACACCTCGGGCCAGCCGTGGCTACCGCCGCCGCTGGCACGCGCGTTCGACCAGCTGGACGAGCACATCGCCCAGCTCGGCAACGTCGAGTCGGCCCTGAACCAGTACGAAGCAAGGTTGTAGCAGGCGAATGGGCAGGAAGAAGGGCGAGCAGCGCGCTCGGGTCGTCACCGCTCTCGACCAGCTCCGCCACCAGATCGGCCTCGCGCTCGGGGCCGCCCGCAACGCGCGGGCGGCCGCGGAGCACGACCTCGCCCAGCGCAGGCTCGAACAGGAGGTCGTGCGCACCGGGCTGGAGCGTGCCGCCGCCGATCCGGAACTCGCCGCGCGCATGACGACGCCGGCGATGGCAGGTGTCGTGGAGCGGCTCGCGACGGTCCGCGACCGGTTCTACGCCGAATGGGCCGACGGCCCCCGCCGGTTACGAGAGCTCGTCGCCGGCGCCGCGCCAGGGCCCGCGGGAGCGCCGCCCGGCGAATGGTTGGGCCGCGTCGGCACCGATCCCGGCCTGTCCTCCCCGGAGCTGTGGCGGATCGGCGATTCCACAGTGGACATCGGCGGCAGGCAGACGTTCGACGTCGCGGTGCCACTGCTCGACGCCTCCCACCTGTCGATCACATCGGCGCCGAACACCCGGCCCACCGTCGACGCGCTCGTCGAATCGCTGCTGATGCGCGTGCTGTCGACGTTCGAACCGGGCGCCGTCAAGATCCACCTGTGGGACATCGGCCAGCTCACCGGCGTGCTGCCGAACTTCTACGCGCTCACCCGCACGAGCGCCGTCACGGTCCACGACCCGACACGCCTGGCCGACCTGCTCGACGACTTCGCCGGGCACATCCGCCGCATCCACGGCGTCGCGATGCAGGCGGGACACGTGTCGCTGCGGGCCATGCGGGCCGCGACGGGCAAACGCCTCGAACCGTGGCGGATCGGCGTGCTCTACGGCAACGGCGAGGACCTGCAGCCGGAGCAGATCCGCGACATCAAGCGCGTCGCCAGCGGGGCGCTCGAAGCCGGCATGGCGCTGATCCTCGTGGACGTGCCGACGATGCTCGACGGCGCCGTGGAGAACGTCCATGTGACGGCCGATCGCACCGCGGTGACGAGCATGACGGGCGCCGACCTCGCCGTCCGGCTCGACCCGCCGCTGCCCGCTAGCCAGGTGACGGCCGCCGCAAGCAGGCTCGCCGAGGCGCTCGTCGCCAAGCAGGGCGGTCCGCGCACGTTCGAGGACCTGCTGCCCACCGAGTTCGGCACCGAGTCGTCGGCGGTCGAGCTCCGCGCCCCGGTGGGCTTCCACGAGGGCGAACCGGTCGACGTCGTCATCGGCGACGCGACGCCGCACGCGCTGATCGGCGGCCCGAGCGGTTCCGGCAAGACGAACTTCCTGTACGCGCTGCTGGGTTCGCTGTGCGCGCGGTACTCGCCGGATGAGCTGTCGTTGTACCTGCTGGACTTCAAGGAGGGCGTGTCCTTCGCGGGGCTGGCGCCGGGCCGCAAGGAGGAGAGCTGGCTGCCGCACGCGCGGCTGGTCGGGGTGAACGTCAACACCGACCGCGAGTTCGGCCTGGCGTTGCTGCGGTTCCTCACCGACGAGCTGCGCCGCCGTTCGGCCGCGGCCAAGCAGCACGAGGTCACGACCCTGTCCGAACTGCGGCAGCAGGATCCGGGCGGGCACTGGCCGCGCATCGTGGCCGTCGTCGACGAGTTCCAGTACCTGTTCGGTGAACGCGATTCGGTGACGGCGCTGGCGACGTCGCTGCTCGAGGACGTCGCTCGCCGCGGCCGCTCGCAGGGCATCCACCTGATCCTGGCCAGCCAGGACATCGCGGGCATCGAGGCGTTCTGGGGCAAGCCCGCCGTGTTCGAGCAGTGCACGCTGCGGATCGCGATGCCGAAGGCCAGGCGGGTACTCGCGGAGGCCAATCAGGCGGCGGTGGCCGCGCCGCGCTGGCACGCGGTGGTCAACCACGAATCCGGCATCGGGCACGGCAACAGCCTGGCCCACGTCCCCGACGCGAGCTCGGGTGGCGTGTTCCCGGCGCTGCAACGCGAGCTGTGGCAACGCTACGGCTCGACTAGCGTGCCGCGACTGTTCGACGGCGCCCACGCACCCGTGCTGACCGAGTCGTCGGCCTACACGGCACTGTCGCGTTCGGACCGTCCACAGGCGATCGTAGGACAGTCGATCGACGTCGCCGATACGGCGCACGCCGTCGAGCTGTCGGCCGCGCCGGGACGCAACCTGGCCGTACTCGGCACCGGCCAACGCGACGCGGTCTCCATTCTGGATTCCGCGGTGCGTTCCGTGGCGCGGCAGTGCGCGCCGGGCGACGTGGAGTTCGCGCTGGCATGCCTGGTCGAGCAGTGCACCCCAGCGGTGACGGCACTGGCCGAGGAGCTGTCGGTCGACGGGCACAAGGCCGAGGTCGTCACCACCGACACGCTCACCGACCTCGTGTCGGCGTGGGCCGAGCAGCAGTCGGCGGCGCGGCGGATCGTCGTGGCCTACGGCGTCGACGCGGCACTTCCCACGTTGGAGGCGAAGGAACCCGGCAAGTCCAGCGGCCTCGACCACCTGCGGGCGCTGCTCAAGCACGGCCCTGCGCGCGGGGTGCACGTGCTCGGCTGGTGGCGCAGCGTGGCGCGGCTCAAGGACACGCTCGGCTTCGGCGGCACCGACGACATCGGCGCGTGGGCCGCGTTGGACGTACAGGGCAACGAGCTGTCGACCCTGGCGGCAGGACAGGTCGTGCACTGGTCGCCCCGGCCCGACCGAGCCCTGTTCTTCGACCGGACGACACTGTCGGCCCCGGAGATCGTCGTCCCGTTCCGGCGCGAGGAGGACACCGATGACTGACCCGCAGTGGCATCCCGAGCCGGACAACGCGATACAACCCGGCGCTATGCAACCCGGCGCTATGCAAGCCGGTGCGGTGGGCGCCGACGGCGGTGGGACGTCGGCGGCGGCGCGGTACAAGGAGATCATCGGACTGGCACGCAGCGCTGCCGAGGAGCTGCGCGCGTGGGAGCAGGCGCGGGAGCGGCAGCTGTACGCCGAGATCCAGGCGGCCGAGGAGAACGTCACCGCGGCGGGCGAGGCGGAGGAGGCGATGGCGGACCGCGCGCGCCGGTGGTGGTCGATGGCGCGGGACAACGTGGCGCGGCTGTCGTGGCTCGACGTGGGCGCCGATCCCGAGCCGGTGCCGACCGCGCGGGGCGAACAGGCCTCGCGCTACGCCGACGACATCCGCCCCGCCTATCACGAACTCACCCAGTCGGTGCTGAAACTGAGCTGGCGCGCACGCTGAAGCCGCGAGCCGGTGCGACCTCGGCCGACCGGTCTCGGCGCGCGGCCGTTCCCTGTCGAACCGTGCGCGATTGCGCCACACTCGTCACGGACGCATGGCCGCGCCCTTCGCGGGGAAGACGACAGGTGCACCGAGAGAAGGGACGTCGATGGGCAGGATCGTGCTCTACATGTGGATGTCCCTCGACGGCTTCATCGCAGGCCCGGAGGACGGTCCCGGCCGGGGCCTCGGCGTCGGCGGCGAGCGGCTCCACCGAACCCTCTCCCTCGACGACGGAGATCCGAGCACCGCTCGCTCCACCGACGAGGTCGGCAGCCGGATCCTGGCCGAGGTGAAGGACACCGGCGCGGTGCTGACCGGCAGGCGCACCTTCGACCACGCGGACCACTGGAACGGTGACCACCACGACGGTGTCCCGATCTTCGTGCTCACCCGCTCCGTGCCCGAACAACCCGCACCCGGGCACGCCCGCTACGTCACCGACGTCCACGAAGCAGCGGCGCAGGCCAGGCAGGCCGCTGGCGAGCGGGACGTCCTGCTGCACGGCGCGTCGGCGGCGCGCGCGTTGCTCGACGCCGGGGAGCTCGACGAGATGTCGCTGCAGATCATGCCCGTGTTGCTCGGAGAGGGCCGCCGACTCTTCGACGGCATGCCCGCCGAACACGTCGAGCTCCAGCTGATCCGCACCCTCGACAGCCCCGACATGCTCCACACCCGCTACCGGATCGACTCAGCGCGCCCGGACCGGAACCGGGCGTAAGGGCTCGACGCACGCTCGACCTCCGGTGGTACCTCCCGTGTCCGGCTGATCGAGCCACGCCCGCTGACCAGCAAGTTCCCAGAACACAGCCGCGAGGAAGAGCGCCGGCGTGGGGACGTGGCCGGGCGAGGGCGGGAGCAACACGGGCCCCGGAACCCGCAACACGACCCCTGGAATCCACAACACGCGCCCGGAAACGACGACACGGCCTCCGGAAAGCGCAACACGGTAGGCCCGCCTACCGCGGCATCACCTGCCGAAGCGTGACCAGAACCAGTCCCAGTAGTCGAGGAAGTGGCCCGCGGACGGCCGGAAGCGGACGATCTGCGGGTCGTGATCGCTGGCCTGCTCGGCGAACTCGGCGTTGATGCGCACCACGTCGTAGTCGACGCGGCGCAGCGAGTCGGACACGAGGATGTGGTCGAGGACCTGCGAGTTGCCCTCGTAGACGTAGCTGTACTGCTCGCCGGCGGGCAGGGTGTCGATCAGCGACGTCAACGCGCCGCCCTCGGTGAGAGTGCCCAGCGTGTCGGAGAACTGGAAGTCGTTCAGGTCCCCGGCGACGACGACGTTGGCGTTCGGCTGCACCTGCTGCAGCTCGTCGACGAAGCCCCGCACCACCTCGGCCTGCTGGTGGCGCTGCTTCTCGGACGAGCGCGTCGGCGGCTGGTGCCGGCCGTGGGTCGGCTCGTCGCCGCCCTTCGACGCGAAGTGGTTCGCCACCACGAACACCGTCCGCCCACGGAACGTGAACTCGCCCGCGAGCGGTTTGCGGCTGTCGTCCCACGCCTCGTGTTGCGGGTCGATCCTGCCCGGCGACACCGACAGCTTCGCCGCGCCCCGCCGCGTCTTCTCCACCTCGACGGCCGTCGTCGCGTCGCCGCCCTCACGGTCCACGAACGACACCCGATCCGGATCGAAGAGGAATCCCACGCGGATGTTGCCGCCCGGCTGGCCACCGTCGGTGAGCTCCTGCGGGTCGATCTGCCGGTATTCGTACTTCGGACCGCCCGCGGCCTCGATCGCCTCGGCGAACCTGTCGAGTGTCTCGTCGGCCGCGACGACCCCGTCGCCGTTGCCGTCGGCACCGTTGTTGTCCTGGATCTCCTCGAGCGTCACGACGTCGGGCGACCGCAGGTGCTTCACGATCCCCTCGGCGAGGTCGTCGAACTTGGCCTGCTCGTCGACGGCGGACAGGTTCTCGACGTTGTACGTCGCGACCGACAGCTCGCTGGGACGCTGCTCGCGCGTCGTCTCGCGTTCGATGCCACCGCTCTCGACCTCGCCCAGCTCGGTGGCCTGCATCGTGTAGCCGCCGTACTGGTCGTACTCGAGCGGACCGGTGGTGGTGCCGGTGAGCGTGTCGCCGACGTTCGCCGTCGGGAACGGGCGCTCGGAGAACGGGATCAGCGACTCGATCTTCAGCCGTCCCGTGTTGCCGTCGTCGTAGCCGCCGTAGACGACGCCGCCCCGCGGGGTGCGGTTCTGCTCGGGCTTCGTGGTCACGTACAGCTCGTCGTAGTCCGTGCTGCGGCTGATCAGCGGCACGTCGGCGACGGACACGCGCTCACCCTCATGGGCTTCCCAGAAGTCCAGCGCGTACTTGTCGGGCCGGAGTTCGAGCTCGTCGAGGTCGCCCTCCTCGGGCGCGAGCGTCTCCGGCACGGCGTCCGGGGTCAGCCGGGCGGCCTCGGGCAGTTCGTTGCCCGACGACGCGACCGTCCACTCCGCACCGGTCAGCTGGGTCGACGACTGGTACGCCGAGTCCTGCCCCTGCGGCCGGTACTCACCGACCTCGCCGGTGACGGACACCTCGTCGCCGACTGCCACGTCCGGCGTCTCGTCACCGTTGTAGACGAACAGCGCCTCGCTGGTACGCGGATCGTCGTCCGGCTGCGGGTCCTGCACCCAGAAGCCGCGGGCGCTGCCGAACTGCCGTTTCGCGGTCACGACGCCCGGCACGGTCACGGTCTCGCCGTCCATCGGGGAGATCCGGCCGGTGCCCTGCACGTCGTGGATTCGGGAGTCGGCGGTGGCCTCCGGGGTCGACTGGGGCTCTGCGTTCGCTGGGGTGGCGAGCGCGAGCGAACCGGCCACCGCTGTCGCGGAGAGTGCCGAGACGACCCGCGTCGCGCGTCTGGAATGTACGGTCACGGCACGCATCTTTACCCATTCGGGTTATCGCCGAAAGGAAAATGCCCAATGCGGAGGGGTCCGTTCGTCGGTTGTTCATCCGCGCGAACGCCCGAGGTGATCAGCGGCGCGCCGAGCGTCCCACCGTGGACCGGACCACGTGTGCCAGCGCCTCGACCCCGCCACGTGCGCTCGCCGCGAGGACGGTCGTCCAGTCGAAATAGTCCCGCCACAGCACGATCCGGCCGCCGGAGACCTCGAACGTGCCGCACACCCAGAACTCGGCCCGCCACGGCCTGGCGGCGAGCACGTCGGTGCGTTCGGTGAGCACGACCGGCCCGTCGGCGGCGATGCGGTGCACGCGCGCCTCGAACCCACTGCCGTACCGAGCCAGGAAGCGCATCTGCTTCTCGAACGCCGCCTTGCCACGCGCGGGAGGCAGCGGCACGTTCTGGTACACGATGTCACCCGCCGCGTAGCCGAGTGCGGCGTCGATGTCGAGCCGCTCCAGCGCCGACAGGAACGCGCGGACGACCGCGACGGGATCGGTGGGCCGGGCCTCGGCGGCGGGCTGGTCGGACATCGACGTCTCCTCGGCTCGCGTACGAGGTCCGAATGTTACTCCGCAGTAGTAAGCATGGGAAGCCGGTGCTCGTCACCGTCACCCACGTGACTCGTGGAAACGCCGTTCAACCGAGGAGGCCGGGGCCGCTCACCGGCACCGGCCCGAACACGAAACGGGGCAGGCACTCGCGATGAGTACCTGCCCCGTTTCCAGCTCCCCTAGGAGATGACTCTCCTGAGAGACCAAGCGCGGTAGCGGTGGGATTCGAACCCACGGAGGCTCTCACCTCACGCGATTTCGAGTCGCGCTCCTTCGGCCGCTCGGACACGCTACCGCTAAATAGGTTACGACACGGCCGACCGCCGATGACACGGGGGTGGGCCTCCCGCCACGCCCCGGCGACGCTCAGCCGGCGTCACCGCGATGCGCTGCGAAGAACTCGTCGAGCAGCGCCGAGCACTCGGTTTCGAGCACCCCGCCGATCACCTCGGGCCGGTGGTTCAACCTCCGGTCGCGCACGACGTCCCACAGTGATCCGGCCGCGCCCGTACGCGGTTCCCACGCGCCGAACACCACCCGGTCGACGCGCGCGAGCACGAGCGCACCCGCGCACATCGTGCACGGCTCGACGGTCACGGCGAGGGTGCAGCCCGTGAGCCGCCAGCCGTCACCGTGTTCGGCGGCCGCCGCGCGCAGCGCCAGCACCTCGGCGTGTGCCGTCGGGTCGCCCAACGCCTCACGCGCGTTGCGGGCGCCCGCGAGCAGTCGGCCGCCGGCGTCGAACACTGCCGCGCCGATCGGCACGTCGGCCTCCGGTGGCGCGGCACCGGCACCGTCATCGACCCCGAAGCCCTGCCGTGCGAAGCGCAGCGCCTCACGCACCGCGGATTCGTCGGCGTGCGACGGGTTCACAGCTCGTCGAGCGCCTTGTTGAACTCGTCGCCGAACCCGCAGCGCTGCGCGATCATGCCCAGCTGCTCGTCCGGGTACAGCTCCGTCTCGCCCGCGATCACCTCGAGCTCGGGCGCCGGCATGCCCAGGTCGGCCAGCACCTCGAGGTCACCTTCGGGCCAGATCGTGTCGTCGTCCTCGTCGGGCGGCTCGGCGCGCAGCAGGTCCAGCACGTCGGCCGCGATGTCGTAGTCCAGCGCCGCGGCCGCGTCCGACACCATCAGCTGAGCACCGCTCGGCGTGGGGCGGACGATCACGAAGAACTCGTCGTCCACCGCCAGCAGTCCGAACACCGCGCCCGTAGAACGCAGTTTGCGCAGTTCGGTGATGGCAGCGTCGAGTTCGGCGAGTGCGGCCTGGTCCAGCGCACTGCACTGCCACCGGCCGTCCTCGCGCACGACGGCCACCGCGAATCCCGTGATCGGCTCCTCCACCGGCATGGGCCCTACCGTATACCCGCGTGACCTTCGGTGACGGCTCGAAAGCCTCCCGCCTGTCTTCACGGCCGATCCGAACCGGTGACCGCGGCCCGCGTGAGGCTCGTGCCAGGATCGACCGCATGACCGGACCCGAACAGCTCCCCACCCTCCCCGACCTGGTGCTCCCGCGACTACTCGACGAGGCGCGGGAGCTGCAACCGGACACCGTCGCCCTCCGCAGGCGGCTGCACGCCCAGCCCGAGATCGGCCTCCAACTGCCGAACACGCAGCAGCAGATCCTCGACGCGCTCGACGGGCTCCCACTCGAGGTCAGCACCGGGAAGACGTCGACGTCGGTCACCGCCGTGCTGCGCGGCGCGAAACCCGGTCCCGCGGTGCTGCTGCGCGGCGACATGGACGCACTGCCCCTGCAGGAGGAGTCCGGCCTCGACTTCCCGTCGGAGATCGACGGCGTCATGCACGCCTGCGGGCACGACACGCACGTCGCGATGCTCGTCTCCGCGGCGCGGCTGCTGGCCCGGCACGTCGACGAGATCGCGGGCTCTGTCGTGTTCATGTTCCAGCCCGGAGAGGAAGGCCAGCACGGCGCGCGGCACATGATCCACGAAGGTGTGCTGGACGCGGCCGGTGAACGGGTCGAGCGGGCGTTCGGCGTGCACATCTACCCGACGCTGCCGAGCGGCCGGGTGCACACGCGCCCCGGTCCGCTGATGGCAGCCGTCGACGACTTCCACGTACGCGTCCTCGGCAAGGGCGGGCACGGTTCGGTGCCGGAGGCGGCCGTGGATCCGATCCCCGCGGCCGCGGCGATGGTCGGCGCGCTGCACACGATGTCGAGCCGCCGGTTCGCGGCGACGGAACCGGCCGTGTTGTCGGTGACGCACCTCGAGGCGGGCACGACCACGAACATCATCCCGGAGACCGCGTTCGTCGAGGGCACGATGCGCACCCTGTCCGACAGCGCGCGGGCCACGATGCGCGCCGAGGTGGAGAAGGTGTGCGAGGGCATCGCCGCGGCGTACGGCTGCCGCGTGCACGTGGACCTCACACCGGGGTATCCGGTCACCGCCAACGACCCCCACGAGGCCGCGCGCGTGCTGGACCTCGCGTCGACCGTCCTCGGACCGGACAACGCGGCCCCGCTGCCGGAGCCGATCATGGGCGGCGAGGACTTCTCGTACGTCCTGCAGCGCGTCCCCGGCGCGTTCGCCCTGCTGGGCGGCTGCCCACCGGACGTCGACCCCGCGGAAGCGCCGGCCAACCACTCGAACCGCGTCCGCCACCACGAGGACGCCATGGCCCACGGCGTCGCGATGCACGCCGCCTACGCCCTATCGACGCTGCGGTGAGTGACTGCGCTGCGGTGAGTGACTGCGCTGAATTCGGCCAAGGTGCCTTTGGGGCACTCAACGTTCAGTGAGGGGCGGGCGCGGAGCCACGGACGTGTGCCAGGATCTGCACCGTGCGTGACGTGTGTGTGATCGGACTGGGGCTCATCGGCGGATCGGTGCTGCGTGCGGCCGCTGCCGCCGGACGCAGCTGCTGGGGAGTCTCCGACTCGCAGGCGGACGTCGAGGCCGCGGGCGCCGACGGCTACGACGCCACCACCGAACTCGGCCACGCCCTGGACCGCGCGGCCGAGGCCGACGCACTGGTCGTGCTCGCCGTTCCGCTCACAGCGGTCGACGAGGTCCTCCGCACGGTCGGCGAACACGCGCCGCACTGCCTGCTCACCGACGTCACGAGCGTGAAGGCCCCGGTCCGTGACGCCGTCGCCCGCCTCGCCCCGCACGCACGCTACGCAGGCGGTCACCCGATGGCGGGAACCGCCGAGTCCGGCTGGAAGGCCGCGACGGCGTCGCTGTTCGACGGTGCGACCTGGGTCGTGTGCGCAGAGGAGCCCGCCGCCGACGACGAACCCGGCACGGACCTCACGGCGTGGCGGGAGACCGCCGCGCTGGCGTTCGACGCGGGCGCGCGGGTCCTCGCACTGCCCGCGCTCGCGCACGACGGCACGGTCGCCAGGACATCACATCTGCCGCATCTGCTCGCCGCGGTGCTGGCGAACGTCGCGGCGGGCGGCGGCCCGCTCGCCGCGGCCCTCGCAGCGGGGTCGCTGCGGGACGGCACGCGCGTCGCGGGCACCCGCCCCGAGCTGGTGCGCGCCATGACCGAGGGCAACCGCGGCGCACTGCTTCCCGTGCTCGACGAGGCACTCGGCCTGCTCGGTGCCGCGCGTGGATCACTGGCTTCGACCGGCGGCCTCGCCGCCACGATCGACGCGGGGAACGAGGCCGCCACAACCCTCATGCGACAGCAGGAGGCACCGCGCACGCCGGTCACGCTGGACCTGCGAGCCCCAGACGCCCTCGAAGGGCTGTTGTCGCTGGGGGAGCGCGGGGGCTGGTTCACCGCGATCGACGGCGACGTCCTCACCGGCGAGGTCGCCTGAACGCGGCCGACCTCGCCGAGCAATCGGCACTGCTGGTCCGACGGCCGGCACTGCCCGCCTGACCGGCGGTGTCAGGCCAGCACTGTCAGGCCGTCACTCTTAGGCTAGCACTGTTAGGCCGGCGTTGTCCGGCCGGCCGTGTCAGATCGGCATTCTCAAGACGGCGTTCGCACGCCGGTGGTGTCCGATCCGACCTCGCCGGATCGGACACCCGCTCACTGCCCGGTCGGTCCGGTCGGACCCGACGGACCCGGCTGCTGGCCACCCTGGCCACCGCCCTGGTCGCCCTCGCCGCCTGACTGCTTGTGCAGCGCGTCCTTCGCCTTCTGCGTCGCGTTGTCGATCTTGTCGGCCTTGTCGCCGAACTTCGACTTGGCAAAGCCGCTCGCCTTGTCCAAGCCCTGCTCGACCTTGTCGCTGTTCTTGCTCAGGGCGTCCTGAGCCTTCTTCTTGATGTCATCGAAGTTGATGCCCATGTACCCAATCCACCAGCATCGACGGCCCGAGCGCAAACGCTGGCGGGGGTGTCGCCCGAAAAGACCCGAGCGTGTCACGGACGAAAACCGCGGACTCCGTGCTTCCGGCCCGCCGCAGCCCTCGAATACGCGACGATTCCCCCGAAATACCGTCGAAACCCGTAGCAATCGGACTAACCGGATAAATCACCCGGACGGAGCGGTGCGGAGCCGGACGGCGTAGTGCCGGATACCCCGAGGTGGCGGGTACGCGACGACGCTGGGGATCGGCGGAACGTGCCGAGCGCAGAACGTCACTGGCCCGGGGCATCCACGAGCACAGGGCCATCCGAACGCAGCACCATCCAAGCGAAGCGCCGTCCGAGCGCAGGGCCCTCCAAGCGCAGCACCATCCGAACGCAGGCCGTCCGAACGCAGGCCGTCCGAACTCGCCGCCGGGCCCGACCTCACCGCCGCCGGAACCGGAACCGCGGCCGCATCGGATCCGGCCCGCGGACGGCGGCGAACGCGGCGGACAGCTGATCGGTCACGCCCGAGAGCTGCTCGGACGCGGGCAGCTCGACGTCGCCGGGGTCACGTGACTCCCGCACGGCGGATGCCAGCTCGCCGAGCGCGGCCGTCACGAGCCGGACGTCCGCCTCCGCGGGCCGTTCGGCGCCGTGGGAGATCGTCACGACGACAGCCGTGACCGCGTCGGTGACCTGTTCCAGCGCCACGATCGCGGGCCACCACGCCGCGGCCTGCCTGCCCGCGGGCGAGGGCTCCACGACCAGCTGCTGGAACGCCGTGCGCAGGTCGGACAGTCCGCGATAGGCACGTCGCCTGCAGCGGGACTGCTCTGCCCGGTCCTCGTCGGACGGGCCGAGGCTGACCGCTACGTACCGGGCGACGGTGTCGGCGACCTCCGCGAGCCGCCCGCCCACGCGCGGGCGCAAACTGCCCGGCCACAACAGGTAGCCGAAGACCAGCACGATGGCGCAGCCCAGCACGGTGTCGGCGAGCCGGGCGATCACGACACCCCAGTCGCCGCCGATCGTGAGGTCCATCTGCAGGATGATCAGCGGCGTCACGAACGCGCTGAGGATGCCGTAGTTGCGGACCTTGCCGATGGCCACGCCCGCGCCCATGATCGCGACGAGCAGCACCAGCACGACACCGTGGGAATCGGCGCCGAGGCCGAGGATCGCCGCGCCGATGCCCACACCGACCACCGTGCCCACGCCGCGCAGCACCGCCCGGCCGAACACCGACCCGAAGTCCGGTTTGAGCACGAGCCCGACGGTGAGGGTGATCCAGTACGAGTTGTCCAGCGGCACGATCAGACGTGCCAGCTCGGCGAGCGCCACGCACAGCGTCAACCGGGCCGTGGCCACCCACGTGAGCGGACCCGATGTGAGCGAGTCCAGCCACTCGCCCAGCTTCGTGTGCCAGGGCGAGGGGGCACGCCTGCGGCGGTCCCGGTCGGTGCTGATCCTCGTCAGCGCGTGGTACAGCGCCGCCGCCGGTGAATCGGCGGGTTCGCCGCGGCCACCGGTCGCCGACTCCGGGTCTGGCGGCTCCGGCAGCGGCATGTCCGCCAGCACGGCCGTGGCCAGGTCGGTGAAGTGCGCGATGATCTCCTTAGGAGCGCGCTGCCCCGCGTTGACCATCGCGACCGAGGCCTCGACGGCCGGCGTCGTGGCCGACAGCAGGTTCAACAACCTGCGGTACGTCGCGTCCCGACCCGACAGCCACGACCGTGCGGTGAGCAACCGGTCGTAGGCGGTGTTCATCGCGGTCGTGAGCTGGGCTCGGGCGGTGAGCGACGTCGCGTCGTCGGGCGCCGAATGCATCGCAGCCAGCTCGATGTAGACCTGGGCGACGGCCGTGCGCTCCGGCGACGTCCCACGCACCGGCCAGCCGGACAGCGCGACGAGCAGTCCCCACACCCCACCGGTCACGATGCACAGCAACGCCACGCCGACATCGGCCCCGGCCTCGGCCTGGCCCGTTCCGAGGGTGACGAACACGAACAGCTGCAGCGCGGCGAACGAGGCGTTGTTGCCGCCCGCACTGATCAGCGCCGACACGGCCGCGACGGCCACGACCGTCGGGTGCGACAGCCACGGGTCGGCGCCGGAGACGAGACCGATCCCGAAGCCCGCGATCGCGGCGAGCACCGTGCCGCCGAGCCGCTTCGCGCGATACCGGTACGGGCCCGCCACGTCGCCGGTGACGACCGGCAGCACGCCCGCCGACACCAGTGCACCCGTCGCGGGCGCGCCGAGCAGGTAGCCGACGGCGATCGGCACGGCGAACGTCACGGCGGCGCGCGCCGCGCCGCTCCACGGCACCGGCGCCGGATTGGTGCGCAACAGGTGCGCGAGCCAGCGCGGCGCGGGCAGGTCGGCACGGGGCGGGCTCACGCCACCATCTTGACCCAGCACCGCCACCGCCGAGTAGCGGCCACCGGAGCGAGATGATCACGACGACAATCGTGTGCCGCCAGGGACGGTGCCCCTCGTCGACTCGTGACCCCGCCGAGTCGACGGCAGCATGTCGAATCGCGACCCGGTCACTGCGGCGGCACCGGGTCGATTCGGCAGCGCCGGGTCGTTTCGACGGCCCTGTGTCGAGTTCACAGACCTGGGACGTCGAATCCACGGCGCCTCCTCGAACCCACGCCCCTCGGACGAATCCGCACCGGGTCGATTCGGTCGCCCTGGCGGCGAATCATCGCCGCTGGCCGGCACGCGCGAAGCGGTACGGCTGCCCTCCCTGCGAACCGCACCCGCCTCGAGCTCCGTGGTCCGGACCTGCGCCGTGGCGTGGCCCGGACCGATTCCCGCATCCCGGACGGATGGCCGACACCCCCACTGCGTGTCATCCGACAGTCGGCCAGCCGCACCCGCTTGCGGGGAACACTGCCTCCGACCTACTGCACCCGCCCGCCGGTTCCGTCCTGCGGCCAACGGATTTCACGAACCCACCGGCCGCCGCTCACCGGTCGGCGTTCAAGGACTCCCAGCGGGCGAACAGCTTCGGGATCTCGACGACCAGGTAATCGAGGAAGTCGGCCATGTTGGACAGGCGAATCCCGGCCGGCGTGTCGGGCCCCACGGCCTGCACCCCCTCCCGCGTCGCGTCTCGCCACATCTCGAGCATGCGCTCGCGCTTGAGCATCGAGGCGAACCAGAAGTCGTCGAACACGCGGTAGTGGTCGCGGCGCGCGCCCGGGGCCCGCTCCCTGGCGATGAGCCCGGTCTGTTCGAGGTACTTGACGGCGCCCGAGACGGCGGCGGGGCTGACAGACAGGGCCTCCGCGATCTCGGCCGCCGTCATCTCCCCACTGTCCGACGTGGTCAGGGCGGCGAACACGCGCGCGGGCATGCGCGGAAGGCCGATGTTGTTGAGCGTCAGCCCCAGGCTCTCGACGTACTTGGCGACGGCCTCCTCGTCTCGAGCGCCGGCCTCGCCGGGGGTGTTCACCCCGTTGCGGCCGTTCTCGTCGCGGGCCTCGTCGGTGCGGGCCTCGCCGTCGCGGGCGTCGTCGCGGTTATCGGCGTCCTGCTGTCCGGCTGACTTCTCGACCACGGGCACATCCTCCCTCACGCCGATCCGGGAACCACACGGCGCGCGCCCTAGGGTTCACATCGATCACGAACTTTTCAGTATTCACAAGTTTGTGAAATCAGTGTACCTTCGTTCGCATGACATACAACGCCGCGAGCACCACCACGAGCGGCACGACCGCCCACGAGGCGATCGGCGTCGCCGGGCTGCGCAAGACATTCGGCCGCACCATCGCCCTAGACGGACTGGATCTGCACGTCGAGACCGGCGAGGTGCACGGCTTCCTGGGCCCCAACGGCTCCGGCAAATCGACCACCATCCGCGTACTGCTCGGCCTGCTACGCGCCGACGGCGGCGACGTGCGACTCCTCGACGGCGACCCGTGGCGGCAGGCGGCCACGCTGCACCGCAGGCTCGCCTACGTGCCGGGCGACGTGAACCTGTGGCCCAACCTCTCGGGCGGCGAGGTCATCGACCTGCTCGGCAGGTTGCGCGGCGGCATGGACAAGCGCAGGCGCGCCGAGCTGATCGAGCGGTTCGAACTGGACCCGACCAAGAAGGGCCGCACGTATTCGAAGGGCAACCGGCAGAAGGTCGCACTCGTGGCCGCACTGGCCTCGGACGCCGAACTGCTGATCCTCGACGAGCCGACCTCGGGGCTCGACCCGTTGATGGAGGCCGCATTCCAGGAGACGATCCGCGAAGTCCGCGGCGAAGGCAGGACGGTGTTGCTGTCCAGCCACATCCTCGCCGAGGTCGAGGCGCTGTGCGATCGCGTGAGCATCATCCGCGCGGGCCGCACCGTCGAGACCGGGACCCTGGACGACCTGCGGCACCTCACGCGGACGTCCATCTCCGCCGAGCTCGCGGGCCACCCGAACGGGCTGGCGACCCTGCCCCACATCCACGACCTGCGCGTGGACGGCAACACCGTGCATTTCGACGTGGACACCGACGCACTCGACGAGGCGTTGCGGCGGCTCACCGCCATCGGCGTCCGCAGCCTGACGAGCACACCGCCGACCCTCGAGGAACTGTTCCTGCGGCACTACACCGACGAGCTGCCCGACGCCGAGGCCGACCGCACGGAGAATGCGAGGACGGCGCCATGACTGCGGACGTCACCCACGTGCCCGCCACCCACGAGCGGCCGTCGGCCACGGCGGGCGCACTGGCGGGCACGGGCCAGCTGATCCGGCTCGCACTGCGCCGCGACCGGATCGTGCTGCCCGTGTGGGCACTCGTGATCGCCTTCCTCGCCGCATCGGGCGCGAGCGCGTACGAGGCGCTCTACCCCGACCCCGCCGAACGTGCTGGGCTGACGGCCAGCGTGGCGGCCAACCCGTCGTTCGCGATCATGTTCGGCCCGGCCTACGACCTGCAGACGGCAGGCGGGTTCACGGCCTGGCGGTTCGGCACGATCGCGGCGCTGCTGACGTCGTTGATCGCGGCGTTCACCGTCACCCGGCACACCCGCCAGGAGGAGGACACCGGGCGCCAGGAACTGCTGTCGGCGGCGGTGGTCGGCCGCTACGCACCGCTGACCGCGGGCGTGGCCACGGCCGGCCTGTTCAGCGTGGTGACCGGGGTGCTGCTGACCGCGATGATCGCCGGGGTCGGCGCGGACGTCACGGGATCGGTGGCGTTCGGCGCGGCCGTGGCGCTGTGCGGCCTCGTGTTCACCGGCGTCGCGGCAGTGACCGCCCAGCTCGCGGAGTACTCGCGTACCGCCAACACGCTCGCCGGTTCGACGTTCGGCGTGCTGTTCCTGCTGCGTGCCGCGGGCGACACGTCCGAGGCCGAATGGCTGTCGTGGCTGTCGCCGGTGGGTTGGGTGCACCGCGTGCGCGCGTTCGCCGAGAACGAGTGGTGGGTGTTGGCCCTGCCCGCCGCGACAACGCTCGTGTTGTGCGCGGTGGCTTACGCACTGCTGCCGAAACGCGACGTCGGGATGAGCCTCATCCCTGGCAGGCCGGGGCGCGCGACGGCCACGCCGGGGCTGCGGACGTCGCTGGCGCTCTCGTGGCGGCTGCACCGCGGCGCGCTCATCGGCTGGATCGTCGGATTCGCCGTGATGGGAATGCTGTTCGGCACGCTCGCCTCCGGCGTCAGCGACATCATGGGTGACAGTGCCGAGATGAAGCAGATGCTGCAGCAGATGGGCGGCGCCCGCGGCATCGAGGACGCGTTCCTGAGCTCGATCACCGGCATGATCGCCATGATCGGTTCGATGTACGCGGTACAGGCGACCCTGCGCATGCGGTACGAGGAGACCGCGCTGCGCGTCGAACCGCTGCTCACGACCGGTGTCGGACGGCTGCGCTGGCTCGGCGGGCACCTGCTGTTCGTGCTGGCGGGCACGGCCGCGGTGCTCACCGTGTGCGCCGCGCTGCTCGGCGTCGGCTACGGGCTGAGCTCCGGCGACGTCGGCGGCGAGTGGCCACGCGTGTTCGGCGCGACCCTCGCCCAGCTGCCCGCGATGTGGGTCGTGGCGGGAGCCGCGGTGCTGCTGTTCGGGCTGGTGCCGCGCGCGACGGTGGCGGCATGGGCGCTGGCCGCGGCGTTCGTGCTGATCTCCATGTTCGGCCCCATCCTCGACCTGCCCCAGGCCGTGCTGAACGTCTCGCCGTTCACGCACGTGCCGCAGCTGCCGCACGCCGAGTTCACCGCTACCCCGCTGCTGTGGCTGACGGCTACGGCCGCGGCACTCGTCGCCGTGGGCGTGACCTCACTGCGCAGGCGCGACATCGGCTGATCGGGCCGGCGAGACCGGCGGGCGGGCCGGTCGCCGGCGGGGGAGGTGCGGCCGGTCCGGCGTCGGGGGCCGGGCCGGCCGCACCGCCGCGGGCGGATCACCCGGGACGCACCGCGGCGTCCCGGTCGACCGTGACCGAGGCGGCCGGTCCGAGCGCCGGGCATTCGTCGCCGTTGGGGCGGACCGGCTCCGGGACGACGGTCACCGGATTCAGCCGTCGCCCGTCGGCGACGAGCGTGACGCGGACGGGTTCCGCGGGCAGCTCCCGGATCTCGACGAAACCTCGCTGAGGCTCCGACGACCAGTGACGGCTCACCTCGTACTCCTGGCACGTTCCGTCCCAGCACGCCTCGAGCACCAGATCGGTGGGAACCAGGCCGTCGCCGGACGGAGCGGGCGCCGTGGGAGTTGTGCCGCCGGGCGCAGGATCACCGGGCTCCGGCCCGCCCGGCTGCGACTCACCGGACGGTGCTTCTCCGGACGGTGCTTCTCCGGACGCCGACTCACCGGATGTCGCCTCACCGGGCACTTCCGGAGCGAGAACGTTGATACCCGGCGGTGAACCGATCGCCGTACAGGTCTGCCCGCTCGAACCGCACCCGCCGACCGCAACGACGGCCAACAGTCCCGGTATCAACATTCGCCACACACCACTGGGACGCACCCGGACGTCGATTCGGTTGCACATCCGCCCCTGGTCCATATCGGACCGATCGGTCCGGCACTTCTGCCGGTTCCCGCACCCTGGGCGGCTTCGTCCCCTCACCGCCGTTCGATGCCCGTCCGCCGACCTGCTCCGTTGTGAGACGCGACGTCGTGCGACGGCGACCACCGCCGGTCCCTGCGCCCGTGGTCCGGTACCGCTGCCGAACTGCACGTCCGATCAGGTGCCCTGCGGCGACTCCGGCTGCGCGCCGGCGACAGGTCCGTAACATGAGGATCCGGCGAGTCGGGTGCGAAGGGAACGGGATGGACAGCGATCGGCGCTCGGAGTGGTCACCCGCCGAGCGGGCCGCGTACCGGCGGTTCGTGCGGGATCACCATCCCGACAAGGGCGGCGACCCCGAGGTGTTCGCGGCCGGACTGCGCCGGTTCCGGCAACGTCCTCGCCCCGACGCCGAACCCGTCGTGTTCGTCGCCCGTAAACGCGGTCTGCCACGACTGTGGTCCGCGCTGTCGGCGCGCCGCCGTCGCAAGAGGAAGTCGCGGGTGATCTAGGAACAGGAACCGCACATCGCAGGCCCGTCCCGGAAACGGACAGCGCCCGGTGACCACGGCGGCGTCCACGTGGCGGCCGTCACCCGGGTACGCGCGTGACGACGGTGCGATTCCGGTGTCCTACGAGGTGAACAGGAGGGATGTCGCCATGACGGTCACCGGGACGCAGCTGGACGACGTCACACTGGTCGCCAGAGCCCGGGACGGGGACGCACACTCCTACGAGCAACTGGTGACACGCTACGAGGGGCCGATCTATCGTCTTGCACTGCGGATGCTCGCCAACGCGGCCGACGCCGAGGACGTCACCCAGGAGGCGTTCCTCGCCGCCTGGCGGCAGCTCGGACAATTGCAGGAGGACGCCGCATTCGTCGGCTGGCTGTACCGCAGCGCCACCAACAGGTGCCTGAACGTCATCCGATCGCGGAAACCGCTCGCCGACAGTACGCCCGAGGAACACGCCGCATCGGGCCCCGACGGGAAGCCGGAACAACAGGCCGAGACGAGCGCTCAGCTCGCCGCGCTGTCGACGGCGATGGGCCGGCTCACCCCCGAGAAGCGAGCCTGTTGGCTGCTGCGCGAGGTGCACGGCCGTTCCTACGACGAGATCGCGACGACATTGGGGGTCTCCGCCACGACCGTGCGCGGACGGATCGCACGCGCACGAGCAGAACTGGCTGAGGTGATGTCACCATGGCGCTGAGCCCGGGCACGGACACATACCGGCTGCCCTGCGGCCGGAACGTCGAGCGCCTCTGGGAGGACCTCGACGCACCCGACGAGCACGGGACGAGCTGCCCGCACTGCCAGGCGTCCCGAGCCAGCCTGCAGCTGTTGCGCCAGGCGACCGGCGAGCTGGTCGCCGACGAGGCCGGACCGCCCGCCGGCCTGACGGCCCGGATCATGGCCGCGGTGCGGGCCGACATCCGGCGCAGGGACCTCCTCGAACTGCCCACGACCGAGCCGGGTGCCGCGCGCATCAGCGCCCAAGCCGCCGCGACGATCCTGCGGTTCGCCGCCGACACCGTCGAAGGCGTGCGGGCACGGCACTGCCGGGTGGACCTGGACGCGACGGGTGCGGTCGTCGAGCTGAACATCGCAGTCGACAGCCGCACGTTCACCCACCCCGCGCTCGAGCAGGTTCGGCAGCGGGTCGAGACCGCTGCCAGCAGGCGCATCGGCTGGCCGACGGTCACCCTGCATCTCACAATGACGGACGTCTTCGAAGCGTGATCGTGCTCCACATGCGCGACGAAAGGAAACCGACAGCCGTGCCGACCGTGGATCTCGCCAAGTGACCGGCCAGGAACGCGAACCGGATTGGGACGTGGAACCGCCCGTACTCGCCGCGATCGCGGCGCGGGCTGCGTCCCGAGTGGTCGGTGTGCAACGCCTGCAGAGCGGCCTCGTGGGTCTCACCGGAGCCGCCATACGCGCCGTCCGGCAACGGATCGCCGACGTGGATCCCGCCCCCACCGAGGGAGTACGGATCGAGGTCGACGACACCACCGGCAGCGTCGACGTCGAGATCGACCTGACGATCTCGCACTTCGAACAGGCCGCGGCGGTGGCACGGGCGGTGCAGCACTCGGTACACCGCACCGTCACCGATGCGACCGGGATCGCTCCGAGGAACGTCTCGGTGAACATCCTCGACGCCGACCCGGGGACGGCAGTGTGATCACCGAGAGAACCGACCTCGTGCAGGCGCTGCTCACCGTGCTCCGCGGGCTTCCCGGACTGCGCCCGGCCACTCCCGTGACCCGATCCTGGGTTCCCTGGGACGCCGACACCATGGCGTTGGACGTCGACGACCACACGGTGGAGATCCGGGTCGTCGCACTGGCCCTGCCGCTCGAACCGTTGCTGCGCGAAGCCGCCTCGGCGCTGGCACCGTCCTTGAACGACAGTGCCTGGCGGAACGCACGGCTCCGGCTCGTCGTGACCGACGTGGATCGTGGTGCGCTGGACTCGCTGCACGTTCCGGAGACGTAGACCACACGAACGGGTCGTGACGTTCTTCCGTCCGTGGGGTCTTTCCTGTGTAGGCATCCGATGAAGGAGGACGGCATGACCGAGACCGACAAGACCACCACGCAGGGTTCGGCGTCCAAGACGAACACGCAGGCCTCGGGGGGCGAAGTGGAGAAGTCCGGCACCAGCGCGCTGGTGACCAAGGACGGCACAACCACCATCGCCGACACCGTGGTGCAGAAGATCGCCGCGCTGGCCACCCGCGAGGTCTCCGGGGTCCACGACGTCGGCGGCGGCGCCGCGCGGGCCTTCAACGCGATCCGCGAGCGCATCCCCGGCGCCTCGGCTTCGAGCGGCCAGGGCGTCACGGTCGAGGTCGGCGAGAAGCAGGCCGCGATCGACCTCCAGATCCTCGTCGAGTACGGCGTCTCGATCGCCGATCTCTCGCGCTCGGTGCGGCGCAATGTCATCACCGCGGTCGAGCAGATGACGGCGTTGGAGGTCGTGGAGGTCAACATCCACGTCGGAGACGTGCACCTGCCCGGCGACGACACCGACGACGACCAGGCCGACAGCAGCCGCGTGCAGTGACCGGCGACGAGCTCCGGGCCGATCGGATCGCCGCGGCGCAATCCGTTCCCCGCGTCCGCCGGATCACACGGTGGCTCCCGGATCGCTCCGCCGATCCGGGTTCACACCACCGCTCCGGATCGGACACCGTCACCGGATTCCACGGCATCAGCGGATCGCACGGTGGCCGGCTCGGCCGGCCACCCGTCCGTCCGGCTGCTGCGCGTGGCGGCCGGCCGGACGGGTGACCCCCGGTCGTCGTGGGCTGCCGTTACCGGGCGGCGGCGCGCGAGGTCGGCGACGATGTGCGGGAGGTGGCCGCGACGTCGCCGGGCCCGGCAACCGGACCGGTCGTCACCGACATTTGCACCGATTCTTACGGCTCGCCTGAAGGGACACTGTCATGAGTATGACCCAGATCGGGTTACTTACCGGGCTCGTGCTGGGCCTCGCCGGAGCCTTCGGCGGGTTCGGCGCCTTCGTGTTCGTTCTCGTGTTCGGAGGGCTGGGACTGCTGGTCGGCCGCTACCTCGACGGCAAGCTCGACCTGTCCCAGTTCTCCGGGCGCGACCGGAACTGAGGCACGCATGATCGCCACGAGCATCGAGGAACGCGGGCAGACCACGATCGCCACGCGCACCGTCGAACGCATAGCCACGGCGGCGCTGACCGAAGTGGACGACGTCGGCGGCAGCGCCCGGCGCGTGTTCAGTATCGCCGTGGGCGGTGCTGATGACGCCCAGGACGCGCAGGTCACCGCCCAGGTCCAGGGAGAAGAGACCACGCTCGGCGTCCGCCTCTCCGTCGTCTATCCGACGCCGGTCTCGGCGGCGACCGAGGCGGCCAGGCAGCACCTGGTCCGCCGGGTGAGCGAGTTGACCGGCCTTGCCGTGTCGCGCGTGGACATCACGGTCACCGCGCTGCACGCACCGACCCGCGAGCGCAGGAGGGTGTTGTGAAGCGCCGTCCCCGCAGGAGCCTGCCGGCCTTGTTGGTGGCACTCGTCGTGCTCGCCGCGGGAGCGCTGGTCGCGATCACCGCGGTGCAGTTGCTGCTCGGTGAACCACCGTGGATCAGCTACGACGCGGTGGCACGAACCCTGCACGGTCTCCGGTGGGCCGACACCGCGGTACTTCTCGTCGGCATCGGCACGGCCCTGGTGGGCCTGTTACTGCTGCTGTGCGCATTCGTGCCCGGCGCGCGGACGGTCCTGCCGTTGGCACCCGGCGACAGCGGCGTGGACTGCGGTGCCGCACAGCGCAGCTACCGCAACGTCCTGCACAGCGCGGCCGCCCGAGTCGACGGCGTCAGCGACGTGAAGGTGAAGGCACGCAGCCGGTCGGTGAAGGCCGTCGTGCGCACCGACCGCACGAACACCGCAGGCCTGACCGAGGCGGTGGAGCGGGCCCTGGCACAGCGGATCGACCAGCTCGCGCCCGAACGCAAGCCGACGGTGAAAAGCAAACTCAAGGCCGCTAGGAGCAAATAATGCCCAGCCTCAACCGTCCCGCGAGGCTCAACCGAAGCGTGCTCGCGCTGTTCGGGTTGGTGCTGATCGCGGCAGGCGGGTTCGCGGTCGCGACCCATTTCGGCTGGCTGACCCTGTTCGGTCCGGACACTCGCCTGGTCCCGGGCACCGCACGACCGCCGACGTGGGCGCTGTACGTCGCTGCGGCCGCCGGTGTCGTCGTCGCACTGCTCGCGCTGGCGTGGCTGCTCGCACAACTGGCCCGCAAGCCCGCGACCACGACGTGGCGGTTCGAGCGGGAACCGGCGGCGGGCACGACCGAGCTGGCCGCGAGCACCGCCGTCGAACCGCTGCTGGCCGAGCTCGAGGCATACGACGGGGTGGCGGCGGCGCGCGGCACTCTCGCCGGGCGACAGGGATCCCCGGTCCTCACGCTCGTCGTCACGGCGGAGGCGGACGCCGATCCGGCCGAGATCCGCCGGCGACTCGAGTCGGAAGGGCTTCCCCGGCTCCGCCAGGCCCTCGAACTCGACACCCTGCCCACGAGAGCCGAGTTCCGTTTCAGCACCTCGACGAGCAGCCGCATCCGCTGATCGGCGGCGAACCGGGCGTCACCCCGCCGACCACTGCTGTCGGAGCGATGACACACGCGGGCTCGGCGCTCCGAACGCGTCCACCGCTGCACCCGAGGCGGCACCCGTCAGACCGGACCGCGCCGCGCCTCGGTCACCTCGGACAGGGCGGCTTCGGCCTCGCTCACACGACGGTCGGCGGCCTCGAACGCCTTACGGGCCGCGATGGTGCGGCGGCGCGCTTCCGCCTCGGCGGCCTCCGCCTCCCGGAGTTCGGTCACGGCGGCCCCGAGCGTCGCCCGCGCCTCGGCGAGTTCGGCGTTGCGCTGGTTGCGCAGTTCCCGCTGCTCCCGGAGCCGCTGTTCTTTGAGCTCCTGTTCCTTGAGCTGCCGTTCCTTGAGCTCCTGTTCCTTGAGCTGCCGTTCCTTGAGCTCCTGTTCCTTGAGTTCCTGCTCCTTGAGTTCCTGGTCCCGCAGCTGCTGGTCGTGCTGCTCCTGCTGTCGCAACCGCTGTTCGGAGCGCCGGCTCTCGGGTGAGTCCCGCTCGGGCGGCTCCTGCGGTTGCATGCCGCGCGGCTGGAGTTCCCCACGGTTCCGCTCGCGGCGTTGCCGTTTCTTGTCGCGGTGCTCCCGGTTCTGTCTCCCGGTCTGCGCCCGCCGCGCGGCCTCGCCCTGCCTCGCGGTCGACCGTGAACCTTCGGAGTCGACACCGGCGTCACCGCCGCCCTGCCCACCGCCGCGCTGTCCACTGCTGCTCCGACCCGCCGACGGCTCCACCGCTGCCGATCCGAGTTCACGACCGTCCACATCGGGCCCGGTCCAGCCGGTTGCGAACACGTCTCCCGGCTGCAGCACCGACACGAGACAGCCGCGGGCGACGGCCTCGCCCGCGTCGGCGTCCGTCACGGCGGCGTCGAACGTGTCGTGCACCTCGCGTGACACTTCCCGGCCCGCCTCCTCGGCCTCCAGTTCGGACAGCTCGCCGACCAGTTCACGCCGACGCTGCGACAGTTCCCGGATGCGGTCGCCGTCGAGCTCGCCGTGCGCGGCGCGCAGCTCGTCGCCGAGTGCGCGAAGTTGCCAGACCCGGCCGGGATTGCTGCGCGCGAACCGGTTCACCCGCGCCGCCGCGACGGTGGGTTTGCGCAGCTTGCGGACCCGAGCCGCCAGTTCGCGATCGCCCACGGAACGCGCACGTGCGTCCCGAGCTCGCGTGAACTCGGCGCGGTCGAGTGCGTACAGCTCATCGGCGACGTCCCGCAGCGCGGCATCCGCCACGACGGACTCCACCCGGGCGGCGTCTCCCCGGGTGGTGTCCTCCCGTGTGGTGTCCTCCCGTACGGGGTGCTCGTTCCCACCCGCGTCGGTGCCGGTTCGCGCGCCGTCGTCCATGCCGTTCAGCGTGCCGCACCATCGCCCGCCCGCGAAGACCTCCGGACCGCCGCCTGCCGGAAGTCCGAGGTCGACATCCCGGTTCCGCAGCAACGACCCGCCCGGCACACGGATCGCACGACCCGCGTGCCGGTGCGCACGTCAGGTGGCAGGAATCGGCTCGTCCGCCTCGAGCAGGGTCTTGAGGTCGGCCACGAGTTCCGGCCAGCCCTGGGAGACCATCTGCCGCATGGTGCTGCCGTCGGGGAACCCGTCGTGGGTGACGGTGAGCCGCACCTTCTCACCGCGGCCGTCGGGGTCACCGCGGCTCTCGATCTCGAACGTCACGGTGGAACGCGATTCGGCGGCCAGCTCGGCGCGCACGTCCTCGCCGATCCCAACCGAGGCCGCCCACTCCGGGGTGGGCGTGTGCCACGTGTAGGACAGTGTGCGATACGGCTCGGCCTCGACGACCTGCTGCGCCGGATCCTCGGTGCGGCTGCCGCCTTCCTGCCACACCATGGGCGAACCGGGCCGCCAGTCGGTCTCGAACTCCACGCCCCAGTAGCGGCGCGTGAACGCCGGGTCGGTCAGCGCCTGCCACAACTTCTCCGGCGTGGTCCTGATGTACGTCGTGTACACGAAAGCGGGCTCGCCCATCGGTGTCTGCTCCAATGCGTGTTTGAGGTCGGCGAGCGCTTCGACCCGCCTGCGGTCGTAGGTGTGGATCCAGCGATCCGAGATCGCGAGGATCGGCTCGGCATTGAGGTAGTGCAGTTTTTCCCTGCCCCGGCGAACCGCGGTCACGAGATTCGCCTCCTCCAGCACGGCCAGGTGTTTGCTCACCGACTGGCGCGTCATCTCCAGCTCCGCGCACAGTTCGCGCAACGCCTGCCCGTTGCGGGCGTTGAGGCTGTCCAACAGCCTGCGCCGACCGGGGTCGGCCAGCGCCTTGAAGACCTCGTCCATCCGCTCCCTGTCCCCAATAGGCAACCGTGCGGCTGCTTTTTCACAATAGGCACCCGGACGGTTGCATGTCAATCTGCGTCACATCCGGCCCTGATCCGCCGCGGCAACGACGTACCGTCGGAGACGTGGCGATTGACGAGATCGAGTTCTACTGGCGCCCCGGCTGCCCGTTCTGCATGATGCTCGAGGCCCAGCTGGACGCGACCGAGCTGCCCGTCCGGAAGATCAACATCTGGGAGGAGCAGGGCGCGGCCGATCGCGTACGCGCGGCAGCCGACGGCAACGAAACGGTGCCGACCGTCTACGTCGGGCAGCATTCGCTGGTGAACCCGAGCATGGCCCAGCTCGAGAACCTCGTCCGCACCGAAGCCCCCGGACTCCTCGGCGAATAACCCCGCTTTCACGGCGACTCTTTCACTGCGGCCTGTGGAACTGCGGCCGGTGGAACGCGGCCTGTGGAACGCGGTTTGACCGCATCCAGTTCGGGTAGCCGGGCGAGTGATGGATGCAGGTTCACCGCCGGACGTCGCAGACCTTCTGCGCTCGGCCGGGTTGCGCGTCACCGGGCCACGCCGGCGCGTACTGCGCTGGCTCGAACACCACCCGCACTCGACCGCGGACGCCGTATGGGCAGGCGTGCGCGGACAGCCGGCGTCGGTGTCACGCCAAGCGATCTACGACGTCCTGCGCGCCTGTGAGGAAGCCGGCCTGGTTCGTTCCATACAGCCGGCCGGCCACGCGGCCCGTTACGAGCGCCGCGTGCACGACAACCATCACCACCTCGTCTGCCAGTCATGCGGGCGGACGGAAGACGTCGACTGCGCCGTCGGCGCGTCGCCGTGCCTCACCCCGAGCGATTACCGCGGATTCGACATTTCCCAGGCCGAGGTCATGTTCTGGGGCCTGTGTCCTGCGTGCCTGCAGCGACGACGGTCCGCATCGGCCCCGGCCGCACAGGCTCCCGCTCCCCACGGCGGCTGACCCCGGCGACGGGCTCCCAGCCCCGCGCGGGAGAAGGCCGCGGAGATTCCCGATACCGACACACCCAGCGTGCAGGCGACGCGACGAGGAGGAACCGAAAGACATGGCCGCACCCACCAACCGCCCCGCCACCACCACCGACGCAGGCATCCCCGTCGAAAGCGATGAACACTCGCTCACCGTCGGCCCGGGCGGGCCGATCCTGCTGCAGGACGCGTACCTCATCGAGCAGATGGCCCAGTTCAACCGCGAACGCATCCCGGAACGGCAGCCGCACGCCAAGGGCAGCGGCGCGTTCGGGCGTTTCGAGGTGACCGGCGACGTCAGCCAGTACACGAAGGCGGCGCTGTTCCAGCCTGGCGCGAAAACGGAGATGGTCGCGCGCTTCTCGACGGTCGCGGGCGAACGCGGCAGCCCCGACACATGGCGCGACCCGCGCGGTTTCGCGCTGAAGTTCTACACCTCGCAGGGCAACTACGACATGGTCGGCAACAACACGCCGGTCTTCTTCATCAAGGACCCGATGAAGTTCCAGCACTTCATCCGGTCGCAGAAGCGCCGCGCGGACAACAACCTGCGCGACCACGACATGCAGTGGGACTTCTGGACGCTCTCGCCGGAGTCGGCGCACCAGGTGACGTGGCTGATGGGTGATCGCGGCATTCCGCGTTCCTGGCGCCACATGAACGGCTACACGTCCCACACCTACATGTGGGTCAACGAGAAGGGCCAGCAGTTCTGGGTCAAGTACCACTTCAAGACCGACCAGGGCATCGAGTGCTTCACCCAGCACGAGGGCGACCAGATGGCCGCGGCCGACACGGATTACCACACGCGTGACCTGTTCGAGCACATCGCGGCCGGCGACTATCCGAGTTGGACACTGTACGTGCAGATCATGCCGTACGAGGACGCGAAGACGTACCGGTTCAACCCGTTCGACCTGACGAAGGTGTGGCCGCACGGTGACTACCCGCTGATCGAGGTCGGCCGGATGACGCTGGACCGCAACCCGACCGACAACCACGCGGAGATCGAGCAGGCCGCGTTCCAGCCGAACAACCTCGTGCCCGGCATCGGGCCCAGCCCGGACCGGATGCTGCTGGGCAGGCTCTTCTCGTACGCCGACGCCCACCGCGCCCGCATCGGCGTCAACTACCAGCAGCTGCCGGTGAACGCCCCGGTCGTGCCGTTGCAGTCGTACTCGAAGGACGGCGTGATGGCGTACCGGAAGGTGACCGATCCGGTCTACGCGCCGAACTCGAAGGGCGGTCCGGCAGCCGACAGTGAGACCCACAGCCCGCCGACCTGGCAGGCCGACGGCGACATCACGCGTGCCGCCTACGTCTCACACGCCGAGGACGACGACTGGACCCAGCCGGGCACGCTCGTGCGGGAGGTCATGGACGAGAGCGCCCGCGACCGGCTGGTCGACAACGTCGTCGGGCATCTGCTGAACGGCGTCACCGAACCCGTGCTGGAGCGGGCGTTCGAGTACTGGAAGAACATCGACCCGACGGTCGGCAAGCGCATCGAGGACGGCGTGCGGTCGAAGCAGGCCGAGAAGGACCCGAAGGCGCACGAGCAGGCCAACCCGGCTCGCAGCAGCATGCAGCAGAAGGCCTGAGCAGGCAGCGACGGTTCGCCGAGCGGCCCGGATCCCGCGTGGGATCCGGGCCGTTTTCGTCGCGCGGATCGTCTCGCGCCGACCGTTTCCCGCAGCGGTGCCTCAGATGGCGGACGGGTGCCGCGTCAGCGCCTTCACCTGGATGTCCATGTACGGGAACAACGGCAGGTTGGACAGGATGTCGTGCAGTTCGTCGCCGGACGGCACGTCGAAGATCGAGACGTTCGAGTACTGGCCGACGACGCGCCACAGGTGCCGCCACGTGCCGGCACGCTGCAGCTCCTGCGCCAGGGCCTTCTCGTCGGCCTTGAGAGCGGCGGCCCTCTCCGGGTCCATGTCAGGCGGCAGGTTCACCTGCATCTCCACGTGGAACAGCATCGGCTTCCCTCCTGCTCGGGCCGGCTGTGATCCGCCGGCGGGGTGGCTCCGCGCAACCGAACTTGACACGTCCGGCAGGCCACCGCACAGTACCGAGTAGTCGAATAGCGAACAACTCATACGCATTGCGTCCAACATTGGGTCCAACATTGCGTGCAGCGCGAGGAGATCGGCCGTGGTGAAACCGCCGGAGGACAAGGACTACGTGCAGTCCCTCGAACGCGGACTCGCGGTCATCCACGCGTTCACCGATCGCGGACCGCGCCTCACGCTGGCGCAGCTCGCCCAGGCCACCGGCTTGTCACGACCGACCGTCCGCCGTGTCGTACTGACCCTGGAACGCCTCGGCTACCTGCGCACCGACGACCGCGAGTTCTCACTCACCCCGCGCGTGCTGACGCTCGGGGAGGCCTACCTGTCGTCGTTGAAGCTGACCGAGGTCGCCCAGCCGCACATGGAGAACGTCACGAAAGTCACCGGGCACACGTGTTCGCTGGCCGTACTCGACGGCGACGACGCCGTGTTCGCCACGCGCGTGCCGGCTCGGCCGGTCATGCGGAACACGTTGACCACGGGAACGCGCTTACCCGCGTACGCCACGTCGATGGGCCGCGTACTCCTCGCCGGACTGCCCGACCACGAACTGGACGCGTTCCTCGCCCGCGCACCGTTCTCCCGGTTGACGGCGAGCACGAAGGTCACCGCCGAGGAGTTGACGGCGGCGCTCGCCGCGACCCGCTCCCGCGGCTGGGCACTCGTCGACCAGGAATTCGAGGAGGGCGTGCGGTCGTTCTCGGCGCCGGTGCGCGACTCCCACGCCTCGACGGTCGCATCGCTGAGCATGTCGGTGCGCGCCGACGAACTGAGCGTGGACGAGATCCGCCACGAACTGCTGCCCGTGGTCATGGAGGCCGCGGCCGAGATCAGCAAACAGCTCGGGGCTGACGCCCCGCACACCCCTCCGCACGCCTGACCTCGCGTGTCCTGCACTCAGCAACGCGTGTCCTGCAGTGTTGCTCCTTCCTGGGCCCGTGTTGCGTTTTCCAGCGGTCGTGTTGCGCCTTCCGGGGACGCGGGTTGCGACTCCGGAGGCGTGGCGGTCGCTCTGCCAACCCGCGGCCGATCAGGCGAGTCCGGCGGTGCGTAGCTGCAACTCCACGGTTCGCGCGAAGTAGACGTCGGCCGGGTCGAGGGTGTTCGCGAACTGGCCGGTGAACTCCAGCGCCACGGTGCCGAACAGCTGCGTCCACGCATCGACGGCCCGGAGGATGACCACCTCGGGCAGGCCGGACAGGTCGAGTGCCGTCGCGATGGTGCGCGCCTGGGTTCGCAACGTGTCGTCCGGTTCGGCTCCGTCGGCGCGGAGGTCGCCCGCGTGCCAGGCGTCGCGCGCGATGCGCAGGAACGCGCCGGGGACCCGGCCCGCGGGCGCGACGGTGTCGTGCGGCGCGCGATAGCCGGGCACGGGGGTCCCGTAGAGCAGGGCGTACTCGTACGGGTGAGCGCGAGCCCAGGTGCGGAGCGCGTCCGCGGCGGCGCGCCACCGGTCGGCGGGGGTGCCATCGGAAGCCGACGCCGTGTCGAGCGTGTCACCGAGCGCGTTGTAAGCGTCGACGATGAGTGCCGTCAGCAGATCGTCGCGACTGGGGAAATAGCGGTACAGCGCAGACGAGACCATGCCGAGCTCACGCGCGACCGCTCGCAGCGAGAGGCCGTTCGCGCCGTTGTCGGCTAGCTGCCTGCGGGCCTCGTCCTTGATCTCGGCTGTCAGTTCGGCGCGGGCGCGTTCCCGTGCGGTGCGATGGGCGGGCATGACGTGATTCTCCCACCTGTGTGATCACTGCACCATACCGAGATCAGTGCTCTTGATTTTTGGAACGAGAGCGAGGATGCTCAAAGAGAGAGCAGTGATCTCACTTTTGACAGGCGATCTCAAGGAGGGGTGATGACCGAGAACGTGCGGTACCTGGAGCCCACACGACCGGCCGTCGTGTTCAACGCCGTCGTGGCGCGCCTGACCCGGCTGGGCGTCAGCCTGTGGGGCAGCAGAGTGCTGTCGGTGCAAGGGCGGAAAACCGGCGAATGGCGGTCGGTGCCGGTGAACGTGCTGACCATCGATGGTGCGCAGCACCTGGTGGCGGCTCGCGGGCACACCCAATGGGTGCGGAACCTGCGCGCGGCAGGCGAGGGCACGCTTCGAGTCGGCAGGCGGGTCGAGTGGTTCGGGGCCGTCGAACTCTCCGACTCCGACAAGCCGCCGATTCTCCGCGCCTACCTCAAGCGGTGGGCGTGGGAGGTCGGCTCGTTCTTCGACGGGATCGATGCGAAGTCGTCGGATGACGACCTGCTCGCGGCCGCACCGGGCGTCCCCGTGTTCCGCCTCTCGCCCGGGCACGACGGCTGACTCATCGACAGGCGACTGCGCCCGTCGGTGACGTCGACCGACGTGGGCCGGGCAACGACACGCGAACACCGTCCAGGCCCCGCCCGCGTGCGCAGGCACGATCCGCGCAAGCGCAACACAGCAGCCCGGGCGAGCACAACACGAGCCCTGGGACCCGCAACACGAACCCCGGAACCCGAAACACGAGCCCCTGGAGGAACAACACACGGGAGGGGCGAGCACAGATGCAGGACACGCGTGGCTGAGTGCAGAACACGCGCCTCCGAGCACAGATGCAGGACACGCGTGGCTGAGTGCAGGACACGCGCACGCGCGCGGGGTGTCAGCCGACCAGCAGGACTTCCAGGGTGCGCGGGCCGTGGACACCTTCGACGCGGTCGAGCTCGATGTCGCTGGTCGCGGACGGCCCGCTGATGAACGTCAGCGGACCCGACGGATCCAGCCGTTCGATCGCCTCGGGCACACTCACCACGATCTGGTCCGCCCTCACGACACACAGGTGGTAGTCGGGTACGAGCGTCAGGACACGCCTGCCCTGGGCGGGACCGGCGTCGAGCACGATGGTGCCGGTCTCGGCGATAGCGAGGGCACATCCGCTCAGCACGCCGTCGACCTCCTCCATATCGGACACCCCGAGCGGAGGGTCGTCGGGTAGCCAGGCCACGCCGGGAACCCGCCATTCCCCCGGCACGTCAGGTGGCACGGCGATGCGGCCACGGCCGTCGAGACGTTCGGCGATCCGGTACGGCAGTTCCCGCACGGCCGCCCGGTACACCGTCGCCCGGTAATCGGAGATGCGTTCGGCGAGCAGCTCGACGGGGTCGTCGGCATGACGGGCCCGTTCGTAGTCGCGCGGCACCGGGGGCGGTGCCGGCCGGTCGACGGCGCGGATCCGGCCGAGGATCTCGTCGCGCGCACTACCCACGGTTGCGCCTCCACCACGAGCGGAACGATTCCTTCGGCACCACCGGAGCGTCGCGGGTGTCCGTCCACTTCGAACCGGGCCACGGCAACGACGACAGGGTTCCGCCGCGCGCCAGGAACCGTGTGAGCGAGCCCGCCTTCTGCGCAGCCTCGTACCGTTTGCGATCGCCGAACACCCATGCGGCCGCCGACATGGCCATGGCCTCGGGCGTCCGCTTTCCCTTCGCCTCCACCACTTCCGCTCGCAGGTGCGTCAACACCTCGGGGATGTTGATCCGCACGGGACACACCTCGTAGCAGGCTCCGCACAGCGATGACGCGTACGGCAGCGACGCGGTCTGTTCGTCGTGCAGATCGCCGGCCAGCTGCGGCGCGAGGATCGCCCCGATCGGCCCGGGATACACGGACCCGTACGCCTGGCCGCCGGTGCGCTCGTAGACCGGGCAGACGTTCAGGCACGCCGAGCACCGGATGCACCGCAGCGCCTGCCGCCCCACCTCGTCGGCCAGCGTCGATGTCCGTCCGTTGTCGAGCAGTACGAGGTGGAACTTCTGCGGACCGTCACCGGGTGTCACGCCCGACCAGATGGACGTGTACGGGTTCATCCGTTCCGCTGTGGACGATCGAGGGAGCAGTTGGAGGAAGACCTCGAGGTCCTGCCACCGTGGCAGGACCTTCTCGACGCCCATCACGGTGATCAGCGTTTCCGGAAGGGTCAGGCACATCCGGCCGTTGCCCTCGGACTCCACCACGACGATCGATCCCGTGTCGGCGACGCCGAAGTTGGCCCCGGAAATCGCCACCTTCGCCGACAGGAACTTGCGGCGCAGGTACTTACGGGCGGCCTCGGCGAGCACGCGAGGGTCGTCGGATGCCGGCGGTTCGGGCATCTGCGCGAAGATCTCCTTGATCTCCGCGCGGTTACGGTGGATCGCGGGGACGAGGATATGCGACGGCCTGTCGTCTCCCAATTGGACGATGACCTCGGCGAGATCGGTCTCGATCGCGTTCACGCCGCCGTCGGCGAGCGCCTCGTTGAGGCCGATCTCGGCGGTCGCCATGGACTTGACCTTGACGACCTCGTCGGTGTCCTCCTCCTGCACCAGGTCCAGCACGATGCGGTTCGCCTCGTCGGCATCGCGTGCCCAGTGCACGACACCGCCACGCTCGGTGACAGCGGCCTCGAGGCGTTCCAGCTGGGTGTCCAGGTCCGCCAGCACTTCGTCCTTAATGGACTCACCGGCCTTGCGGAGTTCCTCCCAGTCGTCGAGTTCGGCCACGACCGATTCGCGCTTTCCCCGGATCGTGGTGGTGGCCTTGCGGAGGTTGCCGCGCAGTTGCGTGTCGCCGAGGGCCCGGCGCGCCGCGTCGGGGAACGTCGGGCTGCCCAGCCACGTCACGGGGTTGCGACCCACGGCTCCTCCTCTGTGCTCGCCAGAATCTCGGCCAGGTGCACCGGGCGCACACCCGTACGCAGCCGGGACAGGCCGCCACCGATCTGCATCAGGCACGAGTTGTCGCCCGCGGTCACGACCTGCGCGCCGGTGTCCTGCACGCACCGCATCTTGTCCGCGAGCATGGCGGTGGAGGTCTCGGCGTTCTTCAGCGCGAACGTCCCGCCGAACCCGCAGCACTGCTCCGCCTGCGGCAGCGGAATAAGCTCCAGTCCGGAGACGGCACGCAGCAGGCTCAGAGGCTTGTCGCCGACACCCAGCATGCGCAACGAGTGGCACGTCGGGTGGTAGGTGACGCGGTGCGGGAAGTGCGCGCCCACGTCGACGACACCGAGCACGTCCACCAGGAACTCGCTCAGCTCGTACGTGCGCCGGGCGGCGGGCGATGTGCCGCACAGGTCCGGATGGATCTCCCGCACCATGCCCGCGCACGAGCCGGACGGCACCACGACGTGGTCGTAGCCGTCGAACACCTCGGCGTAGGCGCGCGCCATCGGACGCGCGTGCTCGGCGTATCCGGTGTTGAAGTGCATCTGCCCGCAGCAGGTCTGGTCCAGCGGGAAGTCGACGTCGCAGCCGAGCCGTTCGAGGAGTCGCACCATGGCCTTGGCGGTCTCGGGGAACGCCGTGTCGGTGAGGCACGTGGGAAACAGTGCGACGCGCGGTCCACTCGTGCGCCGACCGCCAGCGTCCTCAGTGGACGGCGGACCGCTCGCTCCGTCGCCGTTCTGCACACCCCGAGCCTACGACGTGCACGGCGCTTACGCGAGCGTTGCGGACCGCGTGGCTCCTGGGCTAACGTCGAGATCGTGACTGCCGGGTCGGCCATGCGTGGCCACGCACGAGAGAGGTTCCCGGTCATCGCGTGATCGCGCGGTGGCCCCGGAGCTGCTCACGAACGCGGGGCCCGCCACGACGCACTGCTTTTCGACGGTTCGAATCCTCAGGCCCTCTCCGAAAGCAGTGCGTACATGAACGATTTCAACAGACCGATCATCGACGAGTTCCGTGCCGCGGGCGGCCGTGTCGGCGGCATGTTCGCCGACGCCAGACTGTTGCTCCTCACCACCACCGGCGCGAAGAGCGGCCTGCGGCACACCACTCCGCTGGCCTATTTCCCCGACGGCGGGCGCGTACTCGTGATCGCCTCGGCAGCGGGCTCGGATCGGCATCCCGACTGGTTCCGCAACATCGAAGCGGACCCGCGCGTGACCGTCGAGGACGGCGCGTTCACCTACGACGCCCACGCCGAGGTACTCGACGGCGAGGAGCGCGACACCGTGTTCGCCCGTGTCGTCGCGGCCGAGCCCGGCTTCGGGGACTACCAGCGCAAGACCACGCGAACCCTGCCGGTGGTCGCGCTGACACCGGTCGCCGACGGCCCACCGGGCGGTGGTTCGCTCGCGGACATATTGGTGGGCATCCACGACGGATTCCGCCGCGAGCTCGAGCGGATCCGGAAGGAACTGGCCGATTCGGGCCCGACGCTGGGAGTGCAGCTGCGCATCAACTGCGTGACGCTGTGCCAGGGCCTGCACAATCACCACGTCGGCGAGGACATGGGCCTGTTCGCGGCCATCGGCGCCAGGCACCCGGAGCTGACAGACACCCTCACGCGGTTGCGCGGCGAACACGAAACGGTCGCCGACCTCACCGCCGCGATCCAGGCGGCCGTGCGTGACGAGTTGCGGGACACCGCACGTGCCGAGGTCGAACGGCTCGCCGGCGAACTCGAACGACACCTCGATCACGAGGAGGAGCAGCTCCTGCCCGTGCTCAGAGCGATGTGACGCGGGCCGGTGTCACCGCGGGTGGCACCGGGCGTCGCCGGACCTACGGTGAACCGGTCGCGGACCCGGCCGTGGCCACGAGCCGTTCGACGAGACCCGCCTTGAACCGCTCGCGCTCGACGACGTCGAAGCCGTGCCCCGTGAGCAGTTCGAACGGCCGGCGCAGGAAGTGTTCGCCGGCCTGCCGGACGGTGACGGCCTCGAGTAGTCGTTGCAGCACGCGGACAACACGCGAGGTGCCCGCGACGTGGTCGACGAGGATCAACCGCCCACCGGGCCGGAGCACGCGGGCCATTTCACCGAGCGCGGCGTCGTGGTCGGGGATCGCGCACAGCCCGAGCGTGCAGACCACCGTGTCGAACGAGTCGTCCGGCGACGGCAACTCCTCGGCGCCCGCCTGGCGGAGCGTCACGTCGCGGCCGAACTGTTCGGCCCGGCTGCGAGCGCGATCGAGCATGCGCGGGGAGATGTCGATGCCGGTGACGCGGACGTCGTCCGGGTACAGCGGCAGGTTGAGTCCCGTGCCCACGGCTACGTCGAGCACCTCGCCCCGCGCCCGCGACGCTGCCCACTCTCGGGAATCACCGAAGAGCTTGCGTTCCCATCTGGTCATCTGCCGGTCGTAGTCGTCGGCGTGGGAGTCCCAGTACCGCTGCCAACGCGTGCTGTGGGTCGTCACCCGGGTGAGTCTGCCGGACACACCCCGCGGCAGCGACCCACAGAACCCTCGGACACGACGCGGCCCCGGACACCCTCGAGGGGCTGTCCGGGGCCGCGGGTGGGTGTCACTTCGACGAGTCGTCGCTCCCGGTCTGGTAGACGTCCGGCACGCCGTCGGCGTCCTCGTCGCGGTTCTCGATCTCGTGCAGCCGCTTGTACACGCGGTTGCGGGCCCTGAGCACGATGGTGCCCAGCACGGCGGCGAGGATCGAACCGGAGAGGATCGCGATGCGGACGTGGTCGTCCTCCGGCGTGCCCACCCCGAAGGCGAGTTCGCCGATGAGCAGACTCACCGTGAAGCCGATACCGCCGAGCAGGGCGAGACCGACGGCGTCGACCCAATTGAGCCCTTCGGCCATGCGGCCGCGGGTGAGTTTCGTGGCGAGCCACGCGCCGCCGACGATGCCGATGGTCTTACCGAGCACGAGGCCGGTCATGACGCCGAGCGAGACCGGCTCCTGCCAGGCTTCGACCAGGCCGGACAGGCCGCCGATCGGAACGCCTGCCGCCATGAAGGCGAAGATCGGCACCGCCACACCGGCCGACAGCGGGCGGAAACGGTGCTCGAAGTGCTCGGCGAGGCCGGGGCCGGCGTCCGGGCCGCCGGCCCGCTCGCTGCGGATCACCGGCACGACCATGCCGAGCGCGACGCCCGCGATGGTCGCGTGGACACCGGAGGCGTGCACGAGCGCCCAGGTGACGATGGCCAGCGGCAGCAGCAGATACCACGAGCGCACCCGTTTCTGCACCAGGAAGGTGAAGATGCCCAGCGGGACGAGCGCCAGCAGCAGCGGGCCGATCGCCAGGTCGTCGGTGAAGAAGATCGCGATGATCAGGATCGCGATGAGGTCGTCGACGACGGCGAGCGTCAGCAGGAACATGCGCAGCGCGGCGGGCAGGAACGGCCCGGCGACCGCGAGGATCGCCACGGCGAACGCGATGTCGGTGGCCGTCGGGATGGCCCAGCCCTGCGTGGCGCCGCCGATGTTGAAGGCGACGTAGATCAGGGCCGGCGCGACGACACCGCCGATCGCGGCGACGACGGGAACGATCGCCTTACGGATGTCCCGCAGGTCGCCCGCGACGAACTCGCGTTTGAGCTCGAGCCCGACGACGAAGAAGAAGATGGCCAGCAGGCCGTCGGCGGCCCAGTGGGAGATCGTCAGGTCCAGGTGCAGCGATTCGGGGCCGATCTTGTACGACACCATGGACTGATACGCCTCTGACCAGGGCGAGTTCGCCCACAGCAGGGCAACCACGGCACCGATGATCAGCAGCGCGCCGCCGACGGTCTCCTTACGCAGGATGTCACCGATTCGGCGGGTCTCCGACCACGATCCGCGACCAAACGTGTCGTAGTCGTGGGAAGACGATTGCGACATTCACACTCCAGGGGAAGGCAGCGGTCAAGACCATTGCCGACCAGACTTCCCGGCGCACCTGGCCGCCAGGATAGTGGCCGCGCACAGGAACACTAGCCCCTTCGCGCCGTCTCGGCCGAGTACGAACGCAGCCGGGTTGACACGGTGACCAGGCGTTTTCGTGGACACTCCAGCATACTCCGGCGATCCAGTGACACACTGTGACATGTACCTCGAATGCCGCCACCTCGCGGAAACCCGACCCACCGCGACGCCGTCGTCACCCTGCGAACACCTCTCCCGCGGTCAGAGCTGAGACCGAACGAGCCGGCGCCGGGGAAGGGGACGGGGAGAGGCGGGGACAGCGAAGTGAGGGGGCGCCGGCCCTTGCTGGGGGTCCAAGGGCCGGCGCCGGCGCGACCCCCTGGGGGAGGGAGGGTGCGCATGGGGGAAGAGCGGCCTCGCGGCCCTCAATGACGCGCACTCGCCAAACTCACCCATCCGGGTGAGTGTTCGCCTCCAGTCCTCGTGTTGTTCCCGCCCGTCGCCCGACCAGCCTGACCGGCACGCTGGCCGCGCGACCGTGCTTTCGAGCCCGTGTTGCGGGTTCCAGGGGCCGTGTTGCGGGTTCCAGGGGCCGTGTTGCGGGTTCCAGGGGCCGTGTTGCGGGGCCCGTTGCCGCACCCGTCCCCGACCACCGCACCTCACCGACATGCCGACACACTGACGCGTATCCACGGCCGGCGTGACCGGTTCACGACTCGGCGACGAGTTCGACCTCGAAGCCCTCGCTGTTCTCGAGGAACGCGGCGTAGTGATCGGGACCGCCCGCGTACGGGTGCCGATCGGCGAACAACAGCCGCCAGCCGTGGGCGGCTCCTTCGGCGGCGAGCCGGTCCACGTCGCCGCGCCCGCCCGCCCAGAACGCGACGTGATTCATGCCCGCCCGCAGCCGATCGTGCGTTCCGGAACGGTCGGGCCCCGCCTCCAGCACGACGTACCCGGCCGTGTCGTGACGCCAACTCTGTCCGTCGCGCCAGTGGTCGGAGCACACGTATCCGAGTTCGCCGAGCAACCAACCCCACTCGCGTTCGGCCCCGGCGAGGTCATCGACCCACAGTTCCAGGTGGTGCAGGGCCCCCGTTCGGGTCATTCGCCGGTCTCCCCGTCGATGGCCTCGCGCAGCAGGTCGGCATGGCCGTTGTGGCGGGCGTACTCCTCGATCATGTGGAGCAGGATCCACCGCAGGTTCGGCGCGCGGCCGTCCGGCCAGGGCGTCTCGGCGAGCCGCTCGAACCCTCCGTCGGCGATCGCCTCAGCGGCCAGCCTGCGGGAGCTGTCCACAGTGTCCTTCCACAGTCCGAACAGCTCCTCCGGCGTGTCGCGGGCGGCGCTGCACCATTCCCAGTCCGGGTTCCGGCTCCAGTCCACCTCGTCCCACGGCGGCTCGGCGGGCAGTCCGTGCAGCCTGCGCGCGAACCAGTGGTTCTCGACGAAGGCCATGTGCTTGAGTAGTCCGCCGAGGGTCACCGCGGAGGCCGATGTCGTCCGCCGCAGCGCGTCCGCACCCAGCCGCGAACACTTCCATTCGAGCGTCTGCCGTTGGTAGTCGAGAAAGCCGAGGAGCTGATCCTCCTCGCCACCTTCGAGTGGTGGCTCGGTCCTGCCTTGCTCGTCCACGTCTACATCGGACATCGACATCGTCTCCTCACCCGTACTCGGCGGTGACCAGCGACCCTAGTCCGACATCGGCGTGTCCGATACGGTTCGACGCAGTTCACGACGCCGTGCCCACCGGAACCCGGGAGTGCCCGCAGTCATGCTCGAACCGACCGTGGAACCCACGGCCGAAGCCGCCCGAACCGCCGCGCAACAGTTCATCGACCTAGCGTTGTCGGTTCTCGACCCGGCCGTCCCGGTGCCCGCCACTCCACCGTGGACGATCGCCGACGTCTTCGGTCACGTCGCGATGGAGCCGCGGCGCTACCGCGACCTCGCCCGTGGGCAGGGCGCGTGGCCGTCGCGGGCTGCCGACCTGCCCGACTTCAACGAACAGCAGATCGCATCGCTGCCCACCGACGACCTCGGGACACTGGCCGGTCTGCTGCGGGCCGATCTCGACGACTTCCTCACCACGATCGACGAACTCGGCCCGGACGCGCGAATGATGTTCGACGGCGACCAGGAGATCCGCGTCGACCGTTCGCTCGGCACGCTGCTCGGCGAGTTCATCGTCCACGGCCACGACATCGCAACCGCGCTGGGCAGGTCGTGGCCGATCGACCCCGAGCACGTGCCGATGGTGCTGACCGGCATGCACCAGGTCATGCCCGGCTGGATCGACCGCGACGCCGCGGCGGGCCACACGGCGACCTACCACGTGCGGCTGCGCGGCGGCCCCATGCAGATCTACTCCTTCCGGGACGGCGCACTGACCATCGGCGAGAGCGGCCGTCCGCACATACGCATCTCCGCCGACCCGGCCACGTGGCTGCTGTTGGTGTACGGCCGAGGAAACCCGACGCGCGCCGCTCTCACCGGGAAGGTCGTGGCCTACGGCCGCAAGCCGTGGTTGGCCTCCGGCCTCGCGAAGCGGTTCCTGCCGCCGTGAGGGGCCGCCGTCGGCACCTCACCACCTCGCCCAGGCGTCGGGGCGGGTTCCGTCGACGTCGGTGACGCAGTACTCGCGTGCCAGGTCGCCGGCGGTGACCGAACGCTGATTCCAACGTGCGCGATCCGCATCGGCGGCCAGCGCGGCGATGCCGCGCCCGACGAACCGCGGGGTCTCGGACTCCGAGAAGTCCGCGGGCGCGACCGGTCCGTCGGCACGTTCCGGGTTCAGCGCGTCACGCCAGCTGTCCTCGGTGACGCCGAAGTGCTCCAGCATCATCTCCGAGCGCATCCAGCCCGGCGTGACCGCGACGGCGCTGCCCCCGTGCGGTGCGAGTTCGTGCCCCTGGGAGAAGGCCAGCCGGTTCACCGACGCCTTCGCCAGGTCGTAGAACACCGAGATCCGATACGTCGAGGCGTTGATCTCCGTGGTGCCGTCGGTGACCTCCACCAGCAGCCCACCGGGACGCTCGATGAGCAGTGGCAGCAGGAAATGCGACGTCACCAGGTGCGTTTCGACGGCGAGTCGCAGCATGCGCAGCCCGGCCTCGAGGTCGAGACGCCAGATCGGCGTGTCCCACTGCGGCGGGCCGCCCGTCAGTTCCTCGCCGCCCCAGATGTCGTTGACCAGCACGTCGAGGTGCCCGAATTCGCCGCGGACCCGGTCTGCGAGCGCGCGGACGCTGTCGTGTTCGAGGTGATCGACCTGGACGGGCACACCCGTGCCGCCCAGCGAGGTGACCAGCTCGGCGGTCTCCTCGATCGTCTCGGGACGGTCGTAGTCCGACGCCGTGTTACCGGCGCGCGAGCTGCGCCCGGTGCAGATCACGGTCGCCCCCGACTCGCCCAGCGCCGCGGCGATCCCACGGCCCGCACCGCGCGTCGCCCCGGCCACCAGGGCCACCTTGCCGCGCAGGCTCCCGCCCGGATCTCCGTCGCCGCCCAGATCTCTGTCTAGCTCTCCGTCACGGTCCACGTTCCCGTCACCGTCCGGCACGACAGCCCCCTTCCGCTCCACCACCGATGGTCGCCGGTGACGCTACTCGCGACGTCCGACAATTCCGGTGCCGCGAGAATGCCGGGCATGGACGAGGTGACGATCCGTACGGCACGCGACGACGAGCTGCCGTTGCTTGCAGACATGCGCTGGCGCTGGGTGATCGATCGCGGCGACGAACCGGACACGACGCGGGACGCGTTCGTCACGGCATTCGTCACGTGGGCGCGGGCGCACGTCGAGGCGCACCAGCCACTGATCATGCTGCGGGGCGGGACGGTCATCGGCATGGCGTGGCTGGCGCTGCAACCGCGGGTGCCGTCGCCGCGGTCGACCGACCGGGTGACGGGCGATCTGCAATGCGTCTACGTCGCGCCGGAGCACCGATCGGCGGGGCACGGGGACCGGCTCATCGAAGCGGCACTGGCCCGGGCACGCGAACTGGGCCTCGAATCGGTGACGGTGCATTCGAGCGAACGTGCCGTCACGGCGTACGAACGCCGAGGGTTCGCCGTGTCGCCGAGGCTGCTGCAGCTGAGACTCTGATCCGGCCGTAGCCGCCCGGTCCCGTGTCACCCGACCCGGGCGCGACGAGCACCCGCCACGGTGCATCCGCGGCTGCCACTCAACCCACGCCCCGTGCCGCGCGTCCCCCGCACATGACCAACGGCGTTGCGTGCGACAGGAACCTCGCCTGGGACGGCTGCGTGAACGTCCGCGACCTGGGCGGACTCGGCGACATGACACCGGGCGCCGTCATCCGGATGGACGAACCGACGACACTGACCGAGGCCGGGTGGGCGGCCGCATGGGAACACGGCGTTCGCACGATCGTGGATCTGCGGGACCCGTGCGAGCGGACGTCCGACCGGGCACACCGGCCCGACGGCATCGCAACGGTCCCAGTGCCGGTGGAACCGGTCGGCACGCCGTTCCACGACCGTTGGCAACGGATCGACGGCCTCGCCTCCCCACTGCACTACACCGCCATGCTCGACGAACACCCGCACGCGGTCGTCGCTGCGGTTCGTGCGGTCGCCACCGCGGCACCCGGCGGGGTGGCGATCCATTGCGCGGCCGGCAAGGACAGGACCGGGCTCGTGACACTGGTACTGCTGGCGTTCGCCGGTGCGACCGCCGACGAGATCTGTGCCGATTACCTGCTGAGTTACGGGCGACTGCAACCACGGTTCGACGCCGAGAATCCGGGCGAGGGCGTGCGAGATCAGCTCACCGCCGTCACCGGCCTCCTCGCCGACCACGGCACGACGATCGAGGAATCGATCGCGGCCACGGTCGCCCACCTGCGCATGCCCGACTTCCTGCTCGAGGGCGGCCTGCCGAAGTCGGGGCTCGCCGCGCTCCGCAGGCGCCTGACGGGCTGAGCTCAGCCGGTGGAACGCACCATCGTGAGTTGGTGCACCGGCTTGCCGCGGTAGCGAACACCGGGCACCGGTACGGCCTCGCCGTGCGGCGTGAACCCCATCCGCCGGAAGAACCGGACGGCACGGTCGTTCTCCACGACCGTCTGCAGGTAACACCCCGGCACGTCCTGCTCCTTCAGCTGGGAAAGGAAGTGCCGCATCAGGCCTTCCGCGGCACCGCTGCCGCGGGCGGTCTCCGCGACGTTGATGTGCAGGTGAGCGGGCCAGCGCTCGTCGTGCAGTTCGCCCGCCGTGCGGCGACCGCGGAGCTTGGCGACGGCCATGTCGCGCACGCTGCGGGCGAAGAAGCGCCGCGCAGCGGGGTTCCGCAGCAGGCGGTGCTGCCGGATCGCGGACGCCAACCTCGCGTCCTCACCCGGCATCAGGTCGGAGGAAGGGCAACCGACGAGATATCCGACGAGCCGGTCGTCGCGTTCGGCCAGCCACACCGATCCCGGCACGGCGTCCAGGTACGGGTCGAGGTAGACGGCCGCCTCCGACACCGGATCGCCCCACAGCGACTCCGTCGGCGATCCGCGGCCCGCGAATGCGAACAACTCGCGTACCGCGACCCGATCGCCGCTGCGATAGGTACGAACGGTCAGCATCGACATCACCTCGCCTGCGGATCGCTGCGCGAGCGGTCACCGTCCGCTCCCGATGTCGGCCGATTCTCCCTCACACGGCCGAAAACCGCGGCGGAGCGGTGGCGTCGGCTCCCACTGTCCAACCTTGACACACGTTCCGGCGCCGCCGCACCATCAGCCGGCGGTGGCCGACGACGGCGAAGGAGCTTCCCGATGATCGACGCACCTGCGATGCGAGACGTCCGCGGCGGGGACGCACCGAGGACGGTCGGCCACGGGAGCGATTCGCCCGTCGACCCGTTCACCGTCCGCTGACGCCATGGGGAGCTACGACCAGCGCCCGTGGCTGAAGCTGTACCCGGACGGGCAGCCCGGCGGAATCACGGTCGAGTTCGACAACGTCGTGGACATGTTCGCGGCCACGGTCGCGCGCGATCCGGACGGCGACGCGATCCGCTACTTCGACGGCCGGATCAGCGCCCGTGAGCTGGACGCACTGTCGGACGCGTTCGCCGCGGGCCTCGCCGACACCGGGTTCACGGCGGGCGAGCGCGTCGCGATCTACGCGCAGAACGTGCCGCAGTTCGTCATCGCCCAGCTGGGCACCTGGAAGGCCGGCGGCATCGCGGTGTCGGTCAACCCGATGAACCGCGAGCGCGAGCTGGAGCTGATCCTCACCGATTCCGGCGCCAGCGTGCTGGTGTGCCTGGAAGGGCTGTATCGCGACGTGGCGAGCGCGGTGCTGCCGCGCACCGAGGTGCGGACGGTCATCACGACGTCCGAGCTCGAACACCAGACACGCGGGGACGAGCGGGTGCTCGGCGGGATCGAGCGGATCACCTGCGACGGAACCATCGATATGTCGACAATGCTCGCGCGGTTCCGCGGTGCCGCGCCTCCCGCGGTGCGACTGCGCCCCGACGACGTCGCGCTGTTGACCTACACCTCGGGCACGACCGGCCCACCCAAGGGCGCCATGAACACCCACCGCAACGTGGTGTTCAACGCACAGACCTTCCGCGACTGGATCGGCATCGACCACGACGACGTCGTCCTCGGCGTCGCCCCGCTGTTCCACATCACGGGGCTGATCGGCCACGTCGCGCTGTCCCTGCTCACCGGGGCTCCCCTCGTGCTGCTGTACCGGTTCGACCCGGAGGTGACGATCGAAACGGTCCGGGACGAGCAGGTCACGTTCGCCGCCGGGTCGATCACGGTGTTCATCGCGATGATGAACGCACCGAACGCCGAGAAGGCCGCGCTGGCCAGCCTCACGAAGGTGTACTCCGGCGGCGCGCCGATCCCGCCGAGCACTGTCACGGCGTTCCGGGAGACGTTCGGGCACTACATCAACAACGTCTACGGCCTCACCGAGACCACGTCCCCTTCCCACGGCGTGCCGAGGGGAGCCGACGCACCCGTCGACCCGGCGTCGGGGGCGTTGTCCGTGGGCGTCCCGGTGTTCGACACCGTGGTACGCGTCGTCGACGAGGACGGGCGCGACCTGCCGCCCGGCGAGATCGGCGAACTGGTGACATCCGGACCACAGGTGGTGCCCGGCTACTGGAACAAACCCGACGAGACGGCGAAGGCACTGCCCGGCGGCGAACTGCACACCGGCGACGTCGGCTACATGGACGCCGAGGGCTGGTTCTACCTCGTCGACCGCAAGAAGGACCAGATCAACGCCGGCGGCTACAAGGTGTGGCCCCGCGAGGTCGAGGACGTGCTGTACGAACACGACGCCGTGCGCGAGGCCGCGGTCGTGGGCGTGCCGGACGCATACCGCGGCGAGACCGTGAAGGCGTTCGTCAGCCTTCGTCCCGGCCGGTCCGCCGACCCCGACGAACTCGTCGCGTTCTGCAAGCAGCGCATGGCGGCCTACAAGTACCCGCGGCAGGTGGAGATCCGCGACGACCTGCCCAAGACCGTCACCGGCAAGCTCCTGCGAAGGCAGTTGCGCGACTGACACAGGCGCCGTGTTGCGGATCCCGGGGGCCGTGTTGCGGATCCCGGGATCCGTGTTGCGGCGAAAACGGGGAGCGGGTACCGGCGCGGCGTTGTTACGTTGCGCCGGTGACGGAACAGACCACGGACGTGCGCGCCGCCATGCGGACCGCGTTGAGAGATGCCATGAAGGCGAAGGACAAGGGCGCGACATCGGCGTTGCGCTCGGCACTGGGTTCGATCGACAACGCCGAAGCCGTGGAGGTCGAGGCCACTGCCGATACGGCTTCGGAGAACGTGGCGGGAGCCGTGTCAGGGGTCGGCACGGCCGACGTCGCACGTCGGGAGCTGACGGCCGACGACGTGACCGGCATCGTGCGCTCGGCCGTCGACGAGCGCAGGGCCAACGCGGCCGATTACGACCAGCTCGGGCAACACGACGCGGCCGAGGCCGCGCGGTACGAGGCCACCGTCCTGGCCCGGTTCGTGGACGGCTGAATCGACGTCCGAGTCGGCGGGTGGGTCACAGCCGGTCGAACCGGACTATCGACACCCATCCGGGGCAGGGACAGGCGCCCGTGCCCGCAACGCGCGGGCGCAGAACCCCCGGTGCCGAGTGCAGAATACGCGTGGCTGAGCGCAGCACACGTGGTGCTGAGTGCAGGACGCGCGACGGCCCCGGAACCCGCACCACGCTCCCCCGAACCTGCAACACGGGCGCCGGAACCCGCAATACGATCCCGAACCTGCAACACGGGCCCGGAACCTGCAACACGGCGTCGGCGCGGCGGGCGCGGGACACGCGCGAGCACCGGGGCTAGCTACGCGGGCGCAGGCGGACGTTCGGCAGCTCGGGCGCGGGAATCGTCTGCTCCCACTCTGCGGGCATGCGGCCGAACCTGCCCGGCTGCCGCGATGTGCGCTCGTGTTCCCATTCGCGGCGGTACTCGGCGATCTCGTCGTGGGAGCGCCCGACGAAGTTCCACCACATGACGATCTGCTCGCCGAGCGGCTCGCCGCCGAGCAGTAGCAGGCGGGTGTCGGACTCGGCACGCAACGCCAGCGTGTCGGAACCTGCGGGCTGGTGGACGAGCACCCCCGCTGCGGCCGTGACCCCTGCCGTGACGACCGAGCCCCGGTCGACCAGCACACCGTGTTCGAACGCCGGGTCGATGTCCAGCCGCAACTCGCGTCCCGCCGGCAGCGTGATCTCGGCCCCGAGCAGCGGGGTGAACGTATGCACCGGCGACACCTGCCCGGCCAGTGAACCGAGGAAGACCAGCATCTGCGCACCGTCGACGTCGACCACGGGTGGTGCGTAGTGCTCGAACCCCGGCTCGGTGAACCGATGTTTCTCGGGCAGCGCGAGCCACAGCTGCGCGCCGTGCAGGACGTCGGTGCCGGGAGTGGAGAACTCGGAGTGGGCGATGCCCGCGCCCGCGGTCATGAGGTTGAGCTCGCCGGGGCGGACGTACGCGTGCGCGCCGGTCGTGTCGAGGTGTTCGATCTCGCCGCGGAACAGCCACGACACCGTCTGGAGCCCGGTGTGGGGATGGCCCGCGACGCGCATGCCGCCCGTCGCCGCCACCTCGTCGGGGCCGTAGTGGTCGACGAAGCACCACGCACCGATGAACGACTGCGCGCGTTGCGGCAGCGTGCGGCGTACCGACATGGCCCGCGGACCGCCGAGCGGCACGCTGCGCGGTTCGAGCACGCGCCCACGGTCGTTCGGCGCCGACGTGCACGTCAGCTCCTCGGGTGCCGCTTCGAGATTGCTCATGCCCGCCTCCACTGCTCGCCAGGTCGACGCGAGATCCACTGTTCACGATGCCGGACGCGCCGGCAGGGAGCATCGCGAGGGTCGCCTCCCGGCGGATGCAACCGATCACCGGCAGGCGGCGTCGAACCCGGCATGGCCGCCGACGAACCGACCTCGCCCGACGACCCGGACAGCCGGGCCCCGGACGGCCGGGCCCCGGACGCCCACGACGCGGACGCCCACGGCGCGGCTGTCCACGGCGCAGATGCGCAGGGGCCGGGCACGCCGGACATCGACGGGCGGGACCACACGCCGGATGCCGACACGGGAGATTCCGACGTCAGGGAGGACGCCGACGCGTCCGATGCGACAGCGCAAGACCGCCGCGCGGGGTCGTATCTGATCACGTTGCTGGTCACCGTGCAGCTCGCCCTCATGGTGCCCGCCGCTCTGTTCACGACCTGGGTTCTCGGTGGTTTCGACGCCGAGGAGATCCAGGTGTGGGCGCTGCTGGCCACCGGGTTCACGGCCCTGGGCTTGTTCGGGCTGTGGGGCGCGGGCCACGCGGAGTCGCACACGGCGCTGCACTGGTTCGCCGGGCTGGCCGCGTTGTTCGCCGTCGGCACCGCGGCGACGGCCGTCGTCGGGTTGCTGCCCACGGACGAATGGCAGGGGCCCGCGCCGCTGTACGCGCTGCTGGCCGCGCCGCTGTGGGCGGCCGTGGCGGCGGCGACGTGGTGGGAGATGCCGTTGCACGGGCCGCGCGCGACGGGGTGGGCCGCGGGCGGTCTGATCACCGGCAGCTGTGTCGTGATCGTGACGGCGATGGTCTTCGTGCTGGGCGGGTTCGGCCCGGCGCTGTCCGACCGGTACCTGCTGTGGCGGCATTCCGACGTCGAATCGGGGCCCGGCCGGATCGAGACGCCGCAGCCGTCCACCTTCGACGGCTCCGTCCGCTGGACCTTCGAGGTCGGATCGCTCGGGCTGGTGCGCGACGTCGTGCCCACCCGGCACGGCATCGCGGTGGCCTACGAGGATCGCGGCTTTCCGCGCGTCGCGCTCCTGTCGGCACGGGACGGAGAGCCGGTGTGGATGCGGTCGCTCGAGGAAGGCCGCCGCCCACGCATCATCGCCGCCGATGCGACCCACGTCGTGGTGCACTGGAACACGCACGGAACGGACGTGGACGGGACCGTGCTCGACACGCGGACGGGCGCATCGACGTCGGTGTGGAACTACGGCGGGGACGATCACCCGCTCCACGCCGAGGACGACGAGCCGTGGCCGACGGGTGACGACGACGTGCGAGCGCCGTACACGCTGGTGACGCGCGGCGACCGTCCGGACGGCCGGCTCGCCGCGGTGGACATCGACGGTGCCGAGCTGTGGGACCGCCGGGTCGACTGCATCAACGAGCACGTCGAAGCGGCGCACGACGCCGTCGCACTCCTCGGCTGCGACGGCGACACGCTGGCGTTCGACGCCCGGACCGGCAGCCGGCTGTGGGAAGCGTCGGAGGACGACGACACGCTCGAGTCGAACGTCGCCTCCACCGTGACCGGCCGGCTGTACATCACCGCGGGCAGCGAGACCGGCCGGATCACGGCGCGGCGGCTGTCCGACGGGGCCGACGCCTGGTCCACCGGTCCGCCACCGGAGGGAACGCCGTGTGCACAATCCGCGGAAAAAGACTGGGCCACGGAACGAACACTGCGGCTCACCGCCGGTGCGGACACGCTGTACGTGTCAGGCTGCGGTTCGGCGTCCGACTCCGACGTGCTGACGGCGATGCCGTTCGGCGGCTCGCCCGCCTGGCACCACCGGTACGAGCGGCGGACCGTCACCGACGTCCTGCCGCTGTCGGGCGAGCGTGCGCTGGTCGCGTCCGCGGACCGGGACGGCGGCTGCGCCGTGGACCTGGTGAGCGGGTCGGGCAGCACCCGCCTCGCCGATTCGGAGTCGGACTCACGCATCGACTGCAGCTACGGCGGCCGGCTGGTGCGCTCGGGCGGCGCCTACTACCTCTACGACGCCCGCGGCACCGTCACCGCCATCGGCTGACCGGTTCCCTCGTGGGCACCGGCCGGACGGAGCCCGGCACCGCGCCGGAACACCGCGGTTGACCGTAATGGAGCAGTGTTGTCACCGTGACGCGCGAAGTCGCTGCTTTTCGCACCGTTGCCGGACGGTGGTTCGATGACCGAACGGCGCCGGCGAATCCCGAGAGGTTGCGAAGGCCATGCGAACTTCCCGCGTTCCCGCCACGCTCGCGGCCCTGTTCGTCGCGGTGGCGATGTCGCTGCTCACAGCCGCGGCACCTGCCCAGGCACAGGAGGCCCGCCGGGTGGGCGAGGTCAGCGCGGTCACGGTGACCGCGGGACCCTCCCGCACGCCGGAGGCGGCCACCGGCCCGTCGACGCCGATCGGAGCACTCGTCGTGCTCTCCGGACTGGGGCTGCTGACGGGCCTGGCGGTCCGGTACGTCGCCCACAAGCGCGAAGGCTGACCGGTGTTCGCCGTCCGCGTCACGCGGGGGCGCAGCTGGCCGGGTCGGCCTGCACCACGGGTGCGTCCTCAGCGGCGCCGTGGAACTCGGTCTGTCCACGTGGGACGACCGTGTCGCGCGTGACCTCGTAGCTGGTGCGCACGCCGTCGAGTCCGCCGTCGGTCCGTTCGGCCCGCACGGTGGTGAAGGTCGCGCCGTCGTCGTCCGGTTCGTGGCACGCATACGAGGCCAGCGATGTCGCACCGCCGCCGTCGTGGAAGGTCAGTGGCGCGCCGTCGGTTCCGGTCACCCGCACCAGGCCCTGTTCCGGGATGTAGGTGAACGCGGCGAACGTCAATGTGTTGGCGCCGGTCGCGGTGGTGACGAGCAGGTCCGCCGTACCGTCCCTGCCGAGGTCGGCCACCCGCGGATCGAGATTCAACCGCCCCGCCGTGTTGCTGGGGAACGCGGATTCCACATAGGAATGATCGGCGAAGCGTGCCGACACCACACGGTCGTCATCGCGTTCGCGCACGGTGATCAGCTCCGGCCCACCGTCGCCGTTGATATCGGCCTGCACGGACGCCGAATCCGGCAGGTCCCCGCCCGCCTCGCCCGCCGCTGCAACCGGCGTCGCCAGCGCACCGCCCAGCAGTGCGGCCAACGTCAAACCGGCGGTTCTCGACCCGATCCTGACAGGTTTCATCGCAGCCCCCTCGCGATGTCGACCCGCGCCGTTCGCGCGGACTCCCTGTCAGGACGGGACGAACGTGGCCGAAGGTTGCACGCGCCCGCTCACAGTGGACGCACCGTGAGGATCTGCTGCGCGTGCCCCACGTGGCCGTGAGTGTCGTGGAGCGCGGTGCTCGTGATGCCGCGGCCGCCGGGACCGAACGTGACGGTGGTATCGAGACCGGTCCAACCGGGTTCGGGCGCCCGATGCAGGTGAACGGTCAGGTCGACGTTCGGGAACATCCACTCGGTCGGCGGCCTGCGCACGGCGATGCCGTTGGCCGCGTCGACGTGCGTGACGAACGCGGCGAACGGGCCGACGGGCTCGCCGGCGACGAGGTCGGCGTCGGACGAGATCCAGACTGTGCCGCGGCCGGGCTCCGGTGCCGCGACGGGACGGGCGTCCAGCGAGGCGATGTAGCCGCCGGACCACAGGTGCGACATCTGCCACGACTCCAGCTCACCCGGCGGGGTGAGGGGTGGATCCTCCCCGCCCGCGACGGACGCCGTGTCGCCCGGGGCCAGCAGCCACGCCCTGGCGCGTACCGCCGTGCGGCCACCGAGGTCCGCGACGGCTTCGACCAGCTCGATCGTCCGTCCTGGGCGGATCACCTCGACGCGGATGTCGCATTCGTCGAGGGCGAGTTTGCCGAGGATGTCGAAACTGATGCGGGAGATCGCCAGTGCGCTGCCCCGCTCGTCCCGGTCGCTTTCGATGGCGTGCGTGATGAGACCACCGAGGGGACTGAAGTGCTGTTCGTCGGGGTTCCACGCGCCGCTCGTGTGAGGCGTCGGCTTGAATCGCCGATCGTCGATGCGCTCGTAGTAGCTGCGCTCGTGGTCGGTGCTCACCAGGCGGGCTCCCTCTCTGCTCGTCCTCCCGGTGAGAGTAAGCGACCGGGGCGAGTCGAGGGCGCGTACGCGCACTTCGTCACTGTCTCGCGGCCCCTCCCGCGGCACGTGGCCGGCGTGGCGGCGTGGCCGGCATGGCGACGTGCCGTCTCAGGGGTAATTCAGGGAAGGACCGGGTCGTGCCCTGATGTCGGCCGTCGCGTGGCCGCATAGCGTCCACACCGTGAAGACTCGACTTGCCCAGCTGTCGTGGCCGCTGATCATCGCGCTCGGCGTGTTCGCGCTCATCAGACCGCTGTTCAGCATCACAGGGCTCATGGATGAACTCGGAAAACCGGTGACGCCGATCCTGATGACCGTGGGCATCTCGGTCGTGTGGCTGGCCGCCGTGCTCCTTGGGCGTGCTCGCGAACCGGTGCTGACGTTGGTGTGCGTCGGCCTCGTCTACGGTTCGGCGGCGATCGTGCTCAGCGCGATTCTCTCGCCGATGCTGCACGGCCAGCTCGAAGGCCCGCTGGCGACGCCGGGAGGCATCGGCGTCGTGATGACCCTGCTGGTCAACGCGGCATGGGGCGGAGCGGTCGGGTTGCTCGCGGCGGGTATCGGCGCCACCCGACACCGGGCGGGTTGACCGGCTGCGCGAGGCAGTGCCGGGGCGCTGATGCGGGAGCAACTGAGACCCGAAATGAGCACCCGACACGAAATTGGCCCCTGCGAGTGCTTTCGCAGGGGCCAATTTCGCTGGTCAATGTTGTGGCCAGGGCCGGGGTCGAACCGGCGACCTTCCGCTTTTCAGGCGGACGCTCGTACCAACTGAGCTACCTGGCCGTTGGCTGTACACACTAGCGCATGTGCACAACGGCCCGTGCGGCGGGGCCCGTTGCGCAGGGCGGTGTCAGGACTCCGACGTCGGGACCACCCGGCGATGCAGGTCTCCGGAATCGAGGCCGCCACGCGGTGACTCCCGGGGTCCCGACGTCACGACCGGCGCGCGATGACTCCCAGCGAGCCATGACTCACAACCGGGCGGTGACTCACCACGGGCGACACCTCCCGACGACATGAAAAAGCGGATCCGTCTCATGACGAACCCGCTTCCTCGATGCGACCCTGACGGGACTTGAACCCGCGACCTCCGCCGTGACAGGGCGGCGCGCTGACCAACTGCGCCACAGGGCCTTGCTGTGCTCCGGCCTTCAGGTTCCGATGTCGTTACCCGAGCCGGTATTCTGTTGTCGACTGCACTCGTCACGTGCAGCGTACTGCGTACTCCCAACGGGATTCGAACCCGCGTTGCCGCCTTGAAAGGGCGGAGTCCTAGGCCGCTGGACGATGGGAGCCCGGCCGGTTTCGGATAACCGACCCGACCACGCTCTCCAGGTCGTCTCCCCGGGAGCGATGACTACTTTACGGCACCCGGTGATCCGCCGAAACACCGGGGGTCACTTTCACCCTGACCTGCGAAAACCTCCGGATCGGCGCCGAACCTCCGCGACGCCCCTCGACGGGGGGCACACCCGATCCCCCGCGCGCCGACCTTCGGCACCGAGTTCGCGATCCCCGCACGCCGCCACGGCAGGCGTCCCCACGACTCGACCGTCCGATCCCGCCGGCTCGGTCACACCCGGCGACGCCCCGCACCCGGATCCGTCACAGCGACCTCTCCGCAACCACCACCGGGTTAACGGCGGCCGACCGGCACCTGCCGACCCGGTTACAGCCCGGACGCATCAGGTCGCAACCGTTTGCCCGGCGGCACTGCCTGCAATTAGCGTGGCGAAGTGTCGTCCAGGTGCACGACCAGGGGGTGTGCACCTGGACGCACATTTGCCGGACGTCGCACGGCATCGGCCGCGGACCACACGGGTGACGTCCGCCCGCGGCGGCGCATCCACCGCAACCACTCCACCGCGACCACGCGTGCGACGCGAACGACCTGTATCCCGACGGCACCGAGCGAGTCGCCCGGCCGGGCCTCACCGAACGGCGACGGCCGGCCCGAACGACGGCCTCCCCGAAATGACGGCGCAGCCCGAAACAACGGCGAGCCGCCGCGGATCGGCGCGGTCACAGCCGGATCGGCACCGCGGTCACCGCTGAACGGGAACGTTGCCGTCCTCGTCGGGTGTCAGGCCGAGCATGTCCAGCAACTGGGCGCAGTCCTCGGCGTCGACCGCACCCGAGGCGACGGCGATCCTGGCTCTGCGTACCTGGTCGTCGGAAACCCGCGGCGCCTCCGCCTGCCCCGAGCGTTGCCCTGGCAGTCCACCGACTCCGGAAACCTGCTCCCCTCCGTCCTGCCGAAGGAGAAACTGTCGCACTTCCACTGATCCGCTCATTGCTCCTCCAAGGGGCTGCGCCGGATCGCGGACGGATCCCCCGCGTACGGGTTGCCGCCGGATCGAGGGGTGGTCGAGCACCGACCTCGGCGCCGAGGCTAGCCACGCGGCGATCACAACCCCAGCCCCCCGCAGAGTGAACTCCTCGTCACGCGTGCGGACTCCGCACATCGGTGACGGCCGGCCGTGGAACGCATTCCGACGACAGTAGTTGCGCGATCTCCGTTCGGATGCGTCGTCCGCGCAAGATCTCGCGGGTGTAACGCCCGAACGCCGGAAGAATGTCAACCCATTCACCGTCGACTCTGCGGAAGACGGGCCGACGGAGCCCCGCCGAAGGTGGCCCGCAAGCTTTTTTCATCCACAAACCTCGCCACCCGCGGCCGGATCGTGTAACAATCGACGTGCTGACACACCCCCGGTCAGCGCCTGTGGAGATCCCCTCCGGCCCCCGCGTTCCTCCCCCTGGCGCGGGGGCCTCTCCATTTCCGCGATCACTTCGCCGAGCACATCCCGCCGGTGGTCACAGCGGTTTCGGCGGACTTCCGGCGGCTTGACTTCCCGCAGCCGATCGCCGTCTTGCGAAAACTCTTCAGCCCTGCAATCTGCAATCGTCGCGATGTCCGAAATCACGATCCGTACAAGAATCCACAACGCGCTCCGGTTGTGCCCACACAGATGGCCCACCGCCACGTTGAACGCAGAATCACGGACACCTACGGGCCGTTACACGACGTGTCGGAAGCCACGTCGTCCCACGTGGCTGAGACACAACCGTTATCGTGGCCGCCGTGCCTAAACCTTCATTCGGACGGCTGTCCGGCCGCGGCAAATCCGGCTCCAGACGCCGGGACGACGCGGACAACGCCACGCCGCGCACCGCCGCACCGGCAGGCCGCGACGACACCGACGACCACGGTGGGGAGGACCAGGAGCTCTCCAGCTACCTCAAGGCCCTCGCCCCGGACAACGACGTCGAGAGCACCGGCTCCGGCAGGAAGTTCGGCGACGCGCAGGTCTACCAGCTGCGCATGACCCACGCCGCAGGCGAGGAACTGACCGAGCTCGCCGAGGCCCGCGGCACATCCCCGCAGGCGCTCGCTTTGGAGTGGGTGCTCGAACGGCTTGCATGGGAGGCGGGCTCCGTGACGCCCACCGGCACCGACCCGGCCGCCCCGGGACAGGACGCCGCCGCATCCGGGGCGGACCAGCCTGCCGGTCACCAGGACGCCGGCCACCCCGACGCGGGCGGCCGTCACCACGCCGGTCACCAGGACGCGGGGTTTCAGAACGCGGGGTTTCAGGACGCCGGGTTGCCGGGCGACGGGTTCCCGGCGGCGCCGCAGGCGGAACAGGTGGCGCCCGCTCCCGAGGCGCACGCCGCGCGTCCCGGCGAGGACACCGATCCGCACGGCCGCGCCGTTCCCCCGCTCGGTGCGGGTCCGGACCCGCGGCATGCGGCTGGACCCGGCCACATCGAGCCGGAGGCCCGCACCGACGAGCACTTCTTCGATCGCACCGGCTGGGACGCGCCGCGGCGCTGACCGACCCGAAACGCAAGCCGGCCCGAAACGCAAGTGAGCCCCCGGCGACCTGGTCGCCGGGGGCTCACTTGTCAGTCAGTGAAAATCAGCAGGTGACGCACGCCCTCAGACGGCGCGAACCTTCTGAGCCTGCGGGCCCTTCTGGCCCTGGCCCACCTCGAACTCCACTCGCTGGTTCTCCTCGAGGGTGCGGAAGCCGCGTCCCTCGATCTCCGAGTAGTGGACGAACACGTCGCCCTCGCCGCCGTCCTGGGCAATGAAGCCGAAGCCCTTTTCGGCGTTGAACCACTTCACAGTGCCTTGCGCCACCGTTTACTCCTCGTTGCTGTTGAGCTGGGACCCAGCTTAGTGAGTCCCCGGCCGATCCGGACGGTTCCAACGAGGTTCTGCGAAAGAGCGCATGTCCGTCTCACGCCCCGCGTCAGAAGTTCCGCGAGTGTGAAGCCACGAACACGCAAAACAACGGCCACTTCGCAGCCTACCCTGCCGCCGCCGTTTCGACAGCCCCGTACGGGTGTTGGTCCAACCGGGCGGACCGGCCCCGAACGGGTTTCGATCCGGCCCACACCGGCCATGTCACCTGGGTAGCCGCATGGTCACCGCCGGAGTCGACCGGAATGTTCGGACCGGAGTGCCGAATGTGAGTGCCATCACATTCGGCGGATCAGTGGCGAGGACAGGACACGGCCACACATTTCGCGGACCTCAGAGGGGCGGATCCACGTGAAGGGCACTTACACGATCGGGGGCGATCGCAGACCCGGGCCGGTGATCGCATTGACACTGACCGCGATGCTGTGGCTGGCGGCTTGCACCGGTAGCACGCCACAGCAGCGAAACGCGGGTATGCAGGACAGCACCCCCGAACCCGCACCCGCGGCCGAGGTCGACCTGCGGCCCGGCGACGGTGAGGCCGACGTCGAGCCGCGTGACGACGTGTCCGTGACGGTCGAACACGGCACTCTCGATAACGTCACCCTCACCGCCGACGGGGGCGAGCAGGTCGACGGCGAGCTGGCGGAGAACGGCCGCTCGTGGACGGCCACCGAGCGGCTCGGTTACGGCAAGCGCTACCGCTGGACGGGCACCGCGACGAACGCGGAAGGCAAGGAATCCCCGGTCACCGGGTCGTTCGAGACCGTGAAGCCGACCGCGATCCACAGCGCCAGCCTCAACGTCGGTGACGGCGGCACCTATGGCGTGGCCATGCCGATCTCCATCACGTTCGACGAGCCCGTCGAGAACAAGGCTGCGGTCGAACGCGCACTGTCGGTCGAGACGTCAACGGCCACCGAGGGCTCGTGGGCATGGCTCGAACTCGACACCGCCGTGCACTGGCGGCCGAAGGAGTACTGGCAGCCCGGAACCGAGGTGTCGGTCAGCGGCGATCTGTACGGGCTCGAACTCAGTGACGGCGCCTACGCCGAAAGCGACGTGTCCTCGACGTTCACGATCGGCCGAAGGCAGCTCGTGCGCGCCAACACGCAGTCGCACCGGATGAAGGTGTTCGTCGACGGCAAGCAGACCGCCGACTACCCGGCCAGCTTCGGCCTCGACTCCGACCCCGGCCGCGTCACCCGCAGCGGAACACACGTCGTGATGACCAAGCACTCCGAGTACTACATGAACAACCCTGCCTACGACTACGAGGACTTCCGGGTCGAATGGGCCGTGCGGATCTCCAACAACGGCGAGTTCACCCACGCCGCTCCGTGGTCGGTGGGCAGCCAGGGATACGACAACGTCAGCCACGGGTGCATCAACCTCGCGCCCGCGGACGCCCTCGAGTACTACAACCTGGCGCAGACCGGCGACCCGTTCGAGGTGCGGGGCAGCAGCGTTCCCCTCGGCCCCCGGGACGGCGACTACCACGACTGGTCGTACTCATGGTCCGAATGGACGTCGATGTCCGCTCTCCAGGACTGACGGCCGCGGAGATCGTTCGCCCGGACCGAGTCACCACCCGAGCTTCGTCAACGCGGCCTGGGCCGTCTCGGCGGCGACCTCGCGGTAATGCTCACGGCCGCTGTCGACGTCGACCGTGCGCACGCGCAGCTGCACGTACGCCGGACCGACCGTGCAGCGGCGGTGTTCGCCACAGATCGGCGCCGCAGGCGAGGTCACGGCGCCGCGGCCGGATAGCTTGACCCGATGAGCTCACGTACCGAGAACTGGCCGCCCGCCGACGCCGAGCCCGTCAGCCCGCACGCCGACGCACCCGCCCCCGGCACGCAGCTCGCCGAGCACTACGCCGAGTGCTTCGGGTGCGGCCACGAGGTCGAATCGGGCCTGCACCTGAAGTCGGCCGTCGCCAACGACATGTCCGTCGTGTCGACGTTCACCGTGCAGAAGGATCACCAGGGCGCTCCCGGTCTTGCCCACGGCGGGCTGCTGGCGTGCGCGTTCGACGAGGCCCTCGGGTCGGCTGTCGGCAACCTGCTGCGCAGGCCGGCGGTGACCGCCCGCCTGGAGACCGACTTCGTCGCGCCCGTCCCCGTCGGATCGACGCTGCACATCGCCGCCAAGCTCGACGGCGGGTCCGGCCGGAAGACGTACGTCAGCGCCGAGGGCCGTCTCGACGCCGCCGACGGTCCGGTCGCGCTGCGCGCCCGCGCGCTGTTCGTGACGGTCGGCTTCGAGCACTTCACCACGCACGGCGACCCCGACGCGCTCGACAAGTTCCGCGAGTCCGAGGCCACCGAGACCACGGCCGCCGAGGACAGGGGCTGGGACGTCAACCCCTGACGTCCGCCGCGGTGGCGTGGTCGTGCGGCAGCCACGGCGATGCCCCCAAGGGCACCTTCGGGGCATTGATCACGGCCACGCGTCGGCGTGCCCTTGAGGGGCGCTGGTCGGGCCTGCGGGTGAGAGCGCCCCGAATCTTCCCTTGATCACGCGGCATGGCATGCCCGTATGCGCGGTCGGCGCACGACGGCACGGACTTGCCCACCGCCATGCCCCACGAGCCCACGGGCTCGTCCGCGCTCACGTCAAGGTGCGCGGCCGCAACGCATTCGCTTTGTCGACGAGTTCGATGCGCTCGGCGGCCGTCGACGCCAGCCGCGCCAACGACCGGTGGTGCGACTCGAGCCCGAGCCGGATGTCGCGGTCCTCCAGCGCACATCCCAGCACCCGCGTGCCCCCGGACGCGTTGTTCGCACCGACCCATTCCAGCGCGGCCGACAGAACCTCGATCCCGAGTCGCGTCCGCCGCTCGGCGTCAAGGTTCAGCCGCTCGAGGCGTGCGCTCGCGTCGACGAGATCGGCCTCCGTCACGGACTTGCCCGCGATCGGCGTGATCTTCACCTTGATCGCCGCCAACTGTGCGGGCACGTGGTGCGTCGACGTCGCGGGCACCGATTCGAGCACCTCGATCGCGCTGGCCCGCGCTCCCTGTGCCAGGTAGACCCGCGCCAGTCCGAACGCGGCACTCACGTACGACCGGTCGGTCCGCCACACCAGCTCGTACAGCCGCGACGCCGTGAAGTACTCGCCGGTCGCCTCCGCGCTGAAGGCCATCGCCAGCTTGGGCGCCGTCTCACCGGGCAGCTCGTCGTAGACCGTGTCGAACGCGACGTGCGCGACCCGCGCGCGCCCGCCTGCGAGCTCGATCAGGCCGCGGTACCAGTCGATCCGCCAGTCGTGCGGGAAGCCCGCCTTGATCGCCAGGTACTGCGCCGCCTGCAACTGACGATTGGCCTCGGCCAGCTCGCCCAGCTCGATCCGCGCGCGCACGACCCGCAGTCGCACCTCGATCGACTCCCGCGGCGCACCGGCCAGCGCCTCGATCGCCGCCCGTGGATCCGCACCGAGCGTCGCGGCGAGCACACCGGCGCCGACGTCGTCGGTGTCGACCTGCGGCACCGGCAGTCCGGACACGACCTCCACCGGATCGGGCAACGGCACATCCTGTCCGTTGCCCGGAACGACCATGTCGACACCGAACGTGTTCGTCTCCGGACCGAACACAGTGGACTGTCCGGGGCGCTGTTTTCCGGTTCCCAGCGCCATGATCTCGCGCAGTACACCGGTCAGCTGGTCGGCCATCTCCTCTGCGGAGACGAACCGGCGCGCGGGATCGGTGTGCGTCGCGCGGCGCAGGAAACGGTAGTAGGAGCCGAACAGCTGGAACAGTGGAACGTCGTCCTGGCTCGGCAGCGTCGTCTTGAACTTCGTGGTGTAGCCCGTGAATTCGAAGCTCAGCACCGCCAGCGTGCGGCCGACCGTGAACAGGTCGGAGGCCACGGACGCGCCGTCGCTCGCCAGCTCCGGCGCGCTGTAACCGCTCGTGAAGAACAGCGGACTGCTGTAGTCGTCCATCCGCCGCACTGCGCCCAGGTCGATGAGCTTGAGCTGGTCGCCGGTCTGGATCACGTTGTCCGGCTTGAGGTCGCAGTACAGCAGCCCCTGACTGTGCAGGTAGCCCAGCGCGGGCAGGATCTCCAGTCCGTAGGCGATGACCTGCCCGATCGGCAACGGCTCGGCGCGCCCGCTCTTGCGGTGGTGGTCGAGCGCGAGCTGGCGCAGCGACTGCCCGCCGACGTACTCCATCACGATGTAGTCGACAGCCCCGCCCGTGTCAGGGTCGGGATGCTGCACGAAGTTGTAGATCTTGACGATGTGCGGATGCTCGACCTCGGCGAGAAACCGCTTCTCGTTGACGGCGGCCGCCATCGCGGTCGCGTCACCGGTGTTGATCAGTCCTTTGAGGACGACCCAACGGCCGTCGACGTTGAGGTCACGTGCGAGATAGATCCAGCCGAGCCCACCGTAGGCGAGCGCGCCCAGCACCTCGTACTGACCGCCGACGAGATCGCTGGGCTGGAGCTTCGGCACGAACGAGAACGGTGTCCCGCACTTGTCGCAGGTGCCCTGCGGACTGCCCGCCTTGCCGTCCGCCCCCCGGCCGACCTTGGCGTTGCAGCTGCTGCAGAAGCGCTTCGACTCCGACACGACCGGGTCGGACAGGACCGCCTCGGCGGGGTCCCGGTAGGGCACCGGCGGCACCTCGACCATGCCGGCACCCAGCCTGCCGCGGGTCGACGTGCGGGAGGACGACCGCCGCGACGTGCGCGGGAACGCACCTCCGGTGCCTGCCCCCGAACCGGTCCACGGCCCACTTCCGGCTCCGCTGCCGGTCCCGCTCCCGGTGCCACTGCCCGGCCCGCTTCCGGGGCCGCTCCCCGGGCCGCTCCCGGGGCCGCTCGCCGGACCGCTCGCCGGACCGCTCGCAGGACCACTCGCCGGGCCGCTTCCCGGACCGCTCGTGTACCCACTGGGCGGTCCCATACCCTCGCTCGGATCGGCCGATTCGGACGGCGGCGCAGGCGGCATGACGAGTTCGGTGCCCGGAGCGTGGTCGAGCACGCTCGTCGACATCGGCTCGTTGGCCCCGGCCTGCGCCTGCGCGGCTTGCGGGCCCTGCTGCGCGGCCCCGGGTGCCTGCGGCTGCGGTGGTGCCTGCGGCTGCGGCTGCTGCGGCTGAGCGGCGTGCCGGGGCGTGCCGCCGTTCGGCTGCACCGGCGCGACGTACTGTGTGTGCTGCTCGTCGTCTCCGTCCGGCGCCGCGTGGCGAGGACGACGTGGCTCGTCGGTCACAGGTTGCCTCCTCGGTTCGCGGTCACCGGTACTGCGGCTGCGGTGGGGTCAGGTCGCCCAGCACCCGCTGCAGCCCCCAATGCCGGAACCGGTCGCGCCACATGTTCTTCCGGAAGTCCTCGAGCGTCGCATTCACGAAGCGGACCATGTCCTCGTTGCCCTTCGGGACACCGACGCCGTAGAGCTCCTCCGACAACTGCGGGCCGACGACGCGCGTCGCCGGATCCTCCTCCGTCATGCCCGCGAGGATCGTGTCGTCGGTGGACACTCCCGCGACCTGCCCCTGCTGCAACAGCACGAGGCAGTCCGTCCAGTTGTTGGTGACCACGGGCTCGGGCTTCGGTTTCGCTTCGGCGAGCCGGTTCACCGAGGTCGAACTGCCCGCGGCGCACACCTTTTTCCCGCCCAGCTGCGCGATGTTCTCGATCCCGGACTTCTCGGTGACCAGTACGCGCTGCGCCGCTTCGAAGTAGACGGACGAGAACGCGACCTTCTGCAACCGCTCGCACGTCACCGAGTACGTCCGCACGACCACGTCCACGTCGCCGCTGGCGAGCACGGTCTCGCGCTCCGAGGAGTTGATCGCCTTGAAGCGGATCGTGTTCGGGTCGTAACTGCCGAAGATGTCGTGGGCGATCTCCTTCACGACATCGATGTCGAACCCTTCGAGCTCGCCCGTGTGCGGGTTGCGGAAGCCCCACAGGTTGGTGGCCTGATCGACACCGGCGATGAGGTAGCCGCGCTTCTTGATGTTGTCCATTGTGGACCCGGGCGGCATCGAGTCGTCCGGCCGCAGGCTCTGCTGCGGGTTGCAGTTCGGCGCGTCCGAACCGCCCTGCTCGATCTTGCCCGACACATCGGTGCCACCCGGCATCGGCCGCTGCACCGATCCGACCGGGGCCGGATCCACGGGCGTTCCCGCCGACCCGCATCCGGCCACCAACGTCGCCACCAGTGCCCCGGCGAGCCATGTCCAGCGTTTCATCAGCGGTACTCCCGAAGACGTTCACGGATGCCGAGGATCGAACCCAGCATCGCCACCAGCGACAACACCGCGAATCCCGGCGAGAGCAACGTCAGCACGCGCGAACCGTTCGTCGTGTCGTCGAGGAACAACTGCCTGCTGTCGGCGATTCCCCTGGCCAGGTCGCCGTCGAGGCGCGTGAACGCGGCGGTCGCGCCCTCGTCGCCCTCGGTCTGGATGGCGAGCTCCACCGCGTCCTCGTAGCGGCCACCGTTGTCGAGGTTGCGCACCTGGCCGTGGACCTCTCGCCACGCCCCGGCGCTCCGGATCGCGGCGTCGACGTGGTCCGCGGCCGACAGCCCCTCGGTGCCGTCCCTGGCCTCACCGAGGAACCCGCCTTGCCCGTTGCCACCGGAGAGCCGCTGGATGGACGCCTGGTATTCCTCCTCGTACGCCGTGCCGTTGCCGCGGGCCAGCAGCGTCAACGTCTCGTCGGCGCGCGCCTGCAACGCCGCGATGCGCGCCCGCACCATGACGTCGGTCTGCTCGGAACCCGACGACTGGCCGCTGCTGACGAGGACGCTCTGGATCGTGACCGCCACGGCCGACCACAGCACCGCCAGCCCGACCGCGACCGTCGCCACGACCAGGCCGACGTTGAACACGCGGTTCGTCCGGCGTTTGAGGTGCACCTGCGTGACGATCAGCGCCGCCAGCAGCGCCAGTGCCAGCAGTCCCGTCAGCCACGGCACGGACGCCGCGTCGTCCTGCTCATCCGCGAGACGTTCGACCTCGATCTCGTAGAGATTCTTCGCTGCCGGCAGGATCTCCGACCGCATGAGCTGCGACGCCTCGGCGAGATACGCGGCGCCGACGGGGTTGCCCTGACGGCTGTTCGTCCGAGCCGTCTCGACCAGCCCGGTGTAGACCGGCAACTGCCGCGACAGCACGTCGACCTGCGCCACGGCCGCGGGGTTACCGGCCGAGGCGCTGGCCGCCTTCGCGAGCGCTGCGCCCGCGCGGGCGACGTCCAGGTCGTAGCGGTCCCGCAGCGCGATGCCCTCGGAGTCGGCGTTGAGCAGCGTGCCGGCCGCGGTGGCGTCGGCGTCCGAGAGGGAGCGGTAGACCTCCTGTGCGGCCGCCGTCAGCGGTTCGCGGTGGTCGACGAGACCGTCGATCGTCGCCTTGCGCTCGCCGAGTTCGGCGCCCGCCACCGTGCCGACCAGCAGCGCGAGCAGGGCGAGGCCGGCGCTGATGAGCGTCAGTCGTCCCGGTGTGGTCGCGGCCGAGCGCCGCAGCCCGCGAACGGCCGCACTCGGGAGTCGCACCAGCCACGCGAACCCGGAGCGTCCCCCGCGCGGCTCACCCGCGGGTTCCGGCCCGGACTCCGGTTGCTGCACTTCCGGGCCGTGACGCGTCACGGTGCTCGTCATCGTCCCTCCACCCAGTTCGCCTGCCGCGCACGACCGTAGCCGAGGCGCCCCTCACGCAGGTCACGGACCGGTACAACAGACGAAGATCGTGGAGATGTCGTATCACGAGCAGCGGCGGCAGCCGACCCTTCCCACCCGAAACGAGGAGCCGGCCGCGTCGGCCGTGACACCCCGTGACGGGTCGGACGGGTGGAACGACTACTGAGCCAGTCGGGTGAGCCGGGTCGCGCTCGGCCAGCGGACCTTGGTCGCCCAGCCGAGCTTCTCGAAGATCCAGATCAGCCGGGCCGATATGTCCAGCTGGCCGCGCAGCACCCCGTGCCGGGCACAGGTCGGATCGGCGTGGTGGAGGTTGTGCCAGGACTCGCCGAACGAGAAGATCGCGAGCGGCCAGAAGTTCGCAGCCTTGTCCCTGCTGCTGAACGGGCGTTCGCCGATCATGTGGCAGATCGAGTTGACCGACCACGTCACGTGGTGCAGCAGCCCGATGCGGACGAGCCCGGCCCAGAAGAAGGCAGTCACACCGCCCCACACCGACCAGGTGATGAGCCCGCCGAGCAGCGCGGGCAACAGGAAGCTCGCGAGCACCCACACCGGGAAGAGCCGGTCGACCGTGCGAATGTCCCGGTCGCCTGCGAGATCGGGCGCGAACCGTTCGACGTTCGTGACCTCGCGGTCGAACAGCCACCCCATGTGCGCGTGCCAGAAGCCCTTCGCCAGGGCGGCCGGCGACGTGCCGTACCGCCACGGGGAATGCGGATCACCCGCGCGGTCGGAGAACGCGTGGTGCCTGCGGTGGTCCGCCACCCACGTCGTGACCTGCCCTTGCGCCGACATGCTTCCCGCGATCGCCATCGCGATGCGCAGCGGCCTCGCGGCCTTGTAGGAGCCGTGGGTGAACAACCGGTGGTATCCCGCCGTCACGCCGAGCCCGCTGATGACGAAGAACGCCGCACCGATCGCGATGTCGATCCAGCTCAGGCCCCATCCCCAGGCGAAGGGCACGGCCGCGGCGATCGCCACCAGCGGCGCGATGACGAACACCTTCACGGTGACGTGTTCGGGCAGGGACGTGCGACCGGATGTGATCGGCTTCGGCCTGCGCGCACCGGCCGCTTCGTGGGTTTCCGCATCGGTGGAAACGGGGGACATCGACACCTCGTGTTGGTTGTTGCTGTATTGGCAGTGGTGGTCACCCGCGCGGACTCGGTCGCCTGCACGAGCGGAACCTGCGAACGCGCCGGAACCCGACCGAACGTCGGTCCGGTGGCCGGCTCCGCACACGGCTGTGCCCGGAGCCGCGGTTCGCGGCAGAAGATGTACGTAGGACTGGACGGATTCGATGAGCGAGCCGACCCCCACTCGGCTGCGATGACAGGCCCGCGCTCGCGGGCGATGCGCCGGGCTGGGGGCTCCGATCTATCGGGGGCGTGGCTGACGGGTGCCCGGCCGTCTGCCATCCGACGCTACCGGAGGAATCCGCCCGTGACCATGACGGCGAATCCGGATCACGGTGCCACGGCCGGGCGATGCGGCGCCGACGTCCCGGGAGGGCGGCGCCGACCCGGCCACGGGGCCGCCGCCCGCACCGGGGTCGTAGACTACGAGCGGTAGTAACCGTGGGAGGTCCGGTGATCACTGGCTATGCGATCGCGGTGTCCGCCTGCGCGGCGGGCGTCGCGATATGGGCGTTCGTCCTCGTGGTGCTGCACCGCGAACCCGAGAAGCCGCTGCTCATGGGTGTCGGCGCACTCGAAGCGCTGCTCGCTGTCCAGGTCGTGATCTCGGTCGTCATGCTGATCGGCGGCGGCGAACCGGGCAGCCTGCTCACGTTCCTGGCCTACCTGGTCGGTTCGCTGCTCGTGTTGCCGCTGGGCACCGTGTGGGCGCTCGCCGAGCGCACGCGTTCCAGCACCGCGATTCTCGGCGTCCTGTGCCTGACCGTCCCGGTCCTGCTGCTACGCATGGTCGAGGTGTGGGGCGGGGCCAGTGCCTGACCAGCCCGCGACCCCACAGCGCACGCCCGCCGACCGGCCGGCGACAGCCAGCGGGCCCGGCCGTGTCCTGATCGTCGTGTACGCGATCTTCGCCGTGGCCGCGACATCCCGCGCCGGTGTGCAGATCGCCACCCGATTCGACGAGGCCCCGGTGCCGTATTCCCTGTCGGCGTTCGCGGCGGTGGTCTACCTGCTCGCGACGTTCGCGCTCGCCCGCACCGGAACCATGTGGTGGCGCGTGGCCCTCGCCTCGTGCTCGGTCGAGATGACGGGCGTGCTGGTCGTCGGCACGCTGAGCGTGTTCGACAGCGCCGCCTTCCCGGACGCCACGGTGTGGTCGAACTTCGGCATGGGCTACCTGTTCATACCGCTGGTGCTACCAGTGATCGGCCTGCTCTGGTTACGTCGGACCCGCCCGGCCTGACACCGCGTCGCGAAGCCTGCCCGGCTCGCTCCGCGCTCCGGTACCGAGCGAGCCGCGGGCGGGCCGCTGTGGATCAGACCTCGGGGTCGCCGGTCTCGTCGTCCTTGCCGGACTTCCCGGTCGCCGACACCGCGGTGGCCATTCCCATGCCGAGCGCCACCCCGATACCCACGCCCACGCCGACGTTGTCGAACACGGTCAGGCCGAGTGCGATCCCTATCGCCATGCCGACCGGCAACCACGTCCCGACCGACTTGCCGTCGAACGCCTTGTCACTCATGCGGCGACAGCTCCGCTCCGGCGTGGGGACGCGGGTCGGCGCTCGGGCCTGTGGTCACGGGACATACCGGAACCCTAGCGACGCGACCGGTGGCTCACGCCCACATCGCGGCGATCGCGACGTTGAGCAGAGTCGCAGCGGTGAGGCCGTAGAAGACGTTCTTTCCGACGTCGGGGCGGCGCCACGTGATGTGAGCCAGCACGAGCACCACCACGGCGACGCCCAGCTTGACGCCGATCTTCATGTGGTTGGCCTCGCCGCCGACGAGGCCCGCCGACGCGATACCCGCGAGCGCCAGCCCCGTGACGACCTGGGCACTCGCGCCCCACAGCATGATCTTGCCACCCGGTTCGGGGGAGCCGACCCACCGCACGACGATGCCGCTGACGAGATAGGCCATGCCGAGCAGGTGCGTCACGACGAGAAGGTTGTAGACGATGTCCATGCACGGAATCTACTACATGTCGTAGTGAACCGGCCGCGGGTACGGGGGAACAGCGGTGAGCGAGTACGAAGATGCTGGAGTGCGGGCGCGAGGAGTACGAACGGAAGATTCGGGACTTCCCGCCCGCCGGCCCGACCACCGCCCCTCAAGGACACGCTCACGCGTGTTCAGGGGCGCCTTCGAGGCGCTCAACGCCCCGAAGGCGCCCTTGGGGCACTGAACGCGGCCTACAGCGGGACGGCGAACAGCGAAAGCGACGTCACGAGCGCCGCCACGGCGACCGCACACGCCAGCGGCCACGCCAGCGGCAGCCTGCCCTCGTCCGGATTGCGGAGCCTGCGAATGCGGGCCGACACCGGCGCGTCGGCCACGGCGAGCGCACCCGCGGGCGTACCTCCGCCGTTGCCGTTCGCTCGGAACCGCTCCAGCGCGCTCGCCAGGGGCTCGCGACCACGCGAACGCGCCGCACGGTCGTCGGCGCACATCTCGACGAGCAGCTCGATCGTCGAACACACCCTGCTCAGCAACCCGTTCCCTGGCAGCAGCCGGCGCAGCGCCTGGAACGGAGCGACAACAAGGTGATGGCGCTCGCGCGCGTGCGCACGCTCGTGCGCGAGCACCGCGTCGAGTTCGTCATCGGTGAGCAGCCGCCGCGCGCCCGCGCTGACGACGATGTGCGGGGTTCGGCCGGGCAGGCAGTACGCCACGACGACGGGGTGGTCGACGACGAGTGCGTCCCTGCCCTGCTCCTCGGATTCCTGCGTCGCGACGAGCTGCAGCAGCAGCCGGTGCCGCGCCCGCGCGCGAGCCGTGCTGCGCAGGCACAACAACTGGTTGACGATCAGCCAGCCGCCGACGGCGAGGCCGAGCCCGACCGCACCGAGATGCCAGAGGTCGAGCTCCTGGAACCGCCACGGCAGGTCGACGAGCGCGGGCAGCAGTCCCCGCCCGAACGGTTCGAGGCCGAACGAGAGCAGTGCACCGACGACCGAGACGATCAGTGCCAGCGAGCTGAGCTGCCACAGCACCAGCGCGGCCCGTGGGTGCGAGTGGGTCCAGCGTCCGCGCAGCAGCCAGAGCGACACGAGCACGGCCGCTGTGCCCGCTGCGACGTGATGCGCGGCGAGGCTCATGGCGATTCGCCCTGTTCCAGGGCCTTCCGCAGCGCGTCGGCCTCGTCGTTGGTCACCGACTGGGCGAAGCGCACCAGCGCGGAATCACGGTCGCCGGTCATCTCCAGCGCCTCCAGCATCAGTTCCGCGACGTACTCCTCGCGGCTCGCCGCGGGTGCGTACAGCCACGCCCTGCCCGATCGCTTCCTGCGCACGACGCCCTTCGCCGCCAGCCGGGTCAGCACGGTCATGACGGTGGTGTACGCCAGGCCGCGGTCGGCCAGTTCCTCGTGGACGGCACGCACAGTGGCGGGTTCGGCCCGCGCCCAGAGCACCTCCATCACCGCGCGCTCCAGTTCACCCAGCTTCGCCACGTCCACCCTTTCTCCGTGCGTCCACCGGAAATTCAACCACGACCGGCTCAGCTGCGGGGCGGGCTTGTGACCCGTTCGGCGCGGAGACGATCGGTGGGCAGACATGTCGATGCTGGTCACGGGTGGTTCATTCCACGGGAACGGCGAAGGTGACGGGGTCGAGCGGCTGGCCTGCCGGATATTGCTCGTTGAACAGCTCGACACCCTGTTCGGTGAGCCTCGCGGGCACGTCCGACCACATCCGCAGGCCCTCTCCGGTGACGGACTCGGCGGGTTCGAGCGTGGCGAGCGGCATGCGCATCGAGGTGTCGGGCCAGTGCTCGACGTCGACGACCGTGAGCACCGCCCCGGCGGAGGTGAACTCGACCCACGGGTCCTTCAACATCACGAACAGCAGCCCGGCATGGCCGACGAGCCGCACGTCGCCCCGGAACCGGAGTACGTCGTCCCCGGTCGACGCCGCTGCGGCGGAACCGGCGGGCTGCGGAGCCGGCGCGTCCGGCTGCGCTGCGGCAGACCCCACCGACGCACCGCCCGGGGACGCGGGATCACCGACCGCCGCCGCAGCGGGTTCGGCGGGTTCGAAGTGGAAGAAGCTGCCGTCGACGACGGAGCCGCCGTCCTTGGCGCCGCAGCCGCCGTCCCGGAGCCGGGACACGTAGGCCACGAAGCTGCGTTTCAGACCCCAGGTCAACCCCGCCTGCGGAACACCCACGCGACCTCCTCGTCACTCCGGTTCGCGAACCCGGGCCACGCCACCGACGTCACCCGAAGGTGACCGGGGCGGCGCGCTTCCCGGGACGTTCACGAATCGGGCGCGACGGTACGTGATCCCACCGCCGGGTGACCAGCATTCGCCAGCACCTTCCCGCGGTGTGGGCGGCCGGGGTGCGGCAGCGCGCGCTCGTCCGCCCTCCTGACGGCAGCGCCGGCCGGAGGGCACGGCGCCGACGGCGACCCACCGCCGGCGTTGTCCGCGCGGCTCTGGAAACCGCTCACGCGGTGCCGACGGCGTCCTGCAGTTCCGCACCTGCCCCGGTCGCCGTGCGCGCGCAGTGGGCGCAGCAGAAGAACCGGCCGTCGACCGACGCTCCGTGGCCGATCACCCGGCAGCCGCAGTGTTCGCACACGGGCGCGAGGCGGTGGATCGCGCACTCGAACGAGTCGAAGACGTGCACGCCGCCACCCTGGGTTCGGATCTCGAAGGCCAGCTCGTAGTCGTTGCCGCAAACCTCGCAGGCGGCCATGATCGCTCCTTCCGTCGCCGGTCCGTACGGGCACGCATAGGCGTTCCCGCATACGTCGCGCGAAAACCCTTCGCCGCCTCGTCCGGGCGCATCTACGCTCTGCCCGGTGAACGACCGGCGCGTGGGCGGCGAGCCCGAGACGCAGATCGAAACGCTGCTGCGGTACCTGCAGCAGGCACGCGAGACGCTGTTGTGGAAACTCGACGGACTCGGCGAGTACGACGTCCGCCGACCGCTCACCCCGACCGGAACGAACCTGCTCGGCCTGGTCAAACACGCCGCCGGCGTCGAATTCGGCTACTTCGGCGAACCGGTCGGCCGCAGCCCGCAGGGAGCGCCCGCGTGGCTCGACGGGCTGGATGACGACCCGCTCGTCGACATGTGGGCACGGTCCGACGAATCACGCGAGGACGTCGTCGCCCTGTACCGCGCGGCGTGGGCCAACACCGACGCCGTACTCACCGGGTCGGATCTCGGCACCCGGGGACACGTTCCCCACTGGCCCGAGGACCGCAATCCGGTGACGCTGCACGAGCTCGCCGTGCACGTCATCGCCGACACCCAGCGGCACGCCGGCCACGCCGACATCCTCCGGGAGCAGCTCGACGGCGCCGTCGGCTACACCGTGGCGACATCGAACCTGCCGCACACCGACGAGGCCGCCTGGCGCGGACACGTGGCGACGCTCGAAGCGGCAGCGGCGCAGTTCCGCCGGTGACGCGAGCCCACCTGCACGCGGCTGCTCCGCGCGCCGTGAAGGACATCCTCGACGAGTACATGGCGGCGCCGGCCAGCGGCAGCTACCTCGCACTCACCCACATCACGTACCCGCGCCCCGAGAACGACCCGCAGGGCCGCGCGGCCGAATCCGCGACCGCATCCGGTCCCCCGGCATGGACTCCTGCTACCGGCGCAACTACGACCACGTGCTGTCCTATTTCGACGGCCTGGCGATGGCTCCGCCGGGACTGGTCCGAACCGTCGAGTGACGGCCGTTCGGACCGCCGCAGCTGACCGAACTCGACGACGTCACGTTCGGCGGAGTGGCCCGCACGCCGTGACTGCCCGGTCGGCGGACACGGCACCGGGAACGGTGGCGGGCGGGCGGCTTTTCGACCATCCGCACCCGCCGCGCTCCGGCGGCACCCGTGGCTACTCGGCCGGTCCGTCGGCGCCCGTGCGGACGTGCACGAGGAAGTAGGCCGGGCGGTACTCGGGCAACAGCTGCCGGCCGGTGTGATCGACCATCTTCCAGCGCACCTTGCAGGTCGTCTGCTCCTTCGCCGCCGTCGCGGTCACCGGAACCTTCACCCGCTCACCGGGCGGCGTGTCCGCGATACGCACCCGCTGCGGGGCCTGGCAGTGGCCCGGACCCGTTTCGTTGTCCATCCGCTGCAGGTAGCGGCCCTTCCAATGGACCGTGCCCGCGTTCTCCAGTTCGAACGTCCGCGTGAACTTCTGCTGCGGTGCGACCACGGCACCGTCCGGGATGCCGAGGTCGCGGGCCAGTTTGCTGGCGTCGCCCTTGTGCACCGGCTCGGTGAGCGCATCGGACTCGGCCGCACTGCCGGCCTCGCCGCCCGTGGCATGCTGCCCGCCGGCCTGCTGCCCACCAGCCTCGGCCCGACCGTCGTCGCCGCCGAACGTCCACAGTCCGGCCGCGACCGCGGCCACCACGAGCACCACCAACGGCACCGCGAGCCAGCGACGGGAGCGTCCACGTCCCGCCGGTGACCCCGCATCCGCACCGTCGCTCGAAGCCACAGCTCCACCTCGCGAAGCCACAGCTCCGGAGGTCTCGCTCCGGCGTTGCCGGGGCACCGTGCCCACGTCTCGGGTCTCGTCCGCCTGCCCTGCTGTGTCCGCCTGCCCTGCTGTGTCCGCGTGGTCTGCTGTGTCCGCGTGGTCTGCTGTGTCCGCCTGGTCTGCGGCGACCGCATCGGTGCCTTCGGCGTCCGGGGCTGGGCGATCCGGGACCGCACCGAGCGCTGTGGCCCCGGAAGCTGCACCGTCGGGAACTGCGACCTCGGAAACCGCACCGTCCAGAGCTGCGACCTCCGAGGCCGGATCGTCGGACGTCGATGCCCCTGAGGTCGCGGCGCCCGAAATCGCGGCGTCGCTGTCCGCGGGGGCGCTGCCGGTGGGGGCACGGCCGGTGGGGGCGCCGCCCTCCGCGGCCTGACTGTCCACGGCGCGGGAAGGCGCATCCTCCGCCGCAAGGCCGTTGCCGGAACCGCCAGTCTCATCACTGAGGACCGCGCCACCGGGGCCGCGATCGTTGTCAGAACCGCCGGTACCGACTCCGTTGGCTGGTCCGGGAAGCTCACCCGACAGCACGGCCTTGGTACGCCGGTACCGCGCACACCACTCCGCCTCGTCGCCGCCGCAGGCACGCACGAACTCGCGGACCGTCTCCCACGGCTGCAACCGGCGTCCCGTCACGGTCAGGTGGAGCGTCGCGTGCGACACCGCGCCCGACAACTCGGCCATCTTCCGGAAGGACGGATTGCCCGCCTGCTGTCTGAGTCGTCTCAGCTCCGCCATGAACTCTTCGAGTGCAGGCGGCCGCTGCTCACCTTCGGCGTCGGACACGGCCTCGGTCCTCCTTCTCGAGCGTCTGCGACTGTGACGCCGGCTACGCCGCAGCGGTTGCCGATCCGTCAAAAATGCCCGCACGAACTTCACTCCGGCAACAGGAGGCGTCACAGAAGGTGGTGACGGTCCGGCCGTGACCCACCCGCTGTCATACAGCGCTGACCTGCATGTTCAACGTGCATCGACCGGGTGTCGGGACTGTCAACCGGTGTCATACGGCGTCAGAAGGATTGCCCAACACATTCCGGACACCTCGCCCATTCGCCACTGTTCCTGCCAGCAACACACCACGGCTGGAAGAGGAAGCGATGAAAGCGAAGCGCCCCGTGTCGATGGCGGTGACCGGGCTCGCCGCAGCGGCGGTACTGGTGGGCCTGCCGATGTGCGCGGCCGCCGGTAACTCCGCTCCCACAGGTGGGGCCGGAGCCGCGGTCGGAGCCGCGGAGCTGCCGAAGGTGAACATGGCGGCCGTCCTGAAGGCCGCGCAGATCGACCCGCAGCGCCCGGACCAGACCCTCACCGACGGAGCAGCCAAGCACGTCAGAAAGGTCGAACGGGAGCTAGCCGAGCGCGGCGTTCTCGAACAGAAGTACGTCGACGGCCACTACGGCACGGCCACCCTCGAGGCCTACTCCGCGTTCCAGCGTTCACTCGGCTACGACGGGCTCGCCGCCAACGGCATCCCCGGACACCGTTCCCTCACCGCGCTCGGTGACCGCGCCTTCGACGTGACGCACATCGTGCAGCCCGGCAAGCGCGTGACGTACGACGGCGCGACGTTCAACAAGCGCACCAAGGACATGCTGCTCGAATCGCAGCGGCTGACCGGCGTGACGTTCGCCGTCGAGCAGGGTTCGTACAACCCGGGCGGTGACCCGACGTCGGCGGGCACGCACGACGGCGGCGGTGCGGTCGACCTGTACGTCGACGGGATGAGCCCGAAGAAACGCACCGAGGTCGTACGCGCCATGCGCAAGGTCGGGTTCGCCGCCTGGTACCGCTCGCCCGAGCAGGGCGACTGGGGCCCGCACATCCACGCCGTCGCGCTGGCCGACCCCGATCTGTCCGAACCAGCCCGCGCGCAGACCGGTGACTACTACCTCGGCAAGAACGGCCTCGCCAACGACCTGCCCGACGACGGGCCGAAGGTCAAACCGATCCGCACCTGGGAGGGATACCAACGGACGCATTGATCACGCCTGACACCCCGGCGGCAGCCGCGCGGGGAGTGCGCATCGATTTCGATTTCTGACCACGGGAACCGTCGCCGGCCGCAGCGAGGTCTCAGACCCCAGGAGTTCCGCACCTGCTCGCGTGGCGGTCCCGTCGTCTCCGACTCACATCTCGGCAATCTTCGCCTTCGAGGAGAATCATGAAGTTCCGCAAGATCTCGGCGGCCATCGGCGCCGTCGCCGTCGCGGCGAGCGCGGCGCTGGTGTCGGTCGGTGCCGGCCAGGCGGCCGCGGCCCCCGCGTTCAAGATGCCGTTCAAGTGCGGCTACACCGCGACCGCGGCCACTTGGAAGGGCCACAGCCCCGAGAACTCCGTCGACTTCCAGGGCTCCGGCATCTGGAAGACACCGGTCGTCTCGTCCGCGCCCGGCACTGTCTCGCGCGTCGCCAACGAGGGCAACACCAGCTACGGCAAGTGGATCGAGATCGACCACGGCGGCGGCTGGAAGACCCGGTACGCGCACCTGTACTCGCAGGGCGTCAGCGTGGGCCAGAAGGTCAACGCAGGCACCCAGATCGGCCGCGTCGGCAACACGGGCGGTTCGTCCGGTCCACACCTGCACTTCGAGCAGCGCCTCAACGGCGTGGCCAAGCGCGTCGTCATGGACGGCAAGAACGTCCCCTACTTCACCAAGACGAACTTCACCAGCAAGAACTGCGGCGGTGGCGGCGGGGGCAACCCGTACTCGCCCGGCGAAGTGTGCGGCAGTGGCTTCAAGGTGATCAACGAGAAGGGCCTGAGCGGCAACGGTCGCGTCTACCTGATGTACAACTCCGGCTCCGGCAAGAACTGCGTCACGACGATCAAGAACACCAAGATCGGCAAGGCGAGTTCGGCGTCGACGTTCCTCGAGGTCCAGGGCAACAGCCGTAAGACCGACAAGGGCAACTTCAGCTACTACGCGGGCCCGGTGAAGGCGCAGGCCGCGGACAAGTGCGTCAAGTGGGGCGGCTCGGTCGGCGACAAGTCGTTCACCAGCAAGTTCGGCCACTGCGGCTCCTGATCCCCGGATTCGACGCAAAGGACATCTCATGCGCAAGATCGCAGCGACGGCGTTGCTGACGGCCGTGGCCGCAGCGGGACTCGCACCCGCCACGGCCACCGCGAGCGACCCGAGCACCGCGGGCCCGGCGGCGAAGGCCGGTTCGGTCAACATGGAGAAGGTCGTCAAGGCCGCCATGTGGGATCCGTACAAGCCGAACACGTCGATCGTCCCCGGTGCGGGCAAGTCGGTGACGAAGGTCGAGAAGGCGCTGGCCGCGAAGGGAATGCTGGCCGACAAGTACGTCGACGGGCACTTCGGCACGAGCACGGTCTCGGCGTACGCCAAGTACCAGCGTTCGCTCGGCTACTCCGGGCTGGCCGCGAGCGGCCTGCCGGGTAAGGGTTCGCTGACGAAGCTGGGACGCAGCGCCGGATTCGACGTCACGCGGAAGATCGGCGTGGGCGGCAAGGTCCGGCTCGGCTCGGGCGACGTACTGAACCGGCGCACGCTCGACATGTACGAAGAGGCGGAGAAGATCTCCGGCATCGACCTGACCGTCACGCAGGGCTCGTACACCGGGTCGAACCCGGGCTCGGCCGGCACGCACGACGGTGGCGGCGCGGTCGACATCTCGGTGCGCGGCATCAACGCCCACAAGGCCGTCAAGGCGCTGCGTCAGGTCGGGTTCGCCGCCTGGCACCGCACCGCCGACCAGGGCGATTGGGCGCCGCACATCCACGCGATCGCCATCAGTGACACCGATGTGTCACCGGCCGCGCAGAAGCAGGTCGGCGACTACTTCCGCGGCAAGAACGGCCTGGCCTCGGGCGCTCCGGACGACGGCCCGAAGGTCAAGAAGGTCACGTGGGAGGAATACCGGCGCAGTAACTGATCGCCCCCGCGGGCCGACAGATCCCGGTGAGAACCGTTCGGCACGCGGGATCGTTCCTCCGCCGCACGGGCGGGTGGCACGAGCCTCCGGAGCTCCCTCCCGCTCGCGCGGTGGTTCAACCACCGGTCCCACCCGGGCTACTGGGGGTATGCACAGACGACAGACCCGCTCCGCATCGGGCGCCCGTCCGTGCATACATGGCCCGGCCTGGAGGCCGGTTAAAGACCGCCCCGGTTCGTCATCCCCCGAAGGACGAACCGGGGCGGTCCTGTGTGCGGTGGCCGGGCGCCGGACGGGCGCAACACGGCCCCCGGGACACGCAACACGGCGTGGGTGATCAGCCGACGTAGTCCGCGAGGTGCCGCCCCGTCAAGGTCGAGCGTGAGGCGACGAGGTCGGCGGGCGTGCCCTCGTAGACGATGCGCCCACCGTCGTGGCCGGCGCCGGGGCCGAGGTCGATGATCCAGTCGGCGTGGGCCATCACGGCCTGGTGGTGCTCGATGACCACGACCGACTTGCCGGAGTCGACGAGCCGGTCCAGCAACGCGAGCAGCTGGTCGACGTCGGCGAGGTGCAGCCCGGTGGTCGGCTCGTCCAGCACATACACGCCCGCGGACTCGGTCATGCGCGTGGCGAGCTTGAGCCGTTGCCGTTCGCCGCCGGACAGCGTGGTCAGCGGCTGGCCGAGGGTCAGATAGCCGAGGCCGACATCGTCGAGCCGCTTCAGGATCTTGTGGGCCGCGGGGATCCGTGCTTCCGAAGGACCGGACTCGCCGCCGGCGAAGAACTCCTCGGCGTGCGCCACCGACATCGCGAGCACCTCGCTGATGTCCTTGCCGCCGAGCGTGTACTCCAGCACCTCCGCCTGGAATCGCTTGCCCTCGCACACCTCGCACGGCGTCGGCACTCCAGCCATGATCGCCAGGTCGAGGTAGATGACGCCCGCGCCGTTGCAGTTGGGGCACGCGCCGTCGGAGTTCGCGCTGAACAGCCCCGGTTTCACGCCGCCTGCCTTGGCGAACGCCTTGCGGATCGGATCGAGCGCGCCCGTGTACGTCGCCGGGTTCGATCGGCGCGAACCCTTGATCGCGGACTGGTCGACGATCGCGACGTCGTCGCGTCCTGCCAGGGATCCGTGGATCAGTGAGCTCTTGCCGGAGCCCGCGACGCCCGTGACCACGGTCAGCACGCCGAGCGGGATGTCGACGTCGACGCCGGTCAGGTTGTGCAGGTCGGCCCCGCGGATCTCCAGTGCCCCGTCGCCGGTCCGCACCGACGGTTTCAGCGCCGCCCTGTCGTCGAGGTGCTTGCCGGTGAGCGTGTCGCTGCCGCGCAGCCCCTCGAGGGTGCCTTCGAAGCACACCGTGCCGCCGTCGGTGCCCGCGCCGGGGCCGAGGTCGACGACGTGGTCGGCGATCGCGATCGTCTCCGGCTTGTGCTCGACGACCAGCACCGTGTTGCCCTTGTCACGCAGCCGCAGCAGCAGGTTGTTCATGCGCGCGATGTCGTGGGGGTGCAGGCCGATCGTGGGTTCGTCGAAGACGTAGGTGACGTCGGTCAGCGACGAGCCGAGGTGGCGGATGAGTTTGGTGCGCTGCGCTTCGCCACCGGACAGCGTGCCCGAGGGCCGGTCCAGCGACAGATAGCCGAGGCCGATCTCGACGAACGAGTCCAGTGTGGACTGCAACATCTCCAGTAGCGGCCGCACTTGGGGCACACTGATGCCGCGCACCCATTCGGCGAGGTCGCTGATCTGCATCGCGCACGCGTCGGCGATGTTCACGCCGTCGATCTTCGACGAGCGCGCCGTCTCGTTCAGTCGGGTGCCGTCGCATTCGGGACAGGCCGTGAAGGTGATGGCCTTGTCGACGAATGCGCGGATGTGCGGCTGCATCGCCTCGCGGTCCTTCGACAGCATCGACTTCTGCAGCTTCGGGATGATGCCCTCGTAGGTGAGGTTGATCCCGTCGACCTTGATCTTGGTGGGCTCCTTGTACAGCAGATCGTCCAATTCGGACTTGCTGAACTCGCGAAGCGGCTTGTCCGGGTCGAAGAATCCGCAGCCGATGTAGATGCGGCCGTACCACCCTTCGGCGCCCCACCCTGGAATCGTGAACGGTCCCTCACGCAGCGACTTGCTGTCGTCGTACATGGCGGACAGGTCGAAGTCGGTGACGCGCCCGGTGCCCTCGCACTCCGAGCACATGCCGCCGAGCACGCTGAAGCTGCGCCGCTCCTTCACCGTCTTGCCGCCACGTTCCATCGTGACCGCGCCCGCGCCGCTGATCGACGCCACGTTGAACGAGAACGCCTTCGGCGACCCGATGTGCGGCTCGCCCAGCTTGCTGAACAGGATCCGCAACATCGCGCCGGTGTCGGTCGCCGTGCCCACGGTCGACCGCGGGTCTGCGGCCATGCGCTCCTGGTCGACGATGATCGCCGTGGTCAGCCCGTCGAGCACGTCGACGTCGGGCCGCGCCAGTGTCGGCATGAAGCCCTGCACGAAGGTGCTGTAGGTCTCGTTGATGAGGCGCTGCGACTCCGCGGCGATCGTCGCGAACACGAGCGAGCTCTTGCCCGAACCGGACACGCCGGTGAAAACCGTCAGCCGCCGCTTCGGCAGTTCGATGCTGATGTCGGCGAGGTTGTTCTCCCGCGCTCCCTGCACGCGGATCAGATCGTGACTGTCGGCGGCCGGCACCGCCGGCGTGTCCGTGCTCATCGGTTCTCCCATGGCTTCGATTCGTCTCGGGCGATCGGACGCGGTCAGCGGCGCGTGAGCCGCACGACGGGGTACTGCCTGCTGTGCTTGCGCTGGTACTTCGCGATGCGGGGCTGTTCGGCGACGATGCGCTGCCACGCCCGCTCACGCTCGGCACCGTCGAGGGTCTGCGGGGTCACGCCGACGGGGTCCTGCCCGTGCCACTCGGCGGTCGCCCGGTCCGGGCGGGCCATCAGGTTGACGTACCAGTCAGGGTGCCGTTCACCGCCGCCCGAGGCGATGATCAGCCAGGCATCGGAGTCGTCGTCGGCGAACCAGGTCAGCGGGGTCTCCCGCGGCTCGCCACTGCGCTTGCCCACGGTGTGCAGGATCAACAGGTCCATCCCCATCGAGCGGCCGCCCTTGCGGCGAATGCGTTTCGCCGTGGAGGCGTTGGCGCGGTGCTGGATCCACCGCGACAGCGCGTTCGGGCCCGCGGTCTTCGTGGTCATCGCCTGTTCACCCCACCTGCTGGATGCGGATCATGTTGCCCGCCGGATCGCGCAGCGCGCAGTCGCGGATGCCGTACGGCTGGTCGATCGGCTCCTGGACGACCTCCACGTCGCCCTGCTGGACCTTGGCGAACGCGGCGTCGACGTCCGGTGTGGACAGGTTGATCATGGCGTAGGTGCCCTTGGCCATCATCTCCTCGATGAGGGTGCGCTCGGCGTCGGTGAGGTCCGGGGTCGCCTCGGGCGGGTACAGGACGATGGACGTCTCCGGCTGGCCCGGTGGGCCGACGGTGATCCAGTGCATGTCGCCGTACTCGACGTGGTTGCGAACCTCGAAGCCGAGGACGTCGCGGTAGAAGGCGAGTGACGTGTCCGGGTCGGCCAGCGGAAGCATGGCCTGGGCGATGGTGAGATCTGGGCTGGTCATGGCTTCACGTTAGGACCTGCGCGGCGTGGGCGCTTCTCGATTCCTGATCGGTCTCGTGACCTGTTTCGCCACACACGCGGGCATGCCGTCGGTCGCGCCCGCCTCCTCCGCGCGGTACCGGCTCGGCGACATGCCGACGAGCTCGCGGAACCGCGTACTGAACGTGCCGAGCGAGGAGCAGCCGACCTCGAAGCAGGCCTCCGTGACGCTCAGATCCCCGCGGCGCAGCAGGGTCATGGCGCGTTCGATCCGCCGGGTCATCAGGTACGAGTACGGCGATTCGCCGTAGGCCTCGCGGAACCGCCTGCTGAGGTGGCCGGCCGACATGTGCACACCGCGCGCAAGCGCCTCGACGTCGAGCGGCTGCGCGTACTCCCTGTCGATCCGGTCGCGCACCGTGCGCAACAGCGCGAGTTCGCGCAGGCGGGCCGCGTCAGTCGTGCTCACACCCGCAAGCCTGCCATGCCCCGGCGACATTCCGGGAACGCAGCGAATGCCCCCAAGGGCGCCTTCGGGGCATTCCACACAGCCACGCGCCAGCGTGCCGTTGAAAGGTGGTGGCCGGGCCGGCCGGCGGGAGGCTCGAATCTTCCCCGCGCGACTGTCTCCCTTGCGGCCAGTTGGGTGGCGGCACTACCAGCGGTCAGCGCCACGGGACATCGTCGAAGACGGCGGCCCAGTAGTACGGCAGCGCCTCGCCGAGCGTGATCCACGCCGGATCGCCGCGATCGCCACCCTCGCCGCGATCACCACCGTCGCCGTGGTCATCACCGTCGCCGCGATCACCACCGGGTTGCGGTACCGCGACGCGGACGTCGGGCCCGTGCCAGGCGAGCCGCTCCCGGCACACCCCGCAGGGACTGAGGACGACGAACCGGCCCGGCGCCTCCCTGGCCAGGCACACCGACGCGACGATCGTCCTGCCGAGCCGGAACGCCGCCGCGAACGGCTCGGTCTCGTGGCAGATCTCCACGCTGGGAGTGACGACGTCCGGAGCGGTGCCGGTGACGATCACGCCGTCGTCGAGGAGCATGGCGGCCGCCCCGCGTTCGACGTCGCCGGGAAAGCGGGCCTCGATCAGCTCACGGCAGGCCGACACCGTCGCGGCCAGGCCTTCCGGGGTTGCGATGGCCGGAGTCGGGCTCATCCGCCGGACCCTACGTCAGGGCATTCGGCGCCGGGCATCGTGACCGACGCGGGGCGTCGCGACGTCGGTGTCACCCACCTCCACACGGGACCCGACCCGGCGATACCACCGGCAACCTCGCTGACCTGCGGAAAGGCGAGCCCCGCCCGCGGTGCGGCCGAGCGGGCGAAAATTCCAGGAGAAAATTTCCCCGGGCTTGTCGATTTCCGTGAGCGCCCGCTCGACCTAGGTGGGAAGCTCCACCAAGGGAGCTTCACCGGCGAAGGAGCAAACAATGAAGTTCATGCTGATCATGCGGGCAACCGACGAGACCCTCGCGGCCTACGAGAACGTCGATTTCAACGAAGTGATCGAGGTGATGGGCCGCTTCAACGAGGAGATGGTCAACGCCGGGGTCATGGTCGGTGGCGAGGGCCTCGACCCCCAGGACCCGGGCGTGGTCGTCGACTACTCCGGCGAGACCCCGGTCGTCACCGACGGCCCGTACGGCGAGACCAAGGAGCTGTTCAACGGCTTCTGGATGCTCGAGGTCGCCTCCAAGGAAGAGGCCGTCGAATGGGCCAAGCGTGCCCCGCTGCAGGGACCCGGCAGCAAGATGGAGATCCGCCGCGTGACCGAGGTCGACGAGTTCCCGCAGGACAACGAGTGGATCCAGAAGGAGAAGGGCTGGCGGGAACAGCTCGGCACGGCGTGAGCGCAGCAGCCGAGACCGTCGCGGCCCGGCGCAGGGTCGAGGCGTTGTGGCGGATCGAGTCGGCGCGGATCGTCGGTGCGCTCGCGCGCTACACCGGCGATCTCGCGCTGGCCGAGGACGTGGCGCAGGAAGCCCTCGCCGAGGCACTGGTGAACTGGCCTCGCGAGGGCGTCCCGCGTGACCCGGTGGCATGGCTGCTGACGACGGGCAGGCGGCGGGCGATCGACGTGTTCCGCAGACGGTCGGCACTGGACGAACGCCTGCCGCAGCTGGACTCCGGATCCACCCCGGAACGGCCCGACGACACCGACGACGACGTCCTCACGTTGATGTTCACCGCGTGCCATCCCGTGCTCTCACGGGAGGCGCAGGTCGCGCTGACGCTGCGCGTCGTCGGCGGCCTGACGAGCGACGAGATCGCGCGGGCGTTCCTCGTCTCGACGGCCACCGTGCAGGCGCGCATCACCCGCGCGAAGAAGTCCCTCGGCGCGGCCGGCGCGGGGTTCGAAGCGCCGCGGGACGACGAACTCGGAGCACGGCTCGCGTCGGTGCTGAGCGTGGTCTACCTGATCTTCACCGAGGGATCGTCGGCGAGTTCGGGCAATGCGCTGATCCGGTTCGACCTGGCAGGCGAAGCACGGCGGCTGGCAAGGGTGCTGGCCCGGTTGATGCCGGGCGAGAACGAGACCCACGGACTGCTGGCGCTGCTGGAACTCACGTCGGCACGGTTCCCCGCGCGGACCGGCTCCGACGGCGAACCCGTACTGCTCGAGGACCAGGACCGGCGGTTGTGGGACCGCTCGGCGATCCGGAGGGGAAGGGCGGCGTTGCGGTCCGCCGAGCGGATCGGACGCGGGCTCGGCTATTACGGCCTGCAGGCGGCGATCGCCGAATGCCACGCGGTCGCCCGGACGGTGGCGGAAACCGACTGGGAACGGATCGTCGCGCTGTACGAGGGGTTGGGAACGCTGGCGCCCTCACCCGTCGTGGAACTGAACCGCGCGGTGGCGGTGTCGATGGCCAGCGGCCCCGGCGAGGCGCTGCCGCTGGTGGACGCCGTCACCGGTGATCTCCCGGATTCCCACCAGGTGGCGGGTGTGCGCGGTGAACTGTTGCGCCGCCTCGGCCGCACCGCCGAGGCACGCGCCGAGCTGGAACGCGCCGTGTCGCTGTGCGGCAACGACCGCGAACGCACCGTCCTGACCCGCAAGCTCGCCGCCCTCGACTGAACGATGCGCATGTCCTGCGCCCGCCCGTCGCCCGGCCACCACCCCTCATCGACACGCTGCAGCGCGGCTGCACCCTCGCGCGTGTCCTGCACTCAGCCACGCGTGTCCTGCACTCAGCCACCGCGTGTTCTGCACTCAGCCACCGCGTGTTCTGCACTCCGGCGCGCGTGTTGCGGTTTCCGGGACCGTGTTGTGTTTTCCCGTCGCCCGGTCGCCACCCTCGACCGCGCGATGCGGCGCGACGAGCCCTCGCGGGTTCCGCAGGAGTCAGAACGGCGCGTGTTCGACGCGTTCGTTGACGTCGCCGATGTGCTGCGAGCCCACGTACCTGCCCGGAAGGTAGCGCTGCAGTGCCTCGTGGGCCCGTAGCGCCGATTCGGACCGCCCGCCGACCCGCACCTGGTACACGTGACCGTCGCGGGCGAGGCGGTGGGCCTCCGCCAGCCCTGCGGGCGTCGCGTGCGGATCGAGGTGCAGTTCGAGTGCGGTCAGCACGGCACCTTCGCGGCGCCGGCCTCGCCGGGAGTACACGAGCTGGGCCGTACGCAGCTCGGCCGATCGCACGTCGGTCCAGTCCACGCGCAGCCGTTCCCCCTGCCCACCCGAGTACTCCACGCCCGTCGGAGTCAACGCCAGCCTCGCCGGTTTGAGTGCACGCCGCAGCCTGCGCATCGACGGCAAACCACCCAGGAACGTCAGCAGGCCGAGGAGTATCGGGATGAGCCGCAGCATCGTCGAGTCGTCGGTGGGCCACAGTCCGGCACCGACGAAGACACCGCCGAACACGACCGCCGCCAGTGTCCACGCCGTGGCGCGTCGGATCTCCTCACCGGGCGGTCTCGTGTCGATCAGCCAGCCGTCCTGCACCCGATCAGGGTAACGACGGTGACCGTGACATCGGCCGGGCCACATCGCGTGGCTCACCCGTCCGGCGGCCGGCAGTTCCGACGCGATACGGAAACGGGCACGTCGGCACCGTGTCGTCGGGGGCAGAGTGTCGTCGGGGGGGGCGGAGTGCCGGAGGCGCTCCTCCTTCACCCTGCCCTGCTGACGCGGTGAAACCGTCGCGATCAGCACCCGGACGGGAACGGTCCACACGGGACTGATCGCGACGGCCGGCCGATCCGGGGCTTCGCACCACAGCGACCGCCCGGTACCTCATCCGCAGAACACCGGCCGACCGGAGATTTGTCGATAAGCCGGTAGGCTGACAACCTCGGTACGTTTACCGCGGGCGCCGCCGGGGTAGGGCACCGGCCGCGCAAAGATCGGAAAGACTCTCGCCTGAGAATCGCGCGGACTCGGCCCCGTATTACAGCTTTGACCTGCGACTTTTTCCACATTTGTGAGCTGGCGTCGACCGAGCGGAACGTGGCACATTCGTGGGTGCGTTGGGCCACGTCCCCCAGCGCCGAGGGGCTCACCCGGCAACCGATAACTCGCGAGTGCGGCAGCGTTGTGCGCCGACGGATGGGCCTCCTCGCCAAATGGGACGGCGAGCGCGGTACAGAAAGGAGGTGTCAAAGGATGCGAGTGATCTACACCGCGATTCGTCGCTACGTCGCCGAGCTGAACCGGATGCAGGACGTCGGCCGTGGCCTCTCCACGTACAGGGGAGAGAGGGCCGGCCGCTGACCATCACCGGTAGTCCCAGTTGGTTGTTTCCGGTCCGGCGTTCACACGCCGCGGTCGAACACCGGACCGTCCTAGTCTTTTCGGGTTGAAAGATCGGCATGCCCACAGGGGCATGCCGATCTTCTCGTTTCGGAACTCTTCCCACCGCGTGTGCGGCACCGCGGACGCAAGCGACGACCCCGGCCCGCCCACGCGAGCCGAGGCCACGCGCGACGTCAGTGGACGGCCTCTCGTTTCGTACGCAGCTGGGTGGTGACGGCGAGCGTGGTCATCACGGCGATCACGGCGAGCCCGACGGCGATCGGCGGAACGGAATGTCCGAGGACCAGCCCGAGAATGCCGACCACGACGAGGACCGTCGCAGCCAGATACCGCTCCCGGGCCACCGCTCCGGTGCGCGAACGCAGGAACAGGATGTTGCCCGCCAGATAGATGAGCGGCCCGCCGACCGTGGTCAGCACCAGCGCCGGGTCGGTGTGTTCGTGCGTGATCCGCAGTTCGATGGACACCGCGACGACGATGGCACCCGCGACCATCAGCGCGTGGGCGTATGCGAAGGCCGACCGCAACGCGCTGGTGCTCGCGTCGCCCTGGCTGGCCTGCGTGTCGTGGCCCGCGAGCGCGAAGTACGCCCACCACATGACGAACAGCCCGATGAACCCGAACAGCGACGCCAGCACGGCACGCGTCGTGATCGGGTCCATGCCGTACAGCGTGTTGCCCATGATCAGGATCGACTCGCCGAGCGCGATGATGAACACGAGCCGATTGCGTTCGGCCAGATGCGCGGCGTCGGTCGGCCAGGTGTGCATGGGTGCCGAACCGAGGCCGGGGAAACGGAACTCGAACCGCGGCCCCGAGACGTCGATCAGCAGCGCGACGGCCCAGACGATCAGCCTCGGCACCGGGTCGAGGAACGCGCCCACGAGGAACAGCACCCCGGCAGACGCGCTCCACGCGAGCAGGTTCGTGTAGTTCTTCGCGAGGATGTGACCCCGCATCGCCACGGCCATGAATGTAGGCCTGATGACCTGCGCGGCGACATAACATCCCGCGAACAGCAGACCGTCCTCGGCGAACGCATGTGGGAGGGCCAGCGCCATGCCGAGCGCGGCGAGCATCAACACCCCGTTGAGCACACGCACGAGACCGCTGCGCGGGTCGAGCCAGTTCATCGCCCATGCGGAGTAGTTCCACGCCCACCACACGGCGCCGAACAGCACTGCGACCTCGGCGAATCCGAACCACGTGAGGTGGTCGAGCAGCGTGTGTGAGACCTGGATGATCGTGAACACGTACACCAGGTCGAAGAACAACTCGATCGGAGCGACCTCCGACCGTTCCCGCCCTTCCGGCCGCAACAGCTTCGGCGGTGTCGCCTGCGACGTCACGGGGAACCCTCCAGATGGCCGACTCTGATCACGGACGCTCGGATTGTAGGCGTCGTTACTCCACTAGGCCGTTCGGATGGTCCTCGCGTCCCTGAAGCTCGTGAGCCGAACGACCGGGTGGCAGCGACTCGCCTCGGAATGTGGTCGGACCCCGACTCGGTGCACAGGCACGTGTGGGAGCCGATGTGACATGCCGAGGTGGTTCGAGTGGAAGTGCTGTTCGGATTCTTCATAATGGCGTCGTTCGTGGTCGCGATCATGGCCCTGTTCCGGCGCAGCCCGGTCCGCCGGTGGTACGCCTCTCGACAGCATCCGGGCCGGGCCGTGGTCGTGACACTCGTGATGTGGCTGATCGCGGTCGTGGCCCTGGTACCGAAAGGACCAGCCGTGGACACGGCCACGACGGCCGACGCGCCGTCGACCTCGGCCACTCCCTCCCCGCGTCCGCCGGCCAGCACCCCGGGCACGACTCCGGCCGAGTCCCCACCCACGACCACACCGAGCGCCGACACGACCGCGCCCACGACGCGGCAAGCCTCCACTCCGGACGGCGTGCCACGCGATGCGCAACGGGTTCGAGTGGAACGCGTCGTCGACGGCGACACTCTCGAAGCCGCCGCCGTCTCGTCGGGCACGGTACTGTCCGGCACGGCTCAGGTCGACGTTCGCCTGCTGGAGATCGACGCCCCCGAGACGAAGCACCCTTCCGAACCCGAGCAGTGTTATGGGCGCGAAGCCACCGAGAAGCTGCTCGAGCTCGCGCCTCCGGACAGCACGGTCTGGGTACAGCGCGATGAGGAGCTCCGCGACCGGCACGGCCGGTACCTGCTGTACGTCTGGAACGACACCGGCGTCTTCGTCAACCGGGCGATGGTGACCGAGGGCTTCGCACAGCCGGACCTGTACAAACCCAACGACAAGCACTGGGAAACGATCAGCGCCGCAGGCGGCCAGGCACGATCGGTGGCAGCCGGATTGTGGTCGGCGTGCGAGTCGTTCGGCGCACCGGAGAGCACGCCGCCGGCGTCGACGTCAGTGCCGACTCAGGAGCCGGCACCGGAGCCGTGGACCGAGCCGCAACCGCCGCAGGAACCCGAGCAACCCGGTACCGGCCCCGCCTCGGAACCGGCACCTGAACCGGACGGCGTCGTCAGCTACCCGTACCCGCCCGACAAGGACTGCGGCGAGATCGAGGAGAGCAACTTCCAGGTCCAGGAGGGTGATCCGCACAGGTTCGACGACGACGGCGACGGCATCGGCTGCGAAGGCTGACGACCGCCGGCGGCGACCGGCCGAGCCGCCGTCACCCGGCAGCGCACGTCACCCGGCAGCGCACGTCACCCGGCAGCGCACGTCAACGGACTCGGCGAGTGAGCGCGACCGCCGCGGCACGAGTAAGGGCGATGGACGGGCACAGCCGTGCGCCGGCGCGGTGTCGGAGGTGCGGGTCCGAACGCAGGACACGCGGTGCCGAACGCAGAACACGCGGGTCTGGGTGCAGGACACGCGGTGCCGAGCGCAGAACACGCGGGTCAGGGGTGCAGGTGCCGCCTCGCCGTTCGGTGGGCTTCCACCACACCTGCGCCCGCGTCGAGGTCGGCGGGGGAGGGTGTGAGGGTCGTGCCGTCGTCGTGGGCGCGCCAGCTCGGCGGTTCGGCCCCGCCCCGCAGCGCCCACGCAGCCTGCCGCGCCGCGCCGACGGCGACGTGCTCCATCTCCGGCGGGACGACGACCCCCACACCGAACACCCCGGGCGCGATCGCCCGCACGGCTGCCGACCGCGACGCGCCACCCGTGAGCAGCACTCGCCGCACCGTCACGCCGTGTTCGCGTAGCGCGTCGAGGCCTGCGGCGAGTCCGCACAGCATCCCTTCGACGGCGGCGCGCGCCACGTTGGCCGGCGTCATATTGGCCCGCCGCAGGCCGACGAGCGAGCCCGTCGCGTCGGGCAGGTTGGGCGTCCGCTCCCCGTCCAGGTAGGGCAGCAGCGTCAGCCCGTCGGCGCCGGGCGAGGCCGACAGGGCCAGCTTGTCGAGGCCTTCGAGGTCGGTGCCGAGCATCGCCGCGGTGGAAGTGAGTACGCGCGCGGCGTTGAGCGTGCAGGCCAGCGGCAGGTACCGGCCGGTGGCGTCGGCGAACCCGGCGACCACGCCGGAACCGTCGGCGACCGGTTTCTCGGACACACCGAACACCGTTCCGCTCGTGCCGAGTGACACGGCCACGTCCCCGTCGGCGAGTTCGAGTGCAAGGCCCGCGGCCATGTTGTCGCCCGTACCCGCGGCGACGAGCACACCGTCGGCGGTGCGTCCGGCCGCCTCGGCCGGTCCCAGCACCGCCGGCAGCCCTACCTCCCTGCCGAACGCCTTGACCAGCAGGTCCTTGCGGTACGCGCCGTCGACCGCAGAGTAGTAACCGGTGCCGGAAGCGTCCCCGCGGTCGGTCGTCGGCTCGCCGCGCCGGTCGAGCAGCCGCCAGGTCAGCCAGTCGTGCGGCAGCAGCACCCGCGCGACGCGCTTCGCCGCGGCCGGCTCGTGCTCGGCCAGCCACCGCATCTTGGTCACCGTGAAGCTGGCCAGCGGCACGGAGCCGACGGCGTCCGCCCACGCTTGGCCACCGCCGAGTTCCGCCACGAGGTCGTCGGCGGCGCCCGCGGAGCGGACGTCGTTCCACAGCAGCGCGTCACGCACCACGTCGCCGTCGTCGTCGACGGTCACCATGCCGTGCTGCTGGCCCGCGACCGCGATCGCCGCGACGTCGTCGAGCAGACCGTCACCCGCGGTGCGCAGTGCCGACCACCATTCGGCGGGGTCGACCTCCGTGGCGTCCGGGTGCGCGGCCTGCCCGGTCCGCACCACCCGTCCACTCGCTGCCTCGCACACGACGACCTTGGTGGACTGTGTCGACGAATCCACCCCGGCTACAAGCTCGTTCACTGTGTCAGGCGCCCCTTTGCTCCTGCTCCCGGCGCGGCCCGCCGGACGGTCCGATCCGTGACCCGGCGGCCGTCACCGCCCGGAGCCGTTCATTCCGCGCCGATGCGCAGACCGGACTCCGGGTCGAAGACGTGTACCTCACCAGTGTCCCGCAACGCCACCCGCACCGCCTCACCGAGCCTCGGCGGGGTGCGGCCGTCCGCGCGGACGACGACCTTGTCGGCACGGCCGGCGAGGGTGCCGTGCACGTAGGCGTCGGCGCCGAGCTCCTCGACCAGCTCCACCCGGAGGTCGAAACCGTCCTCGGCCTCGCCGACGAGGGACAGCGATTCCGGCCGGATCCCGACCGTGACCTCGCCCGGCTCGACGCGCACCGGCAGCTGCACCTTCAACTCGCCGAGCTTCACCCCGTCGCCGTCGACCGGCAACGTCAACTGGTTCATGGCAGGCGAGCCGATGAACCCGGCGACGAACACGTTCCGCGGCGTGTCGTACAGCTCGCGAGGGGACGCGCACTGTTGCAGCACACCGTCGCGCAGCACCGCCACCCGGTCGCCCATCGTCATGGCCTCGACCTGGTCATGGGTCACGTAGATCGTCGTGGTGCCGAGCCGTCGCTGCAGGGCGGCGATGTTGGCGCGCGTCTCCACGCGGAGTTTGGCGTCCAGATTGGACAGCGGTTCGTCCATCAGGAACACGCTCGGCTCCCGGACGATGGCCCTGCCCATCGCCACCCGTTGCCGCTGGCCGCCGGAAAGGGCCTTCGGTTTGCGATCGAGATACTTCGTCAGGTCGAGCAACTCGGCGGCCTCCTCGACCTTCGCATTGACCTCCGACTTGGCCATACCGCGCAGTTTCAGCGAGAACGCCATGTTCTCCCGCACGCTCATGTGCGGGTACAGCGCATACGACTGGAACACCATCGCGATGTCGCGGTCCTTCGGCGGAAGGTGCGTGACGTCGCGGTCGCCGATCGAGATCGACCCCTCGTCGACGTCCTCCAGCCCGGCGGCCATGCGCAGCGCCGTCGACTTGCCGGAACCGGAAGGGCCGACGAGCACGAGGAACTCGCCGTCGCCGATGCACAGATCCAGACCGTCGACGGCCCGCACGGAGTGCGCACCCGGGTAGACGCGGGATGCACCGGCATATGCCACTTGCGCCATCGATGACTCCTTTACTTGACCGCGCCCATGGAGAGGCCGCGTACCAGGTGGTTCTGTGCGATCCAGCCGACGATCATCACCGGCAGCGAGGCGAGCAGCGCCGCGGCGGACAACTGCGCCCAGAACAGGCCCTCGCTGGTGATGAACCCGACCAGGAACACCGGCACCGTGCCGGCCTGAGCGGCCGTCAGGTTGACCGCGTAGAAGAACTCGGTCCACGAGAAGATCACGCAGATCAGCGCCGTCGCCGCGATTCCCGGCGCCACGACGGGAAGAATCACCCGGTACAGCACCGTGGGCAGCTTCGCGCCGTCCACCCTGGCCGCCTCGATCATCTCCGTCGGCACCTCGAGGAAGAACGAGCGCATCATCCACACCGCGAGCGGCAGGTTCATACCCGCGTACAGCACGATCAGCGCCCACACGTTGTCGAGCAGTCCGAGGTTCTGCGAGATGATGTACAGCGGGATGATCGCCGCGACGATCGGCAGCATCTTCGTCGACAGGAAGAAACCGAGCGCGTTCGACGTCTGTTTGACCGGCGCGAGCGACAGCGCGTACGCCGCGGGAACGCCGAGCAGCAGCACGAGCGCGGTGGACAGCACCGTCACGAACGCCGAGTTCGCCAGGTAGGGCAGGAATCCCCGGTCGAGGATCGTCGTGAACTGTTCGAGTGTCGGCGTGAACGCGAACGTCGGCGGATCGGTGGCGGCGTCGACCTCGTGTTTGAACGAGGTGACGACCATCCAGATCACGGGGAACACGAACAACAGCGCGACGAGCCAGGTGAACCCGGTCAACGCGCCCCGGCCGAGCCGGTTCGTTCTCGCAGTCATGTCACTTCACCCCACGCGAGACGTCGAAGGCCCGGAACATGAGCCGCAGCGCGAAGGTCGCCACGATCAGCGTCATCGCCACGACGACCACGCCCATGGCCGAGGACTGGCCGACGTCGAATCCCTCGAACGCCCGCTGGTAGATGTAGTACGGCAGGTTGGTGCTGGCCGTGCCGGGGCCGCCCTGGGTCATCAGGTAGATCGCGTCGAAGCTGTTGACGATGTAGATCGCGCCCAGCAGCACCGCGAGCTGCAGGTACCGCGACAGCTGGGGCAGCGTGATGGACACGAACGTCCGCCAGCGGCCCGCGCCGTCGACCTGCGCAGCCTCCAGCACCTCGCGCGACTGCGCCTGCAGGCCCGCCAGGATCAGCAGCATCATGAACGGCGTCCACTGCCACACGATCTGCGCCATCACCGCGGCCAGCGGATAGTCCGACAGCCATTCCACCTCGATGCCGAAGGCCCAGTTGAGCAGGCCGTAGCTCGGGTCGAACATCGTCGTCTTCCACAGCAGCGCACCGGCCGCGGGCAGGATGAGGAACGGCGTGATCAGCAGTGTCCGCACGATGCCGCGGCCGAGGAACTTGCGGTCCAGCAGCAGCGCCAGCCCCAGGCCGAGCAGCATCGCCACGAACACGCACACGACGGTCAGCGTCACCGTGTTGCCGAGTGCCTGCAGGAACACCGAGTCGGTGAACACGTCGACGTAGTTGTCGAACCCGACGAAGTGCTGCGATCCGGGGCGGACCATGTTCCACGACTGGAACGAGTAGAACACCGTGACCAGGAAGGGAACCTGCGTCACCGCGATCGTGAACAGCAGCGCGGGCAGCAGCGGAGCGCGGCGTTTCCACGCGGCGGACCGCTCGCGGGTCCTGGTTCGCGTGGCAGGCGGCTCCGACGACTGGGGCGCCTCGACGAGGGTGGTCATCGCTCACCTCCCGCCACGGTGTGTTTCGGTGTCATTCTCCGCTCTCCTGATACGACTTGCCGACCGTCACCGCGTACTCGTGTGCCTGCTGAAGGGCTTCCTCCGGGGTCTTCTGCCCTGCGATCGCGGCCGATAGCTGCTGCGACACCCGCGTGCCGAGGTCCTGGAACTCGGGGATGCTCAGGAACTGGATCCCCTCGTACGGCACGGGTTTCGTCATCGTGTGCTGCTGGTCGGCCACGCTGATGGCGTCCAACGTGGGCTGTGCGTAGGCTTCCGCGGCCTTCCGGTACTGCGGGATGTCGTACGTGGAGTTCCGGGATCCGGTGGGCACGCGGTTCCACCCGAACTCGTCGCCGACGGCCTGCACGAACTCCTTGCCGGTCATCCAGCGGAGGAACTCCCACGCCGTGTCCTTGTTCTCCGTGACCTTCGGAATGGCGAGCGACCACGTGTACAGCCAGCCACCCGCCTCGGTTTGCTGCCGCGGCGCGGGCGCGTATCCCGACTCGCCGACGACCTCGCTGCTCTGCGGGTCCTCGTTGGTGCCGGCCATGACGGTCGCGTCGTACCACATGGCGGCCTGGCCACGGCCGTATCGGTTGCCGCACTCCTGGAACCCCGCCGAGGAGGCGCCGACCTCGCCGTGGTTGCGCACCAGGTCGATGTAGAAGTTCCATGCCTCGCGGAACTCCGGCGAGTCGAGCTTCGCGTTCCAGTTCTCGTCGTACCAGCGGCCGCCGAAGGTGTTGACGACCGTGTTGAACGGCGCGAGGCTCTCGCCCCACCCGGGCTTGCCGCGCAGGCAGATGCCCGCGATGCCGTGCTCCGGGTCGTGCAGGCGCTTCGCGAAACCGCGGATCTGCTCCCATGTCGGGTTGGCGGGCATCTCCAGCCCCGCCTTCGCGAACAGATCCTCGCGATAGGCGACGAAGGACGATTCGCCGTAGAACGGGACGGCGTACATGTCGCCCTGATGCGAGAGTGCTTCCCGGATGCTCGGGATGAAGTCGCCGGCGTCGTAGCTCGGGTCGGCGTCGATGCGCGGCTGCAGGTTCTCCAGCCAGCCGTTCTCGGCCCACTGCGGCGTCTCGTAGTTGCTGATCATCACGGCGTCGAACTCGCCGCCCTCGTTGGCGACCGACGCGGTGATCTTCGCGCGTGCCTGGTTCTCCGGCAGCTGCACGAACTTCAGCTGCACACCGGGGTGCTCAGCCTCGAAGCGGTGCGAGAGCGCGACGGCGTCCTCCATCTGCGGGTTCGACACGATCGCGATGACCAACGTCTCGCCGCCTGCGCCGAGTGCGCCCGCGCCCGCGCACCCTGCTGCGGGCAGCACGGCGGTCAGCAGAATCCCCAACCGTGCGAGGAATCCGCGTCGCCGTGGCCTCGGCCTACGCATCGGCCGCCCCCGGCAGCACCTGTGTCTTCAGCCCCTGACCGCTGCGCATGAGCTGCAGCGCGTCGCCGAACTGCTCCAGCGGCAGGCTCTCGGTGAGTAGCGAGGACGTGTCGATCGCCCCGGTGGCCACGAGGTTCAGCGCCGCGCCGTAGCTGTGCAGCACCGCCATCGAGCCCACGATGGTGATCTCGTCGTTGTAGATGCGGAACGGCGACAGCGACACGCGCGCCTCCTCGGGTGCGACCCCGAACACGAGGAGACGGCCGCCGCGGCGCAGCGAGTCGAACGCGGCCTCGATCGCGGGGACGGCACCGGTGCAGTCCACCGCGGCGTCGAACTTCTCGTCGCCGAGTTCGGAGACGTCCGCGACCGCGACCTCGGCACCGAGTTCGCGCGGCCTGCCGAGCCGTTCGGTGTTGCGGTCGACCATCGTGACGGCCGCACCCGCTCGTTGCAGCAGCTGCTGCATGATCAGGCCCATCGTGCCAGCCCCCAGCACGAGGAACCGTTCACCTGCCTCGACGCCGATGCGCCGCACGCCGTGGACCGCACACGACACCGGTTCGACGAGCGCGCCCTCCTGGTACGTCATCCCCTCGGGCATGCGGTAGCACGTGGCGGCGGGCACGGCGACGTACTCGGCGAAGGCGCCGTCGACGGTGTCGCCGGTGGCGCCCCAGTTGGCGCACAGGTTGCCGTGGCCCGCGCGACACGGACCGCAGTGGCCGCAGAACAGCGACGGGTCGACGGCCACGCGGTCGCCGACGGAGAACCCGCCGGGCGCGTTGGCTCCGACCTCGACGATCCGGCCTGCGAATTCGTGACCGGGGACGATGGGGTACGGCGTCGGCGGGAAGTGCCCGTCGGCAATGTGCAGGTCGGTACCGCAGATGCCGCACGCGCCCACGGCCACGACGACGTCGTGGTCGGCCGGCTTGGGGTCTGGGACGTCGCCGACGCGTACCGAGCCCGGCGTATCGATGATCGCGGCCCGCATGAGGCGCCACCCTCCTGATGCTCACTCGGGCAGTGCCGGCCCGGTTCCTCCGGCCTCCACGACCTGTCCGATGTCACCTCGGTGGCATCCGCTGCGACGTCGGAGCGGCCGATCAGGGTCAACCCGAGCCGAGTTGGCGCTCACTTGAGCGCCGCTGCTCACTACCTGAACATTGACTGACAGCTGCATTGAATGCTTCGGCTCGATGTGAAGTCAACGTTTCCAGGCAAAGTTCGTGCTAAGTTGCTCATATGAGCAGGACGGGGCGCCGTGAGGGACCTGGACCGGCCGAATTGTTGCTCGCCACGTCGATCGGCAGGCGGTTCTACGTCCAGGGCGCATCGAAGCTGGAAATCGCCGAGGAGTTCGGCATCAGCCGGTTCAAGGTGGCGAGAATCCTGGACCAGGCACGCGACAGCGGGCTGATCAGGGTCGAGTTCGACGTGCCTGCGCCGCTCGAGCCGACGTTGTCCGACGAGGTGGCGGCCGCGTACGGGCTGCGGCGTGCCCTGGTGCTCGAACGAGCGCAGCGCACCGAGATCGAGTTGCGCAAGCACCTCGGTGCGATGGCCGCCGACCTGCTGACCGAGCTGATCACGGAGGACGACGTGCTGGGCGTCGTCTGGGCCCGGACCGTCAACGCGATGACCGACTCCCTGCGCGGACTCGCACGCTGTCCCGTGGTGCAGCTGTGCGGCGTCTCGTCACGGATCGACACCCGGGAGCACTCGGCGGACCGCTCCGTCGAAACGGTCCGCCGGATCGCGGCGGTGTCCGGCGGCGAGGCATTCCCCATCTTCGGCCCACTGGTGCTGCCCGATCACCGCACCGCGCAGACACTGCGGCAACAGCCCGGCATCGCCGAGGCGTTCGAGCGGTTCGCCAGGATCACCACGGCGGTCGTCAGCATCGGCGCGTGGCGGAGCGGGCAATCCACCGTCTACAGCGTGCTCGGGCAACAACAGCGCGAGGAGCTGGCCCGCAAGGGCGCCGTCGCCGAGGTCGCCGCACGGCTCTTCGACGCCGACGGCAACGAACTCGCCGGTCACCCCGGCCACCACGTGCTGGCGGTCGGCGTCCCCGAACTGAAACGCGTCCCCGAGGTCATCGCCCTCGGCGGCGGCGCAGGCAAGGCCGACGCCATCGCCGCGGTGCTGCGGTCGGGCATGGTCAACACCCTCGTCACCGACGCGGGCGCCGCACAGCGGCTCCTCGCGCAGGCATGAGGCCGCCGGCCCGGCCCCTCGCCCGGCCCCGACCAGGCCGCGGCGCGCCGGACGCGGGCCTCAGAAGTCGATCGCGTCGGCGACGTCGGCTTCGTGGAGGTGTTCGATGTCGTTGCGCGGGCCCGGGTCGGTGAACTTCGACGAGCCCGATTCGTACAGCACGTAGAGCCGGCCGCCGTGGTCGGTCACGCCTTCGGACATGCTCGGAGCGCGGTAGCACTTCGCGGACGGGTCGATGTCGGTGGCGCCCTCGTCGACGGTGTAGATGTTGCTGCGGTTCGTCCGGCCGTAGGAGGTGCTGTAGATGAACGTGCCATCGGCCACCGTCATGCCCTGCGTCTTCTTCGGCACCTCGTACTTGGTGCCCTGCGTCAGGGTGCCGTCCGCGGCGACCGAGTAGTCGTGCATGTAGCCGCGGCCGGTCTCGTTGAACTTGCCGGAGTACAGCGTGTCGCCGCCGGAGCCGAGGAACGACGCCGCGGGCACCTCCTGCGACGTGCCGGTCTGCGCCAGATTCGGAATGCCCGCCTCGGTCATCGCAGTCCGCAGCTCTCCCAGGTCGTACTTGCGGATGCGGTCGGACCCGTTCCCCGGAACGAACGCCCAGCCGCCCACCACCGCGATGCCGCCGACGTGCGCCTCGGCGATGTCGACCGACCCGATGTGGTCACCGCTACCGGCCTCGATGCCGTAGATACGCGAGTGCTCACCGCTCTTGTACGCCGTGACCAGCAGCAGGTCTCCACCACTGCCGTCCCAGTCCTCCCAGTAACCGAGCCCCTGTGGCGTGAAGCCCTCGTCGAGGTACGGCACCGCCGCCCCGCGGCTGTAGCGATCGTCGTAGATCTGCGACGCCGATTCGCCGGGATAGAACGGGTCGGTGCCCATGGCCGTCTCGCATTCGATCGCGGCGGCACCGAGGTCGGAGCGGACGACTTCCGCGGGCCCGCCGGCGTCGTTGGCGGGCACGGGTGGTGCGGCCAGCGCGGACGCCGGGGCCATCACCAGTCCGGTGACGAGTGCTGCCCCAGACAGCGCCGACAGTGTCCGGTTCCGCGAGGTGCTGTTCCGCGAGCTCGTCATCGTCCCTCCAAGCGGGATTCGGCCCCCTGCCGACGTTAACGCCTTCGCGGCGGTTCACCGACGGATTCGATACTTACGGAGGACCCGCACCCGACCCCGGCGACGCTGCGTACACGGGCGCCGCATGGTGGTCCGTGCCGTGACATCCGGCGGTAAATTGTGATAATCAATACCCGTGTCTGCGTCGGCGTCGACGGCGGAGGCGCGACAGGGAGGGATGGTGGTCGCAGTGCACGGTGACGAGACGGACCGTGGAGGTCGCGACGGCGCAGCACCGCCGCCGGTGGGGACCCGCGACATCGAGGACCTCCGCGGTGCCCGGCTGACCGCCGACGCCCGCGCCGAACTGCTCGGCACGCAGACCGAGTGCACCTTCGTGTTCACCGCCGACGACGGCGCACCCGCCGCCGTCGTACTCAGCTTCGCCTATGACGACGGGCGCTTCTGGTTCACGAGCGTCGACGGCCGCGCCCAGGTGCGGGGCGTCGACCGTGACCCACGCGCGTGTGTGGTCGTGTCGAACGCGGGCACGGATCTGCCGGGGCGGCGGATGCTGTCGGTGCGGGGCGAGGTCACTGTGCACCGCGATCCCGCCGCGGTCGCCGAGCTGCTGCCGACACTCGCCCGCCGACTCGCTCCCACGGGCACCGACCGGTTCCTGCAGTTGTTGTCCAGCCCGCAGCGGGTCGTCCTGGAACTGACGCCTGCCGACGTCGTCGCCAGCCACGATTCGCGCCACATGGCGGGCGACGGCCGCGGCGGCGCCGCACAGGGGTGATCTGCCCGGCCGGCATGGCGGCTTTGGCGCGGCGGCTTCGGTATGGCGGCTCGACGCGCTCGGCGCAACTGACTCGGCACAGCGGACTCAGCGCGGCGGTCCGCCTCCGTAATCCCCACCGCCGACGTCCTGCGATGGCCCCTCCTGCGGCCACCCGCGTCGCGGGGCCCGATGGAGGTGTCGGACCGGTCTTCGAGTGCAGCACGTGGAGCATGCCCGCGCCGCAGGCGCTCCTCGGTGTCGGCTCCGTGGCGCTGCCGTATGCGGCCGTGCGCCGATACTCCGGACCCGTCGCCGATCTCGTCGCGGACGCGCACTCGCGCACACCCCAGATCGCCGCACCGATGTTCCGCTTCAACAACCCTGACGCACTGCTGATGTCCCTGTTCGACGGCGCGCACTTCCTGGGTGCGCGACGTCGAGAAAGGACAGTCATGGTCGCTTCGGCTCGCCGGTTCCGCGATCAGGCTCCGGATTTCTCGACGGAGATGCTGCAGGCGTTCTTCGTGTCGCCCGCGTTCGCGCCGATGAATCTGGTCAGCGCTCCGGTGTCGCTGCCGAAACGGTTGCTGCAACTGCTCGGGCGCAGGTGTCCGTGACCGTGCCTCCGGGGCAACTTGTCCACAGCTCCGCCCGTTATCCACAACCTTGGGGACAACACGGCCCAGAAATCTGCAACAGGAGTGCAGAGCACGCGAGAGCGCCGCCGCGTGTCAGTGCGCCATTGGGGGGCGGTCGCGGGCGACGGGCGGGCACAGGACACGCATGGCTGAGCGCCGGAACGCGGACTTGAGTGCAGGACATGCGGTGCTGAGTGCAGGACACGCGGTGCTGAGTGCAGGACATGCGCATGGGAGAGCCCCGCGGACCGGCCGGTCCGCGGGGCTCTTCCTCGTCTTCAGGGCTGCCCCCACCCGTAGAGTTTCCCTGGTGGGACTGTGCCCGGTTCGGGCGGTGCCCGGTGGGGCTGTGCCCGGTTCGGGCGGTGCCCGGTTCGGCTCAGGCGACCGCGATCGTCACCTGGTGCAGGCCGGGGCCCGCGGCGTCGACAGTGGCCTCGCCGTTGCCGCTGCGGTGCAGCGCGCGCACCTTCCACTCGCCCGGCGCGGCGTAGAACCGGAAGTCGCCCTCGGGGGAGGCCTGCACCTCACCCGCGAACTCGCCGTCGGCGTTGAGCAGCCGCACGTACGCGCCGCCGAGCGCACCCTCGCCGCCGGTCACCTTGCCCGCGACAACGACCTGGTCGCCGGTGTCCTCACCGGTGACGACCGCCGTCTGCTCGGGAGCTCCGCATCCGTCCGTCATGTCACTTTCCTCCGTTCGAACCGGTCTCGACCGGCACACCGACCAGCGAGCCGTACTCGGTCCACGAACCGTCGTAGTTCTTGACGTCCTTCAGGCCCATCAGCTCGTGCAGCGCGAACCACGTGTGGCTGGAGCGCTCGCCGATGCGGCAGTAGGCGATCGTCGCCTTGGAGGTGTCCAGGCCCGCCTCCTCGTAGAGCTCCTTGAGCTCATCGGCGGTCTTGAAGGTGCCGTCCTCGTTTGCAGTCTGCGCCCACGGCACGTTCAGCGCCGACGGGATGTGCCCCGCACGCTGCGCCGACTCCTGCGGCAGGTGCGCCGGGGCGAGCAGCTTGCCGGAGAACTCGTCGGGCGAACGCACGTCGACGAGGTTCTTGGTGCTGATCGCGTCGACGACCTCGTCGCGGAAGGCGCGCAGCGACAGGTCCTGGTCGGACGCCTTGTAGTCCGTGGCGGGCCGGTCCGGAACCTCCTTGACCAGGTCGCGGCCGTCGAGCTCCCACTTCTTGCGGCCGCCGTCGAGCAGCTTGACCTTGTCGTGGCCGTAGAGCTTGAAGTACCAGTAGGCGTACGCGGCGAACCAGTTGTTGTTGCCGCCGTACAGGATCACGAGGTCGTCGTTGCTGATTCCCTTGGCCGACAGCAGCTTCTCGAAGCCCGCCTTGTCGACGAAGTCGCGGCGCACCTGGTCCTGCAGTTCGGTCTTCCAGTCGATCCGGACGGCGCCCGGGATGTGACCGCCTTCGTACGCGGTCGTGTCTTCATCGACCTCGGCGAACACGACACCCGGGGTGTTCAGGTTCTCCTCGGCCCACTGCGTAGTGACCAGGACGTCTTCACGGCTCATGGAGCGGAACTCACTTTCTGTTACTCGTGTTCGGATGCGAATGCGACTGTCGGTGTTGCTGATGTCGGTGTTGCTGCCCGCGGTGTGGCGGACCGGGCGGTGCGGCGGGCACCTGTCACGAGGCACTCCCCGCACGCGGCGAGAGGCGCTGCAGCAGCAGGTACATCTCGCAACCGAGGCAGAAGCCGAACGCAGCGTTGAGGAATGCCGCGAACAGGGCCAGCGCCGTGGCGACGATGCCGACCGCGGTCACGCCAAAGGCATACCCGATGGTTCCCACCAGCGCGAACGCGAACCCCACCGCCTGGGCGAACCGCAGCGGCGCCGCGTCCTCACGCTCGCCGGTCGGCTGCAGTCGCGGCGCGACCAGCAGCCGGTACAGCACCGAGTACGGCGCAGGCCTGAGCCCGACGAACGCGCCGATCGCGAAGACCACCGTCTGCGCAGCCAGCAGTGGCCACCAGTCGGTTGCGAGCACCACCACCAGCACGACCGTGGTGACGATCGCGGCGAACCGGGGACCACGCGGGTCGACCGCTGGCTGGGTGGACATGACACCTCCTGGACTGGCTGCCTCCTGCGGCGGAGTCAGCGACTCGAGCTGCGCGCGCACTGCCGACTCGGTGCGTGAGCCGACGTACACAGGCTGCTACGCACGCGGCAGAAGTCAACCGCGCGCCGCTGGGTGAGTTCGACACCCAGCGCGAGGAGGTGAGAATCCGGCCTGTCCACGGCGGCAAGCCTACTCAGGCTTCCCAGGAGCGGGAACCGTGTTCATTCTGTGGGACGGCCGCCTTCGGGGCGCTCCGCGATGGGCCGTCGGGCACCCGACAGTCGCGGTTCCAGTGCAGCGAGCAGTTCCTCCTGCTTCGGCACACCGGACACACGCAGTAATTCCACACCCGATCGGGCGTAGGCGATCGTGGTCGGCGTGCGCAGCACGCCCAGGTCGCGGGCGATGCCGGGCTTGTCGGTGACGTCGAGGTCGACGTGGCGCAGGCCGTCGGTGCGTTCCGCGACGTGCGTGAGCAGTGCCCGCGCCTGCCTGCACGGGGCGCAGAAGGTCGTCGAGAGCTGCACCAGCGTCACGTCCGCGGGCTCGCCGGTGAGCGCGTCCCGCACATCGGCGGGCAGCCCGGCCAGCGTGGCTCCGTCGGCCGACACTCCGTCCGGCGCGACTCCGTCCTGCGCGCGCCCGCCCGGGGCGGCGGACGTCACGGCCCCGCCGTCGCCGGAGGTGCGGATCCGCCCATTGCGGGAACGCACGACCAGGCCGACGACGACCGCGGCGACGATCGTCACGCCGGCGACGATCAATCCCGTCATCCGTTCCTCCCGTCGTACCCGCTACCGGCCGCAGCGCCGCCGGAGCGACCCGTCAGCGGGAAGCGTCCCCGCCGGTGAACCTGACATCCTTCGCCTCGCCGCGCACGGTGATGCCGTCCGGCGATGCCGCCACGGCGGTGGGCGTCACGGTGAACGGCAGGTCGCCGGTGTTGATGTCGGCCTCGAAGCTCGGCAGCAACTGCTGCTGCACCGCCTGGGGAACAACGGTCGTTTCCTGGTCATTCCCGAACTGCAACCGGTGCGGCGTGATCTTCACGTTGGAGCCGTCGAGCTCGATGATCGCGAACGCGAAGATCTCCTGCTCGACACCCGCGACCCGCACCTTGCCCGACAGGCGGATCCCCGCGGAGCTGTCGTCGTTGTCGTCACCGTTCTGCCCGTTCGCGGCGTCACCGTCGGAGCCTTCCCCTTCGCCGGACCCGTCGGCGGGAGCGTTGTCGGCGTCGCCACCGGTGTTCGCGCTGTCGTCGGGGTCGGTGGCCTGCTCACCGGAACCCTCGCCGTTGCGCACGTAGGACTCGCTGGACGCGGCGATCTGCAGGTCCTCGATGTTGTCCAGCGGGCTGACCCGGTTGATGTCGCTGGCCTTGAGCGTGACCTCGCCCTCGACCCGGTCGATCGTGACGTTGTCGACGTTGCCCTGCGTCAGGTCCGACAGCGGGGCGTCGACGTCGTACAGCTCGGCCTTGATGTCCACGTCGCGCAGCACGTCCTGGACCGGCACCGACTTCGCCTCGACGGTGATGTGGCCGTACTCGCCGGAGATCGCCTGCGTGAGGAACGGGAACCCGCCGATGCCCACCTCGGGATCGCTGTCGAGGCCCAGCTGCTGGCGAGCCTTCTGCGACACCGTGTGCTCGGCGAAGGCCGCACCGGCGAAATCGACACCGACCAGCACGGCCACCACCACGAGCACGACCGTCACGATCCTGCGCACGCGGCGCCCCGAACGTGGCGAGGACGGCTTCGATGGGGTGGACACGGTGTCACTCACAAGCGGCTCTCAATCGGCGTCTGGCTGGTTGTGTCGGACACTGGAAACGGCAGCGGCCGACACCTCCGGCATACACAATGTGATCGGGGCGGACAGCGAAATCGTAAGCACGACACTGTGTGATGACTGTTCCACGTGGTGATGACCGTCCCACGTGCTGCTCGTTCCACGATTTGTGATGCCCGTTTCACGATTGCAGACACCCGCGGGGCGTCGGCGCTATTGTCACTGACAACCAGCCCGAGCCCGACCCGAGGCGCTCAAAACACTGTGAGGCGGTGGCCATGAGCCTGGACCTGCTGGTATTGACTGCGGAATCCGACGCCACCTCGGTGCTGCCCGCCCTCGACCTGCTTCCGCACACCGTACGCGTGCGCGCACCCGAGGTCACCGCATTGCTGGACGCAGGCCACCGCGACGTGATCCTGCTGGACGCACGCTCGGACCTCGCATCGGCCAAGAGCCTGAGCCGCCTGCTCAAGGGCGCAGGCGACGAGGAGGCGACGACACCGGTCATCGCGGTCGTCGGCGAGGGCGGCCTCGTCGCCGTCAACTCGGAGTGGCGCACCGACGACATTCTGCTGCCGACCGCGGGTCCCGCCGAGGTCGACGCCCGCCTGCGCCTGGCCACGACGCGCGACGGTGGTGCCCCTCAGGTCGACGCCGAACTGCGCGTGGGCGACCTGGTGATCGACGAGGCCACCTACACCGCCCGGCTGCGCAAGCGCACCCTCGAACTCACCTACAAGGAGTTCGAGCTGCTCAAGTACCTCGCCCAGCACGCGGGCCGCGTGTTCACGCGTGCCCAGCTGCTGCAGGAGGTGTGGGGGTACGACTTCTTCGGCGGTACCCGCACCGTGGACGTCCACGTGCGGCGACTGCGCGCGAAGCTCGGCCCCGAGCACGAGCAGATGATCGGCACCGTGCGCAACGTCGGCTACAAGTTCGAGCGTCCCGCCAAGTCAACGGGTCCGGTAAAAGGGGGTAACCCCGGCGGGGGGCACTCCACAGGGCCCGTGGCAGGACCCGCCCCCGCCGAGTACTCCGGACGCTGACGGCCCCGGCTTCCACGATCCCGGCTTCCACGGCCCGGCGAGCGACGCGGCAGGCTCCGGCGACGCGCCGCGGTCCCACGGGCCGGACGATCGGGGCACGGGCAGCGCCCGCCCGGCTAGCCTGTCGGACATGCTGGAGCTGCACTGGGCCGAGAACCTGGACGACGAACGCACCGCCGCGGTGCGCACGCTGCTGACGGCGGCGCGCGGCGTCGACGGCAAACCCGAGGTCGACCCGGACGGTCCGCTGCCCGGCGAATTCTCCGGCGGCCGATATCTACTGGGCACCGTGGCCGGTGACCTCGTCGGCGTCGCCCACGTCGACGTGTCGGGCGACGCCTTCGGCAGACAGGTCGCCGAGCTCGTCGTACACCCCGAGCACCGCCGCCGCGGCCACGGCGCCGCACTGACCGAGGCGCTGCTGGCGGAGTACCCGCGGAACCTCCGGGTGTGGGCGCACGGCGACCAGCCCGGCGCCGCCAGGCTCGCCCAACACCACGGCCTGCTGCGCAGCCGCGAACTGCTGATCATGCACGTCGACACGGCGGGCGCCGACTGGCCCGAACCGACCCCTCCGGAGGGAGTCACCCTCCGCACGTTCCGGCCGGGCTCCGACGAGCAGGCCGTCATCGACGTCAACGCCCGCGCGTTCGACTGGCACCCGGAGCAGGGCGCGCTGACGGTCGACGACCTGGCCGCGACCGAGCGTGAGGACTGGTTCGACGCCGACGGGTTCTTCCTCGCCGAACGGGCGGGCACCGTGATCGGCTTCCACTGGACGAAGGTCCACCCGCCGAACCCGGCGAAGTTCGGCGGCAAGGCGGCCGGCGAGGTGTACGTCGTCGGCGTCGACCCGGACACGCAGGGCGGCGGTCTCGGCCGCGCACTGACCGTCGCGGGCCTGCACCACCTGGCCGAACGTGGTCTGAGCCAGGTGATCCTCTACGTCGAGGGCGACAACGCGCCCGCGGTGGCGGTCTACCGCAGGCTGGGGTTCACACCGTACGAAGTGGACGTTCAGTACGCGACTGCCGACCCGGGGTGAGGGTGCGCACGTGACGGCCTGCCCCGCGCCACCCGGTGGTAGCGTCGCGAGAGGCCAGCCGCACTCACGGGTGACGTGAGTCAGGGAATCCGGTGCGACTCCGGAGCTGACGCGCAGCGGTGAGGGTGACGGCCGGAACACACGCCACTGCAGCCTGGCACGCGCCTCAACGGCCCGTGCGGGCGGCGGGAAGGCGTTCCGGCCGGACGACCCCGAGTCCGAAGACCTGCTGGCCCCGGCTCCGGCGAGCCGGTAACCGGTCCGACTGCGGGCTCCGCGCATGGGCCCTCGACATCAAGGGAACGCTGTGCCGATCTTCCCGCGACGATCACGCCCCGCCCGCACCTCCGCGGCGCTGCTGCTGTCGACCTGCCTCACCGTGGGTCTCGCAGCCTGCGGCGGACCCGCGGGCGGGCGAGAGCAGGCCGCGCCCGGCTTCCCGCGCACGATCGACAACTGCGGACGCACCACCGAGGTGCACGAACCGCCGCAGCGCGTCGTATCCCTCAACCAGGCGAGCACCGAGATCCTGCTCTCCCTCGGCCTCGAGGACCGCATCGTCGGCACCTCGATGTGGACCGATCCGGTACTGCCCGAGTTGAAACAGGCCGCCGACGGCATTCCCCGGCTGGCCGACAACATGCCGTCGTTCGAATCGGTGCTCGACGCCGAGCCCGACTTCGTCAGCGGATCGTTCGCCGCGACGCTCGGCAAGGGCGGCGTCGCCACGCGCGACCAGTTCGAAGAGCTGGGAGTGCCGACGTACCTCTCGCCGACCGACTGCGCCGCGAAGGACAACAGCGGCTCCGGCGACGGCAGCCGGTCGAAACCGCTCACCATGGACGTGCTGTACGGCGAGATCCGCGACCTGGCGCGGATCTTCGACGTCGAGCAGCGCGGGCAGCAGCTGATCGACGGGCTGCAGCGACGGCTCGACGGCCTCGACGTCGACGCGTCCGGAACGTCGGTGCTGTACTGGTTCGCCAACTCCGACTCGCCGTACCTCGCCGGATGCTGCGGTGCACCGGGCATCATGACCCGTGCAGTCGGCGCCGACAACGCGTTCGACGACACCCACGCCGAGTGGCCGCAGTCGGGCTGGGAGAACGTCGCCGAACGCGACCCCGACGTCATCGTGCTCGGCGATCTGACCCGGCGCGAGCAGACCGCGGAATCGGCCGAGTCCAAAATCGACTTCCTCGAATCCCACCCGGTCACGCAGGACATGACCGCGGTCAAGCGGAAACGCTACGTGCGGCTCCCCGGCCAGGCGCTGAACCCGACGATCCGCACCGTCGACGGCGCCGCGAAACTCGCGACCAAGCTCCGTGAGTTCGGACTGGCACGGTGATCACCGTGACGACGGGTCGCGTGACCTCCGCTCCGGCGGCGAAAGCCCCGCCGACGGAGCGGTCGCGACTGCCGCTGCTGCTTCTCGGCGGCTGCCTCGTGCTGTTCGCCTCGATCGGAGTGGCCGTCACGATCGGACCGGCCGACATCGGCGTCAGCGACGTCTGGGCGACACTGCTGTCCCGCGTCGGACTCGCCGAGCCGACCCTGTCGGTGCTGCGCGACGGCATCATCTGGGACCTGCGCCTGCCGCGCACGTTGCTGGCCGCCGTGTGCGGCGCCGGCCTCGCGGTGTGCGGTGTCGTGATGCAGTCGCTGCTGCGCAACCCGCTCGCCGACCCGTTCGTGCTCGGGGTGTCGTCGGGCGCATCGACGGGTGCGGTGCTCGTCGTCGTGCTCGGCGTGAGCGGTGGCGTGCTGTCCATGTCCGGCGGGGCGTTCCTCGGCGCGGTGGCCTCGTTCGCGCTGGTGTTGACCCTCAGCCACACCCTCGGCGGCACGACGGACCGCGTCGTGCTCTCCGGCGTGGCGGTGATGCAGCTGCTGTCGGCACTGACGTCGTTCATCGTGCTGACCTCCGCCGACGCCGAGACCACCCGCGGCGTGCTGTTCTGGCTCCTCGGGTCGCTGGCGAACGCGGGCTGGTCCGAGGTGCTGACCTGCGCCGTGGTGCTCGCGGGAACGCTCCTGGTGTGCGGCGGGTACGCGCGGTCGCTGGACGCGTTCGCGTTCGGTGAGGACGCGGCGTCCACGCTGGGCGTCGCGGTCGGGCGCACCCGCGTGGTGCTGATGTCGGTGACGGCGTTGCTCACGGCCGTGCTCGTCAGCTCCGTCGGGGCGATCGGGTTCGTCGGCCTCGTGCTGCCCCATGCCGCGCGGCTGGTCACCGGCCCCGGGCACGCACGGCTGCTGCCGGTGAGCGCGCTGGCGGGGGCGGTGCTGCTGGTGTGGGTCGATACCGTCGCGAGGACCGTGCTGGAACCGCAGGAGGTGCCGGTCGGGGTCGTCACGGCGCTGATCGGCGTACCGGCGTTCGTGCTGATCCTCTACCGCTCGCGAGGTGCGCAATGACGGACCGGCGATACGCGGCGACGACTCGGGCCGCGACGGGTTCCCGGGGAGCGCGATGACGGATCACCCTGTCGACGTGGGCCTCGCCGCGGAGCGGGTGTCGCGGTCACTCGGCGGCGGGCTCGTGCTCGACGGCGTGAGCGTCGCCCCGGCCGACGGTTCGACGGTGGGCATCCTCGGGCCGAACGGGTCGGGCAAATCGACGTTGCTGCGGGTGCTGGCCGGAGTGCTGAAACCGTCGGCTGGTCTGGTCACTGTGGACGGTCGCGAGTTGACCGACGTGCCCAGAAGGACGCTGGCGCAACGGGTCGCCGTCGTCGAACAGCATTCCGACACGCAGATCCCGCTCACGGTGCGCGACGTCGTCGGACTCGGGCGGGTGCCACATCGGCGCGCGTGGCTCGCGGCGTCGTCCGACGACGATGCGGCCGTCCACGAGGCGCTGGAACAGACCGGCATGACGGCGAAGGCCGCGCAACGGTGGCAGACCCTCTCCGGCGGCGAACGCCAGCGGGTGCAGATCGCCCGCGCACTCGCCCAGCGCCCGCGGGAACTGCTCCTCGACGAGCCGACCAACCACCTCGACGTGCAGCACCAGTTCGAACTCCTCGACCTGCTCGCCTCGCTGCCCGTGACGTCCGTGATCGCCCTGCACGACCTGAACCTCGCCGCGATGTACTGCGACGAGATCGTCCTACTCGATCACGGCGTCGTCGTCGCGACGGGCAACCCCGCGGACGTGCTGACCGAGGAACTGATCCTGCAGGTCTACAACGTCAAGGCCGAGGTCACGAGCAGCCCCGAAGGCCACCCCCACGTACGTTTCCTCCGCACCTGACGCAGGCGGCACCCGCCGTGTTGCGTTCCCCAGGGCCCGTGTTGCGTTCGTGCGCGCATCTGCACGCCGGACTCCCTGTCAATCACCCTGCCTGCTCAACGCCTCCCACTTCGCGAACTCGGCAGTCCTCGCGCGGAACATGTCCATCGACATGTCGTAGGCCGCACCTCCGAGGATGATGCGCCGCGGCGGCTCGTCGAGGTCGACGATCTTCAGCAGCACCTCGGCCGCCCGCGCCGGATCGAAATCCTCGGCCTCGCCGAACATCGCGTCGAGGCGTTCACGCAGCGGCGCGTACGCCGGATTCGTGGCGGTCGTCGTCAGCCCGCGGCCGAACAGGTCGGTGTCGTATCCGCCGGGATGCACGGTCGTGACGGAGATCCCGAACGGTTCGACCTCCATGGCGAGCGCGCCGCTGATCGTCTCGAGCGCAGCCTTACCCGCGCCGTAGAGACCCGTCGACGCGAACCCGCCGCCGGCCCCCGGCATCGTCGCGATCTGCAGGATGTGACCGGAGCCCTGCTCCCGCAACAGTGGGACGACCGCTTGGCACACCCACAACGCCCCGAACAGGTTCGTGTCGAAATGCTCCCGCACCTGCTGCTCGGTGACCTCCTCGACCATTCCGAGCAGCGCGCCGCCCGCGTTGTTGACGACCACGTCGATGCCGTCGAACTCGTCGAAGGCTTTGCGCACACCGGTCAGGACCGCCGCCCGGTCGGACACGTCGAGTGAGAACGTCGCCAATGCACCGTCAGCTCGGGCGACGAGCTCGGCCAACGGAGTGACGTCGCGAGCCACGCCCACCACTCGATCTCCCGCCGCCAACGCCGCCTCCGCGAACGCCCGGCCGAGTCCGCGGGACGCACCGGTGATGAACCAATTTCGGGACATGCCTACCTCCGATGACGAGACAAGACGAGACGGTCCGTCTCGTTATGGCAACCAGAGTCCACCCTCCGGCCATTCGCTGTCAAGACGGACCGTCTCGTTTCGCCGTACGATGTCGCCATGGCACCGGAGTCGGGACCCCGTCGCAGTGAACGTTCTCGTCAGGCGATCCTCGCCGCGACCAGGGAACTCATCGCCGAAGTCGGGTACGGAAAGTTGTCGATCGAGGGGATCGCGGCGCGAGCGGGAGTCGGCAAGCAAACGATCTACCGCTGGTGGCCGTCGAAGGGGGCGGTGGTGTTCGACTCACTGCTCGCCCTGAGTCAGGACAGCGCCGGCGACATCGAACTGCCCGACACCGGCGACATCCGAACGGACCTCAAATCGCTCCTACGGGCGACGGTCGAGGAGTTCGCCGACGACGACTTCCAAGCGCCCATTCGCGCACTGCACACCGAGATCATGAACGATCCGCAGCTCGCGACGGCCTACCGGGAGCAGATGGACGCACCCGTTCGCGCGGCGAAACTGCGGCGACTGCGGAGCGCGCAGCAGGCAGGCCAGCTCGCCGGGGACGCCGACCTCGACCTGCTGCTCGACATGCTCTACGCACCGCTCACTCAACGTTGGCTGCTCCGGTCCGGTGGTCTCGACGCCACCTTCGCCGACGCGCTCGTCGACGCGACGCTCCGAGCTTTCGCCCCTGCCTAACAGCGCCCGGCACCGCAGCCCGGCCCCATGGACACAGCTGCGCGCAACTCGTCGATGAGGGGTGCGACCGGACGACGGTGGGCGCAACACACGAGCCCCGGGACCCGCGACACGACCCCTGGAAGATGCGACACGGTCCCTCGAACCCGCAACACGGCGTCCTGAGTACAGGACATGCACCGAGGCGCGGTCTCGCAGAAGTGCGTGCTCGACTGTTTACGGCGGGCGGCGGGAAGCCGGGCAGCCGGGGCGGCGGCTCAGCCGAAGCGACCCGAGATGTAGTCCTCGGTGGCCTTCTGCGACGGCGTCGAGAAGATCCTCGTCGTCTCGTCGATCTCCACGAGCTCACCGGGCTTGCCGACGCCCTGCAGGTTGAAGAACCCGGTGGTGTCGGACACGCGCGCGGCCTGCTGCATGTTGTGCGTGACGATGACGATCGTGTAGTTCGCCTTGAGCTCCAGCATCAGGTCCTCGATGGCCTGCGTGGAGATGGGGTCGAGCGCCGAGCACGGCTCGTCCATCAACAGCACCTCGGGCTGCACGGCGATGGCTCGCGCGATGCACAGCCGCTGCTGCTGCCCACCCGACAGCCCGGAACCCGGCTTGTGCAGGCGGTCCTTGACCTCTTCCCACAGGTTGGCCGACTTCAGCGACCGCTCCACGAGATCGTCCATGTCGGACTTCTTCAGCCGCTTGTTGTTCAGCTTGAGGCCCGCAGCCACGTTGTCGTAGATGGACATCGTGGGGAACGGATTCGCGCGCTGGAACACCATGCCGATCTGCCGACGCACGTTCACCGGGTCGACGTTGGGCCCGTACAGGTCGTCGTCGTCCATGACGACCGAGCCCTCGACGCGCGCGTTCGGCACGAGCTCGTGCATCCGGTTGAGCGTGCGCAGGAACGTCGACTTGCCGCAGCCCGACGGCCCGATCAGCGCCGTGACCGACCGCGGCTGGATCGTCATCGACACGCCCTGCACCGCGAGGAACTTGTCGTAGTAGATGTCGAGGTCCTTGACCTCGATGCGCTTAGCCACAGTTACTTCCTACTCTTTCCGGGCCGTCAGCGGGTCTTCGGGGCGAACAGCTTGGAGATGACTCGGGCGACGAGGTTCAGCAGCATCACGATGATCATCAGCACCAGCGCCGCACCCCACGCACGGTCGAACGACGCCTCCGCGAACAGACCGGGGCTCTGATACTCGTAGTACGAGAACACCGACAGGGTCGTCATACGTCCGTCGGTCGGATCGAAGTTGTCGCCGTCGGTGAGGCCCGCGGTCACCAGCAGTGGCGCGGTTTCACCGATCACGCGGGCGATCGCGAGCGTGACGCCCGTGGCGATACCAGCCAGTGCCGTCGGCAGCACGACCTTCAGGATCGTCCGCCACTTGGGCACCGCCAACGCGTACGAGGCCTCGCGCAGCTCGTTCGGTACGAGCTTGAGCATCTCCTCGGTGGAACGCACGACGGTCGGGATCATCAGCACGCTGAGCGCGACGGCACCCGCCAAGCCCATCCGCACGCCGGGTCCGAACATCATCACGAACAGCGCGTAGGCGAACAGACCGGCGACGATCGACGGGATACCGGTCATGACGTCGACGAAGAACGTGATGGCCTTGGCGAGCTTGCCGCGGCCGTACTCGACGAGGTAGATCGCGGTGAGCATGCCGATCGGCACCGAGATCAGCGTGGCGAGCCCCGTGATGATCAGCGTGCCCATCATCGCGTGGTAGATGCCGCCGCCTTCGCCGGTGACGCCGAGCATCGAGTTCGTGAAGAACTCGGCGTCGAACCGCGCCGCACCCCGCGACACCACGGTGACGATCACCGAGACGAGTGGCAGCAACGCCAGCAGGAACGCGCCGGAGACGAGCGCCGTGACGAACCGGTCGGTGGCCTTGCGCGGCCCTTCGACAGCGCGCGACCAGGTGTAGACGATCACCACGTAGGAGGCCGCGGCGAGCAGTGCGCACGGCACGACGGCCCAGCCGGCCAGCAGCCACAGCAGCAGGCCCGCCACCGCGGCCGCGACGAGCGTGCCCGGCGCGGCGCCACGCGGCAGCTGACCGGCCGTGAGCGACACCCCGCCGAGCGGCGTGTGCAGATCCGGGTCCCGTTCGGGAGTCGTGAGCGAGGTGGACATCAGTTGGCTCCGTCGAAGTCTTTGCGCCGGTTGATCACCGCGCGGGCGATCATGTTCACGACCAGCGTGATGGCGAACAGCACGAGACCGGACGCGATCAGCGTGTGCATCCCGACGCCGGTCGCCTCGGGGAACTGCAGCGCGATGTTCGCGGCGATGGTCGGCGGGTTCTCACTGCTGATCAGGTTGAACGTGATGCCACCCGCGGACGCCGACAGCACCATCGCGACGGCCATCGTCTCGCCGAGGGCACGGCCGAGGCCGAGCATCGAGGCGCCGATGATGCTGGAGCGGCCGAACGGCAGCGCGGCCATGCGGATCATCTCCCACCGGGTGGCGCCGATGGCGAGCGCCGCCTCCTGGTGCAGCTGCGGGGTCTGCGTGAACGCCTCGCGCACGACGGCGGTGATGATCGGCAGGACCATCACGGCGAGCACGATGATCGCCACCAGCATGGTGCGTCCCGTCGATGACGGCGGACCCGCGAAGAACGGAATCCAGCCGAGATGCTGGGACAGCCACGACGCCGGGTCGACCGTGACGGGCGCGAGCACGTTCATGCCCCAGAGGCCGAAGATGATGCTCGGCACCGCGGCGAGCAGGTCGATGATGTAGCCGAGGGCCTTCGCGATGCTGCGCGGTGCGTAATACGTGATGAACAGGGCGATCGCCACCGCGAGCGGAACGGCGATGACCAGCGCGAGCACCGCCGAGATCAGCGTGCCGAACAGCAGCGGCCAGATGTAGACGACGAGTCCCTGGCCACCGGGGATGTCCTCGGCGGGCGCCGTGAGCGCCGGCCAGGCCTCCGTCACCAGGAAGACCGCGACACCCGCGAGCGCCACGAGGATCAGCACACCGGACCCGGTCGAAACACCGGCGAAGATGCGATCGCCCGGGCGTCGCGGCACCCGGTTCTTCCGGGGCGGGGCCTCGGTACTGGAAGCCACGTTCTATTCCTTCCGTTCTTGCGTTCGGCCGCCGCGGTGGGCCACAAACCGGCTCACGAACAAGTCTCCTGACACGCGTGTGTCCGGGTGGTCACCTCATCGTCGAGGAGACCACCCGGACCGTGCGGGGACACCACTCGGGGTCGCCCGTTGTCGCGTTCGCGACTATTGCCGACGGGTGTCAGCTGCCGGAGTTCGCCGAGCCGATGGACTCGACGGCCGGCTGCACCTTCGAGCGCAGGTCGTCGGAGATCGGCGCGGAACCCGCCTGCTCCTCGGCTGCCTTCTGGCCCTCGGCGCTGATCATGTAGTTCAGGTAGTCCTTGACCATGGTGGCCTTGTCAGCATTGTCGTAGTTGCCGCAGGCCAGGACGTAGGAGACCAGCACGATCGGGTAAGTGCCCGACTCCTTGGTGTCGCGGGCCAGGTCGAAGGCAAAGCTGTTCTCGCCGCGGCCCTCGACCCGCTCGGAGACGTCGAGCACGGCGGCCGCGGCCTCCGGCGAGTACTTGACGAACTCGTCACCGACACCGACCTCGACGGTCGTCAGGTCGCCGGCCTGGCTGGCGTCGGCGTAACCGATGGTGCCGTTGCCGTTCTTGACGGCCTGGACGACACCGGAGGTGCCCTGCGCGGCCTCGCCACCCGACACCGGCCACTCGTCGCTGACCTCGTGCGGCCACTGCTCGGGCGCTGCTTCCTTGAGGTACTCGACGAAGTTCTCGGTGGTGCCGGAGCCGTCGGCACGGTTCACCGGGACGATCCTGGTGTCCGGCAGGTCGACACCCTCGTTGGAGGCCGCGATCTCCGGGTCGTTCCACTTGGTGATCTTCTGGTTGAAGATCTTGGCGATCGTTTCCGGCTTCAGCTTGATGCTGTCGACACCCTCGATGTTGGTGATCAGCGCGACCGGGGAGACGTAGGCGGGAACCTCGACGAAGCCACCCTCACCGCAACGCTCCTGCGCGGCCTTGACCTCCTTGTCGTCGAGGTAGGCGTCGGAGCCTGCGAAGTCCACACCGCCGTTGGTGAACTGCTCCCGACCACCGCTCGAGCCGACCGGGTCGTAGTTGATCATTCCGTCGTTGCTCTCCAGGAAGCCGGTACGCCACGCGCTCTGCGCCGCCTCCTGGGAACTGGCACCCGCACCGTTGATGGTGGGGCCGCTCGCCGCCCCTTCCTCGTTGGCGGAGCCGCAGGCGACCAGACCGAACGCGAGCGCGGCCGTCGTCGGCAGAACAAAGGCGCGGCCCAGGGTGGAACGCTTCACAGTTGACCTCTTCCGGGGTTCTGGTGCGGCAGAGCTCCTGCCGCCGCTCGGGGTTTGTGCCGCGTCGAACGCTATGGGCGGGACATGACACCGCTTCATGAAGCGAATGAACGAAAGGTGAACGAGGCGTGTTGTCCCGACGACGTCACAGCGACATCACCAAGGGGTGACTGACTGTTGTCGGCAATACATGCGCAGGTCATACGGCACGTGTCCAACGTGTAGCCCGAGCGGATTAGGGCCAGTCGATCAGACGTCGCTGGCACTGTGATTTGGCATACGCCCCGTGACGACGAACAGCATCCGGCGCGCCACGGAGACCGCGTGGTCGGCGTAACGCTCGTAGAACCGGCTCAGCAGCGTGAGATCCACAGCGGGGGACACACCGTGCTGCCAGTCCCGGTCCATGATCACGGTGAAGAGGTTGCGGTGAATCTCGTCCACCTCGTCGTCGTCGTCCTCTAGGCTCTTGGCGGCCTCCGCGTCGTCGCCCCGCACGACCCGCTCGAGCTTGCGGGCCAGGCGGACGTCCACGTCGCCGAGCCGCTCGAACGCGGGCCGCACGTCGGGCGGCAGCACCGGTTCCGGGTGCCTGCGCCTGGCGGCCTTCGCGACGTGCAGCGCCAGGTCACCCATCCGCTCAATGCTCTCCGCCGCGTGCAGCGACGCGACGACGATGCGCAGGTCCGTCGCGACCGGGGCCTGCAGCGCGAGCAGGCCGTAGGCCTTCTCCTCGGCCGCCGACCGGGCGTCGTCCACCTTCACGTCGTCGCTGATGACCTGCTCGGCGGTTTCGAGGTCCTGGTGCAGCAGCGATCGCGTCGCGAGCTCCATCGCTTCGGCCACCAGCTGGACCATGTCACCCAGTTGAGCACGGAGATTGTCGAGTTCGAGGTTGTAGGCGTCCCGCATACGGCTGACTCTACGGCCCGCGATGGCCTAACGCCGAATCCAGATCTGAACCGTCGGTGAACGTGGACCGACGGCTCGGTGAGAACTCCCGGGCGGCTCGATGCCGCCCGCGCACCGCCGCGCCGGCGGGTCAGGGGGCCGAGGCGCTGGCCGGTTGCTCCGCGGCCTGCTGCTCGTCGGGCTCGGGCTGGCCACCCGACGAACCGTCACCCGAGCGCGGCCCATCGGCCGACGCCTCGTCGCCCGGCAGCGGCGTGTTGTCGATGATGGCGTCGAACAGCGCCTGCGAGTCCCCTTCGAGCAGCACTTCGTTGCCGCGTTCGTTGGCCTCGCCGACAGTGGGCACGGTCAGGAACTCGACCTTGCCCGCGTCGAAGCCGCGCATCGACTGCGCCAGCGTCAGCATCTGATCGACGCCGATGCCCTCGCCGAACGTCGACCGCGTGAACGCGTCGATGAACCTGCTCAGCTTGCCGGTGTTGAACAGCACGTCGCTCGAGAGCGTGGTGTCGAGCAGCGACGAGAGGAACTTCTGCTGCCGCTCCATGCGGCCGTAGTCCGAGAACGTCGGATCGCTGTACACCTTCCGCGCGCGGACGTAGTTGAGCGCCTGGTCGCCCTTGAGCTTCACGTTCCCGGTCTCCGTGACGACCTTGCCGAGCGTCTCGTCGACGATCGGCTTGTCGATCTGCACGTTGACACCGCCGACGGCGTCGACCATGCCTTTGAAGCCGTGGAAGTCGATGCCGACGAAGTGGTTGATCTTCATCCCGGTGAGTTCCTGGACCACCTTCGTCACGCACTTCGGCCCGCCGACCGAGAACGCCGTGTTGATCTTGACCTGATCGGCGGCGGGCATCACCTCGCCGTACCGTCCGGAGTCCGAGTCCCACCGCTCGCATGCAGGCCGGGAGATCTCCAGGTCACGGGGGAATGACACGACGACAGCACGACTGCGGTCCTCCGGCACGTGCGCCACCATCAGCGTGTCCGACCGAGCTCCGCCGACGTCGGCGGCCGTGCCGACGTCCTCCTCGGCCTCCGCACCCTCACGGGTGTCCGAGCCGAGGACGATGAAGTTCTCGTCACCGATCTGACCGGGCATGATGTGCGCCGAGTTCTCGTCGAGCGCGGCGATCTGGTTGAACTTCGAGTCGAACCACGTCTTCGCGCCCCACGCCGCACCCGTGGCGAGGAAGACCAGCGCCGCGGCGACGATCGCCAGCGTTTTGCTCGCCAGCCGCGCACGGTCGTTCTTGCGCTTCTTCTTCTCCTGCAGCCGGGTGCGCGAGGGCGTGTCCTCGTCGCCGTGTCCGGCTTCGGCGTGTCCGGTGTCGGATTGCTCGGTGTCGGATTGCTCGGGGTCGGATTGCTCGGGGTCGGCCCCGTCCAGCTCGGCGCGGTCGGCACCCGCTCCGGCCTCGCCGCCTGACTCGCGGTCTCGGGACACCGCGGATCCGCGTCCGCCGATCTTCGAGGTGACGACCGCCTGGAGCTTCGTGCGCGTGTGCTCGATCCGCGCCGCGAGTCGTTCCTTGCGCGCGCGGCGCTCGCTCTCCTCGGCCTCGAGCTCGTCGTGCGCTGCGGAGAACCGGGCGAGCGTGTTGTCGATCTTGCGTTTGTACTGCGTCTGCTCGTCGACCGGCTCCATCTGGTCGGTCATCGAGAGCCGGTCTTCCTCGCCTTCCCTGCGGGGCGCGAGCGGCCTGCGCGGACGCGGCGGGGCGGGAGCGGCCCGGCCGGGCTCGTCGGCGGGTCCGGCGGGCTCCGGCTCGCCGGGCTCCGGATCACCGGGTGCGGGTCCGGTGAGCGGCGGTGCGGCGGGCGGCGGTGCGGCGGGCGGCGGGGTCGCCGGCTTGCGCGGACGCGGCGGATCCGGCCGATCACCTCTACGAAGCCCACGGCCTGGGCCGGGCCGAGGAACAGCTCCGACGCCGTCGGACGCCCCGGTGCTGTGCGCTGCGGCGGTGCCGTGCGCTGCGGCTGCGCTGTGCGGTGTGGCTGCGCTGTGAGACGTGGCGGAGCGGGAGGCCGTGGCAGCACGGGAGGCTGCGGGCTCACTGCGCTCGCCGTCGTCGCGCTTCCCACCTCCGATATCGGCGCTCAGACCGCCGTCGAGCACGGACGCGACGGCCCCGAACACGGTCGGCGGTTCGGGCTCCGGAGCCGGACGCCGCTGTGCCTGTGCCTGTGCCTCCGAACGAGGTGTCTCCGGACGGCGTGACGACTCGGGCCGCGGTGCCTCCGGACGCGGTGCCTCCGGACGGAGCGACTCGGGCCGTGGCGGCTCAGGGCGGGGATCGGGGCGGCGCACGCCCGCACCGCCGGCAGGCATGCCTTGAGGAGGGCCGGTGGGACGCGGTCCGCCATCGGGGTGCGGTTCGGTGTGGTGACGAGGCCGCGCGGGCGGCGGCCCCGGCCTGCGCTGCGGCCCATGGGCCGGCTCGTCGATCTCCCTGCGCCCGGGCGCAGGACCGGCCGCCTCCGGCGGCACGGGAGCTCCGGGCGTTCCAGGCGCTCCAGACACTCCGGGTGTTCCGGGCGCCCGGGGCCCATCGGGACCCCGGGCATCTCTAGGACTCCGGGACTCACCAAGACTCCGGGGCTCGCCGGAGCCGCCGGGCAAGGCCGAGACGCCAGGCTTGCCGGGAACACCCGGTGAGGCCGGGGCGGGCGGCGCGACGGCCGGCCGGCTCCGGTCCAGGGGCTGGTCCGGGGGCCGGTGCTGCGTGCCGGACCTGTCGGGTACGTCGTGCGGCGCCGGAGCGTCGGCGGGCACGGGAGCGGGCCGCCCCGGCGCGGCGGGCGGGTGAGCGGGCGGGACCGGCCGCGGGTTCGGGCCGGAGTGTTGGGGTGTGCGCTGCCCGGACGGGTTCGGGGGACGCTGACCTGCCGGAGGGGGACCGTCCGGGGCCACCGGGCCGGGAGCCGCGACTCCGTCCTCACGGGGAGCGCGCGGGTCACGGGGCCGTTCCAGCGGCGACTGCGGCTCGGCGGACTCGCCCCGCGGCCGCCGCGTCTCGGGTGCCGGACGGGGCGCGCGTGGTCGCGGTTCGTCCGGCTCCGGCGGACGAACCGGCTCCGGAGGAGGCATCGACGAACCGGGTGCGGACGGCCCGGGGGTGGAAGCCCCGGGCGGGGCAGGTGCGGGTGCCGACGGCCCGGGCGGAGCAGGCGACGACGGGGGCGACTGCGGGCGCCGTGGCGGCGAGTCGGCGAGTGAGGAGCGCCCCGGCGCGGGCCGCGGCCGTTCGGACGATTCCGGCGGACCGGGATGTGCCGCCTGGCCGGGCTGTTCCGGCGGCCTCGTGTCCCGCCGCGGCGGTGCGGGCGGAAGCGGGGCCTCGGCGGCCCGCTCGGGCCGGGAGTCCGGGCGCGGGTCGGGTGCACCGCGATCGTCGGGGGCGCCGCGGCCGACCGGCGCACCGTGACCGTCCTGCGCGCCGCGTCTGTCCGGCGCACCGCGCCTGTCCTGAGCACCGTGCCCACCCTGAACACCGTGCCCGTTGCGAGGCGGCGAGAACCGCTCACCCGGTTCGGCGGACGCGAAGGGTTCGAAGGGTTCGGCAGGCGACCCTGGACGCGAAGGTCCGCGCTGACCTCCAGGAGGAGCCGCCGACGCCGCGGGCGGCCCCGGCATACGGTCGTGTTCAGGACCCTCCGGGTCGTCCGTGGCGTGCGAGAGCCTGCCTGCCTGGGGGTTGTAACCGGTCTTGGCCAGCAGTTCGGACACGCTCGTGCCGCCGTCCCCTTCGAGGGAACGCCGGCGCCTGCGTTCGGAGTCGGCGCGGTTCCGTTCTGCGCGGCGGCGCCATTCGGCGATCTGGTCCGCGGCGGCCTGGGCGTGGCGCGAGGCAGGCGAGCCGTGCTCGTCGGACACGCGCCCACTCCTTCCCCAGAAACACCTGGTCACATGCCGCTTTCGCGACATGTCCGCGACCGTGGCGTGATCGGCTCTCCGGCAGTGTGCGCTATCGTACGGACGTCCCTCTTTCGTGACGACACCAAGGCCCGAACTTTTTACACAGAGTTGCGGTGCATGACGTCTCCGATCCCGCAACCGGGAAGTAGCTGGAGCGGCTTCACGAATGCGGTCGAGCGGAATGCGTACTGAGGGTACGTGTCACGCGGGACGCATCACCGCGGTCCAACGCCACCGAGTTGCGACCCTCTCGTTTCGCCTGGTAGAGCAGCTCGTCCGCAATGCGTAGGCGGGTCTCGGCGTCGCCGTCGGCGGGTGAGACGCCCGCACTGATCGTGACCGTCAGCTCCGGCCTGACCGTGCGCCACGGGAACTGTTCGACCCGCATCCGCGCGCGCTCGACGATCGCCGCGACGGTTGGCTGCGACGTCACGGGCACCACCAACACGAACTCCTCACCGCCGTAGCGCGCACAGAATCCACCGGGAGGCAGCGACCGCCGGAGGATCCGCGCCACCTGCCGAAGCACCCGATCGCCCACCTCGTGCCCGAACCGGTCGTTGACACCCTTGAACTCGTCGAGGTCGACCAGCGCCACGGCGACGGGTTCGAGCCACGGCAGGGTGCGGTCGAGATAGCGGCGGTTGTACACGCCGGTGAGCGCGTCGGTCAGGCTCTCGTGGCGCAACTGCTCGACCTCGCGGCGGTACTGCTCGGGGATACGCGCCGCGACGGGCAGGTTCCGGGCGTGGCCGAGCGCCGCACGCAGGTGCTCGTACGCGCTGCGCCAGTCGCCCTGCTCGGCGAAGGCGTCGGCGAGCGATTCGTGGGCGTCGACCAGCGCGGCGGCGTCGTGGACGGGTTCGGCGGGTGTCACCGCGTCACCTCCAACAGCGTCGAACCCCATACAGGGATGTCGACAGGAGAGAGGCGCCGCTTGAGCCACCGGGACTCGCCGAACGCGAAAATCGCTCGACAGGACGAGCGGCGTCACTCGCCGCCACGGACGGAACCCGCCGCCGACCACGGAACGGACGAAACGGGCGCGATCAGATGCGGAACGACCGGGTGAACGCGGCCAGCAGCTCCTTCGGCCCGGTGATCGCCACGCTGCCGTCGGCGACCGCGTCGTCCGGCGCGAGCTCACCGGCGAGCAGTGCGCGGAACGCAGGGCCGGTTTCGATGACCAGGTCGGCACCGTCGGCCTCGCCGGTCCCCGCGACGAGTTCACCGCCGTCGACGCGGGCGTGCACGACGACGTCACCGAGACGGATCTCGTAGGTCGCGTCGGCCTCCTCCGCCGCCGCCTCGGGCAGGAACGCCGTCCGCAGCGCGATGACCAGCGAGTCCGACGTGATGATCTCGTCGGGGCCGGGTTCGCCGAGCGCACGTGCGCCCCACCGGCCGAACGCGAGCACGGCGTCTTCGAGGTCGGCGCCGTACTCGGTGAGGGCGTACTCGACGGAACCGTCGGGGCGCGGCCGCAGCCGGCGCTCGACGATGCCGGCGGTCTCGAGTTCCTTCAGCCGCGCCGAGAGAACGTTCGTCGGGATGCGCGGCAGGCCGCGTTTCAGGTCCGTGTAGCGCTTCGGCGCGACGAGCAGATCGCGCACGATCAGCAGCGCCCACCGTTCCCCGACCAGCTCAACGGCGCGAACGAGCCCGCAGAACTGTCCGTACTGCCGCTTTCCCATCCTGCGGAGTCTACCGCCTCATGCACTGACTGAACTCCACTTGTTTTTCCGCAGCGATTCAGCTGTCCCACGCGGCTCAGCGCCCCCGAGGGCACCTTCGGGGCATCGAACACAGCCACGCGCCAGCGTGCCCGTGCGGGTTGGTGGTCAGGCTGACGGGAGGGAGCGAGCCCGGAATCTTCCTCTCACGAGCGGACCCGACATCCCTGCGACCCCGATGGGGCGACGGCCCCACCTCCTGGGTTGAGGACTCCGACACCCCGGCGCCTCGACACTCCGGCGCCTCGACACTCCGGCATCCCGGGAGGTCGGCATCCCGAGAGGTCGACATCCCGGCATACTGGCAGGTCTACGGACCGACTCCGGGAGCCGTACCTCGCGGTGCTGTCGGCGCGCTGTCAGTCCGGCGCACTGCCAGTCGGAGCAGCACCCTCAGTCGGAGCGCTGTCGTCAGCCGCCGGAATGCATCATGTCGGCGCCCTCGGGCACGCACGGGTCGTCGGGGTCGTCGAGCCAGCCGTGCGGCAACGTGACCTTGCCGGGCGACCCCTGCCGCCCGCGCGGGCCGAGTGCGTCGGCGGGGAACGGCGCGTCGTGGTCCAGCTTGCCGATCAGATCGTCGAGCTGCTCCAGCGACGACACCGTGGCGAACGAACGCCGCAGCTCCGATCCGACCGGGAACCCCATGAAGTACCAGGCCATGTGCTTGCGGATGTCGCGCATGGCCTTGTCGTGGCCGTCGTGCTCGATCAGCAGCTCGGTGTGCCTGCGCAGGACACGCGCAACCTCGCCGAGGTTCGGCGGCTCCGGCGCCGGCCTGCCCTGGAACGCCGCCTCCAGCTCGCCGAACAGCCACGGCCTGCCGAGACATCCCCTGCCGACAACGACGCCGTCGCAGCCGGTCTCGTCGACCATGCGCATGGCGTCGCCCGCGGTGAAGATGTCGCCGTTGCCGAGGACCGGGATGCTGGTCACGGCTTCCTTGAGCCGCGCGATGTGCGACCAGTCGGCCTTGCCCGAGTAGCGCTGCGCGGCGGTGCGCGCGTGCAGCGACACCGCGACGGCTCCCTCGGCCTCGGCGATGCGGCCCGCGTCGAGGTAGGTGTGGTGGTCGTCGTCGATGCCGACGCGGAACTTCACCGTCACCGGCACACCGGCGGGCTCGGCGGCCTCCACCGAGGCGCGCACGATGTTGCCGAACAGCTTCCGCTTGTACGGCAGCGCCGAACCGCCGCCCTTCCGCGTCACCTTGGCCACGGGGCAGCCGTAGTTCTGATCGATGTGGTCCGCGAGACCTTCGCCGACGATGATCTTGACGGCTTCGCGCATCGTCTCCGGGTCCACGCCGTAGAGCTGCATCGACCGCGGGTACTCGCGCTCGCCGAAGGTCATCATGTGCATCGTGCCGGGGTGACGCTCGACGACGGCGCGAGCGGTGATCATCTCGCACACGTACAGTCCCGCACCGTACTCCTGGCACAGTTTCCGGAACGCGACGTTGGTGATGCCCGCCATCGGAGCGAGCACGACGGGAGGGTCGACCCGGTACGGGCCGACCTGCAACGCAGGCGTCGTCAAGGTGGCGGTCATGCCTCCAGGTTAGCCGTCACCACCTGCCACCCCGGCCGGCCGGTCGACGCTCGGGTCGGCCATCGCTCCAGGTCGGCCGTCGCCGCCTGCGACGAGGGCAGCGGCGACCTCGGCCGATGTAGCCGACGCCACGCGTAACCGCCCGACCTGCAACGGGCGGGCACGGTCCGCAGCAGCGTCGAGCACGCGTGCCCGACCAACGAGGTACTCGACCACGTCGCGGGCAAATGGAGCGTCGGCGTGCTCGTCGCGGCGGCACAGGGACCGGTGCGGTTCACCGAACCTCGAACGTGACGGCCTGCTCGTGCGGACCGTCTATCCGACGGTGCCGCCGAAGGTCGAGTACACGCTCACCGATATGGCGCGCGAGCTGCACCACACACTCGCCGACCTGACGTCATGGGCACAGCGTCACGCCGGCGCGATCGCCGCCGCCCGCGCCACCTACGACGAGCGTGAGGAGACGCCGTGAGCGCCGACCGTGCCGCCGCCGTGTCCTGAGCGCAGCACTCGCGGTACTGAGCGCAGGACACGGCGTCACGAGTGCAGAACACGCGCGAGAGCGCAACACGGCGGGTGGGCGGGTGGTGCCGGCGCGAGCGTCAGAGGTCGACGTTGATGCAGGCCAGCCGCGCCCCCGCGTCGCCGGACTCGCCGGGTTCGGTCGACGTGTGGTGCTCATGGATCACCACGGATGCCGGCCTGCGGTCGCCGTACGACCAGTCCACATGCGACGACGCGAATCCCGTGCCGTGCGAATTGGTCGTGAAGTCGAGCCAGACCTCGTTGTCCGGGTTGGCGTACTCGGGGTCGGTCGACGGCTGGTTCGGGTCCTGCACGTACTGGAAGTGCGGGCCCGCGTCGTCGCCACTCGGGCCGCAGGGGTTGTCGTGAACGTGCGCGCCGTAGTGCCGGTCCGGCTGCAGCCCGGAGACTGCGAGTTTCGTGGTGGTGCCGACACCGCCGTTCGACAGCGAGAACACCGACGCGCGAGCACCCGACGGCACGCTGTCGAGGTCGTACGTCGCGGCCGTGGCACCGTCGACGTACGGGGCGAACGTGCCGTGCGCGAACGCCACCGCGGAGCGGGACTGCGCAGGCTCGGCGGCAGCCGGGGCAGCGGCAGCGGTGCCGGCACCCGCCAGAGCGACGGCCGATGCCAGGGCAAGGGTAACGGGGAGTCGTTTCATGGCTCGTCCTTAACCTCATCGCGCTATCGACCACAAGTCGATTGACACGGTCGGGCGATCTCACTGCGTGACACGGACACGTTTGTTATCGGCGTCCGGCCGTAATCTGGCACGCGTGACTACGGCGGACGTATCGACCTCAGGCACAGCCGGTCCGGCGGGCCGCCCCACGGACCGGACGTGGCTCGTGGCGGTGGCGGCGGCACTGTGGGGCACCGACGGGCTCCTCCGGCTACCGCTCGCGGCGGACCTGCCGTCCGGCACGGTCGTGTTCTGGGAGCACCTGATCATCGTCGCGGTGCTGTCGCCGTTCGTGCCGCGTGCGGTGCGAGCGCTGGCACGCTGCGGTCCGCGGGTGTGGCTGGCGGTACTGATCATCGGCGGCGGATCCTCCGCACTGGCCACGGCACTGTTCACCGCGGCGTTCCAGACGGGCGATGCGATCACGCCGCTGGTGCTGCAGAAGCTGCAACCGGTGTTCGCGGTGCTGGCCGCGTGGGCCGTGCTGGGCGAACGACTGCGCAGCGGCTACGCGCTGTTCGCGGTTCCCGCGATCGCGGGCGCGTGGCTGTTGGCTTTCGCCGACCCGCTGGACATCGAGTTCAGCGCGTTGCGTGCGGCGCTGCTCGCGCTCGGCGCAGCGGCGCTGTGGGCCGCGGGCACGGTGCTGGGACGGCTGGTGTCGACAAGCCTGCCGTCACGGGACGTCACGACCCTGCGGTTCACCGTGGGACTGCCGGTCGCCGCGATTATCGTCGCCGCACAGGGGAACCCGTACACGGTGGATTGGGACAACGCCGTGGGGCTCGGACTGCTCGCGCTGATTCCGGGCCTGTTCGCGCTGAGCCTGTACTACACGGGTCTGCGCGCGACACCGGCCGCGCGTGCGACGCTGGCCGAACTCGCCTATCCGGCGACGGCCGTCGTCATCGGCGTGTCCTTTTTGGACGAGACCATGACCGCGACGCAGTGGGCCGGCCTCGTCGTGGTGGTCGCCGCAGTGACGGCGCTGGGCTGGCACGAACGGGCCGCCAAGCGGCGCCCGGTGGTCGTCCCGCCCGAACCCGTATCGACAGGCGGCCGGGAGTAGGGGGCTCGGAGTGAACGGCCCGGGAGCGGACGCGCGCGGCGGCGGATCCGGCGCCGGGCACGACCCCGGTGTGGAACACGGCCCCGCTGCCCAGCAGAACCCGGGCGCGCAGGTGAAACCCGGCGCGCAGCACCACACCACCGCACAGCACGACACCACCGCACAACACCACACCACCGCACAGCCTCCCGCCGCCCAGCACGAGGTCACGGCGACGCAGCACCCCGGCGCGCAGCACGGCCCCGATGCCCAGCACAGGTCGGATCCGCAGCACAGGTCCGATGCGCAGCATGACGCCGGTGCGGAGCCGCACCACCAGCGGCTGACGCGGAACGTGAACGAGCTGCTCGGCGAGCTTCGGGTGGCTCAGGCCGGGGTGCAGATCCTGTTCGGCTTCCTGCTCGCGGTGGCGTTCACGGCGCAGTTCCGTGAGGCCAGTGGATTCGAGAAGATCCTGCACCTGGTCACGGTGCTGTTCGCGGCCGCGGCGACGGCCATGCTGACCGCGCCCGCGGCCTGGCACCGCATGCTGTTCCGCGCCGGACGCAGGCAGGCGATCCTGCGCGTCGGGAATCGCCTGGTCATCGCGGGGCTGGTGTGCCTGGCCATCGCGGTGACGCTCACCGTCGGGCTGATCGCCAAGGTGGTGTACGGGCCGGTATTGATGGGCGTGGCCCTCGTCGTGGTCGGCGGCCTGTTCTCGACCCTGTGGTTCTTCATCCCGACGAAGCTGTGACCGCGGCGAGCCGGTGCCCCCAGGGGCACTTTGGTGGCATTGAGTGCGACCAAAGTGCCCCTGGGGGCGCGAACGGCGCGCTCAGTCCTCGTCGGTGAGGTACGGGTGGAGGCCGGCGGTGTCGTTGTACCGCGGGTCGGGGCGGAACCAGGTGATGACGTCGGAGTCGAAGGCGTCGAGGTCGGAGACGTCGTAGAGCTCCTCGTGGGCACCGTCGGCGAACGCGTGGTCGTCGAAGTGGGCGAAGATCTCCGCGGCGCGCTCCTCCGGCATGGCGTCGGCGAGGTCGAGTTCCAGCTCGGCCCGCGACTTGACGACGTGCAGCGCGAGCGCCTCGGCCAGGCACAGCGGGGCCGTCCATTCCTCCTGGGTGAGGCGGTAGCCGAGGATCGCGGTCGTCACGAGCAGCTGCTTGGCGAACAGCGCGGTGTACTGGTCGGCGTACTGCTGGGGCAGTTCGTCCATCACCCAGAGCGCCTCGACGTCGACGGCGGTGCCGTCCTCGTCCTCGAGCAGCTGGATGTCGCCGAACAGTTCGTCGGTGACCATCTCGACGCCGTGCATCACCGCGCCCGCGACGTAGCGGGCCTCCTGCTCGGTGACGTCACCGCCGTCGGTGAAACCGAACGCGTCGAGGCCGAACGCGCGCAGGTACTCGGACGCGTCGAGGAGCCGCTGCCTGCGCTCGGCGAGTTCGAGCTGGTCGGCCGGGTCGATCTCGATGACGCCGTCGTCGCCGGTTTCGGCCGACGCGGCGAGCGCGCTTTCGAGCTGGTCATCCGTGGCCGTGACGGCACAGTGCTTGACCTGCCAGCCACGGAGCAGTTCGGTCTCTTCCAGGAGCTGCTCCAGCACGGCACGCGTGGCGTCCTCGGCGAACACGAGCGCGGGCGCGTCGAGCAGCCAGCTGACGTTCGCCCCGCCGAGGTGCGCGTGCACGGCGTGTTCGACGGGCGTGATCTCGACACCGTCCGGCCCTTCGATCCCGGCCAGGCGGGACAGCCGCGTGTCGAGCAGCGCCACCACGCCGACCTGCTGGAGCGGGTCCAGGTCAGGGCCGTCTTCCGGGGCGGTGAGCTCTGCCGACAGTTGGTACTCCACGGCGTGCAGTGTGGCACGACGAGTGGCGGCTCAAGCCATCAGCTCCAGTTTCGCGAGCTCACCCCTGCCGGAGACGCCGAGCTTCGGATACGCCTTGTACAGGTGGTAACCGACGGTGCGCGGGCTCAGGTACAGACGGTTGCCGATGTCGCGGTTGCTGAGGCCGTCGGCGGCCAGTTGGACGATGCGCAGTTCTTGCGGGGTGAGGCCGTCGGTGTCGACGGTGGTCTCACGGCCAGGGCGGCTGTCGCGGCCCTCACCCGCGGCGCGCAGTTCGGTGCGGGCACGGTCGGCCCAGGGCTGTGCATGGAGCCGTTCGAACGCTGTCAGCGCCGCTCGCAGGTGAGGACGGGCCTTGGCGGGGTTGCGGTCGCGGCGGAGCCATTCGCCGTGGGCCAGTTCGGTGCGAGCCTGTTGCCAGGCGTCCGCGTGATCGGCCAGACCGAGTGCGGTGGACAGCAGGCCGGGGTCGCCCAGCAGGCCTCGACTGCGGAGGGCAACGGCGCGCACCGAGGGCCTGTCCACGACGTTCGCCCAGGTCACGAAGTCGGCAAGCGCTTGCGAAGCGAAGTCGTCGTCGGACGGGCGATCGGTGCGGGACGCCGCTTCGACGAGGTCCGGCACGGCCGCCAGGCCGGCCAGTCCCGGCCGGTGCGCCGCGGCCAGCCGGTCGACCGCCGCCTCGGCCCGGCCCTCGCCGAGGTCCAGCAGCGCCAGCGCGCGCGCCGCGGAGGCCGGATCCGCGTCAGCGGCGTACGAGGCCGTGGCGTCCGCATCGCCCCGCACGGCGGCGACGAGCGCGGGCACTCCCGACAGCGTCGCGACGCCGCGCCGCTGGCCGATGCACGTAGCGACCTCGAGTCCTTCGCCCGCCGTCTTCGCCGCGGCGTCGAGTTCACCGAGCTGCAGCTCCGCCTGTGCGAGCACGCCCAGCGCAGCGGGCAGCACCCCGGTGGCGGCCTGCCTCCTGGCCTCGCGCACGGTGTCCGTCGCCCTGGCGTAGGCGCGGTCGGGGTCGCCGAGCAGCAGCGACCACCACGACCGCTGCACCTCCGAACGCAGCGTCAACGCGATGTCGGTGCAGGCCGTCAGCTCCGTGCAGTCCGCGGCGACGAGCTCGCGCAACGCCGCGACCGCTTCCGCGACGTCTGCGCTCGCGGCGGTCGCCAGCGCCCGCACCCGGGTGGCGCCGGGAAGCGCCAGCTCGTCGGCGACCGCCGCGGCTTCGACCCCGCGGGCCGGGTCGTCACCCCGCCACGCCGCACCGACCGCGAGGAAGAGCAGCTTGCCCGCCGGTTCCGGGGCCTCGCCCGCGATCCGCCGGGCGGTCGTGACGAGCAGGTGATGCGCCTCGGCGACGCGGCCGTCGTCCTCGGCGAGGGTCGCCCTGACGATCGCGGCCCAGGTCGCGTCCACCGGCTCCGGAAGCAGCGTCGCCGCTTGTTCCGCCAGGTCACGGGCGCGTTCGGGCTGCCCCGCGTCGGCGGCCGCGCGGGCGGCGGACGTCAGCCGTAGCCCCTCGTCCCTCGGCTGCGGGCTCAGGTGGGCGGCGCGTTCGTAGTCGTCGGCGACCGCGGCCATGCCGCCGCGGACGCGCGCACGGTCGATACCGGCCTCGAGGGCCGCAGCGACCGACTCGTCGGCCGTGGTGGTGGCGGCGGCGAGGTGACGGGCGCGCCGGTCGGCGTCGGCGTCCTCACCGAGCACCTCGGCCAGTGCCCGATGGGCTTCGAGCCGCCGGGCCAATGTGGCCGCCCGGTACACGGAGGTGCCCACGAGCGGATGCCGGAACCCGAAGCAGCCCTCGGTGAACATCACCAGCTCGGCGTCCTCGGCGACGCGAAGGTCTTCGATCGACGCCCCGAGACCGTTCGCCGCGGCGAGAATCGTGCCGATGTCACACGTGCCGTCCGCCGCCGCGACCAGCAGCACGGTTCGCGTGGCGGGCGGCAACTCCGCGATCATGTCGGCGAACGGATCACCCCGACTGTCTCGTTCGGACGACCCGAGTTCCAGCAATGCCAACGGGTTTCCTGCCGCCTCAGCGATGACCCGAGCCCGACGGTGACGAGGGAGTTCGGTCGTGGCAAGAATCCGGCGCGCCGACTCGTCGTCCACACCGGGCAGTCGAAGTTCGGGCAGGCCGGGCGTGGGCATCGCGGGCGCGTGCGGCTCGCGGACCGCCAACAGCACTCCTACCCGCTTGCCCGAGAGCCTGCGCGCGGCGAACGACAGGGCGTCGGCGGACGCCGCGTCGAGCCAGTGCGCGTCGTCGGCGAGCACCAGGACCGGCCTGTCCTGCGCCAACATCCCCAGTAGTTCCAGCACTGCCACGCCCGCGGCGAACCGGTCGACGGACCCGTCACCCGCGAGCACCCGGCGCAACGTTCCGGCGTGCGGTTCGGCGAGCCCGTCGACGTAGCCGGCCACCGGGTGCAGCAGCAGGTGCAGACCCGCGAACGGGATCGCCGACTCCGCCGCAACGCCGGCCCCGCGCAGCACGAACAGGCCGCACTGCGCGGAGCCGGTGGCCGGGTGGACCGGACCAGGTGTGCCCGCCTCGTCGGCCGCGACGCGAGTGTCGGCGGCGAACTCGAGCAACGTCGACTTCCCGATCCCCGCCTCGCCGCGCAGCACCAGCGTCTGACCCGCCCCGGCGCGCACCTCGTCGACGAGCGTGCCGATGCGGGCGAGTTCGTCGTCACGGCCGTGGATCCCTGCAGAACTCATGGTCACAAGCCTGCAACTTCGAGTATGGTCGAAGTCAACGGATTTCCGCGGAAGATCGTCATCCCACTGCTGGAACCGGTGGTTCGACCACGACCCGCACGCAGTGCTTCACCGTGGCCGCCGCCCGGCCCTCGCGGGCGGCGGCCACGGTGATCAGTTGCTGCCGTACGGGCGCACCGCGCGGGCCTCGTGCAACGCCCTGCCCCACCACGACAGCTGGTCGAGCATGCCCTTGGCCGCCTGGCTCGCGGACTCCGCGTCGTGCGGGATGCCGTCGTCGCCGAAGCGGTCCGGGTAGTTGTAGAAGCTGACGGTGTCGCGAACGGTGACGGCGTGCAGTTCCGCAAAGACGCCGCGCAGGTGCTCGACGGCGCGTAGGCCACCGCTCATGCCGCCGTAGGTGACGAAGCCGACGGGCTTGGCGAGCCACTCCGCGTGGAAGTAGTCGATGGCGGCCTTGAGCGGCGCTGGGTAGCTGTGGTTGTACTCGGGCGTGACGACGACGAACGCGTCGGCGGCGGCCAAGCGCTCGCCGAGCGCGTCGGTGTCGGCGGATCCGTCGAGCGAATCCGGCACGTCCAGTCCCGCCAGGTCGACGACGTCGACGTCGAACCCGTGATGCTTGCGCACCTCGTCGGCGAACCAGGCGGCCGGTACCGGCGCGAACCGGCCGGTGCGGGTACTGCCGATGATCACCGCGAGCCGCAGCGGCCCTCCGGTGCCCTGGGCGTCGCCGTGGGTCGTGGTCGTTGCGTTGGCGCTGGTCATGATGGTTCCTCTCGCGTCGATCGGTGCGTTGTCGATTGCCGTCGACGCTACGAACGCAGGCCCCGGTGCGGCATCAGTCGACCGACCGGTATGACGACTGTCAGCACGCGCCGTGTTGCGCCTTCCGGGCCGCGTGTTCTGCGTCCAGCACCCCGTGTCCCGCACCCAGCACCCCGTGTTCTGCGTCCAGCACCCCATGTTCTGCGTCCGGCACCGGACTCCCACGCCTGCGGTGCCGTGTCGCGGATTCCGGAGACCGTGTCGCGCGGCTGCCGTCGCGCCCCATCCGGTGCGGTTCCGTACGGTGCTCTGCCATGACGGTCCTACGTTCGGTGCTGTTGTTCGGGTTGGCCGCGCTCGCGGAGATCGGCGGGGCGTGGCTGGTGTGGCAGGGCGTGCGGGAACACCGTGGACTGCTGTGGATCGCGGCGGGCGTGATCGCACTGGGCGCGTACGGGTTCGTGGCGACGCTGCAACCGGACCCGCACTTCGGTCGGATCCTGGCCGCCTACGGCGGTGTCTTCGTGGCGGGTTCGCTGGCGTGGGGCATGATCGTCGACAAGTTCCAGCCCGACCGATGGGACTACATCGGCGCCGCGCTGTGTGTACTGGGCGTGGCCGTGATCATGTACGCCCCACGTCCGGCGTGAGGCCGGCGACGCGGCGGAGCGCGGCGAACCCGTCGTCGCTGCCCGGCCAGTGGCGACGCGCGACATCGATCCCGGCGCGACGTACGACGGACCGCAGCACGGCGGTGACGACGATCGCGTCGTCGGCGTAGCCCAGCACGGGAACGAAGTCCGGCACGAGGTCGATCGGCAAGGCGAGGTAGACCAGCAACAGCCACAGCCGCACGCGCACGCCGCGAGGCAGGTCGCGGTCGGCGGCGAGCCTGCGGACGAGCCGCAGCACGTCCGGCAACAGGCGCAGCGCCTCACGCAGCAACCCGCCGCGCGGCCGCACGATCACCAGCACCACGATCAGCGCCACCCAGGCGACCGCGAGGGCGGCGCCGACGCCGATCAGAGCTTCCCAGTACCAGGCCACGCACCCACCCTAGGCGCGCGCAGGACCGCTTCCAGGGCCGCCGGGCGCGGCCGCTAAGCTGGCCCTCGGCAGGGCCGTTAGCTCAATTGGCAGAGCAGTGGACTTTTAATCCTCGGGTTCCGGGTTCGAGCCCCGGGCGGCCCACCAAAATCCCAGTTCAGCTGGGTTGTCGGCTCGTCACGACGGCCATGGTGCCGTTGTACCGCCGCGGGTCGACGGCCCGCACGGCCTGCCTCCGGACGCCGACCCGCGGGATCCGTGCGGATGCCGGCCGAAGCCAAGAGCTCGTCGTCCCACGGGCGACGACCGGCGGTCCACCCGTGCCGTCGGCGGTCGCTCATGCCGCCAACAGGATCGGGACGAACATCGTCGCGGTGTAGAAACACATGAACTGCACGCCCGCGTTCATACCGAAGGCCCGGTTGCACAGACCGCCCAGCAACCCGACGGTCAGCGACGTGAACAGTCCCAGCGCTCCGCCTTCGTACCAGGACACGACGACGATCAACCCGGCGAACGCGGCGATGAGCGCTTCGTGGCTGACGCGCGTGATCACCCATGCGCTGGCCACACGCGCATACTTCATCGCGACGGGATAGACGACCACGGCCGCGACGAGCACCCCCAGCAACCCGAAGAGCAGGAACTGCCACGACGACAGCATCGAGTGCAGATTCTGTCCCGATTCCACCGAGTAGACCGGCGGGGCGTTGAACAACGCGGCGGCGGGGCCGGCGGCGACGGGACTCAACGGCAGGCCGAACGCCACCAGCGGAATGATCGTCTCAGCCAGATAGGTCGACTCCGTCGTGCCGTTCTTGACCGCCATCAGCGAGCTCAGCCGTTGGTAGGGATGTTTCAGCCGCGCACCCACCGCTTCACCCACGATGACGGTCGTCGCCACCGGACTGAACACGAATGTGGACGAGGTGACGACGGCCGAGCCCGCGGTGTAGCCGATCTGCTGTCGGGTGAGCACGCGAAACGGGTTGGGGAAGGGGCCCCTGCCGTCCGACAGGTCCGGCGCGAGATGAAACTCCCGGACACCGCTGCGCTCCATACCCGCACGCCCGGTGCGGGACGTCGCCCCCACCAGGTCCGCCAACAGTGGGCCGATCGCGATACCGAGGAAGAACGAGATGCTCAGCGAGTCCCCGAGGTGTTGCTCGGTGAATCCGTGCAACGCGGCGATGGCCAGGGTGAACGGAATGATTCCCACGATGCTGGCCCAGCGGCCCGGCGAGAAATAGCCCACGAAGATCGCGGCGGCCGCGAACAGCCACGGTGCGACAGCCTCCACGGTTTCGGACAAGGGCGCCAACGCGGTTGCGATTCCCACCGCGACCGGTACGGCGATGACAGCCGACAGCAGCGCGCCCGCGAGCGCCTTGCGTAACGCGACGTGCGGTGCGCCGAGCCGCCGCATTCCGTCCGCATCCTCCATGAGCGGCACCGCCATGGTGTCACCCGGAATTCCGAGCAGCGTGGTCGGAATCGCGTGTGTCATGTGCTTGGACACCGCCGCGGCGATGAAGAACGTGAACACCCCGACGGGCGGAACTCCGGCAAGCACGACGATCAACGTCAACGGCCCGAGCGTCGCGGTCTCGTCGGTACCCGAAACGAGGCCGATGGCGCCGAACACCACAGCGCCCGTCAGGCCCATCCCGAGAGCCCAGAGCAGATCCACGATCATTGTTGAACTCCCTTTCTCGCCGTGTCACCGGCAGGCGAGGTTCCGGGTTCGTACAGTCCGATCTCCCGCATTTCCTCGATGTACTCGTCGGGCAGCCCGGAGACGGCTTCGGGCGTGGAGAATTCGGGAGGAAGGCCGGAGCGGATGCCATCGGACCGGCTTTCGGCGAACACCCGTTTCGGGGTGAACAACTTCGCGCAGAGCGCGCCCGTAGCGACGCACGCGGCGAGCCCGACGAGGAGTGCGTATCCGTCGACGACCTGCTCGTTTCCCGCTCCGGACAGAACCTGCTGTGCCAGCAGAAATGCGGCCAGCGCGACCGGCACGGCCAGCAGCAAGGACCGGCCCAGCTCCTTCGGCGCCACCGCGTCGCCCCACAACACGAGATAGGGCCGAGAATCGTCGTCGTGTTCGGGGAACTGCTCGTTCGCCGGGTCGGGAACGGGTTCCCCGGAAACCGTACGTTCGTTGCCACTCATTGCTCACTCCCGCGTCGTACCTGGTGGGCGGTTCCGGTGTTGCGGCTCGTCGCATGCGGGGCGCGACGCCGATCTCCGACGGGAATCGGCGCCGACGACGCGGGCGTTCCTGCCGGGCACGACCCCGGCGCGGGTGGCGCCCGGCGGCCGGTTCGTCACGGCCGGCCTGCTCTGAGTTCGGCAAGCACCCGCTCGGCGTGGTCGGCACGGACGGCCCGGTCGGCGACGAGGCGCGACACGACCTGCGGAAGTTCGGTGGCGGTGGCTCCCGCGGACACCGCCACATTGCGCGCGTGCAACGACATGTGGCCGCGTTGGATGCCCTCCGTCGCCAGCGCGCGCAACGCCGCGAGGTTCTGCGCGAGTCCGACGGCTGTGATCACCTCGGCCAGCTGCTGGGCCGTGGCGACGCCGAGCAGCCGGACGGCCGACTGCGCCGCGGGATGCACCTTCGTGGCCCCGCCGACCAGCCCGACCGGCATCGGCAGCTCCAGCGTTCCTGTCAGGTTGCCGTCGGCGTCGGTTTCGAAGCGCGAGAGAGCGGTGTAGCGGCCGTCCGCACCGACGGCGTGTGAGTGCGCACCGGATTCGACGGCGCGAGTGTCGTTGCCGGTCGCGAGCACCACGGCCGTGATGCCGTTCAGGATTCCCTTGTTGTGCGTCGCCGCGCGGTACGGGTCGGCTTCGGCCAGCGCGCCGGCGTGCACGATGTCCCGCACGACGTCCGCACCGCCGAGGGTCGCGGCGTCGAACACGGCATTCGCACGCGCCAGTCGCGTATCGGCCTTGTTGGTCAGGATCCGCAGCAGCACCCGCCCGCGAGCGATCTCCCCGACCCGCGTCGCGACGGCCTCGGCCATCGAGTTGACGGCGTTCGCCCCCATCGCGTCGCGGACGTCGACCATCAGGTGCAGCACGACGTACCTGCCGGGCCTGGCCTCGACCACTCGCACCGACAGTTCCCTGGCCCCGCCGCCGAGTTCGACCAGTTGCGGATCCTGTTCGTCGGCCATCCGCAACAGCTCGGCACGCGCGTCGAGCAGGCGCAGCCGGGCACCCTCCGGATCTTCGACGTCTACGACCTGGATCTGCGCTTGCATGACGGGCCGGGAACTCGACGTGTGGAAGCCGCCGGCGACCCTGGCGATTCGGGCGGCATTGCTGGCGGCCGCGACCACGGAAGGCTCCTCGGTCGCCATGGGGACGAGGACGTCGTCACCGTTGATCGTGAAGTTGGTGGCGACACCGAGTGGTACGCCGAGCACGCCCACGACGTTCTCGATCATGTGGTCGGCCTGCTCGACGGTGAGCCCTTCGGAGGGATCCAGCGCGCTGAGTTCGTCCGGGGCGCGGCCGGTGTGCTCGGCGAGCTGCGCTCGCCGAGCGGCCGGCGGCACGTCCCGGAACCCGGACAACCTGCTGTACACGGACACGCGGACCTCCCACGCCGTACTGCGTCACCGGGCACCGGCGACGACGACAGTTCACACCCGGCAGGCAGGCGGCACGACGAGGGTCGGCCGCACTGCCGTTCCGGTTGACCAGGAACGTTAGGCCGTCACGGACCGCGTCCATACGGGCGAAGAACCCACATTCGGACCGGTGGCCACGTGTAGTTCACCCACAACCCCGGCCCGGCACGGCGTCACTGGAGAGCGCGACGCCCCACCCGGTGGCCGCGCGCGTCCAGTCCCGCAGCGGACACGATCACCGCGTGTCGGCAGGTCCGTCCATGGCGTGCCGGCGGATCAGCGAGCGCATGCGCGTCGCCAGCGAGATCCGGAACAACGGCTCGGGTTCCCGCCAGCCCTCTCCCAGCAGCGCCGTGATCCGTTCGAGTCGCTGGGTGACGGTGTTGATGTGCACATGCAGTGCCCGCGCCGTGCGGGTCGGACTGGCCTGTGACTCGGCGAACGCCGACAGGGTCGCGAACAGGTCGGTACCGCGCTCCTCGTCCCACCGCAGAACCGGCCCGATGACCGAGTCGATGAACCGGGACAGGTCACGCGGGCGCGAGCCGAACACCGCCAGATACGGCTCGTAGGCCTGCGCGTCCACGGCGCCGTCCGGCGCCTGCCAGCTCTGTAACAGCTGCGCACAGCGGCGCGCCGCCTCGAAGGATTCCCCCAGCGCGGCAGCCGCCGGTGCCGGCGGCCCCGCGACCGCCAGCACCGGGGTTTCCGCTGCCCGGCGGGCGGTTGCCCACACCTCGTGCGCGACGTCGTTCGGTTCCGGTCGCGGCGAAAGCACCGTGAGGACCCCGTCGCGCTCGCCCACCAGCGCCCCCGAACCGGCCCGCCGCAGGGCCACCGACACGGTTCGACGGGCCTCGGCCGGCACGGCCACGACGACGACCGACCGCAGCTCGTCGAGCCGCACGTCCCGAGCTCGCGCGCGGCGGACCAGGTCGGGCCGTTGCAGCACATCGCCCCGCAGAATGTCGGAGACGAGTTCTCCCCTGACCCGGTCCTCGGCTTCGGCCACCGCGTCCTGCTGCACGGCGACCAGGGCCGCGATCTGGGCCGTACGCTCGATGGTGCGCTGCTCCACGGCCCCGAGCTCCAGCTCACCGTGTCCGACGAGGACGGCTCCCAGAAAGACGTCGCCGGCCACCACGGCGACCACCACCTCGGGTTCCGGGGCACCGCCGTCGACGAACACGCACCGCCCCGACGGCCGGCTCTCGGCGATCGCCTCCCGCACCCGGCCGGACAGTCCGTCCGCCGCGGCGAGACCGCGAGCCCCGGCCCGCGCATCCGCGATCGGCTCCCAGTCCCGGTCGAGGATCGTCACGGGCCGGTTCAGGGCTCCGCTCAGTGTGTCCGCCACACCCTCGGCGCTCCCGCCTTTCAGCACCACCGCCGTCAGGTCCTCGTGCACCGCGCTCGCCCGCTCCATCGCCGTCACGTTGTCGGCCAGCACGGCTCGGGCACGGTCGGCCTCGTGGGCCGCCAACCGCGCCTGCTCCAGCAACGACGTCGTCTGCAGCACCACAGCGGCATGATTCGCGAACGCGCTCAGCAGCGCCACTTCGTCCGGCGTGAACGTGTGGCCACTGCGGTTCGCGGCGAACAGGACGCCGAGCACGCGGTCGCCCGCGATCAGCGGCACCCCCAGCAACGAGACCAGACCCTCGGCCGCCACGGCCGCGTCGATCCCGGGTTCGTGCGGGATGTCGTCGTTCTGCTGATACGTGGAAGTCCACTGTGGAAGTCGGGTGTGCACGACCTTGCTGGCCAGCCCCATGCCCGGTGGGACCCGCAACCGGCGAAACGACGAGTCGATCGCCCCCGACGTCGACCGGACCCGAAGTTCGTCCCTGCCCTCGTGGAACTCGGACAGGTAGGTCACGTCGGTACCCAGTAGGTCATGGGCCCGCTCGACCAGGCGGTCCAGCAAGGTGTCGGTGTCGCGCAGCTCGGCGAGTTCGTGAGCGCTCGAGAACAGGGCCGACAGCTCTTGTCCGCGGCGACGCCACCGCGCCATCGAGGCACGCACGTTGCGGATGCGTCCCTCCAGCGCAGCAGCGTCGTCGGCGGGCAGGGCCGTACCGACGGTCGTGGCGGGTTCCGACGTGTCGGATTCCGCCACGACCGCATCCAGCAGTTCCAGGACTTCGGACACGGAGAGCATCGAGTCCTGCCGATCGTTCCGCACGGCCATGAGCCGAGCATCCCCCAGGCTGCCCGCCGCGTCGACAGCCGCCCGCGGCGGCGCCTCGGACTGCCCGCCGACCGGCGCGGTCGTCGCGGCCGCCGCCGGCTGCGCCGGAGCGTGCACACGCAACCGCCGGACGTAGCTCGCCACCTTCCGGCGTACGCCGGAACGCGTAGCCGGCGAGGGCGCTGCGACGGACGCGCCGTCGGGTCACACCGCCCTAGCGTTCCCGGGGTCAGTTCCCTTCCGTCCGATACGGAGTCACGCCATGTCGGTTCACCGACTCGGATTTCCCGTCTCCGCCGTGTATGTCTGGTTGGCCATGGTGGCCTTCGGCGGCATCGCGGTCGAGACGATCGTCATCTATCCCAACGTCTTCCACGACGTTCCGCGGTCGTTGACCGAGGCCAGCGAGTTCTTCGACGTCACCGGACCCGCCGACTTCTTCCCGCCGATGGGCGCGGCCACACTGATCGTCGCCGTGGTCACGTTGTTGCTCGTCAGGAAGGTTCGGGCCGCACGGTGGTGGATCGCGGCAAGCCTCGCATCGCTCGCACTCGGCGAGTTCCTGTTCTCGGTGCTGTACTTCTGGCCCCGCAACGAGATCATGTTCGACGAGGGGGCGGCGATGCACACCGCGGAACTGCTGCGGAGCACCGCCGTCGAGTTCGAGGTCGGCCACTGGTTCCGGCTCGGCATGAGCGCGGTGACCGCAACACTCGCCTTCGTAGGGTTGCAGCGGCTGCACCGCGACCGGATCGCCTCGGAACCGCGAGCGTGACAGCCGACGCCCACGGCCACGTCCGCCACGATGCGGCGGCTGCCGCGGCGGTGCGGCCGCCGCACGGAACGGCCCCCGCACCCGGTCCGGGCGGGCCGAATGCGGGGGCCGGGGACGCGATGCTCCGTCAGTCGTCCCGATCCTGCTCGAACGAGACGATCTTCCCGTTGTCCGCGTCGATCTCGATCTCGTACTCCGCAGCGCCCTTGCGGAGGTCGACCTCCCATTCCAAGCCGTAGCAGCGGTCGAGGTCGATCTCGATCACGCTCGCGCCGGGCACCCGCTGCAGCGCGATCCGCTCCGCCTGCTGCGCGCCGACGGCCGGCTGCTCGCTCGAGCAGTGCTCCGGCCACGGGTTGCCCCAGTGGGACGGCGCCTGCTCGCCCTTCGGGCCCGTGTGGATGTCGTCGGAGTCGGGACCGGTGTAGTGGTCGCCAGGACCCGTGTAGTGGTCGCCGGGTCCGGTGTAGATGTCCTCGGGGTCCGGACCGGTGTAGGGCCGCTCGGACTGCTGCTGGGCCGATGCCGGACGCGAGTCCCCGGACTGGCCGCCGTCGGCCGCGAACGCAACGGCCGTGCCACTCATGGCCAGGACGCCACCTGCGACCGCAATCGCTCCGACCAGCTTCTTCTTGCCCAACACGTCGAATCCTCCTGTGCGTTTCCGTGATGCTCGGGCGGCATCGGCGCCGCCGTCGAGCACGACGTTCCCAGCGGAGGAACTAACCGGGCGCTACTCGAACGTTAAGGCGAGGCTAAAGCGCATCACCGCAGTTCGGGGCGGGTTGACGGGTTCGCGTACCCGAGTTCGACGACCACCCGGGCGCCGCCGCCCGGGGCCCGCTCCAAGGTCACGCCACCACCCGAATCGGCGGCCGCGCGGCGCACGATGTCCAACCCGAGACCGCTCGACCCGCTTCCGCTGGCGCCGCGCCGCAGCGGACCGGTGCTCGTCTCGGGAAAGCCCGTTCCCTCGTCGTCGACCACGAGTCGCACCAGGTCGTCACCCCGCTCCAGGGTCACGGAGAAACCGACGCCGTCCACGGTGTGCCCGAAGACGTTGCCGAGCAGCGCGTCGACGCACGCGGCCAGGTCCGCCTCGCTGACGGCGACCGGCAACGGTCCCTCGGCGAGGTCGGTGCGCACCTCACGGTCGGTGTCCTCGGCGAGCACCGACCAGAACACCACCCGCTCCGACACGACCGTGGCCGCGTCGCAGTGCTCGGCGACGTCGCCGGTGGACGTACCGCTGCGGCGCCCCGCCTCGTCGATGATGCGGGTGACGGCGCGCTGCAACGCGTCCACGTGACCGGTGATCCGCTGTGATTCCACCGGATCGGACAGCGCTTCGGCGTCCAACCGCAGCGACATCAGCGGTGTGCGCAGCCGGTGCGACAGGTCGGCCGCTCGTTCGCGCTCCTCGGCGAGCAGTTCGCGAATGCGGCCTGCCAGGTGGTTCAGGGCGGTGGCGACATCACGCATCTCCCGCGGCGCCGCCACGTGGGCCCGCGCGTCCAGCTCACCGGCGGCCAGCCGGTGCGACACCGCGGCGAGTTCCCGTGTCGGGCGCACCAGGCCACGCGCCATACGGTCGGCGACGAGCACGCTCAGCGCAGCCAGCGCCACCCCCAGCGCGCCCAGCAGCAACCATGCGCGGTGCACCCCGCGCATCAGCTCCTCCTCGCTGACGGCGGTGCGGATGACCGCCTGACCGCCGGAGGCGTCGCCCACCGACACCACCACTTCGACGCCGTTCTCGGTGTCCACGGTCAGGCTGCGACCCCGCTCGGCCAGCCGAACCGCGGACGTGCGGTCGGCGTCCGCGCCGATTCTCGTGCCGTCGCCGAGGAAGACCGTGACCGGGAAGCGTCCCTCGGCGTTCGCCTGCTGGACGCTCAGCTCGAGCACTCGCGGATCCGCTGTGGACACGACCGACGTGAGCGCCTGCGCCTGGACGGTCGCGTCGTTGACCGCCCTGTCGAACGCCACCGTGCGCGCGAGCACGGCCAACGGGATCAGGAACGCCACCACGACCAGGACCGTGGTGGCGACGACTAGCAGGGCGATCCGCCGCCGCATCAGGAGTTCCCCGGTTCCTCGGCCCCGCCGAGCCGCACCCCCACACCGCGCACCGTGTGCAGGTACCGCGCGTTCTTGGCGGTCTCGCCGAGTTTGCGGCGCAGCCAGGACACGTGCACGTCCACGGTCTTGTCGGCCCCGCCGTAGGGCAGCTGCCACACCTCGGTGAGCAGTTCCCGCTTGCTCACCACCTGACCGGGACGTCGGGCGAGATAGTGCAGCACGTCGAATTCGCGCGGGGTCAGTTCGAGCGGCTCACCGTCCAATGTGGCCGTTCGGGCAGCCGGGTCGAGCCGCAGTCCGTCCACGACGAGCGTCTCGGGCTCCGAACGCTGCCCGCCGCGCCGCAGTACCGCGCGAATCCGCGCGTCCAGCTGACCGGCCCCGAACGGTTTGACCACGTAGTCGTCGGCCCCCGAGTTCAGCACGTCCACGATTTCCTCTTCCGCACCGCGCGCGGTGGCCACGACGACCGGGACGTGGCTGACCGCGCGGAGCATCCGCAGCATCTCCCGCCCGTCCAGATCGGGCAGGCCGATGTCGAGCACCACCACGTCCGGACGCTGCGCCACGACCTGGTTCAGCCCGTCCATGGCCGTCCCCGCCGAGGTGACGGCGTGCCCGAGGTCGTGCAGGGCCCTGCTCAGCGAGCTACGAATGGTCGCGTCGTCCTCGACCAACAACACTTGCGCCACGCACCGCACCGTAGCCCGCGCGCCCGCCGGAAGCGGCTTGGCATAGTGGGTCGCATGGCTCGCCCCAACCGCGCCGCGCGCACCGCCCTGGCTGTGGCGGGTTGGCTGGCCGCGGCCGGGGTCGCGGTCGCGGTCGGTCTCGTCGCCGTGTCCGCGCTCGGCCGCGGCATCCTCGCCCCCGGCCCGCCGATGGCCGAACCTGCCGAGGTCGAGGCGGAGCTGAGCAGCCCTGCCTCGTCGGCCACGGCAGACCGGGAAGGCCCCGAAGGCCCCGGCGACCGGCCACGGACACGTCACGTCGAGCACACGCCGGGCGGGACCGTGGTGGCAGCCTGCGACCGGGACGGCCAGGCCTCGCTGCTGTCGTGGAGTCCCGCCCAGGGGTTCCAGGCCGACGATATCGAGGACGGACCCGACGACGAGGTGGAGTTGACCTTCGAATCGGAGGATCGCGACGTGGACGTCTCCGCGGAGTGCCGCAACGGAAAGCCGCGCGCCACCGTCGACGCCGACAACTGACCGCAACCGGCACGGCCGGCCTCCCACGACACCGTCGTTCGCGCAGGCCTGCTCGCCACGGGCCCGCTAGGGTCGCGCCATGTCCCTCGACGACCGGACGCTGCGCTACTACGGCGCCGTCTGTGAGACCGGGTCGATCCGGTCGGCCGCCGAGCAACTCGGCCTCGCCCCTTCCGCGGTGAGCCGAGCGATCGGAGCGCTCGAACGACGGCTACGGACGACGCTGCTCGAACGCAGCGCCCGCGGCGTGCGCCCCACCGAAGCGGGCGAACTGCTGCTGCGCTTCGCCAAGGACCGCGCCCACCTCGAAGAGCTGCTCACCGAGAACCTCGACGAACTGCACGACCTGCGCCGAGGCCGGGTGCGCGTGGCGGCGGGCGAAGGGTTCATCGACGACCTGGTGGAACACGGGCTCAACAGCTTCCTCGCGAACTACCCCGGGGTGTCGGTGGAGCTGAGCACCGGCGGCACCGACGAGATCCGCGACCTGCTGCTCGCCGACGAGGTCGACCTCGCCCTCGCCCTGCACACGACGCCGCACCGCGAGCTCACCGTCGTCCGGCAGGCCCCGCAGCCGCTGCACGTCATCTGCGCGCCGGACCACCCGCTCGCCGACCTCGACGAGGTCACGCCGCAGCGGCTGGCCGACGAACCGGCCACCGTGCTGCCGGCACGTTTCGGGTTGCGCGCGCTGACCGATCAGATTCAGCGCACCCACGGCGTTCTGCTCGACATCCGGCTCGTCAGCAATTCCATCCACGCGATGACCGGCTTCGTACTGGCGGGTCTCGGCATCACGCTGCTGCCGCGGTTCGCCGTCGGCAGGCACCTGACGAGCGGGCGGCTGCGGGCGATTCCCCTCGGTGACGCGGACAGCGGCCGGGTCCACGCCCAGTTGCTGACGCGGGGTGGGCGCACTCCGTCGTTCGCCGCATCGCGGCTCCTCGAACACTGCTCGGAACAGCTCGACTCGCTGAACCCCCGGTGAGTGTTGCCCGAATGGCAACACCCTGGTCCGAAAATTGTCTTCTTGTGCACCACCTGCCGTGAACGTAGCGTCGCCTGCCATCGAGAGTTCCGTCGCCGACCCCCTCATCAGCAGGAGCCGCCATGCGTGCACCGGGCAGCGTGTTGGACATGTGGCGACTGCACGTCGCCGTGCTCGTCGTCGCCGTCGTCGCGCAGCTGATCGACGTGCGGGAGATTCCGATCGGCCCCGCCGCGATTCTGCTGCTTCCGTTGCTCTACGCGTTCCTTCTCAGCGTGCTGATCAATCCGCACGTCGTCCGGGCCGCGTCGAAGTTCATCCGAAAACGGGAAGTGAAAGCGGCTTCGCCGATGATCGTCATCGCGATCATGCCGTTCATCGCGAAATTCGGCACCACCATCGGACCGTCCTTTGAGGAACTGATCGAGGCGGGGCCCGCACTTCTGCTGCAGGAAATCGGAAACCTCGCCACGGTCGCATTCGCCTTCCCACTCGCGATCTGGGCTTTCAAACTCCACCGGGAGGCGATCGGCGCGACCTTCTCCGTCGCCCGTGAGCCGAACCTGGCCATCATCGTCGACCGCTACGGCCTGAAAAGCCCGGAAGGCACCGGGGTCATGGTCGTCTACGTCGTCGGCACCCTGTTCGGCACGCTGATCTTCTCGGTTCTGGCCTCACTGATGGCTTCGCTGGGGATCTTCACGCCCGAGGCGCTGGCGATGGCCTGCGGGGTCGGCAGCGGGTCCATGCTGGCGGCGTGCAGCGGCGCGCTTTCCGGGATGTGGCCGGGAATGGAGGACACCGTCGTCGCGCTGGCCGGAGCCAGCAATCTGCTCACCTACGCCACCGGGCTGTACGTCAGCTTGTTCGTCGCACTTCCCGTCGTCGAATGGCTGTACAAGAAGGCACGCCCCGGCGAGGCGTCGGCGGCACGGAAGGAGAGCTGACCGTGAGCGCAGAAGACACCGCGAGCGGGAGCACCCGGATCCCGCGCGAGAAGATCGCCGTGGTCCCGACGTTGCGCGATCTGGCTCTGGTCAGCGTGCTCGGCTGGGCGTTGCAGCTGCTGGCGACGGACATCTCCGCGCTGGCCGCCGTCGGCGGCATGGCCGGGCTGTACCTGATCTGCGCCGGCGGCATCGTGCTGACGCGCTTCGCCCCGTTCTACCTGCCGAGCATCGCGTGGATCTCCCTGCTCGGCATCGCCGCCACGCTCCCGTTCACGCCATGGGGAAGCGCCGTCACGGCGCTCGTGGCCGACATCGACTTCCTCGCACTGAGCGTGCCCGCACTGGCCTACGCCGGGTTGGCGCTCACCGAACGCGAGATCGACGTCGTCAAGAAGTCCGGCTGGAAACTGCTGCTGATCGCGGTGTTCGTGCTCGCGTCCACCTACATCGGTTCGGCCGTCGTCGCCGACATCGTCCTTCGCATCACCGGCTGACCGGATAAGGAGAGAACCAGATGCACGACTCCGTGGCCGTGATCGGCCTCGGCAACATGGGTGCCGGCATCGCGCGAACCCTCGCGCAGACAGGCCGTTCCGTCCTCGGTGTGGACCCCGCGCCCGAGGCGGCAGCACGCGTCGACGACCTCCTCCCGGTCGTGGACCTCGACAAGGCCGTGGCGGACGCGGACGTACTCGTCCTGTCGCTGCCGGGATCCGAACAGGTCGAACAGCTCGTGGACCGCCTGCTCGAGGCCGAACCGGGACACCGGCTCGTCGTCGACACCTCCACGAGCAGTCCGGTCTCGACCCGGGCGCTCGAGCAACGGCTCACCCGGCACGGCCACAGCCTGCTGGACGCCCCCGTCAGCGGCGGTCCCGCCGGGGCACAGAGCGGCTCGCTCACGGTGTTCCTCGGCGGACGCGACGACGCAGTGGCGGAGGCCGAGGACGTGTTGGCCGCGATCGCCCAGCGCGTGGTCCATGTCGGCGGCCCCGGCGCCGGCAACGTCGCCAAGCTCGTGAACAACCTGCTCTGCGCCACTCAGCTGCAGATCGCGGGCGAGGCCCTCCGGCTGGCGGAAGCGGCCGACATCGACCCGGCACGGGTCGTCGAAGCCGTCAACGGAGCATCCGGACGCAGCGCCGTGACCGAGGTCAACCTGCCCCGCTGGGTGCTGTCGGAGACGTTCGACTCGGGTTTCCCGCTCGGGCTGATGGCGCGCGACGTCGCGTTGGCGACCGAGACGGCGCGTTCGCTCGGCACGCCGTCACCACTCGCCGACGTGGTGTCCGCGGCGTGGCGCGACACCCGCGACCGACTCGGCGCAGCAGAGGACTTCAACCGCATGGCACAGCCGGAGAGGACCCAGAACCGATGAGCGTGACACCGACGAGCGGCACACCGGACCTCACCATGCTCGCCGACAGGGATCCGGGCGAGCGGGCGCGCGTACTCCTCGACCGTCACCTGCCCGACGGCATCGGCGTCCGTGCCGCGGGCGTGACGCATCCGGGCTCGGGCGAGCCGATCGAACTGCGCGACCCCGCGACCGGCGCGCTCGTGACGACCTGGGCGGATCCCGGCGCCGAAGGAGCCGCCGTCGCGGTGGACGCGGCACGGCGGGGCGCCGCGACGTGGGGTGCGGCGAATCCGTTCGAGCGCGCGCGGATCCTGCGGGACGTCGCGGCGGCCGTGTCGGACAACGCCGAGGAACTGGCCGTACTGGAGAGCGCCACCACCGGAAAGCCGCTGCGGGACACCCGGGTCGAAGCGGCGAAGGCGGCCGAGATGTTCGCCTATTTCGCGGGCTGGGCCGACAAGATCATCGGGGACACCATCCCGGTGCCGGGCGAGTGGGCGACCTACACCCGCAAGGTGCCGTGGGGGGTCGTCGCCGCCGTGACGCCGTGGAATGCACCGCTGTTCACCGCGGCCTGGAACGCGGCACCCGCACTGGCCACGGGGAACGCGGTCATCGTCAAGCCCAGCGAGTTCACCCCCGTGACCTCGCTGCGGCTCGCCGCGCTGGCCGAGGACGCCGGCCTGCCGCCCGGTGTCCTCACGGTCGCGCCCGGTCTCGGCGGCACGCTCGGTGCCGCGCTCACCGGTGATCCGAGGGTCGGCAAGATCGCGTTCATCGGCTCGGTGCCCACGGGGCGCGCGGTCGCGAGCGCCGCTGCCGCGGTCGGAACGCCCACGCTGCTCGAACTCGGCGGCAAGAGCGCCAACATCGTCTTCGACGACGCCGACCTGGACCGCGCCGCGCACGGAGCGATCGCGGGCATCTTCGCCGCGGCCGGCCAGTCGTGCGTCGCCGGTTCGCGATTGCTCGTCCACCGGGACATCCACGACGCGCTGATCGCACGGATCCGGGAAGGAGTCCGGCACCTCCGGCTCGGCGACCCACTCGATCCACGGACCGAGATCGGCCCGATCGTCACGCGGGCGCAGTACGACACGGTGTGCTCACTCATCGACACCGGTATGTCCGACGGCGCCGACCGGGTCGCCGGGCACGAACTGAGTCCGCACCTGCGCGAATCCCCGTGGCAGGGCGGCAACTGGGTGATGCCGACCGTGCTGGACGGCGTCGGCCCGGAGCACACGCTCGAACGGACCGAGGTGTTCGGACCGGTGCTGTCGGTCGGCACCTTCACCGACGAGGCCGAGGCCGTCGCGAGGGCCAACGGGACCGGCTTCGGCCTCGCGGGCGCCGTGTGGACGGCGGACGTCTCGCGTGCGCACCGCGTCGCGCACGCGGTCGACGCGGGCACGTTCTGGATCAACTCCTACAAGACCATCCACGTCGCCGTGCCGTTCGGCGGCGTCGGCGACTCCGGTTGGGGACGTTCCTCGGGACCCGGTGTGCTGGACGAGTACACCCAGACCAAGGCCGTGTGGGTGCCGACCGTGCCGACCCCACCGCCGTTCCCTTCGCTCACCTGAGGCGCCCGCACCGGCGCCGCTCGCGGGCCGGGACGGTTCACCGCGGGTCGCGAGCGTGCCGGAGCACGTCCACGACCGGGTCGATCCAGATGTCCGCGTTGCGCCACAACAAATAGGTCGTGAGCGTGGCGCCGAGGTCGTCGACCGGCAGGATCGTCGACTCGGGGTCCAGCGCGAGCACCGTCGCCGACTCCAGCGGTGCGAGGCTGAAACCCTTCGTGCTGCGCAGCAGGACCAGCAGCCCGGACGTGTCGGTGAACTGCGCGTCCTTGTCGACCACCACGCCGTGCGCGGCCAGCCGGTCGGCGCGGTGCGAGCCCAGATCCCAGTGCCGCGGGCCCTGGATGTAGGTGAATCCGCGCAGGTCGGCGAGGGTGAGCGAGGTGCGTCCCGGGAAGCGGCCGGAGTCGACCACGGCGCCGAGCGGCTCGCGGTAGAGCACGAGCGCCGCCAGCCGCTCGTCGCTGGTGCCGACGTGGGACACGGCGACGTCGAGCGAGCTGCTCAGCAGAGCCGACTGCATGTCCAGCGACGGCAACTGCCGGATGGTGACGCGGTAGTGCTCCTCCAGCGAGCGGATCGACTCACTCAGGTTGCGCCGGTGCGTAGGGTTCAGCACGTCGGGCACCGCCAGTCGCACGTCGCACCGCCGGTCGCGTGCGCCGACGAGCCCGGGGATCGCGTCGAAGTTCGACACCACGGATTCGGCCAGCGGCAGCAGGGCGTGCCCTGCCGATGACAGCCGCGTGTGGTGGGTCGAGCGGTCGAACAGGGTCTCGCCGAGTTCGCGTTCCAGGTCGCGGATCCGGCGGCTCAGCGGCGGCACCGACATGTTCAGTGACCGCGCCGCGCGGGTGAAGTTGAGTTCACGCGCGACGGCGAGGAAGTAGCGCAGGTGGTGCATCTCCACGCCTGCAGCCTATGTGGTGTTGCCGCTGTGGACATACCAGCGTGAGGCAGTCGGTCATTCCCTCGTCACTCTCGGCTTTCTAACGTCGAAGGTGAGCTGATCACCCGAGGGAAGGACCGCGATGACCTCGCCCAACCGTTCGGGTCCCGACACCGACACCGCCACCGGCGCACACTCGCCGAGCGACGCGGACACCGGAGCCGGAGCCGCGGACACCGCACTCTCCGCCGAGACCGACACCTCCACCGGCCACCCGGCCTCGACCGGCAGCACAGCCGCAGCCGGCACCACAGGCCCAGCCGGCACCGCAGCCTCAGCCGACGCCGCAGGCCCAGCCGGCACCACCACCGGCAAGGGACCGCTCGACGGCGTGACGGTCGTCGACCTCTCGTCCGCGGTGATGGGCCCCCTCGCGACCCAGCTCCTCGGGGACTTCGGCGCCGACGTCATCCGGGTCGAACCAGTGCGCGACGTCGCGAGGCACTCGCCGGCCAACATCGGCCGCAGTCCCGGCATGGCTCCGCTGCATCTGCAGGTGAACCGCAACAAGCGCAGCGTCACCATCGATTTGAAGGACCCGGCGGGCCGCGAGGATCTCTTCGCCCTGCTCGCCGACGCCCACGTACTGGTCACCAACATGCGCGCGGGAGCACTCGAACGACTCGGACTCGGCTACGCCGAGGTCGCCGAACGGCTGCCACACCTGATCTACGCCCACGCCCAGGGATTCGCCGCCGACTCCTCCCGCGGCGACCGGCCCGCCTACGACGAGGTGATCCAGGCGTCGTCGGGCCTGGTCAGCCTGCAGAACCGAGCGGCGGGCAGCATGCAGTTCGTGCCCACGCTGATCGCGGACAAGACCGCGGCGCTGTACCTGTTGGGCGGCGTGCTGGCCGCGCTGTACCACCAGCAGCGCACCGGCGAGGGGCAGGAGATCACGCTGGCGATGGCCGACGCGATGATCGCCGTCAACCTCGTCGAGCACCTCGCGGGCGAGCTGTTCGTCCCGCCTGCGGGCGAGGTGGGCAACCCGCTCTCGCTCTCGGACACGCACGCGGCCATGCGCACCGCCGACGGCGGCGCGATCGCCGCCGTCCCCTACACCAACGAGGGTGTCCGCATCCTGCTCAAGGGCGCGGGGCTGGACGACGCGGCCGCCGACCCGGCGTGGGACTCCCCGGTGATCGACCGCGAGGTGTTCACGGCGGGTGTCGAGAAGGTGCTGGCCAACTCGACGCATCGGACCACCGCGGAGTGGGAGGAGTACCTCACCGCCCACGACGTTCCCTACGCCCGCGTGGTCGACATAGCGGAACTGCCCGACGACCCCTATGTTCGGGAAGTCGAGTTGATCAAGGAACGGGAACACCCGACGGAGGGCACGATCCGGGTCGTGGAAAGCCCGCTGCACTTCTCGGCAACACCCGTAGGCTTCCGCCGGCACGCCGAGCGGGCCGGACAGAGCACGGCCGAGGTCCTCGCCGCCACACGCGCGGACCGTTGAACCGTCGTCGAAAGGATACCGACGCCATGGATCTGGAACTGTCGAGTGAGGACATCGAGTTCCGGGACGGCTTGCGGGAGGTGTTCCTGCGCGAGATCCCCGAGGAGATCCGCAGGCGCAACGCGCTGAGCCGGATCACGCGCGAGGACATCGTCACCACCCAGCGCATCCTCAACTCCCACGGGCTCGCGGTGCCGCACTGGCCCGTCGAATGGGGCGGCAAGGACTGGACACCGACCCAGTCGCACATCTACGCCTCGGAACTGCAACGAGGCTCCGTTCCGCAGCCGTTGGCGTTCAACGTGAGCATGATCGGCCCGATCATCGCCGAGTTCGGCACCGAGGAGCAGAAGCGCACGTTCCTGCCCGCGACGGCGAACCTGGACATCTGGTGGTCGCAGGGCTTCTCGGAGCCGGAGGCGGGATCCGATCTCGCGTCGCTGCGCACCACCGCACGCCGTGAGGGTGACGTCTACGTGCTCAACGGCCAGAAGACGTGGACCACGCTCGGGCAGTACGGCGACTGGATGTTCGTGCTGGCCCGCACCGATCCCGACGCACCGCGCAAGCAGCAGGGCCTGTCGTTCCTGCTGCTGGACATGACGACGCCGGGGATCGAGCGCCGCCCGATCACGCTCGTCGACGGCAGTGCCGAGGTGAACGAGTTCTTCTTCGACAACGTGCGCGTCCCGGTCGAGAACCTGGTCGGGGAGGAGAACAAGGGCTGGAGCTACGCCAAGTTCCTGCTCGGCAACGAGCGCAACGGCATCGCGCAGATCGGCACGAGCCAGCGGGTCTTCGCCGACCTGGCCGAGGCCGCGGGCGGCATTCCGACCGAGACGGGCGCGCTGGCCGACGACCCGCAGTTCCGCGCGTCGATGCACCGCTCACGGACGACGCTGCTGGCGCTCGAGGCCACGCAGCTGCGGGTGACCGGTGCGTCGGAGAACGGCCAGGCCAGCCCGGTGTCCTCGCTGCTGAAGATGGAGGGAACGAAGGCGCTGCAGGAACTGAGCAAACTGCGCAAGGAGGCAGCGAGCCAGGACAGCATGCTGCTCGACACCGAAGCGGTGGTGGCCGACGAGGCGTCCGCGGTCGCGGCCGCGCAGTATCTGAACCAGCGCAAGCTGTCGATCTTCGGTGGCTCCAACGAGATCCAGCGCGGCGTGATCGCCAAGACCATCCTGGGACTGTGAGAAGGCGAAAGAGGGCACGGCCATGAATCTGGAATTCAACGAGGACCAGGCACTGCTGTTCGAGACCGTCGATTCGGCGGTCGGCCGTGGCTACGCGGCGGGCGGCCGGGCCGAGGCGACCGGCTCGGAGCTCGGCTGGAACGAGGGCGTGTGGCGCACCCTGGCCGAGATGGGCATCACCGGGCTGACCATCACCGGCGAACACGGCGGAGCCGATGCCGGACCGGTCGAGGTGTACGCGACGCTCGAGGCGCTGGGCAAGCACGCCGCAGCCGAACCACTGCTCGACGGCGTGTTCCTGCCGTCGTGGCTGATCACCGCGGTCGGCACCGACGAGCAGGCCAAACAGCTGCTGCCCGCGCTCGCCGAGGGCACGCAAACTGTCGCGGTCGCCCACGCCGAACCGGGCAGGCCCTGGAACGCCACCCCGTCGGTCACGGCGACCCGCCGCGCCGACGGCTCCGTGACACTCGCCGGGGTCAAGGCGCCGGTACGGCACGCAGACCAGGCCTCGTCCCTGTTGGTGACCGCCTCCGACAGCGACGGCACAACCGGCGTCTACGTCGTCGAAGCAGGCGCGGAGGGCATCACACGCGCCGACGGGCGCAGCGCGGACTGGAGCCGCGCCTCGCAGGTCACCTTCGTCGACACCCCCGCCACTCCGCTCGGCACCTCGGGCGCCGACGTGGCCGCGGCGCTGGCTGCGGCGTTCGCACGGGCGCGGGTGGCCGTGCTGGCCGAAGCCGTCGGGCTGATGGAATCCGCACTCACCCTCACCGTCGAGTACCTGAAGAACCGCAAGCAGTTCGGCGTTCCCCTGTCGACGTTCCAGGCACTCGTTCACCGGGCCGCCGACCTCTACGCCCACGTGGAGCTGGCACGGTCCATGGCACTGTGGGCCACCGCGACCGTCGAAGCCGCCGACGGAGGTGCCGACGTCGACCTCGCCGCGATCGCCGACGACGCCTTCGTGTTCGTCGGCGACACCGCCACCGCCGTGGCGGAGGAAGCCGTTCAGCTGCACGGCGGTATCGGCATGACCTACGAGGCCGAGGTCGCGCACCAGGCCGCACGCCTGACCGCGATCACCGAGAGCTTCGGGGGCGTGGCCGCCGCCAGGCGCAGGGCCGTGGCGTCGGAGTCCGCACTGCGGGCGCCGAGCGCGCTGCTCAACAACTCCGGCGCCGTCACGGCGTGAGCCCGCCTGTCCGCCGGCGGCCACACCCATGCCGCCGGCGGGCAGTGCACACCACTCGACCCGCGGGCGGGGGGTCACCCGCGGGCCGGGGTTCGCGGGCCGGGGTTCGCGGCGCGGGCGCGGTACGTCGAAACGCGTAGTACGGAAGCGCGCTGTGACGGACGCGGCGACCGGCACCGGCGGCCTAACGTTCCGTTGGTAACCGCCCGTTCGGATCGATGTGGAGTCACGCCATGAGGTTGCGCCCGTTCCCACCGCGGCACCGAGCCCGCAGCACCGCAGCGGCGCGGTCGTGACCGCCCGCCTGCGCGAGCGGCTCGGCCTCGCCCCGCTCACGATCGTCGCCCTGGCGATGCTCGGCGCGCCGCGGGCGATCGTGCACGACCTCGGGCCCGTCGCCCCGGTGCTGAACGGGCTGCTCGTGTTCGTGCCACTCGCCGTGTGGGTCGCGTTCGTCCTCTGGCGGCGCGTCCCGTCCCCACTGCTGACGCTCTCGGCCGTCGGGGCGGTCTACGGCGTCGTGCTGGGCGTGGTGCACCAGGCCCTGTGGCATGTGGCCCACGCCGAAGCCCCTGAACTCGGCGGCAATCTCGCCGGCGCCCTGTCGCCCGCGCTCGAGGCCGTCGTGCTCCGCTCGGCCGCCTTCGGCAGCAGTGTCCTGACCGGACTGCTCACCGGTGTGGCGACGGGCGCCGTGGCTTGGCTGCTGTCCAGAATGGTCCCCGGATTCCGGCCACAGTGACGCCGGCCGAAACCGGGAGATGATCCACATCGGACCACGCAGCAGCATCGCACGGGGCAGGGAAGCGGCGCCGCCGGACGACCGCAGCCAGCTCGTGATCGACACCGCCCTGGGTGTGGTGGTGCTGATCGTCGTGGGGACGGCCGTCACGGCGAACGTCGGCGGTGACGGCACCGTGAGTCCCGCCGCGTACGCGTTCGGGGCGCTCTTCGGTGCGCTGATGCTCGTGCGCCGCCGCCTGCCGGTCACGGTGCTGATCGTGACCGCGGTCGCGCTGCTCGGCTACTACATGCTCTCCTATCCGCCCATCGGGTTGGCCGTTCCCGTGGCCGCGGCGCTCTACTCCGCCGCGGAATGCGGCCGGCTCTACTGGGCGTGCGGCACGGCGCTGGCGCTGCTCGGCGTGTCCACGGCCGTGCGAATCGGCCAGGGCGACGACCTGTCGTACGTGCTCGGCCTCGAAACCCCGACCTCCGCGACCCTGATGCTCGCCGTGATCGCGCTCGGCGACAGCGTGCGATCCCGCCGTGGCTGGCGGGCCGAATTGGACAGACAGACCGCTGCGGCCGCCCTGGAACAGGAGACCGAGGCGACCCGCCGGGTCGAAGAGGAGCGCGTGCGCATCGCCCGCGATCTGCACGATCTGCTCGCCCACACCGTGTCGGTGATCTCGCTGCACACCGACGTCGCCAGGGAGACATTGCACGACGAGCCCGCCACCGCGGAGCGGTCACTCGTCGCGGCGCGCACGGCCTGCCGGGACGCCGGCAGGGAACTGCGCGCGACGGTCGACGCGCTCCGCGCCCCGGACGCCGAGAACAGCGAGCCGGGAAGCGCAGGCGCACGTCCCGGGCTGAACCGTCTCGAGGAACTCGTCGACACCGCCACCGTCGGAGGGCTGCACGTCGACGTGCACACCGCCGGCACCCCGCGCACACTGCCGGTCGTCTCGGACGTGACGGCCTATCGTGTCGTGCAGGAGGCCTTGAGCAACGTGCTGCGGCACGCCGACGCCACCACGGCGACCGTGGCCGTGGATTACGGCGAGGACGTGGTGACGGTGCGGGTGAGCGACGACGGCCGGGGCGCAGCTGCCGCGGACCCTGCCGGCGGCTGGGGCATCACCGGCATGCGCGAACGCCTGACGCTGCTCGGCGGCACCCTGCGGATCCGAACCCGGCCGGGAGAGGGCTTCAACGTGACAGCACGCATTCCTGCGCGGGAGGACTCGTGATTCGGGTCGTGCTCGTCGACGATCAGCACCTGATCCGCGCAGGACTGCGGACCCTGCTCGAACGGGCTGCCGACATCGACGTCGTGGGAGAGGCCGACAGCGCGGACACCGGCGTCGCCGTCGTCGCCACGGAGCGTCCCGACGTGGTGCTGATGGACATCCGCATGCCCGGCGCCGACGGGCTGGACGCCACCCGGCGCATCGTCGCCGACCCGCGGCTGCGCGCCGTGCAGGTCGTCGTGCTCACCACGTTCGACACCGACGAGAACATCCTGCAGGCGATCCGCGTCGGTGCGGCGGGATTCCTGCTCAAGGACGCGACGCCGGACGAGCTGCGCGACGCGGTGCGGATCGTCGCGCGCGGCGACGCCCTGTTGTCCCCGGCCGTGACCCGGCGCGTCATGCGTGCCGCCGCGGAGGGACCGGCCCCCGTAGCGGCCGGCCGGCTGGAGGTGCTCACCGGGCGGGAACGCGAGGTGCTGGCCGAGGTCGGCGCGGGCCGTTCCAACGGGGAGATCGCCGAGCGCCTTTTCATGAGCCCGGCCACCGCGCGCACGCATGTCGGCAGACTGTTGACCAAACTCGACGCCCGCGACCGCTCACAACTCGTCGCGCTGGCCTACGAGACCGGCCTCGTCGCGCCGGGCCGCCACGACGACTGACGTAACACCGCGTTCCGACCTACCGCACCGCCGTCAGCCGTCAGCCGTCAGCCGTCAGCCGTCGACGATCAGCTTGACCACGTCGTCGATCGCCGGGCCTCATGCCGCACGGTGACCCTGATTTTCCAGCCGGTCCGCGATCCAGACCTTGATGACTGACTGCCGAGTCACACCCAGCCGCTTGGCCTCTCTGTCCAGCGATTCGATCATCCACGCCGGGAAGTCGACGTTGACCCGCCGCTGCTCGGCGTTCGGACGCCTGATCCCGGACAGATCGAGGTCCCCGGTCACGTCCTCGCCACGGTCGAAACGCTCGTCGAACTCCTCAGCCTTCATAGAGCGCTACCTCCTCGTTGCGCGCTCCGCGCACTGAAATGATCCTCGTTCGGCCACCTCGATACGTCACGACCGCCGACCAGTGCTTTCCGTCGATCATGCCGATGACGAGCCACCGAGGTTCGTCGGTGGCACGGGCCGGCACCTCCACGAGCATCGGATCCGACCACAACGCCTGCGCTGCATCGAAGTCGATGCCGTGCTTAACCCGGTTAACTCCGCTCTTGCGCGGATCGAATTCGAAGTCCACGGCTCCCTCGACTTGGTATAGAAACTATACCCATTTGTGGGTCAGCGCGCCACACTTCAGCCGTCAACGATCAGCTTGACCACGTCGTCGATCGCCGGGCCCGCGGCGACCTCGGCAGCCAGTTCGCCTGCGCGGCGGCGGTACGACGGGCCGCTGAGCACGCGGCGAGCGGCCGACCGCAGGGCGGGCACCGGGATCGAACCCCGCGCGTAGCCGAGGCCCGCACCCGACCACGTCACACGCGCCGCCACCTCCGACTTGTCCTCACTCGCGCCCACGACGACCAGTGGCACGCCGTGGCGCAGCGCGTGGTTGACGCCGCCGTAGCCGCCGTTGGTGATCATCAGGTCGCACCGGGGCAGCAGTTCGTCGTACGGCAGGAAATCGGCCACGCGCACGTTGGCGGGCAGCGGATCGACGTCGGGCTCGGCTCCTCCGGTCGTGACGACCACGAGCACGTCGTCGTCGGCGAGCGCCTCGATGGCGGGGTCGACGAGACGTCCGAGGTCGCCGTTCGCGATCGTCCCCTGCGTCACGTGCACCACCGGCCGCTCCCCGCCGAGCTCGTCCCACCACTCCGGCAGTGCGTACTCGCGCGCCGAGCTGGTCGTGGTCGGGCCGATGAAGTGGACCGGCGCGGGCAGCGGGCGCGGATACTCGAAGCCAGGGCTCGTCATCTGCAGTACGCCGTCGCTGCGCATGGGCCAGTCCATGAAGGACAGATCGGTGTCGACACCGACGAGCTCACGGATGTGCCGTCGCGCGGTCGCCCTCGCCGGTGCGGTCATCCAGCCCATGAACCGTCGCAGCGCCGCGCCGTGCAGGCGCTCGCCGAGCCCGCGCGGCGCGGGCCGATACGGCGTCGGCTGCGTCAACGGCACGAACCCGAGCACCAGGACCCGCGGCGCGTCCCGACGGAGGACGAGTGCCATACCGGCGGCGAACAGCGGATCGCAGAGCACGACGTCGACTCCGCGGGCCAGCACCTCGTCGACCGCCCGCAGCTGCCCCGGCATCGCGCCCGCGAACGTGGCGAGGTCGAACCGGCCCAGTTTCGGGCCGCGTAGTCCCGCCCTCCCGGGGATCGAGCCGTTCAGGTCGGTCTCGTCGAAGTCGACCTCGTCGTCGAGCACGGTCACGTCGGCGCCGATGTCGGCGAACGCCTGCTCGTAGCGCGCGCCGGTGACCACCGCGACGTCGTGGCCCGCGGCGAGGAGCGCGGCGACGAGCGGTTTCGTCGGCCCGACATGCCCGCGTGCGGGCTGCACACATACGAGAACCGAAGACATGACAGACCTCCGCGGGCTACCTCGCTGGCGACATTTCGTCGATACGCTGTATCGTCGAATTTCGATGGTAGCCGAATCCGACGCATCGCGCCGCCCTCGTCGGCAGTACGAGTCCCCGGTACGACAGGAACGCGCCGAGCGCACCCGCGCGCACGTGATCGCCACCGCCGGACGACTGTTCGCCGAGCACGGCTACGCGGCCACGAGCATGCGGCGGATCGCCACCGAGGCAGCGGTCGGACTCGAAACGGTGACGCAGACCGGGCGGAAAGCCGACCTGCTGCTCGCCGCGTTCCGCTCCGGCTTCGCTGGCGATCCGGACGCCGTCGACATCACCGCGCTCATCGGCGGCTTCCCGGGCGGCGCCGAACCGGGCCACACAGAACCGGGCAGCGCTGGAGCGGGCAGCACAGGACCAAGCAGCGCTGGAGCGGGCGGCGGCACCGACCTGGTCGAGGCGATCACGACCGCAACGGCCCGGCTGGCCGACGGGCTGCGCGACTCGCTGGGCATCTGGCGTGCGTTCACGGTCGCCGCGGCTGCCGACGAGACGGTTGCCGCCGCGCGGGCGGAACTTGCCGGCCTGCGCCGAAGGGAGATCACCACGTGGCTCGAGGCGTCCGAGAGCGCGGGCATGCTGCCGACCCGGGACGCCACGTCCCGAGCACGCCTCGCCGACATGCTCGGGCTGCTCACCTCGCACGACGCCTACGACCACCTGGTGACCGTCTGCGGCTGGCCCCACGACGACTTCGCCTCCTGGACCTCCGCCGCGATCCTCGACCGGCTCCGCTCGCCGTGACGACCGGCGCAGACTGCGGCGCTGCGGCGCCGCCGCACCCCCGGCGAACTCGGCGAAGCAGCCCCCTCGAACCGGTGACCATGCTCACGAGGCGGCACCTGGACTCGGGCGAACCGGAGCGTGGGCGCTATCCTTCCGCGCGTGGAGATTCTGTTTACGACGCTGCTGATCCTGGCCATCGTCGCCTCGATGTGGTTCGCGGGCTACGTCGTCTACCGGCTGTACACCGACAGCTGAGCCGACACGGTCCGGCAGCAACAGCACCTGTCACCAACGCTGAGTAGGGCTTACTCCGATGTCGAGCGGCGACGAGGCCATCGAGGCCGCAGCGCAACGCGCTGAGAAGACGGCCCACCGCAACCTTCCGCAGCTGGAGGATCTGCCGATCCCCGGCGACACGGCCAACCTGCGCGAGGGCGCCGACCTCAACGACGCGTGCCTGGCACTGCTGCCGCTGATCGGCGTGTGGCGCGGCGAAGGCGAGGTCAACTACCCGACGATGGACGAGCCCGTGCGTGTCGCGCAGCAGCTCACCATCGCCCACGACGGCCGCCCGTTCCTCTACCACGAGGCGCGGTCCTGGCTGCTCGACGCCGACGGGAACATCATCCGTCCCGCCGCGCGCGAAACGGGATTCTGGCGCCCGCAGGCCGACGACACGATCGAGCTCGTGCTGTCGCACTCCTCCGGCATCGTCGAGCTGTACTACGGCAACACCCGTGGACAGTCGGCGTGGCAGCTCGCCACGGACGCCGTCGTGCGGTCGCAGACCGCCAAGGAGGTCACGGCCGCCGAACGGCTGTACGGGATCATGCCCGACGGCAGCGGCAACCTCGGCTACGTCGAGGAGCGCGCCATGGTGGGCCACCCGAAGACCCCGCACGTCTCCCTCGTCCTCGAACGCGTCGTCGGCTGAGGCTCACACCTCCGAGCAACACCCGTTCAGCCCAGCGTGCGCGTGCCCCCAGGGGCACCTTTGCGGCACTCAACGCCACCAAGGCGCCCCTGGGGGCATCTGCCTCAGCCGTGCGGGTCACTCCGCGTGGTTGCGCACCTCGCCCACCTGCGCACCAACAGGGCTCAGGTGGGCGAGGTACTCACTCGTACTGCGCGTCGTAGGCCTTCGCCAGTTCGGCGTGGATCTCCACGGCGGGATCGTCGGCCAGCCGGACGTCGTCGAGCGTGTGCACCCGCGTCAGCTTGCGCACCGACGACGCCAGCATCAGCGCGTCCCCTGTGACCAGTTCGTCGGCCTTGAGCTGCGTCACCTCGGTCTTCCAACCGGCCCGCTCCGCCGCGCGGAACACGTCGCCCTGGGTCGTACCGGGAAGGATGCCGTTCGTGGGCGGCGGCGTGTACAGCGTCCCACCGCGGGCCAGGACGACGTTCGACGTCGGACCTTCGAGCACGTACCCCTCCGTGCTCGTGAAGATCACGTCCGCGGCGCCGCGCCTGCGCGCCTCCCGCTGCGCCGCCATGTTCACCGAGTACGACAGCGTCTTCGCGCCGAGCAGCAGCCACGGCGCGCGCTCCATCAGGTCCGCCTCGAACCCGCGGTTCAGCGTCACCACGCCGATGCCGTCGCGCCGCGCCTGCTTCGTCGACTCCGGGATGTCGGTTCCGTACGCGAACGCCGTCGGCTTCTCGTCTGGGTCACCGTCGATGCCGCGGGTCAGCACGATCTTCAGCGCGAGCTCGACGTCGGCCGGCCAGTTGTCGATGACCAGGCGCACCACCCGCTCCCACGCCTCGCGGTCCGGCGGCGCCATGTCCATCTTCGCGGCGGACCGGGCGAAGCGGTCCAGGTGCGCGTCCAGCTCACGCGGCACTCCGTTGGTCACGAGGATCGTCTCGAAGATGCCGTCGCCACGCACCAGGCCGAGGTCGTCGACACGGATGTGAGCCTGGTCGGGGTCGGCGAAAGTACCGTCTAGGAAAGCGAGGACGCGCATGGGCTTCACCGTACCCAGCGGCGCGGCGAACGCTACCGGCCATCGTCCCGGACTCCGACATACGATCGCGGTATGACGTACTCCTCGCCCCTGTCCGAACTGCCCGGCGCCGTCGCAGCACCCGACGACCACCCCGAGGCAGGCGTGCCGTGGCATTGGGGTGATCCGTTCGCCGAACAGCGCACCGCCGTGCGCGCCGCGGCGGTCGTGGATCGGTCGCACCGGCACGTGATCACCGTCGGCGGTCCGGAACGACTGTCGTGGCTGCACCTCGTGCTGTCGCAGCACGTGTCCGAGCTGCCCGCCGAGACCGGCACCGAGGCGCTCGTCCTCGACGCCCACGGCCACATCGACGCGCACATGGTCGTCGGATACACCGGCGACGTCGTCCACCTCGACACGGACCCCGACTCGCACGCCACGAGCGCCATGCCGAACGGCGGCAAGCAGACCCTGATCGACTACCTGCAGGCCATGAAGTTCTGGTCCGACGTCGACATTCGCGAGGCCACCGGCGAATACGCCGTGCTGACGCTCCTCGGTCCGGACTCCGAGCAGACGTTGGCCGCCCTGGGCGGCGACACTCCCGTCGAGCTGCCGGCCGAGCCGTACGCGATCGCCCCGCTGCCCGGCGGCGGGTTCGCCCGCCGCATGCCGTGGCCCCGGCCGGGCGCCATCGACCTGCTCGTCCCGCGCGCCGACCTCGTCGACGTCTGGAAGCGCATCACCGACGCGGGCGCGCGGCCCGCGGGCTCGTGGGCGTTCGACGCGCTCCGGGTCGAGTCCCAGCGGCCGCGCGTCGGCGTCGACACCGACGACCGCACCATTCCGCACGAGGTCGGCTGGATCGGCTCGGCCGCCCACGTCGCGAAGGGCTGCTACCGCGGGCAGGAGACGGTCGCCAAGGTGTTCAACGTCGGCAGGCCGCCGCGCAACATGCTGCTGCTGCACCTGGACGGGTCGATGGAGGTCTACCCCGAGACCGGCGACCCCGTGCTGCGCGGCGACCGCACGGTCGGCCGCGTCGGCAGCGTCGCCCAGCACCACGAGCTCGGCCCGATCGCGTTGGCGCTGATCAAACGGTCCACCCCGGTGGATGCCGAACTGATCACCGGCTCCGGCGACGAACGACCGCAGGCGGCCATCGACCCCGATTCGGTGCCCCAGGAGGGCGCCGCACCGGGCCGCGAGGCCGTGCAGCGGCTGCGAGGGTGACATGATCACCAGAGCCCCGGAGGTGTCCGGCCTCTGGTCCAGATCGACGACGTAGAGCAGGATGAACCCGTGATCGAAGTCCGGCCCGGCGGGCGACGTCGCATCGACCGCGTCCTCGCACCCGGTTACGCGAGCGAACCGGAGGCACTGCCGCTGCCGACCTTGCGGGAGCGGCGCGACGAGGCCGCCCAGGAGGAGACCGACCTCTCCTACCTGCGCAGACTGCTGCACGCCCGGATCGACATCGTCAAGGCCGAGCAGCTGCGACGGAGCTCGGACGACCCGGGCGACGAGGACGTCGTCGCCCGGCTCACGGCGATCCTGGCCGACAACGCGCTCGGGCCCGCGACGGGTTCGGGCAGACACCAGACGCTCGAGCCGACACGTGCGGGCGAGTACCGCCGCGCGGCCGAGGCTCTGGTCGGCGACGCGAACCTGTCGGACGTCGTGTCGCTGTCCGACGACCGGCTGGCCGAGACGCTCGACTCCTACCGGGAGCAGGAGGGGTCGGTGTCGCAGCGCAGGCGGGAAGTACAGGCCGTCGTCGACACGTTCAACGCCGAGATCGCCCGCCGGTACGCCCGCGGCACGGCGTCGGTCGACGAACTGCTCGACTCCCAGCGTTCCGTGTCCGGCCCCGACAACGAACAGGACCCTGCATGACCGCGCTCGTCGAAGTGGTGCGCTCCGGATTCGTCGAAAGCGTGCACCACGGCAGCGTCGTCGTGACCGCACCCGACGGCTCGGTGCGCGCGTCGCTCGGCGACGTCGACGAGCCGATGTACCCGCGGTCGTCGAACAAGCCGCTGCAGGCACTCGGCATGCTGCGGGCGGGGCTGGACGTGGCCGACGACGACCTGGCACTGGTGTGCGCCTCGCACAACGGGGAGCCCGAGCACGTCGAGCGTGCGCTCACCCTGCTGGCCAAGGCCGGACTCGACGAGGACACCCTGCACTGCCCGCCCGACACGCCCCGCGACCGGCCAGCGGCCGAGCGGCGCAGGGCCGCGATGAACTGCTCCGGCAAGCACGCCGGGATGCTCTCGACCTGCGTGTCGGCCGAGTGGCCTACGGCGACCTACACCGACCCCGAGCACCCGCTGCAGCGCGCGATCGCGGAGACGGTGTCCGAGGCGACGGGCGAACCGATCGCGTGGACCGGCGTCGACGGATGCGGCGCCCCGCTACTGGCCTACTCGCTGACCGGCCTGGCGCGCGCGTTCGGGCGCCTGGTCACGGCGGACTCCGACGACCTGCGGCGGGTGGCCGACGCCATGCGCGCGCATCCGTGGCTGGTCGCCGGCACCGGCAGGGAGGACACGGTGTTGATGGACGCCGTGCCGGGACTGCTGATGAAGGGCGGCGCCGAGGGCGTACACGCGTTCGCGCTGGCCGACGGCACGGCGGTGGCGCTGAAGGTCGCCGACGGCAACGCCCGCGCCCGCGAGCCGATCCTGGTCGAGGCGCTGCGACTGCTCGGTGCGACGCCGGCAGGCGAGGCCGTCGACCGCATGGCCGTCGGCGCCGGTGTCGTCACGGGTGCCGACCGCGACGTCGGTTCACTCCGCGTGACCACCGCGTTGGCGGACGCTCTGAACTGACACTTTTACGCGCCAACGTGTCGGTGGGGGTGGTGGCCGGGCCGGCGGGTGGGCGCCCCGAAGGTGCCCTTCGGGGCACGAGCGGTCTCCGCGCTCAGTTGAAGCGTTCGCGGGCGGCCAGCTCGCCCCAGTAGTCGCGCAGCGTCTGGAAGATCTCGCCGACCTCGTCGACGTCGCCGTTGCGGAGCGCCTCGAGCAGCATGTGCACCTCGTCGGCGGACGTGTCCGACTCGAGCGTCAGGTCGTCGACGAGCTGCACCAGCCCGCCGTAGTCCAGCTCGACCGCAGACGCCGGGTGGAAGTTCCCCAGCCACCGGTGCGTCTCGCTGAGGATCTGCACCGGTCCCGCGTCGTCGCCGAGCGCGTTGCCCACCAGTTCCTCGGCCTCGCCGACCCGGCGCAGGGCGTCGGTCATCGGCGCGCGCCACGACAGTTCCCGCTTCGGATCGCCCTGCCCCGAGCCGAGCTCCAGCCGGAACTGCCTCGGGTCGACGAGCGAGAACCACGGCAGCGGCACCGTCCACGTCGTCGACAGCACGTGCATCGACGTTCCGTAGAGGTCGCGCAACGCCGAGTTGGCGCGCGACTTGATGCGGTCCTCCGGCGCCCCCAGCGCGTCGACCACGGCGCCCCGCAGCGCGGGGTGCGCCTCGCCGAGGAAACCGACGAGCGCGGCGGCCGACCGGGGGCGGATCTCCAGCGGGCACACGAGCGGCCCCGGCCCGACCTCGGCGCTCGCCTCGGTCGGCACCTCCTCGGGATCGAGCACCAGCACATCCGGCAGTGAGGACGACTCCTTGGGCAGGATCCGCGGGTTCTCACCAGCCTGTGACTTCAGCCACATGACCATCTCACGCTCGCCCGCGTCGGGCCGCGTCAGTGCGGCTTCCTCGACCGCGCGAGACAGCCGCTCGTCCGGTGGCTCACCGAAGGCGACGAGCGGTTCGTAGACCCGCAGATAGGCGACGAATGGTCGGAGCACCCCGGAATCCTGGCACGCCGCCGGGGTGGCGCGGGCATCGGCTGGCCCGTCCGAACGTGATCTACATCAGTGTCGCGTCCCGCACACCGCGCCACGTCGCGTCCGGCCCGGGGGACACGGTACGGTGTCCTCTAGGAAATAGTTGTCGAGACGACGCGGGGCCGCCGATTTCCCCCGGCCGCCCCGCCCCTGCGCAAGGGGGTCGAGCCATGGGGCGCGGCCGAGCTAAGGCCAAGCAGACGAAAGTGGCCCGGGAGCTCAAGTACAGCGTTCCCACCACGGACCTCGAGGCACTTCAGCGAGAGCTGTCGAGCAACTCCTCGGACCAGAACGGCCATGAGGACGAGGAGCGGTACGAAGACCCGTACGACGACGGGTACGACGACTATCGTCGATGACGCAGGCGAATGCGGGGGTGGCACCGAGCGGATCGGTCGCCACCCCCGCATTCCGCGTGCCCAATGACACCTCAAGGGAGAGAACGTGCCGGAAATCCAGCGGATCGGTGTTGTCGGTGCGGGCCTGATGGGCTCGGGTATCGCCGAGGTACACGCGAGGGCAGGGCTGGACGTCGTGGTGAACGAGGTCAGCCAGTCGGCGCTGGACGCCGGGAAGGCCAAGATCGAGAAGTCGCTGCAGCGCGCGGCGAAGGCGGGCAAGATCGCCGACGCCGACGTCGAGGCGACGCTCGGGCGGCTGACGTTCACCACGGACATCGAGACGTTCGCCGACCGTGATTTCGTCGTCGAGGCCATCCTCGAGCAGGAACAGGCCAAGACGGAACTGTTCGGCAGGCTCGACAAGGTCGTGGCGAGCGACAGCGCGATCCTGGCCTCGAACACCTCCTCCATCCCGATCATGAAGCTGGGCATGGCGACCCGGCGACCAGAGCACGTCGTCGGCGTGCACTTCTTCAACCCGGTCCCGGTGCTGCCGCTCGTGGAGCTGGTCGCCTCGGTGCGCACGGCCGACGACGTGGTCGCGCGCGCCGAAGCGCACGTCACCGGCGCGCTCGGCAAGACGGCGATCCACTGCCAGGACCGCGCGGGCTTCATCGTCAACGCGCTGCTGGTGCCGTACCTGCTGTCGGCGATCCGGATGTACGAGGCCGGGTTCGCCTCGGCCGAGGACATCGACGAGGGCATGGAGAAGGGCACGGCGCACCCGATGGGCCCGCTGCGGCTGTCGGACATGATCGGCCTGGACACGATCAAGGCCATCGCGGACTCGATGTACGACGAGTACAAGGAGCCGACGTACGCGGCGCCGCCGCTGCTCATGCGCATGGTCGACGCCGGGCTGCTCGGCAAGAAGTCCGGCCGCGGGTTCTACGACTACAGCTGAGCATTCGCGCGAGTGCACGGTCGCGACGCCTGGCACTCCCACGAGTGATCACCGGCCGCCCACGCCCGCGTTCCGGGTCCTACGCTGCGAGACATGAACGACACGCAACTGCGCGTCGGCCTGGTCGGCGGTGGGCCGTGGGCGCGGACCGTGCACGCACCGGGCCTGGCGGATCATCCGGCGACGAAACTCGAAGCCGTGTGGACGCGACGTCCCGAGGTGGCGAGTGAGCTCGCCGAGGCGCACGGCGGGTCGGCGGCAGGCACGTTCGAGGAACTGCTGGACGCGGTCGACGCGGTGGCGTTCGCGGTTCCGCCGTCGGTCCAGGGCGAGTTCGCCGAGCGTGCCGCACGGGCCGGTAAGCACGTCATCCTCGAGAAGCCGTTGGCGGGCGATCCGGAGACGGCCGAGCGCATCGCGGCCGCTGTCGACGAGACCGGCGTGACGTCGCTGATGATGCTGACGATGCGCTACACGCAGCAGACCCGCGAGTGGCTGGCCGGGATTCGCGAGGCCGGCGGCTGGACGGGCGGTGCCGCGCGGTGGCTGTCGGGGGCGCTGCTGGGCGACACCTACGGCACGGCGGGATGGCGCGTCACCGACGGCGTGCTGGTGGACGTCGGGCCGCACGTGATCGATCTGATGGACGCCGCGCTGGGCCGGGTGACGGACGTCGTCGCCGCCCACCGGACCGACGCAGACCTGTGGCACATCGTGCTCGAGCATTCCGGCAGGGCGACCTCGACGGTCAGCATGTCGACCCGCGTACCGGTGCGGCCGACCGCGGCGGAGTTCACGGTGTACGGCGAGCACGGGTTGCGGACACTGGCACGCACCGCGGGCGCCGCGGCCGAGGCGTACACGGCACTGCTCGATGATTTCGCGGCACTCATCGCGACGGGCGTGCGAGACCACGAGTGCAACGCCGCCAGGGGTGTCCACCTGCAGCGGATTCTCGGCAAATGCCTGATGGCCGCCGAAACGAGCCCCGCATAACCGGCCGCGGCCGCTGATCGGTTCCCCGGACACCCGGAGTGGGATAACTCCGCGGGGACCGGCGGACACCGGGCATGCATACCCTTTCTGGACATTCCGGCCGTCGGAGAATACCGGGTGAGTGCCGCGATACCGCGACTTCCGGAAAAGGGGGCCCGCGAATTCGCCCGGCCGGACCACCTACGAACGGATGGTGTCACGGGGCGCGAGGTTCGCCTGCCGGAACTCCCTGTTAACAACGGGAAAGCGCGACGGAAACAGCGGCCGGAAAATCGGGGCAAAACGAGGCTCGGATACCACCGAATCCGATGTCGGGACAAGCTCTGAAAAGTCACGACGATCGACTGTGTGCACCCTCGCGGAACCTTTGCGATTCTTTCCTTGGCGCGCGAAAAGCAAGGGGGTCCGTCGCGTGGAATTCTTGCTGCACCATTTCGGCCGACTCATTCCCGTCGGTGTGACGATGTTGATTCCGGCCTCGGCGGCGTGGCTGATGCTCGTCTCCCGCAGGCGCCGGCGGCTCCCGGTGCGGCAGGCCGTCACGACGGCGAGCCTCGACACGGTGATCTGCCTGGTGATCGGCTGGATCCTGCTGCTGGTCGCGATGCCGACGGCAGGCGAAAGCCGGGTACACCTGATCCCCGGTACGGATCTCCTCCCCGTGACCGCCGACGACGAGGCGGCCTGGCAGTTCGCCGCCAATCTCGGCTTGCTGCTGCCGCCGGCGATGTTGCTGCCGCTGCGGTGGGCGTGGTGGCGCAGCATTCGCCGGGCCACGGCGTGGGCGTTCGCCGCGTCCTGCGGCATCGAACTGTTGCAGTACGTCGCCGCCATCGGACGCGTCGCCTCCGTCGACGACGTCCTGGTGAACACAGTCGGGGCGATGGTCGGCGCGACCGTCGCCGCGTGGATCACGCGGCCGGACGTCGGGGTGCTCCCACCAGTCGCCCACCGCCGCCCAGCCCGGGCAGACGGCTCCCACCGAACAGACGGCCGGACACGTGGCGACACCCGTGTTGCGTCCTCCGGGGCCCGTGTTGCCGATCCGGGTGCCCGTGTTGCGGATTCCGGAGCCCGTGTTGCGCCCTCCGGCGGCCGTGTTGCTCCCGCCCGTCGCCCGACAGCCGCCCCTCACTGACGCGCTGGCGCGCGGCAGTGGGCGTTGAGTGCCTCCTGAGGGCCGCTGTTGCGGATCCGGGTGCATTGCGAGTCGAGAAGAGTCCGTAGCCCCGAACCCCGCACCGAGTGCGCGCGAGCTGACGTGTGACGCCAACCTCGCCGGATGCGGCGGAAACTCAGTCGTCGTTGCGGGCGCGGCGGCCCCGCTTGATGTCCGAACGGCGCTTCTTCGCGGCGATCCGGCGTTCCTTCGAACCCCGTGTCGGTTTCGTCGGCTTGCGCTTCCTCGGCGGTGGCGCGGCCGCCTCGCTCAACACGTTCGCCAACCGCTGCCGGGCGGCCTCGCGATTGCGGAGCTGCTCCCGGTGCTCGGCGGCCACGACCGTGAGCACCCCTGCGGCCAGGCGACGGTCCAAGCGGGCCAACAGCCGTGGCCGCAACGACTCCGGCACGGCGACCGACCGCGCCACGTCGAACGACAACTCGACGCGCGAGGACGTCGTGTTCACCCCCTGACCACCGGGGCCGGAGGCGCGCGAGAACCGCTCCGACAGTTCCCCCTCGGGGACGACGAAGCCCGGCGTCACACGCAGTTCGTTCACGTCAGCCACGATGTCCTGCCCGCCCGGGATGTGTCGAGCGCATTCGACGGCGACGCGGGGCCCACAGCCGGCGTCCGTGGCGGCCCACGCCGAACGGCGGCAGCGATCAGAACCGCGGGTGGTCGCCCGACAGCACGGCACGCGGACCGTCGGCGGTGTCGCCGTCGGCCGTCTTGACCTCGCCGAGCACCCACGCGGGCACGTGCCGCGCGGTGAGCACGGCCAGTGCGCGGTCGACGTCCTCGGCCGCGACGACCGCGACCATGCCGACGCCCATGTTGAACGTCTTCTCCATCTCGGCCCGCTCGACCTTGCCGCGCTGCTGGATCACCGCGAACACGGGCGCGGGCGTCCACGAACCGCGGTCGAGGTGGGCGACGAGGCCCTGCGGCAGCACCCGTTCGAGGTTCGCCTCCAGACCGCCGCCGGTGATGTGCGAGAACGTGCGCACCCCCGCCTCGGCGACGAGCGCGAGGCAATCCTTGGCGTAGATACGGGTCGGTTCGAGCAGCTCCTCGCCGAGGGTGCGGCCGAGCTCCTCGACGTGCCCGTCCAGCGGCAGCCGCGCGATGTCCAGCAGCACGTGCCGCGCCAGCGAGTAGCCGTTGGAGTGCAGGCCGGACGAGCCCATCGCGATGACGACGTCGCCGGGACGGACGCGCTCGGGGCCGAGGACGTCTGCCGCTTCGACGGCACCGACGCCCGTGGCCGAGATGTCGTACTCGTGCTCGGCCATCATGCCGGGATGCTCGGCGGTCTCACCGCCCAGCAGCGCGCAGCCCGCCTGGACGCAGCCTTCGGAGATACCTTCCACGAGCGCGGAGACCCGCTCGGGCACGACCTTGCCGACGGCGATGTAGTCCTGCAGGAACAGCGGCTCGGCACCGGTCACGACGAGGTCGTCGACGACCATCGCGACCAGGTCGATGCCGACGGTGTCGTGCTTGTCCATCGCCTGCGCCACCGCGATCTTCGTGCCGACGCCGTCGGTGGACGACGCCAGCAGCGGTTCCTTCCAGCGGTCGAGCTTCAGCGAAAACAGGCCGGCGAACCCGCCGACACCGCCGACCACCTCCGGGCGGGTCGCACGCGCTGCGTGCGGCTTCAGCAGTTCGACGGCGTCGTCGCCCGCGTCGATGTCGACGCCTGCCGCGGCATACGTGGCACCGGCACCTTCGGTACCGGAGCCGTCAACGACCGGCTCCTGGCCAGACTCGCTCATCGGGACGCGGACTCCTCACTCGGCATTACTGACGGCGTGGTGTTCGGAAACCTACGGACGCCCGACGGCGTCCTCGGCACCGTACCCCGCACCCGCGACGGGCAGTTCCTGCGATGCACCGCCGAGGTTCTCGAGCATGTGCTTGCCGATGAGCGCCTCATCGGGCAGGGCCACGGGGTACTCGCCGTCGAAGCACGCCGCGCACACCCGGTTGCGCGGCTGTTCGGCCGCCGCGACGAGCGAGTCCACGGACGCGTAGCCGAGCGAATCGGCGCCGATGGCACGGCGGATCCCGTCGAGGTCGGCGCCGTTGGCGACGAGCTCGGCGCGCGAGGCGAAGTCGATCCCGTAGAAGCACGGCCAGCGCACCGGCGGCGAGGCGATCCGCACGTGGACCTCGACCGCGCCGGACTCACGCAGCATCCGCACCAACGCTCGCTGCGTGTTGCCGCGCACGATCGAGTCGTCGACCACGACGAGGCGTTTGCCGCGGATCACGTCGCGCAGCGGATTCAGCTTCAGCCGGATGCCCAGCTGGCGGATGGTCTGCGACGGCTGGATGAACGTGCGCCCGACGTAGCTGTTCTTGACCAGGCCCTGGCCGTAGGGGATGCCGGACGCCTGCGCGTAGCCGATCGCGGCGGGCGTGCCGGATTCGGGCACGGGAATGACCAGGTCGGCGTCGGCCGGGTATTCGTCGGCGAGCCTGCGGCCGATGTCGACACGCGTGGCGTGGACGCTGCGGCCGGAGATCGTCGTGTCGGGCCGCGCCAGGTAGACGTACTCGAAGATGCAGCCCTTCGGCTCCGGGTTGGCGAACCGCGTGGAGCGGATGCCGTCGGCGTCGATCGCGATGAGTTCGCCGGGCTCGACTTCGCGGACGAACGAGGCGCCGACGATGTCGAGTGCGGCGGTCTCGCTCGCGGCGACCCAGCCGCGCTCGAGGCGGCCGAGCACGAGCGGGCGGAATCCCTGCGGGTCGCGTGCGGCGTACAGCGTCGACTCGTCGGAGAACGTCAGGCAGAACGCGCCACGCAGGGACGGCAGCAGGGCGGCCGCCGCCGCCTCGATGCCCTGGTCGGCCGCGGTCGCCGCGAGCAGCCCGCAGATCAGGTCGGAGTCGGTGGTGGCGCCGTTCTTGCTGACGACGCCGAGTTCGCGGGCGCGCTCGTGCAGTTCGTGGGTGTTGACGAGGTTGCCGTTGTGGCCGAGCGCGATACCGCTGCCCGCGCCGGTGGTGCGGAACGTCGGCTGGGCGTTCTCCCAGCTGCTGCCACCGGTCGTGGAGTAGCGACAGTGCCCGACCGCCACGTGCCCCTGCAGCGACGACAGCGACTTCTCGTCGAACACCTGGCTGACGAGGCCGAGATCCTTGAACACCACCACGTGACGGCCGTCGCCCGCGGAGATCCCCGCTGCCTCCTGGCCGCGGTGCTGCAACGCGTAGAGCCCGTAGTAGGCCAGCTTGGCGACATCCTCGCCCGGTGCCCACACGCCGAACACGCCGCATTCCTCGCGGGGTTCGGCTTCGGGTTGGCCGTCGGGGTCGGTGACCGACGCCGGCGATGGTTCGTGGTGGTCGCCGAGCAGGTTGTCATGCCTGTCGTTGTGCACCGAGGGGCTCCCTGAGGACGAGAACGGGCCGCCTCCAGTCTAGTCCGCGGAGGCGGCCCGTTCGGGGTGAGATGGCGCTCAGACCGAGCGTCACAGCGACGAGGGGGGAGGTGCACTGCTCCGCCGCGGTCTGAGCGCCGACCAGGGGACACGGCGGCGAACCGGCCGTGTCGAGAAGCGGGACTCGCGATGATCGCGTTCGGAGCCCCGCATCCGGGTTGGCTTCGTCGTGTCGAGTTGTCGGTTCGGTCCGAGGGTCAGGCCGTGGCCTGCAGCCACTTCGCGCGGCCGGATCCGTTCGGCACCCAGCAGCCCTTGCCGGTCCGGACCGGTGCGATCGGCTCGGCGAACTGGTCGTCCGCCAGCTCCAGCAGCTCGTCGACGACGCGGTCCATGTCGCCATTGCGCTGCCACAGCACCTGCTTGGGCTCGAGGATGTTCGGCTCGTCGTAGGGCATCCGCGTGGCGGTGACGTCGTCCTCGGCGTCGAGCCTGACCACGTCCACCACGGCCTCGTGCATGCGCACACCGACGACCGTCACGAGGTCGCCGTTGGTGTCACGAGGGTGCACGAACCGGTAGCCCTTGCTGATGAGCCTGCCGAGGGCGGCCTCGACCTCGCTGGGGGCGAGTTCAGACGAGCATGTCATCGAACTCGCCGTCCTTCACGCCAGCGACGAAGGCTTCGATCTCCGCGCGGGTGTAGACGAGAGCAGGACCCTGAGGATCACGGGAGTTCCGTACGGCGACGTCACCGCCGACGAGCGGTGCCACCTCGACGCAGTTGCCCATCGCGCCGCTGTACCGGCTCTTGCGCCACTGAACGCCGGTGAGTAGCTCCGACGAGACGCCGTTCTCGATCCGCTGCATGATCCTCACCTTCCCGACTTTCAACCTTTGGAGGATGCATCTGCACGTGCATTGACGTGTGCACCGAAGTTAGCACGCGTTAGTGCTCGTGTGAATGCACGTGCAAAAGCCCGTGATGCACTTCGCCCGGATGCAACACAGCGCAGAAACCGCAGGTCAGGGCAAGCCCCAGGGAGGCGACGACTACTCGGCGTCGACGAGCGGGATCATGACTGCGACGAGCGGTTGATCTTTGTCGGCGAGCGGGTGAACGCAATGCGGACACCTGACTGAGGTTCACCCGTCACGGCGAATGGTGACGGACCGTAGCCGCCCATCGCTCCGCGTCACGCGCGCCGTGCGCACACCACGGGATGCGCGGCCACGAGCATCGGAGTGCGAACTCGGCGGCCGCGCCGCCGCCACCACCGGCCGGCAACCGGTCTGCCGACCGGCGACCGCCAGACCGCTAACCTTCAACCGCGAATCCCGGGTGTCGGCGAATCCGGGTGCCGGCGAGCCGGAGTGCCGGCGAGCTGGGGTGCCGACGAGCTCAGGTATCGGCGCGAGCCTTGAGCATCATCTGGCGCGAACGATCCGGCGTCTCGGCGTCGACGGCGAGCCGGTCGAGGGCACGTCCGATGAGCTCGACATCGTCGGACCGGTCGAGGTAGACGCCACCGGCGATGTGCTCGACATAACCGATGTTCGGCAGCTCCGGCTCGGAGAACCGCAACAAGGTGAACGAGCCCTCCGCGGCGTAGCCGCTGCGCTCGTACGGCACGACCTGCACGGTGATGTGCGGCATCGAGGTCAGCTCGATCACCTGGTCGAGCTGTGCCCGATGAACCTCGCGTCCACCGATCGGCCGATACAGCACCGATTCGTCGACGACGGCCCACAGCTTCGGCGCGTCCGGCCGGAACAGCAGCCGTTGCCTGCGCATCCGCAGCCGCACACGCGCATCGGCCGCCTCCGAGGCATGCTCCGGCAACCCGTGAGTCATGATCGCCCGCGCGTACTCCTTGGTCTGCAGCAGACCGGGGAAGAACTGCAGCTCGTAGGTCTGGATCCGCGCCGCGGCCTCTTCGAGCCCGACGTAGTCGTCGAACCATCGCGGCATGTAGTCGTTGAACTTCTGCCACCAGCCCGGCTGCGAGGACTGCTCCACCAGGTCCAGGAAGGTCGCCCGCTGCGTCTCGTCCTGCACGCCGTACAGCGTGAGCAGGTCTTCGACGTCGCGGCCCTTGAACTTCACCCGGCCCAGCTCGAGACGGCTGATCTTCGATTCGGAAGCGCGGATGTGGTAACCGGCGTCGGCGCGGGACAGCCCCACGGCCTCACGCAGCCTGCGCAGCTGGGAGCCGAGGATCATGCGCCGCGCCGTGGGGCCCTTGTCGTCGGAGGCGTCCGGCATCCCGGCACGGGGCGAAGGAACGCCGGTGGTGGACGGCCCGGTCGGCCACGAAGCCTCTGATCCGGGTGTCATATCGGTCGTTCCGTCCCCTTCATCCACAAATCGGTAACCCACACGTACCCGCTGCCAGCTGGAATGATCATCGTAACGCAGCAGATTCAACCGGACATTCAACGTAGGCGCCCCCGGCCGGGCTATCAAGTCCGACGGCGGCGATGCCGATGTTTACTCTCGCACGTTTGTCCGACTACCCTGTGTACGCTCCTTCCCCGAACGTGGCGTACCCAGTCGAAGGCGAGGTTCCCCTCACGTGTCCACCGGCCCCGTCCCGCAGACAGAACGCGTGCCCGTGGGGGTGGACCCCACCCGGGCGAGCATCGCGCGCGTCTACGACGCCTTCCTCGGCGGCAAGGACAACTACGAGATCGATCGGCAGGTTCGCGACGGTGTCCTCACCGAGGCCCCGTACGCGGCGCACATGGCGGTCGAGAACCGAGACTTCCTGATCCGCTCGGTGCGCTTCCTCGCGCAGCAGACCGGCATCACGCAGTACCTCGACTGTGGTTCCGGCCTGCCCACCGCGGAGAACACGCACCAGGTTGTTCAGCGCGTCAACCCGGACGCCGAGGTCGTCTACATCGACAACGACCCCGTGGTCCTCGCCCACGGCCGCGCGCTGCTGGAGGAGAACGACCACACCACGCTGGTCGACGCCGACATCTTCGCCCCCGAGGACGTGCTCGACAACGACGTCGTGCGTGCCCACATCGACTTCACGGAGCCGATCGCGCTGCTGCACATCGGCACGCTGCACCACTACGAGGGGCCCGCGGACAAACCCGCCGAGATCATGCGCCGCTATTACGAGCGCCTGCCCTCCGGGTCGTTCGTCGCGCTCAGCCACTTCCTCGACCCGGAGAACGAGCACACGCCGATGGCCCGGCGCGCCGAGGAGAAGTTCCGCCACAGTCCCATGGGTTCGGGCTCGTTCCGCACCATGGAGGAGATCCGCTCCCTGTTCGGCGACCTCGAGCTCGTCGAGCCCGGCGTCATCCGGCTCGCCGACTGGTGGCGGGACGGTCCACGGCTGACGCCGCTCAACGAGGCACAGCACTGCATCGCCGGAGGCGTCGCCCGCAAACCGTGACCGCGCGAACCGTGACGGGTGAGACCCCGCCGGGGCGCCGGATCACACGCGAACGACGGGAAGCCAGTGCGAGACGTCGGCGCGGGCCCCGGACGCGGCGACCAGACCGCGCTCGACGGCGTCCGTCCACTGCAGCCTGCCCGTCGCCAGTTCGAGCCAGGTGCGCGGATCGGTCTCGACCACGTTCGGCGGTGTGCCACGGGTGTGTCTCGGACCGTCGACACACTGGACGGCACCGAACGGCGGGACACGCACCTCGACGCTGTGCCCCGGGGCGACCGCCGCGAGGGTACGCAGGCTCAACCGGACTGCCGAGGCCAGTTTCTTGCGGTCCGGTTTTGCCGGAGCGGCGCCGTCCAACCAGGCGGTCACGCTCCGGACAGCCTCTCGTAACTCTTCGGGATCGACCGAGCGCGATGCGGGCATGTGTCCACACTAGAGTGGGCGTCGACCGGATGCGGCCGCCTCCACCCCGGGCGGCGTGAGGAGGGCCGCGAAGAGGTCATGCAGGCGGCGGAAATGCCGGCGGCAAGGGCAGTGAACGTGGAGAGCTACATGGAACAGCGGGACGACGCGAACCGGCTGGTACCGGGAGAGCCCCAGCACCGGCCGGGCCGCAATCCCAAGATCACCAAGGAGATGCGGGCCAACGCGCGAGCGAACCCGAACAGCTGGCTGTACGTGATCGACGAGGCGTTCGACCCGGCGGGACGCGTTCCCTCCTGGGCGGTCGTCGGTGCTTATCCGGTGAACAACGAAGGCGAGATCGTGGAGGACTTCCACCCCAACGACCGGTACCGGCCCTCCCCGAAGGCGCTCGGCTACCCGGAACCGGCGTCCGATCTGGAACGGCTGCTGCAACTGGTGCACACCAAGCACCGGCCCGCCGAGGACCTGCCGCCGGTGATCCTGGACGCGACGCTGTTCGTCTACGCACTCTCGCCCGTGCAGCGCACCGTGATCGGGTTCCACAACGCCGACGGGCGCATCCTGGTTCCCGCGTACACGCAGAAGTCGCTGGTGCCCGCGGAGTGGCCGCATGCGCGCGCGGTGCTCGGCCGCGACATCGTCGACCTGCTGGGCGAGCATCCGCTGGCGATCAACCCACACGATCTCGTCACGGCCGTGGTTCCGGCGCACCACCTGCGACACGCACGCGCACAGGAGCAGTGACGCCCCGGCGGCAGCGCCGAACGGCCGCGGCAGCCGGGGCAGGTGGTGGCGGCCGAACCGCCGCCGGTGAGATGGCGGCCGAACCGTGACGCCCCGGCGGCAGTGACCGTTCGGCGGAGCAGTGACGCCCCGGCGGCAATTGTTCGGCGGATCGGTGACGATCCGACGTCGGTGACCGTTCGGCGGCAATGCCGAGAACGATGCGTGACGACGGAAACCGTGCGGCGGTGCTCTATACCCGCCGGCCCGAAAAGAAAACCGGTCGTCACTCGAACGAATCACGACGAGCGTATTTCCCGCCGGAGAACATCACCCGAATAGCGCCAACTCATACTGCGAGTGGACCCCGCTGCCGTTCCAGCGGCAATTCCGGATGTACATCACCCACCCGCAGCGGAGTTTTCACGCCAACTAGTGACAAAGTTCGCGAACTCCTATAACAATCAACGCCCGAACGGCTACCTGCAGTAAGCCGTTCACAGCGAGGGCACATTGTGAAGGGATACGTCGCATGTCCACTGCACGAAGAATCCGGCGGCGGATGCGTACCGCCGTGGTGGCCGGTTCGGTCGGCGCGCTCCTGCTCGGCGCGCTGACGACGCCGGCAGGAGCCGCACGGTCGAACACCGGCGAGACCGATGCGTTCGAAATCGGCAACCACGCGATGGGGTCGCAGATCGCCAGGGTCGAGGGCGACAGTTCGTCGCCGGCCACCGAGGCACGGGCGATGCAGCCGCAAGGCGTCGGCGCGGACGGGAGGAAGGCACAGGCCACCGTCGCCGGCATCGACGTTGCCAGCCATCAGGGCAACGTCGACTGGGACCACTGGTGGGGCCAGGGCAAACGGTTCGCATACGTCAAGGCCACGGAGGCCACCAGTTACAAGAATCCGTACTTCGCCCAGCAGTACAACGGTTCGTACAACGTCGGCATGATCCGCGGTGCATACCACTTCGCGGTACCGAATTCGTCGTCCGGGCGAGCACAGGCGAACTACTTCGTCGACAACGGCGGCGGCTGGTCCGGCGACGGCAAGACCCTGCCCGGCGCTTTGGACATGGAGTACAACCCCTACGGCGACGACGCGTGCTACGGCCTGAACCAGGCGCAGATGGCGTCGTGGGTCCGCGACTTCCACGACACCTATCACTCGCGCACCGGGCGCTGGCCCGTGATCTACACGTCGACGAGCTGGTGGAACATGTGCGTCGGCTCGGCGCAGTCGTTCGGTGACACGGTGCCGCTGTGGGTCGCGCGGTACGCCGACTCGGTGGGTCCGCTGCCCAACGGCTGGGGTTTTCACACGTTCTGGCAGTACACCTCCAGTCCGCTCGACCAGAACTCGTTCAACGGCGCCTACGACAGGTTGCAGGCGCTCGCGAACGGCTGATCGACTCCGTTTCCGGCAGGCCCGGTGGTTGGTGCAGACCACCCGCCGGGCCTGTTCGTGTGACCGAACCGGCTGTCCGAACCTCGCGGTTCACGACAGCAGGGGAGGAATCGGCGCGCCGGATACCCCACCGCCGACGCGCTGGTCGCGGCCCTTGTTCGGCCACCAACCGTGGTGGCGGCGCGCTGATCGCGGCATTCGGCAACGGCCACAAGGCCAAGGGCCGAGGAGAACACCGGCGAGAATCGCCTATCGGAGTCGACCGGCAGTCACGGGCCGACAACCGGAATCACCGACATTCGCACCTGAGCCCGACCTTCGCCTCGGCCGGCCACTCGCGCAATTGCGGCGACAGCCAGGAGTCTCGACTGCCCGGTGGTTCCGTGAGCACCCGTGAAACCACCGGGGAACCACCGGGGAACCACGGCCGCGTGGCAGAATCCGCGCGGTCGTAACGCGAGCAGGAGGCCCCGGTGACGTATCCACCACAACCAGGACAGGGCTATGGCCAGGGCGGCTGGGAACAGCAGGGCCACGGCCAGCCGGGACAGGGCCAGCCCGGTCAGCAAGGCTTCCCCGGTCAGCAGGGCTACCCCGGTCAACAGGGATACCCCGGTCAGCACGGATATCCGGGCCAGCAGGGGTATCCGGGCCAGCAGGGTTACCAGGGACAGCAGGGGTATCCGGGATACGACCCGACCGGCCAGTACGGCATGCCCGGCGGTCCCGGTGGAGAACCGCCCAAGAAGAAGACGGGCCTGATCGTCGGCATCGCCCTCGGCACCGTGGCGCTGCTGTTCGGCGTCTTCGCTCTCCTCGCCTGGGTCGCACCCGGCTTCCTCCTCGCCGATGACGAAGACGACTCCGGTTCGGGCGGTTCCGGCGCGCAGGCCCTCGCCGAGAAGATCATGCAGGGCTTCAAGGATCAGGACAGTCAGGGCCTGCAGCAGCTCGTGTGCTCCGACGCCGAACCCATCGTCCAGGGCGTCATCCAGTCCGCGGCCCACGTACAGAGTGCCGAGCTCGGCGACGTCAAGGAGAACGGCAACCGCGCGACGGCCGACGGGACCGTCAACATCGAAGGCCAGGACGTCCCCGTCAGCGCGGGCCTGAAGAAGGACGGCGAGTCCTGGTGCTGGCAGTCGGTCGAGGTCTCCGGCATGAATCCGGGCGACATGAGCGCCGAGATGCCGGACCCGGCGGAGTCGAGCAGCGCGAGCGTCCCCGACTCCGACAGCGGCAGCACCGACGAGACCGGCAGTGGTGAATGGCGCACCAACATGGACAAGTTCATCAGCGCCATCAACTCCGGTGACAAGGAGGCGGCGAAGTCCGTGCTCTGCAGCGACGCGGACACCGGCAACGGCCTGCAGGAACTGATCGACGGCCCGACCCAGGTCCAGGAGGCCGACGTCGACGACAGCGGCACGTACTACGCGTACGTCTACTTGACCGGGACCGTCGGCGGCGAGCAGCTGACCGATGACACCAAGGTGAGCATCGAGAACTTCGACGAGACCGGATGGTGCGTCGACTCCGGCTTCACCTACTACGAGTGATCCTCCCCGCCCGCGGCGGCCGCACCGGACACGCGGCCGCCGCGGGCTCCTCGCACCTGTCCGGATCGCCGGAAGTTCCCGTCACCTGCGCAGAAGCTGTGCGACACTTCGACAGCTACAGCGCGAAGGGGACGACCGATGACATATCCACCGCAGCCCGGCCAGGGCGGTCAGCAGGGTGGCTGGGAGCAGCAGGGCTACGGTCAGCAGGGGAACCCCGGATGGCAGGGCTACCCGGGTCAGGGCTACCCGGGTCAGCAGGGATATCCCGGTCAGCCGGGTTACCAGGGACAGCAGGGGTATCCGGGATATGACCCGACCGGCCAGTACGGCATGTACTCGGCAGACCCGGGCGGTGGGCCGCCCAAGAAGAAGACCGGCCTGATCGTCGGCATCGCCCTCGGCACCGTGGCGCTGCTGTTCGGCGTCTTCGCGATTCTCGCCTGGGTCGCGCCCGGCTTCCTCCTCGCCGACGACGAAGACGACGGTGAGTCCGGTTCCGGCGCCCAAGCGCTGGCGGAGAAGATCGTTCAGGGCTTCAACGACCAGGACAGTCAGGGCCTGCAGCAGCTCGTGTGCTCCGACGCCGAACCCATCGTCCAGGGCGTAATCCAGTCAGCAGGATCAGTGCAGAGCGCCAAGCTCGGCAACGTCCAGGACAACGGCGACACCGCGACTGCCGAAGCCACGATCAACATCGAAGGCCAGGACGTACCCGCCAGTGCGGGCCTGAAGAACGACGGCGAGTCCTGGTGCTGGCAGTCGGTCGAGGTCTCCGGTATGGACCCCGGTGGTATGAGCCCCAGCACCGACATGGCGGAACCGGAGCCGTCGGACGTCGATGACTACCCGGCACCGGGCGGTGACGGCGACGACGAAGAGTGGCGAGGCAACGCCGATGAGTTCGTCAGCGCCGTCAACTCCGGCGACAAGCAGGCGGCGAATTCCATGCTCTGCGAGAACGCCCTGACGAGGGGCGGCCTCGAAGACCTCATCAACGGCCCGGCACAGGTCGAGCTGGGCGAGGCGAAGCTGAACAGCGACTACATGGCCTCGGTCACGATGTCAGGCACCGTCGGCGGGACCGAGATCAGCGACGGCTCGCGGCTCACACTGAACAACACCGAGGAGACCGAGCCGTGGTGTGTCGACATGGCGTTGGTCCTCGAGTACTGACCGGCAGATGAGCCGGGACGGCCGGGCGGTGGGTGCGGTGCCCGCTGCCCGGCCGCTCCGCATTCCGGGAACCGGGCGTGAGGTCCGGGGTCCGTGCCTACTCGACGCGCGATCACCGGAGTCGCGGCGGCGACGTGGCACAATCCTGCGGTCGATCACACGAGGGGGCGAGCGATGCCGTACAACACCGGGCCGTACCCGGCCGGTTCGTACGGGTACGGAGCCGGGCCGCACGGACCCGGGTACGGCCCCGAGCGGCCATACCCGGGCGGCGCCGGGCAGCAGCACGGTGCCGCGGCGGGCCACGGACAGCCGTACGGTGCGAGCCACGGAACGGCAGGCCCGCCAGGGACTCCACCGGCAGGGCCGCCGGGCAGTCCGCACTCGGGAGGTCCGGAACACGACGGGCAGCGGAGGCAGCAGCACCGTCCTGGCCCGGAAGCCTTCGCTCCCCCGCCGCGCGGCAACCGGCCCGCACGGCTCGCCGCGATCGCCGGGGCCGGAGCGGCCCTGCTCGTCGGAGTGTTCGCGTTCACGGCGTGGGTCGCGCCCGGTTTCCTCGCGGGCGGTGACGCGCGCGAGGAGGCAGGCGAGGGTGCCCGCAACGTCGCGCAGCGGATCATGACCGGGTTCGCCGGCCAGGACAGGACCGCGCTGCGGAAGCTGGCCTGTGAGGGTGCGGAACGTCCCGTCACGGCGGCGATCGAGCAGGCGCATCAGACGACAGGGGCACGTCTCACCGGCCCCGTCACCGTGCACAACGGTTCCGCCACTGTCCCGGGCCGCCTCACGATGAGCAGCGACCACGTCGACGTCGAGACCGTCCTCGAACAGCGCGGCGAAGCGTGGTGCTGGCAGTCGCTCACCGTGCCCGGGATCGAGCTGCGCAGCCCCCGCCCGACCGGCTGACGGAACGGCGGCACGGATCGCGGCGGTGGTAGCCAGACTGCCGTGTCGGCCAGACTGCCGTGTCGGCCAGACTGCCTGTCGATACGCGACCTGGGTCGACACGGGGCCATGTCGACATGACGACAGTGCAGACGTGTCGTGTGCCGGCCGATCGAACGTAGGCGCACCACGGCTGGGCCGTGATCGACTACGGTCACGAGCCGTGAAACGCCCGTGGTCGCCGGAATCCCGGCAGCGTTCGTCGGTCGCGCTGGCCGTCACGCTCGTGCTGGCCGTAGCAGCGGTACTGACCATCGGCGCCTGGCTCATCGCGGACCCCGGAACGCCGCGGAGCGACGCGCTGCGCACCGCGGGCCTCGCGGGCGGCGCGATCATCGCGCTGTACGCATTGTGGCTCAACGACCGCAGGCGCCGGGTCGAGGAAGCGCGGCACGCGCTCGAAGGTGACCGGGTCTCGGACGAGCGGTTCGCCCGGTCGGTCGAACTCCTCGGTCACGAAGCCGACCAGGTCCGGGTCGGCGCCATGCACGCGTTGGCGGGACTCGCGAAAGCCCGCAGGGACTACACGCAAACGGTGCTCGACGTGCTGTGCGCCTACCTCCGCAGGCCCTACGCGCATCCGCGATGGTCCGATTCGGACAGTCCCACATCCGAGGAGCACGAGGAGGCCGAGCGCGAACTACAGGTCCGACTGACGGCGCAGCGCCTCGTGCACCACCTACTATCCGAATCGGACGACCCGAACGGCATCGCCTACGATCTCGACCTCACCGGAGCCGCCGTCGAGTACCTCGATCTCTCGCGCCGTCGCATGGGCACGGTCGTGCTGCGGTACGCGTACCTGCACAGCGATTCGAATCTCAGCGGATGCGTGTTCACCGGACCGGTCTGGTTCACCCGTGGCCGCACCGGCACGGGACGACTGCAGGGCCGGTTCCGTTGCGAGGACGCGGTTTTCGAACAGCCAGCGACGTTCAGCCACGCGACGTTCAACTCGCTGGCCTCCTTCCGCCGCACCCGGTTCGCCGACGACTGTTCGTTCTCCGGGGTCGCGTTCAACGGCACGGCACGGTTCACCGAGGCGACTTTCCGCGAGCTGGACCTGCGCCGCGCGCGATTCGCCGGGGACGTCGACCTCCGCTGGCGCGAGGCGGTGGCCGTGTCGACGGAGGACACCACTGCCGATCCGGCGCACAGCATCGAGCTCCCCGAAGACTGGCACGCCGCACCGACTCGCAGCCGAACTGACGCCAGCGCCGAGCTGGTCCCACCGCAGAGCTGACCCCGCCGCCCACCGGACGGGCCGACGGGGCGGCCGACCTCGCGGGCGACCGGGACGTCCTCGCGGCCGGCATCGGAGGTGTGCACCACGATGCGGGAGGAATCCGGCGGTACCGCACCGTGGGGTGTGCTCACCGTGGCACAGTGACCGCGACCCAGTTGTGATGTTGCTGTGAAATCTGGGGCACGCGGAGACTCGTACCCGAGTGAGGACTACGGCTGCGGCTACTGAGCCCGTCCGGACCGCCTCACCGCACCGACGACGGCACCACCGGTCCGGACCGGCTCACCGCACCACCGAAGCGCCGGCCCTCGCCGCCGGTCCAGCCGCGCCGGACACGGAACCACAGCGGGCGGCCGCGAGTCGAACGTCCATAGCGCCATGACAGAGTGACCCGCAACAGGGTCACCCAGTCGAGGCAGATGCAATGACAGCAGCATTGCGTGACCAGCAGAGGGGGAGTCGTGACCTACCCACCCCGGCCCGGCCCTTACGGCCAGCAACCCGGCCCCTACGGCCAGCCCGGACCGCACCAGGGCGGGCCCCAGCCGGGCGGCTATCCCCAGCCGGGAGCACCCCAGCCCGGCGCACCCCAGCCGGGAGCGCCGCAGTCCGGCGGCTTTCCGCAGCAGGGCATGCCCCCGCAGGGTGGCGGCTATCCGCCGCCCGGACAGCCGCACGGCTTTCCGCAGGGCCCCGGCGGGTTCGACCAGCAGCCGAAGGGCAAGAAGACCGGCCTCATCGTCGGCGTCGCCGCCGCCGTCGCGCTGATCGCCGCAGTCCTCGTCACCGGCTTCTGGGCACCGGGATTCTTCGTGGGTGACGACACCGAGACGTCCGCGGACAGCGGAAACTCGGGCGACGACTCCGGCGGCACCGCTGACGACAGCTCCGGCAGCGACAGCGGTTCCGGCGGGCAGGACGGTGGCTTCGGCGACTCCGGTGACACGAACGGAACGGACTCCGGTGGCCTCGACGGCGGCGACGCCGGCGGCGCTCAGGCCACCGCGACGCAGTACGCAGCCGCACTGTCCGACCTCGACGTGCCCGGCATGGAGGAACTCGCCTGTGCCGGCAGCACGGACGTCGCACCGCAGGGCGAGGCGCCCGACGGCCTCCAGATCCAGGCCACGGTCGCCGAGGTCGACGAGACCTCGGCCGACAAGGCGTCGGCGAAGCTCAACATGCAGGTAACGTCCGGCGACCACTCCGCGAACATGCAGGCCGACCTGACACTCGAGAATCAGGGCGGCTGGTGCATCTCCGACATCGAGGCGGACAGCGGCTCCGGATCCGGCTCCGGCTTCTGACGCGGCCCGCCGCGACCACCTCGCCGTCCTCGCCGGCGGCGAGGACGGCGAGGTGGTCGTCGAGGTCGTCGTCGTAACTCGCATCCGGGCGACGACGGTGCACGAGGACTGCACCACCCTCCTGCGGGACGGAACGTGGTCGGCCGGGCACACACGGGGAGCTCACGCCCGTGGAGACGATCTTGGGAACCCGGCCGGGGTACCGGCCCGTCCAAGTCGTTGCATATGAAGTAGTTTCACTGTCCGTTGGACGTCGGAAGACGCACGCGCGCGCGAGGAAATGGGAGCCCGCCATGACGTACCCACCCCAGCCCGGTCAGCCCGACCCGTACGGGGGGCAGCCCGGCCAGCAGCCAGGTGGCTACCCCCAGTCCGGCGGTTTCCCCCAGCAGGGCGGATACCCGGGCCAGGGCGGCTATCCACAGCAGGGCCAGCCCCCGCAGGGCGGCCCCCAGCAGCCGTACGGCCAGCAGGGCCAGTACGGCCAGCAGCCCTACGGTCAACAGCCCTACGGCCAGCAGCCGTACGGCCAGCCGCAGCAGGGCTACCCGCAGCAGGGCGGCTTCGGCGAGCCGCCGAAGAAGAACAAGACCGGCCTCATCGCCGGCATCGGCGGGGGCGCCGTCGTGGTCATCGCCGCGTTCGTCATCACCGCGTTCTGGGCACCGGGATTCCTCACCGGCGACAGCCCCGACGACGTGGCCGAGAAGGCCGTCGAGGCGCTCAACAACAAGGACGTGGACGTGCTCAAGGAGGTCGCGTGCAGCGCGGAGTCGGCCGGCGACGTCAGTCAGCTTGAGGACATGCCCGACGAGATGACCATGACGTTCGCGGTCACCGGCGACTCCACGGAGGACGGCGACGAGGCACGCGTCCCGATCAAGCTCGACGTCCAGTACCAGGGCAAGAGCAACACCAGCCAGGGCGAGCTCATCCTGAAGGACCAGGACGGCTGGTGCATCGACGACATCGAGGACGCCAACCAGTAAGCCGGGGGCGCTCCCTTCCGCGGCCGGCGACCTCCCGGATCTCCGGACGCGGACACCGGTGCCACGCATCGGCCCGGCTCGGCTCGGCGTTCGACGCGGACAAGGACAGGAACACGTCGGCCCACCGGCGAATGCCGTGTTCAGGGAGCTGCAGTCAGGAGGTGAGCCGCTCGGCGCGCAACGCCGAGCGGCGCATCTTCCCCGTGTCGTCCCGCAGCGGTTCGTGCACGATCTCGATACTCTTCGGCCGCTTGTGCGGAGCCAGCCGCGCACCGGCGTGTGCCGCGATCTCCGCAGCCGACACGGCATCGCCGTCGGGTGTTTCGACGATGGCGTGTACACGGTTGCCGGTATCCGGATCGGGAAGTCCGATCACGGCGCTGGAAAGCACGGCCGGATGCTCGACGAGTGCGTTCTCGACCTCGGCGGGGTAGATGTTCACCCCGCCGGCGATGATCATGTCGGAAAGACGATCGTGCAGGTAGAGGTACCCGTCCTCGTCGAACTCGCCCACGTCTCCGAGTGATTCCCAGCCGTCGAGTTCTTTCGCCTCCGCGCCGATGTACCGGTACGGTTCGGGGCTCTCCGGGGCCGGCCGCAGGTAGATCTCACCCGGCGTTCGGGGTGTCGTCACCTCGGCGCCGTCGACGTCCACGATCTTGATCTCGCCCCACGTGGTGCGGCCCACCGTTCCGGGATGGGCCAGCCACTCGCGGCCGTTCACCGTGCATCCCGCCTGCGCCTCGGTGCCGCCGTAGAGCTCCCAGATCACGTCCGCGCCGAGCCAGTCGATCCACGCCCGTTTCAACCACGGCGGGCACGGCTCGGCGACGTGCCACACGGACCTCAGCCCGGACAGGCCGCAGCGCTGCTTGACCTCGTCGGGGAGAGCGTGGATCCGGCGCATCATCGTCGGTACGAGATAGAGCCAGCTGATCGCGTGGCGGCTCACCTCCTCGAGCGTGCCCGCGGGGTCGAACTTCCGCATCAGCGTGACCGTGGCGCCCGTGAACAGGCCTGCCATGGCCGTGCCGAACGGCGCGTTGTGGTGCAGGGGCGCGGGTACGAGGAGCCGGTCCTCCGGTCGGATGCCCCAGACCTCCGCGTCGAAGGCTCGGTACGTCGCGGGCTTGCCGGACAGGATGATCTTCGGGCGGCCGGTCGAGCCGCCGGAGGTGGGCGCTTTCCACGACGGTGCGACCACAGTGGGCAGATCCTCGTCCGTGGCACCGAGTTCTCGAAGCCGGTCCACAGTGGTCGCACCGGGAACGCCGGAACGTTCGGTGTCCACGACGACCGCAGCAGGCTCGGCCAGTGCGAGGATCTCGTCCCGTTCCCGCTCGGTCAGCGTGGTCGACAGCGGCTGGGGAATCGCGCCCACCTTGTAGCAGGCGAACGCCGACACGATCATGTCGACGCCGCCCGGCAGCGCGAGCGTGACGATGCGGCCGATCGACACCCCGCAGCGTCGCAACCCGTGGGCGACACGGTTGCTCGCGCGGTGCAGTTCGGCCCAGGTCAGCTCGTCGCCGCCGCAACGGACCGCGACGGTGTTCGGCATGACGCCGGCGTGGTACTTCGGGACGTCACACAGCGGAAACTCTTCGGGTGGCATGAGAATGCGAACCTTTCGCCGGGATGACGAGTCGTGGCACAGCTGCCGTGGCTCGGTCATTGCGTGGCCGAATGCGCTTCGGCGTCGTCGACATCGTGGCGGAGCCAGGTGTGGTAGACCCACGCGAACAGCAGCGGGCCGACCACGCTGGTCAGGGGCCAGATCACGTAGACGAACACGGCCGTCGACGCCGGTAGGCCACCGATGACCCCGCTGCTGTGCAGCGTCGCGTTCGACACGACGAACAGCATCGTCAGCACCGCCCCGAAGGACACGATGCGGGCCGTCGCTCCCGGTTTCCATTCGTCGCGCCGGTTGAGCGACCCCATCAGCATGAAGACAGTCACCAGACTGGGGATCGCGTAGTACACCAGGTGCCAGACGTCGAAGACCACTCCGACGGTGACGCCCGTGACGACCACGAATATCGCGGCGACCAACGCGTCCGTGCGATCGATACTCATTCGGACATCCTTAGGTGGAGGGTTGGCGCGAGCGTGGTGTGCCGCTACTCGGCGGCGGTCGACGTCGGTGACCGCATGTCGTGCATCTCGGTGAATCGATCGGCGCATGCGCGGGACGGTAGGGCCACCGAGACGACGATGAAGATCAGGATTCCCACGACGGTGATGAAGCCACCGGCCTCGATGTAGTCGGGAATCGTAATGATCTCCTGCGACGTGAGGGCCGTGGTGACCAGGTTCGCGACGATGCCGAAGGAGATCGCGACGGCGGTGGCGAGCCCGGTCGCCCGTCGCCAGTACAGCCCGAGCGCGAGCGGCCCGAAGATCGCGGCCGCGAAGGCGGCGAATCCGAGGGCGCCCAACAGGAACACCACCTGCGACAGGTAGAGCGTGAACACCAGGGCGCACGCCACCACGAACACGCTCGCGAAACGTGCCCAGCGCACCTCGTTGCGCACGGTGATGCCGAGTGCGCCGGTGAGGTCCCGCATCAGCGAGGAGGCGCCGATGGCGATGAAGGAGTTGGAGCTCGACATGATGGCGGCGAGCAGCCCGGCGAGCACGAACCCGGCGAACACCGGCGAGACCATGTTGTCCAGGAACCACGTGGCGGTGTTGTCGACGTTCTCGAGTTCCGGCGCCCGCCCCTGGATCGTGAGTGCACGCACCGACAGTCCGACGCCGAGCGCGAACAGCGTCGTGATGCCGTATGCCAGTGCGGCCACGAGCGCGCCCCATTTCAGTTCCGAGGACGACCGCAGCATCAGGAACTTGGTGATGAGCTGCGGTTGCGCGGCGATACCGAGGATCGCGAGCAGGACGAAGGTGTAGACGTAGGTGAGCGGCTGCGAGGCGTCCAGACGGAGGAAGTCGAGGTCGTAGTTGCTGATGGTGGTGAGCATGGAGCCCCAGCCGCCGACGGTGCCGGTGGCCACGAAGAAGGCGCCCACCGACAGTCCGACCATGAGCAGCCCCTGGATGAAGTCGGTCCAGGCACCGGCCAGCATCCCGCCCGCGACCGTGTACACCGCCACGACCGCCGAGCCGATGATCGCACCGGTGGACACCGAGGTGTCGAAGATGAGACTCACGATGACGCCCGTGGCGGTGACCTGCGCGGTCATGTACGCGACCGAGCCGACGAACATCGCGACGGACATGGACACGTGAGCCGCCTTCCCGGGATACCGGATGCGGATCACGTCGGGTACCGAGTACACCTCGTACTTCCGCGCCAGCCGGTACAGCCGGGACCCGAGCAGGAACCAGGAAAGCGCGAACGCCAACGGCACGAGGAACGCAGCCGCCACTAGCGCCTGCACACCCCACGAATAGGTGTTGGCGGTGTGGCCGATCATGCCGAACCCGCTCTGGATGGACGAGAACGTGCCGATCGCCATCACGAAGAAGCCGAGCGTCTGACCGGCCACCAGAAAGTCCTTTGAGGACTTGATGCGAGATTTCGCCCAGTACCCGATGGCGAACATGAGCAGGAAGTACACCAGCATGATGACGACGACTGGGGTCATTCGACGATCCTCCGCGGTGAAGATGGTTGGGCACTTCGGGCGAGTACGTGCCGGCGACGGCGGTGCTCGTGCGGACGGCACGCTGCGATGGTCACCGCCTCCGGTCTTGCGGTGTTGCGGTCCTGCCGGTCGTAGCGTCCGGTCGTCACCGGGCGCCGGTCAGTCCACCGTCCACCGGAATGACCACTCCGGTGAGATACGCACCGGCACGAGAAGCGAGGAAGATCGCGGTTCCGGCGGCGTCCTCCGGAGTTCCCGTACGGCCGAGGGGGATTCGCTGGAGCACCCCCGAACGCAGCTCGGGATCGTCCAGCGCGTAGGCCATCATCTTGCTGGGGAACGGCCCCGGCGCGATGGCGTTGACCGTGATGCCGTCGGCGGCCGTGACAGCGGCGAGTTTGCGCGTGAGCATGTGCACGGCGGCTTTGCTGGCACCGTAAGAGAAGTTGTCCGACGCCGATACCGTCATGCCGTCGACCGAGCCGATGTTGATGACGCGCGCGGGATCACCCTCACGCGACGCGGCCCGCAGCTCGGGCAGCAGCCGTTGGGTCAGCGCGAAAACCGCCTTGACGTTGACGTCGAAAACCTTGTCGAACGCACTGTCCGGGAACTCGTCGATCGGCGCGCCCCACGTCGCACCCGCGTTGTTGACCAGTACGTCGATCCGGGGCGAGATCTCCCGTACCCGTTCGACCAGGCTCGCGATGCCATCCGGTGTGGACAGATCGGCGGGGTGGGCGATGCACGTTCCCCCTGAGGCGGACAATTCCTCCGCCGCCTGCCGGCACGCGTCGGCCTTGCGGGACGATATGACGACCGTGGCACCGGATTCGGCGAATCCCCTGGCGATCATCAGACCGATTCCCCGGGAACCGCCGGTGACCACCACCGTCTTGCCGGAGACGTCGAACAGCGCCGCCGGCTTCATCGTCGCACCGTTCACGGCACCGGCATTCGTCCCACCGGCATTCGTCGCACCGGCGTTCGTCGTGTCGGGGTTCGTCGTGTCGGGGTTCGTCACTGCGGCACTCCTGTCGGCTCACTGTGCGCGCCCGCGAGTTCGACGTAGCGGGCAGTCTGGTCGAACGCGGATCCGGTCACCACGGATGCGGACATGTCGCTGATCTCGCTCCAGCGGTCGGCGACGGTCTCCGGCAGGCGCGCCTCCTCCGGCAGGTACACGCCCGCGGACTCCTCCATGCGTGCCACCGCGAAGACACCGGCGCCGGCGGCGAGAATCGTCTTGTTCGGTGCCGCATCGGAGACGAGGAACAGTGCACCGGGGGCGATCGACTCCGGTTCGAGCACTGCCGTCGTGTCCGGGTCGATGAGGTCCTCGGTCATCCGGGTCGCGGCCGTCGGGGCGAGGGTGTTGACGTGGATTCCCTTGCGCGCGCCTTCGATCGCGAGCACGTTCATGAGGCCGACGACGCCCGACTTGGCCGCACCGTAGTTGGCCTGGCCGAAGTTGCCGTAGATGCCGGATCCGGACGTCGTCATCAGTACCCGCCCGAACCCCTGCTGCACCATGTGCGGCCAGACGGCCTTCGTGCAGTGCACCGCGCCCATGAGGTGCACGTCGAGAACGCGGCGGAAGTCCTCGACGTCCATCTTGGCGAACGACCTGTCCCGGAGAATGCCCGCGTTGTTGATCAGGATGTCGACGCGTCCCCAGCGCTGAATCGTCTGGGCGACCATGCCCTCGACGTCGCGCACATCGGTGACGTCGGCCCGGCTGACCATGGCCTCGCCGCCGCGGCGTTCGACCTCGGCGACCACTTCGGCGGCCGGCCGCTCGTCGGTCCCTCCGCCTGAGACGGCCCCGCCGACATCGTTGACGAGAATCTTCGCGCCGCGTTCGGCGAGCGCGAGCGCATGCGCCCTGCCGAGACCGCCGCCGGCCCCGGTCACGATGGCGACCTTGTCGGAGAAGCTGAAACTCACGGCCACCAGCCCTTTCACCTGGGATACTACCGCGTATTATGTGGTCCGGGACACGTTGCGTCAACACCGACCGAGTACGTCCGGCCGGCGGCGGTGACATGATGTGCAACTACGGCGAACGATGGAGGATTCGTTGACTACGAGCTCCGAGGTGGACAGTGGCGTCAAGGGACGCATCCTCGACGCGGCCGCCGAGGCGTTCATGCAGCGCGGATTCGGAAGCACCACGATCGACGACATCGCCGACGACGTGGGTGCGACCAAGGGCCTGATCTACTACCACTTCCGCTCGAAGTTCGACGTGTTCCTCGCCGTGTACGAGGAAGGCATGCGCCGCGTACGCGATCACGTGGAGCCGCACGCCAGCGGTGAAGGGAACGGCCGGCAGCGGCTCGTGGCGATGTCACTGGCCCATGTGCTCAACCTGATGCGGGACATCGCCTACCACAACGTCGTCCACCAGGGCGTGCGCGCCAAGGAGTCGACGGAGCTGAAGATCCGCCAGCGCGATGCGCTCGCCTCGCTGAACGAACTCAGACGGGACTACGAGCGGCTCTTCCACCGCGTACTGGCCGAGGGAATCGAGGACGGCTCGGTCCGCGACGTCGACGCCGCCCTGGCCACGCGAACACTGCTGAGCAGCCTCAACGCCGTCGACATGTGGTACCGCCGGGTCGACGACCAGTCCGATGAGGACATACAACACCTGGCGCGGCAGGTCGTCGACGTTCTCATCGGAGGCATCGCGGCACCGGGTCCGGCACCCGCGTAATACGGGCGAACGCCCGCACGGAACAGCGAACCGCCCCGTGGTCCACATCGGACCACGGGGCGGCTGGTTCACAAACCGGTGGTTCGCGGACTGCGAATCCCGCTCAGGCGAACAGCTTCGGCAGCGTTCCTTCCCAGGCTTCGCGCAGCTCGTCGAGGCCGAAGGTGGCGACGTCCTGGATCTCCAGCTGGTCGGACTGCTCGTCGGCGACACCGGCCTTACGCCACGGCAGACCGCGTGCGCTGCACATCTCGGTGAAGCGCAGTTCCTCGGTTCGCGGGACGGCGACCAGCGCGCGGCCCGCGGACTCGGAGAACAGCTGGACGAACGGATCGGCGTCGGGGTCGAGCAGGAGGCGAGCACCGCACTGGCCGACCAGTGCCATCTCGACGATCGCCTGCGCGAGCCCGCCGTCCGACAGGTCGTGCGCGGCCGAGATCATGCCGTCGCGCGAGCCCGCGACGAGGATCTCCGCCAACAGCCGCTCGCGTTCGAGGTCGACCTCGGGCGGCGTTCCGCCCAGGTGACCGTGGACGACGTGCGCCCACACCGAACCGCCGAACTCGTCACGCGTGTCCCCGAGCAGCAGCAGCGATTCGCCGGGCTCGTTGCCGATGCCCGTGGGGATGCGGCGCCGCACGTCGTCGATCACGCCGAGCACGCCGACCACCGGCGTGGGCAGGATCGCGGTGTCGCCGGTCTGGTTGTAGAAGCTGACGTTGCCGCCCGTCACGGGCACGCCCAGCTCGGCGCACCCATCGGCCAGCCCGTGCACGGCCCGTTCGAACTGCCACATCACGCCCGGGTCCTCGGGCGAGCCGAAGTTCAGGCAGTTCGTCACGGCCAGGGGCTGCGCGCCGCCGGTTGCGACGTTGCGGTACGCCTCGGCCAGCGCCAGCTGCGCGCCCCGGTACGGGTCGAGGTAGACGTACCGGCTGTTGCAGTCGGTCGACACGGCTACGCCCCGTGAGGTGGACTCGTCGACGCGGATCATGCCGGAGTCGGCGGGCTGAGCGAGGACCGTGTTGCCACGCACGTAGCGGTCGTACTGCTGAGTGACCCAGTCACGCGAGGCCAGGTCCGGCGAGGAGACCAGGCGCAGCAGTGTGTCCCGAAGTTCGTCCGGAGTGGACGGACGGGTCAGTGAATCCGGGGTGGCCGACTGGATGTCGTCCTGCGAGGCGGGCCGCGCGTAGGGACGGTCGTAGACCGGGCCCTGGTGGGCGACGGTCCGCGGCGGCACGTCCACCACCGTCTCGCCGTGCCAGTTGATCACGAGGTTGGCACCGTCGGTGACCTCGCCGATCTCGGTGGCGATGACGTCCCACTTCCGGCAGATCTCCATGAACGCGTCCACATCGGACGGGGCGACGACCGCGCACATGCGTTCCTGCGATTCGCTCGACAGGATCTCCGCTGCCGTCATTCCCTCGGCCCGCAACGGAACCCGGTCGAGGTCGATGTACATGCCGCCGTCGCCGGCCGCCGCCAGTTCGGACGTCGCGCACGACAGACCGGCGCCGCCGAGGTCCTGGATGCCGACGACGACGTCCTTGGCGAACAGCTCGAGGCAGCACTCGATGAGCACCTTCTCGGTGAACGGGTCGCCGACCTGCACACTCGGCAGCTTCTTGCGGCCACCCGCGCTCTCGTCGCCGTCGAACGTCGCACTCGCCAGCACGGACACGCCGCCGATGCCGTCGAGACCCGTACGCGCACCGAACAGGATGATCTTGTTGCCGGTGCCGGATGCGTGCGCCAGGTGCAGGTCCTCGGCCCGCATCGCGCCGACGCACATCGCGTTGACCAGCGGGTTGCCGGCGTACGTCCGGTCGAACACGACCTCGCCGCCGACGTTCGGCAGGCCCAGGCAGTTGCCGTAACCGGCGACACCCGCGACCACACCCGGCAGCACGCGGCGCGTGTCCTCGGCGTCGGCGGGGCCGAACCGCAGCGGGTCGGCGACGGCCAGAGGACGCGCACCCATCGCGAGAATGTCGCGCACGATGCCGCCGACACCCGTCGCCGCACCCTGGTACGGCTCCACATAGGAGGGATGGTTGTGGCTCTCGACCTTGAAGGTGACGGCCCAGCCGTCGCCGACGTCGACGACGCCCGCGTTCTCGCCGATGCCCGCGAGCATCTTCTCACGCATCTCGGCGGTCGTGGTGTCACCGAAGTAGCCAAGGTGCCTCTTCGACGACTTGTACGAGCAGTGCTCGCTCCACATCACCGAGTACATCGCCAGTTCGGCCTCGGTGGGCCTGCGGCCGAGAATCTCGCGGATGCGCTGATACTCGTCGTCGGCGAGGCCCAGCTCGGCGTAAGGCTGCGGTGCGTCGGGCGTCTCCGCGGCACGGGCGGTGGTGTCGGTCAGGGTCGTATCAGTGGCCACGACCCCCAGGGTACGTGGCCGCGTGAAGCACCGGTGGCCCGGTCCGCTCCGGCCGGAACCGCCGTGTCGGCCATCGGCGCAGGTCACACCTGCTGCCCGCGCCGCCCCGGCACTGGAGGCACCGGGGCGCCGGGCCGCGCGAGCGTCGACGACCGAACGGGTGTGGACGACTACGCGGCGCGGCCGGCGGGCCACCCGTCACACGCCGAGGCGCCTGCGGATCAGGGCCGACAACTGGTCCACCGCGATCACCAGGACGAGCACCACGACCAGGTGCGTGACCATCTCGTCGAACCGGAACAGCTTGATCGACTGGTTGATCAGGAACCCGATCCCGCCCGCACCGACGAGGCCGAGCACGAGCGAGGACCGCACGTTCACGTCGAACCGGTACAGCAGGAGGCCGACCAGCTGCGGCAGCGTCGCCGGCAGGACCGCGTGCACGGCCTGCTGCGCCCTGCTGGCGCCCGCCACTCTGAGAGCGTCGCGCGGGCCGAGGTCCGTCTCCTCCATCGCCTCGGCCCACAGCTTGCCCATCACCCCGGTGTTGTGGAACACCAGTGCGAGCACACCGGCGAACGGACCGAGGCCCACGGCCGTGATGAACACCAGTGCGAACACGACGTCGGGCACCGCACGCAGCAACGACAGCACACCGCGCGCCAGCTGATAGGTGACTGAACCGCGGGTCGTCGCCCGCGCCGCGAGCAGCGCGAGCACCAACGCGAACGGCACCGACAGCGTGGTGCCGAGCAACCCGATCCCCAGGGTCACGACGGCGGCGTCGATGCTGGGCCGTACGACGTCGTCCCATGCCAGGTCCGGTGGCAGTGCCTCCGCGAAGAAGTCGGCGATGCCCTCCCAGCCCGCCACGAGGGCGGCGGGCGAGAACCCGGTCGCGTTCCACGCGATGACGTGCAGGGCGACGACGACCCCGGCGATGCCGAGTGTGATCGCCGACGGCCACGGCCTGCGGGGTGGTTCGCTCGTGCCACGACGTTCCGGAGCTGCGGCGGTCATACGACCACCCCGCCCGGAACGTAGAGCGCGTCGAGTTCCGCGGACGACACCGCTCCGGTGGGCGCGTCGACCGTCACCCGCCCGCCGCTGAGCCCCACGATGCGGTCGGCGCACCGGACGGCCAGCTGCGGCTGATGCAACACGGCCACCACGGCGAGCCCCTCGGCGGCAAGGCTCGCCAGCAGCTCACTGATCCGCACGGCCGCGCTCGGGTCCAACGCGGACACCGGTTCGTCGGCGAGCAGCACGTTCGTGCGCTGGCACAGGGCTCGCGCGATCGCGACCCGCTGCTGCTGCCCGCCCGACAGCCGGCCGGTCCGCCGGCCGGCATGATCGGCCAGGCCGACGCGTTCCAGACACCACATGGCTTCCTCTCGCAGCTCGCGGGGAAACAGCCGCGGCGAGAGCGACCGGCGCAACGGCAGCCGGCCCAGCGCACCCGCACACACGTTGTCGAGCGCGCTCCTCCGGTTCACCAGGTGGATCCGCTGGAAGACCATGGCGGGACGACCGTCGACGGTGATCTCCCCGGCATCCGGCCGTTCCAGCCCGACCACGCAGCGCAGCGCCGTCGACTTCCCGCATCCGTTCGCACCGAGCACGGCGACGAACTCGCCCGCACGCACGTCGACGTCGATGCCGTCGAGCACTCGGTGCTCGCCGAACGACTTGCGCAGGTTGCTGATCCGCAACGCCGACCCGTCAGGCATCGTCTTCACTCAGACCCAGTGTGTCGGCGAGCCGGAACAGCGGCCGGTAGGTCTTCCTGTCGACCTCGACCAGCGGACCCGGCGGATCGACGTCGAGGTATCGGCCGACCTTCGCGATGTCGGAGGGGGAGAGATCCAGCAGCGCCTCCCTGAGGCGCTCCTTGAACTCGGGTGCGAGGTTTCCCCGCACCGTGATCGGATCGTTCGGGATCGGCTCGGACTGCCATATCCGCCGGTATCGGGACTCGTCGAAGGTCCCCTCCGCCTTCGCCGCCGCCAGCTGCTGACTGTTGATCTCGGCCGCATCGACCTTCCCGTTCGTCAGCGCGAGCAGCGCCTCCGGGTGACCGCCCGCATAGTCGATCTTGACGTCCTGCTCGGCGAGTCCCGCTGTGCGCAGCGCGTAGCGCGGCAGCGCGTCACCGGAGGTCGAACCGACCTCGCCGAGTGCGAGCGTGCGTCCCCGCAGGTCCTCGATGTCGCGGATGCCGGAGCTCTTCGGAACCCAGATGCCGCCGGTGTAGGTCGTCAGCCGGCCCTCGGCGTCGGCGAACGAGGCGAGCGGCTCCGCGTCGGCCTTGCGGCTGGCGAACACGTACCCGAGCGGGCCGAACTGGGCCAGTTCGAGCTGCTCGTTGCGCATCGCGAGCACCTCGCCGGCGTAGTCGTCGACGATCTTCAGCTCGACGTTGCAGTCCAGCTTCCGCTGCAGGGCGTCGGCGAGGACCCGGTATGCGGGCGTGAGTTTCGCCAGGTCCTCGTACGGTTCGATGCCGAAGCGCACCCCGCCGTCCGGGCAGGCGCCACCTGCGCCGTCCTGGGTGGTGCCGCACGCCGTACCCGTCGCGAGGACGAACGTCGCGGTCGCCGCGAACGTGGCGAACCGATTCATCGGGGAATGCATGGTGCGATCTCCTCGGGGTGGGGAGGGTTGGGGAGGATTCGTCAAGCGAGCAGGTCGTCGAGAACGGCCGGGGCGAGCCCGAACGCTGTGGTCATGCCGATGCCGGAGGTGACCGCGACGACGCGGACGTCGTCGCAGGGGGTCTCGACCAGGAACGGGTCGGGTGCGGAGGCGTACACGCCGGTCCACCGTTCGCGCACGGCCAGCGACCGCACACCGAGCAGTCGCGCGGTCTCCGCGAGCACGAGTTCGTCGAGGTGCTCCGCGCGGTACGGCGGCACCGTGGCCTGGTAGGCGTGCGTGTCGCCGATCGTCAGGTCACCGCCGGGGAGTTGGGTGAACATCAGGTTCAAACCGGCGTCGACGAGGCGAGGGTGATCACGTTCGAGCCGGGAACGCACGGCGTCGTGACTCCGGCACGCCGCGAAAGCCGCGTAGCGCAGCATCGATAACCCGGTCAGCACGGCGCAGTCGACGTCCCTGCCGTACGGCTCGGCCACCCGCAGCATGTGCAGCGAGCACCGCTGGACGGCACGCTGCGCGGCCAGTCCGGGGAAGTGACGGTCGACGTCGTGGCCGACCGCGACGACGACGTGGCTCGCACGCAGCACGCCTCTGCTGGTGCCGACCTCACCGGTCCCGATCGTGTGGGCGGTCGTGGACCAGTGGAAGGTCACGCCCCGGTCGGCGAGCGAGGCGGCCACGGCATGAACGGCCTCCCGCGGGTCGACTCGGATGTCGAGCGGGAAGTGCGCACCCCCGATCGCTCCGGCCACGGGTACGCGGTCCAGGACTGCGCGCTCGTCGAGCAGATCGACCTGGCCGTCCCGGTACTCGGCGAGCTCGGTGAGCAACTCGAGCTCGTCGGCTGCCCTGGCGACGACGACCGTGCCTGCTTCGCCGATGTGGAATCCGGCTTCCTTGGCCAGCCGCAGCCACGTGTCGCGGGCGGCGAGTGCGTAGTCGAGTGCCTGCCCGTCCTGCGCGGTGATGCAGCCGTGCCCGAAGTTGCGCACCGAAGCGCCGCTCGCTCGTTCGTCCCGTTCGACGACGGCGACCGACAAGCCTCGCTCGGTGGCTTCGTACGCGTGCGCGAGCCCGACGATGCCCGCACCGATCACGACGACGTCGGCCGTGCCGAACTCCGAACAACTTGTCATGACAAGCAGCCTGTTCGAGTCGCTGTAATCGCGTCAACAAACGAGGATGTCTGTATTTAGCCTGTTCATCGGCAGTTAACGAGCATCTCGACATGTATAGTCACCGCCATGGAGACGCCCTTGCACGAGCAGATCGCCGCCGACCTGCGTCGCCTGATCTCCTCGGGAGAGCTGCCCGTGGGCACCCCGGTGCCGTCCGAATCGCAGCTGTGCGCAAAGTGGGACGCCTCGCGTGGACCGGTGCGGCAGGCACTCGCGACGCTGCGCACGGAGGGCATGATCGGCGGTGGCCGCGGCAAGCCACCCGTCGTCCGGCGCCAGGTGCTGAGTCAGCCCTTCGAGACGTTCCTGTCGTTCTCCAGCTGGGTGCACGGACTCGGACGCAACCCCGGCCAGCGCACACTGGAGATCGCACGCAGGCCCGCGACGGCGGAGATCGCCGACGAGCTCCTGCTCGACGAGGGTGAGCCCGTCGTCCAGCTACTGCGACTGCGACTCATCGACGACACCCCGACCATGCTCGAGCGCACGACGTTCGTCGAACCCGTCGGCCGGCTGCTGTTCGATCACGACTGCGATTCGGGGTCGATCTACGCGTTCCTCGGCGGCCAGGGCGTCGACATGAGCCTCGCCCGGCATCTCGTCGACGCCGTGGCCGCCGACGAGGCCGACAGCGAACTGCTGGGCGTCGCACCCGGCGCACCTCTCCTCCGGGAACAGCGCAGGGCCACCGGCGTGGACGGCATGCCCGTGGAGTACTCCGACGACCGCTATCGCCCCGAACTCGTCGGCTTCGCCATCGAGAACTCGCAGCAGGCACAACCCACACTCGCCAGGAACTGGAGGTCGGCGTCGTGACCGCACTCGCCGTACTGGACATCGCAGGCACGACTGTCGACGAGCAGGGTGCCGTCTACACGGCTCTCGAAGGCGCCGTCCGCACCGCCGGTGCATCACCATCCACAACGGACATTCAACGCTGGATGGGCGCCGACAAGAAGGAGGCCATCGCAGGACTCCTGGAGAACGGCACGGGCCAGCCACCCCATCCGTCCGTTGTGGAGTCCGGATTCACGGACTTTCACGCGAGACTCGACGCCGCATACCGATCGCGGCCACCACGTCCACTGCCGGGCGTGCCCGAGGCGATCGCCGCGTTGCGAGCCGCGGACATCAAGGTCGCACTGACCACCGGATTCGACAGGTCCGTCGTGGACGGTCTGCTCGACACGATCGGCTGGACCTCCGGCGTGCTCGACGCAGTCGTGTGCGTCGACGACGTCCCCGCGGGCAGGCCCGCCCCATACATGATCTTCCGTGCGATGGAACGCACCGGCGTGCACGCCGTCGCGGACATCGTCGTCGCCGGCGACACGCGCCGCGATCTCGAGGCGGGCCACAACGCCGGGGCCGGCACGATCGTCGGCGTCCTGACCGGCGGGTACGACGTCACCGACCTCGGTGCGGTGCCGCACACCCACTTGTTGCCGAGTGTCGCGGACCTGCCCGGGCTACTGGGAGTGGCCGTACCGGCTCAGGCCGCGACGCCGAGCGCGTCGAGCGCGGAGTAGAACATGCCGAGACCGTCGTCCGACGGTCCCGTGAGCGCGTCGATGGCGTGCTCGGGGTGCGGCATCAGTCCGACGACCCGGCCCCGCTCGTCGGCGACACCCGCGATGTCGCTGCGCGACCCGTTGGGGTTCTCGCCGACGTACCGGAACACCACGCGCCCGTCGCCTTCGAGACGCTCGAGCGTGGGCTTGTCGGCCATGTAGCTGCCCTCGCCGGACTTGAGCGGGATCAGCACCTCGGCGCCGGAGTCGTAGCGCGTGCTCCACGCCGTCGTGTTGTTCTCGACGCGCAGCCACTGGTCGCGGCACACGAAGTGCAGCTTGTCGTTGCGCACGAGCGCACCCGGCAGCAGACCCGCCTCGCACAGGATCTGGAAGCCGTTGCAGATTCCCAACACCGGCATGCCCTTGGCCGCGGCGTCGATCACGGACGTCATCACGGGCGCGAACCTGGCGATCGCACCGCAGCGGAGGTAATCGCCGTAGGAGAACCCGCCGGGCACGACGACCGCGTCGACCCCGTGGAGGTCGGCGTCGGCGTGCCACAGCGAGACGGCCTCGGCACCGGAGTACCGCACCGCGCGGGCGGCGTCGACGTCGTCGAGCGTGCCGGGGAAGGTGATGACGCCGATGCGAGCGGTCACTGCTCCACCCGCCGGATCGTCCAGTCCTCGATCACGGGGTTGGCGAGGAAGCCCTCGGCGATCTTGGCGAGCGTGTCGTCGTCGACCGAGTCGTCGACTTCGAGCTCGAAATGCTTGCCCTGGCGAACCTCGGTCACCCCGTCGAACCCGAGCCGCGGAAGGGCACCGGCGACGGCCTGCCCCTGTGGGTCGAGAATCTCGGGTTTGGGCATGACGTCGACGACTACTCGGGCCACGACAGGCTGCTCCTTAGCGTCAAGAACCGCGTTGCTGGGCTTTTTTGATGCGTTGCAGTGCGTTTCCGCAGGTCGGATAGCCCGTTCAGCGTAACCCAATGACAGCCGGAGCCGGCCTTCGGGGCCGAGAGACCCCCGACGCCCCTCGGCCCCGCCGGTCGGCACCGGCTTCTACGTCGGGAGACGTATGCCTATTCCGTCGGTTGCGTCGGAAGTGCCGGACTCACCGGTTCGGAGGACAACGACAGTTGTCTTGTAACCGAGAGCTATCGAGTCTCCGCGTTCGGTGGGGGAAGGCGGGTTACGACCGGGCGCGGCCGCAACGCAGGCACGGGTTAGGCGGCGGGTGGGATTGACCCGACGTCGAGCGGACGCGGTCGGGCGGACTCAGAAGCCGGCGCCGTAGCCGGGCGGTCCGTAGCCCGGTGGTCCGTAGCCCGGCGGTCCGTAGCCCGGCGGGGCCTGCGGCTGTTTCGGCTTGCCCCCGCGCATCGCGCGACCGGTCGCCGGCAGCACGGCCATGATCGACGCGGCCAGCAGCACGACCGCAACGATCACCGAGAAGATCATGTACTCGAAGGGCACCTCGGTTTCGTACGTTTGCCCTTCCACCGCGATCTCGTAGCCGATCAGCGTGAACTTGATCGGCGCGAACAGGTAGTAGGCGAAGCCGAGAAACCCCAATCCGGCCGCGATCCACCGTGCGAACCCGAGCCGGGCGAACAGCAGGCCCACGAACAGCAGCAGGGTCGACGCATACGAGAAAGTCACCGCGATGATCGCGTCGACGATGTCGGTCGATATGTCCACGAACGCCAGGCCGGTCAACGTCATGCGCATGTACGCGGCGAATTCGCTGCCGAGCGAGGAGTCGGTCGACACCGTCGCCGAGATGTACAGGATCACGACGGCCGGCAGGAACGCGATCGCCGTGACGTAGGCCATCGCGGTACTCGGCTTCCGCGGGGCGAACCCCGCCTGCGGGTATCCGTACCCCGGAGCCCCCGGAGCACCCGGAGCTCCAGGAGCCCCGTACGGCCCGGGCTGGCCGAACTGGCCGGGACCACCCGGCTGCTGCGGATATCCGCCCGGATACGGCTGGTTCATGCGCCATCCCCCTCGCTGCTGTGGCTGCCACTGGCGGCTGCGACCCGGGACTTCTTAACACACGATCCGCCCGAAAAACGCCGTTCCGGGGATGCGCCGCGGCTACCCGACATCCAGGGCACCTGCGGATGGCGGGCCGCGGAAGCCGCACCACCGAAGCGCGCGCCGCGACCTGGCACACCCGACCGCGGCGAGCGGCCACCGCGATCGCGGGAACAACGGGGACGCATGCCGGACCAGCGGCGACGGCGGCCACCCCGCGCCGGCCGAGGGCGCAGATCAGCCCTTGCCGTGCAGCTTCGCGATGAGCCTGCCGACGATCGCCTCGGTTTTCTTCGACCGCGCGAACGAGGTCAGCGCGATCGGGGCGGTGAACCGCTGCCGGGCGATCGCCTTCGGCCGCGCGAACTCCCGCAGCCCCTCCGGCCCGTGGATACGCCCGAACCCGGACTCGCCACGGCCGCCGAACGGGAGCGATGCGATGCCTGCGAACGACAACGGTGCGTTGATGGCCGTCTGACCGGTGCGCAGCCGCCGCGCCAGCTCCATACCGCGTGCCTTCGAGAACACCGTCGAGCCGAGGCCGTAGGCCGAATCGTTGGCCTTGTCGATCGCCTCGTCCATGTCGGCGACCCTGGCGATGGTCACGGTCGGGCCGAACGTCTCCTCGCGGACGGCGGAGCAGTCCTCGGGCACGTCGACGAGCACGGTCGGCTTCACGTACCGGTCGCCCACCGCACCGGCGCCGCCGACCAGCGCCCTGCCACCCGCGGCCAGCGCGTCCTCGATGTGCCTGCGCACGATGTCCAGCTGTGCCGGCATCGTCATGGGGCCGTACTGCTCACCGGCGTCGACGTCCTCCGCCTTGGCGACGACCTTGGCGACGAACTCGTCATAGACGCGCTCGTGGACGTACACGCGCTCGACACCCGCGCACGTCTGCCCGGCGTTCGAGAACGCGCCCCAGGCGGTGGCGTCGGCGGCGGCGTCGAGGTCCGCGTCGGCGTCGACGAGCAGCGGGTCCTTGCCGCCCGCCTCGATGACGACGGGCGTCAGCGTCTCGGCCGCCGACGCCATGACCTTCTTGCCCGTCGCGGCCGACCCGGTGAACGCGATCTTGTCGACGCCCGCCTTCGTCAGCGCGGCTCCCGTGTCACCGAGGCCCGTCACGAGCTGCAGCACCGGGTGTTCCGGCACCGCTTCGGCGAACGACTCGACGAGCCACTTGCCCACGCCCGGCGTGAACTCGGACGGCTTGAAGACCACGGCGTTGCCCGCGGCGAGTGCGTAACTGACCGAACCGAGCGGCGTGTAGACCGGGTAGTTCCACGGTCCGATGACGCCGACGACGCCGAGTGGCTGGTACTCGACGCTGGCCGCCTGGTTCGACAGCAACAGCCCCGGTGAACGGCGCTGCGGACCGAGGACCTTGCGCGCGTGCTTGGCCGCCCACGCCAGGTGCTCGATGGCGAGGACGAGCTCGAGCTGGGCGTCACCGGCCGGTTTGCCCGTCTCCTCGGTGATGATCCTGCCGAGCTCCGGCATGCGTTTGGCCAGCGCGGAGCGCCACGCGGCCAGGCGTTCTGCGCGGCCCGCGAACCCGAGGGAGTCCCACCAGGCGGCGGCCTCGCGCGCCTTCGCCACGGCGGCCTCGACCTGTTCCGCAGTGTGCACCGGGTAGGTGCCGACGGCCTCGCCGGTGGCCGGGTTGAACGATTCGAACGTCTCGCCGGTGAGCACAGTCGTCATGCCCCGAGAGTACGTCCACGCCGCTTTTACTGGCAATGTGCCAACTAGGGATCGTGTGCGTTCCTGCACCTGCGGACCGGACAGGGGCGGATATCGTGGCGATCGCACCAGCCGCCCCGCGGGAGGAGCCATCGATGCGCGTCACCCACTACGGACACGCCTGCGTCCTGCTCGAGACCGACCGAGCACGGATCCTCATCGATCCCGGCGCGTTCTCCTCCGGGTTCGAGGACCTCACCGATCTCGACGCCGTGCTGATCACCCACCAGCACTACGACCACGTCGACACGGAGAAGCTGCCGAGCCTCCTGTCCGCCAACCCCGGCGCACAGCTCGTCACGGACCCGGGATCGCGCGACACCGTCGCCAAGGTCGACCTCGATTCACACACGGTGCAGCCCGGCGACGCGTTCGACGTGGGCGGCGCGGCGGTGAACGTCGTGGGCGGCCAGCACGCGACGATCCACAAGGACATCCCCGTCATCCCCAACGTCGGATTCCTCGTCGACCACGGCGCCTTCTACCACCCCGGCGACTCGTTCTTCGTGCCCGACCAGGAGGTCGACGTCCTCGGCCTGCCGACCGCGGCACCGTGGCTCAAGGCGGGCGAAGCCGTCGACTACCTCCGCGCCGTGGCGCCGCGGCTGGCGGTGCCGATCCACGAGGCCGTGCTCGCCAACCCGGCGATGCACCACGGGCTGTTCACCAACCTCGCGCCGGACGGCACCGAGGTCAGGGTGTTGCCGAAAGCCGAGCAGACCACGGTGTGACGGAACGGCCGCCTCTGTGTCGTGAGGGGAATTCGGGCCCCTCCCGCCGGCGGTCACCGCCCCTCGACGGCACGCCGGCGCGACAGCGAGGGGAAGATTTGGGGCGCCCGCCCGCGGACCCGACCGCCACCCTCACCGACACGCTGACGCGTGGCTGTGTTCAACGCCCTGAAGATGCACTGGGGCGGCTCCCGGCCACTGGGCGCCCCTCGCCGCGACCCCGAGCGACCGCTCAGGCGCCGGCGGGCGACGGCCGCACGCCGGACGTCGACGTTCCCAGCGAGGCGTAGGTCCGCGGGCGGGCGCCGGCCTCGACGGCCGCGTCGACGGCCTCCAGCACGGCTCGCCTGCCGCGAGCCGTCGCGAGATCGAGTGCGTCGGCGGCGAGCCGCACCAGCCCGCCTCGCCGTGCGGCCCGCACCACCGCGGTGACGTCCCCCGACTCGACGGCGGGCCTCGTCACCGACCGGGACGCCCACGACGGCAGCATCGCCGCACCGCGGCGCACCGCCGTCCTGCGCATCCCCGCGGGTTCGGCTCGGCCGACCCGGTGCACGCGCCCGCGTACGAGACCGTCTCGTTGCAGGTCACGCACCACGGCCTCCTCCGCGCACACGGCGAACCCGTGGCGTCGCAGCGCGTCGCGGGCCTCGGGGGTGATCCGCCAGCGCGGCGGGGCGAATACGTCGGTGCGCAGGCCTTCGGCGTCGAGCGCCGCTGTCGCGGCGATGAGCCGCAGCCCCGCCTCGTGACCGCGCAGCGAGGCGAACTCGGCGGGAACGCGGCGGTCGTAGCCGTGCAGCGCCACCGCGTCGCCCCGCGTGGCACGCGCACGCACCCATTCGGCCGCGCGACGGGAGCCACCCGGCGTGTACAGCAGCGTCAACGGCACGCCGCGCGTATCGAGCTCGTCGGCCAGGGCCGCGCAGCCCTCCAGCGTGCGCGAACCCGGCCCGGACAGGGAGACCAGCAGCGAGGCATCCACGAGACCCACGAAACCGGTCACGAATGACCGCGTGAGGGCGCGCGGGTGAGCCCGCGGTGAAACGCCACCGACGAACGGGCACGCCGGGTCACCGCGACGGGTGACGAGCGCCGGCTACGAACGGTCGGTGGCGGGCTGGTCCTGCCGGCGGCTCGTGACGGGCTCCTCGTCGTCGGAGTCGCCCATGTCCTCCCCCGCGAGCGCGTTGATGCGCTTCTCCTCCCGCATCGAACGGATCGACGTCACCAGCGCGGCCACGATGAGCGCCGCCAGACCGACGTAGCAGACCACGATGGCGGAGTGCGGCAGTCCGAGGTTGCTCAGCAGCATCCACGCGTTGGCCAGGATGATGAGCCCACCTGCGGCGGTGCCGAGGACCCGCGGCGGCATGTGGTGCGCCAGCCACGCCCCGATCGGCGCGGCGACCACCCCGCCGATCAGCAGCCCCAGCACGACCAGCCAGTTCATGCCCTCCTGTTTGAGCGCGATCAGGAACGCCAGGCAGGCGGCGACGGTCACGACGAACTCGGCCGCACTGACCGAGCCGACGACCTTCCGCGGTTCGAGACGTCCCGACGACAGCAGCGTCGTGGTGGCCACCGGGCCCCAGCCGCCACCGCCGCTCGCGTCGACGAAACCGGCCACGAACCCGAGCGGGGCCAGGAACTTCGCACCGGGGCGCTTGTCGGTGATGAGCTTGCCGAGCTTGAGGAACGCGAACCGCACCAGCACGTACAGACCGAGCAGGAACAGGAACGCGCTGATCCACGCACCCGCGACCTCGGTCGACATCGCCACCAGCGCGAACGCGCCGATCGCCGCACCGATCGCACCGGGCACGGCGAGGATGCTCACCGTGCGCCAGTCGATGTTGCGGAACTTCCAGTGCGACACACCGGAGGCCAACGACGTGCCGACCTGGGCGAAATGCGCCGACGCCGACGCGATCGCCGGTGCCGTGCCCGCGGCGATCAGCACCGTCGTGGACGTCATGCCGTAGCCCATGCCGAGCGTGCCGGACACGAGTTGTGCCAGGAACCCGGCGATCCCGAAGAACAGGAGCGCTTGCATGCCGACCTCAGACGTGACTGTTGACGGGCGCGGAACGGCCCGGGGATGGGACAGGGACTGGCGTCAGCGGTGACGGCACAGGGCGGAACTCACCCGGAGCAAGTCGATGTGCCTGCGCTGCACCAGCGGCCGTAGCGACGCCGGCGGTATACACGCGCACCCGAGACTGCCCACTCGCTCGATCGTTGCAGAAGGTCACGATCGGGTCTACCCGCTCCCACATCACAGGATTGGCGCCGGTTCGTATTCGACCGCCTCCGGGAATCGCTTCACCACATCCGCCACCCGCACGGAGACAGCTTCGACCTGCGACGACGCCGTGCCGGTGAACGACAACCGGTCGGCGAGGAGATCGTCGAGACTCGCCCGGTCGAGGGGTAGCCGATCGTCGGCCGCGAGCCGGTCGAGCAGGTCGTTGTCGGCCTGGCCCTCCCGCATCGCCAGCGCCACCGCGACCGCGTTCTCCTTGATCGCCTCGTGCGCCGTCTCCCTGCCGACCCCGCCGCGGACCGCGGCCATCAGCACCTTGGTCGTGGCCAGGAACGGCAGGTAGCGGTTCAGCTCGCGGTCGATCACCGCGGGGAACGCGCCGAACTCGCGCAGCACCGTCAGCAGTGTCTCCAGCAGCCCATCGAGCGCGAAGAAGGCGTCCGGCAACGCGACGCGGCGCACCACGGAGTCGGAGACGTCGCCCTCGTTCCACTGGTCGCCCGCCAGCTCCCCGACCATCGACAGGTGTCCGCGCAGCACCACGGCCAGGCCGTTGACGCGCTCGCACGAACGCGTGTTCATCTTGTGCGGCATCGCCGACGAGCCGACCTGCCCCGGCTGGAAGCCCTCGGTGACCAGCTCGTTGCCTGCCATCAACCGGATCGTCTTGGCCAGGCTCGACGGCGGCGCGGCGAGCTGGGTCAGCGCGGAGACGACGTCGAAGTCCAGCGACCGCGGGTACACCTGGCCGACGCTGTCCAGGACGCGGTCGAACCCGAGGTGCCCCGCGACACGCTGCTCGAGGTCGGCCAGCTCGTCGGCGCCGCCCAGCAGGTCGAGCATGTCCTGCGCCGTGCCGACCGGGCCCTTGATGCCGCGCAGCGGGTAGCGCGCGATGAGGTCGTCGAGCCGGTCGAAGGCGACGAGGAGCTCGTCGGCGGCCGTGGCGAACCGCTTGCCCAGCGTCGTGGCCTGCGCGGCGACGTTGTGCGACCGGCCCGCCATGACCAGCTCGGAGTGCTCGGTCGCCAGTTCGGCGAGCCGGGCGAGGACGGCGGCCGTGCGGGTGCGCAGCAGTTCGAGGGACCGGCGGACCTGCAGCTGCTCGACGTTCTCCGTCAGATCGCGCGAGGTCATGCCCTTGTGGACGTGTTCGTGCCCGGCGAGGGCGTTGAACTCCTCGATCCGCGCCTTGACGTCGTGGCGCGTGACGCGTTCCCGCGCGGCGATCGAGTCCAGGTCCACGTCGGGCAGCACCCGCTCGTAGTCGGCGATCACTCCGTCGGGCACGTCGACACCGAGCTGGGCCTGAGCCTTCAGGACGGCGAGCCAGAGCTCACGCTCGAGCCGGACCTTCTGTTCAGGGGACCACAGTGCGACGAGTTCACGGGACGCATAGCGGCCGGCGAGCACGTTCGGGATGGCGGGCTTGTCGGTCACTCCGCCAGGCTAGCCGGAGTCACAGATCACAACCCAATCACGGTGCCTGAAGGGCCGGCTCCGGCCGCCTGGCCGTGCGGTGTCCGCGGCGGCGCGCGGCGAGATGGCGTCGGGCGACTCCGCCGTGCTCGACCGGCGCCGCGGCCGTCGCGCCCGGGAGCAGGGCCGGTCCGCGCCGGTCAGGCCGTGCCGGTTAGGCCGTGCCGGTTAGGCCGGGCCGGTTAGGCCGGGCCGGTCAGGCCGTGTCGGAGGCCAGTGTGTCGCGCAGCATGCGGGCCGCGGCACCGCGCGGGTCCGGGTCGACGGCGATTAGCGCGTTGACCACGGCCCCGTCGACCACCGCGATGATCCGCTCGATGCGGCGTTCGTCGGCGTCGAGACCGGACTTGACGAGGATCTCAGCCAGCAGTTCGCGCAGCTCGCCGGACAGCGTGCGCATCAGCGGCCGCAGGTAGGGGCGCCTGCCCGTGCCGACGAGACGTTCGTAACGCAGCAGCACGGCCTCGTACGCCGGGTCCTCACCGAGCAGCTGGTCCAGCACGAGGTCGACGACGGTGTCGACGCCGCGGTCAGCGGTCGGCAGGTCGGCGAGCCGGGCGCGGCCAGCGGCCAGTTCGGTCCGCCCGTGGTGTTCGGTCGCGGCGGAGACGAGCTCGTCGAGCGAGTCGAAGTAGTAGGTCGTCGAGGCGAGCGGGAGGCCGGCACGTTCGGCGACGGCGCGGTGGCGGATGGCGTCGAACCCGCCTTCGGACAACAGCTCGGCTGCGGCCCTGACCAGGGCGTTACGACGACGTTCACCCTTCGGCGTGCTCGCGGACGTCATAGCGCGCAAGTGTGCCAGCCGCCGGGCGCGCGAATGGGACGTATCCGCCGGAGTCTCCGACGAACGGCGGGAATCGCGCGGTTCCGGGTTCTCGCCGGCCGTGGTTCGCTACAGCTCGCCCGCGACCCGCTTGGCGATCCGGTCGACGTCGGGACCGTCTGTGTCCGCTCGCGTCAGTGGTTCGTTGAGCAGCAGCAACGTCGACCCGCTCGCGGTGTCCTGCTCGGCCGTCTCCGCGTCCGACAGCTCGCCGGGCAGCTGCACCTGCGTGCCTTCCGGCACGAGGACGGCCGTCAGCGCGGAGCCGTTCACTCGGAACGACGCCGACGTCGTGCCCTCGGGGCAGAAACGTCCGGGCGAGGCGTCCGAGGCGGTGACCGGGAGCTCGCCAGCGAGGGCGGTGGCGAGCTCCCGGTCGACCTGATCGCACCGCTGGGTGCGATCCCCGTCCGCCGTGCCGCCCTGCTTCGGCTCGTCGGACGGGAGTCCCTGGATGCCCGGTTGGTCACTCTGGGGACGCGACCCGCCGTCACCGGGTTGCGCGATGCGCGGCTGTGTCCCTCCTGTGGTGGACCTGTCCGACCCGGCGACCACGTTCCCGCCGCCACCGCCGCCGAGCATCGAACCCGCGACCACACCGCCGCCCCCGAGGAGCACGACGGCCGCCGCGGCACCGCCCGCGATCGCGCGTCTGCGCACGGTGATCCGGTGCGAGGCGTGAGCGACGTCGGACTCGTCGAACGACGGCGGCGGCGGCTGCCCGGGCACTGAACGGAACAGTTCGCCCAGTTCCCGTTCATCCATGCGCGTCCACCTCCGTACCGAGCGCCTTGCGCAACGCAGCCAGTCCACGGGCGGTCTGGCTCTTGACGTTGCCCTCGCTGCAACCGAGGACGCCCGCAACGCCGCTGACGTCCAGACCATCGAAGTACCGCAGGACGAGCACGGCTCGCTGCCTCGACGGCACCTGCCGCAGCCCGGCCAGCAGGTCCTCCCGTGTCGCCACCCGGTCGCCCAGCGGGTCGGTCGTGGCCGACGCGCCGGGCGCCGACGGTTCCGGCAGGTCCGAACCATCCTCGGTCTGCCGTTCCCGCCGCCACGGGCGCCGTGACTCGTCGATCGCCGCCCGAACCAGCGTCTTGCGGACGTAGGCGTCGAGGGCCTCCCTGTCACGGACCTTCCGCCAGCGCCGATGCAGCGCCACGAACGCGGTCTGTGCCAGGTCGTCCGCCCGGTGCCAGTCGCCGCAGAGCATGTACGCGGTTCTGCGCACGGAGTCTCGCTTCGCGGCGAAATACGCCGCGAACTCCTGCTCGTCGCGGGGATCCACGCGGTAGGTCTCCGGTTGCTTCCTCAGTTGTTCGTGCCTCGGTAGACGGCACCTGTTCCCTACACGGTTGCACGCCCGCGCGACATTTTTCGTCACGAATCGGTGAGCCCTGCTTCGGGCCACCCACCGACGTGTGATGTGATCGAAACGTGACCTCCGGATCCCCCGCCCCGATCGATCTCCGTTCCGACACGATCACGACGCCCGACGAGGCCATGCGCACGGCCATGGCTGGCGCCGAGGTCGGTGACAACGTCATCGACACCGATCCCACGATCGTGCGCCTCGAGGAGCGCGCCGCGGACATGCTGGGCATGGAGGCCGCCCTGTGGACCCCGAGCGGCACCATGGCGAACCTCATCGCGCTGTCGCTCCAGCTGCAGCGCGGCGACCGGTTCCTCGCGCCGCGCGGCGCGCACGTGCTGGCCAACGAGCTCGGCTCGGCGGCGTGGCTCGCGGGCGGTATGCCCGACCCGGTCGATCACGACGCCGGCCCCGGCAGGCCGACCCCCGCCACCGTTCGCGCGGCCGTGGGCCCGCCGAACGGCCCGTACTACACGTTGCGCACGACGCTGCTGTCACTGGAGAACACCCACAACGCCGCGGGCGGCGCGGTCACCCCGCCCGAGGAGCACGCGCAGCTGGTCGCCACCGCCCGCGACTGTGGTCTGAACGTCCACCTCGACGGTGCCCGGTTGTGGAACGCGGCCGCGGCGCTCGACCTGCCGCCCGCTGCGCTGACGGTCGGCGTCGACTCGGTGTCGGCGTGCCTGTCGAAGGGCCTCGGTGCACCCGTCGGCTCGGTCGTCGCCGGTACCGCCGAGTTCGTGGAACGGGCGCGGCGGATGCGGCAGATGCTGGGCGGTGGCGTCCGCCAGGGCGGTGTGCTGGCGGCCGCGGGCCTGGTGGCGCTGGACCGGGTCGACGACCTCGAGCGGGACCACGCCAACGCCAGGGCGCTCGCCGCCGGGCTGGCCGAGCTCGGCTGGGACGTCGAGGAGCCGCAGACGAACATCCTGCTCGCCGCGGTGCCGGACGTGGCGCTCGCACTGGAACGGCTTCGCGGTTCGGGAATCCTGGCGCTGCCGATGGCCGGGAAGGTGCGGTTCGTGCTGCACCGCGATGTCAGTGACGACGACGTCGAGGAAGCGCTGCGGCGCATCAGGGAGGAACGCGGATGACCGGCTGGGTGGTGTTCGACTACGGCGAGGTGCTGTGCCGCAGGACGACGGCGCTGCCGGAGCTGGCAGGCAGACTCGACGTGCCGCCCGCGACGTTCGAACCCGCCTACTGGGCACACCGCGATCCGTACGACCGCGGCGCCAGCGACGTCGCCTACTGGCAGGCCGTCGCCGACACCGTGGACACGGCGGTCGACGTCCAGGCGGTACATGAGCTGACCGCGATCGACGCGCGCGGCTGGTCGCAGCTCGACCCGGACGCAGAACGGTTGGTGGAAGCGCTGGCCGAGTCGGGAAGGCGACTGGCGGTGCTGTCGAACGCGCCCGCGTCGTTCGCGCGGCACGCCGAGCAGCAGCCGTGGACGCGGCACTTCGAGCAGCTGATCTTCTCCGGCGACGTCGGCATGGCGAAGCCCGACGCGGAGATCTACCGGCTACTGGTGCAGCGACTGGGCTGCGCGCCGGGGGACTGCCTGTTCTTCGACGACCGCCGGCGCAACGTCGACGCCGCCCGCATGGCAGGTCTGCGCGCCGAGGTCTGGCCCGGCGCGGAAATCGCCAAGTCGATGCTGCTGTAGGCGGGCCTCCGGAAGAATCCTCGTGCGGAACGCCGGACACGGCAGCCGATCCGTGCCGCAGTCCACAGGGGACGGTCACGGACGAAGGCGGGCCTGTTCGAAGGGCGACGACCGGCTCTCACCGGGTGATGTGCCCTGCTAGCCTTCCGCGATGAGTGAGGGTCGACTGACACATCCCCACCACAGCCGGCGAATCTCAGTCGACTCCGGCCACGCGCGGATCGACGAGCTCGACGTCCTCCGCGGATTCGCGTTGTGCGGCATCCTCGTCGTCAACATCTACCAGCAAGTCGTCTTCGGCGGCCCCGGCGGGCAAACAGGACCGGCCGCGATGCCGCCGGTCGTGCAGCTGCTGTTCTACGAACGGTTCCTGCCGATCTTCGCCACTCTGTTCGGTGTCGGGTTCGGCATCTTCCTGTCCAGGGCGGCGACCCGTAGCGAACGGCCGAGGTTGGTACTGGCACGCCGCCTGCTGGTGCTCTTCGCGATCGGCGCGGTGCATTTCGTGTTCCACCCCGGTGAGGTGCTCACCGCCTACGCCGCGCTCGGACTGGTCGTGCTGCTCCCGCTCAGTCTGCTGCGAGGGCGTGCGGCCTTGATCGTCGCGATCGTGCTGCTGTTCCTCGGCTCCCAGTTCATCCTCGGCTACGGGCCAATACCCGGCCTGCTCGCACTGGGTTACGCCCTCGCCGTGCTCGGTGCACCCGAGGCCCTGTCCGCCAGGACCGGAAGGATCGCCACCGGATTCGGGGTCTTCGGATGCCTGGCCGGGCTCTACGCCTACCTCGAGCTGACGGGCGCGGACCTGCCGTACGTCAACGTCATCGGCGGTCCCGGCGGCGGTGTGAACCTGTTGCCGGTCGCGGCGGCGATCGCCACGGCGTTCGCGTACTGCTGCGGTCTCCTGCTGTCGCTGCGCACGCCTGCCGGCACGGTCATCTCCGCGGTCTTCGCCCCGATGGGCCGGATGGCGCTGACCAACTACCTCACCCAGACCGCACTGTTTCTCCTGCTGAGCCCGCTGGTCGGCATCGAGAGCGGCGAGGACTGGGCGCAGATCATCGTTCTCACCGTCGCGATCCTGGCCCTGCAGGCGGTGTGGAGCACACTGTGGCTGCGTTCCTTCCGCTACGGCCCGGCCGAATGGCTCTGGCGGTGTCTGACCTGGTGGCAACGCGCCCCGATGCGCCGCTGAACGCGCGGGCGCTGACCGCAGGCACCGGCTACACCCGGAGCCGAGTACGGGCGGCACCGCCTGCAGCGGGTATCGAGTGCGGACGGCTCCGAGCATGGCGGCGCCTGATCCGGACGGTGCCGATTACGGAGGACGCCGAATGCGGACGGCTCCGCGTACGGAGAGCGCTGCCGGGCGAGGACGGTTCAGTCGCGTCCCAGTTCGGTGCAGACGCAGACCCGGTTGCCGTCCGGGTCGGCCAGCACGACGAACGCGGGGGCGTGACTGTCGTCGACCACGCGACCGCCCGCGTCGAGGGCCGCGGCCACCCGCCGGTCGGCATCCTCGGGAGGAACGGTGACATCGAGGTGGAAGCGCTGCCGGCCGGGCGCGGCGTCAATCCGTGGTCGGCCGCGAGGGCACTGATCCGTTCGGCCAGCCGCACATCACGTTCGGTGACTCCGCCGGCGTCATGACTACGGAGCGCGAATCGGACGTGCCCGCCGCGCAGGTCCGCGGCGGGATGGTGACCGGCCTCCTCGGCGCACCGCCCGACAGCCGCGACGAATGCGGCTGCCGCAGCGAACGACTCCGCGGCGAACCAGGACCGCAACGCGCCCAGGAGCAGGCGCCAATCAGCCAGGTCGACCTGCCGCGCGCCGAGGGTGGTCTGCTCCATCCGGCCAGCGTAGGAGCCCACCCCGACAATGTCCGGTCACCGCCGAACCGCCCCGTCGCGGCCCGCGGACGTGTCCGCCGGCCGCCGGTGATCACGAACGGATCTGCTTCTTGTCGCCGCCCTTGAGCGCGCCGTAGGCCGCCGCGCCGAGGAATCCCGCACCGGCGATCAGCGCGATCCAGAACACCGCCTTGACGAGGAAGCCGACGAGCGAACCGATCACCATGAACGCGACCCACGCCAGAAGCAGGCCGCCGACGATCTTCCAGAACATGTGCTTCCTCCACACTCGTGTACTGCCGTGTATGTCCAGGTTGGCACGGCGCGCACCGGAAGTCCCGGCCTCCCGGAAACGTTCAGGGAAAACTCCGGGTTCCCCCGCAGGCAGCGGTCACGCCCCCGACAGCCGGGCAGCTGCGGGTCAGCTGCCGAGCCACGTCCCCATGCGCTCGACGGCCGTGACGATGTCCGCCCGCGCACCCGCGAACGACAACCGCACGAACGACCCGCCCGCGACCGGATCGAAGTCCACGCCCGGCGTGATCGCCACCCCGGTGTCCTCGAGCAGCCTGCGGCACCACGACAACGAGTCGTCGGTGTACTCGGACACGTCGACGTAGGCGTAGAAGGCACCGTCGATCGGGGCGATGCGGGTCAGGCCGATGCCGCGCAGCCCGTCGAGGAGCAGATCGCGGTTGGCGCGGTAGTGGTCGACGTGGCCGTCCAGCTCGGCGTGCGACTCCGGCGACAGCGCCGCCACCGCCGCGTGCTGCGACAACGCGGGCGGGCAGATGTTGAAGTTGCCGGTCAGCACGTCGACGCTGCGGTGAAGGCTCCGCGGCGCGAGCATCCACCCGAGCCGCCAGCCCGTCATCGCGAAGTACTTCGAGAACGATCCGAGCACCAGGCTCTCGCGAGACGTCTGCCACGCACACGCGACGTCCCGTTCGTAGGAGATGCCGTGGTAGATCTCGTCGCTGATCAGCCGCACGCCCCGCGCCGTGCACCACTCGGTCAGCACGGCCAGCTCGCCGGGTGACACGATCGTGCCCGTCGGGTTGCTCGGGCTCGCCACGATCAGGCCCTTGATGTCGCCGAGGCCGTCGAGGATCTCCGGCGTCGGCTGGAACCGGGTGCTCTCGTCCGTGGAGAACTCGACGACCTCGCAGCCGAGCGCGCTCAGCAGGTTGCGGTAGGCCGGGTAGCCGGGCCGGGCCATCGCGACCCGGTCGCCCGCCTCGAACGCGGAGAGGAACGCCAACAGGAACCCACCCGAGGAGCCGGTGGTGACGATGACGTCCGCCGGGTCGACGTCGAGTCCGTACGCGCGGTCGTAGTGTCCTGCGATCGCCTCGCGGAGCGGCGGAATGCCCAGCTGCGTCGTGTACCCGAGGTCACCGCCGCGCAACGCCTCGTGCGCCGCCGCCAGCACCGGCTCCGGTGCACCCGCCGTCGGCTGGCCCGCGCACAGGAACACCACGTCACCGCGCTCGGCCTGCCGCGCCTTCGCCGCCGACAACACGTCCATCACGTGGAACGGCGGCACGTCGGCACGCTGTGCTGCGGGCGGGAACGGGGAGGTCACGGAGTCCGTCGTCATGCCCAGCAGGGTAAGGGGCCTGCCACGTCGAACCGCGAGGGCGGCGGGTGGGCGGGAGACCGGCTTGGGCGGGTCGGGAGGCCGGCGGACGCCCGCGCCGGGGGTCGGCTGAGACAGCGGCGTTGTCGATGCCGTGGTCTGTGTGGACGACGTCGCGCATGGCCGCCCGCTCCGCACATGATCTTCCGTGCGATGGAGCTGACCGGTGTGTATGACGTACGGCGTGTGCTGGCCGCGGGGACACCGAACGTGACGCACCGGTGCCAACGCACGTGCGGGAATGGTCGTCGGTGTGCTGACAGGTGGGCAACCGCCATCGATCTCGGCGGTGTGCCACACACCCACCTTCTTGCCAGCGTGGCCGAGATTCCCGAGCTGCTACGAACCCGCTGAAATGGCACCGCTCGCGCCTGGCGTGACCGAGCGCGTCCCGTGGGGCGGCCCTGCGCGCGGGCGGGACACCTCGTAGCCTGAGCAGGTGACAGTCGCGCGACGAGGCGTGGGACGGCGGAACGAGTCGTCGTCCCCGGTGATACGCGAACTCGCGACGTCGCTGCTCTCACGGGTCGATGATCTGGCCATCGTGCTGCGGGACAAGCTGCTGGCCAACGACGATGTGTACGCCTCGACCGACATGATCGCGCCCGATGAGCTGCTGCGGTCCTGTCACGACAACATGATGCGGGTCCTCGAGGTGCTGGCCGGCCGATTGCCGCAGCAGGACGAGGGGCTCGACGCGACGCGCCGCACCGCGCAGTACCGGGCCGACGCCGGCTTCCCGCTGGACTCGCTGCTGCACGCTTTCCGCCTCGGCACCGAAGTGGTCTGGGCAGCGCTACTGGAGGAAGCAAGAACGAACTCGCCGCACCGGCTGGGCGAGCTGATGGACAGTGCCGTGCAGGTCATGCAGCTCATCGACCGCATGTCCCTCGAGGTGGCCACCGTCTACCGGTCCAGGGAGGCCGAGGCAGAGCGGCGGATCAGCGAGCGCAGACAAGCGGTGCTCGACAGTCTGCTCGAGGGCAGGGGTGGCGACCCCGAGGTGGCCGCCGAGGCGGCGCGGGTGCTCCAGCTGCCCGATCAGCCCCGGTTCGCCGTCGTCGTGGTCCGGCATGACACGCCTTCGGCATCGCCTGCACACTCGCCGTCGGATGGACTGGCCGCGTACGGGTTCCAGTCCCAGTGGCGGTTGCGTTCCGACCGGGAGATCGGGCTCGTGCTGCTCGGCAAGGCGCCGGTGGAGCGGATGGTGAGCCTGCTGCGTGGCCTCGTGACCAAATCCGCCGGGGTGTCAACGGTGTTCGACGGACTTGGCGACGTGGCAACGGCGTTCCGGCTCGCCGAACTCGCACTGGAAACCGTGCCGCAGAACGAGCCGCTGGTCGCGCACCTCGACGAGCGCCTGCCGGAGGCGTTGCTCACGGCGAGCCCGCTTGTCACACGGCGGCTCCGTCAGCAGACCATCGGTGGGTTGCTCGCGCTGGAGCCCGACAAGCGGCAGACCCTGTTCGACACGCTGAACAGCTGGTTCCGGCACAGCCGCTCGGCCGCCGAAGTCGGCGAGGAGCTGCACTGCCACCGCAACACGGTGCTGCATCGGCTCAGCAGGGTCGAGTCCCTGTGCGGCCTGTCCCTGTCCGACGACAGGGACGTGCTGCTGCTCCGGCTGGCGTTGCTGACCGAGTAGGCGCCGAGGCGTCCCGGCTCACATCTTCGCGGCTGCGGCTTTGATGGCTTGGCGGATGCGCGGATAGGTGCCGCAGCGGCAGATGTTGCGCAGGGTATCGAGGTCGTCCTCGGTGATCGAGCGGCCTTCCGCTCGGACGCGGCGCACGAGGTCGATGGCGGCCATGATCTGGCCGGGTTGGCAGTAGCCGCACTGCGCGACGTCGTGGTCGATCCAGGCTTGTTGCATCGGGTGCAGCTGGTCGCCGTCGGCGAGCCCTTCGATCGTGGTGATCTCGTCGTTCTCGTCGAGCTGGTCGACGGGCACGGCGCAGGGGTTGAATGCCTTACCGTTGACGTGGCTGGTGCAGGCTTTGCAGACGTTGATGCCGCAGCCGTACTTGGGGCCGCGGATGCCGAGGATGTCGCGGAGTACCCACAGCGTCCGTACGTTGTCCTCGACGTCGACGGTGACGGTTTCGCCGTTGACCTTGAAAGTATGTTTCGGCACGGGGAGGCTCCTTACCGGACGTAGTCGAGGCCGTCGGTCGGCGACTGCGGGACGGGTGGGCTGTAGGGGTAGGGCTCGAAGTGCAGATCCCCGTTGTGGTTGATCGGAAACTCGGTCGGCATCGTGCCTGTCGCCGCCCAGTACGCGTTGGCGACGGCGGCGCTGGCCGCGGGCACACCGAACTCGCCCGCGCCGCCCGGGTCCTCGTCGGCTGACTCCACGATGTGGATCTGCACGTCGAACGGGGTGTTCCACTGGCGTGTGTAGGCGTAGTTGTCCCAGCTCGCTTCGAGGAAGTTGCCGTCCTGGAGGTGCACGCTCGAGGTCAACACGATCGCGATCGCGTCCATGATCCCGCCGATCATCTGGGCTTCGAGGCCCTTCGGGTTGAGCACGAGTCCGACGTCGACGGCGAAGACCACCTTGGTCACCCGGGGACCGGTGACCGCCTGACGCACCTTCCGGTCGACCGTCTCCGGGCTGGCGTCGACCTCGACGAGGCAGGCGCTGTAACCGTGGTACTCGTTGTGCACGCCGAGGCCCTGTCCGTGGTTGGCCGGCATCTTCCTGCCCCAGTCGCCGGCCTCGGCCACCTTGTCCAGCACCGCACGCAGGCGGTCCCTGCGTGCGTGGGCACGGCGGAACTGGTAGGGATCCTGCCCCAGTTTCCGCGCGATCTTGTCCACCGTGACTTCGCGCGCCACGGCTACGTTCGGCGAGTAGATGTTGCGCATCGCCCCGGTGTTAAACCGGCGGTCGGTCAGCTCCTGCAGCAGCGACGTCGTTGGCCCGAAGTTGTAGTGAGCGCCCTGGGTGAGCACGTAGACCCACTGCGAAATGCTGTAGTCGGCAACGGGCAGCTTCGATGCGGCAGCGGAGATGATGTCGCCGTAGCCGTGCCCGAAGTCGGTGCGGGCGCTGGTGTGCCGCTGCTCGTAGGTCAGCACCTTGTCGCCAAGCAGCGTCGTCCGTACCCGCGACGTGGCCATCGGGTGCACCCGGCCCTGCCTGCACGCGTCCGCGCGGTGCCACATCAGCCGTACCGGGGCGCCCATCGCCTGCGAGGCCAGCGCGGCGTCCATCGCGCCGTCGTGGAAAAGCCTGCGGCCGAACGAGCCACCGGCCTGCACCACGTTGACGGTGACGGCGTCAAGCGGCAGCCCGAGCGCCTCGGCGATCTGCTGCTGCGCGACGATCGGTGCCTTGAGGCCGCTCCAGATCTCGGCGGAGTCCGCCCGCACGTCCGCGACCGCGCAGTCGGGATCGAGCGGGGCGTTGCTGGCGAACGCGAAGGTGAAGCCGGTGTCGATGGTCTCCGCCAGCGCCGGTACCTCCGGCACCGCCATCGGAAGCTCGGCGCTCTTGAGTTCGGCGAGCACGTCCTCGTCGGAGTCGCTGCCGACGAGGCCGGGCTCCCAGTCGACGTCGAGCGCGACGACCGCGTCGACGCACTGCCCGAAGGTGCGTGCCCGGACCGCGACCCCGGTCTTGATGGTCTCCACGTGGGTGACGCCCGGCATGTCGCGCACCGCTTCGGCGTTGCGCACCACGCGGACCTTCCCGTTGATGGTGGGCGGTTTGCACACCATGCACGGCATGGCCCCTGCGATGTCGAGGTCAGTGGCGAACTGCTTGCGTCCGGTTACGGCGTTGACGGCGTCGGTGCGGTTGCGTGGCTTGCCGATGACCGTGAACTCCGACGAGCCCTTGAGCTCAGCTTCCTTCCGTGTGGTTTTGTCGACGGCTGCGGCACCGGCGAGGTCGCCATACGGGATGCGCTTGCCGTCGGGGGAGACGACCGCGCCGGCTTCGGTCTCGAGGAGGTTGGGTTTCAGGCCGCCGAGCATGTGCGCTGCCGCGTCCAGCAGGGCTCCGCGCGCGATCGCGGCCGCGGTCCTGATCGGATAGTAGGTCGACATGGTGGTGTTCGAGCCGCCAGTGAACTGGTTCATCGCCAGCTCCGGCCGCGCCTTGGACAGGGTCACCTCGACCTTGTCGACGCTGATGTCCATCTCCTCCGCGATAAGCATCGCGGTTGTGGTGACGATGCCCTGACCGACCTCCATCCGCGGCAGCGCGAAGTGCACCGTGCCGTCCTCGCGGACCTCGAGCCAGATCAGGTGCGCGGTCGGCTTCGCGGCGTAGGTCTGGGTGTCTTCGAGATCGAAGACATCGGCGGGTAGGTCGTTGCTGGGGACGGGGGTCGCCGCGGCCGCCCCTGCCTCGCTCGGCGCGTTGGCGTCGACGCCAAGGCGGACGGCAACGGCGAGAGTCGGGGCCGCCATCAGGTACCCGAGGAACCGGCGGCGCCCGAGTGGCTTGCCTGGCTCGCCATCGGGGCGGGGGCCCTCCGCTGGTCGGGTGGTGCGATGAGGCATTCACGAACTCCTTTGGCAGCTCCGAGCATGGCCGTGGACATTGCTGGCCGTCGATTGCGCGCGGGCAGGGATCCGGGCCACGACGCATCGTCGCCGATTGACCGGATGGCTTGTTATGGGCAGCTGCATCGCAAAACACACCGAACTGTTGGGCAGTCCGACAACAAGGACCCTTTCGTGCCGCCGGATGTGCAGATGCCCAACGGATCAGGTCGAAAGTGTGTGCCGGACTCAGATGTGACGTGGCCACCCGCCGGGAGATGGTGATCGGCCCGTCAGGCCGTCATCCCGAACTGGCTCGCTGCGCTCAGAATTCTCGAAACGGAGGCCGCATGAGGAACCCGCCAGAGTCCGACCGCCGTACCTTTTTGGCCCGGCTCGGCCTTCTCGGTGCGGTCGCTGGTATCAGCGTCACGGTGCCCGGCATCGCCCGCTCCGCGTCCGGTCCCTCGCTGGACGTGATCGGGACCGCGCTCGGCGAGGTCGCAAGAGACACCCTGAATGCGCTCGCCGTGTTCGTGGTCCCTGGTCCAGACGCGTATTCGAAGGCGCAAGGCACGCCTCATCCCGAGCCCGGCGCCCTTGAAGCGAAGGCGCCGGACTTTTTGATCGAGTCACTGGACAGCTTCGTGCCGTTTCCGGACCAGCTGGCCAACCCCATCGGCGCCGCCCTTGCCGGTGGCCTTGCCGACGTGCCGCTCGATCTGCCCGGTGACCTGCCGTCGGTACCGGTTGAGCTGGACAGTGCGGTGCGGACCTTACTGAGCAACGATGAGCACCTGCCGTTGTCACTGGTCATCGCGTTGTTGCTGAACAACTTGGCGACGCAGGTAAATCCCGCGGCTGCCAGCGGCGCCTTCCTGTCCCCGTTCGCGCGGCTGACCTTCAATGAGAAAGCCGATGCATTCCGCCAGCTCGAGGAGCCGAACGCCGAGCTCGTCGCTGCCATCGACCAGCAGGTCAACGAGCCGCTGAAGGGCTCGGTCTCCGGGATGCTGAAGTTCGTCGCCGGCGCGTTGCTCGAGTTCTCCGCGTTCGGCACCTACTGCGAGTGGGCGAAGTTCGATCCAGCGACCCGCTACGTCACCGGTACGCCCGTCGGCTGGGACCTGAGCAAGTACGACCCAGGGGTGATGGACGGCTGGGACGAGTTCAAGGGCTACTACCAGGGCCGGACGAAAGTGAGTGCGAAGTAATGCGCGACGTCATCATCATCGGCGCGGGCGCAGGCGGCGCCGTCGTCGCCAAGGAGCTCGCCGCACACGGGCTGGACGTGCTCGTGCTCGAGGGCGGCCCGCGGCACGCCCACCCCGAGCAGCAGTGGAGCAGGCTGGAGAACGACGCGAACAACCCGCTCAGCGGCTATTTCCGCGTCGGGCCGGAGGACCGCACCAAGCCCGCGTTCTACCGGGAGTTCCCGCAGAACGGGTTGCTGTGGCAGGTCTCAGGGGTCGGCGGCACGACGCAGCACTACTTCGGCAACAATCCGCGCGCGTACCCGGGTGTCTTCGCCGGATACAACGGTCCGGACAGGGGCATGTACGACGTCCGGCACCGCTTCCCGTTCTCCTACGACGACTTCGTGCCTTACTACGAGTGGGTCGAGGCGACGCTGCCGGTGCACACCGCGCCGATGGGCACCAAGGAGGAGGTGTACTTCCGCGGCTGCGAGACGCTGGGCATCCCGGTGCAGACCACGAAGACCACGCTGGGGCCCTCGTATCGCCCGCAGGAGAACGCGATCCTGCCGCCGGGTGGGAAGGCGGGGCTGACCACCGATCCCAAGCAGCTGTCCTACCCGACGTCGACCGGCTGCACGTTCTGCGGCCACTGCTTCCAGGGCTGCGTCAGCCCGGTCAGGGCCCCGCGCAACCTGGTCGCCAAGCGGTCGGCTGACAACAGCTACATCCCGATGGCGCTGACCGCCCACGCGTGGTCGCCCAGCGGCAAGGCGATCACCCTTGTCTCCGACGCAATGGTCACCAAGGTCCGCACCGCCAACGGTGCCGCCCGCGGCGTGACATGGCGGGAGAACGCCACCGGCGACGTGCGGTCGGAGGACGCCAAGGTCGTGGTGATGTGCGGCGGCGCCGTGGAGACGCCCCGCCTGTGGTTCAACTCCGAGCTGCCCAACCCGAACGACTGGGTCGGCCGCGGTTTCACCGACCACTACCTCGACTGGACGTTCGGGCTGTTCGACCACGACGTCGGCAGCTCTCGTGGCCAGGTGTCGGCGGCGAGGACCGACTACCCCGGCTACGGCATGATCATGAACGTCGGCCTGATGCCCGGTATCGAGGCGTTCGCGATGACGTTCTCCGACAGCGGCATCCGCGGCCACTACACGAACGGCCGCGGCATGGAAGGGCCCTGGGACGGACCGACGGGGCGGCTGGTCGGGCCGGAGCTCAAAGCCGCCATGGGGCACGGCATCGACAGGATCCTCAACGTCGTCAGCATCGTCGACGACGACGTCACGCCGGACAACAGGGTCACACTGTCGGCGATGCCCGCCGACGAGCAGGGCGCCGTGCCGAAGGTGCGTTTCCTCAACCGGGGCCGGACCAAGCGCAGCGTCCGCAACCGGGAGTTCCTGGCGCGCAAGGCCACCGAACTGCTGCACGGTGCGGGCGCGAGGAAGGTCCACCGGATGGACTGGCCCGCGTTGCCGCTGCACGTGCACTCCACCATGCGGATGGGCCAGTCGGAGACCGACTCCGTCGTCGACGCGAGCGGCGAGGCGCGGGCGGTCAAACGGCTGTTCATCGCGGACAACTCGGCGCTGCCGAACGCCGTCGGCGGCCCGAATCCGACGATCACCACGCAGGCGCTGGCCACGCGCACATCGGAGCACATCATGCGGCGCTACTTCGGGGGCGACCCGTGGGTGCGCACCGAGGCGCCGGTGGTGTCGACCGACGACCGCATCTCTCACGGGCTCATCGAGCTCGGGCTGTGACGACAAGGAGTCTCATGCTCAACCTCGCCATGTTCCTCGACGACAGTGCACAGCGACACCCCGGCCGCGACGCCGTCGTCCTCGGTGACAACCGGCTCAGCTATGCCCAGATCGACGCGGCCGCGAACCAGGTCGCCAACTTGCTGGCCGACTCGGGTATCCAGCCGGGTGACAGGGTCGCGCTGTCCTGCCCGAACCTCCCGTACTTCCCGATCGCCTACTACGGGATCCTCAAGGCGGGTGCGGTGGTGGTGCCGCTGAACGTGCTGCTCAAGGGCCTTGAGGTGGCCTACCACCTTGCCGACTCCGGCGCGAAGGCGTACCTGTGCTTCGAGGGAACACCGGAACTGCCGATCGGAAAGGAGGGATGGGCAGGGTTCGGCGATGCAGGCACCTGCGAGCACTTCTTCCTGATCACCGCCGATCCTGCCGCCGAGTCGCCGATCGACGGCGCGACCACGCTAGGCTCCGCCCTCGCGGGTCGCTCGACGGAGTTCGAGACCGTGGCGACCGCCGCCGATGACACCGCGGTGATCCTCTACACCAGCGGCACGACCGGGCAGCCGAAGGGCGCCGAGCTGTCGCACTCGAACATGGTGCTCAACGCGATCACCTGCCACCGGATGTTCGGTCTCGTCGATCATGACGTGCACCTGCTGACGCTTCCGCTGTTCCATTCCTTCGGGCAGACCGTTCAGATGAACGCCGGGTTCGGCTCCGGCGCGACCCTTGTGCTGCTGCCGCGCTTCGACCCCGCGGAGGCGCTCGGCCTGATGGAACGGGAGAAGGTCACGTTCTTCGCCGGCGTCCCGACGATGTACTGGGGCCTGCTGTCGATCGATGCCTCCGCGTTCAACCTCCCGGAGATCGCGGGCAACCTGCGGATGGCCGTCTCCGGCGGTGCCGCGCTCGCGGTGGAGATCCTCGAACAGGTGGAGAAGATGTTCGGGCTGCGGGTGCGGGAAGGCTACGGGCTGTCCGAGACCAGCCCGCTCGCCTCGTTCAACTACCCGGACCGCGAGGCCAAGCCCGGTTCGGTCGGCCAGCCGGTGTGGGGCGTGCGGATGAAGCTCATCGACGCCGATTGGAACGAGGTGCCGGACGGTTCTGACGGCGAGATCGCCATCAGGGGACACAACATCATGAAGGGCTACCTCGGACGCCCCGAGGCCACCGCCGAGGTCATGCGGGACGGATGGTTCCGCACCGGTGACATCGGCCGTCGCGATGAGGACGGCTACTACGCCATCGTCGACAGGGCCAAGGACATGGTCGTGCGCGGCGGGTTCAACGTGTACCCGCGCGAGCTGGAGGAGGTCATCATGACCCATCCTGCGGTCAGCCTCGTCGCCGTCATCGGTGTACCGCACGAGACGCATGGCGAGGAGGTCAAGGCGATCGTCATCCGCAAACCGGAGGCGGAGCTGACCGACGACGAGCTCATCGCCTGGTGCAGGGAGAACATGGCGGGATACAAGTACCCGCGCATCGTCGAGTTCCGCGACGATCTCCCGATGACCGCAACCGGCAAGATCCTCAAACGCGAGCTGGAATGACGATTCGTCGTTGGTCAGCCGGTGTCAAGGCCGCGGATCATGCCGGCAACGGTCGCGATGTAGGCCGAGCCGTGCTCGCCGAGGTAGATCGCGACGTAGTGGTTGTTGAACTGCGGGCCGGTGCCGGTGAGCCTTCGATATGCCGTCTTGCCGGTGCGCAGATCGATCGCGCTGAGCTGTCGAACTTCACCCGGTCCGCGGTGGGGACGCCGAGGTAGTGCGCGACGACGAAGCCGGGCATCGGTTTGAATGGCTCGGCCACGACGCCCACCTCGCGCAGCCCGCGAGGCGGTCCAGTAGCTCGGTGACGAAGGCACAAACCGCTGGTTCGATCGAGCCGACGCGGCGCCGGGTGAAGCCACGGCTGATCAGGCGCCGGAACTCGGTGTGCTGCGGCGGACGCCTTGGGGGCGCGCAACGCCCCCAAGGTGCCCCTGGGGCACCCGAGCCCGCTACGGCTTGCGGCCGATGCCGCCGATCATGAGGCGGCGCGCCGGGTCGAGGTTCTCCGGCGGCGGACCCTCCGGCCACCAGTAGGCGAGCGTCTCCAGGCCGGGATCGAGGAGCTCGAGGCCGTCGAAGTAGGCGGCGATCTCCTCGCGTGTGCGGAACCGCCCGGTGCCCATCGGGCTGTGCAGGAACGCGTGCTCGAGCCGCTCGGCGACCGCGGCGGCCTCGGGATCCTCATCACCGGGGTTGAAGAAGTGCGACAGCACGACCTGCGACCCGGACGGCAGCGCGTCGATGTAGGCGCGCATCATGGCCTCGGGGTCGCGCTCGTCGGCGACGTGGTGCAGCGTGCCGACCTGGTACAGCGCCATCGGCCGGTGCCACTCCAGCCTGCCGGCCACGGCGGGGTCGGCGAGCACGGCCTGCGGTTCGGTGAGGTCGCCCTGGACGCAGTGGACGGACTCGTGGTCCTCGACGAGCGCACGGCCGTGGGCGATGACGATCGGGTCGATGTCGACGTACACCACGCACGTATCGCCGTTGAGGCGAAGTGCGACGTCATGCGTGTTCTCGACGGTCGGCAGACCCGATCCGACGTCGACGATCTGGTCGATGCCCGCGGTGCCGACGATGAAGCGCGTCGCGCGGATGAGGAAGTCGCGGTTGTCCCACGCGAGGGTCGTGACCTCCGGCGTCACCTCGCGCAGTTGGCGCGCGACCTCGCGGTCTACCTCGTAGTTGTCCTTGCCGCCCAGGGTCGCGTCGTAGGCGCGGGCGATACTCGGCACGTTCGGGTCGATGACCGTCGGCAGCTGCGCGTCCCGGCTGCCGTTCCGTCCTGGTGTGGAAGTCACTGCGGTTCTCCAGGCTGCGCGCGATCAAGGGACCGCACGCAGCCTATCGAACACGTTCGGGGCTCAGGAGCCGCACTGGAACCGTTCGATGTCCTCGTCGGTGATCTCCAGCGGCCCCTCCGCCGGCTGACTGATGCGGATGTGGTTGCCGAACGGGTCCCGCAGCGCACAGTCGATGCCGTACGGCTGTTCGACCGGTTCCTGGGTGAATTCGACGCCCCGCTCGCGCAGCGTCTCGTACGTCTTGCGGCAGTCGTCGGTGTTCAGGATCGCCGCCGCACCCAGCGCACCCTTCGTGACCAGGTCGCGGACCTGCGCCGCCACCTCCTCGCTGTGCTGCGGCGGCCCCGGCACCTCCAGCAGCAGGTGCGTGTCCGGCTGGGCGGGCAGATGCACCGTGAGCCAGCGCATGAACCCCAGGTCGACGTCGTCCGTGACCTCGAAGCCGAGTTTGCCGCAGTAGAAGTCGAGGGCTTCGTCCTGGTCGAGGACCATGATCGAGGTGATTCCGATTCGTGTGAACATGCCGGTAACGCTACGGCGACACCCCGCGGTAGCGCTTATCCGAAACTGCTCACGTGGGCCGGCCTCACGCCGGGCGTGACCACGTCTTGACGAAGCACACCGGCACGTGCAGCGGAGTCGCCGCCGCGCGGTACTCGGCGGGCGATACGCCGACGATCGACCGGAACGTGCGGCTGAACGTGCCGAGACTGTCGAAACCGACCTCCTCGGCGACCCGCGTGACCGTCGCCGACGGCGACCGCAGCCGTGCCATCGCCCGTTCGATCCGCCTGCGCTGCAGGTATCGGTGCGGGGTCTCGCCGAACGTCGCCCGGAAGGAGCGGGTGAAGTGGCTCGGCGACATCAGCGCGACCCGCGCGAGGGTGGGCACGTCGAAGGGCTTCGCGTAGTCGCGGTCGATCGCATCACGGGCGCGCAGCAACCGGCGGTTCTGGTCCTCGCGCGGGCTCATCGTGGCCACGACGTCGAGAATAGCCCGCACGCGGCGCGCGTGCGGGCTATTCGGTTCCCGGGCCCCTCTCGATCGCCAACGACCTCAGCGGTCGTTCGTACGCTCCGACGTGTGACCACCACGGCCACGTCACTCCAGCGGGAAAGTCACCGGCGACCGAACCGCGCCCGGAACCTCTTCCTGACAATCCGCTGTGGACTGTCCACAGCGGACTGCCTTGGCCCGCGTCGCGAGGCGATCCGCGCGGCGCGGGCGCCGGCGCCAGCGAGGACTGTGTCACTCCGCCCTCATCACTCCGCCCTCATCACTCCGCCCGCGTCACCGCGGGGAGTCAGCGCTGGCCGTGGAGTCGGGGCCGTCAGGGGAGCCGTCGGGTCCGTTCGGCGCGTCGACACCGTCACGATCGGCAGGCGAGTCCGCGGTGCTGCCCGCCTTGTCGTCACCGTCGTTCGGGGAATCGGCCTCATTCGGGGAATTCGCCGTGTCGCTGTCGTTCGCGGTGTCGCTGTCGTTCGCCGTGTCGCTGTCGTTCGGCGAATCGGCGGAGTCGGCCTGCCCGTTGCCTTGCTCGGCCTGCTGCACCTGCGAGGCGGGCTTCGGGTCGTTGACTCCGTCGGCCAGTGCGGTGCCTCCGACGGCGATCGCACCGCCGACACCGACGGCCGCGGCGGCGACGACGAACCAGGGACGCTTGTTGCTTGCCATGATGCGACTTCCTTTCGAAGGATGTGCTCGGGGTGGGTTTCTCGGTCACCTCACGCGACGGGCGCGCGAGGAATCCAGGGGCCGCCGGGCGCTCGAGGCTGCTGCGCTCGAGGCCGGCACTCGAAATCGGCACTCGAAAATCGGAGTTCGGACCCGCAGTGCTCGTTCGCTGCGGCGGCGGTTGTTACGGGGTCAGGCGGTGAGCGGATCGTCGGCGCGGCACCAGTTCCACGCCAGGTCGAGGCGGCGCTCGAGCACCGAGTGCCACCCGCGGCGGCCCGTGCGGTGCGCACCCGGCGCCAGCGACAGCACCACGGCCGCGGCATGCGACCGGAGCGTGACCGGGTCCCAGTGCCGGTCGAACTCCCGCAGGCACCGCGCCGTGAAGCGATCGATCACCGGTGCGCGTTCGGGTTTGACCTGCGACAGCACGGACAGATGACCGAGCAGGCAGGCCGGATCGTCGTGCGGATCGCCCGCGCCCGCGGTGTCGATGTCGAGCAACCCGACCAGGCGCCCACCGGAGACGAGCAACTGCGTCTCGTAGAAGTCGCCGTGCACGGGAACCGGAGCGGCACCGGTCGGTACGGCGACCGCCTCGGCGACCGCGTGTGCCGTCCCGGCCGCGCCGGGGTGCACGCGGGCGATGACGTCGGCGTAGTGGCCTGCCTGTTCTGCCCAGCTCCGCCTGCGGGCGTGGTCGGCGAACGCCTGCGGCAGCCCGTGGAGCGTGGCGACGATGTCGGCGGGGTCGATCCGGTCGAGCTCCATCGTGTTGCCACCGAGCAGCAGCCGCCGCAGTGACGTGCCGCCGACGCCGGCGAGCACGAGCAGGCCGTCATCGGTCCAGCCGAGACTCTCCGGAACCACGCCGCCCTCGGCGGCGCGGTGCAGCCGGTGCAGCTGCTGGACCTTGTCGGGACGCAGCACCTTGACGAACACGGTCGCCCGCGCGGTCCGCACCTCGACGACCGCCCGCCGCAGCGGGCGGTAGGAACGAACCGTCGGCCGCAGATCTTCGGTGGGCAGACCCAGTCCGGCGAGCAGTTCCCGCATGCGGCCGGGGTCGACCGCCCTGGCCAGCCCCGGCAGCGCCGGATCGTGCGGGAACCGCCAGACGCCGAGTTCGCGCACGCCGTCGGACACGCGCATCGCAGCCCGCGCCTTCGCCGAGGTGCTGGCGCAGTAGGTGTCGGTGGCGCGGGAGCCGTCGGGACGGGTCACGTCGACCCGTGCGGCCACCGTGGTCGAGGCGCGCTGGACGTCACGATGGGTGATGCGGCTGCCGAGCGCGGTGTCCCCGCTCGCCCCGGCGACGGCGGACCACAATGCGCTCAGGTCCGCCTCGTCGGGTTGCCACTGCTCTTCGCTCATGACGTCAACGATGCCGCCGCCCCGTGAAACCCCGCTGAGCCGACCGTGAAGGGACTTTCATGTCCGCGCCGTCGTGGCTCCGGGGAGAGGAGTTGCGGTCAGTACGGCTGGTAACCGCCGCCGGAGGAGATCGACTCGAGGCCGGGGTGCTGTTCGAGGCTGCCGTAGCGGTCGAACGTGTAGCGGACGCCGGCGATGATGTTGTCCACCGGATCCCAGATGTCACCGTGCCCCGGCAGGGCGTGGGAGTCGAACGTCGGGTCGATGCACTGCATCAGGCCCTTCGACGGGGTGCCCTTCGCGGCGTTCGAGTCCCAATCGTTGATCGCGCGCGGATCACCACCGGACTCGTGTTCGATGATCGTCCAGATCTGGTCGATGTTCTCCTCGGTGACGGGGATGCCGTTCTCCTTGAGGATCTTGATGGCTTCCTTGATCCACTGCTCGACGTTCCCTGGAGGCGGGCCCGCGGGCGGGCCGCCACTCGACCCGAGACCGCCACCGCCACCGCCACCGCCGACGGCCGTCTCGGCACCGCCGCTGCCGCCACCGCCGCCGGCACCACCACCACCGACGCTCGGCGCACTGCCTGGGTTGCTGATACCGCCGGTGTCGGCCATCTGCGACTGCGCCTGCCCCGGCTTCGGCACCTGCGAATAGCCGCCCGCACCGCCGATCTCCTGCTTCATGAGGCGCTGCGCCTTCTTGATGGCCTGGTTGGCCTGACCCAGCAGGCTCTTGATCCGCTCGGCCGCCTGCGACGCCGTCTGCCGGTTCTGCTCGCGCGCCTGCTCCCGGATCGACTCCGGGTCCTGGCCGCCGCCCTCGCCGTCCGCCGCCTGCGCCGCCTGCTGTGCGCGCTGTTCGGCCTGCTTGTTGCGCTCGTCGATCTCCTGCTTCGCGTTGGCCTTCGTCTCGTTGATCGACTTCTTGAGCTCCGACAGCTTCTGCTGCAGATCGCCCAGCTCGACCGCGGCCTCGTCGAGCTTGTCCTTGACCCGCTGTCCCGCCGAAGCGACCTGGGCGACATAGGAGAAGAACGCATCCGCCGCCGGACCGTTCCAGACGCCGCCCTCGGAAAGCGGCGAAGCCGCGTTCTTCAACTCCGCAGAATGATCGCCCGCGTTCTCCGACGCGGTTTTGAACTCCTGCGCGACGTTTTGAATCCTACTCGGATTGACCTTTTCGACCTTCGCTGCCTGGGATTCGACCTGCTCCCAGTTCTCCGGCATCCCCAGCGACATGTCAGGCCTCGCCCCGCATCGTCAGGTTGCTCGCCGCCTGCTCGTCGGCCTCCGACATCGCGGCGATCGCGTTGCGCAGCGCTCCGCTCGCCTCTGCCATGTGCTGGTGCGCAGCGTCGAATTCCGCCTGCATCCCCGAGGTGAACGAGCCGAGCGCGCCGTCCACCCGATCCGGATCGTCGGCGTCCTCGACCTCACCGAACGGGCTCTCCCCCTCGACACCGCGCAGTTTCGCCTTGTCCTCGGCGATACGGTCGGCGATACCGTCGACCTTCCCTGCCGTGCTCCGCATGGATTCGGCGTCGTAAACCGGCACGGTGGTCATCCCCCTTCACGAAAAACGATCCGCTCGTCGCCGGGTATGACGCATGCGCCCGCACCGGCGGTTCCGCTCAACTCTATCGGCGAAAGCGAGAAACACGCGTACCCCACTTTCGTCGCCCGTGGAGAGGTGAGCTTTCCTCACATCTCGTCGAGCAGTTCCCACACGCGCTGCGCGAGCAGCGTGTTGTCCGCGGGCGCGACGGTCGCCCACTGCCTGCCGTCACTGCCCGGTGCGACCTGCAGCAGATACCGGCCCTTGTCGCTGTCGAAGAACGACACGACCCGCGGCGCACGGCGGACACCCCCGTCACGTCCATACGCCTGCGCACCGAACTGGCCACGGACGACCTGGCCCGCCAGCATCGCCGCGACCTCCTGCGCCTCGCTCAGCGCGATCCCACGGTCGGCCAGCGCCCCCACGAGCACCCGCGCGTCACCGCCCGCCTCGCGGTCGGCGTCGACCAGCACGTCGTGCGGCAGGGTCGCCGACCAGCCGATGCCCGCGGCCGTCTCCCCGGCGACCGACACCGCCGACTCCGGCAACGACGAATCACGCGCCGGGATCAGCCACACCTCGTCACCGTCCACGACACCCATCAGCGCCTGACTGCCCGTGCTCACGGCCACGCCCGAGATCTGCCGATCGGTCCAGACCCACATGTCGATCGCGACCGCGGGCCGCACGAACAGGTTCAGCATGTCCACCAGGTCACTCGTGGCCTGGTGGCCCTTCGCCAGCCTGCGCTGCGCCAGCGACTCCCACGCCTGGTCGACCAGATCGGACCGCTCGCGGTGCGTCACCCCCGCACTCGGCACGTCCAGTGCCGGATGCCGGCGTGGCAGCCGCTCCGCCTCCCACAGCATGTCGAACTCGAGCGTGGACAGCACCACGCTTTGACCGGTGGTCACCGGCGGCTCACCGTTGTTCCGAGTTCGGGTCGCCGATCGTGTCGGGAGCGACCATGCGCTGGTCGGCGAACAGGTCCTTGTCGTCGACGCCGTACCGGCGCACGTGTGTGTCGTCCTCGTCGCCCTCCTGCGGCGCCGCCTTCTGCATCATGCTGCGCCGGTCCTGCTCGGACTTCGACGTCTGGTTCTGCTGCGCCCTGGACTGCTCCTCGGGCAGGTCCCCGATCTGGGACTGGTGCGGCGAACGCGGCGCTCCGCCCCGGCCGCCACTGCGGTCACTGTCGCCGGCCAGCGCGCCCGCGATACCGCCCGCGGCCACCGCTCCCGCGGCACCGCCGAGGTCGTTGGCGCTGAACCCCGGTGACTTCGGCGACGCCGTCGTGCCGCTCGCGCCGGGCGCGGCCGTACCGCCGACGACCGGTGCGACGCCGAACGACTTGCCCTTCTGCAGATCCTGATCACCCGATACAGGGACACCGGCCTTGCCGCCGACCATTCCCGGGGGCGGCACCGCCACTCCGCCTCCACTTCCGGGAGCGGGACCACCGGTGACGGGCCCAGGCGCCGGCGCCACGGGCGAAGCACCGCCCGACGAGGGGAACTTGCCCACGCCGGACTGGCCGCCCGGCTGGCCCGGGTTCGCAGGCGTGCCCGGATTCGCGGGGGTACCGGGATTTGCGGGGGTACCCGGGGCGGCAGGCGTCCCCGGAGCACCGGGCGTGCCCGGCTTCCCGATCGCGCCGGGAGTCCCACCGGCCGTCGGTGCGCCACCCGAGCCGGGCGCGGCGCCCGTCGGGCCACCCGGCTGAGCCGAGCCACCGGACTGCTGCTGCGAACCCGGGTACTGCGGAGAGCCGGGATGGTACGGAGAGCCCGAGTACTGCGGACCTCCCGACCCCGATCCCGTGCCCGGACGCGGCACGTTCACGTAGCCGTAGCCCGCGTTCGGCGACGACGTCACCGGGGCACTCGTCGACGGTGTGGTCGACGACGGCGCCGTGCTCGGGTTCGGCGTCGGCTGGGCCGAACCGGTACCGGGCGGCGGGGCCAGCGGAGCGCTCTGGTTGGCGGGCGGCTGGGCAGGCTGCGGGACGTGGTGGACCGGCGCGGACGCCCCGGGCCCGTCGAAAGGCGCAGGCGGCGCCACACCCGACGACTCGGTGCGGTCGCCCGCGGGCGCATCCGCGGGCACCTCGGTCACGTCCGGCGGTGTCGGCGGACCGCCCGCGTCGACCTCGGTCGGCACATCGGCGGACACCACGGCCGACATCGGCGTGGGGGCGTTCAGCTGCGGCAGGTCCGACAGGTTCTCGCCGGACTCGCTCGCGTAGCCGTTGAGGGCCTCGAGCGCCTGCGCCCGCGCCTCCTGCCCCTGGGCGACACGCTGGGCGTTGTCGGTCTCGAAGCCGATGAGGCTGCCGAGCGAGTCCATGAGGCCGTAACCACCGGAACCCTGCCGGAGGGACTGGGCGTCGGGCAGCTTGTGCACCGTGCGGTTGAACGCCTCACCCTGCGCGAAGATCTTCTTGGCACACGCCTCGACCTTGGTCTGGGCCTCCTCGGAGAAGTCGGCCTGCCCGGTCATCCACCGGAACGCCTGATCGCCGGCGTCACCGCGCCACTCGACACCGAGCTTGCCCAGTTCGGTCCGCAGCGTCCGCTCGGTCTCGTCCAACGCCTTGCCGACCGCCTTCAACGCGGTGACGGCCTCACCGATGCCGCCCGCGCCCGCGCCGCTGCGGAACACCTCGACCTCGTCGGCCAGCATGTTGTTCGTGTAGCCGTCGAACCGGTGGTTGCGGATCTCGTTCGCACGCTGCGAGACATCCATCGCCATGTCGATTTCCCTCTACTTCCGCTTCGACCGCACGGTCGAGAAAACCTGGACAGCGTCGGCGTCCCGAAGTGAGCGCCGGGAGCGGGCCGGACCGGGACTAGCCGGGAAGGCCTCGTCCGCCACCGAGAGCATCCGCCTTCTCCTCGTCGGATTCGGAGTACCTCTCACCCGCCTTGCGCAGCTGGGTCGCCAGGGACCGCAGGTCCTCGACGTACGCGCGCGCGTGCGCGGCGTAGGAGTCCTCGGGGGCGCTGACGACGTCGTTCCACGCCTCGACGGCGTGCTGCGACACGATGTCTTCCGCCGGCGCCTGGATGCGCAGTGAGCTCAGGTGCTCGGAGAGTTTCTTGTCCAGCGCGTCGGCCTGTGCGTCGATGATCCGCGCCACGTCGGCGACCTTGTCGGGCGCGACGTCGATGTCACTGGCGGAAGGGACCGAGGGGAACGCACCGGCCCCGGGGATGACGTCCGAACCACCGAACGGGCCGCCCTGGCCGTTGCCACTCCCGCCGTTCGAACCGGCCGAGTCGCCCGCGAACGCAGTGCTGGCCGCCGCGAACGCGGCCTCCGCGCCCGCCGGCTCGCCGGCCCGCGACTCGCTCACCTCTGACGGCATGCGCACCCCCTGTAACGGCCGGTAGTCATCCGATTCTCACGCAGGCTACCAACCAGAATGTGACAGTGACCTGAACTTTGACGAGCTCACCCGGACGACGGTTCCGTCCGATCGTCGGATTTTCCGCCGCCCGCGGACACCGTCGAACCGGCGGGCCACCGGCACGAGACGGAAGGGTGCGGGAACACACCGCCAGCAGCCGCACCGCACGGTCGGCCCTGCCGCACCGTGCCGTCGGCTCTGCCGCTTCACGCGCCGTCGGCGCAGTCGCACCGTGCCGTCGGCGCTGCGGCTTCACGGACCGTCGGCGCCCGGTCACCGCGCCACGGGTCACCGCGCCATGGGGGTGCGCCGGGTTCAGCGCCCCGGGATCGACACCTCGCCGCGAGCGGCGCGCGCGGCGATGTCGGTGCGGTGATGAGCCCCTGCGAGCCCGACCCCGGCGATGCGCTCGTACGCCTCTGCCCGGGCCTCCTCCAGGTCCGCACCGGTGCCGACGACCGACAGCACCCGGCCGCCGCTGGAGACGACCGCACCGTCGTCCCGCCTGCGCGTGCCCGCGTGGAGCACGCCGTCGGCTTCACCGCCGGTGATCACATCGCCGACCAGCGGTTTGCCGGGGTAACCGTCGGCGGCGACGACCACCGTCACCGCACTGCCGTCGGCCCATTCCAGCTCCGGCTGCTCGGCCAGCGTGCCGGTGGCGGTGGCGTGGAGCAGCCCGGCGATCGGCGTACGCAGCAGCGCCAGCACGGCCTGTGTCTCGGGGTCGCCGAAGCGGCAGTTGAACTCGATGACCTGCGGACCTTCACTCGTCAGCGCCAGCCCCGCGTACAACAGTCCGGTGAACGCCGAATCGCGCGCGGCCATCTCGTCGACCACGGGCTGGATGATCCGCTCGACGACGTCGTCGACGAAGCCGTCGGGAACCCACGACAGCGGGACGTAGGCGCCCATGCCGCCGGTGTTCGGGCCGGAGTCGCCGTCACCGACGCGCTTGAAGTCCTGCGCCGGCAGCAGCGGCACCACGGTGCGCCCGTCGACCAGGCAGAACAGCGACGCCTCCGGCCCGTCGAGGAACGACTCGAGTACCACCGGGTGACCGCCGTCGAGCAACATCAGCGCGTGCTTACGCGCCTGCTCGACGTCGGTCGTGACGACGACGCCCTTGCCGGCCGCGAGACCGTCGTCCTTCACGACCCAGGTCGGGCCGAACCGGGCGAGCGCGGCGTCGAGATGCGCCGGGTTGTCGACGACCTCACTGTGGGCCGTCGGCACCCCTGCGGCGGTCATGACGTCCTTGGCGAACGCCTTGGAGCCTTCGATCCGGGCCGCTGCCGCCGACGGGCCGAAACACGGGATGCCCGCCTTGCGGACGGCGTCGGCCGCACCGGTGACGAGCGGCACCTCGGGGCCGATCACCACGAGGTCGGCCCGCCACTGCTCGGCGAGAGCCGCGATGGCAGCCGGGTCGGTCAGGTCGACACCGAGCGGTTCGGCGAGGGTCGCGGTGCCGGCGTTGCCGGGCGCGCAAGCGATCGCCGTTACCGCCGGGTCCTGCGACGCGGCGAGTACGAGGGCGTGCTCACGGGCTCCGGAGCCGATAACCAGGAAGCGCACGATTCCTCAGCGTAGACATGCCAATATCCGCTCGTTCATCGGCATGTACCTCCGCGGCTGCCACGCTGTCGCCGGGTGGTCGACCGCGGCCGCGAACGTAGGCGAACGTCCCTACCGGATCGAGAGAGGACCAGCGACGACTCATGGCATTCACATCCCGATTCCGTAAGCGCCTCGGAGTGGTGGCGCTCGGCGCGGTGGCCGTGCTCGCCACCACCGGAGCGGTTCCCGGCGCCGCCCAGTCCGGGCCCTCGCGGGCCGAAGCCGGCCAGGCGGACGCCGCTCAGGGCAGCGGCGCACACGCCGACGACCGCATCGTCGTCGGTCACCGCGGTGCGTCCGGCTACCGGCCCGAGCACACGCTGGCCTCGTACGAGCTCGCCGCGCGGATGGGTGCCGACTACATCGAGCCCGACCTCGTCACGACGTCGGACGGTGTGCTGGTCGCGCGGCACGAGCCGGAGATCGGCGGCACCACCGACGTGGCCGACCGGCCCGAGTTCGCCGACCGCAAGACCACCAAGCTCGTCGACGGCGAACCCATGACCGGCTGGTTCGCCGAGGACTTCACACTGGCCGAGCTCAAGACGCTGCGGGCGAAGGAGCGACTGCCGGAGGTCCGGCCGAACAACACGATCTACGACGGCCGCTTCGAGATCCCGACGCTGCAGGAGGTCATCGACCTCTCCCAGCAGCTGAGCCGCGAGCTGCACCGGCCGATCGGCATCTTCCCCGAGACCAAGCACCCGACGTACTTCCAGGAGCAGGGGCTCGCGCTGGAGCCGAAGCTGGTCGAGGCGCTGAACCGCAACCACCTCAACCGCCCGAACGCGAAGGTGCAGGTGCAGTCGTTCGAGGTGACCAACCTCAAGGAGCTCGACGACCAGGTGCGCGTGCCGCTGGTGCAGTTGACCTCGACCTCGGGCGCGCCGTACGACTTCGTCAAGTCCGGTGACCCGCGCACGTACGAGGACATGACCACACCGGAGGGCCTCCGCGAGATCGCCACGTACGCGGACGGGCTCGGGCCGTCGATCGGGCAGATCATCCCGCTCGACGCCGACGGCAACACCACGGAGCCGACGTCGCTCGTCGACGACTCCCACGCCGCCGGGCTGAGCGTCGTGCCGTGGACCTTCCGTGCGGAGAACGAGTTCCTGCCCGCCGACTACGACTCGTCCGACGACCCGGCGGAGTGGGGCGACGCGCTCGGCTGGGCCAAGGCCGTGTGGGACACCGGCGTCGACGGCCTGTTCGCCGACCACCCGGACGTCGTCATCGAGGCGGCCGAGTAACGCGGAGAAGCCCTGTCGCCCCGAAGGGCACCTGATTATGCCCCGAAGGGCACCTCGGGGGCACTCAACGCAGTCACGCGCCAGCGTGCCCTTGAGGGGCGCGGTGGCCGGGGTGGCGGGCCGTTGCCCCACAGGTGCCCTTCGGGGCGCTTCACTTGTCGCAGGGGACGTCGCCGGGGGTGTCCGTGACAGGCCGGGCTTCGGCCTCGTGCGGGCGGCCGCGAACGACCACCGCCGTTCCCGCCGCGCCGACCACGCGGGTCTGCAGCGAACCGCAGGCACAGCGGGTCCAGACGGTCTCTCCTTCGGGGGTCCGGTGCCGGGACAGCACGGCTACGACGTCGCTGTCGGGCCAACCGCAGAACGGGCATGTCGTCATGACTCCACCGTGCGGCCGGAATACGTGAAGGTCCAGGTTCGATTTTTGGACGAAACCGTGAAGAATGGCCTTCATGATGGACCTGCGCCGACTCAACGTGCTGCGCGCCGTGGACCACTACGGCACCGTCACCGCCGCCGCGACCGCCCTCCACCTGACGACCTCGGCCGCGTCCCAGCAGATCCGGCAACTCGGTCGCGAGCTCGACGTCACCCTGCTCGAACCGCTCGGCCGCACCGTTCGCCTCACCGACGCGGCACGCACCCTGCTCGCCCACGCCGACGCCATCGAGGCGCGCTGGCAGCAGGCCAGGGCCGAACTCCACGCCACGCAGGGCGGCCCCACCGGCACCCTCCGGCTCGCCGCGTTCCCCACGGCGATGTGCCGACTTCTCGGCCCGGTCGCGGCAAGCCTGCGGGCACGGCACCCGTCGTTGACGGTGCGCCTGCGTGAGGCCGAGGCGGTGGACTGCTTCGATCTGCTGTTCACGGGCGAGATCGACCTCGCCGTCGTCGAGGCGCTGCCCGCCAACCCGCCCGTCGACGACCCCCGCTTCGAACAGCACACCCTGCTCACGGACCCGTTCGACCTGCTGCTGCCGACCGGACACGAACTGGCGGACCAGCCGACCGTTCGGCTGACCGACGTCGCCGACGAACCGTGGATCGTCGGCCTGCCCGACGACGCCGCGCGCGCCCACGTGCTCGCCGCCTGCACCGCCGCGGGATTCAGCCCCGCGATCGCCCACGAAGCCTGTGACGCGAGCCTCGTCGCGACGCTGGTCCATCTAGGACTGGGCGTCGCGCTCTACCCCCGGCTCTCGCAGCTGCCGCCGGGACTCGACGTGCGACGGGTTCCGACAGGCGGCAACGCGCCCGCCCGCACGTTCCTCACCTGCGTCCGCCGCGGCGGACGCGAGGCACCGGGCGTCGCCGCGGCCCTCACGGCGGTGCACGAGCTGACGGCGGCGACGGCACCGGCCACCGGCGCGTCGGCCACCAGCGCGTCGGCCACGGCCACGGCCACGGCCACGGCCACGGCCACCTGAGCGTCCCGCCACCGAGCCACCCGCGACACCCGGCCGGTCCAGACCGTCACGCGGGACGCGTCAACGGCCGAACGTCGGGCGGGCGCGAACCCGCGCCGAGAAACAGTCATGCGGGCGGGTCAACGGGGGCCGGCGGCAGGGCCCGGAAGGAAAGTCGCTCCGGGTATCGGGTCAGGCGAACTCGTGACGGACGATCGTTTCCTCCCGGCCGGGGCCGACGCCGATCGCCGAGATACGCGTGCCCATCAGCTCTTCGAGCCGCTCGACGTAGGCCTGCGCGTTCTTCGGCAGATCCTCGAACGTGCGGCACTCGCTGATGTCCTCCCACCAACCCGGCAGCTCCTCGTACACCGGCTTCGCGTGGTGCACGTCGGTCTGCGTCATCGGCATGTCCTCGGTGCGCTGCCCGTCGACGTCGTAGGCAACGCACACCGGCACCGTCTCCAGTCCGGACAGCACGTCGAGCTTGGTGAGGAAGTAGTCGGTGATGCCGTTGACGCGGGCGGCGTAGCGGCCGATCACGGCGTCGAACCAGCCGGTGCGCCGCGAACGGCCCGTGGTGACGCCGAACTCGCCACCGGACTTGCGCAGGTTCTCCCCGGCCTCGTCGTCGAGCTCGGTCGGGAACGGACCCGAACCGACCCGCGTCGTGTACGCCTTGAGGATGCCGAGCACGGTCGTGATCCGGCCCGGCCCGATGCCGGAGCCCGCGCTGGCACCGCCGGAGGTCGGACTGGACGAGGTCACGTACGGGTACGTGCCGTGGTCGACGTCGAGCAACGTGCCCTGCGAGCCCTCCAGCAGCACGGTCTCGTCGCGTTCGAGCGCCTTGTTCAGCTCGAGGCGCGTGTCGGCGATGCGGTGCTGGAACCGCTCGGCCTGCTCGAGGACGGTGTCGGTGACCTCGGCTGCGTCGAGCCCCTTGCGGTTGTAGACCTTGACCAGCACCTGGTTCTTGTACTCGAGGGCCGCCTCGACCTTCTGGCGCAGGATCTTCTCGTCGAGCAGGTCCTGCACCCGCACGCCCACGCGCGCGACCTTGTCCTGGTAGCACGGTCCGATGCCGCGGCCGGTGGTGCCGATCTTGCGGCTGCCCAGGTAGCGCTCGGTGACCTTATCGATCGCCACGTGGTAGGGCATGATCAAGTGCGCGTCGGCCGACAGCAGGAGCCTGCTCGTGTCGATGTCACGCGCCTCGAGGCCCTCGAGCTCGTCGAGGAGCACGCCCGGGTCGACGACCACGCCGTTGCCGATGACGTTCGTGACGCCCGGCGTGAGGATGCCGGACGGGATGAGGTGCAGCGCGAAGTCCTGCCCATCGGGAAGGACGACGGTGTGGCCCGCGTTGTTGCCGCCCTGATAGCGCACCACCCAGTCCACCTTGTCGCCGAGCAGGTCGGTGGCCTTGCCCTTGCCTTCGTCGCCCCATTGGGCACCGATGAGCACGATGGCCGGCATGTGAAACTCCAAGGTGTGAGGTGGCTGTGGATGTTGCTGACACTGACCGTCTGTCGGTGTGACTGTCGAAATGCCGGTATACGAGCCTAACCGAGGGGTAATCCGTGCGGGGACTGGTACTGCTCTGCGGAGGCGCTGAGCTGGGGATTCACACGCCGGAGGGGGTCGGGGAGGCGAGCGTGCCGGCGCGGCCGGGCAAGGCCGACGTCGACCCGCTGCTGGAGACGGGCCGGCAGCGGCTCGTGGTGGTCGGCGACGACGCCGACCTGTCCGCGGTGGCGCTGCGGCTGCTGCGGAAGAACCGGCTCGACGAGATCGCCGTTGGATACGTGCCGACCGACCCGTCGTCGCAGGTGGCGGAGTTGTGGGGCGTACCGACCGACCGCAGGAGGGCGTTCGACGTCGCACTGTCCGGCGAGCCACGGGGCGTGCCGCTCGTCCGCGACGACGCGGGCGGCCTGCTGCTGGGACACGGCGTCGTGCGGCGGCCACGCGGCGTCGGCTACTGCGACGACACCGAGGCGCTGCGCGGCGAGGCCGCCCTGCTCGAGGTGCGGCCCGACCCGAAAGCGGGGGACGATACTGCCTCCGGTGGGCTGCGCGTCACCATCACCAGGGGAAAGCTCCTGAAACGACGGCGCACGTTCGCGGGCAGGGCGTTCCAACTGGGCGGCGCAGAGGTCGTGCCCGAATCCGACGGCGTGGCGTACCCGCGGGCCATGTCGCGGTGGACCTGGTACCGGCACACCCACGACTTCCGTCTGGTTCTGCGCCCGACATCGGTCTGAATCCGCCCAGGGTTAACGGGATCGTTACCTCTTTCGGAGACATTCGGAAAGTCCTTCACATCGCTGGACGACCTCATGTTCCCCGCTGAGAGGTGCCTGCCGTGATCCTTCCCCGCAAGTTCCGCAACTCCGCACTCGTCGTCGGTGCCGCGACCGCACTGACGCTGCCGCTGACGGGCACTGCCGCGGCCGAACCGCCCGGCATCCCCACGCCCACCGAGGCCGAGACGCAGCTCGCCGAGCTGACCGTGGCCGAGGACGGCTCCATGGACGGCTACGACCGCGACCTGTTCCCGCACTGGAACAGCCACGAGGACAACTGCAACACCCGTGAACTGGTGCTCGAACGCGACGGCGACGACGTCGAGACGGGCAACGACTGTTATCCGACCGACGGCAGCTGGTACAGCGAGTACGACGGCGAGACCGCGAGCGACCCGTCCGATTTCCACATCGACCACGTGGTGCCGCTCGGCAACGCCTGGGTGTCCGGCGCCGCGGAGTGGACGACCGACGAGCGCGAGGCGTTCGCAAACGACCTGGAATCGCCGCAGCTCATCGCCGTGTCGAGCAGCTCCAACATGTCGAAGAGCGACGACGATCCGGCGGAGTGGCAGCCGTCGGTCGAGGAGTACCACTGCACGTACGCCTCGATGTGGATCACCGTGAAGCACAAGTACGAGCTGACCGTCGACGAGGCCGAACACTCCGCTCTCGAGGACATGCTCGCCACCTGCTGACGTCGAGTTGCCGTGGCCCGGGGGCGCCGCCCCAAGGGCACCTTGGGCATTCAACGCAGTCACGCGCCAGCGTGACCTTGAGGGGCGGTGGTCCGGCTGGCGGGCGGCCGCCCCTCAAGGTGCCTTTGGGGGCACTCCGCTACCCCGAACGAGTGAGTTGCCTACTGACGAGTAGGGAAACCTTGATCTCACATCTCCCCGCGGATAGAACGTTTTTTTGACAACGTCGTCACATCCCAGCTGGGGAGCCTCATGCGATCAGCTCGCAGGGGACGCGTCACCGCGTCCCTCGCCACCATCGCCTTATCCGCCACCGCCGCGTCGATGCTCACCGCCGCCCCTGCCGCGGCGTCACCGGCCAACACATCGCAAACCACCGCATCGCAGGCCACTGCGGCACAGACCACCGCGGCACAGACCACCGCGGCATCACCCGTCACAGCCGCGAGCGACGAGTTCTACACACCCCCGTCACCCCTCCCTGACGGCGAGTCCGGAGACGTCATCCGCAACGAGGAGACGGAGTTCTTCCTCGATCCGCTCAAGCTGACCCGCGCTCCCGCGGACGCGCAACGCGTCATGTACCGCAGCACCGACACCCACGGCGACGCCAACGCCGTCACCGGCACCGTGCTCACGCCACATCGCGAATGGGACGGCCCCGGGCAGCGGCCGATCGTCGGCTATTCCGCGGGCACCCAGGGCATGGGCGACCACTGCGCACCGTCGAAGGCCATGGCCGCGGGGATGGAGTACGAGGGTGTCTTCATCTCGGGCATGCTCGCCAAGGGCTACGCCGTCGCGATCACCGACTACGAAGGCCTGGGCACGCCGGGTGTCCACACGTACGTCAACCGCAAGGCCACCGCACACGCCGTGCTCGACATGGTTCGTGCGGCCCGGCAGCTGCCGGAGGCCGACCTGCCTTCGGACGGCCCCGTGCTCACGGCGGGATATTCGCAGGGCGGCGGCGCGTCGGCGGCCGCGGCCGAGCTGCAGCCGTCCTACGCCCCCGACGTCGATCTCATCGGCTCGTTCGCGGGCGCCCCGCCCGCGGACCTGTCCGCAGTGGCCGAGAAGCTGGACGGGCACTACGCGGCGGCGTTCCTGTTGTTCGCCGTCGCCAGCATGCACGAGGCCTACCCGGAGCTGGGCATCGAGGACATCCTGAACGAGAAGGGCCGCGAGGTCCGCGGGCAGATCGAGGAGCGCTGCACCGCCGACGGGCTGCTCGGCCACCTGTTCACTCGAACCTCGGAGCTGACCGTCGACGGCAGGCCGATCGGCGATTACCTCGACGAGGAGCCGTTCCGCAGCGCGGTCGAGGAACAGCGCATCGGCACCCTGGAGCCGCAGGCGCCCGTGTACGTGGCGCACAGCCGCCTCGACGACATCGTTCCGTACGGCCAGGGCCGTGACATGGCGCGGTCGTGGTGCGAGCAGGGCGCGACGGTGCAGTTCGACACGCTGGCCGTCCCGACCCACGTCGGCGGTTACGTGGGCGCCTACCCGAAGGCGTACGCCTGGCTCGACCAGCGCGTCCACGGCGAGGCCGCCCCGACGAACTGCGGCGAGTTCTGACGGCTGGGAGGGACGCACCCTCGAACGAAACGGGCCGCCGGGGACGTGTCCCCGGCGGCCCGTTCGTGTGCTCGACTCTCGCGAGTCCTGCGACTCAGGCGAGACCCGTGGCCTCGGCGGACGCGGGGTCGGAGTCGACGAGCAGCTGCCTGCAACGCTCGTACTCGTCGGTCTCGCCGAGCCGGCCCGCCGCCTTGGCGAGCGCGGCGACGCAGCGCAGGAAGCCCTGGTTCGGCCGATGCGCCCACGGCACCGGGCCGAAGCCCTTCCAGCCTGAACGGCGAAGCTGGTCGAGGCCGCGGTGATAGCCGGTGCGAGCGTAGGCATAGGCGTCGACGACCTCGTTCTCACCGAGCGCCCGCTCGGCGAGTGCGGCCCAGGCCTCGCTGAAATCGGGATGCTCGGCGGCGACCTCGCTCGGCTCGGTGCCCGCGTCCAGCGCGGCTTCGGCGTCGGGGCGCTCCGGGAGCGTGGTGGGATCCGGTTCGAGCAGGTTGTGCGTCATGCCGCCATTGAACCACCGAGCGAGTGGCCACGGCGCGGCGCAGGGGCGGCAGCGCAGCAGCACCGCCTCAGAGCAGCAGGGTCAGCGAAGAGGCGACGGCCATCAGCACGAGGCAGCCGACCAGAACAATCGCGACGAGACGTTTCGACATCACGCCGCCACTGTGCCCGACCACGAATCGTGCCCAGGCACATCCCCCGAACGTGAATACCCCCAAGGGCACCGTAGGGGCGTTGAACGCCACCAAGGTGCCCTTGGGGGCACGAAAGTCCGGGTTCCGTCAGAGCTTCTTGCCTGCCGACTTCAGGGCCTCGGCGGACTCGACGACGCGCTGGGCCATGGAACCCTCGGCGGCCTTGAGGTAGCTGCGCGGGTCGTAGGTCTTCTTGTTGCCGACCTCGCCGTCGATCTTGAGGACGCCGTCGTAGTTCTTGAAGAAGTGGTCGGCGATGGACCGCGAGAACGCGTACTGGGTGTCCGTGTCGACGTTCATCTTCACGACGCCGTACGACAGCGCCTCGTGGATCTCCTCCAGCAGCGAGCCGGAGCCGCCGTGGAACACCAGCTCGAACGGCTTCGAGCCGGCGGGCAGGCCCAGCTTCTCGGCCGCGACGGCCTGGCCACGCTTGAGTACGTCCGGGCGAAGCTGCACGGCGCCCGGCTTGTACGAGCCGTGGACGTTGCCGAACGTCGCGGCCAGCAGGTAGCGACCCCGCTCGCCCGCGCCGAGCGCGTCGACGGTCTTGGTGAAGTCACCCTCGGCGGTGTACAGCTTCTCGTTGATCTCGTTCGCGACGCCGTCCTCTTCACCGCCGACGACGCCGATCTCGACCTCGAGAATGATCTTGGCCGCAGCCGAGGCATCGAGCAGCTCGGAGGCGATCGAGAGGTTCTCGTCGAGGTCGATGGCCGAGCCGTCCCACATGTGCGACTGGAACAGCGGATTCTGACCTGCGTTCACCCGCTCCCGGGAGATCTCGATCAGCGGGCGGACGAAGCCGTCCAGCTTGTCCTTCGGGCAGTGGTCGGTGTGCAGGGCGACGTTGACGTCGTACTTCTCGGCGACCACGTGAGCGAACTCGGCCAGCGCCTTCGCGCCGACGACCATGTCCTTCACCTGCTGGCCCGACGCGAACTCGGCACCACCGGTGGAGAACTGGATGATCCCGTCGCTCTCGGCTTCCGCGAAACCGCGGATCGCAGCGTTGATGGTCTCCGACGAGGTCACGTTGATCGCCGGATACGCGAATTCACCCTGCTTGGCACGGTCCAGCATCTCGGCGTAGACCTCAGGTGTGGCGATGGGCATCGTTGTCCTCCTCGGGGCGGCGTGGCATACGGCTGTGTCGTCAGCCGCATTCCCGGTCGTCTTCCGGTTGACTCGTGCTCGCGGACGGCGCCGTCACGGGTTTCGGCGCCGGGCTCTGCAGACCCGGATCCTACGAGCCACAGCCTGGCATCACCCGGTGACACGGTGAAGCCCGGTATCGCACCCACGTGGCCTTTTTCGCAACATCGATTCAGGTTTCGATTCAGAAGCCGATCTTCCGTTCCAGGCAGGCACGCCTCGCGGCGGAACTCCCCGGCGTCGTGACGGAACGTCGCAGGCTCGCGGCACCTCGAGCGCCACACCGGGCGAGGCGAAACATGAACCTCGATCCGCAACGACCGCGCCGGGAGGGCGAGTGTCCGGCGCCGGTCGATCGTCGGCGGACCACCGTAGCCGTAGGCAGATAAGCACGGGATGCGACCAAACGGGGAATCGTGGTGGTCGCTGTCATATCGGGACAACCCTGCGCCGGATTAATATTGCTTACGGTAAACAATGAGGGGCAGGTCATGACGTCACGGATGACAGGATCCGATTCGACGACCGCAACCGGCTCGCAGGCCGAACCCACCGGACCGACCGAACCCGCCGAACCGACCGACCCTGCCGACGCCACCTCCACCGCAGTCGGCGCCCGTGAACCGATCTGGTCCCGCGACCTCGCGGTCGTCTGGGTCGTCAACTTCTGCCTCGCGCTGGCCTTCTACGGGCTCGTCACGATCATGGCGGTCTACGCCGTCACGCGGTTCGCCGTCTCCGATTCGACGGGGGGCATGGCGGCGAGCATCTTCGTCGTCGGCGCCACGGTCGCGCGACTGTTCGCGGGCGGGCTCGTCGACCGACTCGGCAGGCGCCGCATGCTATGGGCGGGGTTGGCGTCGTGCGCCGCGGTCGCGGCGCTGTACCTCGTGGCGAGCTCACTGCCGCTGCTGCTCGCGGTGCGCGCGACGCACGGCGTGCTGTTCGCCGTGACGAGCACGGCCGCGATGACGCTCGCACAGGCACGCATCCCGTCGTCCCGGCGGAGCGAGGGCACCGGCTACTTCGCACTGAGCATCACGCTCTCGACGGCGATCGGTCCCTTCATGAGCCTCGAGATCGTCAGCGGCAGCGGTTACGACACGCTGTTCTGGTCGATCTTCGCGACGCACGCGGCGGCCTGCCTGCTGGCACTGCTGATCACCGCGAAGGACGAGCCGCGGCAGCCGCAGCCCGCCCGCGAACGCACCGCGCGCGGCGTGCTCGAGTCGATGGTGCACCCGGCCGTGCTGCCGATCGGACTGTTCATGCTGGTCATCGGCTGCGTCTACTCGACCATCGTCACGTATCTGAACTCCTACACCGCACAGGAGGGTCTCCAGCGGGGCGCGAGCCTGTTCTTCGTCGCCTACGCGACCGTGATGTTCGTGAGCCGGTTCGTCATGGGCAGACTGCAGGACCGGCGCGGCGACAACGTCGTCGTGTACTCGGCGATCGTGGTGTTCGCGGGTGCGCTACTACTGCTCGCAACGGCATCCGCCGACTGGATGATCGTCGCCACGGGCGCGCTCACCGGCTTCGGATTCGGCACCATCAACCCCGCGTGCCAGGCGGCCGCCGTGTCGCGGGTCCCGCAGGAGCAGTTCGGCGTCGCGATCTCGACGTTCTTCCTGATGCTCGACGGCGGGGTCGGCCTCGGACCGGTCGCGTTCGGCCTGGTCGCGGAGCGGGCCGGCTATTCGGCGATGTTCCTCGTCCTCGCGGGCGTGATGCTGCTCAGCGCGCTGCTGTACCTCGCGGTGCACGGCCGCAGGCCCGACGCCCGCCACGGCCGCGCCGCCGCTGCCCGCGCGTAGCCGCCGGCACCTCGGCGGCCGTCCCGCTGGAGTTCGGGATCACGGTGGACGCCCTCGGCCGCCTCACGACTCGGCGGCTGCGAAGAAGTCACGAAGCTGACCGGCGACGACGTCCGGTTGTTCTTCCGGCAGGAAATGGCCGCATTCCGAGATCTCCGCCGCCGTCAGGTGGTCGGCGTACCCGCGCCAGATGTCCGCGCTCGGCAGTGAACCGAGCAGCCCCGCCGATCCCCACATGGCCAGCACGGGCATGGTGAGCCTGTGTCCGGCTTCGGCGTCGGCGTCGTCGTGCTCCGCGTCGTCGGGGAACGAGGCCCGGTAGTCGTCGAATCCCGCCCGCAGCGCACCGGGCGCCGAGAACGCGCGCACGTACTCGTCGACCACCTCCGAAGTGAACACGTCCCTCCGATACGTCCAGCGTTCGAAGAAGTAGCCGAGATACCCGGCGACATCCTGTCCGGCAAGCCGCTCGGGCAGATCGGGCTGCAGGTGGAACAGCCAGTGCCAGTACCCGCGCCCGACGTCGGCGTCGAGCCGTTTCCACATCTCACGCGTCGGGATGATGTCGAGCACCGCGAGCCGCTCGACCTGGTCGGGTCGGTCGAGGGCCCACCGGTGCGCGACGCGCCCGCCGCGGTCGTGTCCGGCCACCGCCACGCGGTCGAAGCCGAGGCCCGAAACGAGCTCGGACACGTCGCCGGCCATGGTGCGCTTGTCGTAGCCACCGAGAGGTTTGTCGGTGCGGCCGTAGCCCCGCAGGTCCGGTGCGATCACCGTGTGCCGTTTCGCCAGCGACTCGATGACGTTGCGCCAGCAGAACCAGGTCTGCGGCCAGCCGTGCAGCAGCACGACAGGTGGCCCGTCACCCGCGCGCCGGTAGTGCATCCGGATGCCGTTCACGGTTGCCATACCTGCTTCCACAGGGATCATCCAACCGCGTGGCGCGGGCGCGCGCACTCCGCCGATCGGCGACGATCCCGGCGCCCGCGACGGCGGCGGGAGCGACTCCGAGCGGTGGCCGAGCCGCTCCCGCCGTCGACGCAGGGCTCAGCCGTTACAGCAGGTGCTCGGCGAGCGCCCGGTAGGTGGGCAGCGGATCGGCTTTCATGGGCAGCGCCTGGATGCTGACGTGGTCCGCACCTGCCTCGATGTGCTTCTTGACGCCCGCCGCGACGGTGGCCGCGTCGCCGTGCAGACCGAGCCGGTCGATGAGCGCGTCACTGCCGCCGTCGTCGATGTCCGATTCGGACCAGCCGAGGCGCTTGAGGTTGTTCCGGTAGTTGACGAGGCCGAGATACGGGTTGTTGATCGGCGGCCGCGCGGTGGCGCGCGCACGCTCGGCGTCGGTGTCGAGCACGACCTTCTGCTCCGGTGCGAGCAGCACGCCACGGCCGAGCTGCTCCCGCGCCTCACGGGTGTGCTCGGGAGTGGTCAGGTAGGGGTGCGCGCCGAGGGCGCGCTGCGCCGACAGCTTCAACACCTTCGGCCCCAGCGCCGCGAGCGCCCTGCCCTCAGCGGGAACGCCGACCTCGTCGAGCTGGTCGAGGTAGGAAACGATCTTGTCGTACGGCTTCTGGTACTCCTGCTGCGCCTCGGGGTGGCCGACTCCGACCCCGAGCAGGAACCGGTCCGGGTGGTTGGCGGCGATCCGCAGGTAGGAGGCGCCCACCGTCGGGGCGTCGTCGGTCCACATGTTGACGATGCCGGTCGCGACCGTGATCGACGACGTCGCGTCGAGCAGCTTCTCGATGTGCGCGAGGTCGCCGGGCGGGTTACCGCCCAGCCAGATCGCGCCGTAGCCGAGCTTCTCGATCTCGACCGCGAGCTCCTCGTCGACGCCGTTCCACCAGCACCAGATTCCGTACTTGCCAAGATTCACTGCCATGTCCGTGGCAACGCTCAACGTCCGGCCGTATGTTCCCCGGTATGCCCACCATCGCTGAACTGAACGTTTTCCCCCTGAACCTCGGAGGTAACACCTTCGGCTGGACGGCCACCGAGGACGAGTCGTTCGACGTGCTCGACGCCTACAACGCGGCGGGCGGCAACTTCATCGACACGGCGGACATGTACATGTTCCGCGCGCCGGGCAACACCGGCGGCGAGTCGGAGACGGTCATCGGGAACTGGATGGCCGCGCGGGGCAACCGGGACGAAATGGTCATCGCCACCAAGGTCGGCAAGTGGGACCGGCGGCCCGGTCTGTCGGCCGAGAACATCAAGGCCGCGGCCGAGGATTCGCTGCGGCGACTGCGGACCGACCACATCGACCTGTACTACACCCACTTCGACGACCCCGAGGTGCCGCTCGCCGAGACGCTCGGTGCACTGGACGCGCTGGTACGCGAGGGGAAGGTGCGGTATCTCGGGGCGTCGAACTATTCCGCACCACGGCTGGCCGAAGCACTGTCCATCGCGGACTCGAACGGATTCGCGCGGTACGTAGCCCTGCAGCCGCACTACAACCTCATGGAGCGCGACTACGAACGCGAGCTCGCGCCGCTCGCCGAACGCGAGAACCTGTCGACCCTGCCGTATTTCGGCCTGGCCAAGGGTTTCCTCACGGGCAAGTATCGCGACGGCGGCGACACTGTGGACAGTCCACGCGCAGCGGGTGCCCGTTCCTATCTGGACGAGCGGGGCAGGCGAGCACTGGCGGTACTGGACGAGGTGGCGGCGGCTCACGGCACGTCGGTCACCGCGGTGTCGCTCGCGTGGCTGGCATCCCGCCCCACCGTCGCCGCGCCCATCGCCAGCGCCCGCAACCGGCGCCAGCTCGACGACCTGCTCGCCTCGACACGCCTGGAGCTGACCGCCGACGAGGTGCGTGCGATCAGCGCCACCACAGCTCCCCCTACCGAGCAGTAGCCTACTACGAGTAAGTTGCGGTACCGTCGGCGACGACGAGCACCGAGGAGGCAACAGTGACGTTCCTGTCCGGCGGCAAGGGCGACAACCTGAAGAACGTGAAGAACAAGGTCGTGCTGATCACGGGCGCGGCCCGCGGCATCGGCGCAGGCCTGGCCGAACGCCTGGCCGCCGACGGCGCCAAGGTCGCGCTCGTCGGACTCGAGGCCGACGAGCAGGCCAAGGTCGCCGAGCGCATCGGGCCGAACGCGCGCTCCTGGGAGGCCGACGTCACCAGTTGGGACGCCCTCGAACGGGCCACGGCCGACATCGTCGAGCACTTCGGCGGCATCGACATCGTGATCGCCAACGCGGGCATCGCCACCACGGGCTTCGCCCGCTCGATCGACCGTGACGCCTACGAGAAGGTCTTCGAGGTCGACCTGCTCGGGGTGTGGCGCACGTTCCGCGTCACGATGCCGCACGTCATCGACCGCAAGGGCTATCTCCTCGCGATCTCGTCGTTCGCAGCCGTCGCGCACGCGCCCGGCCTGTCGAACTACGCCGCGGCCAAGGCGGGCGTCGAGGCGTTCTGCAACAGCCTGCGCGCGGAGCTGCAGCACCTGGGCGTGAGGGTCGGCGTGGCGCACCCGACGTGGATCAAGACCGATCTCGTCGACAGCGCCGACTCGCACCCGGTGTTCGGCAAGCTCCGCACCGGCATGCCCGGCCTGATGGGCAAGACGTACCCGCTCGACCTGGCGCTCGACCAGCTCACCGAGGGAATCCGCAAGCGGGAGCGGGTCATCCACGTGCCCAAGTGGGTCGGAGCGATGAAGCTGATCCGCGCCGTTCTCCCGCCGATCATCGAGTTCGGTTCGCGTTTCCAGGGCGTGGCGAAGGCCGATGAGGCCGCCCTCGAGGACATCGCCAAGCGCGGCTCCCGCGAGTCCGCCCTCAACGGCCACGGAGGCAGGGCCGCCATCAAGTAGCGACGCCGGTGAGTGCCCCCAAGGGCACCTTGGGTGCACTCAACGCGCCGAATCTTCCCCTCGCGCCACGCGGTGAGTGACGTACGCCCCATCACGACGGCTTCATGATCGGGGGAGGATTCGTCGCACTGAACGCCACCAGGGTGCCCCTGGGGGCTCACCAGAACTGCGCCCACAGCTGGAGGCCACCGTTGTCCCGCCGCGATCAGATCCGCATGTCCGACGACGAGGTGCGCGCGTACTTCGCCGAGCAGCGCGTCATCAACGTCGCCACGATGAACCCGAACGGCAGGCCACACCTGGCGCCGCTGTGGTACTTCCCGCGCGACAGCGATTCCGGGGTGCGCGACTCCGGGACGCGCGATTCAGGGGAGAACGACGGGGTGCCCGCGCTCGTGACGTGGACGTACCGCAAGTCGCAGAAGATCGCGAACCTGCAGCGCCTGCCACAGGCCACGGTGCTGATCGAATCGGGCGAGTCCTACGAACAGCTCCGCGGGGTGTCGATGGAGTGCGACGTGGCGTTCGTCGAGGACGCCGGCGAAACCGCGGAGATCGGCACCGCCCTCGCGATGCGCTACGCGGGCCTCGAGGGCGAGCCGCCCGATGAGCTCAAGGCCGGCATCTCACAGCAGGCGCCGAAACGCGTGGGGCTCGTCTTCACGCCCACGAAGATCGTCAGCTGGGACCACACGAAGCTGGGCGGCGCGTACTGAGGGGCGTCTACTGAAGCGCCGCGTACTTAGGCATCACGTATTAGGGCGGCGTGTACTGGGCCGCCGCGGTTCGACGATCGAATACGCTCCCGCACGTCAACGGTGACGAACAGGGGAGTCGGCATGGGCCTCGGCACACGACTGCGACGGATCGGCGCGGTCGCCGCTGCGATCGGCATGGTCGTCGGACTCGGCACGCAGGCGCACGCCTCGGAGCGGGAGCCGACCGGCCCGCCCCAGCCGAACATCCTCACCGCGCTGGCGTACTCGGCGGCCCGGCCCACGGTGATGCCGCCGCACACCAACGACTGGGGTTGCGAGCCGAGTCCCGAACACCCCAATCCGGTGCTGTTGTCCAACGGCACGCTCGTCAACTCGTACGCGGACTGGGCGGGACTGTCCGGCAAGCTGGCCGACGCCGGGTACTGCGTGTTCAGTGCGAACCTCGGCGGCGCGGAGGGCAGTCCGGTCCAGACCGTCGCACCCGTCGCGGAGACGGCCACCGAACTCGCGGAGTTCGGCGACCGCGTGCTCGCCGCGACCGGCGCGGAGCAGCTCGACGTCGTCGGCCATTCCCAAGGTGGGATGAATCCCCGCTACTGGATCAAGAACCTGGGCGGCGAGGCGAAGATCGACCGGCTGATCGGCCTGTCACCGTCGAACTACGGCACCGACCTGTTCGGGCTGCTCACCCTCGTGCAGCAGGTGCCGCCACTGCGCGATCTGGTCGGCGCGGGCTTCCCCGCGTTCAACGACCAGGAGGAGCACTCCGACTTCCTCGCCGAGTTGAACGCCGGCGGCGACACCGTCCCCGGAGTGGAGTACACGGTGATCCAGACGAAGTACGACGAGGTGGTCACCCCGTACCGGAACGCGTTCCTCGAGCCGGCTCCGAACGTGGAGAACATCCTGCTCCAGGACGTCTGCCCGGCCGACAAGACCGACCACCTGGGCATCACCTACGACCCGATCGCGGCCCAGCTGGTGCTGAACGCGCTCGATCCTGCCGACGCGGCCCCGCCCCGCTGCCGGTTCGTACCGCCCGTGGTCTCCTGACCCGGCCGTTGACCCATTCGCGGGGCTGCATCCACCAGCTCCGAGCTGCGATGATGAGCACCGGAACCACTCGACGAGGAGTGCCCGGTGACGCTACGAGCCGAGATCGCCCAATCCTGGCGTCGTGCCGAACTGTCCGGGTTGAAGCCCGACAGTCCGGCCGACCGGCTCGCGGGCGCCGATGTCGCCGACATCGACACCCGCAGTCGCCTGCTGCGCGCCGCCGACCCGGTGCTGACCGAGATCTCGCGGCACCTGCAGGACACGCGACTGTCGGTGCTGCTCGCCGACCGCGACTGTCGCATCGTCGCCCGCCGCTACGGCGACAAGACCCTCGAACGCGCACTCGACGCCGTCAGCGCCGTGCCCGGCTGCCGGTTCTCCGAAGAGATCAGCGGCACGAACTCGCTGGCCACGCCGCACGAGTTGCGGCGCGGGGTGGCCGTCCACGGCGACGAACACTTCCTCGACGCGCTCAAGCCGTTCACCTGCTACGGCCATCCGATCACCAACCCGGCGACCGGCAGGCTCGAGGGCGTCCTCGACATCACGGGCCTGGTCGAGGACGCGAATCCGCTGTTGGCGCCGTTCCTGCTGCAGGCCGTGACCGACATCGAACGGCGACTGCTCGACGGGTCGAATCTGGCTCAGCAACGGTTACTGGCGGCGTTCCAGGCGGCGCAGCACCGGTCGTCGGCGGTGCTCGCGCTCGGGGAGGACGTCGTGCTGGCCAACAGCGCGGCGGTGGACCTCGTCGATCCGGCCGACCACCCGATGCTGCGTGAACTGTCACGTACGCGGCGCGGAGTGCGGCGGGTGCGGCTGTCGTCGGGCACCGAGGTCGAGGTGCGCATGGAGGCGGTGTCGGTCAACGCGGGGATGCTGTTCGAACTGGCGCCGCTGCGACCCGCGTACTCGGCGGCGACCCGCAGGCGCTCGCCGGAGAGCGTGGTGCCCGCCGACGTCGAGGACCGTCTCCGCCGCAGCGCCGCGGCCCGGCGCCGGGTGCTGATCACGGGCGAGCCCGGCACCGGTCGGGACGCGGCGACGGCGACGCTGGCCGGGTCGCAGCCGGTCGCGCGCGCCGACGCCGGTGATGTCGCGCCGGTCGGCGAAGCCGAATGGGCGGCGCGGCTCGACCGGCTCGCGGCGACCCACCAGGGGCTCGTCGTGGTGCGGGACGTCCACCTGTTGCCGCCACTGGCCGTGAGCAGGCTGGCCAGGCTGCTCGACACGACGTCCGCGTGGTTCGCGTTCACCGCACGCCAGTGCGACACGGCACGTGCGGGCGGTACCGAAACCGGTGAGGTGGACGCCGAACTGCTCGCGCGCGTGCACCGGCGGGTCGAGCTGCCACCGCTGCGGGCACGCCGCGGCGACATACCGACGTTGGCCAGGGCGATCCTGGCCGGCGTGCACCCCGACGGAACCCCGCGGCTCACGGCCGGTGCGCTGGAGCTCCTCGCGGCGCAACCGTGGCCGGGGAACCTGCGGGAACTGGAGACCGTGCTGACCGACGTCACCGAGGGGCGCTCGGCCGGCGACGTCACGGCGCGCGACCTCGCACCGCTGTGCCCGGTGACGACCACCGCACCCGCACTGTCCGGATGGCAGCAGGCCGAGTACGAGGCGATCACCCGCGCACTCGCCGCCGTCGGAGGCAACAAGGTGAAGGCTGCCCGCGATCTCGGGATCAGCCGTTCCACGCTGTACAACCGCCTCCGCACGCTCCACATCACCACCGCCTGATCGCCCACCCGACGCACGGCCACCTGCTCCGGAACGCCACGTGCCGGAGTACTCGGGCGTGCCGTTTCGCGCCCCGGGTCGCGGCGTCGCGCGCCCTGCTGTGCAAAAGCTGCACACCCGCGCTCGTTGCGACCGGCCGACAATCACTGTCAGGCCGAGATTGCAACGGAGCAATGAGGAGTCACCGTGAAAACGAAGGCAGCGGTTCTGTTCGGTGCCGGTAAACCGTTCGAGATCATGGAACTCGACCTGGACGGCCCAGGCCCCGGCGAAGTGCTGATCAAGTACACGTCGGCCGGGTTGTGCCACTCGGATCTGCACCTCATCGACAACGATCTGGTTCCGCGGTTCCCGATCGTCGGCGGACACGAAGGTGCGGGCATCATCGAGGAGGTCGGCCCCGGCGTCACGAAGGTGGCCCCCGGCGACCACGTCGTGTGCAGCTTCATCCCCAACTGCGGCACGTGCCGCTACTGCTCGACGGGCAGGCAGAACCTGTGCGACATGGGTGCCACGATCCTGGAAGGGCACATGCCCGACGGCAGTTTCCGCTTCCACGGAAACGGCGACGACATCGGCGCCATGTGCATGCTCGGCACGTTCTCCGAACGCGCGACGATCTCGCAGCACTCCGTCGTGAAGGTGGACGACTGGCTGCCGCTGGAGACGGCCGTGCTGGTCGGCTGCGGGGTGCCCACCGGCTGGGCGACCGCCAACTACAGCGGCGGCGTACGCGCGGGCGACACGGCTGTGATCTACGGCGTCGGCGGCATCGGCATCAACGCCGTGCAGGGCGCGGCGCACGCGGGTGCGGCCAACGTGATCGCCGTCGACCCGGTGGCGTTCAAGCGTGAATCGGCGCTGAAGCTCGGTGCGACGCACGCGTTCGCGACCGCCGAGGAGGCTGCGGAGAAGGTCACCGAGCTCACGTGGGGCCAGATGGCCGATCAGGCACTGATCTGTGTCGGCACCGTCGACGAGGCGGTGGTCAGCTCGGCGTTCGACGTCGTCGGCAAGGGCGGCACCGTCGTCGTCACCGGTCTGGCGAACCCGGAGAAGCTGACTGTGCACGTCTCGGGCGGTGTACTGACGCTGTTCGAGAAGACGATCAAGGGCACGCTGTTCGGGTCGGCCAACCCGCAGTACGACATCGTGCGCCTGCTGCGCCTCTACGACCAGGGCCACCTGAAGCTCGACGAGCTCGTCACCACGAAGTACACGCTCGACCAGGTCAACGAGGGCTACCAGGACCTGCGCGACGGCAAGAACATCCGAGGCGTCATCGTCCACGACGCCTGACAAGCCGGGCGTGGGCGTTCGCGATCACGTGAGCGCCCACGCCCTTCCATCCGACGACCGTGGGTGCCGCGTGACGACACCCACGGTCGCGTCCGTGGGCGCGTCGGTGTTCCGAATACCGCGGACTGCCGGGCACCGCGGACTGCCGGGCACCGCGGACTGCCGGGCACCGCGGACTGCCGGGCACCGCGGACTGCCGGGCACTGCGGACTGCCGGGCACTGAGGATTGCGGGGCACTGCGGACGACCCGTTCGGCTGCTGTCGCCCGCGCGGCCGTGTTGTCCGGGTTGTCCGGGCGGTGCGGGCGCTGCGGTCGCCCTCCGCGCCCCGCGCGGCAGCGCCGAAACAATGCCCCGAAGGTGCCCTGGGGCACTCGAGTGGCACCCACGTGGGCTACTCCGAGGACGGCAGCCACGCTCCGAGGACGGGCTTCCACTCGCGGATCGTGCGTTCCGCCAAGGCGCCCTCCAGGTGGTACGGGTCGGCGTCGAGCAGTGCCTGGAGCTCGTCCCGGTCGGCGGCCTGCATGACGATCATGCCTCCGACGTTGTCGTCGAGCGGCCCGGCCAGCGCCACGATGCCGCGCTCGGAGAGGTCGGCGAGGTACTCCCGGTGCCGAGGCCGCACCTCCACGTACTTGTCACCGTCGTACCGCGTCTGAACCACATACCAAGTCATCCCCCGAAGATACGGTCGCGCGGAGCGCGTCGATGAGGGGCTGCGGTCGGGCGAGGGGCAGGCCCCGCCGCGCGGAGGGCGGCAGTGAGGGGCCGCGGCCGGGCGAGGGGTCGGCCCTTTCGCGCGGAGCGCGTCGATGAGGGGCGGCGCTCCGGCGAGGGGCAGGCCCAGCCGCGCGGAACGGACGATGCGGGCGACAGGGACGAACGAACACCGTCCCGGCGGCAGCGGCTCACGTCGGGGACGTCACCTTGGCGGGAATCCTGGGTCGGGCACCCACCGACCCGATACGCTGATCACGCGGTGAGATCCCCGGCACCGAAGGACGGTTCGATGAACAATGCCGAGCGCGGCGCAGCAGCCGGCGGTGCCGCCGACGGCGGCGCGGCCGGTCACGGCAACGCGGCCGGTCACGGCGGTGCGGCCGGCCATGGCGGCGCGCCCGGCAACGACAGTGCACCCCGCGAGGGCGGGGCGACGAACGCCGTCGAGCAGACACTCCGGCACCTGCGCACTCTCGACGCGCCCGTCGAGGAGGCCGCCGACGCGCCGTCGCAGGGCCCGCTGACGCTGGAGGACCTCTACCGCCAGCACCGCATGCGGCTCGTCCGGCTGGCGATCCTGCTGGTGGACGAGCCCGCCACGGCCGAGGACGTCGTACAGGAGGCGTTCACCGGGCTGCATCGCAACTGGGCGAAGCTGCGCGACGCGGCGGCCGCGGTCGGTTATCTGCGCGCGGCGGTCGTCAACGGGTCGCGCAGTGTGCTGCGCAGGCGCAAGACGGCGCGTGAGTACGTGCCGCCGCATGCGGTCAACGCTCGGTCGGCGGAGAGCCTGGCGATGCTGTCGACCGAGCACCAGGCCGTGGTGAAGGCATTGTCGAACCTTCCGCCGCGGCAGCGTGAGGTATTGGTGCTGCGCTACTACGGCGGCCTGTCGGAAGCGGAGATCTCCGAGGCCACAGGCATATCGAAGGGCACGGTCAAGTCGACGGCCAGCCGGGCGCTCGAGGCGCTGCAGCGCACGATGCCCGATTCGAAACGCTGAGCGGCGTTCCGGACGGACCTCGCCGGCCGGTTCGCGGCACCCTGCAACCGCCGTACGCCGCGCCGCGGAAGCGGCAGCAGCCGCTGCCCCTTTCCACTGTTCGCATTTCGCCCACAGCGAGCGTTTCCGGTTCGGATCCGCCACGCGCGGGAAGCCTCGTTCACGGACACGTCCCGTGTTCGCCACATGACACCTTGCTGGTCAGTCGCTCGCTGCTGGTCTGGACCAATAGGATGGCGACGTGAGCATTCCCGACGACCACACGTCCGAACCTCCGGACCTCGTCCTCTCCGGAGGCCGGTTCGCCTTTCCCGGCGGAGTGGCCGACGACGGCTGGGTCGCGATCACGGGGGAACGCATCACCGCGACGGGCACCGGAACCGCGCCTGCGGCCCGCGAGCACGTCGACGTCGGCGGCCGCCTCGTCGTCCCGGGTTTCGTCGACACCCACTGCCACGGCGGCGGCGGCGCGTCGTTCTCGACGACCGATCCCGCCGACGCGGCCCGCGCCGTGGCCGCACACCTCCGCCACGGCACGACGACGATGCTTGCGAGCCTGGTCAGCCAGCCGGTCCCCACGCTGACGAGCCAGGTCGCCGCGCTCGCAGAGTTGGTCACCGACGGCCTGTTGGCGGGAGTGCACCTCGAGGGCCCGTTCCTCGCCGAGGCTCGCTGCGGCGCGCACGATCCGACCGCGCTGCGCGAACCCGACGGTGAGTCCGTGTCGGCGCTGCTCGACGCAGGCCCGGTCCGCATGATCACGCTCGCCCCCGAACTACCGGGCGGGGTCAAAGCGGTGCGGCGGATCGCCGAGCACGGCGTGATCGCGGCGCTCGGCCACACCGACGCCCGCTCCGAACAGCTGCGCGCCGCGGTCGACGCGGGTGCCACCGTCGCGACCCACCTGTTCAACGCGATGCGGCCGCTGCACCACCGCGAACCCGGCGCCGTCGGCACCCTGCTCGACGACGACCGGGTCACCGTCGAGCTGATCTGTGACCTCATCCACGTGCACCCCGACGTGGTGCGCTTCGCCGCCGGTCACGCGGGCCCCGGCCGGACGACCCTGATCACCGATGCGATGTCCGCCACCGGCGCCCCCGACGGCGACTACACCCTCGGCGCGCTCGACGTCGAGGTGCGTGACGGCGTCGCCAGGATCCCGGGGTCCGGTGCGCTCGCCGGCAGCACGCTGACGATGGACACGGCGTTCCGCAACGTCGTCGCCGACGTCGGCATGAGCATCGACGACGCGGTCCACGCCACGGCCACCCGGCCGGCGCGGTCGCTCGGCCTCGACCACGAAGTCGGCAGTCTCGCCACCGGTCTGCGCGCCGATCTGGTGGTGCTCGACGGCGAACTCCGGACACAGCGAGTGATGCATGTGGGACAGTGGGTCACCACCGGGTGACCCACTCGCAACCCGTCCGAGCACCGGCTGACCCGCCAAGGCCGACAGCATTACGCTGGGCAGCGATGAGCGACGACCCCGAGCGCCTGCTGGCCGAGGCGTTGCGGGCACAGGCTCGCAACGCGCCTCCCGCTGGGCACCCGGCGCCGCAGCACACCGCCCACCACCAGGAAGCAGCCGGACCGACACCCGTAGTCGAAACCCCGGGCGGTTACGGCCTGCTGTCCGGCGCGGGCGAAGGTTCCCTCGAACGCGAACGTGCCGCGCTCGACGCCCAGACCGAACCGCCCGCGCAGGCCGTCGAGCCCGCGAGCACCCCGGAATCCGCGTCGGCGTCGGCGGGGTCGGGCACGCAGCCCGCCGTCACGCGCACCGGTGGCCGTCACCACCGGGCCGACACCGGCGGCCTGCAGGTGACACTGCCCTGGATCATCCTGCTCGCCGCAGTCCTCGGCCTCGCCTGCGGCTGCGTCATCGGCCTGCTCACCATCGCCTGACGTCGAGCGCCCGGCGCCGGCAGGCACCCGCGCCGCCACACAAGACGCAGCGCGAAGCTGTTCCTCACCTGCCTTTCGGAAGTGACGGCGTCACTTGCCGTGGGCCGTCAGCTGGCACCGCCGCAGGTTCTGCCACCCGCACCGTGACGCAGGTCGCCACAATTCGTCACTCGAACATCGAGCCGGGGTTGAAGACGCCGTGCGGGTCGAGTGCCCTGCGGATGTCGCGGTGGACGCGCAGGCCGACGGGCCCGAGTTCGCGGGCCAGCAGATCCTGCTTGAACTTGCCGATGCCGTGTTCACCGCTGACCGTGCCGCCGAGGGACAGGCCGAGTTCGCAGATCGCGTCGAACGCGGTTCGCGCGCGAGCGAACTCGTCGTCGCCGTCGTAGATCACGGTCGGGTGCATGTTGCCGTCGCCCGCGTGCCCGTTGACGACGATGCGCAGGCCGACCTCCTCGGAGATCCGCGCACAGCCGTCGATGAGTTCGGCGATGCGGGTCCGCGGGACGCACACGTCGTCGATCATGTGCTGAGCACCCATGCTCTCGATCGCCGGATGCACCGAGCGCCTCGCCTGCATCAGCAGGCCGCCCTCGGCGGGGTCGGTGGTGGCGTGCACCAGCGCAGCACCCGATTCGTCGCACACGCGTTCCAGCGCGGCCAGTTCGCGGGACGCCGCCTCGCCTCCCGCGTCCGACTGGCACAGCAGCAGCGTCCCGCCGCCGTCGCCGCTGCCGAGGTCGGTGCCGAGGTGCCGTTCGACGGCACGCACCGTCGTGGCGTCCATGATCTCCATCAGCGACGGCACCAGACCTTCGCCGACGATCCTGGTGACGGCCGTGCCGGCGTCTGCGGTGTCGGGGAACGAGGCGACGAGGGTGCCGGGCGCCTGCGGGAGCGGCCGCAGCGCCAACGTCGCCCGGGTGATCACGCCGAGCGTGCCTTCGCTGCCGACGAACAGCTTCGTCAGGTCGTAGCCCGCGACGCCTTTGACGGTGCGCCTGCCGGTCCGCAGCAGGGAGCCGTCGGCGAGCACCACGTCGAGACCCAGCACCGAATCGCTCGTCACGCCGTACTTCACGCAGCAAAGGCCGCCCGCGTTGGTGGCGAGGTTGCCGCCGAGAGTGCAGAAGTCGTAGCTCGCGGGGTCGGGCGGGTAGAACAGATCGTGGGCCGAGACGGCCTGCCGCAGATCGGCGTTGATGACACCGGGCTCGACGACCGCGACCCGGTTGGCCGCGTCTACCTCGACGATCCGGTTCATGCGCGTGAGCGCCAGCACGACACAACCATCGAGCGCGTTGGCTCCGCCGCACAGCCCGCTGCCCGCTCCGCGTGGCACGACCGGCACGCCCGCGTCGGCGCATGTGCGGACGACGTCCTGCACCTCCTCGGTGGACGACGGCAGCGCGACGGCGAGCGGGGTGCCGGAGGGCGCCAGTGGCAGGCGGTCACGCGAGTAGGCCGCCATGACGTCGGGGTCGGTGAGCACACCGGACGTGCCGAGGCGCGCGGTGAGCAGGTCCACGAGACCGGCTGCGGTGCCGGCCGGGGAGGTACTGGCCATGATCTGCACCGTAATCCGGCCTCACCCGAACCGGTAAGTACGTGCGGTCCTTCACAACGGTCGGTGTCCGGTCGGATCTGCCCGAACGCCTCCGACTGAGCTAGGATAGTTGTAAACGTCAAATAAAACGGCGGGCGGTGCCCCGGGTCCCCGGTCCTGATCGATCCGAGGCGGCCGCCGGCGCGACGTGGCAGTACGGACCCCGCGGCGAAAGATCACCCCATGACAGTTCCCTCCCAGGACGACCTCGACGTCGCGGATGCACTCGGCGGCCAACTGGTGCGGTTCTACCGGGCGATGGCCAAGACGAAGTCGTACCTGTCCAAGATCGGCCCGGACGGCATCGAGCGAGCCGCGTACGCGATCCTGTTCTACCTGGTCAACAACGGTCCGCAGCGCACGTCCGCGCTGGCCGACGCACTGCATTCGGACATCTCCACGGTCAGCAGGCAGAGCAGCACACTCGTGCAGCACGGGCTGGTGGAGCGCACCGCCGACCCCGAGGACGGGCGGGCCACGCTGCTCGCACCGACCGGCGAGGGCCTGCGCGTGTTCGAGGAGAACCGGCAACTGCGCGCGCGATGGATCGCCTCGATGCTCCAGGAGTGGCCGCGGGAGGACCGCGTCGCCGTCGCCACCCTGCTCGATCGGCTCAACGCCGAGATCGAGCAGTTCCAGGAAGGCCTCAGCGAAACCACCGGCGACGGGACCGCGTCGGCCGAAGCCGGTGCCGACACCACCCGCGGCGCCGCGGAGGGCGGGAACGCCGCCCCGGGGAACCAGGCGTGACCGGGGCGATCCGGCGCCCGCGCACCACCCCGTCGGGGAGTGGCAATCGGGCCCCGTCGGTGACACCGGCCGATTCCGGCGTCGTCATGATCAGCGCTAGCATCACACGAACGGATGGCAGCCATTCACTCACCGCAGTCGGCGCGGGTGTCCGCCCCCTCGCCGCCCGCGGCGGACGGCTCCGCCCGCCGGCAGCGACGACGCCGACATCCACGACACCGCCGACGACGCCGCCCATGCCTGCGGTGCGACGCGGCACGACGTCGAGTTCACCGACGACGTCCGCCCGAGCGAAGGCGAAGCCACCCCACGACGACCGGCCGGGGTACGAACACGTGCTCACGCGAGTGAAGGGAACCCACCTCTGATGCCCGGACTGTCCGCCACCGTTCGCACGACCGACGGCTGGGGAATCGAGCACGCCGTCCTCACCGTCACCGACCTCAGCGGACGGCAGGCCGCACACGCCACCGCCGACGCCCAGGGCACGCTGGGCACCGACCTGCTCGAGCCCGGCGTCTACACCGCCGTCGTCACGGCGGCCGGCTACCTGCCCGTGGCCCGCACGGCCCAGGTCGGCAGCGCAGGCGGGGCCGAGCTCGGCGAGGTCGTCCTCGAACTGGAGGAGGGCGCCATCGAACTGCCGCCCACGGGGCCGTGGGTGGTCGACCCGATGCACTCCTCGGTGCAGTTCGCAGCTCGCCACCTGGGCATTTCCAGCATCAGGGGCAGGTTCGGCGAGGTGCAGGGCCGGGTGGACATCGCCAGGCCGGTCGAGCAGTCCGTCGTGCACGCCCAGATCAGCGCCGACACCATCGACACCGGCATCAAGATGCGCGACGACCACCTGCGCTCGGCCGAGTTCCTCGACGTCGCCGGATTCCCGACGATCGACTTCGTCAGCACCGGTCTCGTCCAGCGCGGTTCGGCCGAGTGGACCATGGAGGGCGAGCTCACCCTGCACGGCGAACGCAAGCCGGTCACGCTCGAGATGACCTACGGCGGATACGGGCCCGACCCGTGGGGCGGCACCCGCGCCGCGTTCCACGCCGAGACGCAGCTGCGACGCGACGACTTCGCGATCAACTACAACGCGATGGTGCGCGCGGGTGTCGCGGCGGTCGGCACGACGGTCAAGGTGGAGATCGACTTGCAGCTCGTCCAGGGCGAACAGCTCCCCGAGATGTGACATTCCGCGTCGGTGATCCGGACCGCGAGCCACTGATTTCGGTACTTGCGGGTGATACGCCGATGCGGGCACGTACGCTGGGTCGCTGTGAGTGGTGCGTACGCGATGGGCGCCGGGTTCGGCATGGATTGGCTCGCAACGGTCGGGCCGGTGCTGCTGTGGGTCGTCGTGCTCAGCTTCGTGTTCATCGAGTGCGCGTTGATCCTGGGCTTGTTCCTGCCCGGCGACTCGCTGTTGTTCATCGCAGGTCTCATCCTGGCGCAGGACAACGCGAGCGACATCGAGGTGTGGGCGATGGCGGTGGCAGGTCTCCTGGCGGCCATCGTGGGCAACCGGGTCGGCTACTACGTCGGCGACCGCACCGGCACGCGGTTCATCTCGGGACGGGACGGCAAGGTACTCAACCAGCGCAATCTCGACCGGGCACACGAGTTCCTCCAACGCTGGGGCTTCCTCGCGATCGTCGCGGCCCGGTGGATCCCGTACGTGCGGACGGTCGCGCCGATGCTGGCCGGCGCGGCGCGCATGGAGATGCGGCGGTTCATGGCGTCGACCACGGTCGGCGCGATCATCTGGGTGCCGACACTCGTGCTCATCGGTTTCTACGGCGCGGGCCTGATCTCCCACATGCCGTGGCTGACGGAGGGCCTGATCTGGATCAGCGTCCTGTTCTGCATCGCCAGCACGGTCTACGGCGTGGTCCGCTACCGCAAAGAGACCCGCAAGCCCGCAGCGGACGTCGAGCACCCCGCCTGACCGGTCGCCCCCCCCCCCCCCGGATCGGACCACAGCTGTGTGCCCCAAGGGCACCTTGGTCGTGTTGAACCCAGCCACGCGCCAGCGCGCCCGTGAGGGGTGCCCGGTGGTCGGGCTGGCGTGAGGGGCCCAAAGGTGCCCTTGGGGGCTTCAACGCCTACTGCTCGCGCAGCGCTCCGTTACGGAGTTCGAGGTGGCGCGTCGGCCGGACGGATGACAGGAAGCGCTCGTCGTGGCTGACGACCACGAGCGCGCCCTCATACGACCGCAGGGCACTCTCCAACTGACCGACGCTGACGAGGTCCAGGTTGTTCGTCGGCTCGTCGAGCAGCAGCAACTGCGGCGCCGGTTCGGCGAACAACGTGCACACCAGCGTGGCCCGCAGCAGCTCGCCACCGGACAGCGAATGCACCGGCCGCTGCGCACCGTCACCCCGGAACAGGAACCGTGCGAGCAGGTTCATCCGGTCGACCGGCGGCATCGACGGTGCGAACAGCGCCAGGTTCTCGGCCACCGACCGGTCGGCGTCCAGCACGTCGAGTCGCTGCGTCAGCTGCGCCACCCGCCCGTCGAGCCGCCGCACGGTGCCGGCCTCCGGTTCGACGTCCCCGCTGATGACGCGCAGCAACGTCGACTTCCCGGAGCCGTTCGGCCCGGTCAGCGCGATCCGCTCCGGTCCACGGATCGACAGGTCCAGGCCGGGCTCGGGGACGTCGACGCCGGCCGCCTCGCCGTCCACCTCGACACCGACGCCGTGCCCGGGACCAGGCTGCCCGGGATCGAACTCGGCAGGGTCGAACTCGGCAGGGTCGAACTGGGCAGGGTCGAACTGGGCAGGGTCGAACTGGGCTGGATCGAACTGGGCTGGGTCGGGGTCGAACAGGTCGCGCACGCGGATGCCGTCGCCGTGGAACACGGTTCGCCCCGCGGGCACGCTGGTCTTCGGCAGGTCGACGATGATCGTGTCGTCGTCGCGCAGCGAGCGCTGAGCGTCGTCGAGGCGCGCGCGGGCCTGCGCGAGGCGGGAACCGTGCACGTCGTCGTTCTTGGCGGCCGAAACCTGTGCCTTGCGTTTCAGCTCCCCGGCGACGATCTTCGGCAGGCCCGCCTCTGCGGCCTTCCTCGAACCGGTGCTCGCCCGCCGGTCCGCGCGCTCGCGGGCCTGCTGCATCTCCCGCTTCTCTCGTTTGACCTGCTGTTTCGCGGTGCGAATCCGCTGCTCGGCCGCCTGCTGCTCGACGTCGATCGCCTCCTCGTACGCGGTGTACCCGCCGCCGAAGAATCGGATCTCGCCGTCGTCGAGCTCGGCGATGCGGTCCATCCGGTCGAGCAGTGCGCGGTCGTGACTGACCACGACAAGACAGCCCGACCAGTCGTCCAGCACGTCGTGGAGCCGATGCCGGGCGTCGACGTCGAGGTTGTTCGTCGGCTCGTCGAGCAGCAGTACATCGGGGGCGGCGAGCAGTTCTGCGGCGAGTCCGAGCGCCGTGATCTGACCGCCCGACAGCGTGTGCAGCGGCCGCGCCAGCTCGACGCCGATGAGGCCGAGCCGGTCGAGCTGCGCCCGTGACCGCTGCTCGACGTCCCAGTCGTTGCCGATGACGGTGAAGTGGCGTTCGTCGACGTCACCGGCTTCGACGGCCGAGATCGCAGCGAGCACGGGCGCGACACCCAGCACGTCGGCGACCGTCAGGTCACCGCGGTACGGCAGCGTCTGCGGCAGATAGCCGAGCACCCCGTCGACGGTGATCGTGCCGGAACGCGGCCGGTGCAGCCCGGCGACGAGTGCGAGGAGCGTGCTCTTGCCCGCGCCGTTCGGCGCGACGAGGCCGGTGCGACCCGGCCCGACGGTCAACGACAGGTCGTCGAACACCGGGGTGTCGTCGGGCCATGCGAAGGACAGATGTGAGCAGACGATCGACGGCGACGAACCCGGTGTGGTCGCTCCGGGAGTGAACGGCGAACCGGAAGAAACGTGGGACACGGCTGATACCTCGGGAATCGAGTGACGCGGACGCGGACGGGCGGCCACCGGCGGTGGCGGCTCCGCGGATCGGCGCAGGCCGTGCGGTCAGCGCGTGCGGTGAAGTCGGCACGGGCAGTGCATCAGCCGGATCGGAGCTGGGCCGATTCGACGGGTGGGCCGTGGCGAATCAGCCGAATGCTCCCCACGTGGCTCGACGGCCGAGTGGTGATCGCGATCAACGCGGAGCTGTCAGGCGTCACCCAGCATGTCGCGGACTCCCAAGAACGGCAGCAGGCCGCTGTCCAGGCTACTCGACGTCCACAGCGCCGGGCGACGCATTTTTCGCCCGGCGACGTTGCTGCCCGCAAGCTGCAATCCACCTGTGGACAGGCCTGTGGATAACCCGCATTTGTCCACAGGTCGTGGACAAATGCGTCGACCGATGGTCACACCGCGAAGGTCGGCAGCTCCATGTCCTTGACGACGAGGTCGGCACGGGCCGCGCTCGGCGCGACCAGGTCGGCGTTGCGCTGGTCCGATCCCCAGGCCCGCTGCTGCGCCTCGACGAGCGACCGGCCGTACTTGCGGTGCCGCGACACGAGTCGTTCGAGGCGCACCTTCTCGTCCGGCTCCAGGAACCACGCCTCGTCCAGCAGTGGCCGCAGCTGCGCCCACGGCTCGGTGTCGAGCAGCAGATAGTTCCCCTCGGTGATCACGAGCGGCACGTCCTCGGGCACGGCGACCGCACCCGCGATGGGCTCCTCGATCTCCCTGCGGAATTCAGGGGCGTACACGCGCTCGTCACCCGCGGCCAGCCTGCGGACCAGGTGGGCGTACCCGGGACCGTCGAACGTGTCGGGCGCACCCTTGCGGTCGGCGTTGCCCAGCCGGGCGAGCTCCACCTGTGCGAGGTGGAAGCCGTCCATGCCGACCACCTTCGCGCGGTTGCCGAGCGCACCGGCCAGCCGCCACGCCAACGTCGTCTTGCCGGACGCCGGGCAACCCGCGATGCCCAGCACACGCCTGCCGCCGGATGCGGCGAGCGCCTCGGCGCGCGCCAGCAGATCATCAAACGTCGTCATCTCGCTCCCATCATGACCCGTGCACCGCACCGCCGGTTCGCCGACCCCGCCGCCGAACGTGTCGCCACACCCCACCGCCGCACCGGGTGTCGATCAGGATCGACAGTAGGCAGCGGTATCGTGCCGCGCAATCGAGCGCGCAAACGCTTGCCGCCCATCGGGAAGGAGCCCGTCGTCCCCGTGCCGAAGAGACCGAGCCGGCCGACCCAACGCGACATCGCCGAACTGGCCGGAGTGTCGATCACCACCGTGTCACACGTCGTGAACGGCACGAGAGCCGTGGCGCCCGCGACCCGCGAGGCGGTCCTCGCCGCTGTCGAGCGGACCGGCTACACGGGTGACGTCATCGCTCGTTCGCTGGTCACGGGCGGCACGCAGACGATAGGGCTGGCCGTGTCGCTCAGCGGCAGCCCCCACGTCGCCACCCTCGTGCAGGCCGTCGAGCGCGAAGCGGCAGCGGCCGGATACACCGTGCTGCTCTCCGACACCCACGATGACGCCGAGACCGAGCGCTCGGTCGTCCGCGCCCTCCGGGCCCACCGCATCGAGGGTGTCGTGCTGGTGTCGGCACCCGACGACCGCGACGTCGTCGACGAACTGCTCGCCGCGGACGTGCCGACCGTGCTGCTCGACCGGCTCACCACCCGCAGCGACATCGACCAGGTCGGCCCCGAGAACATCCAGGCCATGTCGGCACTCACCGAGCACGTCGCCGCGCGGGCGCACCGGCGGATCGGCCTGGTCAGCGGTCCGGAAGGCCAGGTCACCAGCGACGAGCGCGTCCTCGGCTACCGCCTCGGTCTCGGCAGGGCCCGCGTGCCGTGGAGCCCGGAACTGGTCGCGACCGGCGATCGCAACCGCGACGGCGGTGCCACGGCACTGTCGTCGCTGCTGGAGCTGCCGGAACCGCCGACGGCCGTGTTGGCCGCCGACGACGCGATGGCCGCGGGCGTGGTCGTGGAGGCGCGGCGACGCGGCCTGCGAATCGGCACCGACCTGGCCCTCGCGTGCTTCGACGAGCCGGAATGGGCCGACCTCGTCGATCCGCCGCTGACGACGATCGCCCAGCCCGTGGCCGACATGGGCAGCGAGGCGATGCGCCTGCTGCTCGCCCGCCTGAAAGACCCGGAACGCGAACCGGAGACGGTGCGGCTGCCACCGGCGTGGCGCCACCGGACGTCCTGCGGCTGCCCGCCGGAGAACTCGGCTCGCTGACACGCCCGGCCGTCGCGGCGGTGCCGGGCCCCGTGTTGCGGATTCCAGGGGCCGTGTTGCGCCCGCCCGTCGCCCGGGCACCGCCTCATCGACGCGACGGTGCCGCCTGGGGCCATATTGCGGATTCCGGTGCCGCGCGCCCAGACGGCGATTGCCCGCTGCTACGACCGCTCTTCTGCCACAGGCCGCTCCCGCTGCGCTCGTGAACATCGACAGCCCGATGTGTCCGGTGTCACCATCGATCCATGACAACGGCATATGTCACTTGTCCGCTGTGTGAGGCGACCTGCGGGCTGGAGGTGACGCTGGACGCCGCGACGGTCACGGGAGTCCGAGGCGATCGCGACGACGTGTTCTCCCACGGCTACGTCTGCCCGAAGGGGGCGTCGCTCGGCGCGCTGCACCACGACCCGGACCGCCTGCGAACACCGTTGATCCGCCGCGGCGGCGAACTCGTCGAGGCGTCGTGGGACGAGGCGTTCGCCGAGATCGACGCCCGCCTGCCCGGCATCATCGACGCCAACGGCCGGGACGCGGTGGCCGTCTACGTCGGCAACCCCGTTTCGCACAACGTGTCCGCCTCGGTGTACCTGCGCGCACTCGTCAAGGCGTTGCGCACCACGAACGTCTACACGGCCGGCACTGTCGACCAGATCCCGAAGCACTACTCGTCGGGGTACCTGTTCGGCGGCGCCATGACGATCCCCGTGCCCGACCTGGACCGCACCGAGTACGTCCTCGTGCTCGGCGCGAACCCGCTCGTGTCCAACGGCAGCCTGATGACGGCCGGTGACGTGCGGTCGCGGCTGCGCGGGATCCGTGACCGCGGCGGGCGGATCGTCGTGGTCGACCCGCGGCGCACGCGTTCGGCCGAGTTCGCCGACGAGCACCACGCCATCCGACCGGGCGCCGATGCCCTGCTGTTGCTGGCGATGGTGCACACGCTGTTCGCCGAGAACCTCGTACGACTGGGCACGCTCGCCGGCCACGTCACCGGAGTGGACGAAGTGCGCGAGCTGGCGGCGGAGTTCAGCCCGGAAACGGTCGCCGACGCGACGGGCCTGGCAGCGGCCGACATCCGGCGGCTCGCCCGTGACCTCGCCGCCGCCGACCGGGCCGCGGTCTACGGCCGGATCGGCACCACGACGCAGGAGTTCGGCACGCTGACCAGCTGGCTCGTTGACGTGCTGAACGTACTCACCGGCCACCTCGACCGTGAGGGCTGCGCGATGTTCCCGCTCGCGGCCGCGGGCCAGGCGAACACCGCGCCGAGCAAGCCGTTCCGGGCCGGACGCCGCCGCACCCGCGTACGCGACCTTCCCGAGGTCCTCGGCGAAGTGCCCGTCGCGACGCTCGCCGACGAGATCGAAACCCCGGGCGACGGTCAGGTGCGAGCGCTCATCACGATCGCGGGGAACCCGTGCCTGAGCGCGCCCAACGCGGCCCGCCTCGACGCCGCGGTGGCCGGTCTGGACTTCATGGTGTCGATCGACATCTACCGCAACGAGACCACCCGCCACGCCGACGTGGTCCTGCCCGCACCGAGCCCTCTCGAACGGCCGCACTACGACGTGACGCTGTACCAGCTCGCGGTACGCAGCGTCGCGAACTGGACCCCGGCCACGCTCACATCCGAGATTCCGCAGGAGTGGCGGACGTTGTTGCGCCTCAGTGGCGTCATCGCTGGCCAGGGGCCGGATCCCGACGTCGACGCGCTCGACGACCTGCTCGCCGCCGACCTGGCGGACCGCTACGGCGTCACCGCCGACGACACCCGGCGCGGGCCGGAGCGGATCGTCGACCTGATGCTGCGCGCAGGACCGTTCGACCTGACGCTCGCCGACCTCGAAGCCGCCCCGCACGGCATCGACCTCGGCCCGATGCAGCCACGCATTCCCGACGTGCTCGCCACCGAGAGCGGCAAGGTCGAGCTGGCGCCGGAGGCGATCGTGTCGGACATCCCGCGGTTGGCGGCCTCGCTGGCCGGGTCCGCGGGATCGGCGCCGGGGTCCGCGGGTTCCGACGGCCAGGGCACCGGCAGGCCGACGGACCTGATCCTGATCGGAAGACGGCAACTGAGCTCGAACAACTCGTGGATGCACAACCTCGAACCGCTCGTGCGCGGCAGCAACCGGTGCACGGCGCAACTGCATCCCGACGACGCCGGCAGGCTGGGGTTGGTCGACGGCGACCCGGTGACCGTCACCGCCCGCACCGGATCGATCGACGTGCCGGTGGAGATCACCGACGCGATGCGGCCCGGTGTGGTGAGCATTCCGCACGGCTGGGGACACGACGTAGCCGGCGTGCGGACGGCGGTCGCGACCCGGCACAGCGGCGCGAACGCCAACGTGCTCACCGACGACCGGACCCTCGACGGTCCCACGGGAACCGCCGCACTGGGCGGAATCCCGGTCACCCTGACCCCGACCCGCTGACGCCGTGTTGCGGATTCCGGGGACCGTGTTGCGAATTCGCATACGCAGTGCCGTCTCAACTCCGTCTGTCCACAGTGGCTACCGACGGGCCGCGGCGCCACTCGCTCAACCGACGTTCAACAGCTCGCCGAGCGCCTTGTCCAACACATCGTGGGGAGTGAACGCGATGTCGGCATGGAGTGCCTCGTAATGCGGGGCCCGGTCGGCACTCACGGGGGCGTCCACTTCGCGGCCGGCCGCCTGATAGGTGAGCGCACTGCCGATGACCAGGTTCGTGGCCGCATAGGCCCGGGATAGTGGGTCGGATCGGCCGGATTCTTGCAACCCCCGGACCAGCGATTCCGAAAACTCGAGGTAAGCAGGTCCACGAGGCGGCCGCATAGCGACGACGTGGACGGCCCAGGAGTGTTCCAGCAGGTGCTCGAAGAACGCTCGCAGGATCTCGACCGCTTCTCCTCGAGATATCGCCTGCTGGATCGAATGGTCCGCACCGAGCGCATGATCCAACGCCAGATCCAGCGCGTCCGATGTGCCACGAATGCGCGAGTAGAGGCTGGCGGGTGCGACGTCGAGCCAGTCCGCGAGTAGGCGCAGTGAGAACTCGTCGTAGCCGACCTGATCGAGTAATCGCGCCGCCGTGCGAGCGATGGCCTCCGGTTCGAGGACTCGGCTGCGGCGTACGGCTTTGGCGGCATCCCAGTAACTCATCGCTTCCCCTTAACCAATCACTGTTAGTTTAGTGGATGTGATTGATCCGGCACTGTTACCCGTCAGCGATCGCCTACGTGCGTTGCGCGCGCTCGCGCCCGTCGACGCCGTCCGTTACGCGGAAGGCACCCGGGATCCGCTCGTGCAGCAGTTCGGGCATCTCCCCGAGTCCGAGTACACGCCGGAGTCGGTGGATCGCCTCGCTCGAACCGTGGTGCCCTCAGGCCTCGCCCGAGGAGACCTGGCGGTGCTGAGCATCGTCGACGTCACCGACGACACGTTCCTCGGCAGCCTGGTCCTGTTCGATGTCACCGCAACGGAGGCCGAGGTCGGATTCTGGCTCCACCCCGAATCCCGAAGGGGCGGGCACGCGACCGGGGCCCTCGAACTCGCCGCGCAGCTCGCGGCCGGCAGTGGACTCGACGCACTCACCGCTCGGACCCTGACCGGAAACGTCGCCTCACAACGCAATCTCGAACGGTCGGGGTTTCAGTTCGTCGAGCAAGTGGAGGATCGAACGCCCGCGCAGGAGCTCGTCCCGTTGCTCCACTACCGACGTCCCCTCACGGCGCCCCGCAGCAGGATTCGCGACCCGGAATACCGCGACCCGGAATACCGCGACCCGGAATGATGAACGCCCCGAGCGGGCGCACCGCGCCTGCATCGTCGCCAACAGCCTGGCCACCCCTGTCCGGGTGCGGACGACCGTCGTGACCGGGTAGCCGGTCAGTCCCAGGCGTCGGCGACGTCGGCGTGCTGGCGCACCCACGTGTGCATGACGATGCCCGCGGCGACACCCGCGTTGATCGACCGGGTCGTGCCGAACTGCGCGATCGACACGACGAGTGCCGCCGCGTCCTGCGCCTCCTTCGACAGGCCCGGGCCTTCCTGGCCGAACAGCAGCACGCACTCGCGCGGCATGTCCGCCGTTTCGAGCGCCACGGCGCCCGGGGTGTTGTCGACCGCCACGATCGGCAGCGCCCGCGCCGCGGCGAACTCGACCAGCCCGTCGACCGTCGGGTGATGGTGGAGGTGCTGGTACCGGTCGGTCACCATCGCACCGCGGCGGTTCCAGCGGCGCTTGCCGACGATGTGCACGGCCGCGGCGGCGAACGCGTTGGCCGTCCGCACGACCGTGCCGATGTTGTGGTCGTGCTGCCAGTTCTCGATCGCGACGTGGAACGGGTGCCGCCGCGTGTCCATGTCCGCGACGATCGCCTCGCGCCGCCAGTACCGGTAGGCGTCGACGACGTTGCGGCGGTCGCCCTCGGCGAGCAGTTCCGGGTCGTAGCGTTCGTCGTTCGGCCACGGTCCGTCCCACGGGCCCACGCCCACCTCGGGGTTCGCGCCCCACTCGGTCGGCCCTGGCTCACCGGCCCCGGTCGGATCAGACGTCACCAGGCCATTCTCCCGCGGGCCACGATCGGCGAGGGCACTGCCCGGGCCGACCTCCGCCGCACCCCGCCGCTGCCGGGGCGGCGGGGCGCCGGGCTCCCGCAGCAGCCCTGTCCTTCCGCTGCCCTGTCCCGCAGCAGCCCTGGCCTTCCGCCGCCCCGTCCTGCCGCCGACCGGGTTCCTCAGCCCAGGCGAACGGAGTGGCCGTGACCGGCGTTCGACTCGTGCACGCGGTGCCGCCACAACACGTACAACCCGACGTAGGACACCGCCACCAGCAGCAACGCGGCGACGCCGACGAACGGCAGGATCGAATGCGGAATCAGCGTGCCGTAGATGTAGTACTCGTTGAAGCCGCCGGGAAGCGGGTCGAGTCCGCGCTGCTGGCGCAGGAAGTCCTCGGCGACGGTCAGCGGACAGGCGAGTGTGAACACGTTCACCGCGACGCCCCACGCCGCGAAAAACACGTGCACGAAGAACGACCTCGGCCACAACCACGCCAGAAAACCGCCGAGGCCGATGTAGGCGAGCGCGAGGAAATGCACGACGGTGACCATGACGGTCAACAGCCCCAACATCAGACCCCACCTGCCCCGGTGACCGGCGACAACCCCCTGTGATTCCAACCCCTGTCACGGTCAACATAGCCCGCCGCGACCACATTCCGCGTCCGGGAAAACACCTAAGGGGCGGTTTTCGCCCCGGCCGTTATGGTTCCGATATGCAGTTCGCTCGCGGGCGAGCCGTCCAGGTGGTTTCCGGGTACCCGAAAACCGGGCCGCCGAGAACTACGAGTTCCGCACCCGGTCGTGCAATGCCGTCACGACGTATCGCGCCGAGTCGATCGCACCGGCCTGCCAGGCGATGAAGTGGCTGAGCCAGTCGCCCGCGAAGTAGACGTTGCCCGCGGGCTTGTTCAGCAGGTCGTACTCGCCGGAATCGCGGGACGGCCAGTGCACCCAGCCGCCCTCGATGTGCGGCGTGCGCTCCCAGGACACGGAGAAGGACGCCTGCACGCCCTGGCGGTACTTCTCGCCGTGGATCTTCGCGCCCTGCGCCAGCGCGCGGCGTTCACGTTCGACGGGGGTCAGCCGGCTGTAGGCCTCGGAGTACGGCCCCTCGGTGTAGTACCCGACGACCACACCACGGTCGGTGTGGAAACCGTGCGACGGGTACCAGATGTTGAGCACATCAAGGTCGGTCATGGTGATCCCGCCGTAGATCCGCTCGTCGAGCTCCCACCACCGGCGGTCGTACTCGAGCCCGATCTTCCCCGCGGAGAAGGCCTCCGGGAACCGCAGGGCCGACGTCACACGGGAGTCGAGGTTCGTCGGGATCTTCGCCATCACGTTCGGCGGCAACGTCGCCACGCAGAAGTCCCCGCTGATCCGGGTGTCCTTGCCGCCGGGACCGCGATAGACGACGTCGACGCCCGCGTCGGTGTTGCGGACCTCGGACACCGGGGCGCCCGTGACCACCTCCGCACCGGTGCGTTTCGCCGCCTCGTGCAGGGCGTTCGTGATCGCGTCCATCCCGCCGACGGGCTGCAGCAACGTCATCGCGTGGGTGTAGCGGGATTCGAACGACAGGTACCGCCCGAGCCGGCTCGACAACACCTCGGACAGCGACGGCGGCGGCCCCAGCGGCACGCCCTCCTGGTCGGCGGCGCCCGGCTCGACCTCGTACCCGCGCCTGCTGCTCCCGGTGTACGCGAACCCGGAGTTCTTGTCGCCGATGTCGCCGTAGTACGACAGGAACGTCAGCAGCGCCTCCTTGTCGTCCGCGGTGAGCTCTGCGTCCAGCGCACCCTGGTCGACGGCCTTCGACAGCAGTTCCGACACGTAGCCCTGGTAGTCGGCCTTCACCGTGCGGTACTGCTGCGCATCGGAACCCTCGCCGTGGATGAGGTTGTTGGCGTTGTGAGCCAACAGCGGTTCCAGCGGCACGCCGAGCTCGCGGCAGTAGTCGAGGGTGATGTGCGACTGCGGAATCCGCGCGGCCCCTGCGTTGAGATAGCTGCCGGGCTCCTTGCTGAACCGGGCGGTCTGGGTGTGGCCGTCGAGGTCGGTTTCGGTGGTGCCCGAGCGCACCGTCCATACCCGACCGCCGACCCGGTCCTTCGCTTCCAGCACGACGCATCGGTAGCCGGCCTTGCCGAGTTCGTACGCCGCCGTCAGCCCCGCGACGCCCGCACCGAGGATGACGACCGTCTTGCCGCGGTTCGCAGCGGCGAGATCGCCCGCGCGTGGTTCACGGAAGTCGGGGACGGCCAGTGCCTGTGGCGAGGCGACCAGGCCGAGCGCACGCATCGATTCGAACATCGCACCCGCACCACCCGCCACGCCGATCGAGCGCAGCAGACTGCGGCGGGTCACCCCAGCACGTTCGGTTGGCAACGTCGACTCCCTTCATCGCGAGGACGGAGGAAGTCTGCCGGTTGTACCCACCCTTGTGGGTGATGCCGATACATCCGTTGCGTTCGGGAACACGGGTTGAAAATGCAGCCATGCGCCAGCGTGTCCGTGAGGGGCGGTGGTCGGGCCGACGGGTGGGCAAATGCCCCAAGGCACCTTCGCGGCGTTGAGTGCCCCAAGGTGCCCATGGGGGCGCTAAACCGCTGGGCTGTTCGAGGTCGCCCGATGGTGAGTGGTCAGGTGCCGGACAGGCCGAGGTCGTCGAGGTCGAGGAGGTACCGGTATTCGAGGCCCGCCTCCTCGATCGCCTCTCGCGCGCCGGTACCGCGGTCGACGACCGTCGCCACGCCGACCACGGTCGCGCCCGCCTCGTTGAGCGCCTCCACGGCCGTGAGCACGCTGCCGCCGGTCGTGGACGTGTCCTCCACTGCCAGCACCCGCTGCCCGGCGACCTCCATGCCCTCGATCCGGCGCTGCATGCCGTGTTCCTTGAGGTTCTTCCGCACGACGAAAGCGTCGAGCACCATGCCGTCGGCCGCGGCCGAGTGCAGCATCGACGTCGCCACGGGGTCCGCGCCGAGGGTGAGCCCACCGACCGCGACGTAGTTCCAGTCCGCCGTCAGCTGCCGCAGCAATGTGCCCATAAGCGGCGCCGCCGCGTGATGGAGCGTGGCCCGGCGCAGGTCGACGTAGTAGTCGGCCTCCTTGCCGGACGCGAGCGTCACCTTGCCGTGCACCACGCACAACTCGGTGACGAGCCGGGACAGTTCGCTCTTCGCCGCTTGATCCAACGAGGGTGTCGCCACGGCCGCAGTTTGGCACGCGCGCCTTCCGGCTCCGGCCGCGGCCCGCGGCAGACGTGACGCTCGCCGCCCGTGGAATTCGCCCCGTGGAATCCAGCGAGGACACCGCGCGGCGGCGGGCAGCGAGTCAGGTGCGGTCTCGGCCGGCGAACAGCCCGCCGAGACGGCGGATCAGCCCGCGCGGCAGCAGCTTCCCGACCGCCACCGCGAACTTGTACTGCCTGCCCGGCACCGAGACGGCCTTGCCGCGCCGCAGGTCGGACAACGCCTCAGCCACGACGACGTCGGCCTCCAGCCAGATGCCCTTCGGGCCGGACTTCTCCAACCCGGCACGATCGTGGAACTCGGTGTGGGTGAACCCCGGGCACAGCGCCATCACCCGCACGCCCGAGCCCTGGAGGGCGGACGCGAGGCCGTCGGAGAACGACGTCACCCAAGCCTTGCTGGCGGTGTACGTCGATCCGCGACCGGAGAAGAAGCCGGCGACGCTGGAGACGTTGACGATGTCACCGCTACCGGCCTCACGCATCGCGGGCACGGCCGCGCGGGTCAGTTGCAGCACCGCCGTGACGTTGACGTCCAGCTGGTGTTGCAGCTCCTCGGGCGGTGCGGTCCAGAACTCGCCGGCCAGGCCGAGCCCCGCGTTGTTGACCAGCATGTCGACGCCGTCGGCCAGCCGCTGCTCGACGGCCGCACGCCCCTCGGGCGTGGCCAGGTCGGCGGTCAGCACGTCGACGGAAACGCCGTAGCTCTCGACGAGCGCGTCCGCACGGGTACGCAGGCGCGTCTCGTCCCTGGCGACGAGCACCAGGTCGTAGCGCTCACCGGCCAGTTCGCGCGCGAAGGCGGCACCGATGCCGGACGTGGCGCCGGTGATGAGGGCTGTCGGCATCAGCGGTTGACGCCTTCCCCTGGCGTGTTCACGCCGGGCTCGTCGACCTCGGTGTCGGACGGATCAGCGGCGGGCGGTTCGACACCCGGTGCCTGCGCGGGCACGTATCGCTCCTCCATCGCCTCCTCCGAAGGGTCGATGATGTCGGCGATCTCGCCGAGGTCGCGCAGCAGGCGTTCCAGCCGCGACGGCCCGACGTTGGGCGCGACGCTGGCCAGCACCCATTCCTGCTCGATCCACGCGACACCGACGTCGCCGCCGAGCGCGTCGGCCGCCTCGACCAGTTCCTGGGTGACCAGGGCGCGGCCCGCGGCCACCTCGTCGGCGAACGCGTACCGCTGGCCGACCGGCCCCAGCAGCTCCGGCATCTCCGTGCGCTGGAACGGCACGCTCGCCAGCCACAGTTCGAGCAGTACCGGCTGCACGCGGTTGCAGCGCACGGCCACGATCACCGAGGGGATGACGCCGTCGGCGACGATGTCGAACACGAACACCGGACGCCTGCCGTCCGAGGTGAACGTCGAGCCCGCGACCACGTTCACCGCGGCCTCGGCGCCGAAGTAGCCGATCGCGCCGCCCGACCATTCGCGCGGCAGCTCCTCGTCCTCGTCGACGTACTGCCAGCCGCGCAGCTCGGCCCAGCGCGCGCGTTCCCGGTTGCGGGAGCTCTCGCGCGCGCGGTCGGTCATCAGCAGAGCGAGACCCGCCACGGCGGCGACGGCCGCGATGACGAACCAGATCCACGCCGGAATACCCACGCGAGCAGCGTATCCCGCCCGGCCCGCCACACCGAAGAGGCAGGCCGGGCGGAAACCGACTCGTCCGGGCGGTTACGAACCCCGGGTGACCACGAGTGATGCGGCGGCCTCGAACTCGGGGGCATCGACCCGCACCGTGTCACCGTCGCGGATGTCGCCCGCGAGCAGCTGTTTGGCCAGCTGATCGCCGATCGCCGACTGCACGAGCCGCCGCAGCGGACGCGCACCGTACACCGGGTCGTAGCCGTTGAGGGCCAGCCAATCCCGCGCCGCCGGCGACACGTCGAGTGTCAGCCTGCGCTGCGAGAGCCGCTGGCCGAGCCGCGCGACCTGGATGTCGACGATCTCGCCGAGCTGTTCGGTGCCGAGCGCGTGGAACACGACGATGTCGTCGAGCCGGTTGAGGAACTCCGGCTTGAAGTGCGACTGCACCACCGACATGACCGCGTCCCGCCGCTGCCGCTCGTCGAGCGCCGAGTCGGCGATCGCCTGCGAGCCGAGGTTCGAGGTCAGCACGAGGATCGTGTTGCGGAAGTCGACGGTGCGGCCCTGACCGTCGGTGAGCCTGCCGTCGTCGAGCACCTGCAACAGCACGTCGAACACGTCGGGGTGCGCCTTCTCCACCTCGTCGAGCAGCACCACCGAGTACGGCCGCCTGCGCACCGTCTCGGTGAGTTGACCGCCCTGGTCGTAGCCGACGTAACCCGGGGGAGCGCCGACCAGCCGCGCGACGCTGTGCTTCTCCGAGTACTCGCTCATGTCGACGCGCAGCATGGCGCGCTCGTCGTCGAAGAGGAACTCGGCGAGCCCCTTCGCCAGCTCGGTCTTGCCGACACCGGTGGGCCCGAGAAACAGGAACGACCCCGTCGGACGGTCCGGATCGGCCACCCCGGCGCGCGCCCTGCGCACCGCGTCGGAGACGACCTTCACGGCGTCGGCCTGCCCGACGACCCGCCCGGTCAGCTCCTCCTCCATGCGCAGCAGCTTGCCGGTCTCGCCCTCGAGCAGCCTGCCCGCGGGAATGCCGGTCCACGCGCTGACGACGTCGGCCACGTCGTCACTGCCGACCTCTTCCTTGAGCATCACGTCGGGCGCGGACTCGGCAGCCTGTGACGCCTCCGTGGCCTGGTCGAGCTCCTTCTCCAGCTGCGGGATGCGGCCGTAGCGCAGCTCGGCGGCACGGCCGAGGTCCGAATCGCGTTCGGCGCGGTCCGCCTCGCCGCGGAGTTGTTCCAGCTGCTCCTTCAGCTCGCGGACCCGTTCGATCGAGCCCTTCTCGTTCTGCCACCGGGCGGTGAGCGCGCTGAGCTGTTCGCGCTTCTCGGCGAGCTCCTCCCGCAGCGCCCCGAGCCGGTCCTTCGAGGCGGCGTCGCTCTCCTTCGACAGCGCCATCTCCTCGATCTCGAGCCTGCGCACCGCCCGTTCGACCTCGTCGATCTCCACCGGGCGCGAGTCGATCTCCATGCGCAACCGCGAGGCCGCCTCGTCGACCAGGTCGATCGCCTTGTCCGGCAGGAAGCGCGCGGTGATGTAGCGGTCCGACAGCGTGGCGGCCGCGACCAGCGCGCTGTCGGTGATGCGCACACCGTGGTGCACCTCGTAGCGCTCCTTGAGACCCCGCAGAATGCCGATCGCGTCCTCGACCGACGGCTCACCGACCATGACCTGCTGGAAACGGCGCTCCAACGCGGCGTCGGACTCGATGTGCTTGCGGTACTCGTCGAGCGTCGTCGCACCGACCATGCGCAGCTCACCCCGCGCGAGCATCGGCTTGATCATGTTGCCCGCGTCCATGCTGCCGCCCTCGCCCGAGGCACCGGCGCCGACGATCGTGTGCAGCTCGTCGATGAACGTGACGACCTGTCCCTCGGAGTCCTTGATCTCCTTGAGCACGGCCTTCAGCCGCTCCTCGAACTCGCCGCGGTACTTCGACCCGGCCACCATCGAACCGACGTCGAGCGAGACGACGCGCTTACCGCGCAGCGACTCCGGCACGTCACCGGCCACGATCCGTTGCGCGAGCCCCTCGACGATCGCCGTCTTGCCGACACCCGGCTCGCCGATCAGCACCGGGTTGTTCTTCGTCCGGCGCGACAGCACCTGCACCACCCTGCGGATCTCCGGGTCACGGCCGATCACCGGGTCTAGCTCACCGGCCCTGGCGAGTTCGGTCAGGTCGACGCCGTACTTCTCCAGCGCCTGATACGTGCCCTCCGGATCCGGGTTCGTGACCCGCGCGGAACCGCGAACCTGCGTGAACGCGTCCTGCAACGCCTCGGGCGTCGCACCATTGCGGCTCAGCAGCTGTGACACCGGACCGCCCTCGGCCGCCAGCCCCACCAGGACGTGCTCGGTCGAGACGTACTCGTCACCCAGCTCCGTCGCCAGCTTCTGGGCATGTGTCAACGACTTGACCGCGTGACCGTCGAAATTGGGGGAAGACACGGTGGAACCCGTCGCGGCCGGCAGCTTCGCGACGATCGGCTCGAGCTCCGAGTGAATCGTCTGCGGATCGGCTCCCACCGCCGTCAGCAGCGGCCCCGCCAGCCCGTCCGACTGGGCCAGGAGCGCACCGAGCAGATGTGCGGGCGAGATCTCCGGATTGCCCGCCATCGTCGCGGCCTGCGCCGCCGACGAGATCGCCTGCTGGGTCTTCGTGGTCGGATTGAAAGCGTCCATCCCCTCACCTCTGGATCGTCAGCACTGGGAGCAGCCTCGCAGGTCGAGCACTGCCATGTAGTCCAACGTCAGGAAACTTGAGTCTGTTCCGCTCAATTATTGCAGAGCGACCCCCGGAGACCCCACGTCGCGCGCTCCGCGCCGTTGCGGGAGCGACCCCCGCAGACCCCACGTCGCACGCTCCGCGCCGTGGCGTGCGTGCGCTGGACCCGCTGGGATCGAACCGGCGCGGCGGCACACGCGGGCACTGACGCCTCGGAGTGGGAAAAGCCCGGCGTCGACACCTGACAGGTGGGCGCGATGGAGTCCACCGCGACAGACGGACGCGGCAACGTGGCGCCGGCCCTGAACCTGGTCACACTCGACCCACCAAACCCCGCGTGACAGCACTTCACCAAGAAGCCCCTACCGGGGCTGCTGAGGGTGGAGCACCGGCCGTCGGAGGTGCCTGATTGAGGCGTTTTGCACCTTTGGCGCACATCTAAGTCAGCTGTTTTAACGACTCGGCGTAACAAACCGGCCGAGAACCTTGTTTGACAGCGACCGTACGGGTCAACCTTTACGTCATGCCTGTACCGAGCGCAGTCTCCACAAGCTCGCCGCCGACGTCGGGAGACACCCACGTCCTGGCCGCCGAGAGCGAATTCCTCTCCTCGATCGAGACCTGGATCAACGACATCTTCACGCCGATCTCGGACGGCTTCTCTGCCTTCGTGTTTGCCGAGATCAGCGTGTTCGGTGTCTCGTTCCCCTGGATCGTGGCATGGCTGGTCCTCGCGGCCGCCATCTTCACCATCTACTTCGGATTCATCCAGTTCCGCCGGTTCAAGCTCGCCACGCAGATCGTGCGCGGCAAGTTCACCGACAAGTCGGAACCGGGCGAGATCCACCACTTCCAAGCACTGGCCTCAGCACTATCCGGCACCGTCGGACTCGGCAACATCGCCGGTGTCGGTGTCGCCGTGACGATCGGCGGCGCGGGTGCGACGTTCTGGATGATCCTTGCCGGCCTGCTCGGCATGTGCACCAAGTTCGTCGAGTGCACCCTCGGTGTGAAGTACCGGGAGGAGCACGAGGACGGCACCGTCTCCGGTGGCCCGATGCACTACCTGCGCAAGGGCCTCGCCGAGCGATTCCCCAACGCGTTCGGCGTCGGCCTCGGCAAGGTACTGGCCGTGCTGACCGCCATCGGCATCCTGTTCTTCGGCATCGCCGGCGGCAGCATGTTCCAGGCCAATCAGACCTTCCAGCAGGTCCGCGACGTCACCGGTGGTGACGACGGCATGTTCGGCAGCGACGGCTCCGCCCTGATCTTCGGCATCGTGCTCGCGCTGATCATCGGCGTCGTGATCATCGGCGGCATCAAGTCCGTCGGCGCCGTCACCGGCAGGCTCGTGCCCGCGATGGCGATCGTCTACATCGCGGCGTGCCTGCTCGTGATCATCATGAACATCGGTCACGTGCCGGACGCGATCGGCCAGATCGTCAGCGGTGCTTTCACCGGAGACGGTGTCGCTGGCGGCATGATCGGCGCACTGATCGTCGGCTTCCAGCGGTCCGCGTTCTCCAACGAAGCGGGCCTCGGCTCCGCACCCATCGCCCACTCCGCGGTCAAGACGAAGAACCCCGCCACCGAAGGCTTCGTCGCCCTCCTCGAACCCTTCATCGACACCGTCGTCGTCTGCACCATGACCGCCCTGACCATCGTCATCGCGAGCCCGCAGATGTGGCTCAACACCAAGGCGACCGTGGCCGCGGGCGGCGAGGCGCCCGACAACGAGCAGGGCGTGACGATCACGTCCGAGGCGTTCGGCACCGTGCTGCCCTGGTTCCCGTACGTGCTGACCATCGCCGTGGTGCTGTTCGCCATCTCGACGATGATCACGTGGGGCTACTACGGCCAGAAGGCGTGGACGTTCCTGTTCGGCAGGTCGCGCGTCGGTGAGCGCATCTACCAGGTGCTGTTCTGCCTGACCGGTGTCGTGGGCTGCGTGCTCACCCTCGGCAGCGTGCTGTCGTTCGCCGACGCCGTGGTGTTCTCGCTGGCGCTGTTCAACATCATCGGGCTCTACCTGCTGATGCCGGTCGTGAAGAAGGAGGTCAAGGGCTTCCTCGGCAAGCTCAAGTCCGGCGAGATCCAGCGCACCGACAAGGAACCGCAGAGCTGACACTCCGGACCGGCGTCGCATCGACCCGGAATCCGAATCGGAACGCCCCCGGGCTCACTGGTCACACGCAGTGCGCCCGGGGGCGTTCGCTGTGTGAACCGGGGCTCCGGCAGCCTCACCCGCGCCGGGCGCGAGCTTCGTGGAAACCGGGTTTCCACCGATCGACAGGGCTTTCACCGGAGATGGAAACCGAGTTTCCAGCCGCCGACCGGGCTCCGTCCGGTCCCGGGCACGTACTCGAGTGAGCGGCCGCCGCCGATGATCGGCGCATGGTACCGACAGTGATCATCTCTGAACCACTTTCGGAGGACTCGAGTGAACGGGAACACATAACATTCGGCCAATCGACCTACGGCGGGCGTTGCCCCATTCGTCCCTCTGACCTGCGTCAGGTGACGTAGCGAAGCCGTCCGATACGCCAGGTTGTAATAACGCGCCGTAACAAATCGTTTGATTTGCTTGCTCTAAACCATTCGTTCAGGTCAACTACCTGACCATGTATCTGCACAGCACAGCCGGCGCGGCCGATCCGCCCGGCTCCACCCACACCCTCGCGGCCGACGGAGGGGGAATCTTCGCCGGCGTCGAGAGCTGGATCGCGGACAACTTCACCCCGATCGCAGACGGGCTGTCGAACTTCGTCTTCGCCGAGGTAACCCTCGGCGGCGTGACGTTCCCGTGGATCGTCTCCTGGCTGATCCTGGGAGCGATCGTCTTCACCATCTACTTCGGGTTCATCCAGGTCCGTAAGTTCAAGCTCGCCACCGACCTGGTGCGAGGCAAGTTCACGGACAAGAACGAACCCGGCGAGATCAACCACTTCCAAGCCCTCGCCTCGGCACTGTCGGGCACCGTCGGACTCGGCAACATCGCCGGTGTCGGTGCCGCGGTCACCATCGGTGGTGCGGGCGCGACGTTCTGGATGATCTGTGCCGGCTTGCTTGCCATGGCCAGCAAGTTCGTCGAGTGCACCCTCGGTGTGAAGTACCGGGAGGAGCACGAGGACGGCACCGTCTCCGGCGGCCCGATGTACTACCTGAGCAAGGGCATCGCCGACCGGTTCAGGAACGGCTTCGGCGTCGGCCTCGGCAAGGTACTGGCCGTGCTGACCGCCATCGGCATCCTGTTCTTCGGGATCATCGGCGGCAACATGTTCCAGTCGAACCAGGCGTTCGCGCAGATCAGAGACGTCACCGGCGGCGACGACGGCATATTCGGCAGCGACGGCTCCGCCCTGATCTTCGGCATCATCCTGGCGATCGTCATCGGCATCGTGATCATCGGCGGCATCAAGTCGATCGCCAACGTCACGTCGCGGCTGGTGCCGACCATGGGCGTGCTCTACATCGTCGCGTGCCTCGTGGTCATCCTCGTCAACTTCACCGCGGTACCCGCGGCGGTCGGCGAGATCATCAGCGGTGCGTTCACCGGCGAAGGCGTCGCAGGCGGCATGATCGGCGCACTGATCGTCGGTATCCAGCGGTCGGCCTTCTCCAACGAAGCAGGCCTCGGCTCCGCACCCATCGCCCACTCCGCCGTCAAGACCAAAAACCCCGCCACCGAAGGCTTCGTCGCCCTCCTCGAACCCTTCATCGACACGGTCATCGTCTGCACCATGACCGCCCTGACCATCGTCATCGCCAAGCCCGCGATCTGGACCCAGGGCTTCGCCGACGTCAACCAGAACGGCGCCGACGCGCCAGACGGTGTGACGGTCACATCGAACGCCTTCGCGACGGTCATGCCGTGGTTCCCGTACGTGCTGACGGTCGCCGTGGTGCTGTTCGCCATCTCGACGCTCATCACGTGGGGCTACTACGGCGAGAAGGCATGGGGCTATCTGTTCGGCCGCAATACGGTGTCGATCCGCATCTACCAGGTGCTGTTCTGCGTGATGTCGGCTGCGGGCGCGGTGCTCACGCTCCAGTCGGTCATCGACTTCGCCGACGCCGTGCTGTTCCTGCTGGCCCTGTTCAACATCACCGGCTTGTACCTGCTGCTGCCGGTGGTCAAGAAGGAGGTCAAGGACTTCCTCGGCAAGATCGACAGCGGGGAGATCCAGAAGAAGGAGAAGACGAAGGTCTGACGACCCGTCCGCGACTTCCGTGGCAGATCCCGCAAGGAGCGGCCCGGCATCCAACTGTGGGTGCCGGGCCGCTGTGCGTTAACCCCAAAATCCCCCTGGAGGGCGATGTAGTTGATCACGAGATGTGACGAATGAGGCGTTATCTCTGGGTGACGACGCACCTCAGCAAAAGTGACATAGAACCCAAAAGCTCCGGATGATCCACCCATCCGGAGCAACAACGGGACGAGCGAGCCCGAACGCCCTACCGTGCAGCTGCACATGAATTTATGGTGAGCCCGTGCGTACGCACCGAAAGGCGGATTGGACAGTGAGCTTGACTGGGAGCTTCTCGCCACGGCCCCACGCCGGGGCGGGAAACGGTTCGACCACAACCGGCGTCCCCACGCCGGCCGCCGGGTCACCCGCGCGCGCCTAGCCCTGGAAGGCCCTGACGATCACAGTGCGTATCGACTGCAATCCCACCCGCCACCACGCAGGGAACCGCCGCGTCCCCGGCACCGGTGGCATTGCCGAGCCCGGTGCCGCGACATGACAGCCGAGCCGCTCAACCCCATCCCGAAGGTCGCCGACTCGGGCAACGCCCCGGCGGCCGTCACGTCCATGGTCCGCCACATCCGCGACACGTGGCGTGAGATCGAGCCCTACACCCCCGAGGTCGCCCAGTTCTTCTACGGGATGCTGTTCACCCTCGCTCCCGAGGCACGCGACTTCTTTCCGATCCACATGGACGTGCGCAGCGGCAAGCTCGTCCGCGCGATCGTCAACATCCTGCAGTCGGTCGACCGGCCCGACGACGTCGCGCCGTACCTGGTGCAGCTCGGCCGCGACCACCGCAAGTTCGGTGTGCAGGCGCACCACTACGAGGCCATCGGCACGGCACTGCTGGCCGCGGTGAAGCGGCAGTTGGGGCCCGGCTGGACCGACGACGTCGAACGCGCGTGGGCGGAGGCGTTCACCATCGTCGCCCGCTCGATGCAGGACGCCGCAGAGGCCGACGAGTACCCGCCGTCGTGGACGGGCACCGTCGCCGAACACCGCAGGCTGAGCTGGGACCTGGCGCTCGTCCGGATCGAGCCCGACCGCCACATCCCGTACCGGCCGGGCCAGTACCTGAGCGTCGAGGTGCCGCAGCGGCCACGGCTGTGGCGCAACCTCTCGCCGGCCAACGCGCCCCGTCCGGACGGTTCGATCGAGTTCCACGTCCGCGCCATCGAGGGCGGCTGGGTCTCGCGCGGCATCGTCAGCCACACCCAGCCCGGCGACGTGTGGCGGTTCGGCGCGCCGATGGGGCAACTGAACGTCGACCGCGAGTCGGGCCGCGACGTCCTCATGATCGCCGGTGGCACGGGCATCACCCCGCTCCAGTCGCTCCTCGACGACCTCGGCCGGTTCGGGAAGAACCCCAACGTGACGATCTTCTACGGCGGCGCCGCCCGCGAGGACCTGTACGCGCTTGAGGTGCTGCGGTCGATGGCGTCGACGAACCCGTGGCTCACCGTGCACCCGGTGGTCGAGCGGGACGAAGGGCTTTCCGGGTTCGAGGTCGGCACCCTGGCGGACGTCGTCTCCTCGTACGGCGCGTGGGCCGACCACGACGTGCTGGTCTCCGGGTCGCCCGCCATGATCCGCGCGACCGTCAGCCGCATGCTCGTCGCGGGCACCGCCCTCGACCAGATCCGCTACGACCCGTTCATCGAGGAATAGTTCGCGTTCCAGGCCGCGTGTCCTGCATTCAGCACCGCGTGTCCTGCACTCAGCACCGCGTGTTCTGCGCCCCCGTCGCCCCCAACGTCGCCCCAACGCTGCGCTGTCGCGCGACTGCGTCCTCGCGCGTGTTCTGCACTGGTGCCGCTAGCTCGGCGGATTCGAACGATCAGCCGACGGCCCCGTCGAGCAGTCGGCTGTAGCGCAGCCGAAGAGCCCGCTCGGTACTGGCCATTGCCGCCGCGACGGTGACCGTGATGTTGGCCCAGACCGGCAGCTCCACGGGCGCGCTGAAGGTGCCGAGGTGCTCGGCGATCTCCGGCACCCGCGTGATCGATCCGACGATCTGCGTGAGCAGAACGAGCAGCGCTACCAACAGCACACCCACCGAACCCGCGCCCATCCAGCGGCTCAACGTGGGGTGTTGACGTTCGAGGCGCAGCCGCCGCCCTTCCGCGGAGGCCGGATCGGGGTCGAGCCGGTACTCGGCGCCCGCTGCGGTGACGTAGTGGCAGCGTTTGAGGCCGAAGCCGCTCGCCGCCACCTCGATGGTGCCGCCGGGCACGGGGAAGTGGGCCGGGATGGTCGAAGTGGCGTGATGCCTGCCGTCGAGATACAGATCGGCGCTCCGGCGGCCGTTCGAGTCGTACTTGCCGTGCATCACGTCGACGCTGTAGACCGGTTGCCTGCCGTCGTCGGACAACCGCACGTGCAGCAGTGCGCGCCGCGTCCACTGCCACCACCGGAACCGCTTCAGCTCCCGCCCGTCACCGGGCTTGACGCGGCCCAGTGCCCGCGCTTGCCGCCACGCCCGGACCCTGCCGCCCACGCTGGTCACCGGCCCTTCTCGGCGGTGCAGGCCAGGTCGTGGTCGGGACGACCCCCGGTGGTCAGGTACGTCGTCACGGCGTCCTTCGCGCAGCTGTTGGCGCCGAACGGGTAGACACCGTGCCCGCCCTGGTCGGCGGTGACCATCGTGGCGCGCTGCCCGAACGCGCGGCGCAGCTTCCTGGCTCCGGCCAACGGTGTCCCCGGATCGCGCTCGTTCTGCACCATGAGCACGTTCGACGGGCCGCGATCACCGATGTGTACCGGCGGCTCCGGGCGTTCGTCCGGCCAGAACGCACACGGTCCGATGTTGGCCGTCGACCCGCCGAGCATCGGGTACTTCGCCCGGTCCACGGCGACATTGCCCTGGTACTGCCACACCGAGTCCGGCCAGCGCGAGTCACCACAGGTGACGGCGAGCCGCGCCGACATCAGGTTCTCCATGTCGCCGGAAGGGGGCGGCGGTGCCGGCGGCAACGGCCCGTTCTCGTCGAGCGCCTGCCACATCTCGGCCAACAGGGGCATCAGCGCGTCGCTGTAGAGGTACTCCAACGTGATGCCTCGCAGCAGCGTTCCGTCGATGCCGTGGACGGGCTTGTCGTCCAGCCGATCGGCCAACTCGAAGAACTTCGCCCTCACCTGCGCCGGCGTACTGCCGAGCCCGTACTCGGGGTGGGCGGCGGCGAACGCCGCGAAGTCCGGGAACCGGTCGGCCAGCCCGCGGGCGAACAACCGCATGGCCTCGTAGTCGTAGCCGCTGTCACTCATGTTGCTGTCGAGCACCACGCGGTCGCTGCGCTGCGGGAACATCGTCGTGTACACCGCGCCGAGGTAGCTGCCGTAGGAGGCGCCGAGGTAGGAGACCTTCGGCTCACCCAACGCCGCGCGAAGCCGGTCCATGTCGCGAGCGGTGTTGGCGGTGGTGGTGTGCGGCAGCATCCACGCCGTACGCGAGGTTGCGCACTGCTCGGCGATGGTCCGCGCGTACCGGGCTTCGGTCACGACATCGACGGGAGTGTGCGCGTACTGCGCGAATGCGCCGCGAGCCCGTTGCCGCTCAGTGAGGTCGCACGTCACCGGCGCACTCCGGCCGACACCACGCGGGTCCATGCCGACGACGTCGTAGGAGTCGAGCACCCGCCTCGGCAGCCCCGACGCCGCCAACGCGGCCGGATAGTCGAGCCCCGGGCCGCCGGGGCCGCCCGGGTTGGTCAGCAGCACGCCCCGGCGCCGTGAGGGGTTCTCGCTCGGCAGGCGGGACACCGCGATCTCGATCTTCCTGCCGTCGGGCTTCCGATAGTCAAGGGGCACGGTCAGCGTCGAGCACTCCAGGCGCGGCGCGGACACCTCCTCGGGACACGGCCCCCACCGAAGGGAATCCCAGGCCACCGATCCGTCCGGCGTCCGTGTTTCCCGCGCCGCCGACACTCCCGGGACCGCGGACAGGACAAACGCGGCGACGAGGACGCAAGCCACGGTTCTACGCATGTGTTCCCCCACGTTCGGTGCCATCACAGGCAGCGATCTTCGTGGAGTGCCGTGCGATCCACATCGTTCCGGCGTCCAGAGCTTCCTCGACCCGCGTCGGAGACGCGGGTTCGACCTACGTCTGATCCGACACCGTCCTCACGGCCACTGCGCGGGACGTGCGGCTCCGCAATACTGACCGAGATGATCACGGACGCCGCGCCCGGGCTCAGCCGGCTGCACCAGGCGTGGCGGCTCCTCGCCTGCGCCGCGATCGGTGGCCTGCTGTGGCTCGCGACCAGTGTTCAGCTCGCGCAACAGCACTCGGCCGGACCGGACACCTGGTTCTACACCGGCGACCCGCTCGTCGGAATCGCCTGCCTGGTGACGCTCGTGTGGCGCAGGCGGTTCCCGCTCACGGTGGCGCTGGCGACAGCGCTCGCGTCGGCGGTCTCGACCACAGCCTCCGCCGCCGCACTACTGGCGCTGTGTTCACTCGCCACCCGTCGGCGTCCGATGGAGATCGGCGCGGTGCTCCTCGTCTCGGTCGCCGCGTCGCAAGCTCACGTCGAGGTCCGTATGGCGGACGCGCCGAACGGCCCACTGTGGCTCCAGCTCGTACTCGCGGTGCTGGTCATGGGGATTACCGTCGCCGTGGGCGTGGCCGTCGGCGCCCGCCGTACCGAGGTGCGCTCGCTGCAGCACCGGGCGGAGAGCGCCGAGCGGGAACAGCTCGCACGAGCGGCACAGGCGCGCACCCAGGAACGGGCGCGCATCGCCCGCGAAATGCACGACGTGCTCGCGCATCGGATCTCCCTGGTCGCCATGCAAGCCGGGGTGCTGAACCATCGCGCCGACCTGTCGACCGACGATCGGCAGGTCATGATCCGCGGTATCGCCGACGGCGCGCACCAGGCGCTGGAAGAACTGCGGGACGTGCTCGGGGTGCTCCGCGCCGACCCGGACCGGCCGGAACAGCCGCAACCCACCGTCGAGAGCATCCCGGACCTGGTGACCGACGCCCGCACGTCGGGCCTGGAGGTCACGTGGACCACCACCGTGCGGGGCACACCGCCGGAGACCATCGGGAGGGCCTGTTACCGGGTCGTCCAAGAAGGATTGACCAACGCCGCGAAACACGCACCCGGCGCCGCCGTGCACGTCAGTGCCGGCGGAATGGAAGGCCACGAACTGCGGATCAGCGTGGCCAATTCGCCGGCCACCGGCGTCCCCGCGCGACGACCCGAGTCGGGATTCGGCCTGCTCGGTCTGACCGAACGCATCACGCTGCTGGGCGGGGAACTCGACCACCGTCGAAGCGCCGATGGTGGGTATCTTCTCGCCGCGCGCCTGCCCTGGCCGCGTCACGACGACGAAAAGAGGGCCTGAGTGGAGAGCGAAAGCGGTCCGGTGCGGATCGTCGTCGTCGACGACGACCAGCTGGTGCGCATGGCGCTGCGTCTCGTGCTCGACGGCGAGCCGGACCTCACGGTGACCGCCGAAGCGGCCGACGGCGACGACGCGATCGCCGCGGTGGAACAGCACCGGCCCGACGTCGTGCTGATGGATGTCCGCATGCCGGGCCGGGACGGCATCACCGCAACCGGTGACATCCTCAGCCGCCCCACGCCGCCCCGGGTGCTCGTGCTGACCACGTTCGATTCGGACGATTTCGTGCTCGGTGCACTGCGTGCAGGCGCGCTCGGGTTCGTGCTCAAGGACACGCCGCCCGCGCAGATCGTCGACGCGATACGAACCGTCGCCCAAGGAAACCCCGCGCTGTCACCCGCAGCGACCGCGCGAGTGATCGCGGCGGCCACCGGACCCCGATCCTCCGAGGCCAGGCGTTCCGTTCGTTCGGCCGCTGCCGCGAAACTAGCCACGCTGACCGAACGCGAGCGCGACACGGCCCGGGCCATCGCGGACGGACTCGGCAATTCCGAGATCGCCGCGCGACTGCACGTCAGCGTCGCGACCGTCAAGGCACGCATCGGAAACGTACTCGGCAAACTCGCGGTCGAGAACCGCGTGCAGATCGCCCTCGTCGTCCGCGATGCGGAGAACTGATCACCGATTCCGACCGAGGAGGCACCGTGGAGACCACCATCGACGTCGCCGACGGAACGATCGACGGCTACCTCGCCGAGCCACAGCCCGACGTCGCCGGACCGGGACCGTGGCCCGGCGTCGTTGTCGTGCACGACGTGTTCGGCCTGACCCGGGACACCCGCCTCATCACGGAGCGCTTCGCCACCGCGGGATTCGTCGCACTCGCGCCAGATCTCTACTCGCGAGGTGGACTGGTCCGATGTGTCCGGTCGGTGTTCCGCGCGATGCTGGCCGGCGAAGGCAGAGCGTTCGACGATCTCGAAGCGACGCGCCGCACGCTGGCCGACCGCGAGGACTGCAACGACCGCGTCGGCATCGTGGGCTTCTGCCTGGGCGGCGGGTTCGCGCTGGTGGCGGCCGGCGGCGAATTCGACGCCTCGGCGCCGTACTACGGCCAGCTGCCGGAGGACGGGTCCGTGCTCGACGGTGCCTGCCCGGTGGTCGCCAGCTTCGGCGGCAAGGACCCGACGTTGAAGGGCGCCGCGGACGAACTCGAAACCGCACTCACCGCACGCGGAATTCCCCACGACGTCAAGGAGTATCCGCAGGCCCGGCACAGCTTCGCCAACCAGCTACCGCTCGGGCCGTTCAACCTCGTCGCCCGCATCAGCGGATTCGGCTACGACCACGAAGCCAGCGAGGATTCGTGGCGCCGGGTGCTCGCGTTCTTCAGCAAGCAGCTGCGCTGAGTCCGTGCCCGCCGACGGCCGTGCACTCCAACGGCCGGGGCGGTCACGCCGTCGCACGGCCACGCGCCGTCGGGGCAGCGGTCCGATGTCTGGCGCACGCAACACGAACTCCGGAACGTGCAACACGGGCCCCGGAAACCGCAACACGGCCTCCGGAAACCGCAACACGGCCTCCGGAAACCGCAACACGGGTCCCCGAATCGACAACACGGGCCCGCGAACGCAGAACACGCACGAGGGGGTCAGCGCTTCGGCCTGCCCGGCTTCCAGACCACCATGGCGTTCTGCTTCCGGAACGGCACGAGGTCCTTGCGGTACGACGCGTGAACGGCGGCCGCCGCCTGCTCCGCAGCCGCGTAGGCCGACGACAGTTCCTCCGCCAGTTCCGTCACACGGGCCTGCAGCGCCTCGACCTGGTTCTCCAGCTCGATGATCCGCTTGATGCCCGCGAGGTTGACGCCTTCCTCCTGGGACAGCCGCTGCACCTCACGCAGCTGTGCGATGTCACGCATGGAGTAGCGGCGGCCGCCACCGGTCGTACGACCGGGCGAGACGAGTCCCATCCGGTCGTACGACCGCAGTGTCTGCGCGTGCAGCCCCGAAAGCTGCGCCGCAACGGAGATGACGAAGACGGGCGTGTCCTCGTCGGCGCCGTACGGCATGCCGAACCCCGGCGAACCTGAACCGAACATCACTCACCTCTGTCGCGCAACAGCGCAGTGATCTCGGGTCGCGGATCGTGCTTTGCGACCGCATCGGCGTACTTCTCGAGTGCTGCCTTCGCTTCGTCGTCGACCTTCGAGGGCACGACGACCTGCAGCGTAACGAGGAGATCGCCCTGCGAGCCATCCCGTTTGGCGATTCCCTTGCCGCGCACCCGCAGCACGCGGCCGCTCGCCGTGCCCGCGGGCACGCGCACGGACACCTTCGAATCGAGCGTCGGCACGGTCAGTGTCGTGCCGAGCGTCAGCTCCGTGAACTCCACGGGGAGGGTGATCGTCAGGTCGTTGCCGGACCTGCCGAACACCTCGTCGGCGCGCACGTGCACCCGGACGAACAGGTCGCCTGCGGCCGCACCGCCCTTGCCCGGTTCGCCCTGCCCTGCGAGGCGGATCTTCTGGCCGTCGTCGACGCCCGGCGGAATCCGCACCGTGAGCGTGCGCGTCCGCGTGGACACGCCCTCACCGGCGCACTCCGGGCACGGGTCGTCGATCTGGTGGCCGCTGCCGCGGCAGTCCGGGCACGGTTCGGAGAACGCGAACGCACCCTGGTTGCGGTTGACGAGTCCGGCTCCGGCGCACGTCGGGCAGGTCCGCGGGGACGTGCCGGGCCGGGCGCCGTTCCCGCCGCACGTACCGCACGTCGCGGGGCTCGACAGCCGCAGCGGCAGCGTCGCGCCCTTGACCGCCTCGGCGAAGTCGATCCGCACGTCGGTTTCGACGTCGCTGCCACGCTGACCACGCTGCGCACCCGCCGCGCCGCCGCGGCGTCCGAACAGGTTGCCGAGCATGTCGCCCAGGCCGCCGAACCCACCGGCGCCACCGGGACCACCGGGGCCGGCGCCCTGGCCGAAGATGTCACCCAGGTCGAATCCGCCGGCACCGCCCGCGCCACCGGGGCCGCCGCCGGGGAACCCGCCGAAGCCGCCACCGGTGCGCCCGGAGCCGAACAGGGCACGCGCCTCGTCGTACTCCTTGCGCTTGTCCGGATCGGACAGCACGCCGTAGGCCTCCGAGACGGCCTTGAACTTCTTCTCCGCCTCGGCGTTGCCGGGGTTGGCGTCGGGATGGTTCTCCCGCGCCAACTTCCGGTACGCCTTCTTGATCTCGTCCGTGGAAGCGTCGGAGGAGACGCCCAGCTCACGGTAGAAGTCCTTGTCGAGCCACTCCCGAGCGCTCATCGGGCGTCTCCTCCTTTCCGCTTGTCGTCAGTTCCGTTGCTCATCGCCGTCGATGGGGAGCTCACCTTCGACCGGCGGGTCGATCGGCGCCTCCGCATCGGACGCCTCCGCACTTGCGGGCGGAGCGTCCGCCGCCGGAACGGCCGGCTCGGCGGGTGCCTCACCGGGCTCGTGGTCGGTCACGGCCACCAGCGCCTCCCGCAGCACCCGGTCACCGAACCGGTAGCCGCGCCGCAGCACGGTCGTCACGGTCGGACCGGACACCTCCGGCGACGTGTCGTGCTGCACCGCCTCGTGCACGCTCGGGTCGAACTCGTCGCCCTCGGCGCCGAACGGCTCCAGGCCGGCCTTCTCCAGTGCCTCGACCAGCTTGTCCGCCACCGACTTGAACGCGCCGGTCAGGTCGCCGTGCTGGGCGGCGCGCTCGACGTCGTCCAGCAGCGGCAGCAGGTCGCCCGCCAGGGACGCCTTGCCCGACGCCGCGAGCTGCTCCCGCTCCCTGTCGGCACGCCTGCGGTAGTTGGCGTACTCGGCCTGGACGCGCTGCAGGTCCGCGGTGCGTTCCTCCAACTGTTTGGCCAGGTCGGAGTCGACGTCGGACGCGGCCTGCCCGGCATCGCCGGCCGCCCCGCCGATCTCCGTGCCCGCGAGCTCACCCGCCGGCACCTCGACCGCCTCACCGTCCTCGGGAGCGCGCAGGTCACCCGACTCCGGGTCCACCTTGCGACGGTCCCGAACGACGACCGGCTCCTCTTCCCGGACTTCGGTCTCGTCCCGCTCTGTCACTTCTTGTCGTCCTCGTCGACGATCTCGGCGTCCACGACGTCGTCGTCGGCCTTGGCGGACCCGGTGTCACCGCTCGCGCCCGCAGCGCCGGCGGCACCGGCGTCGGCACCGGCCGCGCCCTCGGCACCCGAGTTGGCGTACAGCGCCTGGCCCAGCTCCTGCGAGACCGTGTTGAGGTTCTCGACGGACTCCTTGACCTTGGCGATGTCGTCGCCCTTGAGCGCCTCGTTGGTCTCCTCGATCGCCGTCTTGACCTTGGTCTTGAGCTCGTCCGGCAACTTGTCCTCGTTGTCGGTCACGAACTTCTCGGTCTGGTAGGAGAGCGTCTCCGCCTGGTTGCGGGTCTCGGCCTCCTCGCGACGCCGCTGGTCCTCCTCGGCGTGCGCCTCGGCGTCCTTGACCATCTGGTCGATGTCCTCCTGCGGCAGCGCGGAGCCACCGGTGATGGTCATCGACTGTTCCTTGTTGGTGCCCAGGTCCTTCGCCGTGACGTGCACGATGCCGTTGGCGTCGATGTCGAAGGAGACCTCGATCTGCGGCACGCCACGCGGCGCAGGGGGAAGGCCCGTCAGCTCGAACATGCCGAGCTTCTTGTTGTGCGCCGCGATCTCGCGCTCACCCTGGAACACCTGGATCTGCACGGACGGCTGGTTGTCGTCGGCCGTCGAGAAGATCTCGCTTCGCTTGGTCGGGATCGTCGTGTTGCGCTCGATGAGCTTGGTGAACACGCCGCCCTTGGTCTCGATACCCAGCGACAGCGGCGTGACGTCCAGCAGCAGGACGTCCTTGACCTCGCCCTTCAGCACGCCGGCCTGCAGGCCCGCGCCGACGGCGACGACCTCGTCCGGGTTGACGCCCTTGTTCGGCTCCTTGCCGCCCGTCAGCTCGGTGACGAGCTCGGTCACGGCCGGCATCCGCGTGGAACCACCCACGAGCACGACGTGGTCGATCTCGCCGACCGAGATGCCCGCGTCACGCACCACGTTGTTGAACGGGTTACGCGCACGCTCGAGCAGGTCGGAGGTGATGCGCTGGAATTCGGCGCGCGAGAGCGTCTCGTCGAGGAACAGCGGGTTCTTGTCCGCGTCCACCGTGATGTACGGCAGGTTGATGTTGGCGGTCGAGGAGCTCGAGAGCTCGATCTTCGCCTTCTCCGCGGCCTCCTTGATGCGCTGGAGGGCCATGCGGTCCTTGGTCAGGTCGATGCCGTTGGACGCCTTGAACTTGTCCACCAGCCAGTCGACGATGCGCTCGTCCCAGTCGTCACCACCGAGGTGGTTGTCACCACTGGTGGCGCGGACCTCGACGACACCCTCGCCGATCTCCAGCAGCGAGACGTCGAACGTGCCGCCGCCGAGGTCGAAGACCAGGATGGTCTGTTCCTTCTCGCCCTTGTCGAGGCCGTAGGCCAGCGCGGCCGCGGTCGGCTCGTTGACGATGCGCAGGACGTTCAGGCCCGCGATCTGGCCGGCTTCCTTCGTGGCCTGGCGCTGGGCGTCCTCGAAGTACGCCGGGACGGTGATGACCGCGTCGGTCACCTCGTCGCCCAGGTAGGACTCGGCGTCGCGCTTGAGCTTCATCAGCACGCGCGCGCTGATCTCCTGGGCGGTGTAGGCCTTGTCGTCGACCTCGGTCTTCCAGTCGGTGCCCATGTGCCGCTTGACCGACCGGATCGTCCTGTCGACGTTGGTGACGGCCTGGTTCTTCGCGGGTTGCCCCGTGAGCACTTCGCCGTTCTTGGCGAAGGCGACGATGGACGGGGTGGTACGTGCGCCCTCCGAGTTGGCGATGACCGTCGGCTCACCGCCCTCGAGCACGGAAACGACCGAGTTCGTCGTACCAAGGTCGATGCCGACCGCTCGCGCCATGTGTCTTTCCCTCCTACTGATCCTGTGGACACCCCACCGGCCCGGCTGACCGGGCGCCTCGGCGTATCGCCGAGACCTGAGCGGGGCTCACTCAAGTTCTAACCGTACCGGCCGAGAGTCGTCAAACCAGACTTGAGCGATGACTACTCAACCTTTCTGCCAGCATAACGTCCGACCTGCGACGTTTGTTCCCGCGGCGGCCACAGCCGCCAGGTCGAGACAACTCGTGGCGCGACCGGCCGGTCACGGCTCCCGCGCGGCTGACGACACCGCACGGCTGACCCCGCCACGCGGCCAACCCCGCGCGGCCGTCCCGGCACGCAGCTAGCGACGGCGGACCGTGACGTCTCCACTGCCCGTGTCGAGCGACAGTGTGTGACGCGCACCCGGGGACGTGTCGACACCGATCTCCCGCGAACCGCTGCCGCTGTCGCCCGCGATCCGATAGTCGGCGCGCGGCACCGTCAGCGCGATGTCCCCACTGCCCGTCGAGGCCGTGACACCGGCGGGGCGGGACAACTCGAGGGTGATCTCGCCCGAACCGGACTCGGCCTCCACCGGCCCGGCCAGCCCGCGCCCGGTGATCCCACCGGAGCCGGCGTCGACGGTCACCTCGCCGCCGATGCCGCTGAGCTCGACGTGTCCCGAACCGGCATCCACGCGTGCGTCCCCCTCGACGTCCGAGACCCGCGCACCGCCGGAGCCCACCTCGACATCCAGCGACTCCGCACCCGTCACGTCGAGCTCGCCCGAACCGATGTCCCCGGAGACCGCCACACCGCGCGGCACGACGATCTCGTGTGTCGTCGTGCACCACATGCCGCAATCGGGCAGTGTCAGCACGTCGTCGCGGACCTCGAACACCGGGTCGTCGTCGCCCCACCGATAGGACTTGGTCTCGACGACCCTCGCAGCCTCGACATCACCGGCACGGATGGCCACATCGCCCGCACCCTTGTCGAGCTCGATCCGCTCCACCCCGGTCACCGACTGCCGGTGCGTCACGCTCGCCTCGTCGAACACCCCGAACCCGATCGCCGCGCCCGCGCCGACGAACACCAGTCCGCCGATCGCCAGCGCCGGACGCCGAATTCGCGGAGCTGCCATGGGCCCTCATTCCCCCTGTCGTGGTTGTGAGAACAGTAGGCCCACCGCGCCGCCCCCGACATTGGGGCCAACCCCGATATGACCCTGATTCCGACGGGCCACGACCGGCACGCACCGGCGTGCGGCGCGCCCACCCTGACGCACCGCATTCGGCTGCCTACCCTGGGGCCGGGTCAGCGATACACCCGACGACATGCCCCTGGGGACTTCAACACCTCCAGCCGGCTCAGTGCCACAGACCACGAGGAGCGTGAGATGGCCGACGCGCCGTTCAACTTCAATCCCTACGACTTCCTGCCGCAGGTGCCGAGCTTCGACGTGCGCAGTGACGACGTGGCCGACGGCCAGACACTGCCGACCCCGCAGCTGTCCGGCCTGTTCGGCGCCGGCGGTGAGGACACCTCGCCACACCTGGCGTGGTCCGGCTTCCCCGACGGCACGAAGAGCTTCGTCGTGACCTGCTACGACCCGGACGCGCCGACCGTCAGCGGGTTCTGGCACTGGGCGGTGTACAACATCCCCGCCTCGGTCACCGAGCTGCCGACCGGCGCGGGCGACCCGAACGGTGCCAACCTGCCCGAGGGCGCCAAGATGCTCACGACCGACGGCGGCGTCCGCCAGTACCTCGGCGCCGCTCCGCCTCCCGGGCACGGCCCGCACCGCTACATGTTCGTGGTGCACGCGCTGGACGTCGACTCGCTCGACATCCCCGACGAGTCCCGGCCCGCGTTCCTGTCATTCAACATGTTCGGCCACACGCTGGGCCGCGCGACCCTGACTGCCCTCTACGAGAACAAGGGCTGACACCAGCCGACGCCGACCATCCGCGCGTGTCCTGCACTCGCAACCGCGTGTCCTGCACTCGCAACCGCGTGTCCTGCACTCGCAACCGCGTGTCCTGCACTCGCAACCGCGTGTCCTGCACTCGCAACCGCGTGTCCTGCACTCGCAACCGCGTGTCCTGCACTCGCAACCGCGTGTCCTGCACTCGGTCGGCGCGCGAGGGCGCGCCGACCGAGCCTGACATCTCGCGAGGGGCGGGAACCGCGCGATGGGCGGGAGCAACGCGGGCCCGGAAACGCACTCCCCGGGGCCCGAAGAACCACAGTCAGCCGGTAGCCCGTCGATGAGGGGCCACGTTCGGGAGCAACACGCGCCCCGAACTTGCCCAACAGTCCCCGGACGAAACGACACGGCGTCCCGGGACGTAGGACAGGGCGGCCTGAACGCAGAACACGCGGTTCTCAGTGCAGAACACGCGGGTCTGAATGCAGGACACGCGGGATGACCGCTGGGCGGTTCACCTCGGGTTGAGCAGGTAATCGACCACCGGGCGGAGTTCCTCCTCGCCGGGGGGTTCGTCATCGATGAGACCCTGGATCAGCAGGCCGTCGATGCCGGCGAGGAACACGCGGAAGGCGACCTCGTCGTCGTGGCGCACCATCGACGTGAGCACGTCGAGCCAGCGCCGCGCGGCGGGGCGCAGCTCCGGTTTGCGGGCCGCCAGCAGGTACAGCTCGTACTCGGCCATCGTCCGCCCGCGTTTCGGTCCGAGCGCCTCGGCCAGGAGCTTGGCGATCTCCTCCGCGCCACGGCCACGGCCGTGTGAGCGCGCGCGATCGATCATCCAGTACACCTCGGTGGCCATGTCGCGCGCGCAGTCGATCAGCGTGGCGATGAGGAGGTCGTCGAGGGTCGCGAAGTGGTAGGTCGTCGACGTCGTCGGCACACCCGCCTCCGCCGCGACCGTGCGATGCGTGACCCCGGCGACGCCGTCACGTTCGATCACGCGCAGCGTGGCCTCGATGATCTCCGTGCGCCGCTTCTCGCCGCGCGCCTTGCGGCCGTCGACCTGCCGCTTCACGCCGCACGCCCGGTCTCGAGCAGGACGACGCCGCCGATGACGAGCGCCAGGCCCACGGCCATGGTCAGGTTCATCGGTTCACCCAGGAACGCCGCGCCGATAAACGCCACGAGCGCGACACCCGCGGCCGCCCAGATCGCGTACGCAACCCCGACCGGCATACCGTGTTTCAGCGCCTGTCCCAGCAGCACGAATGCCGTGCCGTACCCGATTAGCACGGCGATCGAGGGCAGCAACCTGGAGAAACCCTCCGACAACTTCAACGACACGGTGCCGGCGACCTCGGCGACGATCGCTCCGGCGATCAATAAATATGCACCCACTCCGGTGAAGATACCTGAACGTTCGTCCCACTATTGGCGAGGTTTCTGCCACATCAGTGGGACTCGGGCATCTCTTATCCATTACTCCTCAGTAGGAACCAACCGGAGAAGAGATACCCTCCCGACACCCACCACGAAGACCGAACCGAAAGGCCCGATCATGGGTGCACTGCAGATCACGCTCGGCGTGATCGGCGTTGCCGTCAGCATTGTCGCTTGGGGTGTGTTCGCCGCCGCCGTCGTCCGGCAGGTGCGCATCATCCGACTCGGGCAGCCGGACGGCACGCGCTACGGACCGTTCGTCCCGCGTCTGAAGACGCTGATCAAGGAGTTCGCCGCCCACACGCGGATGAACAAGTTCCGCCGCGTCGGACCATGGCACTGGCTCGTGATGTGGGGCTTCCTGCTCGGCTCGCTGGCACTGTTCGAGGCCTACGGCGAGATCTTCGACCCGCACTTCGCGTGGCCGATCATCGGCCACTGGGAGCCGTGGCAGCTGCTGCTCGAACTGCTGGGCATCGGCACCGTGGTCGGTGGTGTCGCGCTGGCGATCATCCGGCAGGCCAACCACCCGCGCCGCGCCGACCGGCAGTCCCGGTTCCAGGGGTCGAACTTCGCGGCCGCCTACTTCGTCGAGGCCGTGGTGGTCATCGAGGGTCTCGGCATCCTCGGTGTCAAGACGTTCAAGATCTCCAGCGGCATCGAGGACCCGGCCCTGTGGTCGAGCTTCGTGACGCAGCCGCTCGCGCAGCTCCTGCCGAGCGCCACCGCCGCCGTGTCCATCATGGCGCTGATCAAGCTGCTGTCCGGCATGATCTGGCTGGTCGTGGTCGGCCGGAACCTGACGATGGGTGTCGCCTGGCACCGGTTCAGCGCGTTCTTCAACATCTACTTCAAGCGCGAGGACGACGGCGGAGTCGCGCTGGGCAAGCTCAAGCCGATGATGAGCGGCGGCGAGCCTCTCGACTTCGAGGAGGCCGACCCGGAGAAGGACGTCTTCGGTGCAGGCCAGGTCGAGGACTTCAGCTGGAAGGGCTGGCTCGACTTCTCGACGTGCACCGAGTGCGGCCGCTGCCAGTCGCAGTGTCCGGCGTGGAACACGGGTAAGCCGCTGTCGCCGAAGATGCTGATCACCCAGCTCCGCGACCACGCCTACGCCAAGGCGCCGTACCTGATGGCCGGCGGCAAGAAGGACATGGCCGGCGACGAGATCGGCCTGACCGGGGACGACCCGCACGCCGGCATCGACGTGCTGGCGCTGGCCGAGTCCGAGCGGGCGCTGGTGGGCGACGCCGAGGCGAACGGCGTCATCGACCCGGACATGCTGTGGTCGTGCACCAACTGCGGTGCGTGCGTCGAGCAGTGCCCGGTCGACATCGAGCACGTCGACCACATCGTCGACATGCGCCGTTACCAGGTGATGATCGAGTCGAACTTCCCGACCGAGCTGAACGCGCTGTTCAAGAACCTGGAGAACAAGGGCAACCCGTGGGGTCAGAACGCCAAGGACCGCATGGCGTGGGCCGAGGACCTCGACTTCGAGGTGCCGGTGTTCGACGGCGAGTTCGGTGACGCCGAGTACCTGTTCTGGGTCGGCTGCGCCGGTGCGTTCGAGGACCGTGCGAAGAAGACGACGCGTGCGGTGGCGGAGCTGCTGCACATGGCGGACGTGAAGTACACGGTGCTCGGGCCGGAGGAGACCTGCACCGGTGACCCGGCTCGCCGCGCGGGCAACGAGTTCGTGTTCCAGATGCTCGCGCAGCAGAACGTCGAGGTGCTGAACTCGGTGTTCGAAGACGTGGAGCCCGCGAAGCGCAAGATCGTCGTCACGTGTGCGCACTGCTTCAACACGCTCGCCAACGAGTACCCGGACCTCGGCGGCAACTACGAGGTCGTGCACCACACGCAGCTGCTCAACCGGCTGGTGCGGGAGAAGCGGCTGACGCCGATGGCGCCGGTCGCGCAGGACATCACCTACCACGACCCGTGCTTCCTCGGCCGCCACAACCAGGTGTACGAGGCGCCGCGTGAGCTCGTGGGCGCGGCGGGCGCGAACCTGCGCGAGATGCCGCGGCACGGCGACCGCTCCATGTGCTGCGGTGCCGGTGGTGCTCGCATGTGGATGGAAGAGCAGATCGGCAAGCGCATCAACGTCGAACGCGTCGACGAGGCACTCGGCACCGCGCCGTCGAAGATCGCGACGGGCTGCCCGTTCTGCCGCGTGATGCTGAACGACGGCGTCACTTCGCGCCAGAGCGACGGCAGCGCCAGCGAGGACCTGGAGGTCGTCGACGTGTCGCAGCTGCTGCTGTCGGCCGTCAAGCGGGGCTCCGACAAGGAGCCGGTCGCGGTGGGCGCCCCCGAGGCCGAAACGGGCGGCGAGGCCGAGCCGGACGGCAAGGCGGACACGGCCGGTACGGCTGATGCCGCGGGCGACAAGCCCGGGTCGGCCGACGACTCGTAACCGAGGTGGGTAAGCCGAAGCGGGCGCCGCACCGGACTTCCGGTGCGGCGCCCGCTTCTCGTTTCGGCACCGATCACAGCGGTTCGGCCGCGATCGGCGCGCCCGGCCGGAGGACTCCGGGAACGGGCCGGCGGTGTCTCCCGTCCGCCGGCCCCTTCCTCAGGCGCGGCCCAGTCGCAGCAGGACGGACTCGCCGGGAGCGTCGTCGAGACCGTCGTTGTCGACGGCACCGACGAGACGGCCGTCGCCGGTCACGGCGAGACCTTCCGGCTTGTCGGCCACGACGCCGCCACTGGCTTCGAGCGCGGGCAGCAGGTCCTGCGAGAGCTTCTTGCGCAGCACCGGTTTCGCCTCACCGGCGGGCGCCGGGTCGACGGTCGAGACGTCGACCTCGTAGACCTTCTTGGTCCGCGCGTTCTCACCGCGCTGGTTGTCGCGTTCGAGCACGAGCAGCCGCCCGTCGCCGAGCGCGGTCAGCTCGGACACGCCGATCCAGCCGTTGTCCGGCGCGGCGTCGAGCGGGTAGGCCGCGAACGCCCACTGCCCGGTCGCGGGCGTGTAGCGGGCGAGCGTGGTGCGCCCCTGCTCGTTGTCCGCCCACTCCCGCTGCACGGCGACCCACACGTGGTCGCCGGAGACGGCCACACCTTCGAAGCCGTACTTCTCTGCTCCGTCGGCGATCTCGTCCGGCAATGTGATCTCACGGCGCACCTCGCCGCCGGAGTCGACGTCGACGAGCAGGTTGCGGATCCCCTCGGCAGGCTTGCCCTCGGTGGCGAGCCAGTAACCGCCGTCGGCGCGAGCGGCGATGCCCTCGGTGTCGTAGGCGGCCTCCTCACCGTCGCGCGTGATCGGCAGCTCGGCCGTCACGCGGGCCGGATACGAGGCGCTGTCGACGGTGAGCACGCGGCTCGGCGTGTACGCGTCGTCGGTGACGGCCACGACCTCGCCGGGCTCGCCGGGAACGCCGGAAAGCCCCGACAGGGCGCCGAATCCGGTGCCGTCGGAGACGATCGACGGCGCGCCCTGGTTGTGTGTCAGCGAGGCGGCGAGCGGCTTGCGCGTCAGCCGATACCGGCTGAGCGAGGAGCGCACGTCGTTCTCGGCGTCGTCCTCCTCGGCGGAGACGACTAGCCCGCCGCGCTGCGGCACGGGCAGCACGCCCTCGGGCGCGACGCCGGTGGGCAGTCCCTGCACCAACTTCGGCCGTCGCGGATCGTCCACGTTGTACACGGCGACGAGGTTCGCGCGTTCGAGCGCGACGAACGCGTAGCGGTGCTTGCCGTATGTGGCGACGGCCAGTCCCTCCGGTTCGACGCCCTTGTTCTCGGCGCGATGCTCCGGGTACTGGCCGTACGAGATGGCGAGTTCCTCCAGCTCGGCACCCGAGCTGTACACGACGTCGCCGGTGCGGGCGTCGAACGCGGTCCAGGTGCGGGTACCGCCCTCGTAGTCACCTTCGTCGGCGGTCGCGAGGGTGTCGTCGTCGAGCCAGCCGACCGAGTCGGGTTCGCGCGGCCCCGTGACGGTGCCGTCGCGTTCGATCGCGCCGTCCTCGGTGGTGTCGACTCCGCGGACGGTCGCCGTGCCGGCACTGAAGTCGCTGCGCACGTCGCCGCTGTCGAGGTCGACGACCGCGATGTGGTTGTTCTCCTGCAGTGTCACGGCGACCTCGCCGCGCGAGTTGATCGAGACGTACTCGGGCTCGGGGTCGCTCGGCGCGACGTCGGCGAGGCCGGTCAGGTCGGTCTTGCGCACCTGCCAGTCCGCGGGGGAACCGTCGAGGTCGACGATGTCGAGGAACCCGGCCGGCTGCTGCGGGATCGCACCGTCGCCCGAGTCCTCGTCGCGCTCGTTCTCGATGGCGACGGCGGCGTGGCGGCCGTCGTGGGAGATGTCGATCGCATCGGGTTGGCCGCCGAGGTCGTGGCTCGCGACGACGGAACGCGCGTCGATGTCGACGACCTCGAGCACGCCCGACGGTTCCGTGTAGCTCTCCGAGGTGTTCACGGCGACGAGCGCCAGCCCGCCGACGACGTCGACGGACGTGGGCTCGCCCGGCATGTCGAGGGTGCCCGCCGGTTCGACGGAGTCACGCCGCACGAGGTTCGCGAAGCCGATGCGCTCACCGGGCGAATCGGTGTACACCACGGTCCGGCCGTCGGGGGTGACGGCCGAGATCTCGGCCGCGGTCTCCTCATCGGGCGAGGAGTTCTCGTGGACGGGCATCGTCGCCGTGCGCACGAAGTGCTCACCGGGGTGGGACGGCACGGCTTCAGCAGACCCGGGGTGAGACGGCCTGTCGCCGGCGGGGCTCGCCGTGGCGGTCGGCGCCAGCGTGGCCGTCAGCGCCGCGGTGGCCGCACAGGCGAGGAGTCGGTTTTTGTTTCGCACCCGAGCTTTGTAGCCCGTTCGTGTGTTGCCGGGCTGAACACAACGCGAACGCCGCATACCGATGTCCGTGACCGGGCACCTTGCCCCAAGGAATGAATAGTGGTTCACTACTTGGCATGGTGTACCGCCGCACCCCGAAGATCCAGGCACGCATGGACTCCCAGCGCGCCGCGATCCTCGACGCGGCCGTGGAGCTGCTGGCCACTCGCGGATACGCGGGCTGTTCCGTGGCCGCGGTCGCCGACGGTGCGGGCGTCGCCACCGGCAGCGTCTACCGGCACTTCGCCGGCAAGGGCGAACTGGTCGCCGAACTGTTCCGGCAACTGGTGACGCGGGAGGTCGAGGCCGTCGAACGCGCGGCGCAGCGGCCGGGGTCGGCGGGGGAGCGAGTGGTCGCCGTCGTCGACACGTTCGCCGCACGCGCGCTCAAGGCGCCTCGTCTGGCGTACGCGCTGCTCGCCGAGCCGGTCGATGCGCCCGTCGAAGCCGAACGCATCGTGTTCCGCCGCGCGTTCCGCGACGTCATCGCGGAACGGATCGCCGAGGGCGTGCGCGACGGGACACTGCCACCGCAACAAGCCCAACTCACCGCCGCCGCAGTCGTCGGCGCCGTCGCCGAGGTCATGATCGGACCGCTGACCTCGGGCGGCGAGGACGCCGTCGGCGAGCTGTCCACGTTCACCCTGCGAGCCCTAGGAGATCGGCGATGCCAGCAACCCACGACGTGACGAACCAGGTGCCGCAACTGACCGGCCACGACGTGGCCGACGACCCGACCCTGCTCGCCGCGCTGGAACGCGAGGGAGCCGACTGGGCCGCCGACGAGGTGCACGAGCTCGGCACGCTCGCGGGCAGCGAACGCGTGCAGGAGTGGGGCAGGCTGACGAACGAGAACCCGCCGGTGCTGCGCACCCACGACCGCGTGGGCCATCGGATCGACGAGGTGGAGTTCCACCCGCACTGGCACGACCTGATGGACGTGGCCGTGTCGCACGGGCTGCACGCGACGCCGTGGCGGGACTCGCGGTCCGGCGCGCACGTGGCGCGCGCGGCGAAGTTCTACGTGTGGAGCCAGAACGAGGCCGGCCACACGTGCCCGATCTCGATGACGTACTCGGCGGTGCCGACGCTGCGGCACAGCCCGCAGCTCGCCGACGTCTACGAACCGCTGCTCGCGGCCCGCGAGTACGACTACGGCCTGCGCGTGCCGACGGGCAAGCGTGGCCTCATCGCGGGTATGTCGATGACGGAGAAGCAGGGCGGCTCGGACGTGCGCGCCAACACGACGACCGCGACCCCGGCAACCGACGGCACCTACACGCTGACGGGCCACAAGTGGTTCACGTCGGCGCCGATGTCGGACGTGTTCCTGACACTCGCGCAGGCACCGGGCGGGCTGTCGTGCTTCCTGCTGCCGCGCGTACTGCCGGACGGTTCGCGCAACGCCATCCATCTGCAGCGGCTCAAGGACAAACTGGGCAACAAGTCGAACGCGTCGGCCGAGATCGAGTACGACGGGGCGGTCGGCTGGCTCGTCGGCGAGGAGGGCCGTGGGGTCCGCACCATCATCGAGATGGTGTCGAACACGCGGCTGGACTGTGTCATCGGCGGGGCCGCGGGGATGCGCTACGGCACGGTGCGGGCGGCGCACCACGCGCGGCACCGGTCGACGTTCGGCACCCGGCTGGCCGACCACCCGGCGATGGCGAACGTGCTGGCGGACCTGGCCGTCGAATCCGAGGCGGCGACGCTGGTGGCGATGCGACTGGCCGGTGCGAGCGACCGCGCGGCGGCCGACGACGGCGAGGCCGCCTTCCGGCGGTTGGCACTGGCAGTGACGAAGTACTGGGTGTGCAAGCGCGCGCCCGCGCACGCGGCTGAGGCGCTGGAATGCCTCGGCGGCAACGGTTATGTCGAGGAATCGGGCATGCCGCGACTGTTTCGCGAATCGCCGTTGTCGTCGATCTGGGAGGGTTCGGGCAACGTGGCGGCACTGGACACGTTGCGCGCCATGGCGAAACAGCCGGACTCGGTGGAGGCGCTGATGGCCGAACTCGACGCGGCGTCCGGTGTGGATGGACGCCTGGACGAGGCGATCGCCGGAGTGCGCAAGGAGCTCGCCGACCTGTCCGATGTGGAGTACCGCGCGCGCAGGCTCGTGGAGCGGCTCGCGCTGGTGTTGCAGGGGTCGCTGCTGGTGCGACACGGCGACGAGGCGGTGGCGGACGCGTTCTGCGCGTCACGCCTGGCCGGCGACTGGGGCGCGGCGTTCGGCACCCTGCCGACGGGCGTCGACACGACTCGCATCCTCAGCCGCATCACCCCGACCGAGTGAGCGCCCGTCCGAGTGGGGCCCACGTGCCCCCAAGGGCACTTTGGTGGCGTTGAGAGCCCCCAAGGTGCCCTTGGGGGCTTTGCCCGCCCCACGGCCCGACGACTGTCAGTAGCCCAGGTCGAGGGTCCAGTACCAGCCGTCCTCGTTGAGGCCGATGCCGAGGGAGGTGACGTCGCAGTCGGTCATGTTGGCCCGGTGGGCGTCCTGGCTCATCCAGTTGTCGACGACGGCGCGCGCGGACGTGACGCCCATGGCGAGGTTCTCGGCCGCCGGGTCGTCGTAGCCGTGCGATTCGACGCGGTCCTCGAACGAAGTGCCGTCGGACGACTCGTGTGACAACCGGCCCTGCTGGGACATGTCGTCGCTGTGCGCCTGCGCGGACTCGTCGAGCGACGAGGCGAGGCGAGCGGCCGGGCAGCCCGCGAGCTTGCGTTCCTCGTTGACGTACCGCGCGAGCTCTTCGACCAGCCGTCCGCTGCGGTCCTCCTCGGTGGTCGTGGGTGAGGCGGGCGACGTCGTGGTGTCCGATGTCGAGGTCTGCGGGCTGGTGGTCGGTGTGGTCGAGACGTCGGGTGCGCCGCTGGTTTCCGGCGAGGCCGACGTCGTGGTGGGCGGTGCGGGTTCGGCGCTGGTCGTGGTGGGAGCGTCGCCGGGCAGCGAGACCGACGACGTCGTGGGCGCGGGGGTCGCGGATGCTTCGGCGCCCGGCCCGCCCGGCTGGCCCGCCGGATCGGCTGGCGGCGGTTCGGACGACTGCCGTTCCAGACCACTGGCGGGTCCTGCGATCTGCGCGGTGTCGGCGGAGTCGGTGTCGGGCCACAGCAGGTGGCCGCCCACCGCGCCCGCGACGCCGACGAGCACGCTGAGCGTCACCAGCGCGGCGCGGGATCGGGAGGTCGGGGTAGCCACGACCGGGCAAGCTACCACCAACGGGTGACTTATCGAACCGTTCTGTGAGACGGATCAGTCACGCGTCCGCACGCCGTCGCATTTGTCCGCGGATCGAGCTCGAACGTGGTCTCGACCTTCAGCGCGCGGTGTCGACCCGGTCGAAGTTGCGGTACGCGCGGCTGGGCGTGGGGCCGCGCTGGCCCTGATACTTGGAGCCTGCCTCGCTGGAACCGTAGGGGTGCTCGGCGGAGCTGGTGAGCCGGAACAGGCACAGCTGGCCGATCTTCATGCCAGGCCACAACGTGATCGGCAGGTTGGCGACGTTCGACAGTTCGAGCGTGATGTGCCCGTCGAACCCGGGGTCGATGAACCCGGCGGTCGAGTGCGTCAGCAGGCCGAGCCTGCCGAGCGACGATTTGCCTTCGAGCCGGCCGGCGAGGTCGTCGGGCAGGCTGAAGATCTCGAACGTCGATCCGAGCACGAACTCGCCGGGGTGCAGCACGAACGCCTCGCCGTCGGTCTTCTCGACGAGCGAGGTGAGCTCGTCCTGCTGCAACGACGGGTCGATGTGCGTGTACTTCGTGTTGTCGAAGACGCGGAAGAACCGGTCGAGGCGCACGTCGATGCTCGACGGCTGGAGCATCTGCGGCCCGTACGGGTCGACGGCGAGTCGGCCTGCGTCGAGCTCCTTGCGGAGGTCGCGGTCACTGAGCAGCACGGACCCACCCTATCGCCGCGGGGTTCAGGCCGCGGTCCGCATGTGCCGTGCGTAGGTGCGGTCGATGCGGAACAGGGAGCCGAGCCTGCGCTGGTACTGCCTGCGCCCGAGCTCGCCGATGCGTTCTGCCGCGACTGTCGCGCCTGGTACGGCGCGTCGCACACTCTCGGCCGCGAAGTTGACGGCCGCACCGGCCAGCACTGCGCCCTGCGCGACGGGGTCGTTCGGCAGACCGAGGAAGTCGGCGTTGTCCTTGCCGAGCACGAGCCTGCTGACCGAGCCGTGTAGCCGCACCGACGTGTGCGCGAGCACCTTGCCGAGGGCGCCGCGGCCCTGGCCGACGCCTTCGTGTGCGGCGAGCAGCGCGGCGGCGAGGCGTTTCGAGTCGTCGTCGGGGATGAATTCGCTGGTGGCGAGTAGCCAGAGCAGGCGCCAGGAGTCGTCCTCGGTGGCGGGGAGGAGTCCGTCGGTGATGCCCATGAGCCAGCCGATGTAGCGCCACAGATGGTGGATGTCGGCACGTTCGTCGCCGCTGTAGCGGACGCCGAGCAGCTGCATGCCCAGTACGTAGACCAGCGAGAACAGCAGGAGCGTGCCGACGGTCTGGATCTGGTTGATGGGCCGGTCCCAGGCGCCGTAGTCCCAGTCGGGGCGGCGGTTCATGGCGGCGCGGACGTGCGCGTGGACGAGGCGGACGCGCAGCACGGCGGCGTAGCCGTGTTCATGGGTGCGCAGCGCACCGGGCGTCGTGACGTCGAGCCACCAGTGCGTGGTCTCGACGAGCCTCTTCGGGGCCATGTCCTCGATGAGGGCGCCGGTGCCGACCAGGGGTTTCGTCGCCCTGGACGACAGGTAGCCGCCCATCAGGGCCATGTCGCCGAGGGGGAACAGGCCGAGCAGGCCGGTGCGGACGATGGCGCGGGCACCCGCGTCGAGGCGAGCGTGGTCGACCCAGTACGGCGTGGCTTCCGTGTGGCGGAAGAACGCGTCGAGCTCGGCGGGCGCGTCGGGTACGGCGTCGATGCCGTCGGCGAGCGCACGCTCGAAGAGGGCGCGGCCCTCACCGTCCGGGAGGCGTTCGATCAGGGCGACGAGGTCGTCGGCGAGCGGATCGGCCGTCTGGGCGTACTCGCGAAGGGCGTCGAGCTGACGCCGGGTGCCGCGCACATCACCGGGTGCATACAGCAGCGTGGCCAGGCGAAACCCACCGGTGCGCAGGAAGTCGGGCTCGGGCAGCCGTTGGTCGCCACTCATCGCATGCTCCTTCGCACGACCCGTTCAGGTGATGACAACAAGTGTTGTCACTCTCCGGGCAGACGTCAAGCAAAGCGGGACTGAAGTTGACCGGGGGTGGGGGTGACGAGCCGCGCGGACGTTGTAAGATCGGTCGGCAGCAGGCGGATGTAGTTCAATGGTAGAACATCAGCTTCCCAAGCTGAGAACGCGGGTTCGATTCCCGTCATCCGCTCCAACCACGAAGGCCCAGGTCAGAAGGCATCCACTTCGGACCTGGGCCTTCGTCGTGCCGGGGCCGAACGAGCCCGCCAACAACATCGGTCGGCGGACGTCTCGTCCCCACCCTCCTCGGAATCCGCCTCCGAGCGTCTCTCCCCGGTGCTCGTCAACCGGAGCTGAGTCCGGTCAGCGATCATCCGGTCGGCCTCGCTGGGAGCCCGCTGGTAGATCAGGGTCGTCCCCGGGTGGCATGGCCTGCGCAAGCAGATCCGGGTGCAGGAGGGCCGAGGCCTCGAGGACTTCAAGGCCCGTGATCTTGCCGTCCTTCCAGTCCATGACGACCGTCGCCGGGGAGTCCGGTGGTGTTTCCAACTCGATTGATTCCCGGCCAGGCGTGAGCCGGGCGTCGGTGAGGTAGAGGTAGGCGGCGTCGACCTCAGGGTCGTATTCGATGCGCCCCTGAGCATGGTGACCCATCAGGCCCTGGTGCCCATAGAGTTCGGCGCCCCCACGGCAAGGACACGTCCGGCTCAGTGACCGTCAACGTGGTTCGAGCAGGCAGAACTCGTTGCCCTCAGGATCCGCGAGAACGGTCCACTCGGCCTCGGCGGGTTGTCCCACGGAAACCCGAGACGCTCCCCGTGCGAGCAGCCCATCCAGCGTCGCCTCGTGGTCACCGGCATACAGGTCGAGATGCAACCGGTTCTTGACCGACTTCGGGTCATCGACCGCCACGAAGAACAGGGAAGGCGCGCGTCCACCTGGTTCCTGCACTTCGACGCCTCCAGGGACCGGATCCGTCAACCTCCAGCCGAGCGTCTCCGCCCACCACTGCGCGAGGGAGAACGGGTCGCGCGCATCGATGGTCAACGCCTCCCACCTGATCACCATGACGGCAGGATCCACCGACCCACGCCAACCAGCAACAGCAGTCACCGACAGACACCCGGCGCACACCCTCACCTGCAGCAGGTCGAGGCCACTTTCCAGGGACGTCCCGCCTGATTCCCGAGCGGCGGGCCGATTCCGTCATCCGCTCCGGCGCCGGAGCTTGCTCGGCTCGCCAACAACGTGCCAGCAACATCAAGCGGCGCAGCTACTTCTTGACAGGATTCACCATGTGACAGACGAACAGGAAAACACAGGGGTCCAAGAGCGGCGACGAGTAAACGACTACGACGCTTTCGCCGCAGCCTACTCGGCGGAGAACGACGGCAGCCTCGCCAACGCCTACTACGAGCGCCCCGCGATGCTGGCGCTGGTGGGAGACGTGGCGGGCCACAGCGTCCTCGATGTCGGGTGCGGTTCAGGAAAGCTGTCGGCCTCGTTACGCGACCGCGGCGCCACCGTCACCGGCATCGATGCCAGCGCCGGAATGCTCGAACTGGCCGAGCAACGCCTCGGCGACGACGCCGAGCTGCTCCTGGCGGATCTGAACGACCCACTGCCGTTCGACGACGAAACCTTCGATGACGCGATCGCCTCGCTGGTGCTGCACTACCTGGAGGACTGGACTGCGGCCCTGGCCGAAATGCGGCGGGTGCTGAAGCCCGGCGGCAGGCTTTTCGCGTCGGTCGACCACCCTTTCGTCGCCTACACCATCCAGGAGCCCAGACCGAACTACTTCGCGAACACGAGTTACGAGTTCGAATGGGAATTCGGTGGCCGGCGTGTCCCGATGCGGTTCTGGAGAAAGTCGCTGCAGTCGATGCTCGACGCGTTCGCGTCCGCCGGTTTCCGTGTCGCAAGCATCAACGAACCGCAACCCGCGCCGGAGGCACGCGAGCTGTTCCCTCAGGACTTCGAGCACGTCTCGACCGCACCCGTATTCCTGTTCTTCGCGCTCGAAGCGGTTCAGGACTAGCTTCCTGCCCTGGCCAGCAGGCCGGTAAACCACGGTCAACAGCGATAGTTCGCGCACACCCGGTTGCCGCACCCTGATCGCCAAGCCACTCCCGTCATCGGGGGTGTCGTCAAGACCCGTCCGGTGTTGCCACTCGGTCGGCGAGCCGCGCCGCCCATTGCCGAAACGTCTGCGGTGGTCGGCCGAGTAGCGTCCGGGCCGTTTCCTCCTGCTCTCGCAACGCCGGATTGTCGGGCTCCGCGGCGAAAGCGGGCAACGCGTACAGCATCACGCCGATCGTGTCCTCAGGCCAGCCTGCCTGCCGCCACCGCTCCGCCGCTTCGTCCGCCGTCAATTCGACCAGCTGCGGTTCGACACCGAGAGCAGCGCCAAGGGCGGCGAGCCGTTCCACCGCGCTCACGGTCGTCCCGCTGACATCGACCGTCCCGCTGCGCCGGTCGCCGAGCAGCAGGGTCGCGGCGATCTCGGCCAGATCGTCCTCGTGGATGAATGCGTACGGCGCAGTGGGCAGGTACTCGTGAACCTGTTGACCGCGTCGAATCCTGTCCACCACCGCGGAACCCGGAATGGGGTACCCGCCGACATCCGCGCTGGCCATCACCGCCGTCGGCCGCAGCCACACCCGGCCGATCCCGCTGTTCTCCAGGCACCGTTCGAACGCCGACCATTGCCACGTTTCGTCCGATATCCCGGCGTCGAAATCGGATCCGTGTGAGCCGAGCACCACGACCCGCCTGACCCGTCCCGTGACGAGCGTGGTGGTGAGCTCGCGCAGGGACGCGAGGGGTTCACCGACGAGGCCGGCGAGGAACACCAGCTCGGCATCCGCAACGGCCGCGGCGAACTCGGCCGGGTCGGTGACCCGGCCGAGATGCAGCTCGACGCCATCAGGCCAATCGCCGGCCTCCGATTCCGGGACGAGCACACGAACCCGCTGCCCACGTTCGGACAGCCGTTCCGCCAGAGTCCGGACCACCGGCACGGTCGGTACGGCTCCCGGTGCCCGGGAGGCGGGCATCGCCGTCAACAGCATCATCGGAACTCCCCGTGCAGACCGTTCGTTCGACCCGAAGCTAGCGACGGCCTAGTGCGCTTCTCTAGTCGAGAGTCGCGACGGATTTGTCAAGTCCTCGCGCGCCGCCCTGGCACCGAGTCACGGCTCGAACGCGCACTACTCGATCCACCGAAATCGCACGAAGGTCGGCGGATCAGCTCGCCAGGCGCTGATGATCGCGCGGTGTTCTGCGTACTTGCCCGCGAACGCATCGAGGGCGTGATCCACCTCCTCGGCGTCGTGGACGAGCGCGGCCTCGGCCGTCCAGGACAGGTGACCCCGGCGAAGTTCGACAGCCGATGCCGCCACCGCATTCCGCAGCCAGTCGCTCCGCAACCCGTGCCGGGCCGCGACGTAGACCGCGCCTCCCGCGCCCGCGAACCACGTCGTGACCGGGTGGACCCTGCCCGTCACACGCCCCCGGGTGACGATCCGGATGGTCTTGACCTTCGGATCCCACGCCACGTCAGCGACCGAGATTGCGGAACCGGCGCACCCCGAGCGGCAGGAACACCGCAGTGATCACCAACGGCCAGATGATCGCCGCTGCGAGCGCGTGTACCTCCGGCCACGCATCGCCGATCGGAACCGGGTTGCCGAACAACTCTCGGATGGACGTGGCGGTCGCCGAAACGGGATTCCACTCCGCGACGGGCTGCAGCCAGCTGGGCATCAGCTCCGGCGGCGTGAACACCGAGGAGATCATCCCGAACGGGAACGCCAGCGCGAAGAGATTGCCCGCCTGCTCGGTGCCCTTGACGAGGAGGCCGAGCCAGATCCCGACCCAGATCAGCGAGAAGCGCAGCCACAGCAGCAACGCGAACGCGGCGAGCGTCTCCAGGGCCGTACCGTCGGAGCTCCAACCGATCAGCAACGCGATCACGGCGAGCACTGCCAGGTCGACGGCAGCGTGAATGGTGTCGGCCAGGTTTCGGCCCACCACGATCGCCGACGAGGCCATCGGCATCGACCGCACCCGGTCGATGAATCCCTTCTCCTTCATGTCCGCGACGGCGAAGGCGGTGTTCATGAACCCGAACGCCATCGTCATCGCGAACAGGCCCGGCATCGCGTAGCCGATGTAGCCCACACCCGCGCCCTGACCGGTGACGTCCATCGCCGAGCCGAACACGTAGACGAACAGCAGGACCATGACCACCGGGAAGCCGAGCTGCCACGCGAAGTTGGCCGGCTGCCGCAGCAGGTGGGCGAACTCCTGCCCCACCACGACCCGATAGTCGCTGAGGGTCCAGCGGATCCGGTGGCCGACGGTGTCGTCGGTGGCCGGTTTCAGAGGTGTCGTGCCGTGGGTCATGCCGTCTCCCTTCCCACCAGCTCGAGGAACGCCTCGTCGAGCGTGGGCCGCCGAAGCCCGAGATCGGCGACCTCCAACCGCTGCTCGCGGATCGCGGCCGCCGCGGTCACCAGTGCGTCCACCGGGTCGTGCACGAACGCCGACACGGTCAACGTGCCGGGCTCGACCGACGGTTCACCCGTCGCGACCGACGCGACCACCGCGGTGATCGGCTCCAGCGCCTCGGGCGCTGTCGCCATCACCTCGAGCCGCTCGGCCCCCATCCGCCGCTTGAGCCCGTCGGGCGTGTCATCGACGACGTTGCGGCCGTGGTCGACCACGGAGATCCGGTCGCAGAGCCGGTCCGCCTCGTCGAGATAGTGGGTCGTGAGCAACACGGTGGTGCCACCGGCCGTCAGCCCGGCAATGGCCTCCCAGACCTCCCTGCGCCCGGCCGGGTCCAGCCCGGTGGTCGGTTCGTCGAGGAAGAGGACGTCCGGTGCCAGGATCATGCTGGCGGCGAGATCGAGCCGACGGCGCATGCCACCGGAGAACTTCTTCGGCACCCGGTGTGCGGAACCGGCGAGACCGAACTGGGCGAGCAGTTCGTCGGCGCGCTTGCGGGCATCGGCCTTGCCGAGCCGGAACAGGCGTCCGAAGTAGACGAGGTTCTGCCGCGCGCTGAGCAGGTCGTCGACGGCTGTCTGCTGCCCGGTCAACCCGATGCGGCGACGGACCTGTCGCGCCTCCCGAACGACGTCGTGCCCGGCGACGATCGCCGTGCCGGTGTGCAGCCGCTGCAGCGTGGTGAGGATCCGGACCGCCGTCGTCTTGCCCGCGCCGTTTGGCCCCAGCAACCCGTGGACACTGCCGCGCGCCACCTCGAGGTCGAAATCGTCCAGGGCGACGGTTTCCCCGAATCGTCTGGTGAGGCCGTGAGCCTCAATGACGGAGCTACTCATCAGAACTCCAGAAGGTATCCGAGTACGATGTACTCAGTTATAGCGTACGACGTACCCGGTTCGCCAGTGCCGGGGCGGTTAGGATTCTCGTTCCATGAGCTCTCCCCAGACCGGTGCAGGCGATCCACGTCGCAGCCTCGAACTGCTGTGGCGCGAGGGCGGCGCCCAGGAGGGGCGGCCGGGACCCAAACCGCGGTTCACCCTCGACCAGGTCGTCGCCACCGCGATCGCGCTCGCCGATCGTTCCGGCGTGACCGCGCTCAACATGCGAGCGGTGGCCGACGAGCTCGGTACCGGCCCGATGACCCTGTACCGCTACGTACCGGGCAAGGCCGAGCTGGTCGATCTCATGGTCGACCGCGCGACGGAACCGTCACCGGAGGAGCTCGCGGTGACCGGCGAGACCTGGCGCGAGCATCTCGCCCTCCTCGCCGAGGGCACCTGGGACGGCTATGCCGCCCACCCGTGGTTGCTCGAACTGAACCAACGTCGTCCCGTGTTGGGCCCCGGTTCGCTGGCCGGGTTCGACTGGGCACTGCGCGCGTTCGAGGGCCACGACATCCCGGGCCGCGAGCAGAATCTGATCATCACCGGCGTGATGAGCATCGTCATCGGTGCCGCGCGCGATCACCTGATCGCCGACTCGTCCGACACCCCGCCGCCCACGACCGAAAGCGAATGGTGGGCCGCACAGGAGCCGTATCTCATCCGCGCCTCCGAGAGCGGCGACTACCCGCGGCTCGCTGCCGTGAGCAACGAGGAAGATGCCTGGAGTTTCCAGGGTCGGGAGGCGATGCGTTTCGCCCTCGACGCCTTCCTCGACGGCGTACAGGCACGCTGGTCGTTGGACCAGTAGGCGCAGCCGCACGAACGGAGCACAGCCGCAGCGAATCGTCGACGGGAGCGCAGCACCGGGCCCGCGAGATCGCCGTTCATCTCATGCGGCAGTCCAGACACCGAGCTCGTTGCCGGCCGGATCACGGAAGTGGAAACGCCGCCCACCGGGAAAGTCGAACGGCTCCTGGGTGATCTCACCGCCCGCCTCGCGCACGGCGCGAAGACTCGCCTCCAGATCCGTCGAATACAACAGCACCAGCGGTCCGCCCGGCGTGACCTGCTCCTCCTTCCGGAAGCCCCCGACCTCGTCGTCGGACGTTCCACGGATTCCGACATACGCGGGCCCCGGGCCGTAATCGGTGAACTGCCAGCCGAACGCGTCGCCGTAGAACGTCTTCACCGCGTCGAAGTCGGTGACGGGAAGCTCGACGTAGTCGAGCGCGTGATGGGTGTTCCTCGCGAAATCAGCCATGCACCGATCCTGCCCGCCACCCACGACAGTTTCGGGCGCCACCGCCCGCGGCAGCGCCCGAGCCCGCCGCACGGCGAGCGGCGGCGCTGACCAGTGGCGGCGCTGACCAGTGGCGGCGCTGACCAGTGGCGGCGCTGACTAGTGGCGGCGCTACTGCGGGCGAAGAGTCGGTGGATGGTCGAGCAGGAGGTAGTCCCGAGCCCGCTTGTTCGTCTCCGCACCACCCACGTGCACCGAATGCAGAATTCCGTTGTACACCAGATCCCAGAGCCGATGGTTTCGCTGGAGCCTGATTATTTTAGGACGCAGGGAACGTCCTTGGCTGTCAACCATTTCAATCGCGTGCGCAGCCCCATCAAGGTGTACTTTAACGGTGACGAGGTCGTACGTTTTTACGTACGCGTAACCATCCAACGCGAGCCAGTCAACACCCGCGCAGACCTGCTCAGAACCAGCCGAGACGAGGAAAACCAATGGCCATGGCAAAATAATTATCCACAACCACCACACGCCCATCCAGGAGAATCCGCCGTCCAGAATTACGCCGAAGACGACCAGTATCGCCGACATGGATGCGCCAGCCATCACTCGACCTGTGCGCGTGGGGTAGAACCACTCCAGCATCGGGCCTTCATCCACAGGAGAACGAGGTACACGATCCGCGCTCAGTTCTCGCCGGTCGTCCGGTCGTTCTCCCTCAGATTCCAGCGGGGCACCCGGGGGACGAGGTTCGCCCGTATACAAATCAGGCTTGGGCGGAAGCCTAGAAACATCCATATACCCGCCTAAAACAGATCACCAAAGAAATCACCGACCGCCCGTCCTGCCTTACCTATCGACTCTCCCGCGTCGGACAAACGGTCGCCAGTCCAGTCCACCGCGTCGCCCGCCATGTCAGCGACGTCATCGCCCCATTCGTCAATGGCAAGCCCGACTCCCGCAGACACGACCGCACCTCCGGCCACAGCCCATCCGACCGGCCCGCCCGCGCTTGCCACAGCCGCTGTTGCCAATGAGCCAGCGACAAAGCTGCCGGCACCCGATGCAATGGCCTTTCCCGGGTCCTTACCACCGCGAATATCCATTCCCACACCGACCGCGGTTAAACCGGCCCCGAAAACCGGGATCTTGCTGGCAAACTTCGTCGCACCACGGAGTGCCGGATTTGAGCCAGCCTTCGCGGATTCCGCCTTCCCGAAGTCGAAGTTCGTCGTGAGCGCTGTTTTCAGGTGTTTCGGCAGCTTGTCCACCATGCGGGCGGTACGTGTGGCTGTCGCCCGGTTCAGCTCTGCCTGCTTGGCGAGCCTGCGTTCGATCTCCAAGGCATCCGCGCGTGCCTGTGCGTACGGGTTCGTCCTGCCGCTCTTCGCGTACGCGGCCGCACGTTCGATCGCCGGGTCCAGCGCCTTCGCCGCCGCCCGGTACTGACTCGTGCGTTGGGCGACCGCTCCCGCCAGGCCTGTGCTGATGTCGGCGATGTTGATCGGCGCCTTCTCCGCATACCCCTTCGCGAACCTAACGAACGTCTGCTGCGACTTGATGAGCGCCTCACGAGCCGGAGTCGCTGACCGCTCCGCTTCCACGTAGGCCTTGACCTGCTTCTCGTGCGCCGCCTGCGCCTGCGTGGCCTGGTCGTGGATCTGCTGTTGGCGTGGACTCGGCTTCTCATCGGTCGGCAACGGCGCCGGAGCTGCCGGCGCAGGACCCGGTTCCTGGATGATGTTTCCGCTGATCGTCAGGCCGCCGTTGCGCGCGATCTCCAGCGCCTGCGACATGCGTGACTTCGCCGTATGGATGTCATCGGCGTGCGAGTTCAACTGGGACGACGTGCGGGACAGGTCCGTGCTGAGGCCGTCGATCTGCCCACCGAACTTCGTCATGGTGCTTCGGAACCCGTCCGAAGCCTCGCCCGTCCACGTGGATTCGGAATCGCCGCGCGCCCCGTACACCTGCGTCCCCGCCGTGTCCGCGTTCTGGGACCACTGCGCGACGCTCCGGATGCTCGCCGCATCCGCCTTGACCTCGGTGTCGATCGGCATGGCTCCCCCTCACAGCCCACCGCTGGCGTTGGACACGTCGGTGCGACCGTCTTGCTCGGCCTTCTCGTACGCATCGCGTCCGGAGGCCACTGCATCGCCGGCGGCTCCACAACCTTCGACAACACCGGCGAGTGAGGTCGACAGCGCACCGACGAGCCCCTGGACCACCCCACTGATCTCACCCGCGTTCGGCGCAGGCGGACGCTGCCCCGCGGCCTGTTCCAGCGAACTCGCGCCGTTGCGCAGTTTCGACGCGATCCCGTCCAGCGAACCGGTACCCGCGCCGTATCCACTCACGACACGCCTCCGGTAGGTGCTACCTCCTGACGCTGGTCGTCCGGAAGAACGGCGTTCCACAAGACCTCGGTGGCGCCACTGTCGGCCGCGATGCGGTTCAGATAGTCACTTCGCACCGACAACCACGGCTGGCCTTCGCCACAGCCCTCGACGAGAGCTTCCAGTGAGGTGAAGGCGAGCAGGACGAGACGCTCGTCCTCCAGTCGCCGCAACTCGACCGTCGCCTCCTCATCGCCGTAGTGAAAGCGTTCGGAGGGTAGGTAGACCTCGTCGGGCTGGTCGTCGGCCGCATCGGCGAACTCCGGTCCGATCACCGGAGGTGCAGGGGCGTCCTGAGCCCCGAATCGTTCTTCAGGCACGTCCTCCTCCCAACGTCGTGTCCGGTTCGCACGAAACCACCAAAACGTCCTGACCAGCGACTATGGCGGCGTGTGGCGAAAAGTAACACGGCGTGATGCTCGAGGCCCGGAACCGGAGTCGGCCGCGTGAAGCCACGGGCGTTCGCGTCGTCGCCCGGCTCCGTAGACATGCGCTCCCGCGGTACCGAGGACTCGCGGGAGCCGCTGCCAGGCGGCAGTCACCACCGGGCGATGACCACCGCACGGACGTAGGGTCGGTCACATGGAGCTCGGACTGCACTACTACACGTTCACCCACCCGGAGTGGGAAACGACGCTCGCCGATCGCCTTGCCGAGACCGCCCGCGTCGCCGACGACGGCGGCGTGAGCCTGCTGACCCTGATGGATCACTGGTTCCAGATGGAGAACGTCGGCGGTCCGTACGAACCGATGCTCGAGGGGTACACGGCACTCGGCTACCTCGCCGGGATCACCACCGACGTCCGCCTCGGACTGCTCGTCACCGGCGTGACCTACCGGCACCCGGGCCTGCTCGCCAAGACCGTCACGACCCTCGACACGCTGTCGCACGGCCGCGCGGTGCTGGGTCTCGGCGCGGCCTGGTACGAACGGGAGCACGCGGGCCTCGGCGTGCCGTTCCCGCCGCTTGCCGAACGGTTCGAACGCCTCGAGGAGACGCTGCAGATCTGCCGGCAGATGTGGTCCGACGACGACGGCGCCTACAACGGCAAGCACTACCGGCTCACCGAGACGATCAGCCTGCCCCAGCCCGCCAACGGCACGATCCCCGTCCTCATCGGCGGAGGCGGCGAACGCAAGACGCTCCGGCTCGTCGCGCAGTACGGCCAGGCCTGCAACCTGTTCAGCGCCGCGAGCGAGGAGGCCGTGGCGGCCGTACGGCACAAGCTGGACGTACTGCGCGGGCACTGCGAAGCGCTCGGCACCGACTACGACGCCATCGAGAAGACGATCCTGTACCAGGGCGACACGATCACCGACCCCGACGGATTCCTCCGCCAGATGGAGACCTACCGGAAACTGGGCGTCTCGCTGGTCAGCCTCGTGCCGCCCGCGTACCAGGATCCGGTGCCGTGGGCGACGAGCCTCGTCGGCGACATCCGGCCGAGACTCGCCGACATCTGACGTCCACTGTGGAGTCGGCGGCCCTGCCCGGTGGCCGGGCCGGGCGCGGCGGCCTGCTCAGCAGCAGTGGTCGCCGCGCCAGGCGTCGCGCCCCTCCTTCACGGCGAGTGCGGCGATCACCAGCGCGGCCGCCGGATCGGCCCACGCCCAGCCGAACAGCGAGTTCAGCAGCAAGCCGACCAGCACGACACCCGACAGGTAGGTGCACAGCAGCGTCTGCTTCGAATCGGCCACGGCGCTCGCCGACCCCAGCTCGCGCCCGGCACGGCGTTGCGCGTACGACAGAACCGGCATGATCACCAGCGACACCGCCGCCAACGTGATGCCCACCGTCGAGTGGTCGGCCTGCTCGCCGCCAACCAACGTCGTGACCGACTCGAACGTCACATACGCCGCCAGCGCGAAGAACGACACCGCGATGACCTTCAGCGCGACACGTTCGCGCCGCTCCGGATCACGCCCCGCGAACTGCCACGCCACGGCCGCGGCCGACGCGACCTCGACCGTCGAGTCCAGGCCGAACCCGATCAGCGCCGCCGAGGACGCGATCGCACCCGCGGTGATCGCGACGACGGCCTCGATGACGTTGTAGGTGATCGTCGCGGCCACGAACAGTCGCACGCGACGCGACAACACCGTGCGCCGGTGATCGTCCGGCTGCGCCGTGCCGGTCAGAGCGCCTCCCGACCGTGGGGGCGCAGCCTCCGTCGAACAGCACCCGTCACCGCACGCCGCCACGTCGGCGGGCCCGGCCGTGTTCGCCGTCGCCGTGTCGTCGGGCGAACCCGCGGAGACCGCGATGCCCGTGGTTGCGGCGGTGGCCCCGGTGGCCGACGCAGCGTCGGCGGACGCGGCGTCGGCGGACGTGGTGGCCCGCGAATCGCTCGGGCCGCAGCAGTCGTCAGCCATCGGTGGCGACCTCCCCGTCCGTGACAGCGGTGGCGCCCTCACCGACGACGCTCCGACCGGTGCCGACCTCGTCGGTGCACGGCGGCGCAATGGCTTCCGGTGCGGCGGCTTCCGGTGCGGCGGCTCCCAGTGCAGCGGATTCCGGTGCGGCGGATTCCGGTGCCGGTGCCGCGGCGGGCCGCGTGTCGTCGACGCACGGCTGGCCCGTGTCGACAGCCAGCACCACCTGCACGAACTCGCCGAGTGCGCCGGCGAGGTGCGGATCGGCCAGCTCGTACCGGACCTGCCTGCCCTCGTAGGCGGCCACGACCAGGCCACAACCGCGCAGGCACGCCAGATGGTTCGACACGTTCGAGCGCGTCAGGTCGAGCTTCGTCGCCAGCTGCCCCGGGTAGTTCACCCCGTCCAGCAGCGCCACCAGGATCCGACACCGAGTGGGGTCGGCCAACGCCCGCCCCAGGCGCGACAACGCGGCTTCGCGCGTCTCACTCGTCAGCATGCATCGAACAGTACAGCGGAGGCTGATCATTCAGCAATCGCTGAACCATCACCGGCGGGACACATCACACGGGCACGCCCGGTCAACGCGTCGCCGAACGGGCGGCCTTGCGGCGCAACCGGTTGTACGCGCCGGTCAGCCCCATCGCCCTGCGCGCCTCGAAGACGACCTCGCGGACCACGGTGCGCGTGCGTTCCGTACCGGAGGTGATGAGCTCGTCGACGTATCCGGACCGCGCGGCGTACTCCGCGCGCCGCTCCCGCACCGGATCGAGGAACCGGTTGAGCGCCGCCGCCAGGGCCTGTTTGACCTCGACGTCGCCGACGCGCCCCTCGCGATACCGCTCCTCCAGGTCGGCCACTTCAGCGCGGTCGTCGTTGAACGCACGGTGGTACTCGAACACCGGATTGCCCTCCACGGTGCCCGGTACATCGGCGCGCACCCGCTGCGGATCGGTGTACATGCGGGCCACCTTGCGGTCGACGTCCTCGGGCGGGTCGGACAGGTAGATCGCGTTGCCGAGCGACTTGCTCATCTTCGCCTGCCCGTCGGTGCCGATCAGGCTGGGCACGTCACTGGTGACGGCGGCAGGCACCGGGAAGACCTCGCCGTACAGGCCGTTGAACCGCCGTGCGATCTCCCGCGTCACCTCGACGTGGGCGTTATTGTCCTGCCCCACCGGGACGGCTCCGGCCTTGACGCACAGGATGTCCGCCGCCTGCAGCACCGGATACCCCAGCAGCGCGTAGCCCATCTCGCCGCCGAGGCTCATGTCCTTCAGGCTCGGGATGCGCTGCAGCCGCGATACCGATACGAGGCTCTGCAGCAACGTGTTCAGTTCCGCGACCTCACCGATCGCGGACTGCAGGTAGAACGTCACGCGCTCCGGGTCGACACCCACGGCGAGCGCGTCGAGCACCTGCTCCCGGACGTGCTGCGGAATCCGCGCAATGGCGTCGGGGGAGTTCTCCGTCGTGAGCAGATGCAGGTCGGCCAGGATCAGGAACGTCTCGTACTCGCGGGCCAACCGGACCCGGTTGGCGAGACTGCCCACGTAGTGGCCGAGATGGAGCCTGCCGGTCGGGCGATCACCGGTGAGCAGACGGGGACGGGACGGGTGCGACATATCGGTGCCTCCACGATCGAGTCGGAGACCACCCGCGGACGCACCGTCACGGAAACGCGAAAACGGCCGCCCTCCGGGCGGCCGTGGTGAACATGCGCAAGGTCAGGGCCGCCGGTCGGCGGCCCACCACATGGCGATTCGAGTGCGCATACGTCGATGATATCCGATCCGCGCTGCCGATCCGCCGACGACGCCCACGCAACACGACGGCGCACCGGGGCACGGCTGAGAGCCGACACGGCCGGATTCCGGGGGTTGTCCCCATGGCAGACACCCGCGTGGTTGTGGATCGTCGGAGCATGACTCGTCCACATGAGCTACTGCGATTCGGCTTCACGGCCTGGCGCCTGCCCGCGCGAAGTCCCGGCTTCGACCGCAAGATAGTCCACTATGGACTTTCCGCCGTTGCCGTCGTCGCCGCCGTGCTGATCGTGTACCTGATCCTGGCGGGGTGGCTGTATCCACTGCGACCGGACACGATCGAGCACCTCGCACATCCGTTCGCGGACGCGCTCGGCGCCGGCACGTGGGGCGGCCCGACACTCGTCGGCGCGTGGGCCGTGCACGCCGCCATCGCGGTCGTCATGCAGCTCGCGGCGCTGGTGGTCATCGCGCTCTGCCGGGCGGGCATCGTCCCCCGCCGCGGCGTGGGAGGTCAGCTGGAGTGACGTTCGCGGTAGTCGAACGGCACACCGCCCTGGGCGCACGCCCGCTCCAGCAGGTCGCGCACCCGCTCGGCCTCAGCCTTGTCCGGCACACCCAGGTTGGCCTTGATCTTCTGCCCGGTGAACACGCTCCGCTGCGGTTCCGTCGTCGTGCGCGCCTTCACCGCCGCACCGTCGGCGAGTACGAGCAGGGCGTGCATACCGACCTTGCCCTTCCCGCCCATATTGGTCAGGACCTCCAACCGGAACTGGGACAACTCACGCCACGAGAGCTGGAAACCGCCACGCGTGATCGGACCCGACGGCGTGACGATCAGGTCGATCAGGTCGTCGCCCGCGTAATTCGCACTGCGCTTCGCCCGCGGATACAGCACCAACGTGAACATCGCACATCCGGCCACACCGAACGCGAGCAGCAGCCAGCGCACCGGCGGCTCCAGGAAGAACGCGAGCACGCCCATGACCAGCAGTTCGAACACGCCCGTGTACAGGTAGGTCGTCGCGAGGCGGTTCTGTGCCGACGAGTCGGCGACATGACGGTAGATCTCGCCGTGCCGCTGGGCGGGCGGCATGGCCGGGGCACGAACGGGGTCAGTCATGACACTCCTCGGACGTCGGGCAGCACCGCGGATCCTACGAGAACCGACACGTCGGTGGTGCCGGATTCCGCGTTCCCGCACCGGCACCGGCTCGCGGCGGCACGAGCGGCCGCCACCGTGTGGACGGTCGGCGTCGTGGGCACCGGGGCCGGCGAGTATGGGACGGCGGGTGCTGGGATCGGCGAGTGTTGACTTCAAGTTAACTCGAAGTCCTAGCGTTCCTTTCAAACGAGAGAAGGGAACCGAGATGAGGAAGATCGCCGACGACCTGTGGGAAACCGAACCCGAGTACCCGTTCCCCGGGCTGAGCACCCACGCCTACCTCTGGCTCGCCCCGGCCGGCAACGTGCTGTTCTACAACACGACCCACGACACCGAGTTCGACCGCATGGCCGAGCTGGGCGGAGTCGCCGACCACTACCTGAGCCACCAGGACGAGATCGCACCGTCGCTCCGGACGATCAAGGAACGCTTCGGCTCGACCCTGCACACCCACGCGACCGAAGCCGACCTGGCAAGCGAGGTCACCCCGGTCGACGACGCCTTCGAAGGCAGGCACGTGACCGCCTCGGGAATCGACGTGATCCCGACACCGGGACACACCCCCGGCAGCGCCTGCTTCCTAGTGCCCGTTTCCGGTCGGACGTATCTGTTCACGGGCGACACGCTCTACGTCGACCCGAACGGCCACTGGCGCGCCGGCTACATCCCCGGCATGAGCGACCACGCTCAGCTCACGTCGAGCCTGGGCGACCTGGCGACGCTGGAACCCGATGTCGTCGTCTCCAGCGCGTTCGCCGGCGACTCCGGAGTGACCGAACTGGGGGAGCGCAGGTGGGCGGACTGCGTACAGGAGGCACTGGCCGCGCTCGAACCACAAGCGGCGAGCAGCAGCTGACACACGGTGTCCGGACGCCCGGGCGATACACGAGCGTCCGGACGCCGTGCTCTGCCGCGTCACGGCGACGGGGTCGTGGCGGGGCCGCCGTAGCGACGGGACCGCGGCGGCACCACAACCGCGGCGGCGGAACCACGGCGGTGTCACCACGGCGGCGCCACGGCCACGGCGTCACGCCCAGACAGCTCTAGTGCCACGGCGCCGCGGTTCCAGCACGGCGCTGCGACCGCGGCGCGCCACACCGCCACACCCGCCTCGATCACCGCCCCAACCTCGATCACCGCCCCAACCTCGACCGCCGCACCCATCCCCACCGCTGCAACGTCCGAACCATCCGGGTGACGACCGATCGCGCGCACGAGAATCGGGATATAGCAGGCGAAGCGCACAAGAGGACCCGACCACAGCCACCATTCGGGTGATGCATGCCATTCGATGTCACGGCGTGATAACGGACAGGGGAAGTGCGGCGATACGCCGGATGACCCCATACACATCCCCGACGCGAGATGGAGATGGCCCATGTGGACATCTGCCTCGGCGGGTGCGCTCGGAATCGCAGGACTGGCCGCATGGTCGGTCACGGGCGTGCCCGCATTCCTGGTGGCAGGACTGGCGTTCCTGCTGCTGCTTTCGCTCGTGGTGCTGTCACCGAGCCCCTCGCGGTAACACCGCGACAGGCACCACGTACACGTCGGCCGAGCACGCCAACCCCGGGCGCGCGCCGCGGACACCCCCGATCGCCACGAAGGAACCTCCCCGGTTCCGTCCCGAATCGTGACGAGTCCGCGACGTCGCAGGCGATGCAGGCCGTCGGTGACCGGACACGAACGGCGCCGGACCGGTAGCCCCGAACCGGCCGGCGCCGTTCGTGCCCATCCCGTGCGACGAACCCGTTCCCCGGGGCAACCTGGTTGAATCCGATCGAACACCGCCACGCGGAGCGTTCCCCTTCGGGTGGCGATGGGAGACGGGTGGACGCAACCACGGGGTCCACGGGGTTCGTCCGCCACAGGAGGCGTGCATGGGTATGCGCACGATTGCGCTGGTGCACAGTCCGTTCCTCGGGCCGGGGAGCATGCGCCCGCTCGCCGACGTGCTCGTCGCACGCGGACATCGCGTCGTCGTCCCCGATCTACGCGACGGCCTGCGGGCCACGCCGTGCCACGACGGCATCGCCGCCCGGTTCGCGGCCCAGGTTCCCGGCGAGCCACTGCTCGTCGCCGGGCACAGCGGCGCAGGCCCGCTCCTGCCGCATCTCGCGCGGCCCCGCCCCGGCAGTCACGTCGTCTATGTCGACGCCGGCCTGCCCACTCCGGGCCGGAGCTGGCACGACACCGCACCCGCCGAGCTCTACGACACCCTGGCGAGCGGCGCCACCGTCGAGGACACCGGCGACCGCACCGAACTGCTCCTGCAGCCCTGGCACACGTGGTTCGACCCGAGCCCACTCACCAGCGAGGCCCTCCGCGACGCCGTCCTGCCCGACGAACCGCGCGTGCCCGTGCGGTTCCTCCGCGAGCCGCGTCCCCACACCGATGAGCCACCGAGCGCCTACCTGCGGCTGTCGGCCCCCTACGACAGTGCCGCCGAGCACGCACGCGCCCGCCACCTGCCCGTCCGGTCACTCCCGGCGAGTCACCTCGCCACGGTGGACGATCCCGAACCGGTCGCAGCGGCCGTCGAAACGCTGGCCCGCGCCCTCGACTGAAGGTCGGACCCGTCGGGCATCCTGGGCCGAGCCACGCACCGCCGCCGACGCCGACGTCCTGGGGCCATCATGCGCACGCTCGCCATCACGCAGAACATGACGCTCGACGGCTGCGTCGAGATGCTCGATTCCTGGTCTGACCCGACGGTCGAGTTCGACCCGACAGCCGACAACACCGAGCTCGTCGCGGAGAATCGCCGCCATCAGGACCGGTGCGACGCGGTCCTGCTCGGCAGGCAGACGTTCGAGGACTTCCGCGGCTTCTGGCCGAACCAGACCGGCGAGGTCGCCGACTTCCTAGACCGGGTCGACAAGTACGTGGTCACCGGCACGCTGACCGACCCCGGCTGGCAGAACACCCACCTCATCGGCACCGACGACCCGGTCGCGGCGATCCGCGAGCTCAAAGAACAACCGGGTTCGGACATCGTCGTCACGGGCAGCATCACGCTCTGCCACTCGCTCATCCGGGCAGGCCTCGTCGACGAGTACCGCCTCTTCGGCTATCCCGTCGTGCAGGGGCGCGGGCGCAGGCTGTTCCCCGACGGCTTCACGCTGCCCCGAATGGCGTTGCGTGACATGAAGTCGTTCCCCGGCGGCATCACCTACACCTGCCACACCCCGAGCTGAAACCGCAGCTCGGCCGGTGCGTCAACGTCGGCGTTTCGCCCGTTCGGGTGCCTTGCGGTTCCAGGACTCCTCGATCAGTTCGTGCAGTTGCGCCTCGTCGACGATGTCGAGGTCGACGAGGATCGCGCCGTAACCGTCGTAGTGCGACGTGGTGTAGAAGGCCGGTTCACCGGAGGCCAGTAGTGCTTCCTTCTCGTCCAGGCCGCACAGCAGCACCAGCCCGCCCTCGGCGTCGGTGCGCAGTCGCGCGAAGCTCTTGCCGTTGACCTTCAGTGCGGGCGTGCCGTACGAGGTCGACTCCTCGACTTCCGGCAACGCGGTCGCGAACGTCACCACGTCGGCCCATTTCGGCATCCCGGCACACCCCTCTTACCGGTCGGCGTCTGTTCCTGCCGGCACCCGCTCACCGGGCGTGGCCGGCTACGACGAGCGTTCCCGCAGTTCGGCCTGGAATCTCGCGGGCGCAAGCGGGTCGACCTCGCCGAGGGCCGCGAGCTGCGCGTCCCTGCTGCGGGCACGCTGACGGTCAGCGCGGCGGTCTTCCCACGTCACGATGACCGCGGCGACAGCAAGCAGCAGGACGAAAAGCCCGAGCACCGATGCCAAGTACACGCCATCTCCTTTGATGCCGGCCTGTGTGGCAGATCACACAGCATAGGCAATCGGTCACCCTCGGCGCCACCCCACCGCCCGGATCACTACGGCACGTCTCCACGAACCGGCTGTGACCAGCGATGTATCAACCGTTTGCGCGCCGCAACCAGCGCGTAGCCGACCGAAAGGGCACACTCCGCCTAGGAACTGAATAAAACATCGGCTCATCGCGTCATGAGGTCGAGGCTCGCCAGTCACAGCTGCGAACGACAGCGAGCAGATCTCGCCGGGGGACCGTGGCGACACGGCGGCGAACACGTCCGCGAGGACGTGCGGAGACGGAGTGGTTATGGCGCAAAGCATCGACAGAAGCCGCCCAGCAGGCGGCCTGGGACCTTCGGGAACGCGAACCCTCACGGTCGCGGCCCTCGACCCGGTCCCGGTCTTCCGGGAAGGCCTGAACGTCCTGGTCAGCAAGACGCCGGGACTGCAGTGGGCGGGCCACGCAGCGAGTCATCACGCGTCGCTGCAGCTGTGTGAACAGCTGCGGCCGAACATCGTGATCCTGGACTCGGGCTTCGATCCGCACTGCCACCTGGTGCGACTGCTCCGGGACGGCGATCCGACGCTGGTCGTCGTGGTGCTGGTTCGGGATGCGCACCGCACCCCGCAGTTCCTGTCGGCTGCATCGGCCGCGGGTGCCCACGCGACCGTGCCGCGCACGGCCGAGCCCCGCCGCCTCGCGGAGGCGATCCGGCGGGCACACATCGACCGCCGCTACACCGATCCGGCGCTCGCCGCGCTGACGGCGCGTCCGAAGCGGCAGCCTGCGGCCGACGCGACGGGCACGGGCGGCAAGCAGCAGATGCCACTGTCGCGACGCGAGTACCAGGTGCTGCAGCTGGTGGCTGAAGGTCTGGAGAACTCGGCGATCGCCAAGACGCTGTTCCTGTCCGTGGAAACCGTGCGCACGCACGTCAAGAGCATCCTGCGCAAGCTGTCGGCGCGAGACCGTACGCACGCGGTGACGAAGGCGTTCCGGTCGGGAATCCTCATCCCGCGCCCCGAGGAGAACACGGCGCCGTCGGCCGACAGCTCGCCGGGACCGCCGCCGCAACATGCCCCGCAGGCGCACACTCCGCCCCAGCACGCCCCGGCGGCGAACACGTCGTCGGCACCGCCGACCGCACCGGCCTGACGCGGCCACCGCGCCCCGGGCCACTCGCGGTTCACCCGGAGTCACGCTGTCGCGACCATCCGAAAGGACGGAAGAGCGGAGACGAGACCCAGAAAACACCGCTACGACTTGCCGCCGATTACTTAGTAGTAATATCCTTAAGTTACCGGCGAGTAGGGCCGTGTTGTCCGGAGCTGTCCACATCACGGGCTGTGTATGGACGTACGAACAGCGCCCCGGCCGCCACACCCGAACAACCTTCGTACGGAGCGACGACATGGGCCACTACAAGAGCAACGTGCGGGACCTGGAGTTCAACCTCTTCGAGGTCCTCGGCATCCAGGACCGGCTCGGCAAAGGCGTACTGGCCGAGTCCGACGAAGACACCGCCCGCGGCGTGCTGTCCGAGCTGAACAACCTCGCGACGGGACCGCTGGCCGAGTCGTTCGAGGACGCCGACCGCAACCCGCCGGTGTACGACCCGAAGACCTTCTCCGCCACGCTGCCGGAGCCGTTCAAGAAGAGCTACCAGCAGCTGTGGGACGGCGAGTGGTGGCGGCTGGGCCTGACCAACAAGCTCGGCGGCTTCGGCCTTCCGCCGACGGTGCAGTGGGCCGCCTCCGAGCTGATCCTCGGCGCGAACCCGGCGCTGTACATGTACATGGCAGGCCCGAACTTCGCGATGGTCGTCGACCAGAACGGCACCGAGGAGCAGCAGCGCTGGGCGCAGCTCATGATCGACCGCGCCTGGGGCGCCACGATGGTGCTGACCGAGCCGGACGCCGGTTCGGACGTCGGCGCGGGCCGCACCAAGGCCGTGCAGCAGGAGGACGGCTCCTGGCACATCGAGGGCGTCAAGCGCTTCATCACCTCGGCCGACCAGGACATGACCGAGAACATCATGCACCTGGTGCTGGCCCGCCCCGAGGGTCACGGCCCCGGCACCAAGGGCTTGTCGTTGTTCCTCGTGCCGAAGTACCACTTCGACACCAACACCGGCGAGATCGGCGAGCGCAACGGCGCCTACGTCACCAACGTCGAGCACAAGATGGGCCTGAAGGTCTCCACCACGTGTGAGCTGACGTTCGGCCAGCACGGCACGCCCGCCAAGGGCTGGCTGCTGGGCGAGGTGCACAACGGCATCGCGCAGATGTTCCAGGTCATCGAGTACGCGCGCATGATGGTCGGCACGAAGGCCATCGCGACGCTGTCGACCGGTTACCTCAACGCGCTCGAGTTCGCCAAGGAGCGCGTGCAGGGTCCGGACCTGACCAAGCAGACCGACAAGAGCGCCCCGCGCGTGACGATCACGCACCACCCGGACGTGCGCCGCAGCCTCATGCTGCAGAAGGCCTACGCCGAGGGCATGCGCGCCGTGTACCTCTACACGGCGTCGTTCCAGGACCAGGTGTGGACGCAGGAGGACCCTGGCTCCGACGAGGAGTCGATCAAGCTCGCCGAGCGCGTCAACGATCTGCTGCTGCCGATCGTCAAGGGCGTCGGCTCCGAGCGCGCCACCGAGCAGCTGGTGCAGTCGCTGCAGACGTTCGGCGGTTCCGGCTTCCTGCAGGACTACCCGATCGAGCAGTACATCCGTGACTCGAAGATCGACTCGCTCTACGAGGGCACCACGGCCATCCAGTCGATGGACTTCTTCTTCCGGAAGATCGTCCGCGACAAGGGCCAGGCGCTGACCTACATCGCCGGCGAGATCTCGAAGTTCGTGGAAGGCGGAGCGTCCGAGCCCGATTCGCGCCTGAAGAAGGAGCGGGAGCTGCTCAAGCAGGCTCTCGACGACGTCCAGGGCATGCTCGGCTCGATGATCGGCAACCTGACCTCGGCGCAGGAGGACGTGAACAACGTCTACAAGGTCGGCCAGCACAGCGTGCGGTTCCTGCTCTCGGCCGGCGACCTGATCGTCGGCTGGAAGCTGCTGCAGCAGGCCGAGATCGCGCTGGGCAAGCTCGACGAGGCGAGCGGCAAGGACAAGTCGTTCTACGAGGGCAAGGTCGCCGTGGCGTCGTTCTTCGCCAAGCAGGTGCTGCCGGAGCTCACCGCCCGCCGCGCCATCGCGGAGGCCGCCGACAACGACCTGATGGAGGTCGACGAAGCGGCGTTCTGATCCCCGCGATCGAACACCACGACCGAAAAGGGCACCCCGGCCGCGACTCGATTCGCGCGCCGGGGTGCCCTTTTCGTGTTCGTTCGCCTGAACTGCGGGTTGGCAGTGCGATCATTGGGTACGCACAGACTGCCGCCCGCCGTCGGCGGGCGGGAGCGCACGCAGACACGCAGGAGGCTCGGCATGGAGATTTCGGGCATCATCTCGGCGATCGTCGTCGGGCTCATCATCGGCGCGCTCGGCAGGCTCGTCGCACCCGGCAAGCAGAAGATCGCCATCTGGCTGACCCTGCTCGTCGGTATCGTCGCGGCGTTCGTCGGGACGGCCATCGCCCGCGGCCTCGGCTACGCCGACACCGACGGCTGGGACTGGCTCGAACTCATCACCCAGGTCGTCGTCGCCGCCATCGGCGTTTCCCTCGTCGCAGGCTTCGCGGGCAAGGACCGCAAGAAGGTCGACCGCTGAGCCCGTCCACGGGCTCACGCGGGCGGCGGCAGGGGCCTCGGCGGCGACGGAGACGAGTAGACGACGCGGGTCGTGACGCTGCCGAGGCCCGGCCCGGCCTGCCGGCTGTTCAGCCTCGACTGCGGTCGACCTGCTGCGAACGCTCGTCACCCGGAAGGAACGGCCACCCGGGGCGTCGCGGGTCGCCGCCGCCGTCGTCGCCCCCGTCGTTGCCGCCGCCGTCACCCGATTCGCAGACCACGCGCGGCACCGGCCGGTAGGTCACGGTCGTCGACTGCCGGTCCACGACACGGTCGCCGCGCAGTGCCTTCACCACGCGCGTGTCGGTGACGGTGAAGCCCTCCGCGCCCGACGTCTCCTCACAGCCCGGACCGCGGTCCCGCTTGACCGGCGGGGACTTCACGTCCGTGCGGTCACTCGTCGACCCGCTGACGCGGTACTGCTTCGTGCTCCACAACCGCACCGTCACACTGTCGCCGGATGTCCAGGCCTGCACCGCGACACCGCTGTCGAGGTTGTTGGTCAGCGACATGTCGACCGACGAGCCGTCGGGCAGGTGTGACACGGCGTCTCGGCCCGCGGGGTAGCGGTCGACGAACGTCGGGTGCGCCCTGTGGCCCGCGTCCTTCAACCCGGCTTCGTACGCGGCGTTGTACAGCGTGCTCGTCAGCTGTGACACGCCGCCGCCGATGACGCGCGGGCCGGTGCCGCCGGAGTACAGCGGCGCCTCGACGTAGCCCTTCGACGACGTGCGCGGGCCGGTCGCCGCTTCGAGGCTGAACGTGTCACCGGGGCGCACCACGGAACCCGTCACCGCGGCGGCCATCGTCGACACGTTCCGCGCTGCGGCACCGGAGAGCCCGCCGGTCGTGAATTCGCCGACGACCTCCTTCATGCCCAGCTTGCGCAGCTCCTCGGTGCTCACGTCGGGCGCCTGCACCTGGTACACGACCTCGAGCGTGCGCCCCTCCTGCTTGCCCGCCACGGTGAAGAACGGCGCGAACGTCTCCTGCCAGTCGATCTGCCTGCCTTCCTTCGACGGTTCGACCGAGGGCCGCGAGCCCGCGAACACCAGCTCGGCGTTCGACGCGCGCCGTTCGGTCTCGCCCAGCCGCGGGATCAGCACGTCCTGCAGCTTCGCCCGGTCGAGGGTCACCTGCAGCGCGCCCTCGTCCGACGGTTCGTGCTGCATCGCGTCACTGATGTGCCGCGGGGTAAGCGTGGCCGTCGTCTTGTCGGCGCGCACCGTCACGGGGCCGGACACGAGCGGTTTCGTCTGCTCGAGTGCCCGCCGCACGGCCTCCTCGGTCGTCTTCGCCGGCGTGACGTCGACGTCGAGCGTCACGCCCTTGTCGGCCAGCCAGTCCGCCTTGATCTGCTTCATCGCGCCGTCGACGTCGGTGAGGCGCTGCCCCTGCCGCGGCATGATCGGGAACGGTTCGACCGCGCTGCCTTCCACGGTGCGGAACCCGACGTCCCCTTCGCGCACCTCGTGGTTGATCTCGCCCGCGGCCAGACCGTTGATCGCCTCGCGCAGCACGTCGTCGTCGGCCGAGGACACGACGCCGATCTCCCGCGTGGTGAACAGCGACGTCAGCCGTGACAGCGGATCGATCGGCTGGTTGCCCGCACGTTCGACCGTGCCGGCCCAGTCGAGGCCGAGGCCCGCGTCGGCCGGGTCGAGACGGGTCGTGACATCACCGGCTCGCACGGGCAGCGGGTCCGTGAGCTGCGGGCCGAGCTCATCGCGCAGCTTCTCCTCGGCGTCGGCGCGATTCAACCCACCGACCTCGACGCCCGCCACGGTCACCCCGCGCGGCACGTCGCCCAAGCTGGTGATCAGGTCCACCAAGTACACGAACAGCAGCGCGACGACCGTGCCGCCGAAGATCATGAACGCCTTGCCGATGCCGCGCTGGATCCGCGTGCGTGCGGGCGGCTTGCGGGGGTCGGCCGGTCCGAGCAGCTCATCGGCCAGGCCGACCTCGCCACTGCCCGCGGCGACCTCGTCGCGGTACCGCACGCTCGGATACGCCGAGAACGCCGCGGCGGGCAGGTCCGTACCGGTGGCCTCCGGGTCGGTGTTGTCGGCGGGCCACGCAGGGTCGTGCGAGAGCAGCCAGTTGTCCGGCAGGTTCAGCGAACCGTCGTCCTCATGGACCTCGTACCCGCCGTGACCGGCCTCGCCGTGCTCACGCGGGGAGTGGGCAGAGCCGCCCTCGGGGTGGGCCGGGTGTTCCCACGGCCGGTCCAACTCGTCGCGCACCAGCCCTCCCGCGTGGTCGGCGTTACAAGTACAAGCCTGTGCCCTGTTCGGTCCGCTCACTCGCGATCGCGTGGATGTCACGCTCACGCATCACTAGGTAGGCGTCGCCCTGGATCTCCACCTCGAGCGGGTCCTCGGGGTTGAACAGGACCCGGTCACCGATCTTGATGTTGCGTACGTTGTTGCCGACGCCGAGGACGTCGCCCCAGCAGAGCCGGCTTGCCATCTGCGCAGTCGCCGGGATGACGATGCCGCTGCTGCTGCGCCGCTCACCGTCGTCCGACGGCTGCCGCACGAGCAGCCGGTCGTGCAGCATCTGGATTTCGAGCTTCGCGTTCGAATCCGCGTTGTTCCGGGGTTCCACCACGCGTTCATGTTAAGCCCCCGACGGACCCGGGTTCCCGGACATCACCAGGCTCAGCTCGCCGTCACCACCGCGCTCGACGCGGATCGGCACACCCCAGTCCTGGCGGGTGACCCGGCAGACGGGGTGCTCGGCGTCGATGTCGCAGCTGGCCGCCTGGGCGACGACCTGCAGCACACCCTCGGTCACCTCGTCCGAGAGGCGGATCAGGCGCGACAGGTCGGTGTCGGCGCCGTCGCCCTCGACGAGCAGTTCCGGCGGGGACGCGCTCACCTCGAGACGGGTCGACGGGCCGTAACGCTCGTCGAGCTTCTGCCCCGGCGGCGGGGTGAACACCACGTTCAGCTGCACCGCTCCCGAAGCCAACACCGTCGCGGGCCTGCGCACCTCGAGCGCCTCGCCCGCGACCTGATCGGCGTCCGACATCTCCAGCGGCGTCAGCCGGTGCGCGCCCGTTTCGACGACGAACACCACGCCGCCGGAGACGACGAGGCCGGCCGGTTCGGCCAACCCCGACGCGATCGTGACGACCTCACCCGTCGCGGGGTCGTAGCGGCGGATCGCACCGTTGTAGGTGTCGGCGACGCCGACGGTGCCGTCAGGCAGCACGGCCACCCCCTGCGGGTGCTGCAGCAGCGCGTGGGCGGCCTTGCCGTCGCGGTGGCCGAAGTGGAACAGGTCCGTGCCGACGGCGGTGTACACGGCGTAGCCGTCATCGCCGTCACCCTCGATCCACCGCAGCGCCGAGGTCTCGGCGTCGACGAACCACATCCGGTTGCGGCCCACTGCCAGTCCGGACGGCTGCGCGAGGAACGCCTCGTCGGCGCGGCCGTCGCGCAGCCCCTCGGTGGTCGTGCCCGCCAGCCTGCGCACCGTGGCATCGACCGGGTCGAACAGGCCGAGAGTGTGGTTGCCCGCCATCGCGACGACGACACCGCCGGGGCCGCCGTCGGCCTCGTCCCACCAGCACACGTCCCACGGGCTGGTCAGGTCGACGTCGAGTGCCTTGCCCGTGTCGTCGCCGTCCCGCCACTGCTCACCGGTGCCGGCCACGGTCGTCACGGCGCCGTTCGACAGGTCGACGCCCCGCAGGGTGTGACCCGCCGTGTCGGCGACGACCAGGTGGTAGCCGACCCGCTGGGCGACCGCCTCCGGCAACAACGTCAGACCCGACGGCTCGGCCAGCGACGCCACGTCGAACGCCCCGTCGCGGCCGCCGCGCTCGCCACTGCCGAAGCGGCGCACGACCGTCTCGGCGTCCGAAGCGAACTCGGCGACGCCGTGCCCCGCGGTGTCGGCCACGAGCAGCCGGCCGCCCGACGTCGCGACGGCCTTCGCGGGGAAGCGCAGTTCGGTGTCGGCCGTCTCGTCGGCCACGTACGGGTTGCCGCCGCGGCGCAGCGTGCCCTTCGCGTCGTGGGTCTCGACCAGCTCGCCGACGACGCGGCGCAGCGCCTCGCCGTGACCCTCACCTGCGGCGACATGCGCGATGTAACCCTCGGGGTCGACGATCACGAGGGTCGGCCACGCCTTGATCGCGTACTGCCGCCACGTCGTCATGTCCGGGTCGTTGAGCACCGGGTGGTGTACGCCGTACCGCTCGACGGCCGCAGCGATCGCGTCGCGCTCACCCTCGTGCGTGAACTTCGGCGAGTGCACCCCGATGGTCACGAGCACGTCGGCGAACTCGTCCTCGATGGGGCGGAGTTCGTCGATCACGTGCTGACAATTGATGCACCCCGACGTCCAGAAGTCGAGCAGGACGATCTTGCCTCGCAGGCCCGCGAGGCGGAGCCGCTCGCCACCCGTGTTCAGCCAGTCGGTGCCGGCGAGCTCGGGCGCGCGGACATGCTGCCGCGCGGCGCTGCTCGCGGGCACTGGGTCGGTGTCACTCACATTTCCAGTGAACGTCATCGGACCGGAAAGGTGAGCCCCCGCGTGCGGCATTACACCCGCGAGAGCGATCACCCTCGAGTGAGGGAATGCGGAGGGTGTTTCCGCACGTCAGCTGTCACGGCCGCACTGCGCCGATCGGGCGCGGGCCGAACGGGGGCCACACACACCGGCCATCACCGGGCGCGGTAATCCGCCGACCGCCGGCTGGTCACCTCGGCCGAGTAGGCGGGCGCGGCGACGCGGAGCCCGCCGGACTCAACCTCCGGCGGGCGCACCTCCCGCAGGTTCGCGCCAGGGTCAACCGGCCGTCACGGACTCCGCACGCCGCTTCACGCCCGCGAGCGTCTTGTCGATGTTGCGCTTGTTGATACCGGCTCGGTCCATCGTGCCGACGACCACGCCCGTGACCACCCTGGCCCAGCCGGGGCGGCGGTCCCACGTGCTCTCGACGACCCGGCAACCGTCACCGTCCGGTTCGAAGTCGTACTGCCACCGGGCCACCTTCAGCGGACCGACCGCGACGTCGAAGGCGAACTTCTCACCCTCCGCGGCGTCGGTCACCGTCGCCGTCGTGCTCCACCGGAAGAAACCGTTCCGATTGCGGCCGCGGAACCTGGCGCCCGGCACCGACTCGGTCGCCCCGCCCAGCCAACGGAAACCCTCGTACTCGCCCGCGAGCTCGGCCAGCACGCCGGGATCGCTGACCAGCGAATAAACCTGTTCCGGCGAGGCGTCGATGTGGATCGAACCGGAGGCGTCGGGCTCCTTCGCGGTCGACATGGCCGCTCCTCTCGTGTGACGACGTACCGGGGAGTGTCTACCGGCCACCCTGCGCCCGTCGCCATAGCGCAGCCGTGCGACCCGCAGCTCACTTCACGTTGTTACGCCGCAGGGCACGGCCCATACCGGCGGCCGCGGTGGTCGCGAGCACCCAGCCCATCGCCGTGAAACCGGTCGCGACCCACATGTCGGCCCCGCTCAGATGCCACCTGCCCTTGTTGCCGAAGTCGACGATCGGCACCAGCAGATCGACGGTGAACAACACCGGGTTCCAGTTCAGGCCCGTGTCGTCGGCGTTGACCGCACACCGCCTGCCGTCCACGGCCAGCAGCTCCCCGTCCCGGATGCAGCCGTCGACCCCCACGCCGAACCACACACTGCCCGCGACCAGGAGCAACAGCAGCAGCACGACCGCCCGCATCGGGCGGTAGCCGTAGCCCACCGTCCACCGCTGCAGCAGGCTCCACAGCCGCACCCCGAGGCCCACGACCGGCTTGCCGTGCGCGAGCGACTCGTACCTGTACTGCTGCTTCTTGGCCAGCACCCAGTCCGCATGCTCCTCGTTGCCGGACGAACGGAGCATCGCCGCGAACTGATCGTACGGGCCCGGCCGGTAGCCGCCGATCGCGTCGTGCAACAGCCGGAGCCTGCGCCTCACCTCCGCGGTGTCGTCGATCCCGATCGGCGTGCCGAGGCTGTCGTAGCGGAAGTCCTCGAGGTCCAGCCCACCGGTCGCCAGCCACAGGCTCCCCTCGGCACCGGTGGCGCCCGTGTCAGTGGCATCGGCGTCCTCGGTGAGCGTGCCGCAATGGGCCCGCAGCAGCACGACCTTCCCGAGCGGCGGACTGCCTGGGGCGAGGACGAACTCGTCGGCGTGAGTGTCACCGGCGTCGAACGCGACCGTCGCGGGATCGTCCGTGCCGTCGACCGCTCCGCACAACTGCGCACCGGTGACGTCGAGCTGCCGCTGGATCTGCGCCCCGTCCATGGTCACCCCACCGCGGGCGGTGAACGGGCGCTTCTCCTCGGCCGTGAGCAGCACGCTGCGGGCCACCCGTACCGACCGCAGGTCCACGGCCCAGTCGCAGCTGCCGTCATCCTTGCGCTCCGGTTTGCCGACCTCGGTGCCCTGCAGATCGATACTGCCGCCCACCGTGATGCCCATCAGCCGCAACGTGCCCTCGGCGTGACACCGCCGGATCTTGAGGTTGCCGGACACGCTGCTGCGGCGCAGCGACAGCACGTCCCGGCCGGGGTGGCTGAACGTGCCGTCGGTGAGGTGGACGTTGCCGCGGATCGTCACATCCGCGATGCGCACCTGCCCCTTGGCGCGGATGCCCTTGCTGTCGAGATCGCCGCTGATCTCGCTGCCGTCGAGGTGCACCGCGCGGTCCCGGAACGGCGGTTTGCGACTCGGCAGCACGCGGATGTGGGACTCGGCCAGCCGCAGTGAACCGCCGAGCCGCGAGTTCACCATGCGCAGCGTGCCGTCGACATCCAAGCCGTCCGACAGCTCCACGTTGCCTTCGACGTGCAGCCGGTCGGCGATCAGCGCCGGATACGGATCGACGTACCAATCGCCCGTCTTCCACGTGTCGACGCCGACCCCGCCCTGTTTGACCTTCAGCTCCGCGCCGCGGAAGTTGAGATCACCGGAGACACGCATGCTCGGCAGGTACAGCAGCCCACGCGTGCGGAAACGCTGCTCGCCGAGCTCGCCGCCGGTCCGGTCGACCTCGCACAACAGGCTGCCGCCGACGACCGCGCCGTTCCCGTTCAACGCGAACCCGTCGGGATTGCGCAACAGCGCACCCGAGAAGTTGACGTTGCCGCCGGTCCGCAGCCCTGGGATGCGCACCTCGCCCTCCGCGTCCAGCCGGTACGCCAGCAGCGCACCGGTGACGAGCAGCCGGTCGGCATGCAGCGCCTTGCCCTGCGGATGGACGATCCGCGTGGCCGTGAACACCGCCGACCCCTCGATGACGGCGTCGGTCAGGTTGACGGCCGCGTCGGGCATGCCGCGGTCGACCCCGTCGGCGCGGCGCATCGTCGTCTCGCCGTCGGTGCCGCCCGCCTCCGCCTCGATGTAGGACTTGATCAGCCGGAGGTCGTTGCCCGTGCGCAGGTTGCGAGCCAGCAGCCCGGGCAGGCGGCAGCGCTGGAACACCAGGCCGAGGAGCTTGGCCTCACGCACATCGGGCGCATGTTCGAACCGGCAGCGTTCGAACCGGAACAGGTAGCGCAGGTCGGCACCGCGCAGATCCAGGCGCCCGGTGATGTAGGCGTTCTCGACCTGCACGATCGGCGCGTTCGTCGACTGTTTCCGCCAGCGCAACAGCCCGCTGAGGCCGCTGTCGAGGACCTGGGGGACCAGTTCGGAGGCATCGACGACGTGATCCGGTTCGGAGTCGGGGTCGAACGGGTCGTAGCGATCGCCGTCGTCGGGCGAGGCAGCCTCGTCCGGGGCACCCGACCTGCCCGGCCTGCCCGGCTTTCCGGCGTTGGCGGTCCTGCCGGGTCTGCGGGCGCGGGGAACACCGAACGCCGGCTTCGGCGGAATCGGCAAGCCCGATCCCGGCGTCCTGGCGTCGGGGACTCTGGCGTCGGGAGTTCGGGCGTCGGGAGTTCTGGCGCCGGGAGTTCCGGTGCCGGGGCTTCCGGTGCCGGGGGCGTCGCGGGACGTGGCGTGGCGTGGCGTGGAGTCAGGCGATGCGGAGGGCGACGGGACGTCGCGCCGATCGATGTCCGGAGCGGGAACCCAGCGCGTGGAGGTGATGTCGACGTGACCGTCCATGGCGCCGGAGGCCGGGACTTCGGCGGTCGGGTGGTCGGCGGCCGGGTGGTCGATGGTCGGGTGGTCGATGGTCGAGGTGTCGGCGTTTGAGGTGTCGGAGTCCGGGGTGTCGTCGGAGCCCGGTGTATCGGAGTCGGGTGTGTCGGAGTCGTCGGCCGACGTGTCGGGGAGGCGGCCACGGGACTCCTCGTCGGGATGGTCGTCGCCCTCGTCGCGACCACCTCGTCGGCGGATGCTCGGCATTGCGCAACGCCCCTCTCTGGTCACCTGCCGACCGGAGCCGGCCCCCGATCACGGTGCGGGCGGCCGAGATGGGAGGCGACACCCGGTACCGATGCGACCGCGCAGAGCGACAACTTACCGCGCAACCGCCCGAAACATCACCCGTTTCAGCGATCTCGCAGCCCCGCCCCGCACAAGGGACTAATCAAGGCCACGGTGGTCGGCGCACGCAGCCACGCGTCAGCGTGGCGATGAGAGGTGGGCGGGTGGGCGCCCTTTCGGGCGCCCCTCGGGGCACCCGAGGGGCTCACCCGGTCAGTGGTGTCACTCGACCTCGGAGGCGTGGACCGGGTTGAGGACGCGGCTGAGGAACGTCTTGGTGCGGTCCTCGACCGGGTCGGCGATGACCTTGGACGGCGGGCCCGATTCGACGATGACGCCGCCGTCCATGAACAGCACCTTGTCGGCGACCTCGCGTGCGAACTGCATCTCGTGCGTGACCACGAGCATCGTCATGCCCTCGTGGGCGAGCTGGCGCATCACCCCGAGCACATCGCCGACCAGCTCGGGGTCGAGCGCAGACGTCGGTTCGTCGAACAGCATCACCGCGGGTTGCATCGACAGCGCCCGCGCGATCGCCACCCGCTGCTGCTGCCCACCGGAGAGCTGCTCGGGCATCGCCCCGGCCTTCTCCGCCAGACCCACCTTCTCGAGGTTCTCGCGCGCGATCCGCTCGGCCTCGCCCTGTTCCCGTTTCAACACCTTGCGCTGCGCGACGGTCAGGTTGTCGAGCACCGACAGGTGGCCGAACAGGTTGAACGCCTGGAAGACCATGCCGATGGAACGCCGCGCCTTGTCGATGTCGACGTCCGGGTCGGTCAGCTCGAAGCCGTTCACCACGACGCGGCCGGAATTGGGCTCCTCGAGCAGGTTCACGCAGCGCAACAGCGTCGATTTGCCGGAACCCGAAGGGCCGATGATGCACACGACCTCACCGCGCTCGACGCTCACGTCGATGCCCTTGAGCACCTCGAGCATGCCGAACGCCTTGTGCAGGCCGGTGATCTCGACGATCGGCCCGCCGCTCGCGGCGGGCGCGTCACCCGTGTCGGCGCTCACGCCGTCACCTCCAGTCCTTCGTCGCGCTTGCGGCCCGCGCGGCGTTCGAGGTACCGCGACAGGTAGCCGAGCGGCACCGTGATGAGCAGGTAGCAGAGGCCGGCCAGCAGGATCGGCGACATCGAGTTGGTCGCGTTCATGCCCTCCCGGCCGAACTTCGCCAGCTCGTACTCCGTACCGAGCAGGCCGAGCAGGTAGATCAGCGACGAGTCCTTCGTCAGCAGGATCAGCTCGTTGGTCAGCGGCGGCAGGATGATGCGGAACGCCTGCGGGATGACGACCGTGAACGTGGCACGCGACTGCGACATGCCGAGCGAGCGGGCCGCCTCGACCTGCCCCTTCGGCACGGCCTGGATGCCGGCGCGCAGCGTCTCCGCGATATAGGCCGACCCGACCAGGCCGAGCGCGATCGCCGCCGTCGAGTAGGTGTCGAACTGGATCTGGAACGCCAGCGGCACACCGAACCCGAGCGCGATGAACACCAGCAGCGCCGGCACCCCGCGGAAGAACTCGATGTACGCGGTGGCGATCCACCGGTAGGGCGCGACCGGGGACAGCTTCATCAACGCCAGGACGAGCCCCACGGCCAGCCCGAGCGCGAACCCGAGCCCGGTGTAGATGATCGTGTTGACCAGCGCCGTGGTGATGATCCCCGGGAACTGGGTGCTCATCGCCTCCAGATTGAAGAACGCGTTGCCGAGCGTTCCCCAGTCGGCGAAGAACGCCACGGCCGCCACGACCAGCACGAGAATCCCGTACTGCACGCCACGGAAGGCCTGCGCCCGCTTGCGCGGCGACATCGGCATGAACCGACTCCTCACACGTTGCCCATCGCAAGGAGCCGGCCCCACGACGGAGGCCGGCCCCTCGAGGAACGATAGTTGTGCCTACTTGCCGCTCTCGTCCGAGCCCTCGCCGTCGTCCTCGGGCGGGGCCTCCCCGAACCACTTCTTGTAGATCTCGTCGTACCGACCGTCCTGCTTGGCGGCGTCGATGACCTCATCGATCTTCGCCTGGAGCGCACCGTTGCCGTCGGCCACGGCGATGCCGTACTGCTCGCCGGTGTCGAACTCGGCGCTGACCTCGAGAGCGTCCTTCGACTTCGTCGCGTACAGCAGCACGGAGTTGTCGTTGATGCCTGCCGAGACGGCACCGTTCTGCACACCCTGCTGCAGCAGCTCGAGGTCCTCGTACTGGCGGGTCTCGTAGCCGTACTTGTCCTTGTTCTCGGTCGCGTACTCCTCGCCGGTGGTGCCCTGCTGCACGCCGAGCACCTTGCCCTCGAGGTCGTCGAGGCCGGCGACGTCGGAATCGGACTTCACGACCAGCGCCTGGTCGGCGTCGAAGTAGCCCTTGGAGAAGTCCATGACGCGGTCGCGCTCGTCGGTGATCGTGATGGCGGCGGCGGCGAGGTCGCAGTCGCCGGCCTCGAACACCTGGCCGGTCTCGATGCCTTCGAAGCTCGTGTCCACCAGCTTCTGCTTCACGCCCAGGTCCTTGGCGACGAGGTCGACGAGGTCGACGTCGAAGCCGACGGTGTCGCCGCCCTTGCGGAACTGGAACGGCTCGTACGGCAGGTGGGTGCAGACGGTCAGCTGGCCATCGTTGATCAGCTCGACCTTGTCGCCCGCCTGGCTATCACCGGCGGTGTTGACCTCCTCGGCGCAGCCGGCCGCGGTAGCGGCCAGCGCCAGCACGGGAAGCACGGCGAGCGAACGGAGCTTGCGCTGCGTGGGTTTACGCCGGGGGTTAAGCACCACGATCTTCACTCCTAGTAGTGGGCACTGGTCGGTGAGGGAATAGTGCCACTCCATATGGGTAGTTGGCACTAGCCGGGTCGTTACATAGCGGTTTCGATACCGATCACGCCCGCGTTGCCCGCCCGACACCCGCCACCGACTACCCCGCGTGTCCTGCACTCAGACCCGCGTGTCCTGCATTCAGACCCGCGTGTCCTGCATTCAGACAGCCGTGTCCCGCACTCGGACCCGCTGTCCTGCATTCACCCGTCACCCGGCCACCGCCCCTCGACGCGCGGGGAGCCGTCCCTCCGCCGGGGACCTGGGAGTGACTTACGTCTACCGCCATTCGGACCGCGGTGGCGTTACCTTGCCAGCATGCCCGCACCACGCGTCTCGCTGCCCGCAGCCGACCTGGCACGCATCGTCGTCTTCGCGGCGTTCATCGCCGTGCTCGGAATCTTCCCCGGCATCTACTTCGGCGCGTCCGGCGTTCCCGTGGTCATCCAGAACGCCGGTCCGCTGCTCGCGGGCGTGCTGCTCGGCGCCCGCCGCGGCACCGCTGCCGTCGTCCTGTTCCTGGCGCTGACGGCCATCGGCCTGCCGCTACTGTCCGGCGGGCGCGGCGGGCTGGCACCGTTCGTGGGCCCGAGCGGCGGGTTCCTGTTCGGCTGGATCCTGTCCGCGCTCGTCGCGGGCCTCATCGTCAGCCGCGCCGCCAAGCCGAACCTGCCGGTCATCGGGCTCGCCACATTCGCGGGGCTGCTCGCCGACTACCTGATCGGTATCCCGTTCCTCGGCGCCTACATCGGCGACCTCGGCGCGGCCGCTGTCCAGTCGCTCGTGTTCGTGCCCGGCGACCTCGGCAAGGTCGCGGCGACGGCGGTGATCGCGGCCGTCGTCCACCGCGCCCTGCCCGGAACCCTGCCCCGGACGGCCCGCTCCGAGTGACCCTCACGGCCCACGTTCCCGCCACGGCCCACGCTGCCGCCCGCACCCTCGCGGAACGCGGCGTGGGGGTCGGCACCCGCATCGCCGTCGAGGGCACCGGCGACGTGCTGTCGTGGCTGCTCGGAGCCGATCTCCTCGGCGCAGCGACGCTCGTGCTCGAACCGACGTGGACGGCCGCCGACCGCGCCGCCGTCCTCGCCGACGCACGGCCTGCGCTGATCGTCGACGGCAGCCCCGATCCCGCGGAATCCATCGCCCGCGACGGCGTGTTCGACAGTGGCCACACCGGCGGCGACGGCGATCCGTACTTCTACCTGCCGACCACCTCCGGCAGCACCGGCACGCCCAAGGTCGGCCTGCGCACGCGTTCCTCCTGGATCCGCAGCTTCGAGGCGCTCGGTCCCGTCGAAGGGCCCGTGCTCGTGGCGGGTCCGCTCAGCTCGTCGCTGTTCCTGTTCGGCGCGCTGCACGCCACGTGGTGCGGCGCCGACCTGCGCCTTCACGACCAGTGGCGGCCCGCCGACGCCCGCGAGGCCGCCACGGTGCACCTCGTGCCCGCGATGCTCGCCGAGCTGGTCGCGGACGCCGAACGCAGGCCGGGCCCTTCGGCGCTGCGGACCGTCGTCTGCGGCGGCGCTCACCTCGGCGATGCGCTGCGTGACCGCTTCACCCGCGCCTTCCCGGAGGCACGGCTGGTCGAGTACTACGGCTCGGCGGAACTGTCCCTGATCGCGATCCGCCGTGACGGCGAGCTGCGCCCGGCCGGCGGTGTCGACGTCGACGTCTCCGACGGCGTGCTGTGGGTGCGGTCGCCGCTGGCCTTCAGCGGCTACCTGCGCGGCGGGACCCTGGAACCCGCAGCCGAGTGGCTCAGCAACGGCGACCACGGGCACCTGACCGGCAGCGGCGGCCTCGTCGTCGACGGGCGCGGATCGGCCGTCATCGCCAGCGGCGGCACGCAGGTGCCCGCCGAACCCGTCGAGGACGCGCTGCGTACCGTCCCGGGTGTGGACGACGCGCTGGTCACGGGCACCCCGCACCCGCGGCTCGGCCTGCTCGTGACCGCGGTCGTGCAGGCCCGGCAGCCGCCGGCTCTGACCGAACTGCGCGCCGCCGTGCGCGACGCCCTCCGCCCCGAGCTGCGGCCACGGCGGTGGCTGTGGACCACGTCGCTGCCACGCACCGCGTCCGGCAAGACCGCCCGGGACGTTGCGCAGCGACAACTGCGGGACGGCACCTTCGACGCCGTCCCGCTGACCGCCCCGGAGACAGCGGTGCCGGATACCGGTTCACCGGGACCGATCGCGGGGACCGAGTCGTGACCGAGCCGGTGGTCATCGCCGCGCGGCGCACCCCGATCGGCCGGGACGGCGGTGGCCTTCGCGAGTACACCGTCGACGAGCTCGCCGCGCCGGTGTTGCGGGCCGCGCTCGACGACGCCGGTGTCGACACGGTCGATGACGTCGTGCTCGGCAACGTGTTCGGCCCCGGCGGCAACCCGGCGCGCGTGGCTGCGCTGCGAGCCGGACTGGGCGTCGGCGTTCCCGGCGTGACGGTCGACCGGCAGTGTGCGAGCGGGCTCGCCGCCATCGCGCAGGCGGCCGCGGCCGTGCGCGCGGGCGAGGGCGAGGCCTACCTGGCGGGTGGCGTCGAGAGCGCGTCGACCGCGCCGCAGCGCGCGTGGCGCGCCGATCCGCCGACGCCGTACTCGCGCGCACCGTTCGCACCGCCGGAGTTCGGCGATCCCGACATGGGTCCCGCTGCCGACCTCGTGGCGGCCGAGGCGGGCATCTCCCGCGAACGTCAGGACGCCTTCGCCGCGCGCAGCCACGCCCGCGCCGTCGCCGCCCGCAGCGAAGGTCGGTTCGACCGGGAACTCGTGCCCGTCGGCGGTATCGCCGCCGACGAACGTCCCCGCTCCGGATTCACGGTCGAACGCCTCGCACGGTTCCGGCCCGCCTTCACCGATGGGGGCACGGCGACGGCGGCCAACTCGTGCGGGGTCAACGACGGCGCCGCGGCGGTGCTCGTGGTGAGCGAACGCCTGCGCGCGCGACTCGGCGTGCCCGGACTGCGGCTCGTGGCGTCGGCGACCAGGGCGTGCGACCCGGCCCGTCTCGGCCTTGGTGCGGTGCCTGCGATGCGGGACGTCCTCGGCTCCGTGCCGGACGTCGTCGAGTTCAACGAGGCGTTCGCCGGGCAGACACTTGCCTGCATCGACGCCGTAGGTATCGACGAACCGGCGGTGAGCCCGGACGGCGGCGCGATCGCGCTCGGCCACCCGTGGGGCGCGTCCGGCGCGGTGCTCGTGGTGCGATTGTTCTCGCGGCTCGTGTGCCAGGGCATGGGCTCGACGGGACTGGCCGCGTTGTCCGCGGGCGGCGGAGTCGGAGTGGCGACGATGTGGACGGTCGTGCGGTGATGTGGACGAAGGACGCCGTGATGTGGACGGGTGCGCGGTGATCGAATTCGAGGGTGTCGGGCACACGTACGACACGAAACCCGTGGTGTCCGATGTGGATATGAAACTCGACGAGCGCCGAGTGGCGTTCGTGGGCGCCAACGGCTCCGGCAAGTCGACCGTCGCACGGATGATCAACGGCCTCGTCGTGCCGACCCGCGGTCACGTGCGCGTCAACGGCCTCGACACCGCATCGGAAGGACGCAAGGTCCGCAAACACGTCGGATTCGTGTTCACCAATCCGGATTCGCAGATCGTCATGCCGACCGCGGGCGAGGACGTCGCCTTCTCGTTGCGCGGCAGCGGGTTGTCCAAAAAGGAGCGTGCTGCCCAGGCGGCCGAGGTGCTCGCCGAGTACGATCTCGACCCGGAACACCCCGCGCACCAGCTCTCCGGCGGACAGAAGCAACTCCTCGCGCTGTGCTCCATGCTCGTGCTCGACCCCGACGTGCTGGTCTGCGACGAGCCGACGACACTGCTCGACCTGCGCAACAAACGCCGGTTCACCGACCTGCTGGCCGGACTGCGGCAACAGGTCGTGCTCGTGACCCACGATCTCGATCTGCTCGACGGCTTCGACCGCGTGCTCGTGTTCGACGACGGCCGAGTGGTCGCCGACGACGAACCCGCCGCCGCTGTCCACTACTACCGGCGGCTGGTGTCATGACGGGGCCGATGCAGCACTTGATCAAAGGAACATTCGGTGCTCCCGCCCGACGGCCCGGCCACCGCCCCTCATCGACACGCTGGCGCGTGGCTGCCCCCGCCCGCCGGCCCGACCACCACCCCTCATCGACACGCTGGCGCGTGGCTGCGTTTTCTGGCCCCAAGGTGCCCTTCGGGGCTGCCGTGAGGTGGTCGGCGTGACGCCGCTGGGGCTGTACGAACCGGGCGGGAGCGTCCTGCACCGCGCACCCGCCGGGCCGAAACTGCTCGCCGTGGTCGCGCTCGCCGCCGCGGTCGTCGTCCTCGACTCACCGTCGTGGCTGGGCGGACTGCTGACGGTGGTGCTGGCCGGCTACGTCGTGGCGCGGGTGCCGCGGCGCCGGTGGTGGCCGCTGGTGCGAACGCTGGTGATCGTGTCGGTCGTGGTGTTCGCGGTGCAGTGGTGGCTGCTCGGCGCGATGACGGCAGCGACCGTGTGCTTGCGGCTCGTGACGGCCCTGGCGGCGGCGAGCCTGTTCACGCTGACGACGCGCGTCGACGATGTGGTGTCCACTGTGGAGCGCGTGATGCGGCCGCTGCGGCGGTTCGGCGTGCGACCGGAGATGGTGGGACTGCTCGTCGGGCTGACGGTGCAGGCGATCGCCGCCCTGTCCGGCATCGCAGGGGAGGTACGGGCCGCGGCGAAGGCACGCGGTGCCGACCGCAGCCCGACGGCGTTCGTCGTGCCGTTCCTGGTCCGCACCCTTCGGCACGCCGACCAGCTCGGCGAAGCCCTCGCCGCCCGCGGCACCGGAGACCGCTGAGTACGGTTTCGGACGCGTTCGGTACCCGTGATGTGCACCGATCCACAGGTGCGAACGCAGAACACGCACGAAGAGACAGCCGCGCCCCGAGCGTCGTGTAGGGGTGGTGGTCGGGCGGGAGCGGAACACGCGGGTCTGAGTGCAGGACACGGCGTGCTGAGTGCAGGACACGCGCCCGGCGCATCCCCGGGCCCGGCCACCACCCCTCGCTGGCACGTGGCTGTGTTCGATGCCCCCAAGGTGCCCTTGGCGGCACCTTGGGGGCATCTTGGGGCTTCGCCTCCTGGAGGGTTCGGCGTTAGAAGGTGATCGCCATCGCCGGGTCGGACATCAGTGCTCCGACGTCGGCGAGGAACTGCGAACCCTGCTGGCCGTCGATGACGCGGTGGTCGAAGCTCAGCGACAACTGCATCACCTTGCGCACGGCCAGTTCACCGTCGACGACCCACGGCATGTCGCGGATCGCCCCGACGGCCAGGATCGCCGACTCACCGGGGTTGATGATCGGCGTTCCCGTGTCGACGCCGAACACGCCGACGTTGGTGATCGTGAACGTCCCGTTCAGCATGTCCGCGGGCTGCGTCTTGCCGTCACGGGCCGTCGCCGTCAGCTCCTCGATGGCACCGGCCAGCTCGGGCAGTGACATGCCGTCGGCGTCGCGGACCTTCGGCACCACGAGTCCGCGCGGCGTCGCCGCGGCGATCCCCAGGTGCACGTAGTCCTTGAACACGATCTCGCCTGCGTCGCCGTCCCACAGGGAGTTGACCTCCGGCGTGCGCTTGGCCGCCAGGCACACGGCCTTGGCGGCGAACGCCAACGGCGTCAGCTTCACGCCTGCGAACTCCGGGTGGGACTTGAGCTTCTGCCGCAGCTCCATCATCGGCGTCACGTCGACCGTGAGGAACTCCGTGACGTGCGGTGCGGTGAACGCGCTGTGCACCATCGCCTCGGCCGTCGCCTTGCGCACGCCCTTGATCGGCACCCGGTGCTCACGCGCACCCGCATCGGCGGATGTCGCGGCCTGCGCGGGGGCCTGCTCCGCCGGGGCCGCACCGGCGTGCTGCACGTCCTCCCTGGTGATCACCCCGCCGTCGCCGGAACCGGTCAACGATCGGAGGTCCACGCCGAGGTCCTTGGCGAGCTTGCGCACCGGCGGCTTCGCCAACGGCACGTACCCGCCGCGTGCGTCCGACCCCACCGCCTCCGACGCCGGGGCGGCCGACGTGGCCGGAGCCTGCGCGGCCGCCGGAACCCCGGATTGCGGAGCCGACTGGGCCGGCGCCTGCGTCGCCGGTGCAGAGCCGTTCGCACCGCCGCCGTTCGCACCCGTGCCGTTCGCCCCGGCACCGCCGGAACCCGAACCGGCCGCGGGCTTCCGGGGCCGCCGTTTCGTGCTGGTCGTCTTCGAGCCGTAGCCGACGAGCGGCTTCATCTCGTCGCCGTCGCCCGCATCGGAACCGTCGCCCGAAGCCGCACCGCCCGCGGACGCACCGTTGGCCGCCGGCTGTGCGGCGGCGTCGTCCGAGGCCGGAGCGGTGCCGTGCGGATCGACGTCGACCGTCAGGATCGGCGCGCCGACCTCGACCGTCTGCCCGGGTTCGACGAGCAGCTCGGTCACGACGCCCGCCCACGGGATGGGCAGCTCGACAGCCGCCTTCGCGGTCTCGACCTCCACGACGATCTGGTTGACCGTCACCTCGTCGCCCGGCTGCACCTTCCATCCGAGGATCTCGGCCTCGGTCAGCCCCTCCGCGGTGTCGGCGAGGGGAAACTGCTTGTACTCAGGCATGGATCCTCCTCACCAGTCCAGTGCGTTGTCGACGGCGTGGAGCACCCGGTCCAGATCGGGCAGGAAATGCTCCTCCAACTTGGCCGGCGGGTACGGCGTGTCGAATCCGGTCACCCGCTGCACCGGCGCTTCGAGCGAGTAGAAGCACTCCTGTTGCACACGGGCGGCCACCTCGGAGGCAAGGGAAACCTCGGACGATGCCTCGCTGACGACGACGAGCCTTCCGGTGCGGCGCACCGACTCGAACACCGGGCCGAGGTCGAGCGGCGACAGCGTGCGCAGATCGATCACCTCGAGACTGCGGCCTTCCTCCTGGGCGGCCGTGGCCGCGTCGAGCGCGACCGGCAGCGAAGGACCGTAGGCGGCGATCGTGGCCGAGTCACCGTGGCGGACGACCCGCGAGCTGTGCAGCGGATCGGGCGTGGCCGTCGTGTCGACGGGGGCCTTCAGCGCGCTCGAGTGGTACAGCTTCTTCGGCTCGAACAGCATCACCGGGTCGTCCGAGGTGATCGCCTGCTGCATCATCCAGTAGGCGTCGACCGGGTTCGAACACGACACGACCTTGAGCCCCGGGATGTGCGAGAACAGCGACTCGGGCGATTCCGAATGGTGCTCGACCGCGCCGATCCCGCCACCGAACGGCACCCGGATCACGACGGGTGCCTTGAGCTTGCCCTGCGTGCGGTAGCGCAGCTTCGCCAGCTGGCTGGAGATCTGGTCGAATGCGGGGAAGATGAAGCCCTCGAACTGGATCTCGCACACCGGCCGGTAGCCGCGCACGGCCAGTCCGATGGCGGTGCCGACGATGCCCGACTCGGCCAGCGGCGTGTCAAGCACGCGGTGTTCGCCGAAGTCCTTCTGCAGCCCGTCGGTGACCCGGAAGACGCCGCCGAGCTTGCCGACGTCCTCGCCCATCACGAGAACCTTCGGATCGGCCTCCATCGCCGCGCGCAGGCCGTTGTTGAGCGCCTTGCCGATGGTCATGGTCTGGGTGCTCGCCGACTGGGTGTCCACAGGGGACTGGACAGGTGCCGCCATCAGTGCTCACCTCCCGCGAAACCGGCGAGGTAGCTCAGGTACTCCTCGCGCTGGGCGTCCAGTGCGGCCGGGGTGTCGGCGTACACCTCGCTGAAGATCCGTTCCGGTGGCGGATCGGGCATGTTGAAACAGAAGTCGCGCAGCTGTGCGGCGAACTCGTCCGCCTCGGCGTCGACACCGTCGAAGAAGTCCTGCTCGGCACAGCCCGCCCGCGCGAGGTGGACGCGCACCCGCTCGATCGGGTCCTTGAGCTTCCACGCCTCGAGTTCGTCCGAGAGCCGGTAACGCGTCGGGTCGTCGGTCGTGGTGTGGGCGTCCATGCGGTAGGTGAACGCCTCGATGAGCACCGGCCCGTTGCCGTGGCGGCACTCGTCGAGCGCCCACCGCGTCACGGCCAGACAGGCGAGCACGTCGTTGCCGTCGACCCGGATTCCGGGGAAGCCGTACCCGCGGGCGCGCTGGTACAGCGGCAGCCGCGACTGGCGTTCGGTCGGCTCGGAGATCGCCCACTGGTTGTTCTGGCAGAAGTAGACGACCGGGGCGTCGTAGACCGCGCCCCACACGAAGCCCTCGTGCACGTCACCCTGGCTGGTGGCGCCGTCACCGAAGTAGACGATCGTGGCCTCGTTGTCGACGTCGTCGGCGTTGCCGACCTTGCCGTCGAACTTCTGGCCCATGGCGTAACCGGCGGCGTTGAGCACCTGGTTGCCGATGACGATCGTGTACGGGTGGAAGCCGTATTCGGCCGGGTCCCAGCCCGAGTGGTCGGTGCAGCGGAAAATGCCCAGCAGGTCACGGAAGTCGATGCCGCGCGTGTACGCGACGCCGTGTTCGCGGTAGCTGGGGAACGCCATGTCGGCGGGCCGCAGCGCGCGGCCGGAGCCGACCTGCGCGGCCTCCTGCCCGAGCAGCGGAACCCAGATACCGAGCTGGCCCTGGCGCTGCATGGCGTTGGATTCCCGATCGGCCCTGCGCACCAGCACCATGTCGCGGTAGAGCCCACGCAGTGCCTCGGCATCGATATCGGCGAGATAGGGGTCGAACCGGCTGTCGGCCAGCCGCTCACCTTCCGGCGTCAGCAGCTGTGTCAGCTCTGCACCGCCTTCTGTCGTCGCTCGCAAACCCGCGATCACCTGCTCCGGGGATGGCTGTGCCGCTGTCGCGGCGGGGCCGGCGCCCGGGTCCGGTCGCGTCCACTGTTCTGGGGACGGCATGGTTTCTCCTCCAGGTCGTGCCGCTCGGCCGCTTGTGGCGACCGTGGCGACTCGCCGCCGGCACCGCCGGCACGTACCTGTGGTGTGGCCGCGCCGGTGTCCGTCGGCGGTGACGGTTCACGTCGTCATCCTGGCACGAACGGGGGAGGTTTGCGGAGGCCCCGTGGCCGAATCTTTGTCGGGAATGCGGCCGTGAACTGGGAAAATACTCGGACTACCAACGGTGAGGCCGCCGAAAGTCTGGCGTCCATTGCGCTCCTGGCCAGCACCGCACCCGTGACACCACGACGACCGGTGACCGCGCCGTCGCGAGCCGTGCGAGACGTGAGCGACCCGCGTCACACCTTCGCGGCATGTTTGGATGACGGCATGGATGCGGCGGTGATTCGGGAAACGGTCCGTGGCCGGTGGTCGGCCGATTCGGGTGCGGCGCTGGAGGGCCTGTCGCGGCTGGTGGAGATACCGGCCCTGTCGCCGTCGTTCGACGCGGAGTGGGAGACGACGCGGCAGCTGCACGCCGCCGTCGACCACGTGCGCAGCTACCTCGACGCCCTGGATGTGCCCGGCGCGAGCACCGACGTCGTCGAACTGCCCGGCCGCACCCCGGTGCTGCTGCTCGACGTCCCCGCCACCGGCGACGCCCGCACCGACGAGACCGTCGTCGTCTACGGCCACCTGGACAAGCAGCCCGCCGCGGGCGAGTGGTCGCCGGGTCTGGGGCCGTGGACGCCGGTGGTGAAGGACGGCCGGCTGTACGGCCGGGGCGCCGGCGACGACGGCTACGCCGCCTACGCCGCGGCGACCGCCCTGGAAGCGCTGCACGCGGGTGGCGGCGCGCACGCCCGCACGGTCGTCCTGCTGGAGACCTGCGAGGAGTCCGGCAGCCGCGACCTCGGTGCCTACCTGGAACACCTCCGGCCGCGACTGGGTGAGGTCGGCCTGGTCGTCTGCCTCGACACCTCCGGCGTCGACTACGAGCGGCTGTGGCTGGCCACGTCGCTGCGCGGGATGGTCTCGTTCGACCTGTCCGTCCGGGTGCTCACCTCGGGCGTGCACTCCGGGCACGGCAGCGGTCTGGTGCCCAGCAGTTTCCGCATCCTGCGAGAGTTGCTCGACCGGGTGGAGGACCCGCGCACCGGGCGGCTGCATCTGCCCGAACTCGTCACCGAGGTGCCGGCGGATCGGCTCGCCGAGGTCCACGCGGCGGGCGATGCCCTGGCTCCGACGCTGCCGCTCGTCGACGGCATGCGCTACGCGCATGACGACGTCGCCGACCTGGTGCTGGCGAACACGTGGTCGACGACGATGTCGGTCACGGGCGCCGACGGGCTGCCGCCGTTGCCGGAGGCCGGCAACGTGCTGCGGCCTTACACGAGCGTGAAGCTGAGCTTCCGCCTGCCGCCCACGGTCGACGCCGACACCGCACTGGCCGCGCTGACCCGGGTGCTCACCACCGATCCGCCGTTCGGCGCCCAGGTCGAGATCACCCGCACCGACGCGGCCACCGGATGGAACGCGAACCCGCGCGCCGGCTGGCTGGAGTCGACCCTCGACGAGGTCGGCGACGAGGTGTTCGGCCTGCCGTGGCGTGCGCTCGGCCTCGGCGGCACGATCCCGTTCCTCGGCCTGTTCGGCCGCGCCTATCCGGACGCACAGTTCGTCGTCACCGGCCCGCGCGGCCCCGGCAACAACGCGCACGTGCCCGACGAATGGCTGCACCTGGAACAGACCGAACGCGTCACCGAGGCCGTCGCGCGGATCATCCACGCGCACGCGAGGTCGTGAGGCGCTCCCGGCGGCACCGACCCGGCACACCCGGCGTCATGTGCAGCGCCGGCCCGGCGGATTCGCAGTGGCAGGATGGGTGAGGTGGAACAGCGAACCGTAACCGACACCGTTCAGAAGACGTGGTCGGAAGAGATCCTGCCCAGCCTGTCCGGTCTCGTCGAGATCCCCGCACTGTCGCCGGGATTCGACCCCGAATGGGAAACCTCCGGCCACCTCGACGCCGCGATCGCGCACGTACGCGCATGGATGGAGTCCCGGCAGATCCCGGGAGCGACCATCGACGTCGTGCAGCTCGAGGGCCGCAGCCCGGTGCTGTTGCTCGACGTCCCCGCCACTCCCGGCGCCGAGGACGCGGGCACCGTGCTGCTCTACGGCCACCTCGACAAGCAGCCACCGGTCGGCGGCTGGTCCGAGGGGCTCGGGCCGTGGAAGCCGGTCGTCGACGGGCACAAGCTGTACGGCCGCGGTTCCGCCGACGACGGGTACGCGGGCTACGCCGCGACCGCCGCGCTCGAAGCGGTGCGCGCGGGCGGGGGCATGCACGCACGCTCCGTCGTCCTGCTGGAGACGGGTGAGGAGTCCGGCAGCCCCGATCTGCCCGCCTACCTTGAGCACCTGTCCGACCGGCTCGGCCGCGTCACGTTCGTCGTGTGTCTCGACTCCGGGGGCAACGACTACGAGCGGCTGTGGTTGACGACGTCGCTGCGCGGGCTCGCCCAGGTCGACGTGACGGTGCGCGTGCTCGACTCGTCGCAGCACTCCGGGCTGGCCAGCGGCGTGGTGCCGGACTCGTTCCGGGTGCTGCGCACGCTGCTCGACCGCATCGAGGACTCGGCCACCGGCGAGGTGCTGCTGCCCGAGTGCAACGTCTCGATCCCGCAGAACCGGATCGCCGAGGCGGGCGCGACCGCCGAGGTCACGCCGCCCGGTTCCGTCGCGGGCACGTTCCCGTTGCACGGATCGACACAGTCGGTCGCGGGCGACGACGTCGAGCTGCTGTTGAACAACGCGTGGCGGCCCACGCTGTCGATCATCGGGGCGTCCGGTTTCCCCGAACCCGCCGACGCGGGCAACGTGCTGCGGTCCGCCTCGACGCTCGCGCTGAGCTTCCGGCTGCCGCCGACGGCCGACTCCACCGCCGCGCTCGAAGCCATCAAGAAGGCGCTGACCACCGACGTGCCGTACGGCGCGACCGTCGAGCTGTCGGGTGTCGAGGCCGCCGACGGGTGGAACGCACCGGACGCGGCGCCGTGGCTGGCCTCGACGTTGGAGTCGGTGAGCAGCACGGTGTTCGACGCGCCGTGGCGTACCAGCGGGCTCGGCGGGTCGATCCCGTTCATGGGCCTGCTCGGGGAGAAGTACCCGGAGGCACAGTTCCTCGTCACGGGCGCCCTCGGGCCGGATTCGAACGCCCACGTGCCCGACGAGTGGCTGCACATTCCGCAGGCCACCCGCGTCACCGAGGCGGTCGCCCACTTCCTGGACGCCCACGCCCGCGGCTGACCCGCGTGTCCTGCACTCAGACCCGCGTGTCCTGCACTCAGACCCGCGTGTCCTGCGTTCAGACCCGCGTGTTCTGCGTTCAGACCCGCGTGTTCTGCGTTCGCGGCCTCCGGCTCCCTCGTTGCCGGGTCCGGAGGCCGCGGCGGGTCCTGTGTTGCACGCGCCCCGTGTCGCAGGTTTCGGGGCCGGCCGCCGTCCTCATCGACGCGGTGACGCGACCGCATCCGTGGGCCGTTTTTACGGATCGGGGAGGGCACTCCCTGACGTGAAGACGCCCGCTGACCTGCGGCGTCGCCTACCACGCGCGTCGCAGGCCGGGGTCAGCCTTCGATGATGCGGGGTGGGCCGTCGTCGCGGTCGTCGCCGGAGCGGTCACGTTCGCGGGACGTGTCGCCCGTGTCCTCGCCGTCGGCCACGACCTCGCTGTCGACGACGATCACCTGGCTGCGCATGCCGGGGCCGAACGGCCCGCCGCCGTATGCGGCTCCACCGGCGGGCGCCCGCTTCTGCGCGCGGCGCAGCCAAGACCTGCGGACGACCTTCCGCGTCGGCGGGATCAGGAACAGCAGTCCGAGGACGTCGCTGACGAACCCGGGCAGCAGAATCAGCATGCCGCCGACGCCGACGAGCATGCCGTCGGTGATCTCCTCGTGCGGCGACTTCCCGGAGCGGGCAGTCGCGCTGAAGGCGCGCATCGCCTTGCCACCTTCGCGGCGCGCGAGCCACGAACCGACGAACGCGCCCGCGATGAGCAGTCCGATCGTCGGGAGGAAGCCGATGAACGACGCCACCGTCCACACGGCGGCTACCTCGGCGATCACGTACAGCAAGAGCAGAACGGCCATATCGGGTCAACGTACGCGACGCCCGTTTTGATCCTGCTCGTGATCACTGCGTGAAGCGTCCGCCCGACAAACCACCCACTCCGGGCAGGCCCGTATGCCGCTGCAGCAGCCAGGGAGGGGCGAGGCACAATCCCGGGCATGACCGAAGTACCCGAGCGGACCGTGCCGCAGCGGATGAGTGTCGTGACGTTGGCCGTAAGCAACGTCGAGGAACTGCGCGACTTCTACAAGGCGCTCGGCTGGGAGGAACTTCCGTCGAGCCACGGCGACTGGGTCGGCTTCCTGGCAGGCGGCGTGGTGCTGGCGCTGTATCCGCGGGCGGCGCTCTCGGCGGAGACCGGTGCCGGCATGTACGGCGGCGGGTTCACGCTCGCCGTGAACGTCGACAGCCCCGAGCAGGTCGACACGGCCTACGAGGCTGCCCTCGCGGTGGGCGCGGGCGCCGTGGCCGAGCCGCAGGAACGCCCGTGGGGCGGCAGGTCGGCCTACTTCGCCGACCCGGAGGACAACCGCTGGGAGATCGCCTACAACGAGACGGCCGTGTTCGGCGAGCATGGTGAGGTCGTCGGATTCGGCGCCGCGAGCGAGTGACCGACGGCCCGAGGGGCGTCAGTCCGCGCCGGGCAGGTCGAAGAAGCTGAGCATGCGGACGGCTGGCGTGTAGTCGCCCTTGACCCTGAGTTTGCCCCTGACGAACTGCGAAGCCGGGCGCGCGTTGCCGGTGGCCACGCGGAGGAAGTCCTCGAACGGCGCGGTGATCGTCGTGTCCGGCGTGAGTACGCAGTCGGCGGTCGACACGCAGCGGCCGTCCTCGATGACCGTCTGGTAGCGGTCGTAGTCGTCGCCGTTGGGGAAACGCCAGGTCACGACGATGTCGGCGTCTCCGGCGCGTTCGGCGTTGAAGTGGTCGGCCATGCGGCGGAACACTTCTTCGAGGAACAACGCGCGCAGCTGCGGATGCCGCGCCAGCCCGCGGAGCTGCTCCTTCGAGGCCGCGCCCACGACGTCGGCGAGCACCTCCGTGGACAGCGAGCTGAGCTCGATACCGGACCCGGTCGCGTCCAGCATGTGGAGCGTTTCGAGCACGCGGAGGAACTGCTCCGTGCTCAGCACTCCCACGTCGATGCTGCGCGCGAACTCGTCGAGCACACTTCCTGTCGGCACGGCGTCAGGTTACTCAGGGGTATACACGGCGGCAAACACACCTGTCGCACTTGTCGCGCCCGGCGAACTGCAGTCGAACCGCCCACGAGTGACCTCGTCGCCGGGACAATAGGCACCGTGCGAGGTGTGTTCTGGTCGAGCGTGCTGCTGTACGCGGCGGTGCTCGTCGTGTTGTGGTTCGTACTCCCAGCCGATGGTGTGGTCCTGCATTCCGGACTGAGTGGTCCCGACCGGTGGGGAAGCAGGGGCGAGTTCATCACCGTGATGGCGGCAGTGGGTGCCGGACTCACGGTGTTGGTGGACGTGATCGCAAGCCGCTTGATCAGTCGGGTTGCGATCACGTCGCCGATGGTGAACCTGCCGCACAAGGCGTGGTGGTCCGCCACGCCCGAACGCAGCGCGAGGGCACAGCGGATGATGACGGCGGACTGCTACGTCCTCGGCGCGGGCACGATGGTCTTCGTATCGTTGATGGCGGTGCTGACCCAGTTCGCCGATCCCTGGATCGCGCTGACGACAGCCGGCGTCGGTGTACTGGCGCTCCTCGGCTGGAGCGTGCAGCTGATGACGAGGCGCTATCGCCCGGACAACGCCGCGTAGCCACACCCGGGCCACTGCGGGCAGCCGCCGAGTGGGCCGTGGGTTCTCCGGCTAACCTTGCGGAACCCTGGGCTCCGCGAGTTCCGTCAATGTGTTCGCGAGCTCGCAGGCTTTTTCGGTGGTCTCGGCACTGGTAACCATGATGTCTACGCGGGTTTTTTCGGTGACACCGATTGCAATATTGCAGTTCCCATGTCCCGCAGCCTGCGCGTAGTCGCGACCATCCTCGGTCGTAAACTGCACGCCCCTACCGATGTCGTTCATATCCTGCACGCCGCCTTTATCCCGGATAGCGACAGACGGCGTCGGCACCAACGCGGCGGTGTCTTGGGCTTGCGCAGGCCATGTACAGGTCGGCGCGCCACCTACAGTCGTATGCTCAGGCTGCTGAACCTTCGCATGCTCAGATATTTCCTCGACGGCCAAAACAGAACACGGGTCCAATTCTGACACCGAAGCAGCATCAGCGGATTCGGAACTCTCCACTATAGAGGAACCCGGCACAGACGTCGACCCGTCCACACTCGACTGCGGTGTACCACCTTCGCTATTCGAACAGGCCGAAACCGTCAGGCCGGCGGCGGCAACGAATGCCAACATAGCCGAACGTGTGAGACGCACTGGTGCTCGCTCCTACTGCTTAAAGGTGCTCCGCTGCTCTTCCTCGGACTCACGGTAGTTTTCCATAGCGACCTTCAACGCTTCCTCCGACTGCTCGATAACCTTTTGCAGCTGGCGAAGCATAGGAAGAACACCCTGTGGACCGTCTCCACTTTGTTGGACATGCTGCGCAACCTGCTGTGCGTAAGGTCCAGTTCCGAGCATCGGGGCGACTGCAAGGTTATTGGCTTCCGCCATGATATTCCCCAGATCCTGCTGCGCTTCCTTCAGCGCATCGCGGATGGGCTCGGCCGCATTCTCGCTCACGCGGAAGCCGCCGCCCTTCGCCGAGTCGAGCAGTGCGCCGGATTGGGCCTTCGCGTCGCCGACTTGCTTGGCGAGGGCGCCGACGGCGCCGCCGATGCGCATAGCGCTACCGCCTGTGGGGGCGGGGATGTCACCGAATTCAGGCATCTTCTCGATTCCCTCGTCGATCCGTAAGCGTGTGCGGGCAGTGACTATTCGCCGATGACGGGTGGGGCGGTGCGGGCGTCGGTGCCGAAGAGGCTGTCGGGGTCGGCTTCGACGAGCCAGGAGGGGCGCTGGTGTTCCTCTTCATCGCCGCCCTGCTGGCCCTTGCCGGCGCCGGCGCCGCCCATCATTCCGCCGCCGCCTCGGGCACCCGAGCCGCCGGCGGCGGCAGCGGCGCCCGGTGCGGCACCGGCACCGCCGCTCATGCCCTTCGCGGCACCGGAAGCGGCTCCCGCACCGGCAGCACCGCCTGCGCCCGCGGCACCCGCGGCACCCTTGGCCGCTCCGGCCGCGGAGCCACCACCGGTCGGGCCGAACCCGGCCGAGGCGGCTCGGCCGCCGAGCTTGCTGTTGTACGGCGTCGAACCACCGGCCTGGCCACCGCCCATCGGGCCGACCGGCGCCGGACCCATACCGGGAGCGCCCGGGCCGCCTGTCGTCGGCACTCGCGGCGTCATCGGGTTGTTGCCCTGCGGGCCCGTGCCCGGCAACTGGCCCGCACCGGTCGACGGGCCACGGCCCGCGATCGGAGTCGGGGCCACGTTGGGGTTTCCGCCGGAGGGGGAGTTGTAGCTGCCGCCGCCACCGGTCGGGCCGCCACCGGTGACCGGTGCGCCACCCGTCGGCCCACCGCTGTAACCGGACGCGCTGGTCGTGTCACCACCCGAAATGTCGACCACGTCGCCACCGCGGCCCAAACCTGCCTTGTCACCGGAACCCGCCGAGAACGTCGGCGGTTCGGAGAACGCCGGCTGCTTCGACGCTGCCTGGTAGAGGTTCTGGTCGTAGGTGTTCATGACCTGCACGGCCTGCTGGTGGGCCGCGTCGGACTTCTCCCGCGTCTCCATGGCCTTGTTGAACGCGCCGATCGGGTCCATCGGGTTGTCCTTGACGGCCGAGCCGAAGTCCTTCATCAGCCCGTTCGTCTCAACCGGCTCGGGCATCGTGTTCTTGGCCGTCTCAGCCGCGTTGGACTGGGAGTAGGTCGCTTCCGAGGCCAGCTGCGCGTTGGTGGCGTTCGAATCGGCCCACGTCGACATCTGGTTGAAGTATCCGAACGCGTTCTCGGCAGCGTCGCCTTCCCACTCGTGCCGCGCCTTGCCCACGCTCTCGTTCGTCCGCTGCGACAACCGGTCGAGCACGCTCTTGATCTTGCTGAACGTCTCCGACATCTGGTTGACCTGGGCGGGGTCGAGGTTGGTGGTCACGAAGCCCTTGATCTCGGCATGCTGCCGGCCCTGGTAGTTCTCGTCCGAGCCGTTGAGACCGTCGAGCACCTCCGCGTTCTGGGAGAGCTCCTTGATCTGCTGCTCGTTCATGCCCGCTGCGCGTGCCTCGGCAACAAGCTGCCCCATGGGCATGCCGAACGGGGCGTTTCCGTACTGGGCCTGACCTTGGGCCTGGTACATCGCCTCACGCTGCTGGGGCGACAGGTTCGCACCATCGCTGCCGGTCCCGGTGCCCACCGGGCCGGTGTTGCCCTCGCCGTTACCGGGCTGCGACATAGCTACTTCCCCCACCTCGTCATCAGGTCGCCACGAGACACGTACGTTAGGTGACGGTACTGGGACGTTCGGACCGTGTCAGCGGTTCCCACGAAATCACACGACCTCCGTTGGCCACTCCCACGAGCGCGTCGGCGCAGCGTAGGAGCGTGGAGGTACAGCCCCGGACGTGCCGTTCGACACGGTCCGCGGACCCACGAGTGGCGAATCCCGCAGCTCGGCCACCACCCCGAAGCACGATCCGCGCGAACGGGCAGTAAGCGCCTCCCGCGAGCGCCGCCGTGAGCAGATCGCCGGGACGCGGCCACCCGGAGCGGCGTAAAGTCATCCAGCGGTATGTCGCAGGGACACCGGCGACACGGCACATCGGCTGGGAGGACGCGTGACGGAGAGCGGGCAGCAGGCGGAGAAGTCGAAACGCCTGCCGAGGGCGGTGCGCGAGAAGCAGATTCTCGACGCCGCCGTCACGGTGTTCGCCCGCCACGGGTACCACCCGGCGTCGATGGACGAGGTGTCCGAGGTCGCAGGCGTGTCGAAGCCGATGATCTACAGCTACCTCGGCTCGAAGGAGGACCTGTTCCTCCACTGCATCCGCCGCGAGGCGAACCGGCTCATCGACGCCGTGCAGACGGGCATCGACGCCGACGTCGCCGCCGACATGCAGCTGTGGACCGGGCTGCGCGCCTTCTACGGGTTCGTCGCCGAGCACCGCGCGTCGTGGACGGTGCTGCACCAGCAGGCACTGGCCGTGGGCGGGAAGTTCGCCTCCGAGATCACCGCGCTGCGCTCCCACGCGATCGAGATGGTGACGAAGCTCGTCGTGTCGGAGGGCTCCCGCAAGGGCCTCGGCGAGCAGGCGGAGTTCTCCGGCGAGGGCATGGCGGCCGCGCTCGTGGGCGCGGCCGAGGCGCTGGCGGACTGGTGGCTGGACCACCCGGACCTGTCACCCGGGGTGCTCGCGTCGTGGCTGATGAACCTGACCTGGCTGGGCTTCAACGACCTCGTCGAAGGGCAGGTGTGGCGGCCCAGCTGACCGCCGCCTGCGGCTACTCGCGAGGCCGGCGGATTCCGTCGAGCAGGAACGTGGTGCGCCGGTCGTAGTCGGCCACGGGAGGCCGGGTGCCGTACTTGAGCGCGAGCGCACTGTCGTGGACGAGCGCCTCCAGGTCGTCGGTCCGGAACTCCGCCCTGAGCTCGCCCGAGGCGTGGCCCGCGGCGATGAGCTCCGCGTTGAACTCGCCCGCCACGTGGCAGATCGCCATGAGCTGCTGCGACTCCGGATACATTTGCAGCAGTACGTCGTTGACGGCGGGCTGGCGGTACTGGAGCTCACGGATCGCGGCGAGGTAGTACGCGACCCGCTCGCCCGCGTTCGCGATGGTGCGCGCGTGGTCGACGATCGCGTACAGCTCGGCCGCGACGAGCTCTTCGATCACCGCCTCGATGAGTCCGATCCGGCCGCCGAACCTGTTGAAGACCGTCGCCTTGCTCACGCCCGCCGCCTTCGCCACGTCTTCCAACGGCACGGCGAGCCCCCGGCCGCGGAACGCATCGATCGCGGCACGGCGGATCTGCTCCGTGTTGCGCTTGGCATCGGCACGCATCCGAGACTTCCCGGACTGCGGTTTCCCGGACTCCGACCTGCCGGACTCGGATTCCACAAGCTCCGGTTCCACAGGCTCACGTTCCGCGGGCGTCGGTGCTGCGAGCTCGTCGGTCATGCCTCACCTTCCCCTCCGACCACCGGACCACAAGTTGACCGATGAGGTCAGTTTATCTATCGTCGATGTCGAACACAAACTAACCAGCCAGGTCAACTTACGCGGGGCGTGCCGATTCAGCCCGGCATGACTCCAGGGAAAGGTCACGAGAATGATCGTTGTCACGGGTGCCACCGGCACTCTGAACGGAGCCACCGTCGAGCACCTCCTCGAACGCGTACCGGCCGAGCGCATCGGCGTCAGTGCCCGCGACGTCGGCAAGGCACAGCACCTCGCCGAACGCGGCGTACGTGTGCGGCAGGGCTCCTACGACGATCCGGTCGCGCTACGTGATTCGTTCGAGGGCGCCGAGCAGGTACTGCTGGTGAGCTCCAACGACATGTCGGCCGACGTGCTCGGCCAGCACCGCACGGCGATCGAGGCCGCCGTCGCGGCCGGCGCCACGAGGATCCTCTACACGAGCCAGCAGAACCCCGTCGGAAGTCCGTACACCCCGGCGGCCGTGCACGCCGCCACCGAGGCCGCCCTTGCCGAGGCCGCCCTCACCAATTCCGGAGTCGCGTGGACCGCGCTGCGCAACGGCTTCTTCGGCGACCTCGACCAGTTGCTGGGCCCCTGGCGGCAGACCGGCGTGATCGCGCAACCGGCCGACGGCCCCATCCCGTGGACCGATCGCCGAGACCTCGCCGAGGCCGCAGCGGTCATCCTCGCCGGGGACCGTCCGTTCGACGGCCCCGTGACACTCGCCGCGCCGCCCGTCACCCTCGACGACTTCGCCAAGGCGCTGACCGAGGCCACCGGCCGCACGATCGAACGCATCGTCGTCGACGACCAGCAGTGGCTCGCCGACCGGATCGCAGAGGGCACACCGGAGTTCGTGGCCGACATGACGCTCAGCATGTTCCAGGCCGCCCGCGACGGTTACTACGCGGAGTCCGGCCCGCTACTGGGCGAGCTCCTCGGCCGGGAGCCCCGCAGTGCCGCCCAGCAGGTCGCCGGCCGGATCGCGGCCTGACGTACGTCGCCCTTCGCCGGGCAGCCGCATCGGACACGGAACCCGACGAAGGGGACCTGCACTGCGGGGTCGCAGGCGTGGCGGCCAGGCCGACCGCCACGGCCGAGCCGGGAGGCGTGTCGGGTCAGACCGTGGTGGCCTGCATCGCGCCCTGGACGGCCGAGCTGCCGATGTCGCCCTTCGGCAGGGGTTGCTGCGCCTCGAGGGCCCCGGTCCAGTCATCCGTCGAAGCGACCGCGGCCCAGTTGGAGTTGAGCAACGTCATCAGGGTCGTGTGCACCGTCTTGGCATCCGCGGCACCGGCGTCGTTGGCGAGGTTGACCGCACCGGTCGCGTCCGAGAGCACCTCGGTGGCGAATCCCAGGTACTCGGCCTCGACCGCGGAGGCCAGCACACAGTTGTTCGTCATGTAGCCGACCAGTGTGACCGTGTCGACGCCCTGACTACGAAGCCAGTCGCCGAGGTCCGTGCCTGCGTAGATCGAACTGTTCTGCTTGACGAACTGCTTCCAGTCGTCGGTTCGGCGAGCGGCGACCTCCGGGTGCAGTTGGAAGTCGGGCTGGGTCGGGTTGAACAGGGGCGCGTCCTCGCCCATGGTGTGCTGCACCGCGACGACGGGGATCCCGCCGGCATTGGCGGCGTCGACCGCACGGGTGATGCGGGACAGGGACTCCGCGTGCGGCGGGTACTGGATCTCCAACGGGCCGTCGAAATAGACCTGCTGGACGTCGATGACGACGAGCGCGCGTCGAGGTGTGGTCACGAAGTCCTCCTTGGACTGGCATGGGTCTCGGAGTGGTGTCGCCGCGCCACTGGTGACGCTTCGTAGTCGATCCTGCCGAGGTTCCTGCGTACCGGCGAGTGGCGTGAACGCCGATATACGATGAGTTCACGCCAACCGGAGGTGCTGGGATGCGAGTCGGGATCCACGCGTTCGACGGCGTCACGATGTTCCACCTCTCGGTCCCGCAGATGGTCTTCGACGAGGTGACCCGGCAAGGCTTGGCGCACTGGGAGACGTTCCTGTTCGGCGACACGCCGGGCACGATCCGCACCGCCGAGGGTTACCGCATCGGAGACGTCGCCGGGCTCGCGGACGCCCGGGAGGCCGACGTCGTCGTGATGCCGTCCTGGTTCCTGGACGGCCGCCCCGCCACGGCCGCCGTACGCGCGACGCTGACCAGCGCGCACGAGTCGGGCGCCACGATCGTCGGGCTCTGCCTCGGCGCGATCCCCGTCGTCGACGCCGGCCTGCTCGGCGAACGTCCTGCCGTCACGCACTGGCAGGGCTTCGATCTGCTGGCGCAGCGCCATCCCGGCCTCGACCTCGACGACTCCGTGCTGTACATCGACCACGGGGACGTCCTCACGTCGGCCGGCACCGCGTCCGGGCTGGACGCGTGCCTGCACCTGGTCCGGTCACGTCTCGGCGCGACCGCCGCCAACAAGGTCGCCCGCAGCCTGGTCATCGCACCGCACCGGGAGGGCGGACAGGCCCAGTACATCGAACGCCCCATGCCTCCGCGGTCGGCCGGCGACGCGATCTCCCGTGCGATGGAGTGGGCCGAACAGCGGCTGGCGGAACCGTTGCCGGTCGAACGGCTGGCCGCCACCGCCCACATGAGCACGCGGACGTTCGTGCGGGCGTTCCGCTCGGCGACGGGTGCGACCCCTGCCGCCTGGGTTCGCGCACGCCGACTGGACGAAGCCCGCCGGCTACTGGAGACGAGCGACCTGCCGGTCGACCGGATCGCGGTGGACTGCGGCTTCGGCAGCGCTGTGACGATGCGTCAGAACTTCTCGGCCCGGTTCAAGATCTCGCCCTCGCAGTACCGCCGCCGTTTCCACGCCGCCGCGGATTGAAACAGCTACGGATTGAAACAGCTGCGGGCTGAACCGGCATCCGACGCCGACCTCGCGACCGGTGCGGCTCGTCGTGAACCGCACCGATCCCGGGAGATCGCCACGGGCGCCCGTCCCGACGTCGCAGCACCACGGCCCCGCGGTGCTACAGGACTGCGGGGCCGTGGGACTACGCGACCGCTGGACTGCGGTGCTACGGAACTAGGTGCTACGGAACTCGCGCCTACGGAACTACAGGTGCGTGATCGTGCCCGACAGGTGCGGCTTCGGCTTGCGCGCGTTCCACGCCTCGAAGGCGTGCCCGTCGTCGGTCCGCCACGCCGTGAACGCCACCTTCGCGGGCAGCAGCACCGGCAGCTTGAACCTGACGTCGACCGAGTAGGCGTCCGGCAGCCTGCCCTCGAACGCGGCGAGCGCGCGCGCCTTCGTCCACATACCGTGGGCGATCGCCGAGGGGAAGCCGAACGCCTTCGCCGTCAGCGGGTGCAGGTGGATGGGGTTGCGGTCGCCGGACACCTCGGCGTAGCGGCGTCCGATGTCGCCGGGCACGCGCCAGATCGCGCCCGGCGTCGGGGCCGCGAGCTGCTGGCCACCTCCGCTCGAGCCGGAACCGCCACCTCGCCGCAGGTACGTGCTCACGTCCGACCACACGAGTTCGTCGCCGGCCAGCGCCTCGCTGATGACGTCGAACTGTTTGCCCTTCTCGTGCGGGCGCAGGTCGGCCACGCGCACGCGCAGCGTCACCGCCTCGTCGAGCCGGACCGGCCGGTACTGGGTGATGCGGTTGGCGACGTGCACCATCCCCAGCAGGGGGAACGGGAACGACGGCTCGGCCATGAGCGCCATCTGCATGCCGAACGCCTGGATGTGCGGGTAGGTGATCGGCAGCTCGTCGGCGAGCCGGAATCCGCACACCTGGTTGTAGGCGGCGAGCTCGTCGGGATCGGCGACCACGCCGGTGCGCACGAACTCCAGGTCCGGCAGCGTGTCACCGCCGTTCTTGCGCAGCCCGCCGAGCACGACCTTCGGGTACAGCGCCGCCACGTTCGGGGCGCTGTCGAGCTCCTTGACCGTCATGTCACGCCCCCAGGAACGCCTGGCCGCACACGCGCACGACGTTGCCGTTGACCGCGGCCGACGCCGGGTTCGCGTACCAGGCGATGGTCTCGGCGACGTCGACCGGCAGCCCGCCCTGCGACAGCGCCGACAGCCTGCGGCCGAACTCGCGGATCATGATCGGTACTGCGGCCGTCATCTGCGTCTCGATGAAGCCGGGCGCGACGGCGTTGATCGTGGCGCCGTAGTCGGCCAGCCGCGGCGCGGTGTCGTCGACCATGCCGATGACGCCGGCCTTGCTGGCGGCGTAGTTGGTCTGGCCGACGTTGCCAGCGATGCCGGCCATCGAGGAGACGCCGATGATGCGGCCGCCGGTGTTCAGCACCTTGTCGGCGATGAGCTTGTCGTTGACGGCGAGCTGCGAGACGAGGTTGACGCTCAGCACCGAGTCCCACGCCTTGTCGGTGAGGTTGCCGAGGGTCTTGTCGCGCGTGATGCCCGCGTTGTGGACGACGATGTCGACGCCGCCGTGGCGCTCGGTGAGGTGCGCCGCGAGCTTGGCCGGCGCCTCGGCGGAGGTGATGTCGAGCTGCAGCGCGGAGCCGCCGATCTTGTTGGCGACCTGCGAGAGGTCGGCGCCCTGCGCCGGGATGTCGAGCACCACGACGTGGGCGCCGTCGCGGGCGAGCGTCTCGGCGATCGCCGCGCCGATACCGCGGGATGCGCCCGTGACCAGGGCGGTCTTGCCCGCGAGGGGAGTGTCCCAGTTCTCCGGGGCGGCCGCGGTCGTCACGCCGCCGGTGCCGACGCGGATGACCTGTCCCGCGACGAACGCCGACTTGGCCGACAGCAGGAATCGGATCGTCGACTCGGTGGCCTCCTCCGCGCCCTCGGCCACGTAGACGAGCTGGGCGGTCGCACCGCGCTTGAGTTCCTTGCCGACCGAACGGGTGAAGCCTTCGAGCGCGCGCTGGGCGATGCGTTCGCCACCGCCGGTCGACTCCGGCGGCGTGCCGAGCACGACGACACGTGCCGACGGGGCGACCTTGCGGATCACCGGCTGGTAGAAGGCGTACAGCTCACGCAGCTGCTCGGGGTCCTTGATGCCGGTGGCGTCGAAGACGAGCGCGCCGTACCGGGTGTCGTCGCCCGCCTGCTCGGTGAGCACGTCGATGCCAGCGGCGCCGATCTGCTTGGTGAGCGTCTTCTCGAGCCGTCCGCCCGCAGCGGCGCCGATCAGCGCCGGGCCCGCCAGCGGCGGCTCACCGGGGCGGTAGCGCCGCAGCTTCGGCGGGTTGGGCAGGCCGAGCTTCGGAACCAGGAACTTGCCCACCGCGCTCGTGGTGAACTCTTGGTACTTGTCCGCCATCGCTGCGTCACCGCCTTCGTCTGAGGTGCCTGTTGCCTCACACCCTAACCTACTCGCCAGTAAGTTACACTCGGAGTCGCAGGGCCGCGAGCGCAATCCGACACTGAACCAGTGCGCAGGCCGCCCAGCGCCCACAGCACCGGGGAAGCCCGAGTACCAGCCAGCAGGAGGAAGTCATGACCTCAGCGGAGAAGCCGAGCGGCGGCAAGGCCCGGTCGAGCAAGCCGAAGGCGCCGACCGCGCGCAGGGTCGCGATCGTCGGTGCGAACCGCATTCCGTTCGCACGATCCAACGGCCCGTACGCGAACGCCTCCAACCAGGACATGCTCACCGCCGCCGTCGACGGCCTGGTGAGCCGCTACGCGCTGCAGGACGAAGAGCTGGGCGAGGTCGCCGCGGGCGCGGTGCTCAAGCACTCGCGCGACTTCAACCTGGCCCGCGAGGTCGTGCTCGGCAGCAGGCTCGCACCGACCACGCCCGCCGCCGACGTGCAGATGGCGTGCGGCACCGGCCTGCAGGCCATCGTGGGCACCGCCAACAAGATCGCGCTCGGCCAGATCGACTCGGCGATCGCGGGCGGTGTGGACACCACGAGCGACGCGCCGCTGGCCGTCAACGACGACCTGCGCCGCGTGCTGGTCAAGCTCAACTCGGCCAAGACGATGGCGCAGCGGCTCAAGCTGCTCGGCAAGCTGCGGCCCGGCCACATCGTCCCGGAGATCCCGCAGAACGCCGAACCGCGCACCGGCCTCTCGATGGGCGAGCACGCGTCGCTGACGGCGAACTCGTGGGACATCCAGCGCGCCGACCAGGACGAACTCGCCGCCACCAGTCACCAGCGGCTCGCGGCCGCCTACGACGCGGGCTTCTTCGACGACCTGCTCACGCCGTTCCTCGGCCAGACGCGCGACCAGAACCTGCGCGGCGACTCGACGGCCGAGAAGCTCGGCAAGCTCAAGCCCGTTTTCGGTGGCCCCGAGGGCACGATGACGGCGGGCAACTCGACGCCGCTGTCCGACGGCGCCTCGGCGGTGCTGCTGGCCACTGAGGAGTGGGCCAAGGCGCACAAGCTGCCGGTACTGGCGTACCTCACGTTCTCGCAGACCGCGGCCGTCGACTACGTGCACGGCGACGAGGGCCTGCTCATGGCGCCGGCCTACGCGGTGCCGAGGATGCTCGACCGCGCGGGCCTGACGCTCGGCGACTTCGACTTCTACGAGATCCACGAGGCGTTCGCGTCACAGGTGCTGGCCACGCTGAAGGCGTGGGAGGACCCGACGTTCGCCAAGGAGAAGCTCGGCCGCGACGAGCCGGTCGGCGCGATCGACCGCGCGAAGTTGAACGTCAACGGGTCGTCGCTCGCCGCGGGCCACCCGTTCGCGGCAACCGGCGGCCGCATCGTCGGCACCCTCGCCAAGCTGCTGGCGGAGAAGGGCTCGGGCCGCGGCCTGATCTCGATCTGCGCCGCCGGCGGTCAGGGCATCACGGCGATCCTCGAGAAGTAACCGCCGCGTGGTGTGCCCCGAGGGCACCTTCGGGGCTCCCGCCCGCCGGCCCAGCCACCGCCCCTCAAGGGCACGCTTACGCGTGGCCGTGTTCGATGCCTCGAAGTTCGACGCCTCGAAGCTTCCCCTGATCGACCTCTGCCACGCAGAATCCGCCCATCGGGACAACGGCGAGCGACTGGGTTGGGCACCCCGTTCGTCTCGTCGATGAGCCTGCCTGCCGTCGGCGAGCAAGTCGATCGCGAAGGGAACGGCGAAGGGAACAATTGACTCGTTGAGCGCCCCCGAGGTGCCCTTGGGGGCGCTCAACGAGTCCAGTGGGTCAGTTCGGCAGGACGGACTCGACTGCGCCGGTCGCCTTCGCGGTCGTGTCCTCCACCTGCTTGCGCGCCTTGCGAGCGGCGCGCTTGGCGCGCCAGCCGACGGACGGCTTGCCCTCGGTGTCGGCCATCGCCAGCAGCAGACCACCGGCAAGCCCCGCGTTCTTCAGGAACTGGACCTGCTCCTGGGCGCGCTCACCCTGGTCGCGCTTCTCCCAGAACGGGTGTCCCGCCACGGTCGTCGCCGTGATGCTGGTCAGCAGTGCCAGCGACGACAGGCGACGGAACCGGCCGAGCGCGAGCATCGAGCCCGCCGCGACCTTCACGGCGCCGTCGAACTTCACGACCGCCACCGGGTCCGTTTCGACAGGCAGGGCCTCGGCCGCCGGCAGGACGTTCTCGCTGAGGAACGGCTCCGCCGCCTGGGCATGCCCCTCCGCGTTGCGGATGGCGTTCAGGCCACCCGTGATGAAGACGGCGGCGAGCAGGGGTCGGGCCACGCGGCGCAGGATCATCGGTGCTCCTCCGGTCGAGCTGGGAGTTGTGGTCGGCGAGATCTCGTATCGGCGAGTCGGCTGGGAATCTCTCCACCCAAACGAACCGCTGTCCAAACGGATCTCTGCTCAAGGGATCTTCAGAAGATCTCCGCCTCAAACCTACCCAGCCATAGCCGTCTCACGCTCTCTACCACTTTCTAGTTGTATCGCTAGAAAGTGGTAGAGAGCGCTACGAAGGAGCGGAGGGAACGTTTGAGGCTCCCACCCGCCGGCCCGACGATCACCCCGTCAGCGATACCGCTTCGGGAGCTTGAAGCCGTACTCCTCGGCCACCTCACGCAGCCGGTTCGGGTAGTCACTGATGATGCCGTCCACGCCGTCGTCGATGAGCTTGCGCATGGTCGGCTTGTCGTTGATCGTCCACGGGATCACGTCGAGCCCCGCGGCGTGTGCCTCGTCGACCAGCTCGGCCGTCGTGAACGGAACGTAGTCCGGGTCGCCGACGGCACCGTCCTGCGGGTTGCCGTGGACCGGCGACAGCGCACTCGCCCCGAACGACTCCGCCGCGCGCACCGGGCTGCCCTCGAAGTCGTCGATGTCCAGGCCACCGAGCCACGGCGACGCGCCCGGCTCACCGACCTCGAGGAAGCCCGGTTCGGTCAGTGCGACGAGCGGCAGCCTCGGCATCCGCTCCTTCATGGCCATCAACGCGCCCCAGTCGAAGCTCTGGATGCTGACGTTCCGCGCGAGACCGCTGCGCTCGACCTCCGAGGCCACGCGTTCGACGAACTGCTGCCGTGGCGCCGTTTCGTGCGGCGCTGCGGCCTCGACCTTCGTCTCGATGTTGAACTTCACCCCGAACGCCCGATGCTCGCGGACCAGCGCGAACAGCTCGGCGAGCGTGGGCATCGGTTCGCCGGGGGAGAGCTCCTGGTCGGGGTGGCTCGGGTCCTGCTGCGATCCGCAGTCGAGCGTGCGCACCTGCTCGAAGGTCAGGTCCTTGACGTACTTGCCCGCGTAGGGGAACTGCGGATCTCCCGGCGTGACCGGCGCGGTGTCGAGGCACTTGTCCGGGTTGATCTGCCGGTCGTGGGTGATCACCTCGCGGCCGTCGCGCGTGATCTGGACGTCGAGTTCGAGCGTCGTGACGCCGAGTTCGAGTGCGCGGTCGAACGCCTTGAGCGTGCCCTCGACGGTCATGCCGATACCGCCGCGGTGGGCCTGGATGTCGAAGTGGGGATTGCCGTGGGGCGCAGTTTCCGGGAGCACAGCTTTCGGGGGCGCGGTTCCGTGGGCGTTGCCGGTCGGCGCCGTGCCGGCCGATGCCGTGTCGTGCGATTGCGCCGAGGCGGGAGCCGCACCGAATGCCGCCATGAGTGCCGCCGCGCCCAGCGCGAGGGCTGTTTTCACTGTCGTGGTCACGGGCTCCGACGGTGACACGACAGAGTGAAGGGAGGGTGTCCTGAGCATGGCGGGTGCGCTGAACATGTGTGCCTCGTTCGCCGTACCCGTCGGACCTCGTGCCGTGGCCGCAGCGACGCGCCCCGAAACGGCCTCGCGGGTAGCGTCAGCACCGATATCCGGCCGTCCGGTTCCCCGCGCCCCGTGAGGACAACCCCGTGACGACGGCCGGGAGACGACGGGCGCGGCCGCGATTCGCGCCAGGGACACCGGATTCGCAGTGCTCACGACGTACGGAGCCGTTCATGGACCTCCCCGGCGTACTGACCTTTCTCGCCCTGCTTGTGCCCGGGTTCACGGCGTGCGCCGAGTTCGGCTCCTATGCGTTCGTCCACCCGGTGATCCGACGGCTGCCGCTCGAACACCACGTCGCCGTCGAGCAGGGCCTCGTGCGCACGTTCGGCCGGTTCATGCCGGTGGCCATGCCGGTGTCGCTGGTCGCCGTCATCGCGTGGGCGAGCAGCGAGGCAAGACTCGTCCCATGGCTCGCGGTGGGCGCCTGGGGACTCGGGCTCGTCACCACGGTGATCGTCAATGTCGGCATCAACGTCCGTACCGCGCGGACCGACGCCGGCACCGTGGAACAGCAGCGCTGGCGAGACATGCGCCGGCGGTGGGAGTTCTTCCAGGGATTCCGCTCGTGGGCGTTCCTGGCGTCCTTCGCGCTGATCTGTCTGTCGGTCGCGTTCGGCTGGTGACCTTCACCCGCGTGATCGGGCCGTGCCGGAGGCCAGGGCCCCCGTCACCCACCGGCACGTCCGCAACACGCGGGTAGGGATTTCTCGCGGAATATCGGACTGGAGCTAGACAACCCAATAGTGTCGTAGCGATGGACCCCGTGCGGAACCCGTTCGCCCCCGGAGCAGGTCAACGCCCACCCGAACTGGCCGGGCGTGAACGCGAGCTGGACGCGTTCGACGTGGTACTGGAGCGCGTGGCACGCGGGAGGCCCGAGCGCAGCCTGATGCTCACCGGACTGCGCGGTGTCGGCAAGACCGTGCTGCTCGGCGAGCTGCGGTCCATGGCGATCCGCCGCCGCTGGGGTGCGGGCAAGGTCGAAGCGCGTCCCGACGCCGAACTCCGCAGGCCCCTGTCTGCCGCGCTGCACCGCGCGGTCCGCGATCTGGCCGTCCGTCACCGCGCCCCCGACCGCGTCGACGAGGTACTCGCCGTCCTGAAGGCGTTCGCACTCAAGGCGAACAAGCCGGACGCGAAGATGCGCGATCGCTGGCAGCCGGGCATCGACGTGCCACCGGCGCAGGGCAGGGCCGACTCCGGGGACATCGAGATCGACCTCGTCGAGCTGTTCACCGAGGTCGCCGAGCTGGCCACCGACGTCGGCTCCGGGGTCGCCCTGCTGATCGACGAGATCCAGGACCTGGGTCCCGAGGACGTCTCCGCCCTGTGCGCGGCGTGCCACGAGCTCTCGCAGTCCGGGGCACCGCTCGTCGTGGTGGGTGCGGGACTGCCGCACGTGCCCGCGGTGTTGTCCGCGTCGAAGTCGTACTCCGAACGCCTCTTCCGCTACACCCGGATCGATCGCCTGAGCAGGGAGGACGCCGACCGCGCCGTCCTCGCACCGATCGAACGCGAGGACGCCGAGATCGCACCGCACGCGCTGGACGCGCTGCACACGGCATCCGGTGGCTATCCGTACTTCATCCAGGCCTACGGCAAGGCCGCGTGGGACGCCGCGCCGACGAATCCGATCACCGAGGAGGACGTGCGCGTCGCCGCTCCCGAGGCCGAGGCCGAGCTCGCCGTCGGTTTCTTCGGCTCCCGCTACGAACGAGCCACTCCCGCCGAACGCGAGTACCTACGGGCGATGGCCGAGCTCACGCAGGGCAAGGACGAAAGCGCCGTCACCTCCGACATCGCCGTCTACCTTGGCCGCAAGCCCTCGTCGTTGTCACCGGCACGCGACAGTCTGATGAAGAAGGGCCTGGTCTACTCGGCCGAACGCGGCCACATCGCGTTCACCGTGCCGCATTTCGGCAACTACCTCCTCACGCGCGCCGACTGACCGTCACGCCCTTCCCTCGGCGTTCTCCACCGGGAACCGGTGTGGCAGCCCCACCTCGAGCCGATCCATAGGCGTCGATACCTGTTTCTAGGTTTATATAGCGATTACGCTAGATATCCGAAGACGAACCTAGCTTTCGATGTCACCCGGATGGACCACGCGGAATACGTAACGCTGCCGACGATCATTCGGGAAGTAAGCCAGCTCACCGGATGATCACTGGCGAAGCCGGCGAAGGTTGCGGATAATAAGACATGTAGGGATCGAAGTCGAGGGGTGATCGGTCAATCCGTTCACGCTCCGCCGGCACACCGGTGTCGACGACCCACCGATCAGCCAGCGCCGGCAGTCGCCATGGGGGCTCGCGGCCGACAGGACGCGAGCGGGCAGCCGGCACCGAGCGGCCCACATCCGATCCCGACGTACGGCCGGCCCAACACGACCGGCACCACAACCGAGTAGCTCTCGAAGGAGATGCCACACCGCAGATGTCGAACCTCGCCGCACGCCTCCGCGCCCGTCGAGCCCACACCCGCACCCGCCGCGCCGTCAGCAAGGCGATCGACACCGCCACCACGACGACGATGCGCGACGAGCTCATCACCCTCGCTCAGACACACGGTTACCAAAAACCCAAGCCGCGAGTGTGACCTGAATTACAATAGGTTTCAGGTGTAACGCCGCCGGTATCGGTGGCGATATGCCCCATGACCCCGCGGTGCTGGCGGACCCCCGACCTGGCAGCACCGCGGGGTTTCCATATGTCCAGACCCGCCGTCGCACCGCCTGCGACCTGCGGTTCTACCTGTCACCGCGCCGAAACTCGACCCGAAAGACGTCCCAAGTGGACGAATCGGGCAGCGCGACGACGATCAGACCTCGATCTTCGCCGTCCACGATGGACGATTCGTCAGCCCGTCGACGATCACGCCCGCGACGACGCTGACAAGCCGTCACACCCACGCCTACCGACCGCCTGACCTCACTCGATAGAGTGAGCGCGATGTCGAGATCTGGGCGAATCGCGCTGGCCACGTCGGCGGTGGCCGCCGCCCTCGTGCTGGCCGGATGCGCCGACGCGACGATCGGACTGGCCGAACCCGATCGCATGCGCACCGTCGAGACATCGGCAGGCACGCCCGGCGACGTTCCCGCTACCGACGGCGACGCCGGCGGGGGCAGCGACAACGCCCAGCGCACGATCGTCGCGGAGGTCGGCGAATGCCTCGACGGTGACAACCCGGGTCCCGTCGAATGCTCCGACGAGCACACCGTGGAGGTCACCAAGCAGGGCACCTTCGGCGGCGACCTGGGCTCCACACTGGAAGGCACCCCACCCGACGCCTCGACCGTCTTCCGCACCGTCTTCCCGCAGTGCCGCGCCGCTGCCGCCGAATACCTCGGCAGCTCCTCCTACGACGCCTCCACGCTCGGGGCATGGCTGGTGTGGGCCGACGCCGAGGACTGGAACGCCGGCCACCGCTGGTACCGCTGCGGTGTCGCGCAGCTCGACGGCGCGGGCAAGCCCGTCGAGCGCACCGGATCGATCCGCAACGCGCTGGCCGAGAACTTCGACGGCTACCGGGTCTGCTCCACCACCCGGCCTTCGGCCGAGCTTCCCGAGACCGTTCCTTGCAGTGAGCCGCACCTGGCCGAGGCCGTCGGCGTCGTCGACACGGGCAAGGCCGTGCCGACCGAACGGGAATTCAACGACAAAGCACGCAGCGCATGTGGCACGAAAGTGCACGAGTTCGTCGGCGCGGACCGTCGCGATGTGGCACCTTCGTGGCGCTGGCCCGACAGCACGAACTGGCGCATCGGATTCACCAACATCACGTGCTACGCCGAGTTGAACCAGGCCACCACGGGTTCCGTGCGCGATATCGGCTCGTCGCAGATGCCCAATTAGGACGTTCGTCGTCGCTGTCAAGTCCCGATTTTCCAGACGATCGGCAGGTTGATACCACCGATTCGGCCCGCTTGAATGTCCTCGATCATTTCGAGATTGAGGGACTCCATGACCATGACGACATTGCGGCGGACCGTGGTCGCGGGATCGCTGGCGACCGCTCTCGTCGCCAGCATCACTCCCGCCGCCGCGGCCACCGGCACCCCGGCAGAGGAGCCGCCGCGGCAGCGGACGACGCAACAGGCGACGACCGCGCAGCCCGAGATCGCCCACGAGGTCCCGGAGCGCTACGCCGAGCAACAGCTGAACTGGCACGCGTGTTCCAAGGACGAACTCGGCGCCAAGCCGCCGAAGGAGTACGACCTGGAGTGCGCCACCTACCGGACGCCCCAGGACTGGAACAACGCCGATGCGGGCGAGGACATCACGATCGCCGTGAGCAGGCTGAAGGCCGAGGGCGATTCGACCGCGAGCGTGCTGACGAACCCGGGTGGCCCCGGCGCTCCCGGCCGTGACTTCCCGTTGCGCCTCGCCGATCAGGACCGCCTGCGCCAGCACCAGGACGTCATCGGCTTCGACCCGCGCGGCACGGGCCACAGCACGAACATCACGTGCGGCGGCGCCATCGGTACCGGCGACTCGCTCGATCCTCGCGACCGCAGCCGCGAGAACCTCAACCTGATCCTCGACGCCACGAAGTACGCGGCCGACTCCTGCCAGATCAAGTCCGGTGAGCTGGGCCCGCTGATCAACACCTTCCAGACCACCCACGACATGGATCTGCTCCGCACCCTGCTCGGACGTGAGAAGATCAACTGGGTCGGCTACTCGGCGGGTACGTGGCTCGGCGCGCACTACGCGCAGCGGTTCCCCGAGCACACCGGCCGGTTCGTGCTGGACTCGGCGACCGAGTTCACCACGACGTGGCAGCGCTCGTTCGACTGGCAGCCGCTCGGCTTCGAACGCCGCTGGCGGGACGACTTCCTGCCGTGGATGGCCCAGCACGACGAGCAGTACGGCTTCGGCGACTCCGGCGAGCGTGCCCGGCAGACCTACGAGCAGGTGCGCGCGGCGCTGGCCGAGAAGCCCGTGGAGCTGGACGGGGAGAAGGTCGGCCCGAACGAGCTCGACTCGGCGATCGCGGGCATGCTCTACAGCAAGGCGGCGTTCCCGTCGCTGGCCGAGTATCTCGTGTCGTTGCGCGAGCTGACCAGCGAGAAGATGCGCACCGGGTCCGCAACGGCGCTGGACAACGTGCGCGAGCTGCTCGCCAACACGAAGTCGCGCGGACCGCAGCCGCTCGTCGTGGACAACGGCCACGGCGCGCAGCAGTACGACGACGCCTATGACGCCAGCTTCTGGACCATCCCCTGCAACGAGGGTCCGTGGTACGGCAACCGGATGACCGCCAGGTGGCAGTCCGAACTGATGGGCCGGCAATGGCCCCTGCTGGGTTGGGGCTGGCTGATCCAGCCGTGCATCTTCTGGAAGGGCAACCCGATCGACCTGCCGAAGATGGACGGCGAGGGCGTGCCGCCGACACTGATCGTCCAGTCGGAGCGCGACCCGGCGACACCGATCGAGGGCGCCCGCCGCGCTCACGAGAAGTTCGAGGGTTCGCGGATGATCACCGTGACCGACGAGGGCGACCACGGCATCTACGCGGGCGACAACCCGGCCGTGGACAAGGTGGTGGAGGACTACCTGGTCGATGGCATCGTGCCGGAGGACCAGAGCATCCCCGGCGCACCGATGCCCACGCCGAACGGCGCGAACGGATCATGACCGCCGTCCGCCGGCGCACATCTCGCCGACCGGGACCGCACCGAACGGCGTGACACCGGCGGACCACCGACCGACCCGGTAACGGCCGGCGGATCTCCGCAGCGCACGAGGCCCGTCTTCCCCGTCTCACGGCAGGGGAGGCGGGCCTCGTCGTGTACGTCCCACGGGAGGTCTGCCACGGTCACGACGGTCGGTCACCGACGCGTTCACAGCCTTGTGCACAGCCTCCCCATGTTTTCCACAGAGTTATCCACAAGCTGTGTGCACAGGTGCGTGCCCGCTGTGTGCACGGCTCCGCTCCATGCGGCCGCCGCCGGTCGCCGGTCCCTGGTCACCACCGATCGGTATTACTATCGGCGCCGTGGTGCGAGTGCCGTTGAGCGAAGCCGAACGCCTCCGTGGCGAACGACTCGGCGTCGCCCTGCGCGGCGCACGCGGCGCACGCAGCATGGTCGCGGTCGCCGCCGACGCGGGCATCTCCGTGGAAACCCTGCGCAAGATCGAGACCGGCCGCATCCCGACGCCCGCGTTCTTCACCGTGATGGCGATCGCCGACGCCGTCGGCCTGCCCCTCGACGACCTGCGCACGACGCTGGCCGACCCCACAGGAGAAGCAGCGGACACCGCTCTGTCCCCGCGCGCCGACGCCGGTTAGATTGCTGCGCATGTCCTCCGATCCCCGCCACGGCGAGGTGGCAGAACCCGAAGTCCCCGTCGGTCTGAAGGCGAAAGTACGTCAGATCGGCCCCGGCATCATGGCCGCAGCGACCGGCGTCGGTGCGGGCGATCTCGTGGCCACGATGGTCGCGGGCTCGCGCTACGGCTACACGCTGCTGTGGGCGGTGATCGTCGGAACGATCTTCAAGATCGCGCTCGCCGAAGCCGTCGGCCGCTGGCATCTGACGTCCGGCCGCACGATGCTGTCGGGCTGGCGCACACTCGGCCGCTGGGTTCTCGTCTATTTCGGTGCGTACGCCGTGGTGTGGGGCTTCGTCTACGGCGCCACGGCCATGTCGGCGAGCGGCCTGCCGCTGAACGCGCTCTTCCCCGCACTCGACGTGCGCTACTGGGCGATCATCAGCGGCCTCGTCGGGTTCGCGCTCGTGTGGTTCAGCCGGTACGCCGTGATCGAGAAGGTGATGACCGCGCTCGTCGGCGTCATGTTCGTCGCCGTCGTCGGCACCGCGATCCTCGTGACGCCGAACCTGGTCGAGACGTTCCAAGGTTTCGTGCCGCGGCTGCCCGACGGCTCGTTCGTCTACGTCCTGGGCCTGGTCGGCGGTGTCGGCGGCACCATCACGATGGCCGCCTACGGCTACTGGACGCTCGCCAAGGGCTGGCGGTCGTCGCGGTGGTTGTCGATGATGCGGCTCGACAACACGACCGGCTACATCACCACGGCGATCTTCGTCATCGCGATGCTCGTCGTCGGTGCCGAACTGCTCGCGGGGCAGAACGTCGTCGACGGCGACGAGGGCCTGCTCATGCTCGGCAACACACTCGCCGCCGACTACGGCCAGTGGGCGCGTATCCCGTTCCTCGTCGGGTTCTGGGCCGTGTCGTTCAGCTCGCTCGTGGGTGTGTGGAACGGTGTCAGCCTGCTGTTCGCCGACTGGTGGCGCACCTGGCGCCTGCCGCGGTATCAGGTGGGCGAAGCCGAGGGACTCTCCGACTACGACCACCGTGCGGGCATCGGCAGCCCGGTGTTCCGCGGGTACGTCGCCTGGCTGACGTTCCCGCCGATGGCGCTGCTGTTCCTCGACCAGCCGTTCCAGCTGACCGTCGCCTACGGTGCGCTCGGCGCGCTGTTCATGCCGTTCCTCGCGGGCACACTGCTGTTCCTGCTCAACTCGAACCGGGTCGAGCGCGTCGGCCGCTCCGGCTGGGTGTCGAACACGCTGTTGACCGTGTGTCTGGGATTGTTCGGCTACCTGGCGGTGGACGAGCTCATCGGCCTGTTCTGAGTGGACCGGCTCCGAGTGGACCTGTTCTGAATGGACCTTTCCTGAGTTGACCTTTCCTGAGTTGAGTCAGCGAAGCAACGCCCAGCCGATGCCCGCGGCGGGCACGATCAGCGCCGCGGGCATCGGCACCACCGCGATGAGCTCCATCAGCGCAGCTGCTCGATGACGCTCGCGAAGGTGTCCATGTCCTTCTCCATGACCGTGATGTAGCTGAAGCCGAACCGTTCCCGGTGGGCGCGCAGCCGGTCGGCGATCTCTCCGGCGGTTCCGACGAGCAGCATCGGCAGCTCACCCAGCTCCTCGGCCGATTTCGTCTCGTCGTACGGCCGGATGCGTTCGAGTCCGGCCGCGCGGTCGTCGGTGATGTCGACGTGCTGCACGAGCATGTTCAGCTCCGGGTCGCGGTCACCCGCCGCGGTGCGCACGAATGCAACCCGTTCGTCCAGTTCGGACAACCCGGCGAGGCTCGCCTTGTCGCCGTCGCGGTTGAAGTGCGCACCCGTGAACCCGACGACGTCGGCCTCGCGCGCGGCGATGCGCAGCATCCGGTCGCGCTGTCCACCGAGGACGATCGGCGGCAGCTTGCGCTCGCCGTAGTGCTCCCGCAGCACGGCCAGGCATCGTTCGAGGTGGTCCAGACGTGCGCCGGGGCCCGGGAACGGCAGACCCGCCTCGTCGAACTCGGTCCTGGCGTAACCGGTGCCGAGACCCAATTCGAGCCTGCCGTCGAGGAGCAGATCGGTCGTGTCGACCTCACGCGCGAGCAGAGTGGGGTTGTAGAACGCGGTGTTGACGACGAACGTCGTGAGCCGCACCCGCTCCGTCGCCCCGGCCGCCGCGACCAGCGACGGAAACGGTGCGGGCATCCCCAGGTGGTCGGGCGTGGCGACGACGTCGAAGCCGAGGTCCTCGGCCTTGCGGCACTTGTCGAGCCACCGCGTCCGCTCGTCCGAGGCGAGCATGTTGACACCGAATCGGAACTCCATGGCGGCACGGTACCGAAATCGGGCGCCGGGCAGGCCGTCCGAGCGCCGGTTCCGCAACGAGCGAAATCCGTTCGCCGGTCGCGTCCGCGCGCTCGTACCCTCTGCGGATGCCGGACGCGATCTTCGAAGACCCACGCCTCGCGCTCCTCTACGACACGTTCGAGGGCGAGCGTGACGACCTGCCGCTGTATCTGGACATCGCCGACGAGACCGGAGCTGTGCAGGTGCTCGACGTCGGCTGTGGGACGGGCGAGCTCGCGGTGGCGCTGGCCGAGCGGGGCCGGGACGTCGTCGGCGTCGACCCGGCGGAGGCGTCCCTGAACATCGCGCGCGGCAAGAGCACCGACGTCACGTGGCTCGGCGGAGATGCCGCTGCCGCGGCCTCGCAGCTGCCCTGCTTTCGCGCCGACCTGGCCGTGATGACGGGCAACGTCGCGCAGGTGTTCCTCACCGACGACGACTGGCAGGCCACACTCAGCGCCATCCACGCGGCGCTGCGTCCGGGCGGTCACCTCGTGTTCGAGACACGGCGCCCGGACGCACGCGCGTGGCAGCGGTGGGCTCAGGCCCCGGCGGTGACCCGCGACGTGCCGGGGATCGGCACCGTGACCGGACAGCTCACCCTCACCGACGTCGACCTGCCGCTCGTGTCGTTCCGGCACACGTATCGATTCCCGGACGGGTCCACACTGGCCTCGGACTCGACCCTGCGGTTCCGCGACCCCGACGGGATCGCCGCGAACCTGCACTCCGCGGGGTTCGACGTCACCGACGTCCGTGACGCACCCGATCGCCCCGGCATGGAGTACGTCTTCGTTGCCCGCGCGGACGCCGCAGCCACCGTGGACACCGCAGCCCGGACATGACGACGGCTCCCCGCGGAAGTCCCACGGGGAGCCGTCGTCACGACAGGTGCGTCAGCCGAGGCGCTGCTTGAGCGCGGCGAGCTCGTCCTTCAGCGCGGACGGGATCTTGTCCTCACCGATCGAGGCGAACCACTCCTCGATGAGCGGGATCTCCTGCTTCCACTCCTCGACGTTCACGTCCAGCGACGCCTGGATGTCCTCGATCGGCTCCGACAGGCCGGAGGTCTCGATGTCCTCGGCGGTCGGCACGAGACCCACCGGCGTCTCCTGGGCGTTCGCCTTGCCTTCGAGGCGCTCGACGATCCACTTGAGAACGCGCGTGTTCTCGCCGAAGCCCGGCCACAGGAACCGGCCGTCGTCGCCGCGGCGGAACCAGTTGACATAGAAGATCTTCGGCAGCTTCGACTGGTCGGCGTTCTTGCCGGTGTCCAGCCAGTGCTGGAAGTAGTCAGCGGCGTGGTACCCGAGGAACGGCAGCATCGCCATCGGGTCGCGGCGCACCTCGCCGACCTTGCCCGCGGCGGCCGCGGTCTTCTCCGACGACATGGTGGCGCCCATGAACACGCCCTGCTGCCAGTCGCGGGACTCGTTGACCAGCGGCACCGTCGTCTTCCGGCGGCCACCGAACAGGATCGCCGAGATCGGCACGCCCTTCGGGTCGTCCCACTCCGGCGCCAGCGTCGGGATCTGCGAGATCGGAGCGCAGAACCGCGAGTTCGGGTGCGCGGCGGGCTCGTCCGAGTCCGGCGTCCAGTCGCGGCCCTTCCAGTCGGTCAGGTGGGCGGGCGCCTCCTTGGTCAGGCCCTCCCACCAGACGTCGCCGTCGTCGGTCAGGGCGACGTTGGTGTAGACCGTGTTGCCCTTCTCGATGGTCTTCACGGCCACCGGGTTCGTCTTCTCGCCGGTGCCGGGCGCGACACCGAAGAGGCCGAACTCGGGGTTGATCGCGTACAGCCGGCCGTCCTCGCCGAACCGCATCCACGCGATGTCGTCACCGATGGTCTCGGCGCGCCAGCCCGGCAGGGTCGGCTGCAGCATCGCGAGGTTGGTCTTGCCGCAGGCGCTCGGGAACGCGGCCGCCACGTAGTAGGCCTTGTTCTCCGGCGAGATCAGCTTGAGGATCAGCATGTGCTCGGCGAGCCAGCCCTCGTCGCGCGCCATCGCCGAGGCGATGCGCAGCGAGTAGCACTTCTTGCCGAGCAGCGAGTTGCCGCCGTAGCCCGAGCCGTAGCTCCAGATCGTGCGCGACTCCGGGAAGTGCGTGATGTACTTCGTGTCGTTACACGGCCACGCGACGTCCTGCTCGCCGGGCTCGAGCGGCTTGCCGACCGAGTGCAGCGCAGGCACGAACTCGCGCTCGGTGCCGTCCTCCTTCACGAACTTGTCGAGCGCCTTCTTGCCCATGCGGGTCATGACGCCCATGGAGGCCACCACGTAGGCGAAGTCGGTGACCTCGATGCCGAGCTTCGGGTCGTCGTCGCCGAGCGGGCCCATGCAGAACGGGATGACGTACATCGTCCGACCACGCATGGAGCCCCGGTAGAGCTCGGTCATGGTGGCCTTCATCTCGTCCGGGTTCATCCAGTTGTTGGTGGGCCCGGCGTCCTCTTCGCGCTCGGAGCAGATGAAGGTGCGCTCCTCGACCCGCGCGACATCGCTCGGGTCGGAAGCGGCCCAGTAGGAGTTCGGCCGCTTGTCGAGCTTGACGAACGTGCCAGCCTCAACCAGTTCCTGGTTGATGCGCTCGGCCTCTTCCTGGGAACCGTCGACCCACACCACCCGGTCAGGCGTGGTCAGTTCCGCGACCTCCCGCACCCAAGACAGCACGCCACTGTGCGTGGTCGGTGCGTCGTCCAGCCCTGGGATGGCTACTGCAGTCATCTCTTCTCCTGTCTTCGACGACAAGAGCCCACACCGAACTGCAGCGTCCTGGTGCGGGCTCCGTTGCCGGCGACCGAAATGGCTTCACACACCGCGGCTAAACGGTGCGTGCGTTTCTTGGGGATTCCCAGAGACTAACGGCCGTATTGCGACCACAGGCAGGTCAGTGCTGTCGGTTCTCTCACAAGAACGATCAGGGAATCGATTCAGTTACAGCCGATCGGCGCAGTTGAAGGATGACTTTCGCCAGGTAGAAGCGGTGAACTCGGACGTAAGGGGCGGCGAACACTTGCGGCCCGACGCCCGGTGGGGCATCGGGCCGCAATGAGCCGGGCACAGCTGGTCGCAACGTCCGGCGCGACCGGGCAAGCCACTCAGCGTGGTGAAATCGCCCGATCGGCAGAACTCCATGGTCGGCCGCCGATCGAGCGACGCCGGCCGCGCCGCGCGCCGCCTCGCCGGTTCAGTTCTGGCTGATCCACTGGCCGGTGGCCGAGTCGATCTTCGCGACGCCTTCGACACCGGCACCGATCGAGGCGCCCTCGCCCCATGCGTCAGCGGTCTCGGGGACGCGTGCGGCACTCGGCGAGCCGCTGGTGTCGGAGGTCTCGGTCCACTCACCGTCCCCGTCGCTCTCGAGCACGACCTCGTTGCCGTGCTCGTCGATGACCACGGCGATGTCCGCCTCGCCGTCGCCGTCCTCGTCGGTGAAGGCGATCGTGTTGCCGTCGTCGGTCTCGACGATGGCGGTGTCGTTCGTGCCGTCCTCGTCGGTGTCGATCGTCGCCGGGCCGACCTCGACGTCCCCTTCGCCCAGGTCAGCGGTGATCATGCCGCCGGCACCCGCGTCGGTCTCCGGCGGCGCGTCGGCGGGACCGCCGCCCATCTCGACCCACTGCCCGCTGGACTCGTCGTACTCGGCCTCGACGATCACGTTGCGGTCGGAATCGGCCGCGGCGTACTGGTCGGCCTCACCGTCACCGTCGGTGTCGACGAACAGCTGAGCCGAACCGTCCTCGTGCTCGATCAGGGCGGCGTCGTACACACCGTCGCCGTCGACGTCCTGGTTGAGCTCGGCCGTGTACTCCTCGCCGTCGACCGTCACCGTCATGTCCTCGGTGGTGGCCGTGGTGTCAGCGCTTCCGTCGTCGACCCACACTGCAAACTCCCCCTAGCTCAGGGCTGATGATCCTTTCGCACCTGCCGGCCGCGCCGCGGTCTCCCACGGCGATCACCGGCCTCCCCGGTGCTCCCGCCTTGCGCGGGTCCTGCCTTTGGGACTCACGGTATGCCGGTTCGGTTCCCTCCACCAGCAGGCCGCGGCACGCGACAGGAACGTTATCCCTGTTCGCCCGCCCGGGGCCGGTCCCGCAGCGCCCGGATCCGTGCCAGCAACGTCTCGGCACGCTCGCGGCCGTCGGCCAGGTCCTTGACCCGCTTGGTCGCCACCGCCAGCTTCTGCTTGCGCTCCTGGGCGTCCATCTTGATGCTCTTGTCGACCTCTTTGAGCTCGGCCTCGATCGCCTCGATCCGTCTGCTCAACGCCTCGTCCAGGGCCAGCGCCAGCTGTTGCTCCGCCTCGATGAGCTGTTCGGACACGAGCTGGTCCAGCGTGGAGCGCGCATCGGCGATCGACTCGACGAGCCACTGCTTCGTGTGCTGCTTGTCCGCCGAGTGCCTGCGCGTCCGGCCGACCCACCAGCCCGCGCCGAGGCCGACGACGACCGTCGCGGGCAACACGATCGGGTTGAACAGGGCGAATCCCGCCAACGGCGCAGCGGCCAGTTTCGCCGCACCCGCACCGCTGGTCAGGCCCATGAACACCAGCAACTTGTCCTCGGCCGACGAAGGGCGCTTGTCCGGCGGCCGCAGTTCCACCGGCGGCGTCACCCCGCGCAGGAACTGCGAGCGGATGACGGCCAGCTCCTCCTCGGAGAACAGCTCGGCCAGCGTCGCGTCGGCCACCTGGTTGAGCCGGTGCGCGAGCATCCCCGAGATGTGCTGCGACGACGCCTGCAGTACCGCGTCGACCTGCGCGGGCAGATCCTTCAGGTCCTGCCGCCGCGCCCCGTCGATCTCCTGCCGGAACCGCGCCTGGGCGTCCCGCATGCGCCGTGCCGACTCGTGCGTCAGATCGCTGCGAGCCCGCTGGATCTCGCCGCGCAGCTTGAGCTGCCAACCCCGCGTCGACGAACGGCGGGCGGCAGTCAGCTCGTCCCGGCGGGCCCGCAGCGCGGCGGCCTCGTCCTCCCCGGAGGTCAGCGCGCGCTGGTCGGCGACCGCGTTCGCATGCCGCTCGGACAGCGCCGTGGCCAGCGAGCGCATCGTGTTCGCCTCGGCCAGCATCGCCGCCCTGCCGACGAGCGTCTCCTGCAGCGACCCCTGCAGCTCGGCGATCCCCGACTTCTCCCGCAGCGTCGCCGCTGCCTGCTCGTTCGGCGCCTTCGCGGCCATCTCGAACATGCGCGCCGACACCGGGTGGAACACCGCCTCGGCGAAACGGGGAGCGTGCTCGGCCAGCAACTTGCGGTCGGCCTCGAGGATCTCCCGCCAGCCCCGGAACTGGTCGGTCTTGGCGAGTGCGAACAGCACGGTCTCGACGCGATCGCTCATCTCGGTCAGGAACCGCAGCTCGCTCGACGTGAACGGAGCCGACGCGTCGACGACGAACAGCAGCGCCGTCGCGTTGGCCGCAGCCTCCATCGCGAGCTCGGCGTGCCCGACGTCCAGTCCGCCGACACCTGGGGTGTCGACCACGGTGACGCGTTCCAGCAACGGCACCGGCCCGTCGACCTGCACGTACCGCGGCGGCAACTGGCCTGCCGGCAGTTCGTGCGACACCGAGGACCACGCGGGCAGCTCCACCATCGGGAACCCCACCGGGGCGAGCTGTCCCGGGTAGCACGCCTTGGCCGCCCACTCGTCGGCGTGATCGAAGACCAGGTACGTCGACGTCGCCACCTCGGCGTCCACGGGCGAGAGCCCCGGCGCCGCCAACACGGCGTTGACCAGGGAACTCTTACCGCGGTTCGTCTCGCCGACCACGACCACCGTCGGCTTGGCCGCCGCCGAGGAACGCTGCCGCTCCACCCAGTCGGCCGACTCCGGCTCCTCTCCGCGCAGCAGTGTGAGCAGCGTTTCCCTGGCCTGCTTGACCTGGGCGGGCAGGCCGGCCTTGCCCAGCGAGCGTGTGGATGCCGTCACAGCGCGCAGCCTATCGGGGAGCCGCCTGCGGGCTCAGCGACGCGTGTACACGGTGACGACGGGTGCGCGCAGCAGACGGTCGTGGTCGACGAAGCCGGGGACCTCGGTCTCGGCGACCGTGCCCTCCAGGCGGGCGTCCTCGGTGCGCACGGCACCGCCAGCCTCGTGTTGCGCCGGGTCGAACCGCGCACCGTCGGGACGCAGCGCGTGCACGCCGATCGCCGCGAGTCCCTTCTCGATTCGCTCGGCGACACCGTCACTGTGCGCGCGGTCCATGGCGTACAGGCAGAGCTGGATGAGCGCCTGGCGGTCGGCCAGCGCCTGCTCCGGCTCGATGCCGCTGGCGAGTGCTACCGGGTCCACATCGCTTTCCGACGTGCTACCCGCCGGTACGGTTCCCACGTTCCGGAACTCTTCGGTCGCTGAGTCGCCCACGGGTCACCGACCAGCGCCGCCGGGCCCGGCGGCGGGCGGGTGCACCGGCTGCGGGCGAGCCGCCTGCGGTGGTGCGGGATTCGGATACCCGGCGGGCCGCGCTGCCGGGTCCGGCCGTGCGGCCGGGTCGGGCCGTGCCGGCGGACCGGGGCGTGGCGGCGGGTCGTGACGTGCGGGCGGGTCCTGGCGAATGTGGCCCGTCCGGGCGCCGTCGGGAGCCGGATCGACTCGGCGAACACCGTCGGCGGCCCCGGCGGATTCGCCCCCAGGCCCGGGACCGGACGCGGAGCCCCCTGCTCCCGCCGCCTGGCTCGCCCGGGTCTTCAGGCGCTGCCACATCAGGAAGTACGCGCGGTGCACGACGTGCGCCACCCGAGCCTGCGCAGGCGTCGCACCGAATGAGGCGAACGACCGCCACCAGCCCGCGCGCTCCAGCGCGTATGCCGCCAGGTCGTCCACAGGTGCGCCGGGCAAACCGAGCTGGGCGTCCACCTCGGCGCTGCTGCCGACCCGCAGCACCTCGTCGGTCAGGTCCTGCGGCATCTCGACCGCACCCGACGTGACCAGCGTCAACGCCTCCAGCAGCCGCAGCTGGTGCGCCTCGGGGCGGGCGAGGAGGACCTCGATGGCGTCGTGCACCCGCTGTCGTTCCGCGTGGTCACCGGAATGGTGGGCGAATGCCGTGATCGAAGCCAGCGCCGCGGCCGCCTTGATGCCGTCGGCCCTCGCGGCGAACACGCTGGCCAGCCGCCGCTGCACGGCCTCAAGTCCGGAGACGTCGAGCAACCGCCGGTGCAGCGCACCCACCGTGATCCGCTCGTCCTCGCGAATGACCTCGATCGCCCTGCGGATGCCGAACAGGTCCAGCTTCTCCAGCAGCCGCACCCGCACCCCCGCGGGCACGTCGCAGTCCCAGGTGGTGAACAGGTCGGCCGAGACGAGCATGACCTCGAGGTCGCCGTCGTCGAGGCCGGCGAGGGTGCGGAGCGCGTCGGCCTCGGTGTCGGTGAACGCTCCCGTCTCCGTCGACTCGGCGAGCAGGCCGATCACCGGCAGTACGTCGGCGACCCGCGGGCGCAGCAGGCCGGCCTGCTTCTCGGCGAGCTTCGTCGCGGCGAGCCACACGTCGCCGTCGGCGCCCTCGACCGACTCCGGCGGCACCGTGTCGGCCTTGTTCAGCACCGCGATGGCGTTGACCGGACCCGCCTCGCGGCTCGCCGTCGCCGCCGTGAACGCGGCGAGTGCCTGCTGATCGTCGGCCCGGATGCCCTGCGTGACGACGTACAGCACCGCCTCGGCGCCGACCAGCGCGCTGCGGGACGTCTCGTCGAGCGCGTCGGCGCTGCCGGGGTCCTCGGCGTCCTCCGATGGTTCGGCCGGCTCGCCGGTCTGCACTTCCACGTCGTCGGCGAGTGATCCGCTCAGCCGGGTCGCACCGAGTGCCCGCTGGGTACGCGCCACCGACGACGTGTCGAGCGAGCCCAGTCCCGGGGTGTCGATCACCGTCATGTCGCGCAGCACCGCGTTCGTCAGGTACGCCTCGATGTGCGACACCCGCTCGATGTCGACGCCCAGCTCCGCGGGGATGCCACCGTCGGGCGCGAACGGTTGCACCTGCTTGGTGCCGTCGGTGAACACCACCTCGATGCGGTCCACCGTGCCGTACTGGAACCGCGTCACGAGCCTCGTGCACTCGCCGACGGCCGTGGGCGCCACGCGACGTCCGATCAGGGCGTTGACCAGTGTCGACTTTCCGGACTTGATCCGCCCGGCGACCGCGACCTGCAACGGCGCCTCGAGCCTGCGCAGCACCTCGGTGAAACCTGCCGCCGTGCGAGGGGAAACCTGACCACGCAGCCGGTGGCACAGATCCGCGACCGAGTCCGAAAGCGGGCCGGCCGGTCTGCCCTCACCTGCCGCCGTCATCCGAACCCCCTGCTGGCCGTGTCCGCCACCGCTGTTTGCGGGCACATCCTCCCACCCGGATCCCGCCGCCGACCACCTCGGACGCGGGACACGCCGACGGCGACGCCGGGCCCGGCGACCCGACTCGGGGCGGTTCCGCCCGCCGCCGGGACGCCGGGCCGTCCCACGCGGTCATCCCAGGCGGTCATCCCAGGCGACGACCCGGCGTGCGACCTCAGGGCGACGCGCGGGCGGTCCACAGCCGCCTACCGTGGGCTGGTGCGCCGCATCAGTCTCTGGATGAAGGCCCATCCCGTGGTGGGCGACAGCCTCATCGCCATCGTGCTGTTCGCACTCGACGTGCTGGTCTACGCCCTGTTCGTGGCGTTTCCGGTGCCCGACATCGCCACCCCGCCGTGGTACGTGGGACTGCCGCTGATCGTGATCCTGCTGGGCGTCGTCCCGCTGCGGCGCAAGTACCCGCTGGTCATGGCGTACTGGGTGCTCGTCTGGACGATCCCGTACGTCGCGGCGGGGTTCGGCGACGTCGCGTTCAGCGTGGCCGTGGTCAGCTGTATCGCGCTGTACACGGTGGTCGTCTACAGCGGACGCCGACAGGCCGCGTTCTACACCGCGTTGACGCTGGTCGTGAGCCTGACGCACCAGATACTCCAGTACCCCGACGACTGGGTCGTCAACACGGTGACCGTCGTGCTGGCCCTGGCGCTCTGCTGGGTACTGGGTGAGTTCGTCGGCGCCCGGCGCGCCTACCAGGCCGAGGTCGAGGCGCGGCTGCACCTGCTGGAGAACGAACGCCACCAGGCCACCCGCATCGCCGTCGCCGAGGAGCGCGAACGCATCGCCCGCGAGCTGCACGACGTCGTGGCGCACGCCGTCAGCGTGATCGTGGTGCACGCCGACGGCGCGTCCTACGCCGTCCGCAAGGACCCCGACCTGGCCGAACGCGCGATCGGCACCATCTCCGACACGGGCCGCAGCGCGCTGCACGAACTGCGCAGACTGCTGGCGATCCTGCGCGACGACGACCGCGACGACGAGAATCGCGTCGGCGGCGAGGGGGCGCGCACGCCGCAACCGACGGCCGCCGACCTCGTCGAACTGGCCGACCGCGTCGAGACGGCGGGCCTGACGGTGCGGCTCGACCTGGACGAGACCATCGACGAGCTGCCCGCGGGCGTATCGCTCGGCGTGTACCGGATCGTCCAGGAGGCGCTCACCAACAGCCTCAAGCACGCGGGCGTCGGCACGCGCGCGCACGTGCGGGTGCGCTGGGACCGCGGGGCCGGCCGCGACACCGACCACGCCGGGTCGGTGCACATCGACGTGGAGGACGACGGCGCGGGCCGGGCCAACCCGGTGCTGGCGGGTGGGCCCGGTGCGGGCGCGGCGCGCGAAGGACCGGCCGAGCGCGCACCGTCGGCGCCGGGTGGGAACGGCCTCATCGGCATGCGCGAACGCACGAACGTCCACGACGGAACCCTCACCGCAGGACCGGCACCCGGCGGCGGCTGGCAGGTCCGTGCCGTACTCACCGTTAGGTTGGGCGGATGATCCGAGTACTCGTCGTCGACGATCAGGAACTGATGCGGGTCGGCTTCCGCATGGTGCTCGACGCGTCCGGCGACATCGAGGTTGCGGGGGAGGCGGGCAACGGCGAGGAGGCGGTGCACCTCGCCGAGCAGCTGAACCCGGACGTCGTGCTGATGGACGTGCGCATGCCCGTGCTCGACGGCGTCGAGGCGACGCAGCGGATCGTGACGGCGGGCAGTTCGCGGGTGCTGGTCATGACGACGTTCGACCTGGACGAATACGTCTACTCGGCGTTGCAGGCCGGCGCGTCCGGGTTCCTGTTGAAGGACACGCCGCCCGACGATCTGGTGTCGGCGCTGCGGTCGGTGGCGCGCGGCGACGCGGTGGTCTCGCCCGCGGTGACCCGGCGGCTGCTGGACCGGTTCGTCGACACCGGACGGATCGCACCACGCGACGCGAGCGCGCTGGACGCGCTCACCGAGCGGGAACGCGAAGTCCTGGCCCACGTCGCGAAGGGACAGTCGAACACGGAGATCGCGCGAGAGCTGTTCCTGTCCGAGGCGACCGTGAAGACCCACGTCGGCCGCATCCTCACGAAGCTCGACCTGCGCGACCGCGTCCAGGCCGTCGTCCTCGCCTACGAAACCGGACTCGCCCGCCCCGGAACCTGACACCTCAACGCAAATCTTCCGGATCGGGCAGTGAGGCGGGTTGCTCCCAAGGGCACCTTGGGGGCGTTGAGTGCCACTAAGGTGCCCTTGGGGGCACTACCCGTGAGGGATGAGGCGGAAGAATTTCGGGGGATGCCTCAGCGGTACACCGACATGTCGACCGTCCTCGGGTCGAGCCCCGCCTGGAAGACCTCGCGGAAACAGCGGCCGAAGTCGGGACGGCTGCCGTCGACGTCGGTGATGTCGTACATCGACGACAGCGTCCACGACGCGAGCGTGCGGCCCGCCAGCCGCGCCACATCGGGATCGGCCGCCAGCGCGGCGACACCGCGCGCCAGGTACGCGGGCGTCTCCGACACGGCGAACTCCGGGCGCTCGTCGGTCACCGCATCCCGCCAGTTCTCCTCGGTGACGCCGAACAGGTCGAGCATGGCCTCCGAACGCAGGAATCCCGGTGTGACCGACAGCCCCGTGCAGCCGTGGGCGGTGAGTTCAGCGCCCAGCGCCCGCCCGATGGCCCGCACCCCGCACTTGACGAGGTAGTACGGGATGCCCGCACCGAGGTACTCGTCGTCCTCGGCGTCGGTCACCTCGACCACGAGACCGCCCGGATCGCGCACAACCAGCGGCAGCAGCCGGTGCAGCGCGATGAGGTGCGTCTCCAGTCCGCCGCGCACGAGAGTCAGCGCACTGTCCAACGGCGACTCCCAGTACGCGTTGTCGAAGTCGACGTACGGATCGCCGCCCCACACGTCGTCGACGAGCACGTCGATCCGCCCACCCGCTTCGGCGTCGACCCTGGCGACGAGACCGTCCACATCAGCCACGTTCGAGAAGTCGCACCGGACCGGGATCCCGCGGCCGCCTGCCTCGTCGACGAGTTCGGCTGTCCCCTCGATGGTCTCCGGCCTGCCCATCGGCGACGCGTGCTCGCGCGTCGTCCTTCCCGCGACGAACACGGTCGCCCCGCCGCGCCCGAGTTCCACCGCGATCGCCCTGCCGCATCCCCGCGTCGCACCCGTCACCACGGCGACCTTGCCTTGCAGCGGGCCGGTTCCGGTCATGGCAGCCATCCCTTCATGATCATGTCGACGGTCTCGGCGAGACAGGCCCGCAACGTGCCCCTCACCGGTCCCGCTTCGTTCGCCGCCGTCGTGTTGTTCGCAGGCCCGGTGTCGTCGGCGATGTCGTTCGCAAGTCCGGTGTCGTTGGTGGCGTCGTCGGCCCGCAGCGACCAGTCCAGTGCCGCGCCGTTGACCGCCGACAGCAGCACGCGCGCGGCGACGTCGGGTTCCGGTCCGCGCCACCCGCTGTCCGGCACGGCGCGCAGCAGCACGGTCAGCTCGCCCCTGAGGGCCGCGTAGTGCAGGCCGAGGAGGCCGCGCAGCTCCGGGTCGGCGAGGTCGGTGCCGAGCTGGGCGAGGTGGTTCGCGACGCCGGAGTCGCCGCCGTTGTCCAGACCTGCGAACACCGCGAGCAGCGCCGACCGCACGGCCGCTGCCGGCGAGTCCGCTTCGGCCGCGGCCCCGCGCATGCGCTCGACGGCCTGGGTGCGCCCGAGTTCAGTCAACGCCCGCAGCAGGCCTGCCTTCGAGCCGAAGCGTTGCGCGACGCTGCCGACCGCCACCCCCGCCTCGCGGGCGACCTGCGCCAGCGTGAAACCCGGCCCTGCCTGCTCGATGACTGCGGCCGCTGCCGTCAGCAACCGTTCGTCGGTGATCGTCCGCGGTCTCGCCACCCCATTAATGAACCACAGTTCAATAACTGTCGCAAGCCGTGGCTGCCCGCACCCGAGCAGCCCCCGGACACGACATCCCCGACATCGGAAATCGGCGGTTCAGGGGGAACTCAGGGTTGTCACCGATCGCGCGTACGCCACCGATCCAGGAAGCTATGAGCACCGGCGAAGACCTGGGAAGAAACGACGACCGGCCACCCGCCTACGACCACGGGACAACCCGATTTCGGTCTACAGGATGACGCGCAACCGGGCGGGTAGCCGGAATGATGAAGCCCACCACAGGCGATCTACCCAGGCGAATCGCCGCACCGGGGACGACAACGACGTTCGCCACGGCCACCGCAGTGACGCATCGGCATCCGGGTTCGACCCGTGAACCCGGCGCCCGCCACACCCACGGCCGTCGAACGCCGCCACAGGAGGACACCATGATCGAGGCGCAGAGCCTCACCAAGAGGTACGGCGACAAACTCGCCGTCGACGACCTGTCGTTCACCGTCGAATCCGGACGCGTGACCGGATTCCTCGGCCCGAACGGCGCGGGCAAGTCGACGACGATGCGGATGATGCTCGGGCTCGACAACCCGACGAGCGGCACCGTCACCATCGGCGGCAAGCGCTACTCCGAACTGCACCATCCACTGCGGACCGTTGGCGCACTCCTCGACGCGCGGTGGGTGCACCCCAACCGCAGCGCCCGCGCCCACCTGTCGTGGATGGCGAAGTCGAACAAGATCTCGCCGAAGCGCGTCGACGAGGTGCTCGACATCGTGGGCCTTTCCGAGGTGGCGAGCAAACGCGCAGGCGGGTTCTCGCTCGGCATGTCACAGCGACTCGGCATCGCGGGCGCACTGCTGGGCGACCCGGAGGTGCTGCTGTTCGACGAGCCCGTCAACGGCCTCGACCCCGAAGGCATCCTCTGGATCCGCAAGTTCATGCAGCGCCTCGCCGATGAGGGCCGCACCGTGTTCGTCTCCAGCCACCTGCTCTCGGAGATGGCCCTGACGGCCACGGACCTCGTCGTCATCGGCAAGGGCAAGCTGATCTCGCAGAGCACCACCGAGGAGTTCGTCGCACGCGCCACCGACAGCACCGTCAAGGTGCGCAGCCCGCACCTCGACCGGCTGCGTCCGGCCCTCGACCGCGTCGGCGCGACCGTCACGCCCACCGACGACGGACTGCTCGTGGCGGGGGTCGCGGGCGAGAAGATCGGCGAGCTGGCCATGGAGAACCAGGTGACACTGCACGAGCTTGCCCCGCAGCAGGGCTCGCTGGAGCAGGCGTTCATGCAGATCACGGGGGACTCGGTCGAGTACCACGCCGATCTGGAGACCGAAGCCGCCGAGCAGCCCGCCGGTCACGCGGCCGTCACGAACTGACGCCGACGGCCAACCCGAACGGCGCCACGAACCAACAGGGGTAAACCGACATGACTCTTCTCGCAGTCGAACGCATCAAACTGCTCAGCACCCGGTCACCGTGGTGGTGCGCGCTCACGGCTCTGCTGCTCACCGGCGGGTTCACCGCACTGGTCGTGAGCCAGAGCAACGCACAGTTCCCGGCCACCGTGTCGGCCACGCAGTACGCCTACAACTTCGGCATGGCCGTGATCATGGTGCTGGCGGCACTCGCCGTCACCACCGAGTACCGGTTCGGGACGATCCGCACCACGTTCCAGGCGGTGCCCAACCGCGCAGCCGCGCTCGCCGCCAAGGCGACCGTCATCGCTCTCATCGCGCTGGTCATCGGCGAGATCATGGCCTTCCTGTCGTGGGGCCTGGCCACGCTTATCAAGCCCGAAGCCGACCTGGCGCTCAACAGCGCAGCCGACTGGATCAACGTCGCCGGCGTCGGACCTGCGTGCGCACTGGCCGCCGTGGTCGCGATGGCGGTCGGCATCCTCGTGCGGCACAGCGCGGGTGCGATCTCCCTGGTGCTGATCTACTTCCTCGCCGCGGAGAACCTGGTAACGCTGATTCCGGGCATCGGCGCCGACATCTTCAAGTGGCTGCCGTTCAACGTGCTGCACAAGTTCGTCACCGGCAACGGCGAGTCCGCGGGCGGTGCAGCGTACGGGCAGCCGCTGTCGACGTCGACGCTGAGCCAGTGGTGGGCGCTGGCCTACTTCGCCGCGTTCGCCGTGGTGCTGCTGGCCATCGCGATCGCGACCGCGCGCAAGCGCGACGCGTGACCCGCGGCCGCCCTCGGGGGAGGGCGGCCGCTAGGGAGAAGAACCGCCCACCCGTGGAAGGCGTACGGGACCGCCGCGGGGCTGCGGGTGGGCGGAGACCCCGAGGAGGGGAGCAGCGGGTCCGGGCCGCGATTCGGGGGCGGCCCGGACCCGACTGTGCGGCTGCGTCCGGCTCGTCCTCACCCGCCGTGCCTGCTTGGCCCCAGACAGGCGACGGTGTGGACGTGAGCCGGGTTCCGGTAGCGACGGCCGGCGAACGTGGTGTGAATACCCCCACGGAGGACGCGCAGCCGGGCGGTTTCGGGGGATGCTGGATGTCAGCCCGTCAGGACTCTACGGAGGTGATCCTTGACGGTGTCCGAGATTCAGCAGGAGTTCCACATCCCGCGACCGGCAGGCGGCGAACTGCCGGACCGTGCTGCGCCGCCGACCCGTGCTGCGCCGCCGACCCGTGCTGCGCCACCGGGTGGAGTTGCCTCGCCTGGTGATGTCACACCGGGTGATACGGCTCCGGGTGATGTCGTGCCTGGTGAGGCCGGGCCGGCGGGCCGGGACGTACCCGGTGCCGATCCGCCCGACCTCGACCTGCCCGACCCAGACCGGCGCGACCCAGATCGGCGCGGCACCGACCGGCGCAGCCGGGACGACGCCTCACTCAGCCTGGAGCCGATGGTCGGGCTGGAATGGTCGCAGGCCATCGAGCTGCCACTCGTCACCGGCGACGCCGCCAGCCCCGCCGACCTGCGCGTGGCCTGGGTACACCGCGCACCGCTGAGCCAGGTGCTGGCCCTCTACCGTGCCGCCGGGCGAGGTGGCGCGACCGTGCCGTCCCCGTGGTGGTTGCGCGCGCTCGCCGACGGGACGCTCGAATCGCGCGACGCGGGGTTCCGCATCGAGGACCGCGTGCACAACCTCCTCAGTCGCCGTCCGGGCTGGGAGTTCGTGCCCTGGGCCGCGGGCGGCGAATCCGGCTACTGGGAGTTCATGCCGTCCGAGGGCACGGGTGAGAACCGGCGCACCCCGACCACGATCGTCAACACCTCGCGTCACACCGGTTGGATCGACATGCTCCCTGCGCACGAGGCTGCCGCACCGGAACCGGTCCCGATAGCGGGACCCGCGGAGCTGCGGGCGCGGCTGGGGGAGATCGAAGCGGTCCGCTGACCCGCGGCTATCGTCGGCGTCCGTGGAGAGCGAAGGACAGCCCCGGCTGCGCAGCGTCGTCAGTTACGTCAAGCGCGGCGGGCGGATGACGGTCGGCCAGCAGCGCGCGTGGGACACCCGGTGGTCCGAGCTGGGCCGGGCGGTGTCCGAACTCGAACCCGGCCGGATCGACTTCGATGCGTGGTTCGACAGGTCGGCGCCCGTCGTGCTGGAGATCGGCTCCGGCATGGGCGAGGCGACCGCCCAGCTCGCGGCCGAAGCGCCGGAGGTCAACTACGTCGCCATCGAGGTCTACGAGGCGGGTCTCGGCCAGCTGATGCTGCGCGCCGACAAGCTCGGCGTGTCGAACCTGCGGCTGCTGCACGGCGACACGGTGCCGCTGCTGCGCGACCACGTCGAACCCGGCTCGCTGGCGGGCGTGCGCATCTTCTTCCCCGATCCGTGGCCGAAGAAGCGCCATCACAAGCGGCGTCTCGTGCAGCCGACGTTCGTCGAGCTCGTGGCCTCTCGGCTGGCCGAAGGGGGAACACTGCACCTCGCGACGGACTGGCAGGACTACGCCGACCAGATGCTCGAGGTGTGTTCGGCGGAGAAGTCGCTGGTCAACCGCTTCGACGGCTGGGCTCCGCGGCCCGAGTGGCGCCCCGTGACCAAGTTCGAACAGCGCGCCGAACAGGAGGGCCGCGTCTCCCGCGACCTGATCTTCGAGAAGCACTGATTCTTCGAGAAGCACTGACCCGGTCGGCCCGGCCTCGAGCGGTGACGGCGGGCGGCGGGCGGGCACAACACGGTCCCGGAAAGCGCGACACAGCCCCCGGAGGACGCAACACGAGCCCCGGAAAGCGCAACACGGCGGGGCGTCCCCCGATGAACGCCCCGCCGTGTTTCCCCGGTCCCCGCAATCCCCCTCGCGGTTCCCCCTCGGCCCCTCGATCCCTCGATCCCCCGTCCCCGCGGGTTCCTCGTCCCCTCGATCCCTCGTCCCCGCGGGGTCCTCGTCCCCTCGATCCCTCGTCCCCGCGGGGTCCTCGTCCCCGCGGGTTCCCCTTCTCCCCGCGGTCCCTGCTCCCCGCCGCGGTTACTCGTCGGCCAGCGGTTCGGCCTGGACACGGCGCAGGGCGGGCGCACACACCGACGACGCGATCAGCGCGACCCCGATCCCCAGCACCACGGGCGCCGCCAGCCACGGGGTGAGCACCTCGGTGCCGTCGTCGACCACGGCGAACAGGCCGATCCCGACGAGCGTCCCCGCCACGCCCGCACCGACGGTCGCCACCAACGCCGGCAGTGCCGCCTCCGCGCGCAGCGCCCTCGCCAGCACCCGCACCGGAGTGCCCGCCGCCATGAGCGCACCGAACGTGCGCCGCCGGTCCAGCACCGATCCGGCCGTGCTGATGGCCGCGCTGCAGCCGCCGAGTATCGACGCCGCGAGCAGGCCGATCACCGTGACTCGCTGCAGGTCGTCGAGCTGGGAGAGCTGCCCGTCGAGGCGTGCCTGCCTGCTCTGCACCGGCAGGCCGCCCGCGGCGGACGCCAGTGCCGTGCGGACGACGTCGGCGTTGGCGGGCGTCGACGGGACCGCGACCGTGCCCGCGTTCGGGGTGAAGTCCGAGGGGATCACCGCCGGGTCGACGATGACCTCGGGCGCCAGTTCGGACTCGGCCGTCATCGGCCGCACGGGCACGTCCGCGGGCAGCGACGTGCCCGGCTGATCGAACTCCGCCGACACCGTCAGCTCGTCCCGCGAAACGTCCGGGTACGGCGTGTACACACCGGGCGTGCCCTCGCAGGCCCCGCGCATGTCGACCGCCAGGAGCTGCTCGGCCGCATCGCAGTCGACGACCCTGGCGTAGGCGTTGTCGTTGCCGAGGAAGGCGTCGCCGATCGCTACGGCTCGCTCGTCCTGGCCGTAGCGCGCCAGCGCCTCGTTGGTGTCGGCCGCGATCCGCTGCAGCGAGTCCTGGTCGACATCGACGTAGAGCACGCCGTCGGCGTACTCCCGCAGCGCTCCCGCCTGCCCTTCGATGCTCGGCAGCACCGTCAGTGCCATCGAGCCGGTGAACACGGCCAGGACCACACCGGCGGTCGCCCGGTAGGCCCCGCGGGGGTCGTCGCGCAGCCGACGTCCGGCCAGCAGTCCCGACGGCCTGCGCCAGCGCCGTACGAACATCCCGCCGATCGCCGAGGTGAGCCACGGGCCCGCCAACGTCAGTGAGCCGATCACCATCGCCATCGACAGCAACAGCAGCGTCGCTTCGAACTGGCTTTCGGCGGTGGTGGCCAGGAAGGCGAACAACGCGCCCGACACCGGGAGCGGCACGAGGCGCCACCAGTGCAACGGTTTGGGCTCGTGCCCACCCGCGGCGCCGAGCGGGGTCGACAGCACCCGTCGCAGCCCGAAGGCCGCGGCCAACACGACCAGCAACGGCACCACGACGACGATCGCCACGGTCGGCACCGCACCCAGCACGAAGTCCGAAGCCTGCCACGTGCCGCCGCCCCATGGCACGGTGGTGGCCGCCTGCCGCAGCAGCGGGCTCACCGCCCAGCCGAGCAGCGCACCGCCCGCAGCCGCGATCGCGGTCTCGGCCGTGACCATCGCGATGACCTGCCGCGGGGTCGCACCCGCCAGCCGGAACGCGGCGAGCCTGCGTTCCCTGCGTGCCGCGATCAGCCGTGCCGCCGACGCCACGAGCACCATGCTCGGCACCGTCAGCACCACCACGCCGACGCCCGCCAGCAGCCCCAGCAGCGGGTCCGGACCCTGGCCCCCTGGATTGAACCCGGCCTGCGGCGCCGCCGCCGCGGGCATGTCGTCGGGTGCGTGGCCGACCAGCGCGACCAACTGTTCCGGATACGCCAACGCGTCGTCACCGAGCACTCCTGCGTTCGCGCCGAAGCGCTCGCCGAGCTGCGAGCCGGGCGTGTGGTCGACCGCGTCGGCAAGCTCCGGCGACAGCAACGCCTCGCCGGGCGCGGGCAGGCGGTCGATACCGGGCGGGAGGTCGATCTGCGCGGGATCAGCCAGCGCGGCGACGTCCACCCGCTGGATCTGCCTGCCGTCCGGCGTGATGTCCTCGCTGGCCGCCAGTTCCAGGGACGCTCCGCCGGACGACGGCTCGCCGAACTGCTGCCACGCAGATCGGTCCGCGCGCGACTCGGTGGCGCCCGGCAGCGAGACGAGCAGCAGCACCAGGGCCGTGGCCACGGCCACGCCGACGGCGATCAGGATCGCCGAGACGCGTGTGCGGCCGTCGGTCCGCAACACGCGCAGCGCGAGCTGGAAGCTGTTCACGCCGGCACCACCGCTCCCGCGCGGGTGTCGGCCTCGATCCGGCCGTCGCGGAGGCTGACCGTGCGCGGCAACGACGCGGCCAGGTCCCGGTCGTGCGTCACGACCACGACCGCGGCGCCGGATCCGGCTGCCGCCTCGAGGAGCGCCCGCATCGTCTCGCCGCCGGTGCGGGTGTCGAGTGCACCGGTCGGCTCGTCGGCGAAGATCACGCTCGGCCGGTGCACGAGCGCCCGGGCGATCGCGACGCGCTGTGCCTGCCCGCCGGACAGTTCGCCTGGCCGGTTGCGTTCCTTGCCCTTGAGACCGAGGTGCTCGAGCCACCGGCGCGCTTCGGCCAGCGCCTCCTTGCGGCCGGTGCCGGCCAGCAGTGTGGGCAGCGCGGCGTTCTCCTCGGCCGAGAGCTCGCCGACCAGCATGCCCGACTGGAAGACGAACCCGAACTCGGTGCGCCGCAGTTCACTGCGTTTCGTCTCGCCGAGCGAGTCGATGCGCCTGCCGCCGAGCGTCACCTCGCCGTCGTCCGCCGGCAGGATGCCGGCCAGCACGTGCAGCAACGTCGACTTGCCGGACCCGGAGGGCCCCACGATCGCCATCGCCTCACCCGGCGTGACGTCGATGTCCACTCCGGACAAGGCGTGCTGCGCGCCGTAGCGCTTGCTGAGACCGCGGCCGCTCAACGCGGGCCGGGCCGGGATTGCCGGGGAGGGCGGCTGCCCTGAAATCCGTGTCGTCATGGCTGTGCAGCCTGGCTGAGCCGTGGGGGCGGCCACTTCGGACGGAAGGCCGGAACCACGCGTTGCGGCATCGGCCGATCGGCCGATCCGACACGAGCCGTCCGGCCGGGCCTCCTCCGTGGCCGGCTCGACTACCGTCCGCGGCATGCCCGACACGTCCCCGTTCCGCGAACGCGTCACCCGGCTGTTGCGTCAGGTCGACCCCGCCATCATGGTGCTGCTCGCCGCCGTGCTGGCCGATCTCGCCGTGTTGCTGCCCGCGGCGACCGACGGGGTGGGGATGCCGCTCGTCGACCTGATCCCGCTGCCGGGGATCCTGCTGCTGGCGGCCTGTGCGGTGACCGGCAGGTCCAGACCCGTGTTCGCGGGCTGGTCCGGCGCCTGCGTACTCGGCGCGAACTCGGTGCTGATCAACTTCACGGACGCCCCGACCTTCTCGACACTGCTGCCGGAGACGTCGTTCGCCGAATGCGTCGCCGGCCTGCTGCTCGTCTACTACTGCGCGCGGTCGGCACCCGCGGCGATCGCGGTCGTGACGATCTCGGCGCTCGTCACGGCCGAGGTGGCGACCGCGGTGCTGCGCGACGCGGGCGTGCACATCCTGCAGCTGGCAGGCATGGGAGTCGCGCTGCTGGTCGTGGCCGTCGTTCCCGGTGCCCGTGCCCGGCAGGGGATCGGCGACGGCGCGCTCGGCACACTGCTCCGGCAACAGTGGCTGCTCGTCGGCGTGCTGGCGCTGGCACTGTTCCTCGACGCGTCGATCGTGCTCAGCGGGCCGGACGTCGACCTCGTGATGATCGTGCCCGCGATCGCAGCCGTGGTGCTGGCGCTGCGTGGCGTGAACCACCCGTTCAGCCACGCGTTCGGAATCAGCGGAGTGATCGCGGCGACCACGATGCTGGCGCTGCTCACCCGCGCCGACCGGTACGTCTCGCTGGGCGGTGTGCCCGTGGCCGTCACCGCATCGGGCATGGTCGTCACCGCGCTGCTCGTGCGACTCGAATCGCCGCGGCGTGCCGTCACCGCGATCGCGACGCTCTCCGCCGCCGTCGCCGTCGGAACGGTCGTGCAGGTCGTGACGTTCATCCAGCCGTTCACGCATTACGACCGCCGCTTCCAGCTCTTGCAGGGGCTCGCGGTCACCGCGGCGCTGTTGCTGGGCATCAGTGTCGCCATCGGCCTGTTCCTGCGGGCCCGCGACTCCGAACGCAAGACCACGGTCGAAGCGGCCGTCGCGGAGGCGCAGACCGCCGAACGGATGGCGCTGGCCCGCGAACTGCACGACGTCGTGGCGCACCACGTCACCGGCATCGTGGTGCAGGCCCAGGCGGTGCGGATCGTCGCGGAGCAGAACCCGCACGTCGTCGCCGATTCGCTGGGGCAGATCGAGACCGCGGGCACCGAGGCGCTCGCGGCGATGCGGCGACTGGTGCGCAGCATGCGCGGGGAGACCGGCGACGCCGCAGCAGCCGCGGGCGAACAGCCGGGACCGGGCGAGCAGGCGACCACTGACCTCGACGCCGACCTGCGGAAACTCGCCACCTCGGCGGTACACGGCGTGCCGGTGCAGCTCGACGTCGACGTGCCGCAGGGACTGCCGCAGGAGGTCGCACGGTCGGCGCTGCGGATCGTGCAGGAGGCACTCACCAACGTCAGCAAGCACGCCACGGGCGCCTCCGCGGCATGGGCGACAGTGCGCGGCGAGACCGATGCCGGCGGGCCGGACGAGAGCGGGCGCGCCCTGCTGCACATCCGGGTGGCCGACGACGGTGAGCCGGGGGAACCGGGACCGCTCGCCGCCGTCGGCGGCTACGGTCTGGTGGGCATGCGCGAGCGGGTCGAACTGCTGGGTGGCACGCTCACCGCCGACCGGCACGGCGGCGGCTGGGTCGTCGAAGCGTGGTTGCCGTTGCAGGGAGATGAGGAGTCTCAGTGATCCGGGTACTGATCGCCGACGACCAGGACATGGTGCGCACCGGCTTCCGCATGATCGTGGACGCCTCAGACGACATGGAGGTCGTGGCCGACGTCGCGGACGGGATCGACGCCGTGTCCAAGGCGCGAGAGCTGCGGCCTGACGTGTGCCTGCTCGACATCCGCATGCCGGGCATGGACGGGCTCGAGGTCACGCGGCAGCTGGCCGGCCCGGACGTCGCCGACCCGTTGAAGGTCGTCGTCGTGACGACGTTCGACCTCGACGAGTACGTCCACAGCGCGCTCACCGGCGGGGCGTCGGGGTTCCTGCTCAAGGACGCGGGGCCTGCGCTGCTGCTGGAGGCCATCCGCGCGGCCGCCCGCGGCGACGCGCTGGTGTCACCGCAGATCACGGTGCGGCTGCTGCAGCACTTCGCCGACGCACCCGCCGAGGACGTGCCGACGGTGGAGGAGCCCGCCGAGCCGTTGACGACGCGGGAACTCGACGTCGTGCGCGCGGCGGCCCGCGGCTGCACGAACACCGAGATCGGCGAGGAGCTGTTCCTGTCGCTGTCGACCGTGAAGACACACCTCGCCGCGGTGCAGAACAAGATCGGCGCCCGCAACCGGGTCGAGATCGCCGCGTGGGCGTGGCGGAACCGCGTCGTCACCGACTGATCGGCCGACCGGTGCGCAAGGGCGCAGGACCCGGGTGGGTGGAGCATCGCTCGATAGAGTGGGCCGATGATCCACCGTCTGACAGCGCCCGTGGTCCTGCCCGCCGATCCGGCCTGTTCCGTCATCCGTGACGGGGCCGTCGACATCGACGAGACCGGCCGGATCACGTACTGCGGACCGGCGAGCGAGGCCACGGCGGCCGCCGAGACGACGGCCCACAAGTCGGGGATCCTGCTGCCCGGCCTGGTCAACACGCACGCGCACAGCCCGATGGTGCTGCTCCGCGGCATGGGCGGTGACCTACCGCTGCTGCGCTGGCTCCGCGAGGTCATCTGGCCCACCGAGGCGAGGCTCCGGCCGTCCGACGTGCACGCGGGCATGGTCCTCGGCTCGGTGGAGATGCTGCGCCGCGGCGTCACGACCAGCGCAGAGATGTACTTCCACGCGGAACAGATGGCCGACGCGGTGCTCACGACGGGTGCTCGCGGCATCATCGGCGGGCCGATCATCGACCTGCCGGGCCTCGACTGGCGATCGCTGCTCGCCGATGCCACCAAGTGGATCGACGCCGACGGCCTGCGATTCGGGCCCGGCGACCGCATCGAACTGTCGTACGCGGGCCACTCGGCGTACATGCTGCCCGCCGAGGCGCTCGGCGCGATCGCCGACGACGCCGCCACGCGCGGCGCCCTGGTGCAGATCCACGTCGCCGAAGCGGCGGAGGAGGACGCCGCGCAGCGCGCCGAGCACGGTTCGGTGCCGAAGCTGCTCGACGAGGTCGGCCTGCTGCGCGGCAGGCTCATCGCGGCACACGCGGTGCACCTGTCCGATGAGGACATCGCACTACTGGCCTCCCGTGGCACCGGCGTCGCCCACTGTCCGGGGTCGAACGCCAAGCTCGCGTCCGGCATCGCCCGGCTGGCCGACCTCCGCGCGGCAGACATCCACATCGGACTCGGCACCGACGGCCCCTCCAGCAACGACGACCTCGACCTGTGGGAGGAGGTTCAGCTGTCGGCGATGCTGTCACGTCTCGCCGAAGGGGACGCCACGGCGCTGACGGCTCCGGCCGCGTTGCTGCTCGCCACCCGCGGCGGCGCCGATGCCCTTGGCCGCGACGACATCGGCGCGCTCGAACCGGGCCGCTGGGCCGACGTCGTGCACGTCGACGTCGACGATCCCGCGTTCGCCACGGGCCTCGACGTTCCCGACGACCAGCTGCTGGGCAACCTCGTGTGGGCGGCCGGGTCGCGCAGGGTGCGGGACGTGTGGGTCGCGGGCGAGCAGGTCGTCACCGACGGCGAATCGTCCCGCGTGGATCGCGGGCAGGCTCAGGCGAACGTCGCCGCCGCGGCGCGGCGCCTCCGCACGGCCTGACCGCACCCCGACGCGGCGCCCGCGACGACGGCACCTCGTCGCAGAAGGCCGCACGGCGGACGGCGGGTGTTCGGGCACTCGACGTCGGACGGGCTTCCCCTCGGCAGCAGGCTGCGCCGGTCCCGGCATCCCCCGATGACCGGAACCGGCGCAGATCCCCTTTTCCCCTTACCGGAAGGCGCCGACGATCACTGCGGCGGCACCGTGGCCTGTCACGTCATCGCCGGTCACGGAACCGCGCGACGGCTGGTCGCGTAGGTCGCGGCCGCCAGGATCGCGGCGATCAACGTCGGATAGCCGGCGAACATCAACAGCGTCGGCGTCTCCGCGAAGAAGTCGAAGACCTGCTGCCACCAGCCCTGCGACCCGACCAGCGCCATCAGGCCGACGAGCAGGGCACCGAGGGCCAGCCCCAGGACCCACACGCCCAGCTGCCCCCAGCGGTGGAACACGATGCCCGCCCACAGCCCGGCGAACGACAGCAGCAGGAACGGTCCCGCGTACACGAGGACCTGCGTCACCACGTTGCTCTCCTGCAGGAACGGCAGGTCGAACATCGCGAGGTCGAGCCCCCAGCCACCGGTTGCCCCCTCGAGCAGCGCCATGACCCAGATGATGACGCCGTACACCAGCGCCTGGCCGACGATGACCAGTCCCGCAGCGCCGACGAAATCGCGTCGTGTGACGCTGATGCCGAGTGCGAACGGGAACATCTGCGTCATCGTCTGGACGTGCGTCACCAGCGTCACGATGTAGATCGAGATCAGCGCGCCGGTGATCGCGGACTCACCCGGAGGCGACGGTGTCTGGATCGCCATGAAGATCACGATGTTGGCCGCCAACACGCAGACGAGCACCAGCAGCGGCATGCCGAGCACCATGCGCGCGTTCACCAGCTGAATCCGCGCGACTTTCACGAGCTGTGTCAGTGTCATGACCAGGCCCCCTTGCCGTTGCCCTTGCCATTTCCGTTGCCTGAACCCGCGAGCGCGGCGTCGTGGAACTGTGTGGTGCGGACGACGAGCTGCTGCAGCGATACCGGCTCGACCTGCAGGCTTGCCGTGTCACGGCCGGTGGGTACGCCGGATACGAGCACGCGCGTGAAGCCGCCCAGGTCCTCGCGGTGCAGCACCTCGTGGCCGTCGGAGAACTGTTCGACCGCCTTCGTGGGACCGCTGACCGTCACGGCCTGGCTGCGCAGGTTCTCGGAGGAGTCGTCCATGACGATCCGGCCGCGGTCGATCACTGTGACGTGCTCGATGATGTCCGCGACCTCGTCGATGAGGTGTGTCGAGAGCACGATCGTGCGGGGGTGCTCGGCGTAGTCGGCGATCAGGTGGTCGTAGAACGCCTGCCGTGCCACGGCATCCAGCCCGAGGTACGGCTCGTCGAACAGCGTCACCGGTGCGCGCGCGGCGAGTCCGATGATCACGCCGACGGACGAGAGTTGCCCGCGCGACAGTTTCCTCACCCGACTCTTGAGCGGCAGCCGGAACTCCTCGACGAGCCGGTCGGCGAAATCCTGGTCCCAGTTCGGGAAGACCATCGCCGCGGCTTCGAGCGCGTGCCGGGCCACAAAGATGTCGGGATAGCGCTGCGATTCCTTGATGAAGCACACGCGGCTGAGCACGTCGGCGTTCTCGTACGGATTCTCGCCGAACACGCGGACCTGTCCCGAGGTCGGAACCTCCTGGCCCGTGAGCATCCGCATCGCCGTGCTCTTGCCCGCACCGTTGCGGCCGAGCAGGCCGTGGATGCGGTTCTCGTGCAGGTCGAACGAGACGTCGTCGACGGCCCGGGTGTCGCCGTAGCGTTTCGTCACCCCTCGCAGGCTCACCACGCTCATTGGTCGTCCCTCCAGGCGTCGATCATCTTCTTCACGTCCTCGGCGTCCATCTCGAGTCGTCTCGCCTCTGCGAGCAGCGGCGCGATGTAGGAGCGACCGAATGCTTCCTGCCTGCGTTCGACGAGCTTTTCCCTGGCCCCCGCCGGTACGAACATTCCGACCCCCCGTTTCTTGTAGAGCAGGCCATCCGCCACGAGCTGATTGATGCCGTTCGCCGCGGTGGCGGGGTTGATCCGGTGGAACGCGGCCAGCTCGTTCGTGGACGGCGCCCTGCTCTCCTCCGGCAGGGAGCCGTCGATGATCGAGTCCTCGATCTGTTCCGCGATCTGTTGGAACAGCGGCCGCGCGTCGTCCATCACGATCGCCACCCGATGAACCGCATTGGTTCATTAGTCATGTAGGTAACCATGACACCGGGGTGGTCGGGTGTCAACTCGACACGGAACGGAGGGAGCGAGACCACATCGAGCCAGGACCGCGGGCGACGTCCGCCGTTAGAGTCCGTGTTGTGGGAGCGGTCACAGCGGCGGGGGAGTTCTCCCCGTACGGGTTGTCGCACTGGCTGGCCGTGGGAGTCTTCGCGGTCGGCGCAGCGCTGGTCGTCCACCTCGGCCGACGGCAGCGGGGAACCGCGCGTGCCAGGCACTTCAGCCGGGCGTTCGCGGTGACGATCGTCGTCCTCAGCGTGGCGGACCTGTGGTACGAGCTCGTGCCCCCGACCCTCGAACGCTCGGTGCCGTTGCACCTGTCGGACCTCGTACCGCTGGTCGCCGCCTACGCCTTGTACTTCCAGCGCGCGTGGGCTCACGCCCTCGCCTACTACTGGGGGCTGGTGCTGAGTACCCAGGCGTTGATCTCACCTGCGCTGACCGGTCCGGACTTCCCGCACGCCAACTATGTGCTGTTCTGGGGGAGTCATCTACTGGCCGTACTGGCCGCGATCTACCTCACCTGGGGCCTGGGGATGCGCGTCGACTGGCGCAGCTACCGGCTCGCGGTCGCCGTCACGCTGACGTGGGCGACCGTGACGATGACGTTCAACGCCGCTGCCGGCACCAACTACGGTTTCCTCAACGGCAAATCCGACACGGTGTCCGCACTGGACCTGTTCGGCCCGTGGCCCTGGTATCTGCCGCCCGTCGCCGCGCTGCTGCTCGCGGTGTGGGCACTGATGACCTGGCCCTGGGTACGGCTCCGCGATCGCAACCACGTCACGTGATGCCCGGAAACCCGAGCGAGCGGCCGGGGCCGACGATCTGCCGGCCCCGGCGGAGGCTCACCGGTGAGGACGGGGACGGACTGTGACGTCGGTCAGATGGGCGTCGGCACCGGCCAGCACGGCCGCGGACACCGCACCCGCGACCGACTCCGGGCGCAAGTACCTCTCCGGGCGGTACTCGCCACCCTCGCCCGCGACCACGGCCTGCTGCATCTCGGTGTCGGTCCGGCCCGGGTACACCGACGTCACACGTAGGCCGTTCGGCTCCTCCTCCGCGCGCAGGGCGTCCGCGAACGCGCGCACACCGAACTTGCTCGCCGCGTACGGCCCCCAGCCCTCCCGGGCGGACAGCCCCTGACCGGAGTTGATCACCACGACGTGACCGTGTGCCCTGCGCAGTGCCGGCAGCAACAACCGGGTCAGCTCGGCCACGGCGACGACATTGACCTCGAAGTTCGCGCGCCACGACTCGGCTGCCGAATCGACCACGTCACCGAGCCGGGCGACACCAGCGGAGTGGACGAGCACGTCGAGGTGCTCGATCCGCGCGGCTGCGTCGGCGACGGCGGCCTCGTCGGACAGGTCGACAGCCCAGGGCTGCGCGTCGGGCAGCTCGGCCGCGAGCGCGGACAGTGCCGCCTCGTCCCTGCCACCGAGCAGGACCCGATGGGTGTCGGCGAGGGTACGGGCGACGGCGGCTCCGATGCCGCGCGAGGATCCGGTGACGAGTGCGAGTGGGCGATCGGTCATGGCCGCCACGGTAATGCGCTTGTGCCAGGCTTGGGCAGCGAGATCAACGACGATCGAGGAGGAACACGGCATGCGCAAGGTCGGCAGCGGCGAGCACATCGTCATCGCACTGCACGGATGGTTCGGCTCCAGTGGAGCGTGGACGGCGTTCGAGCCCCACCTCGACCGGGACCGGTTCACCTACGTCTTCCCCGATTACCGCGGCTACGGCGACAGGCGCGGCGAATCCGGCGACTACAGCATCGCGGAAGCGGCCGCCGATGTGCTGGCACTGGCCGACGAGCTCGGCGCGGACCGGTTCTCCCTCGTCGGCCACTCGATGGGCGGCAGCGTGATGCAGTACGTGTACGCCGAGGCGCCCGAACGAGTACGCGCGATGGTCGGCATCTCGCCGGTTCCCGCGAGCGGTGTGCCGCTGGACGAACAGAGCAGGCAGCTGTTCGCGGGCGCCGCCGATTCGCCCGACAACCGGCGCGCGATCGTGGACTTCACCACCGGAAACCGCCTCACCGGCACGTGGCTCGACGCGATCGTGCGGCACTCGCTCGAAGCCGACCGCGACGCCGTCGCCGCCTACTTCGAAGCCTGGAGCGGCACCGACTTCCACGACCGCATCGCGGGAAGCGACGTTCCGATCAAGGTGATCGCGGGCGAAAACGACCCGGCACTCGGGCCGGACACGATGAAGGCGACGTTCGCCGAGTGGTACCCGAGGGCGGAACTCGAACAGCTCGCGGGCGCCGGGCACTACGGCATCGACGAGACCCCGGTCGCCCTGGCCACGTCCGTGGAACGCTTCCTCGCCGAGGCGTGACGCGGTGTAGTCAGCGAAATGCCCCCAAGGGCACCCTGGTTGCATTGAACGCAACCAAAGTGCCCTTGGGGGCAAAACCGGACGACCCGCTCGGGGCGCTCAGGCGCCGATGCGGCCGCCGTCGGACTTGCGGACCGCGACGATCGCCGGCCGGGCGTGGCCGCCGTCGGGCCAGCTCGACCCCGGCTCACCGCCCTCGCCCGGGTGCTGCACCGCAACGAGCACGAGGTCGTCACGCACGACCGGACCGCACGTCTCGGCACCCACCGGCACGGTCAGGAACTGCTTGACCTGCCCGCGGTTCGGGCCCGTGACCGGCACGGAGAACAGCCCGTCGTTGGAACCCAGCGCGTTGCCGTCCGTGGAGATCCAGAGGTTGCCGTAGCCGTCGAAGGCCACGTTGTCCGGGCACGAGATCGGGCTGACCTGGCTCTTGTCGAACCCGCCGAAGTACGTGTCGGCCGCATCCGGGTCACCGCACACGAGCAGCAGCCGCCAGCGGAACTTCGTCTCCGTGCCGTCCTCGTCCCATTCGAGGACGTGGCCGTTCTTGTTGCCGTTACGCGGGTTCGGCTCGTCGGCACCGGCCTTGCCTGCGGCGCCGCGGTCGCTGTTGTTGGTCAGCGCGGCGTAGATACGGCCGGTGACCGGATTCGGCTCGATGTCCTCGGGGCGGTCCATCTTCGTGGCGCCCACCTTGTCGGCGGCGAGCCGCGTGAAGACGTACACCTCCTCGGCCGTAAAGCCGTCCACAAAGGACTTGTCGCCGCTGGCGAGCGCGATCCACTCGCCGGTGCCGTCGAACTCGCCGTCCGAGGGGAGCGTGCCGCTGCCGTCGATCTCCTCGGCCGGACTGTTGCCGGTGAACTTGGCGACGTACAACGTGCCCTCGTCCAGCAGGGCCATGTTGTGCCTGCGGGCGTGCGCGCTGCGGCCCGGCTTGTACCGGCCGTTGGAGACGAACTTGTAGATGTAGTCGAACCGCTCGTCGTCGCCCGAGTACACGACCACGCGGCCGTCCCGCGCGATCTTGACGTTGGCGGCCTCGTGCTTGAACCGGCCCAGTGCGGTGTGTTTGATCGGCTTGGCGTTCGGATCGTTCGGATCGATCTCGACGACCCAGCCGAAGCGGTGGACCTCGTTGGGCTCCTGCGAGATGTCCCAGCGCTTGTCGAAGCGCTCCCACTTGCGGGTCGTCTCACCGCCTGCGAGGCCGTACCGGTCGAGCCGCTCGGCCTGCACCGGATCGGTCACCCGCTCGCCGTGGGCGAAGTACTGGTGGAAGTTCTCCTCGCCGGACAGCACCGTGCCCCACGGCGTGACCCCACCCGCGCAGTTGTTCTGCGTACCGTGGACGATCGTGCCCGTCGGGTCGGCGGACGTCTTCAGCAGGTCCGAACCGGCGACCGGACCGCGCACCTCGAACTCGGTGTCGAGCGTGATGCGGCGGTTGTACCGGCTGGGCTTGACCTCGAGGCCGCCGTCACGGGTGCGGTCCGCCTGCACCACCGAAAGACCGTGCGCCGCCCACGCGATGCGCACCTGCTCCTCGGTGGGGTTCGCCTCGTCGTAGCTGCCTTCCGGGAACATCTCCGTCTCGGTGGTGTACTCGTGGTTTACCACCAGGAAGTTGCGCCGGCCGGAGCCGTCCTGCGGGATGAGGCCGACGAAGTCGTTGTTGTAGCCGAACTGCTTCGCCTGCGCTGCCGCGGTCTGGCCGTTCACGTCGAACGCGGGCGCGCCCGGCACCACGGGATCGCCCCAGCGGATGACGACCTGCTGCTCGTAACCCTCCGGCACGGTCACGGCGTCGCGGCTGTTCGGCGCGACGGGTTCGAAGTCAGTTCCGGGAACGGAACGCCCGCCCTGGCGACCGTTGCCCCGGCCAGGGTTCGCGGCCAGTGCCGGCACCTCGGCCGCGGCAGTGCCCGACATCGCGGCGAACCCGGCGGCCGTCGCCGCCATGACGCCACCGGCTCGCAGCGCGCCACGCCGGGACATGACGCTTCGCACGACGTCGCCGAAGTACTCGTTGTCGGAGGTGTTCGGGGCTGGGTGGGAACACTGATTGCCGCAACGGTATTCACACGTCACCGGCGAACGACCGGTTCGGTGGGTAGTCAGCAGTGGGAGCAGTCGCCCAGGCTTGGCGGACACGCGGCCTCCAGTCACTCGGTCAGGGGAACAAACGTGACGTTAGGTGCCGAACTTGAGTCCCTCTCATCCGCGAGGTGAACGACGGGAGAACGCCCGGCCGCACACGTTCAGACCTCCTCACCCACCAGCGCGGCCTCCGCGGGCACCTGGGTGGTGTCTTTACCGCCGGCCGGGACCAACAGCAACCCGGCGGCGACCGCCGACAGCACCGCCGCAGCCAGGAACGGCGCACGGTCGAACCCGAACCACTCGGCGACGTGCCCCACGAGCGTCGCCGCGGCGGCTCCGCCGAGCCAGCGGCAGAAGTTGTACCCGGCGCTGGCGACCGGACGCGGCGCGTCGCTGATCGACATCGCCGTCCCGGTGAACAACGTGTTCAGCAGCCCGGAGATCAAGCCACTGACGACGATCGCCACCACGAGCAGCGCCTTGCTGGGAATCACCATCACCAGCAGCAACACGGCATAGCCCGCGACGGCCAATGCGGTCGCGTGCCGTTCACCGAGCCGCGCTGCCAACCGCGGCGCGAGCAGGACGCCCGCGATCGCCACGCACAGCCCCCAGCCGAAGAAGATCAGGCCGATCTCGATAGCACCCCATTCGAGCACGAACGGCGACCACGCCAGCACGGCGAAGAACCCCGCCGTGTACAGCGCCGATCCGATCGAGGTGCGCAGCAGCCCGCCGTGCCCGAGCGCGCGCAGCGGGTCGAGCAGCTTCACTCGAGGCCGCGCCTGCCCCGCATCGCTCTTCAGGAACACCGCGCACAGCACGAGTGCCGCGCCCATGAGTACCGCCGTGCCCATGAACGGGCCACGCCACGACAGGTGCCCGAGCAGCGCACCGAGCAGCGGCCCGACCGAAAGCCCGAGGCCGAGCGCCGCCTCGTACAACAGGATCGCGCCCGCCTGGCCGCCCGCGGCCGCGCCCACGATCACCGACAGCGCCGTGGCGATGAAGAAGGCGTTGCCGAGGCCCCACACCGCGCGCAGCCCGATCAGCTGCTCGATCGAACCCGCCGCGGCGCACAGCGCGGTGGCGAGCACGATCAGTGTCAGGCCGACGACGACCGTGCGCTTCGCACCGAACCTCGCGCTCGCCGCACTCGTGAACAGCATCGCGACGACCTGGATCGCCAGATACGAAGAGAACAGCAACGTCGTCTGCTGCGGCGTCGCGTCGAGGCCCTCGGCGATCGACAACAGGATCGGGTCGACCAGACCGATCCCCATGAAAGCGATGACCGCGGCGAACGCGGTGATCCAGACCTGTTTCGGCTGACATTTGACGGCCGACAGCAGCGAATGCTGCTCACTCATCGGCTCGAACCTCCTGACGCGGATGTCGACGTGGTGGCTGGTGCGCTGCCCGCGGCGTGCGCATCGGCGATGCGGGTCGCCGTTGCGGCGCCGGTGGGGAAGCGGAGTGCGGTGTCGGCGGAGCGATACACGGCAGCGCCGATTGCCTGCCGGGCAGACGGGGCCTGCGGTCGAAAGGCAGCGGCCGCAGGTCGCAGCGGCTGTGACTCCGGCAGCGAGCCGCACTACGCGACCTTCCGATTAGCTATGCTAACCAAAAAAGGTTAGGTATACGAAGTAAGTTCGGTCACGGGTGTGCGACTCGTGCCTGACGACCCGGACGACGTGACCTCGGCCCGTGGGATGCACAGCTGGCCACGAACACGGAGACGACCCGCTCGGATCGGCGGCGCGGGCGACGACGCGGACAGGACATCCGCGGTAGCCGGCAAGTTCCCTGACTTCCTGGTCGCGGCCTGAGGGACCGCCGGACCCTACGCGAAGGCGACACCCTGTGCCGCCGTGCGAGGCCGCCTTCCGCAAGCGGATCCTCGATCGAGACGCTCGAAAGGCAGTCGCTGGTCAGTCGGCGTTGCTGCTGCGGTAACGGATATGGGTGGCCAACGGTGAGTGGAGCACCTCGACGGGCGTGAAGCCGAAGTTCTCAACGCCGTCGAACATGCGCTCGCCGCCGCCGAGCAGAACGGGCGCGATGTCGAGTGTGAGTTCATCGATCACGCCGGCGTTGAGCGCCTGCCGTACTGTCGACGCGCCGCCGGCGATGTCCACGCCGTTGCCGTCGGCCACCTCGAGCGCCCGTTCGTAGGCGGCATCGAAGCCCGCGGTGACGAAGTGGAACGTGGTCCCGCCCTCCATCTCGATCGGTTCGCGGGCGTGGTGAGTCAGCACGAAGACCGGCGCGTGGAAGGGCGGCTCGGGGCCCCACCATCCATCCCAGTCCTCATCCCACTCACCGCGGATCGGCCCGAACATGTTGCGGCCCATGACGTAGGCCCCTCGCGGTCGCAACAGCCAGCGCTCCGCCGTCACGTCGGCATCGGATGCGCGCTCGTCGCCGAGGTGCCAGCCGTGGTTCTTCAAGCCGCCCTTCCCCATGGGATTGTCACGGCTCTGGTCCGGACCGGCGACGAAACCGTCGAGCGAGATCGACATGTGGCACGTGGTGTCGGACATCAGCACCTCTCAGGAACCACCAGCTGCAGGCCACAACCGGTCGGTGACACCGTACGACCACGTCGGCCGATTGTCGTCCCGCGAGCAGTCGTGTTCGGAAACCGGCGGCCTTTCCGCATCCCGCAGGAGCGAACGTGGCGGTGCCGATTTTCGGCGAGCACCACGGCCACCGCTGCGACTCCGGAAACACCCGTGAACGCCGACGTGGGTACAGCTCACCCGTCTCCCGCCACCGCCCAACCGGACACACTCCGCGTGACTGCCTAGGATTCAGGTATGCAGGCGATCGTATTCGACATGGACGGCGTACTCGTCGACTCCGAGCAGCTGTGGGACGAGGTCCGGCGATCGGTGGCGGCCTCCCACGGCGGCACCTGGAACGGCGAGGCCACCCGCGCGATGCAGGGCATGAGCACCCCGGAATGGGCCGAGTACCTCGTCACCGAGGTCGGCGTTCAGCTCACGCCCGACGAGGTCGCCCGCACGGTGATCGACGAGATGCGCAACCGCTACGCCGGCGCACCTCCCGTGCTACCCGGAGCGGCCGAGACCCTGAGCCGGATCGCGGCGCAATACCCGGCCGCGATCGCCAGCTCGTCACCCCCGGTACTCATCGAGTCGTTCCTGAGCGCGACCGGACTGACGTCGCAGGTACCGGTCGCCGTGTCGAGCGAACAGGTCGCGAAGGGCAAACCCGCACCCGACGTCTACCTCGAGGCAGCCTCGCAGCTGGGAATCGCGCCGCGCGAATGCGCCGCCGTCGAGGATTCGACCAGCGGTCTGCAAGCGGCGTTGGCCGCCGAGATGACGGTGTTCGCGGTGCCCAATCCGCACTACCCACCGGACGAGACGGTCGTCGCCAGGACGCACCGCGTCCTCGGCGGCATCACGGAGCTGCCGGCCGCACTGGATCTGTAGGCCGCACTGGATCTGTAGGGCGCGGCTCTCCGCACACCGACCGCGGCCACGGGGAGCGCGCCGGCTGACGGGGCGCAGCTCACCCGGCCGTGACCGCAGCCCTCGCGACGAGACAGTCGTGCGTCACTGCGTCAGCGTGTCAGTGCGTCAGTGCGGCAGTGCGTCAGTCGTCAGCGTGTCCTCGAGCCGGCGGCGGCCGAGAGACGGACGGGCGCAGAACGCGCCGTCCCGAGCGCAGGACACGCGGTCCCGAGTGCAGGACACGCGGTGCCGAGTGCAGGACACGCGAGAGCGGAGCGGGCGCATCTGTGCCCGCTCCGCTCTCGCCGAAACGTTCCTCGTCCTCGCCCGTGACTCCGCCGTATGCGCGAAATGCCCACGGACCGGGCTTACTTGTCGCCCGTACCCTCGATGAACTTCTCCACCGCGTCGCGGGCCGTGGAGTCGTCGTACTGCACCGGCGGCGACTTCATGAAGTACGAGGACGCCGACAGCACCGGACCACCGAAGCCGCGGTCCTTCGCGATCTTCGCCGCCCGCAGCGCGTCGATGATGATGCCCGCCGAGTTGGGGGAGTCCCACACCTCGAGCTTGTACTCCATGTTCAGCGGCGCGTCGCCGAACGCACGGCCTTCGAGGCGCACGTAGGCCCACTTGCGGTCCGACAGCCACGCGACGTGGTCCGAAGGACCGACGTGCACGTTCGACTTGCCCATGTCGCGCTCGACCTGCGACGTGACGGCCTGCGTCTTCGAGATCTTCTTCGACTCGAGACGCTCGTTCTCCTTCATGTTGAGGAAGTCCATGTTGCCGCCGACGTTCAGCTGCATGGTGCGGTCGAGCTGCACACCACGGTCCTCGAACAGCTTCGCCAGCACCCGGTGCGTGATCGTGGCGCCGACCTGCGACTTGATGTCGTCGCCGACGATCGGCACACCGGCCTTCTCGAACTTCTCCGCCCACACCGGGTCGGAGGCGATGAACACCGGGATGGCGTTGACGAACGCGACACCTGCGTCGATGGCGGCCTGCGCGTAGAACTCGGTCGCCTCGGTCGAGCCGACCGGCAGGTACGACACCAGCACGTCGACCTCGGCGGCCTTCAGCGCGGCGGCGACGTCGACCGGCGCCTCGTCGGACTCCTCGATGGTCTCGCGGTAGTACTTGCCGAGACCGTCGAGCGTGTGCCCCCGCTGCACGGGCACACCGAGCGGCGGCACGTCACAGATCTTGATCGTGTTGTTCTCACTCGCGAGAACAGCCTCGGACAGGTCCTGGCCGACCTTCTTGGCGTCCACGTCGAACGCGGCGACGAAGTCGATGTCACTGATGTGATAGTCGCCGAACTGGACGTGCATCAAGCCGGGAACACGCGAACCCTTGTCGGCGTCGCGGTAGTAGTGCACACCCTGAACCAGCGAGGCCGCACAGTTGCCAACACCCGCGATGGCCACCCTCACGCGGCGATTCTCGCCCATGCCGGTATCTCCCTTACTCGTGTTCCGTACTACCTGGGTCACGCCGAGTGGCCGCCTGTGTCGACGTCTCCTGCTCGGCCTTTTCATGCGCGATGAGCTCGTTGAGCCAGCGCACCTCCCGCTCACTGGTCTCGAGTCCCAGCTCGTGCAGCTCACGGGTGTAGCGATCGATCTTTTCCTCGGCCCTGGCCAACGCTGCCCGAAGACCTTCGCGGCGCTCCTCGACCCGCCTGCGCCTGCCCTCCAGGATCCGCATGCGGACATCGGCGGGCGTGCGTGAGAAGAACGTCAGATGGACGCCGAAACCCTCGTCGTCCCACGTCTGTGGACCGGCGTCGGCGAGCAGCTCACCGAACCGCTCCTTGCCCTCGGCCGTGAGCTTGTACACGCGCTTGGACTTGCTCGCCCTGCGATTCCACGGCGTCGTGGTGGAGGCGTGCGCTGCCGAAGTGGGGCCGTTCGCCGGACCGGCCGCGGCGTCGGCCTCGGCCGTGTCCTCGGCGATCCAGCCGGCCCGCTGCATCCGGCGCAGTGTCGGGTACAGCGATCCGTAACTGAACGTGCGGAACATCCCCAACGATTCGTGGAGGCGTTTCCGCAGCACATAGCCATGCATGGGGGCCTCGTGCAACAGGCCGAGAATTGCGAACTCGAGCACACGGGCACCCCCTTCGGGAACGAATCGACATCGCCCGGCGTTTCGATCTTTCTGGTGACCAGCTTTTCTGGTTGACCGCCGCCGGATGACTACGACCCAATGTACCGGCTCATTATATCGCGCTGATACATCGCAGTGGCGTAGCTAACCTCGGAGCCACTCACGCAACAGCCAACCGTCATCCGACCGTTATCCGCGCCGACGGCGTGTCGCCTCGCCGCAGCCAGACCTCACCTCGAACGGCCCGTGGCCAATCGCCGGGAACCACGTACTCTGTTGAGGTGCAGAACCAGCGGCAGGTCGTCGACTACGCGCTTCAGCGCCGTGCGTTGCTGGCCGAGTTCCGGACGGGACGGGCCAGCGCCATGGACGTCTGCGACGCCACCCCGCAGTTGTTGCAGGCAGCCAAGTTCCACGGGATGCCTGACGACAACGCCTGCCCGGTGTGCGGCAAGCACTCCTTGGCGCAGGTCAGCTGGGTGTTCGGCGACGAGCTCAAGCACGCGGCGGGTTCGGCGAGGAAGCCGGACGAACTCGAGCGCATGGCCTCACTTTTCGCCGAGTTCACCGTCTACGTCGTAGAGGTCTGCCGCGCATGTGCATGGAACCACCTGGTGCTCTCATACGTCCTCGGGACGGCTGAGACACCGGAGCGGGTTCCCCGCCCTACGCGGAGCACACGGAGGACCGCGGGACAGTGACGACGTGACGACCGCGACCACGCGGCCGGGGGCCAGGTGCCCTCGGCCGTTCACACGAGAGGGTTGGGTCCGCAGAACGGCGTTCCCCGACGCGCCGATCTGGGAGGGTCTTGAGTGAACGACCAGGGAAATCACGGCTGGCCGGAACAGGAGCCGGGCCACCAGCCCCGGCATCGGCACCCCGAAGCCGGTGACGCTCCGCAATGGCCCGGTGACGGAGCGGACGAACCGCCGAGACCTCCGCGCGGGCCGCGGCAGGCACCGCAGGGCGATCAGCCCCGGCGGCAACAGCCCCAGCAACAGCAGCCCCAGCAACCAGGGCAGCACCCCCAGCAGCGCCCCGCGCGGCCGCCGCAGCAGCAGCGCCCGCCACAGGAGGGGCAGCAGCCACCGCGGGGCCAGCGCCCGCCGCAGGACCCCGGCCAGCAGCCTCCCCGGAGGCCACAGCAGCCCGACCAGCCGCGGCAGCCCCGCGGTGGTCCGCAGGCCGGCAGGCCGCCGCAGCAGCCGGGGCAGCCTCGCAACCCGGGCCAGCAACCGCCTCCCGCCTGGCCGGACGCCGAGAGCGACCACGGCGGCAGACACGCCTCGCCCGAAGGCAGGCCACCCCGGCAGCCACAGCGTCCGGCCGAATCGCAGCGTCCGCCCGAATCGCAGCGTCCGCCCGAGCGGCAGGGACGTCCGCAGCACCCCGAGGCGGGCCGCGACCCCGGTGGCCGCCCGGTGGACCCGCAGCAGGATCCGCGGCGCAGGCAGGCGCCACCGCCCGGTGGCGCGGACCAGACCCGTCGCGGGCAGCGTGGTCCGGAGGAGCAGCGCCGTCCGGAGGAGCAGCGTCACCCGGAGCAGGGCCCTGACCAGCAGCGCCAGGCCGGCACGCGCCGCCCCGACCAGCAGCGCAGGCCCGACGACCGGCGCAGGCCCGACGATCGCCGTCCCGAAGGGCGCCCCGGTGAACGCACCCAGCATCGCCCGGGCGCCGCGGCGGCGGGAGCGGCCGGTGCCGGTGCAGCGGGCGCGGCCGCAGGCGGATACGCCGCCGCGCACGCGTCCGAACAGCCCGACCCGGGACTGATCACCCACCAGGGTTATGGCAGGCGTGACTACTCCGACCCGTACGGCCAGGAGGCCTACCGGGCCGACCCGCTCACCGGCGCCTACGACGAGGACGGCTTCTCCGACGAGACCGCACTGACGTCGTCGGCCTCGCACGCCGAGGGCGGCATCGGACCCGACGACGAGGAGCCCACCGACCGCAAGGGGAAGAAGCTCCTGACACCGGCCCAGCGCAAGAAGCGCCGCTGGCGGCGGGTCCGCCGCACGATCTACGCCTGTGTCGGCGTGTTCATCGTGCTGCCCGCGATCGCCTTCGTGGTGACGTACTTCATGGTCGACGTGCCGACCCCGGAGGAGGTCGCCGCCCAGCAGGGCAAGGTCGTCAACTACTACTACGCCGGTGGCGAGAAGATGGCCGAGGAGGCGCCGCCCGAGGGCAGGCGCGTCATCCTGCAGCCGGAGGACATTCCGGACACGGTGAAGCACGCCGTGTACGCGGCCGAGGACGCCACGTTCGAGACCAACTCGGGTTTCGACGTCACCGGCATCCTGCGCGCCGTGTGGAATCAGGCCACGGGTGGCGCCGGCGGTGGTTCGACCATCAGCCAGCAGTACGTCAAGGTCGCGACCGAGAACGACGAGTACTCGTACACGCGGAAATGGACCGAGCTCGTCAAGTCGTTCAAGATGAACAACGAGCAGTCCAAGGCCGAGATCGTCACCGCGTACCTGAACACGATCTACTTCGGGCGCGGTGCGTACGGCATCGAGACGGCGGCGCAGTCCTACTACGGCAAGAGCGCCAAGGACCTGAACGCCTCCGAGGCGGCGCTGCTGGCCGGCATGATCCAGCAGCCGGGCCGCGTCGAGGACGAACAGGTCCGGGAGCAGCGCTGGGCCTACGTGATGGACCAGATGGTCGCCAACAACTGGGTGTCCAAGCAGGAGCGGACCGCGGCGCAGCCGCCGGAGCTGATCCCCGACGAGAAGGCCAGGCCGGAAGCGTTGACGGGCGCGGACGCGTTCGTCAAGAACCGGGTGATGGCCGAACTCGCCGCGAAGGGCTACTCCCAGGAAAAGATCCAGACCGGCGGCTACAAGATCTACACCACGATCGACAAACGGGCCCAGAAGGCGGCCAAGGAGTCGGTCAACGAGGTGATGAAGGACCAGCCGAAGGAGCTCCGCAAGGCACTCGTCGCCGTCGACCCGAAGAGCGGCGGGGTGCGTGCCTACTACGGCGGTCCGAACAAGGCGGGCGTCGACGAGGTGGACTGGGGCAACGTCCAGCGCAACCCCGGGTCGTCGTTCAAGCCGTTCGACTTCACGGCTCTGCTGCAGAAGGGCGAGAAGGGCCTGTACTCGACCTACGACGGCAGCTCGCCGCGGCAGTTCGGCACGGTCACGGTCGGCAACTCGAGCGGCGTGGAGTGCAACCCGTGCACCGTGCGCGAAGCGATGGAGCGCTCCATCAACACCGTGTTCTACGACATGGTGACCAACGACGTCGGCCCGCGCGCGGTGGTGGAGGCCGCGAAGGCCGCGGGTATCCCGGAGAAGCACGGTAAGAAGCCGACGATGGCCAGCCTCGACGGCAACATCTCCATCGGCGGCGGTCAGACCCAGGTCACGCCGACGGACATGGCGGGCGCCTATGCGACGTTCGCCTCCGACGGCATCCAGCGCGACGCCCACTTCGTGGCCAAGCTGGAGACGGCGGACGGTGAAGTGCTGTTCGACGAGACCACGCCGGCGGCGAAGAAGGGCGAGCAGGCGTTCGACTCCGATCCGGAGAAGAACCGGCAGATCTCGCGCAACGTCACCGAGTCGATGCTCGACGTGCTGCCCGGTTCGGACCTGTCGTGCCCTGGTGAGCACTCGTGCGCCGGCAAGACCGGTACGCACCAGTACGACCAGGGTGACGTCGACTCCGATGAGAACTCGCAGGCGTGGATGGTCGGTTACTCGCCGCAGATCTCCGCGGCCACGTGGGTCGGCACCGGTGGCGGTGAACCGATCAGTGACGCGAACGGCAGCCCGATCTACGGCAGCGGTCTGCCGGGCTCCATCTGGGAAGAGTTCATGACTCGCTACCTCGAGCCGCTCGACCCGGAGGAATTCAGCGACCTGTCCTCCGACGAGATCTTCGGGCCCGCGCAGGCGCCCGTCACCGACGACTCGTCGGCCACGCCGGAGGAGCCGGAGCAGCCCTCGCCCACAGAGGAGTCGACCAGCCAGGAGTCCAGCAGCAAGCCGTCGCGGCCGCCCCAGTCGTCGGAACCGCCGTCGCACGGACGGCCGTCCGAGCCCAGTTCGCCGGCTGAGCCCACCGAGAGTGAGGACGACGATGGTGGCGGTTGGCTCGGCGGTGCAGACGAACCGGAGAACGCCAACGGCAACGGCGGCGGCAACGGCGGCGGCCCGCCGGACGGCTGATGCGCCATCGCACGACTCGGACGTGAGCCCTCCGAGCCAGCCTGAGGGCTCACGTCCGAGTCAGGACGCTCCGAGTCGGGGACGCATCGCGGGCGACGCATTACAGGAGCGTCACGGCTACCGCTTGTAACATCCGACGCGTGCCCAGCGATACGCCTTCTTCCTCGTCGCACGCCGGCTCGGCGGACGGAACGGACAACGGCTCCGGCGACGAACCGGACCCGCCGGGCACGATCGACTCGGAATCCGCCGGGGCCGAATCCACCGACGCCGAATCAACCGGCTCGGATCCCGCCGGGGCCGGTCCCGCGGAGCGTGAACGGGCGGACCGGCAGCTCGACGACCCGGCCGGAACCCCGGAGACGGCGTCGCTGGACCCGTCACAGCGGGTGATCCCGAGTCACACCGACCCGGTGGCCGCGAAGGTCACCACGCCGCTCGGCGGTCCGCTGGGCGAGCACGCTGCCGTCGGCAGGCACTGGTTCTGGTCGCCGCTACGGGTAGGGCTGCTGCTCGGCGTGATCGCGCTGATGCTGTCGTGGTTCGGCAAGGCCGCCTGCATCCAGCAGTACGAGGACGCCGCGGGAAACCTGCAGCTGGACTGGCAGTCGAACCGCCAGTACGTGGCGATGTGCTATTCCGACATCGTCCCGCTGTACACCGCCGAACGTCTCGACCAGTCGGACACCTTCCCGTACGCCACCCACTGGAGCGAAGAGGTCTCCGAGGGCGAGTTCCAGCGCCGCTACATGGAGTACCCGGTGCTGACCGGCCTGTTCCAGTGGGTCAACGCGAAGCTCACGCACGGCTGGGTGGGGGTGGCCGACAGGGGTCTGCTGCCCGGGGCGCTGCCGGTGGCGGTGTATTTCAACATCACGGCGTTGCTGCTCGCGGCCGCGTGGTTGACGACGATCTGGGCCACGGCGCGCATCGCCCGGCGCAGACCGTGGGACGCGGCGCTCGTGGCGATCTCACCGCTGGTCGTCGTGCACGCGTTCACGAACTTCGACACGCTCGCCGTCGCACTGGCCATGTGCGGGCTGCTCGCCTGGGCCCGGCACAGACCCGTGGTCGCGGGGGTGCTCCTCGGGCTCGGCGCCGCGGCGAAGCTGTATCCGCTGCTGCTGCTCGGTCCACTGCTCGTGTTGTGCATCCGGGCGGGCAGAACCGGCGACTGGCTCAAGACGACCTTGGCCACCGGGGGCACCTGGCTGGTGGTGAACCTGCCGTTCCTGGCCGCGTTCACCGAGGGCTGGCGCGAGTTCTTCCGCCTCAACACCGAACGTCCCATGGATCCGGACTCGATCTACAACGTGATCTCGTACTTCACGGGGTGGGCCGGGTTCGACGGGCCGCTCGGAGCGGGCCAGACACCGAGCGTGCTCAACACCGTCAGCGCCGTGCTGTTCCTGCTGGGCTGTATCGGCGTGGCGTACGTGGCCCTGACCGCGCCCCGTCGGCCGCGGCTGGCACAGCTGTGTTTCCTCGTCGTGGCCGTGTTCCTGCTGACCAACAAGGTGTGGAGTCCGCAGTACTCGTTGTGGCTGGTGCCGCTCGCGGTGCTCGCGATCCCGCGCTGGCGACTGCTGCTGAGCTGGATGCTCGTCGACGCGCTCGTGTGGGCGCCGCGGATGCTGTCCTACGTCGACGTCGAGGACAAGGGCCTGCCGGACGACTGGTTCCTGGCCTCGGTCGTGGTGCGAGACCTGATGGTCGTCGCGCTCTGCGTACTGATCGTGCGGGAGATCTACCGGCCGTCGTCGGACCTGGTGCGCTGCCCGTCGGGGCCCGGTTCCGGGGACGACGATCCGATGGGCGGGGTGCTGTCGGGGGCGCGGGACGCCGTCGTCCTGCCACGTATGTCGTCGCTGCTGCGGCGCAGGCCCGCGGCGGAGTCCGCTACGGAGTCGGCAACTGCCTCGCCCAGCACGTCGCGGGGTGGGACGTCGAACGGGGAGTCCGCCCCGGAATCGACGTGGAACGGGCGGTAGCCGGGGGAGAGCGGACCGGCCGGCGTGCGGTCGGTGACCGCGCGGGAGGTCAGGAACGCCACGAACAGCCCGGCCAGCAGCGCCGCCCTGCCCCACACCCCGATGACGACCGCCTGCGCCGCGAAACCGTCCGCGACGGACTGTTCGAAGTCGCCGTACCAGCGGAAGACGCCGACGCCCAGCGCCACGTCCGCGGCCAGATAGCCCGCGATCCAGCCCCAGCGCACACGCAGCAGCACGAACATCGGCAACAGCCACAGCGTGTACTGCGGAGAGTGGACCTTGTGCAACAGCAGGAACCCGCACAGCGCCGCAGCGCACACCTGCAGCAGCGGGAAGCTCCCCTCCCGCTGGGCGCGGTCCCAGCCGACGCCGCACGCCAGCGCCAGTGCAGTGAGCACCGCCAACGGCGACACGACGTCGGTGAACTGCTGGAACGCAACGTCACCCGAGAACAGGTGCCGCACACCCCAGTACCAGATCGAGTTCGACGTGCCGTCGGCCTGCCGCTGCCCCTGGAACTCGATGGAGGCCCACCAGCCGTCGAACCCGGCCAGCACGAACGGCAGATTCACGGCTGCCACGACCCCGCCGGCCAGCAGCGGGACCCGCAGCGCCTCCCGCACGGCTCGGCTTCTGCCGACATCCCGGTCGTCACCGGCGCCGCGCCTGCTCTCGACATAGACATACAGCGCGAGCGGCACCACGAACAACGCGGGATACAGCTTCAACACCGCCCCGACACCGAGCAGCACGGCCGCCCATCCCGCGCGGCTGCGCAGCGAACCGCGCGGGCTCTGCAGCACGAAGAAGGCCGCCACCGCCGCCGCGACCACCGGCAGATCCCAGTTGTGGAACGCGTACAGCACCAGCGGTGGACCGAGCGCCCACAGCAGCGCACGCCACCCGGCGAGCCTGCCCAGCAGCCACGCGGTGAGCAGTCCGAACGGCGCCAACAGCACGGCGGAGCCGAGCAGGAACTCGGCGTCGGTGTCGGCGAAGGCGGCCCCCGCCCAGATCAACATGCCGGTCAGCACCGGATACTCCAGTGTGCCGCCGACGAGCCTGCCGTCCGGCGTGATGTCGCCGTGGACGTACGGCAAGACGTGGTTGTCGACGTCCCTGCCCAGCCAGAGGAACTGGATGTCCGAGTAGCACGCGTCGTGGTAGTTGCGCTCGGCGTAGTTGGGCGTGCTGCGACCGTTCTCGTCGAACGATGGCCCGGTGCAGCGGTGCTTGTTCAGCAGTCCGAACGCCAGCGTGATGCCGCACAGCAGGATGGCCGCCGCGGCGGCGGCACGGGTCGACGGCGACGGGCCCGACCCGGCGGCCGTTCCGCGCCCTGGATCGCCGGGCGGACCGTCAGCCGCGGAGGTATCCGATGTCGTCTCGCTGGCCATCGGGTGGAGTCTCCACGATCACCGGTGCCTGCGCGGCCAGCGCCACGGCCCGCAGCACCTCGGGGTCGATCGTGCCTTCCTCGCCGACGACGTTCGCGTGGCGGTCGCGCTGCGAACCGGCCTCGTCGCGCGAGTTGTTCAGGTGCACCAGGTCGATCCGCCCGGTGATCGCCATGACGTCGTCGACGACCGTGGCCAGGTCCCAACCCGCCGCGTGCGCGTGGCACGTGTCGAGGCAGAACCCCGCGCCGAACTCACCGACCGCGTCCCACAGCCGCGCCAGCATGTCCAGGTCTCGCGCCATGGCGCCGTCGCCGCCCGCCGTGTTCTCGATGAGGATCGGCACGTCGAGCGAGAGTCGTTCGAACAGCTTCCGCCAGTTCGCGATGCCCTCTGCCGGGTCCTCGCCCTTGCGGACGTGCCCGCCGTGCACGACCAGTCCCCGCGCGCCGACCGTGGCCGCCGCCTCCGCGTGCTGCGTCACGCCCTTGCGCGACGGGATGCGGATGCGGTTGTTCAGCGAGGCCACGTTCAGCACGTACGGCGAGTGGATGAACACCTCGACGTCGCTCGCGACCAGCTCCTCGGCGTGCGGATGCGGCTGCGGCTTCTTCCAGCCCTGTGGATCCGCTAGGAAGAACTGGACGGCGTCCGCCCCGACCTCACCCGCTGTGGTCAACGGATCGTCGTCGGGGACGTGCGCGCCGACACGCGTAGCGAGCTCCATCGCCCGAGGGTATCGACCACCCACGACACTCATCGAGTACCTTCACTCCTGACGACACCGATCACTCGGTGCGACCGCAGAGTGACGGAACCGAAGGCGGCGACCGACCGTCGCCGAGGCGGCAGCGGCAGTGCCCGGACGGCGGCGGTCGAGCGGCAGTGGTCGAGCGGGCGGCGGTCGAGCGGGCGGCGGTCGAACGGCGGCGGTCGGACGGCGGCGGTCTAACGGCACCGCCCGGAAGGCAGTGCTCAGAAGGCCGGGCATCGAACGGCAAGGCAGTGAAACGAGGGTGGGGCTCGTGAGGAACGTGCGGAAGACGGCGCGGAAGAGCGTCGTGCGCACGGGCGTCGTGACGGCGGCGGCCGGTATCGCCGCGTTCGGCATCGGCGGAGTGGCGCAGGCACAGGACAGCGATATCGAGACCGGGGGTATCGAAAGCACGGCTGTCGACGGCACGGCCACCGACAGCGCCACGGAGGACACGACCACCGGCGAGTCCGCACCCAACAACTCCGCGACCGACGACTCCGCGACCGGTGACAGCGAAACCGGTGACAGCACCGCACGGGACGTCGAACGCGAGGACACGACGCCGAAGGTCATCGAGGGCGAGTGCGACGCGACGGTCAAGGGCGACGACGGCGAGCCGCTGACCGTCGACGCGGGTGCCGCGGCGGGCGCCGAGGGCCTCGCGGGAATCGGCACCGGCTCCGAAGCCGAGGACACGCTGGTGTCACTGCCGCTGAAGGAGACCCTCGCAGGCACGGGCCTGAGCGAGACCGGCGTCGTGGTCGACTCGCTCGGCCAGGTGTGCGACACCGCGCAGAGCACCGTCAACACACTCGGGGCGACGACCCGCGACGTCACCGACGGCCTCACGCCCGACGAGCCCGCCCCCGAGGAACCGGCCGACCCGCCGCAGCCCGGCGATCCGCAGCCCGAACCCGACCCCTCGCCGGCCCCAGAGCGCCCTGCTCCCGGAGAGGGCGAGGACGTCCCCGAAGCCGACGTCCCGCCCGCACCGGACGCGCCTGCCGTGCCGCCCGCCGACCAGGGTGCGCTCGTCGAGCCACTCAGCCCCGTCGCGCTGCCGCCGTCGGCGGACATCACCGTGCCGAAGGCTCCCATCGGTCCCGGCATGGAGGCGCCGAACCGCGGTAGCCAGCCCGGCGAGCAGGAGAACACCGCGCGCAAGTCCGGCACGGCCAGGGCGTTGCCGCAGGCCTCCGAGACCGACCGCACGCCGCTCGTGCTGTCGGTGGGTGCGCTGTTGCTGGTCGTCGCCGGCCTGAGCAGGGCGTGGATCGCGCGGAAGAACGCCTGATCGGAGGGCATCCGTCACGCCTCCCCGTGTGGTTCGTTGTTCCCAGTGAGCCGACCTGGGAGGCCCCCGATGCGCACACCCGGCAGTGAGGCCGACGGCCGCGCCCACGACGACGCCGGGCCCACCCGCGCGGACGGACCCACCAAGACGAGGGTGACCTCGGCGGTGGCGAAACCGGCCGCCGTGGCAACAGCCGGCTTGATGCTCGCGGCGACCGCGGGACTCGCGGCTCCCGCCACGGCCGTGGCCGAGACCAAACAGGTCCGCTGCGGCGACACCGTGACGGCCGCCCCCGGCGACCGGATCCAGGGCATCACCGCGCTCGGCGTACCGCTCGACCTCGGCGTCGTCACGGACACGGTCGGCTCGCTGCTGAGCGGCGTCTGCAAGGTGACGGTCAACGTGGTCGACACGGCGGTGCGACCCGTTCCCGGTGCCGGAGAACCGGTCGCCGACGGGGTGAACGACGCCGTCGGCGACGTCACCCGCAACGCCAAGAAGGCCACCGACACGCTCGGCGGACGCGACTCCGTCGTGCCCGGTCCCGGTGACGACTCCGGCGAACCGTCGGAACCGGAACCCGGTGAGGATGGCGGTGGCGGCCCGGACTCCGGCTCGGGTGCCGGCAACGGATCCGACCACGGAGCCGGCAACGGATCCGGCGGCGACGAAGGCGGCACGGGTACCCGCGAGCCGAACAGCCCGGTCGTGGAAGGAAACGGGTCGGGGTCGGGCTCCGGGGGTTCCGGCGGCGCCTCGGCGCTGGCGGCACCCGCGGCGATGTCGCCCGAGCTCCGGTACGCCGGGATCCCGGTGGCCCGCGGGGCGATGTTCGACGCCGCGCCCGGCCTGCGCTACGGCGGTCAGATCCCCGGCTACAACCCCGAGTTCGGCGTACTGGGCAGTGCCGGCGACCCCGGCGGCCCGGCAACCGGTGCGGGCGGGAACGCCCAGGACACCGCACCCGAACCCGACGGCAGGGCGACGGGACAGGGCCAGGAGAACACCGACCTGCGCACGGCCGGCGACGCCTCGTCACTGCCCTCGGCCGCACCCGAGGACGAACGCGGGCCGTCGATCCCGATGCTGCTGGCGGTGCTCGCGCTCGCGGGTGTCAGCGCGGGTCTGGTCCGCACCTGGGTCATCCAGCGCGCGAGCGCCTGACCCGGCAACGTCGTCGCGGCCCGACGGCCGTCCGGGCACGTCGTCCCGGCACACGGTGCGGGCCCGCACCGCCACTGCAGGCCACCACCCACGGTCCGGCCTCGCACGGTCCGGTGACGACGCGCGGCGAGCTTGTCACCGGACCGTGGTCGGCACCACGACGATTCGGCGACGGTGAGTGGTTACCGGCCCGTATCCGTCCGCCCACCCGGTCGTTTACCTTGATAACGCCTCGCTGTGCCGACGCCGCAGGCTTCAGGTCCAGGCCGGGCAACGCCGTTCGGAAAGGGATACCGCTCGAAGTGCGTACCAAGACCGCTTTGACCCGCGCGCTGGGTACGGCCGCCGCCACGGTGGTCGCCGCAGGCCTGACCGCACTGTCCGCGCCGGCCGCAGCCGCCGAGACACAGACGATCGTCGACTCGTGCACCTCGACGGCCGCGGCCCCGATCGGCGCGAAGGTGGTGGTCGACGGCGCCGCGGTCAAGGGCCCGGTCCGTACCGGTGCCGAAGAGGCGAAGACCCAGATGCTGCAGGCGACGTGGCCGAAGAAGCTGGCCGAGGAGATCTCGAAGCACAAGCTCGAGGTCGGCACCGTGCCGAACAAGGCCACGGGCGCCATCGGCGGCGAACCCATCGCCGCGGCCGTGGGCGAGGCACTCGACGGCCACTGGGCGCTCGGCGTCATGCCCAGTACGAAGGAGCGCGTCCTCGAGTCGATCAAGAACAAGGTCGGCGGCGTCTGCGGGATGCCGGTGGAGGCCACGAACTACTCGAAGCCCACGAGCTCGCGGCCGCAGTCGCCGAACCAGGGCTCGAACCCGCAGCAGGGCGGCGGCTCCTCCGGTGAGCACCAGCAGCAGCCGTCGCAGCCCGGTGGCCAGCAGCGCGGCGTTCCTGTCACGCCGGACGGCCCGCAGGGCAGCGGCGATGCCTACGCGGCCCCGCGCGACTACAGCGACATCCCCGAGGCCTCCGCACCGACGCAGGGCAGCGCCGTACCCCCGGACATGCGGTACTCGCCGCAGGACGGGGTCCCCGGTGCCCCGGATTCGCCCGAGTACGGCGTGCTGAGCGACGGCGGCATCGGTGAGGGCGGCAAAACCGGCGGAGGCGACGTGCGCAACGCGGGCAACGCCGACGCGCTCGCCGCCGACGACGCGGCCCCGAACCAGGTGCAGCTGCCGATGCTGCTCGCCGTGGTCGCCCTCGCGGGCGTCACCGCGGCACTCGTCCGCACCTGGGTTCTCCGCAAGGCCGCCTGACCCCACGGCTTCCGGTTGCGCCCCGAAGGAGCCCTTCGGGGCATCCGCCTGCCTCCCCCGGGGACGCGCGGCGGTGGCTGACGTGGCCGTTCCGGTGCGATGACCGGCCCCGGAACAGGTCTCGTCGGCCCCGGCGGTTAGACTGTCGGTTCGACATTGCCCTCCTGCCACGGATCGTCCGTGGCCGCCCGAGCCCATAGGAGGTGAGTGGTTGTGTCACGCCATTACGAGGTAATGGTCATCCTCGACCCGTCGCTCGACGAGCGGACGGTCGCACCCACCCTGGAAAACTTCCTCAAGGTCATCCGCAACGCGGGTGGCAGCGTGGAGAAGGTCGACATCTGGGGTCGTCGCAGGCTCTCGTACGAGATCAACAAGAACGCCGAGGGCATCTACGCGGTGCTCGAGCTGATCTCCGAGCCCGACGACGTCAAGGAGCTCGACCGGCAGCTGTCGCTGCAGGAGACCGTGCTGCGCACCAAGGTGGTCCGCCGCCAGGAAGTGCGCGGAGCCAAGCGCGCCGCGAAGATCGCCGCGAAGGCCTGAGGCGGCAGCCATGGCCGGAGACACCATCATCACGGTGGTCGGCAACCTGACCGCGGACCCGGAACTCCGGTTCACGCCGTCCGGTGCCGCCGTTGCGAACTTCACCGTCGCCTCCACCCCGCGCCAGTTCGACCGGCAGAGCGGTGAGTGGAAGGACGGCGAAGCGCTGTTCCTGCGCTGCAACATCTGGCGCCAGGCCGCGGAGAACGTCGCCGAGACGCTCACGCGAGGCGCTCGGGTCATCGTGCAGGGCCGGCTCAAGCAGCGGTCGTTCGAGACCAAGGAAGGCGAGAAGCGGACCGTCGTCGAGCTCGAGGTCGACGAGATCGGCCCGTCTCTGCGGTACGCGACGGCCAAGGTCAACAAGGTCAGCCGCGGCGGTGGCGGCGGCGGTTTCGGTGGCGGAGGTGCTGCGGCGCCCGCGGCCTCCGGTTCCGGTGCTCCCGCCGACGACCCGTGGGGCAGCGCGCCTCCCGCCGGCGGCGGTGGCGGCTTCTCCGACGAGCCGCCGTTCTGAGACCGCGCTCGCCAGTCCCGACATCAGCAACCACGCACTAAGTTCCCCAGGAGTACACAGTGGCTAAGCCACCGGTTCGTAAGCCGAAGAAGAAGGTCTGCGTCTTCTGCAAGGCCATCAAGCAGGGCCACCCCGAGGCCATCGACTACAAGGACACCAACCTGCTGCGGAAGTACATCTCCGACCGCGGCAAGATCCGTGCCCGTCGAGTCACCGGTAACTGCAGCCAGCACCAGCGCGACGTCGCCATCGCGGTGAAGAACTCGCGCGAGATGGCGCTGCTGCCCTACACGTCGACCGCGCGCTGAGAAGGGAGTCAGTCATGGCGAAGATCATCCTGACGACCGACGTCGACCACCTCGGCGGCCCCGGCGACATCGTCGAGGTGAAGGACGGTTACGCGCGCAACTACCTGCTGCCGCGCGGCTACGCGATCCCGTCCTCGAAGGGCGCGGAGAAGAACATCCGCACCATCCGCCGTGCCCAGGAGGCCCGCCGGGTCCGCGACCTCGACCACGCCAAGGAGCTGAAGACGCAGCTCGAGGGTATGGGCCACATCGCGGTCGCGGCGAAGGCGTCCGAGGGTTCGAAGAAGCTGTTCGGTTCGGTCACCACGGCCGACATCGTCGGTGCGATCAAGGCCGCGGGCGGCCCGCTGCTCGACAAGCGGGTCATCCACGTCGACGGTCACATCAAGACCGTCGGCAAGCACGCGGTGACGGCCCGTCTCCACCCCGATGTGAAGGCGGACGTGAAGCTGGATGTGCAGCCCAAGTAAGTCCTGAGCTCACACGCGAATGGCGGGTCCTCCGACACGGAGGGCCCGCCATTCGTCGTTGGGTGCCCCGACCCCACGGCCGACCCACGCGGGTGAACAGTCCTGGGTGAACAGTGCGTGAATCGCCCGGCAGACGCCCAGCGCCGGAGGCCGGTTCCCGTCGCGGGCGAAGATTTCCGGACGCGAAGGAAACCTTTCCGCTGCCAGGATCGTCCTACTTTCGACACGGTTGACGCCCTCGACCGGGGGCGTAAAGCTTGCGGACAGGCGGTGTCGAACCGCGACGGGGGACGAGAGGAAGGGGCAGCAGGTGGAAGCGCAGATCGCCGGCGGCGGCGGGGGCATGTTGTCGAAGATGCCGACGCCGATGGTCCACATGACCAAGAACACGGCGAGCTTGGGCGAGTTCGCCAAGCAGGCGGCGAGCTCGGCGGCCGGCGGTGGCTACTCCTTCAGCCCTGAGGAAATCGACGCGGTGTTGTCGCAGTGGGAGCAACTGCGCGACGACCTGCAGAACGACGTCGACGAGGCCAACCGGATCGCGGGCGTGCAGGCACCGGGCAACGAACCGGCGAGCAACACGTTCGTCGGCTCGGCCAACCCTGCGGGACAGGCGCTGCTGCAGCAGACCATGAGCATGCTCAAGCACACCGAGCAGTACATCGAGGCATTGAAGAAGGCCAAGGGCGTCACCGAGGCCGCCGACGCGCAGGCCGCCGAGGACGCGGGCAAGGCCGGCGGGGTGCTTGGATGAGACGCCGCCCCGCGGGTGCGGTGCTCGCCGCGGCGGTTGCCGGCCTGGTGCTGTCGGCCTGCGGTTCCCCGACCGAAGGAGAGGCGACCGGCGGGGGCGACCCGTCGGCGCCTGCCTCGTCGGCGAGTGAGCCGGGCCCGTCGTCTCCTGCCGACGACTCGAGCGGACAGGCACCGCGAGTGAGCGATCCGGTCGACGTCGCCGCCCTCGAACAGGATCCGTGCGCGGCGCTGTCGAACTCGCAGACGCAGGAACGCAACCTGGAGCAGGGCGAGTCCGAACCGATGTCCGACGGTTCGCCGACCTGCATCTACCGCTACGCCGACGGTTCGGGCAGCCGGGTCCGGTTCGTCGCGGTGCAGGATTTCGCGAATGGTCTGGACGACGTCTACGCCAGGGCCGACAGCCTCGCGGTGTTCGAGCCGACCGAGGTCGAAGGCCACCCGGCGGTGGTCACGCAGACCCACCGCGACGACCGCGACAACGGCTTCTGCGACCTGCAGGTCGGGCTCACCGACGAGTACGTGGTGTCGCTGATGGCCCAGGTCACCGAGGCGAGCGAAGACTATCCGCAGGGATGCGAGGTCGCCGAGGTACTCGCCGGCGACATGATTCACAACCTTCGAGGGGACGCGTGACGCAGATGGAACCGCCCTCCGCCGCGCCCCGTCAGAACCACATCGCGACCAAGGGAGCCTGAGATGGTGCTGCCAGTTCTCGTTCCGATCGCCGCCGGTGCGGGCGGCTACATCGCCGACTCGGTGGCGAACAGCCAGGACGGTCAACAGCAGGTCAGCTCGTCCGGCTGCATCGACGCATACCAGATTTACCAAGCCATCACGGGCGGTCCCGGCACTGCCTCACTGCACGACGGTCAGTCCGCGACCGAGGTGCTGCAGAGCCGCTACCAGCAGCGCGTGGCGCAGATCGAGCAGCTCGACAAGAAGATGGACGCCGCCTGGACCGGTGAAGGCGGCTCCAGCGCCCGGATGGGCGCCGAGCCGCTGAAGGTCTGGATGGAGGATTCCAACGCGAACCTCGCCAAGAGCGGCGCCGTCCTGAACAACCAGTCGAGCGCGTTCGAGAAGGTCCGCACGACGGTTCAGCCGCTGCCGAACAATCCGCCGGAGAGCGGCTTCTGGAACGACGTGGCCCCGTGGGAGACCGACACGGACCGCGAGATCCAGCAGTACAACGAGAACGCCAAACGCAATGTCGCGGCGTTCGAGGCGTACAACAGCGAGAGCACGCACAACGCCAATTCGATGCCGCAGTTCAGCGAGATGCAGGGCTCGTTCGGAGACGTGTCACTGGCCGAGTCGGGTGTCGCCGAGGGCGGTATCGCCAAGGACTTCATCCACAACGGCGGCGGGTCTGCCGACGGCAGCGGTGGCAGTGGAGGTGCCGGCGGCTACGGCACCGGAGGCGGCAGCGGTAGCGGCGGTGGTAGCGGCGGTGGTCAATACCCCGGCCCTGGCACGCCCGGCCCCGGCGCTCCCGGTCCCGGTACGCCCGGTCCCGGCACGCCCGGTCCGGGCAACCCCGGGCCCGGCTACCCGCCCGGCACACCCGGTCCCGGCACTCCGGGGCCCGGTTACCCGCCGGGGACCCCCGGTCCCGGTGACTCCTGGGATCCGTCGATTCCGGGTCGCCTGCCCGAGGACGACAGCACCAGTTCATCGGGCTTCGACACGGGCTTTCCCAACGGGCAGTTCGGTGGCCCGTACGCACCCGGCACGCCCGGCCCTGGCGCGAGCAACTTCGGCCCCGGTAGCAGCAACTTCGGTCCGGGCGGCACGAGCGCTTACGGTCCCGGTGCCGTCGGATTCGGTCCGGGCGGCAGCGGTGCCGGTTCGGGTTACGGCTCGGGTTCCGGTTACGGCTCGGGTGCAGGCGGCGCGGCCGGTGCAGGCGGCGCCGGTGCGGGCAGCGCGGGCGCGGGCGGCGCGGCCGGCCGTGGCGGTGCGATGGGCATGGGCGGTGGCGCCATGGGCTCCGGAGCCGGTGCCGCGGGCGCCGCGGGCGCGGCGGGAGGCCGCGGCGGCATGATGCCGATGGGCGCCGGTGGACGTGGCCAGCAAGGTGACGACGACGAGGAACACGAGCGCAAGTTCATGATCGACGAGGACGGCAACAAGCTGTTCGGCACCGATCAGAAGACCGCTCCGCCCGTGATCGGCGAATAGGACATACCACCCATACGGGTCGGATATACCATTACGGCTCACCCGATCGGGCCGCTGCCACGTAGCTTCTCGGCAGCGGCCCGATGTCTGGCCCACCCGGTTCCACTCGACTCAACCCCTGGCCCGATGCCGCGGCCGGACTCCGGTCCGCGGGCCCGCGGGCCGTGCACCCCGAAGAGGCAGCGCCGTGCTCGAGCACCAGGAGATTCTCCGTACCCGCACCCTCGTCCGCCTGCTCCAGCGGACGGGAACCGAACCACACGCGACTCTCGAGAAGGGCGCGACGTGGTACAGCCGCGAGGCGCTGCAGCAAATCGACGCCGAGATCCATGCCGAGCTCGCGCGCGTCGGCCTGGCGAACGAGAACGGGGTGCACCCGGACCTGCTGGCGACCGTCGAGGCCATCGGTCACCCCGAGCTGGAGTTCTACGGCTGGATCAGCGGCCTGCACGACGGCGCGCCCGTCGACCTGTCCGTGCTGGCGGGCAGCGGCCGCGGTGAGGCGTTCACGCTGGTCAACAACGAGGCCGCCGGAGTGGTGGTACTGGCCAGCGTCCCGGCGCGGGAGCTGGTGGACGCGTTCCTGCTGCAGTTGCCACAGCAATCGCCCGCGAACGCGCACGCACTCTCGGTACCGAAGGCCAAGGTGGAGGGCCGGAAGGGCGAGTCGCTGAGCGAGGACTCGCTGATGCGGTCCGAGGTGCCGGACGCGGCCCAGCGGGAGCTGAACGAGTTCAAGCGCATCATGGGGCTCGAACGCACCGGTGGTGGGCAGTTGTACGTGGCGGCACGGAACCGGTCCGGACAACGCCAGCGCGCGGAGAAGCCGATCACCTACCTCGACACCGCCGAGGGCCGTTGGCTGGTCGAGGAGACCCCGGGCACGGGTGAGCCGATGCTCGCCGCCGCGCCCGCGACGCCGGAGCTGCTGCGATCGCGCCTGCGTGAGGCGCAGCGCACGCTGGCCGACTGACAGGCTGCCCCCGGCCTCCGCTGCCCTCTCGACGGTGCGTGATGAACGGTGACAGTGAGTGCCCGCTCGTTCGGCCGCTGGACAACCCGCCCACAGCACTCGCCGTGATCACACCGGCACCGGCGATATCCACAGCCCGCAACGCTCCCGGACTCTCGCGACACGCCGAAGGAGCGGTTTCCGCCGACACGCCGAGAGTGTGACCACAAACTTATCCACAACCTGCCCACAAGTATTGACCAGGGGCTTTCCCTCGGACGGGCGATGGTTTCCCCACCTTGTACACAGGCCGACGGCACGTTGTGACTGGTTCAGCCCACTCATCCACAGGCAATGCACAGCGGGACGCACACCGGTCCCCAGGCCCAATTGCAATGCGCCGTCCGAGCGATCTAGCGTGCTTCTCGCGCGCCCGTCTGCGCGTGTGAGGCAGCGACCCCGGCGGCGCTCCGACAGTGCCGTCCGGCGGCCGGACTACGGTATGATTCGAACTTCCGTTCGATGTCCAGGCGTACGCAGGCCCGGCCGGGCGGTGGCCGTGCCCGCCGGACACCCCGCACGAGGGCGCCCGGCACCGTGGAGACTCGAACGGCGCACACGGCCGATCGACAGCCACGGCAACCACGACCACCGAGACAGCCACGAGAGCCACGACATCCACAACAGCGGATGCTCGAACGACGACGAAGGAGGTGCGCGAACCGGTGGCGATCACCGACGACCGCGGTCCCACGACGAGCGGCGGCGAGCACGGCACGTTCGACCGCCAGCCGCCCCAGGACGTCGCCGCGGAGCAGTCCGTGCTCGGCGGCATGCTGCTGTCGAAGGATGCGATCGCCGACGTCGTCGAGGTGCTGCGGCCCGGCGACTTCTACCGGCCCGCGCACCAGGCGGTGTACGACTGCATCCTCGACCTGTACGGCCGCGGTGAACCCGCCGACCCGATCACGGTGTCGGCGGAGCTGGAGCGCCGCAGTGAGCTGAGCCGGGTCGGCGGAGCGCCGTACCTGCACACGCTCATCGCGACCGTGCCCACGGCCGCGAACGCCGGGTACTACGCACAGATCGTCGCGGAGAAGGCGGTCCTGCGACGGCTCGTCGAGGCGGGCACGCGGATCGTGCAGTACGGCTACGGTGCCGACAACAGCGGCGGCGACGGTAACGACATCAACGAGGTGGTCGACCGCGCCCAGGCCGCGATCTACGAGGTCACCGAGCGCCGCACCAGCGAGGACTACGTCGCGCTTGAGGAACTGCTCCAGCCGACGATGGACGAGATCGACGCCATCGCCTCCCGCGGCGGTGACGCGCAGGGCATTCCCACCGGCTTCACCGACCTCGACGACGTGACGAACGGGCTGCACCCCGGTCAGATGGTCATCGTCGCGGCCCGGCCGGGTGTGGGTAAGGCGCTCGCGCTCGACACGCAGCTGGCCACTCCGTCCGGGTGGACCACGATGGGCGAGGTGCAACCGGGTGACCAGCTGATCGGCTCAGATGGGCGGCCCACGACCGTCGTGGCCGCGACCGACGTCATGCACGGCCGCCCGTGCTACGAGGTGGAGTTCTCCGACGGAACCGTGATCGTCGCGGACGCCGAGCACCAGTGGCTGACCGACACGCGCGCATCCCGGCGGGGAAACGCCCGCGCCGAGGTCCGCACCACCGAGCAGCTCGCCGCCACGGTCCGGTGTGGCACCGCCGACAGCCGCGTCAACCACTCCGTACAGCTCGCGCAGCCGCTGGATCTTCCCGAACGCGTCCTCCCACTGCACCCCTACGCGCTCGGTGCCTGGCTCGGCGACGGCCACGCCGCAGCCGCCCGGTTCACCACCGCCGACCCGGAGATCATCACCTACCTCGAAGCCGAGGCAGGGCTGTTCGTCCCCAGGACCGGCAAGTACGCGTACACGTTGCGCTTCCCGGAACCCGAACCGACGGAATTCCGGTCCTGCGTCGTCTGTGGCGCGGCGTTCCTACCGCGGACCAGTGAGGTCAGGACCTGCGGCCAGTCGTGCGGTGGAAAGGCGCGCTTCGTCTCCGAACCCGTTCCGGCCCCCTCGTGTCCCGACTGCGGGAAGCCGTCCTCGGGTTTCCGACTGTGTCAGGAATGCCGCGATCACCGCGGGACCGTGCAAGCGGTGTTGCGGACTCTCGGCGTGCTGGGCGACAAGCACATTCCGGTCGACTACCTCCGCGCTTCGGAGGAACAACGACGAGCGCTGCTGGCGGGGCTCCTCGACACCGACGGCACCGTGACGGCCTCGGGCGGTGTCCAGTTCTCCGTCACCGACGAACGTCTCGCGGACGGCGTGTACGAGTTGGTCGTCGGCCTCGGCTACCGGTGTTCCCGGACCACCAAGCAGGTGCGTGGACGAACCGAAGCGACGTCGGTGGCGCACACGCTCACGTTCACGACCCATGACCGCGTTTTCTGGTTGCAGCGCAAACACCTGGTGCACAAGGAACAGCTCACCGGGCGCAGCCCGCGGCCGACCCCGCGGTACGTCGTGGAGGTCCGCCCCGTGACCAGCGTGCCCGTGCGGTGCGTCGAGGTCAGCGCGGGGGACCACCTGTATCTCGCCGGACGCTCCATGGTCCCGACACACAATTCGACCCTGGGCCTGGACTTCGCCAGGTCGTGCTCGATCAAACACGGCATGACCAGCGCGATCTTCTCGCTGGAGATGAGCCGCACCGAGATCGTCATGCGCATGCTGTCAGCCGAAGCACGCATCCGACTGGCCGACATGCGCGGTGGCCGCATGTCCGACGACGACTGGACGCGGCTGGCGCGGCGCATGAGCGAGATCAGCGAGGCGCCGCTGTTCGTGGACGACTCGCCGAACCTGACGATGATGGAGATCCGCGCGAAGGCCCGCCGCCTCAAGCAGCGCAACGACCTGCAGCTCGTCGTCGTCGACTACATGCAGCTGATGACGTCGGGCAAGCGCGTCGAATCGCGGCAGCAGGAGGTGTCGGAGTTCTCTCGGCAGCTGAAGCTGCTGGCGAAGGAACTCGAAGTGCCGGTCGTGGCGATCAGCCAGCTGAACCGTGGCCCGGAACAGCGGACCGACAAGCGTCCGATGCTGTCGGACCTGCGTGAATCCGGTTCGCTGGAACAGGACGCCGACATCGTCATGCTGATCCACCGGCCGGACGCCTTCGAGCAGGACGACCCACGCGCGGGGGAGGCGGACCTGATCCTGGCCAAGCACCGTGCCGGTCCGACGAGCACGATCGCCGTCGCCCACCAGCTGCACTACAGCCGCTTCGCCGACCTCGCCCAGCAGTAGCCGGGCACGGCCGGACGCGCGGCCGTAGCCGGAGTCACGTCGACACGGGCAGGCATTCGGCGAGCAGGCCGACGACGTCGCGCCACGCCCGCTCGGCGTGCAGCGGGTGATGGCCGACGCCGGGGAGCACCTCCTGGTCGACCGTCGGATGGTGGAACGCGTGGAGCGCTCCGCCGTAGACCACGAGGCGCCAGTCGACGCCCGCGTCCTGCATCTCGGCGGCGAACGCGTCCCGCTGCTCCGGCGCCATGATCGGATCCTCGGAGCCGACCCCGGCCCACACGGGGCACCGAATGTTCCGTGCTTCGTCGGGCCTGCCCGTGACCAGGCCGTTGACCGTGCCGATCGCGCGGAGGTCGGCGCCTGCGCGGCCGAGTTCCAACGCGACCGCACCGCCGGTGCCGTAGCCGACGGCGGCGATCCGCTCGGGGTCGGTCCGTGGTTCGCCGCGGAGCACGTCGAATGCCGCCTGGCCGATGTCACGCAGCCGGTCCTGGTCGCCGAGCAGCGGACTCACCCGCGCCAACATCTCGTGCGGGTCGGTGAACCAGTGCCCGCCGTGGAGGTCGAAGGCCAGCGACACGTATCCGAGTTCGGCGAGGGCGTCGGCCCTGCGGCGCTGGACGTCGGACACCCCAGGGCCTTCGGGGCCGAGCAGGACCGCGGGTCGACGTCCGGATCCGGCGGGGAGCGCGAGGTGGCCGACCATCGTCAGGCCGTCGGCGGGGTATTCGACAGTGCGCGTGGTGACAGCTGGCATGGAGTCGAACGTAGGCCACGTGGGTACCCGACGGTCCCGTGTTCACCCGCGGCGGAATCCGCTCCGGAGCTCTGCGGTGGCGGTATCCCGGTGTGACCGCCGCCGACTCGGGAATGGACGAGTACACCGAGCCACATCTCCGCGCGCCCACCGACCTCACGGCACCGCCGACACCCGAAGGGCATCACGATGACCGACACCCGCACCACACAGGTCCATACCGTCTACATCGATGCGCCGGCCGAGAAGGTGTGGCAAGCACTCACCGATTCCGAGTACACGAACAAGTTCGGCTACGGCGGCGAGGTCACCTTCGAGGCGCAGCCGGGTGGGCGGATGGTCCACCACACGACGCCCGCGATGAAGGAGATGGGCATGGGCGATGTGGCAGTGACCGCCACGGTCGTCGAGATCGACGCGCCGCACCGGCTCGTACTGGACTGGCAGGCCGCCTGGCACACCGACGAACCGCCGCAGCGCCTCACCTACGACGTCGTCCAGGGCGCGTCCGGTCTGACCAGGGTGACCCTGACGCACGACGTGACCGATGCCCCGGAGACCGGGAGCGACGTGGCGGGCGGCGGCGACGCGGAACGGGGCGCAGGCGGCTGGCCGTGGATCCTGTCCAGCCTGAAGACACTGCTCGAGACCGGCCGCACGATGACCACCGCGGGCAGCTGACACCCGCGGACCGACCATCGGACGGTGGTCGGGGCACCGCGGCGCACTAGGGGCGGTAGCTGGCACGCACGTGGAAGCGTTCGCCCTGCGGGCCGAGGATGCTGAGGAACTCGGCAGGACGTTGGTCGGCGTTCCCGAACCAGTGGGGCAGATGGGTGTCGAACTCGGCGACCTCGCCCGCGGTGAGCACGAGGTCCTGGTCACCGAGGATGACGCGCAGCCTGCCGCTGAGGACGTACAGCCAGTGGTAGCCCTCGTGCGACCGGGGCGTCGGGGTCCGGTCGTTCGGCTCACCCGGCAGGATGTGCTTGAACGCCTGCAACCCGCCCGGCCTGCGCGTCAACGGCAGGACGGTCAGGCCGTCGCGGCGCATCGGCCGCGGGTACACGCGCGGATCGCCGACCTCCGGCGCTCCGACCAGGTCGTCCAACGCCCGCCCGTACGCCCTCGCCAGCGGCAGCAGCAGGTCGAGCCCCGGTTTGCGCTGTCCCGATTCGAGGCGCGACAGCGTGCTCACCGAGACGCCCGTGAGTTCGGACAGCGCGCCCAACGTCAGGTCCGCCTCCGCGCGCAGCTTCCGCAACCGCGGTCCCACGGCCGTCAACACGGCCTCGAAGTCATCGTCCATGCCCGGAATTGCAGTTCCGGCAACACGTGTTGTCAACGCGCGCGGTCACGGTGTTGCGGATCCGGCAAGAGGGTTTGTCGGTTCACGGTCGGCGAGCGCACCGTGGCGGTATGACTCAGCAGCAGACCGGCGGCGCCGCCTTCTGGGACGAGCGCTACCGCGAACAGGAGCAGCTCTTCAGCGGAAACCCCAACGGCGTGCTCGTCACCGACGTCGCAGACTTGCCGCCGGGGCAGGCGCTCGACGTCGGCTGCGGCGAAGGCGGCGACGCGGTGTGGCTCGCGCAGCGCGGCTGGCACGTCACCGCGATCGACATCTCACGCGTGGCACTGGAACGAGCGGCTCGGACCGCCCGCGAGCACGGCCTCGGCGAGCGCATCAGCTGGGTCCGCGGCGACCCCACGACCACGCCCCCGCCAGCGCGAGCGTTCGACCTCGTGTCCGCGCACTACTTCCCGCTGCGCCGGGACGCCGGAAGCGGCGCCGAATCGGGACGCGGTGCGCTCCGCAGCCTGCTCGACGCCGTCTCGCCGGGCGGGACGCTGCTGTTCGTCGGCCACGACCCGAGCGGCGTCGACGAAAGCCACGAGCCGCACGCCTACTACCAGCCCGACCAGGTCGCCGAGCTGCTCGACGACGACTGGAACGTCGAGTGCCACGAGACCCGCGCCCGCACGTCAGCCCCGCCCGAAGGCACGCACCACACCCACGACGTCGTGCTCCGCGCCCGCCGCCGTCGGTGAAGGGCCCGCTCACACGGCGCGTCGACGTGGCGGCGCGGCAGACATTTCACCCTGAGGAGGGCGATCTCTGGTCGCCGCTCTAGAGATGTCTTCGCGCAAGCTCCGCGATCCGGCTCCAGGGCAGGTGGCGCCGAAGCAGCCCGGCTCGCTTTCGCGGATTCGGTTCGCTTCTGGCGGCATCTGCCGCTACCTGCACGACTGCAGGAACCTTGCCCAGAGCCTCGGCCATCCAGACGAGCGAAGCAGGGCCAAGAAGCCGATTGTAGGTCCGCTTCGCGCTCGTGTTCGGTTGACGCCTTCCTAACCAGCCCCTCGGTGCAACTAGCCCGGTGGCCGGGTCCACCTAGAACGGCGGGCTGTCGTCGTTCTGCCGTTCCGCGTCGGTGGTGTCTCGCGCCGGTGCAGCTACGACGGCTTGGCGATGTACCGGGGCGTCGCGTCCCAGTACGCGACGTGTCGGGCTGTCGTGTCGCGCGGCGCAGCGCGCCGAGGTGTCGCGTGTCGGGGCAGTGCGTGTCGGGGTGAGGACGGGGTGGCGGTGTGCGGTGTAGGTCGCCCCGTGTGGTGTGGTCACGCGGGTGTTGCCGTGGACGGGGTCGTAGCGGGTGTTCCAGCCGGGCTGGTCTTTCAGCCGGTGGTGCCGTCGGCAGCGCGGCCCGCCGTTGGCGACCGAGGTTGAACCACCACCGCCGCCGTCGTCGGTTGTGGCCCAGGGGTGTTCGTGGTCGTGGTCGCAGTGCCGGGCCGGTCGGTGGCACCAGGGCATGACGCATTCCCGGTCCCGCACCCGCACCAGCTCGCGGATCACCGCACTCGGCCGCCGCCGCCTGCGCCCCAGATCGACCGGTTCGCCCGTGCCGGGATCGCACAGCACCGCGCGCCAGATGCTGCGCTCGTTGGTCATGATCTCCCGGGCGATCGGGGCGGGGATCGGCCCGTACCCGTCCAGCTCACATCCCTCGTCGGAGATCGCCAGGGCCGCATCCACCGGAATATGCAGAGACACCATCGCCGCCGCCTCCAGCGGCGTCACCCCGGGATCGCGTCCCAGCAGCAGGTCGGCGGTAACGTCCGCGCGCAACTGGTCGAGGGTGCGCTGGTCGCCACCGCGGCGCAGCGACCGCGCCATCCCATCCACCCGCGAATAACACGCCGCCGCCACCTCCGCCGGCAGGCTCACCTCCAGCGACGACATCACATGCTCACCCGGGGCGAGTTCCAGCTTCCGCTCCACCCGCGCCCGGCGGGAACGCTCAACCTGCCCACCCGGGTCGACCCTCTCCACCAACCGTCGCACCCGCTGGGCCAGGTTCCCCGGCTGCCACGCCGTCTCCGGCGCATCCACCAACTTGTCCGCCAACAAAGCATCGACGCTCCGGGCAGCCTCATCGTCGAGCGGGTCGACCACCGCCAACACCCGCCGCGCTCCGTACGCCTCGAGCTCACCGGCCCGCATCGCGTCGAGCAGCTGCGGCATCCGCCGCACCAACGAGGCACCGTCGTCGATGCGGCGTTCGACCTCCCGCGTCGAGACCCGCAACACCGGCGTCAACTCCTCCGCCACACCGCGGTCATCACCCACAGCCGCCGAAATATCGGCCAGCAGCGCCAGTTCCTCGGCATCCAGCCGCGCCCGCCGACCCCGCAGGCCCTGCAGCCGCTCGATCTTGTCACCAACACCGTCGTCCCCACGTCATCCACAACCTCCATATTATCGAACTCATGGTCGAAACAACCATTACACAATGGAGTGGACCGATGCCGACCGCGCAGCCGAAAGCTCGACCAAGGAAACGACTCGGGGCGGCCCGCACATGGTCGGCCGGTTCCATCGCCGCACGGTTCTCGACCTGCCCATCGATCCGGCAACGCGCAGCGGAAGTCTGCTGGCCCTGGTGCTCCAGCCATAGATCGTTGTGGTCATGGTTCTCGGATGGAGCGCTAGGGCATGATCACGTCATGAGCGACGTCATTCTGATGTCCGATCCCCGGGTCGCTGCCGTGCCTGTCGATGACTGCGATGAGCCACTTGTCGATGTGGGAAGCGACGGCGAGATTCTGGTGGACGACCGCCGACGCGACCCGGCAGGCGATTTCCGCATGGTTCGCCGTGGCGTACACGAACGGATCCACCACGCACAACGCCTGCTTCCCGCCGGGATGCGTTTCCTGTTCGTCGAGGGCTACCGCCCACCCTCGCTGCAACGCCGCCACTTCGAGGAGTACGCCGCGACCCTTGCCACTGCCCAGCCCGATTTGTCGGGCGATCAACTCCACGCTGCAGCCAGCCGTTACGTGTCACCACCGGAGATCGCTCCGCACAGCGCAGGCGCGGCGGTCGATCTCACCCTCGCCGACGCCGAAGGACGCGAGTTGGACCTCGGCACCCGCGTGAATGCCAACCCGGAGGAAAGCTCCGGAGCCTGCTACATGGCTGCCTCGAGCATCAGCGACGAGTGCCGCACCCGTCGCGAGGTGCTGGCGGCGGCGCTGACCGGCGCGGGGTTGGTCAATTACGCGACCGAGTGGTGGCACTGGTCGTACGGTGACCGCTACTGGGCTCTCACGAGCGGAGCCCCGGCTGCCGTCTACGGTCCGGCCTGAGTTCACGGCCTCGGCCCGTTCCCAACCTGGTGGTCAGCACCAGCAGGACGGCGGGGATGGCGACCGCAGCGGACAACGCGATCATCAGGCCGATTCCTTCGGCCTGCGTGAGGTGGTGCAGCAGCCGGGCGTGGATGACGACGTGGGCCACCGCGAACACCAGGTAGCTGACCAGAGCGATCCGGGCCAGATCGCGCGTGGTCACGACGAAGGCCGCGATCAACACGACCGACAGAGCCAGGCTCATCGCGCCGTAGTCGAGCATCAGATGTTCGTTGTAGTCCATGCGCATGCCGACCCACGGGATCGCGAAGAACGCCCGCGGGAACAGCAGGGCCCAGCAGCCGATGACGAGCTGCGTGGCGAGGAGGAACCCCAACCCGCCGCGCAGTACCGCCGTGACACCCGTGTTCATCCCGGCCTCCTCGTCGCCCCTGCCAGGAACTCGTCGAACGTCGTCCGGCCGGCGGCGTTGCCGGGGACGAGATGTCTCCCTTCGCGATAGCCGCGGAACGTCCTGCCCGGCAACGGAAGCGGCAGCACGACTCGGCGACGGCCCGTGACCTGCAGGTATGTCCGGGCGAGTTCGCGAGTGGTGCGGATCTGCGGGCCACCCAGATCGGCCACCCGGCCCGCCGCGGGCTCCGCGGCCAGTGCCGCCAGGCGATCGGCCACATCACGCACGTCGATCGGCTGGAAGCTGACACCCGCAGGCACCGCGACGGCGGGAGACCACCGCTGCATGGCGAAGAACGTCGCGACGAGGTCGTGGAACTGCGTCGTGCGCAGGATCGTCCACGGCAGTTCGGAGTGTTCGACGAGGCGCTCGCAGTGCTGTTTCGCCCGGTAGTAGGCGAGCGGTATCCGGTCACTGCCGGCGATGGACACGTAGACGACGTGGGGTCGGCCGGCGCGGTGAGCTGCGGCGAGCAGATTCCGCGTGGCCGCCACGTCGCCGCGCCCATTGGTCGTCGCACAGTGGACGACGACCTCCACACCGGCGACGGCGGTCGCCACCCCGGCACCCGTCCGCAGGTCGCCCCGCACCCACTCCGCGCCCCGATCGTCCGCGTGCCCGCGACTCAGCACCCGCACCTCATGACCGGCGGTCAGCTTGTCCACAACGGCTCTGCCCAGGGTGCCCGTACCACCCGTGACCAGGATCGAAGTTCCCATCGGTCCCACCTTCGGATCGGCGTGCGACACCGCCCGTCGCCGGCGGACGGCATCGCGCGCAACTGGCATTCCCCTTACGAATCGGACGGCCACGCGGAGTGTGACAGCCGCAGAGTCCGGGCCGAGGCGAAACCGAGCTTGTCCGGGGTCGCGGCGATTCGGATTCCGGTGATGACACCGTCGCTCACCTCCAGCACCAGCACCCGACGAGGCCGGGCCCGTGCACGCTCGACCGCTGCACGGCGGGCCGCCGCCGCGTCGCCGTTGACCTCGGACACCACCAGATCCGGACTGTCGCCTGCCTTCGCCAGCGTGCCGAGCAGATACCGCGCCACCTTCGAGCTGCCCACCACGGAACGGCGCGCCCACCCGGCCACCGCCGTCGGCCCAGGAGACGACGTCCTCGGACAGCAGCCGTTCCGGCAGCTACGGACCCGGTAGTGCTCCCGTCGGGTCCTGGCGGAGGTGAGCCGGTTCAGGCAGAGGTTCGTCGCAACCCGGACAGCCACGCCGACGGCGTCCTGATCGTCTCCGGCTGCGCGCCGTGCCACCTGACGAACGTGTCTCCTGCAGGACGTCCTCGGCGTCGGCGGCCGAGCCGAGCATCCCGTACGCCACCCGGAACACCAGCGGCCGGTGCCGTTCGAACTCGGCCACGTCGCGTGTCATGACGTCGCCGCATGACAGGGACAGTGAGCCAGGGAACCCACCCGACCTGCGGTGACGGACACCTCTGTACGCGAACCGTGGACCAGGCGTATCGTTGTCGTTGAAATTTCAACATGATGCCGAGAGTTGTCGACCACCGGAGGAGGCGTCATGACCGACCGGATGCCCGTGCTGTACCTGAGCCACGGGGCGCCGCCGCTCGCCGACGACGCCACCTGGACCCGCCAGCTCGCCGACTGGTCCACCGATCTGCCGAAACCGACGTCGATCCTCGTCGTCTCCGCCCACTGGGAAGAGGCACCCGCCACGCTCGGCGCCACCACGACGGTCCCGCTCGTGTACGACTTCTGGGGCTTCCCCGACCGCTACTACGAAGTCACCTACGCGGCACCCGGCGCCCCCGACCTCGCCGCCGACGTGCGGAAACTCCTCGGCGAGAACGTCCACGACGACCCCACTCGCGGCCTCGACCACGGCGCCTACGTACCGCTCGTCGAGATGTACCCCGGCGCCGACATACCCGTCCTGCAGGTGTCGCTGCCGACCCTCGACCCCCGTGCGCTCTACGACTTCGGCCGCCGCCTCGCCCCGCTCAGGGACCGCGGCGTGCTGATCATCGGCAGCGGCTTCTTCACGCACAACCTCGTCGCGATGCGCCAGACCGACGGCTCCGCCGGAACGCCACCCGCGTGGTCGGCCGAGTTCGACGACTGGGGTGCAGGCGCACTGTCCACCGGCGACATCGACGCGCTCCTCGACTTCCGGCACAAAGCCCCCGCGGCCGGGATCGCCCACCCGAGGACCGAACACTTCGCGCCACTGTTCGTCTCCCTCGGCGCAGGCGAGGGCCGCCGGCCGGACACCGTCATCGACGGCTACTGGCACGGCCTCGCGAAACGCTCCGTCCAGCTCGGCTGATCCACCGGCACCGGCGATCGCCCCACACACGGAAGCGGGCCCCGGAAGCGTCATCGCTTCCGGGGCCCGCGAATCACTCAGTCGGCGTCACACGGCCGACGGCGGATGTGTTCGGCTCAGATGAACGCACCCAGGCCGTAGCCGTTGACGGCCACCTCGTCGGCCGCGCCCTGCAGCGCGTCCGCGTCGGCCGGCACGTCCGCCGGAACCTCCGGAGCCGACGGCACGCCGCCGAAGTCCGCGGAACGCATGTCCGTACCGCCCAGCTCGACACCGTTCAGCGACACGTCGTCCAGCGCACCCGCGAACTCACCCTGCGTCGGGTCGGCCGGCAGCTGCGGCACGTGCGAACGCTGCGCCGGCATCGCGGGCAGCTCCGGGGCACCCGCACCGGACAGCTCCGGCAGCAGGCCGTTCACCGGCAGCTCACCGGCGGGCAGGTCGCCCGCACCCGGCATGCCCGGCGCGGCGGGCAGCTCCGGGGCCGACGGCGCCGCGGTGGGCGTCGCCGAACGCTGCATCGGCGAAGCGGAAGCCAGCTCCGGCGCCCGGTTGGCCAACGCGTCGAAGTACGGCGTGTTCGGCATGCCCGTCGCGGGCAGCTCCGAACCGGTGATCTGCTTGTCGATGATCGGGTCGATCGGCGCGTCGGCGACGGTCAGGTCCGTGTCGTTGCTGGCCATGGTGGTGGCCTGGCCGAGCAGCGCGAGCGGCACGTCGTACACCTGCGCGACGACACCGATCGGACGCTGCATGTCCACACCGGACAGCGCCTGCTGGTCGCCGGCCGTCGTGGTGGTGCCGCTGGACTCGCCCACCGTCGTGTTGTCGCCGATGGCGTTCGCGACCCCGCCGACAGTGGCTGCGTTGCCGAACAGCTGCGCCACCGCGGTCAGCGGCACGTCGACGATCGAGCCGGAGATCGCGCCGCCCATGCCGGACGTCTCCTTGTCACCGCCGGAGGTGACGTCCACGAAGTTCGCACCGGCACCGTTCGCGACACCGGTGAGGCTGGCCGCGTTGCCGAAGGCCGACACGATCGGCATCGCGTCGGCGCTGACGATGTTGCCCGCGATCGAACCGCCGTCGCCGACGGTCTCCGAGTCGCCGCCCGCCTCGGAGACGACGTCGTTCACGCCGGTGCCCGACGCGGTGCCGATCCAGTTCGCGCCGTTGCCGAACACCGACGCCGCGCCACCGGCCGGAACCTCGACCAGGTTGCCCGCGATGGAGCCTTCCTCACCCGACGTCGTGGCGTCGCCGCCCGCCATCGAGTCGGTCAGGTTGCTGCTGGTGCCGTGACCGTTGCCGATCCAGCTGGCGCCGATCCCGTGCACCTGCGCGGGCATCGACACCGGGACGAAGCCGATGTTGCCCGCAATCGTGCCCTTGTCGCCCGCAGCGGTCGCGTCGCCGCCGGCCTCGGTGATCGTGTCACCCTCGCCCTCGCCGATGCCGTTGCCGATCCAGCTGGCGCCGACACCGAAGACCTGCGCGGGCAGCGCCACCGGCGCCTGCACCAGGTTGGCGTTCGCGAAGCCGTAGTCGTCGATGGTGCTGCCGCCACCGCCGGCGATGACCTCCTTGGTCTCCTCGCCCTCGCCGACGCCCTGGCCGATCCAGCTGCCGCCGACGCCGAAGACCTCGACCGGCGTGGCCAGCGGCACCTGCACCAGGTTGCCCGAACCGGAGGACTCGTTGGCGAGCGTGCCGTTGTAGCCGCCCGCGTCGACGAGCTTGTCGGACTCGGCGCTGCCAGAGGCGTTGCCGATCCACGCGCCGCCCACGCCGAACACCTCGGCGGCCGACGCGATCGCGGCCGAAGCCGTGTTGGAGGACAGGACGGACTCGTCACCCGGCGTCAGCGTGTCGCCGCCGGCGACCGCCTCGGTGCTGTTGACGTGGTCGTTGGCGTGCGCGTTGCCGATCCACGTGCCACCGACACCGAAGATCTCCACCGGCAGCGCCACCGGGGCGTCGACGATGTTGCCCGAGCCCGCGGCCTCGTTGCCGTTCGTGTTGGAGGCGCCGCCCGCGGTCATCGTCGCGTCGGACGCCGTGCCGCCGGCCTGCCGGTCGCCCGAGGTGCCCGTCGCGGCGTTGCCGATCCACGAACCCGCGACGCCCGTCACCGACGCCAGCGACGCGACCTGCGGCTGGGCGATCGTGCCGGATGCGAAGCCGTTCTCGCCCTCCGTCTGGATGAAGCTGTCGATGTCGTGCATGCCCGGCGAGGTGTCGTCGCCCGCGGCGGCGTCGACCATCGACGAACCGGATGCATCGGCGTCACCGCCCCACGTGGCGGCGTTGTTGGCTGCCCGCACCGGCAGCGCGACCGGAGCGCCCACCACGTTGCCCGCGACGGAGCCGCCCTCGCCGTTGGTGGCGAGGTAGCCGCCGCTCTCGGCGGAGCTGTTGGCGTCGAAGTCGGTCTCCGAGTGGCCGAGGAACCATGCGATGGCGTTGCCCGACACCTGCACCGGCGTCGCCAGCTGCGGCGAGACGACGTTGCCCGCACCGGCGCCGTTGGAGCCGTCGGTGTCCACGTCGCCCGTGGTGGTGGCATCCTGCGACGCGCTGCCCGTGGACTTGCCCGAACCGAACAGGCTGCCCGCGTTGCCGGAGATCTGCACCGGCGCCGCCCAGTCGAGGGCCACGACGTTGCCCGCGAGCCCACCGGAGGAGCCGTCGGTGCTGACGTCGGAGTTGTGCTCGTAGGACTGCTCGGAGTCCGAGTGCACCTCGGCGTCACCGAGGATGCCCACCGCGTTGCCCGTGATCTGGATCGGCAGCGCGATGTTGGTGTCGACCTTGTTGCCCATGAACGGGTCGTCGCCCGGCTCGGGCACCTGACGCGCGTCGGTGCTTCCGGCCTGCTGCGTGAGCGTGTCCGTGACCTGATCGGCCTGCGGAACGGACTCAGACACCGGCCCGGGGAGCCGGTCGGCGCCGGCATCGGTCGCCTTCGTGACCGGCGATTCGGCGCTCGGCGCGGCCTTCTCGGTGTGCGGGCCCGTCTGGGTCATCGCCGCATTGCCGCGGTCGGCCGCGGACTGCACGCGCTCGGTGACGGGGGCCGCAGCGTCGTTGACCTTGTCCGTGACGGGCTGGGCCTTCTCCATCGCCGGAGCGGCGGCCTCGTTGACCTTGTCCGTGACGGGCTTGGTGCTGACCTCCCTGTCGACACCGGGCAGGTCGTGCTGGCCCATCGGCGTGCCGACCGCGTTGTCCTCGATCTGAACGGGAACGCTGACGCCAGCATCGAGCGGACCGGCGGGGGAGTCCGGGTCGACGTTCTCGTCTGCGGAAGCGATGCCGGTACCCAGCATCATCATGCCACCGGTCACCAGCGCGGTCTGCAATCCGCGCTTCGCCCAGGTCTGCATTATGTGGTGTTCTCCTTTTCCTAGGTTCCCTGTTGAGAGGGCATATTTGCGCTCCGCCGAACGCGCGGGGACATGAGGCGGATGGCGAGCACGCCGAAAGGCGCGTCGCAGGAAATGCGGGGAAAGGAAAAGCCGACGCGGAGAATAAAAGCGGAAAAACGGAATCCGCAGGGGCGCGCCGGCTACCCCGCGGAAGTGATCAGTCGGGCGTCACACCGGGCTGCGAACCCGGGGACATCGACTTGTGCAGCAGGCCGGAGCGCAGGGCCGCACCCACGGCGGCCACGGCGAACGGCTCGGCCGTGGTGATGACGGCGCCGGACGGCGCATCGGCATGCGTGCTGCCGGCGATCGACGAGTGCGACGGCACGGATGCCGGCACGTACTGCGGGTCGAACTCCGGGACCGACGACCTCGTCGGCTCGCCGGAGTCGGTGTCGACGGCGGCACTTTCGGTGCTCTCGCCGTCGTGACCGGTGTCGTGGACACCGGACGTCTCATGGTGACCGTGGTCCGAAGTGGACGTCACGGTGTGATGCCGCTCGCCGCCGGGCGCGCGGGCGTCGGCGTCGTGCGGTGAAGTCTGGGGCGCGCCTTCGGACAGGTCCGGGCCGCCCGGGCCCATCGGCACGTCGGACGGCGACGGCAAGTCGGCCGGATCGGCCGTGAAGCCGGACCACGGCAGCTCGAAGCCGGACCAGTCGTCCCAGCCGACCGAACGGTCACCGGACCAGTCGTCGGCGGCTGCGCGCAGCGCGTCACCGAAACCGTGAACGGCCTCGCGGGCCCGGCCGGTGACCTTTTTCCAGGTGTGCTCGGCGTGAGGTCGCGCTGCGGAACCGTCGGCGGCGCCGCATGATTCGGACGGCTCGGCGGTCTCCGGCGTGTCGGTGTCGTCCGGGCGGTCGGCGTCCGGGCGGTCGGCGTCCGAGTCCTGGCACGTTGCGCTCTCGGCGTCGCCGGAGGCTTGGGTGGCGTCGGCACTTTCGGCCGGCTCGGCGGCATCCTCGGCATCCGCGGCGTCGGCGGGCACATCGGCAGCCGCCAGGTCTCGGCCACGATCGGCGAAGCGGCCGATGTCGAACCGGTCGCTGTGCGCGTCGTCGAACAGGCCGCGCACGTCGGTCGGACCGGGCGCGGCTGGGTCACACTCGGCGAGATCGCCGGCGTCGACACGGTCCGCGAGGTGGCGGCCGAACGCGGTGTCGGCCGATGCCTCATCGGCCTCCGAGGTGTCGCTCTCCGGCGCACCACCGTGGTCCACACCACCGTCCGGCGACTGCGTCTGCCGTCCGTCGGACCAATCGCCGGAGGACTGGGAATCGGCTGCCTTGGAGCTCGAGGAACCGGAGTCCTTCGCTTGGGAATCCCCGGCACCGGAGGTGAACGGCACGTCCGCCGACGGCTTGGCGTCGCCGATGTTGTCGAGCGGGTTCTCGACCGCGGAGGCGGACGTCGCGCCGAAGCCCCATGCGATCGCGGTGGCGGCCGCTGCGCCTCCGGAGACGGTGAGCGCGCGCCACAACCACCGACGGACGCGCCGGGCGTCCGGTGTCGGGGTCGTCGCTGTCACGCGCACTCCTCGCGAATCTCGAACCCGCACGAATCGGCATCGGGGAACGCCGGTGCGTGCAAGGGCCTCACAAGCCTCGTCCCGTCAGCGCCCACCCTTGGACACCGCGGAACATGAAGAAGAATCGGAAAATGAATTCCGGCGCGGTTTCACCCGCGTGCCGATGACAATGGCAAACCCGAGCCCCGGAAATCACGTCCAGCACGACTTGATGGCACGAAGGTGTGAAAATCACGCGCCGTATCAACGCATCACTCGGCGTAGCAGCCACCGCCCGTAGATCGACTCACCGCACACGGCGACGTCGACCTCGATACGGTTAGCCCGTGGACGACGACACGGCCCGGACGCCCGGGAGCCTCCCCTCCGACCCCGCATCCCACGGCAGCCCCCTCGACGCCGACGTCGCACGATCGGTGCCGAAGGGCTTCCGGGTCGCGGCAGCGTTGTCCTGGCGGTTCCTGGTCATCGTCGCCGCGCTGTACGTCATCGGGGAGGTCGTCGGCTACCTGCCCGTCGTCGTGATCCCGCTGTCGGTGGCGCTGCTGCTCGCCGCGTTGCTGATCCCCGCGGTGCACCGGCTGATGCGGATCGGCCTGCCGCAGACATTGGCGGCCGTGATCGTGCTGATCGGCGGACTCGGTGTCGTCGGCGGGCTGCTGACATTCGTCATCATCCAGTTCACCGAAGGCCTGCCCGCGCTGCAGCAACAGGTCTCGCAGAGCCTCGAACAGATCGAGGACTGGCTCATCAACGGGCCACTGCACCTGCAGCAGACGCAGATCCAGGACGCCATCAACAACGGCGTCCAGTTCATCCAGGACAACCAGGCCGCGGTCACCTCCAGCGCACTGACCACCGCGGGCACCATCGGCACGTTCCTCACCGGGTTCCTGCTGACGCTCTTCATCCTGATCTTCTTCCTGACCAGCGGAAACCAGATCTGGACGTTCCTCATCCGCGGCGTGCCCCGCAACGTGCGCGATCGCGCCGACCTCGCGGGCCGCCGGGGGTTCACCTCGCTGATCAACTACGTGCGCGCGACCGCCGCCGTCGCCGTCGTGGACGCCGTCCTCATCGGTGTCGGCCTGTGGATCATCGGCGTTCCCCTCGTGGTGCCGCTGTCCACCCTGATCTTTCTCGGTGCGTTCGTCCCGATCATCGGTGCCGTCGTCACCGGTGCCGTCGCGGTGCTCGTCGCACTGGTGACCAACGGCTTCATCGCCTCGGTCATCGTGCTGGCCATCGTGGTCGGCGTCATGCAGGTCGAAGGCAACGTCCTGCAGCCGCTGCTGCTCGGCCGTTCGGTGCGGTTGCACCCGCTGGCCGTCGTCCTCGCGATCACCGTCGGCCTGACCGTGGCGGGCATCCCGGGCGCCCTACTGGCCGTCCCACTGCTCGCGGTGCTGAACGCCGGCATCAAATCGCTGGTCCACGGCGACGAATTCGAAGGTGACGGTGATCCCGTGACCGGAACCGATGTGGCCGGATCCGAGTCCGACCCCGGCGGTACGGACCACGACGACCCGAACGCCGCATCCCGGGACACGAATTCCGACACTACGGTGACGACCGGCGAATCAGACAGATCAGAGGAGTAGTCAGGCGGCCCCGATGACGACCGCATCCAAACCGAACCTGCTCGACCCGATCACCCCGTTGTGGTGGGGAACCATCGTGTTGCGGTGGATGACTCTGGCGTTCGCGCTGGGTGCGGTGATCGTCCACTTCCACGAGTACCGCAACCTGGCCCTGGCATGGGGCGCGTGGGCCGTGATGCTCGTGTGGTCGATCGTGACGACGGCGGCGTTCGTGCGCGTGCGCACCCGCTACGCGGGTCTCGTCGTGGCGGACGTGGTCGTGACGTGCGGCATCATGCTGCTCTCGCAGCTGGCGCTGTCCGAGTACCAGTTCGCCATCACCGCGCCGCTGCTGACGACCGTGTGGGCGTCCGTCGCGCCGCTGACGGCAGGCGCGCGCTTCGGCGCCGTCGGCGGGGCTGCAGGCGGGCTGATCGTCGCCGTGTGCACCGGTGTCGCCCGCTGGAAGTTCGACCTGGACGTCGCACGCGACGGGCTGCTGCTGTTCGCCAGCGGCACGATCATCGGCATGGCCGCGACGACCGCGCGCCGGTCGCAGGCGGTGGTCTCGCGCGCGATGCGGGCCGAGGCCGCCACCGCCGAACGCGAACGCCTCGCGCGCTCCATCCACGACAGTGTGCTGCAGGTGCTAGCGCGGGTGCGCAGGCGCGGCGCCGAACTCGGCGGCGAGGCCGCGGAACTCGCCAAGCAGGCGGGCGAGCAGGAGATCGCGTTGCGGGCCCTCGTGACGTCGGAACCCCTCGGCCCCAGCGACGGCAACGCCGACCTGCGCGCCGCACTCGGGGTGCTGGCGACCTCGAGGGTGCAGGTCTCCGGACCCGCCTCCGAGGTGCGGCTGCCCGCGGACACCGTCGGCGAACTGCTGACCGCCGTGAAGGAGGCCCTCTCCAACGTCGACAAGCACGCGGGCGAGGGCGCGAAGGCGTGGGTGTTGCTGGAAGAGCTCTCCGACGAGATCGTACTGACGGTCCGCGACGACGGGCCAGGCATTCCCGAGGGCCGGCTCGAAGCGGCGGCCGAGGAAGGACACATCGGCGTCGCCCAATCCATCAGGGGCCGGCTCGCCGAACTGGGCGGGACGGCCCGGCTCGACACCGCACCCGGTGCGGGAACCGAGTGGGAAATGCACCTGCCACGACCGGTCGACCTGAGGAGGACCACCCGATGACGGTGTCGGTGATGATCGTCGACGACCATCCGATGTGGCGGGACGGCGTCGCGCGGGACCTGAGTGAACACGGCTTCGACGTGCGCGCCACGGCGGCTGACGTCGACTCGGCCGTGCGGGTGGCGACCACGGTCACCCCCGACGTCGTGCTGATGGACCTCAACCTCGGCGAACAATCCGGGGTCGACGCGATCAGGGCGATCGCCGGACAGCTGGCCGACACCCGGGTGCTCGTGCTGTCGGCCAGCGGTGAGCACGCCGACGTGCTGGAGGCCGTGAAGGCGGGCGCGTCAGGCTATCTCGTCAAGTCGGCGTCCGTGACCGAGCTGGTCGACGCCGTGCGGCGAACCGCCGACGGCGACCCGGTGTTCACGGCGGGCCTTGCCGGAATGGTCCTGGGCGAGTACCGGCGGATGGCCGAAACACCGAGCGGAGGCGATCCGCCACCCCAGCTGACCCAGCGCGAACAGGACGTACTGCGGTTCGTCGCGAAGGGCCTGACGGCGCGGCAGATCGCCGACCGGCTCGTCATCTCCCACCGCACCGTGGAGAACCACGTGCAGTCGACGTTGCGGAAACTCCAGCTGCACAACCGCGTCGAACTCGCCCGATACGCCATCGAGCACGGTCTCGATCAGGAACAGGAGTGAGCCTCCTCCGACATCCGGTGTGGTTCGGGGGCGGTTCTCAGGGGTTTCCCGGATCCGCCGCGGCGGTCGCGGTCGTACCGTTCTCGGTGTGACTGAGTACTCCAGCGACGCGACTCCCGCCGACGGCGCGCACGCAGCCGCGCCGGGTGCCGATGCGACGAGCTCCGCGGAGCCTGCCGACACGGCGGAACCGGCGGCCACGGCCGACCCGGGCTCGGCGACATCGGCTGAGTCCGCGAGCGCCGCGGAGTCGGGGGACACCACGGGCACCACGGGATCGGCTGACACTCCGGGGTCTGCGGGCACGCCGGAGTCGGCGGGCGCCACAACGTCTGCGGGCGCCACAACGTCTGCTGGCGGCACAACGTCTGCTGGCGCCGCGGGGTCGGCGGGCACGCCGGGGTCGGGGGGCACTCCGGGGTCGGGGGGCACTCCGGGATCGGCTGACACTCCGGGGTCTGCGGGCACGGCGTCCGAGTCGGCTCCCGGTGCGACCCATCGGGAGCGGCTGCGGAACCTGCGGGTGTCCGACGCCGAGCGCGAGCACGTCGTCGAACTGCTCCAGCGCGCGATCGGTCACGGCATGCTGGACCTGGACGAGTTCTCGGAGCGCACCGACACGGCGCTCGGGGCGCGCACGCGGGGTGAGCTGAACTCCGTGCTGGTCGACCTGCCCGGATTGCGGCACGAGGACGCCGTACCCGCCGCCGGAGCTGCGAGCCCGGCCTGGACCGGTGGGCAGCCCGACGACCCGTGGATCGACCGGCCGACGGGCAGGCGCGTCGAACTCAAGGGCGTCGGCAGCACGCTCGTGCGCCGCGGCCGGTGGCGGGTGCCGACGGACATGCTGGTGCGCAACAAGTACGGCGAGACGAAACTCGACTTCTCGTCGGCGGAGTTCACCAGCAACGCCGTGCATGTCGAACTCGACACGAAGTGGGGTTCGGTCAACCTGATCGTGCCGGAGCAGGCGTCGGTCGACCTGAACGGGATCGACGAGCTGAAGTGGTCGACGCTCACCGACAAGACAGACTCGACACGGGCCGCGGGCACGCCGCGGATCGTGGTGACGGGCCGGGTCGTCGGCGGTTCGATGACGGTGCGGTACCCGCGCCGCAGCTGGCTCGCCTGACCGCGTCCGGCCGCCGACGACCGCCGCTCACCGGCGAACGTGTCGGCGGCGGCCGAACCCCTGGCCCTACTTCGTCGCCGTACGGGCCGCCTGCGCATTCGGCGCAGCCAGCGCCTGCTCGGCGGCACGTTCGCACTCGGCCAGCGTGACGCCGGCGAGAGCGGCACCGACGGCGCGCACCGACGCGGCGTTCATCGACAGGCTCGTCACGCCGAGGCCTGCCAACACTCGGGCGAGTCCCGGGTCGGCGGCTGCCTCGCCGCACACGCCCGCGGGTTTACCGGTCGCCTTGGCCGCGTCGCCGACCATGCCGATGAGCCGCAGTAGTGCGGGCTGCCACGGGTCGTTGAGCGTGGCCACCGCGCCGAGCTGCCGGTCGGCGGCGAAGGTGTACTGGGCGAGGTCGTTGGTGCCGACGGACACGAAGTCCACGGCTTCCAGCACCTCGCGGGCGCTCAGCGCCGCGGCGGGCACCTCGATCATCACGCCTGCCCGCGCGATCCCGGCCGCGCGCGCCCGCTCCGCGAACCACGCCGCCTCGTCGGCGGTGGCGACCATCGGGGCCATGACGGCGACGTCGGCACCCGAGTCGGCCGTCGCGCCCGCGATGGCCTCGAGCTGACGATCCAGCACGCCGGGCCGGTCGAACGCCACACGCACCCCGCGGACGCCGAGCGCCGGGTTCGGCTCCGCCTCCGGTGCGAGGAACGCCAACGGTTTGTCGGCGCCCGCGTCGAGCGTGCGCACGATGACCGGCTTGCCGCGGAACGGTTCGAGGACCGCGGCGTAGGCCGAACGCTGCCCGTCGACGCCCGGTTCGTCGTCGGCGTCGAGGTAGCAGAACTCGGTGCGGAACAGGCCGACACCTTCGGCGCCCGCGTCGGCGGCGGCACGCGCATCGGTGGGCGCACCCACGTTGGCCAGCACCTTCACGCGGTGACCGTCGGACGTCTCACCCGTGCCGTTCCACTCGGCGGCTCCGCCGGCGGTGGCCGTGACGACGGGCGCCGCCGGATCGGCCGCTTCGACCGTGCCCGCGTCGCCGTCGACCACGAAAGCCTCGGCGTCGAACGTCAGCGCACCCCGCACGGCCACGATCGCCGGGATGCCGATCGACCGCGCCAGGATCGCCGTGTGGCTGGTGGGACCGCCTTCCTCGGTGACGAGCGCGAGCACCTTCGCCGGGTCGAGCCCAGCCGTGTCCGCGGGGGCCAGGTCACGGGCGACGAGCACACTCGGGGTGGTCAGCTCCGGAACGCCGGGCGGTGCGATGCCGAGCACCTCGGCGATGATCCGGTCACGCACGTCGTGGACGTCGCGGACGCGTTCGGCCATGTACCCACCCGCGTTGGACAGTGCCTGCGCGAAGTGGCCCGCCGCCTCGTAGACGGCGCGGGCCGCAGGGATGCGCTGCGCGGTGACGAGCTGTTCGGCCTGACTGACCAGCGACGGGTCGGCGGCCATCGCGGCCGTGGTGGTGAGGATCGCGGCGGCGTCACCGGTCGCGGCGGAAGCCATCGTTTCGAGCCGGGCGGCGACCTTCTCCGCCGCGGGGCCGATCAGCGCGGACTCGGCGTACGGATCATCCGGTCCCGGCGTGCTCGCCGGCTCCTCGATGGTGTCGGTGACCCGTACGACCGGGCCGCTCGCGCGGCCGGGGCTGACGCCCACGCCGGACAACTTCGCCTCGGCCATGTGCCTGATCCTCCCAAACCTGATCGGAAACTCAGCTTAATTCGTCGAGCAGCGGATACGAGGGCTGGGCGCCGCGCTTGGTCACCGACACCGCGGCGACGTCGACCGCCCGGCGCGCCGCGTCGGCAACTGTCGCACCCGAGGCCAGCCACGTCACGAGCGCGCCGGTGAAGGCGTCGCCCGCTCCCGTCGTGTCCACGGCGGTGACCTGCGGCGATGACACCTCCACGTGGTCGATATCCGCCTGCTCGCCGCGGGTGGCGACGAGCGCTCCCTCCGGTCCGCGCGTGATCACGACCGCGTCCGGACCGAGGTCGAGCAGGCTGGCCGCGTCACTGTTGTGACTGTCGTGGCCGCCACTGCCGTCGCTGCCGCCACTGCCGTCGCTGCCGCCACTGCCGTCGCCGTCGGTGCCGAGTAGCCAGGCGGCCTCGTGTTCGTTCACCACGAGGACGTCGAGGTGCCGCAACGTCTCCTCGGACAGCTTCGCCGTGGGCGAGAGGTTCAGCACCGTGCGGACGCCGGCCCGTGCGGCGCAGGCGATCGCGTGCTCCACGACGTCGAGCGGAACCTCGAGCGAGGCGACGAGCACCTTCGCGCCCGCCGGGTCGGCGGCATCGGCCGGGGCGAGCGCGTGGTTGGCGCCGGGGGAGACGAGGATCGAGTTCTCGCCGTCGGGGGTCACGGTGATGTACGCGGCCCCGGTCGGCCGGTCGACCACACGCACGCGGTCGGTGCCGACTCCGGAACCGCGGAGCGAGTCGAGCAGCAGCCTGCCGTGGGCATCGTCACCGACCGCGCCGATCAGTGCGACGTCGGCGCCGAGGCGGGCGGCGGCCACGGCCGTGTTCGCCCCCTTGCCACCGGGGAGGATCTGCGTGTCACCACCGAGAACGGTCTCTCCACCTGCTGGCCGGCGATCCGTGGCGACGACGAGGTCGGCGTTCGCCGAGCCGACGACGAGAACAGCTTCGGTCACCCCTACACCCTGCCATGCCGCCGGTGGGGGCATTTGCAGATGCAGATATGCGGACGCAGATGTGAAAGTTTTTGTAACTGCGGCGGCGATCAGTGCGACAATCAGGCGAGCCGCCCAGCACAGGCGTTCCTACTTTCGAGTGAGACGGGAACGTCGGCGTCATGGTTGGAGCCTGCAAGGGCTCTCACAGGCATGCCGCGTTCGCGCGGTGTGTTGTCCGGCGGGACCGTCCGGTCCGGTCGGGCGTCGGGTCGCCGGCATCGGTCACGTAGCCCCCCGAGTGATCGGTGCCGGCGGCGCCCCGACTTCACCGATGAACTGCACGCGGTGGGCGCGGCGAACATAGACTTTGCGGATGGACAGGCCGTCGAGCCCACCTCCCCGTTCAGGCCCGGTATCTGCGTCGAACGCGGTTCCTGAGTCGAACGCGGTTCCGGCGCAGGATCCGCAGCCGTCCAACCCGGCCGGCTCGGCGGGCCCCGCACCCCGAACCGGTGCGGCACCGCACCGCGGCGGACGGGATCAGGCGGGCAGGCGCAGGGCTCGGGAGCGCGCCGCCACCGATCGCGACATCCGGCAGACGGCGCGGACGCTCCTCGTCGAACACGGACCCGAGGCGGTGACGCTGCGCGCGATCGCCCGCGAACTGGGCATCACCGCGCCTGCGCTGTACCGGTACTACGGATCGCGCGACGACCTGCTCGAACACCTCCGCGCCGACGTCGTAGCCGACCTGGGAGAAGCCCTGGCCGGTGAGATCGCCGGGCACGAGGCCGGCGGACCGCGGCGGTTGTTCGCGATCTGCCGCGGGTTCCGGCAGTGGGCGTTGGCGCACATCAACGAGTTCACGCTGGTGTTCGCGTCGGGTGCGACCGCGGCGACGAGCAGTACGGCCAAGTTGCAGCAACTCACCGAACCGTTCGGCAGGCTCTTCCTCCTCGCCGCGGGCGACGTGCTGCTCGCCGACGAGGCGGCACTACCCAGCGACGACGTCGTGCCCGCCGAGCTGCGCGACGATCTGGCCGGTTACCGCGACGCGCTACTGGCTGTGCTGGCCGGGGCCGGAATCGACGTGCCGCCGCAGCGGCTCACCGTGGGTACGACGTACCTGATGATGCAGTTCTGGGCGCGGCTGTACGGCCACGTCACCCTCGAGGTGTTCGGGAACTATCCGATCCCGCTGGCGAAGCCCGATGCGCTGTTCGACGCCCTGCTGGCAGACCTGGCCAGGGAGATCGGCCTCGACACCACCGTGACCTGAGCGCCCCCAAGGTGCCCGTGCCCCCGAGGGCACCTTGGTTGCATTGAACGCGACGAATCCTCCCCTCGCGAAGCCGCCCCAGCGGGCCGTCACGTCATGCAGCGGGGAACTCCGGCCCACTGGACGTCGACCCCCGCGATGCTGACGCGCTGTCGAGTCCGACGATCCGCACCCGTGGGCGACCGAGTTCGGAAGCGGCACGGTAGGCGGCTTCGAGCTCACTGCGCACGGTGCTCGGGTTGCCTCGCAGTTCCGAAGGCAACGTCTGCACGACCGGAACGCTCACCTGGCCGTACCGGGAGTTGCGTTTCACGGTCCGGTCGTACGCGTCCCGTGAGTAGTGGAACTCGGCCGAGTCGATTTCCCACGCCAGTCCGACGTCGTCCCACCAGGCGTCAGGAGTGGCGATATACCGCCCATCAGGGGAGAACAGCTTGACGTTCCAGTGGGTCGGCGGACGAGACATCGCTGCGGTGAGCCGCTTCGCATCCAGTTCCGCGACGGATCGCAGGTGTGTGATCTCGCTGAGGATCCGTCGGGGAATCGCCGTGCCGCGTTGCCCACCGATGTCGAGCTCCACCCGAAGGTCGTCGGGCGTGCAATGTCCGCGCTGCATCGCTTCGAACAGCAGATTCGCGACCGGTTCATCAGCCCGAAGCCGGCGTGCGGCGTCCAGCGCCGCCCGCCGGACCGTAGCCACAGGAACATCGTCGATGTACGTACTTCTCGGCATGCGTCGGGTCCGCTCGACCAGTACGAAACCAGAACTTTCGACACGATGCGTGTGCGGGATCAGGATGTGGATCTTCTCGGGATCGCGTGCCGTTGTGCCGAACTTGTTCAGGCGCAAACCCTGCCGTCGACATGCGTGAACACCCGTGATCAGCGCGCCCGGACCGCCGTACAGCAACGCGGCTGTCAACTGTTGGTCGAGGGTCGGTGGGGAGTTCTCGAGCAGAATGATGCCAGGCAGGAGACGCTGCCACGGCCCACCGGGAAGGCAGCGGCGATAAACCGTGCTCTTGTCGACGGTCAGTTCCTGCAGCGTTGCCGCGCGCGTCACGCCCAGTCTGCTGTGCAGCCTTAACGTCTCGGGGTTGTCAGCCCATCGCCCTCGTCTCATCCGTCCGATCGTGCGGACCGCCGGGGGACGACGGAACCACTGATCGTCATCCCTGTGGACAACCGGCGCGATGTGGACAACTCGCGTCCACGGTTCGACACGACCGGCCCGTCGGCGATTCGGACCGCCGCCCCCAGGGGCACTTTGGTTGCATTGAGTGCAACCAAAGTGCCCCTGGGGGCTTTCCGCACTTCCTCAGACGACGACGTTGACCAGCTTGCGCGGTACGACGATGACCTTCTTCGGCTCGCCGCCGTCCAGCGCCGCCGCGATCTTCTCGTCGGCCAGCGCCGCCGCCTGCACGTCGTCGGAGCTTGCGTCGGCCGCGACCGTGATCCGCGAACGCACCTTGCCGTTGACCTGGATCGGGTATTCGACCGTGTCGTCGACCAGGTACTTCTCGTCCGCCACCGGGAACGGGCCGTGCACCAGCGTGTCCGGGTGGCCCAACCGGTGCCACAGCTCCTCGGCCATGTGCGGGCACAACGGCGCCAGCATCAGCACCATCGGCTCGGCCAGCGCGCGCGGCGTGGCCCCTGCGGAACCGTACGTCTTCGTGACGTGGTTGTTCAGCTCGATCAGCTTCGCGCCCGCCGTGTTGAACCGCAGCTCGGCGTAGTCCTCGCGCACGTTCGCGATGGTCTTGTTCAGCAGCTTCAGATCCGTCTCCGACAGCTCGTCGTCGGAAACGCGCAGGTCACCGCTGTTCTCGTCGACCACAAGGCGCCACAGTCGCTGCAGGAAGCGGTGCGCGCCGACGACGTCCTTCGTCGCCCACGGCTTCGAATCGGCCAGCGGCCCCATGGACATCTCGTAGAAGCGGAACGTGTCGGCCCCGAAGGTGTCGGCCATCTCGTCGGGAGCGACCGAGTTCTTCAGGCTCTTGCCCATCTTCCCGTATTCCTGGGTGACCTCTTCGCCGTTGTGGAAGAACTTCCCGTCGGACTCGGTCACCTCCTCGGCGGGTACGTACACGCCACGGGAGTCGGTGTAGGCGTAGGCCTGGATGTAGCCCTGGTTGAACAGCTTCCGGTACGGCTCGGACGACGAGAGGAAGCCCAGGTCGTGCAGCACCTTGTGCCAGAACCGCGAGTACAGCAGGTGCAGCACCGCGTGCTCGACACCGCCGACGTACAGGTCCAGCCCGCCCGGGTCGTTCACGCCGTGCTCGGCGGCACGCGGACCCATCCAGTACCGCTCGTTCTCCGGGTCGACGAACTGCTCCTCGTTCGTCGGGTCGACGTAGCGCAACTGGTACCAGCACGAACCGGCCCATTGCGGCATCACGTTGGTGTCGCGGCGGTACTTCTTCGGCCCGTCGCCCAGGTCCAGCGTGACCTCGACCCAGTCGGTGGCCTTCGCCAGCGGCGGCTCGGGCTCCGAGTCGGCGTCGTCCGGGTCGAACGTCTTCGGCGAGTACTCGTCGACGTCCGGCAGCACGACCGGCAACTGGTCCTCGGGCAGCGGGATCGGCGTGCCGTGCTCGTCGTAGACGATGGGGAACGGCTCGCCCCAGTACCGCTGCCGCGCGAACAGCCAGTCGCGCAGCTTGTACGCCGCGGTGCCCTCGCCGTGGCCCTTCTCCTCCAGCCAGCCGATGATGGTCTTCTTGGCGTCGTCGACGCCGAGGCCGTTCAGGCTGATGTCCTCGTTGGTGGAGTTGATGGCGGTGCCGTCACCGGTGTAGGCCTCGTCGGCCGGGTGCCCCTCCGGCGCCTCGACGGTGCGCAGGATCGGCAGCTCGAACTTGGTCGCGAACTCGAAGTCGCGCTCGTCGTGCGCCGGCACCGCCATGACGGCGCCCGTGCCGTACCCCATCAGCACGTAGTCGGCGATGAACACCGGGATGGACTCGCCGTTGGCCGGGTTCGTCGCGTACGAGCCGGTGAACACGCCGGTCTTGTCCCTGGTCTCCTGGCGGTCCAGGTCGGACTTGCGCGCGGTCTCCTTGCGGTACGCCTCGACGGCCTCGGCCGGTGTCGCCGCGCCGCCCGTCCAAGCCTCCTTCGCGCCCTCGGGCCAGGCGTCGGCGGTCAGCTTGTCGACCAGCGGGTGTTCGGGCGCCAGCACCATGTACGTCGACCCGAACAGCGTGTCCGGGCGCGTGGTGAACACCTCGATGGTGTCGTCGCCCACCGGGAATCGGACGTTCGCACCGCGCGAGCGGCCGATCCAGTTGCGCTGCATGGACTTGACCTTCTCGGGCCAGTCCAGCAGATCCAGGTCGTCGACCAGGCGGTCGGCGTACGCGGTGATCCGCATCATCCACTGCCGCAGCGGCTTGCGGAACACGGGGAAGTTGCCGCGCTCGGTCAGCCCCTCGGCGGTGACCTCCTCGTTCGCGACGACCGTGCCCAGGCCGGGCGCCCAGTTGACGGGCGCCTCGGAGATGTACACCAGCCGGTACTCGTCGATGACCTTCCGCTGCTCGGCGGCCGACAGCTCCGACCAGGCGCGGCCGTCCGGCGTCTCGCGCTCACCGGCCGCGAACTGCTTCTCCAGCTCCGCTACCGGCCGCGCCTTGTTCTCGCGGTCGTCGTAGTACGAGTTGAAGATCTGCAGGAAGATCCACTGCGTCCACTTGTAGAACTCGATGTCCGTGGTCGCGATGCGGCGGCGCTCGTCGTGGCCGAAGCCCAGGCGGCGAATCTGGTCCAGGTACCGCTCGATGTTGCGCTCGGTCGTGGTGCGCGGGTGCGTACCGGTCTGCACCGCGTACTGCTCCGCGGGCAGGCCGAACGAGTCGAAACCCATCGTGTGCAGCACGTTCCGGCCGATCATGCGGTTGTACCGCGCGAACACGTCGGTGCTGATGAAGCCCAGCGGGTGGCCGACGTGCAAGCCCGAACCCGACGGATACGGGAACATGTCCTGCACGAACAGCTTGTCGGACGGCATCGGCGCGGACTCGTCCGAGAGCGGGCCGGCCGGATTGGGGGCGTGGTAGGTGCCGTGATCGGACCAGTAGTCCTGCCAGCGCCGCTCGATCTGCCCCGCCAACGCCGCGTTGTACCGCTGCGCCGGGGTCGTATCGCTGCCGTCTGTCATCTCTCGCCGGAACCCTTCCGCACTCGTGGCCTGCCCGCCTGTGGCATCTGGTCTAACGCCCTGAAAAGCAATCGACCCCCCAGCCTGGAGGCATGAGGGGTTCGCCGCGCCGACCGCTGGTCGCGGGTCAGCGCGGCCGGCTAAGGAGCAGGCTCGCCGAATTCACGGTGCCATGGTAACTCCCGATGTCACCCGGTTTACGTAGGCGTACTGGTCCGGGGCCGCAACCGGCGGTGCGATCACACCGGGTGCCGCCGCCGTGACCCCGCGCACCGAGCATCACCGCGGCCGTTTCCGCACGGCATGACGCTGCGCACAGCCGGTTCGGGTGTCGACATGACGATCCGGTCCGCTGCGTATTCTCGGGGTCGTGATCGTCGTGATCGTCGCCTCGTTGATTCCCGCAGTCCTCGGCGTCCTCGTCGGCTGGGGCGGTGTCCTCGGCCTGCGCGAGAAGCTGCCTCGTGACCGCGGGGCAGGCGTGCGCACGCGGGCGACACTGCGCAGTGACGAGGCGTTCCGGGTTGCGAACCGCGTTGCGGGGCTGCCGACCATCGCGGCGGGCGCCGTCGGCGTGCTGGCAGGCGTGGCCGGTTTCGTGATGCCGAGCATCTGGGGAACGGTGATCGCCGCGGCGATCGGCCTCGTCGGCATGTTCGCGCTGGTCGCGGGCGGTGGAGCGCTCGGGAACCGGGCGGCGCAGGCCGTGCCCGAGCCGGCGCCCGAACCCGCGGGCTGCGGCGGCTGCGCGTGCGGCGGAGGCGGCTGCGGCGCTCTTGCAGCCGCGCAAGCCGACGAGGCGCAGTAGCCGGGTTTCGATGCCCCAAGGGCACCTTTGGGGCGCCCACACGTTCGTGTCGAACGTGCCCAGTAGTCGCATGCCCATTGGGCCGTTGCGTCCGCCTCGGATGGGCCGAGGCGGGAGGGCGTGCCCTGGGAAGCTTTGAGCACTGCGACGTCACGGCCGTTCGAAGGTTCGCAGCGGGCGGTCGGTGAGCGTCAGCACGCACAGGCCCACCACGCAGAGCAGGCCGCCCGACACCGCCGCGAACGGCGCCGACGTCATCCCGGCGACACTGCCCGCGCGGAAGTTGCCCACATCCGGGCCCGCCGCGCCGAGGACGAATTCCACGCTGCTCACCCGTCCGCGATACGAATCCGGCGTCGCCAGCTGCGTGGTCGCGCCGCGCGACACCACCGCCATCACGTCGCATGCGCCCGCGACCGCCAAGCAGCCGAGCGCGACCCACAGCGGTTCCGCCAGCCCGAACCCCGTCAGGGCGACGCCCCATCCCAGCGACCCTGCGAGCTGCACCGCCCCGAGTCGCCGGGCCCGGGCGAACACGCCCGATGCCAGGCCCGCCAGCAGCCCGCCCACGGCGATCGCCGACAGGAACCAGCCGATCAGCCGCGGATCGCCGTCGAACCGCTGCGCGGCGATCGCCGGGAACAGCGCCACCGGCATGGCGACCACAGTCGCCAGCACGTCCGTCAGGAACGACCCGCCGAGCACCGGGTTGACCACCACGAACCGCAGCCCCGCCGCGATGGAACGCAGCCCGGGACGGTCCCCGCCCTCCGGCCGTATCGAGGGCAACCCGCCCAGGCCGCAGGCGGCCACCAGCAGGAACGCCGCGTCGAGCGCGTACGCACCGGCCGGGTCCCACGCCGCCGTGACCACTCCGCCAAGTGCGGGCCCCACCAGCAGCGCCACCTGGAAGCTCAGGCTCGACAACGCCAGCCCGGCGCCGAGCTGCCCGGACGGCAGGAGGTTCACCGCCAGCGTCCGCCGCGCGGGCGCCCCGAGACCGGCCAGCGCTCCCTGCACCCCGACCAGAACCAGCAGCAGCACGAACGACCGCAGCTCCGCAAACGCTTGCGCCGCGAGCGACGCCGCCGCGACCGTCTGGCCGACCGTGGTCCACAGCACGAGCCGCCGCCGATCGACGGCGTCGGCCAGCGTGCCACCGACCAGTCCACACACCACCATGCCGACCGCCTGCGCCAACCCGACGGCGCCGACCGCGAACGAACTGCCCGTCAGCGCCCACGCCTGCGCGAGCACCGCCACCACAGCGACCTGCTGCCCGAACATCGACGCCGAGGTGCTGATCCACAGCCTGCGGAAGTCCGCGCTGGTTCGGAGCGGCCGCACGTCGACGAGCGCGCGACGCAGGCTCACGACCCGATCCCGCAGGGAAGTTCCGCGCAGCCGGGTTCAGGGCGGCGGTGTTCAGGGCGGCGGTGTTCGGATCCGGGGTGTTCGGCGGGGTGATGCGCGGCGCGGTGGCGTTCGGGGTCGTGCCGAGGGGCGCGCGGCCCCGGCACGCTCACGGCGAGTCCGGAAGCCGGGCTGCGATGCGATCGCGGAACGACCTCCGTTCGAGCGCGGCGGCCATGTCCTCGACGACGCGACCGAAGGAGTACGGCAGTTCGGCGTCGAGCTCGGCGACGGCCTCCTCGGTGGCGCGCCACTCGGCTTCGAGGAACGGCAGCAGCTCGCGGCCTGCGTCGGTGAGTTCGACGACGCGGGTGCGCGCGTCGTCGCCGGGACGCGTGACGACCAGGCCGTCGCCGCGGAGGGAGGCGACCGTCTGGCTCATCGCCGAATGCGTGACCTCGGTGGCTTCGGCGAGCTTGCGAATGGTCATCGGTCCGCGCCTGCCGAGGCGGATCAGCGGCATCGTGTGTCTCGGCCGGACGTCCACGCCGCGTTCGGCGTACAGCCGCGCGATCTCGCCGTCCATCGCGTCCTGCAGCCTTCGCAGGGGTCGCCAGAAGCCGACGTCGGTCGGATCGCCTTGACCAGGGGTTTCGTCACTCACCCGAAGACTGTAACAGGGCTTATATAAGCACTGTCACATTGGCACGGCCCAACTGGCCGTCCGCAGCCGGCTACCCGGCCGTGCGAACCCGCAGGAACTCCTCCATCGAAAAGACCTTCGCCCCGATCCGGGCGGATGGCGGCAGCAGATCGGCCACGTCGCCGTAGGGCATCACCGCCGGATCGACCACCCGGTGGCTCGCACCGTCGTGAACGATCGTGGCCTCGCCGGCGGCGAGAATGTTGCGAGCCCAGTCGACCCGCGAGGTGTACGGCAACGCGATCAGGAAGCCGCCGCTGATCGGCACCGGGGTCACCGGCGTCGCGTACTCGCGGCCGCTCGTGCGTCCCCGGTGGTGCACCACGCCGTTGCCCCGCCCGGCGGTGCCGGCGGTCGGCAGTACGGCCGGGGTCATGACGTGCTTGCTGAACTGACGGACCCGGTCCTGGACGGCGGGCGACTTCCGACGCATCGCGACGACGAACGCGCCCAGCGCGGCGGCCACGGCGACGAGCACGGAGATCAGCAGGCGGCGCATCCCCCAACCGTACGGTGAGGCCACTACCGCTGCACGACGCTCGACAACCCCGAACCGGGCCTGCGCGGGATCCGAATCGCGGCACACAGGATTACGTCGGCCCACCCCGGTTCGCCCGCGCCATGACCCGGCGATGGGCCTCGCGCACCAGGTCGGCGACGAGCCCGTGCGTCCGTTCCCCCGGGTTGACGACGGCCACCAGGCCGGCGCGCGCATACACCGGATGCGGCAGCACCGTGTCGGTCGCCGCGAGGTCGACGTTCGCGAAGTCCACAGCGGCCGCAGGCCGTCCGACGAGCTGGGCGAAGCGCTCACGGGTGACCTGCACATTGATCCGCCACCGGCCGTCGGCGTCGAGCCGGGACTCCTCGTCGCCGGGATAGTTCTTCGTGACGATCGTGGCGTAGGGCTGTATCCGCTGCGGAACCTGCCCGTCCGGCGAGTAGTAGAAGAAGTGATCGCCCCACGCGAGCTCCGGATACGCACTGCCCGGCTCCGGCGAGAGCACCAGCGAACCGGAAAGGGACCGGGCCACTCCGAGAATGTCGTCGATGGTCATGACTCAAGTCTGTTATTGAAGTGCTTATGGAGGGTTCGACGACCGGCGACCGCTCGCTGACCACGGCTTCCCTAGCCTCGGCGTCCGGGTACAGCCCACAGCAGGTGCGCGACCTCGAACGTCTCGGCGTCATCCCGCCCGCCACGAGGGCCCCGAACAACTACCGGCGATTCACCCCACGACACGTCGTCGCGCTACGTGCTTACCGAGGGCTGGCCGCCGCAATCGGCCCCGTCGTCGCACGCCGCACCCTGCGAGAGGTCCGCACCCTGCCGCTCGACCAGGCGGCCGCCGTCGTCAGCGCACTCCACGTCGACCTGACCCGCCTGCGCACGCAGGCGCTCGACGCAGTGGCGGCGCTCCGGACGATCCGCTCCGAGACCGACTCGTACACGGCGGAGACGTCGGCCGACGCCATGTCCATCGGCGAGCTGGCGGAGGCACTCGGGGTGCGCACCTCGACGTTGCGGTTCTGGGAACGCGAAGGGCTGGTGCTGCCGGAGCGGGTCACGTCGTACGGGGCGCGGCGATACCCGCAGGGCGCCATTCGCGAGGCGCGCATCACGGCCGCGTTGCGCGCGGCTGGCTACGGCATCCCCGCGGTGCGCGGCACCCTCGAGACCGTCCGCGAGCTCGGCGACGTCGACGCGACCGTCGAGGCACTCCAGGGCAGATTGACCGACCTCGCCCACCGCATGGTCGCCCTGGTCGCGGCGGGCGCCGACATCGCGGCGCTGCTCGGCGACGCGGAACGGGGATGACATGCCGACGGGCCGGCCGGAGCCGTCGCGGACGCAGAACACGCGGGAGGACGCAGCCGCGCCCAGCGGATCGTCGAGGGGTGGTGGTCGGGCGACGGGCCGGAGCAGAACACGCGGGTCTGGGCGCAGAACACACGGTGCTGAATGCAGGACACGCGGTGCTGGGCGCAGGACACGCGCGTCGGTCAGTTGAGTTGCAGGTCGCCCGGGTGAGTGGCGAGCAGTGCGGTCGGCAGGCCCTGCCTGCGCAGGACGTGTGCCCACAGGTCGCGGTGGGGCGTGGCCAGCACGTCTCCCGGCAGGGCGGGCACGATCAGCCAATCGCCGCGGTTGATCTCCGCGGCGAGCTGTCCCGCGTCCCAGCCCGCGTACCCGGCGAACACGCGCATGCCGCGAACCTTGGCGACGAGCTCGTCGGGGTCGGCGTCGAGGTCGACCAGCGCCACGGGACCGCGAACCGCGATCAGACCTTCCAGTTCGGAGGCGTCCTCGCCGGTGCGCAACGCGGCCAGGCACAACGCCGTCTTCTTCTCCACCGGGCCACCGACGAACACCGATTCCGGCTCGACGACGTGCGAACCCCAGCCCGGCAGAACCTCACCCACCGGCACTTCGCTCGGCCGGTTGAGCACCACCCCGAGCGTTCCCTCGTCACGATGATCGATGACGAACACGACCGTCCGCCGGAAGTTCTCGTCGAACATCGTGGGGGCGGCGACCAGCAGTGTTCCCGGTTCCACCTCGGAGTCCGCTTGCACGCCGGACATGATCCCACCCACGTGGGTGGGCGAAGGGAACGGAGGGGCTGTTTGCGGTATCGCCAACGTCCCTCTGGACCTGACGTGAAACTTGCTGTAAGTGAGCGGATCCCGGCTCGCCGTGATCGGTAACCCGTTAAGGTGAGGCGGGCCGCGCGACGGCCGTCCGGGGCCACGCTGGGGGCGAGTCCCGGGCCGGGTCACGACCCGCTGGAGCGCGGCCGGGCGTCGGGGGGGGCACGCTCCGCGGCCGAGCGGGCGAGTCCGGCGAGGGTGGATACAGTAAAGCCCGCGTGAACCGCGGGTGGGGACCGAAGCGAGGGGGAGAGGAACGCGTGCGACACCGAGTCGAAGTGGCAGAGCGGCCGGACGCGTTGTACGCGCTGTGGAACGGGCAGATGTTCCGCGCGCAACGTTCGACGACCGATTCCAGTGTGCTGCTGACACCGTTGCCCGGCGAGGACGCGCCCGAGGAGTTCGACACCGAGGCCCACGGCACGCGCGGCAAGGTCGTCCCCGCGGAGGAGGCGCCCGCGACGTTCGCCCTCCACACCTACTGTCTCCACGACGACGAGCCGTACCTCGTCGAGCCCGCGTCCGACGACGGTGAGCTGATCCTCCGCTGGACCGGCACCGACGAACAGCGTGCCCGCGATCTCGGCCTCGTCGACCTCACCACCAGGGTGAAGGACCCCGACACGATCACCGCGCTGTGGCAGGAGCGGCACGACTTCGCCGCCGCCCACACCCCGCGGAGCGAACCGGGCACGGGTGACGTGCAGGCGCTGCTCAAGGCCATCGGGAGGACGCTGCTGGGGTTCCTGCCGTCCGGCTGGCAGCGGGTGGCGGCACAGTTCCGGCAGGTGGGCGACTACTCGGAGCTCGAGGTCAAGGCCGACGCGGGAGAGGACACCGCGGTGTCGCTGTCGGCTCCGCCGCAGCTCGGCCAGCTGATGTCGCAGCTGCGGTCGGCGATGTACACACCGGAGGACGGCACCTGGTTCCAGGGCACGTACGCACTCGACCCGCAGCGCAACTTCGATTTCGACTTCGACACGGTGGCCGAGCCGCAGTGGCAGCTACCGCCCGCGGGCAGACGTACCGCACGCACCTACGATGCCGAACTGGAGTACTTCCCGCGCAAGGAGCCGCCGCCGTGGCTCGCCGGCAAGGCGGGCAAGCCGCTCGACGTCGAGTTCCGGCACGCGCGGGTGCTCGACAGCGGCGGCGAGGGCGAGCAGCCGGTCGTCAACCGGCCGCCGCTGCCGCAGGAGGAGATCCCGCGCGTGCTCGGGTACCTGTTCCGCGCGCCGGTGGTGCTGGCCAGGCAGGGCGGGCTACGGGACGTGTTCGCCCCGCAGGGCGCGCCGCACGACGTGCCGGATGCGTTCCACACGGACGGCACCTGGATCTGGCCGGCCGCTGTGCCGCACTACCTGCGCAAATACGGTGTGCCGCCGGAGTCGGACCTGCTCGACGCGATCAGGGCGCAGCAGTACAACGTGCCGTACGCGAACCGATCGGTGCGCGTGACGGCCGAGGCCGACCTGCTGGGCAAACCCCGGCCACCGCGTGCACCCGAGGACGTCGCGGAACCGAGCACCCTCACCAAGGTCCAGCGCGGCGTGGAACCGCGGCGGCTGCGCGCGTCGGAGGTGCTGTCGGCGCTGCGGATGCGGCTCGCCGAGTACGGCATCGGTGAATCGGCGTACCGGATCGGGGCGACCGCCGACGACGTGTGGTGTCTGCACCGCACGGCCAACGGCTGGGAGGTCGCGCGCTACGCCGACGGTGCCCCGGTCGAACCGCGCTACTTCCCGCGGGTGCACGACGCCGCGGAGGCACTGCTCGGATCGTTGTTGCTGCTGCCGGGGCGCATGGGCGGCGGCACGTCGGCCGAACAGGAGCACCCGACGGATTGGCCGATCCAGCCGCTGCGCGGGGAACCGCCGTTGCCGTTCTTCCGCAACAAGCGCATGGTCACGTTGCCCGTGGGGATGCGGCTGCGGCGGTTCGGAGGCGAGCAGGGCAACCTGCTGCACCCGGACCGGACGCCGTTCCCGGAGACGTCGCTGCCGACCGAACGCGAAGGTGACCTGCGGACGTTCGTCGTCAAGCGGCCGGTGCACGTGCTGACGGGCGTGACGGCCCCGTGGGGGCCGCTGCCCGGCGGAGCGGTCGGGTACCTGTTGCCGCGTCCCATCGGCGCCCATGTCGAGTCCGGCGCGCTGGAGCGCGTGTAGCCGTCACGAACGGCCCGTTCACACCCACACCCACACCCTCCCGGCGATGCCCCGAAGGGCACCCGCCGGGCGGGTGAAGGGTTGCCGACCGGGAATCGGCCTCCCGCTAGTCGGCGGGGTCGATGCCCTGCTCGGTGGCCCAGCGGCGGAGTTCGGCGACGGCCTCGTCGTGGTCGAGCGGGCCGCGATCGAGGCGCACTTCCTTGAGGTGCTTCCACGCCTTGCCGACGATCGGTCCGGGTTCCACGCCGAGGACGCGGATGATCTCGTTGCCGTCGAGGTCGGGGCGCACCCGTTTGAGGTCCTCCTCCTCGGCGATCCGCGCGATCCGGGCCTCGAGGTCGTCGTACGTGCGCTGCAGCGCGGCGGCCTTCCGACGGTTGCGGGTCGTGCAGTCGGCGCGCACGAGCTTGTGCAGGCGCGTCAGCAGGTGGCCCGCGTCGTTGACGTAGCGCCGCACGGCCGCGTCGGTCCACTCGCCCTTGCCGTAGCCGTGGAACCGCAGGTGCAGGTACACGAGCTGCGACACGTCCTGCACGATCTCCTTGGAGTACCGCAATGCGCGCAAACGCTTGCGCGCCATCTTGGCACCCACGACCTCGTGGTGGTGGAAGCTCACCCCGCCACCGGACTCGAACCTGCGCGTGTCCGGCTTGCCGATGTCGTGCAGCAGCGCGGCCATCCGCAGCACCAGGTCCGGCTCCGACGCCGGTTCGTGGGAGGTCTCCAGGTCGACCGCCTGCTCCAGCACCGTCAGCGAGTGCTGGTAGACGTCCTTGTGCTGGTGGTGCTCGTCCATCGCCAGGCGCATGCCGGGCACCTCGGGCAGCACGACGTCGGCCAGCCCCGTCTCGACCATCAGCTCGAGCCCGCGCCGCGGCGCCTTCCCGAGCAGCAGCTTCGACAGCTCCGCCTGCACCCGCTCGGCCGTGATGCGCTCGAGCTCACCGGCCATGTCCCGCATCGCCGCGACCACCCGGTCGGCAGGCGTGAAGTCCAACTGCGCCACGAACCGTGCCGCGCGCAGCATCCGCAACGGGTCGTCGGCGAACGACTCCTCGGGCGTCGCGGGCGTGTCGAGCAGGCCGGATGCCAGCGCCGTCATGCCGCCGTGCGGGTCGACCAACGTCTTCGTCGACAGTTCGATCGCCATCGCGTTCGCCGTGAAGTCGCGGCGCACCAGGTCACCCTCGATCGTGTCGCCGAACGACACCTCGGGGTTGCGGCTCACGCGGTCGTAGACGTCGGCGCGGAACGTGGTGATCTCCAGCTGTACGCCACCCCTGGCCGCTCCGACGGTGCCGAACTCGATGCCGGTGTCCCACACGGCGTCGGCCCAGCCGGACACGAGCCGCTGGATCGCCTCCGGCCGCGCGTCGGTGGTGAAGTCGAGGTCCGACGACAGTCGGCCCAGCAGTGCGTCCCGGACGCTCCCCCCGACCAGGTACAGCCGGTGGCCCGCGTCGGCGAACCGCGCAGCCAGCTCGTCGGCGACGGGGGACACGCGCAGCAACTCCGCGACGGCGTTGCGCTGGGCGTCCTTCATCGCTCGCAGCTGGGATTCGGTGGTGTTCACGGCGGCCTGGTTCACGCCTTCGCGACCTCCGCGACGTCTGCGGCACCCGCGGGCCGGCGGGTGTTTCGGTTCAACACGGACACAGCAAGCCAGCCTACCGGCGGCGCGATGTGATCTAGCATCGCAGCATGCCTGGATCGGCCGGTCGCTCCGGTGATGCCACACCACGGCGCCGGCCGCGGCGCCGTCGAGGGCGGCGCATGACGACTGTCGACGAGACCTCCGCCGGTGGTCTCGTGGTCGATCCTGCACGCACGCACGCCGCGCTCATCGGCAGGCTGAACCGGCACGGCCGCCTACTGTGGTCCCTGCCGAAAGGCCATATCGAGGACGGTGAGACCGTCGAGGACACGGCCGTACGCGAGGTTCGGGAGGAGACCGGGATCGTCGCACGGGTGATCCGCCCACTGGGTTCGATCGACTACTGGTTCGTGGCCGAGCGCAGGCGGATTCACAAGACGGTGCATCATTTCCTCCTCGAGGCACACGGCGGCGAGCTGTCCGACGACGACGTGGAGGTCACCGAAGTGGCCTGGGTCCCGCTCGACGAACTGGATTCACGGCTCGCCTACACCGATGAGCGCAAGCTCGTGCGCAAGGCGCGAGAGTTGTTCGGGTAGCGGACACGCACGCCGGCAAGCACGCGGGCAGGCACGGACAGGCACGGAGGCGGCGAGCAGTGAAGAGGTTCAGCGCGTTCGCGCTGGCGTTGGCCTTCCTCCTCACGCAGGGGCTGTCCGCTCCCGCCGCGACCGCAGCGGCGACGACGGCGCTCGGCGCCGCCGACCGGGCCGCCCACCTGCAGCCGGCACAGGCCCAGCCGAGCCCTGAGCAGCGCCTCAGCGCTCCCGACCTGCTCGAGCTCGACATCGACACGTTCTCCCCGCGCATCCTCACCGCGGGGGAGGCGGACCGGACGCGCGTGCAGGTCACGGGCACGGTCACGAACACCGGCGACCGCGACATCTCCGACGTGGTGGCGCGCCTGCAGGTCGGCCAGACGGTCCCGACGACGTCGGCGTTCCAGCAGGCCGTCAGCGAGCCGCCGCCCGCTGACGCAGGGACGACGGAATGGGTGACGCTGACCGACGCGCTCGCGCCGGGGGAGTCGGCACCGGTGCGGTTCGACGTCCCTGCGGCCGACCTTCCGCTGGCGACTCCCGGCATCTACCCGCTGCTGGTCAACGTCAACGGCACCCCCGCTTACGGCGGACCCGCACGGCTCGCTTCGATGAACCTGCTGATGCCGGTGATCGACCCGCCGAGCGAGGCCGCGCCCGCGCGGACCACGCTGCTGTGGCCTATCACGGCGACCCGGCCGCGAGTGGTGTCCCAGCCGCACGACGACACGATCATGCTCGCCGACGACGGTCTCGCCACCGCGCTCGCGCCGGGCGGCCGGCTCGACGCGCTGGTCGAATCCGCGCTGGCCAAGCAGGAGAACTCGGCCCTGTTCGGGTCGATGTGCTTCGCGATCGACCCGGAGCTGCTCGACACCGTCGAGGCGATGACCGACGGCTACCGCGTGCGCACCACCGACGGGCACGTCGAAGGACAGGGCGCGCAGGACGCACGCAACTGGCTGGACAAGCTGCGCTCACTCGTGGCGTCGCACTGCGTCATCCAGTTGCCGTACGCCGACGCGGACCTGGGCACGCTCGCCGAGGTCGACTCCGAGACCGACCTGACGAGCATGGCCGTCGGCGGTGGACCGTCGATCCTGCAGCGCACGGGGGTGCAGCCGCGGCAGGGTGTGGTGTGGCCAGCGCACGCGCTCGACAAGGACGCGATGTCGGCGGCCACCGCGGCGGGCGCGCGAACGTTCCTCGTCCCGCCGGCGGCATCGACGAGCGCCGACGCCATTGGCCGCGTGTCGACCGCCGGGCAGGCGAGGACACTGACGTACGACCCGCTCGTGTCGGCGGCACTGACCGGCCGCAAGGCACGCGGCAACCGGCTGACCGCGGTGAACGACACCGAGGTCGCCACCCAGAACGGCATCGCGGCGCTGGCGCTGCGTGGCGGACTCGGCGAGCAGACCGGCGGACCGTTGGTGATCGCGCCGCCACGGCGGATCAACGCGACGACCGGTGAGCTGACCGCCTTCCTCGACGCCTACGCCCAGCTGCAGCAAGCGAACATGCTGACCCCGACGCCGCTCGACGAGGTACTGGCCACTCCGCCGCAGGGCGCGGCACCGGCCAGGGAACCGGGTGACGGCTCCGCCGCAGCCGCGCTCGACGCGGATCTGCTCAACTCGCTGTCGGGCACCGAAGCCACCACCGCCGAGCTGAACCGCGCGATGCGGGTCGACCCGGCGCGGCAGGTTCCGCCGGCCGAGCTGCTGAGGCCCCTGCACAACGCCGTCATCCGCGCGACGTCGTCGGCGTGGAGCGCCCGTCCCGCGACGGCGATGGCGGCGGCCCGCAGCGCCGAGGCCCAGCTCGACGACCTCACCGGACACGTCACCGTCGCGACGCTGGCTCAGCCGGTGCTGCGCGGGTCCGAGTCCGCCCCGTTGCCCGTGAGTGTGAGCAACGACCTGCCGGTGCAGATCCGCGTGCGGCTGCAGCTGGAGAACATCGCGGGGCTGCGGCCTGCGCACATCCCGGTGCAGACGCTGTCGGCCAACAGCACCTTCAGCCCGCAGGTGCCGGCCGAGACCCTCCGGTCGGGGCGGTTCAAGATCACCGTGTCGCTCACCACGCCCGGCGGTGCGAACCTCGGCGAGCCCGCCGAGCTCGAACTCAGCTCCACGGAACTCTCGACCGTGACGCTCGTCATCACGATCGTGGCCGGCGTGGCGCTCGTGCTGCTGTCGGGCAGGCGGATCATCCGCAGGATCAGGCACACGGGCGACGGCGAACCCACCTCGTAGCGAGGCCGAACGGCGGCGGCCTCACGTGCGCAGCCGTGACCGGTCACGCACCGCTACGCACGCCCATCCGAAACGGTCCCCACGGGACCTGAGTTTTACGGCCGTGCGCATTACCCTGAACCGAGCTTGACGCCGAGTTGATGGGGCACGCGTTGGACAGACAGCCGGGCCGGCCACCCGAACCCGGGGGCAGGCCGGGAGGACCGGCGAGGCCAGGGGGGCCAGCAGCATCCGAGGGGGATGACGCCATGCAGTGGCCGGGTGACTCCGCGGAGCCGCCTGCGCAGGATCCGCGCGCCGTCGACCCCGACGATCCCGACGCGCGCCGCCGAGACCCTCGCGGCCATGACCCCCGCGGCTCCGAGCCTCCCGAACCCCTCAACCGGGATCGCGACCGCCGGGAACACCACCCCGGGCAGCGCCCCGACGGCGACCCGCGCGAGCCCCGCCCTCCGCGTGCGGATCCGGGCTCCCGAGCGACACCGCCGCCGGGTCCGCCCGCCGCGCCACCCGCCGGGCCGCACGAGCCACAACGGAACGGTCGCCGCGCCCCAGAGGCCGGCGACCGGCGTGTGCCGCCACCCCCGGATGCCGAACGGCCTCCCCGTCGCGGCGCGCCACCTCCTCCGCAGGGAGCCGGGCCGCAGCAGCGGCCGCAGGGCCCGCCACCCGGCAGGCCACCCGTCGATCCGCGGGCGGGCCAGGAGCCGCCGCGTCGCGGCCACCCCGGCGGCCCGAACGCGCAGGGCCCCGGCGCCCCGCCGCCCGGTCAATCCGGGCCGCCGCAGGGCAGGCAGGCACCGCCGCCGGACCGCACGCGGCGCACCCGCCCTGCGCCGCCGCCGGCGGATCAGCGTCCACCGCAGGACAGCCCACCGCAGGACCGTCCACCGCAGGACCGGCCGCCCGAGCCACCCCCCGGCAGGCCGCCGCAAGGGTCCGCGGCTCCGCCGCCACCGGCTGCGGACCGGTGGCCGCCGCCTGACGAGCAGCTGCCGCCCGACCCGCGCCGCAAGCCGCCACGCCGTGGCAGGCCTCCCGAGGCCGCGCGGCGCGGTCCGGTGCGCCCGTGGCAGGGCGGTCCGCCTGCGGACCGGCCCGACGGTGCGGGCGTTCCCGGCGAACCCCCACGCCCACCACACGGCGGTTCCCACGACGGCCCACCGCAGGACCGCACCCGCGCCATGCCTGCACCGGAGGGACAGCCGCCACGCGGACCGCAGGCCCGCCCGACACCGCCACCGCTGCCGCCCGAACCGGACGCGACGGTCTACATCCCGCCGCGCTCGGCGCGCTGGCCGGGGATAGACCCGGACGTGCAGGGGCCGTACGACGAGCTCGCGACACAGATGATGCCGCGGATCCTCGACGGCCCCCGGCACACGGAGATCGGCGAACGGCTTCCCGCGGTCGGCGTCGACGAGCGCGCCGAACCCGAGGCCGAGCCGCAGCCCGCTGCGAAGAAGCAGTCACTGGCCAAGGCCACGGGGCGGATGGCCATCGCGACCATGACCAGCCGCATCACGGGTTTCCTGTGGAAGGTGCTGCTGGCGTGGGTGGCCACCTTGGGCGTGCTGTACGACTCGTTCACGGTCGCCAACACGATGCCGCTGATCATCAACGAGCTGCTGCTCGGCGGCGTGCTGACCAGTGTCGTCGTGCCGCTGCTCGTGCGGTCGCAGGACGACCCGGACGGCGGCGAGTCGTACACGCAGCGCCTGATCACGATGGCGATCACGATCCTCGGCATCGGCACGATCGCCTCGACCGCGGCCGCGCCGTGGCTGACGTCGCTGCTGATGGACGACTCGGGTGATGCGAATCCGCAGTTGGCGACGTGGTTCGCGTACCTGCTGCTGCCGGGCCTGTTGTTCTACGGCCTGTTCGCGGTGCTCTCGGCGGTACTCAACGCCAAGCAGATCTTCGGGCCTGCCCAGTGGGCTCCGGTGGTCAACAACCTGGTCATCATCGTCACGATCATCGCGTTCGCGCTGGTCCCGGGCGATCCGACGATCGTGCCGACGACCATGACCGACCCGCAGGTGCTCGTGCTGGGCCTCGGCGTGCTGACGGCCATGACCGCGCAGGCGCTGTTCCTCGTTCCGGCGCTGCGCAGGGCGGGGTTCCGGTTCAAGTGGAACTTCGGCCTCGACGAGCGGCTGAAGGAGTTCGGCGGGCTCGCGGCGTGGATCCTCGGGTACGTCGTCGTCAGCCAGATCGGCATGGTCATCAACACGCGCGTGCTCACGGCGGGCGCGGCCGGTGGCGCGTCGATCTACTCGAACGCGTGGCTGCTGTTCCAGCTGCCCTACGGCGTCATCGGCGTGTCGCTGCTGACCGCGCTGATGCCGAAGATGAGCAGGGCAGCGGCCGACGGCGACCACCGCAGGCTCGTCGGCGACCTCTCGTACGGGTCGCGGCTGACCACCCTGATGCTGCTACCCGTGTCCGCGGTGATGGCCGTTGCGGGCACGTCGATCGGTGTCGCCCTGTTCGCGCTGGGCAAGGGCTCGGTGGAAGACGCCGAACGGCTGGGGCAAGCGCTTGCGGTGTCGGCGTTCGGCCTGTTGCCGTACGCGCTCGTGATGTTGCAGATGCGCGTGTTCTACGCCATGAAGGACTCACGTACGCCGACGCTGATCATGGTCGTGATGACGGTGGTGAAGATCCCGCTGCTGTATCTGGCGCAGGCACTGCTTTCACCGACCCACGTCGTGCTGGGCGTGATGATGGTCAACTCGCTCGTGTTCGTCGTCGGCGCGGTCCTGGGACAGGTCTGGCTGTGGGTGAAACTGGGCAACCTGCGCAGCAAGCGAGTGGTTGGCGTCATCCTGTTCACGGTCGTCGCCAGCGTGCTCGGTGCCGCCGCCGCGGCGGCGGCAGGCATGCTCGTTCCGGACTTCCTCGGGATCATCGGCGGCGCCTGGGTGACGCTGATCCTGCAGGGCATCGTCGGAATGGGTGTCTCGTTCGGGGTACTGATGGCACTCAAGGTGGATGAGCTCGCACCGGTGACCAGGAGAGTCACCCGGTTGCTGGGCCGTGGCTAACAACGGAAGACACCGCCCTTGCACTGCGTGTTCACGTACCCTCTCTTAGAGACAGCAGGGAGCGAGAGCCGAATTTAGGGGGTCAGGCCGGATGGGCACGAGAGCGCAGCGTGGTGCGCTGGCGCCCGGCGGGGTCGTCGGTGACGGCCGCTACCGCCTGCTCGCGCAGTTCGGCATCGACGAACGCGCGGGCGCCCACCTGTGGCGTGCGCGCGACGGGCAGCTGCGCCGGGACGTCGCGCTGACCATGCTCGTCGGCGACCCTGCCGACCCGGAAGCCGCCCTGCTCGGCAGGCGCACGCTCGAGCGCGCCGCGCACGCCGCGACGTTCGAGCACCCCGGGGTGGCCCGGGTGCTCGACGTGCTGTCACTCGGCAGCGGCATCTCCTCGTCGGAGGGGCTGCTGGGCATCGTCGTGGCCGAATGGACCAAGGGCACCGACCTGATCGACCTTGTCGCCGAACGCCCCGTCGAACCCGGCGCGGCCGCCCGCATGGTGCGTGCCCTCGCCGAATCGGTCGACCAGGCACACCAGTCCGGCCTCGTGCTCGGGATCGACCACCCGCAGCGGCTCCGGCTCACCCCGGACGGCAGGCTGCGGCTGGCGTTCCCCGGCCCGCTGCCCGACGCCACGCTGCGCGACGACGTCAAGGCCCTCGGCTCGGTGCTGTATCTGCTGCTCACCGGGCGGTGGGCGCTGCCGGGCGGCCCGCCCGCGCTGCCGCCCGCACCGAAGTCGCCGACCGGCAGGATCGTGCCGGCCAAGTCGCTGCAGCCGCGGGTGCCGCCGGAGCTGTCGGCACTGTCCGTACGCACCATCGAGGACGGCGACCACGGCGGCATCCGCACCAGCGCGGCGATCCTGCGCGCGCTCGACCACGCCGCCGAGGCAGCCGAACGCGCCAAGCAGGCGCAGGCCGAACCGGCCGAGCCCGACGGCAGCGTGTGGACCACGAAGAAGCCGACCAAGGACAAGGCGCGTCGCCGCAAGCTCGCACTCGGTGTCACCGCACTCGTGTGCGCCGCCGTCGCCGTGCTCGCGTGGCTCGGCATGATGGCCATCAACTTCTTCCAGGACGACGGCGACACCTCGGGCCCGCCCGTCAACCTCGCCGACCCACCTGCCCAGCAGCAGGACGGCGGGCAGAACAACGGAAACGGCCAGAACAACGGAAACGGCAACCAGCAGACACAGACCGGCCGGCCGGTGCAGCCGTCGGAGATCACCGTCTACAACCCCGAGGGTGAAGGCGACAGTCCCTCGGACGCGCCGAAGGCCACCGACGGCGACCCCGCCACCGTGTGGCGCACCGACCTGTACAAGCAGCAGCTGCCCGCGCTGAAGCGTGGCGTCGGCCTGCTGGCGACCTTCGACGAGTCGATCGACCTGTCGAAGGTGCGGGTCATCGCCGACAGCCCCGGCACCGAGGTGGAGATCCGCACCAGCGACTCGCCGAACGCACCCCTCGACGCGACCGAGGTCGTCGGCCAGGGCAAGCTCGACGACATCAACACGACGATCTCGCTCGACCAGCCCGTCGACAGCACGCACGTGATCGTCTGGGTCAAGACCCTGGGAGGCGAGGAACCCGAGCTCAACTCCGAGTTCGGCGAGGTCAAGTTCCTGCCCTCGGCGTGACCGCCCCGCGCAGCGGGCGTCGCCGACCCGCCCGGGCCGACGACGACATTCCCGGCAACGCGATGTCACCCGGACGATCCACGCAGGGCGTGCTCACGCCGTAGCGCTCCTTAGTAATCTCTTCCGGGTGACAGCGCCCACCGCCGAGCCCACCGATGCGGATCTGATCAAGGCGCACGCCGCCGGCGATCCGCACGCGTTCAACGAGCTCGTACGCAGACACCGAGACCGCATGTGGGCCGTCGCCTTGCGCACGGTCCGCGACCCGGAGGAGGCCGCCGACGCGCTGCAGGACGCATTCATCTCGGCTTTCCGCGCGGCGTCCAACTTCCGCGCCGAGTCGCAGGTCACAACGTGGCTGCACCGGATCGTCGTGAATGCGTGCCTCGACCGCATCCGCAGGCGTCAGGCCAAACCGACCGTGCCGTTGCCCGAGGAGGGGCACCAGGAACCGGCAGTGCCGCGTGATTCGATGGCCGAACGCGAGACGTCCCTGGTCATCAAGGAGGCACTCGACCAGCTGCCGGAGGATCAGCGCGCCCCGATCGTGCTCGTCGACGTCGAGGGGTACTCGGTGTCGGAGACGGCCGAGATGTTGGGTATCGCTGACGGCACGGTTAAGAGCAGGTGTGCGCGAGGTCGCTCCAAACTGGCGAAACTTCTCGGTCATCTACGGAACCCGACGGAGGAAGGCGGCGTCCCAACTTACGAAAGCAAACACGGGGAGGGACGACGATGACGGACGAGTTCAGGGGGAATGGCGGGACCGCCGACGGTTCCGCGTTGTCTGTCGACGTGCTCGCCGACCTGCACGCCGGTGCGCTGAGCGAGAGCGAAGCGGCCGAGCTGTGGCCTCGCGTCAACGCCGACCCGGAGGCGCGAGCCGTCATCGAGGCGCTGGAGGCGGCCCAGGCGGACCTGGGTTCCCTGAGCCGCGAACCGGTCGGGCCGATGCCCGCCCACGTGGCTTCGCGGCTCGACGCGGCGCTCGCCGACGAACAACGCACGCGTGAGCAGCAGGCCGCAGGAACGAACGTCGTCAGTCTCGACCGTGCTCGCAGCAGGCGGAAGAAGCAGGGCATGGCTGCCGGTTTCATCGCGGTGGCCGCCGCGGTCGTGGCCGCTGTCGCGATCGCCGTGCCGAATCTCGGCGGAGGCAGCGAGACGCCGGGAGTGGCGCAGCCCGCACCGTCGGAGCAGTCCGGCGACAGCGATGCCGGTGCTCCTTCGGACGATTCCGGGCCGCTGGCGTTGACGAAGGACAACGGCGACCTGGCCGCTGCGATCGGCAGCGTCCAGGCGGTACGCGACTTCGGTCCGCTCGAGACGAGGAGCCGCTTCGACCAATGTGTCCAGGCGGCGGGAGCCGACACGAGCAAGGAGCCGGCCGGGGTGCGGCCGGTCACCATCGACGGTGAGGAAGCCGTCATGGCGATCTACACGACGGGCGAGTCCGCCCAGTTCCGCGTGGTCGCAGTGAGCGCGGACTGCAGCTCGGCACCGGTGGTCGACCGGGTCATCGGCGCAGGCGGCTGAGCCGCCTCGGCCGGATTCCCGGCCGAGCAACGCCCGGCGGCGCAGATTCAGCGAACGGCCGGCGGCGTCCACTCCAGGACGCCGCCGGCCTTTTCGTGCGCCCGGTCGAGGGCCGCGTCCCGGTCGAATCCGCGGGGACGTCCGCGCGTCGTGGTGGAGGCCATACCGCGAATTTTATATCGATCGATACATAACTGCTAGGCTCAGCATTTGCTATCGATCGATACAAAAAGGGGTGGGCGTGGCAGCGAAACGGAGCGGGATGCCGCTCGCGATCTGGGGCATCGGATTCGGGATCTTCGCGCAAGGCACCAGCGAACTCATGCTCGCCGGTCTCCTGCCGGAGATGGCGGCCGACCTGGACGTGACGATCCCCACGGCCGGCTGGCTCATCAGCGCATTCGCACTCGGCATGCTCGTCGGCGCACCGACCCTGGCGGTACTGACCCTGCGCTGGCCGCGACGTTCCGCACTGCTCGTCTTCCTGGCCGCGTTCGTACTCAGCCACGTCGTGAGCGCCCTGACCGACAGCTACGGGCTGCTGCTGGCGATGCGGTTCGTCGGCGCGTTCGCCTACGCGGGCTTCTGGGCCGTCGGCGGCAGCACCGCGATGGCTCTCGTCGGGCCCGACCGACGCGGGAGGGCGATGAGCATCGTCGCGGGAGGACTCACGGTCGCGACCGTGGTCGGCCTGCCCGCAGGCACCTGGATCGGGCAACACCTGGGCTGGCGCGGGGCCTTCTGGGCGGTCGCGGTCCTCTCGTCCGTCGGCGCGGCCGCGATCATCGCCGCGGTTCCGCCCCTCCGGCCGGAGAACCCGCCGAGCCTGCGCAACGAGCTGCGCGGCCTCAGGCCGCCCCGGCTGTGGCTCTCCTACGCGATGACGGCGGTCGCCACCACCGCACTGCTGGGCACCTTCTCGTACCTGGCCGCCATGCTGATCGAGACGACCGGCCTCGACTCGACGTGGGTTCCTGCGGTGCTGTTCGGATACGGATTCGGTGCCCTCATCGGTATCGCGATCGGGGGAAAGACCGCCGACCGTCATCCCAGGGCCGTCCTCGGCATCGGGTTCACCGGGCTGCTGATGACCTCGCTGCTGCTCGCTCTCACCGCGCACCACGTGGGCACGACCGTCGTGCTCGTGGTCGCGCTCGGCGTGCTCGGGTTCGGCACCAACCCGGCGCTGAACTCCCGCTTCATGACCATCGCCCCCGACGCGCCCACGCTCGCCGTTTCGGGAAACGTCGCCGCGTTCAACGTCGGCATCACCCTCGGTCCCTGGATCGGTGGCCTCGTACTCGCGGCCGGTCACGCCTACCCGGCCGTCCCGGCCGTCGGAGCCGCGGTCGCCGGGCTCGCACTCCTGCTGTGGGCCTGGGACCTCACACTCCAAGCCCGCGCCGGCCGGCCGAAGCGCACCGTCGGTCAGGAGCCGAGCGTGGCGCGCTAGCGGCGTAATACCGGGGGCGCACGGTCGGCAATGGACCTTTCCCGTCCACATCGCGGGAGCGCACGCCGGCGAAAGACCCGTCACATGCGGGCGTGGGCCACGGCGGGAACAGACGCACCTACGATGCTGTTGGACCCGGTGTCAGGCGTTATCGAAGCGGAGGAAACCAGTGGCTGCAGAGGACGTTCGGAACCTGATCATCGTCGGGTCGGGTCCCGCGGGGTACACCGCGGCCGTGTACGCGGCACGCGCACAGCTCGAGCCGCTGGTGTTCGAGGGTTCCCAGTTCGGCGGTGCCCTCATGACGACGACCGAGGTCGAGAACTACCCGGGCTTCCGGTCCGGCATCCAGGGCCCGGACCTGATGGAGGAGATGCGCGAGCAGGCCAAGACCTTCGGGGCGGACCTGCGAGCCGAGGACGTCGAGCAGCTCGAACTGACCGGCGACGTCAAGTACGTCACCGCGAACGGCAAGCGCTACGCCGCTCGCTCCGTCATCCTCGCGACCGGCGCCGCGCCGCGTTACCTGGGCGTTCCGGGTGAGCAGGAACTGCTGGGCCGCGGCGTGTCGTCGTGCGCGACCTGCGACGGCTTCTTCTTCCGCGAGCACGACATCGCCGTGGTCGGCGGCGGCGACTCGGCGATGGAGGAGGCGACGTTCCTGACGAAGTTCGCCAAGACCGTCACGATCGTCCACCGGCGCGAGGAGTTCCGCGCTTCGAAGATCATGCTCGAGCGCGCCCAGCAGAACGACAAGATCCGCTGGCAGCTGAACTCGCAGGTCACCGAGGTACTCGGGGACGGCACGGTGGCCGGCCTGAAGGTCAAGGACACGGTGACGGGCGAGGAGTCCACGCTGGACGTGACGGGTTTCTTCGTCGCGATCGGCCACGACCCGCGCAACGAGCTGTTCCGCGACCAGGTCGAGGTCGACGAATCGGGCTACGTGCTCACCAAGGGCCGCAGCTCGTACACCAACGTCGACGGCGTGTTCGCCGCAGGCGACCTGGTGGACCAGACCTACCAGCAGGCCGTCACCGCCGCGGGCAGCGGCTGCACCGCGGCCATCGACGCCGAGCGCTGGCTCGCCGAGCACGCCCACGTGGCCGAAGCGGCGGAGACCTCCGAGATGGTGGGCGGCGGCTACGCGACCGCCGGCGCCGCCCACTGACCGATCCGATTTCACCAGGTACCAGGCCCAACGACACAGAAAGAGGCACCATGACCGACACCGTCAAGGTCACCGACTCCAGCTTCGCCGACGAGGTGCTCACGAACGACAAGCCCGTGCTCGTCGACTTCTGGGCCACCTGGTGCGGCCCGTGCAAGATGATCGCCCCGGTGCTCGAGGAGATCGCCTCCGAGCACAAGGACAAGATCCAGATCGCCAAGCTGGACATCGACGAGAACCCGAACACCGCTCGCGACTATCAGGTCATGTCGATTCCGACGCTGATCCTGTTCCAGGGCGGCAAGCCGGTGAAGCAGATCACGGGCGCCAAGCCGAAGGCGGCGCTGCTCGACGACCTGTCGGAAGTCCTCTGACGAAGACCGACACGTGAAAGCCCGGGACGTGGTCCTCCCCGTCCCGGGCTTTCGCATTTTCTTCCCGCGATGCGCGTCACGCAGGCGTGGGCCGATCGTCACGTAGGTGATGGGCTTCCGAGACGGGCCTGGCGCGCTCGGCAAGGAAGCGCAAGGCACAATAGTCAGGCGCAGGGCCCCACGTCCTGTATTGGTTTGCACAGCATCAAGCACCGGATCGGGCAGTCATCCGCCCGCTGGTCCGATGCCCAAGGTAGAGCGAGGAGTGCATGCGGGTACTCCGCCGCGGCGACAGCGGACCGGACGTCGCCGACATCAGGTCCCTGCTGGTCAGCCTGGACCTACTCCCGGGTGCGGGCACCAACGGCGCTCACGGAGAAAGTGGCGCCGGTCACACCAATGGCGCACCGGACGGCGCGGACACCGTCTTCGACGATCAGACGGAACACGCCGTCCGCGCGTTCCAGCAGCGCCGGGGCCTGATCACCGACGGTGTGGTGGGCCCCGCGACGTACCGTGCGCTGCGCGGATCCTGCTACCACCTGGGTAGCCGCCCGCTGGCCTTTCTCGTCTCGTCGCCGGTGCACGGGGACGACGTCTTCTCGCTGCAGGAGCGCCTGACCGAGCTGGGCTACAACGCGGGCAGGCCGGACGGGCATTTCGGACCCCAGACCGAGCGCGGCCTGAAGAACTTCCAGCGTGACTACGGGCTCACCATCGACGGCATCTGCGGTCCTTCCACGGTCCGTGCCCTGCGGCAGCTGTCGCCGCGTGCGCGCGGTGGCCGTCCGGTGTTCCTGCGTGAGCAGGAGCAGGTGCGGCAGGCCGGGCCCCGGCTCCGTGGCAAGCGCATCGTCATCGACCCGGGGCACGGCGGCGACGACCCTGGCGTCGAGGTCGGCGGGGTGGCCGAACGGGACATCGCGTGGGACCTGGCGCGCCGCCTCGAAGGGCGCATGAAGGCCACCGGCATGGAGGCGCTGATCTCCCGCGGGCCCACCCGGAGCCCTTCGGAGATCGAGCGGGCGCAGTTCGCGAACGACGCGGGCGCCGACCTGTTCCTGTCGCTGCACAGCGACGGCAACTCCTCGCCGCACGCCCAGGGTGTCGCGAGCTTCCATTTCGGCACCGGTAACGGCACCACCTCGACCGTCGGCGAGCTGCTCGCCGGCTACATCCAACGGGAGCTGGCCGCCCGCACCGGCCTGCTCGACTGCCGCACGCACCCCAGGACGTGGGACATCTTCACGCGCACGCGCTGCCCAGCGGTGCGCGTCGAGATCGGCTACCTCACCAACGGCCAGGACCGGCTCAGGATGTCGGATCCGGCCTTCCGCGACGTGGTCGCCGAGGGGCTGCTCATCTCCGTGAAGCGGCTGTACCTGCTCGGTGAGGGTGACCAGCCCACGGGCACGTTCACGTTCGCCGACGTCCTCGCTCACGAACTCGCGAAGGCGGAGTAGTCCGGGCGGGTTCACACCGGACAGGGCACTGCTGGGTGAGCCGGGTTCCGATCGGGTGACGTTCCGATGTCGCGGCTCTTAGCGGTTCGGCCGGGGCAGCCGAACCGCCACCCGGGTGGCGGCTTCCATCCTTTCGAGCGTCTCGTCGTCCGGCGAGCCGCCGAGCAGCGCCGCCTCGGAGATGACCAGCCGGTCTCGTCCCCGCCGCGTGGAGGTGTAGGCCTCGCCCGTGAACTCGCCACTGCCGATCCGCGGTCCGACGGCGCCGAGCGCGGTGACGCTACCCGTGCCGTACCTGTCGACGAGGCGCCGCAGATCCGTCACTCCGGCGGCGCGCGGCATCCGAACCCACACGACGGACACGGCGATGCGGTTGCCGTGCTCGTCGGTGACGGGGATCAGCCGCCTGGTCAGTTCCCGGCACCGCCTGGTCGAGAAGAACTGCTGCACCTCGCCGTACGACCACATCGCGCACTCGGCGGCGTGGTCGATCCGGTCCCGTACCCGGTCCCGGCGAGCTCGGCCGGGCTTGCCGCGGCCGGCGGGCTTGCGCGATTTCGCGGGTCGGAGCTTCAGGGAACGCAGCGCCTTGGCCGTACGCCCCTTCGCGGCGTGCTTGGCCCCCTGCGTCACCGCCGTCCGCATGGCCTGCGACAACGCCCCCTCTGCCGCTGTCCCGAGGCCACCCGCGCCGAAGCCTCCGGTGACACCAGGGCCGGCCAACGCCACAGCTCCCACCGCCGCACCCGCGACGGCCTTGCGGCCCTTCTTGGGCTTGTCCGGACGGTCACTGTCGATGAGGACCCGCCGACCATCCGGCAATGTGACCCAGCGCTTACCCAACGCACCCTCCCCCAGGTTCGAAGTGACCCAGGGTGGTGGATCTGAGCACTCAGAGCGACCACCGAACGAGTGACTGTGCACAAGCCACCGCGATCTGTGGATAACCGTGCGAGTTGTGCACAGAACTGTGGATAACTCGGAGGTGGTCCGGAATCGGGATCGCGGTGACTATGTCGCCCGGACGGCCGGGCAGTGGATCAGGCGCGTGAGCTGGACGACGTCGCCGTGGTCATCGTGACCTCGCCGAGCAGCTTCTCCAGCGCCGCCTCGACGTCTTCCTTCCACGAGATCGACGACCGCAGCTCCAGGCGCAACCGTGGCCAGCGGGGGTGCGGCCGCACGGTCTTGAACCCGACGCTCTGCAGGAACGCGGCCGGCACCACACACGAATGGCCGTCGTCGTCCCCAGCACCACCGGAAGTCCGAGCACCGGACGACTCCGTGCCTGAAGACGCCGTGCTCGGAGACCCCATGCCCGAGGATTCAGCACCGGAAAACGCGCTGCCCGCACCCTGCGCCTCGATGTCCGGCTCTTCCGGACCGGCGTCGCCGAATGCCTCGATGGCCTTCACCCCACGTCGGGTGAGGTCCTTCGCCACGGCTTGCACCAGCATCCGGCCCAGACCGCTACCGCGGAACTCCGGCAGGATGTGGAACGCCGTCAGCAGCACCGCGTCCGGGCTCGGCGGCGACGTCGGGAACGCATCCGACCGGGGGACGGCGTTCGGCGGCGCGTACAGCACGAAACCGACGGGCAGCCGCCCGCTGTAGACGATCCGTCCGCACGAACCCCATTCGAGCAGTACCCCTGAGACCCAGGCCTCCTTCTCGACCTCGGTCTCGCCGAATTCCTCGGCCTGCTGCTTCAGGTGCGGAGCGAGTTCCCAGTACACACAGCGCCGGCAGTGCTGCGGCAGCTGCTCAAGGTTGTCCAGCGTGACGCCCACGATGCGACGTGACACCAGACCTCCCGTACTGCAGGGCCGTGCGGCCATGGCAGACCGCATCCACCGGCACCGACGGACGCCGCCCGCGCGCCTACCGCACGCGGGGCGAGTAACACGGGCCAGCATATGCCGATGTGACGAGCACGCCAACGGCGGGAGGTGCACTACCACCTGTGGTTACACTCGAACAACTACCCGTAGGTAAAGCACGCGGGCCAGAGTCCAGCCGCCGAACGCTTTCCCCACGAAAAGCAGACGGAAGTATGCCATGAGCGAACCCCAGGTCCCGGATTCGCAGAGCGCGGAGCCGAATCTCCCCGAGGCCAGGCCCGGCACCGAACCGGGCAGCCACACCAACCTCGACCCGCACGTCGAGCGCTACGCCGCCCGCACCGCGGGCATGACGGCGTCCGAGATCCGAGCGTTGTTCGCCGTGGCGAGCCGCCCCGAGGTGGTCTCGCTGGCCGGCGGCATGCCGAACCTCGCCGCGCTCCCGCTCGAGTCGCTGTCGCAGCAGATGAGCGAACTCATCGCCGAGGACGGGCTGACGGCTCTGCAGTACGGCTCCGCGCACGGCGTGCCCGCATTGCGCGAGCAGATCTGCGAAGTCATGGCCATGGAGGGCATCACGGGCCACCCCGACGACGTCGTCGTCACCGTGGGTTCGCAAATGGCGCTGGACATGGTCACGCGGCTGTTCTGCGACCCGGGTGACGTCGTGATCGCAGAGGGGCCGTCGTACGTCGGCGCGCTCGGCTCGTTCGCGGCCTACCAGGCCGAGGTCGTGCACGTCGCCATGGACGACGACGGCCTCGTGCCCGAGAACCTCCGCAGCGCGCTCGCCGAATGCGAGAAGGCGGGCAAACGGGTCAAGTTCCTCTACACGATTCCCAACTTCCACAACCCCGCAGGCGTGACGCTCGCCGTCGAGCGCAGGGCCGAGATCCTCGAGATCTGCCGGCAGTACGGCGTGCTCGTCATCGAGGACAACCCGTACGGTCTGCTCGCCTTCGACGGGCAGACCTACCCGGCGCTGCGGTCGATGGACCCGGACAACGTCGTGTACCTCGGTTCGTTCTCCAAGACGTTCGCCTCGGGGCTGCGGGTCGGCTGGGTACTCGCTCCGCACGCGGTACGCGAGAAGCTCGTGCTCGCGTCCGAATCGGCGACGCTGTGCCCGCCGACGCTGAACCAGCTCGTCGTGTCGAAGTACCTCACGACACACGACTGGAAGGGCCAGATCAAGACGTTCCGCGAGAACTACCGCGAACGCCGGGACGCGATGATCAGCTCGCTGGAGCAGTACATGCCCGAAGGCTGCAGCTGGACCCACCCCGAGGGTGGGTTCTACGTGTGGCTGACCGTTCCCGAGGGCGTCGACGCGAAGGCGATGCTGGCACGCGCCGTCACCGCCCGCGTGGCGTACGCCTCGGGCACGGGCTTCTACGCGGACGGCCTCGGCAGCAGGCAGATGCGACTGTCCTATTGCTACCCGACGCCCGAGCGGATCCGCGAGGGCGTGCGCCGCCTTGCCGGCGTACTGGAGTCCGAAATGGACTTGATGCGGACGTTCGGTAGCGTCACCACCCGTGCCGTGTCCGGGCCGCAGACCCCCGGACCGGACACGGCCTGATCGACGTTTTCCCTTCAGCCCCAAGGAGTTTCACGGGTGGCCGAACGTACTGTCGCCGTCCTCGCGGGCGGCCTCTCCCACGAACGGGACGTCTCGCTGCGGTCCGGACGGAGGTTGTCGGTCGCGCTGCGCGATGCCGGACTGACCGTCCAGGAATGGGACACCGATTCGAGCCTGATCGGCAGACTGCGCGAGCAGCGGCCCGACGCGGCCGTCGTCGCACTGCACGGCGGTGAAGGCGAGAACGGCTCGGTGCAGACCGTGCTCGAGATGTTCGGCGTCCCGTTCGTCGGCACCCACTCGCAGGGCTGCCGGCGTGCGTGGGACAAGCCGATCGCGAAGGCACTCGTGTCCGGCGCCGGCTTCACCACCCCGGACTGGTTCGTCCTGCCGCACAGCACATTCCGTGAGCTCGGCGCCCAGTCGGTGCTCGACGCCATGGTCGAACGGCTCGGCCTGCCGCTGATCCTCAAGCCGGACCAGGGCGGTTCCGCGCTCGGCGCTCAGGTGGTGCGCGACGCGACGGAGCTGCCTGCCGCGATGGTCGGCTGCTTCGCCTACGGCGACACGGTGCTGGCCGAGCGGTACATCGACGGCACCGAGGTCGCCGTGACCGTCGTCGAAGGCTCGGACGGGCCGCAGGCCCTGCCCGCGGTCGAGATCGTTCCGGAGAACGGCGTCTACGACTACACCGCGCGCTACACGGCCGGGCTGACGGACTTCTTCACGCCCGCACGGCTCGACGACGGCGTCGAGAAGGCCGTGGGGGAGCTGGCGGTGGGTGCGCACCGGACACTCGGGCTGCGCGACATCTCCCGCACCGACGCGATCGTGGCCGCCGACGGAACGGTCCACTTTCTCGAGGTGAACTCCTCACCGGGCCTCACCGAAACCTCCACGGTGCCGATGGCGTTCGAAGCCGCAGGCACCTCGTTGGGGAAGGTGTTCGACGAATTGATCGGACGTGCCGCCGCTCGCGGCAATTGAGCGCCAGCAGCCAGGTCATCACACGACAACGGCGCCCGGAGCGACTTCGCTCCGGGCGCCGTTGTCATCTCACACGGTCGGTGATTCGGCACCACCACGAGTAATCGTCACCGTGACGTAATGACCCGGGGTGATGGGACCTTGGATCACGTGTCCGATTTGCCGTTATTCGGGTCCATCAGGCGAACGATGCGCTCGAGGTCGTCCTTCGACCCGAACTCGACGACGATGCGACCCTTCCGGCGGCCGAGGTCGACCTTCACCTTCGTGTCGAAGCTGTCCGACAGCCTGGTCGCGAGCTCCTGGAGACCGGGCGCCTCCATCTGCTTGCGCGGCTGCTTCTTCTCCTTCTTCTGCGGACCGTTCTTGTAGAGGGTCACCGCCTCTTCGGTCGCGCGCACCGACAGGCCCTCCGACACGATGCGTCCCGCGAGCTCCTCCTGCGCGTCCGGATCCTCGAGGGAGAGGAGTGCCCGCGCGTGCCCCGCAGACAGAACGCCCGCCGCCACCCGGCGCTGCACGGGGAGGGGGAGTCGCAGCAGGCGGATCGTGTTGGTGATGACCGGCCTGCTGCGGCCGATCCGCGACGCGAGTTCATCGTGCGTCACGTCGAACTCGTCGAGCAGCTGTTGGTACGCGGCCGCCTCCTCCAGAGGGTTCAGCTGCACCCGGTGGATGTTCTCGAGGAGGGCGTCCCGCAGCATCGCGTCGTCGGTCGTCTGCCGCACGATCGCGGGGATGTGCTCCAGACCGGCCCGCTGCGAGGCGCGCAGCCGGCGCTCGCCCATGACGAGCTCGAACTTGTCGCCCTCGAGGGTGCGCACCACGATCGGCTGCATGAGGCCGAACTCGCGGATCGAGTGCTCCAGCTCGGCAAGCGCCTCCTCATCGAAGACCTGCCGGGGCTGCTTCGGGTTCCGCTCGATGGAGTCGAGCGGCACTTCGCGATAGACCGCGCCGGCGACCTCGCCTCCGACCGCGGGTGCCTCGTCGATGGCGCCGTTGGCGGCGAACCATCCGCTGTCGTCACCCGCAGGCGGTTTGACGTCGGCCATGTCAGGGACCGGCACATGGGATTCGGCCTCGGGATCGTCCTCGACCGGTCCCGTCGGGATCAGTGCTGCCAGTCCGCGGCCGAGGCCGCCTCTGCGTTCGGTCATTCCTGCTTCCCCTCCACACCGCGTTCGGCGACTTCGCGTGCGGCGTCCAGATAACTCATGGCGCCACGTGAACCGGGATCGAAGGCCAGCACCGTCTGGCCGTACCCGGGAGCCTCCGAGACCTTCACACTGCGCGGGATGATCGTCTTGAGCACGACCTCACCGAAGTGGTTCTTGACCTCCTGCGTCACCTGATCGGCCAGCTTCGTGCGGCCGTCGTACATGGTCAGCAGGATCGTCGAGACCGACAGTGTGCGGTTCAGGTGCTTCTGCACCAGTTCGATGTTGCTCAGCAGCTGGCCCAGTCCCTCGAGGGCGTAGTACTCGCACTGGATCGGGATCAGCACCTCGTGGGCGGCGACCAGCGCGTTCACCGTGAGCAGGCCGAGCGAGGGCGGGCAGTCGATGAAGACGTAGTCGACGTCGAGCTGGGCGAGCGCCTCATCCGTCAGCGCCTCCTTCAGGCGCGACTCGCGGGACTGCATCGACACCAGCTCGATCTCCGCACCGGCGAGGTCGATCGTCGCCGGCACGCACAGCAGGTTGTCGCTCTGCGAGCTCGCCTGCGCCGCCTCGACGAGCGTCACCTCACCGATGAGGAGCTCATACACCGAAGGGGTCCCGGAACGGTGGTCCACGTCGACCGCGGTGCTGGCGTTCCCCTGCGGGTCGAGGTCGATGACGAGTGTCTTCACGCCGTGCAGCGCGAGCGCCGCCGCCAGGTTCACCGTGCTCGTCGTCTTGCCGACGCCGCCCTTCTGATTCGCCACAGTGATGACACGTCGCTTCGAGGGACGCGGCATGAAGCCCTCGTCGGGGTGGAGCACCTTCGCCGCACGGAGCGCCTCCTCGGCGATGGGCATCGATCCGCCGGTCTTCGACTGTCCAGCTGGCGTGGTCACCGAGTCTCTCCCTTCATCGGCGCGTACCCAACGCCGCCGTGTTTCACGTGGAACATGCCTTGCTCGGAACTGCTCGTCATGCGCTCCGCTGTCCCTTCTTCTTCGACCGCTTCCGCTGCGATCCCGGGCGCTGCCCCTTCACCCGCTCGATCACCACGACCGTTGTCGGCGTATCGAGAATGTCGCCACCACACTCGACGATTCGAGGCTCACCGCCACCCGCCTTGGCGACGTCGGTCCGGTCCCGCTCGATCTCCTCGGCGGCACTGGCGCCCTTGAGGGCAACCAGAGTTCCGGACTCGCGCACCAACGGGAGACACCAGCCGGCGAGGCGGGCGAGGGGAGCGACCGCGCGCGCCGTCACGACGTCGGCGGGATCGAGCTGCGCGCGAACTGCCTTCTCTTCCGCGCGGCCTCGAACCACGGTGACGCCGTCGAGGTCGAGCTCGTCCACGACCTCCTCGAGCCATTCGACACGACGCGCCATCGGCTCCAGGAGAACGATATCGAGATCGGGGCGCGCGATCGCCAACGGTACTCCGGGAAGACCGGCTCCGGACCCCACATCGACGACACTCGTTTCACGTGGAACCTCATCGCCCAACACGGCTGAGTTGAGTACGTGTCGCTCCCAGAGGCGGTCGAGTTCCCGGGGCCCGATGAGTCCACGCCTGACCCCGTCCTCGCGCAACATCGCCACGAACCGCTCCGCCCGATCGACGTGTTCACCGAACACCGCGATCGCCGCTGTCGGGGTGGTGGACTCCAGTCCGTCCCGGCCCACTACTCAACTCCTCACTGGATTCGCGGGCGTCGCGTTTCACGTGAAACGGCCCGCGTTTGATTGTCCATGAACTCGCGCGCGATCAGAGCCGACAGTCCGAGTATGTGGAGAACTCCACGCGCCGTTTCACGTGGAACATCGACACGTGGCCGAGCTCCGACGTCTCTGTCGCCCCTGTCGCGCAGTCTCCCGTCGCGCAGTCTCCCGTCGCGCGACCGCTGCCGACCGACCGCACAGCCAGCGCGGTTGCCTCGACCGATCATAGAAGTGATGGGTTACTCGGCGGCCCACAGTGCGCGGCACGGTCAACCACGCCCGCCGACGACTCATCGGAACCGGAACCTCGGTGTAGCGCCGACCATCGATCTCCGCGCGCCGGGGCTTGCGGCCAACTCATTACCCCCTCGGATCCGCCTGCTCCTCGTCCCGGCCGATCGGGGAGTGGCCGTTCGGGGAGTGGCCGCTCCGCGGTCGGGCCGAGCTGCACCGCTGCGGGGCCCGCGGGGGTCGAGACCCACTACCCCCATCCGAACACCGTCCACCCACTCACCAACCCGCCACCCGGCGCAAGGCCGGTCCACTCTCCGGCCCGCCGCTGTCGGTACACCGCGCCCAAGGCTCGAAGGTGCCTCGCCGCCGTGTGCCGTGTCAGTTGCGCCGTCTTCCGAGACACCATCGTCTGCCGCATTGTGGCCACGTGCCGCCGCGCGGCACCGGACACGCCGGCACCCGCTCCATGGGCCCCACCCACTTCGGTTCACGTGGACGGGCAGTTCTCTCCGAAGGATGTTCGGGGCGCGCCTGGCCGGCACCCCGCAACTCACCTCGACGCGGCGCGACTGCCCGCGAACTCCGCCTGCCGCGCTCTCAGCTCATCCGGTGTCGGTGTCGGTGCGTGCACGTCTGTCGATCGCGGTCTCCTGTGTGGGTCTCCTGTGTGGGTCTCTCGGTGCGGGTCTCTCGGTGCCGGGATCGGTGCGGGGATCGGGGCTGACGGGCCGAGCCCGCGAGTCCCCGGGCGACGGCATCGCCCGACCTGCCGATGCCGAGACCGCTATGCGGCGGCCCGCACGGCGCGACACCGACCGATCGACATGCCCCTCCCGCGAGGCGCTGTCCGACACGACCGACACCCACACCCGGCGCACCGCCCGTCATCACCTTCGCCCGCCACATCCCGGCCAACAGGACCGCACTCGTCGACCTCCATTCCGAGGGGCGGCCAGTCGCGTGTGACCGCGCCGGTTCCCGGGTCCCACGCTCCGACTCCAGCCGTCCCGGTTTCACGTGAAACCGGGACCCCCCGCAGTCGGACACAGGGGAGTGGCCGACCGACACCGCGGGCTGTCACACACACAAAAGCGGCCCGCCGGAAATCGGCGGGCCGCTTCAGTTGGGAGCGTCGCTATTACTCGGGGACGACCACCACGCGCCGCTTGGGCTCCTCGCCCTCGCTCTCGCTCGTGACGCCCTCGACCTCGGCGACGGCGTCGTGAACGACCTTGCGCTCGAACGGGCTCATCGGCTGGAGCTTCTCCTTCTCGCCGGTCTTCGCCACGTTCTCGGCGGCGGTGCGGCCGATTCGGCGGAGCTCCTCACGGCGGCCCGCGCGCCAACCCGCGACGTCCAGCATCAGTCGGCTACGCGAGCCGGTTTCCTGCTGAACGGCGAGGCGAGTCAGCTCCTGCAGCGCCTCGAGGACGGTCCCGCGCGGTCCGACGAGCTTCTCCAGGTCGTCGCCACCGTCGATACTCACGATCGCGCGGCCCGCTTCGACGTCCAGGTCGATGTCACCGTCGTAGTCGAGCAGGTCCAGCAGCCGCTCCAGGTAATCGCCTGCGATGTCGCCCTCCCGGACGAGCAGGTCGTCACCGGACTCCGCGTCACCGGACTCCGCGTCGCCGGGCGAATCCGCCGCGCCCGTGTCGTCGGGCGCAGTCGTGTCCTCGTCGGCCCCGGCCGCTACAGCCGTGGCCTTCTCTTCTTCCGTGCCGATCACCTCTGCGGTCTCGGACATGTCGCTTCTCCTCTCGAGCCCCTCAGGCGAGGTCTGATTGCGGAAGGCGGGCGCCACGCGCGTCAGCGGCGCTTTCCGCCCTTGGACTTCTTGCCCTGACCGGAAGGCCGCTGCTTGTTGCCACCGTTCTTGGCCCACGCACCGCCCTTGGCGCTGTTGCCGCCCTTGGCGCCGGTGCCGCCCTTCTGGGCGGAACCGCTGCCGTTCGCGTTGCTCGACGACTTCGCCGAGACCTTGCCGGAGCCCGAACCGGACCCGGATTCGGAACCTGCTTCGGACTCGGACTCGGAACCGGCTTCGGTCGAGTCGGACGCCTCGTTCGCTGTCTGCTTGTTCTGCGTGGCCGGCTTCTGACCCGGCTGCGGCTTCTTCGGCTTCTGGCCCGGCTTCGGCGCGAGGTTGTCGCGCTTCTCCTTCTCCTCGACCTTCTTCTGCTCTTCTTCGCGGTCGATGCGGCCGTAGACGAAGCGCTGCTGGCCGAGCGTCCAGCCGTTGTTCGCGAGCCAGTAGATGAGCAGGCCGATCGGGAAGAACGCACCGAAGATGAGGACACCGAACGGGAAGATGTACAGCGTCAGCTTGTTCATCATGGCCGTCTGCTGCGTGGCCGACGCCGGGTTCTGACGGGCCACCGAGTGACGGGCGGTCAGGTGCGTGGCGATCGCGGCGACGATCATCAGCGGGATCGCCAGCGGCGCGACCTCCCAGTGCCACTCGCTCGACTGGCCGGCGAAGCCGAAGTGGTTGATGGCATCACCGATGTTGATGCCGAACAGCTTGGCGTTGACGTACGAGTCGACTTCCGCGGCGTCGAAGAAGTAGTTGTTCTGCCTTCCCTCCTGGAAGTTGCGGAGCACCCAGTTCAGACCGATGAACACGGGAATCTGCAGCAGCATCGGCAGGCAGCTGCCGAGCGGGTTGACCCCGTGCTCCTGCTGCAGCTTGCGCATCTCCGTCGCTTGCTTCTGCCGGTCGTTGGCGTACTTCTTCTGCAGCTTCTTCACCTCGGGGGCGAAGTCCTGCATCTTCTTCATCGACCGGACCTGCTTGACGAACGGCTTGAAGAGGATGCCGCGCACCGTGAAGGTCAGGAAGACAATGCCGAGAATCCAGGAGATGGCGTTGTCCGGCCCGAAGACGAAGCCGAACACCTTGTGCCAGCACCACAAGATGAACGACACGGGGTAGTAGATAAAGTCGAGCACTGAGCTACTCCTCGGTAGATATACCAGGGGGTTGACGCCGGAGGCTGAACGTCTCGGGCACGGGGTCCCGTCCCGGTTCGGTCCACGGACCGCAACGCAGCAGTCTGCGAACGGCGAGATAACTGCCCCGCGCCGCGCCGTGCTTCGTCAGCGATTCGGCGGCGTACGCACTACAGCTCGGATAGAACCGGCACATCGGGGGCAGGAAGGGTGAGATCGCCTTGCGATAGAAGCGGATCGGGAGCAGCAGGATCCACGCAACCGGGGTAGGTCGCGGAGCCGCATGTGTCGTCTCGTGGTCGCCTGCACGGTCCGAGTGCTCGGCGACCGGCTGCTGCTCATTCACACCGTTCGTCCATTGCTGTCGCGGGAGGCCTCCGGTGCGGCGCTCGTCGCACCGGCAAGCTTCAACCGCCGCAAGGCCGCGTCGAGGTCCGAGCCCAACTCCGCACTGCTCGCCTTCGCAGCCGGCGGAAGCGCTCGTACGACCAACGCGCAACCGTCCGGCAGGGTTCCGAGTCGGTCCGCGACGAGGTGACGCAGACGCCGGCTGACCCGGTGCCGCACCACGGAATTGCCCACGGCCTTACTCACGACGAACCCTGCCTTCTTCCGCTCGCCGGACTCGGCGAGCGCGTGCAGCACAAGGCGGCGGCGCCCGGCTCGGACGCCGCCGCGCATGACGGCACGGAATTCCTCACTGCGCCGCAGGCGAGCGTCGGCGGGAAGCACGCGCGCTCGGACCCGGCCGCAGGCGAGGTCAGGCGGACAGCTTCTGACGGCCCTTGCGACGACGGGCGGCCACGATCGCGCGGCCGGCCCGCGTACGCATCCGCAGCCGGAATCCGTGGGTCCGCGCGCGTCGACGGTTGTTCGGCTGGAAGGTGCGCTTGCTCACGGCGTCATTCTCCTGGTCTGGCGACGTACAGGTCTGTGGTCGCCCCCGGACCTCGTGTGCACCACGGGCGCCGGCGCGATAGTCTCCGAACGGATGACCTCGTCGGCCGGGTGGCCGTGACGCCGCGGTGTCGGCGGCAGACCTTTCAAGGGTACGCACCCGGCCGCCCACCCCTGACACCGCCCCCTGCGGCAGGCCTGCTGCTCACGGATCCGGTTCGAATGGCGACACGCCGTCGACCATGGAATCCTTGCTCGAATGAACCGCTTGTGGCATGGACCAGCGCTTGTTAGCGTGCCTCTTCTCAACCCACGAAGATGAGGGGCAGGCGCGGCGTCGCCGATAAGTGGGAGACTGGGCGAGCGACACACGGACCCGCGAGTAGGAGGGCTCGTGGGGCAGCCGTACATTAATGCACAACCTGTGGACAACTTGTGGATGCTTCCTGCGCTCATGCCGCCGGAAGCCCCGTTCGACCTGCACCGCTGCCGTCTCGGACCGGCGATCGGCGAGCACGTGCTCACGAACGTCGACAGGGTGAAATGCGCAGGCCACGTGGATGAGGTCGAGGGGAGGGGAGCAGAGCAGGGTGTCTGAGCAACAGCTGAACCTGGGTTCCGTGTGGGAACAGGTCGTCAAAGAGCTGTCCGACGGCACGCTCTCGCCCCAGCAGCGCGCCTGGATGCGTGTGACCCGCCCCATCGGCCTGCTCGACGGCACCGCCCTGCTCGCCGCACCGAGCGACTTCGCCAAGGAAGCGATCGAGCGCGCGCTGCGCGAGCCGATCACCGCCGCGCTCTCGCGCAGGCTCGGCCGCGAAGTCTCACTCGCCGTCAAGGTCGACTCCGCCGAGAGCGCGCCCGCACCGAACGGGCCCACCTCCCCACCTCAGTACTCCTCGCCGGGTCAGCATTCCCCGGCGCCGCACTCACCGGCGGGCCGGATGGAGGGCACGCTCACCCCGGGGAGTGGCGACACCCCCGATGTGCCCCAGCACGCGGCCGGTACGGACGCGGCGACGTCTGCCACATCCCCGGCGTCCCCGCAGGGTTCCGGCGCCAACGGCCCGTCCGGGGCACCTCGCGTCCCGCCGACGTCGGCCGCCGAGGAGACGATGGTCATGCCGACCATCCCGCCGATCCGCGACGACACCCCGCCACCGCCCGGAGTCCCGTCGAGCGGCTCCGCTGCCGCGGGGAACGCCTCCCAGTCGGGTTCGGGCGCAACCGGATCGGGGTCGGCCGAGCAGTCGCCGCACCGGCACCAACCGGGGCAGTCGGCTGCGTCACAGGGCAGGCGGCCGACGCCCTACCCACAGCAGCCCGGCACCCCCCGGCATTCCGCACCTCAGCAGCCGGGGTCACAGCAGCCGGGATCGCAGGCCGGGCCGCAACAACCAGGGTCGCAGCAACCCGCTCCCCGGGCCGGCGGGCAGAACGGCGGCCCGGCGCACCCGCCGGGACAGCAACAGCACGCGTCCGGGCGGCAGTCCTCGGACGGAAACAATCCCGCGGGGCAGTCCGCCCAGTCGAACCCGCGCGGCCACGCCGGACAGACCCGGTCCACGGGCGAGACCCCGGCCGGGCCGGGCTCGCAGGCGACCGGCGGCTCCGCCGAGACTTCGCAGCACTCGGGAAGGCGTTCGCCATCCAGCGGCACGCAGCACTCCGGGAGCGGATCGGCCTCGGCGCAGTCGGCCGGTCAGTCGCGGCTCGAGGCGCTGGCCGATTCCGACGAAGAGGTCGACGAGGAAGGCGAGGCGTTGGCGGCCGCCAACGAGATATGGCCGTCGTTCACCGGGCAGCCGACCGCGGGCCAGCCGTACACCGCGCCTGCGCAGCCGCAGACGTCGAAGACGAAGCTGAACGAGAAGTACACGTTCGACACGTTCGTCATCGGTGCGTCCAACCGGTTCGCGCACGCGGCCGCGGTCGCCGTCGCCGAAGCGCCGTCCCGCGCCTACAACCCGCTGTTCATCTGGGGTGAGTCCGGCCTCGGCAAGACGCACCTGCTCCACGCCGTCGGGCACTACGCCCAGCGGCTGTTCCCCGGTATGCGCGTGCGGTACGTGTCGACCGAGGAATTCACCAACGACTTCATCAACTCGCTGCGGGACGACCGCAAGGTCGCGTTCCAGCGGCGCTACCGCGACATCGACATCCTGCTCGTCGACGACATCCAGTTCCTCGAAGGCAAGGAAGGTACTCAGGAGGAGTTCTTCCACACCTTCAACACGCTCCACAACGCGAACAAGCAGATCGTCGTCTCGTCCGACCGCCCTCCCAAGCGCCTCGAAACGCTGGAGGACCGGTTGCGGACGCGGTTCGAGTGGGGCCTGATCACCGACATTCAGCCGCCCGAGCTGGAGACGCGGATCGCGATCCTCCGGAAGAAGGCGGCCCAGGACCGGCTCGACGTGCCCGGTGATGTGCTCGAGTTCATCGCCGCGCGCATCGAGGCGAACATCCGCGAACTCGAAGGTGCGCTCATTCGTGTCACTGCGTTCGCCTCGTTGAACCAGCAACCGGTGGATGTCGGCCTGGCCGAGATCGTGCTGCGCGATCTCATCCCGGACTCGCAGGCGCCGGAGATCAGCGCCTCCACGATCATGGGTGTCACGGCCGAGTTCTTCGACGTGACGGTCGACGACCTGTGCGGGCCCGGCAAGACGAAGGCGCTCGCCACGGCGCGGCAGATCGCCATGTATCTGTGCCGCGAGCTGACGGACATGTCCCTGCCTCGCATCGGGCAGACCTTCGGCGGCCGCGACCACACGACGGTCATGCACGCCGACAAGAAGATCCGCAAGGAGATGGCCGAACGGCGCCGCATCTACGACCAGGTGCAGGAACTCACCTCCCGCATCAAGCAGCGCGCGCGCCAGTAACCACGCGCCGGCCCCGCCCGCCGACGTAGGCCCCGCCCTGTCGTGTTGCGGATTCCAGGGCTCGTGTTGCGCCCTCCGGGGACCGTGTTGCGTTTCCCGGGGACCGTGTTGCGGGTTACCAATGGCGGTGTTGCGGGTTCCGGATCGACCGACACCTCCACCGACGCGCTCGGCCTGTGCAGTCACCGCGTGTTCTGCGCCCAGCACCGCGTGTTCTGCGCCCAGCACCGCGTGTTCTGCATCCGGCACGGCGGCATCGGCCATCCGCCTACCCGCTGACCGGCACTCGACGAGCTGACGTGCGCCTGCCGTGTGCGCTACACCCGGCACCCGGCAGACGGAGCACCCACCTGCACGGCCGCCGGACACGTCGCCCGCGTCACCGGATCCGAATGCCGACCACGTCCGCACCCCGGGCCCCGCCTCGCACCCTGCCTCGGAGCCGGCGGTCGAGAGGCGGTCGAGAGGCGGTCGAGAGGCAGCGGGCGGGAGGCGGGCCGACGCGTTGGATCGCCGTCCGGTGAGGGCCGGTCGGGCTGCGGTCGCCGCACGATCCAGGTGCCCGACCGGCTGTGTGCGGCGTTCGTCCGGAGGGGCCCGGATGGGGATGCGGCGCCGTTCACGGCGCCGTTCCGAGTCGGGCCGGTGGTCTGATCCGGCTCCGAGGCAGGGTGCGAGGCCGGCTCGGCCGACCGGAACCGCTCCCGACAGACCTCGAACCAACGCCCGGAACCCTCCGGAACCGACCGCGAACCGGCCCTCGAACCGGCCGCGAACCCGCCGGGAGGCCGCCGGGAGGCCGTCTCGAGGCCCGTTCGGCCGATCCGTCCACTGTGCACAGGCGACCTTCGTCGGTTTCCGCTTCATAACGCGAAAACCGTTCGCTCCCGATCTCCGGCCGGGTTATCCACCGGACGTCCACAGCATCCACAGGGTTGTCCGCATCCTGTTCGCAGGATGTCCACCGACGCGCTGACCGCAACGCCGCAGTACAACCGGCTCCGTCTCGCCGTACTTGTGCACGAACGAGCAGGGAAAACATCCCCACTGTGTGGAAATCCTTGTGTGCCAAGAAATCCGTCACCCCGACGGGCGATCTGTCTCACGTCGGCCGCGCACAGGTCTTGGGCACAACCGTCCCCACAACTGGGGATAACCATGGGGACAACTGTGGGCCACCTGAGGACGGTTCAAACCACCCACATCGACCCCTGATTGGTCCACCGGTTGCCGCACCCTGTCCTCCACACGCCGCCACGCCTGCCGACCAGGGCGAACGAGCCGCGTCCACACAACTCACAACGCTTACTACTGCGGCTGGACAAAAGATCTCTCTTAGAAGAACAAAAGAAAAAGAGAAGGGCGCCTGAAGATGGGGACGAACCCGCTCGGAAGCCCCTGGCCCGATATGACCCGCGGCGGTCCCAGGCTCTACCGTGGAGACCCACACATCCGGTCCGCTCGAGCAGCGGCTGTCTCCATGTCGGTCGGGTCCGGTCCGCATCCGGTCCGACGGCGCAGATGCATCGACATGTCGACAAGCTGTAGGTTGGCGGACCCGCTACAGCCACGGTCCGGGCTCGTCTCGAACCACGAGAGGAGTCGGCAGGTGGTCGTTTGTCGTCTTTCGAGCTACGGCGGCTCGGGCCGTCGAAAGGATGGGCGCCATGAAGATCCGCGTCGAGCGTGATGGCCTCGCTGACGCCGTTGCCTGGGTGGCACGCAGCCTCCCGTCCCGGCCGCCGGTTCCGGTGCTGGGCGGAGTGCTGCTGGACGCCGGTGGTGACGGCGGTTCCGATGCGCTGACGGTGTCCGGTTTCGACTACGAGGTGTCGGCGACGGTCGGGGTCCCCGCGACGATCGCCGACGGCGGGCGCACGCTGGTGTCCGGTCGATTGCTCGCCGACATCACCAAGGCGCTGCCCGCTCAGCCGGTGGAGATCGCCGTCGACGGGGCACGTGCCTCGATCACCTGCGGTAGCGCGCGGTTCTCCCTGCCGACGATGCCGGTCGAGGACTATCCCCAGCTGCCCGCCCAGCCGGATCTGGCCGGCGAGGTCGCGGGTGAGGCGTTCGCGCAGGCGGTGGCCCAGGTCGCCGTCGCTGCCGGGAAGGACGACACGCTGCCGATGCTCACCGGCATGCGCGTCGAGATCTCCGGCGAGAACCTCACCCTCGTCGCCACGGACCGGTTCCGGCTGGCGATGAAGGAGTTCAACTGGTCGCCCGCCCAGGAACTGAGTGACGCCTCCGTGCTCGTGCCGGCCCGCACGCTTGCCGACGCGGCGAAGTCGCTGGGTACGAGCGGGTCGACGGTTCAGGTCGGGCTCGCCAGCGGCGACGGCCTGCTCGGCCTGACCGGTTCCGGCAAGTACACGACGACGCGGTTGCTCGACGCCGAGTTCCCGCCGTACCGCCAGCTGCTGCCGAGCGAGCACAGCTGCCGCGCCGTCATCGACGTGTCGACGCTCACCGAGGCGATCAAGCGGGTGTCGCTGGTGGCCGAGCGAGGGACGCAGGTACGGCTCGAGTTCGGTGACGGCTCGCTGCGGCTGTCGGCGGGTGGCGACGACGAGGGGAGCGCCGAGGAGGAGCTGCCCGTCGACTTCGAGGGCGAGCCGGTGGCTATCGCGTTCAACCCGGGCTATCTCGCCGACGGTCTCGCCGCGTTGCACGCCGACCGTGCTGAGCTGACGTTCACCACGCCGAACCGGCCCGCGCTGATCAAGCCGGCTGACGAGAACGGCGACGTGGTACCCGGCTATCTGTACTTGCTCATGCCTGTGCGCCTGCCCGGCTGAACCCGCCCAGCAGACGCAGCAGCAAGCACACGCAACTACCAAGGGAAAGCATTTCGATGGTGCAGCTCGGACTGGTCGGCCTCGGAAAGATGGGTTTCAACATGCGCGAGCGGCTGCGCGCCGCCGGGCACGAGGTGGTCGGATTCGACCAGAACCCGGACGTCAGCGACGTCTCGTCGCTCGCGGACCTGGCCAAGACGCTCGACGCGCCGCGCATCGTGTGGGTGATGGTGCCCGCGGGCGAGCCGACCAGGGCGACGGTCGCGGAGCTCGCCGGTCTGCTCTCGAGTGGCGACCTCATCATCGACGGCGGCAACTCGCGGTTCACCGACGACAGTCACAACGCTGCGGTGCTCGCCGAGCAGGGTGTGAAGTACGTCGACGTCGGGGTGTCCGGCGGCGTGTGGGGCAAGGACAACGGCTACGGCCTCATGGCGGGCGGTGACGCCGAGGACATCGAGCGTGCGATGCCGATCTTCGATGCGTTGCGCCCGGAGGGGCCGCGGGAGGAGGGCTTCGCCCACGCGGGCGGTGTCGGTGCCGGTCACTACGCGAAGATGGTGCACAACGGCATCGAGTACGGCCTGATGCAGGCCTACGCCGAGGGCTTCGAGCTGCTCGAAGCCTCCGACGTCGTCGACAACGTGCCCGGTGTGATCAAGGCGTGGCAGCGCGGCACGGTCGTCCGGTCGTGGCTGCTGGACCTGCTGATCCGTGCGCTCGAGGAGGATCCGGACCTGGGCGAGCTCGAAGGCTACGTCGAGGACTCGGGCGAGGGCCGGTGGACGCTCGAGGAGGCGATCAACAACTCGGTGCCCGCGCCGGTCATCTCGGCGGCGCTGTTCGCGCGGTTCGCCTCACGCCAGGAGGACTCGTCGGCGATGCGTGCCGTGGCCGCGCTGCGAAATCAGTTCGGCGGGCACAGTGTCAAAAAGGCCGGCGAGTGACGAAGGCAGCCGGATAACGACGTGTACATCCGTCACCTGCAGGTGACCGATTTCCGCTCGTGGGATCACGTCGATGTGCCGCTCGAGCCGGGCCCGTCCGTGCTGGTCGGGCAGAACGGACGAGGGAAGACGAATCTCCTCGAGGCGATCGGTTACGTCGCCACGCTCTCCTCGCACCGGGTCGCGACCGACGCGCCCCTGGTGCGGCAGGGATGTGAACGCGCACTGGTGCGGACCGCGGTCGTGAACGAGGACCGGGAGCTGACGGTCGAGCTGGAGATCGCGGCGGGCCGTGCCAATCGGGCGCGCGTGAACCGGGGTGCGGTCGGCAGACCGCGGGATGTGCTGGGGATCCTGCGCACGGTGCTGTTCTCACCCGAGGACCTCGCGCTGGTGCGGGGGGACCCGGGTGAGCGCCGCAAGTTCCTCGACGAGCTGCTGGTGCAGCGCGCGCCGCGCTACGCGGGGGTGCGATCCGACTACGACAAGGTGCTCAAGCAGCGCAACGCCCTGTTGAAGTCGGCGGGAAAGAAGCGCGGTGACGATCCGTACGCGGCGTCGACGCTGGACGTGTGGGACGACCACCTGTCGAAGGCCGGGGCGCAACTGCTGGCGGCGAGGCTGAATCTCGTGGCGGATCTGGCACCGCACACCGCGGAGGCCTACGCGGGAGTGGCACCGGATTCGCGGCCCGCGCACATCGCCTACCGGTCGAGCCTGGGCGAGGCGTTGCCGGAGGGGTACGGCGAGCCGAGCGGGGAGCGGGCCGATCCGGAGCGGCTGGCCGAGGTGCTGCGGGTGGCGCTCGGCGAGTCGCGGGCGGCGGAGCTGGAACGTGGGGTAAGCCTGGTCGGACCGCACCGCGACGAGCTGGACCTGGTGCTCGGTGACACTCCGGCGAAGGGGTACGCGAGCCACGGCGAGTCGTGGTCGTTCGCGCTGGCGTTGCGGCTCGGTTCGTACGAGCTGTTGCGCGGTGAGGCAGGGGGTGAGCCGGTGCTGATGCTCGATGACGTGTTCGCCGAGTTGGACAAGCGGCGGCGGGCGCGGTTGGCGGAGGTCGCGCTGAGTGCCGAGCAGGTGCTCGTGACGGCCGCTGTGGATGAAGACGTGCCGACCGAGCTGACCGGCATCCGCTATGCGGTCGCGGAGGGTGAGGTAACACGTGACTGACAGCACCCGCAATACGGGAAACCGGCGACGCGGCGTGACCGACAGCACAGCTAAACGTCGCCAAACTGGGGATAAGTCTGTGGACAGTGTGGATAACACCCTGGATTTGTTATCGCAGTGGGTAACCGCAGACCGTGATCAGCAGGTCAATACTCCCCGCGAGGGGGGATACCAGGACGAAAGGTCCGATCGAGCGACGGAGCGTGACCGTACCGCACCGACCGGAGCAGTCTCCGACGCGGGGGCGCCTACCGCATCTGGGGACAAGCCGCACGCCGACGGCCGCGGTGGCGCTCCGTCCACAGGTCGTGCACACTCCGCAGCCGCCGACGTGGACCGGGCAGGTGCCCCGAAACCACCGGAGACCGCGGAAAGTGGACGCGACCTGGCGCACTCGGTCCTGAAGGCCGCCCAGGACCGCGCGAAGACGCGGGGTCACGAACCGGGCAGGCGTAAGCCGGGCGCACCGGGCAAGCAGGGTCAGACGGCGCAGAACCCCCGCAGGCGCCGGTGGTCGGGTGCGGGCGCCGACGAGCGCGACCCGCAGAGCCTCGGCCGGATCGCGGCGCGCATGGCGACGCAGTTCGGCTGGAGCGACCGCCTGGCCGGGGGACACGTCTTCGGCCGGTGGGCCACCCTCGTGGGTGAAGACGTGGCGGAACACGCCCAGCCGGTGAGCCTGACCGACGGAGAACTGGTGGTCAGGGCGTCGTCGACGGCGTGGGCCACACAGCTGCGGTTGCTGCAGCGGCAGCTCCTCGCGAAGATCGCCTCCGGGGTGGGACACGGCGTCGTCAAACGCATGAAGATCCAGGGCCCTGCCGCTCCGAGCTGGCGGAAGGGGCCACGTCATGTGTCCGGCAGGGGGCCGCGTGACACGTACGGCTGACCCCCACCGAAGAGCGGGCGCCCGATTTCTCCGAGACGCGGCGGCGCTGATCGGGTCAGCCCCGGGACCCGATCAGGGTCGAGATCGTCGCTCTCTGGCGAAATCAGACGTGTCCTTGATGCATGTGAGCGAGACTGGCCAAGTAAACTAGGACCGGTGGGCCGGATCGGCGCGCGGAAACCCCGTGTGAGCGCGTGCGAGACGGTGAGCCGAGAAGGTGCCCGCGCCCCAGAATTCCCCGCGCGCGTGCGCGTGTGGCGATGGTGAGGAGAAGTCAGGCCGGTGGCAGAGAACGAGAACGAATACGGTGCGTCCTCCATCACGGTCCTCGAGGGTCTCGAGGCCGTCCGTAAACGCCCCGGCATGTACATCGGGTCCACCGGTGAGCGCGGCCTGCACCACCTGATCCAGGAGGTCGTGGACAACTCCGTCGACGAGGCGATGGCGGGGTACGCGAGCAAGGTCGAGGTCACGCTCATGGCCGACGGCGGCGTCCGCGTCGTCGACGACGGCCGCGGTATCCCGGTCGAACTGCACCCGAAGGAGCAGCGCCCGACCGTCGAGGTCGTGCTGACGGTGCTGCACGCGGGCGGCAAGTTCGACAGCGACTCGTACGCGGTATCCGGTGGTCTGCACGGCGTCGGCGTGTCCGTCGTCAACGCGTTGTCCACCGCGCTCGACGTCGAGATCCACCGCAACGGGCGCAAGTGGACGCAGCACTACAAGTACTCCGAGCCCGGTGAGCTCGTCGACGCCGGTCCGTCCGACGCCTCCGGCACCACCGTCACGTTCTGGGCCGACCCGGGGATCTTCGAGACCACCGACTACAACGCCGAGACGGTCGCGCGCCGGTTGCAGGAGATGGCCTTCCTCAACAAGGGCCTGACGATCGTCCTGCGCGACGAGCGGGTGCCGGACGAGAACGGTGAGGACGCCGCGGGGGAAGCGGCCCGCATCAAGGAGCGCACCTACCACTACCCGGGCGGGCTCGAGGACTTCGTCAGGCACATCAACAACACGAAGGACCCGATCCACCCGACGATCGTCAGCTTCGAGACCGCCGGTGACGGCCTCGAGGTCGAGGTCGCGATGCAGTGGAACAACGGGTTCACGCCCTCGGTCTACACGTTCGCCAACACAATCAACACGCACGAGGGCGGTACCCACGAGGAGGGCTTCCGCGCGGCGCTGACCCGCGTGGTGAACGCCTACGCGCGCGACAAGAAGCTGCTCAAGGAGAAGGACGCCAACCTCACCGGCGACGACGTCCGCGAGGGTCTGACGGCGATCATCTCGATCAAGGTGGGCGAGCCGCAGTTCGAGGGCCAGACCAAGACCAAGCTGGGCAACAGCGAGGCGAAGACGTTCGTGCAGACCAACGCGAACGAGTGGCTGTCGGACTGGTTCGAGCGGAACCCGACCGAGGCCAAGACCATCATCAACAAGGCCATTTCGAGTGCGCAGGCCCGCGACGCCGCGCGTAAGGCCCGTGACCTGGTGCGCCGCAAGGGCGCGATGGACATCGGCGGACTGCCGGGCAAGCTCAAGGACTGCCGCTCGACCGACCCCGAGCAGTGCGAGCTCTACATCGTGGAGGGTGACTCCGCCGGCGGTTCGGCCAAGGAGGGCCGGGACTCGATGTTCCAGGCGATCCTGCCGATCCGAGGCAAGATCATCAACGTCGAGAAGGCCCGCATCGACCGCGTGCTGAAGAACGCGGAGGTGCAGTCACTGATCACCGCGCTCGGCACCGGCATCCACGACGAGTTCGACATCTCGAAGCTGCGGTATCACAAGATCGTGCTGATGGCCGACGCCGACGTCGACGGCCAGCACATCCGCACGCTGCTGCTGACGCTGCTGTTCCGGTTCATGCGCCCGCTGATCGAGCACGGCTACGTCTACCTGGCGCAGCCGCCGCTCTACAAGATCAAGTGGCCGCGTGCCACCGCGGAGTACGCCTACTCCGACCGCGAGCGGGACGGCCTGCTCGAAGCGGGCGCCGCGGCCGGCAAGAAGTTGCCGAAGGAAGACGGTATCCAGCGGTACAAGGGTCTCGGCGAGATGAACTCGGACGAGCTGTGGGAGACCACGATGGACCCGACGAACCGGGTGCTGTTGCAGGTCAGCCTCGACGACGCTGCTACGGCCGACGAGCTGTTCTCCGTCCTGATGGGCGAGGACGTCGACGCCCGCCGTTCGTTCATCACCCGTAACGCCAAGGCCGCCGGAATGCTCGACATCTGATCCGCCGAGTCCGCAGCGGACCCCCGTCCACTTGCGAGCCATCCGGATCAGGCGTGAAAGGAACAACCAGCCGTGACTGAAACTCTGCCCCCCGACGGCCAGCACGGTCGTGTCGAGCCGGTCGATCTCCAGCAGGAGATGCAGAACTCGTACATCAATTACGCGATGAGCGTGATCGTGTCGCGAGCGCTGCCGGACGTGCGCGACGGGCTCAAGCCGGTGCATCGCCGGGTGCTGTACTCGATGTACGACTCGGGTTTCCGGCCCGACCGCGGGTACAACAAGTGCTCCCGCGTCGTCGGCGACGTGATGGGCAATTACCACCCGCACGGCGACTCGGCGATCTACGACGCTCTCGTGCGCCTGGCGCAGTCGTGGTCGATGCGCTACCCGCTCATCGACGGCCAGGGCAACTTCGGCTCTCCGGGCAACGACCCGGCCGCCGCCATGCGGTACACCGAGTCCCGCCTCGACCCGCTCGCGATGGAGATGTTGCGGGAGATCGACGAGGAGACCGTCGATTTCTCCGATAACTACGACGGGCGGACGCGCGAGCCGGACGTGCTGCCCAGCCGGATCCCGAACCTGCTGGTCAACGGCGGTTCGGGCATCGCGGTGGGCATGGCGACGAACATCCCGCCGCACAACCTCCGCGAGGTCGCCGACGGCGTCATCTGGGCGCTCGACAACCCGGAGGCGGGCGAGGAGGAAACGCTCGCCGCGATGATGCAGCGCATCAAGGGGCCGGACTTCCCGACGCGCGGCCTGATCCTCGGCACGCAGGGCATCTCCGAGGCTTACCGCACGGGCCGCGGCTCGGTGCGCATGCGCGCGGTCGTCGAGGTGGAAGAGGACAACAAGGGCCGCGCGACGCTGGTCGTCACCGAGCTGCCGTACCAGGTCAACCCGGACAACCTCGTCGAGAACATCGCGACGCTGGTGCGCGACGGCAAGCTCACCGGCATCGCCGACATCGCCGACGAGACCAACTCCCGCAGCGGTATGCGCATCGTCGTCACGCTCAAGCGCGATGCGGTCGCCAAGGTGGTGCTGAACAACCTCTACAAGCACACCCAGCTGCAGTACAACTTCGGCGTCAACATGCTGGCCCTGGTCGACGGCGTGCCGCGCACGCTGCGGCTCGACCAGATGATCCGGCACTACACGAACCACCAGCTCGACGTCATCGTCCGGCGCACCAGGTACCGCCTGCGCAAGGCCGAGGAACGCGCCCACATCCTGCGCGGTCTGGTCAAGGCGCTGGACCAGCTGGACGCGGTGATCGCGCTGATCCGGCGCTCGCCCACGGTCGACGAGGCGCGCACCGGTCTCATCGAGCTGCTCGACATCGACGAGATCCAGGCCACCGCGATCCTCGACATGCAGCTGCGCCGCCTGGCCGCACTGGAACGTCAGAAGATCATCGACGAGTTGACCGAGATCGAGGCGAAGATCGCCGATCTCGAGGACATCCTCGCCAAGCCCGAGCGGCAGCGGCAGATCGTCAGGGACGAGCTCACCGAGATCGTCGAGAAGTGGGGCGACGAGCGCCGCACGAAGATCATTCCTTACGACGGCGACGTGTCCATCGAGGACCTGATCGCCGAAGAGGACGTCGTCGTCACCATCACCCGCACCGGGTACGCCAAACGCACCAAGACGGACTCGTACCGTTCGCAGAAGCGCGGCGGCAAGGGCGTGCAGGGCGCGACGCTCAAACAGGACGACATCGTCCAGCACTTCTTCGTGTGCTCCACGCACCATTGGCTGCTGTTCTTCACCAACAAGGGCCGCGTGTACCGCACGAAGGCCTACGATCTGCCCGAGGCTGGCCGCAACGCCCGCGGCCAGCACGTGGCGAACCTGCTGGCGTTCCAGCCGGACGAGGAGATCGCGGGCGTCATCCACATCCCGGACTACGAGGCGGCCGACTACCTGGTCCTGGCCACGCGGAACGGTCTGGTCAAGAAGTCCAAGCTGACCGACTTCGACTCGGCGCGCTCGGGTGGGCTGATCGCGGTCAACCTGCGTGAGGGTGACGAGCTCGTCGGCGCGGTGCTCGCCTCGGCCGACGACGACCTGCTGCTCGTGTCCGCGGAAGGCCAGTCCATCCGCTTCCACGCCACGGACGAGACGTTGCGCCCGATGGGCCGCGCCACGTCGGGTGTGCTGGGTATGCGGTTCAACGAGGGTGACGAGCTGCTCAAGATCAGCGTGGTCAAGCAGGACACGTTCCTGCTGGTCGCGACCGACGGCGGGTACGCCAAGCGCACCGACATCGAGGACTATCCGGTGCAGGGCCGCGGCGGCAAGGGTGTGCTCACCATTCAGCAGGACCGCAAGCGTGGCAGGCTGGTGGGGGCACTCGTGGTCGAGTCGGACGACGAGCTGTACGCCATCACCTCCAGTGGCGGGGTCATCCGGACGCGTGCCGACGACGTGCGCAAGGCCGGCAGGCAGACGAAGGGTGTTCGCCTGATGAACCTCGACGAGGGAACGACCCTGCTGGCCGTCGCGCGCAATGCCGACAAGCCTTTGGACGTCCCCGACGAGGGGGCCGCCGAGGATGCGGACGGCGCGGCTGATGGTGCTGTTACATCGGATGCGGCAGCCTCGACGGAAGGGGAGACCGACTCCGCCCCTGCCGACATCGAAGAGGCTGCGGACGCCGATGACGCGGCCTCGGAGGGCGGAGCCGCCCAGGACGAGCAAGAGTAAACGGTAGGCACGAGACGCAAGCGCGGACGAGGGACTGACCGGTAGTGACACCACCCGACAACACCGAACAGCGCGGCGCCGACGCGGGTACCGACGACGAGGTCGCACCGCCGTGGCAGCGGGTCGCGAAGGATGTCGACGCCGTGTCGGAATCCGACGGTGACGGCTTCGGCCAGCGCTGGTCGTCGGGCGAACTGCCCGCCGACGAGGCCTCATACCAGTCGGCGTCGTACCAATCGACCGCGTACCAGTCGGCCGACCAGCAGCCGACGGAGCAGTATGCCGCGGCTTCCGCGGGAGCCGACTACTCGGGCAGCGACGCCGACACGCAGGTGGTGAGCGGTACCGCCGCGGGCAGACTGTTCGGCGGCCGTGGGCCCGAGGCCGGTGACGACCAGCTCGCCTCCCCCGAGGGGGTCGGCGCCGCGTCGGGCTCCGGTGGAGGGTCGAAGCGGTCGACGCCGGTCAGTGCACTGCGCAGGCCGGGCCGAGGGCCGCGTCGCGCGAGCCTCCAGGTCAAGCGGTTCGACCCGTGGTCGGTGCTCAAGCTGTCGCTCGTGCTGGGTGTGGCGCTGTTCTTCATCTGGCTCGTCGCGGTCGGTGTGCTGTACACCGTGCTCGAAGGCATGGGTGTGTGGGACCAGATCAACGGCACCTACACCTCGCTCGTGCAGGGAGAGGCCACCGAGGGTGTGGGCGACCCGTTCATCACGGCGCCGAGGGTGTTCGGCATCGCCGCCATCGTCGGTGCCGTCAACATCGTGCTGATCTCGGCTCTGACCACGGTCAGCGCGTTCATCTACAACGTGTCCGCCGACCTCGCCGGTGGCCTCGAGGTGACGCTCTCCGAGCGGGAGTGACGAGCGGCGCGATGGCGTGTGACGGGCCATGACGGGCGGAGCGATGAGTCGGACGACGGCGAAGCGACCCCGCGTCAACCCCGTAGTGGCGGTGAGGTAGAGTTTTCATCGCTGCACGGGCCCATAGCTCAGGCGGTTAGAGCGCATCGCTGATAACGATGAGGTCGGAGGTTCAAGTCCTCCTGGGCCCACCGCACGTCAAAGGCCCCTTTCCTAACCGGGAGAGGGGGCGTTGGTAGTAGCAATGAGTGTTGAGGCGCCTCCTGCTCCACGCGGGAGGCGCCTTCGTCTTCTATACCCCCACGCGCGTGTCCTGCACTCAGCACCGCGTGTCCTGCATTCGTGCACGCGTGTTCTGCACCCGGGACGCGACGTTGAGGGTTCGCGGGCCCGTGTTGTCGATTCCGGGGACCGTGTTGCGGGTTCGCGGGCCGGCTCAGGCGCGGCCGCGCAGCGTGGTGTCGAGTGTGCGGAGGAGCTCCCCCGGACGGCTACCGCCCGCGGGGGCGACCGGGTAGCGGCGGAGCACGTCGATCACGGCAGGTGTGGCCAACCGGCGCGCTCGTTCGAGTTGCTCGACCGCGACATCCGCGTCCCCACCGGCTTCCAGTTCGCACGCCCGCGCCGCGTGAGCGGCCGCGCCCAGGATGTGCCTGACCTGCGTCGCCTTCGGCAGCGGGTGCAGATACGCCGCGCTCGCGGCCGTATGCGCCGACCGGGCGGCCTCGCTCGCGGCGGTCAGGCCGGCGTCGCGGGTCTCCTGATACGCCCGCCATGCCGCCCACGCCGCGTCGCGGATCGCTTTCGACCGCCGCCCACCCTCCGCGAACGTCCTGGTGACGTCGAGTGCATCCCGTGCGCGCGGATCCTGCGGACGCACTCGTTCGAAGAGCGCCACCGCGGGCTCCGCACACCCGACGGCGAACGCCGCGACGGCGCGGATCTCGTCCAGCGTCACCTCGATCGACACGCGTCCATCATGCCGTGACGGCCGGCCGTCAGAACGGTTTGCGGGTCCACGCGTGGGGAAACGGTCCGATGGTCATGATGCCGTCGTGCTCGCGCAGATCCGCCTTGAGTCGTTCGCCGAGCGTCTCCGGTTGCACTTCCTCCCGGGTCGCGACGCCGAATTTCTCCATGAGCGGAAGCGTGCCGCACACGATGTCGGCCCACGTGTACTCCGGTAGCTCGCTCGCGCCGCGCAGTCGCCAGCTGATCCCGATCTCCGGATCGGGAAGTCCGGCGGCGCGGAACGTCGCGAACAGGTCGTAGCCCATCCGTGGGTTGACGCCGGCCAACCGCATCGTCTCCTGCAGCCAGTCGTACGCCTGCTGCCACAGCGGGGTCATGGGATGCGCCCACGTGTTGGTGAGATCGGCCTCCTGCAGGCACACGAGCCCGCCGGGGCGAACCCGCGCGTACGCCTGCCGCAGTGCTTCGACCGGGTCGGCCACGTACATGTAGATCAGCCGGCCGACCACGGCGTCGAAATCGCCGTCGATCCCCTCCAAGGTCTGTGCGTCGCCGGTGCGGAACTCGACGTTGGCGTAGCCACGTCGCCGGGCGTCGGCCTGTGCCCGTTCGGCGGTCGCCGGGTCGCGGTCGATGCCCGACACCGATCCGGTCGGTCCGACGCGGTCGGCGGCGAGGTAGGCGACATCGCCGGCTCCGCTGCCCAGGTCGAGTACGCGCCAACCGGGTCCGAGCCCGATGTGATCGAGAAGTTCGGTCGTCATCGCGTTGAGCAGGCCGCTCTGAGCCCGTAGCCGCTCGTCCTCGGCTTCGTCACGTTCGAACAAGTACTTCGGTGTGGTCGTCATGGCCCAGGTGTAAGGCGGAGGGAGTACTCGGCCAATGTCTTTGCGCGACAGGGAAAACACCCGCGCCCCCGCGAGGGTGCGGTGATTCGGTTACGCACGCGGCCTGATGTGGAGACCCGGGTCCATAAATCAACTGTCCACAGGAGACGTCCACATGGGGACAGACAGGCCCACCGTGGAAACCGAGTTGAGGCGGACCGAGGCGCGTGTGATCCTCGGTAAGTGAGGGATCCGTACCCACTGAGGGGCCGGGCTGCCGTCGTCACGGGCGTGAGTAGACGCGGCGGCATCGGCTACGCCATCGCATGCAGGCTCGCGTCGTACGGTGCGAACGTGTTCCTGCACCATTTCGTGCCACACGACAGCGAACAGGACTGGGGCGCGGACGACCTCGACGCGGTCCTGGCCGGAGTGAGGGAACAGTCTGCGGGCGGGCGGATCGCCGATCTTCACGCCGACCTCGCCGAACCGGATGCGCCACAACGGGTCTTCGACGCGGCGACCGGCACATTCGGCCACGTCGACATACTCGTTGCCAATCACGCGATGAGCGGCCACGACGGACCGCTGGGTGAGCTGACGGCCGATGAGCTCGACCGCCATTGGGCCGTCGACGCGCGTTCGACGATCCTGTTGTTGCAGGCGTTCGCGAACGCTCACGACGGTAGGCCCGGCGGCGCGGCGGTGCTGATGACGTCCGGACAGGCGCTCGGTCCGTTGCCCGGCGAGATCGCCTACGGTTCGGCCAAGGCCGCCCTGCACGGCATGACGACGACATTCGCCGATCAGCTCGCCGACCGTGGAATCCGCGTCAACACGGTGAATCCCGGTCCGGTCGACACCGGATACCTGACCCACGACATATGGCGGACGGTCGAGCCGATGTTCCCGTTCGGACGGTACGGCGAACCCGACGACCCGGCTCGGCTCGTCGGGTGGCTCGTCACGGATGAGGCCGTGTGGATCACGGGACAGGTCGTCAATAGCGAGGGTGGATTCGGCCGGTGGCGACCGAGGGGCGCCTCCACTTGACGGCATGCGCCGGGACGGCCGATCGCTGTACGGCGGGAACTCAACTGCCGGCGAGGTACTGCACCAGGTGCGGATGTTCCGTGGCTAGCCGTTCCAGCCGAGTCGCACCGGTGTCGGAGTGCCGCCGCAGGAACTCGGCCGTGGTGGCATCGGCGGGGAAGAACGACTCCATCGACAGTCCCGCGACCGTGGTGTCGAGCGGGGTGCCGAACGTCGTGACGGTGCTGATCAGTTGCAGTTCGAGGTCGGCAACGAGGAGCCGCACCGGCAGGAACACCCTGTCGTCGGTGGCCGGTGCGCCACCACTGGACCTTCCGTTGTGCGGATCCCCGCCGTACGCGGTCTCCCCGTTCGAATCGCCGCCGTTTCGTTCACCGGCGTGTGGTGGGTCGCCGTAGGACACCAGTTCCGTGTAGAGCTCGGCCAGCCGTGGATCGCCGCTGAGCGTTGCCTGCCTGTCGACCTTGTGCAGCAACGAGGTCCGCAGCTGGGGGAGGTTGCTCAGCCGTGGTGCGAGACCGTTCGGGTGCAGCGTCAACCGCAGGACGTTGAGCGGTGCGGTGAGCAGCTCCGGTGCCACGTCCTCGAGCAGCAGTGTGCTGCCGGAGTTGGCGGCCACGATGTTCCAGCAGTCGTCCACGGCAAGAGCGGGGTGGGGCTCGTGAGCTGTCAGCACGGTGTCGATCGCCCGGCGCACGGGTTCCATCGCGCCGTCGCCGAGCCGGTGTTCACCGAAAGCGGGCGCGTACCCGGCGGCCAGCAACAGTTCGTTGCGGGCGCGTAGCGGCACGTCGAGGTGCTCGGCGAACTGCAACAGCAACCCGCGGCTGGCGCCGGAGCGGCCGGTCTCCACGAAGCTGATGTGCCGCGCGGACACCCCGAGCTGTGTCGACAGCTCGAGCTGGCTGAGCCTTCTGCGGGTACGCCATTCGCGGAGCAGCGGGCCGACGGTCATACGCCGACCGTAGACCGCTCCGGTGCGCGGGGCGATTACCGAACGGGTAATCGACGCGCCCACGTGGCGGTGCCACCGTCGGTCGGCATGAGCGCATCGACACACATCGCATCGAAATGCGTCACCCCGGGTCAGGCCTCGTGGCTCGACACCGCATTCCGGATCGCCGCGGTGGGACGGCTGGCCTGGGGAGCGCTATCGCTGGTGACGCCGAGGGCGAACACGCGTCTCGCCGGCGTGGACGAGTCCGCGACGCCGGAACTGACCTATCTGATCAGGGTCTTCGGCTCGCGTGCGCTCGCGTTGGGCTGGGGCTACCTGCTCTCCGACGGCTCGGCGCGACGCCGGTGGCGCCGCCTGGGGCTGCTGGTGGACGTGTGCGACACGGCCGACGGCCTCGCCCACGTCGTCCGCGGCGACGTGCGCAGGGGTGCCGCCATCGGGCTGACAACCGCCACGGGTGCCTACGCGGCGCTGGGTGTCGTGGGAGTGCTGGCCGATCTGAGGGCCGCCGAGTCGGAAGGATCCGTCGATGACCGATGAGTTCGCCGCCCACCGCCACCAGGTCGGGGGCATCAGCTACGTCGACGTGGGAGAGGGGCCGGTGACGCTGTTCGTCCACGGCGTGTTCACCAACGGGCGCCTGTGGCGGAATGTGGTGCAGCGGCTGCGCGGTCACCGGCGGTGCATCGTGGTGGACCTGCCCGGCCACGGGTGCACGCCGCCGTTGGGGGAGGCGTCGCTGTGGGGGCTGGCCGACGCCGTGGGCACCGTGCTCACCGAACTGGACCTGTGGGACGTGCATCTCGTCGGCAACGACACCGGCGGCGGGGTGTGCCAGATCGTGATGGCGCGCCACGAGTCCCGCTTCGCGTCGTGGGTGCTGACCAATTGCGACACCGAGGGCAACACGCCGCCGCGCGCGTTCGCACCGGTGGTGTGGGCGTCGCGGCTCGGGCTGTTCCGGGTGACCGGTCCCGTCGTGCGGTGGCCCGCGCTGGCGAAACAGATCCTCAGGGTGGGTTATCGCCGTCCCGCGGAGCTGCCGGACGACGTGGTGGTGGACTACCTGGCGCCGCGATCCTCGGCAGCCGTGACTCGGTGCGGTTCATGGAGCGGCTGTTGATGTCGCTGGCGCCGACCGAGCTCGGCCGCATCCGCCCCGAACTGGAGGCGTGCAACGTGCCGACCTTGTTGGTGTGGGGCACCGCCGACGTGTTCTTCCATCTCGAGTGGGCGCACTGGTTGCAGCGCCTCGTCCCCGGGGTGACGGATGTCGTCGAGATACCCGGCGGGCGCCTGTTCTTCCCCGACGAGTTCGCCGACGACTTCGTCGACGCGGCTGAGCGGCACTGGAAAACGGTGTGAGCGGCCGCTGAAACAGTCAGGTGAATTCCCGCGAACCGGCCGTGGTGGCCGCTGCCGCACCGTTACGCTGCTGCCGGCGTTGTCGAGCGTGGTGCGAACCGTGGAGGCGGCAGTGGCGGTCGAGTCGGGTGACAGGGCCGATCCGGTCGGCGGGATTCCCGCGGAAGGTTCCCCCGTCGAGGTCGCAGGTTGGTGGCGGGACCTGTCGGCAGAGGAACGGGAATCGGTGATCGCCGCCGAGCCGGCCACGGTCGGTGCGCTCGACGGGGTTCCGACCGTCGACCGCGACCGTGCCAACCGGTTGCTGTTCGACGTCGAGTACGCCGACATCACGGCGCAGCAGCAGGACGATCCCGACGAGGACCGCGGCGCCGTCATCCGCGCCATGGACGCGATCAAGCGCTACATCGACAGCGACGCGACCCGCGCGCGGCCGCGGGCGTTCCTCGTCGGGTTCTCCCGCGAGGGCCGGGGCCGCGCGATCATCGCCACCGGAGATCCGGACACGGCCGACAACGTGGTGACGAACGTGCAGGGCACCGGAACCAGCCTGAAGACCGTCCGGTCCGAGATCGACAAGTCGGATGCGATCGTCGACCGGCTCGGCCAGTTGTCCCGCCGCACCAACACATCCACGATCACCTGGCTCGGCTACGACGCGCCGCAGGACCTCCTGGAGTCGGCGAGCAAGGACCGTGCCGTGGTCGGCGGGGAGTCGTTGCGGTCCTTTCAGGACGGTCTGCGTGCGACCCGGGACGGCGAGCGTTCCTACAACTCGGTCATCGGCTACAGCTACGGTTCGACGGTGATCGGGCACGCCGCTTCCGAAGCGTTGCTCGACGTCGATGCGGTGGTGTTCGTCGGCAGTCCCGGTGTCGGTGTGGACCACGTGTCGGAGCTGCAACTGCCGGAGGACTGCCGCGTGTTCGCCACGACGGCCCAGAACGACGTCATCCGCCTGACACCCGACTTCGCCCACGGGCCGCAGCCCATCGACGAGGACTTCGGCGCGACGGTGTTCGATTCCGATCCCGGTGCCGACGGCGAATGGTTCACCGTGGGGCTGTCCACCGAGGCGCATTCGCAGTACTGGAACACCGATTCCGACTCGCTGCGCAACTTCGCGGCGATCATCCTGGGCAGGGGACCGTTGTGAGGCGAACCGGCACCTCGCGCCAGGGGAAGGGGCACAGGCCATGCGGACGTTGACCCACGACGAGGCGCGTGCGCGAGCGCAGGAACACATCGAACGCGCCGTCGCCGCGCTGCCCGTGCAGCCCACGCTGACGGTGCAGCGCGACGACGCGCTCGAATGCGATGACCCGAAGGATCGCGGGCCGCGCGGCCGCTACGAGGTCGGCAAGACGTACTGGCTCGACGACCTTCCCGGCGACCGCAACGCTGAGATCGTCGACGTGCTCGTCGAGCACTGGACGTCCCACGACTTCCGGGTGCTCGCCGATCACCGCGCCGCCGACGACCGGTTCGTGTCGGTGCAGCACACCGGCGATGCGTTCCGGATGTCCGTCACCCAGAGCATCGAGGGCGACCTGTCACTCGGCGCGTCGTCGCCCTGCATCTGGCTCGACGGCGGCACCGACGACTGACCGTCACCACCGGAATGCCCCCAAGGGCACTTTGGTTGCGTTGAATGCGACCAAAGTGCCCTTGGGGGCGGAACAGCACTCGGCCTAGCGGGTGATGGTTCCCGCCACGGTGCGGTTGGTGACGTTGATGCGGTTCCACGCGTTGATCGCGGCGATGGCCATGATCAGCGTGCTGAGGTGGGTGTCGTCGTAGTGCTTGCGGGCGGCCTGCCACACGTCGTCGGGAACACCGTGCGGGTTGTCGGCGAGCCGGGTCGCGGCTTCGGCCAGTTCGAGCGCCGCACGTTCGGCTTCGGTGAAGTAGGGCATCTCGCGGAACGCGGCGACCCCGTTGACGCGTTCGGTGCTTTCGCCGTCGGCTGCGGCGTCGCGGGCGTGCATGTCGACGCAGTAGCCGCAGCCGTTGATCTGGCTCACGCGCAGTTTCAGCAGGTGCAGCAAACCCTGGGGAACGTCACTGCCCGCGAGGAATGACTCCATCGCGTACATGGCCTTGAAACCGCCTGCGGCGGCGGACTGCAGACCGTCGAGTCGTCCCTGCATCGTTGTCTCCTTTTCTGGATGTTGAATATCCGGAATTCGTGGACGAGTGAGCGCACGCCCACGCCGTGGCGGTTGTCAGCGGGTGTCGTCGAACCAGCGGCGCACCTTGTCGGGCACGCCGGGGTTCGTGTGCTCGACGGTCGTCATGACGTCGGCGACCGTCTGCCCGGCGAGTTCGCGCCGCCAGGCGAGTTCGGCCTTGCGCATCGCGGCGTCGATCGCGCAGGGCTTGCGGTAGGCATCGGCGTCGCCGCCGCCCGAGCCGCCTCGTTGGCGAATCTCGGTGCAGCGGAACGCCGGTTCGTCACCGTCGATGGCGACGACGACGTCCATCAGCGTGACCTTCTCGGGCGGCCTGGCGAGGCGGAATCCTCCGCGCGGGCCCGACACGGAGGTCAGGATGTCCGCGCGGGCCAGGGCCTGCAGCTGTTTGTTGAGATACGCCGCGGGTAGCTCGTAGAACGCCGCGAGCCGGGCCGCGGGCACGGCTCGCTCACCCAGCCACGCCAGGTTCAGGCAGCTGTGGACCGCCCACTCGACTCCCTCGTTCATCCGCACAACCTGGATATTAGATGTCCTGGATTGAGATGCGCAAGTGATGGAGGGTCGACTGGCTGGTGCCTTTCTGCAGGTGCTGCGCTCCGGATATGGCTGTGACCCGGACCTGCTCGATGACAGGGCCGGACGTCCTCGGTGCAGCCAAGATCGCGGATGGTTCCACGTGGAACCATCCGCGATCATGAGCTCTCACTCCTGCTGGGAGCGCTCGCGCGCCTGGGACTCGGTGGCCTTGCGCTCGGCCTCCTTGGCCTGCGCCTCCTTCTCGGCGACCTCGCGCTGGGCCTCAGCCTTGTCCTGTTGCGCACTGCCTTCCTGCTGCATCGAGTCGTGTCCGAGCAGGGAGCCGGCGGCCTGCTTCACGCGGCCCTTGATGTCCTCGACGGCACCCTTGAGGCCTTCCTGCTGTTCGTCCCTGCGGTTCATGTGAACCTCCTGTGCCTCTCGTGCCTGTACCTGCGGCCGGGCCGTTGCCCATGGCCGCGCACCCGGCGGCTGCCCGCATGGCCGGACCGCGTAAACCGCCCGGGAGGGGGTGCAGTACGATCGAGACGGCAGGGTCAGTTCGTGCCAGAGGGAGGCTTCGGCCGTGAAGAAGCTGTTGGCGTTCGCCGTGGTCGCGGGTGGCGTGTTCTTCGTCATCAAGCGCAACAAGGATGCGAAGGCCGAGGCGGACCTGTGGCGCGAGGCCACGGCACCGGTCGACACCCACGTCAACGGTGCGTCCCTCAACGGCAGCACTCCGGCGAACACCGGAGCCGGCCAGAACTGACACCGGCACCCGCGAACGTCACGGTTCGCAGGCCCAGGGGCTGTAGCTCAATTGGTAGAGCGCTGCTTTTGCAAGGCAGAGGTCAGGGGTTCGATTCCCCTCAGCTCCACATAGTTTGACCTGGGATTTCAAGCCATTCGGCGGATATCCGTGAGTCCGATGTGACTGACGGTGGGACCGGCTACCTTCGAAACGTGGCCCGTGAGTCAGCTCGGTCGCCAATCACACGTAGTGCCCTCCTGAAGATGTCAGCCTCGGCTGCCCGGAGTGACGGCGTGAGGCGGACCGCGCGAGCTCTCCTCAGGCTGACGGTTGTTGGTCGAGCAGCCCGACGGGGTCGACGCTGTAGGCGACCATCCAGCTGGGGTCGATGCGATACCACACGTTCTCGTCCCAGAACGGATCGTCGCCGTCGCCGTCGTAGTGGTCGACCAGATAATCGCGGACGGTCGGCCAAGTCGGGTCGTTGCTCGTCCCCTCGGGGTTCAGTGGAACGACGTGTCCGTGCGTGAAAATGCCGAGCTGTTCGCCGTGCATGAAGGTCGCGCTGATGCCGGGCCGCGCCGCGAGATGACGGGCTTTCGCGGCCTGGCGGTCGGTGCCGATGATCCAGCGGCCGTGCAGGAAATGCCCGTCGGCGCCGCTGATGCGTGGTTCGCCGCGCCGGGTGACCGTTGCGATGGCCAGGGTGCACATGCCTTGGCAGACGCGGACGACCTGTTCGGCGTCGAGGGTCCGTTCACCTGGTCGGATGATCGATTTGAGGTGGCTGCTGGAACCGGCCCAGGACGTGTCGAGCAGGACTTGGAGGCTGTGGAGCTCGTCGGGAGTTTCGAACATTCGGCTAGTTGACCAGCTCCCACCGACAGTGTCGGCTCAGTGCGCGGTCGCCGACCGCATCTGCTCCTGCCACCGCCCGATCATCCGGACCACTCTTCACCGAGCCCGTATCGTGCGAGGAGGACCAGACGATGCGACCGAAGGGAACCGATGTCCGACAATGCCCCGGCGGCGGAAGTCGCCCAGGCCGGAGACCGTGACCGGTACGAGATCAGCGTCGGCGAGCAGCCGGCTGGGTTCACCGAATACGTCGATCGCGGCGGGCAGCGCATCTTCTTCCACACCGAGATCGGCGAGAACTTCGGCGGAATGGGACTGGGCAGCAAGCTGATCGGTCAGGCACTGGCCGACACGCGCGACGCGGGCCTGCGCATCGTGCCGGTGTGCCCGTTCGTGAAGAAGTACCTCGAACGCCACCACGAGGTCGACGACGTCGTCGACAAGGTCACCACCGACGCCCTGGCCGCGGTGCGCGAGCGGACGGAGTGAACCATGTCCGACAGGATCTTCATCGACAAGCAGACACCGTCCGTGTTCAAGGCGCTCAGCGCGACCGCCACCGAGATCCGCAGCCGGGCGCGTGAGATCGGCCTGGACACGATCCTGCTGGAACTGGTCAACGTCCGGGCGTCCCAGCTCAACGCGTGCACCTTCTGCCTCGACCGGCACACGCACCTCGCCCTCGAAGCGGGTGACACCGCTCAGCGGTTGGCCGTGCTGCCGGGCTGGCGTGACACCGACCTGTTCACCGCACGCGAGCGGGCCGCGCTGGAACTGACCGAAGCCGTGACCTTGGTCGCCCAGCAGCATCCCGACGACGAGGCGTACGCACGGGCTCGTGCGGACCTCACCGACGACGAGGTCTCGGTGATCACGTGGGCGGCCGTTACCATCAACGCTTTCAACCGCGTGTCCCTCATGTCGAGGCACCCGGTGCGCCGCCGCTCAGGCACGTCCGATCGGTCGCAAGCCTGAACGGGCGTCAACCGCGCTTGGCGGCCCGGCGGTCGTAGAGCTCGGCGTACCGGCGCCAGCTGAGCATGGTCACGGTCATGGACCAGGCGAGGCCGAGGGCCGTCGGCACCGGCCGTTTCGTCCACGCACCCAGCGCGGCGGCGGCGAGGCCGACCGATCCGACCGCGTTGAGACCGCTCGATCCCGGGTCCTGCTTCGGGTCCGCCATCCACTGTTCCTCACCGAGGATGGCGCGCGTCGCGAATGTCCTGTCGCCGCGCACCGGAGGGGTCACGACCGGGTTGACCGCCATCCACACCGCGACGGGGACCGCATGCCGCCAGTCGCGCGTCCACAGCGGCAGCACCAGCAGCGGCGTGGTGGCCCAGCGGGACCACGCGCTGACCGGATGCGCGTGCCGGGCGAACACCCACCTGCGGAACCGGTCTGCCGCCGGCACGTCGGAAGCCGTGGTCGGTGCGTCGGGCTTCGGCATCGAATCCTCCTGCTGCCAGGACGGCTGTCGTCGGCGTGCGCCGAAGTATGCCGCACCCGTCGACGTGCCGGCGGAGATTCGGCGCATCGCCCCCGTGCCCTCTACTGTCGACCGAGTTCCATGTTGACCTCGGGGTCGTGGGCAGGCACGCTCGCCGCGACCGGAGTCGCGATGACGGGGGAGGCTGCCGATGTCGGACGAGCGGCGCGACGAGCGCCCGCGGTACGTCGTCGTGGACGAACCCGACGTCGACGCCGACGAGATGATCGCGATCTGGCGTAAGGCCAGCCGGGCGTGGGGTGTGCGCCCGCATCCCGATCGCGTGGCCGAGATGCACGCCGACCTCGACCTGATGCGCCAGCACTACCCCGCGGACGTCCTGGTCGAGCTGGAGATCGGGCTCTGGCGGATGCTGCAGCTGCAGGCGATCGACGCGCACGCCGACTACCGGCCCATAGCGGTCCTCACCGAGAACGGCGTCGGCCTGGTGGAGCGCGTCCGCCCCGAAGACGTCGAGTAGCCGGCCGCAACCCGGTGACCGGTAGCAGAGCGGAGCGGGCCACGGACCTCACCGCTCACCCCGTCGTAGGCAGCTGTTCACCGAAAGTGGCAACGCGGCCGTGTCCGGTTCGATACTTTCTACTCCCCACCTGCCCACTGGAGAAAGGCACATCCGGCGTGAGCGGTTACGACGTCGATCCCGAGACACTCGTCAGCACCGGCGACGAGCTCGTTTCGCTCGCGGACGGTGCCGGCGAAGCGGTCGCCGAGTTCAGCGGCGCAGTCGCGGTGTACGCCGACGACAACGACGGATTCAACGCCGCGGGCAAGGTGAAGGGGCTCGCCGAACTGTGGGAGTACCACGTCGACGACCTGGGCAAGCGCACCGCGGTCGCAGGGGGACTGCTGCGCGACGGCGCGAGCGATTACGAGCAGATGGAGGACACCGTGCTCGACACCCTCCCCGACCTGCACTCGGAGACGTGACGTGGTTTCGTTCGAACAGCTGCGGTCGGCCGATCCGGCGTCCTTCGACAACCTCGCCAACAAGTGGTCGCGCTTGGCGGGAGAACTCTCCTCCACCGACTCCGACCTCGCGTCCGCGGCACGCCCCCTGGAAGGCTGGAGCGGCGACGCCGGTGACACCGCACGGGCTCACATCAGCGACGTGCGCGATGGCTACTCCACGGCCGCCGAGTACATCGAGAAGATCCCGCCCGCCCTGCGCACGCTGTCCGACGCCGTGTCCGAGGCGCAGAAGACCGTGAACAGCGTCGCCGAGACCGTCGATTCCAACGGGCACCTGCGGTTGCAGACGGACGGTACCGTGCGGGCGATTCCCGGTGGGCCGGGCGACATGCGGAGCGACGAGGAGAAACAGGCCGCTTCCGATCTCGCGGAGGAACTGACCGGGAAGATTTCCCGAGCGCTGAAAGCCGCCAGGGAGGCCGACCGCACGGCTGTGTCTGCTTTGGACAAAGCGACACCGGAGTCGGCGGGTCTCGAACTCGAAGCCACCGGCGACGGCAACATCGTGACTCCGGCCGACATTCCCCGCGACGCCTCCGCCGCAGAGGTCAAGCAGTGGTGGGACGAGTTGAGCCCCACCGAACAGGAATCGGCCATCTACACCCACGGCGACGTCATCGGCGGCCTGGACGGGATTCCCGCCGAGGATCGCGACCGTGCCAACCGGATCCGGTTCACCGAGGAGTACACGCAGCTCAACGAACGCCGCGACGAACTCGAGAACCTCGACCCGTCCGGATACTCACCGGAGGCGCGCGAACTCGAGGAGATCGACCAGACACTCCGCGGGCTCGACGCCATTCACGAACGCCTCGAGCGGGAACCGACAGCGACCAGGCCGGAGGCGTACCTGCTCGACTTCTCCACCGAGGGCAACGGCCGTGGCATCGTCGCGACCGGAAATCCCGACACGGCCGACAACGTCGTCACCTCCGTCCCAGGGACCGGGTCGAACCTGTCGAAGATCGGCGGCGAACTCGACAAGGCCGACGCGCTGCTCGACCAGGCAGCGCAGACCGAAAGGGGCAGCAGCAACGCGGCCATCACGTGGGTCGGCTACGACGCGCCGCAGGATCTCGGCGCGGCGACGAAGGCCGATTTCGCCGAGGACGCCGCGGGCGACCTACAGTCCTTTCAGGATGGTCTGCGTGCCACGCACGAGGGGCAGCCGTCCAACAACACGCTCATCGGCCACAGCTACGGGTCGACCGTCGTCGGACACGCGGCACAGGGTGACAAGGAACTCGACGTCGACAACGCCGTGTTCATCGGCAGTCCCGGCGTCGGCGCGGACCACGTGTCCGAACTCAACCTGGCCGACGGTGCCGACGTCTACGCCGGGACCGCGGAGAACGACGTCATCCGCAACACCCCGCCGTTCATCCACGACAACCAGCCGATCAACGAGGACTTCGGCGCCGAGGTGTTCGACGCGGGCGAGGGCACCGACTCGTGGTACGGCACGTCGACGGATGCGCATTCGGAGTACTGGGACGAGAACTCCACACCGTTGCGCAACCTAGGCCGCATCGTGGTCGGCGAGTCACCGTCATGATGGGGCCATGAGGAAACCGAATCCCCGGCCGGCCGCGCGTAAGCGGACCCGATGGGCGCTGCCCGCGCTGGTCGCGGGTGTGCTGCTGGCGGCAGGGTGCGGCGGTGGCGCGGGGACGGGCGGCTCGGGTGAAAGCACGGACGGCGGCGGTACGGAAGGCGGGCGGCAGATGAACACCCTGACGATCGAACAGGCGCGGGAGCGGGCACAACAGCACATCGACCGTGCCGTCGCCGCACTGCCCGTGACACCGGAGCTGACCCTGCACCGAGACGACGAGCTCGAGTGCACCGACCCCGACGACAAGGGGCCGGCCGGGCGCTATCAGGTCGGCAGGACGTACTGGCTCGACGAGGTTCCGGCCGAACGGAGCGCCGAGATCGTCGACACGCTCCACGACCACTGGACGTCCGGCGGTTTCCGCGTGCTCGCCGACGAGCGGTCGGCCGACGACCGGTTCGTGTCGGTCGAACACGATGAGGACGCGTTCCGCATGTCCGTGCAGCAGAGCAAGGACGGCAGCCTCTCGCTCGGTGCGTCGTCGCCGTGCCTGTGGCCCGAGGGCGAACCACCCGGCGGCGGGGAATCCGCCTCGCGGTGAGGCGCCACCGGACAGGGCACCTCCGGACAGGGCGCCACCGGACAGGGCACCTCCGGACAGGGCGCCACCGGACAGGGCAACACCGCGGCCCACCAGCCGCATGTGATCTTGACGGGATCCCCGGCAGTGATCAGGTGTCGCGATGCGGAAGTGACAGCCGTCGTAGCGGGTCGCCGCCGTCGACGAACAGCCGTCCCCGTGGGGTGAGTGCGTCGGCGATTCGGCGGAGGGCGAGTCGCCCCGTTGCCGGGTGTCGCCCGTCGAGGGCACCAACGCGGACTGCGAAGGCCAGGTCGAAGCGCGCTTCGTCGGGCAGGAGCGTGAAGTCTTCGACGGCGATCCGCCGCACGCTCATCAGCCCGGCGTCGATCTCCGCCGCGGCACCCTTCCAGGCCTGGTCGATGCTCGTGGCCGAGCGGTCGATCATCAGGATGTGCCCGTCACCGACCCGTCCGGCGACCGCCTTTGCCGCCGCGCCGGTACCGCCCCCGATTTCCAGTACACGCATCCCAGGAGTGAGCGGGAGCGCGTCGACGATCGCCGTCAGGCGTGGCGACAGGGAGCGCATGCGGGACCCTTCCCACTCGGTGATCCGGTAGCACCGGAGGCTGTCATCGACGAGTACCCCGCGACCGATCAGCAACGCCTCGGCCGGCCCGCGTACGGGAGCGACCGGGGTCCACGGGCAGGCGGAGCGACGTTCCGCGGGCGTCCCCTGTCGTGTGATCCTCTCTACACCTGTCCGATATCCGCAGTTCATGCTGGGTAGGCTGACCGGTCGTTCTCGGCCGTCTCACCCGGAGCTGGCCCGGATAGCGCCTGTGAGGGCTTGTGACGATCGCGATCGACAGACCTGCCGGACCGACGCCCGCCCCTGACCCCGCCGCCCGCGCCGTGTTCCGGACCGGGCCCGCGCCGACCGTCCGGACGCTGCTCGACGTACTCGACGACACGATCGCGCGGCACAAGGACGCGCCCGCGATCGACGACGGTTCGACCGTGCTGACCTATCGCGCGCTGGCCGCCGAGATCGACACCGTGCGGGCGAAGCTGGTGGCCGAAGGCGTCGGCGTCGGCGACCGCGTGGGCATCCGCATCTCCTCGGGCACCGCCGAGCTGTACGTGGCGATCCTCGGCACGCTCGCGGTCGGCGCCGCCTACGTCCCGGTCGACATCGACGACCCGGACGAGCGTGCCGCGCTCGTGTTCGACGAGGCGGGCGTCGGTGTCGTGCTGGGTGACGGCGGCGCGCTCGAACGGGTCGGCGAGCCGCGCGGCATGCCCGGCACGCCCACGCCGGGTGACGACGCGTGGATCATCTTCACGTCAGGCTCGACCGGCAAGCCCAAGGGCGTCGCGGTCAGCCACGGCAGCGCGGCCGCGTTCGTCGACGCCGAGGCGCAGCTGTTCCTCACCGACGAACCGCTCGGGCCGGGCGACCGCGTACTGGCCGGCCTGTCGGTGGCGTTCGACGCCTCCTGCGAGGAGATGTGGCTGGCGTGGCGCAACGGCGCCTGCCTCGTGCCCGCCCCACGCGCGCTCGTGCGCACCGGCGTCGACCTCGGGCCGTGGCTGCTCGACCGCCGGATCACCGCCGTGTCCACCGTGCCGACGCTCGCCGCGCTGTGGCCTGCGGAGGCGCTGGAGGACATCCGGCTGCTCATCTTCGGCGGCGAAGCCTGCCCACCGGAGTTGGCCGCGCGCGTCGCCGTCGAAGGGCGCGAGGCGTGGAACACCTACGGGCCGACCGAGGCCACCGTCGTCGCCTGTGGGGCACAACTGTCCGGTGAGGGGCAGGTCCGTATCGGTCTGCCGCTGCACGGCTGGCAGCTCGCGGTGGTCGACGACGACGGCAAGCCCGTGCCCATGGGCGCCACGGGCGAACTCGTGATCGGCGGCGTCGGGCTCGCCCGGTACCTCGACGAGGACAAGGACGCCGAGAAGTTCGCACCGCTGCCGTCGCTCGGCTGGGAGCGTGCGTATCGCAGCGGCGACCTCGTGCGTGCCGACCCCGAAGGCCTCGTGTTCCTCGGCAGGGCCGATGAGCAGGTCAAGCTCGGCGGCAGGCGGATCGAGCTCGGCGAGGTGGACGCCGCGCTGCAGTCGTTGCCCGGCGTCGCGGGCGCCGCGGCCGCCGTGCGCAGGACCGATGCGGGCAATCAGGTGCTCGTCGGCTACGTGTTGCCCGGCGACGGCGACGGCGACGGCGACGGGTTCGACATCGACGCCGCCGTCGCACACCTGAGGGAGCAGCTGCCCGCCGCGCTCGTGCCGCTCCTCGCGGTGGTCGACGATCTGCCGGTGCGCACCTCCGGCAAGGTCGACCGCGCCGCGCTGCCCTGGCCGCTGCCCGCCGGATCGGTGACGGGCAGCGACGACGGGCTGTCCGAGACCGAACAGTGGCTGGCCGAGGGGTGGGCCGCGATCCTCGGCGTCACCGTCGGCGATCCGAAGGCCGACTTCTTCTCCTGCGGCGGCGGCAGCCTCACCGCGGCGCAGCTCGTGTCGCGCATCCGCACCCGGTATCCCGACGTGGCGGTCACCGACGTGTACACCCATCCGCGACTCGGCGATTTGGCCGAGAAGCTCGACGGGCTCGAAGGCACGACCGCACGCCGTCGCCGCGTCCCGCCGGTGCCCGCATCGACCGGCCTGGTGCAGAGCCTGTTGCTGGTTCCGCTGCTGACGGTGGCCGGGCTGCGGTGGACGACGATCGCGGCCGCACTGTCGACGGCACTCGGCGTCGTCGCCGGTGTCGCCTGGGCGCCCACGGTGCCCTGGTGGACGCTCGCCGCGGCGTGGCTCGTGCTGTTCAGCCCCGCGGGCCGCATCGTGATCTCGGCGGCGGGTGCCCGGCTGCTGCTGCGCGGCCTGCGACCCGGCCGGTATCCCCGTGGCGGCAGGGTGCACCTGCGGTTGTGGGCGGCGGAACGGCTCGCCGACGTCACCGGGGCCACCGACGTGACAGGTGCGTCCTGGATGACCCACTACGCCCGGCTGCTCGGCGCGAAGGTGGGCGAGGACGTGGACCTGCACGCCCCGCCGCCGGTCACCGGCATGCTCAAACTCGGCCGCGGCGCCGCCGTCGAACCGGAGACCGACCTGTCCGGCCACTGGGTCGACGGCGACGTCGTCCACATCGGAAAGATCCGCATCGGCGCGGGTGCACGCGTGGCCGCGCGGAGCACGCTGCTGCCAGGCGCGCGCATCGGCAAGGGCGCCGAGGTGGCCGCCGGCGCGACGGTGCGCGGTGCCGTTCCCGCGGGCAGGCGCTGGGCGGGTTCACCTGCGACCAGCGATCCGAAGGGTGCGTTGCGCTGGCCGTCGAAGAAACCGGCGCGCAGCCGGCGCTGGGCACTGGCCTACGGCGCCGCCTCGTTCGGGCTCGGCGTGCTGTCCGCGGTGGCGGCGCTGCCGGCCGTCGCGATCCTCGGTGCCGCCGCCGCGCAGGCCCCCGGACTCGTGGCCGCGCTCGGCCCGATGCTCGCGCTCGTGCCTGTCGCGGCGCTCGCGTACCTGGGCACGTACGCGGCGCTCGTACTGGTGGGCGTGCGCGCGCTCGGCATCGGACTACGCGAGGGCTTCCACCCCGTGCACAGCCGACTCGCCTGGCAGGTGTGGGCCACCGAACGGCTCATGGACGCCGCGCGATCGGCACTGTTCCCGCTGTACGCCAGCCTGCTCACGCCCGGTTGGCTGCGACTGCTGGGCGCCAAGGTGGGCCGCGGTGTCGAGGCGTCGACCGTGCTGGCCGTGCCCAAGATGACCAAGATCGCCAGTGGGGCGTTCCTCGCCGACGACACGATGGTCGCCGCCTACGAACTCGGCAACGGCTGGCTGCACGTCGCGCCCGCGCGGATCGGCAAGCAGGCGTTCCTCGGCAACTCCGGCATCACCGCACCCGGCCGGTCGGTGCCCAAACGCGGGCTGGTCGGCGTGCTCTCGTCGACGCCGAAGAAGGCCAAGAAGGGTTCGTCCTGGCTCGGGATGCCGCCGATGCCGCTGCGGCGCGCGGTCGAGAGCGGCGCTCGCGACCGCACGTTCGACCCGCCGCGCCGACTGAAGATCGCGCGCGGCGCCGTGGAGCTGTGCCGGGTCGTGCCGGTGATGTGCTCGGTAGCGCTGTCGGTACTGGTCGTGGCGGCGCTGTCGGCCGTGTGGTCGGCGTACGGACTGTGGGCGGCCGCGCTGTCGTCGGGTGCCGTGCTGTTCGTCGCGGGTGTCGGTGCGGCGGCCGCCGCGACCGTGGCGAAGTGGTCGCTGGTGGGCCGCTTCCGCGCGAAAGAATGTCCACTGTGGAGCTCGTTCGTCTGGCGAGCGGAGCTGGCGGACTCGTTCGTCGAAACGCTCGCCGTGCCGTGGTTCGTCGGCGGCGTCGGCGGAACCCCGCTGCTGCCCGCGTGGCTGCGTACGATGGGTGCGCGGATCGGCAGGGGAACGTGGGTGGAGACGTACTGGCTGCCCGAGTCGGATCTCATCCGCATCGGCGACGGTGCCACGGTGAACCGCGGGTGCGTCGTCCAGACCCATCTGTTCCATGATCGGATCATGAGTATGGACACCGTCGAGTTCGGCGAGGGCGCGACGCTCGGCCCGCACGGCATCGTGCTGCCCGGCGGCGGTATCGGCGACCGCACCACCGTCGGTCCCGGATCGCTCGTGACCCGCGGAGACTCCGTGCCCGCCGATTCCCGCTGGCAGGGCAACCCGATCGCCGCGTGGGGTGACGAGTGCGGGTCGGGTGACGAAGGCGGGTGGGGTCACAAGTGCGGGTCGGGTGACGAAGGCGGGTGGGGTCACAAGTGACAGCACAGCCCGAACCCGGCGCCGATCGTTCCGATGACTCGTACCTGCCCGCGCACGGCAACGGCGGCTACCGCGTGCGCCACTACGACCTGGACCTCGAATACCGGCCGGTTGCCAACCGGCTCTCCGGCACCGCCCGCATCACCGCCGTCGCCACGCAGCCGCTCTCGGCGTTCACGCTCGACCTCGCGGAGTTCAAGATCGGCCGCGTGCAGGTGTCCGGCACGAATGCTCGTTACGCCCACCGCGGGCACAAACTCCGCGTCAAACCGGCCAGGTCGATCGCCGAGGGTGCGGAGTTCACGGTCGAGATCCGCTACTCGGGGAATCCGGCACCGATCTCGTCGCCGGAGTGGGGCGACGTCGGCTGGGACGAGCTCACCGAGGGTGCGCTCGTGGCGAGCCAGCCGATCGGCGCGCCCACGTGGTTCCCGTGCAACGACCACCCCGCGGACAAGGCCACCTACCGACTCGCGCTGAAGGTCCCGGCCCCGTACACGGTCGTCGCGACGGGGAGCCTCGTCGACCGCAGCAGGTCGGCGAGCACGGTCAGGTGGGTGTTCGAACGCCCCGAACCGACGGCGCCGTACCTCGTCAGTGTCCAAATCGGATACTACGACGACGTCGACCTGGGCGAGGCCCGGCTGTTCGTGCCCACGCGGCTGCGGCAGAAGGCGCTCGTCGACTTCGGCAGGCAGCCGGACATGCGCACCGCTCTCGAAGGGTGGTTCGGCCCGTACCCGTTCGACGACTACGCGGTCGTGGTCACCGACGACGAGCTCGACGACCCCATCGAGGCGCAGGGCATGGCCGTGTTCGGCGCCGGCCACGTCGACGGCGAGCGCACCCACGAACGACTCGTCGTGCACGAGTTCGCGCACCAGTGGTTCGGCAACAGTCTCACGGTCGCCGACTGGCGGCACATCTGGCTCAACGAGGGCTTCGCGACGTACGCCGAATGGCTGTGGTCGGAAGCATCCGGCGGCGAATCCGCCGACGCGCTCGCCCGCCGCTGGCGCGACGCGCCGGCGCAGCAGGGGAGCGGTCCGCGCATCGCCGACCCCGGCGTGGCCGGCATGTTCTCCGAGCGTGTCTACAAGGGCGGAGGGCTCACCCTGCACGCGCTGCGCGGCGAAGTCGGCGATGAGACGTTCTTCGCGCTGCTGCGCGACTGGACCGACGCCCACCGTCACTCGACCGTGACGACCGCCGAGTTCACCGCCCTGGCCGCCCGGCATGCGGGCCGTTCACTGGACGGATTCTTCACCGCCTGGCTCGACGCCGACACACTGCCGCGGTAGCCCGGCTGCCGCGATCAGGGGAGTGGCCTTCCTCGACGTGCTGCGGCCACACCTGGGCCCCGACGCGATGGCGGAAGCCGAACCGCCCACCACACGTCACTGCAGCTGCAGGCCGCCACCGCCGGATACGCCCCGGTCCACATCCCGAACGAGGACGGCGTCGCCACCGTGCCCACCCACCCGTGGGACATCAGAAAGTCCACAACGGACTACCGGTGGGCACGGTGGCTTCTGCGGCCCGCGGCTGTTCTAGTCGAGGAGCTCGACCGAGCCGCGCGTGCCGTCGACGCGGATGCGCCTGCCGTCGGGGATGACCTGTGTCGCGTGCTCGACGCCCACGACTGCGGGCAGCCCGTACTCGCGGGCGATGACGGCGCCGTGTGTCATCTGGCCGCCGACCTCCGTCACCAGACCCGCGGCCGAGACGAACAGCGGTGACCAGCTGGGATCGGTGTACGTGGTGACGAGGATGTCTCCCTGCCGCAGATCGGCCTCCGCCATGTCCAGCACGACGCGGGCTCGCCCCTCGATCGTCCCCGTCGACACCGGCAGCCCGGCCAGCGCACCGTCCGGCACGTCCTCGCGCCGATACGACCCGGCGACGGCCTCGCCGTTCGAGGTGAGCACCCGCGGCGGCGTCAGCGTCCGGTACTCGTCGAACTCCGCCTTGCGCCGGGGGATCAACGCGTGGTCCGCGTGCCGCGTGCGGACCACGTCGCGGAACTCCTCGAACGTCAGGAAGAAGACGTCCTCCCGGTCGGGCAGCACCCCGCCGGACACGAGGCGGTCGGCCTCGGCCAGCAACGCCTGCTTGTACGCGAAGTAGCGGCGGACCATGCCGTACTTCGGATACTCGCGATAGCCGATGAAGCTGCGGAGCACGTCGATCGTCCGCTCGGTCTCCGCGGCCTTGTGCTCGCCGTCCGGGAGGGTCCGGAGTCGGTCGAGCACGTCCTGCTTCGTCCGTTCCGCGTCCCGGCGGCCGTGTTCGAACCGCCGCTGTGCCTCACCGGGGTCGAAACCGGCGATGTTGCCGAGGATCACCGGAACCAGCGCCGAGGGCCGTTCGCTCCACCGTGGCGTGGTGATGTCGATCTCGCCGACGCAGCGCATCCCGTAGGTGTCCAGGTAGGACTCGATGGCGTCCCGCGCCTCCCGGCCGCCCGGCACCTTCGGCAGCTCGTGCAGGAACTCGTCGCCGGTGGCCTCGCGCAGCACGGCGACCGCCTCGGGATGCGGCCGGATCATGTCCGCGACCTCCAGCAGTGCCAACCCCATCTCCGAGGTCACGTTGTTCGGTGCGGACTGCGTCAGCGTGTCCGTGATCCCCTTTTCACCCAGCCATGCGTCCAGGCGGTCGCCCAGCCAGGCCGTCGCCTCCATGACGGCCGTGATCGCCTGATGGTTCTGCGGATCGAACATGGTCCGCCTGAGTTCGTCCAGGTCCTCCAGGATCACGTCGAACAGCTCCGGTCCGGACGCGGTGAGGATCCGGGGTCGTGCCTCGGCGAACGACTCCTCGTTGCGCGCGATCAGCTTCGCCACGATCGCCGGGTCGGGATCGATGTCCACCGAACCCGTCATCGACGGCCCGGCACCGGCGGGTCGCTGCGCCGTATCGGGCGGTGGGGGAAGGAAGCCGTCGCGGTCGAGCACGGTTCGCAGCGCGTTGCCGATCAGCGGGTCGGAACTGCCCAGTGCGTCGACCAGGCCGTCTCGCGTGGCGGGCGAGGCCAGCCGCTCGGTGACGTCGACGAACAGCCGGCCCCCCGCGTGGACCATCGGAGCGGGCGTCGTCAACAGCCACACCGACAGCCCGAGCGGTTTCATCGCGTCGGTCATCATCTGCTGGTGCCCGACGGACACGTACACGTGGTTCCCGTCGTCAGCGGTCTCGGGAATCGGGAACAGCGTCGTGATCGGTCGACTTTGGACGATCAGGAACCGGTCGTCCGCGAGGCACCACTCGATGTCCTGCGGCCGGCCGAAGTGCTCCTCGATCCGCCTGCTCAGCCGTTCGAGCCGCAGGGCCTGTGCGTCGGTGAGTGCCTGCCGGTCGCGCTGCTGCGGCGGGATCTCCTCCTGGACGGTCCCGCCGCCCGGCGCGGCGCGTACGGCCACCGTTTTCGCGGCGATCGACCGGTCGACGACCTCACCGGCGCGTATCGTGCACGAGTCGGCGTCGGCCGTGCCACCGGCGATCGTCTCGCCCAGACCGAAACACGCCTCCACCACCGTGACCGTCCGGTCCGACGTGACGGGATCGGCGGTGAACGCGATCCCCGACACCTCGGGCGCGACCATCTGCTGTACGACCACGGCCATCGCGACCCGGCGGTCGTCGACACCGCCCCGCAACCGGTAGGTCACGGCTCGCTCGGTGAACAACGAGGCCCAGCAGTTGCGGACGTGGTCGAGCACCGCGGCACCGCCCGCGACGTTCAGATACGTGTCCTGCTGGCCGGCGAACGAGGCGGTCGGCAGGTCCTCGGCCGTGGCGCTCGAGCGGACGGCGTAGGCGACGCCGTCGTCGAGCCGGGACGTGATGGCGTCGGCGATATCGCTCGGAACGGCCGCGGTTTCGACGGCGTCACGGATCTCGGCGCTCAAGGCGCGAATCGAATCCCGATCGTCCGGTGTGAGCCGAGCGAGCCGGTCGAGTCGCTCGTCGAGTGACGGTACGGCCGCCAGAACCGTACGGAAAGCATCGGTGGTCACGCAGAATCCGGCGGGAACGTCGACCCCCTCGATCCGTGACAGCTGCCCCAGCTGGGCTCCCTTTCCCCCGACGAGTCCGGCGTCGTCCAGGCCGACCTCCTCGAAGCCCAGTACGACGTCGCGTATTTCCACAATTCCCCCTGAAAATCGGATCTGTTTCGACCGGAGAATTGTGCGCCCGATACCGGGTCTTGCCGCAAGAGGGAGGGTGTGTTATAAATTAGGCACGACAGGGAGATGTGACTCCTTGTCGTTCTTTTTTGGGAAGCCCCTGGTCGTCAGTGGGAGGCTCTTGGTCACCAGGCGGATTGTGCGGATCATCGAGGATCGGTTGCTCGACGACTCTTCTTCCTGACGCGACTGCTCACCAGGGATTCTTCTCACCGCTGACCGTACTGACCTCAACGGCCCTCACAGCGGCTGTGCTCGGCGCGGCTGTGCTCGGCGACGGCTGTACTCGGCGACGACTGGGGCGCAGCAGGATCGTGCGGTGTTGTCCACCGTCGTGTGACGGCGCCATTCGAGTGCTGCGGCGGGTGAGTAGCCGGCGAAGTCCACGGGTCGGCCTGAGCTCGTGTCGGGCGAATTCACTTAAGCACCTGCTTGACCTTTGCCGTGTCGGCGTGTGATGGTTAAGAACATGCTTAACCAATCTGCGGTGTTGGACGAGGTGTTCCACGCGCTCGCGGACGTGACCCGCCGGGCGATCGTCGAACGCCTCGTCCGGGGGCCGGCGGCGGTGTCGTCGCTGGCAGAGCCGCTGGCCATGTCGCTACCCGCGGTGATGCAGCACCTTCGGGTGCTGGAGAAGGCGGGGTTGATCCGGACCGAGAAGGTTGGCCGAGTGCGAACCTGCCAGATCGAACCGGACATGTTGCGCACGGCTGAACAGTGGCTCGGCCGACAGCGAACGCATTGGGAGCGGCAACTCGATCAACTCGACGAATACCTACAGGAGTGATCAGCATGGAAGTCACGCACGCGACCTTCACGATGGAACGGACGTATGCGGCGCCCGTGTCGGCGGTGTTCTCGGCCTGGGCACGGCCCGAGGCGCGGCGGCGCTGGTTCGCGCAGGGAGCCGAGCACGAGCAGCATTTCGCCGTCGGTGGCACGGAATGTGTTCGCGGCAGCGCCGAAAACGGGGAAGAGTTGGCTTTCGAAGCCCGCTATCACGACATCGTGCAGAACGAACGCATCATCTACACCTCGACGTTGACGGCGGGCGACGCGTTGTCCACGGTGTCGGCGACGACCGTGGAGTTCCGGTCCGCAGCTGCCGACGGTGCCGAAGCAACCCGCATTCTGCTCACCGAACACGGCATGTACCTGCCAGGACAGGAGCAGCCGACGTGGCGCGAGCGAGGTACCGCTGATCAGCTGACTGCCCTGGCTACTGAGCTGGGTGTGGAGGTGACCGAGCCATGAATGCCGCCACCTTCCGAGTCGAGCACGTGCTGGCCGTCGTTCCGGTCGGCGACATCGACGCCGCCATCGCTTGGTACGGCGAACTGTTCGGACGCCGCCCCGACAACACCCCGATGACCTCACTGGCCGAATGGCACGTTGCACAAGGCGGATGGGTCCAGGTCACGGTCGATGCCGACCGTGCCGGGAATGGACTGCTCAACCTTGCGGTGTCCGACCTGCCGGCCGCGATCGACGAGTTGGCGATGCGGGGCCTGCACTTCGGTGCGATCAGTGACGTCAACAAGGGTGTCCGGTTGAGTTCCCTGGGTGACCCCGACGGCAACGTGGTCACGCTGATCGGACACTTCCGAGTGCGCTACTGACCGCCCTGCCATGTCCTCCACTCACAGTCGGCCGTTGCGGTGGAGGATCGCGACGTTGCCGACGGTCGTGTAGCCGCGCCATTCCAGCGCCGCCGCGGGCGAATAGCTGTCGAAATCGACGGCCCATCCGCCGTCGGCTCGCCGTTCGCTCTCGACCCGGTCGAGATCGGACTCGACGGCGGCCTCGCTGACGAGCTTCCGCACCGGCCGTCCCGGTTCGGGTGCGAAGTCCAGCAGGTGCAGCGTCTCGCCCTCGGCGCCGCCCTCGACCGGCACGGCGCCGTCGGTGGGGACGAACGTCGCCAGGTGGTCGAGGAGCCTCAGCGCCTCGGGGTGTGTGTCGCTGGCCGCGTCCGCCAGCATCAACGCGAACGACAGCACGTACGCGAACGGCCGCTCGTCGAGGTTGCGGATCTCGGCGAAGCAGTACTCGGTGGCGCGCGCGAGCCACGGGTGGCCGGCCACGTCGGGGTCGAACGCCGCGAGCCGGTGCGCCTGCGCCGCGACCGCCGCCGTGATCTGCAACGACGATTCCCGCGGCTCGGCCTGCGCCCAGAACGGTGCACAGCCCGTCGTGTCGGCGATCGGCAACGCGAACGGCAGCCCGCCGTCGGGGAGCGTCACCGACGTGAGCCAGTCCAGCAGCGGGGCGGCCCGCGGTGTCCTCGCCGGTTCGGCGTCGACCATCGCCTCCAGCGCGTGCAGTGCACCCGCGGGCTGGCTTTCGCGTGCGCGCAGGTCGGGCTCGATTCCCCAGCCGTATCCGCCGTCGTCGTTGCGGTACGCCTCCAACGCGGCCAGCACCGTGTGTCCGTCGGCGGTGCCCGTGATCGCGTCGAATCGCCGCCGGTCCAGCTGCCGTCCGTGCGCGGCGAGGAACGCGCGCGCCTGCTCGCTGCCCATGTCGTCGACGGTCGCACGCCGACGCGGCCGTCGCTTGTACGAAACGGCCACGTTTCACGCCGTCAGCGCGCCGGGCGTGACGCCGCTCAACCTGCGGACCTCGCGGGTCAGATGCGCCTGATCGGTATAGCCCGCCAGCGCCGCCGCCTCGCCGAGCGGAGTTCCGGATCGGGCGAGCCGCAGCGCGCACTGGAAGCGGTGGACCGAGGTGAGGGTCTTGATGCCGTAGCCGAAGAACCGGTTCGCGTTGCGCCGCAGCGACCGTTCCGACAGGCCGTGGTCATCGGCCACCTCCCGCGCCGCAGCGCCGGTGCGCGCGGCCCGGTCGAGCGAGGCGGCCAGGCGCAGCTCCGCCGGGTCCGGTGCTGCCTGCCGCCACAACGCCGCCGCGACGCCGGGAAGCCGCCACGGCCGGTCGGGGCGGTGGACGGGCACGCGTGTGACGTCGGCGAGATCGACGCGTAGTCCGGTGAGCTCACCCGCCGGAACGCCCAGCAGTGCGGGTGCGACGCCGGGCGGCAGGCGCAGGCCCCACGTCACGGCGCCTGCCGTCCCGGCCACGTCGACCGCCGTCCGGTCCGCACCCGCGACGACGAACCTGCCCTCGTGGACCATCAGGTCCAGCGCTCCGTCGGGCATGATCCGCTGCGGGCCGTCGACGTCGGCGACGTTCCGCCACAGGACCCAGCCGCGTCCGAACGCGCCCGCACCGGGGACGTCGGCACGTTGTTCGGTGTAGCCCACGCCGGTCACCTCCGGTCGTCGGCGCCCAGCTTCCACGATTCGCGCACGTGACAATTGTCGTTCTCCCACCACTGCAGGTCGATCCGGTCGACACGGAGAACCACCGGCAGCGTGGCGGCCAACTCGGCGGCGACCGTCTCCTGCGTGATGCCGTCGGCGACGCGGTCGAGCGTCACGTGTGGCACCACCTCGCCGAACCGGCCGCCGTACGGCGGGCACCGCGGGAACGCGGCCGCCAGGCTGCGGGTCAGTGTGCGCAGCGGCAGGTCAGGGTCGCAGCGCAGGTGGATGAGCCCGTCGGGGAAGGTTTCGATCCGCCCGAGCACCGTGTCGAACCCGGGGGTCTGCGCGGCGATGCGAGCGACGACGTCGAGGTCGGACGGTGTGGGATCGGCCAGCCACGGCGCGAGCAGCGTGATGTGGGCGTGCCCGAACGCCGGGTCCGCCGAGACGAACGACGCGTCGTAATGGGCGGTGCGGGCGCGGACGTAGCCGTCGAGCCGGTCGACACGGACGGCCAGTACCGAATGCCCGGGCGAGCGGGTCACGCCGCCGGGGAGGTCTCCTGCTTACGCGTCATGCGTGCCTCGACCACCATCACGGCCACGACCACGCCGAAACCGACGAGCCCCAGCGTGATCGCCATGCCCAGGTGGTCGCCGGGGGCGAGCAGGCCGCGGTCCTCGGTCTGCCACGGCCACAGTGCGCGGAGGCTGCCCGCCATGAGGCCGGTCAGCACGACCAGCGTGATGCGCTTGCGGTGTTCGAGCAGCCACTGCAGCCCCTTGACGATCGACCCGAGGCCGATGACGGCACCGAGGGCGAACAGGCCGAGGTAGGCGAGGTCGCGGTCGTTCACCGCGCTGAGCGTCGGCTGGTAGAGGCCGATCGTGAGCAGCAGGAACGACCCGGACAGGCCGGGCAGCACGAGTGCGCAGATCGCCACCGCCGCCGACAGGATGATCACCGGCGCCGTGGCTTCGAGGTCGCCGGGCGGCAGGCTGACGAGGACGTACACGACGACGGCCGTGACCAGCGCCGCCAGCCCGTCCTTCCAGGTCCACGGCGCATGGCCGCCGGAGGAGTCCTTCGCCGGTGCGGTCTTCGACATCGAGTACGGCACCCACAGCGAGGCGAGCACCATGCCGAAGAACAGGGCGCGCGTCTGGACCGGGTGCTCCTCGACCCACACCTCCATCAGGCTCGCCATGATCAGCAGCGCGGCGAACATGCCTGCCAGCAGCGGGATGATCGTCCGCCAGACGACCGAACGGAACTCCTCGGACGCCCGGCCCATGCCCTTGCCGCGGGGCAGGTCGGTCACCGTGCGCGCCACGCCGGAGATGAGGTGTCCCGCCGAGGTGATCGCCGTGTCGTACACCTTCGTGACGAGCGCGACCGTCCCGCCGCTGACGCCGGGGACGGTCTCGGCGGTGCCGATCAGCGCGCCGCGCACCACATCGATGCCGTAGCTGGTCCACGCCGGGGCCTTACCCGCGCGCTGCGGCGATGTCGTCACGCTCTCTCCTTCGTCAGGGCCGGCTCCTCCGCGGGGGCCGACGCTGTGCTGGGGCCGGCTCCGTGCCTGCGGTTGCTTCCATGTTGGCAGGCGCCGAGTTGCGGGCCGCCGGAGGTCCTCACCCGGCATGCGGACACGGCTGGACACGGGCCGGGGCCGCCGCGCGTCCTGCGCCCGCCCGTCGCCCGGCCGCCACCCCGCAACGCCGCACTGGCGCGCGCCTGCGCCCTCTCGCGTGTCCTGCATTCAGCACCGCGTGTTCTGCATTCGGCACCGCGTGTTCTGCACTCGGCATCACGCCCGTCCCAACGCCGTGTTCGCCGCGTTGACGTGCGCCTGCGCCCTCTCGCGTGTCCTGCGTCCGCCCGTCGCTGTCGCTCAGCCACCCCGATGGCGCGCTGTCGCGCGGCCGCCCTCGCGTGCGTGTTCTGCGCGGTGCGCTGGCAATGGGTCAGAGTCCAGGTGCGTCAGGGTCCAGGTGGGTCAGGGTCCAGGTGGGTCAGCGGCCTGCGCGGATGTCGGCGAGGGTGCGGTCGCCGCGGCGGAAGAAGTCGGCGACCTCGGCGTCACGCAGCGGGATGAAGGCGAGTACGAGCAGCATGTTCCCCGGCAGCAGCAGCCACGCGGTCTGCGTCAGCGCGACGACCCACATCACGGCGCTCACCGGCGTGGCGATGAGTAGCACGGTGCGCGCCCACCGCTTCGGCTCAGCCAGCACCAGCGACGCGGGCACCACGAAAGCGAACTGCAGCGACGTGACTACCAGCAACGTCCACAGCACCCGGTCGGTCGTCGGCACCGTGGCCGCCATGGCCAGCAGTACCGACAGCGTGCTGCTCAGGAACGTGAGCCACCGGATGCGGCCCACCTTGCGACGGATGCGCTCGTCGGGTGATTCGGATTCGACGGCGTCGATCCCCGTTCCGGCCGCGGCGACCTCGGCGGGCTCGGCGTCGACGCCGCCGGTGTCGTCGGTCTGCTCGTTCGGCTCGGTCGCCACCACGTTCACTCCCTCAGCTCGCCGCTGTCACCTCCATCATCGACCATCCGGCCGGCCGGTGACTTGCCCGGGAGGCAAGGTGTGCGTGGTGGCACGTCCGGTGGCCCCGAGCCCCCTCGTCCCGGGGCCACCGGAGGTCCTCAGCTCGGGTAGGTACTCAGCTCAGGTGGTGCACCTCGGCGAGTTCGTGAACGGACGTCGGGATGCCGACGTGCCGCGCCTTGAGCTGCAACGCCAGGTACAGCGAGTAGTGGCGGGACTGGTGCAGGTTGCCGCCGTGGAACCACAACCCCTCCTGCCGCGTGGGCTTCCACATGTTGCGCTCCTCGCCCTCCCACGGGCCGGGGTCCTTGGCGGTGTCCGAGCCGAGGCCCCACACCTTGCCGACCTTGTCGGCGATCTCCTGGCCCATCAGGTCGGCGGCCCAGCCGTTCATCGACCCGTAGCCCGTGGCGTACACGACGAGGTCGGCCGGCAGCTCCGTGCCGTCGGCTAGTACGACGGAGTCCTCGGTGAGCCGTTCGATCTGCCCGTGGGCGAGTTTGACGTCGCCGCCCGCGACGAGGTCCGCCGCGCCGACGTCGATGTAGTAGCCCGAGCCGCGCCGCAGGTACTTCAGGAAAAGGCCGGACTCGTCCTCGCCGAAGTCGAGCCAGAACCCGGCGCGTTCGAGCCGCTCGTAGAACTCGGCGTCCCGTTCCTTCATCTTTTCGTACAGCGGGATCTGGAACTGGTGCATGATCCGGTACGGCAGCGACGCGAAGATCATGTCGGCCTTCTCGGTGGTCATGCCCGCGGCGAGTGCCCGTTCCGAGTACAGATCGCCCATGCCGATGTCCATGAGGCTTTCGCTCTTGACGATGTGTGTCGACGAGCGCTGCACCATCGTCACGTCGGCGCCGTGTTCCCACAGCGCGCCGCAGATGTCGAACGCGGAGTTGTTGCTGCCGATCACGACGACGCGTTTGCCCGTGTAGGCGTCCGGTCCGGGGTGCTGCGAGGAGTGGTGCTGCTCGCCGCGGAAGACGTCCTGGCCCGGCAGCTGCGGCACGTTCGGTTTGCCGGACATGCCGGTGGCCAGCACGACCTGTTTCGGGTGCAGCGTCATTCGCTCACCGTCGCGCTCGACCTCGACGGTCCACTCCTGCGTGGCTGCGTCGTAGTTCGCCGAGGTGGCCGTGGTGGACCCCCAGTACGGCACCTCCATGATCTTGACGTACGACTCGAGCCAGTCGGCGATCTTGTCCTTAGGGGCGAACACCGGCCAGTTGTCCGGGAACTTCAGGTAGGGCAGGTGGTCGTACCAGACCGGGTCGTGCAGGCACAGCGACTTGTATCGGCCGCGCCACTGGTCGCCGGGCCGTGGATGGTTGTCGATCACCAGGGCGGGCACGTCGAGTTGCCGCAGTCGCGCGCCGAGCGCGATGCCGCCCTGACCGCCGCCGATCACGAGCACGTAGGGCTGGACGGTGGTGCCGAGCTCGGCTTCCTCCTGGGCCCGCTTCTCGGCCCACGTCTTGCGCTCGGGGTTGATGCCGTGTTCGGCGCCCATCGGCCGGTGCGTGCCGCGCGGCTCCTCGTGGCCCTTGAGTTCGTACAGCGTGGTCAGCAGCGTCCACGCCTTGGTCTCGTGGTCCTCCTCCACGAGACGGGCGAGGCCACGTCCCCGTCCGACGGCGGTCTCGAAGGTGAACCACGCCGTGATCACACCGTCGGCCTCTTCCGGCGTTTCTTCGAGAGCGAAGTTCGCGGGGTCAACCTCGCCGAGGGCGGCGTCGAGCCGTTGCGCCACCCCGTCGGGGTTCTCCGTGGTGGCGATGTTCCAGGTGAACGCGACGAGGTCGCGCCAATAGCTGGTCGCCGCGAACATGCTGGCCGCGCGGGGGATGTCGCGCGCGGCCAGCGCGTCGGCGAAACCGGTCAGCCAGTTCTCGGCCTTGCGCTGCGGGCTCGGCAGCGAGTCGGTCTGCGGAGAACCGAGGGTCTGCGTCATTGAAGGGCCCTCCCTTGCGGCCACGGGGTTCATCGTGTGATGTGGGATACACAGTCCGCGCCGAGTCGCCGATCGGCCAGCGTTGCGCTGCGTTGCACGCGCCGGCGGCCGGCGGGGAGGTGTCGTCGGGAGGTGCTGTCGTGGCCGGTGAGATGGCGTTGCCGGGGTTGCCGACCGATCTGTCCGAGCACGCACGTGTGATGCAGCGGGTGCACGAGGCCGTGCTCGCCGGGTCGCGCCCTCCGGTCCGCCCGCGCGGGGTGGTGGAGCGGTCGTGGTCGCGGATGCTGGATCTCGGCCTGAACGTGTCAGGGTCGCCGCGTGCCGTGGTGCCGTTGGCCGAACTGGAGCTGCGGCGGCGCCGGTCGGGTCTGGAACCGGTGATCGGCGAGCTGCGGCAGCTGCTGGGCCGGGCCGCGGAGACGTCGCCGTTCCTGGTGGTGGTGACCGATGCCGACGGGGTGATCCTGTGGCGCGACGGCTCCGCTCGGGTGCGGGCCTACGCCGACGCCCTGGGGTTCGCCGAGGGGGCGCGGTGGACCGAGGCGACGGTGGGCACGAACGCGGTCGGCACGGCACTCGTTGAGGCGGCGCCGGTGCAGCTGCTGGCCGCGGAACACTTCGAGTCCGCGCAGCACCCGTGGTACTGCTGCGCCGCGCCGGTGCATTCGCCGGTGACGGGGGAGCTAGCCGGAGTAGTGGACATCAGCGGCCCGGCGCTCACGTTGCATCCGGCGATCGGTGCACTCGTGGAGACGTCGGTGAGGTTGGCCGAGTCGGGACTGTGGCGGTTGCACGAACAGCGCCTCGAACGGCTGCGCCGCACGGCAGAACCCGTGCTCGGTGGGGTGGGAGAGCCGCTGCTGGTCGTCGACGACGAGGGGTGGGTGGCGGTGCGTTCCGGGATCGCGGCCGGTGCGCGGGTGGCCGTGCCGCGGGAGGGACTGCCGATGGCGGTCGCGGGTCTCGGGCTGTGTACCCCGGAACGGCTCGGTGAGGGCTGGCTGCTGCGGCCGCGCCGGGACCGGGCGCCGATGGTCGCCGAGCTGGACCTGGCGGGTGATCCGGTGGTGCGCGTGCACGGTGACGACGGGTCGTGGTCGGCGGGCCTGACGAGGCGGCAGGCGCAGGTGCTGGCGTTGATCGCGCGCGCCGGTCCGGAGGGCGTGGATGCGGCCGCGCTCGGGCGTGGCCTGTTCGGCGACGACGGGCACACGGTGACGGCGCGCGCCGAGGTGTCACGGCTGCGACGGGTGATCGGCGACCTCGTGGCGCCCGCGCCGTACCGCCTGGCCGACGGGGTGAAGCTGACGGTCACGGGCGAGTACTGAGTGGCGCCCGAGTGCCCCCCGGAGCGCCCCGGAGTGGCGCCGGAGTGCCCCCAAGAGCACCTTCGGGGCGTTCAACGCAGCCACGTGTCAGCGTGTCCTTGAGGGATGGTGACCGGGCCGGCGGGCGGGGAGCACCGAATCCTCCCTTGATCATGGGGCAGCCGTGATGTGCCGGTTCTTCGCCAGAATCCGCCGCGGTGCGGTATCGGTCGTCGTCCGGACCGACCGTTGCGGACCCGGCGTGCCTGCTGACTAGCGAGCGGTTCGCGCGGGCTCAGCCGAGTGGGCGGCGGCCCAGGAGTGCGACGAGGCGGTCGATCGGTGGCGCGTCGTCGGGATGTGGCTGCGGCGGGGCGAACGGCCCGTCCTCACTGGCTTCCATGCTCGCAAGCTGGTCGCGGGTGAAGGCGAGGGCACGTTCGACGATGTCGTCGGGGTAGTCGACGCGCTGACTCGTCGCGGTGGCGAGATCCCAGCCGTGCACGAGGTCCTCGACGGTCCGGAGCTGTACCGCGGCGATGCCGGGAATGGCGCCGACGGGGGCCTCGATGACCTGTTCCAGCGCGCCCGGCCTGCGGAAGGCGGTGACGATGTCGGTGGCGTGCCGGCGGTACGAGCCCGCGGGGTCGTCGCCGAGTGCGTCGGCGTCGTCGGGGTCGAGCGGGTAGCCGGGTTTGCCGGCCAGCAGCCCGGCGAACAGCTTGTTGCCGAGGGCGAGGTGGTTCGTCACGTCGCGTACCGACCACAAGCTGCACGGTGTCGCGGCCTGCCACTGGTCGTCGCGGATGCCGGCAACGATGTCACCGACCGCCCGCAGGGTCGTGTCCAGGTCGTCCACGGGTGCGTTCGTCATTGAAACCCCCAGTTGGTTCACGACGGGCGAAGTCTTCGATCACGGACCCCGATGACACGAGTGGACCGTTCGTGTCACTCCGGGGACCCCCATTCTTCACGCTACCGTCCGGGCACGACAGTTTTCGCCGTTCAGGACCCCGACGACCGACGTCCCCACGCCTGCGTGATGACGGGCTACATCAGGCTGGTGCCGTTGGGGACCGGATGGTCGAAGCTGGCGAAGACGACGCGGCCTTCCTCGTCGTGCGCTCCCGTCACCAGCACTTCGGACTTGACGCGGGCGATGCGTTTCGGCTCGAAGTTGCAGACGCACAGCACGCGCTTGCCCTCGAGATCCGCAGCGGCGTAGTGGTCGGTGACCTGCGCGCTCGACCTTCTCACCCCGAGTTCGCCCAGATCGACCTTCAGCACGTACGCCGGGTTGCGCGCCTTATCGTTCGGCGCGGCCTCGACGATCGCTGGCGACGCGCAGTTCGACCTTCTCGAAATCCGCCCACTCGATGACGTCCATTCGCCAATTCTGCCGACCGTCGCCGACCGTCGCCGACACCGCTCGACCCGCCGGCAGGCACCTCCGTTCGGCCAGCACCGGCCCGTCGACGGCCGCACCGCCCGCGCACGGTCGTCGACCCGCGCTGACCGTGGCTGTCAGGTGTCCTGTGTAGTACCGGAGCCGGCACGCGCCGCGGCGGCCATGCGTTCCACGCAGCCGTGAACCCGGGCCAGCACCTGGGCGGGCCACACCTCGTCGGCGTACTCGCTGCCGAGGTACAGCTCCCGCGCATGCTCGGTGACGGCCCGGTATTCCTCGGGCAACCGCTGCGCCGCCCACGCCGCGGCCTCGTCCTTCGGCACGATCTCGCCCGTTTCGACCGTCGCCCACACGCGCGCCACGGTCAGCACCACGTTCCGCGTATCGGTGTCGACGCCGGACAACGCCTCGTCGAGGCCCGCCAGGCTCGCGCGGATCACGTCGGCATGCGGCACCGGCGCCAGCACCTCGGCCGGCGGCGGCCCGACCAACGTCCGGTCGCCGGCCAGCGCCGACGCCACCGCCAACACCAGATCCGGCATCGGCTCCGGCCCCGGCACGTAACCCGCCTCGTACCACTCCCGGAGCCACTCGCCGTAGAGGTAGTCGACCACCGGCGGAAACTGCCGCGACGCGGTATCCCGACGATCCGAACCACTCCGCGTCACACCGCCGTCATCCGCGCCGGACTGCGCGGCCTCCTTCTCTCCGGCCTCGTCCTCCGCGGCCTCGTGCTCTGCCGTGCCGTGCTCTGCCGTGCCGTGCTCTGCAGCGTCGTGCTGCGCAGGGGAATCGCGTGCGACGTCGCGGCGGACGGCCACCATCAGCTCCACGGGGCGCAACCCACCGCCGATGCCGGACATCCCCAGCAGCCCGCGCGTCAGCTCCCGCCGCCGCTCGTCGTCGAGACTGCGCCGCGTCACCGCGAGCACGTCGAGATCGCTCGCGGGCCGCATACCACCCAGTACCGCCGACCCGTGCAGGTAACAGCCGATCACGTCGTCGCCGACCACGCCGTCGAGCAGCTCGGCCACGCGCAGTGCGAGTCCCTCGTCCGCCGTTGCCCTGCCCTTGCCAGTCATGTCGCCTACCTCCTGGTGTGCGCCCGCCTCGCGCGGAAATCGAGCGCGCGGGGCGGGCGCGTGCCGACCCCGCCCATGGTCCCTTCCGGTGCCGTGTTGCCGCCCGGCGCCAGCGTGCCCGGCCCACCCGGCCCCGGTCATCCGGGCCGGCCGACACGTTCGGGTGCACTGGCCTCCGCGACCTGCGCGTCCGGCCTTCTGGTTGACTCGGTGGCCATGCGACGACCTTTCGCGTTCGGTACCCGCGCCGGCTTGGCGGGCCTCGCAGCCGCGACGGCCGCACTCGCCGGCTGCGACATCCCGGAACCCGGCGGCGACGGCGGCGACGGTACCGCCACGGGACAGCCGACCCGCACCGTCACCCGCACCGAGCCCGCACCGCAACTGCCGCCCGAACCGCAGCCCGCCGGGGTCGTCGACGCATGCCCCTATCTGCCCACCGCCGACGCGGAACGCGCCAACGGGCAGGGCGTGAGCGAAGTCCGAACCTCCGCGGAGAAGCCGCATCCGACGTGCTTCTTCTACCGGCCGGACGGCGAGGTCCAGCTGACCACGCAGGTGTTCACCGGCGAGCCCGACGTCGCCACGGGCATCGTCAACCGCGCCGCCCCCATCGACACGTCGAACCCGACCGAGCAGCCCGCGGGCTGGAGCGGTGGCTACCTGTCCGGCGACGACGGCGCCGTCTACGCCGTGTCGAAGCAGGGCACGGCCGTCGTCGTCACGACCAACCAGTCGCAGAGCGTCAAGGCCAGGACCGTCGCCACCGACGTCATCGCCACTCTCGGCCTGTGACGACCTCCCGTGACCGGCGAAGACGCCGCCTCCTCGCGCAGAGTGACCGGTTGACGACGCAGAACGGGCCACGACGTGAGTACGGAAACAGTGGTGTACTAGGGTTGCGCCACACGTGCAGACCACTCAGCGTTGATCAAGAATCGCCGCTTCGCCTTTTCAGGTGACGATCGACCGTTCGGTTCTGCACGGGTCCCCCTCCGAATTTCGAAGTGACAAAGGAAGATCTCGTGGCTGACACCCTCAAGGAAGCTCTGCTCGACTCGACCCGTCGTCCGGACGTCGTCACCGACCTGACCACGCTCATCGACCAGGAGGTCGACGACAAGAGCGGCGTGTCCGGCACGGTCATCAAGACCGGCTACGGCGCAGTCAAGAAGATCAAGCCGGGCATCATCGGTTCCGCTGTGGACAGCCTGCTCGACGACTTCGTCGCGGCCCTCGAGCCGATCTTCGCGGACTTCAAGGCGAACGGCGGCGGCGACTTCGGCGCCTACCTGCCCACGCGCAGCGACGAGGCCGCCGACGCGCTGCTGTCGGTCACCGACGCCCGCGCCGAGAAGTCCTCGCGCGACTCCATCAAGAAGGTCTACGAGAAGCTGCGCCCGAAGGGCAAGGACAACGTGGTGGAGGCGCTGCCGCGGCTCGGCGCGCTCATCCAGAAGCACGCGGGCTGACCACCGCGGGATTTCACACGAAAGGGCTACCTTCCCGAGCGGGAAGGTAGCCCTTTCGCTGTGCTTGTCGGCGAGCTGTGCCCGTCGTCGACACCGTGCCGGCGTGGCCCGAGCCGCATCCGACCGCTGGGTCGAGTCGTGCTCGCGGAGCCGGCAGCTCGGCGCCCGCGGCGGGTGCCTCAGGCCTTCTTCGGCTGCGGCGTCGCGCTCGTCTGGCCGTTGTTGCCTGTCACGCCGCCCGTCTCCGGGTTGTCCGTGCTCTGCGGCGGGGCCGGCGCCACCGGGGTCTCCGGCTTCGGCCGCAGCGCGTACGCCACGCCGGCGATCACGGCGATGCCCAGCAGAATCGGAAGCTTCTTGCGCTTCTTCTTCTCACCGGTCTCGGCGCCGGCGGCGGCCCCCTTGGCCTCCTTCATCGCCACCTTGAAGTCCTTCTTGGCGGCCTTGAAGTCCTTCTTGGCGCGACGCTTCGACTCGCCCGCAGCCTTCGCGGCCTTCACGGCGGCCTTCTTGGCCTTGCGGGTCGGCTCGGTCAGCCCGTCACGGCGCTCATCGGCGACCTGCTTGGCCTTCTTTGCGCTCTTGGAGACCTCTTTGCGGGCCTTCTTGGCCTGCGCGGCCAGCTTCTTCTGGGCGCGGCGCGAGGACTTCACGACCTCGTCGGTGCCCTCGGTCAGCCGGTCCTTCACGGACTCACCCGCCTCCGCGGTTCGAGTCATCGCCTCCACCTCGTTATTCGTTGGTTGTCTGCGTGTCACACTACCCGCCATCCTGCCCCTTACCGCCGGATTATGCCCGGGATGGCACGATGATTCGTGTGACTGAGAGCAACGAGAGCGTGGTCGGTACCAAGTTCAAGGCCACTCTGCACACCAACCGTGGCGACATCGCCATCAACCTCTTCCCTGATCACGCCCCGAAGACGGTCGCCAACTTCGTCGGACTCGCCGAGGGCACGAAGGAGTACACGCAGCCGAACGCGAAGGGCGAGAAGAGCGGGCCGTTCTACGACGGCGCCATCTTCCACCGTGTGATCGAGGGCTTCATGCTGCAGGGCGGTGACCCGACGGGCACCGGTCGCGGCGGCCCCGGGTACAAGTTCGACGACGAGTTCCACCCGGAGCTCCAGTTCAACCGCCCGTACCTGCTGGCCATGGCGAACGCCGGACCGGGCACCAACGGCAGCCAGTTCTTCATCACGGTCGCGCCCACGCCGCACCTGAACTTCAAGCACACGATCTTCGGTGAGGTCGCCGACGACTCGTCGCGTGCCGTCGTCGACGAGATCGGCCGCGTCGCCACCGGCCCGGCCGACAAGCCGCTCGAGGACATCGTCATCGAGTCGGTCGAGATCGAACGCTCCTGATCTCGCCCCGGCACGTGCAGTGACTCAGCCTCCGTACCCGCCCGACCAGGAACCGGCCAGGGCCGACGGCGGTGCCCAGCCCGGGTGCTGGTGGCACCCTGGCAAGCCGACGGGTCTGAGCTGCGTGCGCTGCGGCCGTCCGGCCTGCCCGGACTGCCTGCGTGAAGCGTCCGTCGGCTACCAGTGCATCGACTGCGTCGAAGCCGCACGTGCCCAGCAGCGCCGACCACAGCCGCTCCGCCCCGGCGACCGAACGGTCGCCGGGGCGCGCGTGTCGTCGAAGAACGTCGTCACACCGCTGCTGATCGCGGTCAACGTGCTGGTCTACGTCGTCACCGCCGCCCAGGCGGGCGACCCGATGAACAACCAGGATTCGGCGCTGCTCAACGGTGGTTCGCTGTGGCCGCTGGGCATTCACGTCCACGGCGAGTGGTTGCGGCTGGTCGCCTCGGGATTCCTGCACTACGGCCTGCTCCACCTCGCGATGAACATGCTCGCGCTGTGGATCCTCGGCAAGGACCTCGAGCTGCTGCTCGGCAAGGTCCGGTTCCTCGCGCTGTACCTGGTGTCGCTGCTCGGCGGGTCGACGGCCGTGTTCCTACTCGGCGATGTGAACGTCGGAACCGCCGGCGCGTCCGGTGCCGTGTACGGCCTCATGGGTGCCCTGCTCGTCGCGGTCCTGCGGCTGAAACTCAACCCCGGCGGCGCGATCGGCATCATCGCGATCAACCTCGTGCTGACCGTGACCATCCCCGGCATCTCCCTGCTCGGCCACCTCGGCGGCCTGGTGGCGGGCGCGCTCGTGATGGTGGCGATGCTGTACGGCCCGAAGAAGGACCGCACCGCTTACCAGGCCACGGTCGTCGCGCTCCTCGTCGCCGCGTTCGTCGGCCTGATCATCTACCGCGATTCCACGATCGCGTCCGACATCTGCCGCACCTATCCGGCGCTCTGCGCGGGCACGACCGTCTGACGCGGCCGCCACCCGCAGCGGTCGACCGGGCCGGCGGCTGCTTCGGCCTCCTCCGTGCGGGATCGGCCCGCTCGCGGCGTGCGGTCAGTCGCCGGCAGGCTGGTCGGAGCCAGGACCTGCGTGACGGGCCTGCAGGGCGGTGAGGTCGTCGTGCACGTCGCGCGGATCGACGCCCAGTTCCAGCCAGCCCAGCACCATCAGTCCCGCGTCACCTGTCGGCTCGGCGTCGTCGCCGGTCGCGGAGGAAAGTGGGTCGGTGGCGGGAAGCGTAGGGGCGACGGGTTCGATCTCGAGCGCCGTCGCCTCGCGCCCCAACCTGCGCACCGTCGTCAGCCGGATGCGGACCTCACGCCAGGCCAGTCGGCTGGTTCCGCCGAGGCTGCGGATCCGCAGGCCGGCGGCGTCGGCGGCCAACCGGGGGCGGACGACCGTGCCGTACGCGGCCGCCAATGCCATCGCCACCGCACCGAGTCCGAACAGCAGCATGCCCGGCCGGTCGGCGGATCCCGACGCGGCGAACGCGCCGACGGCCGCGCCCGCGGCGAGCACCCAGCCGATCGCCACCAGCCCAGGATGAGTCGACCAACTGAGAGTGGAGTTATCCACAGGGGAATCCACAGTGGGGATCAATCACACCGGTGTAATCCGGTGTCCTGCGGCGGCACCGAGCCGATCCGCCGATCGGCTCAACGCCATTTCATCGTCATGAGCAGGCCACTGATCATCAGGGCGAACCCGATCGCGAAGTTCCAGTTGCCCAGCTCCAGCATGAAGGGGATCTTGTCGCCCGCGAGATAGTTGACGACCAGCCAGGCCAACCCCAGCAGCATCAACCCGAACATGACGATCTTGTAGGGAAGCGGCGACGGACCGGCCGCTGCAACCTTGACCGGAGTTTTCCGGTCGGCCGGCGGGGTGTACGCCGTCTTCTTGCGGACCTTGGACTTGGGCATTGATGTCCCTCGTGCTCTGCGAATCGAAACGCGTGGCGGACTTGGGCCACCGCCACTAAGACACGTTAACGTAAGCGCCCACGCGTCCGAAGCAGTACTGAGAAGCCCGTGAGCAGCGCGCCACACCGCGGCGTGCGACGCGGCGCGTCAAGTCCCGGCGCGCGCGACCACGGGCGAAAGTCATGGGCGAGAGGAGCCCCCTTGTCGACGTCCGACGAGGAACCCCCGGCCGCGAGGGTTCCGGCAACCGGTGCGGAATCGTCCGCGGTCAGCGCCGCGGACCGGCCGCCCGCGCCGCCGCCGCGGCCCCGTGGCGGGAAGGTGCGCACCGCCGTCCGAGGATTCGGCGAGGTGCTCATCACGCTCGGTCTCGTCCTGCTGCTGTTCGTGGTGTACGAGCTGTACGTCACGAACTGGAAGTCCGGCAGGCTCCAGAACGAGGCCAGCGCCCAGCTGGAGCAGGAATGGCGCAGTGCGCCGCAGGGGGATCGGGAACTCCACGTCGACCCGGCCGACGGCCAGGCGTTCGCCCGCATGTACATCCCCACCTTCGGTGTCGACTGGAGCTTCACCGTGCAGGAAGGGGTCGGTCCCGATGCGCTGGAGATCGGCCCAGGGCACTACAAGAACACCGAGATGCCGGGCCAGCCCGGCAACGTCGGCATCGCGGGTCACCGCGTCGGCAAGGGCGCCCCGTTCAACGACCTCGACCTGCTGAACTCGTGCGACCCCGTCGTCATCGAAACCGGCGACAGCTTCTACGTCTACCGGGTGCTGCCCATGCGCGACGAGGTCGACGGCTGGGCCGACGGCAAGGGTAGGCAGCAGCGCTGCGCGAACGTCGCCCCGCTGCAGGACAAGCAGCATGCCTACGACGAGACGTTCGGCAGGCGGATCGTGCTGCCGGACCGTGGCGACGCCGTCGCACCCGTGCCGTACAAGGCCCGCAACCCGCTGCCGAAGGCGTCGCAGGCCTCACTGCTCACGCTCACCACCTGCCATCCGCAGTTCTCCGACGCCGAACGCATGATCATCCACGGGGTGCTGACGAACCAGTACAAGAAGTCCGAAGGCACCGGCTACGACGACCTGCTGGCCGAGATCGGGGAGGCGTGACATGTACGGCTGGATCTGGCGCCACCTGCCAGGGCCCGCGGCTCTGCGCGTCGTCGAGGCGATCGTGCTCGTGGCGGCCGTCGTGGCACTGCTGATGCTCGTCGTGTTCCCGTGGGTCGAACCGCTGCTCCCGTTCAACGACGTCTCGGTGCAGTAGTCGTCTCCGTGCAGTAGATCTCGGTGCAGTAAGTCGCCGTGCAGTGATTCGCGAGCGGCTGGCTTCGGCCCGGATTTGCCTGCCGGGATAACTCGTTCCAGCAGCGCGCGGTTACCCCTCATCGTTCAGGTTCAGCACATCCCGGCCGGGATGTGCTGACAACGAAAGGGGTAGGAGATGCGCACGATTCGGACACTGGCGCGGGTCTGTGATCGACGCGATCGGCCCCAGCCAGTGGCTGACCATCTGACCGACGCCGAGTCGGGGTGACCGGCGGGCGCCGGGCGAACCAGTTCGCCCGGCGCCCGCCCGAAATCCCACACGGAGCCGGTATCCTGCGGTTATGCGTGTACTGGTCGTCGACAACTACGACAGCTTCGTCTACAACCTCGTGCAGTACCTGGCGCAGCTCGGCGCCGAGCCCGAGGTGTGGCGCAACGACGTCGTCGACCCCGACACGGTGCCGCAGTTCGACGGCGTGCTCGTCTCGCCGGGCCCCGGAACGCCCGAGCGTGCCGGTCGCAGCATCGACGTGATCAACCGGTGCGCCGCCGACGGCGTGCCGATGCTCGGCGTGTGCCTCGGGCACCAGGCCCTGGGCGTCGCCTGGGGAGCCACCGTCGACCGCGCGCCCGAGCTGCTGCACGGCAAGACCAGCCAGGTGCAGCACGGCGGCGTGGGCGTGCTCGCCGGCCTGCCCGAACCGTTCACCGCCACGCGTTACCACTCGCTGACCGTGCTGCCCGAGACGATTCCCGACGTCTTCGAGGTCACCGGCCGCACCGAGTCCGGCGTCGTCATGGGCATGCGCCACCGGGAGCTGCCGCTCGAAGGCGTGCAGTTCCATCCCGAGTCCGTGCTCACCCAGGGCGGCCACCGCATGCTCGCCAACTGGATGGCCGCCGCGGGCCACCGGGTCGCCCCCGCGACCGTCGACAGCCTCGAACAGGCCACCCGCGCCCTGCAGCAGGCGGCCGCCTGACACTCGTCGCGTCAGGCCCGAGCCGGGGTGGCCACGTAGCTCGCCGCGGTGTGCACGGGGCCGCGCTCCGCCTACCGTGTTCGCGGCCGGTCGCTCGCCGGGTCGGCTGCTGCGGTGAGCTCCGCCGTTGTTCGCCGCTGAGCGCGAGCCGTCCCAGCCACAAGCAGTCCAGTGGACGTGAGCCGGCCTCACGAGGCCGGCCACCCGAGAAATCCCACCGAGGAGCCCGCACACACGAGAACGGCCGCGCCACCCGTCAGGGGCGGCGCGGCCGTCACGGCTCATCGCGGGCGGATCAGAGTTGCCGTTACCGAGGCGGGTCGAAGATCCCGCCGCCGTCGTCTTCCTCCTCACTGGATGGCGACGACGATCCGTCCTCCTCGGCGCCGATGTACAGCGTCACCGGCTGGCCCTTCGTGATCGCCTCACCGGGCGCGGGGCTGCTGTTGGTGACCTTGCCGACGTTCTCCTCGTCGGCGCCGGGATCGGCGACCCGGCTCGGCTGGTCGCCCTGCCAGCCCGCCTCCTTGAGCTTCTGCACGGCCTCCTCGTACGTCATGCCGGTCAGGTCCGGCATGTCCATCTGCTGGTTGGCGCCGTTGGACACCGTCAGCTGGATGGTGTGGCCGCGTTCGAACTCGCCGGCGTTCGGCGTCTGGCTGATCACCGTGCCCTTCGGCTGTTCGCTGTCGGTGGTGGTGCGCGACACCGTGAAGCCGAGTTCCTCGAGCCGCGACTTCGCCTCGGGGAACTTCTTGCCCTGCATGTTCTCCACGGTGATCTTCTCAGGGGCCTTGCCCAGCGTGATCTTCACGCTCGTGCCCGATTCGATCTCGTGGTGGGCTGCCGGGTTCTGCTTGATGACCGTGTCAACGGCCGACGAGTCGTCGACCTCCTCGTAGTTCACGTCCTGGTCGAGCGACAGTCCGGCGTCCTTCAACGCCTGCTCGGCCTCGCCCTGGTCGAGGCCCTGCAGGTCCGGCACCCGCACCTGCGACGGCTTGACGCCCACCTGCAGAGTCAGCTGCTCGCTCACGTCCACGCGCGTGCCCGAGGACGGCGACACCGCCAGCACCGTGCCCCGCTGATCCGGGCTGCATGCGTTCGGGTCGTTCGGATCGGCCTGGGCCCGGCAGATGACCTCTTCCTGCTGAACGTTCGTGAAGCCCTCGGACTTCAGCTGTTCGACCGCCACCGCGGTCTGCTGCCCGACGACGTCCGGCACGGCCCGTTCGGTCGTCGAGTTGCTGTCGAACACGCCGGCCAGCCAGGCGACGAACGCGACGAGACCGATGCCGAGCAGCACGAGCAGCGCGATGAGCCAGCCCTTCTTGCGGCGGCGCCTGCGCTCGTCCTCGTCGTCGTAGGCGGGGGCGTACTCGGCGTCGTCGTAGTCGCCGGCTGGGTCGCCCGCCGGCGCCCCCATCACCTGGGTGCGTTCCTCGTCGGACATCACCATCGGCGCGGACGGGCGCTGCCCGGTGAGCGTGCGCACCAGGTCGGAGCGCATCTCCGCGGCCGACTGGTAACGGTTGTCGGCACCCTTGGCGAGCGCCTTCAGCACCACCGCGTCGAGTTCGGGCGAGACCTCGGGGTTCATCGCCGACGGCGGTTTCGGGTCCTCCCGCACGTGCTGGTAGGCCACCGCAACCGGCGAATCGCCCGTGAACGGCGGATCGCCCGTCACCAGTTCGTACAGCACGCAGCCAGCGGCGTAGACGTCGCTGCGGGCGTCGACCCGCTCACCCCGCGCCTGCTCCGGCGACAGGTACTGAGCCGTGCCGATGACCGCGGCCGTCTGCGTCATCGCGGCCTGGCCGTCGTGAACGGCGCGGGCGATGCCGAAATCCATCACCTTGACCGCACCGTTGCGCGTGATCATCACGTTCGCCGGCTTGACGTCGCGATGCACGATGCCGTGACGGTGCGAGAAGTCCAGCGCCGCCGACACGTCCGCCATGACCTCCATGGCCCGCTGCTCCGGCATCGGACCCTCGGTCTTGACGATGTCACGCAGCGTCCTGCCCTCGACGTACTCCATGACGATGTAGGGCAGCGGGCCGTACTCGGTGTCGGCCTCACCCGTGTCGTACACGGCGACGATGGCGGGGTGGTTCAGCGCGGCGGCGTTCTGCGCCTCGCGGCGGAACCGCTCCTGAAACTGGGGGTCGCGGGCGAGGTCGGCACGCAGGATCTTGACGGCCACCTCGCGGCCGAGCCGCACGTCGTGGGCGTGGTGGACCTCGGACATGCCGCCGTACCCGAGCGTGTCGCCAAGCTCGTAGCGGTTGGAGAGCATTCTCGGTGCGCTCATTGCTCGGTGCCGTCCCACTTCGTCCACGGTGTGCCCGTCATGCCTTCTGCGTTCTCGTCCAGGGCCCCGACGGTGCCGTCGGGGCCGGTTGTCGGTTGGCCGGCGGTACCCACGCCGGTTGCGTCGATGACCGCTTCGCCACCGATGTCGCCCGACGCCTGCGACCAGTTACTGCCGGTCGGCGGCGGCTGGTCCCCGACCCTGCCGGGAGGCGGGTCGGAGTCCTGTCCGAGCAGCACGATCAGCAGGGCGGCGACGACGGCCACGACCAGGACGGCGGCCAACGTGAGAAGTATCCACATCCCCGCGGGCCGCTGTCGCTGGTGAGCCCCCGGCGCGCCCACGCCCGGCGGCGTCATGCCGTGGGACGTGCCCCCGTGGCCCCCCATGACGCCGTTCTGAGCCGGTGAGACCGGTGACACCGGCTGCATCGACGGGTGAGATCCCTGCCCCACCGTATTCGGCTGTGGCTGATTTCCGGCCTGTCCCGCCTGTGTGACCTGGCCCGCGGGCGCGCCCGTGACCTGGCCACCTGCCGTGCCGTAGCCCGCGATCCCGGACGGCACCGGCAGTGGATGGCCCGCCTTCACGGCGGCGACGGCCGCGGCGAACTCGCCTCCGCTGGCGTAGCGCTGACGCGGATCCTTCACCAATGTGGCTTCGATCACGGCGCGGGCCGCGGGCGGCACGTCCGGCGGCAACGGCGGCGGCACGTCGCGGATGTGCATCATCGCCACGGTCACCGCGTTCTCCGACAGGAACGGCCTGCGCCCGGCGAGGCACTCGTACCCGCACACCGCGAGCGAATAGACGTCGCTTCCCGGCTCGGCGTCCTGCCCGAGTGCCTGCTCAGGGGCGATGTAGTGGGCGGTGCCCATCACCATGCCGTTGCGCGTCACGGGCGCCGAGTCCGCGGCCTTGGCGATGCCGAAGTCCGTCAGCTTCACCGCCCCCGTTGGCGTGACCATGATGTTGCCGGGCTTGACGTCGCGGTGCACCAGGCCGCGTTCGTGCGCGGCCTGCAGCGCGTGGCCCGCCTGCTCCAGCACGTCGAGGGTGCGGTCGGCCGAGATCCGGCCCTCCCGCTGCAGGATCCCCGCCAGCGGTTCGCCCTCGACCATCTCCATGACCAGGAACGCGATCGCCGACTCGCCGGCTTCGGTCTCGCCGTAGTCGTGTACCGCGGCGATGTTCTGGTGGTTCAGCGACGCGGTCGTCTTCGCCTCCGCGCGGAACCGGTGGAGGAACTCGGCGTTGCCGGACAACTCGGCCTTGAGGATCTTCACCGCCACCGGCCGGTCCAGCCGGGTGTCACTGGCTTCCCACACCTCGCCCATGCCGCCGACGGCGATTTGGCTGGTCAGCCGGTAGCGCTCCGCGATCAGTTGCCCGGTCGACAGCATCTAGCCACCCCCGAGACCGGCGGAGATGGTGGCCCTTGCGATTTCGGCGGCGACCGTGCCACCCGTCGCCGCCAGCCCGCGGTTGCCGCCCGATTCGACGATCACCGCGACGGCGATCTTCGGGTCGTCGTGCGGCGCGAACGCCGTGTACCAGGCATGCGGCGGGATGTTCTTCGGGTCGGAGCCGTGCTCGGCCGTGCCCGTCTTCGAGGCGATCTTCAGGTCCGAGTCCTTGCCACCGCCGCCGGTGTTCTCCTCGGACTGGATCATCATCTGCGTCAGCGCCTCGGCGGACTCGTCCGACATCGCCGGTTCGCCGGTCAGCTCCTCCTCGCCGATGTCCTCGATGGTCGACAGGTCCGGGGCCAACCGCGACTTGACGAGCTTCGGCTTCATCGCCATGCCGTCGTTGGCGACCGTCGCCGCCAACAGCGCGTCCTGCAACGGCGTCAGCCGCACGTCGCGCTGGCCGATGCCGCTCTGATACAGCGCCGCCTCGCTCTCCAGCTCGCCCAGGCTCGACGGCACGACACTCAGCGGGACCTGCAGGTCGTCCTGGCCGATGCCGAAGTTCTCCGCCGTCGCGCGGAGCTTGGCGGCCCCGAGGTCGCCCGCGATCTCCGCGAACGCCGTGTTGCACGAGTACTTCAGCGCGTCCTTGAGCGTGCTGCCGGGGCAGGTGGCGCCGCCGTAGTTCTCGAGCTGGGTGTTCGTGTGCGGCAGCGTGACCTCGGAGTCGGGGGTGACGCTCGCGTCGGGCTCCATGCCGTCCTCGAGCGCGGCGGCCGTCGTGACGATCTTGAACGTCGACCCGGGCGGGTAGGTTTCCCGCACGGCCCGGTTCATCATCGGATTGCCCTCGGCCTCGGAGTACTCCTTCCACGCCTGCTGCTGCTCGTCGCCGTTGTGAGAGGCCAGCCGGTTCGGGTCGTACGACGGCGTCGACACCATGCCGAGGATGTCGCCGTTCTTCGGGTTCATCGCCACGACCGAGCCCGTGTAGCCGTTCTCGGTCATCGCCCGGTACGCCGCTTCTTGCACCGCGGGCTGGATCGTCAACCGCACGTTGCCGCCGCGCGGGTCACGTCCGGTGACCATGTCCGACAGCCTGCGCACGAACAGCCGCGGATCGGAACCGTTGAGGAACGCGTCCTCGGCGTTCTCGAGGCCGCCCGCGCCGTACATGATCGAGTAGTAGCCGGTCACGGGCGCATACATCGGGCCGTTGCGGTAGGTGCGCAGGAAGTTGAAGTTGTCGTTCGACGGTTCGACGCCCGCGAGCACCTGGCCCGCCTCGTTGGAGACGATCTTGCCGCGTTCACGGGAGTACTCCTCGTACAGCACCCGTGAGTTCCGGGAATCGGACGCGTAGTCGTCGCCCCGGACCACCTGGACGTACGTCGTGTTGGCCAGTAGCAGAGTCAGCATCGCCAGCATGACCATGCCGACCTTGCGCAGGGGAGTGTTCACGTCGCGTCATCCCCTTTCGGCCGGTTCGGTTCGTCGGTGCTCTCTTCGGTCGGCCAGGCGGGTTCGTCGGTCGGTGTCGATCGCTCCGCCTGCTGTGGGCCGGGTTGTGCGGGCCCGGCTTCCTTCGGTTGTTCCGGCGCGGACCCGGCGGCCTGCTCTTGCGGCTTTCCCTGGCCGGGCTCGGAGTGGGTGGCCCGGTTCGGCGCCTGCTGCGGCACCGGGGCTTGGCCCTGGGGCGGGGTCACCGGGTGTTGTGCCTTCCCGGGTGAGGCCGGCGCCGGCGACTGTTGCCCCGGGGAAGGCTGTTGCCCCGGGGAAGGCTGTGCGGGCGACTGCGATCCCGGTGGCTGTGCCCCCGGCGATTGGGACCCCGGCGATTGGGGCCCCGGCGAGTGGCGCTCCGGAGCTTGGGGTCCTGGAGCCTGCTGGCCCGCCGAAGCCGGCGCCGCGGGGCCGGCTCCTGCCTGCGGCTGCGGCGGGCGCTGCACCATCACGGTGTGCGCCTCGGCGATCGGCGCCAGCTGTTTCGGCGGCGCCTCCCCGCTCGGCTTCTGCTGCTGCGGCCTGCGCGCGGTGTCGGAGATGCGCAGCAACAGTGCCACGAGGATGTAGTTCGCCAGCAGCGACGACCCGCCCGCGGACAGGAACGGCGTCGTCACACCCGTCATCGGGATGAGCTTCGTGACACCGCCGACGATGACGAACACCTGCATGATGATCGCGAACGAAAGGCCGCCGCCGAGCAACTTGCCGAACGTGTCGCGCACCGCCAGCGCACTGCGCATCCCGCGCATCGCCAGCAGCAGGTACACCAGCAGCACCGCGGCGAGACCGACGAAGCCGATCTCCTCGCCGAGGGCGGCGCTGATGAAGTCGGTGTGGGCCTCCGGAACCATCTCCGGCCTGCCCGCACCCAGCCCGGTGCCGAACACTCCGCCGGTGCCGAGCCCGAACAGGCCCTGCGCGATCTGATAGCCGCCGCCGGGGTCGTCGTAGGTCGCCAGCGGGTCGATCCAGTTGGTGACACGTTGCTGCACGTGGGTGAACAGCTGGTAGGCGATGAACGCGCCCAGGAGGAACATGCTCAGGCCGACGACGACCCAGATCGCACGCTCGGTGGCGACGTACAGCATCATCAGCGTGATACCGAAGAACAGCAGCGCCGTGCCGAGATCACGTTCGAACACGAGAATGCCGAGGCACACGACCGCGGCGATGATGATCGGCCCGAGATCCCGCGCGCGCGGCAGTTCGACACCGAGTATCCGTTTGCCCGCCGTCATGAACAGATCCCGTTTCGCGACGAGGAACGACGCGAAGAAGATCATCAACAGGATCTTGGCGAACTCGCCGGGCTGGATCGAGAAGCCCGGCAGCCGCAGCCACACCTTCGCGCCGTTGACCTCCGACAGCGACGCGGGAAGCACCGCAGGCAGCGCCAGCAGGATCAGACCGCTGAGACCGGCCGTGTAGGCGTAACTGGTGAGCGTGCGGTGGTCCTTGACGATGCGCAGCACCGCGAGGAACAGCGCCAACGCCACGACCGTGAACAACACCTGCCGGGGCGCGCTGCCCGCGAAATCCTGTCCCAGTGAGCGCGCTCGCTCGGCCTCCGCCAGGTCCAGGCGGTAGATCGTCACCAGGCCGAGGCCGTTGAGCAGCGCCACGCACGGCAGGATCAGCGGATCCGCGTACGGTGCCCAGAACCGCACCGCCACGTGGGCTGCACTGAAGATCGCCAGGTAGGCGCCGCCGTACCAGAGGATCGACCACGACAGCGACTGTTCCTGGTTGATCTGCACCAGGACGAACGCCGTCGTGACGACGACCGCGGCTAACGCCAGCAGCATCAGCTCCGTGCCGCGGCGTTTCGGCAGCTCACGTGGTGGGTTCGTGGTGTACTGCCGCCCGACCGCACTCTGGTTGCCTGCGGCTGCGGTCATCAGTTACCGCCCGAGCCGGGCGCCGGACGGCAGTCCACCCCCGGCTGCTGGTCCTGTCCCGCCTGAGTGTTGGCTTCGCCCGACGTCGAATCGTCGGAGTTCCGCTGGTTCTGCCCGGCGCCGTCCGAGCCGCTGCCCGAGTCGCCGCCGGAGCCGCCGCTGTCGCCGCCGTCGTTCTGCTGACGCTCGCCCTCGCCGATGCCGCCGATGATGCCGCCGCCCTGCGGCTGGTCCTGCTCGTCGTCGCAGATCTCCAACATGTTGTTGCGGCGCAGCGTGTCGATGTACTCGCGTGCCGAGGCCAGGTCGTCGCGCTTGACCGAGTTCGACACCGCCGAGCGGGCGTCCTGCTGCAGATCCTGCAGCCGCAGCGGCTCGCACAGCGTCGAGGACGGAGGACAGGACCCTTCGGCCTCCTCCTGCAGGTCCAGACCGAGCACACTGCCCGGAACGCCCTGGTAGATGACGACCTCGTCGTTCGAGCCGACACCCACGTAGTACTGGCTCATCACGAAATACCGGGTCGTGATCGCCGCCGCCGCGAGCAGCACGATCGCGAGCCCGATGCCGACGAGCAGGCGAATGCGCTTGCGCCGCTTCGCCTTCGGATCCTCCGGCGGCGGGCTCGCTTCGGCCTGCTGCGCCTGCGAGGACTGCTGCTGCTGTGACGCCGTGAGCGCCCGTGCGCGCGCCGCGGGGGAGTCACCCTGCGGACCCTCGTCGGTGCCGTCACCGGCGGCGCCGCCCACGATCGGGGCGTTCTCGCCGTAGTCGACGTCCACCACGTCCGCGATGATCACCGTGACGTTGTCCGTACCGCCGCCCTTGAGCGCCAGCTCGATCATCCGGTCCGCGCACTCCTGCGGGTCCGGGATCTGCATCGCCTCGGCCAGCGTCTCGTTGCTGACCATGCCGGACAGCCCGTCCGAACAGAACAGGTAGCGGTCGCCTGCCCGAGCCTCCCGCACCGTCAGGCTCGGCTCGACCTCGCTGCCCGTCAGCGCCTTGAGCAGGAGCGAACGCTGCGGATGTGTCGCCGCCTCCTCCTCGGTGATCCGCCCCTGCTCGATCAGCTCGTTGACGAAACTGTCGTCGCGCGTGATCTGGGAGAACTGCCCACCACGCAGCAGGTACGCCCGCGAATCGCCGACGTGGACCATGCCGAGCTTCGACCCCGAGAACAGTGCGGCGGTGAGCGTCGTGCCCATGCCGTCCAGCTCGGGGTCGTTCGACACCAGTTCCGCGATGGCCTGATTGCCCTGGACGGTGGCATCCCGGAGCTGACTGACCAGATCGTCGCCGGGTTCGTCGTCGTCGAGCGGCGCCAACGACGCGATGACGACCTTGCTGGCCACCTCACCGGCGGCGTGGCCGCCCATACCGTCGGCCAGCGCCAACAGGCGGGGGCCGGCATATACCGAGTCCTGGTTGTTGGATCGCACCAGGCCGCGGTCACTGCGTGCCGCGTAGCGAAGGACGAGAGTCATGGGCGAAGCTCGATCACCGTCTTGCCGATCCGGATGGGGACGCCGAGCGGGACTCGGAGGGGTGCAGTGACCTTAGCCCGGTCGAGGTAGGTGCCGTTCGTCGAGCCCAGGTCTTCCACGTACCACTCGTCTCCGCGCAGGGAGATACGAGCGTGGCGCGTCGACGCGTAGTCGTCGTCGAGCACCAGCGTGGAGTCGTCGGCACGGCCGATCATGATCGGCTTGCCGTCGAGTGCGATGCGCGTGCCGGACAGGGCGCCCTGCGTGACCACGAGCTGCCGCGGCATCTTCCCGCCGCCGCGTCCGCCCGCGCGTGGGCGCTTCTTGTCCTTGCCGCGGCGCAGGTTGGGGAGGTTCACCCGCAGACCGGACGCCGCGTAGAGGTCCGAACGCACCACGCGCAGCGCGGCGAACACGAACAGCCACAGCAGGAGCAGAAACCCTGCTCTGGTGAGTTGTACGACCAGCTCCGGCACCTGTTGTGTCAGCTCCCGCCTTTTCGCGCTCGCCCCACGGCGAACACGCCGCAGGCCCCCACATGGCCGCCATTATGCGTGACCAGCACGCGGCGCCCATGCGGGATTGCCGAAAAACCCGGGTTCCGCTGCCTCAGGCCCGGCCGAAACCCGGATTCGCTCAGCCCTGGGTCCGGAACACCAGCGACGAGTGACCGACGCGGATGACGTCACCGTCGGCCAGCTGCCAGGTCTGGACCGGGGTTCCGTTCACCGTCGAGCCGTTCGTCGAACCGATGTCGGCGAGCGTGGCGCTCTGGCCGTCCCACGTGATCTCCAGGTGGCGACGCGAGACACCAGTGTCGGGAAGGCGGAAGTCGGCGTCCTGGCCACGGCCCACGACGTTGCTGCCCTGCTTGAGGGAGTAGTTCCGGTTGGAACCGTCGTCGAGCTGCAGCGACGCCGTCAGCGGCCGCGGCGGGGCGCCGGCGGGGGCACCCGGGGCACCGGGCGCGCCGAAGCCGGGCTGGCCGTACGGGTCCTGCGCCGGCTGGCCGTAGGGGTCCGACTGCGGGGGCGGAGCCTGTGCCGGGTAGCCGCCGGGAGGGCTCGGCGGGGCCGCGTAGCCCTGGTCGTAGCCGGGCTGGCCGTACGGGTCCTGCGGGGGCTGACCGTAACCGCCGGGCTGGCCGTAGCCCGGGTCGTAGCCGCCGGGCTGGCCGTAACCCTGGCCGTACGGGTCCTGCTGCGGAGGCTGACCGTAGCCCTGGTCGTAGCCCGGCTGGCCGTAACCCTGGGCGTACGGGTCCTGGCCATAGCCCTGGGCATAGGGGTCCTGGCCGTACTGGTCGTATCCGGGCTGGCCGTAGCCCTGGTCGTAGCCCGGCTGCCCGTACTGGTCGTATCCGGGCTGACCGTAACCCTGGTCGTAGCCCGGCTGCCCGTACTGGTCGTAGCCGGGCTGTCCCTGTCCGTATCCGTACTGGCCCTGGCCGTACGGGTCACCCTGGTCGTACTGGCCGTAGCCGCCGGGCTGGCTCATTGCTCGGTCTCCTGCGTCGCTGGTTCGTGCCGGCCGTGCTTGACCGTCGCCATCAAATGCTGCTGTGACGTCGGGATCAACGGTCGAGCGGGTCTTGAACTGTCCAGTATGCAGCGCTTCGTTGCGCTCTAGCGAAACTACGACGTCACCATAGGTGTCCCAACCGTGTTCGGACAGATGCTGTGAGACGGCGTCCGCCAGCAATCTGGTGACCCGCTGCTCATCGCCCGCCATCCGATCGTGATCTGCAGCACCCAAGGACACGATGTAGTGGTTCGGGGCGAGCTTCCGCCCGCCCGCGAGCTCACGAACGTTGTCCTCACTCTCGCGCTCCAGACTGTGCGCCACTTCCTCCGTGACGACATTGCCCCCGAACATCCGGGCGAACGTGTTGCCCACCAGGCTCTCGAGGCGCCGGTCAAAACGCTGAACACGACCCAATCCGGACAACCTCCTCCCTGGTGAACGCCCCTCTCGCATCGATCGTATCTGGGTTTGGCGCCCATGACACCGGGGCCGGTGAAAGCCCCTGAAACGGCCTGCTAGGCTATCGGTGCTGCCGCAGAGAGGCACTCGCGCGAGTGGCGGAATGGCAGACGCGCACGGTTCAGGTCCGTGTGTCCGAAAGGACGTGTGGGTTCAACTCCCACCTCGCGCACATAAGCGAAACGCCCCTTGCTCACGCAAGGGGCGTTTCGCTTTGTCAGCTCCTGCGCTCGGCACCGCGTGTTCTGCGTTCAGGACGCCGTGTCCTGCGCTCGGTACCGCGTGTTCTGCATTCCGGGGCGCGTGTTGCGAGTTCCGGGGCCGTGTTGCGGGTTCCGGAGGTCGTGTTGCGGCCATCACCAGATCCGGCATTGCAATCGAGGTGCCCCAGGGGCGTCTCCCCAGGGGAGACGTGACTGTGGAGACGTGACATCGCGTTGATCTCGTTGACGGGACGTGGGTGAGGGCCGCGGCTACGGTTGGGCGCGTGAACGAATCGTGGTCCGCGCGCACCCGCGCCATCCTCGCCGGCCGCCCCGACGCCGGTGACGGCAATCCCGCCAATGCCCCGCTAGTCCCGGCCAGTGCGCTCGGTCTCGAGTACTCCCGCGAGGTCGGCACCCCCACGTGGGCGGCGTTCGAAGAGGCCGTCGGCGCCCTCGAAGGCGGCACCGCGACGGCGTACGCCTCCGGCATGGCCACCGCCACCGCCGTGCTCGACCTGCTGCCCGCCGGGGCGACGATCGCCGTGCCCGTCTACAGCTACGCCGGCACCCGCGGCGCGTTCGACCACGCCCAGGAGCGGGGAAAACTGACCGTCCGGCGGATCGAGCCCACCGACACCGACGCCTGGATCGCCGCGGCAGGCAAGGTGGACGTGCTGTGGCTCGAATCGCCGACCAACCCGACGCTCGACGTCATGGACCTCGACGCGATCCTCAGGGCCGCCGGTTCGGGTGACCGCAAGCCGCTGACCGTCGTCGACAACACGTTCGCCACCCCGATCGGGCAACAGCCCCTGGGCATGGGTGCCGACGTGGTGGTGCACAGCGTCACGAAGTTCATCGGCGGGCACAGCGACCTGCTCCTCGGCGTCGCCGTGACCGCCCGCGACGACTTGTCGACATCGCTGCGTGAGGCGCGCACCCGCACGGGCACCACACCCGGTGCGCTCGAGGCGTGGTTGGCGCTGCGCGGACTCCGCACGCTCGGGGTGCGGCTGGCCGAGGCGTCGAAGACCGCGTCGCTGCTGGCCGATCGGCTCGCCGCGCATCCGGCCGTCGTGCGGGTGCGTTACCCGGGATCGGGCGCCATGGTGTCGTTCGACCTCGCCGACGCCGACGCAGCCGAACGCCTCTGCGCGAACCTGAAGCTCATCCACAACGCGACGAGTCTCGGCGGAGTCGAGAGCACCATCGAACGCCGCGCTCACCTGCCGGGGGATTCGCACGTACCCGCCGGTCTGCTGCGGCTGAGCGTGGGCCTCGAAGACCCCGAGGACCTGTGGCGCGACGTGTCGGCCGTCCTCGACGGCTGATCCTCTTGACCGCCGATCGGCGTGGTGTCAAGGTCGCCTGCTGATCGGGTGCTCCGAGGTGGCCGGGAGGCGGTGACGGATGGCGACACGGCGGTCGGCGCTCTCGGCGTTGGCGTCCGCCGCGGTGTTGGCCGCGCCGCTCGCATTGGCCGGTTGCACCGCCGGTTCGACGGCGATGGTGGGGACCGGCCCGTCGACGCTCGCCGTGGGGCTCACCGCCGAGCCGCAGAACTTCGACTTCACCACCACCGACGGCGCCGCGATTCCGCAGGCGCTGCTCTACAACGTGTACGAGACGCTGGTGAAGGTCGACTCGGACGGTGAGATCGTCGGCGGCCTCGCCGAGTCGTGGGACGTCAGCGACGACCGCACGGTGTACGACTTCCAGCTGCGTGAGGCGACGTTCAGCAACGGCGAACCGTTCACCGCATCGGATGTGAAGTTCTCCATCGAACGGGTGCAGCAGGACTGGACGATCTCGCTGAAATCGGGCATGGACGTCGTCGACCGTGTCGAGGTCGTCGACGACCGTCACGCGCGTGTCGTGTTGAGCAGGCCCAGCAACTCGTGGCTGCGTGCCATGACCACCCGTATCGGTGCGATGTTCGACCCGGCAGGCGTGGCCGACCTGGCGAACGACCCCGTCGGCACCGGTCCGTACGACGTGGAGAGCAGACGCCGCGGGGATTCGATCGTGCTCACCCGCAATCCCGAGTACAGCAACCCTGAGAGCCCGCGGCCCGCGCCCGGCTACCGCACGGTCGTGCTCAAGTACTACGCCGACGCGACGGCGCTGAACAACGCGCTGCTCTCCGGCGGCATCGACGTCATCTCCGGGGTGACCGCTCCCGACTCGCTGCCCCAGTTCGAGGCGGACAACCGGTTCCGCGTGCTGCAGGGCACGACGAACGGCGAGGTCGTGCTCGCCTTCAACAACCGCCGCGCGCCGCTGGACGACGTGCGGGTGCGCAAGGCGTTGACGTACGCCATCGACCGGAAGGCGCTGCTCGAGGCGGCATGGGGCGGGCGCGGCGAACTGATCGGCAGCATGGTGCCGCCCACCGATCCGTGGTTCGAAGACCTCTCCGGTGAGTATCCGTACGATCCGGACCGCGCCCGCAGCCTGTTGCGCGAGGCCGGGCACGAATCGCTGCGGCTGGACCTGCGCATCGCCAACCTGCCGTATGCCGTGTCGTCGGCCCAGGTCATCGCTTCGCACCTGAAGAAGGTCGGCGTGACCGTCGACATCGAACCGCTCGACTTCCCCGCGGTGTGGTTGCAGCAGGTGTTCACCGACGCCGATTACGACATGTCGATCGTGCAGCACGTCGAACCGCAGGACATCACCACGTTCGGTGACCCCGACTTCTACTGGGGCTACGACAGCGACCGGGTGCAGCGCCTGCTCACCGAGGCCGACACCGCGCCGCCCCGGGAGTACATCGCCGACATGCGCGAGGTCGCCAGGACACTGTCCGACGACGCCGCCGCCAACTGGCTGTTCCTGTTCCCGAACATCGTCGTGGCGAAGAACGAGGTCCGTGGGCTGCAGGCCAACCAGGTGAGCGAGTCGTTCGACCTCACGGGGTTGCGGCGGCAGGGGACGTCATGACCACGGCCGAACGTGTGGCGGGCGGTGCGAGTCCGGCGGCGGCGATCGCGCGCAGGTTCGTGATCTTCGTGGGGAGCGTGATCGTCGCGTCGATCGTGGTGTTCGCGTTCATGGCCGTGCTGCCGGGTGATCCGGCGCAAGTCGCACTCGGAGTGAACGCGACGCCGGAACTGGTCGAGCAGACGAGGCAGGAGTTCGGCCTCGACCGGCCACTGGCGACGCAGTATCTCGACTGGGTGGGCGGCCTGCTGACCGGGGATTTCGGCACGTCGTACGTCACGAAGGAGGCGATCGGGCCGCAGCTGCTCGACCGGCTTGGCGTCACGCTGTGGCTGGTCGGCGCGGGAATGCTGGTCGCGCTGCTGATCGCCGTGCCGACGGGGATCGTCGCCGCGGTGCGGCACCGTAAGCCGAGCGGCGTGGTCGTGTCGGCGGCCTCGCAGGTGGGCGTGGCGGTGCCCGCGTTCCTCGCGGCGATCATCCTGGTGCAGGTGTTCGCGGTGCAGCTCGGCTGGCTGCCGTCGGGTGGGTGGACACCGCCCGCCTACGACGTCGGCGCGTGGCTGCGCGGGCTGATCCTGCCCGCGGTGTCGCTGGGCCTGGTGCAGGGCGCGGTGCTGACGCGGTACGTGCGCTCCGCGGTGCTCGACGTGCAGCGGGAGGACTTCCTGCGCACGGCGCGAGCCAAGGGATTGCGGCCGTATCCGGCACTGGTGCGGCACGGATTGCGGAATGCGGCGGTGCCGGTCGTGACGGTGCTGGGAGTGCAGCTGGCGACCCTGCTCGTCGGGGCGGTGGTGGTCGAGCGGGTGTTCGTGCTGCCGGGGCTGGGCAGCATGCTGCTCGACTCCGTCGCGGCGCGGGACCTGCTGGCGGTGCAGGGCATCGTGCTGGTCCTCGTCGTGGGCGTGCTGCTGGTGAATTTCCTGGTCGACGTGCTCTACGCGGTCCTCGATCCCCGGTTGCGGAGGTCGTGATGCGCGGAAACCTCGTCGTCGGCGGAGCGCTCGTCGGGCTGGTCGTCGTGACGGCGCTCGTGTCGCTGCTGTGGACGCCGCTCGACCCGCAAGCCGTCGACGCGAGCGTGCGGCTGCTCGGGCCGACGTCGCAGCACCTGCTGGGAACGGACAAGTTCGGCCGCGACGTCTTCAGCCAGCTCATGGTCGGTGCGCAGACGACGCTGTACGTCGGGATCGTCGCCGTGGGGCTGGCTGCCGTGGCCGGCGTGCCGTTGGGCGTGCTGGCGGCGATGGGCCCGCGGTGGCTCGGGGAACTGGTCATGCGAACCAGTGACCTCGTGCTGGCGTTTCCCGCGCTGTTGCTGGCGATCATGCTCGCGGCGGTCTACGGGGCGAGCACGCTCACGGCGATGATCGCCATCGGGGTGGCGACCGTGCCCGCGTTCGCACGTGTCGCGAGGGCGGGCGCGCTGCAGGTGCTCTCGCGGGAGTACACGCTCGCCGCGCGTGCGGGTGGTCGCTCGCGGTGGTGGATCGCGTGGCGGCACGTGCTGCCGAACATCTCGGGCATGGTCGTGGTGCAGTCGTCGGTGTCGTTCGCGATGGCGGTGCTCGCCGAGGCCGCGTTGTCGTTCCTAGGGTTCGGCACGGCGCCGCCGACGCCGTCATGGGGGCGGATGCTGCAGGAGTCGCAGGAGCTGCTGGCCGTCGACGCGCGGTTGGCGCTCGTTCCGGGGTTGGCGATCGCGGCCGTGGTGCTGGGCTTCAACCTGCTGGGCGACGGCCTCCGCGACCACTTCGACCCCCGCCTGGAGGCCCGCCGATGACCGAACGCGACCGCCCCCAGGGGCACCTTGGGGGCGTTGATCGGGCACTGCCGCGCGGAGCGCGTCCGTCTGGGTGGCGGCGGGAGACGGGCGGGAGTCCCGAATCTTCCCTTGATCAAGCGCCGCCACCCGATCGCCACCATGACGATCTGCTCGCCGTCGACGGGCTGCGCATCGCCCACGGCGACGTGGCGCTGGTCGACGACGTGTCGTTCCGTATCGCGCCGGGGGAGCGGGTCGGGCTCATCGGTGCGTCCGGCTCGGGAAAGTCGCTCACCGCGTCGGCGATCATGGGCCTGCTGCCGGACGGACTGTCGGCGGCCGGGTCGGTGACGCTGCGGGGACGCGAACTCGTCGGCGCCTCGGAACGCGAGCTGTCCCGGCTGCGCGGTAAGGACCTCGGCATGGTGTTCCAGGAGCCGATGACCGCGCTCAACCCGGCGATGCGCGTCGGCCGGCAGGTCGCCGAGGCGCTCACCGTCCACGGCACGGCCCGTCGCAGGGCGACCGCCCGCGCCCGCGAACTGCTCGACCGCGTCGGCCTGCCGGAGCGGACCGCGCGCGCTTACCCTCACGAACTCTCCGGTGGGCAGCGACAGCGCGTGCTGCTCACCATCGCGCTCGCCAACGATCCGGCCCTGCTGATCTGCGACGAACCCACGACGGCCCTCGACGTGACGGTGCAGGCCCAGGTGCTCGACCTCGTCGCCGAAGGCGTGCGCGACCGGGGCAGCGCCCTGTTGTTCATCACCCACGACCTGGCCGTCATCGCGTCGGTGTGCGAGCGCGTGCTGGTGTGCCGTGACGGCCGCATCGTCGAGGAGGGCCCCGTCGAGACGGTGCTGTCGGCGCCCGAACACGACTACACGCGACGACTCGTGGAGGCCGCGCTGTGACGTCCAAACCCGACAGTGCCGCCCCGGACGCCGCTCCCGGAAGCGGCCCGATCGTCTCGGTACGCGACCTCGAACGCACGTACCGCGGCGGCGTGCACGCGCTGCGCGGGGTGTCACTCGACGTGCCGCGCGGTGGCCGGTTCGGCATCGTCGGCGAGTCCGGCTCCGGAAAGTCCACTCTCGTCAGACTTCTCGCCGCGCTCGACCGGCCGACCGCCGGCACGGTCACGTTCGAAGGGCAGCGCATCGACCACCGCCGCGAGTCCGACCTCGGGTTCCTGCGACGGCGACTGCAGATCGTGTTCCAGGACCCGATGGGATCGCTCGATCCGCGCATGCGCGTGCGCGACATCATCAGCGAACCGCTCGGCCGCACGCGTGACCGCGACGAGCGCGTGGCCGAACTGCTCGACGCCGTCGGCCTGCCCTCCGATGCGGGCGCGCAGTATCCGCACCGGTTCTCGGGCGGGCAGCGCCAGCGCATCTCGATCGCCCGTGCGCTCGCACCGCGGCCGGAGGTGCTGATCGCCGACGAGGCCGTGAGCGCGCTCGACGTGCTGGTCCGCAAACAGATTCTGGACCTGCTCACCCGGCTGGTCGACGAGTACGCGCTCACGCTCGTGTTCGTCTCGCACGATCTCGGCGTGGTGCGGAAGATGTGCGACGAGGTCGCCGTGATGCGCCGGGGTGAGGTCGTCGAGCACGGACCGGTCGACGAGGTGTACGACGCGCCGCGCCACGACTACACGCGCGAGCTGATCGCCGCGGCCCCGACGCTGCACGGTGCGCTGCGGGCACCGGCCGGATCGGCGACGTCCGAGGCCTCCGCAGCCGGGGCCGAGTCGTCCGAACCCGAGCCACCACCCGAGGGTTGACCGTCCGAAAAGGAGTGAGCCGATGACCGGACTTCCGGAGAAGACCGCGACGGAACTGATCAGCGCGTACCGCACGGGCGAGGTGAGTCCGGTCGAGGTCACCGAGGCGGTGCTGGCACGGATCGACGAGCGCGAACCGCAGCTGCACGCGCTGTACGCCTTCGACCCGGACACGGCGCGGGAGTCGGCCGCCGCATCGGAGCAGCGGTGGCGCGCGGGAACCCCGCTGGGTCCGATCGACGGCGTGCCGCTGACGATCAAGGAGAACATCGCGACGCGCGGAACCCCGAAGCCCCTGGGAACGGCAGCGACGAGGCTCGAACCCGCACCGGTCGACGCGCCCGCGGCTGCGCGGATCCGAGAGTCCGGCGGCGTGCTCCTTTCGAAGACCACCATGCCCGACTTCGGGATGCTCACGTCGGGGGTGTCGAGCTTCCACGAGCCGACGCGGAATCCGTGGGATCTCACGCGCACGTCCGGCGGGTCGAGCGCCGGTGCGGGTGCTGCGGCGGCAGCCGGGTACGGGCCCCTGCACGTCGGTACCGACATCGGCGGGTCGATCCGGCTGCCCGCGGCGTGGTGCGGCATCGTCGGGTTCAAGCCGAGTTTCGGGCGGGTGCCCGTCGACCCGCCGTTCCCCGGCAGGACCGCAGGGCCGATGACGCGGACGGTCGCGGATGCCGCGTTGTTCATGCGTGTGCTGTCGCAGCCGGATGCGCGCGACCACCTCTCGCTGCCACCGTCCGAACCGGACTGGTCGTGTCCGCCTGCCGACCCGTCGGCTCTGCGGATCGGGGTGCAGCTCGACCCGGGTGTGGGGCTACCGGTCGAACCGGCGGTGCGTGACGCGGTGGCCGCAGCGGCCCGCCGGTTCGAGGCCGCCGGCGCGACGGTCGAGCTCGTCGAACCGTGGCTCACGCGGGAGATGCTCGACGGGCTCGACCGGTTCTGGCGCACCCGCCTGCTCGCCGATCTGGCGAAGCTCGACACCGGTGCCGTGCTGCCGTACCTCGTGGAGTGGGCACGCGCGGCCGAAGACCTGTCCGCTGTGGACGTCTACCACGGGTTCGCCCAGATGGACGCGATCGCCGTCGCGACTCTGCGGGCCACCGAGCCGTACGACATCGTGCTCTCGCCGACCTGTCAGGTGTCGCCGAATCCGTTCGACACACCGTCACCCACCGGGGACCCGGCGCGCCCGTTCGAGCACATCGCCTTCACGCTCCCGTACAACATGTCCGGCCAGCCCGCGGTGTCCGTCGACTGCGGACGCGGTCCCGACGGCCTGCCCATCGGGCTGCAGCTCGCGGGCCGGCGGTTCGCCGACGTCGGCACCCTGCGCGCGGCCGCCGCCTTCGAAACCCTCTGACGCCGCCCACCCCCTCGCCGTGTTGCGCTTTCCGGGGCCCGTGTTGCGTTCTTCGGGGACCGTGTTGCTCCCACCCGCCATCCGGCCACCGCTTCCCGTCGGCGCGCTGGCGCGCGACGACGGCCTGCTGGGGGCTGTGTTGCGGCCTTCTCGTCTCCGGTGTGTCCCTGCATCCGGGAGGCCTGGTCCGCCGCTCAGGTGATCGGCTGAGTTGCCGCACCTCCCAGAGCTGATTCCTGCTAATCCTTGACATGAATTGCCGATCGGGACGAAACTCGGTCGACCGTGTGACGCAGGTCTCGAGGAGGAGACGATGACGGGTCGGATGGCAGGCAAGGTCGCGTTCATCACCGGCGCGGCCCGCGGGCAGGGCAGGAGCCACGCGGTGCGGCTCGCGGAGGAGGGCGCGGACATCATCGCGGTCGACATCTGCGAGGACATCGAAACGGTGACCCCGTGCTACTCGCTGGCGACCGAGGAGGACCTGGCGGGCACGGCGAAACTCGTCGGCGATCTCGGCAGGAAGATCGTGACGGAGAAGGCCGACGTACGTGACTTGGGCGCGCTGCAGAAGGCGTTCGACCACGGGCTCGCGGAGCTGGGCCGGGTCGACACGGTCGTGGCGAACGCGGGAATCGCGACGGCGTTCACGAAGTCGTGGGAGCTCAGCGCGCAGCAATGGCAGGAAATGATCGACGTCAACCTGACCGGTGTGTGGCACACCGCGAAGGTCGCGGTGCCGTCGATGATCGAAGCGGGCCGCGGCGGGTCGCTCGTGTTCACGAGTTCGATCGGCGGGTTCAAGGGCATCCAGCACGTCGGCCACTACGTGTCGGCCAAGCACGGCATCGTGGGCCTGATGCGCACGATGGCGAACGAGCTCGCGCCGCACGCCATCCGCGTCAACACCGTCCACCCGACCAATGTGGACACGACCATGATTCAGAACCCCGGCGTCTACTCGATGTTCGCTCCCGGGGATCCGGAGCCGTCGCAGGAGAAGGCGATTCCCGGATTCACGTCGTTGAACGCGCTCGACGTGCCGTGGGTCGAATCGAAGGACATCAGCAACGCGGTGCTGTTCCTGTCCAGCGACGAGGCTCGTTACATCACCGGCGCGACACTGCCGGTCGATGCGGGCGCCAACATCGTGTGACGACCGCTTCAGGTCAGGTCCGCCAGGCGTGAGTACGAGTCGAGCATGTCGGCGCGGTCGTGCGTGCTCATCGTGATGAGCAGTTCGTCCGCGCCGGTGTGGTCGACGAGCTCGGTGAGTCCCCTGGCGACGTCGGATTCGGTGCCGTGGATCTGCCCACGCAGGGCGTCGTCGAGGTAGCGCCGTTCACGTTCGCCGGGCGTGGGCACCCGGCCGGGCGGCAGCAGCGGTGGGAAGACGCCGTCGATGCGCGAGCGGACCATCGCCCACGCCTCCGGAAGGAGCAGTTCGCGCGCCTGTTCGCGGCTGTCGGCGACGGCGGCCGCGGTGGACACGATGACGTGCGGCGCCGGCCACTGCGCCGACGGCCGGAACGTCTCGCGATAGTGCCTGATGTGGTCGGCGAGCCGGTCGACGTCCCCGAGCGGTGCGATGACCAGCGCCGCACCCAGTTCCGCCGCGAGTCCGGCTCCGGACCCCGTGGCCAGTACGAACAACGGCGGCGGCCGCAGCCCCTCCGCGGGAAGGCCGCGCACCCGATGGTCACCGTCGAAGTAGCCGAGCAGGTCGCGGACGTCGTCGCCGAAACGGCCGGCATCGGTCTTGTCGGCACCCAGCGCGGTCCGTACAGCACCGGTGAACCCGACGGAACGGCCGAGTCCCATGTCGACCCTCCCGGGATGCAGCGACTCGAGCGTGCCGAACTGTTCCGCCACGACCAGTGGCCGATGGTTCGGCAGCATCACCCCACCCGTCCCGACGCGGATCGTCGACGTCGCGGCGCCGACAGCGGCAGCCAGCACCGTCGGAGCCGCACCCGCGATGCCGGGCACGCCGTGATGCTCGGCGACCCAGAACCGCCGGTACCCGAGCTGTTCCACGTCAACGGCGAATCGCACCGTGTCACGGAGCGCCGCGGCCGGATCCTGGCCGTGGCGGACGGAGGCGCGGTCGAGCACGGACAACGGTGGTAGCGGCACGTCCGGTGCAACGTCTGTACCTCCGCGCGGATTCCCCGCGTGTCCTGCACCCAGACGCGCGTGTCGTGCACCCAGACGCGCGTTCCGCGCTCGGACGCCCGTGTCCTGCACCCAGACGCGCGTTCCGCGCTCGGACGCCCGTGTTCTGCGTTCGGGGTTGCTGTGCCCGCGTGCGGCATCCGGCTAAGCGCGCTGCTCCGCGGGTGCGGGTGCGACGTCGTCGACGAGGTGCCGGCCGAACGCGCGCCAGGCGACGACCGTCAGCACTGCCATCAGCGCTGCGGCCGTCCAGAAGGGCGCCGTGACACCGAACGCCTTCACGATCGGACCACCGGCGAGACTACCGAGCGCGGCGCCGCCGACGCCGAAGAGCATGTGCACGCTGTTGGCACGTCCGCGCAGCGCATCGGGCACGATCCGCTGCCGCCAGGACACCGAAACGACGTCCCACACGCCGTTGTGCATGCCGAAGATCACCAGCGTCATGGCGGCCACCCACGGTTCGGTCACCAGCGCCAGCACGACGTGCGTGAGCGTCTCCAGCACCAGCCCGGCGCGCAGCAGCACCGAATCGGCCAGCCGCGCACGCAGCCTGCTCACCAGGCCGGCGCCGATGATGCCGCCGACCGCCATCGTCGCCAGCAGCACGCCGTAACCGATCTCGCCGAGCCCCAGTCGCTGCTGGGCGTACACCACGAAGATCGCCAGCGTCGAGAACAGCGTGAGGTTCATGCCGCACAGTGTCACGCTGATCATCCGCAGCACCCGGTTCCGCCACATCCACTGCGCACCCTCGCGAATCTCCGTCCACAGCGGACGCCGCTGAACCGGTGCGGGGGTGCCCGCGCGCCGCGGCAACGTGCCCAGCACGACGGCGGCCAGCGTGAACGCAGCGGCGTTGAGTCCGAACGGGATCGTTGCGGCCAGCGCGAACAGTGATGCGCCCAGCGGCGGTCCGACGAACTGGTTGACCCCCATCTGGACGGCGACGAGCCGGGCGTTGGCCTTCGGCAGCGCCGCCACGCTCACGAGGGTCGGCAGCATGGCGTTCGACGCGTTGTCCGCGAGCGTCTCCGAGGTGCCGATCAGGAAGAACGCCGCGTAGATGATCGGCACCGATACGGTTCCCGTGGCGATCGTCGCTGCCAGTCCGGTCACCACCGCGCCGCGCACCAGATTGACGACGACGAGCAGTCTGCGCCGGTCCAGCCGGTCCACGTAGGCACCGCTGATCAGCGAGAACAGCAACCACGGCAGCTGCGTTACGAACACCGCGCTGCCGATCAGCACCGGGTCGTCGGTGAGGGACGACACGAGCAGCGGGCCGGCGGCGAGGGTGACGCCGTCGGCGACGTTCGTCAGCGCCGACGCCGTCCACAGGCGCGCGAATTCGCCCCCGAGCCGAATTCGCTGCCGGCCCCCGCCGCCCGCTCCCCGTGTGATCACGACGCGTCAACCTAGGCCGGGTGGGAGGGCGGGGCAACGGAATTTCGGCCGCGCAGCGCGATGCTTACGCGCAGCGCAATGCTTACCCGCAGTGCGACGCCGGTACGGAGTCGGCAGGGGACGGTTGCCCCGCCGCTCCTAGCGGTGGTGTACGGCGGGCGGGGTGCAACACGGCCCCTGGAATCCGCAACACGGCCCCGGAATCCGCAACACGGCTACTTCGCCGCGATGGCCTCCGCCAGGTCGAGGACGCGCTGCGCCTCGGCGACATGCAGGTTCTCCACCATCCGACCGTCGACCGTCACGACGGCCTCGCCGTTCGCGCGGGCGGACTCGAAGGCGTCGATCACCTTGCGGGCGTGGGCGATCGCCTCGTCGGACGGGGCGAACACGCGGTTGCACGGTTCGATCTGCCCCGGGTGGACCAGGGTCTTGCCGTCGAAGCCGAACTGTCGCGCCTGGGTGGCTTCGGCCTCGAAGCCGGCGAGGTCCTGTACGTCGTTGTAGACGCCGTCGAGGATCTGCTTGCCCGCGGCACGTGCCGCCAGCAGCGACAGCGACAGGCCGGCGACGAGCGGTGCGCGGCCGGCCGCGGGTTCGGCGTGCAGTTCCTTCGCCAGATCGTTGGTGCCCATGACCAGGACCGACAGCCGGTCGCTCGCGCCGGCGATCTCCTCGGCGTGCAGCATCGCGACGGGCGTTTCGAGCATCGCCCAGATCGTCGTGTGCTCGGCTGCCCCGTTGAGCTCCAGCGCCCGTTCGATCGTCATCACGTCGCGCGCCGAGTTCACCTTCGGCACGACGACGGCGGCCGGACCCGCCTGGGCGGCGGCGCGCAGGTCCGCGTCGTGCCACTCGGTGTCGATGCCGTTGATGCGGATCGCCACCTCACGGCCCCCGTACTCGCCGGATGCGGCCGCCGCGCACACGCGTTCCCGTGCGGAGTCCTTCGCGTCGGGCGAGACGGCATCCTCCAGGTCGAGGATCAGTGCGTCCGCGGGCAGGGTCTTCGCCTTCTCGAGCGCCCGCTCGTTCGCGCCGGGCATGTAGAGAACGGAACGGCGCGGTGCCACGCGCGGACCTCCTTGTCGCTGTCGGGATGGTGGGAGTGTCGCCGGAAGGGCTGTCGGGATGATGGCTGGTGGCGGGTCTGTGCGCTCGTCGGGCTCTCGCACGTTCGTTGCCGCCTTTGTCCTTCCTATTGAATCCGGAGGCCGAATGTGCTGATCTGGAGTCCGTCCAGTTCAGCACGGGTGCGGACCACCCCGTTTCGGTGGTGTGGACCGCTCGGCTCCCGGCCAACGGAGACGATAACCGCCCGTCGCAGTCGATGGCTGCGGTGAACGTCACCGCACAGCGTGGAATGCCCGGTAGGTCCCCCGTTCAGCCGTACGTCACCCATACGGCAGCACCGCCGGGCCGAACTTCTTTCACCGCCCACCGACCGATCACCGACCGCTGAGCGCCGTCGATCGCAGCTACCCCGCCAGGGCGCAGACGTCGGTGGTGTTTCGGTTGCAATCTGATTTGGCAGCGCTTCGCGGCGCGGACCCGACCCGCCAGGCACGGCCGACGGGACGGAACGGCGACCGAGGAGCTGCACCGGCGCAGGGGCTGGTGAACACCACGGGCTCGCGGGGCAACCCGGCGGGCGGTGTTCGGAGTAGAGAGCCATCCAACGAGGAGCCGCTCACCCGAGCGGGCTTCGAACGAGTACGGGAGGCAGATCCGTGGCGGCGACACCCGGACAGACCGCGATCACGAACGGCGCGAACGGAACGCGTTCGGTGCCGAGTCGGGTGGTCCCGCCCGTCGAACTGCCGGAGAATGTCGACGCGCTGGCCGCCGACGCCGCGGCGAGCCTCGGCTGGCACGGCGCGGTGCTGCCGCCGCTGACGATGTTCGGCAGGCGCGTCTACGTCGTGGCGAAGCTGCGCCCGGAGGCGCACGCCGAGCGGATCGCCCTCGGCCACGAGCCCGTCACCGACCGCGCGCAGGTGTCGACGTGGACGTGGCCGGAGCTGGCCGACACCGCTCCGCCGCCCGCGGCCGACATCGTGGGCGTGCTCGCGGTGGCGCGGCACTGGCGCACCGGACTCGCCGCGACCGTGCCGTTCTCCCGCTACGGCGAAGCGGCGATGGTGCTGCCCCAGTCGATGACCCTCACCCACGACTACGTCGACAACTGCCTGCCGCGGGCGCGCACGTACGGCGTGGCCGTCGTGTCGGCCGACGACGAGGCTCACGTGACGCTCGACGTCGAAAGCCACAGCGACCGTGTCCTGCTCGGCCGCGACGCCGTGTGGCGTTGGGTGAACGAGGTCGTCTACGAGCAGCTGATCGCGCTGGAGGACGCCGGCGCCGCATCGTCGGAGGAGACGACCCAGCGCGCGTAGGCCCACCCGTCGGCTGGCAAACCGTCCACCGCCGGAGCGCCCGCACTGTGGCGCTCCGCGCCGCTGCCTACGATCGGGGCATGCGCGTAGTCATCGCCGGTGGACACGGAAAGATCGCCCTTCATCTCGAGCGTCGCCTCGCCGCCAGTGGTGACGAGGCCGTCGGCGTCATCCGCAACGCGGAGCATGCCGACGACCTGCGGGACGTGAGCGCCGAACCCGCCGTGCTGGACCTGGAAACCGCCACGGTCGACGAGGTGGCAGCCGTGCTCGACGGCGCCGACGCGGCGGTGTTCGCCGCGGGTGCAGGTCCCGGCAGCGGCGCACCGCGCAAGGAAACCGTCGACCGGGGCGCGGCCGTGCTGTTCGCGGACGCGGCAGAGCGCGCGGGTGTCCGGCGGTTCGTGCAGGTCAGCGCCATGGGTACCGATGGCCCGTTCGACGAGGACGTCCTGGGCGAGGTCTTCGCCGTTTACCTGCGGGCCAAGGCCGCCGCCGAAGCGGACCTGCGTCGCCGTGAGCTGAACTGGACCATCCTGCGCCCTGGCAGGCTCACCGACGACGCTGCGACCGGCCTGGTCCAGCTCGCAGACAGCACGCCCCGCGGTGACGTTCCACGGGACGACGTCGCGGCGGTGCTCGCCGCCCTGCTCAGCGACGACCTTGCGTTCGGCCGCACGCTCGAATTGGCGGCGGGAAACACGCCGATCGCGGAGGCCGTCAGCCGGTTGTGACCGGCCCGAGGACCCGGTCGAGGTAGCCGTTGCGGAACACGCCTTGCGGGTCGAGGTCAGCGGTCACGCGCAGGAAGTCGTCGAACCGCGGGTAGCGCTCGCGCAGCGTCGTCGCGTCGAGGTCGTGCAGCTTGCCCCAGTGCGGTCGTCCGCCGACGGCGCCCGCGATCGCGGCGAACGCCAGGAAATACTCGCGGTACGGCATGCCGACGTACTGGTGGATCGCCACGTAGGCGGTGTCGCGGCCGTAGGCGGTCGACAGCCACACGTCGTCGGCCGCGGCGACCCGCACCTCGGCCGGAAACGCCACCGGGGTCTCCAGCCTCGGCACGAGCGCCCGCAGTTCCCGCAGTACGTCGCCCACCGCCTCGCGCGGCACCGCCCACTCGGACTCGACGAACCGCACCGATCGCTGCGTCGCGAACACCCGGTGCGAGACGTCGCGGTAGGAGCGCGTCGACAGCACCGACGACGACAGCCTGCCCAACGTCGGCACCAGCGCGGGCACCGCCCTGCCGAGGCGGCACAGCGTTCCGAACGCCGCGTTCTCGGTGAGCGTGTAGTCGACGAACTCCCGCAGTTTCGACAGCGGTTCGGCTGGTCCCGGCACGCGGTTGTTGCGTTTGACCAGCGCGTTGCGGCCGTAGGGGAACCAGTAGAACTCGAAGTGGTCGTTGGTGTCGGCGTGATCGTCGAACGCCTCGAGAACGGCGTCGAGCGGTTCCGGTCCTTCGTGGGCGTCGAGCACGAAGGCCGGTTCGCACTGCAACGTGACGGTGGTGATCACGCCGAGGGCGCCGAGGCCGACGCGGGCCGCGGCGAACAGCTCGGGGCGTTCGGTCTCGGAGCAGGTGACGACCGAGCCGTCGGCCAGCACGAGTTCCAGGGCGCGGATCTGCGTCGCCAGGCCGCCGAAGCGGGCGCCGGTTCCGTGGGTGCCGGTCGAAACGGCGCCCGCAATCGTTTGCGCGTCGATGTCGCCGAGGTTGCTCATCGCCAGGCCCACGCGTGCGAGCTCGGTGTTGAGGCGGCGCAGCGTGGTGCCGGACCGCACGGTGACCAGTCCGGTGTCGCGGTCGGCGTCGAGCACGCCCGCCCATTCGGTGAGGTCGAGCGCGACGGAATCGGTGGCCGCGACGCCCGTGAACGAATGACCACTGCCGAGCGGGCGCATCCGCATGCCCGCGTCGGCGGTCTGCCGGACGGCTGCGGTGATCTCGTCGAGATTCCGCGGACGGTGTAGCCGTTGCGGACTCGACGTGGCGGTGCCGGCCCAGTTCGTCCACGTCGTCACGTGATCACCTGCCTGCATGAGATCGAAAGAATATGTGAATAGGTTTCGCGTTTCAAGGTTCTCTGACGTACGGTAGTCGCCGTGACCACCGTGAACGCCGCAGCGTACGACGCCGCGACCCAGGATCTCGACCCACCATTGGCGGTCGTTGATCTTGATGCGTTCGATGCCAACGCGCGGGACCTCACGCGCCGCGCCTGCGGCGTGCCGATCCGCATCGCCAGCAAGTCCGTGCGCTGCAGATTCCTGCTCGACCACGCACTCGCCATGCCCGGTTACGCCGGCCTGCTGTGTTACTCGCTGCCCGAGGCGCTGTGGCTGCATCGGTACGGCGTCAGCGACGACCTCGTCGTCGCCTACCCGACCGTTGATCACGCAGCGTTGCGCGCCCTGGCTTCCGACGACGCCGCGCGAACGGCCGTCACGATCATGGTCGACTCGACCGAGCACCTCGACGCGGTCGACGCCGCGCTCGGCGGTGCCCACCCCGAGATCCGCGTCGCGCTCGAGCTCGACGCCTCGTGGCGGCCCGCGCCACGGCTGCACATCGGCACCCGCCGGTCGCCGGTGTTCCGGCCGCGGTCGGCGCACACACTGGCGTCGCGGATCGCCGACCGCCCCGGGTTTCGCCTCGTCGGCGTGATGGCCTACGAGGGACAGATCGCGGGCGTGCCCGATGGTGGTCGCGGCCCCTCGGCGCGCCTCGTGCGGTGGATGCAGCGGCGCTCGGCCGCCGAACTCGCGCAACGCCGCGGGGAGGTGGTCGACGCGGTGCGCCGCGTCGCGGACCTGGAGTTCGTCAACGGCGGCGGCACCGGAAGTATCGAATCCACAGTCGACGACCCGTCCGTCACGGAGGTCGCCGCAGGGTCCGGTCTGCTCGGACCGGGACTGTTCGACTCCTACACGCGGTTCACCCCCGAGCCTGCCGCGGTGTTCGCCCTGCCCGTGGTGCGCAGGCCGTCACGGGACCTCGCGACCGTGTTCGCGGGCGGCTACATCGCGTCCGGGCCGGCGAAACCGTCGCGGCTGCCGACGCCCGTGGCGCCCGCCGGGCTGACCCTGCTCGGTGTCGAAGGGGCCGGCGAGGTGCAGACACCCGTGAAAGGCGCGGCCGCGCGGCGGCTGGGACTGGGCGACCGGGTGTGGTTCCGGCATGCCAAAGCGGGCGAGCTCGCCGAACGTTTCCCGGAGTACCACCTGGTCCGGGGGGCGAGAATCGAGCGCACCGTGCCCACCTACCGCGGCGAGGGAACGTTCTTCGGCTGACGAACGTCGCGCGTCAGCAACATCGCGGCCCCCAAGGGCACCTTTGGGGCGTTGAGCGTCCCCAAGGTGCCCTTGGCGACACCGCCGGGGTGCACCTGCGCAACGGGTCAGTCGCCGAACCGGCTCGCCAGGTACGTCTTGATGAGGGCTTTGGTTTCGGCGACGACCTGCGGGTCGCCCTCCGGATCGGTGCGGAATGCGAACTTCAACAGCGAGTCGGCAGCCTCGACCGCGATGGATATCGGCAGGCCGACCTCGTCGCGTGGGAGGTCGACGTGGTTGGCGACGAGGTCGGCGAGCGCGTCGGTGATGACGCCGTTGTTGGTGCGTTCCGAGTCCAGGAGCTGGACGTCGACGGCGTCACCGAAGTGCACCCGGGAAAAACCCGGCACTTCGCGGTGCATCTGGAGATAGATGTCGAGCAGCGAGTCGACGATCTCCCACCAGCTCTGGTGGTCGACGCCGCGGAACCGTTCACCGACGGCGTCGAGGAACCGTTCGAGGTTCCGGTGCGTTAGTGCCTGCACGATCGCGCGTTTGTCGGGGAAGAACTGGTACAGCGATCCGACCGCCACGCCCGAGCGCTTGGCGACGAGCGTCGTCGTGAGCGCGTCGTAGCCCTCCTCGGCCAGCAGTTCGGCCGCGGCGTCGAGCATGCGCTCGACCCGTTTGGCGCTCCGTTCCTGGACGGGCTTGCGACGTAGCGGCGGCAAGTCGGTACGGCTCTCAGTCACGTGACGCTCCCTCACTCTGCGTGGGGAACTCTAACGCGCAGGTAATGCCGTCCACGGTCGAGTGATCGCTGTGTGACGGCGCCGAGATGGGCCGTGTCAGTGCCGTGATGAGTGGACCGCGGTGACAGGCCGACCGCGGGGCCCACGTCTGCAGCTGTGACGCGTCGACCGTGGTGGGAAGCCGGTTCCGGCGGCGAGGTGTCGTCGCCGGAACGGCGTGAGCGGTCTGTTGGGACCGCGGGCCGGTGCCGGTCGGGGGAGGGGAATCTTCGGCACCGGCCCGCGGGGATCGGGGCCCTTGCGTAGGCGGGGATCTACTGCGGGCTACTACCGCGGCCGGGGGATTCAGCCATCCGGATTAACCGGACACTGAGACCGCGGGGTTTCCATGTGGAGTTATTAACGCGCTGTCACGGCCTCCAACCTAACCATGGATTACCGCCTCCGCCAGCAAACGAAAGGCTGATTTTCCGATTAATCAGGTTGACTGTCGTGTTGGAAGCCGGCGGCCGACCCGTCTCGCTCGGGGGTACGAACGAACCGGCCGCCGGCCGGGACGGGCCGCAGCCCGTCGCCTGTTCGCATGCCGCTACCGGGTCGGGGGTCCGGCGACGGCATGCCGGGCCGGCGTCGGTGTGACCAACGCGTGCCGACCCGTTTGCTCGGGGACCGCGGCGGGCTCGTCGGAGCGCCGCGGGGATGTCGCGGAGGGCGAGTGCGCCGAAACGTGGGCTGGCGCGCCCTTGCGGCGCAGCTTCCGCTTGGTCGGCTGTTCGGGCGCCAGGCCGCCCGCCACGAGGTGTTCGTGCGCCACCTGCCACACGGTGCACGGGGCCTTCACCCGGCGCCAGCGTGTGGAACAGGTCGGGCAGTGGCCGCCGTCGTCCGGCTCATGGGAACGGAGCATCACGCGCCAGCCGTCGGTCAGCCGGGGCAGCTCCGAACGCGCGACCGACACCAGCGACGGTTCGTCGCCCCGGTCCGCTAGGTCGGACAACATGTCGAGGCGTTCCCATACCGCGTTGCGGAGCACCTGACCGAGGATCTTGTCCACAGAAAGTCACCGTCACCTTTCCGCCAGTCCGGCGGCTTCGCCGAGCGCGGCCGTGAGCCGGCCGAGCTGGGTGCGGGTCAGCCGCGCCGCTTCACCGGGCGGGCCGACCAGCACTATTTCGTCGTCGTCCACGTACACCGTCATGCAGCGTTCGCGGCCAATGAGATCGCCGCACTGCACGCGCCAGACGACCTGACCGTTCTCTTCACGGTGGGCCGCCGGGGCGCGGTAGTCGGCTGTGGGGACCGGGGAGAAGTGTTGCCGGGCGGCCGGGACCGAGGCCCCGGCCGGGGAGCCGGCGGTAGTGGCCGGATCGGCGGCAGGCGGGAGCGCGGAGGTCGACAGCGCGGCACTGGACGACGCGGCACCGGATGACGCGGCACCGGACGAGCCGCTGTCGGACAGCGCGGCGTCCGGCGCACCGCTCACCGACGCATCGGGCAGTGACGACGTGCCACACGAGGTGGCAGAGGATGCGATCTCCACGTCGTCTCCGTTCCGTGCTCGTCGGTGGTCGATCCGCCGGTCGGCGGATGCGCCTTCCTGCTGTCCTGGGCTGCGGTTCCGGTCGGGCGTTCCTGTTGCTGCCGTTGCCGTTGCCGTTGCCGTTGCCGTTGCCGTGCTCGCGCTTGCCGTTTCCGCGCTGCTGTCGCAGCCGGTCGGTCCGCCCGCTCACGGGCTTCGCCGACCACTCCGCACCCGCCTGCCCGGACCATCCGTACGGGCCCCGGGTGCGGAGGGCCGGTACGGCCGGTCCGGACGCCTGCTGTGCGTCGCCGAATCCGGCCGGTGTTCGGTTGTGGGCTCTGCCGTGCTGTGTTCTTCCGTGCACTGCACTGCACTGCCATGCACTGCACGGCCATGCATTGCACTGCCGTGTTCCCTCTGCGGCTGGGCCGCGGTGGGTCGTTCCGCAGTGCCTTGACTTGCAGTGCCTTACTCGTGGTGCCTTTTTGTGCAATCCCTACTGGGTGCAGGGCGCGGGAGTCCGGTGGAGCTGGAGTCCGGATGGAGCTGGATTCCGATGGATCTCCCGGGTGATCGCGGACCGTGTTCGGGTGGTCACGTCGATCCCGAGAACTAGATTGCGATGAATGAAACGCCGATAGAAGCCTCGGTGGGCCGGATAGCGGCGACCGGCTACGGCTGGCCGTTAAGCGGTCGACGAAGTTCGGCAGAGCCGATCAGGGGTCACAAATCGGGTTTCGCGCGGTTCAATGTGAAGTGCCTACGCTGCTGACGACGCCCGGAAGGACTGTGGAGGGGCGCATGGACACCACCGACAACACGGCGATCGCCCGCATCTCGCGAGGCGCGAACGAGGACTCGTCCGAGCTCGCGCCCAGCCGCCTGGACCCGGAGGTCTGGGAAGGCGACGAGATGCGCGATGCGCTCTCCGTGCGAAACGTCAGTGAGGTCTACCGCCAACTGCGCAAACACGGTGTGTCGCAACGCCAGATCGCTGCGATGACCGGCCAGTCACAGTCCGAGGTCTCGGAGATCCTGAAAGGCCGTCAGGTCATGGCCTACGACGTGCTTGCCAGGATTGCCGCCGGCCTGGGTATTCCCCGTGGATACATGGGTCTCGCATACGACGAGGCCACCGAGATTCAGGTCGCCGGAGCCTCCGGCGAGCAGCAGGCTGAGGAGGACGAGTCCGTGAAACGGCGGAAGTTCCTCGCGCACGCGGCCCAGGTCACGATGGGCGCCGCGGTCTTCGGATCGTCGGCGGAGGCCTGGGCGGCGAGCCCCGCAAGGACACCCGCGCCGGGACGCATCGGGGTCACCGATGTCCGGCAGGTCGAAGCCGCCACCAGGGCTTTGCGTGCGCTCGACTACCAGTACGGCGGCGGTTTCTGCCGCGACGCCGTTGTGGCACAGCTGTCGTGGGGACAGCAGATGATGCAGGCCAGCACCACCGACGGGGTCAGATCGCGGCTGTTCGTCGCACTGGCCGACCTGCACAGTCTCGCCGGCTGGACGTCGTTCGACACCGGGCTGATCGACTCGGCCCGTGGTCATTTCGCGAATGCCCTCAACCTGGCGAAACAGGGCGACAACCACCCGCTGGTCGCGAACATCCTGTACCGCATGGGCCGCGTGTACCTGCACCAGGAAGCGCCGAACGACGCGCTGAAGCTGTTCCAGCTGGGGCAGATCGCGGCGCAGGAGTCGGGCTCGGAGCTGGCGGTCGCGGTGTTGTGCGCCAACGAGGCGTGGGCGTACGCGATGATGGGCAACTCGGACCAGGCTGTGAAACTGCTGGGCAGTACGCGGGACGAGTTCGCGCGTGCCGACCTGGTCAACGCCGAGTCGTGGGTCAAGTTCTTCACCGAGACCGATGTGCACGCGATGGTCGGCACCGTGCACACGGAGCTGGCGCAGTCGGCCGACCCGATGCACACCAAGTACGCGATTCCCGCCCTGAGCAGGGCCATCGACGCCTACAACGACGAGATGGCCCGCAGCAAGGTGTTCAACCTGGGCATGCTCGCCACGAACCACATGATCGACGGCGACATCGACGTGGGCGTGCGCACCGGCGGCAAGGCGCTCGACTCGGCGGAGGGGCTCAAGTCCGCCCGCGTCGAGCAGCGGATGCAGCCGCTGAAGAAGGAGGCCGCTCGCCGGTCCAACAACCCGGATGCCAGGGACTTCGTCGAACGGATGAACACATTCTTCACCTAGTCGGCGGCCCGCTCGACAACGTCCTGCAGGCCGTGTGCGCACGGCTGGGAGCCGATCCCCGCGGCGCCACGCTGCTGCGGTTCACCAACAACGCGGTGTACGCGCTGGCCGACCGCCCGTTCGTCGTGCGCATCGTCGGCACGCCTGCCCTGCGGTATCGGGCTTCCAAGGTCGTCCGCATCGCCCGTCACCTGCGGCAACGCGGCGTGCCCGCGGTTCGCCTCGCGGCCGGCGTCGATCAGCCGGTGCGGGTGGGCGAACACCTGGCAACCGTGTGGGAGCGGGTTCCGGACACCGGCAGGCGTGCGACCACGGATGAGCTGGCCGATCTGCTGCGCACCCTGCACGCGGCCGGAGCGCCGGACGGCGGCGGTGCGGATGCGTGGGAGCCGCTGGCCGACGTGCGGGCGCGCGTGGAGGCGGGGTCGGCCGAACTGGCCGCCGTCGATCGCGGGTTCCTGCTCGACCGGTGCGACGAACTCGAAACGAAGGCGGCGTCGCTCGAGTTTCCCCTGGCCAGGACGTTGATCCACGGGGATGCACACGTCGGCAACGTCATCGTCGGTCCCGACGGGCCCGTGCTGTGCGACTTCGACTCGGCGTGCGTGGGGCCTCCGGAGTGGGACCTGGTGCCGGTGGCCGTGGGATGCGAGCGATTCGGTGACCCGCCGTCGCGGCGGGCCGCGCTCGCTGAGCGCTACGGCTTCGACGTCACCGCATGGGAAGGGTTCGAGGTGCTGCGCGGCATGCGAGAACTCAAACTGGCGACGAGCGTGCTGCCCACGGCCGACCGCGACCCCGCCGTGCGGCGCGAGGCGCACCGTCGACTCGCGGATCTGAAGGCCGGGGACCTGCAACACCGGTGGGCGCGTTACCGCGAAGGGTGATGACCCCCGTCGTTCAACGACAGAAACCAACCGTTCGGCGTTTGGGCCGAATGGCGGTGTTTGTCGTCGACATTTCGGTGGGGCCGATCGCCGACCGAACGCCGCGGGTGGAGAAACCGCTCAGCTGACGGGAGCGCGGCTGAGCGCGACGGCGAAGCCGAACGCCAGGCCGAGAATCGTCAGTTCGACCGCCGCCCACGTGGCGAGCGCGGTCCGCCGGTGGCGCAGCACGCGGGGCAGCAGCCGAGTCCGCAGATACACCCCGAGCGCGGCCGCTCCCGTCAGGCACGCGACCTTGACCAGCACGAGCACGCCGTAGGCCGTGCCGAACAGCGCCGTGGGCAGCGACAGCTCCAGGTTGCCGCCGAGCTCGACGACCGCGTTGAACACCCCCGTCACTGCGACGCAGGCGAGGCATACGGTCGCGAGCGTCGAGAACCGGGGCAGCGCCGTGGCCAGCAGCGTCCGGTTGGCGCCGACGACGGCGGCGATCGCGGCGAGCCCGCCCGTCCAGGTGACGGCGGCGAGGACGTGCAGTTCGATGGAGATCGACGCGTAGTCGTGCAGCGACCACCCCGTCGCGTGCCCGGTGACGGGAAGCGGCAGCAACGCGAACAGGCCGAGGCCGACACGCACCTCGGCGGGCACCGTGTCCGGCCGGCGCAGCGCCACGACGTTCAGCGCGGCGAGGCCGAGCGCCAGCACCGCGACCAGCACCAACGCCTTGCCTGCCGCGACGTCGCCGACGTATCCGCCGACGTCCGGTGCCGCGGGCCGGTACTCCACCGCTTGCAGCACGAGCGCCGCACCGGCCGCGACCGCCCACAGCAGCGCCGACGCCACCGCAGCGGGCTGAGCCGACGTCAGCACGGGACGCGTCAGTTTCTCCCGTGCACCGCCGAGCAGCACGGGTAACAGCGCCAGGCCGACGGTGACGACCGCGGCCACGTTCATCACCGCCCGTGCCACCGGAATGCCGGCCGAGACCACCTCGCCGGCCGCCGCGATGCCGCGTACGGGGCCGGCGGCCGCGCCTGCGAAACCGACCAGGGCGCCCGCCACCGCGGCGGCGAGCAGTCCGGTCAGCGTTTTCAGGCGCGGCCGCGAGGTGGTCTCGGCGCGGCTCACGACCGGTCCGACCCGGTGCGCAACGCGACCGTCACGCCCGCGCCGAGCAACACGACCGCCGCGACGATCCACACCCACACGGGGATGCCGCCGGATTCGCCCTCGCCGCTGGAGCGCGCGTCGTCGGCGCCCGCCTGCGACGGTGCGGTGGTCTGCCCACCCGGTGGCGTGTCATCGCCCGGCCCGTGGCTGGTGAGCGTGAACCGGAGCTCCTCGCTGACCGGGTGGCCGTCGGCCGACAGGACGCGGAACCCGACGACGTACTCACCGGCAGGCCCGAGCGGGTGCAGCGGAGCGGTCACGGTCGTGCCGTCGATCTGCACATCGCCCTTCGCCCAGCTGCCGCCGTCGGGTCCGGTGACGGCGACCTGGTTGACGCCCTCACCCGCGCCGCGCTGTACCGGCTGGTCGAACGTCAACGTGACCTGCTGCGGCGCCTCGTCGAGCGAAGCGCCGTCGGCGGGGTCCGATTCGATCAGCTGGTTGTGCGCAGCCGCGGGTGCCGCTGTGACCAGCAGTGCCACGAGCGTGACGAGTGACAGTGCGGCCGCGCGGAGACGCCCGACCGCGGTGATGCGCAGGGTCACGAGTCCACCTTTCCGTTCTTGCGGGCGCGCAGCGTGGCACCCGCGCCGACGCCGACACCGAGCGCGCCGACCAGCAGGCCCGCGCCGCCGAGCCACCGCGCCGTGTCGTCGGTGCCGCCCTCGGAGGCGTGTGCGTGGTCGTCCGACCCGGTCTCACCCGAGGCATTCTCGCCCTCGCCGGCGGCGGAGTGCGCGCCGTGGCCGCCCGACGACTCGGCGAGCGGGACCACCGGTGCCGGACTCTCCGGTTCGGCATCGCCTTCCTGCGGCTCGTTCCAGTCGGAGACGGTGCCGTCGGAGTAGGTCTGCTTGGTCGGCAGCATGAGCTCGTCGATGTTGTCGGGCAGTGCGCCGAGCTGCACGCCGAACTCCTGGTACGAATCCAGCCCGGCCGGGATCCCTTCGCCGTCCGCCGTCCACGTCACCTTGGTGACGACGTCCGAACCGTTCGTGGTGACCTCGGAGGTCCACCCGGGGACGGGCTGGGTCCGTGCACTGGTGATCTTGTACTCGGCGGGGACGGTCATCTCGAGCTTCGTGGTGCCCGCCTGCTCCTCCTCGTTCGGCACACGCAGCGTGATCGCGCCGTAACCGCCCTTCTCGGGGGCGTCGCCATAGACGTTGGCGGTGACGTGCGCGGACGCGGCGGGAGTGCCGAGGACGGCACCGGCGGCGAGCGCGGCGCCGAGCGCGGTGGTGAGCGTGGCGCCGCGGGCACGCAGCCGGGAACCGGACGGGCGGCCGTGGCCGGTGGGACGCGATGTCGACATGCTGATCTCTCCTGATGGGGTTTCGGGTGCCGCGGTGCCCGCGAACGGGATGTGCAGGGGCACGACGCGGCGCGGTGAAGTGCCCGCGCGCCTCGCGGAGCACAGGGTGACGAACTCTTCGATCAGGAGAGGACGGGCGGACCGCGGCGGCCGTGCACGCGGCGCAGCAGCACGTCCACGAGGGTCGTCGCCGCTTCGGGAAGCGGAAGGGGCCTACCGGCGGTGCCGTGCTGCGGCCTGCGGTACGGACGCCACCGCCACACGGTCACCGGGAGGACCGCGCGGAGGGCGCGTGTCACACCGGTGAGCACGGCCTCGGCGCGGGCGAGCACGCACGCGGTCGCCACGGTGGCCAGCGCGTGCCCGGCGATCATGGCTGGTGCTTCGCCGCCGTGTCCGGACAGCGTCGTGAGCAGGATGTGCACGGCGAGCTGCCCCGTTCCGAGGAACAGCAGGATGCCGCGGACGCCGCGGGCGCGGTGTGCGGTCGCCGTGGCGACCCATCCGATGAGTGACGACACGACGATCGTCGTCGCCGGATGGGGGAGCCCGCCGCCGGCGGCACCGTGAGCGGTCACGGACAGTGCCGCCGAGGTTGCCGCCAGTAGAACGCCGCGGACGGCCGGCATGACGCGTCCGGACGGCGTTCGTGTGCGCACGACGTCAGCCTATCGGCCGCCCGAATCGTGCCCTGTTTGGTCGCCTATGCCGGAACCGCCGGTCAAACCTGGGACGGGAACGCGAGAAACCGTTGCCGTTCGGGGATCGATGGGCAACGGTGTGCACCGTGCGGGCACAGCCCGTCACGGCAGGCGACACCCTAGGATTCTGCGCTGAACGGGTTAACGACATCGGGTGAGGTGTCGTCGGCCCGACAACAGGAAAGGAGAACCCGTCCGTGGTGATCGGACGGGCGTGTGCATATGTCCACACATTCCGGTAACGACGCCCGCGACGGGCGCGACCCCGCGATGACCGGCGACCCGACCGCAGATTCGGCTGCGGGTCCGGCGGCAGGCGCGGGCAACGGCCACGCGGGCGGCAACGGCCACGCAGGCGGGCCCGACGGCGCGGCGACCGTCCCCGCGCACGCGAACCCGCCCGAAGCGGCGGGCTCGGGAAGTGTCGACCCGGTGGCATCCGCCCCGGCCGCACCGGCCGTGTCGGCCGCCGACCGCGAGGCCGTGACCGACCGGCCCGTGTTCGCCGTCGCGGCGATCCTCGCCCTCGCGATCATCGCCTGGGGTGTGCTGCAACCCGGCAACCTGCTCTCGGTGTCGGAAACGCTGCTGTTCGACGCCGTGATCCCCTACGGCGGGTGGGTGTTCGTGCTCACGGCCAGCGGATTCGTCGTGTTCGCCATCGCCCTCGCGATCAGCCGCTACGGACGCATCAAGCTCGGCCAGGACAAGGAACGGCCGGAGTTCCGTACCTCGTCGTGGGTCGCGATGATGTTCAGCGCGGGCATGGGCATCGGCCTGATGTTCTTCGGCGCCACCGAACCCGTGACGTTCCTCGCCTCGCCGCCACCCGGAACCGGCCTCGAACCCAACTCGGACGAAGCCCTGCACACGGCGATGGCGACGACCCTGTTCCACTGGACCCTGCACCCGTGGGCGATCTACGCGGTCGTCGGGCTCGCGATCGCCTACAGCGCGTTCCGCCGCGGCCGCAGCCAGCTGCTCAGCTCGGTGTTCTGGCCCCTGCTCGGCGGCCGCCACACCGGCGGGCCGCTGGGCAAGGCCATCGACGTGATGGCGATCTTCGCGACGCTGTTCGGCTCGGCCGCCTCGCTCGGACTGGGCGCGCTGCAGGTCGGGGGCGGTCTCGGCGCGGTCGGCTGGATCGACAGTCCCGGCAGCGGGCTGCTCGTCGGGATCATCGCCGTGCTGACGGTGTGCTTCATCGCGTCGGCGGTGTCCGGCGTCGCGAAAGGCATCCAGTGGCTCTCGAACATCAACATGGTGCTGGCCGCCGTGCTGGCCGTGTTCATCCTGGTCGTCGGCCCCACCGTGATGATCCTCAACCTGGTTCCGAACGCCATCGGCGACTTCGTGCGCGAGCTGCCCGAGATGGCGGGCCGCACCGGTGCGACGGGCGGTCAGGCCATGGAGAACTGGCTGTCCACCTGGACGATCTTCTACTGGGCCTGGTGGATCTCCTGGACACCCTTCGTGGGCATGTTCATCGCACGCATCTCGCGCGGCCGGACGATCCGGCAGTTCATCATCGGCGTGATCGCGGTGCCGAGCGCCGTCAGCCTCGTCTGGTTCGCGATCTTCGGCGGCGCGGCGATGGACATCCAGCAGCGGGGCACGGACGGCAACCCCGGCAACGGCGGAGCCGACCTGTACCAGGGCGGAGAAGTCTCGTCCGAGGTCATCACGTTCACCATGCTCGAGCACCTGCCGTGGTTCCTGCCCGCGGCGATCATCGTGATGATCCTGGTGTCGATCTTCTTCGTGTCCGGAGCCGACGCCGCGTCCGTCGTGATGGGCACGTTGTCGCAGCGGGGCTCGGTCGAACCCAAACGCAACGTCGTCATCTTCTGGGGCGTGATCATGGGCGCGGTCGCCGCGGTGATGCTCATCGCGGGTGGCGAAACCGGGCTCGATGGGTTGCAATATCTGACCATCCTGATCGCCGTGCCGTTCGTGTTCGTGATGGTCGGGCTGTGCGTGTCGCTGTGGAAGGACCTGCGCAGCGACCCACTGATCCTCAAGGAGGACGAGATGCGCAGGTCACTCGAGGAGATTCATGAAGAACGCACCGAAGAGCGCCGAGCGCGGCGCCGTGGACTGAGAGCGCGGCGCCGGTGACCCTGTTCGACTACATCGCCGATCGCTGGGATCGGCTGGCCCTGCAGTCGTGGCTGCACGTCAGCGAAGTGGTGCAGTCCACGCTGCTGGCCGCGGTGCTCGGCGTGCTGATCGGCGTCGCGGTGTACCGCAGCCCGGTCGGCTCGGCCGTGGCCACCGGGCTGGCCAGCACGATCCTCACGATCCCGTCGTTCGCCCTGCTGGGCCTGCTGATCCCCGTGTTCGGCCTCGGCCCGACGCCCGCCGTCGTGGCGCTCGTGCTGTACGCGCTGCTGCCGATCACGCGCAACACGATCGTCGGCCTGGCCGGTGTCGACCCTGCCGTCACCGACGCAGCCAAGGGCATCGGCATGGGCAGACTCGCCGTGCTCACGCGGGTCGAGCTGCGGCTCGCAGGGCCCGCGATCCTCGCCGGTATGCGGGTGGCCACCCAGATGCTGATGGGCATCGCCGTGATCGCCGCCTACGCCAAGGGACCCGGTCTCGGCGGTGAGGTGTTCTCAGGGCTGACCAGAGCGGGCAGCGCCAACGCGACGAACCAGGCGCTCGCGGGCACGCTCGGCGTCGTCATCCTCGCGCTGCTGCTCGAGGGCGTCTACTTCTTCATCGCCCGCTTCACCGTTTCGAGAGGTATCCGTGGCTGACAAAGGTGGAACCGCCGTGACTTCCGATTCGACCGACTCCGCCGTCTCCGCCGTTTCCGGGGTCGAGATCCAGCTGGAGGGGGTCACGAAGCGCTACCCGGGGTCGGCCGAACCGGCGGTGAAGGACGTCACGATGACGATCCCAGCTGGGCAGATCGTCGTGCTGGTCGGCCCTTCGGGCTGCGGCAAGACGACCACGATGCGGATGATCAACCGGCTGATCGAGCCGACGTCGGGCCGCATCACGATCGGCGGTGAGGACGCGCTGGAACTCGACGACGTCCGGTTGCGGCGCAAGATCGGCTATGCGATCCAGCAGGCGGGACTGTTCCCGCACTTCACGGTGGCGCAGAACATCGCCGTCGTGCCCGGACTGCTCGGTTGGGACAAGAAGCGCATCGCCGAACGCGTCGACGAGCTGATGGACCTCGTCGGCCTCGACGCTTCGCAGTTCCGCGACCGGTACCCGCGGCAGCTGTCCGGCGGGCAGCAGCAGCGCGTCGGCGTGGCACGTGCCCTTGCGGCCGATCCGCCGGTGCTGCTGATGGACGAGCCGTTCGGCGCGGTCGACCCGATCACGCGCGGCAACCTGCAGGACGAGCTGCTGCGCCTGCAGGCCGACCTCGGCAAGACGATCGTGTTCGTCACGCACGACTTCGACGAGGCCGTCAAACTCGGCGACCGGATCGCCGTGCTGGGTGAAGCGTCGACGATCCAGCAGTACGACACCCCGGAGGCGATCCTCGCCAACCCGGCCAACGACATGGTCGCCGGATTCGTCGGTGCGGGTGCGTCACTCAAACAGCTGACTCTGCTGCGCGTGCGCGACGTCGACTACCCCGATCTGGCGCTGACCGCGGACGTAGGCGAATCGCCGTCGGAACTGCGGGCGCGCCTGGCCCGAGCAGGGGATACGTACGCGCTGCTGGTGGACCGCAGGCGCAGGCCGCAGCGGTGGGTGCACGTGCGGAACCTGTCGGCGGCGACGTCGCTGGCGAACATCGGCAGGCCGGTCGGCGACACGGTGAGCACGCAGTCGACGCTGCAGGACGCACTGGAGGCGATCCTGGCCGAGGGCGGCCGCGCCGTGGTGACCGGAACACGCGGCGAGTACGTCGGGATGATCGACATCGAGACGGTGACCGGCGTGCTGGCGCAGCTGCGTGAGGAGCACGAGTCGGCCGGTGACGCTGGTGACGCCGGTGACGGAGCCGCCGGTGACGGAACCGACGCCGCTGACGGAGACGGGCACGGCGGCGATGCGGGTCGTGCCGGTGTGGCTCGCGGTGATGCCGCTCGTGATGGTGCTGGCCGTGCCGACGGTGGTGTCGACGGCGATGCCGGTGCGGCGGCCGACTCCGGGGCGGGTGCGTCATGAGCGACGTCGACGTCACCGGACTGTCCTCGGAATCGGGGCTGAAGCGGGCCGACCGGGTGCGGTTGTTGGCGCAGCCCCTCGCGGTGCTGGTCGTCGTGGGCGCGGTGCTGGTGTGGGCGTTCGCCAGGGAGACCGACGAGATCGAGGCGGAGTCGATCCAGGCGGGCGTGCTGCTGACGAAAACCTGGGAGCACCTGCTGATCACCGTGGTGGTGACGGCGATCGTCGTCGGTGTGGCCGTGCCGCTGGGGGCGATGCTGACGAGGCGGTGGGCGAAACCCGTGGCGCCGGTGTTCCTGGGTATCGCCAACATCGGGCAGGCAGCGCCCGCCCTGGGTGTGCTGGTGCTGTTCTTCCTGTGGACGGGCTGGGAGGGCCTGTGGGCGGCGGCGCTGCCCATCGCGTTCTACTCGCTGCTGCCCGTGCTGCGGAACACGATCGTGGGAATCCAGTCCGTCGACCCGTCCCTGGTGGACGCCGCGCGGGGCATCGGCATGTCGCCACGATCGGTGCTGCTGCGAGTGGAGATGCCGCTCGCGTTGCCGATGGTGCTGGCGGGCATACGGACGTCGCTGGTGCTGGCCGTGGGGACGGCCACGTTGGCGTTCTTCGTCAACGGCGGCGGGCTCGGTGAGCTCGTGGACACCGGGTACAAGCTGAACCGTCCCGCGGTGCTCGTTGTCGGCGCCGTGCTGGCCGTGGGGTTGGCGCTGGTCGTCGACTGGCTCGGCGCGCTGGCCGAACAGCTGCTGGGACCGAAGGGGCTGGGATGAGGATCGGGAAGCGGGCCGGCCGGAGAGTGCGGTCGCTGTTGGCGGCCGGGCTGCTGGTGACGACAACGGCGGCGTGCGGGCTGAGCGTGAACGCCGCGTTGCCGTACGACGTGCAGCCGGGATCGATCCCGCGGGTGCCTGCACTCGACGGCGTCGAGGTGACGGTGGGGTCGAAAGATTTCACCGAGCAGATCGTCCTGGGCTACATCGCGCAGCTCGCTCTCGAGGCGGCGGGCGCGGACACGGTCGATCTGACGAACATCGCCGGTTCGAACAGTGCCCGCTACGCGCTCGAGGACGGGCAGATCGACGTGCAGTGGGAGTACACGGGTACGGCGTGGTTGTCGTACCTGGGCGAGGACACGCCGATACCGGGGGAGCAGGAGCAGTACGAGGCGGTGCGCAAGGCTGATCTGAAGCGCAACGACCTGATGTGGCTGCCGTACTCCGACGTCAACAACACCTACGCATTCGCCACGACCGAGAAGTTCGCGCGCGAGCACGGCCTGCGGACGATGACGGACATGACGAACTTCGTGAAGCAGAACCCGCGAGAGGCCGTGTTCTGCGTCGAGACGGAGTTCGCCAGCCGTCCGGACGGCATGCCCGGAGTGACGAAGACGTACGGCTTCCCCGTGACGACGACGAAGACGTTCGGTACGGGGGCGATCTACACGGCAGTGGCGAACGGCACGTGCAACTTCGGCGAGGTGTTCACCACCGACGGCCGGATCGCCGGGCTGGATCTGCGGGTGCTTGCGGACGACAAACGGTTCTTTCCGCAGTACAACGCGGCCGTGACCGTGCGGAAGGAGTTCTACGACGAGCACCCGCAGGTCGCCGAAGTCATGGCGCCGGTGGCCGACGCGCTCGACAACGAGGAAATCATGGAGCTGAACAAGCAGGTCGACGTCGACGGTGCCGATCCGTCACAGGTCGCCTACGACTGGATGCGGAAGAAGGGCTTCATCAGCTGAGCCATCGCGGCCACGGAACCGCCGACGTTGCCGCGGCGCCGTCGACCGACCGCTGCTTACCGGTTGCGCGTCCGCGGTCACGCCACGCCGAGACGGCGCAGCAGCTCGGCCTCGAGGTTGTCGAGTTCGGAGGCGATGGCCTTGTGCGCGGCCTTCCGCCGGCTCGAAGGCATGTGCTCGGCGGCGCGCACCGAGGCGGTCAGCTGTTCGAGCGTGCCCTGGGCGTGCTGGGCGAACGAGACGTCGTCGTCGGTGACTTGGGGGGATCGCCGCAGCTCCGTCAAACCGTCCGCCGCGCCGGCGATGCGAGCGAGCAGGCCGCCGCCGTGGCCGCTGTACTCGGACAGCTGCTCGACCGGGACGCCGATCCTGCGCGCCTGGTAGCGGTCGTACGCTTCGCGGACAGTGCCGGCGGCTCGGACAGCCAACGGCACGAGGGCAGGTCCTACCGCTGGGATGACGATCTTCGCCACCTTGACCGCGTTCTTGGCCCTCTGCGGGGTCAGGCCCGACTCGTGCTCGCCGGACTTGGCGGCCTTCTTCGCGGCCTTCCGCTCCTTCTTCGCCGCCTTCTTCGACTTCGTCGATGAAGCCTCCGAGCCTTCCGACAACGCCGAGGACTCCGGGGACTCGGACAACGTGTCGTCGTGGCCTGTGTTGCGGGATGTGCTGGCCATCGCCGTTCCTCGCCTCCGGTTCCGGTCGGTTACGTGGGCGTCTGGGCCTCCCCGGCGCCCGCCGTGCTCGTGTTGACGGTTGAGGCAGAACTTACTGGTCATACCGGGCCGGGAGCACGTCGCCTCCGGGAGTGTCGGGGCCTTCTCATAAAGTGAACACCATGGTTGACGAGGTGTTGCTCGACGCGGGCGTGGTCACACGGTGTCGTCGGCGGGTGCATCTCGACAACGACCCCACGATGGCCGGGACGCCGCTGGCGCCGCCGGATCCCTCGGCCGAACAGCGGATCGCCGATGCGGAAGCGCACCGCGCCGACATCGCGGAGCGACTACAGGCCGCCATCGCCCCGGTGGGTGATGACGAGGATCCGGTCACCGGGCTGGGGCCCGCCGAGGACAGTTCGGCGGCCACCTGGACCGTCATTCCCGCCGAGCTTTCTCCTGCGGAACGTGCAGGGCTCACCCTCACCGCCCTCGAAGAGGGAGTCGGCTACATCTGGGGCGGACTGTTGCCGCGCGACCGCGAGGCGGGACGCCGCGGTGGTATCCAGTTGCTCGTTCGGTCGGTCGACGGCTACGTGCCGGTCCTTGTGGTGCGTCACCGCATCACGGATCCGGGGGAGGGTGCTCGGACGACCGAGCTGACGGATCTCGACCCGGCCAACGCTTCGACGGACCCGGATCGGAAGGTGCGATCGCACCCTCGCGATCAGTTGAGGCTGGCTCACACCTATCGGCTTCTGCAGGCAGCCGGGTTCGCCGAGCCGGATCGCGCGGTCGGCGGAGTGATCGGGCTCGATGCCGACGTGGTGCTCTGGCATGACCTGGAGGCCGGAACATGGCCGGGTGGGCGGACCGCGCTCCAGGAATACGACAGTCGGTTCGCCGACCGGCTCGCCGTCGCACGTGCCGCGGCCGCGGGCGAGGAGCCGTTGGCCGAACCGTCTCGGGTCCTCGAATGCAAGGGCTGCCCATGGTGGCCGACGTGCGAGGCGGAGCTCACCAGGGTTCGGGACGTCAGCCTGGTCGTACGGGGCGAGGACGCGATGGAGCTGCGCCGCGCCGGCATCGCGACGGTGGACAAGCTCGCTGCGCTCGACATCCATGACGAGCCGCCGATCCAGTGGACGGGCGTGTCGTTCTCGGACGCCGTGTCGTTGGCCAAGGCGTGGCTCGCGGATCTGACGATGGTGCGGCGGGTGCCCGACGTGACCGTGCCGCGTGGTGACGTCGAGGTTGATATCGACATGGAGAGCTTCGGCGACTCCGGGGCGTATCTGTGGGGTTGTCTGCTGACCGGTGCCGATGTCGGCGTGGCCCGCGGCTATCACGCGTTCGCCACGTGGGAGCCGTTGCCGACCGATGATGAGGCGCGGTCGTTCGCCGCGTTTTGGGCGTGGTTGACGGACGTACGTGAGCGCACTGCAGCAGCCGGACTGCAGTTCCGTGCGTACTGCTACAACGCGTTGGCCGAGAACCGTTGGTTGTACGCGTCGGCGGAGCGGTTCTCCGGGTTCCGCGGCGTGCCGACGACGGCTGACGTGCGGGCCTTCGTCGACTCCGACGAGTGGGTGGATCTGTTTCGAAGTGTTTCCGATCAGTTCCTGTGCTCGCATGGCAAGGGCCTCAAGGTGGTTGCGCCGGTGGCGGGCTTCGCCTGGCGAGACGCGGAAGCGGGAGGCGAAGCCTCGATGCGGTGGTACCGCGACGCCGTCGGTATGGACGATGCGGAACCCGACGTGGCACAGCGCGCTCGGTTGCTCCAGTACAACGAGGACGATGTGCTCGCCACACATGCCCTCCGCGTCTGGATCAGTGAACGCGCCATGACCGAGGTGCCGTTCATGGAGGACTTGTGACGTTCGACTTGCGCTGAGCGCCGTCTTGTCTTCCATTGCCGCGATTTTCGGTTGTGTGCCGGCTGCTTCGGCTCCGATTGCGGCGGTTTCCGCGGCGCCGACGCCGTTTCCGTTCCGCAAGCTTCCGTCCATCCGCTGCGTTCTCGGCGTGGGCTGGTTCGCCGGTTCGGATGGTTCCCTCCGGTGTCGTGACGCGGAGTGAGCCGTCGGCCTCGAGTTCGAACAACCAGTTGGGCGTGTGCTTGACGAGGTGGTGTCGTCGACATAGTCCGATCAAGTTCGACGCGCAGGTCGGTCCATCGCACCCGTGGGGGCGTACATGGTCGAGGTCGGTGAACTCAGCCGGTCGATGACACCCAGGAAATCGGCATTCCCTGTCGCGTACCGTCACGTAGTCCGCGGTCACAGCCGGCGGCCGGTAGCGTTCCCTTCCGACGTCCAATGGGGCACCCGTCTGTGGGTCGGTGATGATTCTCCGCCAGGTGGATTTCCGATCGGTAGCTATTTGCCGCGCCACTTCAGCGGGTACGGGTCCGTGTCCGGAAAGATGTGCCGGGTTGTTGCGGATGCGGGCGAGCGTCTCGAAATCGATGTGCACATAGACCTCCGCCTTGCCGCTTTCGGCGCTTGCCGGGAACGTGGCGGACGACCTGCCATGGTCGTTGTCCGCACGTTTTCCGCAGGAGCAGTCCGCCAGGAGATGGTCTGCCAGCGCGTCGGCTCGCAGCTGGTCCGTCGTCCGGCTTTCGCCATGGGTGCGCATTGCGCGAGCTCGGCGATCGATCCGTGCGTACACGGCCGATGCTCGTTCCGCCGGCAGATAGGCGGACACGGTCGCCATCGCGTCTTCGCGATGCCGCAGAGTCACTTTTCGATCAGCACGTCGTTGACGTGCGCGTGCTGCCGTGCCATCGGGGTCCACTCGGTGTACGGCTCTGTAGGCACACCGGCGGATGGAATCGGCACTGCGAACCTTGAGCTTGTCGGCGACGAGCTGGTCCACCTCTGCGGCGTTCGTGTCGGACAGCGGACGCGTTTGATGGACCACTTTGGACGCTTTACGTAGGTCGATGTCGCCGCGTGCGAGGACGCTCAACGTTTCGGGCAGACGTGAGGTCAGCTGGCGGGCCCACTCGAGCTCCCGTCGGACCACGTGTTCCGACTCTCCTAGGCCGAGCGCCAGCTCGGCGGTCACATCGACGGTGTGTTCGTGTTGTACCGAATACTCGGCGAGTGCTCTCAGGTACGCCGCCTGTGCCTGACCGATTCGACGCCAGGCGTGTACGACATCGGTGATTTCCATCGATCCCCCTCGGCTCGTGGTCGGCAACGTTACACACGAATCAAGGCAAGGGTCAAACCTTTGTTCGAATCACTCGATCGGGCGACGGGACGGCACGGGACCATCGTGGGACCCTTGGTCCTGTGCACGACGCGGCCGCGGTCGGTCATCGCGTCCGCGTCGTGCACAGTCCCGCTCCGTGTCTTCTCAGTTCAGAGTCACAGGTGGAGCGCCGTCCCGAATCCGACGCGCGCCCCGGTCAGCCGCAAGTTCGACGGATCAGTCCTGCAGCGATGCGAATCATGCGAACCGGGCGGGCTCTTATCGGCGCGATACAGGCGGGAGGTTCGGGGTGTTGTTGCGTTCATGCAGCACGCGATGCGCTTCATCGACAGAAGCACGGTGCCGCGGTCCGGCCAGTCGGGCCGACGGGGGTCGACGGTGCCGGTTACCCGAGTCGTCGGGAACGCATTTCGCCCCCGAAACGTCGTCTCGGGGGCGAAATGCGACTGGGTGCCCGCGAAATGCGGGGATCGATGCGAGGAATACCGGCTCGGTCACCCTGTGGCCGACGCGAAGCCGGTGCAGTGGATCGCGATCGTCGGGGCGTGCGAGGTTAGCGAGGAGCCATCCGAAGGGAGCCGTCGAGGCGGATGACGTCACCGTTGAGGTAGTCGTGTTCGACGATGTCGACCGCCAGCTGGCCGTACTCGTCGGGCCGACCGAGTCGCTTCGGGAACGGCACGCCCGCGGCGAGTCCGGCACGGAACTCGTCGCTCACGGTCGCCAGCATCGGCGTGTCGATGATCCCCGGTGCGATGGTCATGACGCGAATGCCCTGCGAGGCCAGGTCTCGCGCAGCCGGCACCGTCATGCCCACGACGCCGCCCTTCGACGCCGAATAGGCGATCTGGCCGATCTGCCCCTCGATCGCGGCGACCGACGCAGTGTTGATCACTACGCCGCGCTGGCCGTCCTCGAGCGGCTCGTTGCCGGCGATGGCCTCGGCCGCGAGCGTCATGACGTTGAAGGTGCCGACCAGGTTGATGTTCACGACCTTCTGGAACAAATCGAGGTCATGCGTGCCCTTCTTCGACAGGATCCGGGCCGACGGGCCGATGCCCGCGCAGTTCACGACGATGCGCAGCGGCACACCGCTGGAGGAGGCCTGGTCGACGGCCGTCCGCAGGGCTGCGCCGTCGGTGACGTCGGCCTCGACATAGGTGACACCTTCGACCTGCTCCGCCTTCTCGATCGAGGCAGGCAGGTCGAACGCGAACACACGGGCACCCTTGGCGGCCAGTGCCTTCGCGGCAGCGCCGCCGAGTCCGGAAGCACCACCCGTCACGATGGCTGCGGTGTCCTTGATCTGCATGCTCTTCCCTTCTCACACGTCTTCGAGCAAGCAGAGCGTACGTGGTCACACGGTCGATTCGTTGATGAATGTCCGCCTGCTGGTTCCCTCGGCGTTCGCCCGCAAGTCACCGGCGACTGTGACCGTGCCTTCATGAACCCTGCGCGGATCGTCGTGGTCGGAACGGGATACGTCGGACTCACCACGGGCGCCTGCCTCGCCAGCCTTGGCCATCAGGTGACGTGTGCGGATGTGGACAGAGTGAAGGTCGCCCGGCTGTCGGCCGGCCGTGTGGACATCGTCGAGCCCGGGTTGCCGGAACTGGTGCGACGCGGGCTGGCCGACGAGACGCTCGCCTTCGTCGTGAGTGCCGCGGACGCGGTGGCGAACGCGGATGCCGTGTTCTTGTGTGTACCGACCCCTATGGGTGCGGGCGGTGCCGCCGACCTACGAGCCGTGGAGGAGGTCGTCACCGAGATCGCCGACCGATTGCCGTCCGGATGTGCCGTGGTCACCAAATCGACCGTCCCGGTCGGGACGACTCGTCGGATCAGTGCCCTGCTCGGCAGGCCGGACGTACCGGTGGTGTCGAACCCGGAGTTCCTGCGCGAAGGAACCGCGGTCGACGACTTCCTGGGCCCTGACCGCATCGTCGTCGGGTCCGATACGCCGGAGGCAGCGCGGGCGGTCGTCGACCTGTACGCCGCTCTGGGGGCGCCGTCGGTGGTCACGGACGCAGCCAGTGCCGAACTGGTGAAGTACGCGGCGAACTGCTTTCTCGCCATGAAGCTGTCGTATGTCAATTCGGTCGCAGAGCTGTGCGACCGATTTGGCGCCGACATCGCGTCGGTCACCGAAGGTATGGGATACGACCGGCGCATCGGACGCTCGTTCTTGGCACCAGGTCCGGGATGGGGAGGTTCGTGCCTGCCGAAGGACACGAGTGCGTTGTTGCGGATGTCCGAGTCGGTCGGTTTCGGCTTCGATCTGCTCGGAGCGGCGATCGCCGAAAACCTCGCCCAGCGCGAGCGGGTCATCTCGAAGATCGCGCGTGCGGTCGGCGGGGACCTGTCCGGCGCTCGTATCGGTCTGCTGGGTCTCACGTTCAAGGCCGGTACGAACGATCTGCGGGATTCGCCGGCACTCGGCGTGGCGTCCGTGCTGTGCGCTCACGGGGCGGAGGTCACGGCCTACGACCCGGCAGTCGCCGAAGAGCAGCCCGGAATGCTCGTGGTCGACAGCGCGTACCGAGCCGCAAAGGGCGCCGACGCCGTTGTCGTGCTCACCGAATGGCCCGAGTTCCGACGACTGGACTGGCACGTCATGGCCGAGGCGATGCACGGTGACACCGTGTTGGACACGCGGAACCTGCTCGACCCGGGCACGGTTCTCGATGCGGGACTGAGTTGGCAGGGCATCGGCAGACCGCGTGTTGTCGAGTACGCCACGTCGGCTGTCGGATGACCACACCGTTAGTTGAGGTAACTACCTGACTGGCCGTAGGGTCGTGGCGTGTCTGCTGCGAATCCTTCCGCGTTCACCACCAGGCCCGAACTCGCCGGAACTCACGGCATGGTCGCGTCGACGCACTGGCTGGCGTCAGCGTCGGGCATGGCCGTGCTCGAGGACGGCGGAAATGCGTTCGACGCCGCAGTTGCCGCCGGGTTCGTCCTCCAGGTGGCCGAGCCGCACCTGAACGGACCCGGTGGGCAGGTGCCCGCAATCTTTGCGCCTGCCGGCGGGGGTCCGCGCGTGCTGTGCGGCCAGGGAGGGGCGCCCGCAGCGGCCACGATCGGTCATTTCGACGACCTCGGTCTGAAGTTGATCCCTGGCAGTGGTCTGCTGCCGGCCACCGTGCCGGGCGCGTGGGATGCCTGGCTGCTGCTCCTTCGTGACTACGGCACGAAGCCGCTTCGGGACGTGCTCGGGTACGCCATCTCATACGCCTGGAACGGGATCCCTGTCCTGGGCCGGATCGCTTCCACGATCGATACGGTGTCCGACCTGTTCGCCACCCATTGGCCGACATCCGCACAGCTGTGGTTGCCGGATGGTGATACGCCGACGGTGGGTTCGCTCCACTCGAATCGCGTCCTGGCCCGAACCTGGCAGCGGTTGCTCGGCGAGGCCGAAACAGTGTCGGGTCGGGAGGAACAGATCGATGCCGCCCGGCGGGCCTGGGCACAGGGGTTCGTCGCCGAGGCCGTCGACGCCTTCAGTCGTACGGCGTTCCGGGACGATTCCGGACGCGATCACGCCGGCCTGCTCACCGGAGACGATCTGGCGTCCTGGGAAGCGTCCTATGAGGACGCGATCGTCGCAGATTTCGGCGAATGGAGCCTGGTCAAATGCGGTGCGTGGACGCAGGGACCGGCCCTCGTGCAGCAGCTGCGCATCCTGGAGGAACTCGATCTGTCGTATGTGGATGGTAAGCCGACGGCGCGCACGATCCACCTCGCCACCGAGGCGGCGAAGCTGGCCTTCGCCGACCGCGAAGCCTGGTACGGCGACACCGGTGACGTTCCGATCGAGCGCCTGCTTTCGCGCGAGTATGCCGCGCAGCGCCGGGCGCTGATCGGTGATGAGGCGAGCGATCGGCTGCGCCCCGGGGGTGACGACGCCCGTATGCCGAAAATGATCGAGCGTACGCGTAATACGGCTGCGGGTTCGGGAGCGATCGGCGAACCCACCGTCGAACCACAGGGACGAACCCGTGGCGACACGGTGCACATCGACGTTGTCGACGCCGCGGGCAACATCGTGTCCGCCACGCCGTCCGGCGGCTGGCTGCAGTCCTCGCCCACGATTCCCGAGTTGGGCTTCTGTCTGGACTCGCGGGCCCAGATGTTCTGGCTCGAAGACGGTTTGCCCAACTCGCTGGCGCCGGGGAAACGGCCGCGGATCACGCTTTCACCGTCCATGGCGTTGCGCGACGGCGAACCGACGCTCGCGTTCGGCACACCCGGCGGGGATCAGCAGGACCAGTGGCAGCTCTGCTTCTGGCTTGCACATGTCGGTGCCGGGGTGAACCTGCAGGAGTCGATCGATGCACCGGCATGGCACACGACGGCGTTCCCGAGTTCGTTCTATCCGAGGGCGTGGACGCCGAAGGAGCTCGTCGTCGAATCGCGCGTGGGAGAAGGAGTGCTCGCCGAGCTGTCCGATCGTGGGCACGACGTGGTTGATGCCGGACCGTGGGCATTGGGACGTCTTTCGGCGGTGTCGCGTGATCCGAACGGCGGAATCCTTCGTGCGGCGGCGAATGCGCGCGGTATGCAGGGTTACGCCGTCGGCCGCTGACCGGTGCAAGTTGCAGATTCTTGTTCTGTCACAAGGGTTTGCATTGATAACATGAGATGATGCTCTCGTGGGGGTCGGAGCTCGTCGATTCCGGTGTAGCGGTGGTATCGCACTTTGCCGGTATCGCCGATCTGCTCGGTGCGATCGTCGGTGTGCTCAGCGGTGCCGCGTCCGCTGTGCTGTACATGCTGGCGCGGCGGAACAAGGCGCGGGTCATGGCGATTCACGTCGGCTGGCAGATCGCGCACGACGCAGGCGAGACCGGCGCGGTTGTCTACAATGGATCGAACGTGCCGTTGCAGCAACTGGTCGTCACGGTGGTCTGCGGAGCTCGCCGCCGAACGGCTCGCCGCGAGATCGCGGTACTGAGGCCGCAGGACACCCATCTGTGGCCCAGCGGTGATGTACACGACGCGCTCGTCTCCGACGAACACGAAACCGACCAGCACAAAGTCCAGGTGGTGTTCCGCAGCGGCCGCGAGTGCTGGCTCCGCGACGAACGCAGCGCCGAACGGATCCGTTCCCTCGTGCTGTGGACGGAACGGACGATGGCGGAACCACTGAAGCGGTACTTTCGCCGTGACGGCCACTTCCGCAAGAACTACTCCGTCCGAATCGAGGTCGAATCCTTCGACCGAACCGAGACCTTGGAGACAGCGTTCGGCCAGGTCGCGTCGACCGGACACCCACCGGCCGGCTACCGCATACCGGACGTCGTCGCCGGCCCGCACGACTGGCTCGGCCGCGCCGTCGCCGAGGACTGGGTCGAACAGCCACCGCCGACCGTCGAGGACCGTGCGGGTATGTCATCCGTCGCGGTGGACGCGCTCAGTCACGGCGACCCGATGTATGCGGTGCCGTACGCCATGGACAGCGTCGCGTTGATCCGCAACAACGCGCTCACCGGCACGGGGCCGATGCCCTCCACCTTCGCCGAGGCCGTCGCCGACGGCCAGAATGCGTTGCGCGCCCACGGAATTCCCGACGGAGCCGCGGTCGCGTTGCAGGTCGGCGCCCCAGACGGAGATCCGTACCACGTGTGGCCACTCCTCAGCAGCGTCGGCGCCTCGTTCTTCGGGCTCGGCCACGAGCCGGGCGGTCAGCACGGAACCTGCTGGCGCGACGATTTCGTCAACGCGTTCGAAAGGTTGGCCACCCTCGGCAGAGCGCACAGCGGCGTCCTCGACCCCGAGCTGGACCACCGCGGATCGTTGCGATTGTTCCTCGGAGGCAGGGCGCCGTACCTGATCTGCTCCGCCGTGGCGTTGCACGAAATCCGCCGGCGAAGACTGAACGTCACCGCCGCACAAGTGCCCCGGCTCGGTACGCTCCGCCCGATCACGCTCGTGTCCGTCCACGGTCTCTACCTCAACCACCGCTCCCGCAACCCGCCTGCTGCGCGCGACCTGCTCACCACCTATCAGGCGTCCCCGACCGCGGGTGAGGACCTCAACCGGATCCGCCGGATCGTGCCCGCACACGACGACGCGATGGACACACTCCGCCGCGACGATCCGCTCCTGCGGACGTACATCGACCAATGCCGAACCGGCATGCTGATGCCGTCCGGTCCCGGAATGCGCACCGCGTGGCGACTCCTCGGCCGCGCCGAGTATCAGGTCCTCGCAGGGCACGGCGATCCGCGCGCCGTGGCCGAGGCCACCGCCGACGAAGGGCATGCCCTGCTGTCAGGAGCGTGACGGACACGCCCGCAACGACCGCACGTCCGCAACACCGCACGTCCCTCGAGCGGCACGACGCCCCTGGTCACGGCGTTTCGGCGATCACCCAGTACTCGACGAACAGTCGGCCGTCGTGGCGGAGGATGTCGTGGCCGTGGAATTCGGCCGGCGTCCCGTTTCGGTGACCGCGGGCGACCCACCTCGCACTGATCAGGTCGCCCTCCGCGACGGGCCCGACGTCGACGGCGAACGACAGGTCGTCGAACAGTCCGCGACCCTCCCGGATCACGGCAGCCAACTGATCCGGGCCGGTGACCAGCGCCGGACGTCCCGGCCAATGACCGACGAAATCGTCGGTCACAACGTCCCGGGCGATCGACTCCAGAGCTGCCAGCTCGCCGTTCCACAGGTCGTCGAGCCACCGCTCGTACAGGTTCATGATCACCTCGTTGTTCGTTCCGTTCCCGGTCGTGCGTCAGCGCGTGGCTACACCGGTTCGCCGACCCGTGGCTACGACCGGCCCGCCGACGACCGACGAGACGCCTGCTGCACGAGCCACCGCTGGCCGAACGGGTCGCGAATGCGGCCGCTCCGGCCGTAACCGTCGTCGCCGATGTCGCCGAACACCTCAGCGCCGAGCGCTGTCGCCTTCGCGACCGCATCATCCACGTCGGCTACTTCGACACGGACTGCCGGCCCTCCCGACGTCACCGCGACGTGGTCGATCTCGGGGAACTCCTCGGCCATCATCAGCACGGAGTCACCGATCGCGACCTCGGCGTGCCCGACCCTGCCGTCATCCATCACGATCGGCTCGCCGTGCCGGACCGCGCCGAACGTTTCGACGTAGAACTCGATCGCACGCCGAGCATCGGCGACGACCAGGTACGGCGTCAGTGCGTGTGTCTCGGCCTCGGCCGTGGGTCCGGTCGGGTCCGCGTGGTCGTTCATGACTCCTCCTTCGGTCGGTATGCCGGACGAGTCGGGTGCCCATCATCGCCAGGGGACACCGGTTCGCGACGGCTACGATCCGGCCCGTCTCGCCCGCTGGGGTGAGGAAGTGGCTCGTTCGGCGGGCGGGAAGGAGGTGTCAACGTGCGTGTCTCGGGCCGTCCTCCCCGCCGGAGCGACGAGGTTGCCGTTCCTGCGGCCACTGCTCGGGAGGCGGCTGTCCAGGGGAGTGCTGTCCAGGGGAGCGCTGCTCGGAGGAGCGCTGTGGCGTCTGTTCCACCGGTCGCCGGCGTTGCCTCCGCGGCTGCTCCGGGTCGGGGTGTTCGGTACCCGGGCGCGCCGAGCGCCGCTGCCGGTCCGGGCGTTCGCCAGGGCCGGGCTCGGCCGGATTCGACGTTTGCGACGGCTCCCTGCGCGGGTCGACACCTGCTTGGGGCGGTCGGCCTTCGCGCGGCTGTCGATACGGGCGCGGCGGCGGCTGCGCGGGGCGACCTCGGGGAGGCTCTCCCTGGCGGTCGGGGACGGATTCCGCGCTGTGATTCCGGGCAGGTTCGGCCCGATCGGGGTGTGGTCGAGGACGGTCACCGGGGCGGTTCGGTTGGTCACCGTGTCCGTTCAACAGCGGTTCGGCGACACCGCCGCCACGTTCCGGGCGCGGTTCTGGTGCGGGCCGCCTCGGCCGATTCCGCGGTGGCAGGGGTTCCGAACGCCGGGGCTCCGAACGGGACGACTCCGAACGGGGCGGCTCCGGACGCGGGTGATCCGGACGTCGCGGCGCCGCTTCCGGACGTGGCGGTGGCAGCGGCTCCGCACGCGGCGATTCCGAACGGGGCGGCTTCGACCGGGGCGATTCCCCACGTCTGGGTGTCGAACGGACCGGCTGGGAACCTGCCGGATCGGCCGGCAACGGTGCCGAACGCGTCGGTCGGAGCGGCTCGGACCGCGTCGCATCGAACCCGTTCGCTTCGGGAGGCCTCGTCGTCGACGGACCGGGCTCGGAGGCGCCGGCCGTCGACGGACCGGCCTCGGGCGGACCGGCCTCGGGCGGAACGGCGCCTGGCGGAACGGCGCCTGGCGGAACGGCGCCTGGCGGAACGGCGCCTGGCGGAACGGCGCCTGGTCGAACAGCGCCTGGTCGAACGGTGCCGGGTGGTGGTGCCGCTGCCGGATCGGCGGGAATGCACACCGTCGACTCCCCGGCACTCGCCTCGTGGTCCGCCGCTACGTGGTCCGCGTCGCCACCGGGCTCGCCGGTGCCGGCGCCACGCGAACCGTCGGCACCGGACCCGCCTCCGGGCGCATCGGCACTACCCGTACCGGCACCGCGCTTGACCGTATTGCCCACGCGCCGGGACAGACTGCGGGCCAGTTCGTGACTCGGCCGTTCCACGCCTCGATAGCTGATCTCGACCAGTGCCGCCGTGACCAGCAGTGATATCGGCAGCGCGATGGCGAACGGAACCGTCGGGCGCAGCAGGCCGAGCGTGACGAAAATGCCGAGGCCGTGCAGCAGATAGATGGAGTACGAGCGTTCCGACATCGCCGTCCAGAAGCGGAACTGCCGCAGCTTCGGCTCGGCGAAATAGCCCATCAGGAAGAACATCACGGCGATCGACATCGCGAGGTTGTACGAGTCGTCGATGCGCCCGACGTCGATGATGTCGGCGTACACGTACAGCATCCACGCCAGCGCGCCGAACACGCCGCCCGCCCACAGCGGGATCTTCTTCGACGTCGTGGCCCAGACGATCTGGCCGATTATCAGGATCGGCAGGTACGACACGTTGACCGCGAACAGCGACCACGACTCGTTCAGCTCGCTGCGACTCGACAGCACCACGAACACGAACGTCAGCTCGATGCCGATCGCCAGCCACACCGCCCGCCGCAACACCGGCAACAGCGCCAGCAGAATGAGGTAGAACAGGACCTCGATGATCATGGTCCAGGCCACCGGCATGAGGACGACCTGCGGATACAGGATGTAGTTCACCAAGGTCCAGTTGGTGAACATCGTCCACGGCGTCAGCTCCTGCGACTGGCCCGTCGACTGCGGTTCGAGGCCGGCCCACAGCGCGGCCGACGTCAGCAGCAGTACGAACAGCAGTGGCGCGTACACGCGGATGAACCGGTTGAGCGCGAACTTCCGGTACCCCTGGCGGATCGCGATCGGCGTCACGATGAACCCGCTGACCAGGAAGAAGAACGGCACCGCGATCTGGCCGATGCCCTGCGTCGCCATGCGCATGGGTTCGCTGCTGAACGTCTCGACGAACCCGATGACCGGGGCGTTCTCGCCTTTCACCTGCACCCAGGGGTGGGCGATGTGGGAGTAGACCACCAGCAGTGCCGCGATGGCACGGCCCATGTCGACGAACGAGATGCGGGTCTTGTCGTCGCCTTCGAGCGGCTTCGGTCGAGAGCGTGACGTCTTGTCCAACGCACTCACCCCCTCAGACCGGCCGCCTGCATACCTGCCGATTCGTCCGTGACAGGCCACCCCTACGGCCTGGTAGTGCTTTGGTTCACTCCAGCGATGAATCGGGCAAACGGCAGCGTATCCGCAGTTAGCATGGCCGTGGAATCCCGTCCGCCCGATGATCTGTGACACCTGCGCATGACCGAAACGACCGCCGAGCCGTTGCCGGCGGCGCCCGCGACGCTTCGCCGGCGGGTGTGGCACGCACTCCGGCCGGTGCTGCCCGCACTGACGGCGTTCTACGCGGTCCAGGTCGTTTCGTACCTCGTCATAGGCATCGTCGCCGAGCGGGCGGGTGCCTCCTTCACGGAGCTGCTCGGCAGCTACGACGTCCACTGGTACGCCGAGATCACCGAGCACGGTTATCGCCAGGACGTCCCCCTCGACGCCGACGGCAACCCCGAACCGGTCAGCCTCGCGTTCTTCCCGCTGTTACCGGGGTTGGCCTCGGTGTTCGGACTGTTCGGCATGCCCGCGGCGGCCGCACTGCTGTTGGTGTCGCTGCTCGCGGGTGGGGTCGCCGCGTGGGGGCTGCACGAGTTCGGCACCCGCCTCGGCGGCCCGCGTGTCGGCAACCTCATGGCCGTGCTGTGGGCGGTCGCGCCCGGCGCGGTCGTGCTGCGCATGGGCTACTCGGAGTCGCTGTTCGTGGCCATCGCGGTGTGGACCCTGTTGGCGCTCGAACGGCGGCAGTGGCTGGCCGCTGGCGGGCTGACGCTGGTCGCGGGCCTGTCGCGGAGCACGGCCGCCGCCCTCATCGCGGCCGTCGGCGTGGCGGCGCTGATCGCGATCGTGCGACGCCGCGACGGCTGGCGTCCCTGGGCGGCTGCGCTGCTCGCACCGCTCGGACTGGTCGCATACCTGCTGTACGTCGGGTGGCGCGGCGGGCGTCTCGACGCGTGGTTCTGGATCCAGGACCACGCCTGGCACATGGGCTTCGACGGTGGCGAGCTCACCTGGATCACCCTCGGCAGGGTGGTCGCCGGCGACGAGCCGATGTGGTCGGTGATCCTCGCCGCGGTCGTGGTGGTGAGCGTCGGGCTGCTGGTGGCGTCGTGGTTCGTCCGGTCGATCCCGCTGCCCGCACACGTCTACACCGCGGTGATGATGGCCTCGGCCCTGGGCACGGGTGCATTCTGGAACTGCCGGGCACGGTTCCTGCTGCCCGCGATCACGCTGGCCGTCCCGGTGGCGTTCCTGCTGGCCAGGGCGCCGCGATGGGTGTCGGCCGTCGTGCTGTCACTCGCGTGTGTCGGCGGCGCCTGGTGGGGCGCGTACCTCATGGCGTACGCCGAGCTGAACCCGTAGCGACGTCGACGCGGCGTAATCGACCGCGCAGCTGACCGTCACGAACGTGTGGTCGCACGAAGCCGATCGCGGGAGGGTCACTGCGGGCGGAGCCAGAGTGTGGTGAAGCCGCGCTGGTCCATGCGGGCGTGGTGAATCAGCGTGTCGTCCGGTTCGTCGTCGGCGAGCGTGCCGTCGGCGAGCAGTTCGACCGGCTGGTATCCCCACTTGCGGTAGGCGGCCAGCACTGCGGCGGGATCGTCGCCGAACTCCTCGATCGCCTCCGGCGAGAACTCGCACAGCACGTCCGGCCGGTCCCGTTCGAGCGTCTCCTGCAGCCCGGCGAGCGCGCGGTGGTCCCGGCCCTGCAGATCGGTCTTGACCAGGCCCACCGGCTGCCGCAGCACGTCGGTGCTGCCGTCGAGCCGCACGGACTGCACCATCAGGGCCGCCGTGCCGTCCGGTTCGCGCACCCGGTGGTCACCGCTGTTGCGCTCGTCGGTGTGCGCGAGCACGAGGTTGCCGTCGGTGTCCCACGCCGCCGCTTCCAGCACGCTGACGAGCCCGGAGCGTTCCGTCGGCAGGTTCACGGTCAGGTTGCGGCGCAGGAACTCCGCGTTCGTCGGGTCGGCTTCTACGGCCACGACGTTCGTGACGGCCGACGACGACCGCAGCAGGTTCAGCGTGTGGTAGCCGACGTGCGCGCCGAGGTCGAGGAACGCACCCGGCCGCCGCTGCGCCAACTGCGTCAGCAGCTGTGCCTCGTCCTGTTCCCACGACCGGTGGTGACGGATCCACGGCAGCATCACGTCGTCGACGGGCAGCAGCAGTACGCCCGCGTCGCACACCACGACGTCCCCGCCCTCGGGGATCGGCGCGTGCACGAGCCGCGCGGCCTCCAGTACGGCCTCCAAGTCGCGGCCGAGTCGCTGGATGGCGTGCTCGTCATTGTCGAACCGCTGGTCACGGGCCTGGATGAGCTCGTGCACCGCCTCCTGACGCCGTTCGACATCGGATGCCACGTGTGCGAGCCGGTCGGCGACCTTGCGGATGTCGGCCCTGCTGCTGCGGAACTCCTCGACGCTGACGCTGTCGGTCTGGCGCAGTTCGTCCACCGTGCGGCGCAGCTGGTCGGCCCGCTTCTCCTGCCTGCGGGCGGCTTCGCGCGCCGCAGCGGCCTCGCTCGACGTCGTTTCGACGGACCGTTCGAGCGCTTCGATCCGCCCGAGCAGCCGCTGCATGGTCGCCTCGGACCCGCCCTGCAGGGCGCCGAGCACCTTGCGCTGGTGGACGTCGTAGTGGTCGAGCAACCGCAGTACGGCCTTGCGCAGTGCGGGCGCGATCGGCGAGCGTGCCGCGGCGCCGGTCTCGGGCCGCCACCGCAGTGCTTCGCGGGACTCGCGCATCGGCGTCAACGGGTCCTCGGGAGCGGGTGCCTGTTCGGCGGCCCTGCGGCGGTCGAGCCACGTACGGTGCGCGCGTTCCAACTCGGTGCGCAGCCACGTCGACGCGGCTTCCATCGACCGCGTGCGCAGGATGTGCTCCCGCGCGGCCCGCCCCCGGCGTGCGGCTTCCGCGGGCACGTCGGCGATCTGGCGCATCGCGTCGGCCGCGGCCTCGACGTCGGGTTCGGCCCACAGCGCACCCGGGTGGTACGGCTCGCAGCCGTCACCGACGGGCACCATGCGGTACGGGACAGGCCAGCCGGTGTCGGCGTCGAGGAACTCCGTGGTGCTGGAGTACGCGGTGCTGATCACCGGCATGCCGCGCGCCATCGCCTCGGCGATCGTCAACCCGAAGCCCTCGCTGCGGTGCAGCGAGACGTAGCAGTCGGCGGAGGCGTACAAGTCGGCCAGCTCGGCGGTGCTGACATACCCCTCGACGAGTTCGATGCGGGCGTCGTCGGCGACCATCGTGCGCAGGCGTTCGGCGGCCTGCGGGTGCAGATCGCCGTTGATCGTCTTCAGGACGAGTCGCGCATCGGTGCGGCCCTCGAACGCGATCCGGAACGCCTCGACCGCACCCCACGGGTTCTTGCGTTCGCCGACGCTGTTGAAGTCGAACGCGAACAGGAACCGCGTCGGATCGCCGGCCTTCCGCACGCGCGCGGTCGGCCCGGGGTCGCGCACGGGCACAGGGATCGTCTTCACCGGTACCGGCGAGTGGGCGGCGAACGCGGCGCGGCAGAAGTCGCTGACGGTCCACACCTCGTCGACCATGCCGAACGCCTCGTGCTGCCACTCCGGGAAGTCCTCGAGCTCCCACGCCCACAGCCCGATGCGGTACCGGTCCCGGACGACGTCGGGGTGCGTCGACGCGGCCAGGCGCGTCTGGTCGGCGTTGACGGCGACGATGCTGAGCGGGAACCGCGGATCGCCCGTGGTGGCGGGCCGTTCGACGCCGGTGCGGTTCGACACCGCCTTCTCCTCGACCACCGACGCCACCTCGACGCCCGCGTCGACGATCGCGTCGTGGATGACCCTGCCCATCTCGCCGAGTCCCAGTTCGGCGGTCAGATAGCCGAGGAGGTTGACACCGAAATCCTCGTCCGGTTCGCGCGGCTCCGGCTGCCGGTGCGGCAGCGCCCACTCCGGCAGCACGCCCTCGCCGAGGCCCGAGCTGGTGCACCACGTGCGGAAACCCTCGGCGTCGGCGCCGGTCGGATGCGGGAACGCGAGCTGCAGGTCCGTCCGTTCCCGCCAGACGGCCATGGCCATGCGGTTCAGTCCGGCGGCGGTCTGCGCGTGGTCGGCGGGCGCCGACAGCCACGCGCGCAGCGCCTCGCCGCCGTCCTCACCGTAGGCGTGGGGCGGCATCGGTTCACGGCGGCCGGCGCCCCGGGCGGTCTCGTCGGGCGTCTCGGCCGCGATCCAGCCGTCGCGGAACAGCCGTCGGCAGCCCGCGGGCAGCGGGGTGCCGTCACCGAACGTGGCGAAGCCGTAGGGGATGGCGTCCAGCGTCTCGGCGTACCCGGACGACTTGAGTGCCGCGCCGTAGGCCTCGCACAGGGCGCGCAGGTCGGGGTTGTCCGACAGCAGCACGCGCGGGTTGCGGGCGCAGTGGAACGTCAGCAGCCACGGCTTCTCGGGGCGATAGCCGGAGAAGTGGAAGAACCGCAACGTGTGACCGCCCGCGGTGAGAGTGTCGTCGTGGGCGCGTTCGACGGGGCGTTCGTGCAGGTTCCAGTACGCGACGTTGAAGCCGGGGTCGGTGAGCACCACGTGCCGGAACAGCGCCGGCACCTGATCGACCCAGCGCTGGTCGGTGAACAGTTGCGCCTCGGGCGCCACGATCGCGTCCTGGCGCAGCCTGCCTGCCCAGAACTCGAGGAACTCCTCCGATCCGGGTCCGACGCCGACGAATCCGAGGTTGAAGATGCCGGTGCCCATGATGACCGCGTCGTCGGGTTCCTTGCCGTCACGCGGCAGCGGTGCGGTGAAGTGCGGGGTCAGCACGATGCTGTGGTCGAGTGCCAGCTCGGCGACCTCGGGCATCGGCGAGAACACCTGGATGTCCGGGTCGAGGTAGATCACCACCGACGAACTCGCGCGCAGCTCGCGCAGCAGGTACGGCTTGACCGCCGTCGCCAGCTCGGTGATCGAGTACGCCGTCGCCATGCGCAGGTACGTCTCGGCGTCGATCCCGAACGCCGACGGCCCGACGATGCGCATGCCGTCGATGACCGTCTCGTCGTCACCGGGATCCTCGGCGCCGATGCCGCGATCGCTGTCGATGACGCCGACGACGAACTGGTGCTCCGGATGGTGCTTGAGGTACGACGCCGCGAGCACCCGCGCCGCGGGCAGGTAGTTGCGGGCGACGATGGTGCAGGCGGTGACCACCGTCAGATCACCGCTGGCCTGGCTCGGCTCACTCATCGGCGGGCAGGTTCTCGAGCTGGGTCGTCAACGTCGTCTCGAACTTGTCGCGGATGCCGTCCAGCTTCATCTCCCCGGACACACCCTCGATGCGCACCAGCACGTCGCCGGACAGGTAGTGGCCACGCATCGTCGCGTTCTGGGTGACCTTGCCCTTGTCCTTCTTCTGCTGGATCTCGGTGACCTGCACCGAACCGGGCACACCGTTGATCGACGTGTTCTTCTGGCCGTTCTTGAGCTGGATGTCGCGCAGTTCGCCCACCGCCGCCGATGCGGCGTCCTGGTCGGCCACCTTGACCATGAGCACGACCGTCTTCACCTTCCCGCCGTCGTGCCGGTACACGGCGTACTCGGCCTCGCCGGGTGCGGTGCCCTGGTAGGCGGAGAGTTCGTCGTCGTTGAGCAGGTTGATGTTGGCGATGTCGTCCCACGACTTGAGCGACGCGCTGCTTTCGACCTGGCCCTGCTGGCCGTCGAGCGGCATGTCGTCCTTCGGCTCCGGTGCCTGGCTGCTGCTGTTGCCGCCACCGCCTTGCTGGCCCTGGTTGCCGCCTTCCGCTGTCGGCTCACCGTCACCGGAGCCGAACAGGAAGAACGCGCCCGTGGCGATGCCTGCCAGCAGCACGACCGCGGCGATGATCGCGAAGATCTTGCCCTTGCCGCCCTTCGACTCGTTGTCGAACGAGTCCTCGGGGCCCTGGCCCCATTCGGCGGAGTCGCCGGGGGAGACGGGCGGGAACTCGCCGCCCCACGGCGGGCTCTGGTCGACGTCGGGAGCGTTCCACGGCTGCTGCTGCGCCTGCGCGGGCTGGGGGAAGCCGGCGGCGGGGGAGGCCTGCGGCTGGTACGGCGGCTGCGGCGGCGCCACCGGCTGCACGGCCTGGGTGGCCTCGGCGTCGCCAGGGCGGACGGCCTGCGTCGCCTCCGGGTCGGAAGGCCGCACCGCTTGCGTGGCCTCGGGGTCGCCGCCCGGCTGCGCCGGTTGCGGAGGCGTCTGCGCGCTTCCAGCAGGGGGCTGACCAGTTTGGCCGGTCTGGCCGGGAGGCGGGCCCACCGCGGCGATGACCTGCGTCGAGTTGCCGTCGCCGCCCTGGTTCTGGGGCGGCTGCTGGCCCTGCGGCGGTGGCGGCTGTTGCGGGTTCTGCGACTGCTGGGGCTGCGGCGGCTGCTGCGCCTGCTGGGGCTGCGGCGGCTGCTGCGCCTGCGGCTGGGGCTGAGGAGCCTGCTGCGGCTGAGGCTGACCCTGCTGCTGGGGCTGACCCTGCTGAGGCTGCTGACCCTGCTGGGGCTGGGCGCCGGCCTGCTGGGCGGGGTCCGGCTGGCCGGGCTGCTGGGGCTGAGCAGGTGCCTGTCCGGGCGCCTGCGCCTGCGCCTGTGCGCCCGCGGCCTCGTCACCGTGCGTGACAGCTGACGACAGCACCTGGTCGCGTCGGACGCGGTAGTCGTCCGCGGAGAGTCTGCCCGCTGCAAGCTCCTCGTCCAGCTTGCGCAACTCTTCCTGCCAGGACACCACGTACCCCCTGCTCGATCAGCGCCGCCTGCTCCGGCGACCGCTTCCTGCGATGTGTTCGAACTGCGCTCATTCTGCACGGTGTGCAGGCCGTGAGAAGGCGTGGGTCGTTTTGTGACCTCCCCGATTCCTGCCGGTCACCGAGAAGCTCTCGCGAACCACCGACCGGCGGGTGCGGGTCGCGAAACCGTGGTCGGCCGCCACGCGAGGTGCTGTGTTTCAGCACGTGGGGAGGGGCTTCAGGACGCGGGGAGTGCGTCCTGCATCGAGGTGAGCGTTTCCTCGAGGCGGCGGATCAGTTCCTGCTCGTCACCGCCGTTCGGCTGGGACACGCCGATGCCGACGGCGTGATTGCCCGAGGCGTACCAGACGATGCTCACCCGGCCGCCGGACTGCTGCCCGGTGAACGCGATGAAGCGGGGGTCGTCACGCAGGCGTTCGTTGGCGAACCCTTCCTTGACCAGGGTCGTGTTCATCGCGCGCTGCAGGCCGACGGCCTTCTGCCCGCTCGGCGTGCGCGCCACGACGAGGCTGTGGCCCTCGTTGCCGTTCTCGCCTGCCGCGGAGGCGCGGTAGACGAGGTCGGCGACGCCGAACTTGCGCATCGACTCCGCGTCGACATCGGTGATGAACCCGAGGTCGAGGGCGCGGTCGATCGACATCGTCGAGTTGTCCGGGCTCGGCTCGCCGGGCAGTTCGGGCAGGCGGTCCCCGAGCGGGGCTTCTTCGTCGCCGGGGTTGCCGGACCCGCCGTCGGGGTCGGCCAGCGTGCCTGACGTCGGGGTGGGTGCGGCCTCGTCGTCGCCGGAGCCGCCGCCGAGCCACCATGCGCCGCCGATCACGCCGCCCAGCACGACGAGGATCACCAGCGGCACGACGATCCAGGCCACCTTGCGCTTCTTCGGTGGCGTCGAGAAGTCGGGATAGGCGCTCGCCTGGGCCGCCGCGGAGATGTCGTCCGTCGACGAGGCGTCGACCGCCGGTGCGGTGCCGCCCGAGCCGAACCCGCCGGTGGAACCGTTCGCGGGAACCTGCGGCACGAACAGTGGTGCGGGCGCGCGCCGGGCCGTTGACGGGGCGTGGCTGAGCGGCGTCGGAGCCGGCTTCGTCGACGCGGGCTGCGCTGCGGAGGGTGTGGTGGAGGGTGTGAACGTGCCGGGCTGGACGTCGGCGGCGTCGTTGCCGGCCGACAGCTGTGCCTCGGCGGCGGGGTTGGCGGCCGCCCACGTCGGCCCGTCCTGCTGCGTCGGCCGAGTCGCAGGGGTCGTCGCTGCCGGGCTCGTCGCCGACCCGGCGGCGCTCTGCTCGCGGGAGTCGTCTTGCCTGCCGGAGCCGGAGCCGGAGCCGGAGCCGGAGCCGGAGCCGGAGCCGGAGTCGTCGCCGGAGCCGGAGGTGTCGGTACCGGCGGTGCCGGTGTCACCGGAGGTGTCGGTGTCGCCGACGTAGCCGCCGTCGCCGGAAGCCTCGGCGAGTACCTCGTCACGCTTGCGCCGGTGCTCGGCCTCGGTGAGCGCACCGGCGGTGAGCTGGGCGTCGAGACGTCTCAGCTCTTCTTGCCAGCTCATGACGGGCTCCCCTGTGGTTCTGCCTGCTCGGGTGGGCGGTGGTGCCTGCGCGCCGTCGCCACGCCTTGCACGTACGACGAGCACAGTACTGGCAGATGCGGGGTCGTTATCACGGGTCGGAAGGAGAATGTGTCGCCTACCATGGCCGTATGTCGCTTTTCGGTCGAGACAAGACGCGCCGGGTGTCGGCGGACGAGGCCCTGCCGGGCCGCTCCGAACCGCTGGTGACTCCGGAGCTGCACGCCGTGCATCCGGACCGGCGCATCAAGCCGCCGTTCCCGGAAGGCATGCGCACCGCGGTGTTCGGCCTCGGCTGTTTCTGGGGTGCGGAGCGGTTGTTCTGGATGACCGACGGCGTGTACTCGACGGCCGTCGGCTACGCGGGTGGGCACACTCCGAACCCGACGTACGAAGAGGTGTGCACCGCCCTGACCGGCCACACCGAGGCGGTCCTCGTCGTCTACGACCCGCAGCGGGTGAGCTACGAACAGCTGCTCAAGGTGTTCTGGGAAGGCCACGACCCGACGCAGGGCATGCGCCAGGGCAACGACGTCGGTACCCAGTACCGCTCCGCGATCTACTACGACGGTGACGCGCAGCGGGCCGTCGCCGAGTCGTCGTGGGAGGCGTTCCAGCAGGCGCTGCGCGCGGCGGGTCAGGGCGAGATCACCACGGAGCTCGCGCCGCTCGGCGAGTTCTACTACGCCGAGGACTACCACCAGCAGTACCTGTACAAGGTGCCGAACGGCTATTGCGGGTTGGGTGGAACCGGGGTGTCGTGTCCGGTGGGTCTGGGCGTCGAGAAGTAGGTCGGCCAGTCGGGGTTTCGTCGTGTGCTGCCACCACCGCTGGACGAGGTGAGTTCGTGTTGCGACTAGGAGCGGTTGACTGCGGGCTTGGTGGCAGCAGCGGCGCCACGTAAGAAGTCCTGGACGACATGGATGATCTGGTCACATTGCTTCCCCACAGCCATTAGATCCCGGTGTCGGCGGTTGCGGCGACCACTCCCGGATGGGTCGATGAGGTCGAGCTCGTGGCTGATGTGGTTGCGCGCCACGAAGAAGTCGGCCAGCTCTTCGAGATGTGAGTCGGCCAGACTCTCAACCTTCAGTCCGAGCCCATCTCGGACCCGCATGAGGTCTTTCGGGCTCTGGAGGCTGGCGCCCGTGAGGTCTAGCACGTAGAGCTCGATTAACCGGGTTCGCGGATCGGGATCAGTGATCGCCTCTTTTGTCGCTTTCGACAGCTCGCCCTTGAGCCGGTTTTGTACCAGGTCGCCTTTGAACTTTCCGTCCGCCTGACCCCCGGCGCGGATCAACGTGGGGAGTGCGTCACGGAGGAGCCGACGAAGACATGCGTCTAATCCAGCAGAGGTGAACACGATGGCAGCTCGTACCTGATCCAGTTGATCCTCCGACAAGCGGCCACGCGGATCGCCTTCGATTGCAGCCTTCTGCCGTAAGACATGAAGTGTGTCGAACAGGCCGCTGACAGCCTTGTGAGTGGCCTTCAACTGCGCCCAGCTGGGTACGATCTCAGCTGGGCACGAACGCGGCATTCTGCCGAGTGCGGTCAACTCGACCTTGACGAGCTTGGATTGCCGTTCGACTGGATCGGACATCGTGTCGGCTGCCTCCCTCCTCTTCGATCCTAAAGATTTGCTGGCACGGTTGTCGTCGCTTCCGATGCCACGAGCGTTAGGTGCCCGAAGTTAGTGATTCCCGTCGTGGAGAACCGGCGGATTTCACCAGGGAGGAAGTCGACGCGCCACCTCGTCGTCGAGCGACCTCATCCCGTCACCTATGACGTTGGCGGGGACCTCAAGCTTGCAAGACGCCCAGCTTCCAGCGGGGCTGGAGTCGCAGGGCGTGCTGCCGATGATCCAGTCGTTTGGCACCGTGCCTACGCCATCGATCGTGAGATCGTCGGATAGGCGCACGGTAACCAGGGTCCATCGGGGGTCCCGCAGCATCACGTTGTACTCGTGTCGCGACAGATAGGCGGTGAAGCGGCCGCGCCGCGTTGTGCTTTTTACCTCCAGGTGAGCGTTTACGAGGCCCCTCGAGAAGGCGATGTCGTAGCCAAATCCGTCAGACCAGGTCGACACATGGTCAACACGGCTGCCGCTGATGTCTCGAAGCAAGTTGACCAGTGCCTCCTCGCCAGCAGCGCCCACCCTCTCGCGCGCGGCTGTGTCAACCTTTCCCCAGCTGGAGACGAGCTGTCCGAACACAGCGTCGGGATCCATGCCCAGAGCTTCTCCGGCTGCCACGACGTCGGACGGAAGCTCATCGGGGGACTGAACTAGCTCATCGGCATCTCGAACCCATGGCGGAGCGGCCTTCTCGAAGATCGCGATTAAGACTTGGTTGGCTGCCGGGACCAACGCACTCGCACCTTCCAGAAGCCCGACGTCGCGCAGCCATGTGAGTGCGGCCGCGTACTGGGTCGGCGTCAGGTCGCTGTACTGCGGATGGGTTGTCAGCAGAGCCTGTGCACGAGGGACCCCACCACTAGACGGGAGGGTTTCCAGCCACCGCTTGGCGGCCAGCAGGACTGGCTCAGGTGGAAGGCGCATGCAGGTGGCCCATCAGTGACTTCAAGTCGCCCTGGTCGAGGCCTCCGCCGACGGCCGGTTCTTCGTCGAGATCAGCGAGCTGTTGCACCGCCGGGTCATCGAGGATTCCCCCCATGAACGCCAGCTTGTTCGCGAGCCGAGCTGCCACGACTTCGTCGATGGTGCCTTCCGAGGCAAGGACAGTGATTCGAGTTTGGACGTCGTGGCTGAGTCCGAGTCGGTGAATACGGTCGAGACTCTGCAGGAAGCGGCCCGCAGCGAAGTCTCGATCGACGTACACGGCGTCGTGACATTCGTGGTGCAGACTGATCCCTTCACCGAGCGTTGCTGGGTTGGACAGCAAGACCATGCAGTCGGGGTCAGTCTGGAATCTCTTGATCTGATCCTCTCGGTCCTGTGTTCCCCCGTGAACCATGGCGGGCCCGAACTGCGACAGCATGCGTTGCAGGGTATTGAGACTTCGGATGAACGTGGACCACACGAGAGTCTTGCGACCTTGCGCCGCATTCTCGCGGATGATCGCCAGAACTTCCTGGTACTTCGGCGACATTTCGTACGCAGGCATGTCCTGCATCAACTTGTACAGCGACGACTCCTCCGGCACCGCAAGTGGCGGAACTTGGTAGGCGAGCGGTTCATATCGAGTCGTGCCGACAGCCAGTAGGGCGGGACTCGTGGCCGCCATCAGCATGTAGACCAAAATCCGGCCGAGGGCCTGGAAGTCGCCCTCATATCCGGCAGCCCTGGCGGAGAACTGGCCCACGAGAGCCTTGTAGACCTCCGAGTGAAGCGGTGGAAGTGGGAGGGTGCGAAGGTTCGTCTCCACCGGCGGAAGGTCCAGCTCACCTTTGGTGGTTCGGGTGAAGAGTGGCCGGAGCGCGTGGCTGGCCTGGGCGAGGTCACCGCCGTTTACCGCCCGGAGCACGTTCTGACGACCTGTCCCAGGCCATACAAAGCCAAAGAGGTTCTCGAGGTCTTTGACGCCGTTCGGTGCAGGGGTGCCGGTCAGGATGAGCCGCCGTCGGGCGCGTGGGCCGAGCGCAAGGCAAGCTGCACCGTACGCCCCGTTCGCTCCGAGCTTCATCCGGTGCGCCTCATCAAGAATGATCATGGAAGGCCGCTCCGTGAGCCACCGGCCGAGCGTGTCGACCATGTTTGGCAGGCGCTCGTAGTTGACGACGACTGCGTCAGACGTAGCCGCCGGCGCACCGTCAGCGATCTCCATGGTGAGCGCCGGACGCAGGCACTCTGCGTTTTCATACTGCCAGGCGCTGAAGCACGACTTGGGGCCGACAATAAGAAGCCGTTCGATTCCTTCCGTGTACCGCAGGGCTTGGAACACAGCGAGCCCTACTCGCGTCTTGCCGGCACCGGGCACCGAGAAGTTTGCTCCGTGCCTGAGCGACAGCAGCTTGGCGATGTCTCGGCGCTGAAAGGCGGTGAGATCGCCAGACCATTCGGGTCCCAGGCGTTCGTGGATCGCTTGGGGCTCTGTGGCTGTTGGTGCATTTTCCAGCCGACTAGAAACACTTGCCGCATCGTGGAGTGAGTCGACCACAAGCGCCCGCAGCTGTGGGTCCCAGACAACATCGCCATCCGACTTGTACGGCCACGTGTTGAGGGCATCAAGGTTCATGAGGAGCTCGTCGAGTTGCACCTCGATGCTGCTCTGGGTCCTCTGTGTGGTCGACTGGAACCTGACTGCGAGCCGACGGAGATCAGCTTCTAAACCGGGCCGCGCGGTGAGCCGTGTTCGCGTGACGTCGGGTGCCAGGCCGATCGTGAGGCTCGGGTTTTCTTCCGCTGCCGTCATTTGGTCCGGACAGCCTCAAGAAGCCAGGCGACACCTTCCCCAGGCGCCGTGAACGTGCGGCCCGCCTGACGGGCGAGGCTGTCAAGGCTCTCACGGAGCACCAGGAGAGCGTCGTCGAATGCCTCTTCGTCGAGCGCTCGCTTGGCCTTCGCTTCGGCGAACTCATTGGCACACTGCGTGACGTAGTCGGCGGCGTCGGTGAGACGTTCGGGCACAGCGGTTTGCCGTTTGACGAGCTCTGCGTTCTGGCCGGCGAGCTTTACGGCGACGTCAAACGTCTCACGTGCCTTTTTCATTATCGCGGATGCTTCTGCAGCTTGTCCGGCAGTTGTGCGTGTGCCGTCTGTAGCCACAGCCTTTGCGCGAAGTAGCTGGTTCGCCAGAGCTTCGGTGGTGGCTACGTCGTTGCTCTGGCCCGGCAGGGTCGTCCCAGGAATGCCGGGCACGGAGGCTGGCTCCGAAGCGGTTACCTCGGGCTTGAGCTCCTCTGGGAGGCGGCTTTCAAGGTAGCGCTTGTGGAAATCCTCTGCGGCAAGCCGCAACGATGTCTTCGGGTAGTCGAGCAGCACCATGGCGAGCCGCGAATGCATAAGGCGGTTGGCAGCGTCGGGGTCTGATGTCGCGAGCTTGGTGTAGTCGCGGTGGAGTTCGCGGAGCTTCTCCTGATGCTGTTCGAAGTCGATCAGCCGCAGCGACGTGCCGTCGTCTGTCTTGCTGCGGTCAATCGCGTCGAGGATAAGCCGGTAGACCCATCGGTCACGCTGCAAGGTCGCGAGCTTGATGTTGAAGTCCTTAGCTACATCGGCCTCCGAACGCCCAGCACCGAGTTCCTCGTCGATAGCGATCAGCCTGTTGATGTAGGAGTAGTCGCGTCGGCGGTCCTTCCGGAGCTGGAGTGACAGTTCAACATTGTTGATGTCCCGGCGCGAGGTGTCATCCGGCAGTACGCCGACCCTGATGTTCTCTTCGCCTAGGTCGATCAGTGCTGCCGCACGGGTGTTGCCGTCGACCAGGATTCCATGTGGGCTCACGATGCCGGGCTCACGCTGACCGACATCGTCCAGCTCGTCCATGAGGGCTGTGTAGTCCGGGTCGGTCTGGTCCGGGTTCGCCGGCCGCTTCCTCAGCAGGTCGTGGAGGTATTTTTGGGCTTCCTGCCCCCACGGGTCCTGCTCGATGGCCTTGTTCCGCTCAGGGTCAAGAGTCCTCTGAGCACGGATCCGGTGGGTATCTGGGTTGAAGTAGAGCATCTCGACCGGCATCGAGATCACATAGAGATGGCGCGGCTGGTCTCTCCACGTAATCGTGACCTTTGCTCCATCCTCTGCCATCGCCTGCCTCAGGCGCTGGTGGACGATGGCCTTGATCTCCTCCCCCTTGGGGGGAAGGCCGAAGCCGGACATGTGCTGCTCCTCTTGGACGGAATGCAAGCTGTTACGTGTGCGTGTGCATCATTGCAAATGGCCACGACAGTTCGCTGTGGATCAGTAGGGTGACCACGGATCGCGAGGGAGGAGAGTCAACGTGGAACAGCCTGCCTGGGACGACCCTGAGCTGAAAGCGGGGACGATGGTTCGAGGAGCTCTCTGGCTGCTCCAGGTGGTTGGCGAGGGCAACACCTTTACGAAGAACCAGCTCCGGGACGCTTTCCCTGGGGTTTCGCAGGTGGATCGCCGTATCCGCGACCTCCGTGACTATGGGTGGGTTGTGTACTCAAGCGTCGAGGACGCTTCTTTGCTTGCGGAGGACCAGCGCTTCGTCAGGGCGGGTGCCGCAGTCTGGGACCCGAAGGAACGCCGTAAGGCGAAGCAAGGGACAGTTTCGAGCAGGGATCGTCAGGCCACGCTTGCGCGGGACGGCTACATGTGCACGCTTTGCGGCATCGCCGGTGGCGAGGAGTATCCCGACGACGCAGTAATGACTGCAGTACTTGCCGTCTCTCGGCGAACCGTCCTCGGCGCCGATGGGCACGCGACGAATGCGTTGGTTACAGAATGTAAGCGCTGTAAGGCGGGCCGTGATGACGAGCCGGCTAACGTCACTGATGCCATCGCCGCCGCCAAGCGCCTCGGGGACAGCGACCGCCGTCGTCTCACGCGCTGGGTCGAGCGAGGACGGCGCGGCTCTACGGAACTCGACCGCGCTTGGACAGCGTATCTCCGGGTGCCACCTGAACAGCGAAGCGAGGTTGCTGACCGGCTCAAGGAGATTGATTAGACACGGGCGCAAGCTCTATTGCGTTACAGCAGCGACGTGGTGGTGCTCGACGTTGTCTGGTCGGGTGACGACGTCGAGCACGCTGCTGCCCGGCCTGTGACGGCGTCTGAGACTCGTTGAAGCGCTTCGTCGGGGGGTTCGTGCTCCCAGACGCGAACCACGGCCCAGTCGGCCTCGGCAAGCATCCGGTCCGCGCGCCGGTCCCTTTCGACGTTCCGCCGGAGCTTGGGGGTCCAGTACCAATCGTTGGACGTCGGCGTGCGGCCGTGCTCAGGGCAGACATGCCAGAAGCAGGAGTCGACGAAGACCGCTACCTTCCGGCGCGTGAAAACGACATCCGGCCGCACCCGCCCGCCTGGAAGGTCCAGCCGGTAGTCCTTCCGGAACCGGAAGCCCAGGGCGTGCAAGCGCTGCCGGAGCCTGATCTCGGGTTTCGTGTCCGTGCGCTTGATTGCGCGCATGTTGCGTGATCGGCCTTCGGATGTGGGGTGAGGGTGGCGTCCCGATGCTCGTGCTCGCTCTCGGGCCACTGCCGCCTTGTCGTCAGTCACACGTCTCCTTGCCGGTGCGGTGCCGCAAGTCTGTCGGCCAGCTATGGTCTTATTCTCCTGTCATCGTCTAGAGCCGAGCTTCTACCATCGCTAAGGGACCGCTGACTTGACCGCTTACAGATCCGTCGAGGTGTGCGCCGGGGCCGGTGGCCAGGCTCTCGGGCTCGAGAAGGCTGGGTTCGAGCATGCGGCATGCGTTGAGATGGACCCCGCGGCATGCCTCACTCTGCGCGCGAATCGGCCTAGGTGGAACGTTATCGAGGCTGACCTGCGGGAATGGCAGCCATCGCAGGATGTGCTTGGCGTCGATCTCCTCGCGGGAGGGGTCCCGTGCCCGCCGTTCAGCATTGCTGGCCAGCAACTTGGCAAGCACGACGAGCGTGATCTGTTCCCGGAGGTCATCCGCTTGGCGAGCGAGCTGAACCCGCGTGCACTCATGATCGAGAACGTACGCGGGCTGCTTGCCAAGAAGTTCGACGGTTACCGTGACGAGATCGTCAGGGAACTCAAGGAACTAGGCTACGAGTTTTGCGGCTGGGAGCTGCTCAACGCTGCGGACTACGGCGTACCTCAAGCACGGCTCCGTTCTGTGCTCGTCGCTATGAGGCCGGAAGCAGCGGTCCACTTCATTTGGCCTGAACCTGAGGCACGGCGAAAAACGGTTGGACAGGCACTCAAGAGACTTATGAAGGCCGACGGCTGGGATGGTGCCGACGAGTGGGCCAAGACTGCCAATGACGTAGGGCCGGCACTTGTGGGCGGCAGTAAGAAGCACGGTGGCGCTGATCTTGGCCCAACCCGCGCTAAAGCTGCGTGGAAGACGCTCGGCGTCGACGCTATGGGTGTGGCGGATGCTCCGCCCGGACAGGGCAGTTCTGGTCACCCGCGCCTGACAGTCGAGATGGCGGGCGTTGTCCAAGGGTTCCCGACGTCCTGGAAGTTCCAGGGGCGTAAGACCGCGGCATATCGTCAGGTTGGCAACGCCTTCCCGCCGCCTGTCGCTGAGGCTGTCGGTAAGGCAATCCGGAAGGCTCTGGAACAGGCAGATGCCGAGGTAGCCGACGGCGCCTGACAGTGGACAGCCTGCCCCGGTCCTTGGCCGACTACCCGGCAACCCTGGTCGTGCGCAGTTAGTACGCGGCAACCCATTCGACGCCAGTCGGCCGCTGGTTGGTCCGTAGGAACTGCTCCAGCACTGCCAGCATGTCATCCAGCGGTATTTCTGCCTTTGGTGGGAAACCTCCGGGGTGGGCGCCGCCCAGCTGGTAGTCGACGTCTTCGGCGTTGGTGCCGTGGGCCGGTACGTAGATGCTGTCGCCGGCACCGAACGCCAGGGCGCCTTTGCCGGGTTCGGCGCTGATACCGAACTCGAGCTCGATGTGGTGCTCGTGGGTGGGGTCCTCAGGTCAAGTCTCATGGGGTGAAGGTCGTCCGTGGTGCCGACGTGGCCGCTGCCCTGACTGCTCGGGAACGTGGAGGCCGTGCCGGGAAGAACGGGGATCCATATGGGGACCGGGAGGGGACATGGGGAGTTCTCCCCGGCCGTCTCCCCACTGAACATCCCCCGTATGACCAGCAGGGACACCTTTTGGGGAGTCTGGATAGCTGCACCGGGGACGGCTACGGAGACCTGTCTGGGACGGAGTCTCTAGGGGATGTCTCTGAGTCCCTCCCTACGGGCTGCGCTAACAGTCAGGGCCAGGGGTGCGATGGCTCGTAACCGGCGTGTATCTCGCGGGGCCGACCGGTGTGCTGTGGCCAGTGCAAGGACGGAGACCGCACGTGAATGGGGCCGACGCCTGGCGCAAGAGTCACCGCAGTGGAGCGAAGAGAAGTGGCAGAGAGTAGCGACCCTGCTTGGGTCAGGCTCAGTAACAGTAGGAGGAGTAATGATCTTTCCGAGGAGTCAAAAGGCTGAGGAGCGTCAGTGGGCGTCTGTCGAGGACGCCCACTGTTCGCGGGTCTGCACGTGAGTTGGCGCGTTGAGCGTCGTGCCCTACTCCTCCCTCCAGACCGGCACGAGGAGATCGGCGTTGAAACGGCCGCGGCTCCCGTTGCCCTTGCCAACGGGTAGCACTATGACGGCGTGCAGCGCTTCGCGCACGTAGGCTCGCTTCTGCGAGATATCCAGACCGCCTTCCTCTGGCGGAGTGTGCCAGCGATGCCGGACGTCGGTTGTATCCGCTGCGGCGCGTTCGGCGGCAGCAGTGTGCCGTGCTCGTTCGTTGTGCAAACCGGTCCGTTGCTGCTCGAGGTCGCGGACGTTCGAGAAGAAGAAGTCGTCCGTGACCTGGTCGTCCTTCCACTGGTCGGTGAGGGTCGCCAATTTGCTCTCGACGCGTTCGCGCTCGGCCTCCTTGGCCCACGGCCCGGAATCCTTCGCCACGGCCTGCCGTTGTTCCAGCTTGGCCAGCACCAACTCGGTGATGTATTCGTCGACTTTGTCGCCACGCCGGCCGAGACCGCCGCAGCCACCTCGCCCTTTGGTGGCGCATGCGTAAATGTGCTGCTCGCAGTCCCGTTGACGGGTGACCCTGAGCTGGGCATTGCACACCGTGCCGTCGGGCTTGGTCTTGCCGCACCGCAGGATGCCGCTGAGTAGGTAGCGGTGCTCGCGGTGGTCCACGGGCAGTGCCTCAGTCGGCTCTCCGTCCCGGTCTACACGGTGGCCCGCACGGGGGTGGAAGATCGCGTCGACCGCAAGCCACCGCTCATGAACAGCTGCGCCGACGACAAGGCAGGACATGCGATGGGTGAGATGCCGAAGCGCTCGGTCAGCGTCGCAGGGATCGTCGTCGATTCCGACGACCGTGTCCTCGTGATCCGTCGCCGCGACAACGGGCGCTTTCGCGGTTCGCGTACACGACGCGTTCGACAGCAGCCGCACACGCGCGCACGACGGGGGTGCGGCTCGTAGCGGGGTTGTAACGACCGCCAGTCGCAACACAGGCGCCGGAGCGCAGAACACGCGGTCCCGAACGCAGGACACGCGGACGCTGAGTGCAGAACACGCGGGGCTGAGTGCAGGACACGCGGACCCGACATGCGGGCCCCGGCACGCGGGGTTTATCGCTCGTGGTCGCCGACGGCGAGGGTGATCAGCATCGCGAGGCGTTTGCGTGGTTCGTCGAGGCGTAGGTCGGCGAGTTCGGACATCTTGCGCAGGCGGTTACGGATGGTGTTGGGGTGGACGTCGAGGTGGTCGGCGGCTGCGTTCAGGTCGCCCTGCGCCTCGAGCCACGCGTGGAGCGTGGGCAACAACCGGGTGCCGTGCGCGTCGTCGTGCCTGGCCAGGTGCGCGAGCGGGCCGCGTGAGGGCACCCGTCCCGCGGTGGCCGCGGTGCGGAGCCGCTGCAGCAGGATCTCGTCCCAGGCCTCGTCGTAGCAGACCGGCTCGGTGCCGGCCCGCGCCGCGTGCAGGGCGAGGCTTTCGTCGGCCTCCTGCCTGCTCGCCGGGATCTCGCCGGGTTCGGCGGGGCCGCCGACGCCCGCGGCGAGACTGGCGTGGCGGGGCAGACCCTGTCCGAGTTCGTGCAACCAGTCGAGTGCGGGCGCGGGATCGTCGTCGCAGGGAAGCACCGTGTAGACGGTGTTGCCGAACAGTGTCGTCCTGCCGGGGCGCGACCAGCCGAAGCCGGTGGTGGCTCGTTCGAACGCCAGCAGGATCGCGGCGTTGCGTTCGGCCGCCGTGTGCGCCTGCAGTGCGATGACGCGGTGCCGCCGGGGTGGAAGGCCGAGTTTCCCGATGACGGCGGCCGCATCGGGAGTGCCCTCCAGTAGCTGGATCACCAGTTCCGATTCGACCTGTCGCTCCAGATCGGCGCTCACCCGGGAACGCAGCAGGTGCAGCGCCACGGTGTGGGCGCCGTCGGCGAGCACCCGCGTGCGGACCGGATCGAGCGGGCCGTCGCACGTGACCCACAGCGATCCCAGCAGCTCACGGCCCGCGCGCACCGCGACGACGGTCCGGTCCTGCAAGCCGTGCTCCGGGGCGCCGGTGATGTGAAGCGGCTCGTCGGACATGGCCAGATGCGTGAACACGCCGCGCTCGTCGAACAGTGCCCGCACCCGCTCCGGCACCCGCCTGCCGAGGATCGTGTCGAGCCGGGCCGCGTCGGTGTCGTGCTGCACGCTCGAGTAGGCCATAACCCGGGAGAGCTGGTCCTCGATGGTCACCGGGCCGCCGACACCGGCGGCGATGCTGTCGGCGAGGGTGAACAGGTCGCTCGGTCCCCGGCCGGCTTCCGTCTCCCGGCCCTCCAGCACCAGGCCGTACACGACGCCGGCCACCTGGCTCCAGGACACTTCCGCGGGCACCAGCAACAAGCAGATCTCGGCGGCCCGTGCCGCTGCGACGACGCCCTCGTCGAGGTCACAGTCGGCCCTGATCAGTACGGCCCTGGCCTGCGCGGCGCGTCCCAGCTCGAGCGCACGGGCGGTGTCGGGGACACCGACCGCCAGCAGCGCGTCGCCCAGGACCGGACCGTCGCCTGCCGGGTCGTGCATCGCCACGCTGTGCAGCTCGGCGTCCCTGTCCCGGTTGTGGCCCGAGGCACGCACGTCGTAGCCGCCCAGCACGTTGATGAGGCGATCCAGCCTGACCATCCACAACCAGCCCTGCGCGAATCCGCCGGGGCACCGCCCGGATGAGCCGATCGTACGCTGGCCGATCCGGACAATCTCGCAAGCCGAGGTTGTTGACTTCGCACAACACGGTGGCGGCCCGGTTCGGTCATGCTCACTGGAGTCGGACCAGACACGGGAAGGTACTCATGCTCAACGCCGCAGGCAGCTTCGATCACCCGCGGACGGCGGTCGTCGTCGGAGCAGGCGTGGTCGGCTTGTCGACCGCCTGGTTCCTGCAGGAACACGGGGTCGAGGTGACCGTCGTCGACCGCCGGGGCGTGGCCGCGGGGTCGTCCTGGGGCAACGCGGGCTGGCTCTCGCCCGGGTTGGCGCTGCCGCTCAACGACCCCGGCGTGCTCCGCTACGGGCTGCGCTCGTTGTTCGACCGCACCGCGCCGCTGCACGTGCCTGCCAGGGTCGATCCGGCGCTCTGGCGGTTCCTGCTCCGCTTTGCCGCACGCTGCACCACGAGCGGTTGGGACCGTGTGGCCCGTGCGAACCTGCCGCTCAACGTCGAGAGTTTGAAGGCCTACGACACGCTCGCGGCCGGCGGTGTGGAGACCGGAGCGGTGCAGGCTCCGATCACCGCCGCGTTCGAGAACCATGACCAGGCCGCCGCGCTGATCGACGAGTTCGACCGGCTCGGCGACGCCGGCCAGGATGTCTCGTACGAGCGGCTGAGCGTCGGCGAGCTGCGGGACCGGCTGCCGCAGGCGTCCGACCGGCTCGGCGAAGGCATCCGCCTCGACGGCCAGCGCTACCTCGACCCCGGGGAGTTCGCCGGCAGGCTCGCCGACGCGGTGCGCGAGCGGGGCGGTGTCATCCGCGACGGCTTCGACGTGATCGACGTGCGGCCCCACGATCACGCCGTGACGCTGGCGTCGACGTCGTCGGCCACGGTGTCGGCGCACGTCGCGGTCCTGGCGGGCGGCGCATGGTTCAACCGGCTCGGCCGCCGGTTCGGGATCCGGGTGCCGGTCCGCGCCGGTCGTGGTTATTCGTTCACCGTGCCCACCGACGAGCCGGTGACCGGTCCCGTGTACCTGCCGGGGATCCGCGTGGCCTGCACGCCTTATCAGGGTGCGCTGCGCGTCGCGGGGACCATGGAGTTCCGTAGTGCCGACGATGCGCTCGACCCCGCGCGGATCGACGCCGTCGTCGAATCCGCGCGCCCGCTGCTGGCCGGGGTCCGCTGGGAGGAGCGCCGCGACGAATGGGTGGGCGCCCGTCCGGTCACCCACGACGGCAAACCGATCATCGGCGCGACGAACGCACCGGGCGTGTACGCCGCGGGAGGCCACGGCATGTGGGGCCTGACACAGGGCCCCGCGACCGGGCGTCTGCTCGCGGAGCAGATCGTCACCGGCAAACGGCCGGACGTACTCCACGAGTTCGATCCGCTGCGCTGAACACCGCCGAGAGCTGCAGCCATGACCGAGCACGGGGGCCAGCACTCCGGCGGGCCACATCCGAACGACGACGAACGCGCCGAACTGGAATGGCTGCGCGTCGAGAACCAGCTGTTGCGCACCCAGCGCGACGTCCTCGAACGCATCGCCACCGGATTCGCCGAGGACCTGGGCATCGCTTGGCCCGGCGCCGCCGCCCGGCCCGACGGCTCACCCCGCGGGGACACGCGATGACCGCGGGAGGGACCGGCTCGACGCGCAACCGGCTCCACGGCCCGCTCGCGAACCTCTCAGGGCGGTGTCCAGTCCAGCGTGGCGTCGAACGCGCGGAGTGCCAGGGCGTCCGGGACGGCACCGACGAGCGCGTTCCGGACCGTGGTCGTCGTGCGGCCGCGCATCCCCGCCGCCCTTCCTGCGCTGCGGGAGCGGCGCGCCAGCCGATGCACGCGGGGTAGCCGTCGACGGTCGTAGACCCGCAGCCGCTGGGCGATGTCGCGATCGGCTCCGGCGGCGAGGGCACTGGCGAGCTCGACGGAATCCTCGAGGGCCTGGCACGCGCCCTGGCCGAGATTCGGGGCCATGGCGTGCGCGGCGTCGCCGACCAGGACGGCTCGCCCGTGGACCAGGGTGCGCAGCGGGGCGAGGTCGGCGAGTTCGTTGACCAGCAGCTGCGACGGTTCGACGCTCGCGAGCAGCTGCGGCAGCGGGTCGTGCCAGGAGGCGAACCGGTGACGCAGCCACGGCAGCGCCTCGCCGGGCCCGGACGGGACGCCCGAGGCCACGGGCACGACCAGGAAGACGTAGAGCCGCCCGTCGGGCAACGGCGCGATTCCGGCGTAGTCGCCGCGTCCCCAGCTTTCGCCGCCCTCCACGTCGCCGGGGTCGGCGAGTCGGCCGATGAACCGGGCGGCGAGCATGCCGGTCGAGCGAACCCTGGCGCGTGGCCACAGCGACCCGCGCACCGCGCTCCCCACACCGTCGGCACCGATCACCACGTCGCCTCGCACGGATTCGCCGTTGCCGAGGGTCACGGCCGTATCCGGGTCGGCGGTGTCCGCGTCGACGCCGCGTACCTCCGCCGAGGTGCGAACCCGGACGTCGCGGCAGGCGTCCCGCAGCGTCGCCAGGAGTTCCCCGCGTTCGACGACCACCATGCCGTCGCCGAACCGGGCGGCCAGCGCGTCGGAATCGGTGCGGGCGAGCCACCGGCCGCGACTGTCGCGGATCCCGCCCGAACCCTGCACCAGCCCGAGACCGCGGATCCGCTCGCCGAGGCCGAGTGCGTCGAGCGCCCGCAGCGCGTTGGGCCACAGCGTGATCCCGGCACCGACCTCGGAGATCGACGGTTTCCGCTCCAGCACGGTCACCTGCCACGAGCGGCGCTGCAGCGCGACAGCCGTGGCCAGCCCGGCGATTCCGCCACCCACCACGACCGCGCGTTCCGACATGGGTTCATCATGCCCCGCGCTCGCTTACCCTCCGCGCGGTACCGCCCGAACCCGCTTCGCGCCGCTGCCTACGCCCGCCCGTCTCCCGCCACCGCCCAACCGGACACGCTGCGCGTGACTGCCTAGGGCCCGCCCGTCTCCCACCGCCGCCCAACCGGACACGCTGCGCGTGACTGCCTAGGGCCCGCCCGTCTCCCGCCACCGCCCAACCGGACACGCTTCGCGTGACTGCCTACGATCGGGGCATGCCGGATACGCAGTATGAGAACTTGCTTCAGCACGTGCTGGAGGGCGGTGCCCGCAAGGCGGACCGCACCGGCACGGGCACACGGTCGATCTTCGGTCACCAGCTGCGCTATCGGCTGTCCGACGGGTTTCCGCTGATCACGACGAAGAAGGTCCACTTCCGCTCGATCGCCTACGAACTGCTGTGGTTCCTGCGCGGCGACGCCAACGTGACGTGGCTGCGGGAGAACGGCGTCACGATCTGGGACGAGTGGGCCGCGCCGGACGGTGACCTCGGCCCGATCTACGGCGTGCAGTGGCGGTCGTGGCCGACGCCCGACGGCGAGCACATCGACCAGATCAGCGAGGTGCTGCGCACGCTGCGCGAGAATCCCGACTCCCGGCGGATCATCGTGTCGGCGTGGAACGTGGCCGACATCCCGCAGATGGCGTTGCCGCCGTGCCACGCGTTCTTCCAGTTCTACGTCGCCGACGGCGAGCTGTCCTGCCAGCTGTACCAACGCAGCGCGGACCTGTTCCTCGGCGTGCCGTTCAACATCGCCAGCTACGCGCTGCTGACACACATGATCGCCGACCAGGTGGGCCTGCGGGTCGGCGACTTCGTCTGGACCGGCGGTGACTGCCACATCTACGACAACCACGTTGACCAGGTCCGCACCCAGCTCTCCCGCGAGGCGCGGCCGTTCCCGACACTCAGCCTGAAGCCCGCCGACAGCCTGTTCGACTACACCTACGAGCACTTCGACGTCGACGGCTACGACCCGCACCCCGGCATCAAGGCACCGGTGGCGGTGTGATCGGGCTGATCTGGGCGCAGTCCGCGAACGGCGTCATCGGCCGCGACGGCACCATGCCGTGGCATCTACCGGAGGACCTCAAACACTTCCGTTCGGTGACCGACGGCGCGACCGTGCTCATGGGCAGGCGTACGTGGGAGTCGTTGCCGCCCCGGTTCCGGCCGCTACCCGGTCGGCGCAACCTCGTGTTGTCGCGTACCCGGCAGGAGGGCGCGGAGACGTTCGCGGACCTGTCGGAGGCACTCGACGCGGCGTCGGGAGACGTGTGGGTCATGGGCGGCGCGGCCGTCTACCGGGCGGCGTTGCCGATCGCCGACCGCGTCGTGGTCACCGAGATCAGCGAACACTTCGACGGCGACACGACGGCGCCGGACGTCGGCAGACCGCCGGACTCCGCAGGACCGTGGCTCGAGTCGTCCACCGGACTGCACTATCGGATCCTCGAATGGGAAGGGCCTGGCCGGGGCTGATCCGCAGTGGCCGACGGGAGGAGAGCGATGCAGCCGGGGCAGGTGAGGAGTCCGGCTCACCCCGCGCGGCCGGACGACTGCGTCGCCGGGCCCGCCATCGCCATGACCGGACTCGCGGCGGATCAGGTCGCGTTCGCGGCACCCGTGATGTTGCGGGCCATGCCGCCGAACACGATGTCGTGGAAGGGCGAGATGGCGCGCCAGTACAGCTGGCCGGCAAGCCCGTGGGGTTCGAACAGGGCTCGTTGCCGGTAGCGTGCGCCGTCGCCGTCCGGCTCGACGGCGAGTTCGAGCCACGCGCGGCCCGGCAGCTTCATCTCGGCGCGGAGCCGGAGCAGGTGTGGCCGTTCGATGGCTTCGACGCGCCACCAGTCGAGTGCTTCGCCGAGGTGCAGCTCGTGGGGGTCGCGGCGACCGCGTCGCAGGCCGACGCCACCGGCGATCCGGTCGGCCCAGCCGCGGACCGACCATGCCAGCGGGAACGAGTACCAACCGTGTTCGCCGCCGATGGCTTCGACGACCTCCCACAGTTGTTCGGGCGTGGCGTCGGTGCGGCGCTCGCGGACGTCCCGGTACATGGTCCCGCCGGACCAGTCGGGGTCGGTGGGCAACGGGTCGGACGGCGCGGCCGGCCACGTCGCGTCGGACCACCGAGTCGGGACCTCGCGGTCGCGGATACGGGTGAGCGCGAGTTCGAGCGCCCGTTCGTAATGCAACAGGCCCTCGGCGGGCGGAGCGATGTAGGCGTCGATGTCGTGTTCACGGCGAACGACTTCGTGGACGAGCGATTCGATCAGCGGGATGCCGATGCTGCGCGGTACCGGGGTCACGAGGTTCACCCACTGGGCGGACAACCATGGAGTCAGCACGGGGACAGGGAGCACGACCCGCCGGGGCAGACCGGACACGACCGCGTAGCGGCGCATCATCTCGAGGTACGTCAGCACGTCGGGTCCGCCGATGTCGAACCGGCGGTGGACGTCGGCGGGAAGTTCGGCCGCACGGGTGAGGTAGTGCAGTACGTCCCGCACGGCGATCGGCTGGATGCGGTTGTGGACCCATCGCGGCGTCACCATCACCGGGAGCCGCTCGGTGAGATACCGCAGCATTTCGAAACTGGCCGAGCCGGATCCGATGATCACCGCCGCCTGCAGCGCCACGGTGGGCACACCCGAGTCGAGCAGGATCTGCCCGACCTCGTCCCGCGAAGCCAGGTGCTCGGACAACGGCTCGTCCCCAGCGGGAGTGATGCCGCCGAGGTAGACCAACCTGGACAGACCCGCCTCGCGCGCGGCCGCAGCCACGTTCTCGGCGGCGGCCCGGTCGACCCGCACGAAATCGGACCGATGCAGTGCGTGCACGAGGTAATAGGCCACCTGACTGTCCGCCAACGCGGCGGCCATGTCGGACGGATCGGTGACGTCGCCGCGCACGAGCTCGACCTCGTCTCGCCACGGCACTTCGTCGAGTTTCTCGGGACTGCGGGCCACGACGCGCACCTCGTGTCCCGCCTCGAGCAGTTCGGGCACGAGCCTGCCGCCGATGTACCCCGTCGCACCGAGCACCACACAGCGCATTCATCGACTCCCTTCACAGGCGATGCGATAGCCCTCGCGATAGGTCGGGTAGGCGAACGTGAAGCCGCTCGCGCGAAGCCGCCGACCGTCGCAGCGTTTGCCGGGCCCCCGCGCGGACTGCTCGTCGATGACCGGGGGCTCCGCGACGCCCAGCTCCGCGGCGATGAAACGCAGCACGGCGCCCCGTTCGGCCGGTTCGTGGTCTACCCCGAGGTAGAGCGGATCGGGCCGGGCCACGCGGCTGGTCAGGTGCACGATCGCGGCGGCGGCGTCGTCGCGGTGGATGCGGTTGGTGTACACGGGCCGGGAGTGGACGGTCGCGGTGCCGTCGCGCACCGAGGCGACGAGACGCCCGGGGCCCGGCCCGTAGAGGCCGGCCAGTCGCAGCACGATCGCATCCGGCCGCCACTCGTGTAGGCGTTGTTCGGCGACGCGTAGTTGTTCGCCGGTAGCGGTGTCGGGGTCGGCGGGGGTGTGCTCGTCGACCAGCGTCCCGTCTCCCGCCCTGTAGACCGCGGTCGACGACACCAGCAGCACCCGTGGGCTGCCGGGCACGTCCCGGTCGATCGCCGCGAGCACGTTCTCCACACCGTTGACGTAGGTGTCGCGATAGGCGTCGGCCGTGCGGTCGTCGGCGGTCAGGGCCACGACGACCACGCCGGTGTCGCTGGGCAGGCGGGGTTGCTCCGTCCGCAGGTCGACGGCCTGGCCTTCGACGGTGGCCGGTAGCAGGTCCGGGTGGCGACGCAAGCCGAGTACCCGGTAGCCGTCGCCGGCGAGCCGCACCGCGACGCGGGTGCCGAGGTCTCCGCAGCCCGCGAGCACGGCGGTCGGCGCAGGGCGTGCCGACCCGGACGGGTTCGGTGTCTCGTTCGGTCGGTCCGTCGGCACGGTCAGTCCTCCCGGTCCTGGTCGATGCCGGCGGCGTCGAGGCAGTGACGCCAGGCGCGCCGGACGGCTCGGGGGTCGTCACCACGGCCCGGCAGATAGTGGTCCGGTCGCGGTCTGCGGTCGTGCCAGAACCGGCCGGACGGCGGTGCGGGATGTGTGGCCGCCAGCCACACCGCGGTGTCGGCGCCTTCGGCCGGGCTGCGCAGCAGCGGCGCCATGACGCGCTGGAAACCCGGGAGCGAACCGGTGACACCGGGGGTGTCCACCCAACCGGGATGCAAGGAGTGCACGCCGATCCTCTCGGCGGCGTAGCGCTGGGACAGCAGTGGTGTGAACGCGACCTGGAGTCGTTTGGTGCGGGAGTAGGCCACGGCACCGCGGTAGCGGCCGTGCCGGTATTCCAGATCGTCGGCGGGTATCGACTGGGTGTACATGCCGCCGGAGGAGACGAGCAGTACGCGCGCATCCGTGGACCGGGCGAGGGCGGGTCGCAGCCGCTCGGTCAGCCGCAGTGGCCCCAGCACATGCGTGGCCAGCGTGCTCTCGTGGGATTGCGGCGTCTCGGTGCGTTCCTGCGGCAACACCCCGGCGTTGTGCACCAGTACGTCGATCACCGGGTGATCGCGCCGCACCTGTCCGGCGCACCGGTCCACGTCGTCGAGGTCGGCCACGTCGCACCGGGCGACGTGAACGTCGGCCTGCGGAACGGTCTGCAGGACGGCGTCGCGGGCACGCTCGCCCCGCGACTCGTCGCGCACGAGCAGCAGCACCGTCGCGCCGAGCCGTGCGAGTCCGATCGCGGTGGCCCGGCCGAGTCCGGCGCTCGCCCCGGTCGCGACCGCGGTCCGGCCTGCCAGTGCGTCGGGCGCCGGATCGGCGGGCCAGTGTCGTTGCCGGAGCCGGTAGCCGAGCCGGCTGTAGCCGGGCAGCACGGTGCGGTCGGCGAGTACGTCCGCGAGACGGCTCAACCGATCAGTGCCGGACATGTGACACCACTCCCGAAGTGTGGGGCCTGCGGTTCGGTGCCGCAGTGAACCGCGTCCCTGAACCAGGCCCACTGCTAGAAATTCTAGCTATACCGCCACGCTAGCTGCACATAGCTAGTTTTTCTAGCTATCATGCTGATCGTGGTGGACGAACGGACCGGGCGAGCGGTGGGTCTCGAGCTGCGGCGGGTCCTGCAGGCCGGGCGCGAGATGCAGGCCGCCCTGGCGCGGCGACTCGGCGTGCGGGTGACCGACGTGCAGGCCATGGATCACGTGGCCGCCAGGGACGAACCCGTCGGCACCGTCGAACTCGGTGACCGCCTCGGCATGCGGTCTGCCTCGGCGGCTGCGCTGGTGGGACGGCTCATCGAGGCCGGGCACGTCGTCCGAGAGCCCCACCCTGCGGACCGCCGGCGGGTCGTCCTGACACCGACCGTTCACGGCCGGGCGGAGGTGCGCGATCAGCTCGCACCGATGTTGGACGAGCTGACCGCCGTCATCAGCAGGCTCGACGATTCCGAGGCGGCCACGGTGCTGTGGTTCCTTCAGCAGGCCGGTGCCGTGATGCGGTCCTACGCCGCACTGGACACCGACGAGGCGGATCGCGGGGACTGAGCCGCAGTCGCCCGCCGTCTCACCGTCCGTTGCTCGACAGCGCCACAGGCCGGCAGGCGACACCGGCCTCGAACGTCGCAGGCCGGCAACGGTACGGCCTGAGGTACGGGCCGGAAACGTTCGGACGAAGGAGAGCGCGATGACCACACCCTGCCCGGCCAGGCCCGTGCTGCGTGACGTCGGCGGTGCGGTGGCCTTCCTGGTTTGCGTGGCGATCGTCGCCGCGGTCGGATCCGTGGCGGCGAGCTCGTCGAGTCAGCAGTACGCGGCGCTGACCACGCCGCCGTGGGCGCCGCCGCCGTGGCTGTTCGGTCCGGTGTGGACCGTGCTGTACCTGATCATCGCACTGTCCGGCTGGTTGGTGTGGCGGCGAGCGGGTTCCATCCGCGCCGCGCGTGTCCCGCTCGGGGTCTACGCCGTGCAACTGGTGCTGAACATGGCCTGGACGCCGTTGTTCTTCGGTGCGGGCCGCTACGGAATCGCCTTCGCCGAGATCATCCTGCTCGTGGTGGCCGTCGGTTGCACCATCGGGGTCTTCGCCCGGATACACCGGGCGGCTGCGTGGCTGCTCGTGCCGTACGCGGTCTGGACGCTGTTCGCCGCGGCCCTCAACGGCACCATCTGGCTGCTCAACACGTAGCCCGGAGTCGACACCCGCGCGGTCCGGACTCTCGCGAACGTCGACCTGGAGCGGTGGTTCCGGCTGCGATGAGGTCTCCGCTGGGCGGTGAGGGCTCAGCGGGGCGGTTCGCGCAGGTCGGGGCCCGTGTAGTCGGCAAGCACGGAGCGTGGGACCGGCCCCTTGATCCTGGTTCCGCTCTGCCGCTCCTCCCAGGCATGGGCCAGGATCCCGACCGATCGCGACAGCACGAACAGTCCTCTCGCCAGCTCCGGCGTGAAGCCGAGTTCGCCGTAGATGACCGCCGTCGCCCCGTCGATGTTCATGGGAATGGGCTTGTTCGACTTCCGCGCCAGCTGCCGTTCCAGTTCCACCGCGGCGGCGAGGTGCTCACCGGCCACGACGCCGTCGTCGCGCGCCTGTTCGACGAGTCCGAGCAGCGGGTCGCGGCGCGGATCGCGCGGGTGGAAGCGGTGTCCGAAACCGGGCACGTAGCGGTGCTCGGCCAGTACGCGCTCGACGGCCGTCTCGAGCGATCCCGCCGCGGGGACACGGTCGCGGACGGTCTGCAGCACCTCCATGCACTGCTGGCCCGCGCCGCCGTGCACGTCGCCGAGTAGGTTCACGCCCGTGGCCATCGCGTTGTTCAGGCCGACACCACAGGTGGCTGCCATCCGCGCCGCGGCGATCGACGGCGCCTGCGGGCCGTGGTCCACCGCCGCGGTCAGCGCCGCCTCCAGCAGTCGCGACTCCGGCTGCGTCGGCAGCTGGCCCCGCACCATCAACCACGCGATGTCGACGAAGGAGAACCTGCCGATCAGGTCCTCGATCGGGTAGCCGCGCAGCGCGATCTCGCCTGGCTGGATGCGCACCAGGTTCGTCGCCCAGTAGGCCGCCGCCTCGTGGCGTTCGCCGTCGACCGTCATGGTCACACCACTCCAGAGCTGCGTAGTTCGGTGATCTCGTCGGTGTCGTAGCCGAGGTCGGCCAGCAGTTCGTCCGTGTGCTCACCGAGCAGTGGCGGCGCACTGTCCGGGGCGGCTGCCTGCCCGTTCACCTGCACCCCGCTGCCCAGCACGCGCACGGTGCCGGAGTCGCCGCCGGGGAACGGCAGTTCGTGCACCAGTTCGCGCTCGTGGACCTGGTCCAGTTCGAGGACCTCCGGTACGCCGAGCACCCGTGCCGCCGGAATCCCGGCGGCGGACAACGCCTGCTCCCAGTACTCCGCGGGTTTCGTCCGCAGGCCACGCTCGACCTCCTCGCGGAGCACCTCGCGGTTGGCCTTGCGGTCCTCGCGTGCGGCGAATCTCGGGTCGGCGCTCAGTTCCGGACGGCCGATCTCGACGCACAACGCCTCGAACTGCTCCTGTTTGTTCGCGGCGATGTTCAGGAATCCGTCGGCGGTCCCGAACGTGCCGGACGGCGCTGCGGTGGCGTTCTCGTTTCCCATCGGCCGTGGCTCGACACCGGCGATCAGATAGTTCGACATCGCCCAGCCCATCGCGGTCATCGCGGTGTCCATCATGGACAGATCGAGGCACGTCCCTTCGCCGGTGCGTTCCGCGTTCGAGAGCGCGGCACACACCGCGAACGCCGCCGTCATCCCGCCGAGGGTGTCCGAGATGGGGTATCCGGCACGCAGCGGCGCGGTGTCGGTGGTGCCCGTGGTGCTCATCATTCCGGACAGCCCCTGGATGATCTGGTCGTAGGCGGGGCGGTCGGCCATCGGGCCGTGCTGGCCGAAGCCGGAGATGGCGCAGTAGACGAGCCGCGGGTTGAGTTCACGCAGCCGGTCCCAGTCGAATCCGAGCCGCGCGAGGACGCCGGGCCGGAAGTTCTCCAGTACCACCGCGCTGCCCCGGACGAGGTCGGCGAAGATCTCCTTGCCCTCGGCGCTCTTGAGATTCAGCGTCAGTGACCGCTTTCCGCCGTTCTGGGCGAGGAACGACGTGCCCAGGCGCGCCTGGTTCAGTTCGGCGTCCGCTCCGAGCTGCCGCGCCAGATCGCCGCTGCCCGGCGTCTCGACCTTGACGACGTCCGCCCCGAAGAGGGCGAGCTGGTAGCTGGCGTACGGCCCCGCGAGCACGTTCGTCAGGTCCAGTACCCGCACGCCGTGCAACAGTCCGCCGGTCATGCCCGTCCTCCGATGCCGATCCGCGAGATGCGGCTCGCCGCGTCCCGAACCTTCCCCTCGAAGTCCGCGACCGCCTCGGCAGTGAAGCGCGGCGTGGGCCCTCCGAGCGCCAGTGCGGCGAGGACGGCACCGTCGTCGCCGACGACCGGGGCGGCCAGCCCGGAGGCCCCGACCTCCCGCTCGCCGTGGCTGACGGCGCTGCCGCGGGCCGCAACCTCGGCGAGCTCGGCCCGGAGTTGGTCGATCGTCCGCCCGTGGGGGTCGAGCGCGAGGACCGCCGCGAGCGACCGCTCGTCCGCCCCGCTCAGCAACACCTTGCTCGCCGCCCCGCCCCACAGCGGCAGCTCGTCACCGACACGCACGATGTGCCGGACGCTGCGTCTGCCCTCCTGTTGCTCCACGCAGATCCTGGTCGTACCGGAACGCACGTAGAGGTTCACGGTCTCACCGCAGGCGTCGGACAGTTCGCGCATCACGTGGCGCGCCTGTTCCGGTACCCGCCATGCGGTCTGCGCGAGGCTGGCCCAGCGCAGCAGGCCAGGACCCGCCGAGATCCGCCCCTGTTCGCCGGACCAGAGCAGGCCCCGTTGCTGCAGGGTGTCGACGAGCCGGAGCACCGTGGTCTTGGCCAGGCCGCTCGTCTCGGTCAGTTCCCGCACGGTCCAGGTGGCGTGGTCCTCGGTGAACAGCGCAAGCAGATCCAGCGCGCGCACCACACTGCGGACCGGCGAGGCCTGTGCATTGTCTCCTGCGGCGCCGCCGGCCGGGGGGTCGTCGGTGGTGGGCACGCGAAATCAACTCCTGCACGGACATTGTCGCGGACGTGGTCGGGCTCTATAGTAGCGCACGGTCCGCACTGTGGTCATAAAAGACCGTCTAGTGGACCACGGAAGATGGACCGCGAAAAACGGTCCGCGGACTGGACCGCTGACGCGCCCGACGACGTACGCGAAGGAGCACCATGACCGCGAGTGCCTCCCCGGAGAGCGCGAAACCCGAGCGGCGAGCGATGAGACCACTGACTCGCGTCGTGGCGGCCGTCGCCACCGTCGCACTCGTCGGCGTTGCCGTGGTCGACGTCATGAGCAGCGCGGAGGCCGGTTCCGGACCCAGGGATCGGCTGAACATCACGGTGCCCGCCGCACCCGGTGGTGGCTGGGACAGCGTCGGCAGGGAGATCCAGTCCGTTGTGGACAGCAATGGCTACGTGAACACGACCGAGGTGCTGAACGTGCCGGGCGCGGGCGGTGCCATCGGGCTCGCTCGGGTCGTCAACCAGTCCGGCAGGGGTGACACGCTCATGATGACCGGCACGGTCATGATGGGCTCGATCGCGGCGACAGGTACTCCCCACGACCTCACCGACGTGACCCCGATCGCGCGGCTGGCCAACGACTACGGCGTCGTCGTCGTGCCCGCGAACTCGCCGATCAAGGATCTCGACGACCTCCTTCAACGCTGGCGCGACGATCCCCGATCGGTGGCGGTCGGCGGCGGCTCCGTCGGCGGAACCGATCACCTGCTCGCGGGCATGCTCATGGACGAGGCGGGGGCCGACCCCGGCGGGCTGAACTACATCCCGTACGCGGGTGGCGGCGAGGCCGTGGCGGGTCTGCTCAACGGCAGCCTCGACGTCGGCGTGTCCGGGTACGACGAGTTCGCGGCCCAGATCGAGAGCGGCGAGGTGCGTGCGCTCGGACTGTCGGCCGCCGAACCGGTGGACGGCATCGACATCCCGACGTTCCGGCAACAGAACGTCGACGTCGAGCTGGCGAACTGGCGCGGTGTCGTCGCCCCGCCCGGGCTGTCCGACGGGCAACGTCGCGAGCTGGAAACCCTGCTCGAACAGGTCCACGGGACCGAGCAGTGGCAGGACACGCTCGACACGCAGGAATGGCAGGACACGTTCCTCACCGGCGAGCCGTTCGAGCGGTTCGTCGAACGCGAGACCGCCCGCATCACCGAGATCAGCAAGGAGCTGGGGCTGGCATGACGACCTCGACAACCCAGCGGCCCGCTGCCCGCGGCCGCAAACCACGCGGTGAGTTGATCGTCGCCGGTACGGTCGCGGTCATCGGCGTCGTCGTGCTCACGCGCACGGTGACGATGGACGTCCCGGACAACGGTGCGTTCCTCGGCCCGCAGTTCTTCCCGTACGTCGTCGCCGCCCTGCTGCTGGTGCTGAGCGCACTGCTCGTCCTGCAGCACGTAAGCAGGGAGCCCGTCGACGCGGGCGACACGGATGACGGCGACATGGACGCGGGCGACACGGACGACGGTGACACGGACGACGGTGACACGGACGACGGTGACACGGAGGCCGGCGACGGTGCGGCAGAGCGGAGGCTCGGCGGTCCGTCCGAATCGGACGCGCCGCCCCCGATCGACTGGAAACCGTTCGGGATGGTGGCCGCGACACTGGTGCTGCACGTGGTGTTGCTCGAACCGCTGGGCTGGCTGATCGCCGGTGCGGGGCTGTTCTTCGGCGTCTCCTACGCGCTCGGTGGCCGCAACGTGCTGCGCGACATCGGGGTGGCGTTCGTGATGTCGGCTGTGGCCCAACTGGCGTTCTCCGCGGGACTGGGCATGGCGCTGCCCGCAGGGATTCTCGGGGCGGTGGTCTGAGTGGAAACCCTGTCACTGCTCGGTAACGGCTTCGCCGAAGCGCTCACGCCGGAGAACCTGCTGTGGTGCCTGATCGGCGTGATTCTCGGAACCGCGGTCGGAGTGCTGCCCGGCCTCGGCACCGCCATGGCGGTCGCGCTGCTCGTGCCGCTGACCTTCACGCTCGACCCCACGGGCGCGTTCATCATGTTCGCGGGTGTCTACTTCGGAGGGCAGTTCGGCGGTGCGACGACGGCGATCCTGCTGAACACCCCCGGCCAGAGCTCCTCGATGGTCACCGCTTTCGAAGGCTTCCCGATGGCCAAGAACGGCCGGGCACCGCAGGGACTCGCCGCCGCGGTGATCGGATCGTTCGTCGCCAGCATCATCGCGGTGACGCTGGTCGTGTTCTTCTCCCCGGTGATGGTGGACCTCGCGGTCAGCTTCGGTCCTGCCGACTTCTTCGCACTGGCGATCTTCGCCTTCGTCGCTACGGCGGCGATCGTTTCCGGCAACAAACTGCGCGGTCTCACCTCGCTGGGACTCGGGTTGACGATCGCGCTCGTCGGCATCGACGAACAGTCCGGTGCGGTGCGCTTCACCTTCGGTTCCCCGCAGCTGCTCGACGGCATCAGCATCGTGGTCGTGACCGTCGGCCTGCTGGCCATCGGTGAGGTGCTGCACGTGGCGTCGACCGCGGGCAGGACCCCCGCCACGCAGACGATCACGCCGGGACGGCCGTGGATGTCGCGCCGTGACTGGGGGCGCTCGTGGCGGCCGTGGTTGCGCGGAACGGCCCTCGGCGTCCCGTTCGGCATCATCCCGGCAGGCGGCTCCGAGATCCCGACGTTCCTGTCCTACGGAGCGGAGCGCAACCTCGCGAAACGCCGCGGCGACAGCGAGTTCGGCAGGGGCGCGATCGAAGGCGTCGCCGGTCCCGAAGCGGCCAACAACGCCACCACGGCCACGTCCCTGGTGCCGTTGCTCGGCCTGGGGCTGCCGACGTCGGCTACCGCCGCGATCATGCTCGGTGCCTTCCAGCAGTACGGCATGCAGCCGGGTCCGCTCCTGTTCACCGAGGAGTCGGACCTGATCTGGGCGCTGCTGGCGAGTCTGTTCATCGGCAGCGTGATCCTGCTGCTGATCAACCTGCCGTTCGCGCCGGTCTGGGCCAAGCTGTTGCGCATCCCGCGCAACTACCTCTACGCCGGCATCGTCGTGTTCGCCACGCTCGGCGTGTACACGGCGAAGAGTTCGATCGTCGACGTCGTGTTGCTGTACGTGGTCGGAGCGCTCGGTTTCCTGTTGCGGCGTTACGGATTCCCGATCGCACCCGTGTTGATCGGCGTGATCCTGGGCCCGTTGGCGGAAACCGAACTGCGTCGTGCCATGGCGATCGGACAAGGGGATGTCGGACTACTGTTCGCGAGTCCCATCGCGTTGGTGCTGTACGGGTTGCTCGTGGTGGCACTGCTCGCGGGGCCGGCGGTCAAGCGCGTGCGCAGGCGGCAGCGCGTGGCGAGTTAGTCCCCGGTGACCCGGCTGGTCGGCTGGGCGGGTGCTCGGCCCTCGTCCGTGCTCGATCCGGGCCGGCCCCGGTCAGTCCGGATTCGACGCAGCCGTCCGGAATGTCAGCTCCAGCCCCGCGGCCGCGGTGTCACGGTCGACGACCGTCGTGGTGTGCCAGCCGCGGGGACCGGTGCGCAGGGTGGCCCGCATTCGCGGCAATCGCCGCAGATGCCGGGCGAACGAGCCCTTGCGCACCACGCGGCCCCTGGCGCGCTGCCCGGCCGCCGCGTCGGCTGGCGGGCAGTCGACCCACAGGAAGTGCCGCGGCCGCCGGCTCAGCACGCCGAGCGAGACCAACCACGCGCGCGTCGGCACCCCGGTCGCCGGATCGTGAACCACGACCGCGCCCCGCCGCCGCAGGATGACGGCGCTGACCGCCAACCGGTGCACCAGGTGCACCGCCGGTCGGTAGTAGGAGTACGGCGTGCCGGCAGGCAGCAGTGCCGCGAACCGGTCGCGGGTTCTGTCCGAATCGAGCATGACGAGCGGAGTGTCCGATTCGATGCTGCGCAACAATGTGCTCTTGCCCGAACCCGGCAGTCCGGCAACGACTATCAGGGCTCTCGGTTCGATCGCCATCCGCAGCACGTGCCGTCAACGCCCCCGGGTGATCGAACGTTCCGCGGCATCGGCATTCACGAGTCCCGCACGGTACAGGGCGCCGGGGTGACGTCGATTCCGGAGCGGGGCGCCGCGATCGGGGCCGCGGTGCGTGCCGGTGGGTGGCGTTCCGATGAAGTCGTCGGCGGTGGTGCGGGGAGTAGGTGTCGGCAGTGGCGTGGAGCCGCGATCGTGCAGGCGTGGAGCCGCGACGGTCAGCGGAGCGGGTACTGCGGTCCGTGGTGGTGCTGCGTGCCGTTCGGCGGCTGTTGGTCGTACGGCGGATGCGGGGGCTGCGGTGGATGTTGGGGCTGCGACGGATGCGGGGGCTGCGGTGGATGTTGGGGCTGCGGCGGGTGCTGCGGTGACGCGGCACGCGGCGTTTGCATCGGTGACGGAGCCTGGGTGGGCGCGGGCTGCCAGTGCCCGCCCTGCGTCCGGCCGGCTCGGCGAGCCGTCACCACGGTCGTCGGGTTGAGACCGGCGGCGGCCTCGTCGAGTGTGATGCGCTTCTTCCTGGTGAACGCGGTCGCCGACCAGAATCCGCCGCCGACGACCATCGCCGCGCCACCGCCGGTGAGCAGCCAGCCGGTGAGGGTGTTCTCCTCGGACTGGGCCTCGTAGCCGCGTTCATCGGTGGTCTCGCCGTGGCGGGTCTCCTCGCAGACCTCGCCCTGTTCCATGACCTGTCCGCCGCACGTGACGTCGTCGTCGTTCAGCGCGACGAACCCGCCGGCGATCATTCCCACGCCGACGACCGCGACGCCCACGGCCTGCACGCGTTCCTTGATCACCCGTGCGTTGACGTACCGCGTGTAGCGCGCATGAGCATTCAACGCCGAATCCTTCCTCGCCGGGTCGCATGAGGCAGCGGCAGGATCGTGCGATCGGCCCGTGGTCCCGCGGTGGTTCTCCGGTGGTGCCGTCGGGGTACTCGACGACGCCCGGAGTGTCGGTGCGGGCTGTTAGGTTCGCTGTCCTTCGAACTATGGGAGCTGACATGGGCTGCGGGAGCTAATGTGGGCAAGGTCGCCTGGGGATTCACGTGTTCGATCGACGGGTTCATCGCAGGGCCCGGACACGACATGAGCTGGATGTCGGCCGCGGAACCGCTGGCCGAGGGTGCGGTCGAACGGATGGCGGGCGAGGTCGCCGTGATCATCTCCGGCCGCGACGGTTACGACGCCGCACAGGCTCAGCGAGGCGAACGGGACGAGCTCACGTCCGAGCCCTACGGCGGCGCGTGGTCCGGCACCGAGTTCGTCCTCACCCACCGGCCGGAGGAGCTCGCCGACGACCCGAACGTCACCGCCATGAACTGCGACGTCGTGGAGGCGATCCGCAGGGCGCAGGAGATCGCGGGCGAGGCCGACATCCAGATCATCAGTGCCGACATCGCCAGGCAGGCACTGGAGCACGACCTCGTCGACGAGCTGCAGGTCTTCGTGGCGCCGGTGTTCCTCGGTGACGGCGTGCGGATCTTCGACGTACCCGGCGGCCGCAGGGTCGACTGGGAACTCGTCGACGTCCACGACGACAGCCCGCGTAGCTTCGGCCGCGTCTACCGCCCGAAACGCCCGTCGGCCGGGTCGTGACGCGGGCTCACGTGGCGGCCCTCTCGGGCCCGAGGAACGGCAGCAGGTCCGGGTGTGTGCCGCGGGCTTCCGGCAGCGTGTTGCGGTGCAGGTCGTTCATCTGCCGGTTCGAATGCGCGGACCTTCATGTGGCCGCCCCTCATGTCGGGCCTTCGAGTCGCTCGGCGTGGCGGGTGTTGATGTCGGTCAACGCGGCTGCGATGCGTACCAGCAGTGCGGCCTCGGCGGGCGAGAGCTCGCCGAGTGCCGCCGTCGCGTCCGCGCGGACAGCGTCCCAGGTGGAGGCGCGCAGCCGGCCGTGGCCGGTCGAGACGCGTAGTACGTAGCCGCGACGATCCGCCTCGTCGGTCTGCCGGACGACGAAGCCGCAGCGGACCAGCCGGTCGGCGACCTTGGTGATGGCCGCCGGGCTGAGCCTGCTCCGCTCGGCAAGGTGTTGCGGCCGCATCGGCCCCTCGCGCTCGAGTATCTCCAGGCAGCGCAGATCGTTGCGCCCGATTCCGTACCGCTCGGCGACCCGCTCGAGCAGCACGTCGTGCGAGGCGTGCAGGGCGCGCAGCGCATCCAGGACCGCCGGGCCCGCGACGTCCGGTTCCGACGACTGCCCTGTCGGAACGGTCCCGGCCGCTGCGCTCACCCCGCCTGTCTCGGCCGGCTCCGAGGCCGGTGCCCTCGAGTTCCGTTCCGCTGCGTCCGCCATTCCCGAAATACTACACGATGTGTAATATTCACGCCGTGAAACAACTGAGGTGGTCGGTTGTCGCCACGGGGCTGTACGTGCTCTGGGGTGTGCTCCACGTCGGTCTCGGAGTGTCGATGCTGGCCGGAGCCGGTCTCCTCGCGCCGGCCGCGGAGGCGGCTGCCGAGAGTGCGATGTTCTTCGCGTGCGCCGTCGTGCTCGGCTGTCAGGCCATCGCGGTCGCGATCACGATGAACCGGACGAACAGCCGACGGGGGTACTGGCTGAACCTGCTCGTACTCGGGGCCGTCGACGCGATCTTCATTCCGGTCATGGTCGTCCCGGGGCACGTCGATCCGCTGGGAGGTCTGTCCGGTCCGCTCGTGTGGCTGGCTGCCGCCGCCGCGTCGACCGTTGCACTGCTGCGCGAGCCGATCACCCGCTGAGGGTCACCTGTTTTGGGCTTCCAGCTCGGGTGGTCATTTGCCGTAGTGGTAGCGACAGGCGGCGATGCGGATCTCGTCGCCGATGACCTTGTAGACGAGGCGGTGTTCATCGGTGATACGTCGCGACCAGTATCCCTGGAAGCCGTGTTTCAAGGCTTCCGGTTTGCCGATTCCCTCGTTTCCGTTGCGCGCGATGTCTTGGATGAGCGTATTGATTCGCTTGAGGACCTTGCGGTCCTCGGTTTGCCACCACAGGTAGTCCGCCCATGCGGACTCGTCCCATACGAACTTCATTCGACGAGGTCGTGCGGCTCGCCGCCGCCGGACTCGAGTCGCTCGATGGCCGTGACCAGCCTGCGGGCATTCTCCGGGCTTCGGAGCAGGTAAGCGGTCTCCTTCAGCGACTCGTAGTCGTCGAGCGACACCATCACGACAGGCTCGTGGCCTGCGCGTGTGATGACGACCTCCTCGCGGTCGTCGACCACGGAGTCGAGAGTCTCGGCGTACTTCGCTCGAGACTCGGAGTAGCTCATCGTTCGCATCGGTAACCTCCCGAACCTGTACGGAAAATTGTACGCCTGTCGGCCGGGTGGTCAACCTCGGAGGCGGCAGTCTTTCGCTAACCTCGGCGTAGACGACGGCAGGTGGAGGTTCGGCGGCTCATGAGTGGTGATCGGCTCGCGGCGTTCGGGTACGAACTCGGCGTGCTCAAGCGCATCCGCCGTGCCGGTTGGTGGCAGGCGGGTGTGCGGGACCCGGAGTCCGTCGCCGAGCACACGATGCGCGTCGCCCAGCTCGCGGGCCTGCTCGCCACGGAGGAGGGTGCGAACCCGGAACGTGCCGCCTACCTCGCACTGTGGCACGACACGCAGGAGACCCGCACCGGCGACCTGCCCCACTCGGCGAAACCGTACGTCGACAAGCCGGACCCGCGGCGGATCACCGCCGACCAGACGTCCGCACTGCCGCAGCCCGCCCGTGACAGCGTGCGCGGCGCCGTCGACGAGTACGAGAACGCGGCCAGCGCCGAAGCCCGTTGCGCCCGCGACGCCGACAAGCTCGAAATGTTGCTCCAGGCCGTCGAATACCGTCACATCGGTGTCGCAGGCACCGGCGAGTGGATCGACAGTGCCCAGCGGACCCTGACCACGACCACAGCCCGCCGGGTCGCCGAAGCCGCGCTCACCCTGTCGCCGCTGGCGTGGCGCGAGTGACGAGCCCGCGGGCCGCCCGCGAAACCTGAGTAGTTTCACTCGCCCCGATCGCGGGGTTTCCCTGAAGCCCGGGCGCCCGTGGTCGCGACATCGTGGACGCATGGTCACAGCGCAGCGCCCGGCACGATCCCGACGCCGACACGGTGGGCGGTCGCTTCGCTGAATCCGTGGCCCGGTTCGAGGGGGAATCACGAGGGGGAGGAACCGGGCCGCGGGGACCGGAGGGGAACAGAGGGGGAGCAGTGGAAGAGGCCTCGTGCGCCGCACGGGGCCTCTTCTCATTGTCCTTCACATCGATGTCCTCCACGTCGATCACGGGGTGTCTTCGAGCGAACCGGTACTCCCCGCGCTCGCCGTCGGACCCGGGACCAGGGCTTCCAACTGCGCCCGAAGTGTCGCCCGGATGACATCCGGCCCGAACTCGCTGTGCGGGGTGACCGCCTCGACGGTCATGCCGCTGATCAGTGCCGCCAATCGGGCGCTCTCCGTTCCGGGAGCACGCACACCGAGCGCCTGCAATGCCATCTGCAGTACATCGGCGAGGTCCGTTCCCATGCGTTCCGCCATCTCGTGGAACACAGGTCTGGTCCGGGACGCCATCACGAGTTCGACCACGACGATCGTTTCGTCGCGCCGCTGCTCGTCGAGTGGCAGTACCTCTTCGATGAGCGCCTGAACCGCATCGAGGGCATCGGAGCCTCGCAACTCCCCGAGCTGTTCGACCGGATGTTTCGCGAGCCGTCGGGCCATCCGGTCGCCTGCCTCCTGTGCGGCCGCGGCGAGCAGGTCGAGGTGCCCGTCGAAGTAGTGGCGGACCGAACCGATGTTGAGCCCGGCCTCCTCGGCGACCTTGCGCAGCGACAACCCTTCCAGCCCGGCCGCGACGACGATGCGGAACGCGGCCTCGATCACCTGTCGGCGCCTGTGTTCGGGCTCGATCCGTGGCGGCATGGTCAGGTCCCTTTCCGTTCGGCTGTCGGCTCGTCCCAGACGGCAGCCACGCTTTCGCCGACCGTCCCGTCGGAACCGAAGACGAGGAAACGATCGAAGTCGCGGGCGAACCAGCGGTCATGGGTCACGGCGATCACCGTGCCTGCGAACGCGTCCAGCGCCTGCTGCAGCGCTTCGGCCGAAACGAGATCGAGATTGTCCGTCGGCTCGTCCAGCAGCAGCATCGTCGCCCCGCCCAGTTCGAGCAGCAGGATCTGGACCCTGGCCTGCTGGCCTCCCGAAAGCGCGTCGAAGCGCTGCTCGGCAGCCCTGGCGAGTTCGTAGCGGGCGAGCGCTCTGGCCGCGTCCTCCCGTGGCATTCCCGCACGGTGTTCGTCACCGCGATGCAGAATGTCGAGCAGGCTCCGCCCCACGAGATCCGGCCGCCCCCGGTTCTGCGCGAACCAGCCGGGCCGGACGCGCGCGCCCAGCCGTGCCGAACCGCTGTGTTGCACCGGATCGATCGCCATGCCGCTCACCGGCGCATGCCCCGGCTCCGGGTTGGTGCCGCCCGCGGCGAGTAGCCGGAGGAAGTGCGACTTGCCGGAGCCGTTCGAACCGAGCGCCGCGACACGGTCGCCGTACCGGACCTCCACGTCGAACGGACGCGTCAGACCGGTCAGCTCCAGGCTTTCGCATACGAGCGCCCGTTTTCCGGTCCGGCCGCCGCGCAACCGCATTGCCAGCTGCTGCTCCCGAGGATTCTGCTGAGGTGGTCCGGCCTGCTCGAACCGTTCCAACCGCGTCTGCGCCGCCCGGTACCGGGAGGCCATGTCCGAGTTGTAGGCGGCCTTCTGCTTGTACAACCGCACCAGGGAGCGCAGCTTCTCCCGCTCCTCGTCCCAGCGCCGCCGGAGTTCCTCCAGGCGTTCGAAACGGTTCGCGCGGGCCCGGTGATAGTCGGTGAAGCCGCTCCCGTGCAGCCAGGTCGTGTTGCCTGCTGTACCGAGCTCGAGCGTCACGATGCCGGTGGCGGTCCGTGCCAGCAGCTCGCGGTCGTGGCTGACGAAGAGCACGCCCTTGTCGGTCTCGGACAGTCGTTGTTCGAGCCACCGCTTACCCGGCACGTCGAGCGAGTTGTCGGGCTCGTCGAGCAGCAGCAGTTCGTCGGGCCCTCTGAGCAGCGCTTCCAGGACGAGCCGTTTCTGCTCCCCACCGGAGAGCGTGTCCACCGGTCGATCCCGGGCCTCGTCGAACGACAGTCCGAGCGCTGTCGTCGTGCAGACGTCCCACAACACCTCGGAGTCGTAGCCGCCCGCATCGCCCCAGGTGGTGAGCGCCGACGCGAATGTCAGCTGGGTGTCCGTGGTGTCCCGTTCGGTCATCCTGGCTTCGGCGCGCGCCAGCCGCTCGGACGCGTGTCTGATCGAGGGTGGGGAGACGGACAGCAACAGCTCCCGCACGGTCGTTCCGGTCACGAACTGGCGCATCACGCCGAGCCGGCCTTCGCGGGCGACCGCTCCGGTATCAGGGGCGAGCTCGCCAGTGATGATCTTTAGCAGCGTGCTCTTGCCCGCTCCGTTCGCCCCGATCAGCGCGATCCGCTCGCCGGAGCCGAGATGCAGCGTGGCATCGCTCAGTAGCGGCCTGCCGTCGGGGAGCGAGTAGCCCACGGCTGCGACGTCGAGATGAGCCATGACTCGAAATTATCACAGCTGTGATAAATGCAGGTCGCACGCGGGTGATGTGACGGGCGGTGCCGGAAACCGGGGTGAACGAAGGTCCGGAGACGTGAATCAGCCCGGGTGAAACGAGGCTCACATCGGAAGAGTTCGGCACGAGAGGGTCCGGCTACGGGGAGGTCCCGCACGTGGAGGTTCGAGCACGAGAAGAGGCCCCCGTGCACTGCACGAGGGCCTCTTCGGTGGAGCGGACGACGGGACTCGAACCCGCGACCCTCACCTTGGCAAGGTGATGCGCTACCAGCTGCGCTACGTCCGCATGTGTGGAGTCCGCATGTGGACTTGTCCACTTGATGAAGTTCTCGGTGTATTCGGTTCCGGCGTGCCTTCCCCGTTACGCCCCAGAACTTTACACGTTGGCGTCAGGGGGTTGGCAGAGGGGTGACGTAACGGCTCCACTCTCCGTATCGTGTTCAACATTCAACTGGTGCCTGCGCGTGGCGAGGGGGTCCGGGCAGGCCTTAGGGGGTGGCTGGCTGAATGGAACGCACGGTGTCCGCGACCGACGAGGCGATGCTGCTCGAGCGGCTACGACAAGGTGAGGAAGACGCGTTCGGGGAGTTGTTCGAACTCCATGTGGCTTCGGTCCGGCGGCTCGCCCGCGGGCTGGCACGGGACGGGTCCGAGGCCGAGGACATCACCGCGGAGACGTTCTTCCGGGTGCTGCAGGCGGTCCGCCGTGGCAACGGCCCGAAGGACAACGTCCGTGCATACCTGCTGACCGTCGCGCGCCGCGTGACGTGGGAGTGGCAGGCCGCGCGCCGCGACGTCCCGGTCAGCGACGACGAGCTGACGACCCGCGTCGGCGCGGGTGCGGACACGCAGAGCTCCACCGCCGAGGCGTCACTGATCACGCGTGCGTTCTCGAGCCTGCCCGAGCGGTGGCGCACGGTGCTGTGGCAGACCGAGGTCGAAGGGGTGCAGCCGGCGAACGTCGCGCCCGAGTTCGGTCTCAGCCCCAACGCGACGGCCGCGCTCGCCCGCCGCGCGCGGATCGGGCTGCGCGCCGCGTACCTGCAAGCCCACCTCGCGACCGGGCGCAGCGACAACGGCTGCCGCACGATCGTCGAGAAGCTCGGCGGATACACCGCGGGCAGCGTCACCGGCGCCGAGGCGCGCAAGGTCAAGACACACCTGGCGGCGTGCTCGTCGTGCCGCGCGACGCACGACGAGCTGCGCGACGTGTGCTCCTCGCTGCGTTCGCACGCCGGCGTGCTGGTACTGCTCGTGCCAGCGGCCGGGGTCGTCGCTAACTGGGGCGGCACCGGAGCGGCCTCGGGGGCCGTGTCCTCGGTGGCGGGGTCCGCGGCCGGAGCCGGGTCGACGGCGGGCGCGGTATCCGGCACCGCAGGCGGTCTCGCTGCGCTGAGCGGCCACGTGAAGGTCGGGCTCGCGGTTGCCTCGACGGTCGCGGTCGGCGCGGCGGGAGTTGCCGGCGTCGCCGGGCTTCCCGAAGGGGACGAACGCCAGGTGATCGGACTGCACGGTGGGTCACGCGGCGGCCTGCAGCTCGTCGAACCCGCACCGGCCGCCCCCGACGTCGACCGCATGGCCGAGCACGACGGCGCTGCGAACCGTGGTCCTGCGAACCGTGGCGCTGCCGAACCTGACGCTGCCGAACGTGACGGCGCTGCGCACCGTGGCGAGTTCGGATCCGGGGCCGACCGCGAACGTGCGCCGATGGCCGACACCGACTACACCGTGCCCGCAGCCGATTCCGGGGACTCACCGCGGAGCCGCGACGCTGCGCAGCCCCGGCGTCCGGCGCAGTCCGGGCCCCGCGGCGACCGTGGGAACGAACCGCAGGGGCGCAGCGGTGCATCCAAGGACAGCGGCCGACCCGGGGGCAACGGCGCATCCGAGGGGGCCGCCCGTTCCGACGGCGAGGCGAACACCGCCGACCGGGCCGGAGGCGACACCGCGCGCTCCGACCTGGGCGTGCGCGCAAAAGCCGACCGGGACCGCGCCGACCGGGGCCGCAACGCCGGCCCACCTCGGAAGCAGGCCAGGTCCGGCGGTAACGCTCCGGTGGCGAAGCGGCTGGCGCAGGCGTGGGCCGAGAAGGTCAAGGAGTCTCAGCGGGACCGTGGCGTCGGGTTCGGCCGGCCGACCGAACGTCCAGGAGTCCGCAGCGCCCAGGAGCCCGCGCCGCGCGCCGACCGCGGCAACACCGACCGCGCCAACACAGACCACGGCAACACCGACCGCGGTGACGCTGGCCGTGGCAATGCCGGCAACCACGTCGACAGCCGAGCCGACAACAGTGCGGGCAACAGTGCCGGCAACCGCGCCGACCGCGGTGGGGACGACCGGTCAGGCGGCTTCGACCACCGGCTTTCGAAGTCGGAGCCGGACCACCAAGGCCGGAAACCGGCCGCCGCCCACTTCCGCGGAGAGTGACACTCCCGGTAACGTCTGTTACCGACAGACACCGGCGCTTCCGGAGTCCGGAACTCCCGGACTCCGGCACGTGGAGACACAGGAACTGTCACGGACAGGAACACCGGCGGGCTGCGGAGGAACGTGATGAACCGGCTGGTCCGAGGAAACGACGGCCGGGAATGGGTCATCCGGGCGCACATGGAGTGGCGTCAACCGGCGACCGCCGACGACTTCGAACACGACGCCGCCGCCAACTACACGCCGGGCGTCATGATGGCGGGCGTGGCATTCGCGCTGGCGGGAGCACTGCTGCTGACGATGCCGGACCGCCTGGTCATCCCGCAGTTCGTGCCGTACGGGCTGTTGCTGGTCGCACTGTTCTTCCCGCTCCGATGGGTGCTGCGCAGGCCGTGGACGGTCGTTGCCGAAACCGACGGCGACCCGGCCGGTGACCACCCGTCCGAACGCTGGGTCGGCACGGTCAGCGGCGTGTTCAACATCGGCGGCGAGGTGAAGCGCATCGCCAAGTCGATCTCCCAATACGACCTACCGGACTTCGAGGGTCCGCTGCATCCCGTGGAGTAGCCGCCGTGCCCGAGTTACCCGAGGTCGAAGCGCTCGCACACCATCTGCGCGAGCACGCGGTCGGCCGCGCGGTGACTCGGATCGACGTGGTGTCGCTGAGCGTGCTCAAAACCGTCACGCCCGCCTACACGGATCTGCGGGGACGTGAGGTCACCGGTGCGGGGCGCCACGGTAAGCACCTCGACCTCGAGTGCGGCGACCTGCACCTGATCGTCCACCTCGCCCGCGCGGGCTGGCTGCGGTGGTCCGACGACCTTCCGGCGAAGCCGCCCCGGCCGAGTGGCAAGAACCCGCTGGCCCTGCGCACGCACCTGTCCGCCGACGAGTCCGGCGGCGAGTCGAACGCCGCGCCGAGGCACGTGGGATTCGACCTCACCGAGGCGGGCACCAAGAAGGGCCTCGCCGCGTGGATCGTCGCCGACCCTGCCGACGTGCCGAGCATCGCCGCGCTCGGGCCCGACGCGCTGGAGCTGGACCGCGACCGCCTGGAATCCCTGCTCACCGGCGAGACGCGCCGCATCAAGACCGTGCTGACCGACCAGAAGACGATCGCCGGCATCGGCAACGCCTACTCCGACGAGATCCTGCACACCGCGCGGCTGTCGCCGTACGCGACACCGGCCAGGCTCACCTCCGAGGACCTCGATGCGCTGTTCGACGCCCTGCACGGCGTGCTCACCGCCGCCGTGACGCGTTCCGTCGGCCAGGACGCTGCGCGGTTGAAGGGCGAGAAACGGTCCGGGCTGCGCGTGCACGGGCGCACGGGCCTGCCGTGCCCGGTGTGCGGCGACACCGTGCGTGAGGTGTCCTTCGCCGACAAGGCGTTCCAGTACTGCGCGACGTGCCAGACCGGCGGCAAACCACTCGCCGATCGGCGGTTGTCACGGCTCGTCAAGTGAGTATGTCGCCCACGTGGCCCATGACGCGCCGTGTCGAATCGGATACGCGAAGTACTCTTGCGGGCCTTGCCACCGGGCCGGTGACCCTCCAGCATTGACGCCGTGTCCGAGCAGCTGACCGTGCCGATCGTCCTGGGGGCGATCATTGCGCTGCTGGTGATCGCGCTCGCGGTCGTGCTGCTCAAGCGGCGCAAACCGACCAGCGCGATCGATGACGCCGTGCTCGAGGCCGTGTACGTCATGGCGAAGGCCCCGCTCGAACTCCGGGAGGGACTCGACCAGGCCGCGGCCGAGAAACTGACCAGCCGGTTGCTGCAGCTGCTCAAAGGCGTCGCCGTGGGCATCACCGACGGTGAGGGCACGCTGCTGGCCTGGGACGGCGAGGCCAACGACCACTACGTCGACCTGGTCGACACCATCGGCACCTGCATCCGCAAACACCGTCGCGAGGTCGTCTCGCACGACAAGATGCCGTGCAACCACCGCGGCACCTGCAAAATGCGCACCGCCGTTCTCGTGCCGCTCATCGTGGAGGGTGAGACCGACGCGGTGCTGATCGTCGTCGGCAAGACCCGTGGCAAGCGCATCGTGCAGATGGCCGACGCGGTCGCGCGGTTCGTCGGCACGCAGCTCGAAGCGGCGCGGCTCGAGGACACCAAACATCAGCTGCACCAGGCCGAGATCAAGGCGCTGCGGGCGCAGATCTCGCCGCACTTCGTCTACAACGCGCTGAACACGATCTCCTCGCTCATCCGCACCGACCCCGAAGAGGCGCGGGAACTGCTGCAGGACTTCGCCGACTTCACGCGCTACTGCTTCCGCACCGAGGGCACGTTCACGACGCTGTCGGACGAGCTGCGCAACATCGACCGTTACCTGACCATCGAGAGCGCGCGGTACGGCGGCAGGCTCGGCGTGCGGCTGAAGATCGCACCCGAGGTGCAGTCGGTCGTCGTGCCGTTCCTGCTGATCCAGCCGCTGGTCGAGAACGCCGTCAAGCACGGCATCGCCAACAAGCCCGGCGGCGGCACCGTGACCGTGACCGCGCAGGACTACGGCACCGAGGCCGAGATCAGCGTCGAGGACGACGGCGTCGGCATGGACCCGAAGCAGCTCGACGGCATGCGCGACTCGCGTTCCAGCGCGCACATCGGGCTGACCGGCATCAACCGCCGGATGAGCCAGGTGTTCGGCAACCGCTACTCGCTGATCGTCGAGACCGCGCCCGGCGCGGGCATGAAGGTGACGATGCGGGTGCCGAAGTTCGTCCGCGGCGTGCGGCCGGACATGTTGAAGTTCGCCACCGAGGGCAGCGCGGACGACGAGGCACTGCTGGCCGCGCCGGACGGTGCAGCCGGGCAGGGCGGTGCGGCCGGGCAGGGCGGGAACGGACAGACCGCGGTGGCCTCGGGCACCGGCGGTGCCGGTGCCCAGACCCCGAGTGGTGCCGGCGTCCCGACTGCAGGCGCGGGTGCCGGTACGTCGATGGCCGGTGCCGCGGGTTCCGGTTCCGCGGGCTCCGGCTCTGCGACCGCCGGATATTCGCATCCGCAGCAGGCACATGCCGAGGTGTCGCGTGCCGAGTCGCCGAGTGCGGATCCTGCGGGCGCGGGCGCGTCCGGCGCCGCTGCACCGCCGCCGTCGGCACCCGCGCAGCGCGGACCGGGACGAACCGGCCCGCCACCGGCGGGATCGCCGGCGGCAGGACCCCCCGGCGCGCCCGGCCAGCCCGGTGGGGCTCCGGGGCGACGCGGTTCGACCCATCCCGGGATGACCCCGGCGGCCGCACCGCAAGCACCACAAGCACTGCAGACGGCGCAGGCACCGCAGCGCCCGTCGACACAGCAGCCTCCGTCGACGCAGCAGCCCCCTGCCGCGCCTCCCGCGGAGGCGTCTCCCGCCGCGCAGGGATCGCGGCAGACGTCCTCGCAGCCTTCGCGCAGACCGGTCGCACGGGAGGCGTCGGAGGCCAAGCAGGCCGCGCGCGCCGCGCAGGCGGCAGCCCGCGGTGGCAAGAGCGGCGGCCGGCAGCGGCGGGCCGACGACGAACCCGAACCACCGTCAGGGCAGCGGTCCGGCTGAGCACGGCGCCGAGATCGACCCGTCCGGGTTTCGCCGGCCACCCGGCGGGCCGCTCGTGGCTACGGTGGGGAGCATGGCAAAGAGAGGGCTGGCGGGTCGGATTCCCGTCGTAGGGGACCGGATCGAGCGCAGGGACTCCGATGTCGTCGCAGTCGTGAAGCTGCACGGCATCATCACGCAGCACGCATCACCGGTCGGCAGGGGAGTGTTGAACCTCTCGACCGTTGAATCGGCGCTGACCAGGGCTTTTAGTCACGACAACCTCAAGGCCGTCGCGCTGCAGATCAACTCGCCGGGCGGTGCGCCCACCCAGTCGGGCCTGATCGCCGAGCGCATCCGGCAACTGGCCGACGAGAAGGGCGTGCCCGTGATCGCGTTCTGCGAGGACGTCGCCGCTTCCGGCGGCTACTGGCTCGCCTGCGCCGCGGACGAGATCGTCGCGCACCGCACGTCGCAGGTCGGTTCGATCGGTGTGATCAGCGGCGGGTTCGGGTTCACCGGGCTCATCGACCGACTCGGCATCGAGCGCCGCCTGCACACCGCGGGACAGAACAAGGCGAGGCTCGACCCGTTCAGCCCGGAGAAGGACGAGGACGTCGAGTGGCTCAAGGGCGTGCACGACGACCTGCACGGCCTGTTCACCGAGTGGGTTCGTGAGCGTCGCGGCAGCCGTCTTGCGGCGGAGCAGGACCTGTTCACCGGCGACGTGTGGCTCGGTCAGCGCGCCGCCGACCTCGGCCTCGTCGACCGCGTGGGCAACCTGCGCGACGTGGTGTCGGAGCGCTACCCGGATGCCGAGGTCGTGGTGGCCGAGCCGAAGAAGTCGCTGGCCGCGCGGCTGGGGCTGGGCGCACCCGCGGCGGCGGTGCTGTCGGCGCTCGAACACCGCGCCGCATGGTCACGTTTCGGCCTATGACACCGAGTTTCGCCCGGAGCGGTGTAGACAGTCGCGCTGTACTCACGGCAGGATAACGCTCACTGTGAGTGCTCGTGATGACAACCGAAAGCTCCTCGTCCTGGCGGTTGACGATGAGCTACCCGGCCTTGACCAGCTCCGGCACTGTCTCGAGTCGAACGAGGTGGTCGGCCGGGTGATACCCGCTGTCGACGCGTCCGAGGCGCTGCGGCTGCTGGGATCCGAGGACGAGGACATCAACCGGCGTAAGGATGCCGGCCTGCCGCCGGTCGACGCGGTGTTCGCCGACATCAACATGCCCGGGTTGTCAGGGATGGAGATGTCGCGGGTGTTCGCGTCGCTGAACCCCGCACCGGTGCTGGTGTTCGTCACCGGCTACGCGAGCGAGGCCGTCGATGCGTTCGATCTCGGCGCGGTCGACTACGTGCTGAAACCGGCCAGGCAGGAACGGATCGACAAGGCGATCGGCCGCGTGCTCGAGAAGCTCGACTCGCAGCCCGCCCGCACGCCCGGTGGCGGCGCGGCCGGCGAACCGGTCGTCGACGATGCGACCGGGGGCGACGAGGAGGTCATCCCCGTCGAGCTGGGGGGCACGACCAAGCTGATCCCCCGCTCGTCGGTGCGGTGGGTCGAGGCGCAGGGTGACTACGCACGGCTCTACACCACCGAGGGCAGCCACCTGGTGCGCATTCCGCTGGCCCAGCTGGAGGAACGCTGGGGCGGGGCCGGGTTCGTGCGCATCCACCGGTCGTACCTCGTCGCGCTGCCGCTGATCACGGAACTGCGCATGGCCCAGGGCGGTTACCAGGTCGTGCTGGGCGACGAGGAGAAGGTGCTGCCCGTGTCCCGGCGGCACACGCGGGCGCTCAAGGACAAACTGGTCGGCTCCTCGCGAGCGGGGTGACGCGCCGTGGGGGACGCGACGGACCCACCGGAGCCGGCGGACAGGCCGGGTGGCATCCGCGAACCGGATCCGACGCTCGGCAAACCTGCGCAACCGTTCGCGCCCGAGCCGGTCGTGCAGCGGCCGTCGCAGCGGTCGCCGGAACCACGGTCGTCCCGGTCGGGGCCCTCCCATGCGGCGACATCGCACTCGGCGTCCCGAGCCGCGGCGTCCCGAACCACGGAGTCTCGTGCCTCCGAACCCCGCGCCTCCGAACCCCGGCAGCCGCGGATCCGCAGGCAGCGTGTCGTGCTGGCCGAGCCGAGCCGGTCGTCGACGAGCCTGCGCGCGCGGGTCGAACTCGAGCAGCAGACCAGCTGGGGCGAACTGCTCATCAAGGACCTCGTGAAGGTGCAGCTGCGCACGGCGGTGCTGCTCGGGCTGCTGGTGCTCGCGGTGTTGTGTGCGATCCCGGCCGTGTTCTACGTCGCGCCCGCCGTCACCGAGCTGCGTCTCGCCGGCCTCCCACTGCCGTGGCTGCTGCTCGCCGTGGCGCCGTTCCCGCTCATGTTCGGCGTCGGACTGTGGTACAACCGGCTGGCCGAGCGGCGCGAGCGGGACTTCGTGAACATGATCGAGAACTGACGCCGAGCCGCCGGGAGACTCCGCGAGGAAGGCGTGCGTACAGGTGAACCCGTGGGCCCTGGTCAGCGTCGCGCTGGTCGTGGTGGTGACGTTCTATCTCGGTCACCGCACCTCGCGGTTCGCGCGCAGCACCCATGACTTCCTCGTCGCCCGCCGTACCGTGCGCTCGCGGCGCAACGCCGCGGCCATCGCGGGCGAGTACATCTCCGCGGCCTCGTTCCTCGGCGTCGCGGGACTGGTGCTCAAGGAAGGTGCCGACGCGCTGTGGTTCCCCATCGGATTCACGGCCGGGTTCCTCGCGCTGATGCTGTTCGTCGCGGGGCCGCTGCGCCGGTCGGGCGCGTACACGCTGCCGGACTTCATGGAGGCGCGGCTGTCCTCACCGACGCTGCGCACCGCGTCGACGTGGTTCGTGGTGTTCATCGGCGTGCTGTATCTGCTGCCGCAGCTGCAGGGCGCGGGCCTCGCGATGACGATGATCATGCCCGCACCGGCGTGGGCAGGATCGGTACTGGTCACGGTGGTGATCGCCTATAACGTCATGGGCGGCGGCATGCGCGCCATCACGCTGCTGCAGGCGTTCCAGTACTGGTTCAAGCTCTTCGCGATCGCCGCGCCGACGTTCGTGCTGTGCGCGGTGTTCGTCACCGGCGGTGCGGGCGCTCCCGGGTCGGCGGGCAGCCTCGACGAACCCGCAGCGCCGAACTTCGCCGCGCGCACCGCGGTCACGGTCGACACGGACGTGACCCTGCGCGTCGACAGCCCGACCCGCGTGCACGTCGACGACGGCTCCGGCGACGCGGGCTGGACCACGTGGCGCGCCGGCTCCGAGCACACCGTCGACGCGGGCGCCGAGCTGACGTTCCCCGGGGGCTCGGCCGTCCCGACCGTCGACCAGGCGAAGTCGGCCAACATCGACTGGCTCCTGCCGAGCACCGACCTGACCGGGCTGCTGTCGACGTACTCGCTGCTGCTGGCGCTGCTGCTCGGCACGATGGGCCTGCCGCACGTGCTGTCCCGCTTCTACACCAACCCCGACGGGAAGGCCGCCCGGCGCACCACCGTGCAGGTGCTGCTGCTGCTCGGGCTGTTCTACCTGTTCCCCGTGATGCTGGGGATGCTGTCGCGGATGTTCGTCCCGGAGCTGTTGATAACCGGCGACACCGACGCGGCCGTGATCGCACTGCCGACGGCGATGCTGTCGGGCGTGACGGGGCAGATCCTCGCCGCGCTCCTGGCCGCGGGTGCGTTCGCCGCGTTCCTTTCGACGGCGTCCGGCCTCGTGTCCAGCATGTCCGGGGTGATCGCCACCGACCTGCTCGCGGGCAAGGTGCGCGACTACCGGGTGGCGAGCGTGGGCGTCGCGGCCGTGTCCGTGGCGCTGGCCGTGACGCTGCCGATCGACGACCTGGCGTTGAGCGTGGGCATGTCGTTCGCACTGGGCGCGTCCACGTTCGCGCCGCTGCTCGTGCTCGGGATCTGGTGGCGGCGGCTCACGTGGCTGGGCGCGATGGTCGGCATGTGCACCGGCGGCGGTCTCGTGCTGCTGGCGGTGGTGCTCAACGCGGTGTCCGCCCACACCGGCGGCTGGGCGCCGTGGCTGGTTCAACAGCCCGCGCTGGTCACCGTGCCGGTGGCGTTCGGCCTGACCGTGCTCGTCAGCACCGCCACCTCGAGTCGTGTCCCCGAGGACGTCGGCGCCGTCATGCTGCGACTCCACGCACCCGACCCGCTGGGCTTCATGCGGGACCGCGCCGTGCAGCGATTCGGGCGCGCCGAGGAACACACCCGCACCACGCAGGGCCGCCACCGCAAGTAGCGGCTGATGCCCCCGGCCGGTGCCCGCCGCGTGGGTGGGGTCTCGCTCCTACGCGGGAGTGACGCGGTTCGTGCGACGATGGGGCCGTGGTGAACCCAGCCGAGATCCCGACGACACGCGTGTCCGAACTGCCCGCCGACGGCGCGGTGCTGCTCGACGTCCGTGAGGCCGACGAATGGGCCGCGGGTCACGCACCCGGCGCGGTGCACATCCCGCTCGGCGACCTGCCGGCCAGTACCGACAAGCTGGCCGAACTGCCCGACGACCGTCCCGTGTACGTCATCTGCCGCACCGGTGGTCGGTCCGCGCAGGCGACGGCGTGGCTCAACGCGGCAGGCCTGGTCGACGCCGTCAACGTGGCGGGCGGCATGAAGTCCTGGCAGACCGAGGGCCGCGCGCTGGAAACCGATCACGACGCGGCGGAACCCGAGGTGCTGTAGCCGCGATGCATCCGGGTAGGTACCCGAACCGGCAGCAGGGCAGGCAGCCGAGGCCGAGCGTGCGGTGGGTCGCGACCGTCCCGCCGGGCGAGGCCCGCCCGCGCCCGCGCGGGCGGCGCAGGCCGTACACCGGCCCGCCGCGGTACCCGTCCCCGCCGCGCTGGGGTTTCCCCAACCTCGTGTGGCGCCCGTCGACGGCGGTGCCAGGAACCGCGTCCGGAGGTATGCAGCCCCGCCAGCGGCTGCGTTCGACCAGCAGGAACGCTGTCACGCTGCTGATCGCGCTCGCCGCGTTGGCGGGGCTCGCAGCGATCGCCGAGGTCTGGCGGTACGTGCTCCTGCTGCAGAGCCGTACGTCGGCGCTGAGCCCGGCGGTCGTGGGCACGTCGGACGCGTTCGTGCTGGCATTCGCACTGATGACGCCGATCATGGCGCTGCTCGCCGTGGGTGCGGCGCTGTGGTGGCTGTTCGTCGCACGGTCGGTGGCCGCGGCCGACGCGGGGCAGGACGTGCCCCGGCCTGCGTGGCAGGTGCTCGTCGGCACACTCGTACCGGGCATGAACGTGCTGCTGGCCGGACCGATCATCGCCGAGTTGGAACACGCGGCGTTGCGCAGGCCCGCCCACGAGCGGCCGCGGCCGTCGCGGCTGGTGCTGGCCTGGTGGGCGACCTGGTGCGCCAATTTCGTCCTCGCCGTCGTCACCGTCGTGTGGCGGCTCCGTGACGGGGTGCAGGCCGACGCCGACGGCGTGGTGCTCAGCGCGCTGACCGATGCCTGCGCCGCTGGGCTGGCGATCGTCACGGTGGTGCTCGTCAACCGGATCACCCGACTGTTGTCCCCGGTCGACGCCGACGTGCTCGCGCTGCGACAGGTCGTCAAGGTGGCAGGCGCCCCCGAACCGGATCGACGTCCCCGCCCGGAGACCTCGACCCGCTGACGGCTCTTCCGCTGTGGGCGTTTCTCACGCGGCCGGCACCGTCACCGGGAAGTCCCGCAGACCGCGGATGACGAACTCCGCCCTGCGCTGCGGTTCGCGGGCGAAGCGCAGCTCGGGCAACCGGGTCACGAGGGCCTCCAGTGCCGCGGCGATCTCGATCCGCGCCAGCGGGGCGCCCAGGCAGTAATGGATGCCACCGCCGAAACCCAGGTGCGGGTTCTTCTCCCGCGTGATGTCGAGCCGGTCCGGCTCCTCGAACACCTCGGGGTCCCGCGCCGCAGCCCCGAGCAGCGCCGCGATCTTCCCACCTTCGGGGACGGCGAAGCCCGCGATCTCGACGTCGGCGGTGGCCGTGCGCTCGAACAGCTGCAACGGCGAGTCGAACCGGATCAGCTCCTCGGTCGCCGTGTCGGCCAGTCCGGGGTCGGCGACCAGCAGATCCCACTGGTCGCGGTGGGCGAGCAGCGCCCGCACGCCGTTGCCGATGACGTTGACGGTGGCCTCGTGCCCGGCCATCAGCAGCAGCACGGCGGTCGCGACGGCCTCGTCGCCCGTCAGCTCACCGACCGCCAGATGACTCAACAGGTCGTCGCCGGGCGAGGCTGCCCGCTCGTCGACCAGGCCGCGCAGGTGGCCGGCGAACGCCTCGGCTGCGCGTTCGGCCTCGGCCCGCTTGTCGTCGGGCAGGCCGTACTCGTACATCTTGACGATCGCGTTGCTCCACTCGACCAGCTGCGGTCCCGCCTCCTCGGGAATGCCCAGCAGCTCGGCGATCACCGCGACCGGCAACGGCTGCGCCAGGTGCTCCAGCAGATCGGCCTCGCCGTCCTCCCGGATCGCGGTCGCCAGCGTGTCGACCATTCGTGCGGCCAACGCCTGCACCGTCGGCCGCAGCCGTTCCACGTGCCCGCGCGCGAACGCCGACTGCACGAGCCTGCGCAACCGGGTGTGCGCAGGCGGTTCGTTCTCCAGCAGCGAGTTCCGGTGGAGCATGTTGAACGAGGCGAACTGTTCCAGCGGCGTGGCGTCCGTCCAGATGCGGCCCAGCGATCGGTTGCGCAGCACGGCTGAGGCGGCCTCGTGGGAGACGGCCACGGCGAGCCCGAGGCCGTCGTGGTGGTGGACGCCGCCGGTGCGGCGCAGGCGGGCGAATTCGGGGTACGGATCGGCGAGGAAGGCCGGGTCGGCAGGATCGAACACCCGCCGACCGTAGCCGAATCGCCGGTCGAGTAGCGTTTTCCGCCAGGCGAATCATGACCGGGAGGCGAGCGCAGTGGGCAAAGCCGCGCGGAAGAAGGAGCGCAAGGAGAAGGTCCGCGACGTATTCGTCGGGCGGCCGTTCGAGGGCCTGGCGGCGGAGCCGGAGCTCATCGCGATGCGCGAGTTCGTGCCGTCCGCGACCGCGACGCTGCCGCTGGCCGGCGAGCACAGCGACCGCACGGTGACGATCGCGTCGGTGCTGCCCATGGCGGCGGCCGCGTTCGTGCGCGGCGACGGCGAGGTGTACGTCGGACTGCAGGTGCAGACCCGCTCCGGCGACATCAGCCGTGACCTGGGCAGGGCGTTGTCGTGGGCGCTGACCGCGCAGCCGGGGCAGGTGCTGTCGGTCGCCGACACCCGCAGCCCCTCGCAGCCGGGCGAGCGGTTGCAGGATCTGCTCGACCCCTCGGCCGAACTCGACGTCCAGGTGCACGAGGACTTCTCCTGGTGGCTGCCCGAGGGCGAGGAACCGACCGGCGAGGTCGCGATGTCGCTGCAGCGCGCCAACGAGGCGATCATGCCGACCGAACGTCTCGACTCGGGCGCCTACTGGGTGCTGGCCGGGGAGAAGGCGCACCTGCGGTGGGTGTGGCCCGCCGAGGAGAACCGCCTGATGCAAGCGCTTGCGCGCCTGTCGGCCGCGGGCACGCTGACGCTCGGCGAGGACACGAAGTTCGCCGGTTCGTTCCGGGCGCACGGGCTGCTGGTTCCGGTGTGGGACCTCGACCCGGAGGCACACGCCCGCGAGTGGGTCGAACCAGCCAAGGCGCTGGGCACGCGACTGCAGGAGGCGTTCGCCTCGCTCGACGACACACCGCTGGACGCCGCCGAGCGCCGCGCCCGCGACGGCCTGATCGGCCGCCAGTTCACGCTGCGTTGAGTCGGGTGCGGCGATGATCCTCCACATCTGTCCCGAGGCCGACTGGGCCGCGGTCCCGGGCGACGGCGAGTACCGGCCCGCCTCGCTCGACGACGTCGGGTTCGTGCACTGCAGCGATTTCGGCACCGTGCAGTTTCCGGCCGAGCGTGTGTTCGCCGGCCGCACCGACCTGATCCTGCTCGTGATCGACCCGGCCCGCCTCGACGTCCCGTTGCGCTGGGAGCCCGCCGATCCGCCCGAACCGGGTGCACCGTGGTTCCCGCACGTCTACGGTCCGATACCGGCCGCTGCTGTCACGCGAACCTGCGCGTTCCCGCCCGAACTGGACGGAACGTTCCGACTGCCGAAGGCGCTGCACGAGTATCCGGCCTGACAGGGCGGCCGTGCTCGCCGCGGCATTCGGCCCCGGCCGGGCGCCGCTGCGGGCGCGGACGCAGCGGTTCGGACACGGCAGCGGTCCGGACGCGGCAGCGGTTTGGACACGGCGGGCGGGTTGAAGTGAGGGAGGACGTTCGTGGCGAACGACCTCACGGGTTTCGGCGACTTCGTCGAGGCCAACCTGACCGGGCTGATGCGCTACGGGCACGCGCTGACCGGCAACCCGCACGACGCCGCCGATCTGGTGCAGACGGTGCTCGAGAAGGTCGGCTCGCGCTGGGCGAACGTGCAGCGCAAAACCGCCGACCCGGTCGCCTACGTCCGCCGGTCGATGGCCAACGCCCACATCAGCCGCTGGCGCAAACTCAGGCGGGAGAACCTCGTCGCTGAGCTGCCGGAGACCGGCGCGGCGACGCCCTCCGACCCGTTCGAACACGAACCGCTGTGGCAGGCGCTCAAAGATCTGCCGCCGAGGCAACGTGCGGTCGTCGTGCTGCGTTATTACGAGGGACTGTCCGAAGCCGAGATCGCCCGTTCGCTGGGCGTGTCGGCCGGGACGGTCAAGAGCCAGGCCAGCAAGGCGCTCGCGACGCTGCGCGGGCGGCTCGGTGAGGACGATCCGGAGGCAGCGGGGAGGGCGGCGGTGTATGACGGGCACGGGTGACGACCGCGACGACCCGGAGGTCCGTGAGGGGCTGCGGCGGTTGTTCGGCAGCGCGGAACTCGGTGCCGGTCGGGCACCCGACCCCGGTGCGATCGTCGCCGGTGCCGGCCGTCGCAGGCGGAGGCGCGCGACGTTCAGTGCTGGCGCGGGTGTGTTCGTGATGGTCGGTGCCGTGGCAGGGGGACTGGCACTGGCGGGGGCCGGCGGCGAGCCTCGCCCCGGCGACGTCGCGGTTGCTGACCGTTCCAGCGGCATCGTGCACTCGAGCGGCGCTCCGGCATCGGACGACGAGGGCCCGCGCAGCGAACAGATGACGTCGGAGGCGCCGACGGTGACGCGGGAGTCCCGGCCGAGTTCCCCCGTGAGTGCACCCCCGGCGATACCGACGTCGACACGGCCGGGCCCTTCGCCCGCGGATCCGCCGCCGGGGACGAGCACCGAGGCGGGCGAACCGCAGCCACCACCCACACTCGGACAATCGGGGAAAGAACCCCTGCACCTGCTGATGACCTACGACGAGGCGGTGTCCACCGGCGCGATGGATCCCGGAGAGGGGCCGCCCGCTCAGGGTGAATGCCGCTCGTACGAGGTGGCCGACCCCGCGATCTCGCGGGTCGCCGTCCGCGGCGGGCACGGCATCGTGCGGTTCCAGGCCGACGCCGCGCAGACACCGGAACGCATCGTCGTCGGGTCGTCGTGGGAGCAGTTGAACCGCGCCTACCCGGAGCTGCAACGCTCTGACGACGGCCGGTGGGCGCGCGAGAACCCCGAAGCGGATTCCCGGTACGTCTTCGGTGTCGAGGCCGACGAGGTTGTCACGCTGCGGCTGACCGTGCCGAACCCCGACGTCAGCTGCTGAGAAGCGGCCGTACCGTCGCCCGGCTGCGAACGGCCCACTCGCCGGGAGCGAGCCACTCGCCGGGAGTCAGCTGCTGCCGGGAGTGGGCCGCTGTCGAGAGTGGGCCGCTCGCGGGGAGCGGGCCCGGCCGTACGGGCGTGGGCTAGTCCGGCGCCACACCTCCGGGCGGACCACCTCCGCCGGACGGCCCACCCTGGCCGGAGGGCCCGCCTCCGCCGGAGGGCCCACCCTGGCCGGAGGGCCCGCCTCCGCCGGACGGACCGCCTCCACCGGACGGACCGCCTTCGTCGGAGGGGCCCCCGGAGGAACGCTGGCGTTTGCCACGCCGCCGAGCGCGGGACAACGTACTGATCGGGGTGCGCTTGTCCGCCCGGTTCCAGATTCCGGTCGTGGTCGACAGTGCATAGTCGATGCGGTCGTCGACCTGCTCCCCGAAGTGCCGGTCGAAGTCCTGAGACAGTTCCCCGGCGAGTTCGCGGCGGTAGATGCGCCGTTCGGCTCTGATGATCGCGCGGTGCTCGGAGTTGAGCGCCTTGTACAACGCGACCGCCATCGCCACCAGCACGACGGCGAACGGCAGCCCGGTGGAAACGGCGCCGGCCTGCAACGCGGACAACCCTTCGTCGCCGCCCGCGAGCAGCAGTCCGATGGCCACGAGTCCCTCGAGGGATGCGAACAGCACGCGACTCCAGATGGGCGGGTCGGGGTGCCCTCCGGAAGCGAGCATGTCGACCACGAGCGAACCCGAGTCCGAGGAGGTGACGAAGAAGATGACCACCAGAATGATCGCGATGACCGACAGGATCAGTCCCAGCGGCAGGTTCTGCAGCGTGTTGAACAGTGCCTCCTCGGCGACCACTCCGCCTTCGGGCACGAGGTCACCCTGCCGCTGCTGTTGGTCGATGGCCGTGCCACCCATCACCGTGAACCACAGGAAACCGACGAGGGTGGGCACGAGCAGCGCGCCGGCGACGAACTCACGGACCGTGCGACCTCGTGAAATACGCGCGATGAACACGCCTACGAACGGGGCCCAGGCGATCCACCAGCCCCAGTAGAAGATCGTCCAGCTGCCTGCCCACTCGATACCCGCGTCGCCGGTGTAGGCGAACGCGTCGAACGTCAGCGGCAGCACGTTGGCGAGATAGGCCCCGAGCGACTGCACGAAGTCCCTGGCCAGGAACAGTGTCGGTCCGAGCAGCAGGACGGCGATCAGGAACACCCCGGCCAGCGACAGGTTGAAGTTCGACAACCAGCGGATGCCACGGCCGATCCCGCTGACCACCGACACGATCGCGACCAGGGTGATGGCCACGATCAGCACGACGAGCAGCAGATTGTTCGCCTCGTCGACCACACCGATCTCACTGAGACCGCTGGCGACCTGGGTCACGCCGAGTCCGAGCGACGTCGCCACACCGAACAAGGTCCCGACGATGGCCAGCACGTCGATCACGTCGCCGGGCCAGCCCTTGACCTTGTCCCCGAGCAACGGTTCCAGCGCCCAGCGGATGGACACCGGGCGGCCTTTGCGGTGAATTGCGTAGGCGAGCGAAAGGCCGACGATGACGTACACGGCCCAGGGGTGGAAACCCCAGTGCAGGAACGTCTGCGCCATGGCTTGCGAGGCGAGTTCGGCGGAACCGCCGTCGACACCGGGCTTCGGGTCGGAGTAGAAGGTCAGTGGCTCGCCGACCCCGTAGAACACCAGGCCGATCCCCATGCCTGCGGCGAACAGCATGGTGAACCAGGAGAACAGCCCGAACTCGGGCTCCTCCCCGTCCTTGCCGAGGGTGATGTCGCCGAAGCGGCTGACCCCGAGGAAGATCGCGAAGAGTACGAATCCGGCGATGGCCAGCGTGTAGAACCAGCCGAACCCGGTGACGATCTCGCCTTGCACCGAGTTCCACAGGTTTCCGGCCGTTTCGGGCGCGATGATGGAGAACAGTGCGATAGCCGCGACGACGATCAGGCTCGGCCAGAAGACGGAGGGGGCGATCCCACCTCGTCCCAGCCGAACGCCCTGTCTGCGGAGCTCGTCCTCGATCTCGTCATGGGTGGCGTCGGCCTGGGCGATACTTCCCTCGACGGCCTGGCCGGGTGGGGCCGGTTCCTCGCCGGAAGGTCCGCCGTGACCGCTGTTTGACTCGCTCATGGTGCCCCTGCTTTCCGTCGACCACGTCGTCAGCCGAGCGCAGATGCTCCTTGTGTCCGAAACCTACGGTGGCGGTGGAAACACGACTGGTCAAGTCGAAAGGGGGCGATGTTGTTACCTCGTTCGGTTCGGGCGACGGATGAGTGGGCCGCCGGTCGTCCCGGTGATCGCCTTGGCCGGGGACGGAGATCGGCTAGGAGCGAATGTTGTGGTGAACCGTGGCAACCGCCGAATGCGGACGAAGCCGGGTCGTCTTTCCCGTGGTTCGCAGTTAGCGTGCCGTGAGGTGAGCCTTCCCTCATGGAATTTGCGAAGAATGCGAAAAGGGCGGCGCTTCCGCTCGCGGTTGATCCGTGATCAGGATCGACCGCGAGGGGCGCCGCCCCTTCCGGTTCTAGAACGCTGCGTGTGCCACGACGGGAAGCGTCAGAGCTTGCCGCCCGCGACCTCCGGCATGTCGTCGTCGGCGTCGTCGCTCTGCAGGTGCTTGTGCACGAACCGTTCGACCTCGAACAGGTTGCCGTCGGCGCGCTCGAACACGTTCACGAGCGTGCTCATCGTCGCGACCTCTTCGACCTGCTCCTTCAGGAACCACTGCATGAACTGTTCGCCGAGGAAGTCGTCCTCGGAGCGGGCGGCCTTCGTCAGCGTCTTGATGTCGCTGGTGACCTCCTTCTCCTGCTCCAGGGCCAGCTCCGCCAGCTCCTTGGCATTGGAGAACTCGTTGCGCACCTCGCCCGTGCTGGGGATCGTCACGTGGTGGTCGGTGTCCATCATGTACTGCACGAGCGCCATGGCGTGGTTGCGCTCCTCGATGGCCTGCGCGTAGAAGAACTTCGCGAGCTCGGGCAGGTCCTCGTTGTCGAACCACACGGCCAGCGCGGTGTACTGCTGCGAGGCGTGGAACTCGTTGTGGACCTGACCCTGCAGCAATTCGTAGAACTTGGAACGCGGCTGCTGGGAATTCTGCTTCTTCGTCGTGGTGGGCATGCATTCAATGTACGCCCCGGGTTCTACTTTTTTCCACCCGGGGGCTGGTGATCCGGAGCGCATTTGCCTACAATTCCTTAGCCAAGGATGAGCTAAATAAATTAAGCCTCACCTAAGTTCTGGAATTTACTTAGGTGAGGCTTAATTACGTCTCAGTCTGTCGATTGTCCCTCATTCGGGGAATGAATCACGGTCCGCGATGGGCATCCCGCTGAGAGATCACCGGTTCGGGGTCGGTCGGTGGTCGCCGCGAGCGCTTCCGGCCGTTGGGGGCAGGCTCCCCGGTCGCGGTGGTTCATCCCGGCAGGCACTGTTCCGGCAGTCGCCACGCGAGCGGCGCCGCCTCGGCGGTCGCTGCACCCCGGCCGCCGCCCTGAGGGGGCTTCACTCCGGCGGCCGCCGACTCCGAGCGCGCTCCCGGCAGGCACCGTCCCGACAGGCCCGTTCCGGCACCACCGTTCGCGCCACCGTTCGGCCGTCACCGTTGCGCGGCCCCCGGCGTCACCGGTCCTGTGGCACCGTCCGGCCGTCTCCGTCCCGGCTGATTCCGGCTCCGATCACCGTTCCGGTCGTCGCCGCCCCGACGTCACCGCTCCGGTGGCCGCGGTGCGGCGGCCACCGGAGCGGGAGCGCGTCGATGCGGGAGCGCCGGTGCGGGAGCGCCGATGAGGGTGTTCAGGACGCGCTGGGCAGTGGGCCCCTGGCGATGGGGCAGGACATGCAGCGCGGGCCGCCGCGTCCCGAGCCCAGTTCGGAACCGGCGATGGCCAGCACCTCGATGCCCGCTTCCTCCAGGCGTGCGTTCGTCTGGGTGTTGCGCTCGTAGCCCACGACCACGCCGGGCGCGAGCGCGAGCGTGTTGTTGCCGTCGTCCCACTGCTCCCGCTCGGCGGTGACGGGATCGAGGCCGGTGTCGATCACGCGCAGCCGATCGATGCCCATGGCGGTGGCCGCGGCGTCGAGGAACGGTTCCGGTCCGTCCACGCGCAGCTCCCGGGCGCCGTCGGCGGCGACGTCGTCACCCGGCCGCATCGTGTAGGCGACGAGCGAGTCGCGCGCGAGCGGGTACATGACGACCGCGTCGGGGCCGATCATCGTGCACACGGTGTCCAGGTGCATGGTCGCGCGGTTCTGCGCGATCGGGACGGCCAGCACCGTGTGCGCGATGCCGTCGGCGAACACCGACCTCGCGAGCGACTCGGCGCCCGCGGCCGTCGTCCGTTCGCCGACGCCCACGGCCAGCACTCCCGGCGCCAGCAACAGCACGTCGCCGCCTTCGACCGGAGCCGAATGCGCGCCGTACGCACGCGAGGCACCGCGGAACCGCGGGTGGTACGCGTACGCCAGGTCCAGCAGCGCCGTTTCCCTGCTCCGGGCGGGCATCGCCAGCGACGAGATCGCCACCCGGTCGGCGATCCATGCGGACGAATCGCGCGTGAACAGCAGGTTCGGCAGCGGATCGACCACGAAGTCGTGCGCGTGGTGCATCTTCCGTACGAGTGATGCGCCTTCGGAGGCAGGCAGCTCCTCGAACGTCATCCCACGCATCAGCGTTTCGCGCAGCGCGCCCGCGCCGAGGCCGGACAGGTGGGAGCGCAGCGCGTCCGCCAGCTCGCTGCCGAGTCGGCGTTCATCTACCGCGGCGTGCACCCCTGCGGCGTGCGCCCGTGGATCGGCCAACGATTCGCCGAGGACGTCGGCGAGCAGCAGCACCTCCACGCCACGTGAGGCGAGCACCTCGGCGAACGCGTCGTGTTCCTGTTGGGCACGTTCGACCCACGGGATCGAGTCGAAGAGCAGCTGGTCGTTGTTGCGCGGTGTGAGCCTCGTGAGCTCGCCGCCGGGCCGGTGCAGCAGGACCGACCGCAGCGGGCCGACCTCGCTGTCGACGCCCGGGGCGATCGTCGTGGTGTCGTCCGTGCCCGGGCCGGTCATCGTGTTGGCTGTGTTCGTCACGCGCGTGAGCGTAGTCACCCGGCGGGCGTCAGCTCCCGGTTTCGTGGTGCGCGCTCCGGGTAGGGACCCCAGCCGTACTCGGCGACGACCGAGGGCACGGTCGTGAACACCCAGTTCTCGACACCGCCGCCCATGATCTCGGCGTACCGCTCCGCAGCCTCCCGGTTCGCGAACCTGATCTGCTGATCGCGCAAGGCCCGGTGAGTGATCTTGCAGGCCATCTCCATCCCCTCCGACACAGTCCTTTCCGTCTTCGGCGGCGGCGCTGCCCGTCCGCCTGCGTTCCCCACTCGATCGCCACCTCCCGGCGGCGCCGGTTGGCCGACGAACTGCCGGTGAGTCGATGCACTGCCGCTGGGTCGACGAACTGTCGTACCCGCGACGTACCTTCCTTCTGTTCGACGCTCTTCTGATCGGCGCCGAGTCCATTCGGTGCTCTTCTGTTCGAGGCCGAGTCTGTTCGAACTCGAGTCCGTTCGACGCCGAGTCAGTTCGGGTGCCGGGGCTTCCTTCCGACGTCCGGATCCCCTGCAGTCCGGACGGTGGTGAAGGTCGGCAGCCCCTGCGCGGCGCCGGTCACAAGTAGAACACACGTTCGATGATGCGTGCAAACCTCCTGGTCGTGGTCAGGTCGGCGATCATGACCGCGAGCGGTTCGGGGGGTCGATCAGGACGAGGCGACTACGGCAGCCAAGCGACGTGGTCGCGCACCGCCGAATAACCCACGAACGCGACGACGTCGAGCAGGGTGTGCGCGGCGACCAGTGGCCACAGGCGGTTCGTGCGCTGCCACACGCGGCCGAAGATCAATCCCATGGCGACGTTGCCGAGGAATCCGCCGAAGCCCTGGTAGAGGTGGTACGAACCGCGCAGGACCGCGGAAATGATCAAGCTCGTATTCTCGCCTATGCCGAGCTGTCTCAATCGGGTGATCAGGTACCCGACGACGAGTACCTCCTCGGCGAAGCCGTTGCCGAAGGCCGACAGGGTCAGCGTGATCGGCCGCCACCACGTCTCACCCAGTGTCGACGGCTGCACGGCGAGGTTCAGACCGAACTGCCACATGGCGAGGTAGAACAGCAGCCCCGGGATCCCGATCAGCGCGGTGAGACCGATGCTCCATCGCAGATCGGCGGCCTGCGGCCGGCGCGGAAGGCCGACCTCGGCGAGCTTCATGCCGCCGCGCCACAGCAGGTACACGCCCAGTGCGCCCCACGCGACGAGCTGAGTCGCGCTGAGTAGTTGGAAGAGGAGATCGATTATCTCGTTGGTGGCCCGAGACGTGTTGATCGCGACCTCTTGATCACTCAGCGTCTCGGGCTGTAGCAGTGCGTCGACCAGCGAGAGCAGAGAGCGCGCGCCTGATAAACCAAGTGTGATCGTAAACACAAGGACGACTTCGACGGTCAGCATCCGCCGTCGTCGAGCGTCGTCACCGGTGGGAACCGGCGGTGGAAACGGTGCGCTGTGAGGTGTAAACCACCTGCGCAACCAGCGATTCAGGCGATCGCGTTGGCCGGAGGACACCCGGGAACACTAACGCCCCGTCACGGGCCCGACACCGACCGGGGGAATCGTGAATCATCACGATCCCACTAACAATGCGGCCGGTTATCAATAAATCGCCCGAACGGCCTACTAGGGTGCAGCGGTTGAAAGAAACGATGAAGGAGGAGAGCCTCGTGGCGGAAACGTCAGAAGCTGAGGCCGCGCCATCCACATCGCCGAAGGGTCAATCCTCTGGTCACAAGGGGGTCGCGCCGAGGGTCTTCTGGCCCTCCGTGATCATCGTGCTGGCCTTCGTCCTGATCTCGGTGATCTTCCCCGACACCGTCGCGGAGATCGTCGGGAACATCCAGGACGCCGTGATCGGCACGTTCAGCTGGTACTACCTGCTGCTCGTGTCCGTGTTCGTGGCCTTCGCGATCTGGATCGGTGTCAGCCACTTCGGTGACATCAAGCTCGGACCCGACGACGAGGGTCCGGAGTTCGGCCTCGGTTCGTGGTTCGCGATGCTGTTCGCGGCCGGCATGGGTATCGGTCTGGTGTTCTGGGGGGTGGCGGAGCCACTTAACCACTTCGCCGGTATCCCGAACCGCGCCACCGGGATCGAGGAGGGCACCGAAGCGGGCGCCCACGACTCGATCCTGCAGGCGGTGCTGCACTGGGGGCTGCACCCGTGGGCGATCTACGTCGTGGTCGGTGTGGCCATCGCGTACGCCATCCACCGCAAGAAGCGGCCGGTGTCCATCCGGTACGCCCTCGAGGGCGTGCTGGGTAGGAAGGTCAACGGCTGGATCGGTGACGTCATCGACATCGCGGCGATCTGCGGCACCCTGTTCGGTGTCGCGACGTCGCTGGGTCTCGGCGTCATGCAGGTCGCTGCCGGGTTGAGCTTCATCGACGTCATCGAGGAGCCGAACAACCTGACCTACGTGATCCTCATCGGTGCGATCACGACGGCCGCGGTGGTGTCCGTGGTCACGGGTCTGAAGAAGGGCATCAAGTACATCTCGAACATCAACCTCGGCCTCGCGGCCGCGCTGTTGATCTTCGTGCTGATCGCCGGTCCGACCCTGTTCATCTTCCGTGACGTGGTGCAGACGTTCGGTGACTACCTGCAGAACATCCTGCAGATGAGCGTCAACACCACCGCCTACTCGGGCGAGAACGGCACCGAGTGGCAGGGCTGGTGGACCACGTACTACTGGGCCTGGTGGATCTCGTGGGCGCCCTTCGTGGGTGTGTTCATCGCGCGGATCTCGCGTGGCCGCACGGTGCGTCAGTTCGTCGCCGGTGTGCTGCTGGTGCCGACCGTGGTCGCGATCATCTGGTTCTGCGTCATGGGTGGCACGGCGCTCTACCGTGAGCTGTTCGGCCAGGGCGGCCTGATCGGCGTCGAGGACGGCGCAGCGACGGTCGACACGAACACGTCGCTGTTCGCCCTGCTCGAGGGGATGCCCGGCGGAAGCGTGGTCATCGTCGGCGCGATCATCCTGATCGTGCTGTTCTTCGTGACCTCGTCCGACTCCGGTTCGCTGGTGGTCGACATGCTCGCCTCGGGCGGCAACCCGAACCCGCCGACGTGGAGTCGCGTGTTCTGGGGTGTCGCCGAAGGTGCGGTGGCCATCGCGCTGCTGTTGCCGGGCGAGGACAGTCTGTCCACATTGCAGCTGGTCGCGATCCTGATCGCATTGCCGTTCAGTGTCGTGATGATCGGTATGTGCGTGTCGATCTGGCGCGAGTTGAGCGCGGAACGCAAAGCCGCGCTACGTGCCCAGCGGCGCATGCAACGCGAGGAGCTCGCCGATCACGTGACGAGCAGCCTCGTGGACGCCGGCGTCGTCGAGGACCCGGACACCGGGGACGACGGCAAGGTGAAGGCGTAACGCCTGCCGGTGAGCGCGAGACGAACGGCGCCCTTGGGAGTACTGCTCCCGGGGGCGCCGTTCTCGTGTTTCCGGCTGTTGACTGCCGGCCTCGCCGCGCTGGGATCGTCGCGATCGCCTCCGCGGCCCGGCTTCACGGGTTCGACGTCGCTGGGGCAACGCTGCTGGGGCAACGCTGCTGGGGCAACGCTGCCGACTCGATGTCGCGGGCTCAGCCCCGCGCGTCCGGGCCCGGTGGCTGGAAGGGGCAGCCGACGAGTTTGCGCAGCGCGAGGCCGAGTCGCTGCCGGCAGTCGACGGGTTCGTCGAAGGCGAGGCGCACATCGTGGTCGACGGTGGTGCCGGACGGGTCCGGTGTGTTGCGGCCTCCGGGGTGTTCGACGCGCAGTCGCAGGCCGTAACGGTCGATGCCGAGCGGGCGGATTCGGCCGCCGCGCAGTTCGTCGGGTACATGCCGGGCGAGTGCGGTGACGACCTCGGGGTGGGCGTGTTCGAGGTGTCGGAGCCACGCGGACTCGTGCCGGCAGAACGGGTCGGGGCTGGCCGAGGCGAACGTCTGTGTGGTCAGCGAGTCGGTGCCCTCGGAGTCGGCGAGTACGAACGAGGTGGGTATGAGGTCGAGCATCGTCAGCCCGTGGCCGAGGTCGAGCAGGCTCGGTTCGGCGCGCTGCTCGGCGATCGTGACGGCACGGGTGCGGGCGGAGTGGGTGTCGAGTCGGCGGAGCCAGCCGGTGAGCCACAGCAGGCCTCGTACGGGGCTGCGCAGCGCGACCGGGGCCTCGTCGGTGATCTCGAGCGTGATGGCGAGCTCTCCTGCCGGCGTGGCGGCGCCGGTGTCGCCGCCGGTGCCTGACCGGCCGCCCACGGCGAGCACCAGCGGGTCGTCGTCGGGCAGCAGGATGCTGGCGCGGCCGCCTGCGTGCACGTGGTGCAGTACGGGTTCGGTGTGCGGTCCGGACGCGGGGTCGCGGTTGACGGCGGGCATCAGCACGGCGGGTCCACCGCGGGTGGCGATGCTCTTGGCGCGTTCCGCGGGAAGCGGGGTCCGGGGTGTGTGCGGACGGGTACGGGTCACCGGTCACCTCCAACTAAGGCGAGGCTAACCTATGTCCACGGTGAGGGGAATACCCGAGCGGCCCTGGTGAGGCGGGGCGCGGCGGTACCGGCTGCGGGTCTGCGGTCATCCCGATATTCATCCCGAAAACGGGCGCTATTAGCGTGTGAGGCGTGTCAAGCGCTGTGGAACTCACGCCCCCCGGCCCTCGCGGAGTCCCTCCGCTGTTCGCTCGGCTCGTCGACGACTCGGCGCTCTTTCCGCCCAGCGACGCGGCCATGCCGGAAGCGCTGAAGGGGCACTTCGCTTCGCGCAGCGGCGACAGGTCGGGCGTGCTGGGCGTCTTCCTGTGCCAGGCGTCGCGGCTGCCCGAGTTGATCACGGAACTCATCAAGATCAAGCCGGCCGAGCCGCTGCCGTTGTCGCTGATCATCGACACGGGCCTCGGCGGGGTGCCGAAGGCGATCTCCATCGTGGAGTCCAGGAGTGAGCTGCTGGCGCTGAAGATGGTCGAGATGCCCGCGCCGTCGGATGTCGACGAGGTGTGGCTCGAGCGGGTCTCGGAGTTCGTGCCTGAGGACGTCGTGCGCGTGGTGGAGCCGCGGCGCGGGGTCGGCTGGCTCGACGGCGTGCAGAAGGTCATCGAACACGGCAGCAGGCCCAAGATCCGGTGCGGTGGCCAGTCGCCGGAGAACTTCCCCGAGGTCGACGAGGTGGCCGACTTTCTCTCGGTGGTCGCGGCCTCCACGGGTGCGACGTTCAAGGCGACGAACAGTCTGCACCGCGCGGTGCGGCACACCGCCGACGACGGCATCGAGCACCACGGTTTCCTGAATCTGCTCGTGGCCTCGGCGCGGTGCCTGTCGGGCGGTGACGTGCGCGGGGCGCTGGCCAGCACGGACGGTGCTGCGCTGGCGGACGAGGCTCGCGGGCTCTCCGACGAGGCGGCGACGGCGGTGCGCGCGATGTTCGCCTCGTACGCGTGCGCCGAGTTCGACCGCCCGGTGGGTGACCTCGTGGAACTGGGGCTGCTCGGCACGGAGTGAGCCCGGGTGCTCGCAGGTGTTCCCTGGTGAGCGGCTGCGAGTCGTGCGCGGGTGCTCGTGTCCGGTGCGTCTCGTCGTCGGCTGCGGTATGGGCCGTCCCGGTGGGGTTCCGCCCTGTCGGGGTCAGCCCAGCAGGGCGGAGCCGAACGCGTAGGCGGCGAGTCCGGCGAACACCACGCCTGCGGCGCGCTGCAGCAGGTGTGGACGGATGCGGTGGCGGAGCTTGCTGCCGACCACGATGGCGATCGCGGTGACACACGCGACGGCGGCGAACGCGCCGAGGCCGACCGCGACCGGCTGGACGTAGCGGGCGGCGAGACCGGCCGTGGCGAGCTGCGAGGCGTCGCCCCATTCCGCGGCGAACAACACCCCGAAGGACGCGGTGGCCGCCCGGAGGAACGGGACGCGTGCCGGCCCGCTGCGCATCGCGTCCTCGCCGGTGTCGTCGGCCGAGCGGAATCCCGAGCGCAGCAGGATCGCCGCGCCGACGCCGAACATGACGCCGGCGGCAACCGAAACGAGGCGTTCGGGAAGTAATGTCAATGCGCCGCCGAATGCGACGGCGACGAGCGTTTGAATGGCGAAAGCGGCGGTGACGCCGGTCCACACCGCTCCCGCGCGGTAACGCGTGGTCAGCACCAGTGTGGCGACCGTGGTCTTGTCCGGCAGTTCGGCCAGGAAGACCAGCGCGAACGCCGTGAAGAAGGCCGGCAGCGCAGTGGACATCAGTAGTTTCACCCCTTGGTCACTTCAACGATAAAGGGGAATTGCCGAAAATCAAGCGGATCGATCACGCGAATCGGCATTTTTGGCGCCCGATGAAATTGCACGAACCCGCGGCTCACAATTTTTTTCGGTGTGCCGAAATTGCTGGCTGCGGAGCGGGAATGCCCGGTTCGCCGGGCGACGGCGCGGGGCGGGCGGGACTTACGTCCTGTAGTAGTCGGGACCGGCGTACCTGTCGGCCGGGTGCATCCGCGGAGCAGAGTCGTGATCGTGGAAGTTCTGGAGCTCGCGCGGTGGCAGTTCGGGATCACGACCGTCTACCACTTCCTGATGGTGCCGTTGACGATCGGCCTGTCGGTGCTGGTCGCGGGCATGCAGACGGCGTGGGTGCGCACGGGCAACGAGCGCTACCTGAAGATGACCAAGTTCTGGGGCAAACTGCTGCTGGTCAACTTCGCCATGGGCGTGGTGACCGGGATCGTGCAGGAGTTCCAGTTCGGCATGAACTGGAGCGAGTACTCCCGGTTCGTGGGGGACGTGTTCGGTGCGCCGCTCGCGATGGAGGGGCTCGTCGCGTTCTTCGTGGAGTCGGTGTTCCTCGGCCTGTGGATCTTCGGCTGGGATCGGCTGCCGAAGCGAGTGCACCTGGCGTGCGCGTGGGCGTTCTCGCTGGCCACGGTGGCGTCGGCGTACTTCATCCTGGCGGCGAACTCGTGGATGCAGCACCCGGTGGGTGCCGAGTTCGTCGACGGGAAGCCGACGATGAACTCGATCTGGGCGGTGCTGACCAACAACACGGCGTTGGCCGCGATCCCGCACACCGTGGCGGGGTGCTTCGCCGTGGCCGCGGCGTTCGTGGTCGGTATCGCGGCGTGGCGGTTGTGGCGCCGGCGCGGCGAGGACGACGAGCACCGCGCGGTGTGGCGCTCGTCGGTGAAGCTCGGCGCGTGGACGGGCGTCGTGGCGTTCGCCGTGCTCGTGGTGAGCGGTGATTTCCAGGGCAAGCTGATGTTCCAGCAGCAGCCGATGAAGATGGCGGCCGCGGAGGCGCTGTGCGAGACGGAGCAGCCCGCGAGCTTCTCGATCATCGCGGTGGGCGACGTGTCGGACGCCGACTGCGAGAGCGTGAAGACGTTCAACGTGCCCGCGTTGCTGTCGTTCCTAGCCGAGGGCGACTTCTCATCCGAGGTCAAGGGCGTGCAGGAGCTGGTCGGGGAGTACCAGGACAAGTACGGCTCGCACTATCCGGACGACCCGGCGCTCGGGGAGCTGGCGGGCAAGCCGGTGGACTACGTACCGAACCTGCCGGTGACCTACTGGGGCTTCCGGATCATGATCGGTTTCGGCGCGCTGTCGGCGCTGGTCGGCGTGGCCACGCTGTGGTTGACGCGCGGCGGGCGGATCCCGGGCGGCCGCTGGTTCCCGTGGATGGCGCTGGGCAGCATCGCGCTGCCGTACATCGCCAACAGTGCAGGCTGGATCTTCACCGAGATGGGCAGGCAGCCGTTCGTGGTGGTGCCGAACCCGGATCCGAGTGGCGTCGACGGCGTGTGGATGTACACCGCGATGGCCGTGTCGCGCGTGAGCCAGGGCGAGGTGTGGCTGTCGCTGGTGTCGCTGACCCTGCTGTACGCGGTGCTCGGGGTGGTCGAGGTGTTCCTGATGGCCAAGTACGTGCGCGGTGGGATCGAGAGCGTGATGCCCGCGAAGGCCGCCGCTCGTCTAGGGGCGGGTGGCGACGGGGACCAGGACGGTTCGGGCGACGGTTCGGGCGGTGGCGGATCGAACGGCGGTTCCAGTCGCGGCCAGGCGGGCGCGCCCGACGACCCCGACGACCCCGACGACGAGCCGTTGTCGTTCGCCTACTAGCCGTTCGCACCCCGCACGTGTCGATCAAACACCGTGCCGTTCGAGGAGACCGTGTCGTTCGAGGAGGCGTCGTGATCGTGATTCCCGGTGGGCATGCCCCCACCCTCTCCGGGGGACGACCCCAACTCCAGCCTACCGTCGCGAGCGGTTTTCCCAAGGCGTGTCCAGCAAGTTGTGGACAACTTCGGCCGTTGTGCACATCCGGCTGGGGAAAACAGGTTTCACCTGAAACATGTCGGAACGCCGTGGTAGCGCACCTGCGGCACGACCCGAGGCGGGTGGGCTGATGGAACTCGAGGTCGTCTGGTTCGTCGTCATCGCGTTCCTGTGGCTCGGCTACCTGTTCCTCGAAGGCTTCGACTTCGGCGTCGGGATGCTCCTGCCGGTCCTCGGCCGTGACGACACCGAGCGCCGCGTCATGATCAACACCATCGGGCCCGTCTGGGACGGCAACGAGGTCTGGATCATCGTCGCGGGCGGCGCGACGTTCGCCGCGTTCCCAGCCTGGTACGCAGGCCTGTTCTCCGCCGCCTACCTGCCGCTGCTGTTCGTGCTGCTCGCGCTCATCGGCCGCGGCGTCGCCTTCGAGTACCGCGGCAAGGTCGACTCGCAGCGCTGGCGCCGAGCCTGGGACAAGGTCATCGTCATCGGCTCCACCGTTCCGCCCATCGGCATCGGCTTCGTCATCGCCTCCACCGTCCTCGGCCTGCCGCTCGACGCCGACGGCAACCGGGTCGGCTCGGCCTTCGCGGCCTTCCGCTGGGACACCCTGCTCGGCGCGCTCGCCGTCACCGGCTTCTCCCTGCTGCACGGCGCCGTGTTCATCGCGCTCAAGACCGACGGTGACATCCGGCGCCGCGCACGCCGCCTCGCCACCGCGATCCTGCCCGTGGCGATCCTGCCCGTCGCCGCCTTCGCGGTCCTCGTCCAGGTCCGCCACGGGTCGGAGTGGACGTACGTGTCCCTCGCCGTCACCGTCGGCGCCGTGCTCGTCGCCTGGTGGCGCATCGCCGCAGGACGCGAAGGGCAGGCGTTCGCCGCGCTCGGCGTCGCGATCACCGGCACCGTCGTCACCCTGTTCGGCGCCCTGTTCCCCGACGTCCTTCCCTCCACACTGGACGCCGCTCACTCGCTGACCGTCGACAACGCCGCCTCCGGCGACTACACCCTCACGGTCATGACCTGGGTCGCGGCGTTCGGAACCCCGGCGGTGCTCGTCTACCAGGGCTGGACCTACTGGGTCTTCCGCAAACGCATCAAGACCTCCCACATCCCCGCCCCCCACACCGCGCAGCAGGTGTCCTCATGAGCCGTCCCACCCGCGACACCCTTTCCGCTACCGGCGCCGGCGCCGAACCGTCCACACCGGACACGCCGGGCCGGTCGCGGGTGGGACACGGCCCGCTCGGCGCGCTCCCGGCACTGTCCCCGGCGGCGCGCCGAGCGTTGGCCGCATCCGGCGTGCTCGCGCTCCTCAACGCCGCATGCCTCGTAGCGCAGGCCTTCCTGCTCGCCTCCGTGCTCGCCGACGTCGTCGCCGGGGGAGGAGCCGGAGCGGGACACACCGGCGGCCTCGCGCCCCGGCTCGGCCTGCTCCTGGCCACCGTCGCCGGGCGGGCCGTGCTGGCGTGGGCGATCCGCGTCGTCGCAGCCCGCGCTGCCGCGGGCGCCAAGGAGGAACTCCGCGCCCACGTCCTCGACCACGCGCTCCGCCTCGGCCCCGAATGGATCGCCCGCCGCGGCCCCGGCCAGCTCACCGCACTCACCACCACCGGCCTCGACGCGCTCGACGCCTACTTCACCCGGTACCTCCCCGCGCTCGTCACCGCCGCCGTCGTGCCCCTCGCCGCGGGCGCGGCCGTGCTCGTCGCCGACTGGCCATCGGCCCTGCTCATCGCCGTCACCCTGCCGCTGCTGCCGCTGTTCGGCGCGCTCATCGGCTCCTACACGCGCGACCGCGTCGCCGCGGCCAGCGACTCCGTCGCCCGGCTGTCGGCCCACGTGCTCGAACTCGTGCGCGCCCTGCCCGTGCTCGCCGCATTCCGCCGCGCCGACGCGCAGGCAGACACCGTCCGCCGCGTCTCCGACCGGCATCGCCGCGCCACCCTCGGCACCCTGCGCGTCGCGTTCAGCTCGGCGTTCGCCCTCGAACTCGCCGCGACCCTGTCGGTCGCCCTCGTCGCCGTCGTCATCGGCGTGCGCCTCGTCCACGGCGACATGCCGCTCGCCGTCGGACTCGGCGTGCTCCTGCTCGCACCGGAGTGTTTCGCGCCGCTGCGCAACGTCGGCACCGCGTTCCATGCCAGCACCGACGGCGTCGAAGCCGTCCGCCGCGTCACCGACGTGCTCGCCGAACCCGCACCCTCCGACGGCACACTGCCCCCGCGCCGCGGCGACATCCGGGTGTGGAACCTGCGCGTCCACCGCCGCGGCGGCCACGCACCGGACGGCGAGACGTTCACCGCGCGTCCGGGGCAGACCGTGTGGCTGCGCTCGCCGAGCGGCGCCGGCAAGAGCACCACCCTCGCCGTCCTCCTCGGATTCGTCCGCAACGACGCAGGCGACGTCGAGGTCGCCGGCGTCCCCCTCGCCGAGCTCGACCCCGACGCCTGGCGCGAGTGCATCGGCTGGGTTCCCCAGTCGCCGTCGTTCACCGGGGGCACCGCGGCCGCCGAGATCGCCCTCGCCGCGCCCGGACTCGATGCCGCCCACACCCACGACCTGCTGCACCGCCTCGGGCTCGACGGATTCGCCGACCGGCCCGTCGCCACGCTCTCGGTCGGCCAGCGCCAGCGCCTCGCGGTCGCCAGGGCCCTCGCACGCGTGCGCGCGGGCGCATGGCTGCTGCTGCTCGACGAACCCACCGCGCACCTGGACGCCGACAACGCCCGCCGCGTCCAGGAACTCATCGACGAGGCGGCACGCGCAGGCTGCACCGTCATCGTCGCCGCCCACGACCGCGCCGCGCTCAGCACCACCCACAGCACCGACCCCGCGACCGAGCCGCCCGACACCCACGAGGCCACCCCGCTCGCCGACCGTCGTGCCGGCTCGGCCCGCCGCATCGCGCTGCGCAGCCTCGTCGACCGGCGATTCCTCGGCGGGGCCGCGCTCGGCGCGGGTTCGCTCATCGCCGGAGTAGCGCTGACCGCCACGTCGGGTTGGCTCATCGCCCGCGCATCGCAACAGCCGCCGATCCTCATGCTCAGCGTCGCCGTGGTCGGCGTGCGCACCTTCGGCCTGGCCAGGGCAGGGTTGAACTACGCGGAACGGCTCGTCACCCACGACGCCGCGTTCCGCATCGCAGCCGCACTGCGCGTCCGGCTGTGGCGCGGGCTCGTCGCACGGGGACCGGCCGCCGCGCTACGGCACGGTGCGGACCACCGCCGCCTCGTCGGCGACACCGACACCGTCCGCGACCTGCTGCCGCGCGTGCTCACCCCGCCGCTCGTCGTCGGCGCCGTACTGATCGCCGCCTGCACCGCGGTGACCATCGTGCTGCCGGCCGCCGGACTGGTGCTCACGGCCGCGGCCGGTGTCGCCGCGATCGCCGCCCCGTGGGCCGCTCTCGTCGTGGAGCGCCGCGCCACGACCACGCTCGCGGCCGGTCGGCGCCGGCTCGACGAGCGGATACTCGCCCTGTTCGGCACCGCGGCCGAACTGGTCGCCGTCGGCGCCCACCACCGCAGGCGCCGCGCACTGGCACGGCTCGACGGCCGGCTCGCCGCCGCGGCACGCAGGCAGGCCTGGGGCGAGGGCGCCGCCGACGCCGTGATCGCCGCCGCCACCGGCGCCGCCGCGGTCGCAGGTGCCTGGCTGGCCGCAGGTGCCGTCGCAGCCGGGACGCTCACCCCCGTCGCCGCCCCGGTGGTCGCGCTCGTGCCCCTCGCACTCGCCGAGGTTCTCGCCCTGCTGCCACCCGTCGCCCAGCACTGGGACACCCTCCGCGACGCCCGCGCCCGTCTGGCCGCCGCCGAGCACGACACCGAGACCAACCCCGACGACAACTCCGGCCACAGCGGCGTCGGCAACGACGTCGGCAACGAGATCGGCCAGAACCACGCCGACCACAGCGACGCACACCAAGACGACGCACACCAAGACGACACACACCAAGACGACACACACCAAGACGACGCACACCACGGCGCCACCGCCCGCGCGCCGCACGCGGATCGCGAACCGACACAGCGCCCGGGGAGCGTGCGGTTGCGTGGCGCCGACGTCGGCTGGCCGTCGAGTGCGCGTCCGGTGTTGCGGGACGTCGACCTCGACATCCCGCAGGGAACGCACGTCGCGGTCGTCGGTGCGTCCGGTGCGGGCAAGTCCACGCTCCTCGCCGCGCTGCTGGGGTTCCTGCGGCCGGTGCGCGGTGAGGTCGACGTACCCGCGCGTGCCGCGTGGGCGCCGCAGGATCCGCAGCTGGTCTCCACGACCGTCGCCGAGAACCTGCGCCTCGCCGACCCGCACGCCACCGACGCCGAGCTCGCCGACGCCCTCCGCACCGCACACGTCGACCTCGACCTGCACACCGTGCTCGACTCGGCGGGCGCCGGTCTCTCGGGCGGGCAGGCGCAACGGGTGGCGCTCGCCAGGGCGCTGCTCGCCGTGCCCGGCGCCGACCTGGTCCTGCTCGACGAGCCCACCGCCCACCTCGACGAGCCGACCGCCGATCGGGTCCTCGCCGACCTGCGCACCGCGCTGGCAGGAAAGACGGTCGTGCACGTCACCCACCGGCCGGACGAGGTCGCGGGCGCCGACCTGGTGCTCGAGGTCGCCGACGGGAGGGTGCGCACGCGAGCCGCGACACGTCCGCGGGCCCACGCGAGGTGAACACCTCGTACCGTCGGAAGTCTGATGGAACCGAACGTCGCCGCGCGGGCCCTTTCCGCCGCCACCGAGATCACGACGACCGTGCTGTCCGGGGACGATCCCGACGCCGTGCTGCCCATGGTCGTGCGGCACGCCGTGCAGATCGCCGACGCCGACCTCGGCCTGCTCATGGTCCGCGACGAGGACGGCGGCGTCACCGTCGAAGCCGCCTACGGCGCCGACACCACGGGTCTCGTCGGCCTCGTGCTGCCTGCCGAGTCGGCCGCCGGCCGGGTCGCGGGTGGTGCCGAGCCGGTGTTCGCCGACGACGTCACCAGCGACCCGCGCACCTCGCAGTTCGTGCCCGTCGAACTCGCCGGATACGGCCCGTTCGCCGCGGCACCGTTCGGCACCGGCGGCAAACGACTCGGGGTGCTCACCGCATACCGGTCGCCGCACCGCGCGCCGTTCGACACCGGCACCGGCGACCTGCTCACCGCGTTCGCGGGACAGGCAGGGGTCGTACTCGCACTGGCCGACGGCGCCGACGCCCGTCACCGGCTGACCCTGTACCAGGAGCGCGAACGCATCGCCCGCGAACTGCACGACGTCGTCGTCCAGCGGCTGTACGCGGCGGGTATGCAGCTCGACCGCGTGCATCGCAGGCTGCACCGGCGGTTCGCGCGCACCGAACGCGACCGACTCGGCGAGGCCATCGAACAGCTCGACCAGACGATCGAGGAGATCCGCGGCACCGTGCGCGAGCTGCGATCACCCGAACCCGTGCCCGAGACCCCCGACGCCAGCGACCTCGCCGAGTCGGCACGCTCCGAGGTTCGCATCGCCGGTGAGCTGCTCGGCTATCCGCCCACCCTGGAACTGTCGGGGGAGCTGGCCGGCATTCCCGGCGAACGCGGCGACCACATCCGCGCGGCTCTGCGGGAGGCACTGTCCAATGTGGTGCGTCATTCCGGCGCGAGTGAGGTGCGCGTGACGCTCGAACGCGACGACCGCCAGGTCCGGCTGCGTGTGCGGGACAACGGCTGCGGCGTCCCTGCCGACGTCGCCCGGCGCGGGCTGCGTCATCTCGCCGAACGCGCCGACGCCGCGGGTGGCCGGTTCGACGTCAACTCCTCGCCCAGCATGGGCACGATGGTCGCGCTCGAGATTCCGCTGTAGCGAACGATCCGCCGCGTCGCAAAACCGGCCGGCCCGTGGGGACGTCGTCGGCTCGGGGTGTCTCGGGCACCGAACGCCGTGGACATGACCTGCTCGTGCGGTGCTGAGTGCAGGACACGCGGTGCTGAGCGCAGGACACGCGGTGCTGAGTGCAGGACACGCGGTGCTGAGTGCAGGACACGCGGCTCAGGGGGTGCGGTTCGGGTTCGCGGTGTGGCGGGCGACCCATGCGGCGGCCTGGGTGCGGCGTTGCATGCCGAGCTTGCCGAGCAGCGACGTCACGTAGTTCTTCACGGTCTTCTCGGCGAGGAACAGGTGCTGGGCGATCTCGCGGTTCGACAGGCCCTGGCCGATGAGGTCGAGGACGCTGCGCTCGCGCTCCGACAGCCCTGCCAGACGATCGGCCTCGGCGTCGCCGCGCATCGTGTCGAGCAGCCGGGCGGTGGTGACCGGGTCGAGCAGCGACCGCCCCGCGCCGACCTCACGCACCGCGTGGACGACGTCCTGCCCGCGGACCTGCTTCAGCAGATACCCCGACGCTCCCGCGCGGATGGCGCCGACCATGGCTTCCTCGTGCTCGAAGGCGGTGAGTACCAGACAGTACGGCGGGCTGCTCAGCGCTCGTAGCCGACGGCACAGCTCCACCCCGTCGCTCTCCGAACCGCCGAGCCGCATGTCGACGACCGCCACGTCCGGTTCGACGTGCAGCGCGACCGCCAGTGCCTCGTCCGCGGTGCTGGCCTCGGCTACGACGGTGATGTCCGGTTCGTCGCCGAGCAGGTCGCGCAGTCCGCGGCGGACGACCTCGTGATCGTCGACGAGGAGCACCTGGATGGCCATGATTCGAGGTTACGTCCTCCCCGATGGCGTCGCGGCAACGCGAGCCGCCTCCTCCGTCACCCGCTGAGCCGCCACCCGATGAGCGTCCACCCGAGGTTTCAGCGCCCATACGGGTGCTCGGCGCTGAAACCCCTCGTCAACGCGCGTACCGTCACGACCATGGTCGCCGAGGAGCCCCGCACGGAGCAGTCCGCGAAGCGGGTGCGCGTCGTGTTCGCGGGAGTCGTGTTGGCGGACACGACCCGCCCGTTGCTGGTGTGGGAGAACCCGTACTACCCGACGTACTACGTGCCGCGGGAGGACGTCCACGGCGATGCGCTCGTCCCGAGTGGACGGACCCGCGCGTCGCACCTCGGTGACGGGAAGCTGTCGACCGTGCACGCCGGCGGTCGGGAAGCCGTCGACGCCGCCGTCGAATACCCCGGTGACGTGCTCGGAGGTTACGTTCGCCTGGACTGGCACGCGATGGACCACTGGTTCGAGGAGGACGAGGAGGTCTACACCCATGCCCGCGATCCGCACACGCGGGTCGACATCCTCCCGAGCTCGCGCGAGGTGCGCATCGACATCGACGGCGAACCGGTCGCCGTATCGAACTCGCCGTGGTTGCTGTTCGAGACCGGCCTGCCGGTGCGGTACTACCTGCCGAAACCGCACGTGCGCCTCGACCGCCTGAACCGCACCGACACCGTCACGCACTGCCCCTACAAGGGTGCGGCCGAGTACTGGTCCGTCGGCGAGCACACCGACATCGCCTGGTCGTACCGCGCCCCGCTGCCCGAGAGCCAGCGCATCGCGGGGCTGATCTGTTTCGCCGACGAGCGCGTCGACGTTCGCGTGGACGGCCTGCTCCAGGAGCGCCCGCAGACCCCGTGGTCGTAGGCAGACCGCCGTTCACCCCGGAAGTCCGTTCAGCACGGCCTTGGCGACGTCGTCGCTCACGGCGCATGCGTCCTTGGCCGCCTCGTCGGTGTGGTCGCTGTTGCCGATGACCGAGAACTGCTGACTTTCGTCATCTTCCGCGAGGTTCACACTCGCGCCGCACGATGTCTCCCGGCGCGACCCGCCGCCGGGCAGTGCCGATCGACCCGCCGGGCAGCGCCGATCGACGCTCAACCAGGTCGTGTCGCGCCACCGGCCCGTTCCGTTACCGGAGCTCCACGATCGGGGACGTTCGACACGGCGCTCTCACACCCTCGAAGGACATTCCCTCCGGTCAAGCCTCGAAGACGGTTGGATACCGGCAGGTGTGAAGGGGGACGAGATGGTGAACTGGCGGCACGAGGCTGCCGAGGCGGTCGGCACGGAGACCGCCCACACCGGGGGAACGGAACAGGCCACTGAGGACGAGTGGCACGACCTGGGCCCGGTGCGTGACTCCGGCGACGGTCTTGTCGTGGACCTGCGCGCAACGCGCCTCGGCAGGCTGCTCGACGTGCGCCTCGCCGGGGCCGCCGGGCCGCGGGAGGGCGCGGCCGTACCGGTCGGGGTGCGCCTGCGGCGCGGCGTCCTCCGGCTCGACGACCCCGGCCCCCTGCCCGCCGAATGCGATCGTGCGTGGGCGCGGATCGCCGCCACCGATTACCGCGCGAGCGTCCTGCAGGGCCTCGGGTTCGCGCCCCTCGCGGACCGGCTCGCCACCGGCAGACCCGACCGTACCCACGGCGACCCCAAGCGGGCGTGTTTCCTGCCCGGTGTCCGGCTCATCCGGGGCGGACCGGGCAGCGGCAAGACGACACTGCTGAACGAGGCGGCCGACGAACTCGCCCGGGACGGGTTTCGGGTCCTCCTGCTGACCCGCACCGAACAGGTCCTCACGTGCGTCCCCGACCAGGCACGGCTGACCGTGCAGCAACAACTCGCCGACCTCTCCGCGGCCGAATCGCGGTTGCCGGAGCTGCGCGAGTTGCTGCGCGGATTCGACCGGGCCGCCTACGACGCGGTGCGGCGCCGGATCGACGACCAGCTCCGTGCCGACGAGTTCGAGGAGCAGCTCACCGCGGCGCAACGGGACTACGACGTCGCGGCCGCGGATCTCGCGCAGGCCAGGCAGGAACTGCGCCGCGCCCGCGCCGACTGGACCGACGCCGCCGAGGGCAGGCGCAAGCTGACCGAGCTGCGGGCACTCACGGCGCGACTGGCCGACGTCGATGCGGAGTTGGCCCGGCTGCACCTGCGGGTCGAACGGCGCCCGTACCGGGGCAAGAACCGCGACCGCAAGGCGCTGTACCGCGCGGAACGGGAACGTGATTCGCTGCGGCAGCGCATCACGGCGTGCAGCGAGGAAGCGATCACGGCCGAGCGCGCGTCGGCGTTGGACACCGCACTGTCGGATGCGCACCACTGGCTGGACGAGGCCGCGCGTGACGAGTCGGAGGCCTACACCCGCGTGCAGAAGCTGCACGCGAAGATCGCGCAGCTCCGGTCCACGAAGCCGTCGGAGCAGGACATCCGTTTCCATGCCGAATGCGTGCGCCGCGGCCTGCCGGATCTGCAGACCGAGTACGACGACCTGGCACGTGCCTCGGCGGAACAGGCGGCCCGGCGCGGCCAGCTCGAGGAGCGGCTGTGGTGGCTCGGCGAGGGTGCCTGTGTCGGAACCGACGGCCCGGTGCACCGGTGCGACACGCTGCCGCACGGCGACGCCGGCACGCGGTTCGACGTCGTACTGGTCGACGATGCGGGCAGCAGGCCGCTGTCCGAGGTGCTCGCCGCCGTGGGGCTCGCCCGTCACACCGCCGTCGTAGCGGGGGATCCCGACTCGCCGCAGCCGTGGCTGGGTCCGGAGCTGCGTGACGAGGCCGCGGTGCGGCGCTGGTGCGGGGGGACGGTGTTCAGCCACTGCGGTATCCGCACGGCCGAGGACGCCCGCATGCACGGCGGCTGCTACGTGTTGACCACGTCGCGCCGGGTGTTGCTCGACCGTGACACCGACCTCGCCGGTGCTGCCGATGCGGACGGTACGGAGCGGCGGAAGGGCCGTGTCGTGGTCCTCGACACCGCGGGCGAATCGGTGCGGCACGCGGGGATCATCTCCTCGCTGCCTCGTGGCTCGGCGGTCATCGCTCCACATCGGACGGCTGCGGCCCGCTGGCTCGAAGCCGCGGGCCAGCGATACGACCTGGCCATCGGCACGGCCCGAACGATGCACGGCGAGGAGTTCGAGGTCGTGCTCGTCGACCTCGTCTCCGACGACTGGCACGCGCGCACCCGCGCCTTCGCCTCCGCGACCAGTCGTGCCCGCGGCACCCTGTACCTGTTGGCCGACGCCGCCGCGCTCGCGTCGGCCGCTCCGGGAACTCCGCTCGGCCGGGTCCATGCCGCCGGTGCGGAGCTGCGTGCCGTCGGTGACACCGGGGTGCCGGCACCGAGAGCTACCACCGACCCTGCGGTCGTGACACCATGATCCGGTGCGTCGACCCGGTGAACCTGCGCAGGTGACCGCGGTACTCGACACCCTCGAGCGGATGCTGGACGCGGGCACCAGGGCGGATGTCGCCCGGCTCGCGCGGCTGGCCGTCGATCGGCTCACCGCGTCGGCCGTGCCCGCCGCCTCCGCTCGGACCCCTTCGGAGCCCGTTGCGGACGAACCGGGCGCGCTCGAGGCGCCCTCAGCCGAGGCCGGCGCACTCGAGGCCGGAGCACTCGAGGCCGGAGCACTCGAGGCCGGAGCACTCGAGGCCGGAGCACTCGAGGCCGGAGCACCGGGGGTCGGGGCGCGCGGGACAGCTGCGCACGAGGCGTCGTTGGAGCGGGCGCTCGCGTTGTACGCCCGCGCGTGTGCGGCGCATCCGCCAGAGGCGATCGATCTCGCGGACTGGATCCTCGGCATGTCGTTCGGTGATCCGCCCCGTGTCGTCTCCCTGCACGATTTCGCGGATTCGCTCGGTGAGTACGGCCTGGCGCACATTCGTGCCACTGTCGATTCCCGACTCGCGGAGTCCACAGTGGAAGACCCGGATCCGGTCGCGGAGCGGCTCGCGCAGGAGCTCGCAGCGCTGACCGGCGAGGTCGGCGGACTGGTCGCCACCTGGGAGAAACGTCTCCCGAACATCGAGGTCAGCCTGAAGATCGTACGGGTGTTGCGGGCCGCGGGCAGACACTCCGAAGCTCTCGCGCACGCCGCGCGCGCCCGCAGCAGCGATCCTTCCCGGATCGGTGATCTGCTCGCCGCGGGCCGCGACGACGACGCGTGGACATTGACGCGGAACCTGCTCGCCCCACAGACCGGGTCCTGTTCGCACGCCGAGCCCGTGACGCCCGCCGCTCCGGCCGGCGTCGTCATCGACGTGTACCGCAGGCACGTCGACTCGCTCATCGACGGCAGGGATGCCCGTAGTCCGGCCGAGAACTACGCACGTGCCGCGGTGGCGCTGCGCCGGCTGCGGACTCTGCACCGCGACGCGGGCACGTCCGCCGAGTTCGCCGATTACCTCGCCGGTCTCGTCGAACGTCATCGCCGCAAGACCCGGTTGCTGGACGAGATCCGCGCCGCCCGCATCGCGTTGCCGACAGCGCCGTCACAGCGGCGGTCCCGGCGGTCCTGACCGGTTCGCTCAGGGCGCGGTCTTCTGCGCGCGGCGGGACTCGTCGGCGTCGAGTACGAAGGCGCCGCACGCCATCGCAAGCAGCACGATGATGCCGAGAATCGCACCGATCCACGTCACGATGGTCGCCAGCATGGCTACCGTCCTTTCCCCCTCGTAGGAGTTCGTGTTCCGTTCACCAGGGTCGGGCCTGGACTGGACCTTCAGCCATCGGCCAACCGGCTAAACCACGCGCCCTTCGATCGACCGAAAGCACGAGAGAGCGTCGCGCTCCGCGGTCGTCGAAACCCCTGGGCGGCGTGTGGGTGAACAGACTCGTGACGGTAGCCGGGCATGCGCCGTTCCGCCGCGGGAACGACGAAACCCGCAGCCAGGATGCGACCTTCGGAGGAGCGCCGACGACCCTCGGCACCGAGGCCGTCGCACGGTGGAGCCATGCCGGTGAACCACCCGCACCCGGCCGTCCCGCCGCTGTCGCAGGCAGGATCACCGCCGGTCGTCGGCCGCGGGCGGACATGGCACCCGCGTGCCCTCACCGAGGGTCACCGTTCGTCGTCCCCGGAAGGGGATCGTCAGAGCTTGCGCAGGCGCACGCGGTTGATGGAGTGGTCGCTGTCCTTACGGAGCACGAGCGTCGCGCGCGGGCGCGTGGGACGGATGTTGTCCACCAGGTTCGGCTCGTTGATCGTCTTCCACAGGTGCTGCGCCTCGAAGCGGGCGTCCTCGTCGGACAGGCCCGCGAAGTGGTGGAAGTGCGAACTCGGGTCGGCGAACGCGGTGTGCCGCAGCTTGAGGAACCGCTCGATGTACCAGCGTTCGATGTCACCGGTGTGGGCGTCGACGTAGAGCGAGAAGTCGAACAGGTCCGACACGGTCAGGCTCGGACCGGGCTGCAGCACGTTCAGCCCCTCGATGATGAGGATGTCCGGGCTCTGCACCGTCTGCTGCTCGCCGGGAAGGATGTCGTAGGCGAGGTGCGAGTAGACGGGCGCGTGCACTTCGGCGGCACCGGACTTGACGTCGGTGACGAACCGCAGCAGCGCACGCCGGTCGTAACTCTCGGGAAAGCCCTTGCGGTGCATGATCCCGCGGCGCATCAGTTCGTCGCGCGGGTACAGGAACCCGTCGGTCGTGACGAGGTCGACGCGCGGGTGGTCGGGCCAGCGGGCCAGCAGGGTGCGCAGGATGCGCGCGGTGGTCGACTTGCCGACCGCGACGCTGCCCGCGACGCCGATCACGAACGGGGCCTTGGAGGGACGGGTGTCCTCGCCGAGGAACGTCGTCGTGGCTTCGTACAGCCGTTGCCGAGCGGCCACCTGCAGGTTGATCAGCCGGGACAGCGGCAGATACACCTCGGCCACCTCGGTGAGGTCGATCTGCTCGCCGAGGCCTCTCAGGCTGACCAGTTCGTCCGCGGTGAGCGGGAGCGGCGTGGAGCGTCTGAGCTCCCGCCACTGGTCACGCTGCAATTCAACATAGGGGCTCAGCTCACGGACCCGTGGCATTCGCTCACTCCTCGCCCGTCGGTGGGCCGGCGTTCCCGCGACTTTCGTAACGCAGTTCTTACGGTAAGACGTGGCGTCCGAAAACGGACTGTGACGTTGTGCACCTCACCGGTGGTGTCCGTTGCGACCTCGGGGGCGCCGCTGACCGCGCGCTACGCGGGTGCGGGGGCTTCGGTGGCGATCTGGATGAGGTTGCCGCACGTGTCGTCGAGGACCGCGGTCGTGACCGGGCCCATCTCGATGGGCGCCTGGGTGAACTCCACGCCGAGCGCGGTCAGCCGTTCGTACTCGGCGTGCACGTCGTCGACGGCGAACTGCGCGAGCGGGACCCCGTCGGCGATCAGTGCGTCGCGGTAGGGCTTGACCGCGGGGTGGCCGGCGGGTTCGAGCAGCAGCTCCGTGCCTCCCGGGTTCTCCGGCGAGACGACCGTCAGCCAGCGGGCGCCGCCTCCCATGTCCACGTCGTGCTTGGTGCGAAAGCCCAGCACGTCGGTGTAGAAGTGGTGGGCCTTCTCCTGGTCGTCGACGAAGACGCTCGTCATGTTGATTCGCATGGTCGGCTCCATTTCGATGTCGGGTGGGTGCGGCCGGTCATTGCCCGGCTGCACCGATGTCGTGGGTCGTGCCGGTGTGGCTGTCGCCGGTCTGAGGTGTGCCGGTCTGTGGTGTGCCGGGACGGTCGAGCCACCGCACGGTGATCTCTTCGAGCGGGCCGGTGTCGAGGTAGTGGAACTTGTACCGGCCCTCGCGCCGGGTCTCGACCAGTCCGGCGGCTTCGAGGACGTCGAGGTGCTGTGAGATCGCCTGCCGCGACGAGGCGAGCCCGTGCCTGGTCGTCAGCCGGCCGCAGAGTTCGAACAACGTCTGGCCGGTGCGTTCGGTCAGCTCGTCGAGGATCGTCCTCCTGGTCGGATCGGCGAGTGCCTTGAAGACGTCGGCCACGACGACCACGTTAGGCAAGTAGCTACTTGCGTGTCAATCGCTTGCCTGTCCGGGTGAATGGGTCAGCCAGTCCACCCCGGGACGCCGAGCGCCCGGAGTCGCGCGCCGAGCTGCGCGGCCAGCAACTGCGGGTTCTCCGCCGCGAAGCACGCCTCGCCCTGCGGCGTCGCGACGGCGACGGCGGGTCCGGGCGGCACCTGGATGTTCGGGTTCAGCTGCGGCTGGGCGCCCTGCTGGATGTCGACGAGGCGGATCCCCGTGATCTGTGAGAGGGGGATCTCCCCGGTGCCCATCGTGATGTGAATCATCCGGGAGGACGCGCGCAGTGACCACCGCAGCGCACGGTCGTCGAACCAGACGCGGCAGTCCCGAAGCGCGTCGTACGGCTTCATCCGATGTTCGAGCGGCATGGCGGGGGCGGCCGCTGCGACACCGATCGGATCGGGGCCGGCCGCGGCGGGCTGACCGGTTCCGAGGGGCTGGCCCACGGGTGGGGGCTGGCCGGATCCGGTCTGGGGTGCCGGGTAGGAGCCGGCACGGGACGTGCGGGAAGGCCGAGTCATGAGCACGGCAAGGACGACCGCGACCGATCCCAGCCCGACGAGCACCCAGATCCAGATGGTCATGGACACGATCGGAACCCTACCGCCGCCCCGGGTGCCGGGACCCGATCAGCGGAGCCGCCCCCGGACCGGTCCTCGCGTCGTGCCGCACGCAGGGTCAGCGCGGCCACACTGGCAGCCCCAGGGCGTGCAAGCGGCTCTGGAGCTGCGCGGCCAGCAGCTGCGGATCCACCGCCGCGAAGCACGCCTCGCCCTGCGGCGTCGCCACGGCCACAACCGGCCCTGGCAGCACGGGGAAGTTGTTCAGCCGCGTTCCGGCACCCTTCTCGACCTGGGCGATGCGAACTCCCGTGATGTGGGTGAGCGGGATCTGCCCTGAGCCCATGGTCACCTTGATCATGCTGCGGGACAACCGCAACCGCCAGCGCAGCGCGTGGCCGTCCATCGACACCCGGCAGTCCCCGAGCGTGCCGTGCGACTTCATTCGATGCTCGATCAGCAGGCCCGGTGCGGTGGCCGCGAGCGTGGCCGGGTCGGGACCCGCAGGTGTGGTCGGCCGTGGCGTCGCTCGGCCGGCCGGCTCGCCGTACAGGGTGCGGTGCGCGTGACCGGTGGCGACGACAGCGGCGCCGATCGCGAGGGCGGCGAGCCCGACGAACGGCCATGCCCAGGCGTTACGCTGGAAGGTCGCGATCACGGCGGCGAAGGCGACTCCGCACAGCTGCACCGCGCCGAGCCCTGCAACCCGGGAAACCCAGTGCGTCGTATGCGTTCGAGAGTGTTCGGACAGCACGAACCACAGCAGGTACGCCGTGATCGGCGCCACCACGAACGCCGAGATTCCGACCGTCCACCACTGCGACAGCACCAGTACGACGATCGTTGTCGCGACCACGACCGCCTGCGACACCATCACGGCGGCGGTGAGGGTCGTGCTCGCTCTCGTTCATCGACGTTCGTGCTCGGCCTGCCATTCGGGCCGGACGGAGAAGGGGACGGGCACGGCCTGACCCTACCGTCGCCCGGTATCGGGACCGGGTTGTCGGACGTCCGGCCCCCGGGGCCCGTCATCGCGGTCGGGGCCGCCGGGTCAGCTCCCGAACACCTCGTCCCACGCGGCGGCGACCTGGTGGGCACAGGTTTCCGGTGCGACGCCGCCGACGCCGGTGCCGAGTCCGGGCAGCGCGATCGTCGTGACCGCCTCGCGCAGCGGCACCGCTCCACCGGCGACCGCGCCGTTCGCGCCGTCCGTTCCGTCGGAACCCTCTGCGGGGTCGGCCGTTCCCTCGGCCCACAGCATGAACACCGCCTTCGCCGCGAGGTACGGATGCACGGTGTCCGGCGGCAACTGCTCACCGGGTTCGCGCATCGTCGGCGCGCTGATCAGCCACGCCGGAGTCGGTTCCCCGGTCGGTACGGCGAGCGCTTCACCGACGGGCAGTTCCCCGCCGTGGTAGGCGAGCACCGCGCTGCGTACGCGCTGCTCGATGCCGGGAAACGCCTTGGCGTACATCGCGTCGATGCCGCCGCGCATCCAGCCGTACGAATTGGCCGGGCTCACTACGGCATGCGCGCCGACGTCCAGCACCGAGCCGTGGTGGACGCTCACCGGCCCGGACACCTTGCCGGCCGCCGATTCCCACGCCAGGGCGAGCGGCTCGTCGACTGCGCACAGCACGACCTCCGGTGCGGCCGGACGGCGGTCTGCACCGGTCACGTCAGCCACACCATTCCGCGTTATATGGGTGCCTGATTCGGCGGTCACCCGTCCAGGATCGCAAATACTCGCGAGTTGTGTAACGGGCTGTGGGAGTGAACATTTTCGCGATCGGTAACCTTGTCGGTTGTGGTACGCATAGCGTTCTTCGGTCCGGAAGGTACTTTCACCGAGCAGGCGGCGCGGAATCTCGCCGGCGGTGATCAGCTGTTTCCGGTGGAGACAATCCCAGCAGCTTTCGACGCCGTTCGCAGCGGAGTGGCCGAGGGCGCGTGCGTGCCGGTCGAGAATTCCGTCGAAGGCCCGGTCACCGCGACGCTCGACAGCGCCGTCGACGGTGACCCGCTCGTCGCGGTCGCCGAGGCGCTGTTGCCGATCCGGTTCAGCGTCCTCACCCGCTCCGACGCACCCGACCCGCCCCGCACCGTCGCCAGCCATCCGCACGCGCTCGCGCAGGTCCGCGGCTGGCTGGCCGAGCATCTGCCGAAGGCCGAACAGCTCGTCGCCTCGTCGACGGCCGGCGCCGCGGTGGGAGTGCTGGAAGGCGAGTACGACGCCGCCGTAGTCGCGCCGGTCGCCGCGGAGCACTACCCGTTGCGCGTGCTGGCCACTGACGTCGCCGACCTCGCCGATGCGCGCACCCGGTTCCTGCTGCTGCGCAGGCCGGGACAGCTGCCCGAGCCGACCGGCGCCGACCGGACGTCGATCGTCGTGGCCGCGGCCAACCGCACGGGGTCGCTCGCCGGGCTGCTCACTGAGCTGGCGATGCGCGGCATCAACCTCACCCGCCTCGACGCGAGGCCGGTCAAGGGCGACTACGGCACGTACCGGTTCTTCTTCGACTTCGAAGGCCACATCGCCGAGCCGCGTATCGCCGACGCGCTCGCCGCGCTGCGCAGGCGCTCGACCGAGGTGCGGTTCCTCGGCTCGCACCCGCGCGCCGACGGCGTGGCGGCCACTCTCGAACCCGGTGCGGGTAACGATGACTTCGCCGCGGCCGACGCCTGGGTGGAGGCCGTCCGGAAGGGAGAGCTCGCGTGAGGCTGTATCTGGTGCGGCACGCACAGAGTGAGGCGAACGTCCGCAAGATCCTCGACACGGCGTTGCCGGGGCCGCCGTTGACCGAACTGGGCAGGCAACAGGCCCGGGACCTGGCGGAGCGGCTGGGTGGCGAGCCGATCGCGGCGGTGTACGCCTCCTACGCCACGCGTGCCCGGCAGACGGCCGGCCCGTTGGCCGATGCGCGCTCGATGGAGGTGACGTTGTTGCCCGGCGTGCAGGAGGTCAGCGTCGGCGATCTCGAGGGACGCGGCGACCAGGAGGCCCTCGAGCTGTACGGGAAGATCGTCGGCCAGTGGCTGGACGGGCGGCTGGACGTGCCGCTGCCCGGTGGCGAAACCGGCCACGATGTGCGGAAGCGGTACGTCGAGGCGATCGACGGGCTGCGCGACCGGCACTACGGCTCCGGCGAGGCCGTCGTCGTGGTGAGCCACGGCGGTGCGATCCGGTTCGGCGCGGAATGGCTGGCCGGGAACGTGACCTCGGAGATCGCCGACAACGGCCTGTTGCCCAACACCGCGCTGGTGCGACTCGACGCGGACGCGAATGGCGGCTGGCACTGCTCCGAATGGGCGGGTATCAGCGTCGGGAACTGATCGACCGCTTCCCGTCGTGTCTTCACCGTGTCGTCATCGTTGTCACCGTGTCGTCGCTGTTGTCACGGTGTCGGCGCGGCGGTGCCGAGCGCGTACTGCTGCCGTGTTTCCGTGACGCGAATGGGTGGTGTCGAACGGGAAACCGTCGATGCCGGCGTGAGGAAAGTGTTGCCGAACACATTCGGGCGGTTCACCAGAACGGTCCCATGATGTTGTCAGCGTGATGTTGCGCCGATGATGTCGGCCGATCACGGTTGTGGGCCCGGCGGGCTCCGTGCGCAGGCGTTTCGAGCATGCCGTGAATTGTTATCCCGCCTTGACCGCGGGCGGGAAAGTTCTGCGCAACCGAAGAGTGCGTGAAACGTCTTCCGGGTAGCCGACATTCCGGCAAGGGAGGCGCGTGATGAACAAGATTCGTGAAACCGCTTCGCATAGGTCGATCGTCGCGGGTGCGGCGATTCTGGCGCTCGTTCTCGCCGGCTGTGGTGGCCCGGCGGACGGTTCCGATTCGCAGGGAGTGGGCCAGCAGGAGGCCTCGTCGACCGCATCCGAGGGAACCGGATCCGGTGATTCCCCGGCAGCCACCGCCGACAAGCCCACCGCAACGGCTGACGCCGACGCCGGTGACGGCTCCGCGCCGCAACAGGACGCACCCAAGCAGGCCGTGCCCACGCGTGAGCGGGCCGGATCCGGAGACACGTGCCTCGCGGCGGACCTCGAGCTGTCCCTCGGCCGCGGCGAGGGCACCGCGGGCACCCACTACCGCCCGCTGCGCTTCACCAACGTCTCCGACTCCGCGTGCGTGATCCACGGCTATCCCGGGGTCTCGTACGTCGCGGGCGACGACGGGCACCAGGTCGGCACGGCCGCGTACCGCACGGGCGGCAAAGGTGCGCCGGTGACGCTGCAGCCGGGCGCCACCGCGCACGCGGACGTCGGATTCGTGCAGGTCCGCAACTACGACCCGGCCGAGTGCAAGCCGACCCCGGTTCGCGGTCTGCGCGTGTACCCGCCGCACGAGACGAACTCGATGTTCGTCAAGGCTCCCGGCACCGGGTGCGCCGAGTTCCCCGGCGGCCAGCAGCTCACCGTCGCGACCGTCAAACCCGGCCGCTGATCGCGCAGGACCGACCGTGTGGGGATCTCGTCACGCTGGGGTCCCCACCGGTACCGGCCGCGGCTCAGACCGTGCCGGGGCGTCGGCCCAGCATCAGCACCGCGACGACCGTGACGACGCCGAGCGCGATCTGGCAGGCGCCGGAGAACGCGAACGTGGCGCTCGTCGACCCCAGGACGGTCGTCAGCAGACCACCCAGCAGGGCACCGACGGGCAACATGCCCCACACCACGGTCCGCCACACACCGAGCACCCGGCCCAGCAGGTCGGCCGGCACGAGGCGGTGGCGCGTGGTGGCCAGCAGCACGTTGGCGACGACCACGGCACCGGCGAACACGCCGAACAGCACCGCGCTCACCACAGGTTGGGCCGAGAAGCCCATCGCCACGAACGCGGCCCCGGCCGTGGCCATCGAACCGGCGAGCACGTAACGCCCGCGGAACCGGTCGATCAGTCGTGAGGCGACCGCCGCGCCCGCCAGGCCGCCGAGGCCGCCGACGAGGCCGAACACGCCGAACGCGGCTTCGGTGAGCGAGAGGTCCTCGAGCGCGTACAGCACGAGCTGGGCCTGCGCGAGCTCCGACGTCAGCGCCAGCCCGCCCGCCGCGACGACGAGCCGCCACATGATCGGGTTGGCGATCAGCCAGCGCATGCCATCGGCGAGGTCGGAGCGCAGGGTGGCCGCGGGCCGGTCCTCGCCGCCGGCCCCCGACGACCGCTGCGGCCGGAAACTGCCGGCCAGCGCCAGCAGCAAGGCGGCACCGATGGCGAACGACGCCGACGTCAGCAGGAACGGGAACGCCGCGAACACCGCGAACGTGAGACTGCCCAGTGGGCCGCCCGCGAAGGTCTGCCCGACGATCTCGGTGGCCTGCAGCTTGCTGTTGGCGCCGGACAGTCCCCTCTGATCAACCACCGATGGGATCAGCACGTTGGCCGCGCTGTCGGCCACGACCTCGGCCACGCCCACGACGAGCGCGCCGAGATAGACGAGCCAGATCGACGCCGAGTCGGTCAGCACCAGCACGGTCATGCCGGCGATCGCCACAGCCCTCCCGGTGTTGGCCAGCACGATGGCCTTGCGCCGGTCGACCCGGTCCAGCATCGCGCCGGCCAGGACCGCGAGCAGCAGCCACGGCAGGAACTGGGCGGCCGACAACCCGGCGATCAACACCGGGTCGCGCGTGACGGTTGCGGCGAGGAGCGGGAAGGCGACCTTGGCGATACCGTCGCCGAGGTTTGCGGCGAGATTGGCGCCCAGCAGCAGGGATAGTCCGCGGCGGGCGGGGGCGGGGGAAGTCACTGTTGTGGTCGGATCTTGCGCCATCGTGTTAGAGCAGAACGTGCTCGGCCGGTAGCCGCTAGTAATCCTACCCTTTCGGGCGAATGTCTCAGTCGGAAACGCGACTTTCGCAGGGTGCGTGCCGCATGCGCCGTCGGTGTCCGGACGGGCGGCCTCGGGTCAGCCCCAGCCGAGTTCGTGCAGCTTGGCGTCATCGATGCCGAAGTGGTGGGCTATCTCGTGCACGACGGTGACCAGCACTTCTTCGACGACGTCCTCCTCGGTGTCGCAGATACTCAGGATCGGCCCGCGGTAGATCGAGATGCGGTCGGGCAGCACCCCGCCGTAATCGTGGCCGCGGTCGGGGAGCGCGACCCCGTGATACAGCCCGAGGATGTCGGGCTCGGACTCGTTGTGTTCCTCGACGAGGACGACGACGTTGTCCATCGCACTCGCGAACTGTTCGGGAACCTGGTCGAGCGCCGACGCGACGAGCTCCTCGAAGCGCTGCAGCGGCATGTCTACGGCCACGCCGGTCAGCCCCCGTTCCGCTCGCCGCTGACGTCCCCGCCGACGTCGCCCACGTCACCGTCGAGCTCGCCGTCGAGGTCACCGCCGGATTCTAGACCGGAGCCCGTGTTGCCCCCGCCGTCGCCGGAGCCGTCGGAGCCGTCGGAGCCGTTGCCACCGTTGCCACCGTTGCCGTCGTTGCCGGAGCCCCGGCCGTTGCCGTTGCCGTTGCCGCCGGAGTTCTGGTCCGAGCCCTGCGACGTCTTGTCATCGGCACCCGCCGAGGCGCTCGGCTTCGACGCGGCGTCTTTCGCGACGCTGCCGCGGATCGGAGCGAGCCCGCTCTCGTCGTCCAGCAGCGCCCCGACCTTGCAGTTCACCCGGGTCGAGCCGGCCTGCCAGCTCTCCTTCGTGCGGGTGTCCCACGCGGTGATCAGGCCCTGTTTGCGCAGGTCTGCGTCGCCGGAGTAGTCGCCGACGAGCTTGTTGCACCGCTTGTCGAGGAACTTGTTCTGGTCTTCCTGCGACGGGAACGAGTCGAACTCCTCGCCCAGGTCGACGACCGCGACCATCTCGTAGGAGTGCTGCTCGGCGCAGTCGACGGGGTCGCTCGGCGACTTGTCCTCGATGCCGAGGCAGGTGCCCTTGTCCCACACGTCCGACTGGTCGAGCTCGGCGGCGGGCGCGTCGAGGGTCTGCAGCGATCCGCCCGGTGCGGTGCGCTGGAGGCCGCAGTGCATCCGGCGGTCGCCGGAGTCCCACCGGCGCTCGTCGGGTTGCAGCACGCCGAGGCTGAGTTTGCCCTCCGGGTCCAGTTGCCCGTCCAGGTACTCGCGCGCCTTCTGGCCGCAGCGCTGTTCGGTGAGCGTGCGCCAGGTGTCGGCGTCGGGCTGTTTCGCATCGCGCGGGTACTGGTCGGAGATGTCGATCGAACCGATGACCTCGAACAGGTGCGGCTCGTCGCAGCCGACCTTGCGGATGTCGCCCGCGTCGGCGGCCTGCCAGGTCAGACAGGTGCCCGCGGGCGAACTGAACGCCTGGTAGCGGGCCTTCGCGGCCACTTCGGAGCGCTCCTGCGTGCGCTCCTCCGGCGTCTCGAAGCCCCACCCCAGCAGCCACGACAGGGACATCGCCGCAATGGCGCCCACGAACACGCCCGCGACCAGGACACGGGTACGGCGCGCCGTTTTCGTGCGCGCGGGCTTTTCCGGATGGAACCGGCGGGGCTCTTCGGACATCCATTCCATGATGCCTGCTCGTGACAGCTGTTGCCCGCGGGTCGCTAGGGTTGGGGCCGACCTCGGACGGGTGATGGCCCGGTCGGCGGACGAGCCGAGTGGTCGAACGACCTGGACCGGCGAGCCGGGGGAGCGAACGCAGGGTGCGCGAGCGAGGCCGATGACCGGACTCCGGTGGCCGGCCCTGGGGAGAGACCCCGGTACGGGGCCGGCGGACGGGAACCGGCAGACGAGAACAGGTGCCGACATGTGGAGCCTTCGAGCATGAGCGACGACAACAACACGGCTGGGGGGCCGCAGGACCCGTGGCAGGGTCGGCCGCCGGGGCCACCACAGGGCGGGCAGTCCTACGGGCAGCAGCCGCCGGGGGGAATGCCCGGCGGTCCGGAGCAGCAGGGCGGACAGCAGCAGCCGGGACAGCAGGGCGGGCCCGAACAGCACGGGGCGTCACAGCCGGGACAGTCACAGCCGGGTCGGATGCGGTTCCAGGATCCGTCGACCGCGGCGCCGCGGGAGCCCACGCTCGCCGAGCAGCGTGCTCGCCAGCAGGCGGCCGTCGCCGAGCGGGAGCGGGCCGCACAGGCCGAGCAGGCGCGGCTCGCGGCCGAGCAGAAGTCGGACAGCCGGCGCAAGCTGCTCATCGGCAGCGGCGTCGGGCTGGGCCTGGTCGGTCTGGTCGCGGGGTGGTACCTCGTCAAACCGGACGACGTCACCGCGGTGTGCACCGACGCCGAAGGCACGGTCGTCGCGAACGACGACTACTGCGACGAGGACTACGTCAACAGCCACGGCGGATACGTCAGCGGCGGGTTCATGTTCCTGCCGATGCCCGGCGGCGGCATGCAGCAGTACCGCTACAACTACGGCGGCAGCGGCACGCCGGGCACTCAGGTGCAGGGCGGTTCGTACAACAAGCCGTCCGGGGCGAACATCTCCACCAAGTCGGGCAAGTCCATCCAGCGGGGCGGCTTCGGCGTCAGCGGCGGCAGCTTCGGCAAGAGCGGAGCCTGATCCGTGCGGCGATCCACCTCAGCACCCCGCCCGAACTGGCAGCAGACCGTCGAGCAGCAGGGGCTCGTGTTCGGCACCCCGGCCCGCTACGGCGACGGCAAGGCCCGGCCCTACTGGGACGAGTCGGTGCACTACGTCATCCCCATGGAGGAGGTGCTCGCGCTCGAGGCCGACGTCGAGCTGCTCCACTCGATGTGCCTCGACGCCGTCGACCACGTGGTGACCACCGAGCGGTACCGCGAGTTCGGGTTGCCCGAATGGCTGTGGCCGTACATCGCCGAGTCGTGGAAGCGGCAGGATCCGCACCTGTACGGCCGGTTCGACCTGCGCTACGACGGCCGCGGCCCCGCCAAACTGCTGGAGTACAACGCCGACACGCCGAGTTCGCTGCTCGAGGCGGCGATTCTGCAGTGGCACTGGAAGACCGAGGTCTTCCCCGACGCCGACCAGTGGAACTCGCTGCACGAACAGCTCATCGAACGCTGGCAGCACGTCGGCGGGCTGCTGCCGTCGAAGGAAGTGCACTTCACGTGGTCGAGCGCCGACACCAGCGGTGAGGACCACATCACCACGACGTACCTGCAGGAGACCGCCGCCGAGGCCGGTCTCGACACGGTCGCGCTCGCCATCGAGGAGATCGGCTGGGATCCGCTGCTGAAGCGATTCGTCGACCTCGAGGAGGCGCCCATAGGCACGGTCGTGAAGAACTACCCGTGGGAATGGATCGTCGAGGAGGAGTTCGGCAGGTACGCCGCCGAATCATTGCCGCAGACACTGTGGGTCGAACCGCTGTGGAAGACCCTGCTGTCCAACAAGGCGCTGCTCGGCATCCTCTGGGAGAACTATCCGGGGCATCCGAACCTGCTGCCCGCGTTCAACGACCAGCCCGGTCTGCTCACCGAGTACGTGCGCAAGCCCAAGCTCGGCAGGGAGGGTGCGAACGTGCAGATCGTCGCGCCCGGCTACGAGACCGAGACCGCGGGCGTCTACGGCGCCGAGGGCTACACGTTCCAGGCGTTCGACCCGCTGCCCGAGTTCGACGGTTTCCGCCCTGCGATGGGCGCCTGGATCGTCGGCGACAACGCGGCGGGACTCGGCATCCGTGAGACCGCGGGCCTCGTCACCGACGACGGTGCCGCGTTCGTCCCGCACCGCATCCCGGAATGACCGCAGACCGATGACCGCAGACCGATGACCGCGGACCGGCGCCGGGCACCGGCTGGCACCGCGTCCGAAATGTACCCGCAGCCGATACCGCGTCCGATTGCACGCGGAGCCGGCTGGCACCGTGTTCGACCGACTCCGTGTCCGGTGGATGACCGCGCCCGGCCGGCGACCGCCGGCCCCCGGCACCGGCCGGACGCCACCGCTTTCGAAAACTGAGCAAGGGAGAGTTCCACGTGAACGTCGCACTGTCCGAAGGCTTCTTCGGGAACATCGCCTGGGGCATCGGGGCGATCGCCCTGTACGCGATCGTCGGCCTGCTGCTGATGTTCATCGGCTTCTACGCGATCGACTTCACCACGCCCGGCAAACTGTCGGAGCTGGTGCGCCGCGGCCTGCCGAACGCCGTGATCGTCACCGCCTCGGGGCTGCTGTCGATGGCATTCATCGTCGTCGTCGCCATCTGGGCCTCCACCGGCGACCTCGCCGAGGGACTGATCATGTCGCTGGTGTTCGGGTTCGTCGGAATCGTCGTGCAGGTCGCCGCGGTGCGCGTGCTCGAGTTCGCGACCCGCATCGACGTCCGGTCGACCATCGAGAGCGAGCGGTTCGCCCCCGCGAGCCTCGTCGTCGCGGCCGCTCACCTGGCGCTCGGCCTCGTGGTGGCCGTCGCCATCTCGTAGCGGTCCCGCCGCGCCGGACGCCGCCACCGGCGCCGCGGATGCAGTCTCGTGACCGGACCGTCGCGTGATCGTTTCGCGGGCTTGTCAGGTGCACCTGACGCGCTACGGTGGCGGCGTGCGGCTATTGCGGACCCCAGATGATCGTTTCGAGAACCTCCCCGGCTTCGACTTCCCCGAGCGTTACGCCGAGATCGACAGCCCGGAGACCGGCATCGTCCGCATCGGGTACGTCGAGGCGGGTCCCGCCGACGGCCCGGTCGTGCTGCTGCTGCACGGCGAGCCGAGCTGGTCGTACCTGTACCGGAAGATGTTGCCGGTGCTCGCCGACGCAGGGCTGCGTGCGATCGCACCCGACCTCGTCGGCTTCGGTCGTTCGGACAAGCCCGCCGACGTCGCCGACCACACCTACGCCGCGCACGTCGAGTGGATGCGCGCGTTCGCGTTCGACGCGCTCGACCTGCGCGACGTCACGATCGTCGGCCAGGACTGGGGCGGGTTGATCGGCCTGCGCCTCGTCGCCGAGCACCCGGAGCGGTTCGCGGGCGTGGTGGCGGCCAACACGGGACTGCCGACCGGTGACGAGGGCATGCCCGACGTCTGGTGGTCGTTCCACGACGCCGTCGAGAAGGCGCAGGTGCTCGACATCGGCCGCTTCGTGCAGTCCGGCTGTGTCACGAAGCTGACCGAACCGGAGCGGGCCGCCTACGACGCGCCGTTCCCGAACGAGATGTACAAGGCCGGTCCGCGGGCGATGCCGTCGCTCGTGCCGACCACGCCGGACGACCCGGCCACGGAGGCGAACCGGGCGGCGCGCGCCGCGCTCGGCAAGCTGTCGATCCCGATGCTCGTGGCGTTCTCCGACAGTGACCCGATCACCGCGGGCATGCGCCCCGTGCTCGAGCGCCTCCCGGGTGCGGAGAACCGCAACCACCCGACGATCACCGACGCGGGTCACTTCCTCCAGGAGGACGGCGGACCGGCGCTCGCGAGCGAGATCGCGACGTTCGTCCGCTCCCTATAGTCCGCGCTCGACACCGCGTGTCCTGCACTCGGCACCGCGTGTTCTGCGCTCGGCACCGCGTGTTCTGCGCTCGGCACCGCGTGTTCTGCACTCGGCACCGCGTGTTCTGCACTCGGCACCGCGTGTTCTGCGTTCCGGCGCCCGTGTTGCTCCCGCCCGTCTCCCTGCCCCGGACCCTCGCCGACGGCGCCCGTGCCCTGCGTTGCAGGGCCGGGTTGCCCCCACGCGTCACCCGGTGACCACGCCTCGACGGCACCGGCGCGAGACGGCTGTCTCGTGTGGGGCGCCGCCTCGGCGAACCTGCCGCCGACCGCGTGGTCCGGCCCGCGCGTGGGCTGTCGCGTCACTGCTGTTCGGCCGCGCGCTTGATCGTCCGCAGTCGGCGATCCCACCGGTCGGCCAGTGCGGACATCCAACTCGCCGTGGCGGCGAGTGACTCCGAACGGACGGTGTAGCGCACCTCGCGGCCGCTGCGTTCGGGTTCGACGAGGCCGGCCTCGCTCAGCACCCCGAGGTGTTTGACGATCGCCTGCCGCGAGACGGGCAGGTCCGCGGCCAGCACCGACGCGCTCGCCTGCCCGTGAGCGGCGAGCGCGTCGAGCAGTGCGCGCCGCGTGGGGTCGGCGAGCGCACCCAGTACCGCGTCTGTCCCGGGGTCCGTCACGCCGCCGTCGTCGCCGTCGTCAGTCGGTCGAGAACCCAATCCCAGCCTCCGGTGTTGTCCTGGAACGCCTGCCGTCCGTCCTGCTCCGGCAGGGTGGCGAAGCCGCTTTCGATGACCTGCAGCCGGGTGCGGCCCGCTTCCTCGGTGAGCGTGAACTCGACGAGCGTGGAGTTTCCCGCCCCGGGTTCACGACCGGGATAGGCGCTGGCCCAGCGGTACGAGAGCACGCTGTGGGGATCGGCGCGCTCGATGACGATCGGGTACTCGTGGTCGTGTTCGTCGCGGGTGACCAGCCTCGCGCCCGGCACGACGGTCAGTGCGCCGCCGCGGGCGTTGACCCAGAAGAATTCGATGAGCTCGGCCCACACCCGCTCGGGCGGGGCGTCGATCAGGATCTCTCGTTCGATCCGGTCCGTGTCCATGGGCTTTCCTTCCGTCGGTTCGTGCAACTTCAGAGTTGCACGAACTGTGCGTTGGCGCAACCAGTCAGTTGCAGGTCGGTGGCGGTTAGGATCCCTGTGTGATCGACCTCAGGATTCTGCGCGAAGACCCGGACCAGGTACGCGCCTCGCAGCGAGCCCGCGGCGAGGACCAGGGCGTCGTCGACCGGCTGCTGTCCCTGGACGCCGAACGCAGGTCCGCGATCGCGACCGCCGACCAGCTGCGCGCCGAACACAAGGCGCTCGGCAAGCAGATCGGCAAGGCCTCCGGTGACGAACGGGAGGCGCTGCTGGCGAAGGGTAAGGAGCTCGCCGCGCAGGTCAAGGAGGCCGAAGTCGAGCAGTCCCGCGCGAGTGACGAGTTCGAGCAGCTCCACCGCACGGTGCCGAACCTGATCATCGACGGCGTCCCCGCGGGTGGCGAGGACGACTTCGAGGTGCTCAAGCAGGTCGGCACCCCGCGCGAGTTCGACTTCACCCCGCGCGATCACCTCGACCTCGGCGAGCGTCTCGGCGCGATCGACATGGAGCGGGGTGCCAAGGTCTCGGGCGCCCGCTTCTACTTCCTGACCGGGGTCGGCGCCCAGCTGCAGCTCGCGCTGCTGAACATGGCCGCCGCGCAGGCAGGCGCGACCGGCTTCGAGCTCATGGTGCCGCCGGTTCTCGTGCGCCCGGAGATCATGGGCGGCACCGGGTTCCTCGGCGCCCACGCGGACGAGGTCTACAACCTCGGTGCCGACGACCTGTATCTCGTCGGCACGTCGGAGGTGCCGCTGGCCGGGTACCACGCCGACGAGATCATCGACCTCGGCGCGGGCGCGAAGCGGTACGCGGGCTGGTCCACGTGTTTCCGCCGCGAGGCAGGGTCGTACGGCAAGGACACGCGCGGCATCCTCCGCGTGCACCAGTTCGACAAGATCGAGATGTTCGTCTACTGCAAACCCGAGGACGCCGAGTCCGAGCACGAGAAGCTGTTGGCGTTCGAGGAGGACATGCTCGCCAAGATCGAGGTGCCGTACCGCGTGATCGACACCGCGGCCGGCGACCTCGGCACGAGCGCGGCGCGCAAGTACGACTGCGAGGCGTGGGTTCCGACGCAGGAGACGTACCGGGAACTGACGTCGACGTCGAACTGCACGACGTTCCAGGCCCGCAGGCTCGGCGTGCGCTACCGCGACGCAGGCGGCAAGCCGCAGACCGTGGCCACGCTCAACGGCACGCTCGCAACGACTCGGTGGCTCGTGGCGATCCTGGAGAACCACCAGCTCGCCGACGGTTCCGTGCGCGTGCCGGAGGCGATGCGCCCGTTCCTAGGCGGCCGTGAGGTCCTCTCCCCGGTCGGCGAATAGGGAGCCGGGGGCGTCGACGCCGGTGATCCCGGCGTCGCGCATGGCCGCCCACATCGTCACCTGGTTGGCCGTGAGTACGGGCACTTCGAGCTGCGCCTCGAGCGGAGCGATGAGGTCGTAGGTCGGCACGTTGGTGCACGCGATGAACACCGCGTCCGCTCCGCTGGTGTCGACAGCGGACACTGCAGTTCGGACGTCGGCGTACGACGTCTTCCAGATCCCGCCGCTGAGGCCGAGGTCGTACCGGGCGGTCGTGGCGATGCCGAACGCGGCGAGGAAGTCGACGAGCTTGTCGGTGATGGCGTCGACGTACGGCGTGACCAGCGCGACGCGGCGGGCGCCGAGCTCCGTGAGCGCCGCGACCATGGCGCCCGACGTCGTGACGGCGGCGGGCGCACCGGCGTCGAACATCGCGGCGACGATCGCGGCCTCGCCTGCGGCACCGTCGATGAAGCTTCCCGAACTGCACGAGTAGGCCACGGAACTCGGTTCCGGCGCGAGGATGTCGCGGGTGGCGTTGCGGACGCCGCGAGGATCGCTGAGCGCGGTCGCCAGCTCCACCGACACCGGATCCGGCAGGTGGGGCAGGCGCGTGGCGTACAGGTCGACGTGGGCGGGCAGCCAACGCCACAGCTCGCGGTCGAGGGCGAAGTCGAACGGCGCCACGAGGCCGATGCCCGTGGTTGCGGGCTCGACCGGCCGGATCATGCAGTCTTCGGACACAGATTTCACGGTAGGGCCGCACAGGCTGCGGGTGCGTTAAAACGCAGAAAACTTTCCCGCGAGTTTTCGGCTCTCGGCGAACCGGCCGGGAACCGCGGCGCCGGAGTCCGGCGCAGGTTCAGTCCGGGGTGGCGTCGGCGACGTGACGGGCGATTTCGAGGGCGCTCGTGGCCGCAGGGGACGGGGCGTTGAGCACGTGCACCTGACCGGGTGCGCGGTCGATGAGGAAGTCGTCGGCGAGCGAGCCGTCCGGCAGCACCGCCTGTGCGCGCACACCCGCGCCGTGGCGGGTGATGTCGTCAGGCCCGACCGCGGGCACGAGCCCCGCCAGGCTCCGTGCGAACCGTTTCCGGGACAGTGATCGCCGCACCTCGTCGAATCCCACCGGGAACGCGTACCGCCGGGCCAGTCGCCACGCACCCGCGAACCGCGCCACGTCGGCGACGTCGCGCGGTGAGACGTCCCGCCACCGGTAGCCCTCGCGGCGCAGCGCCAGCACCGCGTTGGGTCCGGCGTGGACACTTCCGTCGAGCATCCGCGTGAGGTGCACGCCGAGGAACGGCAGCGACGGATCCGGCACCGGGTAGATCAACCCGCGCACGAGGTGCCGCGCGCCCGGGCTCAGCTCGTAGTACTCGCCGCGGAACGGGACGATCCGAGCCCGCGGGTGCACTCCGGAGAGCTCGGCGACCCGGTCGGCGTGCAGGCCCGCGCAGTTGACGAGCACGTCCGCGCGGAGCGTGTCGGTCACTTCGGCGCCGTCGGTCGCCGTCTCGGTCGCGATGTCGACACCTCCGCCCGTGCGCGGCCGGATCGCCACCGCGCGCGTGCCGAGTCGCAGGTCGGCACCTGCGGCCGTCGACAGCCGTGCGAGCGTTTCGCACACGGCGGGGAAGTCGATGATGCCGGTTGTCTCGACCCGCAGCGCCTCGACGCACGCCACCTCGGGTTCGTACTCGCGTGCCTCCGCAGGGCCGATCAGCCGGGCGGGGACGCCGTTGGCCTCCGCCCGTTCGGCGAGTACGTGCAGCGGCGCGCGTTCGGACGGCTGGGTGGCGACGACGAGCTTTCCGCAAACCTCGGCGGGGACCCCGTGTTCGCGGGCGAACGCGAGGATCGACCGGTTGCCGGCCACCGACATTCGCGCCTTGTGCGAGCCCGGCTTGTAGTACAGACCCGCGTGGACGACGTTCGAGTTGTTGCCCGTCTGATGTGCGGCCCAGCGGTGTTCCTTCTCGATCAGGGTCACCTCGTCGCCGCGTCCGGTCAGCTCGCGCGCAACGGCGAGTCCGAGAATGCCGCCGCCGATCACCACAACCCGTCGCATGGCCGACGACGGTAACGCCTCTCGTGCGGCGATCACGTGTCCGCTCGGAGTCGGGTTCCTCACGCGGTGGCGAGATCACGCCTGGCGAACGCCGCCGTGCCCGCAACGGCCAGAGCCAGCGTGAGCAGCAACATCACCACCGGCGCCGTGAGCGGCGGCACACGGGTGCCTGCGCCCACTGGTGCACGAGCCCATCGCATTGATCGAATACGGGCACGGCACCGACTACCGGAACCGTTCGAGGACCTGGTCGAAGAAACGTTCTCGATGCTCGAGAGTCTCGAGCCGTAGCGTCGGCCGGCGGCGCCGCTCGGCACCCGGCGGGTGCCCGCCGAGTCGGCCGTCCGGTCTCGGTACGTTGTCTGCTCGGCCGGTCGTTCGGCTTCGGCGGGGATGGGGTGGTCGCGCCATGATCGCCACAGGCGTGGTGGTGGCACTGTGGGTGGGTCTCGCGGTGCTGCTCGTCGCGGTGTGGCATCGGCTGAGCGACCATCGCGGCTGGCGCCTCGTCACGCTCGCGGTCACGGTGGTCGCGTCGCTGGCGCACCAGCTCGCCTACGGCACGGTGCCCGACGAGGCCCACGTCGGCTTCCGCTACGCACGCAACATCGCCGACGGCTACGGGCCGGTGTTCAACCCGGGCGAACCCGTCGAGGGCTACACCGACTTCGCGTGGATCGTGCTCCTGGCGCTGGTCCGCGCGATCACGGGTGCCGAGGTCGAACCGGTCGCCGTGACCCTCGGCATCGTCTGCGCACTCGGCTGCGTACTCGTCGCGTACGTGCTCACCGGACGGATCCTGCGCTGGTCCGGCCGGGCACCCGCGTTCGCCGTCGCCGCTGCCGTGGTCACCGCAGCGACCGGCGCGCTCGCCGCCTACGGGCCGTCCGGACTCGCCACGCCGCTGTTCGTGTTGCTCGTGCTGACGCTCGTCTACACGCTGGTCACCGGCCATATCGTGCTGGCGGGCCTCGTCGCCTCGCTCGCGGTGATGACGCGCCTCGACGGCGTGGTCGTCGCCGTGGTCGCGTGCGTGTGGCTGGTGATCGCCGCGGTGCGCGGTCGTATGCCGCGGCCGTCACCCGCCGTGTACGTCGCCGGCGCTGCGGTGCTGCTCGTGCCGTGGGCGGCCTGGCGCATGACCTACTACGGCGACAGCGTCCCCACAGCGGTCGTCGCCCGCCTCGTCCGCGCCAGCGATTCCCTGGTCGGCCGGTTCGAGGCGGGGTGGACCTACGTCACCGACTTCGCGCTCACCTACCAGGCCTTTCTGCTGGTCGCGGCCGTGACGATCGGCCTGCTGAGCTATCGCCGTCGACTGCCCGGAGCGACGTACGCGTGGCTGCTGTTGGCGCTCGCCCTGGCCGAAACCGCGTACGCGATCGCGATCGGCGGCGGGACCCTGCCCGCGTGGGAACTGCTGGCGGCCGTCCCGGTGCTGCTCACCGTCGCCGCGGCGAGCGGATTCGCGTTGGCCGGGACGCCGGCCGACGGGTCGGCACCGGCTGGCGGTCCGAACACGACGTCAGAAGGGGCTGCACCGGGCGGTGCCGGCGCCGGACAGGTGCCGACCGGACGCGGCGTCGCCGTCGTCGCCGTGGTGCTCGCCGGGTTGTCACTGACTCTCGGGATGACCAGGACCCTGCCCGCGATGCAGGAACTGCGAACCGTCGAAGACCAGCTGGACGAGATCGGCGACTGGCTTGGCGAACGCCTCACCGGCGGCACGGTCGTCAGCGCCGTGCCCGCGGGAGCGCTCGCAGCCGCGGCGGGCCCGCAGCTGTACGTCGTCGACCCCAGTGGAACCACCGACGCACACCTGGCACGTAACCCCGGGGACCACGCCTACGTCGTGCGCGACCGCATGCCCGCCGTGGTCGTCGACGCAGCAGGTGGGTACCTGCCGAGCCGGACGTGCCGGATCCGCACCGAGTACGCCGGTCCTTACGAGGTCGTGCCGTTCCGCCGCGCCGGAGGCGAGGCGACAGGGGGCCGGTGGGTGGAGCTGTACCTGCACCGGCCGCAGGCCGATCTCCTGACCGAACGGCTCACCGCCGACCCGCGGTTCACCGCCAAACCCTGCTGATGCGGGCGTGCGGCCGAGCGCGGGGTCAGAACCAGCGTTCGAGGACCTGAGCGACACCGTCCTCGTAGTGCGGCGCCGTGACCTCGTCGGCGACGTCGAGCACGGCCGGGTGTGCGTTCGCCACCGCGACACCGTGTCCCGCCCACCGCAACATCTCGACGTCGTTGGGCATGTCGCCGAACGCGATCGTGGCGTCCGCGTCGAGTCCGTTGCGTCGGGCGACCGCGGCGATCCCGGTGGCCTTCGTGACGCCGTGTGCGGCCAGCTCGATGAGCCCGGCACCGGACGAGAACGTGACGTCGACGTGCGAATCGAGGACCTCGCGCGCGGCCTTCGCCATGGCGTCCGACGTCATCTTGGGGTGGCTGACCAGCAGCTTCACCGCCGCGTGGCCGAGCACTTCGGCGCGGGAGGCCTGCGAGCCCTCGCCGTCGCCCCACGGATTGTGGTAGCCGGACTCGATCACGAAGTTGCGCATGTCATCGTCCACGGCGTGGGTGCCGATCCGCTCCGCGCCGAGCGTGCATCCGGGCAGCGCGTGCTCGAGGGCGTCGGCGACGGTCGCCAGCTGTGCGGGGTCCATCAGCCCGTGGACGTCGACCACGCGGTCGGCGCCGATGTCGTACAGCACGGCGCCGTTGGCGCACACGGCGTATCCGTCGAGGCCCGCCTGTTCGGCGACCTCCGGGATCCACCGCGGCGGACGTCCAGACACGAGCACCACCGGCACGCCCGCAGCGACTGCGCTGTCGACCACGTCGACCGTGCGAGGGCTCAGGTGCGTGGCCGTCGACAGCAGCGTGCCGTCGACATCGGATGCGATGAGGCTCGGTCTCTCCACGATTCCAGTGTTCCAGAGCCCCGTGACAGGTCCGCCGTGTTCCATACGACATCCCCTCGGACGACGCCGGTCGATCGTGCGCACGTAGCGCACTGCCTCGTAGCACACCGCCCCGTAGCACACCGCCCCGTAGCGCGGTGTCCGTACCGCGCGTTGCGCGAGGCACAGCGCGGCGATCGGGGACGACAGAGCGCCGTGGAGTGGACAGGGTAGAGCGCGGCACGGTAGTGCGCTGCCCGGGAACGGCGTGGGGACGACGGAACGGCGTGGGGGCGACGGAGCGCCGGCGGGCGGCACTGGGCTGTGCGCGGTGCTGTGCGCGGGGACGACACGCCCGGAACGTCGCCCGGAGTGGGCACCCACGACAGCGAGGCCGTTGGCCGATAGCGTGTGGCGCCGTGCGCGTTGGCATTGTGATCCTTCCCGAGGACCGCTGGTGGGCGGCTGAGCCGAAGTGGCGGGCCGCGGAGGAGTACGGCTTCGACCACGCCTGGACCTACGACCACCTCGGGTGGCGAAACCTGGTCGACGGGCCGTGGTTCGGCGCCGTTCCGACGTTGACCGCCGCCGCGACGGTGACGTCGCACATCCGGCTGGGCACGTTCGTGACCTCGCCGAACTTCCGGCACCCGCTGCCACTGATGCGCGAAGTGATCACGCTCGACGACCTGTCGGACGGCCGGTTCGTCCTCGGTGTCGGCGCGGGAGGCCTCGGCTACGACGCGACCGTGTTCGGTGAGCAGGAGCTCACGGCCGGGCAGCGTGCAGACCGGTTCATCGAGTTCACGACCGTGCTCGACGGTCTGCTGCGGGTCGACGGGTTCGACCACTCCGGCGAGTACTACACGGTGCAGGGTGCGCGGAACCTGCCCGGCGCGGTGCAGCATCCGCGTCCGCCGCTCGTGATCGCCGCCAACGGGCCGCGCACGATCCGCTTCGCCGCCGCGACCGGTGACGCCTGGTTGACCACGGGGCGAAACTCCGACGAACTCGAATCGTGGTGGAAGGGCGTGGCCGAGCTGTCCGCGCGCCTGGACGACGAGCTCGCGGCGGCGGAACGCGACCCGGCGACGCTGGAACGGCACCTCAGCCTCGACGCCGCACCGGTGTACTCGCTGACCAGCAAGGAAGCGTTCGTCGACGCCGCAGGACGAGCCGCCGAGCTGGGGTTCACCGACGTCGTGGCGCACTGGCCGCGTAGCTCCAGCCCGTATCAGGGACGCGAGGTCGTGCTCGAGGAGGTCGCCGACGACGTGCTGCCCGGCCTGCAGGAACGTCCCGCTTCCGAGTGAGCCGTCTGGTTCCCACGACTCGTAGCTCGGCCGGGTGAAAGCACGTGGGGAATGTCGAGCCGGTGGAACCGGAAACGACGACGTTCCGTCGGAACTGACGTACGGCGCTGACCACACACGCATCACACGTGGTCATCCCGGGGGTGTTGGAGCGCGGACCCTCGTGCGGCGGGTAGGCGGCCAGGTGAGAGCCGCTAATGGGAAGTCCCGAACGGGGACGGGGGAGCCTCGCCGCACGAGGGTCGTGGCGCGTCGGTAGCCTTTTGCACCGTGAGCGCGTTTACGGAAACTCCCAGCAACGGAAATGCCGGTTTCGACGGGTATGACCTGGTCGTTGTCGGCTCCGGATTCTTCGGCCTCACAGTGGCCGAACGAGTGGCCAGCCAGCTCGGCAAGCGAGTCCTCGTGCTCGAGCGCAGGCACCACATCGGCGGCAACGCCTACTCCGAACCCGAGCCGGAGACCGGTATCGAGGTGCACACCTACGGCGCCCACCTGTTCCACACGTCCAACAAGCGGGTCTGGGACTACGTCAACCAGTTCACCGACTTCACGGATTACCAACACCGGGTCTTCGCGAAGTATCAGGGACAGGTCTACAGCTTCCCGATGAATCTGGGCTTGATCAACCAGTTCTTCGGAAAGTCCCATTCCCCGGACGAGGCGCGCGAACTCATCGCCGAGCAGGCGAGCGAAATCGAAACCTCCGACGCGCAGAACCTCGAAGAGAAGGCCATTTCCCTGATCGGCCGGCCGCTCTACGAGGCATTCGTGCGCGGGTACACCGCTAAGCAGTGGCAGACCGACCCCAAGGAACTGCCCGCCGGCAACATCGCGCGGCTTCCGGTGCGCTACACGTTCAACAACCGGTACTTCAACGACACCTTCGAGGGCCTGCCTGTCGACGGCTACACCGCTTGGCTCGAGAAGATGGCCGAGCACCCGAACATCGAGGTGCGGCTGAACGTCGACTACTTCGACGTGCGCGACCAGATCCCCGCGGACACGCCGACCGTCTACACCGGGCCGCTCGACCTGTACTTCGGCTACTCGGAGGGGCGCCTCGGCTGGCGCACGCTCGACTTCGAGCAGGAGGTCGTGCCGACGGGCGATTACCAGGGCACGCCGGTGATGAACTACAACGACCAGGAAGTGCCCTACACCCGGATCCACGAGTTCCGGCACTTCCACCCCGAGCGCGAGGACCGATACCCGAAGGACAAGACGGTCATCGTGCGGGAGTACTCACGCTTCGCCAACGAGGACGACGAGCCGTACTACCCGATCAACACCCCCGACGACCGGGAGAAGCTCGAGCGCTACCGCGAGCTCGCCAAGGCCGAGGCCAACCAGCGCAACGTGCTCTTCGGCGGCCGTCTCGGTACTTACAAGTACCTCGACATGCACATGGCGATCGGGTCGGCGCTGTCGATGTTCGACAACAAGATCGCTCCGCATCTGACCGACGGCGCCCCTCTGGACGGTTCCATCGATGCTTGAGAAGGACCCCGCTCTAGCAGGCACCACCACCGCCGACACCGATCTTGACACCGGCGCCACCGTCGGCGATGCCGACGCCGTCGGTGCGACGCCCGGGTCGCCGGCTGCCGGTGAGGTCGCCGTCCTCGCCGCCGTACAGGACAGGATCGTCAACCCGACGACGGTGAAGATCGCACGCGGCATGTCCCACTTCGGCGAGCACAGTGCCGGGTGGTTCGCGTTGGCGCTGGTGGGCGCGGGGGTCGACAAGCGGCGCCGGAAGGACTGGGTCACCGCGGCAGCGGGGATCGTCGGTGCTCACGCGGCCTCCATCGCCGTCAAGCGGGTGGTGCGTCGTCCGCGGCCCGATCATCCGAGCGTGCGGGTGGGCGTGGGCACGCCCAGCAAGCTCAGTTTCCCGTCGTCGCATGCCACGTCGACCACGGCCGCGGCTGTCCTCTACTCGGGACTCACCGGGCGCAACGTCGTGCCCGCGCTCGTGCCGCCGATGCTCGCGTCGCGGCTCGTGCTCGGCGTCCATTACCCGACCGACGTTCTCGCCGGCGCTGCGCTCGGTGGCGTCGTCGGCGGGTTCGTGCGTCGCAAGCTGAATCGCAACCGGAGCTCACGATGAGTGAGACGACCCGACAGGCCGAGGCAGGCCAGGCGGAGGCGACCGTGTCGAGCGAACAGACCACCGGCCAGGAAGCCGGCGCTTCCGGGAACATCGTCACCGGGCTGCTGAAGACCGCGCGGCCACGGCAGTGGGTCAAGAACGTGCTCGTTCTGGCCGCGCCGTTCACGGCCGGTGAGATCGCCACCGGTGGCGTCCTGCTGGACGCGCTGATTGCCTTCGTCGCGTTCTCCTTCGTCGCATCGGCGGTGTACCTGGTCAACGACGCGATCGACGTCGAGGCGGACCGGGCACACCCGACGAAATGCAAACGGCCCATTGCTGCCGGCATCGTTCCGGTCCCTGCGGCGTACATCGCCTCGGTGGTGTTCTTCGCTGCCGGGTGCGCGCTGAGCCTGCTCGCCTCGTGGCAGCTGCTCGTGGTGTTGGCCGTCTACATGGCCGTGCAGCTGGGTTACTGCTTTGGACTCAAGCACCAGCCGGTCGTGGACCTCGCGATCGTCGGCTCGGGCTTCCTCATGCGCGTGATCGCGGGCGGCGTTGGCACGGGCATCGCGCTGTCGCAGTGGTTCCTGCTGGTGACGGCGTTCGGTTCGCTGTTCATGGTCGCGGGCAAGCGCTACGCCGAGATCAAACTCTACGAGCGTACCGGGGCCAAGATCCGTTCCTCGCTGAAGAAGTACTCGGCGAGCTATCTGCGGTTCGTGTGGGCGACGTCGGCAGCGATCCTGATCATGTCGTACTCGCTGTGGGCGTTCGAACAGCAGCAGGTCGATCCGGGCTCGATCTGGAGCGTCATCTCGCTGGTGCCGTTCGTCGTCGCCGTGCTGCGCTACGCCGTGGATGTCGACAGCGGCAACGCCGGCGAACCCGAGGAGATCGCACTTCACGACCGCGTGCTTCAGATCCTCGGCGGTACGTGGGTGGTCATGCTCATCCTCTGGTACTACCTGTAATTCCGGGCCACCCCGATTTCCGCGACGGATGACGCCACCGTGACGTACCCAGAGCCCGCCGCTTCGAACGCGGACCCCCAGGTTGCCGGTGACGATTCCGGTCGTCGTTGGAGCCACGTACCGCCGGTGCCACTCCCCGGTCTCGGCCGTGCGGCCGCCGAACTCGTGACCGCCATCGTCGGGGCCACGGCGATCAGCCTGTTCCTGCAGTTCGCCGTGAACAGCGCGCCCAACCTGGTTCCCGACACGTACGTTCCCAACGCTCTGTTGTCGTTGATCGGCGCCGGGCTCATCGTGTGTCTCGTCGGCGGACTCGCCGTGCGGCGGGTGGTCACAGCGCCGTGGTGGGTCAAGTTCGCGGGTGTTACCGGCGGCCTGGCTACGTTGGCGACGTTGACGCTCGCGCTGCCGTTGCTGTCGACCCGCTACTACCTGGGAGGTACGACCGGGGACAACGAGTTCCGTCTCCGGTACATGGAGCGGATGGCCTCCGGGTGGGGGCTCGCCGACTTCAACTACGAGGGGCTTCCGCCGTTCTACCCGGCGGGCTGGTTCTGGCTCGGTGGGCGCTTCGCCAACCTTTTCGATCTGCAGGGTTGGGAGGCGTACAAGCCGTTCTCCATCACGACGATCGCTGTCGTCGCGACCGTGACGTTCGTGCTGTGGCGGTTCGTGGTGCGTCGGCGGATGGCGGTGCTGGCGAGCCTGGGCACATTGCTGATGGGCCTGTACGTGCCGGGCGTCGGCGAACCGTACGCGTGGCCGACCACGGCATGGCTGCTCCCGGTATTGGTCCTGACGTGGAACGCGCTGCGAAACCGGGAGAAACCGCGTTGGCCACTCGTACTGACCGGGATCTATCTGGGTGTGTGCGCGATGACGTACACCCTGCACCTGGCGTTCGGCGCGATGTTGGTAGTTCTGCTCGCGATCATCGCGGGTGTGTTGCGAGTGCGGGCGGGCGCGTCTCGCGGCGAGGTCGTCCGGGGTCTGGTCGTCCGAGTAGCGCTCGTGGCCGTCGTGTCGGTCGCTCTGATGCTCGTCGTGTGGGCGCCCTACCTGTTCGGCGGAGGCTTGGGGGCTGAGAACGTCGCTGCGCGCTATCTCCCGGAGACGAGTGCGTACTTCCCCATGCCGTTCAAACCCAATGGCCCGATTGGCCTGTTGTGCTTGGCAGGGCTGGCATGGTCGGTCGTGCGGGTGCGTGCTCATCGGGTCGCTCTCGTTGCGTTGGTGACGGCCGGTGCGGTCTATCTGTGGTACGTGCTCTCCACATTGGTATTGGCGTTCGACACGACGTTGCTGGCGTTCAGGTTCAACGTGACGCTGAACGTCACGCTGGCAGTTGCGGGTGTGTTCGCGACGACGGACATGCTGGGCTGGGGTCTGCGCCGGTGGCATGAATGGCGAACCCAGATCACGGCCGCCGTCGCCGTCGTGGCGATCGCTTTGAGCGTGGGGGTTCTGCAGGACAGTCTTCGAGGCCCGATGAGCGATGGCTTCGAATCCGCGCTCTCGGATTACTACCCGAACGGCAGGACCCCCGAGAGTCGACACCACATTCCCGGCGAGGAAGAAGACGAGGGAATCTGGAGCGGCAAGTTGCTGGCCGCAGTCGACGAACTCGGTACGGGCACTGCGGAACGCGAGACGGTTCTCTCGGAACAACATCACATGCTTGTGTTCCGGCCGTTCTGGTTGTTCCACGACCATCGGCCGCACTACACGAATCCCTTGTCGCGGCACGACGAACGTGCGGCAGAGATCGACACGTGGGCTGCGTCCGGCAGCCCGCAGGAGCTGTACCGGCGGATGCATGACGGCCCGTTCGGTGCGCCGACCATGGTCGTGCTCAAGAAGGGCGAGGACGACAACTACTTCTATACCGTCAAATACGACACCTTCCCGAGGAAGACGGCTGCTCTCGGCCGCAAGGTCACGTTCGAACCGTCGGTGTTCGAGTCATCGCGGTTCGAGAAGCGCGATGTCGGCCCGTACGTGGTGATCGCCGTACGTTGACCGCCTGGTGCGGGTCCGCGCCCGGTGGTCTTTCCTTCTTGGGGTGACCGGGTAGGCGAACCAACATCGGTCTGCGGATCTTCATGAGACCGGAGGCGAGCTGCTTCGACGACCGAAAGTCGGACGGCTGCCGAGCGGCACTGAGGTGGGTTGCGCTTGGGCCGCCAGTGCCGGCGGCCTTGCCTCCGTTGGAGCACCGCTCCATCCGCTGCGAGGGTTGTCGGCCCGAGTCGGTTCTCAGTGCTTCCATGGTCACTCCTGTTCGTGGCGATTGATCTGCACTGCTGTTGGTGGGTCAGCCGTTGCCGGGTCAGCGCCGTGGACGAGCGGCGTTCGGGTCTTTGTCAGCAGGTCGCCGACATGTCCGGTGCCCGCTGTGGTTCGGTTCTGTCGGTGGCGCGTTGTATACGTGGTCGATCAGCCCGGCGAGCCGGCCTACGAGGCTCGAGTTGCCGAACTCGGCCCTGCTCGCGATTCAACCGGTGTCAGTCTTGCTTGGCCATAGCACGATCGTGTGTATCGAACTTATGTTTGACATATTTCCGGATATCTGAGTACTGTCGCAAACAGCTTTGAACGAAGGGGGACGCATGAATCTCGACAGTGTTGTTCGCGCACGAAGACGGATCGCGCAAGTTCAAGCCGAGTACGTACGCGAGCTCGCGGCCGTCGCCGCCGATTCGGGGGTTGGTGACGGTGAACAGGTCACGGCTGAGTTGGCCGTTGCCGTAGCAGAGTCCGAGCACGTTGTGCGTCGGGAACTCGCATGGGCGCGGCAACTCGCCACACGGTTGCCATATACGTTGCGAGCACTGTCCGGTGGTGACATTGATTTGCCGAAGGCCACGAAGGTCGTCGATCAGACCACCGTGCTGGACGGAGATTCGGCCGGCAGGGTCGACGAGATGATTGCCGGCAAACTCGAAGGTCGTGACGCCGGTTCAATCAGACGCATCGCGTACCGGGCAGTACACAAAGTTGACCCGGATGGCGCAGCCGTACGGGCGGCTCGACGACGTGAGGACCGGAAGGTCCAGATCCTCCACCGCGAGGACGCGATGGCTACCGTTACTGCAAGTCTGCCCGCAGAGGTGGCATCGGCGACGTATGCAAGTCTCGATCGGATGGCCAGGTCGGCGCGGAACCGTGGCGACCCGCGGACCATGGATCAGCTGCGCGCCGACACGCTCGCCGAGTGTGTGATCGGGCGTTCGGGCGATCATGCCGGATCCGGTAGGGCGGAGATCTACGTGCACGTCGACCTGCCGACACTGATGGGGCTAGCCGACAATCCCGCAGAGCTTGCAGGGCACGGCCCGATACCGGCGCCCGTTGCTCGCCAGATCGCCGAAGACCCCACGTCCACGTGGCGTAGGATTGTGACCGATCCTCTCACCGGAACGCCGCTCGACGTCGGGCGGAAGCGATATCGGCCGAGCAAGGCGGTGGCGGACTACGTGAAGGTGCGTGACCGGGAATGCCGTTTCCCCGGTTGTCATCGGCCGGCTGAGTATGTCGATCTGGACCACGTCACTCCGCACGGCTGTGACGGGCCGACGTGCGCGGCGAATCTCATCGGGTTGTGCCGACACCACCACGTCGTCAAACACACGGCTGGTTGGCAGTTCAAGCTCGAGCCTGACGGCACCCTTCACATCACGACACCGCGCGGGGCGCGGCATACCAGTCGCCCTCCCGTAGAGCTGTGCGGCGGCGTTTCGAGTGGAGAACGTCGTCATGCCGTGCTCGACGGGAACGGCCCGAACGGCGGCGTCGGTGGCCGACGTGCACGGAAGCGCAGGCGGCGCGCGAGCCGATGCCGTTCTGAACAGGGTTCTAGCGCGGCGTTCGGAGCATCCGGAGGCTCCGGTTCGAAGCAGGGTAGTCGAGCCGGAACACACTGATCGGTTCGGAAAGCTTGTCACCGCGGAGGTATGTCGGTACGGCTGTCTCCGTCGCCAATTGCATCAGTGGTGCGTACGGCCCACCTTGGCTTGCCATATAGGACACGCTGCCGATGTCGCGGATTGATGGGCCGGATGCGAAACGATAGCGAACCGGATCGACGGTCCCGTCGGCCACGGAGGGCGGGCGTCGGCACGGCATCGTGAATGCGCCCACCCAGTCCAGGATGACGGGTTCCGATGCGGGCACGAGTTCAGTCGAAGGAACGGTTTTTGGTAGACGTGGCGCGCCTGCTGCGATCCAGCCGTTGGCCGAACGTTCGTCGACCAGTTTCAGTCGCACCATCGCGGCGGTTGCCGGGTCGAAACGTTCCTCAGTCCAAATCGGAGTGATAGGAACTTCCTGGGAGGAAAGGATTCGTCCGGCCTCGTCGGCGAACTCCACGGTTGCCGAGACGGCACCAGCGCCGCGAGCGGGTACCACCACCGGAGGTGCAGCGGGACCCTCGCTTCCTGTGGGTAGGTGATACCAGGGCGTCGTGACCTTTCCCCGTCGGCCACCGCTGTGCCATACGGGCGCTTCCGCGCTCCCGTACGGTTCGAGCAGGCCGTTTCGTGGAAAGAAGCCGTTCGTGGTGAATCCGTCCACATCGGCGGAACCGGAAGTGGGCAGCATGCCTGCGGCCACATCCGGTTCGACCTCGAGCCATCTTTCGATGCCGCATGGTGCGCCCGCCAGTGCGGCCATGTTCGCGGCACCCGTGGTGTAAGTCTCCGAACGCGGAACCAGGGCATACGCCATCGTGCCGACCTCGACGATCACCACACCGAAAGCAACGACAGGGACGAACAAAGCCGGCGTTCGGAGCCATCGCCATGCTCCCGCGAGCCCGGCCACCGCCACCACGATCCCGGCTGTCAACGCCAGGTCTGCGGCATCGATTCCTGCTACTCCTGGTGGCACCTCCGACCATTTCACGTTCAGCCCACCGAGAAACCACCACCGCAACGGAGCGTCGATGCCCACCCACACGGCCACCGCCAACGCGACGCACATCAGCGACAACTGCCAGCTGCGCCGCAACGCGCCTCGCGCGATCGCGTGCACCACCACGGCGACCAGCAGCGTCGCCACGCCTGCGAGAGCACCGAAATGATGGGTGTACTTCGTCGGAGTCAGTGCGAGCGCCGCGAAATACAGCAGCGATGCGATCAGGAGACGTCGGGTCGGTGCCTTCGCCAGTTTCGGCGTACGTCTCAGCACGAGCAGCACCGCCAGGACGGCCATGGCGAACCACAACAGCAGTACCGGGAGCCGTCGGTTCAATCCTCCCTGCAGCGGATCGAACAGCCACTCGTAGCGTCGTCCTTCGCCGGTGATGCCGTAACTCGGGCCGATCTCGGTGCGCACCTCAATGGCATGCAGGACCGTGTCGAGCGGCTGGCCGTAGAACATCAGCAGCAATACCGACGTACCTGCGCCGAGCAGGACAGCGATTGCCCGCGGACCGTGCGCGCGCAACGTCGGCCAAGCCGCTGGCAGTGCTACGAGCAGCTGCAGGAAAACGGCGATGCCGGTCGGTGTGAGGGCGGTTGTCGCGCCTGCGGCGATGACGGCACATGCGAGGAGCGACAGCCGGCGGGTCGTCACGCCCCGTTCCACGAGAGCCAACGTGGCCAGCGAACCGAGCATGACCCAGGGCTCCGGCCGCAGGCCGATGCCGAACTGGATGGTCCAGAGCAGGAAAACCGCTGCCGCGGCCCAGCGCGCCAACACCGGTCGTCCCTTGGCGAACCGTGGGAGCAGGACACGATCGATCAGGAGCCACGACACGAGGCACACCACCAGCGATGGCAGGCGCAGCCACAACGTGGTCGTGCTGATCTCCACCCATGGCCGGTACAGCTCGTAGAACCAGCTGAACGGCGCTTCCGGGGCGTTGAACCAGCGCATGTAGTTGCCTACGAAGCCGGTATCGGCCGACGACAAGATCATCGTCACGATGTAGCCGTCGTCGACAGTGGCGGCGCCGATGACAGCCCACACGACGAGCGTTGCCGCAACGATGCCGTCCGCCGGTCGAGGACGCGCCCACCCCGGTGGCAGCAGCCTCGGGCGGCACGGCTCCCGTTTCCGGAGCGCGAGCAGCATCGCGACGAGCGACGTCACCGAGACGACGCCGGCCGCGATCTTCACGGCGCTCGGGTCCGAGGCGTATCGCGTATCCGGGGTGACACTCACTTGCAGCTCGGCTGCCTCCGAGACATCGGTGAACAGGCCGTTGACTGCGGGTCGTTCCGTTGTGCGTCCCTGTTCGCGTCCGTCGGCGAACGCCGTGGTTCCCGACGCATCCGAGACGATTCGCCACCGACAGGTGTCGGTAATGGGCGCGGTCGCCAGCTGTGTCTGCCCGAGGGTGGCCGTGATCCGCCCGTCCGATACCCGCACTGAAAGGCCGTTCGGTGAGGCCTGGTCGCCACCGGGCCCTGTCGTCGACAGGAGAGTGCCGCTACCGAGGGCGAGCGCGTCGGCGCAGGAGAGGGTGACGTCCATCTGCTGCGGGCTGTACGGCAGCAGGGGGAGTGTCGTGTCTTCGGGGGTGTCGGACGGCCACTCGTACGTGGTCGTGACCTGGTCCACGGGCGCCAGAACGAAGACGACCGATGCGAGCGCGGACAGCAGTCCGAGCACCGTCGCGGAGAGACGACGTGCGAAACCCCTCGGGACGGTTCGGCGGGGTGCCGTCGCGGATGCGGTCACAACCCGGCACTGTAAAGAGTCATGTCACTCCGCGGAGTAACGCCCATGACCTGCAAACATGGGACTTGGTTACGGCGAACAGTGGAAGTAAGTCATGGCAGGTCGCAGGCGCACAGCGATGATCGTCGGGATGTCCGCGGTTGGCGGGCTGCTGGTCTTCCTGTTCACGAGGGCGAGTCTGACCGACGACGCGTACATCACGCTCACCTATGCCAGGAACCTCGCTGAACACGGCACATGGGGCATCATCCCGGGCGTCGTGAGCAACTCGGCCACGTCGCCGTTGAACGTCATCCTGTTGGCGCTCGGTACCGCGATCACCGGGCTGTTCGGAGATGCGCAGCCGATCGTGGCGCTCGGACTTGTCACGGTGGGCGCGACGGCGGCGCTCGGGTGGGCGTGGGCACGGTTGGCGGCCCAGTTGCGGTTCCCGGCGCCGGTGGCTCTCCTGGGGGTGGCCGTTGTCGTGGTCAATCCATTCGTGCTGTCGGCGATCGGCCTCGAGGTACTGCTGATCCCGGCGGCGTTGGCGGGCCTCGCGGCAGCCACGGTCGAGCGGCGTGCGGTGTGGTTCGGTGTCTTCGCGGGGCTGGCGGTGCTCGTGCGGCTCGACCTGGCCGTGTTCGTGGTCGTCATGTTCGCGGTCGCGACAGCTCGCGCGGTCGGGCGCCGCTGGTGGCAGGCGTTCGCGACGATGGTCGCGGTAGCGCTGCCCTGGCATGTGCTGAGTTGGGTGGCGTTCGGCTCGGCCGTGCCCGACACGTTGGTGATCAAACAGTCGCAGGACGGTCTGTTCGACCCGTGGACGTACCCCACCGGCATCGGCATGTACCTCGAAGGTGTGGGCGTCCCTGTCCTGCTGGCCGTTGTGCCGGCGGGCCTGGGCGTGGTCGCGCTGCTCGCTGCGGTGATCGTCCGGCTCGTGGCGGCCGACCGCCCCGCACTGGGAGTGGTCGCCGGACTCGGTGCTGGGGGAGTGGCGTACTACGGCGCCTACGTGCTGCTCGGCGTCGGGCCGTACCACTGGTACTACGTGGCGCCGTTGACGGCGTTGGCGATGTGCGGCGTCCTCGCGCTCGGCGCCTGGTGGGGTCATCGGCGTGGAGAACCGGACGGTGACCGTGGCGTCGATGGTCGGCCGCGACCGGTCGTCGCGCTCGGACTGCTGGGCGCGGTCGCCGGGCTCGTCGTCGCCACCGCGATGGTCGAGGTGCAGCGGGGTGTGCCGTGGCGCTCGCCGGTGATATTCGGCAACTGGGCGAGCGCCCAGGACTACGCCCGCGTCGGTACCGAACTGGGCCGTCGGGTGGGAACCGCCGCGGTTCGGTCACCGGGTGAGATCGGCTCACTCGCGTACTTCTGCGAATGCCGAATCGTCGACGCGTTCTCCGACCGCGGCCGTGTCGCAGAACTGCTCGAGGAGCGGTTGTCCGCATCCGGCCCGGTGGGGTCGGCCCTGCTCGAAGTCAACTACCTGTGGTTCGACCGTGACCGCGAACCGCTCTCGCCGGTGTATCGACTGCTGTACGACTCCGGACCGGGCGACGGTCCGGACACCTGGACCGTCCATTCGGACGCGACCGGCATCGGCCACTTCACGCTGGTCCGCATCCGTTGACGCAGACGTTTCGTTTTCGCGCATACCCGGTAGCTTGTTCCTGGCCGAACGGGTAGGAGCGATGACGACACACGAGGCGGACGCATCCATGACCGCGCAGAGTGACGGCGGCCCGACCAGTGACGGCCCGGACTCCGGGGCCGCTGGTTCGACGGACGGGGTCTCCCCGGATACGGCGGCCTCGTCCGACAGGGCGACCTCGTCGGACACGACGCCGTCGGGCGCAGCGGGACGACTCCGGCATGTGCTGTCGGGGCGGGATCCGATCGCCTGGCTGCTCGGTTCCGCCGCGGCGCTCGTCGCGGTCGTGTTCGTCGTCGTCGACATGGTGTGGAACCAGGGCACGTTCATCGCACCGCTCGACGACGTCTACATCCACCTGCAGTACGGCAAGCAGCTCGGCAGTGGTGAGCTGTTCCGATTCAACCCCGGCGACCCGATCAGCACGGGGGCCAGCAGCATCCTGTACTCGTTCGTGCTGGCCGTCGGCTGGTTGCTCGGGTTCAGCGGCAACGGCCTGCTGGGCTACGCCGTAGCGACGGGAATCGTCTGCACCGCGTTCGCGACGGGCCTGACGTACCACTTGGGCCGGTTGCTCGTGGGTCGTGTGGTCGGAATCTGGTCAGGAGTGCTGACGGCGGTGTCGGGCCCGCTGATGTGGGGCGCGGCGAGCGGCATGGAGGTCGGCCTCACCGCCCTGCTCGCCGTCGGGACGGTGTACCTGTTCGTGCGGGAATGCCCCAACGGCCGGTTCCGCTGGACGCCTGTCTTGGGCGTGCTGCTCGCGCTGGTGCGGCCGGAAGGCATGGTGCTGGCGATCGCGTTGATCGGCGCGATGCTGTGGACGACGCTGGGAGGCAGGCGCGCAGGGCACACGCGGCGCCCGCGCGCGGCATCGTGGGCCTTGCTGCCGTTGCTCGCCCCGGTCGGCCAGTACCTGTTCTACTGGATCGCCACCGGCACGTTCTCCGCCAACGGCGTGCAGTCCAAGTCGCTGATGTCGGACCGGCCCACGTTCTACATCGGGGACTTCGTCCAGCGCGCCACGGAGAACCTTCGGGGTGCCGTCGGCTTCTTCAACGGCCTGTCCGGGCAGAACTACGCCTTCCCCGGCATGCTGATCGTCTTCGTGCTCGGTTTGGCGTATCTGCTGGTCAAGCACCGCCGGTGGCGGTCGTTGGCGATCGCCCTGGCCGTGGCGTTCGCCGGCATCGTGCTGTCGGTGTCGACGTTGTCGACGGCGCTGATTCACGAACTGCGGTACTTCCAGCCGTTCCTGCCGCTGTACATCGTCGTCACGGTCATCGGCCTGTACGCCGTGTCGCGGCTCGTTGCGCGCGGCCGGTTCCGCCAAGCGGCGCTGCACCTACTGCCGGCCGTCGCGTTGCTGTTCTCGCTGATGGCGTTGCCGCAGTGGGCGTGGCGGTTCGGCTGGGAGGCGGCGACGATCCGGGACACGAACGTCTCGGTCGCCGCGTGGCTGCGTGGCAACCTGCCGCCGGACGCCGTCGTCGGTGTCAAGGACGTCGGCGCGGTGGCGTACTACAGCGAGCGCAAGGTCGTAGACACGATCGGTCTGACCACGAACGGGTTCGCCGAGGCCAGCAACCACGGCCCGGGCGCGCTGTACGAGAAGCTGCGCGCCATGCCCGAGGGCGAGCGGCCCGACTACTTCGCCGTGTACGAGCAGTGGCCCGGCGCGGCGATGCACTCGTTCGTCGACACCGGCGTGTTCGAACCGCAGCCGGAAATGACGTTCGAACTGAACGTGCCGCGCGACAGCACAGGGTGGAGCATCGTCCCGTTCGACGAGCTGACGGTACGCAAGGCCAACTGGAGCCTCGCCGGCACGGGTGACGCCGCGCCGGTTCCCGGGGATGTACGCGACCACGTGGACGTCGGTTCGCTCGACTCCGAAACCGGCCACGGTTACACACCGCAGATGGAACAGCCCGGGGTGCAGCCCTACACGGACCTGCGCCGGCAGGACGGTGTCATCGACAGCAGCCGGTACATCCTGGGTGGTGAGACGTTCCGCGTCGGCAACCTGAAGCCCGGTCAGGACGCGAAACTGACCAGCAGGGTGATGGTCAACGGCGTCGAACAGTTCGTGCGCGTGCGCGTCGACGGGCGCGAGGTCGGCGTCTGGGACCTCGGCCCGAACCGCGACGCCTGGCGCACGCGCTCGTTCGACATCCCCGGCGAATTCGTGACGTCGAAGGACGCCGAGGTCACCCTCGAACCGGTCCGGCCGCTGCTCAGCCCGTACCCGGAGTACACCAGCTACGGCTACTGGGTCACGCAGTAGCCGCCGCACTCGAAACGGAATCGCCGCGCACGAAACAGCGGCTCCGCCACCGCGGTCGGGTGGCGGAGCCGCTGTCGTCAGCGTCGCGATCGGGTCGTCAGATGGGCAGCTTGCGGAAGATGGGGCGCGGCACGTGCCGCAGTGCCGACATCACCCAGCGGAACGTGCCGGGTGCCCACACGAGGTCCTTGCCGCGGCGTGCGGCGTCGACGGCGATGTCGGCCACCGACTCGGCGGTCTGCTCCAGCGGGGCCTTGTCCATGCCTTCGGTCATCTTCGTCCGCACCTGGCCGGGGCGCACGACCGTGACCCGGACGCCGTACGGCGCGAGTGCCTCGCCGAGGCCGAGGTAGAAGCCGTCGAAGCCGGCCTTCGTGGAACCGTAGACGAAGTTCGACCTGCGTACGCGCTCGCCCGCGACCGACGACAGGGCGATCACCGAGCCGTGGCCCTGCTGCTTGAGCCGTTCGGCCAGCGCCACGCCCACCGACACGGGTGCCGTGTAGTTCACGGTCGCCATTTCGACAGCCTGCGCGTGGTCCTGCCACGCCTCTTCGGCGTCGCCGAGCAGGCCGAACGCCACGACGGTCACGTCGATGTCGCCGCCCGAGAACGCCTTGTCGATCACCAGCGGGTGCGAATCGGTGTCGGTGGCGTCGAAGTCGACCGTTTCCACCTCGGCGCCGGCGGTGCGCAGGCGCTGGGCGGCCTCGTCGAGGCGCGGTGACTGCCGGGCCGCCAGCACGACCCGCAGCGGGCGCTGGGCGAGGTACTTCTCGGCGATCGCCAGCGCGATGTCCGAGGTGCCGCCGAGCAGCAGCAGCGACTGGGGGTTGCCCACCGCGTCGATCACAGTTCCAGCCTCCTGGCCATGTCGGAGATGAAGATGCCGTAGGGGTCGACGGAGTGGCGGATCTTCTTCCACTCGTCGATGCGCGGGTACATGCGGTGGAACGTCTCCGCGGTCGTGCGCGAGTCCTTCGCCGTGTACAGGCGTCCGCCGAGCTCGAGGACCATCGCGTCGAGCTCGTTGCAGAGCTGCGCGAGGCCGGGCTTGATGGGGAAGTCGAGGCAGACCATCCAGCCCGGGTGCGGGAACGACAGCGGCGCCGGATTGCTCTCGCCCATGCGCTTGAACACGTTCAGCGCCGAGTAGTGCCCGGAATGGGCGACCCTCTCTACGATCCGCCGCAGGCCGTCGTTCGCGCCGAGCGGCGTGCTGAACTGGTACTGGAGGAAGCCGTTGCTGCCGTAGCCGCGGTTCCACTCTCCGACCAGGTCGAGCATGTGGTAGAAGGCCGTGATGTTCTGGATCGCGCCGCGGCCCTGCTTCGGGGTGGAGCGGTAGTAGAACTCGCCGATCGCGCTCAGCGACAGCTTGTTCATCAGCCCGTTCGGGAAGACGTCCGGCACGGTCAGCAGCTGCGGCGCCGAGAACTTCAACGGTTCGCTGCGCAGCTTCGGCGGAAGGTCGTCCAGCTTGGCCAGCGATCCGCGGGCGAACGCGCCCCGGCCGAGTTTGCGGCCCTTCGAGATGGTGTCGAACCAGACCGACGAGTAGGTGTAGTTCTCGTCGGAACCGTCGCTGATCAGCTCGAGCGTGCCGTCGAGGTCGTCGGTGCGGTCGTTGTCGACGATGAAGTACGCCGTCTCCGTCCGCGTCATCCTGATCCGGGCCCGCACGATGATGCCGGTCAGGCCGATGCCGGCGACGGTGGCCCAGAACAGGTCGGACTCCGGGCCGTCCGGGCTCAGGGTGCGCACGCGGCCGTCGGCCGTCACCAGGTCGAGCGATACGACGTGGTTGCCGAAGCTGCCCGCGCTGTGGTGGTTCTTGCCGTGGATGTCGTTGGCGATCGCGCCGCCGATCGTCACCTGGCGCGTGCCGGGCAGGACCGGCACCCACAGGCCGTACGGCAGGGCGGCCTTCATCAGCGAGTCGAGGCTGACGCCCGCGTCGACGTCGACGATCGCCTCGTCCGGGTCGATCGAGTGAATGCGGTCGAGCGCGGTCATGTCGACGACGAGGCCGCCGGCGTTCTGCGCCGGGTCGCCGTAGGACCGGCCGAGGCCACGCGCGATGACGCCGCGTTCGCCCGCCTGCGCGACCGCGCGCGCGATCATTTCGACGTCCGGGGTGGCGAGCACGTTCGCCGTGGTCGGGGCCGTCCTGCCCCACCCGGCCAGGGTGCGCCGCTCGATGTGCCGTTCGGGAGTGGGTGTGCTCACTCGAGTCAGGGTAACCATCTCGAGATATGGCCTGTCTCCGGTGCCACAATGTCCGATCCCTACACTCGATAAGCACGGACCCGGAATCGACGCGGCGCCTTCGGGAGCAGTCGGCCGGAAAAACGCAGGTCGGAACCGGGTTCGCGGGAACACGACACGCAGAACACGCACGGTCGGCAGAACATAAGGTGCAGCGGTGACAACGATGGAATCTCCTGCCGGCGAGGCGGCGAGGCCCGCATCGCCCGGTCTGGTGGCACAGATCGCCCGGTTCGTTCTCATCGGTGGGTTCTGCGCACTGGTCGACTCCGGCCTGTACTGGTTGTTGCTGCAGGCCGGTACGTGGGTGCATTTGGCGAAGGCGCTCAGTTTCATCGCCGGCACCACCACCGCCTATTTCCTTAACCGTCGCTTCACATTTACGGCAGCCCAAAAGGGTGGTGCCGGGCAGATCGGCGGGTTCGCGGCGCTTTACACGACGACGTTCTTCGTCAACGTCGGAACGAACGCTCTGATGCTCGCGATGTTGTCCGACGACTTCCGGTGGCGGGTCGCGGCTGCGTGGGTCATCGCGCAGGGAACGGCCACCGTGATCAATTTCGTGATGTTGAAATGGGTTGTGTTCCGGGAATCACGTGGGTGATGAAGCCTGGTGCGAACCGCTGAGGGGCGGCCTGTACCTTACTGGCGTTCGCGCGTTGGAGTGACGCCGACGAGGTGCCGATTCCGCGATGTGAACACGTCGAACCTCAAATCCGGTGCCCTGTACTACTTGGAGGACGCCTCTCATGTCCGGTGAAGCAACAGTGACGACCGAGGCGACGGCCGGCTCGCTGCTGCAGGCCCACACCCCGGCGTCGGGGCGTCTGCTCGCGCAGCGAGGCCTGTTCGAGGGGCCGTCCGCGGTCGTCAGCAAGGACCTGTACCTCGAGGTCGTCGCGGGTGTCGCGTCGCGTGACCGTGAGACGGTGACGCTCGAGCCGTCGGCGAAGGCCACGGGAAACACCTACTTCGGCAGGTTCCCCGCGTCGTACTGGCAGCGCTGGACGGCTGTCCGGTCGGTGACGGTCGAGGCGATCGTGAGCGGTTCCGGCAAGCTGATGGTGCGGGCATCCGACGTCGCGGGTGAGGCACGCACGGTCGCCGCCGAGGCCATGACCGACGTCGTACAGCGCACCGTGACGCTCGAGGCGAAGCTGGACAAGTTCGTCGACGGCGGTGGGCTGTGGCTCGACCTGGAGACCGACGCCATGGAGCGGCTCACGGTCTCCCAGGTGCGCTGGACCGTCGACGCGCCCGAGGAGATCCGTCCGACCGCGGTGACGATCTGCACGATGAACCGCGCCGACGACTGCCTGTCGAACCTGCGCACGCTCGCCGATTCGCTGCCAGCCCTGGAGACGCTGGACGCGATCTACGTCGCGGACCAGGGAAACGACACGGTCGACTCGCGCGACGGATTCGCCGATGTGGCCGCGGCGCTGGGCGACAAGCTCAAGTACATCAAGCAGCCGAACCTCGGCGGCGCGGGCGGCTTCACCCGCGGCCTGTACGAGGTGGCGGGCCAGGCTGCGGCCGAGCACGCCAACGTGCTGTTCATGGACGACGACGTGCTGCTGGAGCCGGACATCGTGATCCGGCTGACCGCGTTCTCCAACAAGGCGGCCAACCCGATGATCGTCGGCGGCCAGATGCTGAACCTGCTGCACCCGAACCAGCTGCACGTCGGCGCCGAGTACGCGCAGCTGAACGCGTTGCAGCCCGGCGTGCCGGTGCCGCACAGCCCGGAGACCGCCGACCTGCTCGGGGTGGACCGGCGCGGCAAGAAGGTCCGCCAGGAGCGCCGGCTCGACGCGGGGTACAACGGCTGGTGGTCGTGCCTGATCCCGTCCGAGGTCGTGCAGAAGGTCGGCTACCCGATGCCGTTCTTCTTCCAGTGGGACGACGCGGAGTACAGCTACCGCGCCCGCGCCGCAGGGTTCCCGACGGTGACGCTGCCCGGCGCCGGCGTGTGGCACGCCGACTTCCACTGGAAGGACTGGGACGAGTGGCACCGCTACTTCAACCTGCGTAACTCGATCATCACCGCGGCGCTGCACAGCCCGTTCGACCTGAACCTGCTCTCGCGGGTGCTGATGGCGCAGGTGGTGCGCTACCTGCTCGGCATGCAGTACGGCCTTACGGCGACGCTGATCAAGGCCGTCGAGGACTTCCTCGAGGGTCCGGAGATCCTGCACGACGGCGGTGTCGCGGCGATGAAGGAGATCCGCGAGATCCGCGGGCAGTACCCGGAGACGAAGCGGCACGACCCGACCAACGTGCCGGGCATCCCGTCGAACAACATCATCATCAACAACACGGCGCCGCGGCCGAGCATGCAGCGCGCCGTGCTGCTCAAGCGCATCGTGAACCGTGCGCTCGGCAAGCACCGGTTCAACCTGGGCGCCGTCCCCGCCGACGAGGCGCACTGGTGGCACATCGCGCTGTTCAAGACGGCCGTCGTCACCGACGCCTCGCAGGAGGGAGTGCGCGTGCGGTCCTACGACAAGGAGCGCATGGTCGACCTCGGCAAGCGTGCGGTCCAGGTGGTCAGCCGTCTCCGCAAGGAGGGGCAGGCGGTGCAGGCGCAGTACAAGCGCGCCATGCCGGAGCTGACCAGCCGCGAGAACTGGAAGCGCCTCTACGAACTCTGATCCGTGCGGGTGTTCGGCCTGCGTCACGCACCACGGCACCGCAGCACGGCGGAGCACTGGAGTCGTAGCGCCGGAGAACCGCGTAGCACCGGAGAACCGCGTAGCACCGGAGTCGTAGCGCCACGGCATTGCGGCTCCGGTGTTGCGGCACCGCGGTGTCTCGGCGGGCTCGCGGTCACGGCATGCCGAACACCTTGCCGGATCGCTGCAGATCGTCGACGTACGCCGCGGCGACGTGCGCGAAGTTGACGTGCACGGTGCGGTCGTCGGCGTCGCGAATGCTCTGCACCGACCCGTGGTCGAGATGCAGGTTCAGCTGGCTGGTCACCTCGTCGACGGCGTCGGCGTGCAGTGGGAACACCAGTGGTTCGCCGCCGCTGACGAGGTGCAGCACGAGCGCGGGCTTGGTTTCGGTCATACCTCAGCCTGGTCACCGCCGACGGGTGTGGGCAAGGCGGTTCGCCGACAGCGGATTGTCGGGAGGCCGCCGCATTTCCGGGAGCGGAACCGTCGGATGAGGCGGGGCTGCTAACGTGCTGCCCGCAGGCGGAGCAGAACCGGGGGAGAGATGGCGCAAACGTTCTCACTGTCGCTGGTGGCAGTGGACATCCTGCTCGAGCAGTACAAGCTCGGGAGGTCGCCGTTTCCGTTCGAGATCCCGCACATGGGCACGACCCACACCCAACGCAACCAGGTGCGCGAGGCCGTGTTCCGCGACCTCGAGACACGCGGCCTGGCTCGCGGCGGCCGGCTCGAGCCGGCCGCCGAAACCGCCTTGGAGACCTTCGTTCGTGCGCCACTGATCGTGGCCCTGGCCGGTCAGCTCGCCGACGAGGAGGAGATCTACGCGCGGTCGGTCTCCGACGGCCAGTTCGCCCTCCTCGTGCGCCAGGACGCCAACATGCTGACGTTCACCGAGGTGCGGCCCACGAACTTCGTCGCAGAGCTGGTGGACCTACTGCCGCTGACGAAACCCGCCCCCGGCCAATCGATCACCGTGCCGGTGCCCGCCGCGCGCAAGTCGCGGCAGGCGGAAGGCGGCTACGACCCGTTCGGCGGCGTCAAAGCCCCGCGGTCGTCACAGACGACGTCGCAGGAACGGGCTGTTGCCCGGCTGTTCGAGAAGAAGATGGAGCGCATCGGATTCATCACCGCGTTCGTGCCCGGCGACGGCGGTAGGCCCGCCAAGTTGGATCCCGTGATGTGGTTCGACAACGAGGACGGCCGGCACCTGGGCACCCAGCGAGCCGCCGAAGACGGCCAGAAGTGGGCCACCTACGCGCCGGCCGACAACGCCCGCATCGTCTCCCAGCTCTACACCCAACTCGAACCGTACTTGTAGCGGCGTGGCCCGGCGGTGCGGGTCGCACCGCCGAGCCACGCGTCGCGATCTGACTACGTGGCGGTGCTAAGCGAAAATGCTCAGCACCAGCACGAGGCCGAATCCGATGACGCCGATCAATGTCTCCAGCACCGTCCACGTCTTGAGTGTGGTCTTGACGTCCATGCCCAGGTAGCGGCCGACAAGCCAGAACCCGGAGTCGTTGACGTGCGAGAGCACGGTGGCGCCACAGGCGAGCGTGATCACCAGCAGGGCGCGGTACAACGGTGTCACGCCTTCGGTCGCGGCGAGGGTCGGCGCGATGAGGCCGGCTGTGGTGGTGAGTGCGACTGTGGCCGAACCCTGGGCCACGCGCAGACCGGTGGAGATCAGGAACGCCGCGAGGATGAGCGGGATGCCGAGGTCCTTGAGCGTTTCGGCCAGGGCCTGGCCGATGCCGCTGACGTAGAGCACCTCACCGAACATGCCGCCCGCGCCGGTGATCAGGATGATCGCGCAGACAGGCGCCAGCGCTCCGTTGACGATGTTCTCCACCGAGGCGCGGGAACGGCCGCGGCCGAGCACCACGAGGCTGACGAGCGCCGTGACGAGCAGTGCGATCGGGGTTGCGCCGAGTACCCGCAGTGCCTGCACCCAGGTTGCGTCGGCGTCGACGACGCCTGCGGTGCCGAGGGTGTTCAGACCGGTGTCGAGGAAGATCAACACCATCGGCAGCAGGAGGATCGCGATGACGGTGCGGAACCTCGGGTAGGGCAAATCCCCGGTTGCCGTGTCTCCACCAGCCGTGTCTCCGTCAGCCGTGTCTCCGTCAGCCGAGTCACCGGTGCCGTGGTTGGTTCCTGACGTACCGGCGAGGGAGAGGGCCGGCACGGCCAGGTCCACGCGGCGTCCGATCATCTTGCCGCCGACGTAGCCTGCGAGGTACCAGGTAGGCACCGCGATCACCAGGCCGACGAGCAGTACGAGGCCCATGTCGGCGTCGAGGAACTCGGCTGCCGAGACCGGGCCGGGATGTGGCGGGACGAAGGCGTGCATCACGGCGAACGCGCCGAGCGGCGGCAGCGCGTAGAACAGCACCGAACCGCCGAAACGGGTGGCGACGCTGAAGATGATCGGGACGAACACCACGAACGCGGCATCGAGGAAGATCGGGAACCCGAAGAACAGGGCGGCGACGCCGAGGGCCAGCGGGGCCCGTTTCGCGCCGAACCGGTTGACCAGCGAATTGGCCAGGACGTCCGCGCCTCCGGTGACTTCCAGTAGGCGGCCGATCATCGCGCCGAGGCCGACGAGCAGGCCGACTTCGGCAAGGGTGGTACCGAAACCGCCCATCAACGTGTCGACGAGCTCGTCGAGTGGGATCCGCGTGGCCACCGCGGTCAGCACGCTGATCAGTACGAGTGCGATGAGCGCGTGCACCCGGAACTTGATGATCAGCAACAGCAGCAGCGCGACGGCACCGGCTGCGATCGCCAGCAGTGGGCCCACTCCGTAGGCCGGCGTTATCTCTTCCATCGGTTTCCTTTTCTCAACACTGAGTGAATTCGTGTGCCCGGGGTTCGGCGATTGCGCTGTTGGTGGCAACGGGTTCGGTCGTTGCGATCGGCTGCGCTGCTCGGACTCGAGCGCTCAGGTCGGCGCGGTCTGTCAGCGGGTGACGTCGCTGGCGCCGGCGGCGAGCTCACTGCGGTCGGGGAGGCCTTCCCAGTCGCCTCTGACCGCGACGGTCAGTGCTCCGGCCGCGGCCGCGTCGTCCAGTTGCTGCCGTACGGGATCGCCGCGGAGTCGGGCGGCCAGGTATGCGGCGGCGAAGGAATCGCCCGCGCCCACCGGGTCGACGACGGTGGTGGGCCGCGGCGGAACCGTGACGATCTCCCCATCGGTCAGGGCCACCGCGCCGTCCCCGCCGAGTTTGATCACGACCTCGCGCGGTCCGAGTGCGGCCAGGGCATGGGCTAGCTGTGCCGGGTCGGAGCCGTCCACGAGCAGTCGCGCCTCGTCCTCGGTGGCGAACACTACGGTGGCTGCCGATGCCAGAGGGTGCAGTGCCGCGGTGGCCTCGTCGGGAGTCCACAGCGCGCGGCGGTAGTTGAGGTCGAGGGAGATCGTCACGCCGGCGGCGCGGGCCGTCTCGGCCGCGGCGAACGCGGCGTCGCGGGCGGACTCGCTCAGTGCGGGTGTGATGCCGGTCAGGTGGAGTGCGCCGGCCCGCCGGACCGCGGTCTCGTCGACGTCGGCCGGTCGCAGCCGGGATCCTGCGGAGCCGGTGCGGTAGTAGGAGACGCGAGTCCGCGTTCCGGTCCGCCGCTCCTTGACCATGAGCGCGGTCGGCGCGTGTTCGTCGGTCAGCACGTGCTCGGCGGGCAGCTGCTGACCGGCGAGGGTCATCCGGATGAGCCTGCCGAACTCGTCGTCGCCGACGCGCCCGATCCAGGTGGCCTGGCCCCCGAGGCGGGCCACGCCGATCGCGACGGTCGCTTCGGCACCGGCGACGCCGAGGGTCAGGTTCGGCGCATGCCGCAGCGGTCCGACGATGGGCGAGGTGAGCACGGCCATCGCCTCGCCGAGGGTGACGAGCCCGCTCATGCGGCGGCCCCGGTTTCGGCCAGGAATGCGTGGGCGCGCCTGCGTAGCTCGCCCAGGTCGCCGCCGTCGAGGGCGTCGCCCAGCAGTGGACTGCCGATGCCGAGTCCGCACGCCCCGGCGTCGAGGTAGGGGCGCACGAGATCCAGCGTCACCCCGCCGGTGGGCAGCAGCTCGATGTCGTCGAGTGGGGCACGGAGTTCGCGGATGTAGCCGGGACCGGTCAGGCTCGCGGGGAAGATCTTGACGGCCGTCGCGCCGAGTTTCGCGGCGGTGGTGACCTCGGTGGCGGTGAGCGCGCCGGGAAAGTAGCCGAGGCCGTGTGTGTGCACGCGGGCCGCCACGTCGGAGTCGGTGTCGGGTGCGACGACGAACTCCGCGCCTGCCTCGGCGGCACGATTCACGTGTTCCGGCGTGCGCACCGTGCCCACGCCCACCTTTGCGGACGTGCCGTGCCGCTCCGCGGCGCCGCGGACGGCGTCGAGTGCGCCGGGGGTGTTCATCGTGATCTCCAGACAGCGCACGCCGGCGTCGACGAGCGTGTCCACGACCGCGTCGACGTGCTCACCGGAGCGTCCGCGCAGGATCGCGACGATCCGCGTACTCCGCAGGGCGTCGCCGAGCAGCGCCCCGCTTTCGGGAGTGGTGCCGGCGGCACTGCTTTCGGAGGCCCCGCTCTGCGGGGGCTTCGTCGAGCTCATCGCCATACCTCCGGTGAGTCCGTGGCGTGTTCGCATAGGTTGCAATATCTGCAAATGACTTGTAAATTCTGCATCAGTCTGTACGCTGCGCGGTCGAAGGTCAAGGAGTGAGATGTCGACAACGGTTGCCAAGGCGGTGCTCGTGCTGCGCCAGCTGGCCGACGGTCCGCGGTCGCTGTCAGTGCTCGCGGAGGCCGTGGGCGTGCACTCCTCCACGGCGTTGCGCATGATTCAGCCGCTGCTCGCCGACGGGCTGATCGCACGCGGCGGTGACGGGAAGTACCGCCTTGGCCTGCGGCTCGCCGAGCTCGGCCAGCAGGCGCTCGACAACGTGGATCTGCACGGCGCGGCGCACGGCCACCTGCTGGAACTGGCCGAGGAAGTCGGCGCGACGGTGCACCTGGCGCAGCTCATCGACGATGCGATCGTCTACGTCGACAAGATCGAACACCCGGCGACGATGCGGATGTGGTCGCGCGTCGGCCGTGCCGTGCCGCTGCACACGTCGTCGGTGAGCAAGGCGATCCTCGCCGGCCTCGAGCCCGAGTCGCGGGACCGGCTGATGGCCCGGTGCGGGTTCGAACAGCACACCGACGAGACCATCACGACCCCCGAGGCGTTCCTCGCCGAGCTGCGTGTGACCGCCGACCGCGGCTACGCCACCGACCTGGGCGAGTTCGAACCGCTCGTGCACTGCATCGGTATCCCCGTGCCCCAGTCGTCCGGCGTCGATGCGGCCGTCTCGATCACCACGATCCAGGCGTCCCCCGACGTCGACGCGCTCCGCGGGCTGGTTCCGCGGCTCGCCACCGCGGCGAAGGCCATCGCCGCTGACCTCGGCCACCGCGGTTGACCCGGCCGCCCCTACCCGGCACCGAACAGGAGACATCGCCCGTGAAGATCACCAGCATCAAGACGTACCTGATCGAGCCTCGCTGGCTGTTCCTGCGAGTGGAGACCGATGACGGCATCGTCGGCTGGGGAGAACCGGTCGTCGAGGGCCGCGCGCATACTGTCGCGGCAGCGGTCGACGAGATGTCGGACTACCTGATCGGCGCCGACCCCACGCGCATCGAGGATCACTGGCAGGTGCTGACGAAGGGCGGCTTCTACCGGGGCGGTCCGATCCTGTCCAGCGCGGTGGCCGGCATCGACCAGGCGTTGTGGGACATCCGCGGCAAGTCGCTCGGTGTGCCGGTGCACGAGCTGCTGGGCGGGGCGGTGCGGGACACGATGCGGATCTACTGCTGGATCGGCGGCGACGAACCCACCGAGGTCGGCGAGGAGGCCGCCAGGCAGGTCGAGGCCGGTCTGACCGCGGTGAAGATGAACGCCACCGGGCGGATGCGGCCGCTGGAGACGACCGCCCAGATCCGGGCAGCCGTCGACCGCGTCGCGGCGGTGCGCGAGGTCATGGGCCCGGACCGCGACGTCGCCGTCGACTTCCACGGCCGGATCTCGCCGGCCGTGGCGCGGGTACTGTGCCGTGAACTGGAACCGTTGCAGCCGATGTTCGTCGAGGAACCGGTGGTGCCGGAGCTGTCGGCGGACATCGGAAAGATCTGCGCGTCGACGACCATCCCCATCGCCACGGGTGAGCGGCTGTTCTCGCGGTGGGACTTCCGTGACGTTCTGCCGCAGGGCGTTGCCGTGGTTCAGCCGGACCTGTCGCACGCGGGCGGTATCTCCGAATGCCGGCGGATCGCCGCGTTCGCCGAGGCCTACGGCGTCGCGCTGGCACCGCATTGCCCGCTCGGCCCGGTGGCACTTGCGGCCAGCCTGCAAGTCGACTTCGCCAGCCCGAACGCGCTCATCCAGGAGACGAGCCTGGGTATCCACTACAACCAAGGCTCGGACCTGTTGGACTACCTGGCCGACCCAGCGGTGTTCGCGTTCGCCGACGGCTACGTCCAGCGACCGACCGCGCCGGGCCTGGGCGTCGAGATCGACGAGGCCGCCGTCGCGAAGGCCGCGGAGACTGGGCATCGGTGGCGCTCCCCGATCTGGCGCCACGAGGACGGCGGCTTCGCCGAGTGGTGACGGAGGGTGCCACGCGCGAGGGGAAGATTGGGGCGCCCGCCCGCCGGCCCGACCACCACCCCTCAACGGCACGCTGGCGCGTGGCTGTGTTCGATGCCACCAAGGTGCCCTTGGGGGCGTTCGATGCCACCAAGGTGTCCCTCGGGGAGCTCAGTAGCGGTAGAAGTGTTCCTTGCGGCCTTGGCGGACGAGCCGCAACCACTCGACGAACGCCTTCGGGTCACGTTTGACGCCCACGAAGTACAGGCCGAACCGGGCGATCTCGAGTGCGCCGATCTTGCGCATCCCCGGCTGTGACAGCAGGAATCCGCGGTTGCGGTACGTGTAGTAGCGCTTGACCTCGTTCTCCGGATCCTGCGCGTGGAACCGGCCGCCGAGCATGGGCTTGAACTCGTCCGAGCCGTTCGGGTGCAGGTATGCGGTGCGCAGCGAGGTGCCGAACGGCAAGCCGGAGCGGGCGAGCCGCCGGTGCAGCTCCACCTCGTCACCGCGGAAGAACAGCCGCAGGTCGGGCACGCCCGTCACTTCGAGGGTCGACGCGCGGAACAGTGCACCGTTCATCAGCGAGGCGATGCCGGGCAGGAAGTCCTCCCCGAGCTCGGAGGAGGTGCGTTTCCACGTCAGACCACGCCGTAGCGGGAACGCCAACTTCTCGGGCTCGTCGATGTTGACGACCATCGGCGACACCTCGGCGAGCCCGCGCCGTTCGGCCTCGGTGAGCAGCGTTTCGAGGACGTGTTCGTCGGCCGGCCTGCCGTCGTCGTCGGCGAGCCACACCCATTCGGCGCCGAGCGCCAGGGCGTGCAGCATGCCCAGTGCGAACCCGCCTGCACCGCCGAGGTTGCGATACGACGGCAGGTACGTGACCGGCCGCGAGTACGCCTCCACGACGTCGCGCGCCGACTCCTCCTCTGGGCCGTTGTCGACGACGATCAGGTGGTCGACGGGCCGGGTCTGCGATTCGACGACCTTCAACGACTCCGCGAGCAGCTCACGGCGGTTGCGGGTGACGACGACGGCGGCGATCGCGCCTTCGGGGAGGGCGCCCATGTCAGCCACCGTTCGCCGGAGCCGTGGCGGCGGACTTGTCCGCGGCCTGCCCGTCGCTGCCGTCCACCTTGCCGTCGGAGGGCTTGGCGACGTCGTCGGGGTTGGCCTGGCCGAGGCGTTCGAGGACCTCGCGGCTGACGTTCTGGAACGGGTCCTTGCCCTTGTACGAGGTGAGGACCTCGCGCAGCCTGCCGTGCTGGCGCACCCGGCCCTCGTCCATCCACATGGCCTGGTCGCACAGCTCGAGCAGCAGCTCGTCGGAGTGGCTGGCGAACACGAGGATTCCCGAGCGTTTGACGAGGTCCTTGAGTCGGTCGCGGGCCTTGTTCATGAAGGACGCGTCGACCGCGCCGAGGCCTTCGTCCAGGATGAGGATCTCGGGGTCGATGGAGGTGACGACGCCCAGGGCGAGGCGCACGCGCATACCGGTGGAGTAGGTGCGCAGCGGCATCGCGAGGTAGTCGCCGAGCTCGGTGAACTCGGCGATGTCGTCGAGGCGCTTCTCCATCTCCTTACGGCTCTTCCCGAGGAAGAGACCGCGGACGATGATGTTCTCGAAACCGGAGGTCTCCGGGTCCATGCCGACGCCGAGGTCGAACACCGGCGCGACCTTGCCCGTGACCTTCGCCGACCCGCGGGTGGGCTCGTAGATGCCCGACAGCAGCCGCAGCAGCGTGGACTTGCCCGCGCCGTTGTGGCCGACGAGGGCGAGCCGGTCGCCGTCGGAGAGCTGCAGGTTCACGTCCTGCAACGCTTCGATGATGGGGACCTTCGAGTCCGAACCGATCTTGCCGCCGACCTTGCCGAGGACCCGCTTCTTCATCGACCGCGTCTTGGCGTCGAAGATCGGGAAGTCCACGTAGGCGTTGCGCACGTCAATGCTGACCATCTGGTGTCACACCCAATACGAGACACGGGCACGGTAGTTGCGCATCACCACGAACGCGAGCGCCCATCCGACGATCGTGATGGCGATGGCGACGATCCAGCTCTTGCCGTCGATGTGCTGGCCGATCAGCGGCGCACGCACGATCTGGACGAAATGGTAGAGCGGGTTGAGCTCGATGATGGGCAGTGCCCAGGACACGCCCTCGCGGCCGTTGCCCGCGTACAGCTGGTCGATCGGCCACACGATCGGCGTCAGGTAGAACAGCAGCTGGATCAGCGAGTTGATGAGCTGCGGGATGTCGCGGTAGCGCGTCGAGATGACGCCGAGCATCAGCGTGACCCAGCCCGCGTTCAGCGCCAGGATCATGAAACCGGGCACGGCCGACAGGATCGACCAGTCGATACCGGGGTGGCACAGGCCGTTGCCGGTGGTGCACGCGTCGTCCTGGACGCCGTACTGCTGCGACAGCGCGGGGAAGAAGATCGCCACGATGATCACGTAGACGATCACGTTGTGCGCTGCCATCAACGTCTGCCGCCACACCGTCCGTAGCGCGTAGATCGTCAGCGGCGCCGGCATCTGTTTGATCAGGCCCTCATTCGAGATGAAGGTCTGCATGCCCTCCGTGATGCAGCCGCTGACGAAGCCCCAGACGATGAAGCCCGTGACGATGTAGGGCAGGAAAGTCTCGATGGGAAGGCCGAACAGCTGGGAGTACAGCAGGCCGAGGCCGAGCGCGATGACACCCTGGGTGATCGTCAGCCAGAACGGGCCGATCACCGAACGGCGGTAGCGCTGCTTGATGTCCTGCCACCCGAGGTGGCCCCACAGTTCCGTCTGCCGCAGGCCCGAACGGATGTCGTCGAAGGCGCGTTTGAAGGACCGGCTGCCGGGAACGGGCGCGGTGTCGGTCGTGTCGGCGTTCATCGGTGACTTCGTCCCTGGGCTGTCGCCTGATTCGCTGCCCGGCGAATCAGTGGCCGTCGAAGTGCTTGTGGCATGCACGAGATACGAGGGTACTGCTGCCGCGAAAGCGCGAACGCGCGCGTCGGGTTCTGCGGTCACCATATCGCCCATGTGGGTGTAAACGGGCCCGAAATGCCAGGTCAACGCCGTTTGTCGGTCCCCATTTCGGAGGAGGCGGGAGGTCTCGGAGGCCGGTGGCGCCGCTGATAGTTTGCGGCCGTGAATCGATTGGCCGTGACCGCGGCGGGCCTGCTGGTGTTGTTCGCATTCGGCACCTGGATGGCGTGGTCGTATGTCACCGACGCGACCTTCGTCGACGCCCGCTATGCCCAGAACCTCGCCGAAGGGCACGGTCTCGTCTACAACGTCGGCGACCACAACCCGGTCGAAGGGTTCACCAGCCTCCTGTGGACGTTGTGGCAGTCGCTCTTCGCGTTGTTCGGTGCCGACCCGGTGCTCGTCGCGCAGGTGACGGGTGTGGCGGCCGGGGTGGCGACCCTGGTGCTGCTGATGCGCGCGGTCGACGGTGCCGCTGCGGTCGTGGCCGGGTGCGCCTACGTGCTGTTCCTTCCGGCGTACTTCCACCTCGCGGGCGGGCTCGAGACCGGCCTGGTGGCGCTGGTCGTACTGCGCATGGCCGTGCTGGGGATGCGTGTCGTCGAGGAGCGTCACGTCGTCGACCTCGAACCCCCGCTGCTGCTGGTGCTCGCCGCGACCCTGCGGCCCGAGGCGCTGATCGCGGTGCTGCCCGGGTTCATCGTCTGGTTCCGGTCGCGCCGGCTGTCCGGCCAGGCGCGCGTGGGCTTGACGATCGCCGCGGTGCTCGCTGCGGGCTGCGTGGTGTGGACGATCGTGCAGTACAGCCACCTCGTGCCGAAGCCGTGGAGCGACGCTGTCGGCTCTATCGGGTTCGACGGGGCGTGGCTGTGGTCGACGGTCGTGGTGTTCGCCCCGTTGCTGCTGCTGACGGTGGCGCTGCTGACGTGGCCGGAGCTGCGCCGCGTCGGCGTGTTCTTCTGCGTGACGGTGCTCGCCGCCGGGGTGCCGCTCGTACTGTTCGGCCCGCCCGAGGCCGACGCACTCCACCGCTACGCCTTCACCGTGTTCCCCGTGCTGTGCCTGGCGTCGGGCGTGGCCGTGGCCGCGATGGCAGGCGTGCGGTTCGTGCAGGCGGGTGTCGGCATCCTCGCGGTCGGCTGGGTGGCGGTCGCGGGCGTCATGTCGCCCGGGCTGCCCGCCGTGGCGAACACCGGCGTCGATCTCGAACGCACGCACGCCGCCATCGGCAGGGCGCTCGCCGACGCGGACGTGCCCGCGGGCGCGCGCACCGTCGCGGTCGCCGATCCGGGCGTCATCCCGTATTACAGCGGCTGGAACGCCGTCGACTACAGCGGCCGCAACGACGGCCTCATCGCCGACGGCGCCAGGCCCGACTCGGTGGTGCGGACCCACGATCCGGCGGTGATCGTCGTGCCGTCGCCCGGCGAGAACATCCCCGACACGGTGCACGACCTCGACATTCCGATCGCGGTGGCGGGATATTCACAGATCGGGCCGTTCCAGGCGCGCAGCGGCAGCTGGCAGTTCGTGTTCGCCAAGCCGGAGTGGGCGCAGCAGGTCGAGGTGAAGGTCCGCGCCGCCGTCGCCCGCGGGGAGCAGCAGTACGGCAACGACTACTCGGTCACCGTCAACCGCTGGCTGAACAGCCTCAAGGACTGACGGCCTTCCGGTCGACGGAACTCGGGGTTCGGCCTCGGTTACAGGTACTGGCCCGGGTTGCCGATGCCGGTGGGAGCGCCCTCGGCGGAGCCCTGCGGCAGGCCGCGGCGCATCTGCTCGAGCTGGGCGCGGGCGGCCATCTGCTGGGCGAACAGGGCCGTCTGGATGCCGTGGAACAGGCCTTCGAGCCAGCCGACGAGCTGTGCCTGCGCGATCCGCAGTTCGGCGTCGGACGGCGTGCTGTCCTCGGTGAACGGTTCGACGAGGCGCTCCAGCTCCTTGCGCAGGTCCGGGGCGAGCGCTTCCTCGAGCTCCTTCATCGACGTCTGGTGGATCTCGCGCAGGCGCTGCCTGCTCGCGTCGTCGAGCGGCGCAGCCTTCACCTCTTCGAGGAGCTGCTTGATCATCGTGCCGATGCGCATGACCTTCGCGGGCTCTTCGACCATGTCGCCGACGGACTCGCCCGGGTTCTCGGCCTCGCCGTCGGCGGCCTCCGGATTGACGCGCGCTGCGCCGACCGGGGAACCGTCCGGCCCGACCACCATGACGTGCTGGTCCTCGGAGGGTGTGGCGTACGGGGTGTTCGGCTCCGTCATAGCTCCATCCTGGCTCGCTGCGGGAGGGTGTCGCAGCTTTCGAGGGTACTCACCCCGGCGGTACTTCCGGTGCGCACCGGCCTGTCGACCCGGGGGCAGGGGGAGGTCGACGCGCCGGCGGCGGGTGGCCGCGTCGGTGGGGCGGCCGCACCGCGTGCCCGGCCGGGCAGTACGGGCAGTACGGGCGGCCAGGCCGGGCAAATCGGCCACCGCCGGATTCAGCCGTCGATCCGGACGGTCGATCCGGAGGTCGGGCCCCGGGTGCGCGGCGAAAACCCGCCTCCGTACCTTGTTCCCATGGCGTTTGACGTCGCTCGGATTCGTGGGTTGTTCCCCGCTCTGGGTGACGGCTGGATTCACTTCGACGGTGGAACCGGAATGCTCGTCCCCGAACAGGTCGCGTCGGCCGTCTCGACGGCGATGCGGGCTCCGGTCTCCGGTCCGGGCGGAGCGTTTCCGGCCTCACAGCGGGCGGAAAGCATCGTGGCCGCGGCCCGGCGCGCCGTGGCGGACCTCGTGGGAGGCGAGCCCGACGGCGTGGTCCTCGGGCCGAGCGCTTCGGTGCTCATCGCCCGCCTCGCGGACACGTTGTCCACGCGGTGGACGATCGGGGACGAAGTCGTGGTGTCGCGGCTCGACGAGGAGGCCAACATCGCGCCGTGGCTGCGCGCGATGAACCGCGTCGGCGGCAAGGCCCGCTGGGGCGAGATCGACATCGAGAACTGCGAACTGCCGGAATGGCAGTACCGCGATCTCGTGGGCGGGCGCACCAAGGCCGTCGCCGTGACCGCGGCTTCCGGCGCCGTCGGCACCCGTCCCGACCTGGAGCCGATCACCTCGGCGGCGCAGCAGGCGGGCGCGCTGATGGTCGTCGACGCGACGTACGCCGCGCCGTTCGTCCCGCTCGACATGTCGACCCTCGGCGCCGACGTCGTCGTGCTGTCGGCGCAGGCATGGGGCGGTCCGGCCATCGGTGCGCTCGTGTTTCGTGACCCCGACCTCCTGTCGCAGCTGCCGCCCGCGGCGCTGTCACCGGAGGCGACCGGTCCCGAGCGGCTCGAGCTGGGCCCGCATCCGTATCCGCTGCTCGCGGGGCTGATCGCCTCGGTCGACTACCTCGCAGGACTCGACGACTCGGCGACCGGCACGCGCCGCGAGCGGCTGCTCACCTCGCTCGGTTCGGCGAAGTCCTATCAGGAAGGGCTGCTCGACCAGCTCTCTGCCGACCTCCGGTCGCTGCCGCACGTGACCGTGCTGGGCGCACCGGTGCGGCGGATCCCGGCGCTGGCGTTCTACGCCGACGGCCGCAAGGCCTCCGACGTCGCCGACTACCTCGCGCGGCAGGGGCTCTGCGCGTTCGCCGACCCCGGCAGCTGTGGTCTGTTCGAGGCGCTCGGCATCGGCGAGGTCGGCGGAGCCGTCCGTATCGGTCTGGCCCACTACTCGAACGGCTTCGAGATCGGCCAGCTGACGCGCGTCCTCGCCGAACTTCCCTGAGTTGACGAACCACGCGCCGGAGTCCGCGACCGTGTGGCCGGGAACCGCCCGGTCGCGGCGGCCACCCAGCACCGCGTGATAGCAGGCGAACCGCACCGCGGGGTGCCCGTCACCCGGGTGCGTACGGGACGCCCCGGGAGACGGGCGGCGGTCACTTCACCGTCAAGACGACCTTGCCGAACACTCCGCCCTCGTCGAGTGCGCGGTGCGCCTCGGCGGCGTTGCCCAGTGGCAGCACCTGGTCGATGACGGGCAGTACCGTGCCCTGGTCCAGCAGCGGCCACAGGTGCGTGCGCACGTCGGCCACGATCGCGGCCTTGCTCTCGAGTGGCCGCGAGCGCAATGCCGTCGCCGACACGGTCCCGCGCTTGCGCAGCAGCTTGCCGATGTTCAGCTCGCCCTTCATGCCGCCCTGCATGCCGATGATCACCAGGTGGCCGCTGTCGCGCAGCACGTCGATGTTGCGGTCGAGGTACTTCGCGCCGATGTTGTCGAACACGACGTCGGCGCCGCCCGTCGCGGTCTTCAGTTCCTCGACGAAGTCCTGCTCGTGGTAGTTGAGGGTGATGTCGGCACCGAGTTGTCTGCACCGCTCGAGGCGGTCGGCCGAACCGGCCGTGACGGCGACCGTCGCGCCGAGTGCCTTCGCCACTTGGATGGCGTGGGTGCCGATGCCGCCCGCGCCGCCGTGCACCAGCAGAACGTCCCCTTCGGACAGACCCGCGTGCATCACGAGGTTGGACCACACGGTGCAGGCCACCTCGGGCAGTCCCGCGGCCGAGTGCAGCTCCACCTCGGTCGGCAGCGGCAGCAGCTGGCCCGCGGGTACGGCGACCTTCTCGGCGTACCCGCCGCCAGCCAGCAGTGCGCACACCTCGTCGCCGACCTCCCAGCCGGTGACGCCCTCGCCGAGCGCCGCGACGGTGCCCGAGCATTCGAGGCCGAGGATCTCACTGGCGCCGGGCGGTGGCGGATAGTTTCCCTGGCGCTGCAGCAGATCGGCGCGGTTCACGGCCGTGGCCGCGACGTCGAGGAGCACCTCGCCGGGTGCGGGCTCGGGGTCGGGCACCTCGGTCAGCTCGAGGTTCTCGGGAGGGCCGGGTTCTCGGAGCATGATCGCGCGCATACCGCGACTGTATGTCACTCCGCGGAGCGTGTCCCAGCGGCGACGGTTCATACCTTCGCGGTGGCGGGCCGTGATTGCCATTCCCTTGTGACCACGTGGTTTTCCTACGAACGGACCTTGACGTTTCGGAGAACTCGCACAAAAGTGACGCCGCAAAGTCAGAAGGGGATCAGATGTCATTCAGTAGAGGGAAGTTGCGGTCTGTCACGGCCGTAGCGGCGTGCGCGGGCCTGGTGCTCACCGGCACCGCAACGGCGCAGGCCGCACCGAAATCGCTGCCGGACGAGCTGCCCGAGAAGGTCGAACTCGGCGCCATGCAGCGGCACCTGATCGCAATGCAGCGCATCGCCGACGCTCACGACGGCCACCGGGCCGCCGGTTCGGCAGGACACGAGACGTCCGCCGAATACATGGCGCAGCGCCTCGCCGGCGCCGGCTTCGACATCACGCGGCAGCAGTTCCCGTTCACCTACACGGAGACACTCGCCGAGAAACTCACGGTCGGCGGCGAGGACGTGCCGGTCGTCGTCATGGAGTACAGCAAGAACACCGACGAGGGTGGGATGACCGCCCCGGTCGCCGCCATCGAGCCGGACGACACCCCGGGCTGCGAGGCCGCCGACTACGGTGACGTCACCGACCAGATCGCGCTCGTGCAGCGCGGTGCCTGCTCGTTCGCCGACAAACAGGCCGCCGCCGCCGAGGCGGGTGCGGCCGCCGCGATCATCTACAACAACGAGCCCGGCCCGCTCAACGGCACGCTCGGTGACGCCGACAGCGCCGTGATCCCGACCGGTGGCATCAGCCAGGAGGACGCGCAGACGCTGATCGACGCCGACGGGCAGGACATCACGCTCGAGCTGCGGCAGCTGCAGGAGGAGCGCACCACCTACAACGTGATCGCCGAGACCACCACCGGCCGCGACGACAACGTCGTGATGGCGGGCGCCCACCTCGACGGTGTCACCGGCGGTCCCGGTATCAACGACAACGGCACCGGTTCGGCGGCCCTGCTCGAGACCGCGCTGCAGCTGGGCGGTTCCCCGGACGTCAACAACAAGGTCCGGTTCGCCTGGTGGAGCGCCGAGGAGTTCGGCCTGGTCGGCTCGACGCACTACGTCAATTCGCTGAGCCAGGAGCAGCAGCTCGACATCGCGATGTACCTCAACTTCGACATGATCGGGTCGCCGAACGCCGCCTACTTCACCCTCGACGGCGACGACTCCGAAGGCGAGGGTGCGGGCGCGGGCCCGTACGGCTCGGCGCAGATCGAGAAGGCGTTCGAGGAGTCGCTCGCCGAGCGCGGCATCGAGGCCGAGGGCAGTGACTTCACCGGCCGCTCCGACTATGGCGAGTTCATCGCCTACGGCATCCCGGCCGGTGGCCTGTTCACCGGTGCCGAGGACGTCAAGACGGAGGAGCAGGCGGCCAAGTGGGGCGGAACCGCCGGTGAGGCGTTCGACCCCTGCTATCACACGCCCTGCGACAACCTGGGCAACGTCGACTACGACGCCCTGGACGTCAACGCCGACGCGATGGCTCAGGTGACCGCGCAATACGCGCTCAGCACCGAGGACGTCAACCACATCGCCCCGGCCGAGAAGAAGAACAAGGCCGAGGTCGCCAAGCAGCGGGCGGCGAACAAGAAGGTCGCCGCCGTGGCCGCGGACCGCGCACACGAGGTCACTTCCTGACCCGTTGCGGCCGACACGCTGACGAACGCAGTGCCCGTTCCCTGCCCATGGGGGACGGGCACTGCTGCATCTCACGGAGGATTCTCTGCTTGCTGTTCGCAGCTTCGGTTACCGGGCCTGACCGGGCATGGCCCGACCCGGGTTGGCCTGGGCGCGGCGCGTGGCCACGCCCAGGCTGTTACCGAGGTTGCGATGGGCGAATCGCCGGCGGCTGAGGTGCATGCGCCCCACTGCCGCGCGACCGGGCCGCCGTCGCTGCCCCGGTCGCGGGGAACGTGGTCTCCGGCGCGGGCGGGCCTTGCGCCCCGGTATCGCGCGCCGGGTCCGGCGCCATGGGCCGCCGGCTATGCCTTGATCTTCTTGCCACGGCACCACCTGACCCTTCCCGGGGCGGAGTCGGCGAGCTGCCCGGTGAGCGGAGGCATTCGGCTCGGCCGGCTCCCTCCGTGACTCCAGCGTGCTCCCGTCGGCGGAGGTGCACAAGCCTGACAGGCGGAGAGGTTCTAGTCTCCGGGCATGGCTGTTGACGCTGACCCGGGCGAGACGCGGTGGCTCACCGAGAAGGAGATGACCGCGTGGCGGCCGTACATCGTCTCGACGTTGCGCCTGCGACAGCGGTTGCACCGTGAACTGGTCGAGGCGCACGACGTCTCGTTGATCGACTACGAGGTGCTGGCAGCGCTGTCGGCGACATCGACCGGCAGCATGCGCATGACCGAGCTCGCGGCCCTCCTCGGCTCCACGAAGAGTCGGCTGTCCCACCAGATCGGCCGGATGGAACGTGCCGGGCACATCCGGCGGGGCAAGGATCCCGACGACAAACGTGGCGTGACGGCCGAACTCACCGACGCCGGCGTAGCGCTGCTGCGCACGGCCGCGCCGAAGCACGTCGCGGGGGTCCGTGCCCACATGATCGACCTGCTCACCGAGGACGAACAGGCCGCGCTGGGATCAGCGTTCACCCGAGTGCTCGGCCACCTGGAGCAGCTCGACGAGTAGGCCCGGGGTCATGGGCGGTCGCCGCGCGGTGCCGGCGCGCTCGTGCTGACGACGGCGGTGCTGGTGCTGGGGCTGGTGCTGGGGCTGCGGCGTAGGTGCGGGTGCCGCGGCGTGGGTGCTCGGTGGGTGCCCGGGTGTGTGCGATGCGGGTGGGCGGAACCTCGCCCGCCGGGCCCGTCGCTGATCGTGGCGCGCTACCCTGAGCGCCGGGGAAGCGTGGCAGAGCGGCCGAATGCACTCGACTTGAAATCGAGCGTGGGGCAACCCACCGGGGGTTCAAATCCCCCCGCTTCCGCAGCTGTGAACAGCGCAAACGCCGGGTCGGACATCACGTCCGGCTCGGCGTTTCGGCTGAGGTGAGCAGTTCGGGTTGCAGTCGTCCGTGTCCGCGGGGCACGTACCCGGACGGGTTCGCCGTGTGGTGGACGGTGTCGGACTGCTGAGCAGCGCGCACCGGACGGTACTCGCGGGCGCGATCACACGCCGGTTTCGCCGTCGATGCGTTCGCGGAGCAGGTCGGCGTGGCCGTCGTGGCGGGCGTACTCGGCGATCATGTGGGTGTAGATCCAGCGCAGGCTGACTTCCTGGTCGTGGAGCGTCGTCGTCGAGTCGGGTACGTGGTTCGCGCAGTTGCGTTTCGCCACAGCGATCTCGTCGCGCCACGTCGTCATCGCCTGCTCGGCGGACACCTCGTCGAGCAGGGTGAAGCCCGCGGAGTGCTGGCCACCCGTCGTCGGGTACACCGACGACACGTTCTCGCCGGTGAGGGTGCGGCGGAACCAGGAGCGTTCCACTTCGGTCATGTGCTGCACGAGCCCGAGCAGTGTCAACTCCGACGGCGGCGCCGACGCGGTGCGCAGTTGCTGCTCGTCGAGTCCTTCGCACTTGAGCGCGAGCGTGTCGCGGTAGAAGTCGAGCCACGCCTCGAGGGTCGTCGCTTCGTCCGCGGTCATCGGCGGTCGCTGTCGTTCGACGGGAGTGGATCCGCCGGGCATGTCTTCGGTGGCCATGACGGCGAGTCTCTCAGCGCGTACCGACATTTCCCGGTGCGGCGCCGGCGCCCCCGGGTGCGTGGTCGGCAGTGAACCGGGGACGTTTCGCACGATGGCGCCAGGCGATCGTCCGCGCACCCGTGGCGTTCAACCGCCAGCGCGCCATCCGCCTGCTGACGCCGAACCGGCGCGCCACGGCCGTGTCGGTCCACCCGCGCAGTGCCGCCGCGCGTGCCGCGTCCCGGGGCAGGAGCAACTCGCCCGCGAGCTCGTCGGCCTCCCGTTCGACGGAGGTGGCCGACGCGCCGCACAGCTGCGCACTGGTCACCAGCAGGCCGAATTCGTGCTCGAGCAGGACGTGCGCCATCTCGTGGGCGATCGTCGCGCGCCTGCGCCGCGTGTCGTGGACGTGGTTCTCGACGATCACGCGCGCGCTGCCGACGGCGACGAGCGCACCCGAGAACGAGTCCGCCGCCGGCCCGGTGAAGTGCCGGACGGCTTCGCGTGGCATCGCCGGATCGCGCAGGTCGAGTACCGGAATGCCGTACAGCTCGGCGAGGGTGTACGGGTCGAGCGGGTCGGAGGTTTGCAGACCCAGCTCTGCCCTGACGGCCAGCGCGAGGCGTCCGGCCTGTGCCTTGAAACCCCGTCGGAGCGGCGTCACGGCGGTCACCTTCCCGAACCCGCGTCGCCGGAACCCGCCGGGTCGGCGGCGTCGTTCGAACCGGCGGATCCGCCTGCGCCGGCGTGGTGCTTGATGCGGCGCATGGTCGCGCCGACGATCTCGAGCAGGTATTCCTTGTCCGCCTCGGGGAGGTCGTCGCGGGCGCGCAGCAACATGGCGAGTTGGGTCTCCAGTTCCGGCGTCGGTCCGTGGGCCGGAGGCGTGGCGCGGTCGTCGCCGGGGTGGCTCATGAACTCCTCCGCGGGCGTGCCGAGCCACTGGACGAGTGCGATGAATCCGTCGAGGTCGGGGCGCTGACCGTTGCCCATGCGGCTGAGCAGGGACGGGCTGACCCCGGCTTCCTCCGCGAGCTGGCGCCAGGACAGATCACGCGCGCGGCGCTGCGCATCGAGGGCGTCGTGCAGGCGGGGCAGGTCCATGCGACCTGACATGTGACCTCCTTCGGCGGGTCGGCGCGGCACAGCTTGGCAGGTGGCCGGTCGGAAGACCAGGACGGAATTGCAGTATAGCAACAGAGTTGCACAAACGATACAATCGAGGGATGCTCGACGCGGCACCGCGATCCGGTACGGAAGACGGCCGGTTGGCCGCGCCGGGTCGCCTCGCGACCGCCGCACACACCGACAGGGGGGCCGGACATGACCATCGATCACTCCGCCGACCACGCATCCGGTCACAGTTGCGAAAGCGGGCCCGTGCAGCACACGGAGTTCGCGATCCGATTCCGGTTGTCACCTGATTCGCTGACCTGGCTCGTCGTCCGTGACGGGGCAGTGCTGTCCCGTCACGTCCGGAAGCGGGACGCCGAACGGCTGGCTGCCGCCCACGCGCGCGGACACCGCCCGAGCACACTGGTGATCGAGCGGATGGACGGCACCGAGCAGGCTAGGCGGTACTACCGACACTCCCGGTCCCGCGGCGACGGTGCCGCCACGGTGGAGGTGGCTGCCACGGTCCCCCGGGGCGGTGAGAATTCGACACTCGTGACAGCGCCGGAAGGCGCTTCGGAGACGGCGACCGGCGCCGCAACGGGCGGTGCGACACGCGCGCTGTACCGGCTCGCCGAGCCTGCCCGGCGACCGGTTTCCGCTCGTGCCGAGGCCCGAACCTGGGTGTGGGGTGGTCGGTACGGCCGCGCTTCACGACCGTGCACCCGGGGCATCCGGGTCGCGAGCACGCGGGTCGCCACCGCGACGCACCTGCCCTGCCGAAGCCGTACTGTGGAGACACGATGAGGAAGCGTTTGTTGTTCGCGGCCATGACAGGGCTGCTCGTCGCCGGTTGCGGTTCGTCCGAGGCTCCGACGACCCAGAGTGCGCCGAGTCCGGGTTCGGCCGCCTCGGAGACACCGTCGGAAGCGTCGTCGGCCCCGGCTTCGTCGCCGTCGGCGAAACCCGACTCCGCGTCCGCCTGCCCTGCGGCGGCCGACATGTCGACCCGCGAGAAGGTCGCGCAGCTCGTGGTCGTCGGTGTCGAATCGGGCGCGCAGCAGACCACGCAGATCGTGCGTGAGCACCAGGTGGGCGGTCTGTTCATCGGGGGCAACGCCACGGATCTGTTCACCGGCGGTGCGCTGAACTCGGTGCAGGAGGCGGCGGACGTGCCGGTGTCCGTCGCGATCGACGACGAGGGTGGCCGGGTCCAGCGGATCGACGAACTCGTCGGCGACATGCCGAGTGCCCGCGAGATGGCGCAGACGATGACGCCGCAGGAAGTGCGGCAGCTGGCCGTCGAACGCGGCAAGGAGATGGCGAAGCGGGGTGTGACGGTCGACTACGCGCCCGATCTCGATCTCACCGACGAACCGGCAAGCGAGGCCATCGGCGACCGTTCGTTCAGTACCGACCCCGCGACGGCCCGCCGGTACGCGAAGGCGTTCGGCAACGGTCTCCGAGAAGCGGGCGTGCAGCCGGTCATCAAGCACTTTCCGGGACACGGCAACGCGAGCGGCGACTCCCATGTGGGCGACGTGACCACGCCGCCGTTGCCCGAACTGCGCAAACACGACCTCAAGACGTACGAACGCGTCGGCGAGTACGGCGACGTCGGTGTCATGGTCGGTCATCTGACGGTGCCGCAGCTGACCGACGGGCAGCCCGCGTCGATCGCCCCCGCGGCGTATCGATTGCTGCGCGAGGACTACAACTTCGACGGCCCCGTCGTCACCGACGACCTCGGTGCGATGAAGGCGATCACCGACCGGCATCCGCTGCCCGAGGCCGTGCTGCTCGCGCTGAAGGCCGGTGCGGACAAGGCACTGTGGTCGTCCGGCGGCAACGTCGGGCCGGTGCTCGACCGGCTGGAGCAGGCCGCGGACAGCGGCGAACTGTCGGCCGAGCGGATCAACGCGTCGTTGAGCCGCGTGCTGCGAGCCAAGGGCGCGTGCGGCTGACAGTTCGCCGCCGTCTCAGGGGCGGGCAGTGGTGAGCTCGTCGATCAGCCGGTCCAGGTCAAGGCGCTCGGCCTCGGTGCCGGGCGGCACGATCGCCGTAGTGGCGTCGGCGAACCGTCGCACATCGGCGATCTCGAGTTCGACCACGGCGTAGCCGTCGGGCGACTCGAGTTCGAGCACGAGGAACTTCTCGTCAGTGGCCAGGTCGGGGCGCAGGCGGATGTCGCCGATGCCCGCAGGCTCGGTCAGGCCGGCGAGCAGCAGTTCGCGGGAGAAGTCCCACGCCACCCAATCGCGCGCATCGATGCGGAACGCGAGCGACACGGTGAACGGGTCGTCCGCGCGGTACATCAGGCGAGCGAGTACCGGCGTGCTGCAGCCGTTGAGATACACGAACTGACTCTGGTGTACGGCGTCGCTTCGCACTGCACACTCCCGTCTCTCCGGTGCCGCCCCCTCGGCGGCTGTCGTGGGTGAGACTCTCGACGCGGCACACTCTGATGCGCCACTACGATGAAAACTTCCCCACTTCGCCCAATTGGGGCAGTTGATGACCGCCCGTATGCGGCCTTTCACCCCATCGAGCCCTTCTGGTTGTGAATTCGGGACGTTGCCGTGACATGGCGGTCTGTCGGCGAGTTAATGGGACACTCCCGCAAGCTGTCTCACCGCGGTGAAGTGTGTACCCGGTGATCGACCGACCGACACGTTCCTGGAGGGCTGATGGCGCCGACGGCCCCACGTCCGACGCCGCACAAGGACGCGCTGCTCGACCGCACCGGAATCATCGGTGCCTCGGGCCACCGTCCGCCGCCGACGCCGGGGATGAATCGCTCCGGTGCCGCCGGTTTCATGGCGTTCGTCGTCATGGTCTTCGCAGCCGTCACCGGCGTGTCGGAGCTGGAGCGCGGAGGTGACGGGTCCCGGCTGATCGCCGGAGACAAGGTGGCAGAAGAAGCGGTGCCTCGGCTGCCCGAAGGCGCCGGCCTTGCCGAGCAGCGCCGGGACAACCTCATCATGGGGGTCGCCGGGGACACATCCGCCGAGCCCGCTGCCGATGCCGAGTCCACTGCCGATGCTGGGCCCACTGCCGAAGAACGGGCCGGCGCCCGGCCTGCCACGGATGTCGAACCTGCGACGCCCGGTACCGACGTCGTACCGGCCGAGACCCCGGACGTCGACGTTCCTGCGAACGGGGCGCAGGCCGACGGTCTGGGAGAACGGGTCCCGGAGGTGGCGCAGGCGGACACGGCGAGGCAGTCACCGCGGATCGCGCGAACGAGGACGAGCGATAGGGAACAGGCGTCGCTGCACCGGCGGATCCAGCTGTTCGGAGAGGAACTTCGCCACAGCGTCCGGAACCACAGCGTCCGGAACCACAGCATCCGGAACCACACCGTCGACCACGGCGCCGACAGCCGTGTCGAGGACGGCGCCGTCGAAGGGCACGGGTTCGAAGGGCACGGGTTCGAAGGGCGCGGGTTCGAAGGGCGCGGGTTCGAGGGGCGCGGGTTCGAGGGGCGCGGGTTCGAGGGGCGCGGGTTCGAGGGGCACGGGTTCGAGGGACACAGTGCCGAAGGACACGGGGCCGGGGAGCGTCGGGGCGACGACAGCCGAGTCAAACCGGGTCTGACCGAGCCGGGCGGTGTCGAGGGGTTGTACGACCGGGTCCTGGGTGGCGTGCCGGTGCACGAATCGGCGCTGCGTGCCCCGGCGGACGCGCGAATCCCGGAGCGGGAGGCGCAGCGCGAGCAGGCGGACGGCGAACGGGACGAGCGTGAGCAGGTCGAGGTCCGGCCCGGTGCCGGCGACCCCGACGGCGGAGAAGCTTCCCCCGCCGCTCCCGACCATGAGGCCCCGGCCCCCGACACGACTGAGCGCGGTGACGCGGATCGTGTGGCCGGTGTGTCGCCTTCCGGCGCAGCTGAATCCTTGACGCACGACGGCAGCTGATCCGGCGACCACGCGTACGAGTACGGGTTCGGCCGGGCAGCTGCCGGCCAAGCCGAGGGTGACCGGACAGACGGCGGCACGGGCAACGGCGGTACGGATGACGGCGGGCTGCGCGACCGGGCCGGTGTCGACGAGTTCGGCACGTACGGGGCCGGCTGGTAGGTCGCCCCACGAGGACTCCTGCCCCACGAGGACCCCTGCCTCACAAGAACCCCGCCTCCCGAGGCTCCGCCGTACAAGACCCCCGCCTCACAAGAACCCCGCGTCGCGAGGACCCCGGGTCCCACGCAGCTCCACTGCGCATGGCCTCCACCGCAGGCCCACCGCGCACGGGGAACCACGCCCGCGTCCAGTGCGCTCCACCCCGCGAGTTTCGGCGAGGCGGCGGCCCCTCGCGCCGTCGGCGCTACAGCACTGGGGCAGCGCCGTCGGTGCTGCAGTGTTGGGACAGCGGCGACGCCGCTACAGCGTTGAGGCGGCGCCGTCGGGCGGCGGTGTGACGGTGTGGCGGTGTCGTGGTGTGGCGGTGTCGTGGTGCGGTGGCGGGACGATTGCGTGACCACGTGGTCGTCCCGCGTGCGGCCGTCGTTCTCGTCTGCGTTGACCCTGGGTGACGGTGGTGGTCCGAGCGGGGGAAGTCTGTCGGACGGCCATGATCGCCTCTGGTTTCACGCGCCGCCATATGTGAAACTGCTTCGCGTTCGTGCGTCGAACGGAAGGCGGCATCTTGCGTCCCCAGCGTCGTGGTCAGCGTGCGTGGTCGGCCTCCGCTCTCGTGTCGTTGATCGCGGCGTCTGTGCTCGTCACCGTTCCGGCGGCACACGCAGCCGAGACGGCCGACGCCGCCGCGGAGGCCGATTCCCAGTGCCCCTGGGTCGGTTCGGACGCGCCGGTCGAACAGCGCATCGACCAGTTGCTGTCGCGGATGCGGCTCGACGAGAAGCTCGACCTCGTGCACGGCTCGGCCATGCCGTTCCAGTTCGTCGGTCCCACGTACGCCGGCATGATCTCGGAGAATCCGCGTCTGTGCATTCCGCAGCTCGGGCTGTCCGACGGTCCCGCGGGGGTGGGCAATGGACACACGGGAGTCACGCAGCTGCCGTCGCCGATGGCGCTCGCCGCGTCGTGGGACGCCGAACTCGCGAGTCGCTACGGGGCGACCATCGCCCGCGAGGCGCGGGGCAAGGGCGCCGACGTGGTGCTCGGGCCGACGATCGATCTGCTGCGTGACCCGAGGGCCGGCCGGTCGTTCGAAACGCTCGGTGAGGATCCGCATCTGACCGGTGAACTCGCCGCCGCGCAGGTCGGCGGCATCCAAGGGGAGGGTGCGCTCGCGCAGTCGAAGCACATCGCCGCTTACAACCAGGAGACGCTGCGCAATCTTCCCGCGAACGATTCCATTGTGGACGAGCGGACGTTGCAGGAGGTGTACCTCTCGCCGGTGCGGGACGTCGTCGATGCGGGTACGGCGTCGGTGATGTGCGGCTACAACCGGCTGAACGGGGTGCACGCCTGCAACAACACGTACCTGCTGAGCCAGGTCCTCAAAGGACAGTTCGGATTCGACGGCTTCGTGACATCTGACTGGTTCGCCACGCAGGCCAGCCATGCCGCGGCCAACGCGGGTATGGACCTGCAGATGCCCGGCGGTTGCCACTACGGACCTCGGCTGCGTCACGGCATCAACAGCGGCGCCGTCACCACCGCGAGGCTGGACGACATGGTGTCGCGAATCCTGCGGCCGATGTTCCGGTTCGGGCTGTTCGAGCGGGACGGCAACGGGTCGCCGGACGACGCCGTGACCGGCCCGGAGCATGCAGCCGTGGCGCGTGAGGTCGCCGAGAAGGGTATGACGTTGCTGAAGAACGGCGACGGGATGTTGCCGTTGGGTGGCGAAACCGGGTCGATCGCCGTGATCGGCGAAGCGGCGGGCGAACGTGTCATCGGTTCCGGCGGCGGCAGTCCGCACGTGATCGCGCCGGAGATCGTCACGCCGTTCGAGGGAATCGCCGAGCGGGCGCGGGAAGCCGGCGCCGAGGTGAGCTTCGACGACGGTTCGCAGGCGGGCGAGGCCGCGGGAGCGGCGGATGTCGCCGTGGTCGTCGCGCGGCAATGGTCTACCGAATCGAAGGACAACAAGGACATCCGATTGTCCGAAAAGGACAACGAGATGATCGCCAAGGCGGCGGCCGCGAACGAGAACACCGTCGTCGTGCTCAACACCGCGGGTCCGGTCGAGATGCCGTGGCTCGACGAGGTGGCCGGTGTCGTGGCCGCGTGGTACCCGGGGCAGGAGTACGGCGACGCGCTCGCCTCGGTGCTGTACGGCGATGCGGATCCCGGTGGCAGGCTGCCCGCGACGTTCCCGGTTTCGCAGGCCGATCTGCCCGCCGCGTCCCCGGATCGTTTCCCCGGTGGCGCCTACGACGAGGGGCTCGCCGTCGGCTACCGGTGGTACGACCGTGAGGACATCGAACCGCTGTTCCCATTCGGTCACGGTCTCTCGTACACGACGTTCGAGTACTCGGGCCTGGAGGTACGCGGCGACGGCGGGCCGGACACGACCGTGACCGCGCGGGTGACCAACACCGGTTCGCGTGCGGGGTCGGAGGTCGCCCAGCTGTACGTCACGCATCCCGAGTCGGCCGGGGAGCCGCCGAAGCGGCTCGAAGGGTTCCAGCGCGTGGAGTTGGAGCCGGGCGAGAGCGCGCGGGTGCGGTTCGCGCTGGACGAGCGGTCGCTGGCCCACTGGGATGCCGACGCCGACCGGTGGGTGCGCGGCGAGGGGGACTACACCCTGTCGGTGGGCGGTTCGTCCCGGGACCTGCCGTTGACGGGTGACGTCGCCGTGGCCGAGACGGCGCCGGTGTCGGAGCCGACGCCGGCACCGCCGCCCGGCGCGCCCGAGGGGGACGACCCGGCGTGGACGAAGATCGGCAACGTGGCGCGGTGTCCGGCCGAGAGCCTGTACGCGGGCATGATCGGCGCGATCTCGCTGTTCGGCCTCCCACCGGGGGAGCAGGCCACGCGGCCGCCGCGCAGCCCTGCCGACGACGGCTGACGCCTTTCCGCTGGTCGGCCGCGGCGTGCCCGGTTCCGGAAGGTCGGGGTGACGGGTCCGTTCGGGGCATCCTTTCGGCGGGCCTTCCGAACAGAACGGAGACATGGGTCACAACCGGTGCCTCTACCGAAAAGTAGGCCATACATAGGTTCCTCGGGGGCGTTTCGCGACGTCCCGGTAAGGGATCTATGGGCGCCTTCATTGGGGGACCGCAAGTGGCCACACGATCAACGGCGGTACTGGCCGGCCTCGGCGGCTGGTTGCCACCGCGCGTGGTCGACAACGTCGAGCTGACGAACCGGCTCGACACCACCGACGAGTGGATCCGTTCGCGCACGGGTATCGCGGAGCGCCGCGTCGTCGACGACGGCATGTCCACAGTGGACATGGCGGTCGAGGCGGGTGCGCGCGCACTGCGGTCGGCGGGAACGGAGCACGTGGACGCTGTCGTGCTCGCCACCGCCACCCCCGATCAGCCCTGCCCGGCCAGTGCGCCGCAGGTCGCGACCCGGCTGGGCCAGCGTGACGTGGCGGCGTTCGACGTCGGTGCGGTGTGCAGCGGTTTCCTCTACGCACTCGCGACGGCGGCAGGTCTCATCGCCGGGCGGGTCGCCAGGGATGTTCTCGTCGTCGGGTCGGACGCCTTCACGACGCTCGTCGACCCCTCCGACCGCGGCACCGTGCCCATCTTCGGAGACGGCGCGGGTGCGGTCGTGCTGCGCGCGGGCGAACCGGACGACGTCGGCGCGCTCGGCCCGTTCGACCTGCACAGTGACGGTTCGGGCACGGATCTGCTCGTCGTCCCCGCCGGCGGTTCGCGGCAGCGGACGCCACAGCAGCCCGGTGACGCGTACCTGCGGATGGAGGGGCCCGCCGTGTTCCGGCACGCCACGGCGCGGATGGCCGAGTCGTCGCGCGCCGTACTCGCCGAGCTCGGCTGGACGGTCGGCGACGTCGACCGGTTCGTCGGCCACCAAGCCAACATCCGCATCCTGAACACCGTGGCCAAGCAGCTGGGCCTGCCCGCCGACAGTCTCGTCGTGAACATCGGCCACACCGGCAACACCAGCGCCGCCTCGATCCCGCTCGCGCTCGCCGACGGTGTCCGCGACGGCAGCCTCCAAACAGGTGACCGAGTGCTGCTCGCAGCCTTCGGCGCGGGCCTCACCTGGGGTGCCACGGCGCTGTGCTGGCCGGACCTGGCGGTCGAACCGGTGGAATGAACCCGGCGTCGACGTAGAGCCGAGCGGCGCGGGGCGATCGATCTTGACCTCGATCGTGGTCGAGGTAGCACTGTCGGGTCATGACCACCGACGCGAACGATCGCGACATGAGCCGGCCGACCGAACGGATCACCGGCGCGGCGCACCCGCTGGACACCACGGACCCCGCCGCGCCCCTCACCGACCTCGAGCCGCTGCGCGAGGTGGTCGGTGACGCCTCGGTGGTCGGCCTCGCGCGGGGCGCCCACGGTGCCCGCGAGTTCGGTCGAATGACCCACCGCGTACTGCGGCTGCTCGTCGAGCGGCTCGGGTTCCGCTCGCTCGCGATCGAAGCCGATGCGCGGACCGCTGCGGCGGTCGACTCGTGGTTACGGACCGGCCGCGGTGACGTCGCGTCCCTGCTGAGCAACGACCACTCGTGGTGGCGAACGTCGGAGTTCCTCGAGGTGCTGCACTGGATGCGCGCCCACAACGGGCACCGTCCCGACGATCCCGTGCGCCTCGTCGGCCTGGTCGGCGTCGATGCGGTCGACATGAGCGTCCACGAACAGGACTTCGCTGCGACCATCCTCCGTTGGCGCGATGAGACCGGCCACCGGATCCTCTACTGGAGCGGGAGTCACAGCGCGGTCGGGCACGCCCGCAGCGTGGCCTGGACGCCGGGCGAGGGCGGGGACGCCGACCGGAACGCCGGCAGTTACCTGCGGGAGCAACTCGGCGCCGAGTACCTGTCGGCGGGCCTGACGTTCCACCACGGGACGGTCGACCTGGACGGGGAGCCGGTGCGCGTGCCCGCGCCTCCGAGCGATTTCACCGACGCCGTCCTCGGGGACGCGGGTCTCGAGCGCTATCTGCTCGACCTCCGAGCCGGCGGGGTCGCCACCGAGCACCTCGCCGACGCTCCGGCGAAGCTGCGGTTGATCGGACCACGGTACGACCCCACACGGCCGGCCAGCATGTCCGGTGGACCACTGTCCGAGTTCTTCGACGTCGTGCTGCACACCCGTGCGGTCACGCCGACAACTCCCGCGCGGTGACCGCGCGCTCCGACTCCGACTCCGGCTCCGGCGCAGTGACATCGGGCTGAACGCCAGTGGCACGGGCTGCACGCCGCTGACATCGGCTGAACGCCGCTGACTTACCCGAGGTGGACGTTCGTCGGCTCGTTGATGCCGTGGTCGACGCGCAGGCGCATCGCGCGGTCCATGGGGAGCCTGTCGATCTCGTCAGGGGACACCCAGTGAACGCGGCGCGATTCCGCACTCGCTCGCAGGCTTCCTCCGGTCGGCCGAGCGTGGAAGCACAGCGAGAACTCCTGGCGCACCTCGCCGTCGTCGTAGGCGATAACGTGCTTCGGGTCCGAGTAGATGCCGCTGATCGCGGTCACGTCGACGGTGATGCCCGTTTCCTCCGCGACCTCGCGGCGGACGGCGTCGGGCACGGACTCGCCGAGGTCCTGCGCGCCACCGGGAAGGGCCCACAGCCCGTTGTCGGTGCGCTCGATCAGCAGCAGCTCGCCCGCCGCGTTGCGCACGACGGCCGTGACGGCGGGGACGATCCTGTTCGGTGCGGGCGCGTCGGGGTCGTCGTAGTGGTCCGTCTTCGGCATACCGCCAGCCTTCCGGACGGCGGGCCTGTCGACCAGGACGCCGCCCGGCCGGCGCCGTCGGGAGTGAAGGCCTGTGCTGTACGCCGATCAGGGCGCTGTCCTGACCTCGGCCGGGGTGGCGGCGGGCATCGATCTGTGTCTGCACCTGATCCGCACCGACCACGGCGCAGGAGCCACGTGCGAGGGCGGTTTGGGAACAGGTACCAACCTGCGCCGCACTTCCAGCGCTGCACAGGTCAGACCCCGCAGGCTTACCGGCGACTCTTCGCGGCGACGTCGAGCAACTGACGTCCCCGGTCACTACGTCCGGCCGTGGTCGGCAGGCGCCACGTGTGGCTCCGCTCCCGCGGCCGGGCGCGGTTCGGTCTCCGACAGGGAGCGCGGAGCGGCCGGTGACGCTGCCTCACCGGGCGGGGTCGACCAGGTCTCCGTCGGTTCGCTGCGGCCGCGCAGTTGGTACGTCTCGTACGTGTGCCACAGGCCGCGTTCGGCGTCGCACGCGGCGTCGAGCGCCGCCCGGCTGGCGAGGATGCGCCCGTCTGCGTGCTTGGCGTGCTCGGTGAGCCGGGCCGCCTCGTTCACGGCGTCGCCGATCACGGTGTATTCGAACCGGGTCGCGGTGCCGAGTTGGCCCGCGAACGCGGGGCCGGTCGCGACGCCGATGCCCAGGTCGAGTTCGCCGGACGCGGTGACGGCGTCGCGGATCGCCCGTGCCGTGCGCAGTGCCGACGTCGCCGGGTCGGCGTGGCGGGTGGGCGCGCCGAAGACGCACATCGCCGCGTCACCCTGGAACTTGTTGACCAGGCCGCCGTGGGTGCTGACCGCTTCGACGACCGCGGCGAACAGGCCGTTCAGCTTGCGTGCCACCTCGTCGGGCGCGAGTTCCGCGGCGAGGCTGGTCGAGTCGACCACGTCGACGAACAGGGCCGTCACCACGCGCACGTCGCCGGACATGGACACGCCGTGTTCGAGGGCGTGCCGCGCCACCTCGTCGCCGACGTGCCTGCCGAACAGGTCGCGCATGCGTTCCTGTTCGCGCAGGCCCGTGGTCAGGTCGTTGACCGACGCCTGCAGCATGCCGATCTCGCTCGCGTCGTCCACGCCGACGGCCACGTCGCGGCGGCCGCGGGCGATCTCGCCGAGCGCGTCGCGCAGCCGGTGCAGCGGCGACGCGACCGAACGCGCCAGCAGGAACGTCGCGGCCGCCCCGAGCAGCAGCCCGAGAATGGACAGCGTGATGAGGCTGTACTGGGGATCACCGCCGAGGTCCGGTGGCAGCACCAGGATCAGCACCCCGATCATGGGCGCGCCGCTCGCGAGCAGCCACGTCACGACGAGCCGTGCGAGCACCGTCGTCGCGAGCGACTCGCCGGGCGGCACCGAGCGCAGCGCCGTCGCCAGCAGCGGCCTGGCCACCCACTCGGTCGCCAGGTAGTTGAGCCCGACGGTCGCGATCCCGCCCAGCCCGATCGCCAACGCGACACCCATCGCGTCGAACCACGTGCCGAACACCGCGGTCAGCGTGCCCAGCACCACGATCCCGCCCAGCCACAGCGTTCCGCTGACCTTGGCCAGGTGAAGCGGCAGTCGCAGCGCACGGCGCGCCTCGTCACGGGTGGGTGTGTTGCCGAGGACGAACCACACCACGGTGCGCCGCTGCAGGAACACCGCCCACGTCGTGCCGACCAGCACCGAGAGCAGTACGTACCCGGCCGCGACGACCGCGATGATCCACTCGGTGCCCTGCGCGCCCTCGGGAACTCCCTGGAGCAGCAGGACGAGGAACACCACGCCCGCGCCGAAGAAGCTCGAGCAGAAGCCGAGCGCGGCGAGGCCGAGGCTGGTGCGCAGTACGGGGCGCAGCCGCTGCGGGAGCCGGGGTCGGGGCACGGGCCGATGGTAAGGCGCAGAGGCGGGCGGCGGGAAAGTGAGCGGCGCGAAAGCGAGCGACGAGAGCGGCGCTAGAACGGGCGGTGGACCGGTGGCAGGCGGGTGGTCGGGGCCGATCACGGCAGCCGGGCCTGCGGATGCGCGGTCAGGTCTCGTCGGCGAGGCCCTGCCGGAGTTTGGCGAGGGTGCGGGCCAGCAGGCGGGAGACGTGCATCTGCGAAATGCCGACCTGCTCGGCGATCTGGGTCTGCGTGAGGTTGTGGACGAAGCGCAGGGCGAGGATCTTGCGTTCCCGTTCGGGAAGCTGCCTCACGAGGGGCTGCAGGGTCTCGTGGTTCTCGACGCCGGTCAGCGCGGCGTCCTCCTCGCCCAGGGTGTCGCCGAGTGCGAGGTTCTCGACCTCGCCGGAGAGCACCTCGTCGAGCGACATCGAGTGGTAGGCGTTACCGGCGTCGAGTCCTTCGAACACGGCGTCCTGCGAGATGCCCAGATGTTCGGCGATCTCGCTCGGCGTCGGTGCCCTGCCGAGCCGCTGCGACAGCTGCGTGCTCGCGCTGTTGATCGACAGGTGCAGCTCTTTGAGCCGGCGCGGCACCCGGATCACCCAGCCGGTGTCGCGGAAGTGGCGGCGCACCTCGCCCATCACGGTCGGCACGGCGAACGACAGGAAGTCCGAGCCGCGACGGGGGTCGAACCGGTCGACCGCGTTGATCAGGCCGACGCGCGCCACCTGCACGAGGTCTTCCTTGGCCACGCCGCGTCCTGAGAATCGCTGGGCGATGTGCTCGGCCAGCGGTAGGTGCCCGCGTACGAGTGCCTCCCGCAGCTCGGCGCGCCGGGGGTCGTTCTCCTCCAGCGTCACCAGCTCGTCGAACAGCGGGATCAGGTGCTCGTAGTCTTCGGAGGAACCACGCGATCCGCGTTTGGTGGATTCGGTCACGTAAGCGTCGGCTTTCGTTTGGTCACTTCGACGTGCACCCGGCCGTGGGTTCCGTCGGGCGCGTCGCCGGGTGCCGCGCCGTCGGGCGAGATGTCGGCTGCCGGTTCGAGCCACGTGGTCGCCGAGTCGGCGAGCGTGGTCAGGACCTTCCAGCCGAACGAGGCCGTGCTGGGCGGTTCCCGGTCCGAGGAGGGGACCGTGCCGTGGAAGCGGAGCTCGTCGGATTCGATCGTGAAGCGGCATTGCATGGCGGAGCCGTTCTCGGCGCTGGTGATCAACGTGGAGCAGGCCTCGTCGACGGCTAGCCGCAGGTCGGAGATGGCATCGATGTCGAAGTCGGCGCGGACGGCGAGGTTGGCCGCGATCGACCGGACGATGGGCAGGTGCGTCAGGCTCGCACCGAGGCGCACCTCGATGTCGTTCTCGGCGGCGAGGACGTCCTGCTGCTCGCCGCCGGCCGGTTGCGCGCGCCCTGTCGACTCTGTCTCTGTCACTTTCACCTCAGTGGGGACGGGCCTCGTTCGGGCCATGGGTGTCTTGCCTCGATGATGACCGGTGACCGTGACCGTCTGTCACCCACTTGTACCTCCTCGTCACTCAGTCCGCACGACGCGTTCACTCCGCCTGCGGCCCGCGGCAGGATTACCCGTGGCCGTGAGTGGGAAACGTCGTAGGCGGTGAGTCCCGCCACGCCTGCGTGCCCGCGGGGGACGGCGGCCCACCGGGGCGGCCTATCGTCGCCGGGTGATCTGGTGGCATGCCGTTCTCATCGCGATAGCCGGCGTCTGGGCCGGGATGATCAACACCGTCGTCGGCTCCGGGACGCTGGTGACGTTCCCGGTGCTCGTGGCGCTCGGCTATCCGCCCGTCACCGCGACGACCTCGAACGCGATCGGGCTCGCGCCCGGGAGTGTCAGCGGCGCGATCGGGTACCGCCACGAACTGCGCGGCCACGGGCGTGTGCTGCTGTCGTTCCTGCCTGCATCGGTGCTCGGCGCCGTGGTCGGGACCATCCTGTTGCTGTCGCTGCCCCCCGATGCCTTCGAGACGATCGTTCCGGTGCTCATCGTGCTGGCGCTGGTGCTGGTGCTGGTGCAGCCGAAGGTGTCGGCGTGGGTGACGCGCAGACGGCAGCGTGCGGGTGTCGACGACGCCGACGGCGGATCGACGTCCGCGAAGGGCGCCGTGGGGCTCGTGACGCTGATCTTCCTGATCGGCATCTACGGCGGGTACTTCACCGCTGCGCAGGGCGTGATGCTGATGGCGGTCATGGGCATCCTCATGACCCTGCCGTTGCAGACGCTCAACGGCATCAAGAACGTGCTGTCCGCGGCCGTCAACATCGTCGCGGGCACGGTGTACGCCTTCGTCGCGCCGATCAGCTGGCCGGTTGTGGCGCTGCTGGCCGTTGGGTCGGTCATCGGCGGGCAGCTGGGCGCGAAGATCGGCAGGAAGTTGCCGCCCCGCGTGCTGCGCGGCGTGATCGTCGTCGTCGGCGCGGCAGCGGCCGTCCAACTGGTGGTGCAGCAGCTGTGAACCCGGGAGTGACCGGCGGCGTGACGGTCGCGGTCGTCGGGATGGGAGCCGTCGGGACGGCCCTCGCCGGGGCGTTGGCCGCGGCCGGGCACGACGTCGTGGCGTGCGGCAGGAGGCCGCTGTCGAGCATCGAGGTCGTCGGCGCCGGCGGCACGGCGACGTATCCCGTGCGCTGGGCGGCCGAGCCCGCCGACGTCGGTCCGGTGGCACTGACGATCCTCGCCACGAAGATCCACGACACCGGCGGTGCCGCGGGCTGGCTCGCGGCGCTCACCTCGACCGGCGGCGACGTCCTCGTGGCGCAGAACGGCGTCGACCAGGCCGAACGGGTCGGCCCGCTCATCGGCGGAGCCGGCGGGAGTCACCGCGGGGCCGGTTCGGTGGGGGTTGGTTCGGTGGGGGTTGTCGTGCCCGCGCTGGTCTACGTCAACGCCGAACGGGTCGCGCCGGGTGTCGTGCGCACGCGCCGCAGCGACTGCGATCTCGTCGTCCCCGGAACCGACGAGGCGGCGCCGGTGGCCGATCTGCTGGCCGGCGCGGGCCTGGTTGTCGAACGGTCGGCGGACTTCGCCACGGCGGCGTGGCGGAAGATGCTCACCAACGTCTCGGCGAACCCGATCACCGCCTTGACGGGGCGGCGGGTCGAGGTGCTCGCGGAGCAGCAGGTCGCGGAGCTGGCGATGCGGGTGCTGACCGAGGCGGTGGCCGTCGCGAACGCCGAGGGTGCCCGCCTGACCGACGCCGACGCCCGGGACGTCCTCACCTGGTTGCAAACGCTTGCGCCCGGCAGCACCACGTCGATGCTGCAGGACCGCGACGCCGGCAGGCCACTCGAACACGACGGGCTGACGGGCACCGTCGTCCGTCTCGGCGATCGGCACGGCATCGACGTCGGCGCCAACCGCACGCTGCTGTCCCTGCTGTCCGCCGTGTCGCCAGCCGCAGGTTCCGCGTCCCGCTAGCCGAGCGGGAACGCGCGGGCGGCGGCCAGCAGCATGTCGTTCTCCTCGGGCTGGCCGATGGTCACGCGCACGCCGTCCGGGGCGTAGCCGCGCACGACGACCTTGTGTTCCAGGGCGTGCTCGGTGAACTCCCCGGTGCGTTCGCGCAGCGGCAGCCACAGGAAGTTGGCCTGCGTCTCCGGCACCTCGAACCCGGTGTCCCGCAAGGCGGCCACGACCCGCGTCCGCTCCGCGATGATCGCCCGGCAGCGCTCCATCAGTTCGCCGGCCGCGTCGAGCGAGGCGATCGCCGCGCGCTGGGCCAGTGCGTTGGTGCTGAACGGCACGTAGACCTTGCGCAGTGCCGTGATCACCTCGGCGGGGCCGACGCCGTATCCGACGCGCAGGCCCGCGAGCCCGTATGCCTTGGAGAACGTCCGCAGCACGAGCACGTTCGGGTAGTGGCGGGCCAGTTCGACGCCGTCGGGCACGTCGTCGTCGGTCACGAACTCGCGGTACGCCTCGTCGAGGACCACCAGCACGTGCGACGGCACGGCGTCGAGGAAACGGGTGAGCGCCTCCCTTCCGACGACCGTGCCCGTCGGGTTGTTCGGGTTGCACACGAACACCAGGCGCGTGGCGGGGGTGATCGCGGCGAGCATGGCGTCGAGGTCGTGGACGTGCCCCTCGTCCAGCGGCACCGGGGCGGCCGCGGCGTTGGCGATCTGCGTGGCGATCGGATAGGCCTCGAACGAGCGCCACGCGTAGACCACTTCCTCACCGGGCGCGCACATCGCCTGCACGAGCTGTTGGCACAGCGCCACGGATCCGCATCCGACGGTGATCCGCTCGGTGGGCACGTCGAGTTCGCGGGAGAGCCGCTCGGTCAGGGCCGTCGACACCATGTCCGGGTAGCGGTTCACCTCGGCGGCGGCGTCGGCGATGGCGCGGGCGACGCTCGGCAGCGGTCCCAGCGGCGTCTCGTTGCTGGCCAGCTTCACCGCTCCCGGCACGGTCCGTCCCGCGACGTAGGCGGGCAGGCTCTCCAGGTCGGGCCTGGTGCGGAGCTGCGGCGCGGACGGGTCCGCCGGGGACTGGGATGCGCTGGACACGGTGAGGGCTCCCTGCTCTCGATCCGGTTGTGCGGGCGGGTCCGGTCTGCGGGATCGCTCCGCAGGCCGGTTCCACGCGGTCGGCCGCGTGGTGTCACCTCAACTTAACGCGGCCCGAGTCCTGCTGGTCGAGGGATGCGAAATCGTGCGAACCGGTCGGCAGCCGAGTGCGTCACAGTTACAGTGACGGACATCTAGTCGACCGGGGGTGTGATCGTGACCGAACCCAGCACGGCGCGCGACGACGGCGCGGCGGGCCAGCCGGTCGGCCTTGGGGACGGCGCCGGCCCTGTCGGCGCGCCGCCGACCGCGCCTGCGTTGGACTTCGCCGGTGGTGCGGCGGACAGGCTCGTCCCGGTGGCCGAGGAGCTGAACCAGGTCCGCGAGCAGATCGACAGCGGCGAGTTGCGCCTCGACGAGGGCGCCGCCCACAACCTGCTCGCGACGCTCATGCAGCTGCAGGGGCACGTCCACCGGCTCATCGCCGACGCGGGCGAGAACATCGCCGCGCCGCTGCGGTTCGGTGACAACTTCGTCGGCGAAACGCTTGCCGAACGGCTCCGGGGAGCCGCGGAGGGCGACGCCAACGCCGCGCTGCCCGTACTCAAGGCCTACGCCGCGCAGTTGGAGAAGCTCGAGGGCATCGTGCGCGCCGCGGCCGGCATGATCACCACGGCCGACGAGGAGGCCGGCGAAGACCTGCAGCGCATCGGGAGGTTCGAGTGATCGCGAAATGCCTGCCGCTGCCGTGGCCGCCGCGGGAGCCGGAGGGTCCGCCGCCCGGCAAGGACGCGTTGGAATCGGAGTTCGACTGGCAGGCCCTGCCGCACCGGGAACTGCACCGCATGGCCACGATGGGGGTCGACGCGGAAACGGCCGAGCAGGTGGCGAACAAGTGGGCCAAGCTCGGCGCCGAACTGCAGGACATCGGCGACAGCCTCCGCACCGCGTTGCGCGATGCCGCGGAAGGCTGGCAGGGCGGCGGCGTCGACCAGGCCCGCCAGCGCGTCGAACAGCTGTCGACGTGGACCGATCAGACCGCGCGGGACAGTCACGGCGTCGGCACGGCGATCCAGGCGCAGGCGCACCTGGCGCAGTGGGCGAAGAACAACATGCCGGAGCCTCCGCTGTTGTCGTATCCGTGGCCGTGGCGGCCGCCGATGCTGCCGGCCGAGCCGATCGCGCCGCACGAGTTCGCGCCCTACGACGACGGGGACGACGTCGTGGCCCTCGGCGGCCCGGATGCGGACACCGGCCGGCGTGCCGGGCTGCCCGGGGAGATCGACGTGCTGGGTGACGGCGATTCCGGCGGTACGGGAGGTACCGCGGGGCGGCGTCCCGGCGACGGCGGATGGGCGCTGGGTGGCGGGCCCTCCGGTTCCGGCGGGTTCGGCGGTTCCGGTGGGCTCGGCGGTTCCGCGGGGTCCGCCGGTGCGGGCTCCGGTGGCGGGGGTGGTGGGTTCGCCGACGCGGCCGAGCTGCCGCTCGACCCGATCTCCACCACCGAGCAGCGCGAGGAACTGCACCGCCAGGCAGCCCAGGTGATGCGGACCTACCAGCTCGAATCGGGCAACGTGTTCCGCGGTGTGCCGCAGTTCGTCATGCCGGGCGAGGACATCATCAAGGACGATCCGCGCGAGCCGGGCGAGCCCGCGCCGTCGCCGGAGGACCCTGGCACCGATCCGTCGCATCAGGTCGGGCCGCAGCCGTCCGGTGGTGGCAGTGGATTCACGCCCGGTGTCGTCGCGGCGCCGCTGGCCGCGGGCGCGGCGTCGGGAATGATGGCGGGAGCCACCGGTGGCGCGCCCGCATCCGGGATGCAGACCGGTGCCGGTGCGGCGGGTGCGCCGACGGGTGCCGGCGGCGGGCAGGCCGCGTCGGCCGCCGGTGCCGCGCGCAGTGCCGGCGGCGCGCCGATGGGCATGATGGGCGGTGCGGGCACACGGCCCAACCAGGACGAGGAGGCCGAGCACAACTCGCCGTCCTACCTGCAGGAGGAGGACGACGTCTGGGGCATGCCGGTGGGTCAGGTCGTGCCGCCGGTCATCGGTGAACGCAACTGGCGCGGGGACGAGTGACAACGGGTGCGTGACGAGGCTTCCGGATGGATCACGCTCCACCCGGGCGAGTTCTACCTGCTGTGGCGGACGCTCGAGCTCGGTGACATGCCGACCGTGCTCGGTGTGCCGCGGGCCGGGGCCACGGAGTCGTACCGCGCGGAACTGATCGCACTGGCCGACGAGTCGCTCGCCGACCGCGGACTGGGCACGGTGCGCTCGCCGGACCGTGACCTCGCGGACCTGCTGCGCACGCTGGCCGCTCCGGACGTGTCGGTGGACCTGAACGCATCGGGAGCCGACACCTCTTTCCGCTCCTACGGCGTCATCCGTGAGCGCGGCGCCGTGGCGGCGCGCACGTCGGGGCAGGAGGTACTCGTCGGGCCGGTGCGGCCGGCCGAGTTGATTCCGACGATGTTCGGGGCGTTGCCGGAGGTCGAAGCAGGTTCGGGAGCGCCGGCGAACGTCGGCTACGCGGATTACCGGCGGGCGTGCCGCGCGGGTGACCACGAGGGCGCGAGCGGATTCCTGGACGCGCTGGCCGAGGCCGGGGTGCGGTCGTCGCAGGCGTCGATGTTCCTGCGCGCGATCGAGGGCAGGCGCGCGGGCGGGTACGTCGGTGCGACCTCGCGCACACGGGGACGCACGCCGGGCACCGTGAACTGGGTCGATACCGAGCACGGCCGCTACGCGCTGCGCAAACTCGGTGACTGGGTGACCGTGACGCCTGCCGATGCGGCGAGATTGCGGGGCATGGCCGAGGAAATGGTCGACGATCTGACCTAAGGTCGCGGGCATGAGCACGCAGGGCAGCGACGCCACGAGCACGGGCGCACCGGAAGGCACCCGCACATCAGGAGGCAGCACGTCTGCCGGCAGCGGCATCCCCGAGGTTCTGTGGACGCCGACGCCGGAGCAGGTCGAGCGGACGCGAGTGGCGGATTTCCGCCGGTGGCTGGCCGACGAGCGCGGCGTGACCACGAAGAACTATGCGCAGCTGCACGAGTTCTCGACGACGTCCCTCGGCGATTTCTGGTCGGCCGTCGCCGAGTATCTGGGTGTGATCTGGCACGACGAACCGGGCCGGGTGCTGGCGGAACCGGAAATGCCGGGCACGACGTGGTTCGCGGACGGCACGCTGAACTACGCCGAGCACGCCCTGACCGGTGGGGTCGCGGGCGCGGCGAAGGCCGACAACGAGATCGCGGTGATCTTCACGCGGGAGGACGACCTCGAGCGGGAGCTGACGTACGGCGAGCTGCGCGGCCAGGTGGCGGCGGCGCGCGCCGGCTTGCGGGAACTGGGCGTCGGCAAGGGTGACCGCGTGGTGGCACTGGCGCCGAACTGCCCGGAGACCCTCGTGGCGTTCCTGGCCACGGCGAGTCTCGGCGCGATCTGGTCGTCGTGTTCGCCGGACTTCGGAGTGCGCGCGGTGGCTGACCGGTTCACGCAGATCGAGCCGAAGGTGCTGATCGCGGTCAACGGCTACCGCTACAACGGGCGCGCCTTCGACATCCGCCCCACTGTCGACGAACTTGTCGGGCAGTTGCCGGACCTCGGCTCGACGGTGCTGATCGACTACGAGGGCGGCGGCACCATGTCCGGCGCCCGCGGCTGGGACGACCTGCTCGCGGCGCATGCCGGTGCCGAGCTCGCGTTCGACGCCGTCGAGTTCGACCACCCGCTGTGGATCCTGTACTCGTCGGGCACGACCGGTCTGCCCAAGGGCATCGTGCAAGGGCATGGCGGCATCACGGTCGAACACCTGAAGGCCCTCGCGCTGCAGCAGGATCTCGGGCCGGGTGAGCGGTTCTTCTGGTTCACCACGACCGGCTGGATGATGTGGAATTTCCTGATCTCCGGGCTGCTCGTCGGTTCGACGGTGGTGCTGTACGACGGCAGCCCCGGACACCCCGATCTGGGTGCGCTGTGGCGGCTGGCCGCCAGGCACCGCGTGACGGTGTTCGGCACGTCGGCGCCGTTCGTGCAGAGTTGCTTGAAGGCGCACCTGAAGCCGGCCGAGGACCTGGACCTGTCGTCGCTCCGGGCGATCGGATCGACGGGGGCTCCGTTGTCGGAGGAGGGCTTCCGGTGGATCGCCGACGCCATCGGGCCACAGGTGCAGATCTGTTCGGTTTCCGGCGGTACGGACCTGTGCACGGCGTTCGTCGGTTCGGCTCCGGACGTGCCGGTGTGGCTGGGTGAACTGTCGTGCCGGAGCCTGGGCGCGGCGGTGCACGCCTACGACGACAGCGGGCGCGCGGTCGTCGACGAGGTGGGCGAGCTGGTGGTCACCAAGCCGATGCCGTCGATGCCGGTGATGTTCTGGAACGACCCGGACGGCAGCAGGCTGCGCGAGGCGTACTTCGAGGACTTCCCCGGTGTGTGGCGGCACGGGGACTGGATCAAGATCACCCGGCGCGGTTCGGCGATCATCTACGGCCGCAGCGATTCGACGCTCAACCGCGGCGGCGTGCGGATGGGCACCGCCGAGTTCTACCGCGTCGTCGAGAGTTACGAGGCGGTGGTGGACTCGCTGGTGATCGACACGTCAGCGGCGGGCGAGGAGGGCGAGCTGGTGTGCTTCCTCGTGCTCGCGGAGGGTGTGACCCTGGAGGACCTGGAGCCGGACCTGCGGAAACAGCTGCGCGCGGCGTTGTCGCCGAGGCACGTGCCGGACCGGTTCGTGGTGGTCGACGCGGTTCCCCGGACGCTGAACGGGAAGAAGTGCGAGGTGCCGGTGAAGAAGATCCTCTCCGGTGCCGATCCGGATCGTGCCGTGTCCCGTGACGCGCTGGCCAACCCGGACGCGCTGACGGCCTTTGTGGAGTACGCCGAACGCTCCTGACCCGCGTGTCCTGCGTTCGGGAGCGCGTGTCCTGCACCCAGACCCGCGTGTCCTGCACTCAGACCCGCGTGTTCTGCGCTTAGACCCGCGTGTTCTGCGCTTAGTCCTGCGTTCGGTCATCGTCCGCGCTGCCGCACGACTGCGTCCTCGCGCGTGTCCTGTAGCGCCGTTGCCGTCCGTGGAGGTGAGGTCTCGCCGTGGTCGCTGCTGCTCGGTGGCCGCGGTGAGGCGGGCCGCGACGGGCGCGGTGAGACCGAGGGGCCGACCCCGCACCCACCTGTGGGTCTGCGCGAGCCGATCTACACAAATCGCGATCACGCAGGTCACGGACATCGCGGTGCGGTCGTGCACGCGAAAGGGGGGTGGCTGGAAGTCTGGCATGGGGCATGCGTAAACTATGACGGCAGTGGTCGCGACCGACCCGGGAGGCTTCGCCTAGTCCGGTCTATGGCGCCGCACTGCTAATGCGGTTGGGAGTAACCCTCCCTCGCGGGTTCAAATCCCGCAGCCTCCGCTGACACTCGGAACACCCCGAGCGTCGGACCCGGCAAGCCGTCGGGTACAATTGAAAACGATGCGCCTGTAGCTCAACGGATAGAGCATCTGACTACGGATCAGAAGGTTTGGGGTTCGAATCCCTACAGGCGCGCAGAAACCCCCAGGTCACAGGCCTGGGGGTCTTTCTTTGCGCGATGCAGATCCGGGTGCGTTGCACATGCAGTGCACATCGGGATCGTCGCCTCAAGCGGCGGACTGCCGTTCGGCAACGACTTCGGCCCGTCGCTTGTCGAGGATGTCGGCGACCTCGTCGAGACGATCAGGGAACAGGTGCCCGTACACGTTGAGCGTCATCGAGGCATCCGCGTGCCCCAACATCTGCTGTACGACCTTCACGTCTGCCCCCGCGGCGATGGCCAGCGACGCCGCGGTGTGCCGCAGCTTGTGTGGAGTCAAACCCTCCACGTCGATCTTCGCCGCAGCTACAGCAGGGAGGAACTCCCGTGTGCGCCAGTTGTTCTTCCTCAGAGCGTTGCCCCGTGTCGTCGTGAACACGCGTGAGTCCGGGTCCCGATGTTCAACCAGCGGGCGAAGCTCGTCGGCTACCGACGCCGGGATGGGCACGGTCCTACGTTTGCCGCCCTTCGGCATGCCCTCCGCGTGCTTGCCGTTGACCTCGTAGAGGGTCGCCGCGACACGCACTCGCCGATTCACCAGGTCCACGTTCCGCACGCGCAGTGCGGCAGCCTCGCCCCAGCGCATGCCGGTGTAGGCCAGTAGCAGAATCAGCGGCCGGTTGATCGACGAGCACGCCGAGGCCTGGTTGTACTTCGTCCGCAGCTCGCTAGCCGCATCGGCCAAGGCTTCCACCTGGTCATACGTCAGGTAGATGTGCTCGGCCTCCGGCAGCACCGGGAGCTTCACACCCTGCGCCGGATTGACTCGAAGCCGGCGAGGCACGCACCAGCCGAGCACCATCGACAGAACCCGGAAAGCCAGACGGGCCTGTGCCGGACCAAGCCCCGAACCGCCTTCGTCCCGCGCCTTGATCAGCTTGCCGACCCACAGCCCGATGTCCTCGCCGTCGATGTCGGCCAGGGCAAGATCACCCCACTGCGGAAGGACGTGAGTGTCGAGCAGCTCGCGGTACTTCCACCACGTCGAGGGCTGTACGTCGTGGCGGGATTCCAGCCATTTCTCAGCCATCTCGGCGAACCGAACCTTTGCCACTGCCGGATCGACGTAGGTGCCAGCCTGCAACGACACTTCGAGGTCCGACCGGCGATCCTGAGCCCTGCTCTTGGTCGTCAGCGTCTCCGCCCGGAGTTTGCCTCGCCGGTCGTAGTAGCGCACCTGCCAGCGCCCAGGAGGCACCCGGCCCGCCGTTTTGGCGCGCGCTACGGCGTCGCGATACGCCTTCTCCCGAGTTCGGTCGTAGAGCCACACGCGTGCCATCAGATCGCCTCCTGGTTGTCGAACCATGCGTCGACGTCGTCGGCGCGGTAGCGGACGTATTTGCCGACGCGGCGTCCTGTGGGGCCGTAACCCTTGCTGCGCCATTGGTAGAGGGTGTTTTTTGGGATGCCGAGGTAGTCGGCGACGTCATCGATGCTGAGCAGCTTGTTGTTCACGGTGGTACTCCTCGCTGTACTTGGTTTTGCGGTCGTGGCGGATGCGTTCGGCGATGCCGGCGGCGAGTTCGCGTTCGGCGTCGTCGCGGTAGCCGGTGCCGTCGAAGCGCCAGTCGTTGACCACGGCGACGGTGTCGGCCTGCTCGGTGAGGCCGAGGCGTTCGAGGGTTTGGGCGTGGCGGTAGGCGCGCCGGTCGCCGCGGATGATCCGGAAGGTGGTCGAGTAGCGCTGGGATTTGGTGAGGAAGTGGCCGCGGAAGCCGAGCATGTGTGCCCAGCGGCGCAGGTTCAGTTCCGCGTATTCGGCCAGTTCGCCGAGGTCCCAGCAGGTTTGCACCATCCGCCGGTGATGCTCGGAGATCCGTAGATGGTCGATATCGCGTTGCGAGCGGATGGGCCGGTCGGCGGCCTCACTCGTGCCGGTGCCCTTGGTGGCGTACTTGGCGATGTATCCGGCGATGCCCTCATCGGTGACACGACCACGGTTGGTGTCGCCGGTGTCGCCGGTTTCGATGTGGCGCACGTCGACCTGATCGCCCCATTCGAGCACCAGCGGCGCCCCATCCGGACGGGCGATGCGCACCGACACCGCCGCGACCGCGGCCAACAGAGCGTCTTCCAACAGGTCCGGGGTCGCCCACGCCGGAGGCGGATCCGTGGCACCCTCGGGGCCGTCAATGCGGACGACGGCGTGAAAGTGGATCAGACCGCGCCGCTGGTATTCGGCGACCTTGCCGTAGGACAGGCGGGCGTGATCACGCAGGTCACGGACCGGGATCCCGGCACGTTTGGCGATCTCGCGGCGCAGGCGCATGGTGAAGCGCTGCCACAGGATGCCGGCGTTGGCCTGCCACAGCACCGCGCCGACGTAGTCGTAGGCGTCGGGGTCGATGGCGGTTCCGGCGCGGGGGTCGGCGTCGGGGTGGACCTCGCCGCAGCCGCACGGGATGCGCTTCCCACTGGAGGTCTTCCGGGCTTGGTGCACCCGGCCGAACGACGGGGCCGTCAGCGTGGCGAACACCCGGGCCCGGTCGGCGACAGTCTCCGGCACGCCCTTGGTGCCGCCGCACAGTCCGGCGCGGACGAGGTGGAAGGCGTCGGCGGCGTAGCGGTCCGAGCAGGACGGGCACACCGACGAACGCCGGTTCCCGCAGGGGGCGAAGATGTGCCCGGCGTGATCGTGCAGCACGTGTCCGGTGCGGGTGTCTTGGAGCTGGTGTGCTCCGTAGAGGCGGACCGGTTGGGCGCAGCCGTTGACCGCGCGCACCTTGGCCCGCCACTGCCCATAGCCGGTCGAGCGCAGCCGGTGCGCCAGCCGGTCGTCCAGTGTCTCCATCGAGCAGAGGCCCCCTTTTCGGTCGTGCACGCGAAAAGGGCGGGGTCACAGCCAACGTGTGGCCATGCCCCGCCCCGTGCGTGCGGTGTTGGTCAGCTCAGGACTGGATGTCCGTTGCGGGTAGTGAGTTGGTCGGCGATGCGCGCGGCCATGTCCCTCGGCAGGCGCATCTGGGTTTGGATCTCGTCGGCGGTGAGCTCGCGGCCCTCAGAACGGGCGGTGTCGACCAGTCCGTCGAGACGGCTTGCCAGCTCGGGCGGCAGCTTTACCCGCGGAATCGATGACGGCCGCTGTGGTTCCGATGCAGGCGCAGGATAAGCACCACGCACCGGTTCAGGATCGGCTTCTGCCGGTTCCGCGGACTCCGGTTCGGGATCGGCCTGTTCTGCCGGTTCCGGTTCGGGCTGTGCTGCCGGTGCCGGTGCCTCCGGTTCCGGGGTGGGTGTTGTCCGCATGAGCAGTTTGACCACCACGAGGAACCCGAGGGCGGGCATGGCGGCCACGATCCACCCGGCCACGCTCGGTTCGGCCAGGGCGACCTGGGCGGCCATCTGGATGCCGAAGGCGGCCACCAGCACCGCCATCGGGAACGTGACCTTGCGGGTTTGCCCACGGGCGTGATCGCGCTGGATCTCGAACCCGGCGACGACGGCCATGCCCTCGATGACCACCGCGGTTGCCCACGCCAGCCACCCGGTTTGCCCATGATGGACGGCCCACTCATGGGTATGGGTGAACCCGGCCGCCGCACCAATGCCGCCGAGGACGCTAGCCACTGCGATCCGGACGGTGTTCACCAGCCGCGGATGTCCCGCGGCTTTGGGGCCTGGCGGGCTCACGTGCTCCGCCAGTTCGGATCGGTGGCTCGGTCCTCCCACATCTGGACCGCGCGGCGTTTGTGTTCGGCCTCGGCTTCCAGTACGGCCGCCGTACGACGGTTCCACTCCGCCATGTCGATGCATGCCCTGCGGTGTGTGAAATCGTCGCTGCGCCCGAAGTAGTAGGCGTGCAACAGATCCGGATATTCGTTGATCACGCCGTCGAGCTGATCTCCGTGCTCGAACGGCCACGCGGGGTGCAGTCCTACAATCATCGATCTCTCCTCGGTAGGTCGGTGCCGTCGTCGAACTGCTGTGCCGTGCGGCGGGCCGCCTCGCCTTCCAGGTCCAGCAGGGAGGCGAACCGCCGGTACCACTCGGCCAGATCGGCGCACACCCTCCGCGCGGCCGCCCGATCTTCGGCGGCGTAGTAGGCGCGGAACAGGTCGCTGCGCTCGTCCAGCAGCCGGTTGATCTCCTGGCCGTACTCGAACTTCCAGGACTCGATCTGCTTCACACTCATCGGCCATCACCGACCGGGGCCAGTGCCGACCAGCGATCGAGCAGGTTGCGGCCGCGTTTGGTCAGCCGTAGCGGGGAGACTGGCCGTGACCAGCGGGCGGTGTGGCCGGTGAACGTGTCGCGCATCGGGCACAGCTCCACGTAGTCCTGCGTGATCAGGTGGTGCACGATGTCCTCTTCGGAGGCTTGCGTGACACCGCAATCGGCGTCGATGCGAGCGACCCGGTCGGTCTGGTCGACGATCCCGAACCGGCGTTCGGCGACTTCGGCCAGAACCTCGCGTGCCACGTGCGGTTTGACCGCCAACATCTGCGCCGGGCGCCGGGTCGGCCGAATATTCCCGCGGCGCTTCGGTGCGGCCGGGGCGGGGGTGTCGACCGCGAACAGCTCCGCCTGCGCGTCGTCGTGCTGTGTGCTCATCGGATTTTGTCCTTTCCGATCTTGCCGAACTCGCGGTCGCGCAGCTCTGCCACGCCGAGCCACAGGCCGAGTCCGACGCAGCCGAAGACCACGGCCGCGCTCCAGAACAGTGGTGAAAAGCCCTGCGCGGTATGGATCACCCAGAGCAGCAGCAGGGCGGGGACGGCGTACTTGCCCACCAGCCACGCCCGCCACACGAAAAATCCCCAACGCCACATGGCGTGTTCCTCTCTCTCTTGTCTTGTCGTAGTCCTGAGTGGACAGGTGCCCCGGCTAGGGGCGGGCCTGCCCGGCAATGTCTTGGGCGTCGGAGATCAGGTTCCACACGCGGATCCGCTGCACCATCCGTTCGTCATCGGTGCCTCCGCTCGCCCGGGATGGGTCGGGGGTCGCGTCGTGCCACGCCGCCGCAGCCGTCAATGCCTCGCGCAAGGTGCGCAACACGTCGTCGTGCAGGTCGTGACGGGTGCTCATCAGGCCACCGCCGTCAGGTGCTGGCCGGTGCCCCATCCGGCGCGGACGAACGAGACCAGCTCGTCGATCTCGTGATCGGCCACGTACGCGGCCCGGACGCGCATGGGGGTGCGGGAGCGTTGCCGGATGACGTATCCGATGCCCGCGGTTTCCTGGGCGTTCGGGATCTCATCGGCCAGCGCGCCGCGGAGGCGGGCGTTCTCGCCGAGGACCATGTCCACCTGCGCCGCCGCGGTGACCCGCAGGCAGATGCGGATGGTGAACAGCTCCCGCACCGGGACGGTGTCCTTGGTCGGTTCCTGCACCAACGCGGTCACGCTGTGCCCGGTAGCCCGTCCCTGCGAGGTGACGATCGCGAGTTTCTTGCGCAGGTTCCGCGCCACTGTGCCGTCGCCGTAGGCGAGTAGGGAGCCGATCTCGTCGATGATCAGCACGTTCAGCGGCGTGACCCGCGAGAGCTCCAACTTGCGCGTGCCGGCTTCGGAGAACTCGCGCTGCACCCGCTGCAGGTCGTCGACGAACTCATCCACCAGTTCCGAGCAGTCGTTCTCGTCGGTGGCGTAGCGGTGCGCGATCCCTTCGAGCTTGGCGAACTCCATCTGCTTGGGATCGCAGATCCACAGCCGCACCAGCCCGTCCCGGATCAACGGAGCCATCGCCCGTAGCTGCGACATGGGGATCGAGTTCTTGCCCGCACCGGTGGCGCCCGCGATGAAGGTGTGCTGGCCCAGCACCGGGAGGCGCCAGTCCGCGCCGAACTCGGTCTCGCCCACGTACACGTTCTTGAGATCGACCGCGTCGGGCTCGTCGGGCATGTCCGGGGCGTCGATGGTCTCGGTGAACGGCTCGTCCCGTTCGATCACCAGCCCGAGGACGCCGGGCTTGACCTTTTCCACCGCCACACGGCGGGCGCGGAGCGCTTCGGTGAGTTCGTCGAGGTTGGCCTCGAACTTGCGGGCCGACATCCCCTGCGGAATGCGCACCCACACCGTGTCCACCGTGGGCGAGTAGGAGCGGGTCTTGATGATCCGCGGGAACTGTTCCTCGCCCGACTTGCGATGCACCACATACAGATCACAGGCCCGCAGGGCGTTGTGCCAGCGCGGCCCGAGATAGGCCGACCAGCGGCGCCGCCACGCCCGCATCCGCGGCGCAGCCCAGTGGTCGAACGTCGCCGGATGGGCCCGGTACCAGCCACACAGCCCAGCCGTAGCGCCACCGGCGATCATGCCGGTGGTGGTCCATCCCAACTGTGTGCCCGCGGTGACCACCGATGCGGGGGTCAGGACTGAGCCGGGGTGCCGGGCGGTCCAGAGCGCGGCCTTCATCTCGCGGCCGGTGCGGCGCTTCGAATCCGGGGTCTTCATGGTGTTGTTCCGTCCCTTCCAAGAGGAAGGACCGGCCCCACCCCGGGGTGCCGCCATGTTTGGCCGGACCCAGATGGAGCCGGTCCAGCCAAACGCTGTTGTTGATGTCGAGTCGTTGTGTTGTTGTCGTGGTCGTTGCCGGGGTTACTTGTCGATCGCTGACCGGGCGTCGATCAGCTCTGTCATCAGTTCGGCGATCGCCCGTGCTGCCTTGTTGTGGTGCTGCCGGAAGCCGTTGGCGCTGACCGGGATGCCCCGCGTCGCCCGCCGGAGCTGCAGCAGCGCGTTGTCGGTGTCGTCGACCACGCGGTCCAGTTGATGCGACATGCCTTGTTCACACCTTCCACGGTTTGGAGACCAGTTCGGCCTCGTACTTCTTCGCCGTCGCCCGCATCTGCTCCAGCTCGCCGAACGCCTTGGCCCGCAGGCCCTTGAGCTCGTCGCGGGAGGGCACAGTGAAGCCGGACTCGGTCGTGCCCTTGCCCACCCGGTCGATCAGCTTGTCGATCTCGTCGAACTGCTCAGCGACCAGATCCAGCGCCGAGACGAACTGGCCGTAACGCTCCATCGCCCGCTTGTTCCCACCAGGCATCTCCATGGTCATCCTCGCCTTTCTGTGTCGTTCTCGGTCTCCCAGCTCAGCTGTGCCAGCAACCCGATCGTCTGGCCGATCGACCTTCCCGCCCGTTGCCGCACCTTCGGATCCGGATCGTCCTCGGAGAACCGCTGAAACGCCGCGTCGATGTCCTGAATCAGTGCACCCAGGCTCATGTCACGCCCCCTTCCGGATCACGTCCTGGGCGTGACGCAGGCCCTCGCAGAACCCGGCCTGCCACGCCCAGTCACTCGCCGGTTCGGACAGTGCGCTCTGCCGGTCGCGCTCCAACAGCGACGCCCACCGGCGCACCATCCGCGCCATCTGAATCGGCCTCGAACTCATCACCCATACCGCCCTTTCTCTTTGCGTCTCGGAACTTTTCACCGGGTCACATTGGCCACTGCGCGCCGCACACATTGCACGTCGCAATACCAGTCGGAGAGAGCCAGAAATTCGCACTACACACATGCTTACCCATCACTCGCCCCTGTCCCTGTGGATGCGTTCGCACTCCAAGCAACGCTCCTCGCCCCACCAGCGAACCCAGACGTACTCCCATTCGCCAGCCTGCGACACAGCGCCGCAGAGGCCGACAATGCGGCCATCCCACCAGGATCGATACGCCTTCCGGTGGATCACACTGACGTCGGCACTCATCGCGACCACCGACCCGGTCCGTTCGGATCAAAGGTGCACACACCGTTTCCACCCGCCATTTCCCATCACACCCTTCCCATTGTTTCCGCGTGGTAGAACCCCAAGACCCCCGGAGAAAAACGCCGGGAGTCAAGGCGCGCCACCACGAATTAGGCGCGTTTTTTGGCATGGATCGGCCCACTCTGGAATTCTCAAAGAACAACTGAGCGCGCTGGCCCGACTCGAAAACGGGCCGCCAGCCGAAATTCTGGGCAGCACTCCAAGGTGATTGTTTTTCCGCGAGCCGGGGGGCACCCGCGGGGCCGGACACCTACCGGCCCAGGCGCCGAGCTACGCGGCGGACGACAGGCCACCCAGCCCGGCAGGCTTCATCCCGGCCGCCTTGAACGACAGGCCCGAGTTCACGTTCCCCTGCTGGTCTTTCATCCCCCAGGGCGAAGCAGTGGCGTCGATCAGCTCCACGTACATGCCCTCGTCGAACTCGTCCCCCGGGTCCGTCGCCAGCGTGACCTTGATTTCCTCGCCCTTACCCACGCGGCCCCCATCCGGCCGAGGCTTGCGCTTCGCGAAGAGCGAGACCACGAACTGCTGCGAACCGTCCTCGTAGTTCGTCACCGGAACGACGTTGCCGTTCTCGTCCTCACGCGTCTTCACGACCGGCGCCTCCGACACCATCAGCTTGAACCCGCCCAGGTCCACCGGGATGTTCCTCATGTCGTCCTCCTCGTTGCGTGATACCTTGGTATCTCGTTACATACCTAGTATGGAACGACAGACTAGGTATGTCAAACGATACCAAGTAGCTCACTCGTATGGAGTAGTGATGAGAGATGATGGCCAGCACTAGCAAGGGCGTTCCGCAGTACATGCAGATCGCGGGCACCATTCGCGAACAGATCAGGGCAGGCACGCTGCAGCCCGGAGAGCAAGTCCCGAGCGCGCCGAGTCTGTGCGAGCAATACGACGTCAGCATGATCACCGCCAAGAACGCGCTGAACCTTCTGAAGAGCGAAGGCGTGGTCTATGCGGTTCCCGGGAAAGCGACGTACGTCGCCGACAACACGCGGCTCATCCGCACGGCTCCACAGCGCTACTTCCAGCGCCGCGAGCGGACGTACGTTCAGGAGACGGAGCGGGCCGGGCTGCGGCCCACGTCGGAACATTCCACGGAGACCGTGACGGCGACGCGATGGATTGCCCAACGGCTAGAGATCCAAGAGGGCGACGCCGTCACCGCAACCACCTACCGAATCTCGGCCGGAGAACACCCGGTCGCCGTCTCAACGTCGTGGGAACCCCAGGCGGTCACGGCGGGGACCCCTATTGCGCACCCCCACGAGGGGCCGCACGGCAACGACGGTCTGAACGCACGGTTCGCCGCCATCGGGTGGACGGTCGAGCAGGTTGAAGAACATCTCCTCGTTCGCCAACCCAGTCCGGAAGAGCGCGACGACCTCCGCCTTGCACCAGAGGTCCCCGTCGTCGAGATCCGCCAGACCGTCCGAGCCACCCAGGACGGCGACGACCTCACGGCGATCGAGGCAGCAGATATCGTGTATGCGTCGGACCGCTACGAGTTCCGGTACATCATGGACAGGCCCCGCTAGGAGGCGCGATGTCAGCCGCCACCCCCGAGGAACCGGACCCGGTCGAGATCATCACCGACTTCGGCGAAGTGGTCCCCGCTCGCCCAGGAGGCTGCCCGCACTGCGGCGAGAAGGCCATCGGGATCGAAGACCTCACCTGCTACCGCTGCCGCCAGCCTCTCCCGCCTATCGATCGCCCGGACTACTCCTAGCCCGCAACCGCCCAGCGCAGAGGCTGTGTTCAGACTTTCTCTTCTTGTTCAAGGCGGCGCCTGCCGGCGCCGCTGGGCCTCGCCATCCATGCCCCGGCCAAGCCTCCGCGCGGGGCGTGCGGCTGGCGCCGGTCCCCGCGCGGATCGGCCGGGGCGCGAGGCAGGCCCAATCGACCGGAAGCGCGCCAAACAAGAAGAAGATGTCCTCGCCGGACAGGCAGGTCTCCGGGATGGCCGGGAAAGCGACGTGCGCTGCGGTCCGTGGGCGGCCCAGGGCGTGTGCCATCCCGACGACCTCCCAGAGGGCTATCACGCAGCGTCAAGGGTGCAAGCCTGGCAACTTCAGCCGCCGGACCCGACGCAGGTTGCACCCTTGACACAGCGTGATCGGGCTACGCCAGGTCGACGGGATGGCACAAGGGCCACCCACTCTGAAGGGGAGACAACGACCTGTAACGCCGGCGCTTGTTCTGCGACTAATCAATTATGGGAACTCCCCATAGTTGACAGACAGGGACAAACAGCGCATGGCGACACGCAAGGTCCTGACGATCAACATCGAGTTCGAACTCGCAGACAGGAAAGCCAGCCCGAAGCGCCTTAACGCTGTGTATGACGCCGCGGTGAAGAGCGCGACGGACGCAGCCACAAGGGAGCTACTCGAGGGCGGCGTGGCCGAGGTAAGACATCGAATGACCTTCGACTACCGCTGGGCCGACCAGACAAGCACCACGCCCATCGGGGATTACGAAGACTGGGCCGACGACGAACCGGCGACCAACGACGCTGATTGAGAACTCGGCTGACATCGCGATAGGCGTTGCAGACTCATTGCACATGAGAGCCGCAGAGGGCGGCGATCAACGACAAGCGACGACAGCCGCATCAGGCCGAATTTGCTGGTCAGGGTCTATTTTCCCAGGTGTCGGCGACCGCGAGTGAACAGCAGAAGGTTTGGGGTTCGAATCCCTACAGGCGCGCACCACAAGAAACCCCCTGTGCGCAGGGGGTTTCTTGCTTTTCGAGATCATATTGTTGATCACTGAAGTAGCCTTCTACGACGGCCAGGCAGTGGTGGCACGCCACGAACGGTTGATGACCAAGGGCGATGTCCAGCTCGACCTGGACTACTGCCTCGAGGTCCTCCTCCGCAAGCCCGGAGTCCGATGTAGCGAGCGAGCACGCCGCGAGCTGCCGGCGAGTACGGCAACGCCGTGTTCGGGTCGTGGCGCTGCGAAACTCACCGGGCCGCCGAGGCCCGGTGAGCGTGTTGCTGACCTGGCGTGTCGTTCACTTCTTGGTTTTGCGTGCGACGCCGCCGACGATGTTCGACTCGGCAGCGTCGGTTGTGTTGGTGGTGTCCGGGCGCCAGTCGGGTAGCCATACGAGGCCGGGTTCGACGAACTCGAAATCGCCGACGAATCCGGCGATCTCGTCCCGGCTGCGCTGGGTCAGTGGCAGAGTGGCGCGGTTGGTGTATTGTCCGGCGATCGTCTTGAAGGCACTCTGCACCTCGTCGTCTTCGACGTTCAGGCTGATGTGGGTCAGCGCCAGCAGGCTGCCGGGCGGTAGCTGGTCGCGGTAGTAGGCCAGCGGCGCTTCCGGCTGGTGCTCGTCGGGCATGAAATGCAGCAGCGCGACGATCAGCAGGCAGATCGGCTCGTCCGGGTCGATGGCGCCCTCGTCGAGTACCCGTTGCCAGAGTTCGGGCCCGTCGAAGTAGTCGCCGAAGAGCGCGTAATGCCGTTCGGGATCGGCGGTGTCTTCGAGCAGGATCTGCGCGTGCGCGTGGGCGATCGGTTCGTTGTCGATATAGACCACGCGGCATTCGCCAGGGGCGACCTCGTCGGCCACTTCGTGGACGTTGCCCTGTGTCGGTAGTCCGCTCCCGACATCGACGAACTGCCGGATGCCCGACTCGACCGCATACCGCACGGCCCTGCGCAGGAACTCGCGGTTGTTCACCATCCCCATGCGCATCTGTGGGAGCTCCCGCAGTTGCTGCTCAGCGAACACTCGATCGACGGCGTAGTTGTGGCGACCTCCCAGGACGTAGTCATAGATGCGGCCGGCGCTCGGCCGGTCGGTGTCGATGGGTGCACGTTCCTCGGGCATGGGCTGAGGGTAGTCGATCTGATCGTGCCCACACACACGTGTGGGCGAAGCGATCCCTCGGCCGCCGTGGTTTGCACCGCCCGTGGGGTAGGCGGCGACAGTCTCGCTCGGATCTGGTGACGTGGTCGGCGGGCCCGATCGATGTCGTCTCCCGGTCAGTGTCGGCGGCCGGACCTGCGATCCTCCTCCGACGGCACGTCGGAGGAGAGAACGATCAGTTCATGTTCGGCCCGAGTGTCGCCCGGAGAGCGGAACAATGCGAACGGACCGGAGGCGTCGGAAGGGGTCGCGGGTGAGGTGGGCGATGCCGATCGTCAGGGCCGTTCCCGGTTCCGGTCCTGGGGCGACAGCTCGGCATTGGTGGCCTGCTATGCCGTGACCGGCCCCCGTAGGATGCCGATCCCTCACGGCCCGACCGCCAGCCGTCCTGTGCAGATGACAATGATGTTCACCTGGACGGGATGGGGACACGATGGGCACGAAGTGCGCACAGTTGTCCATTGTGAACTGTGTCCGTGGGCCTGATTCACGGTCATAGTGGATGCATGGGAAATCGTGCACCACTGCGGTGTCGATGTGACGCGAACGACCGGTTGCTTCGTGACACGTGCCTCGCCTCCCCAGGTGGCCACATGTCCTGATAGGAATCGATCGAGGATCTCGGCGAGCTACCCGGCCACCTGGGTGGGCACTCAGGACAGCCGGTCGAGCCACCGTTGCCGCCAGCGTTCGGTGCTCGCGAGGTCGTTGAAGGTGAACACGTGGATGCCGGCGAGCTCGTTGTCGGGGCGGCCGATCTGGTCGGCCAGCTTGGTGATCAGCTTGTCCGGGCGGTAGCCGTTGGGCAGGAAGAACCGCCAGAGCATGGCGGACTGCTTGGCCAGGAAGCGGGCGGACTGGCCGAGCCCGAGACTTGCCGACACGCGGATCAGCTTCTGGCGGTTGATCGAGCCCGGCACGCCCACCCGGATCGGGGTGCGGATGCCCTCGGCGTGCAGCCCGCGGGCCCAGCCGATCGTGGTGTCCGGGTTGAAGCACAGCTGCGTGATGATCTCGTGCGCGTGGCCGGTCTTGGCGCGCAGCGCCTCGTCGATCACCGCGTCGGACAGCTTGCCGTGCCCCTCGGGGTAGCCCGCGATACCCACGTTGCGGAAGGCGTGCCCGCCTTCGGCGAGGGCGATCAGCAGACTCTCCGCGTCCGCGAACTCCCCGGCGGGTTCGGCGGCGTCCCCGCCGATGGCGAAGATCCGCTCGATCCCGGACTCCAGCAGCTGCGCGGCGATGTCGTCGAGTTCAGCGCGGTCGCGGATCAGCCGGGCGGGCAGGTGCGGGGCGATCCGGTAGCCGTTCTTGCTCAACCGGACGGCGAGCTCGACGGTCGTTTCAATGCCCTTCGCCTCGGTGGCGGTGACCGTCAGCGGCACGTCCAGCGGCACGTGGGCGAGCACCTTGTCCTCGGTGCTGCGGAACGGCAGCACCTCGTAGGAGGCGTTACGCAGCGTCCCCGCCAGCGCTGCCCGGTGACGTGCGGAAGGCTGCGTCGAGGACGACGCTCCGCCGGATGTGGGGATGCGTGCGGACATCGCGTCCACCTTGCCGTCCGGGGAGGTTTTCCCCGGCACGGCGGCGTGATCGGGCCGGAGCGCCATCAGCACGTCACCACCGAACGCAGCACCTCACCGCGGTGCATCTTCTCGAATGCCGCCTCGACCCCGTCCAGCGAGATCTCCTCGGTCACGAACTTCTCCAGCGGCAACCGGCCCTGCAGATAGAGCTCGGTGAGCATCGGAAAGTCCCGCTCCGGCAGGCAGTCGCCGTACCAGCTGGACTTCAGCGTGCCGCCGCGGGCGAACATGTCCAGCAACGGCAGGTCCAGCCGCATCTTCGGATCCGGAACACCGACCAGCACGACGGTCCCGGCCAGGTCCCTGGCGTAGAACGCCTGCTCGTAGGTCTTGGGCACCCCGACCGCGTCGATCACCACGTCCGCGCCGTTGCCGCCGGTGAGCTCACGGATCGCCTCGACGGTGTCGGCCTCGGAAGCGTTGACGGTGTGGGTGGCGCCGAACTGGCACGCCCAGTCGAGCTTCTTGGGGTCGGTGTCCACCGCGATGATCCGCCGCGCCCCTGCCATCGCCGCCCCGACCACGGCTCCGTCACCGACGCCGCCGCAGCCGATGACCGCCACGGAATCGCCGGGCCCGGCCTGACCGGTGTTGACCGCGGCGCCGATACCGGCCATCACGCCGCAACCCAGCAGTCCGGCCACCGCCGGGCGCCCCGACCGCCCAACCTTGGTGCACTGTGCGGAGTGCACCAAGGTCTTCTCGGCGAATCCGCCGATTCCCAGCGCTGGCGACAGCGGGGTGCCGTCGGCCAGGGTCATCGGCTGGTCGGCGTTGTGGGTGTCGAAGCAGTATTGCGGGCGACCGCGTCTGCAGGCCCGGCAGTTGCCGCACACCGCACGCCAGTTGAGCACGACGAAGTCGCCCGGTTCGACGTTGTGCACGCCTTCGCCGACCGCTGCCACCGTGCCGGCAACCTCGTGGCCGAGCAGGAACGGGAACTCGTCGTTGATGCCGCCTTCGCGGTAGTGCAGATCGGTGTGGCAGACACCGCAGGCCCGCACGTCCACCACTGCCTCACCGGGACCGGGATCCGGAACGTGGATCGTGGTGACCTCGACGGGCTTTCCCTCACCCATGGCCACCACTGCGCGCACTTCGGTCACTGGTTGCTCCCATTCGCCTTCGTACGGACTCGTCCTGCTACCGGTGTCAGACCCGGTACTCCGCGGCCGCGTCGGCCAGCCAGTCGGCGAGATAGCGCGCGAAGGACGCGCGGACGAAGATCCAGAAGCTCGGCCGCTCGGTGTCCCGGCACAGCAGCACCACTCCGGCGCGCGCCAGCAGGGTCTGCGCGCACTGGTCGGAGGCGAAGCTGCGCCGGTGCAGGTCGAGTGCGCAGCCCTTGGCCAGCAGCTCACGAGACTTCGGCCCGGTTACCTCGATGATCGTGCGGTTGCCGGAGACGTCGACCACCGAGCCGTGCTCCTCGCCGAGAGCCTCGGTGAGCGTTGCCTGGATCCGTTCCGCACTGCCCTCGGGACCGACCAGCAGCCACTCGTCCGGGCCCATCCAGAGGATCTGCAGCTGTTCGGTGCGGGCGACCTGGCCCGGCTGGTTGGGCAGCATCGTGCCCACGGCCGTGCCGATGCGCTCGGCGGCCGGGCTCTTCGGGTCGACGCGCAGGGCGACCTGAGCGGTGAAGGCCACTTCGGACAGTTGCAACGCACCGGGCACCGAGGAGTCGGCCAGTGTCTCGGTGCGGGCGGCCAGCGGGGACTCGCCGTGGAGCTCAGCCATCGCGACGGTTTCCTTCCTTGTCGTAGAAGACCGGTTCGGTGATCTCGACGGGCACGAGCCGGTCACCGACGTGGCCGTAGATCGTCTGCCCGATGCGGTCGCGGCCGCTCTTCACCAGGGCGAGGGCGAAGGGGCGGTCGAGGGCGGCGCTGCGGTAACTGGAGGTGATGTGCCCGAGCATGGGAACCGGCGGTTCGGGCAGCTCGGCCAGCTCCACCAGCTGGGTGCCTTCCGGCACGACCGCCGAGTCGGCCGGTGGCAGCAGCCCGACGAGGTGCTTGCGGTCCGAGCGGACGGTGTCGGCCCGGCTGAACGAGCGCATGCCGAGGAAGTCGTCCTTCTTCTTCGACACCGCCCAGCTCATCCCGAGGTCGTGCGGGGTGACCGTGCCGTCGGTGTCCTGCCCGACGATGGGGAAGCCCTTCTCGGCCCGCAGCACGTGCATGGTCTCGGTGCCGTAGGGCGTGATGTCCTGATCGGAACCTGCCTGGTACAGCGCTTCCCAGACCTCGCGGCCGTGCCACCAGGGGACGTTGATCTCGAAGGCGAGTTCGCCGGAGAAGCTGATCCGGCACACCCGCGCGGCCTTGCCCGCGACGGTGCCGTCGGTCCAGGACATGAACGGGAAGGCGTCATTGTCGAGATCGATGTCCGAGGTCACCCGGGCGAGCACTTCACGCGAACGGGGGCCGGCAAGAGCGATGGTGGCCCAGTGCTCGGTGACCGAGGTGAGGTGCACCTGCAGGTGCGGCCATTCGGTCTGCAGCCAGTCCTCGAGCCATTCGAGCACGCCGGCCGCACCACCCGAAGTGGTGGAGATGAGGTAGCGGTGCTCGCCGGTGCGCATCACGGTGCCGTCGTCGAAGACCATGCCGTCGGCGTGGCACATGAGGCCGTAGCGGATCCGACCGACCTTGAGCGTGCTCATCTTGTTGGTGTAGACGAGATCGAGGAACTCGGCCGCGTCCGGACCCTGCACGTCGATCTTGCCGAGCGTGGAGACGTCCTGCATGCCCACGCCGGTGCGCACCGCGTGGCATTCGCGCAGGACGGCGGAGTCCATGTCCTCCCCGGGCTGCGGGTAGTACCAGGGCCGTTTCCACTGGCCGACGTTCTCGAACGGGCAGTCCTGTGTCAGGTGCCAGTCGTGCATGGCGGTGACCCGGACGGGGTCGTAGAGGTCGCCGCGGTCGCGCCCGGCCAGTGCGGCGAAGGCCACCGGAGCGTAGGGCGGGCGGAACGTGGTGGCGCCGACCTGCGCGACCTCGACGCCGAGGAGCTCGGCGATCACACCGGAGGACAGCAGACCGGAGGTCTTGCCCTGGTCGTGGGCAGTGCCGATGGTGGTGAATCGCTTGATGTGCTCCACCGAGGACATCCCGGCCCCGACGGCCTTGCGCACGTCGGCGACCGTCGCATCCCGTGCCAGGTCGACGAACTGCTCGTCGCCGGATTCCGCGGGGACACCGGGCAGCAGCCAGGTCGGCTGCGGTGGCGTGACGGGGCCGGAGGGCGCGCCGGGCACCTCGGCGGTGTCGGCGCCGAACCCGGCCTCGCGGGCCGCGTCCCTGCCCGCTTCGGAACCGGTCCGCAGGCATTCGCCGGTGGTGAAGCTCCCTGCGGCAGCACCGACCGAGCGCACGCCGCGGGGAGTGCTGTCGGGGACGAGCGCTCCGATCTCCTCGGAGTAGCGCACGGTTCCGCGTGCCTGGCTGTGCAGGTGCACCGCGGGGTTCCAGCCGCCCGATACCAGCAGCAGGTCGCAGTCCAGTTCGGACGGAACGGTCTGAGCTGAATCGGCGGAGGGAACGGGGGAGATCTGCGCGCCGCTGACCCGGTCGGTGCCCGAGGTGCCGGTGACCGCGCAGCTGGTCAGGATCTGGATACCCCGCTCGACGCACCGTGCGGTCCACAAGGTCGTGGCCACCGGACGTACGTCGACCACCGCCGCGATCTCCACGCCGGCGTCGTGCAGGTCGATGGCCGCGGCGTAGGCGCTGTCGTTGGTGGTGAACACGACGGCGCGGCGGCCGGGCAACACGCCGTAGCGGTGCACGTAAGTGCGCGCGGACGTGGCGAGCATGGTGCCGGGCCGGTCGTTGCCGGGGAAGACCAGGGGCCGTTCGTGGGAGCCGGTGGCCAGCACGACCTCGCGGGCGCGGATGTGCCAGGTGCGCTGCCGAGTGAACGCATCCTCGCCGCGGTGCTCGACGGCCACCAGGTAGTTGTCGTCGTAGCGGCCGAAGACGGTGGTGTGGGGCAGCACCGTCACGTCCGGGGTGTCCCGCAGCTCGGCGGTGACACGGTCGATCCAGCGGCCCGCGGGAGCGTGGTCGAGCTCCTCACCGCTGCCGAGCAGGCTGCCGCCGAACTCGGTGTCGGCGTCGGCGATGATCACTCGGGCGCCGCTGCGGGCCGCGCTCAGCGCGGCGGCCAACCCTGTCGGGCCCGCGCCGACGATCAGTACGTCGCAGTGCGCGTTGATCGCGTCGTAGCGGGCCGGGTCGGGCTCGGTGGCCAGTCGTCCCTGCCCGGGCAGTGAGGAGGCGACCAGCCCGTCGCGCAGCTCGACCGTGGTCGCGGTCAGCATCGGCTCGGGGAAGGGCTCCTCGATCTGCACCAGCGCGTTGGGCTCCTCCGGGCCGGCGGAGGCGATGCCGCGCGGACGTCCGTAGCGGATGCTGGTACCGACCTGGTGCACGCCGTTGGACAGCAGCGCCGAGGCGAGCGTGTCGCCGTCGAATCCTTCGTAGTCGTGGCCGTCGAACCGGAACCGGACCGGGCGGTCGCGATTGATCCGGCCGCCCTCGGCAAGCCTGTACTCGCCAGTCACCTCGTCACCGCCTCGTGGGAGTCGTCCTGGAAGATCTCGTTGGTGGTCGTGTCGCGGCGGATGGTGAACCAGCGGCGGCAGCCCGCCTGGTGGTTCCACCGCTCGGTGAAGATTCCCTTGGGGTTGGCGCGGTAGAACAGAAACCGCGCCCAGTCCGCATCGGACAGTTGTTGTGGTTCGGCCGGGTAGGACACGTCGGCCTGCCCGCCGTAGTGGAACTCGGTCTCGTTGCGCGGCCCGCACCACGGGCACGGAATCAGCATCATGGCGGCTCTCCTAGTGGGCGACGCCGGCGGCGCCGTGTTCGTCGACCAGGGCGCCGGTCGTGAAGCGGTCGAGGTTGAAGGGTGCGTTCAGCGGGTGGGGTTCGTCGTGGGCGATGGTGTGGGCGTAGCACCAGCCGACCCCTGGGGTGGCCTTGAAACCGCCGGTTCCCCAGCCGCAGTTGACGTAGAGGTTCTCGAACGGGGTCAGGCCCATGATCGCCGAGGCGTCCGGGGTGACGTCCACGACGCCGGCCCAGGTGCGCAGCACGTGCGCGCGGGAGAACATCGGGAACAGCTCCACCGCGGCGGTCAGCTCCCGCTCGATGGTGTGGAACGCGCCGCGCTGGCCGTAGGAGTTGTAGGAGTCGATGCCCGCACCGAGCACGAGTTCGCCCTTGTGTGCCTGGGATACGTACACGTGCACCGCGTTGGACATGACCACGGTGGGGTGCACCGGTTCGAGGAGTTCGGAGACCAGCGCCTGCAGCGGGTGACTCTGGATGGGCAGCGCCAAGCCGAGCTCGTCGGTCAGCACCGAGGTGGACCCGGCGGCGGCGAGGGCGACCTTGCCCGCGGCGATGTCACCGCGGGTGGTGCGCACGCCGGTGATGCGGTCGCCGATCCGGTCGAAACCGGTGACCTGGCAGTTCTGGACGAGGTCCACACCCATGCGGTCCAGCGCACGGGCGAAGCCCCAGGCGACGTGGTCGTGCTTGGCGATGCCGGCCCGCGGCTGCCAGGTCGCGCCGAGCACCGGGTAGCGCAGGTCCTCCGAGGTGTTCAGGATCGGGCAGATCTCGGCGACCTGGTCGGCGTCGAGCCACTCGGCGTCGATGCCGTTGAGCCGGTTGGCCCCGACCCGCCGCTTGCTGTCGCGCACGTCCTGCAGGGAGTGGGCGAGGTTGAGCACGCCGCGCTGGGAGAACAGCAGCGGGTAGTCCAGCTCGTCCTCCAGGCCCTCCCAGAGCTTCATGGCGTGCTCGTAGAGACCCGCGCTCTCGTCCCAGAGGTAGTTCGAGCGGATGATCGTGGTGTTGCGGGCCATGTTCCCGCCGGCCAGCCACCCGCTCTCCAGCACCGCCATGTTGGTAATGCCGTGGTTGACCGCCAGGTAGTAGGCGGTGGCCAGGCCGTGACCACCACCGCCCACGATCACCACGTCGTAGGAGCGTTTCGGCTCAGGCGAGTTCCAGAGCCAGTCCGGGTGGTCCGGCAGATCGGCACCGGGCGTACGCGGCATCAGAACCCTCCGATCAGGTTCGGGTAGAGGGGGTGCTTGGTGGCGAGCGCTTCGACGCGGGCGCGGAGTTCGGCGCTGGTGGCCTCGTCGAAGCCGGGTTGGAGCGCTTCGGCGATGACGTCGGCGATCTCGGTGAACTCTCCCGAGCCGAAGCCGCGGGTCGCCAGCGCCGGGGTGCCGATGCGCAGTCCGCTGGTGACCATGGGCGGTCGAGGGTCGTTCGGCACCGCGTTGCGGTTGACGGTGATGCCGATCTCGTGAAGGCGGTCCTCGGCCTGCTGGCCGTTGAGTTCGGCGTCGCGCAGGTCGACCAGCACGAGGTGCACGTCGGTGCCGCCGGAGACCAGCCGCACGCCGACTTCGCGGGCGTCGTCTGCCTGGAGACGTTCGGCCAGGATCCGGGCGCCTTCGACGGTGCGGCGCTGGCGCTCCGCGAACGCCTCGCCCGCAGCGATCTTGAAGGCCACGGCCTTGCCCGCGATGACGTGTTCGAGGGGGCCGCCCTGCTGGCCGGGGAAGACCGCGGAGTTGAGCTTCTTGGCGAACTCGGTGTCGCCTGACAGGATGACGCCGCCGCGCGGGCCGCCGAGGGTCTTGTGGGTGGTGGTGGTGACCACGTGGGCGTGCGGAAGCGGGTTGGGGTGGAGTCCGGCGGCCACGAGCCCGGCGAAGTGGGCCATGTCGACCATGAGGTACGCGCCGACCTCGTCGGCGATGGCGCGGAAGCGGGCGAAGTCGAGCTGGCGGGGATAGGCCGACCAGCCGGCGATGATCAGCTGCGGCTTGTGCTCGCGGGCCAGTCGCGCCACCTCGTCCATGTCGACGCGGTGGGTGTCGTCGCTGACGGTGTAAGCCGCGACGTTGTAGAGCTTGCCGGAGAAGTTGATCCGCATGCCGTGGGTGAGGTGCCCGCCGTGGGCCAGGTCGAGGCCCATGATGGTGTCGCCGGGCTTCAGCAGCGCGAACATGGCCGCGGCGTTGGCCTGGGCGCCGGAGTGGGGCTGGACGTTGGCGTAGTCGGCGCCGAAGAGGTCCTTGACGCGGTCGATGGCCAGCTGTTCGACGACGTCGACGTGTTCGCAGCCGCCGTAGTAGCGCTTGCCGGGGTAGCCCTCGGCGTACTTGTTGGTCAGTACCGAGCCCTGGGCCTGCAATACCGCCTGCGGAGCGAAGTTCTCCGACGCGATCATCTCCAGCGTGTTCTGCTGGCGGCCCAGTTCGGCGCCGACCGCCGTCGCCACCTCCGGGTCCACCGCCGAGAGTGGGTGGTCGAACAGGTCATCGGTGGACGAATTCATGGGACTCCTTCCGCGCTGTCACGCAGCAGGGGATCGAGGGTTGGCTGGCCGAACACCGCGCTGATCTGAAAGCCAACTGACATATCAGATACAGGTCACGGTAGCACCGCGTGCCGCGCGGTCAAGGGATTCCGACGTTCGGCCTGAAACCCGCGCGGCTCGGCTCCCGGCTTCGAAGTGAAACGGGCGAATGCCCCTCCGGAGGCGCCGAAGCGCCTGGTCTACCAGGAATTTTCAGCTACGTGTTGACCGGATCACACCCGTCGTCCTACCGTGCTGTGCAGTTGATATATCAGTCCTCGGTCAGAGGGGTGAGTATCCGCCCTTCCGGCGCGGCCCGGCGGCGCCGCACATCCCGAAGCCCTCCTCCGTAACGAGAACCGCCTGCCGAAGGCGGTATCGCTCCTCAGTTCGAAACCTCGCCGTCCCGTAAGGAGACCTGCATGAGCACGACCCCTCGCGTCGTCATCGTCGGAGCCGGGATCGTCGGTGCGAACCTGGCCGACGAGCTCACCAGCCGCGGGTGGAACGAGGTCACCGTCCTCGACCAGGGGCCGTTGCCGCTGACCGGCGGCTCGACCTCGCACGCGCCCGGCCTCGTGTACCAGACCGGCGCGTCGAAGACGATGACCGAGTTCGCCACCTACACCGTCGAGAAGTTCAAGAGCCTGCACGCCGACGAGGGCTGGTGCTTCAACCAGGTCGGCGGGCTGGAAGTAGCGACCACCCCGGAGCGGCTGGCCGACCTGCACCGCAAGCAGGGCCTTGCCACCTCCTGGGGCGTGCCCGGCGAGGTCATCTCCCCCGAGGAATGCGTCAAGCTGCACCCGCTGCTCGAGGCCGATCGCATCCTCGGCGGGTTCCACACGCCCACCGACGGTCTGGCCAAGGCGCCCCGCGCGGTGCTGGCGCTGACGCGGCGGGCGGCCGCTCGCGGGGCCCGGTTCCGCGGCGAGGTCCGGGTACTGGGGATCAACCAGCAGGGCGGCCGCGTGACCGGGGTGGAAACCGACCAGGGCGAGGTGCCCGCCGACATCGTGGTGTCCTGCGCCGGGTTCTGGGGTCCGCAGCTCGGCGAGATGGCCGGCATGAACGTGCCGCTGCTGCCCATGGCGCACCAGTACGCCAAGACCGACCAGCTGCCCGAACTCGCCGGTCGCAACGACGAGCTCACCGAGGCCAAGCTGCCGATCCTGCGCCACCAGGATCGCGACCTCTACTACCGCGAGCACGTGGATCGGCTGGGCATCGGCACCTACGCGCACCGCCCGATGCCGGTGCGCCTGAGTGACCTGCCCGAAGTGGACGATCCCTCCGAACTGGCCATGCCCTCGGTGCTGCCGTTCACCGACGAGGACTTCGCGCCGTCCTGGGAGTACACCAAGCGACTGCTGCCCGCGCTGGAGTCGGCGACGGTCGAGACCGGCTTCAACGGGGTCATGTCGTTCACGCCCGACGGCGGTCCGCTGGTCGGTGAGTCCCCGGACCTGGCGGGTTTCTGGATCGCCGAGGCGGTGTGGGTGACCCACTCCGCGGGTGTGGCGCGGTCGGTGGCACAGCTGCTGGTGGACGGGCGCAGCGAGATCGAGCTGCACGGCTGCGACGTGCACCGCTTCGACGAGATCGAGACGACGCCGGAGTACGTCGAGGAGACGGCCTCGCGCAACTTCGTGGAGGTCTACGACGTCAAGCACCCGCTGCAGCCCAAGCTCTCGCCGCGCGACCTGCGGGTGAGCCCGTTCCACGCCAGGCAGAAGGAACTGGGCGCGGTGTTCCTCGAGGCCCACGGCTGGGAGCGGCCGCACTGGTACGAGGCGAACGGGTCGCTGGTCAAGGAACTGCCGATGGAGTGGCAGCCACCGGCTCGGGACGCGTGGGCGGCCATGTACCACAGCCCGATCGCCGCGGTCGAGGCGTGGAAGACCCGTACCGACGTCGCCATGTTCGACATGACCTCGCTCAAGCGCCTCGAGGTCAGCGGTCCCGGTGCGCTGGCGTTCCTGGACCGGCTCACCACGAACAAGCTCGACAAGTCCGTCGGTTCGGTGACCTACACGCTGATGCTCGACGAGGCGGGTGGCGTGCGCAGCGACCTCACCGTGGCGCGGCTGGAGGAGCAGCTGTTCCAGGTCGGTGCCAACGGCAACCTCGACTTCGACCGGATGCGCCGCGAGCTGCCCGAGGACGGCAGCGTGCAACTGCGCGACATCACCGGCGGCACCTGCTGCATCGGGGTGTGGGGCCCGCGAGCCCGCGATCTGGTGCAGCCGCTGAGCCGGGAGGACCTCTCGCACGAGGCCCTGAAGTTCTTCCGCTGCAAGGAGATTCACATCGCCGGCATCCCGGTCACCGCGATGCGGGTGTCCTACGTCGGCGAGCTGGGCTGGGAGCTCTACACCAGCGCCCAGTACGGCCAGCGGCTCTGGGACGTGCTCTACGCGGCAGGCCGCGAGCACGGCGTCGTGGCGGCCGGCCGGGCGGCGTTCAACAGCCTGCGGCTGGAGAAGGGCTACCGCGCCTGGGGCGGCGACATGACCACCGAGCACAACCCGTTCGAGGCCGGGCTCGGCTTCGCGGTGCGGATGCAGAAGGGCGACTTCGTCGGCCGCGAGGCCCTCGAAGCGATCGACCCCGAGTCGGTCACCCGGAAACTGCGCTGCTTGACCATCGACGACGAGCGCAGCGTGGTGCTGGGCTCCGAGCCGGTGTTCGTCGACGGCGCGGCTGCCGGCTACATCACCTCGGCGGCCTTCTCGCACACCCTCGGCACCCCGATCGCCTACGCCTGGCTGCCCGCCGAGGCCGTCGAGGGGACGCAGGTGCGCATCCAGTACTTCGACCGCATGGTGGCCGCGACCGTCGCGGCCGAACCCCTTGTCGACCCGGACATGCACCGGATCCGCCGGTGACCAGCACCGCGCCTGCGGGCGCACGACCGCGAAGGACGTCCATGCGCACCGAGACCATCGAACATTACCTGCACGAGCTGGGCGCCAGGGTGCCCGCGCCCGGCGGCGGGGCGGCCGCTGCGCTGCACGCCGCGCAGGCTGCGGCGCTGCTGTCCATGGTCGCCCGCTACAGCGACGGCGAGAAGTACGCCGAGCACGCCGCGACCCTGCAGGAGGTGTGCGAGGCCGCCGATGACCTGCGCGGGCTCTGCCTCGACCTGGCGGAGCAGGACGCGGAGGCCTTCGGCGCGGTCGTCGCGGCCTACAAACTGCCCAAGCAGACCGCCGAGGAGAAGCAGGAGCGCTCCACGGCCATCGCGGCCGCGCTCGCCGAGGCGGGCCGGGTCCCGGCCAGGGTGGTCGCCATGGCCGCCCAGCTCGTCGAGCTCGCCGAACTGCTGCGGCCGATCGGAAATCCCAACGTGATCAGCGACGTGGCGGCCGCCGCGGTCGCGGCGCGGGCGGCCATCTCGACCGCCCGGGTCAACGTCGAGATCAACCTCGCCGGCATCACCGATCCCGACGTCCACGCCGAACTCGACGAGGCGATCGTCAAGACCGACGACACCCTGCTGCGAGCCGACTCCGTCACCTCCGCCGTTCGGGAGCAGATCCTGCGATGACCACGATTCAGCCCACCGAAACCCGATCCGCCGACGCCGGCCGAGAACTCGGTGGCACCGGACTGGCCCGCGAGATCCGCGCGCGGGCCGCGGCCGACGCCGCGGAGCTCACCGAGTCCGGCACCACCCCGGGACTGGCAGTGGTAGTGGCCACCGACGACGAGTCCAGCGCCTGGTACGTGCGCTCGATCGCCCGCGCCGCGGGCAAGGCCGGAATCGACTGCCGGACGGTCGATCTCGGTGCGGGCGCCGACCCCGAGCGGATCCGCGCCACGCTGGAGAACCTCAGCGCCGACGAGTCGGTGCACGGCATCATCCTGCAGACCCCGTTGCCTGCCGGGGCGCACTTCGAGGACCTGGCTTCGGCGATCGATCCCCGCAAGGACGTCGACGGGGCCAACCCGGTCTCGCTCGGCAACCTGGCCGCGGGCATGTCCGCGTACCCGCCGGCGACCGCCGCCGCCGTCCTGGAGCTGCTCGATCACCACGAGATCGAGCTGGCCGGACGCAACTGCGTCGTGGTGGGGCGCTCGAACGTGGTCGGCAAGCCGGTCGCGCAGCTGCTCCTGCAGCGCGACGCGACCGTCACGATCTGCCACCGGCACACCCCGGAACTGACCGCGTTCACCCCGGACGCGGACGTGCTGGTGGTCGCGGTCGGCAAGCCCGACCTGATCACCGACAAGCACGTCCGGGACGGCGCGATCGTCGTCGACGTCGGCACCAACCCGACGGCCGACGGCGGACTCGTCGGCGACGTGGATCCGTCCGTGCAGGTCGCCGGTCTCACCCCGGTGCCAGGGGGTGTGGGCCCGGTGACCACCGCGCTGCTGCTGCAGCACACCGTGCGGTCGGCGATCCACAGCACCCGCCCGGCCCGGCACGCCGCCGGGCCCCAGCTGCGAACCGGTTCGGAGCACTGATGAGCCTTTCCGTATTCGACTTGTTCAAGGTCGGCATCGGGCCGTCGAGTTCCCACACCGTCGGCCCGATGCGAGCCGCCTACCTGTTCGTCGAGCACCTGCGCGAGACCGGACTGCTGCAGCGGGTCGAGCAGGTGCGCTGCGAGCTGTTCGGTTCGCTCGGCGCGACCGGGCACGGGCACGGCAGCGTCAAGGCCGTGGTGCTGGGGCTGGCGGGGGAGCAGCCGCACCTGGTCGACCCGGTTGCCGCCGAACCGCAGGTGCAGGCCGCACGCGAGGAATCCCGGCTGACCCTCGGCGGTGAGCACAAGATCGCCTTCGACGTGGACGGGGACGTGGTGCTGCACCGCAACACCCGGCTCGACTTCCACAGCAACGGCATGGTCTTCGAGGCCTTCGACGAGACCGGAGCTCGGCTCGACCGCCGCGAGTACTACTCGGTCGGTGGCGGCTTCGTCGTCGACGAGGACGAAGCGGGGCGGCCGGTACTGGTCGAGGACGACACCCCGGTGCGCCACCCGTTCGGCACCGGCGAGCAGCTGCTGGCGCACACCACCGCCACCGGGTCGCGGATCAGCGACGTCGTCCTGGCCAACGAGCGCAGCTGGCGCAGCGAGGTCGAGACCCGTGCCGGACTGCTGCACATCTGGTCGGTGATGCAGGAGTGCGTCGAGCAGGGCACCCGCACCGGCGGGACGCTGCCCGGCGGGCTCAAGGTCCGCCGCCGCGCTCGCGAACTGCGTGCCAGCCTCGAGGACAGTGCGGGGGAGGGGGACGCGGCGCAGGCCATGGAGTGGGTGACGCTGTTCGCCCTGGCTGTCAACGAGCAGAACGCGGCGGGCGGCCGGGTGGTGACCGCGCCGACCAACGGCGCGGCCGGGATCGTGCCTGCCGTACTGCACTACGCACAGCGCTACCTGCCGGGCTTCGACGACGACGCCGCGGTGCGCTTCCTGCTCACCGCCGGGGCGATCGGTGCGCTGTTCAAGGAGAACGCCTCCATCTCCGGGGCCGAGGTCGGCTGCCAGGGCGAGGTCGGATCGGCCTGTTCGATGGCCGCGGCCGGGCTCGCCGAGCTGCTCGGCGGCACCCCCGAGCAGGTGGAGAACGCAGCGGAGATCGGTATCGAGCACAACCTCGGACTGACCTGCGACCCGGTGGGCGGACTGGTGCAGATCCCGTGCATCGAGCGCAACGCGGTGGCTTCGATCACGGCGATCACCGCCGCGCGCATGGCGCTGCGCGGCGACGGCCGGCACCACGTGTCCCTGGACAAGGCGATCAAGACGATGCGCGAGACCGGGGCCGACATGAAGGACAAGTACAAGGAGACCGCGCGCGGCGGCCTCGCGCTCAACATCGTGGAATGCTGAGGAGAATCCCGTGACCAGGAGTTCCAGCGTGCAAACCCGGTCGTTCACGCTCACCTTGAGCTGCCCGAACCGCACCGGGATCGTCCAGGCCGTCAGTTCCTATCTCGTGGAGCACGGCTGCGACATCGCCGAGTACCGGCAGTTCGACGATCCGGTGCGCGGGCGCCTGTTCCTGCGGGTGCAGGCGACCGCGAACGTCGAGGTCGACCTGGACGCGATGTCCCACGACTTCGCTCCGGTGGCCACCGACTTCGAGATGGACTTCGAACTCCACCCGGACCGCGACGCCAGGGTCGTGGTGATGGTCTCCAAGCTGGGCCACTGCCTCAACGACCTGATCTACCGGTGGCGGGCCGGGGCCCTGGGCGCCGAGATCGTGGCAGTGGTGTCCAACCACGAGGACCTGCGCCCGATGGCCGAGGCCGCGGGCCTGCCGTTCCACCACATCCCGGTGAGTCCGGAGAACAAGCCGGAGGCCGAGTCGCAGCTGCTGCAGCTGGTCGACGACTACGAGGCCGATCTGGTGGTGCTCGCCCGGTACATGCAGGTGCTCTCCGACCAGACCTGCAAGGCGCTGCACGGCAGGGCGATCAACATCCACCACTCGTTCCTGCCCGGGTTCAAGGGCGCCAAGCCCTACCACCAGGCTTACGACCGGGGTGTGAAGCTCGTCGGCGCCACCGCGCACTTCGTCACCCCCGACCTCGACGAGGGCCCGATCATCGAGCAGGAGGTGATCCGCATCGACCACACCTACGACCCGCGGGCGTTGCAGACCGTGGGCAGGGACGCCGAGGCGCTGGCGCTGTCCCGGGCGGTGCGGTGGTACTGCGAGAACCGCGTGCTGCTCAACGGCAACAGCACCGTGGTGTTCCGCTAGCCGCGAGGCGACAAGTGCGAGTACTTTGGTCGGCGAACCGCGATTCTCCCGGTGCTCCCGGCAGCGCACCGCATCGTCGCCACGCGCGAATCGCACGGTGGTTCTGCGGCCGCGGACCACCGGCCCGCGGCCGAAAACCCCGAATGCCTCCAGCGATCAATCACGGCCCGCTGACCCCATTTGACACACCACCATCGAATCAGAGCCGGCGCCCGCTGTGTTCGCGCCGCAGCGAGACGCCACCTCACTGACGAGGAGCGTTACCCATGACGACCGGTGAGCTTCCCACCGCACAGGAGCAGGCAGGCGACCTCCCCGAAAGCCTGCGCGAGACCTTGTCCGGGCACTACTACACCGACCCCGAGATCTTCCGCCTGGAACAGGAGCACATCTTCGAAGCAGGCTGGTTCTGCGCCGTGCTCAGTGCGGACCTGGCCAAGCCCGGCCAGTTCGAAACCGTCCAGATCGGACGCGAGAGCGTACTGGTAACCCGGGGCCGCAACGGTGCGATCAAGGCGTTCCTCAACGTCTGCCGGCACCGGGGCGCGCGGCTGTGCACCGAGGAGAAGGGCGAGGTCCGCCGGTCCTTCCAGTGCCCGTACCACGCCTGGACCTACTCCTTCGACGGCGCGCTGATCGCCGCGCCGAACCTCGGTGCGATGGAGGACATCGACCGTACCCAGTACGGGCTGCACCAGGTGCACGTACGTGAATGGCTCGGGTACGTGTGGCTGTGCCTGGCCGAGGAGCCACCGTCGTTCGAGGACACGGTCATCGGCGACGTCAGCGCGCGACTGGGCACCCCGGACGCGATCGTCGGCTACCAGGTCGCCGACCTCAAGCTCGGCAGGCGCATCGAGTACGACGTGAAGGCGAACTGGAAGCAGATCGTCGAGAACTTCATGGAGTGCTACCACTGCGCCACGATCCACCCCGAGCTCACCGAGGTGCTCCCGGAGTTCGCCGACGGCCTGGCCGCGCAGTACTTCGTGGGCCACGGCGCCGAGTTCGGCGAGGACGTGCAGGGCTTCACGGTGGACGGTTCGGAAGGCCTGGAGAAGCTCCCCGGGGTGAGCGAGGAGCAGGACCGTCGCTACTACGCCATCACCGTGCGGCCGCAGGTGTTCATCAACCTGGTGCCCGACCACGTGGTCTTCCACCGGATGTTCCCGCTGACCGCCGAGCGCACGCTGGTGCGCTGCGACTGGCTGTACCTGCCGGACGTGGTGGACTCGGGTACGGACATCGACCGCTCGGTGGAGCTGTTCCACCGGGTCAACCAGCAGGACTTCGACGCCTGCGAGCGTTGCCAGCTGGCCATGGACTCCCGCGCGTACGCCGACGGCGGCGTTCTGGTGCCCAGCGAGCACCACATCTCCGAGTTCCACGACTGGGTCCGCGAGCGCATCGGCTGACCCGGTCTCGGAAGGGGCCTCGCGTCGACACGGCGCGAGGCCCCTTCGCATGCCCGCGGTTCGTCTGCCTGAGTTCGCCTGCCCGCGCCGCCCGCTGAGCCGGTGCGGGGTGTGCCGCGGGTCCGTCGGCCCCGAGCGGACCGGTGCCTCCTCAGACGTCTCCTCAGCGGCAGGACGGGCTCTGCTGTGTTGGCGGATGAGCTGCACCGACGTGACTGCGGTCGTCCGCGGCGGCAGGCCTGTCGGATCGGACGTCGATGCCCAGCCCGGCCGGAACCTCATCGAACGCGGCTACCGCGACGTGCGGCAATGACGCGGTGTCGCCGCCGGCTACGACAAGCTCGGTCCGACCTTTCGCGCCGAAGTGGTCGTGCGAACCGTGTCGAACGGCTCGACGGCCTCGTCCAACGAACGTCTCCGGTCTCGGCCCAGGTGAATGTGCGAGGCTGGCCGGACCTGTCCTCGACCTGGAAGAGACCATGCCAAAGGCCGTGACCCTCATTCGCTCCAACTCGCTGTCGGATGTGGCGGAGTATGCCTATGCAGCGACCGCTCCCGCAGAAGCCCGTCTGGTCTTTCTGGCGGGCTCGTGCCCGTTGAACAGCGACGGATCGACCTGCGGCGAAGGCGACTTCGCCGCGCAGGCCGCCAAGTGCATCGAGAACATGAAGGTGGCCCTCAGCGAAGCCGGCGCGACTCTTACGGATGTCATCGCGACTCGTGTGCTCGTCGCTTCGTCCGACCAGGCGGACCTCGTGACGGCTTGGGAGGTCGTCCGTGACGCGTTCGGTGATCACGACGTGCCGAGCACGCTGATCGGCGTCGCCGCCCTCGGCTACGACCATCAGCTCGTAGAAGTCGAAGCCACGGCTGCCGTGATCGACTGACGCTCCCGATTCGCCGCACCTCAGGAGATCCGGGCCTGGAGCCGGAAACCGGATCCAGGCCCGGTTTCCGGGCGTACCGGAACTAGCGGGGCGGTTCCAGGGGAACTCCGTCCTCGGACAGCGGGGGAGGCGGGAGCTCGGCGCTGGAGGTCAGTGGAGCGGCGCCGTCGAGCGGTTTACCGGCGTGCTCGCGCAGATGTCGTGTGGCGATGATGCCTATGACGCCCGCGCCGATGAGGTAGTAGCCCGGCCAGTCGAGGTTGCCGGTGGCGGTGACCGCGGCCTCGATGATCGTCGGCGCGGTTCCGGCGAACAGCGAGACCGACAGGTTGAAGATCACTGCGAGGCTGCTGTACCGGATCATGGTCGGGAACAGTGCGGGCAACGTGGACGGCGAAACCGCCGCGAAGCACATCAGGCACAGCCCGATGATCAGCAGTCCGGTGATCTGGCCGACCATCCCGGTGCGCAGCAGCCACACGGCCGGCAAGCCGAACACCACCAGTGCCACGCTTCCGGTCATCAACACCGGTTTTCGGCCGATGCGGTCGCTGAGCCGTCCGACACTGACGATCGCGCACAGCATCACGAGCATGACGGCCACCTGCATCCCGGTGGCCACCCCGCTGCTCGTCCCGCTCTCGCCGTAGCGGGGGAGCGTGCCGGTCAGGTAGGTCGGGACGTAGTTGGTCAGAACGTAGTTGGTCACGTTCCAGGTCACGACCACGCCCGCGGCCACCAGCGCCGCGGTGGGGTAGTGACGTCGCACGATCTGCACCGCGCGCTTGGTCGACATCGTGGCCAGCGCGGGGGAGCGTTCCATCTGCTGCCGGAACGCCGGGGTGTCCTCCAGCCGCATGCGCAGGTACAGCCCGGCCATGCCCAGCGGCAGCGCGAGCATGAACGGCACGCGCCAGCCCCAGGTGAACAGCTCCTCGTCGGGCAGCAACGCGATCACCGCACCGCAAGTGCTGGCGCCGAGGGTGTAGCCGGTGATCGTGCTGAACTCCAGCCAACTGCCGAAGAATCCGCGTCTGCGGTCCGGGGCGTACTCGGCCATCAGGGTCAGTGCCCCGACGTACTCACCGCCCGCTGAGAAGCCCTGCATCATCCGGATGATCAGCACGAGCACCGGGGCCAGCATCCCGACGGCGCCGTAGCTGGGCACCAGGCCGAGCATCACCGTGGCCACGGCCATCAGGAGGATGGTGGCCGACAGGACCTTGGTGCGGCCGTATCGATCGCCGAGCCTGCCGAAGATCAGCCCGCCCAGCGGCCGCATGACGAACGCGGCGGCGAACGCGCCGAGGGTGTACACCGCCGACCACTCACCGAACTCCGGGAAGAAGACCCGCTCCAGTACGACCGCGGCCAGGTAGGAGTAGATGCCGAAGTCGTACCACTCCGCGACGTTGCCGACCGCGGCCGCCGCAGTGGCGCGGCGGACCGTGCGCTCCTCTTGCACCACGGGGGGCGTCAGGCCCCGGCGCGGTCGCCTGGACTTATCGGTCATGGGGCTCCCCGGAGGTGCGATGTGCGGCGGCGAGCGGCAGTGGCGTGATGCCGCGGCAGCATCGCGGTTGTGACCGCGATCGACTACTGATATATCTGTTTGCGGTAAGGTAGCCGGTCAGCGCTCTTCGAAGCAAGAATCCACCCCTCGCCGCGGCCACCCGCGGAGCCGTCACATCGCTCGGTGCGGCTCCGTGGTTACTGCGCGTCCATGGTCATTTTCGCTGGTCGTGCCGTGTGAAATGCGAGTGTTTCCGATCGAATTTGACCGTTGACTCGGGGGGTGTCGAACCCCATCCTGTGAGTTGCGTAATGCACTACTCGTTCCTCTATGAGCAACAGGGGCCGTAATGATCTTGGTTGGTGAGTTGGCAGGCCTGCCGCCCGGAGAGTCGGTCCGGGTGCAGGGCGAGGTGGCCATCGCGGTGTTCAACGTGGACGGTGAGCTCTACGCGATCGACGACACCTGCTCGCATCAGGACGCTTCACTGTCCGACGGATGGCTCGAAGGCTGCGCGGTGGAGTGCCCGTTGCACGCCGCCTGCTTCGACCTCCGGACCGGTCAGCCCAGTGGTCCGCCCGCGAAGAAACCGGTGCGCACGCACGCGGTCTCGATCGAGGACGGCCTGATCTACGTGCACGAGTCGACCCGGGTCACCGTCGGTGGCGCGGTTGTGGAGGAGGTCGGTTGATGGAGCACATCACCGTCGTCGGTGCCTCTCTGGCAGGGCTGGCGACCGTCCGCGCGCTGCGCGCGCAGGAGTTTGAAGGCCGGATCACTGTGATCGGCGATGAGCGGCACGAGCCCTACGATCGTCCGCCGCTGTCGAAGGAGTACCTCGCGGGAACCGTCACCGAGGAGGACATCGGGCTGACCGACTCCGACGACGCCGACCTCGGCGTGGAGTGGGTCATCGGCCAGACGGCCGCTTCGCTGGACACCGCGGGCAAGGCCGTCGTGCTCGCCGACGGACCCCGGGTCGGCACCGACGCCGTCGTGCTCGCCACCGGCGCCCGGGCGCGCCAGCTCCCCGGCGGCTTCCCGCAGGGCGTGCACACCCTGCGCACCCTCGACGACGCCAGGGCGCTGCGAAGCGAGCTGGTCCCCGGCGCGAGGCTGGTCGTCATCGGGGCCGGCTTCATCGGAGCCGAGATCGCCTCCACTGCGGCGGGCCTCGGCTGCGAGGTCGACATCGTCGAGGCCGCGGACGTCCCGCTGCAACGACCGCTGGGCGCCGAGATGGGCGCGGTGTGCGGCAGGCTGCACGCGCGCAACGGGGCACGACTGCACGCGGGTACCGGTCTCGCCGAACTGGTCGGGGAGACTCGTGTGAAGGCGGTGCGCCTCACCGACGGGCGCGAACTGCCTGCCGACGTCGTCGTGGTCGGTATCGGAGCGCAGCCGAACACCGAGTGGCTCGCCGGATCCGGTCTGGAGATCGACGACGGCGTTCGCACCGACGAGCAGGGACGTACGACCATCCCCGAGGTTCTCGCGGTCGGCGACTGTGCCCACTCCTACCGTGACTACACGGCCGGCTGGCTGCGTCTCGAGCACTGGACCAACGCGTTGCAGCAACCGGCGGCCGCGGTCGCCGCGCTGCTCGGCCGGGAGCACTCCGCCCCCGCGCATCACTCGGTTCCCTACTTCTGGTCCGACCAGTACGGACACAAGATCCAGTTCGCAGGCCACCGTACGGCCGACTGCACGGTGCAGATCGAGGAGGGCGACCCGGACTCGGGTGATTTCCTCGCCCTCTACCTCAATTCCGAGGAGCGCCCCGTGGGCGTCCTGGCGATCAACCGAGCCCGCCCGTTCGGGCAATGGCGGCGAAAACTGGCCAAGCGTCCGTGATCGGCGCATCCCCGAATTCCGGCCTCCCCGGCCGGTCGGATCGGAAAGGATTCAGACCAACGAACGCATAGCCTTGTCGAAGTTCAGCACGTGTTCGCGTGCGAGTCGTTCAGCCTTGTCCGGCTCGCACGAGCTGATCGCCCGCAGTAGCCCCGAGTGCTCCATGACGTGACTGTCGAAATCCGGCATGCGGTCGAGGAAGACGCAGAAGATCCGTGTCGCGAGGTTGTCGTAGCGGATCAGTGTGTCTTCCAGATGCGGATTTCCCGCTGCGTGGTAGATCGCGCGGTGGACGTGCAGGTCCCACCGCATGACCTCGTCGCGGGTGAGGGAGCGGAGGTCCATGTCGTCGAGGAAATCGGCGAGTTCGGCGAACTCCTCGGCCTCCGCGTCGCCGATGGTCTCGGCCGCGCGGCGCGCTGCGAGCGGTTCCAGGTGTACGCGCAGATCGGAGATGTAGGCCAGATCGGTGATGTCCACGGCGGTGGCGAAGGTTCCCCGGCGCGGGTACGACACGACCAAGCGGTCGATCTCGAGGCGCTTGAGTGCTTCCCGTACCGGGGTCCTGCCGATGTCGAGCGACTGGGCCAGTGCCGCGTCGTCGATCGGCTCCATCGGCGGGATGTCCAGCATGATCAGCCGATCGCGGATCGCCTGGTAGGCCTTCTCCGCCATGGAAATCGGTTGATCCTCGGTTGTAGCACTCATTGTAACCCCGACTGCATCGCCGAACCCCAGAACTCCTCGAATTTTGATACAAGACTAGTATAGCAGATTCCCTTTGCGGTGCCGATGAGTGTTGGTCGTCACCGTCGCGTTGTGCCATCGTGACCTGCGAACTCGGCGGAGATTCAGCTCCGGGGTGGCAATCCCGGACCGGGGAGAATTATCGGCGAGCGGTTCGCGGTAGTGGTCGGCGAAGTGCCGGTCGCGGCCCGGGTCGAGCCTGCGAGTTCTTCCGAGTGTCACTGCCGATTCACTCGACTTTCGCGTGGTATTTCGAACTCATATTCGAACCACTGAGGGCTCGGCGGGGCCGCTCCGGTGCTGGCGGTCGAGGTCGTGCACGTCACGCGGTCCACCGAACGCGGCGCGGTTCCCGGTGCGCGGCCTCCCAGGTCGCGAGGCGGGCGGGTGCCGGGCGACCCCGTACGGAACCGACCCCGTACGGAACCGGCCTCGGCAGCGCCGAACGCAACGCAGCCGGAGGGCGCGAATCAGTGCCGGTTCGGGCGGTCGGGGCCGCCCTGCTGGCCCCGGCCCGGTGTCGGGTCCTTGCCGAGGCTGAGTGAGTGAAGCGCGGTGGCGAGTTCGGCGACATCGAACGGCTGGGTCAGCGACCGGCCGGTGAGCTCGTTGATGCGCCGCAGCCTGTAGCGGACGGTGTTCGGATGGCAGTAGAGCTGCTTGGCGGCCTGTTCGGCGGAGCCGCCGTGGTCGAACCAGGCGTGCAGGGTGTCCAACAGGCTGGTGCGGTCGTCGGCGGGAAGCTCGAGCACTGAGCCCAGGACCTGGTACGCGACCCGCTCACTCTCGTCCGGCTCGCAGGCGACCAGCGCGGCGAGCGGGCTCGTGCCGAACGCGCGGACGTCCGGCTGCCCCGTGGGGATCCCCGCGAGTGCGACGCCGGCGAGATGCAGCGCCCTCGGCGTGTCCCGGAGTGCTTGGTACGGAGGGCTGACACCGGTGCGGGTGGTCACGGCCTCGCGCAGGACGGCGAACAGCTCGTCTCGCTGCCCGGGACGCAGCGAGACGACCCCGGTGTGCAGCGTCGGAGTGAGGCGCCAGGCGGAGACGATGCCGCGTTCCGCGAGTCGTCGTTCGACGCGGGGAAGGCCGGCGTCGGCCAGTGCGCCGTTCTCGGCGGCGACCACGACCAGGTCCGCGTTCGGCTGCAGATCGAGGAGTTTGGCGATCTCCCACGGGCTTGCGTCCGGCCCCACCTGCCCGGTGAACAGCGCCTCGAGGAGGGCGGCGCGGCGCTGGTGTTGTTCGTCGAGCAGCTCCGCGGTGGCGGCCCGGTAGGCCTCGGTGAGCTCGATGGCGTGTTCGTCCGCGAGCTGCCAGAGCAGGGTGGCCGCGCCGAGAAGTGTGGTGCGGGTGGGCTCGTGGCGTTCGCCAGCGCGGCGGATGAGCACGTCCCATACCGCGGTGAAGGCCAGCCGGTAGGCGCGCAGCACTTCGGGCAGCGGCGCGCCCTGGTGCGCGCGGCGCCGTCCCGTCTCCCGAGGCGCGCTGAGGTCGCGGGCATCGCCGGGGTCGCGGAGCGCGGCGACGATGTACCGCAGGTTGTGCTCGATCGAACGGCGCAGGTCCTCGCGCGGTACGACCGTGCGGTACACGTCCATCCGGTCGACGCAGTCGGCGACGACGTCGTCGGCCAGCTCAGCCAGCCGGGCGTCTGCCAGGTCGGCCAGCTCCGCGAGCGAGCCCTCACCGTGGTTCATCGATCATCGTTTCGTTCCGGCCCGACGTCAGGGGCGATTGTCGTAGCGGACGGGGCCCGCATCGGACGTCCTGCGTCACAACGAGCTTTGTCTGCGTCGACAACCGCGGCAACAGTACCGTCGACCTCGTTCCCGCGTCCCGTCCGTCCCCGTCACGGCCCGATCCCACCGACGTCAGGCGCCGGCCGTCACGGAGCGGTCGAATACGGACCCGGCACGCTGATGACCTCGACGAAACAGGAGCCGGCATGGGCAGCGACGACACGGCCGAAGGCGTCGACAAGGCCGTCGAACACGGTCCTGCCGAGGCGGCGTCCGCGCAGAGCGACCCGATGTCGGAGCGACCGGCCGTCCCGGGGCTCATGTCGGACACGCCGCGGCAGGGCGGTACGGGCCCGTCGACCGACGGACGCTGGTCGCAGCGGCCGTACGACCACCCCGCTGCCGGGTGGGGCGCGGCGGCTTCGGTCATGCGGGTACTGGCTCGTGAGCGTGTGCCGGTGAAGGGCACCCGCGCCATGTTCGACATGAACCATGCCGAGCGGAGCTACGACTGCCCCGGGTGTGCCTGGCCCGATGACACCAAGGGCCTCAAACTCGACATCTGCGAGAACGGCATCAAGCACGTCACCTGGGAGATGACGCACAAGCGGGTCGACCGGGAGTTCTTCGCCGCCCACTCGGTCTCCGAACTGGCCGAGTGGACCGACTTCGACCTCGAGAATCAGGGCCGGCTCACCGAGCCGATGGTCTACGACGCTGCGACGGACCACTACGTGCCGATCAGCTGGGCCGACGCGTTCGAGCTCGTCGGCGGGCAGCTGCGCGCGCTGGACAACCCTGACCAGGCGACGTTCTACACCTCGGGCAGGCTCGGTAACGAGGCGACCTTCCTCTACCAGCTGATGGTTCGCGAATACGGCACGAACAACCTGCCGGACTGTTCCAACATGTGCCACGAGGCCTCCGGCCGGGCACTGCGGGCCTCGATCGGGACGGGCAAGGGCACCGTCGACCTGCACGACTGGGAGCAGTGCGACGCGCTGTTCGTCCTCGGGGTCAACGCCGCGTCGAACGCACCGCGGATGCTGACGGCGCTGGCCGAGGCGTACGACCGCGGCGCCGAGGTCGTCCACGTCAACCCGCTCGTCGAGGCGGGTGCCACCCGCACGATCGTGCCCCACGAGTTCACCGACATGGCGCGGCTCAAGTCGACCCCGACCAGCACCCTGAACCTGCAGGTCCGCCCCGGCGGCGACCTGGCCCTCATCCGCGGCATCGCCAAGGTCGTGCTCGAACGGGCACGCGAGAACCCCGACGTCCTCGACCGCGAATTCCTCGAATCGTCCACCCGCGGCTTCGAGGAGTACCGCGAGCTGGTCGAGGCCACGAGCTGGGACGAACTCGCGGTCCAGTCCGGGCTCGGCGAGACCGACATCCGGCGCGCCGCCGACATCTACCTGCGCGCCGAACGCGCGTTGATCAGCTGGTGCCTCGGCGTCAGTCAGCACGAACACGGCGTGGACACGGTCAGGGAGATCGTGAACCTCCTGTTGCTCCGCGGAAACATCGGACGTGAGGGCGCAGGGCCGTCACCGGTGCGCGGGCACAGCAACGTGCAGGGCAACCGCACCTGCGGCATCGACCACCGGCCGGGTGCCGAGTTCCTGGACCGGCTGGCCGAGGTGTGCCGGATCGACCCGCCTCGCGCGCACGGCCTCGACACCGTCCGTTCGATCGAAGCGATGCATGCGGGTGAGCTCAAGGTGTTCGTCGGCATGGGCGGGAACTTCGTGCGGGCCGCCCCGGACACCGAACACACCGCCGAAGGGTTGCGACGGTGTGAACTGACCGTGCAGATCAGCACCAAGCTGAACCGCAGCCACCTGGTCCACGGTAAGCAGGCCTTGATCCTGCCGTGCTTGGGCCGTACCGAGCTGGACGAGCAACCCGGCGGCCTGCAGAGCACGAGCGTCGAGGACGCGATGAGCATGGTCCACCTGTCCACCGGCAGGAAGCGGCCGGCCTCGCCCCATCTGCTGTCCGAGCCGGCCATCATCGCCGGCATGGCACGGGCGACGCTGCCCGGCAGCGCAACACCGTGGGAGTGGTACGTCGAGGACTACGACCGCATCCGCGACGTCATGGCGCGCGTCCTGCCCGGATTCGAGGACTTCAACACGCGTGTCCGACAGCCCTCGGGGTTCCGGATTCCGCAGCCGGCCCGTGAGCGCACCTTCCACACCCGCTCCGGCAGGGCCGAGTTCTGCCACGCGGAGTTGCCGGACGTCATCCCGGACTCCGCCGACGTGCTCGTACTGCAGACGATGCGCTCGCACGATCAGTGGAACACCACCATCTACTCGAACAACGACCGATACCGCGGCGTGCGCAACCTGCGCGAGCTGATCTTCATGAACGTCGACGACATGCGTGCGCGGGGCATCGAAGAGGGAACTCCGGTCGACATCGTCGCCACCTCCAAGGACGGATCGCAGCGCTCGCTGCACGAGTACCGCGCCATCTCCTACGACCTGCCGCGCGGCAGCGCCGCGGGTTACATGCCGGAGATGAACGGACTCATCGGTGCGGCCGACTACAGCACCCAGAGCGACCAGCCGCTGATGAAGAGCGTTCGTGTCCGTGTCACACCGTCCACTTCGGTCAGCTCGTAGCTCAGCTGTGGGCAGGCGCGGCACCAGGTAGCCACGGCACCAGTCAGCCACGGCATCGGTTAGGTACGGCGCCGGACTGAGCTGTCCGCGTCAGTCGCGGACGGTGGTCAGCGACGGTCGTCCTCGGGGCTGCGGTCATCCCCACGGTGACCATCCCCACGGTCCGGGCGGTCAGCAGGTCGCGCTGGGGCTCGTCGGTGTCGCAGCGAAGCTCGCCGAGCCGGGCGATCACGCCGTCGTGAGTGGCAGTGCCCGCCTGTGGTCCGTCCGCGGTCAGCGAGACCTGACAGGCGCGCCGGTCGCTGCTGCGGGTCCGGGCGACGAGGCCACGTTTCTCGGCTCGGTCGACAGGTCGTTGAGGCCGGACTTTCACCGGCAGTGGCCGTGCGAGCGTGGTGGCACCCGCCGTGCCAGGGTAAACCTGATGTCGGATTCGACAAATCTTGAATCCTGATTCAAGTTCGCGTAGCGTGCACAACCCACTCCCGGGGTCTGCGATCGTGGACGGAAGAGGCGAGCTCGTATTGAAGATCTGCGCTGCCTGACTCGGGGCGTGAACACGTCGTGGCACACGGAATCATCGTCGAAGGGTATGACCCATCAATGCGCGCCATCCACATCAGCAGTCTCGACGGCCCTTCCGCGGTCGAAGTGGTCGACGTCCCGGCCCCGGCCGATGAGGAGCAGGTCACCGTCGATGTGAGGGCCGCAGGGGTGGCGTTCCCCGAGTTGCTGCAGACGCGGGGCCTCTACCAGGTCAAGCCGGAGCTCCCGTTCGTTCCGGGTGCGGAGGTGGCAGGGGTGGTGGCCGCGGCGCCCGCGTCGTCCGGGCTGGCCGTGGGAGACCGGGTCGCCTCCCTGCCGTTGCTCGGCGGTTTCGCCGACCGGGTGCTGGCCCGCCCGGACCTGACCTTTCGCCTGCCCGACGGCGTGTCCTTCGAGGAGGGCGCCTCCTTCCTGTTCAACTACTGCACGTCCTACTTCGCCCTCCTCGAACGCGGGCATCTCGCCGAGGGGGAGACCGTCCTCGTGCACGGTGGCGCCGGAGGCATCGGCACCAGTGCGATTCAGGTGGCCAAGGCGTTCGGGGCCGGGCGCGTGATCGCGGTGGTCTCGGCCAGCGAAAAGGGCGACGTGGCCATGGCAGCCGGGGCGGACGAGTTCGTCCTCGCCGAGAACTTCAAGGACGAGGTCGGCCGGGCTGTCGACGTCGTCCTCGACCCGGTGGGCGGTGACCGGTTCACCGACTCGCTCCGCACGCTGCGCGAGCACGGCCGCCTCCTCGTGGTCGGCTTCGCCGCGGGCGACATCCCCACGGTCAAGGTCAACCGGCTGCTGCTCAACAACATATCCGTGACCGGCGTGGGCTGGGGTGCCTACTCGATGCCGCGGCCCGGGCACGTCGCCACCCAGTGGGCAGCCATGGAACCGCACCTGCGCAGCGGGGCGCTGAAACCCGTGCTCGGACCGTCCTTCCCGCTCGAGCAGGCCGCGGACGCGCTGCAGTGCCTCGAGCGGCGAGCTGCCACGGGGAAGGTGGTCCTCACGGTGTGAGCGGAGATCGTGCCGCCCGCGTTGGCGGCGGCCCATGTCGGATCGCGCGCCGGCGTGAGCAGCGTTGGCGTGGGTGAGCAGGGTCGGCCGCCGGCGTGTGGCACCATGCATCTGCATCCAAGGAGGGCAGATGAGCAGCAAGAGCAGCGCGCGCGGCGACTCGGCCGTGCCTCCGCTCGCCGACACCTCTGCGTTCCGTGCTCCGCCGGTGACGGCGCGAGGTGCCCGCACTCGTGCCGCTCTCGTTGCGGCCGCACGTGTGGTCTTCGAACGTGACGGCTTCCTCGATGCCAGGCTGACGGACATCACCTCCGAGGCGAAGTGCTCCACGGGGAGCTTCTACACCTACTTCTCCAGCAAGGAAGAGGTCTTCCTTGCGGTCGTGGAGGAAGCTCAGCACGACATGCTGCACCCCGGCGCCCCGCACCTGGACGAGGACGAGGCCTCGCCTGCCGCGGTCATCGAAGCGTCGAACCGTGCCTATCTCGAGGCCTACAAGCGCAACGCCAAGTTGATGCTGATCCTTGAGCAGGTTGCCGTGGTCGACCCGAAGTTCCGAGAGGTGCGCCGCGCCCGCAGCCGGACGTTCGCCGGGCGGAATGCGCGCGCCATCGCGAGGCTTCAGGAACAGGGTCTCGTCGACCCCGGCATCGACCCCAAGATGGCCGCGATGGCCTTGTCCGGCATGGTCTCGCGCCTCGCCTACAACGTCTTCTGTCTCGGTGACAAGGCGAGCATGAAACAGCTGGTCGACACCACGACCCGGCTTTGGGTCAACGCGCTCAAGCTCGACGAGAGCTGAGTGGCCGGCGCCTGAATGACCGGCGCCTGAGGGGTTGGCGCCTGCGCGGCGGCCGCTGCGGAAGTACGACATGGTCTGTCCGGTCGCTTCCGGTATCGAAGGGAACCATGCTTCGCTGACGCGGCCGATGGGCGCTGCGGCCACGATCGGCTCATCCCGCTCAGCCGGGAATCTCGATGAAATTGACGGCGGGTTCAAGTAGGCGGGCCGACGGTTGCCCGTTCGTCCGTTCGGCCGGTTGACGTGCCTGGCCCGAGTCGGCCGAGCACCCTGCTCATTGCCGGCCGGCGGGGTGCCGCCGCCGGGTTCGACCGCGCGATGGCCTGCAGTTTCGGCCGGCACGCCGTTGCGGTCGCCGTGCCGGAGTGCCGGCCCGCGATGCACGTCGCGCGGGCCGGCGAGGACTGTTCGGTGGCGCCGGCGGCAGGCTCGGTGCCCACAGTCGCGCCACCTTCGCAAGCTTGAATACGAATCCGGATTCAAGTAGCGTGCGACACCAGTCGAGACCGAGGAGTCGCGTATGGCGAACCCGTCGCTCCCTGCTCGCCGGGCGGTCTTGTTCGACTTCGGCGGCGTTCTCACCACCGGAGTTCTGGCGGCGTTCGCCGAGTTCGGCCGTGAGCTCGGCGACTCCCGGCTGCCCCTCCGGGTGGTGGCATCGGACGAGCAAGGCAAGAACCTGCTGAAGGCTCATGAGGAGGGCCGCATCGACCAGGCGGTCTTCGAGCGTGGCCTGGCCGATCGGTTCGCCGCACACGGCGCTGAGGTGCCGGCGAGTGGACTCCTCCGGCGGATGCAAGCCGGGCTTCGCCCCGACAGCGCGACGATCGACCTGGTGAGGCGGCTTCGTTCCCAGGGATGGCCCGTGGGGCTCCTCTCGAACTCGTTGGGGGACGACTGCTACGCCGGTTTCGACCTTCCCGAGATGTTCGACGCCGTGACGATCTCCGCCGAGATCGGCGTGCGCAAGCCTTCGCGCGAGGCCTACCGGATCGCGTGCAGGCGGCTGGGCGTACGTCCCGAGGAGACGGTGATGGTCGACGACCTCGAACAGAACATCGCTGCCGCGGGCCGGTTGGGCATGGCGGGAGTCGTCCACACCGACGCGGTCACCACCGAGGCCGAGCTCACGGCGCTGCTCGGCCACTGAGTCCGGACGCGCCGGCGGGCACGAGCCAACCCGGAGACACCTGCCCCCCCCCAAGAACAGACGACAAGCCACGAGACAACTACTCCAGAGACAACAAACTCCAGAGACAACAAACCACGGAGACAATCGACCACAGTGGCCGTTCGGTCACCGATGGAGGAGCGACCATGCTGGAGCTGACCGAGCGGGGCCGCGAGTATCGCGAGAAGCTGCTCGATTTCATGGACGAGCACATCTATCCGGCCGAGGCGACCTACCGGACGCAGATGGAGGAGGCGCGTGACCCGCACTTCCAGCCCCCGATTCTCGAGGAACTCAAGGCAAAGGCGAAGCAGCGCGGCCTGTGGAACCTCTTCCACCCGGACGAGGAGTGGGGATCGGGCCTGACCAACCTCGAGTACGCCCACCTCGCCGAGATCATGGGCCGCAGCCCGGAGCTGGCACCCGAGGCGACGAACTGCAACGCTCCCGATACCGGGAACATGGAGGTGCTGACCCATTTCGGCACCGACGAGCACAAGGAGAAGTGGCTCAAGCCGTTGCTGGACGGCCAGATCGCCTCGGCGTTCGCGATGACCGAGCCGGCCGTGGCGAGCTCCGATGCCACGAACGTCGAGCTGCGCATGGTCCGGGACGGCGACGAGTACGTGCTCAACGGGCGAAAGTGGTGGACGTCGAACGCCCTGCACAAGAACTGCAAGGTGCTCATCGTCATGGGCAAGACCGATCCGGACGCGCCGAAACACCGCCAGCAGAGCATGATGGTGGTCCCGTTGGGCACCCCTGGCGTCACGGTCCTGCGGAACTTGCCGGTCTTCGGTTATGCGGACCGTGAGGGGCACGCCGAGGTCGTATTCGAGAACGTGCGAGTGCCGGCCACGGCTCTGCTCGCCGACGAGGGCGACGGCTTCATGATCAGCCAGGCACGGCTGGGGCCCGGCCGCATCCATCACTGCATGCGTTCGATCGGCATGGCCGAGCGCGCCCTAGACATGATGATCGACCGGGCACAGTCCAGGGTCACCTTCGGTGCTCCGGTCGCCGACCGGGCGAACATCCAGGACTGGATCGCCGAGGCGCGCATCGAGATCGAGATGGCCCGTCTGCTGACGCTCAAGACGGCCTGGCTGATGGACACCGTCGGCAACCAGCGGGCCCGAGTCGAGATCGCCGGCATCAAGATCGCCGCACCCGAGGTCGCGCTGAAAGTCGTGGATCGGGCGATCCAGGTCCACGGCGGCGGTGGCGTCTCGGACGACTTCCCGCTGGCCTGGCTGTACGCCCATCTGCGCACGCTGCGTCTCGCGGACGGGCCGGACGAGGTCCACAAGCGCACCATCGCCATGACCGAGCTGCGTCGTCGGGACCCGGCGTGGAAGAAGAAGGCGTGACCGAGATCGGTCCCCGCCCGCGTCGTGCTCGACCCGACGCGTCTCGGCACGTGGCGCACCGGCCGTACGCCCGACTCCGGCGCGCAGACACCGCTCGTGCCGACCGGCCAACCGCAACACGACCACGAGGAGCGGCCCCGTGACGAACGTTGTAGCGAACATCTGGAAACACGCCGACCAGCGCCCTGACGCCATCGCGTTGCGGGAGGGCGACCGGAGCTGGACCTGGGAGGAGTTGCGGGCGCAGGTGTCCGGCGCTGCCGCCGTCCTCAGGGACCGAGGCGTCGCAGCCGGCGACCGGGTGCTGATGGCGGTGCCGACGAGCGCCGAGTTCGTCTTCGTCTACCACGGGGTACTGGCCCTGGGCGCCACGGCCGTGACCGTCAACCCGGTCTCCGCCCCGCGGGAGCTGGAGTACTTCCTCGCCGACGCCGAGTGCAGCCTGGCCATCGGGTGGGACGGAGCGGCCGAGGCGCTGGTCGAGGCGAGCGACGCGGCCGGTGTACCCCGGTGGCCGCTCGCTCCTGACACGATCGCCCCGGAGCGCGTTCCCTCCGACATCGCCGACGTCGGAGGGAACGGGATCGCCGTCCTGCTCTACACCTCCGGTACCACCGGCAAGCCCAAGGGCGCCGTGCTGACGCACGAGAACCTGTTGTCCTGCGGGCGGATGCTCTCCGAGGCGCTCGACACCACCTTCGACGACCGGATGGGTACGGCGCTGCCACTGTTCCACGTGTTCGGCCAGGCCTCCGTGATGGCCGCTGTCTTCACCGTCGGGGCTTCGCTGTCCTTGCTGCGGCCGTTCAGCGGCCGGGCGATGCTCGAGATGGCTGCGGAGCATCGGCTGACCGGGCTGGCGGGCGTTCCGACGATGTGGAACGAGATGCTGCACGCCGAGACCGAGCTGACGGCCGAGGATTTCACCGACCTCCGGCTGGCCTGTTCGGGCGGCGCGGCGCTGCCCGTCGAGGTGTCCAAGGCGTTCCACCGCCGCTTCGGTGCGTGGGTGCTCGACGGTTACGGGCTGAGTGAGACGACCGGCGCCGCGACGTTCAGTTCCCTGGACATGCCCCGCAAGGAGGGCAGCGTCGGTCGTGCGCTGCCGGGGTGCAGGTTGGCGATCCTCGACGAGTCACGGGAGCCGCTTCCGGTCGGGGAGGTCGGCGAGGTCGCGATCCAGGGCCCGGTCGTCATGCGGGAGTACTGGAACCGGCCCGATGCGACCGCGACGGTCCGTCATGGCTCGTGGTTCCTCACCGGCGACCTCGGCCGAATGGATTCCGACGGCGACCTCTTCATCGTCGACCGCAAGAAGGACCTCGTGATCCGCGGCGGCTACAACGTCTACCCGCGCGAGGTCGAGGAGGTGCTCTACGGTCACCCCGACATCCTCGAGGCTGCGGTGATCGGCATCCCCGACGAACGGCTGGGGGAGGAGATCGGCGCTGTCATCGCACCGCACGAGGGGCGGGCGATCGACGCCGCCGACCTGCGTGAATGGCTGGGGCAGCGGTTGTCGGCCTACAAGGTCCCGCGCATCTACCAGGTCGTCGACGCGCTGCCGAAGGGAACCACCGGAAAGATCCTGAAACGCGAGATCGATCGGGACGACGTTCTCGCCACGGGCACCCGGCCGAGCCGGACCGCGCCCGCGCGCTGACCGGCCGTCGGCGGAAGGCGGCAGGGCCGGCGAGTTCGGCTGCGGCCGGACGGCCCCGGACCTCGGCGCGAAGCTCACCGCCCACACGGGTCGGTCCGGGGCCTCGGCCCACCGGAGCGGAGGACCGGTACCCCGGACCGATCGAGCAGTGAACGCGCCGTGCCGGTGGGCCGTACACGTGATGGGCTGACTGCCCACCGCTCAGCTGTGCGAGCGGGTCTTGAAGTCGTCGAACTCGAGCAGGAGGGAGACACCGAGTCCGGCGAGCAGCGCCCAGAAGGGGCTGGAGATGCCGAGGATGGTGACGTCCCCCATGGCGACGACGAGAGCGACCAGCGCGCCGAGTTTGTAGCGGCCCTCGGTGAAGGCGCCCCGGAAGGCGATGATGAGGACGCCGAACATCGCCAGTCCGGCCACGGTGGAGATCAGTTCGCCGGGGAGCGCGCTGACCAGGCCCACGGCGATGCTGGCGAAGAAGCCGAACGTGACGAAGATGATGCCGTTCACGACGGCCGCGGCGTAGCGGCGGTCGTGGTGCGGACCGGCCTGGTCGGAACCGCAGATGGCGGTCATCGGCCCGGCGATGCTGGCGTTGTGGCCGCCGAACCCGGAGACGAGGAGGCTGGCCGCTCCGCTGACCACGGTTATGTTGTTGACCGGCGGACGGTACTTCTCGGCGATGAGCACACCCATGGACTGGATGTTCTCCGCCTGGATCACCAGTGCGAGCGGGATTCCCACGCCCAACATGGTCAGCGGGTTGAAGTCCACGCCGACCCAGGTCGGCAGAGTGAACTCGGTGCCGACGTTGGCCGAGGCGAACGAGTCGGTGAGGACGGCCGCGACGATGCCGAAGACGAGGGCACCGATCACTCCCGGGACTGCCTTGACGAACCGGCTCAGCAGCAGGAACCCGACGACGGCGGCACCGACCAGGAACGGTCGCGTTTCGGCGGCGCCGACGATGTTGAGGGCGTACTTGAACAGGACACCGCCGATCATGGCCATCAGGATCGGCATGGGTAGCCATCGCACCAGGGTGCGGACGAAGCCGGACAGTCCGAGGAGTAACACCAGGACGCTGGCGGTGAAGTAGGCGCCGATCATCTCCGGGAGGGAATGGTCGGCCAGGCTGGAGACGACCAGCGCCGCCGCGGGAATGCTCCACGCGCCGACGATGGGCTGCTTGTAGTACAGCGCCATGATCAGCGAGATGAACCCGCCGACCAGGTAGACCGTGCTGACCCACGAGACCGTTTGCGCGGTGGTCAGTCCGGCGTCGGTGGCGCCGTTGACGACGATCAGTGCGGGGCCGGTGCAGCCGAAGACCGCGGCGACGACGCCGGCGCCGATTGTCGAGATGTCGAGGGAACGTGGCAGGCCCCGCAACCCGGCACGGTAGCCGGGGCCGGACTCGATGAGCCGGTCGGACTCGTCGGAGCCGCCGATCTCGTGGTCTTCGATGCTCTGGGACATACGTGATCCATTCGTCAGGCTGCATCCCGTGGTGCAGGTCGGCTGATTCGACAGCACCGACGCGCCTGTCCCAGTGGCGTCGGTGCGGCGGATCGGAGAGGGGCGCCGAGTTGGCCCCCTGGGCCCCGAGCCGGGGAGTTCCCGGCTCGGGGCGAGGACGATCAGAAGAACCAGTGCTCGGGTTCGGCGCCGTGGGGCGTGATGTCGCTGAATCGACCCTGATAGAAGCCGAGCGGGTCGCCGTCCCGGGTGCACACGTCGGTGACCCTGCCGAAGACCACCGTGTGGTCACCGGCTTCGACGATCCGGTCGACCTCGCAATCGAGGTGTGCCAAGGCATTCGGCACCACCGGAACATGGTGGTCGCCGTATTCGAGGCCGAGGCCGCCGAAATGGTCCTCGCCGCGCTTCGCGAACCGCATGGCGATCGGTTGTTGCCGTTGCGAGAGCAGGTTGACGACGAAGCGTCCCGAGTCGGTGACCGCGGTGGCACTGCGCGCACCGTGGTTGAAGCACACCAGCAGCAGCGGCGGATCCAGCGACACCGAGGTCAACGAGTTCATGGTCATGCCGTGCGGCACGCCGTCGGACTCGGTGGTGATGACCGCGACACCGGTCGCGAACCGCCCCATGGTTTGCCGCATCGTGGTGGGATCGACCAGTTGCGGGGTCATGGCGGGCATCTCACCGCTCCGCCGGCGCCGGGTACCGGACCTCGTAGGTCGTCACGCCCTCCTCGGAGCGCCACGGCCCGTGCGGCATGCCCGGCGGACGGCAGGCGAACTGGCCGGCGTGGAAGGTCTGACCCAGCGTCAGATCGGTGAAGGACCCTTCGATGATGTAGACCTCCTCCCAGAACTCGTGTTTCTGCACCCCCAACGCAGTCGAGTCGGCACCCGGCTCGTACCGCAGGATCCTGGTGGCGACGCCGGTCGCCGGGTCGGTGGCGAGGACACGCTCCTTGATCAGCGGATCGTCACCGGGACACAGCGTGTACTCGATGTCGGTGATGTCGGTGAACTCGATCGCGGGCTTGCTCATCGTGTTGCCTCCGTGCCGGTGGTGCTGTAGCTCGCGAGGAAGTCGTTGACCTCGGCGAGCGGCTGGTCGTAGCCGTAGTTGCGGTAGGCGTAGCCCTTCACGACGAACGGCGCGCCTGCGTAGAAGAGTTCGTACTGCTGGTGCCGGCCGGCGAACTCCGAACCGATGGCGTCCCAGACCAGCTTGAACAACTTGATCCGCTCCTCGGCCGGGGTGCCGGGGCTGCTGACGTAACGATCCATGTGGGCGCGGGTCGTCTCACCCCGCAGCTCCTCGACACTCGCGGGCAGTTGCAGGACGCCACCGCCTGCGAGGTCACGCAGGATGCCGATCACCCGCGGGTGGATCTCGGACTGCAGTCCCATGGCCCCGTACAGCGCACGGGCTCCGGGACGGCACAGCCCCTGCTCGTCACTGTCGGCGGTGTGTTCGGCGGCGAGCACCCCCGATTCCACGATGGACACCAGGCTGGCCAGCTCGCCCAGCTTCTCCACGACACCGGGGAATTTGTCGACGCCGTTGACCTCGGCGACCTTGCGAGCCAGCCCGGCCAGGAAGCGCAGCTTGGTGGCGAAGCGGATCTGGGCCTGCCAGTTCCCGAGAACATGGGCTCCGGTGTCGAAGAACTGCCGGCGGAGACCGGGCACGTCCTTGTAGACGAAGACGTTCTCCCAGGGGATGAAGACCTCGTCGAACACCAGGAGAGCGTCGGTCTCGTCGTAGCGCGACGTGAGCGGGTAGTCGTACTCGCTGCTGGCTCCGGGAGCATAGGGGCGCCGGCAGTACAGCGTCAGCCCTTCGGCGGCGACCGGCACGGTGAAACTGACCGCGAAGTCCTCGTCCTCGGCCTGCAGGGGTTTGATGCAGGAGACCAGGATCTCGTCGGCCACGGCGCCGCCGGTGGCGAGCATCTGCGCGCCCTGCACGACGATCCCGTCGGGCCGTTCCTCCTTCACACCGACCTGGATGAAGTCGCCTTCCCAGGCATGCGCCGTGGTGGCACGGGAGACCTGCGGCGGGATGATCGCGTAGGAGACGTAGAGGTCGTCGGCGACCACGCGGCGATGGAACGCACGGACGTTCTCGGCCAGGTTCTTGCCGGGACCCCGGTTCTCGGCGAATGCCTCGGGGTGGCTGGAGAACGCTGCCAGGAACGCGCCGACGTGGTCGGGCGAACGTCCCACGAAGCCGTGGGTCTCGGTGGCCCAGACCTGAGCGGCCTCTCGAAAGGCCGTCAGCTCCCCGGCGTCACGCGGCGGGAGGAAGAGCCGATTGACGGCCCGTCCGGTGGCGGGGTCATCGGTCTGCATGTTGTTGACGGGGTCGGCCGCCAGTTCGAAGAGACGTCCGATCGTGTGGGCGATCGGCGCGAAGGCCGGGTGTTCGGCGACGTTCTTGACCGGCTCACCGTCGACGACGACGCGGCGGCCGTCGTCGAGTGCGGCCAGGTAGTCGGTGCTGGTGCGCATCAGTTTTCCCTCACAGAAGTGGTGTAGGTGAATTCGACGGCGGGCTGTCCGGGAACGTGGAGGCGCATCCGCCATTCCCGGCCGAACCGGAACTCGCCGTCGAGGAGCGGCATCGTCCCTCCGAAAAGGACCAGCGGGACGTCGCCGGAGCCGAACGAGTCCCATTCGGCGAGGACCTGGGTGATCGGGAGCAGCTGGGCGAGGGTGCCGTCCTGGTAGAGCTCGCCGTCCAGCCAGCAGGCCGCCGTGATCTCGTCCCACGGCAGCGATTCGGGTTGTGTGCCCAGGTCGATCACGGTGCCGGCCACGGGCTTCGGGCACGCGCCCTTGGAAGCCTTGATGTCGTGACGCTCGAGCGCCCGGTCGGTGTGGTCGCTGCCCACCGTCAGGTAGTAGCGGCCGTCGGTGCGGACGAGGACGGGCTCGACTTCGCCCGAGGTCTGCTGGCCGCCGACCTCGACGGTCTCGTCCACGGTCAGCAGGCCGGTGTCCAGCTCGTAGAAGGCCGGGATGCTGTCCGGCTCGGGGACACCGATGACTGCGAGCTCCTCGATGTGGTGCCGGACTGCGTCCTGGTTCCGGCCGGTGTAGCCGGCGACGACGAGACGGCCGGGCGTCACGTCGACCGGCTGGCCGTCGACGGTTCGCAGCCGGAGCGAGGTGGCGGTGCGGGCCATGACTCTCCTTGACTGTTGGGGATTCCGTGCTGAATGGGGGATGGCGCCGGTGGGGCGCTACGACGTGGGCACCGGGGCCGGCACGGGCCAGCGCCGGTCCGCGAGTGCGGAGAACTCGGCGCGCGCCTGCCGCGGGAGGGCGGGGTCGACGTCGGCGTAGGTGAAGCCTTCCTCCGTGCCTGCCTCCACCAGGACTTCGCCGGTCGGTGTGACCACTCGGCTGTGACCGCCGAGGACGACGCCGTGCTGCTCGCCGACGGCGTTGCAGCCGATCAGGATGGCCTGCTGTTCGACGGCGCGGACGGAGGTGAACAGTCGCCAGTGCGACAGCCGCGCGGCAGGCCAGGCCGCGCAGACGAGCAGCTGCTCGGCGCCCTCGTCGACGAGGCTGCGGAACAACTCGGGGAATCGCAGGTCGTAGCACGTGGTGATGCCGGCGGTGGGGCCGCCGACGTGTCCCACACCGAGCTGATCGCCGGGGGTGAGCAGCTCGGATTCCCGCGATCCGTAGCCGAACAGGTGCACCTTGCGGTAGGCCGTGACGACAGTCCCGTCGGGGGCGACGACGGCCGAGGTGTTGTGGAGCCGCCCGTCGGCGCCGGCCTCCACGAAGCTGCCGAGATGGACCAGCAGGTCGAACGTGCGGGCCCACGTGCGTGCGGCCGCCAGCGTGGGGCCTTCGAACGGCTCGGCGCGGGCCGCGTACTGCTCGAACGAGAAGTATCCGGCGGTCCACATCTCCGGGAGGACGAGCAGGTCGGTGTCGGCCAACTCGTGCTCGGCGTCGACCATGCCGGTCACCCGGGCGATCCGGTCCTCTACGGATTCCTCGCCCGGACTGGCGAGTTGAAGGAGGGCGATTCGCATGGCCTCACCATCGCGTGATGCAAGGCACACCGATATCGGATGGACGCCGGGCCGTGCTCGGAATCGCGCAGGCGGCCGCTCCGTGGGAAGGGACGCCCGCCGCGGGTCAGCGGCGTGTCGCCAGCAGTTTCGAAGGTGTGGTGCCGTAGCGGCGGCGGAACGCGGTGCCGAACTCGCCGAGGTGGAAGAAGCCGCAGCGATAGGCGACGTCGGTGACCGACAGCCCGGGTGCTCCGGTGGTCAACAGCGCGTGTGCGCGTTCCAGGCGCTGCTCGCGGAGCCATTGCAGCGGTGAGGAACCGACCTCGCGCCGGAACGTCTGCTGCAGGGTTCGGACGCTCGTGCCGCAGGCCTCGGCGACGGCGGTGACGGTCAGTGGTTCGCTCAGCCGGTCCAGCATGAACTCCATGGCCTGGTGGACGCGTGGCGAGTTCGGCCGGCCCTGACCGGCGCCGGTCCTGGACGTCCGGTTGTTCGGCTGCGCGGCGAGCAGTGTTTCGAGAATCAGCTGCTCGAACTGCCACATCAGGCGCGGCCGATGGTCGGTGATCTCGGAACCGGCCAGGTTCACGGCCGATTCCAACAGGCCGTCGAGCGTGGCCACTCCCGGTGCGAGGGCGAGGTCGAAGTCGACGGGGCCGACGTCGCCGGTCAACGCGGCCGCGGCCGACTCGACGCGCTCGCGGTCGAGCCGGATGACCAGTTGGTCCCAGGTTGGGCCGAAGTCGAAGGCGAACTCCCGGTGCGGGCCGATGATGACGCCGCGGTCGGGCGAAGCGGTGGCGACCTCGTTGCCGTATCGGAACGTGCCGTGGCCGGACAGGGGAAGCGTGAGCAGGTAGTCGTCGAGTGCGCCGTCGCCGGAACTGACGGTGACCTCGGTGCCGTAGCGAAGCCGGTTGACCGACGTGTCCTGCAGCCGGACATGCACCAACCTGGTGGCGAGGTGCGAGCCCGCGCTTTTCACGGTGAGGGAATGAGGACGCAGCGTGCCGGTGCAGACGTCGACCGTCTGCCCGGCATCGCCGGTGTCGTCCAGGATGGCGTGGCCGCGATGTTCCGCGAGTCGCGCCAGCGATGGGGCACTCATCTCATCACCCCATGACAGGTGAGCCGTCTGAGTTCGGGTGCTTCCCCGATCGGGAGCTTCATCCTGTGCGATGTCGTGCGCTGCGTCAACGGTCGGCGACGACGGATAGGGGGCTTCCGGCCGCGCGACGTCCGGGGCCGTGACCCTCGGTATCGGACCGAGTGCGGTCGGGGTTGATCGCGGTGGGGTTGCAACGGAACGTTCGCCACTGTCCGGGCCGCTCGATCGAGCTTCTGGTGGCCGAGTCGGCGCTGCGCTATCCGGTGGCGCCCGCTGTTACGTTCAGCCAATGAAGATCAAGACGTTTTATTCGAGCAACCCCGAGAAGCTGGACAAGAAGGTCAACGAATTCCTGAATGACCCCGCCGTCGAGGTAGTGGACATCCAGCTTTCCAGCAACGTGTTCCTCGCATGGGTCCTGATCCAGTACAACGCCGCGTGAGGAGAACTCGGCGCCGCCCGGGCCAGGTGTCGCCGCCCCCGACAGCGGAGTTGAGCTGGCACCGGGGACAGCGCCTCACGTCGGCTGAGATCGCGGCGTGGGAGAGACCGCTGCCGTGCCGAGGCGCTCAGCGCGGCGACGCCGTGGAGTCTCGTGCGACGAGCTTGGCCTGCAACTGGGCGTGGCGCGCCCGTCCGGGACCGCCGTCGATCCGGTCGAGCAGTTGCTTGCCTGCGCGTACGCCGAGATCGTAGGTCGGCTGTTCGACGACGGTCAGCCCCGGCCGCACGAGGGTCGTCCACGGCTCGTCGTCGAAGCCGATCAGGGACAGCTCTCGCGGCATGCGCAGCCCGCGGTCCTGGGCAGCCCGGTACGCGCCCGACGCGAGAACGTTGTCGGTGCACAACAGGGCCGTCGGCGGTTCTGCCAGGTCGAGCAGGCCGGTCGCGGCGTCGTAGGCCGACTCGCGGTCGTAGCGCGCGGCGCCGACGAGTGTCTCGTCCGCGGTGATGCCCGCGTCGGCGAGAGCCGAGAAATAGCCCCGCAACCGCACCGCGCTCGGCAGCAGCCCTCGTTTGCGGTTGCCCTTCCTCAGGTGTGCGAGATCGCCGCCGGCCTCGGTGATCACGCCGATGCGCCGGTGTCCCAGCTCGACGAGATGTCCCACGGCCTCGGCGACCGCGTGCTCGTTGTCGATCGTCACGCTGTCGGCATTCGGAACGCCGCTGGCCAGCCGGTCCAGTAAGACGACGGGCACGCCGACGTCGATGGCGCGCGCCAGATGCGCACCCTCGGACGGGAGTGCGGGCGCGACGATGACTCCGTCGACCCGCTTCTCCGACATCACCGCCATGGCACGGCGTTCGGCGTCGACGTCGCCGCCGGTGTTCGACAGCAGGACTTCGAATCCCGCCGGTTGCGTGACGTCCGTGATGCCGCGCAGGGCGGTGGCGAAGAACGGGTTCGACACGTCGCTGACGAGCACGCCCAGGGTCTGTGTGCTCCCGGTGATCATGCTGCGGGCGAGTCCGTTGGTGCGGTACCCGAGCCGCGCGGCGGCGTCGGCGACGCGATCACGGCTGCGCTGGCTCACCTTGCCGTAGCCGCCGAGTGCGCGACCCGCGGTCGCCGTCGACACGCCCGCTTCGCGTGCCACGTCGATCAGCGAGGGCGCACCACGTTCCGTCATCCCGTGGCACCTCCCGTCGTTCACCGCGAATTTCCCCGGGTGTCTTGACGCATCGTACCCGCATTGAGAAGGTTCTCACCCAACACCCACTGAGAAGGTTCTCACTCAATCCCGACACGACAGGCTCAGTAGATGACACTTCGCATCGGCGTCGATACCGGAGGCACGTTCACCGACGTGTGCGCGTTGGACGAACGCACCGGTCGCATCTCCGTACGCAAGGTTCCCAGTACCCCTGACGACCCCGGCCGCGCGATCGTCGACGGGGTGTCCGGCCTGCTCGACGAGCTGGGTGGCCGGCAGCTGGCCGAGGTCGGCTACTTCGCGCACGGTACGACGGTCGGCACCAACGCCCTGCTCACCGAGGGTGGCGCGCGCACCGGGTTGCTGACCACGGAGGGGTTCCGCGACCTGCTCGAACTCGGGCGCGGCCGCAGGCCCGCGATGTACGACCCGCAGGCCGACAAACCCGGCGCACTCGTCGGCAGGGACCGGCGGCTCGAGGTCTCCGAGCGCGTCCGCCACGACGGGCGCATCGAACGTGACCTCGATCCGGAGCAGGTCCGGCAGCTCGCGCGGGAACTCGGCGGGCAGGGAGTCGAGGCCGTCGCCGTCTGCTTCCTCTACAGCTTCGTGCATCCCGAGCACGAACGAGAGGTCGAGCGGGTCCTGGCCGAGGAGCTGCCAGGGGTGTACGTGTCCATCTCATCGGCGGTGCTGCCCGAGTTCCGCGAGTACGAGCGACTGTCCACTGTGGTGATAAACGCCTATATCGGACCGGTCGTGTCCCGATATCTGGCCCGCCTTCGCGGGAAACTGCGCGAGCTCGGCCTCACGGCGACGCCGCACGTCACGCAGTCCAACGGCGGCATCATCCCGTTCGAGACCGCGGAGCGCACGCCGTCGCGCATGGTCCTGTCCGGCCCGAGCACCGGGGTCGTGGGTGCGGCCGAGCTCGCGGGAGCAGCGGGGTATCCGGACATCATCACCTTCGACGTCGGCGGTACGTCCTCCGACGTGTCGCTGGTGCAGGACGGGGTCCCGAAGGTCACCAACGGCACCGAGATCGACGGCAGGCCGGTGCGGGCACCCATGTTGGACATCCACACGGTCGGTGCCGGTGGCGGGTCGATCGCGTGGATCGATGCGGGCGGCGCGCTGAAGGTCGGCCCTGCCAGCGCGGGAGCCGATCCCGGGCCCGCCTGCTACGGAAGCGGCACCGAGCCGACCGTCACAGACGCGAACGTGGTTCTGCGCGTGCTGAATCCGGAGCACCTGCTCGACGGCGGGTTGGACATCGACGCCGACGCCGCCCGGCGGGCCGTCGAGTCCGTGGCCGAGCCGCTCGGGCTCGACGTGCTCGACGCGGCGGCCGGGATCGTACGGGTGATCACGGCGAACATGGCGAGGGCGATCCGCGTCATCTCCGTCCAGCGCGGCTACGACCCGCGCGACTACGCCCTCGTCCCGTTCGGCGGCGCAGGCCCGCTCCACGCGAGCAGGCTCGCCCGCGAACTCGACATGCCCGCGATCGTGATCCCGGAGACGCCGGGTGCGCAGTGCGCGGCCGGCTTGCTGATGACCGATATCCGCGCCGACTTCCTGCGCACGAACATCATGCGGGTCGAGGAAGGTCGCGAGATGGACGCGGCGGAACGGCTGGCCGAGGTGCTGGACGGGCTCGGGGAGCAGGCGTCGGCGTGGCTCGCCGAGGAGAACGTCCCCGAGGGGCGGAGGAACCTCGAACGCTGGGCCGAACTGCGGTACGCGGGGCAGAACTACGAACTGCCCGTCCGCATTCCCGACGGCGACGTCACGGCGGCGACCATCGACCAGCTGGCCAAGCGGTTCGCCGCCGAGCACGAACGGCTCTACGGCTACGCGGCGCCGGACGAACAGCTGCAGATCGTCACGGTGCGGCTGCGTGCGATCGGCGAGGTCGCCAGGGCGGAGCTGCAGCGTGCGGAGCGGGCCGGGACCGACGCGTCGGCGGCGATCCGCACCACCCGCGAGGTCTACGTGCCGGAGGCCGGCGGTTTCGTCGCCTGCCCGGTGTACGACCGGTCGCGGCTCGAGGCGGGAAACCGGTTCGACGGCCCCGCCGTGATCGAACAGATGGACACCACGACGCTGCTGTTGCCCGGCGACGTGGCTGAAGTCGATGCGCTGCGCAACATCGTCGTGGAGGTGGGACAGTGATCAAGGATCCCGTGCTGATCGAGGTGATCGGGTCGGCGCTCTCGTCCGTCGTGGAGGAGATGAGCGAGACGCTGGTGCGTGCCGCCTACTCCACGAACATCAAGGAGCGCCGCGACTGCACGGCGTCGGTGTTCGACGCCCGCGGCCGGATGCTCGCCCAGGACGAGGGCGGATCGCCGCTGCATCTCGGTTCCCTGATGGGCATCGTCGACGAGATCACGCGACGGTACCCGGCCGACACGATCGCCGAGGGCGACACGTTCATCGGCAACGACCCGTTCCACGGCGGCGGCTCGCATCTGCCGGACATCGTGCTGGTCTCACCCGTGTTCGTCGCCGGCGAGATCATCGGGTGGGTCGCGAATCTGGCCCACCACGCCGACTTCGGCGACCGCGGCCACGCGCACATCTTCCAGGAAGGGCTGCGCATCCCGCCGGTGCGGCTGATGCGCGAGGGCACGATGCAGCAGGACCTGTTCGACCTGATCCTGCTCAACTGCCAGGTCCCACACGAACGGAAGGCCGATCTGCGCGCTCAGATCGCGGCCAACCGGCTGGCGGTGACCCGGTTCTCCGAACTGTCCACACGCTACGGACCGGACACGCTCGTGCGGGCGTCGGAAGCGCTGCTCGACTACACCGAGCGGCGCACCAGAACGGCGATCTCCCGGGTTCCCGACGGGGAGTACACGTTCGCCGACGTGTTCGACTGTCCCGAACTGGATGAGGAACTCGACCTCGGTGTTCACGTCACCGTGCGCGGCGACGAGGTGGATTTCGCCTTCACCGCACCGGATCAGGTGCGGGCGAGCGTGAACGTCGTGTGGACCGGCCTGTACGCCGCCGTGTACTACGCCCTGAAGACGCTCGTCGATCCGGACATCGTGCCGAACGCGGGCCTGCACCGGCCCGTGCGCATCGATGCACCGCGTGGGTCGGTGCTGAACTGCGTGGAGCCCGCGGCCGTCAACGGTAGGAGCGAGACGTGCCAGCGGGTCGTCGACCTCATCCACGGCGCGCTGGCCGACGCCGTGCCCGAAGCTGTCACGGCAGCGAGCAACGGAGCCAACACCGGCGTGCACTTCTCGGGCGTCGACACGCGCACCGGGCGCTACTTCGTCTACCTCGAGACGATCGGCGGCGGCTGCGGCGCCCGGCTCGGCAAGGACGGCCTCGACGGGGTTCAGGTCCACATGACGAACACCAGCAACCTGCCCGTCGAGGCGTTGGAGACCGAATACCCGTTGCTGGTGTCGGAGTACGCGCTCATCGACGACTCCGGTGGGGTCGGCCGGACCCGCGGCGGAATGGGGATCCGGCGCACGGTGCGTGTCGAGGCCGACGACGTGCACTTCTGGCTCGACACGTCCCGGCAGACGTCACAACCGTGGGGACTCGCGGGCGGCGGCCCCGGGGCGAGCGCGGAGGTGGAGCTTTCCGAGGGAGCCCGGCCGGTCATCGCCGGATACACCCGCCTGCAAACCGGCGACGTGGTCTCCGTGCGCACCGCGGGTGCGGGCGGGTACGGACCACCGGGGGAACGGGGTCGCGCGGCAGTGGAACGCGATGTCGCGGAGGGCCGCGTCTCGGCCCGGACCGCGCAGGAGAGTTACGGGGTGGAGCAGTGACAGTACGTACGGCCGTCATCGGTTTCGGCACCGCAGGCCGCATCTTTCATGCGCCTTTTCTGCAGTATGACGATGCGTTTTCGTTGGATTTCGTTGTGACCGGGAATGGGGAGCGGGCGCGGGAGGCGCGGGAGTCGTATCCGGGGGTGGCGGTGTTGCCGGATGTGGCTGCGTTGCTGGAGCGGGCTTCGGATGTGGATTTGGTGGTGGTCGGGACGCCGCCTGTGTCGCATGCGGACATCGCTGGGCAGGCGTTGGACGCGGGCTTGCACGTCGTCGTCGACAAGCCGTTCGCGACGACGAGTGAGCAGGGCCGGGCGTTGATCGACCGTGCGCGCCGCGCCGGGCGGATCCTGACGGTGTATCAGAACCGGCGGTGGGACGGGGATTTCCTGACGTTGCGGGAGCTGGTCGCCTCCGGTGAGCTGGGCGAGGTCTACAGCTTCGAGTCGAGGTTCGAGTGGTGGAAGCCCGAGGGCGGCCGTGGGTGGAAGGCGAGCGCGGGTGTCGGCGAGGGCGGCGGGATTCTGTTCGACCTGGGTACGCATTTGATCGATCAGGCGGTGCGGTTGTTCGGGCCGGTCGAGGATCTGTGGGCTGATGTGACCACGCGTGGGCCGGATGCCGCTGATGACGATTCGGTGGTGGTGTTGCGGCACGCGGGTGGCACGCGGTCGCGGTTGATCATGTCGGGGGTTGCGGCGTTGCCGGGGCCGCGGTTTCACGTGGCGGGGTCGCGGGCCGGGTTCACGATCTGGGGGTTGGATCCGCAGGAGGATGCGCTGCGTGGGGGTGCCAGGCCGGGTGATGCCGGGTTGGGGGTTCGCGGCGAGGGGCAGTGGGCCACGGTCGGTACGCGGGACGAGTCGCGGCGGGTCGAGCCGCGGCGGGGGGACTACGGCGAGTTCTACCGTCGGCTCGCCGAGGCCATTGCCGGCACGGGCGAGGTGCCGGTCGACCCGCATGAGGCGGTCGAGGTCCTCGAACTCGTCGAACGCGCCCACAGCCACCCGACCCGGCGCTGAAGCGATCGCAGAGAGAAGAAGGTGGATATCTCCATGCCCACAGGCAACGCACCCGCCGAACGGGTCGTCGTGCTCGGTGGCGGCATCATCGGTGTCTCGACGGCCACGCACCTGCGCCGCCGCGGCGTCCCGACGGTGCTGGTGACCGAGGACGAGCTCGCGAGCGGTGCTTCGGGCCGATCGCTGTCATGGCTGAACTCTGCGGGGAGCCGGTCGGCGCCGTACCACGCGCTGCGCGTCGCCGGGATCGATCGGTACCGCACGCTCTTCGCCGCCGATCCCACCCGTGACTGGTTGCGGTTCGACGGCGGTCTCTGCTGGAAGCCGTCACCGGACGAGGCCCGCGGGCGGCATCAGGCCGAACTGCGCCACGGCTACGAATCGCACCTGCTCACTCCCGACGAGGCCGCGCGCACGGTGCCCGGCGTGGATCCGCAAGCCGTCAGCGGGCCCGCCGTGCACAACCCCGGTGAGGGCTGGGTATCGCTCCCGCACCTGATCGAGAGTCTCGCCACCGAGTTCGTCGACGCGGGCGGTGAGCTCGTCACCGGCGCAGGCCGGTCGAGCGTGCGGACGGCGGGTGGCAGGACCGCCGGCGTCCGCACCGCGGACGGCAGGGACGTCGACGGCGACACGGTCGTCGTGGCGTGCGGCGCGCAGACCCCGGAGGTCGCCGCGGAGCTGGGTGCGACCGTGCCCGGCGCCTCGCCGCCGGCGATGCTCGTGGTGACCGAACCGGCTCCCGTGCCGTTGCCGGCGGTGCTCAACACGCCGCGGGTGGCCGTGCGCCCGAACCCCGGCGGGACGTTCGCGCTCGACCACGACTGGTACACCGACCGCATCGCGATCTCCGCGGCGGGCGAGTACACGGTCGACGAGGCGGTCGTGAAGGAGCTCGTCGCCGAGGCGGCCAACGTGCTCGCGGGCGACACCGGGTTGACCGCGGCCTCGTGGAAGCTCGGTCCCAAACCGATCCCCGGCGACGGGGAGCCCGTGTTCGGACGACTCTCCGAGACGCCGGGCTGCTACGTCGCCTTCACTCATTCCGGAGCCACACTCGGCCTCATCGCGGGCGAACTGATCGCCCACGAGCTCGGCACCGGCTCCGATCACCCGATGCTCGCCCCGTTCCGCCCGGAGCGGTTTCAGCGCTGAACACCGCCGCCCGCACCTGCATTCACGAGTGCGGGCCCGAGCCCGGAGGAGACCACCGTGACCGTCGACGATCCGCAGCGGACCGCCCCCGCACCGCAGCCGAAAGGGGGTGAACGCGCCCGGAAGAAGGTGCTGGTGTCGGCCATGCTCGGCAACGTCGTCGAGTACTACGACTTCAGCCTGTACGGAACACTGGCCGTCATCATCTCCAGACAGTTCTTCCCGGAGAGCGACGCAGCGGTGGGACTGCTGTCGACATATGCGGGTGTCGTGCTCGCCTACGCGCTGCGCCCGCTCGCGGGCATGGTGCTCGGGCCGGTCGGCGACCTGAAGGGACGCCGGTTCGTCCTGATCCTCACCCTCGCAGTGATGAGCATCGGCACCGCGGGCATCGGCCTCATGCCGACCTACGCGGCGATCGGCATCTTCGCGCCGATCCTCATTCTGCTGTGCCGGGTGTTGCAGGCCATCGGTGCGAGCGTGGAGTACACGACGGCGGCCAACTTCATCTTCGAACACGACCGCGGGGATCGACGCAACTTCCTCGCCGGGCTGAGCGTCGCATCCACCTCCGTCGGACCCTTGCTGTCCACATTGGCCTGTTACCTCGCGATCTCCGCGATGCCGGAAGAGGCGTTCAACTCGTGGGGCTGGCGGATCCCGTTCCTGCTGTCGATCCCGATGGCCCTGATCGGCATCTACATCCGCAGGCACGTCGAGGAAACGCCCGAGTTCAAGGAGGTCGCCGAAGCCGCCAAGCGGAGCAAGGTCAAGCAGACACCGTTCCGCACCGCGGTGCGGTACCACTGGCGGGAGATGCTGAAGGCGATCGGCCTCGGTGCGGGCCAGCGGGTCGGCTCGTTCGTCATCCAGGCCTACTTCGTCACCGCGATGGTCAGTGCCGGCTTCGCCGCGTCGAACGCCCTGCTCGCGTCACTGCTCACCTACGCGATCGGGCCGATCCCGGCCATCTGGGGCGGCAAGGTCGCCGACCGCTACGGCGCGAAGCTGCCGCTCGTGGTCGGATACGGCCTGTTCGTGGTGCTGACCGTGCCGACGTTCGTCGCGATCGGTTCGGGTTCCCTCGGGCTCGCGATCGTCGCCGTCGTGGCGTTCACGTTCATCAACAACTTCGTCGGCGCGCCGTTGACGACCGCGTACGTGATGAGCTTCCCGCCGGAAGTGCGTTCGAGTGCCTCGGCGCTGAACTACAACATCGGCACGACGATGCTCGGGTCGACGGCCGGGCTGGTCGCGGTGTGGCTGTTCGACCTCACCGGAACGAACACCGCCTTCGGCTGGTACATGACGGCGATCTGTGTCGTGTCGGTGCTCGTGTCGCTGTTCGCCATGCCGGCGGCCGTCGACGAACAACGACGTACCGAGGTGCGGAGCGCGTGATGGATCGCGCCACCGTGGCCGAACTGGGCCTGCGCGCCCGGTTCGGCAGGAAGGAACCCGTCGAGGGCCGCCGCGGCATCGTCGTCACCTCGCATCCGCTCGCCGTCCGCGCGGGAACGGACGTGCTGAAGGAGGGCGGCAACGCATGCGATGCGGCGTTGGCGGCCGCCGCGGCCCAACTGGTCGTCGAACCGCATATGACCGCGGTGACGGGCGGGTTGTCGGTGCTGTATCACGACGCGGCATCGGCCACGTCGTCGTATCTCAACGGCAACGTCGCGGCGCCGCTGACCCGGCTGGCCGGTTTCGGCGGTGCCGACCTGAGCACCGGCCGCGGCGTCCCCGTGCCCGGCTGGTGGCCCGCGTTCCGCGCCGCTCATGCCCGGTTCGGCACGGGGACCCGGAACCGGCTGCTGGCACCCGCCGTCCAGCTGGCGCACGACGGCTTCCCCGTTCATCCGTACCTGTTCGGCGAGCTGTACGCGCATCGAGCCGAGCTGGGCGCGCATCCGCAGGCGCGGGAGGCTTACCTGCCGGGCGGCAGTCTCGTGGCACCAGGGGACACGCTGCGGCAGGAACGCCTCGGCCGCACGCTGCAGCGGCTGCGCGACGAGGACCTCGACTACTACCTCGGCGACTTCGCCCGCGCCTTCTCCTCCGAATGCGTCCGTGGCGGGGGCGTCATCACCCCGGACGACTTCCACGCCTACGAACCGGGCTGGTACGAACCGGTGCGTGGCAGCTATCGCGGTGTGGAGGTGGTGGCGTCGGCCCCGCCCGACGACGGTGGCGCTCAGCTGGTCGATGCGATGCACCGGCTGGAGACCTGTGACGTGCCGTCGATGGGGCCCGCGACGGAATCGGCCGACACGCTGGAACTGCTCGCCCGCGTGCACAACGACGTCTACTACGCGCCGGCGCGGACCGGGGAGGAACCAGCCCCGGCGGGAGGGCCGCGGCACGGCCGGATGCCCTCACCGGGAACCATCCACGTGACCGTGGTGGACGAGCGGCGCAACATCGCGTCGATCACGCATTCGCACATGGCCTCACCGTGGGTGAACGGCCTGTTCGCCGAGGGAACGCAGCTGTCCGGCGGCGGGTCGTTCTTCCAGCGTGGAATGCCCGAGCCCGGCCGGCGAGCCCGGGTCTACCTCGCGCCGAACCTGCTGCTCTCCGCCGGGCGGCCGGTGCTCGCGTCCGGTTCGCCGTCCGTCTCGCTCGTGGCGTGCCTACTGCAGAACCTCGTGCACCTGGTCGATTTCGGCCTGCCCATCGAGGAGGTCGTCGCGATGCCGCGATTCGGTGCCCGCCCGCACGAGCCCGAGCACGGATGGCTGCCCGGCGTCACGCTCGAACACGGATTCCCCGCCGACGTCGACACCGAGTTCCGCCGCCGATGGGCCGCCAGCGGGGGATGGCTGTCGGACCTCGGGCCGTGGCATTCGCTCACGGGCAACTTCGAGGGCGTCACGCTCGATGCGGGGTCCGGCCTGTTGCGGTCGTGCGCCGACCCGAGGAGGAACGGGGCCGCCGAGGCGTACTGAGCCCGTCGACGGGGGGTCGGCGCCCGCGGATCAGGGCGGCTCGGCAGGGGCGAGGGGCTCCCGGGGCCGGCACCTGGACAATGGCCTCGTGGTGGAAACGAGCCTCTGGATGCAGAAGGTGGCCGAGAACCCGGGCCACTCCGACTGGTACGTCGAGCGGATGCGCGGCCTCGCGCGCGCAGGCGAGGACCTCGCGGGTGAGGCGCGGCTCGTGGACACCATGGCCCCGCGCGGCGCGCGCATCCTCGACGCCGGATGCGGCCCAGGACGCGTCGGCGCTGCGCTCGCAGCGGCGGGTCACGACGTCGTCGGTGTGGACGTCGACCCGACCCTGATCGCCGCAGCCGAGCAGGACCATCCCGGGCCGCAGTGGCTGGTCGGCGACCTGGCGGAACTCGACCTGCCCGCCAGGGGAATCACGACGCCGTTCGACGTGATCGTGTGCGCGGGGAACGTGATGCCGTTCCTCGCACCCAGCACCCGTGCCACCGTCCTGCAGCGGTTCCGCGAGCATGTCGCCTCCGAGGGCAGGGTCGCCGTGGGCTTCGGAACCGACCGCGGATACACGGCCGACGACTTCTTCACCGACTCCGCCGAAGCGGGATTCGACACCGAGCTTGCGCTGTCCACATGGGATCTGAGGCCGTTCTCCCCGGAGTCAGAGTTCCTCGTCGCCGTCCTGAGCCCCCGCTCGACCACCACGTGACCGTTCGCCGCCGTCGGCCGCGAACCGCAGGCCCGCGCCGGCCAGCCGTGGCCGCGTGTCGTTCGACCGGCGGTCCGCCATCGTTCACCGGCCCCCGGATGGTCTCGGATCCTTCGTAGGTGTCGCCCGACTTGTCCGATTTGTAGCGTGACGAGGGTTACCGGCTACGGAAGGGCAGCGACATGTGTGAGCAGTGTGGAGTGCCGGACGACAGACCGGACGGCGAATCCGACGAGCGGCGGGGCGTATCGCGGCGGGCGATGCTGTCCGGCGCGGCGGTGGGAGCCGGGGCACTGGCCTTCGGGTTGATGAGCGCGACCGGTACGGCGTCGGCGGCATCGCTCAAGAACGGCGCCTGGCGCAACCCCGCACAGGGTTACTTCCCGACAGGCGGGCATTTCGGGGCCGACCGCGGCGGCGTGCCCCACGCCGGTCAGGACGTCACCAACTCGACGGGTACGGCCGTGTACGCCGCCGCGGGCGGCAGTGCCTACCGCGTCGGCTGGGGTGTGCTCTCCGGCCGCACCGGCAACGGGATCATTCTCTTCCACGGCAACAGCACCTACACCTACTACGGCCACCTGAGCCGGTTCCGCGTCAGTCAGGGCTCCTCGGTGTCGGCCGGCGAATGGATCGGCGACATGGGCACGACCGGCAACGTGACCGGTCCTCACCTGCACTTCGAAACCCACCGCGGCGGCCTGAACGGCGTCGTCGACCCGGTGTCGTTCATGCGCGCACGTGGCGTGGACCTCGGCGGCGGCTGGCCGGCCATCGATCCCGGCGCGTCCGGCGACGTCGTCAAGGTGATCCAGTACCTGATTCGCCACCGCGGCACCTCCCTGGTGATCGACGGCGACTACGGCCCGGTGTCGGTCTCCGCGGTGAAGTCGTTCCAGTCGTCGAAGGGGCTGTACGTCGACGGGCAGGTCGGCCCGAAGACGTGGGCGAAGCTCGTGGCGACCGCGCGTTCCGGTTCGGACGGCAACCACGTGAAGGCAGCCCAGACGGCGCTCAACATCCGCAGCGCGGGCCTGCGCATCGACGGTGACTACGGCTCGGTGACGGTATCGGCGACCCGTTCGTTCCAGAGCGTCAACCGCCTCTACGTCGACGGCGTGTGCGGGCCGGTGACCTGGCAGGCCCTCGTCGGCTGAACCGCCGGTACGTGCCCTTCGCAGTGGCGGACGGCCGCGGCGACGCCCAGGCGGAGTTCCGTGCCTCGGTGTGGAACTCCGCCCGGGCGTGACGGCGAGGTCCGCATGCGCGGCGGAGCCTGGGCGGGAAAGGGTGCGGACCCGCTGTTGCCGTCGGCAGCAGCCACCCGGAATGCCTCAGGGTGACGAGCTCGCTGCGCCGTGGGTATTGCCCGGGGTCAGTTCGTACTGCACAGGGTGGGCCGGTGCGGACGTCGTCAGAGGCTCACTCCGAAGACGAGCGGCACGAGCGTGACCATCGTGAGCATGATCAGGGCCATGCCTGCGAGGTTGATCAAGACGCCGGCCCGGATCATGTGCTTGATCGGCAGCTCTCCCGTGGCGAACGCGACCGCGTTGGACGGCGTGGCGACCGGCAACATGAACGCGCAGGACACGGCCATCGCCACCGCGATGGTCATCAGCAGCGGGTCCATGCCGACGCCGACGGCGACCGATCCCATGATCGGGAAGAAGGCGGCGGCGGTGGCGGTGTTGCTGGTCAGCTCGGTCAACAGGATGACCGTGACGACGGCGATCAGCAGGAGCACCACCGGGGGCACCGGCACGCCGGCCACCTGCTGGCCGAGCCATTCGCTGAATCCGGTTTCGGAGAACGCCGCCGAAAGGCTGAGACCGCCGCCGAAGAGCAGCAGTACGCCCCACGGGACCTCGCTCGTCGCGCTCCACTCCAGCAACGGTCCGTTGTGCCGCCGCCCGGCGGGGATCAGGAAGAGTGCGATCGCCGCCGCCATGGCGACGACGGTGTCGGAGATGCTGCCCAGCCAGGTCCACGACGCCAGCAGGGGAAGTTCGGCCAAGGTGGGCACCACGACCCAGCAGCAGGCCGCCGCGGCGAACACGAGCAACACACTGCGTTCCGGGCCGCTCAGCGGACCCAGCTTGTCCAATTCGGACCGGATCAGCCCACGCCCGCCCGGGATCTCGTCCAGTTCCGAGCGGAAGACCAGCTTGGTGAGCACCAGCCACGCCACACCGAGCAACACGGCGCCGAACGGCACCCCGACCAGCATCCACTGTCCGAAGCCGAGGTCGAAACCGTGGGTCGCGGCGAGGTAAGCCTTCATAAGCGCCATCGGAGGCTGGCCGATCGGAGTCGCCATCGAACCGATGGTGACGGCGTAGGCGACGCCGAGCAGCATCGCCGAACCGAGTTTCCCGGTTGCGGCGCGCTCGTCGAGGCTCGACACCAGCTGCAAAATGGACAGTCCGATCGGCACCATGATCACGGCCGTCGCGGTGTTGCTGACCCACATCGAGATGAATGCGCTCGCCACCATCAGCCCGAACACCAGCCGTGACGGTCTGGTTCCCATCAGCAGAACGGTGCGCAGTGCTATCCGCCGGTGCAGGTTCCAGCGCTGGGTGGCGAGGCCGAGCAGGACGCCGCCCAGCACCAGGAAGATCACGGGGTTGGCGTACGGAGCGGCCGCTGCGTCCGTTTCCAGGACACCCAGGGTGGGAAACAGCACCAGCGGCAGGAGAGCGGTGACGGGGATCGGCACCGCCTCGGTCATCCACCACGTGGCCATCAGCACGCCGACTCCGGCGGCGGCGCGAGCCGGCGCCGCCAGATCGGCGGGCAACAGCAGATAGCAGGCGATACCCAGTATCGGGCCTGCGGCCAGCGCCACCTTCTTGGTGGTCGAGAGCGTGTGCACCGAACGGTCGTCGGTGCGTTCCTGGCCAACGGTCATGGGCGGTTCCTCGGTCGCGGGCAGGGTCCTCGCCGACCCTGTCGTCCGGGAAACGCTAAGCGTGGTCAAATATCGACACAAATACTAATTCTGTGCTCATTGAGACATTTCGACGATCAATGCCAGAACCGCCTGGCGCAGGCTCCGCCCCGGGCGAGGCGGCGATATCCGCATGCGCGGCGGAGTCCGTGCGTGACAAGGTGTGGACATGACGTCCGGCCCGGTCAGTGTCCCGCTCGCCGACGAGCTCGTCCTCGGGGCTCTCGAACTCGAACGCACCGAACGCGGCGTGCTGCCGCACCGGCTGCCCGCGTGGGCGCGCGGGCAGTGTTTCGACGGCCAGGGTGAGGGTGCTCAGTTGGCCCAGGCTGAGGTTCAGCCCGCCGGGGTGCGCCTCGCGTTGCGCACCTCCGCGACCTCGATCGAGCTCGACGTCCTCCGCACTCGCAAGGTCATCCGCGGGGTCCCGCCCCGGCCCGACGGGGTCTACGACCTGCTCGTCGACGGGGAGCTCACCGAGCAGGCCACCGCGCCCGGCGGCGACGTCATCCAGGTCGACATGACGACCGGCCAGTCGCACGTCGAACGAGGCAACGTCGGCACCCTCGCGTTCACCGGCCTGCCCGCGGGCGTGAAGGACGTCGAGCTGTGGCTGCCGCACAACGAACAGGCCGAGCTCGTCGACCTGCGCACCGACGCGCCCGTCGAACCGGTGCCCCGCGCAGGCCGCCGCGTGTGGTTGCACCACGGCAGCTCGATCAGCCAGGGATCGAACGCCGCGAGCGCGTCCGCCACCTGGGCGGCGCTGGCCGCCGCGTCCGGCGGAGTCGACCTGATCAACCTCGGCTACAGCGGCGCCATGATGCTCGACCCGTTCGCCGCCCGCGTCGTCCGCGACACGCCTGCCGACCTGATCAGCCTCGAGATCGGCATCAATCTCGTCAACGCCGACGCCATGCGCACACGCGCGTTCACCCCGGCCGTCCACGGTTTCCTCGACACCGTCCGCGACGGTCACCCGGCGACGCCGCTGGTGGTCGTCTCGCCGCTGTACTGTCCGATCCACGAGGACACGCCGGGTCCCGGCACGTTCGACGTGGAGGCGTTGCGCGAGGGCTGGATCCGGTTCGCGGCCACCGGCGATCCCAGTGACGTCAAGGCGGGGCGGCTGACGTTGACGGTCGTCCGCGACGCGCTGCGACGGATCGTCGAGCAACGGGCGGCTCACGACCCGAATCTGTTCTATGTGGACGGTCTCGACCTGTACGGGCCGGACGACCACGACGAACTGCCGCTTTCCGACGCGCTCCACCCCGACGGCGAGGCACACCACCGCATCGGACAGCGGTTCGCGAAGCACCTCGCCACGGCGTGACCGGGACGCGGCTACCCGCCGCCGGTCACAGGTCGATGTACATGATGTGCAGGCCCACTCGGCCCTGCACCGGGTGATCGAACCCGCCGGGCACCGTGCCGATGATGCGGAACCCCAGCCGCTCGTACAGCTTCACCGCCGACGTGTTGGTCTCGACGACCGCGTTGAACTGCATCCCCGCGTAACCGTCCGCGCGGGCGCGGTCCAGCGCGTAACGCACGAGCGCCTCGCCGACACCCTTGCCGCGCGCGGCGCTCGACACCATGAAACTCGCGTTCACGATGTGGCTTCCGCGTGCCGGGCGGACCGGGCTCATGTGCGCGGTGCCGAGGATGCCGGTGTCGTCGACCGCCACGACGGTGTGCTGGCCCGCCACCCAGAACTCGTACGCCTGCTCCGATGTCAGATCGGGCTCGACGGCGTAGGTGTCCTCTGCCTTGATGACCTCCTGGACGATCGGCCACACGGTGTCCCAGTCGGCATCGGTGAACTCGCGAATCTGCACGTGGGCAACGCTACCCGGGAACGAGCCGGCGCTGCCTCGTGATGTTCGGAGCCCCACGCGTCACCTGCACGCGAGCCGTGAAAATGCGCCGCGGCGTGACCTGTTCGACACTGAGCGTGCAGGCGGATCTTGGTGGGAGGGCGAGCGTGCGCACGATCCGATCGAAGGGCCCGCGTAGAAGCGCGGCGCTGCTGCTGGCAGCGGCTCTGACGGCGTTGACGATGACCGGTACGGCGCAGGCGGAGACGCTCGGCGGGTTCGAGATCGACGGCAATCTCACCGCGGGCGACGACGGAGCGGACGGCGACGACTGGGCGAACGTCGTCAGTGGGCCGGCAGCCGCTGACCCGTTGGCCAGCCCGGACGACATCCACTTCGGAGGCGGCACCGACGAGGAGGACCCGCAGACGTGGGTACCGGCCCAGGGAGCGGTCGAACCGGCATCCGACGACATCGGGAACGTCTACCTGCACAGCCGGCTCGTGGACGGATCGCAATGGGGTTTCTTCGGGTTCGAACGCTCCGCTTCGCAGGGTTCGACGACGTTCCGGATCGAACTGAACCAGCAACCCAACACGACCAACGCTCAGGGCATGTCGGTGCCGCAACGCACGGCGGGTGACTACCTTCTCGTGTTGGAACAGCATTCGAGCACGCAAGGCGTCGAGGTCGACACCCTGTATCAATGGGACGGCGCGAGCTGGACGGATCTGGGGCCACCACCCGCAGGCTCGATCGTCGGCAGCAGCAACAACGACGCGCCGGTGCAGGACCCGTTCGACGGCAGTACCTATGAACGATTCGCGTTCGCCGAGGTCGCCGTCGATCTGAGTGCGCTGTACGGCGCAGCCGGCGCGTGCCCCGGTATTCCGCTCACCACGATCAGCGTCCGGTCCGCAGCCGGGACGGCGATGACGTCGCACCTGAAGGACTACGTATCCCCACTCCAGGCCGATGTGCCCGACGGTTGCGGCGCGTTGCGGATCGACAAGCACGACACCACCGCCGACGGGCCGCTCCTACCGGGTGCGGAGTTCGTCGTGGAGCCCAATCCCATCGCGGGTGCGGAGGAGCCGGATCTGCAGGTGACCGATGGCGGGCCACAGGACCCGGACGGGACCGCGGACGGCGTCGTCGAGTTCGACGCGGTCGAACCCGGCGTGTACACGGTCACCGAGGTGCAGGCTCCGCCGGGCTACGCCCCGGCTCCCGAGCCCACGGAGGCAACGGTCACGGCCGGTGACACGGCGGTCGTCGACGTCGTCGACCAGCGACTTCCCGGTGAGATCACCCTGAGCAAGCGGGACGAGTCCACCGGCGAACCGCTCGACGGCGGGACGTTCCAGCTCTGGCTGGACGACGGCGACGGTGAGCTCGACCCCGCCACCGACACGGCCGTCGGAGCGCCGACGGGAACGACCGACGGCACGTACACGTGGTCGGATCTGGAATGGGGCGACTATCTCATCGAGGAGACGGCCGCACCGGACGGCTATACGGCCGCCGACCCCGGATCGGTGGAGGTCTCGGCCGACTCGTTGTCGGTCGAGGTCGTCATGGAGAACTCGCCGACCGAGCCCGGCCCGACCCCGGATCCGACTCCGGATCCCACCCCGGATCCCACCCCGGATCCGACGCCCGATCCGATTCCGGACCCGACGACGGGGCCGGACAACGGGGGCGGCGGCTTCGATCACGGTCCCAGCGGAGGCGCCGCACCGCCGGAGCCGCCCCTCGACCAGGGAGCACAGAACGTATCGAGTGACGAATCCGGTCCGTCGTCGTTGGCCGAGACGGGTGGCGCCCATCCGCAACTCGCGGGAGTCGGCCTGGTGTTCGTGGCGCTCGGCGGCCTCCTCGTCGCAGCCGCGCGTCGGCGGCAACCCTGAGGACCTCGGCCGCTGACCCGACGTGGCGACGGCCGCCCTGTAGGAGACACCGCACGTGGCCCCTCGCCCCGGTAGGCCACGGGCGGCACAATCGTGGACATGACCACGCCGAGCCCGTACGTCGTCACCGCGCAGCGGACGGTGGCCGCCGACGCCGAGCGGATCTTCGACCTCATCGCCGACCCGTCGCTCCAGCCTCGCTGGGACGGCAACGACAACCTCGCCGAGGCGCCCGCCGGGCAGCGGGTGCGCGAGGTGGGCGAGGTGTTCATCATGACGCTGACGAACGGTGGCATCCGTGAGAACCGGGTGGTCGAGTTCGCGGAGGGGCGGCTGATCGCGTGGCTGCCGTCCGAACCCGGTGACGCGCCGCCGGGGCACCTGTGGCGGTGGGAACTCGAACCGGTCGACGCCACTTCCACGCTGGTCACCCACACCTACGACTGGTCGCAGCTCACCGACGAGAACCGGCTCGCGCGGGCGAGCGCCACGACCAGCGCCGAGCTGCAGGCCTCCGTCGACCGCCTCGCCCGGCTCGCCGAGTCGTGATGCGGTGCGTCGGGGCCCGATCACGGCCCTGACGACGGGTGTCGTGGCAGGACGCGACAGCGGTGTACCGGACTGTCCCGGGCCGCCGGGTTCAGGCCACGGATTCGTCGGCGGCCCTGCGGACGTGGAGGCCGGGGTTCGCCTCGTCGATTCCCCAGCTGCCGATCCACAGTGGAGTGATACGGATGACCTCGGGGCTCATCACGCCCACCGGCGGTTCCGTGTTCTCGATGGCTTCGGCCGTGCCGCGGATCTCCACGCCTCGCACCCGCCACGGATCCACCGACGCCAGGTCGTCCACCACCAGGCAGACGTACGGATTGCCGCGGACGTTCCGGAACTTGCGGGTCTCGGCCAGGTTGTAGCCGCCGATGTCGATCGTGTTCGCGCTCCGGTCGAGCCAGTAGCCCACCGGGCTGTTCTGCGGCGCGCCGTGGGAGTCGACGGTCGCCAGCCTCCCGATGCGCTGCGAGCGGAGGTAGTCCACTTCGGTCGTGGTCAAGGTGAGTGTCATGGACCGAACGTAGAACCTTCACCAAGGTAGAGGTCAACCGCTGGATCGTCTCGGCAGGCGCGCGTGCCGCAGATGGCCGACCATGGAGCGCAGCAGTACGAACAGCGGCGGCGCCCGACCCGGAGGTGTCGTCGCAGGTGGAAGGACGATCCCGTGGCCGACACGAAGAATACCGGCGCCACGAACGCCGAGGCCGGCGCCGCGACCGTGGCCTTCCTCGGCGCAGGTGGACTGATGGGCCTGCCGATGGCGCGCAACCTCGCCCAGGCGGGCTTCGCGGTGCGCGCATGGAACCGCTCGCGGGAGAAGGCGGAGTCGTTGTCCGCCGACGGTGTGGTCGTGACCGACGACGTGACCACCGCGCTGACCGGTGCCGACGTGGTCGTGACGATGCTCGCCGACACCGGCGCGATCATCGAGTCGCTGGGCGACGAGTTGGACTCCCTGGCAGCCGACGCGGTGTGGCTGCAGACCAGCACGGTCGGCGTCGACGGCACCCAGCGACTCGCCGAGCTGGCCGCGGCGCACGACGTGGCGTTCGTCGACGCCCCCGTGCTCGGGACCAAGGCGCCCGCGGAGAGCGGCGACCTCGTCGTGCTCGCCTCGGGCCCCGAGGACGTCCGCGAACGGGCCGGCGCCGTGTTCGACGCGGTCGGCAAGAAGACGATCTGGGTCGGCGAGGCCGGCGCGGGCAGCAGGCTCAAACTGGTCGCCAACGCGTGGGTGATGTCGCTGGTCGAAGCGACCGCCGAGACGGTCGCGCTCGCCGAAGGCCTCGACGTCGACCCGCAGCAGTTCCTCGACGCCGTCGCAGGCGGCCCGCTCGACCTGCCCTACCTGCAGGCGAAGGGCGCGATGATGATCACCCGCGACTTCGAGCCGTCGATGAAGCTCGCCCTGGCGGCCAAGGACGCCCGGCTCATCGACGCCGCCGCCGACGAGGCCGGACTCGACCTGCCGATGTTGCGCACCATCCGGCACCGCTTCGGCGAGGGCGTCGCCGACCACGGCGACGAGGACATGGCCGCCACCTACCTCACCAGTAGCCCGGCCGACGGCTGACACGGCGGCCCGGCGGCTCGGTGATCACGGCTCGACGGCTACAACACGACGGCTCGGTGATCATGACTCGACGGCCACGACTTGGCGGCTACAACGCGACGGCCATGACTCGGCGGTCACGGCTAGGGGTCACGGCTCGACCCAGCCCGCACGGCCGAGGATGTCCCAGATGACCGGGCCTTTCGCCTCGGCGTAGTAATTCATGTCGTCCCACTCGCGGGTGGCCAGTTCCCGCTTGACGGCGGCGTAGCGGTCGCGGTCGTCCGGGTGGCTGCGCAGGTGGTCGCGCAGCACCAGGTAACGGCGGGTTTCGACGTCGTCGGGCGCATAACAGTGCAGGTTCACCGGCTCCTCCGGGTCGCCGGCCCGTAGGGCGCGGTGTCCCGGCTCGGTGACCCGCAGCTCGTACCCCGCGGCCTCCAGGTCGGGCAGATAGGCGGGTTCGTCGTCCGGGTCGTCGATGCCGACCACGATGTCGACCACCGGCTTGGCCGCGAGCCCGGGCACGGATGTCGACCCGATGTGCTCGACCAGTCGCGCCCGCTCACCCAGGATCTCGCGCACCTCGGCGGCCCTGCGAGCGAACCGCCGCGGCCAGTTCGGGTCGTAGTCGACGATCTCCACGCGGGTCGGCGTCGGCCCGTGGACCAGCATCGCGGCCAGCCTCTCCGCGTCGAGTGATTCGCGCGCCATACGCTCACGCTAGTTCGGTGCCCGGCCGCGGGCCCAGGGGCAGACGGCTACCTCCGTCGAACCCGCCCGCGTGGAGCAACCCCGGACGGGAGCATCCGCGGACGGAGCAGCGGTGGGCCGGCACCGCCGCTCCGGACCGTCAGGGCAGGGCTGCGACGCCGGCCTCGGCGACCTCCGTGTCCTGCTCGACACTGCCCGCGCTCACGCCGATCGCGCCGATGACCTCGCCGTCGCGCTTCAGCGGGATGCCGCCGCCGAAGATCACCAGGCCGCCGTTGGTCACCTCGACGCCGTACAGCGGTGCGCCCGGCTGTGCGGCCTCGCCGAGTTGCGCGGTCGTCATCTTCAGCAGCGCCGACGTGCGCGCCTTGCGGGTCGCGATGTCGATGCTCGCCAGGATCGCGCCGTCCTGCCTGGCGAACGTCACCAGGTGCGCCCCGGCGTCGACGACGGCGACGTTCATCGGTTGGCCGATCTCCTCGGCCTTGGCCAGGGCGGCCTCGAGCACGGCCTTGGCGTCCGCGAGTGTCAGTGGTGCGGCCACGGTTCCTCCATCCGTTCGGGGGCGTCCTTCAACGGCAGCCCGACGACGAGGCGGGCCGCGTTGTGCCCGCACCATCGGGCGCGGGCGGTATCTGTGGTGACGACGGGACGGTCGGCGGGGCGTTTCGCGTGGTGCACGCACACGCGGCCCTCGGCGTCGATGCCGACGCCCACGTCCAGCGGGGACTCCCGGGCTGCGGCGTGCGCCAGCTCGACCGCCGTGGCCGCCGACCCTGGGTCGCCGTCGGTGAGGCGCACCGGCACACCCTCCTCCTCGAGCCCGGCCAGCAGCTCACGCACGCCGCGCTCGCAGGCGCAGTGGGCGACGACGGCCGGTGGTGACCGGCGGTCCCGCTGGCCGCGGCGGTCGACGACGCCGCTCATCGGGCGCGTCCCGCGTGGTCGTCGACCAGGCCGGTCGCGACGGCGTTGCGCGGCCCTTCGCGGCCGCGCACGTTGCCCGTGCCGCACACGATCCCGGCGCCCGCCACCGCCTCGGCGATCATGTCCGGGATCTCGAAGTCCAACGCCGAACCGCCGAGCACCACCACGAACCCGATCTCCCGCAGGTTCCCGCCCGGTGCGACGCGTTCCAGCGCACGCAGAGCGTTGACGACGAACACCTTGTGCTTGGCCGACCTGCGCACCTGACGGACCTTCTCCAGTGAGTGCCGCGTCGGCACGGGCCGCATGCCCTCCTCGCCGAGCACGACCACGCGTGCGAACGCCTCGGAGGGCAGCGGTTCGTCGAAGAAGCGCGCCGTGCCGTCCTCCATGCGCACGTGGAAGAAGCTCTCGGCCTTCGCGAGCGGGTTCTTCTTGATGTCCTCGGCGACCTCGCGGTTGTCGAGTCCGAGCTCGGAGTCGATCAGCTTCGTCACCAGGTCGCCGGCGCCCGCCAGGTGGACCGAGCGGACCTCGCCGTCGCCCGTGGCGAGCGCGGCGTCGGTGGAGCCGCCGCCGAGGTCGAGCACCGCCAGCGGCCGCTCGGTGCCAGGGGTGGTCAGCGCACCCAGCACGGCCATGTCGGCCTCGACCCCGCCGACCAGCACGGCCACGCCGAGCGCCGAGCGCAGCTGCTCGGCGAGCACCTCCATCGGAGCACGGCTCGTGCGCACCATCGCCGCCAGCGCGACCGCGTTCTCCAGCGCGAACTCGCCCGCCAGCGCGCCGGTGACGCGCTGCGGGACGAACGTGTCGACCGCCAGCACGTCCTGGATGCGCACCTCCTGCTCACCGGCCGTGTCCGACAGCGTTTCCGCCATGGCGTCGCGAACCGTGGCCAGCATCCCGCCGACGTGGCTTCCCGCCTCGCCGGTCGCGTCGGCCAACGGGGCCACCCGGCGCAGGGTCGCCATGATCTCCTCGGCGCCGGCGTCGATGCCCACCGACAGCCGCGCGTGCTCGCCGATGAGCGTCAGCGTCCCCGCAGGGATCCGGCGGTCGGCGATGTCGCCGGACGGCGTGCGCACCACGACGGCCGACCGGTTGCCCACCAGCGCCCTGGCCACGGGTGCGACGAGGCGGGTCTGATCGGGGTCGAGGTCGAACAGTGTCGCGATGCCGTACGAGTTGGACAGCGTGCGCACCGTTCTGCCCGGTTCGGCCACCTCCACGGCCGCGGGCATGCCCAGCGGCACCTTCTCGACCAGCGTCACCTCGTCGACCACCGGGATCGGCGCGGGCAGCCGGTTGACGATCAGGTTCGCGTCGTCGGCGCACGCGATCGCACCGGTCACCTCGACACCGCGGTCGCGGGCGGCGGCGATCCCGGCGGCGGCGTCCTCGAAGTCAACGCCCGCGCCGACCACGCAGATGACCTGCTCGCCTGGCGTGCACGCGCCGAGCTCGGCGAACGCGACGGTCGTGCCGGTGCCGAGACCCGCACCCGCAGGGGTGTCCGGGTTGTGCCCGATCATCGTCGACTCGGTGATCACGGTCTCGGTGATCGTCTCCATCGCCAGCCCGCTGATCACCGGTGTCGCCTCGTTGACCAGCACCGCCGACAGCTCGTGCGGACCGCGCCCCGCCGCCGACAGCGCCTCCTGCACCACCTTGACCACGCCGGGCACGTTCTCGGCCGTGCCCTTCACCCCGGACGTCGGCGCGAGCGCCCCGCCCAGGTAGCGCGGGCCGTCGGGGCCGAGCTCGGCCAGACACGCCTCGGTGGTCGAGTTTCCGATGTCGACGCCGGCCAGCAGTGTCACGGCCTCAACCGGCGTCGGCCAGCCGGATCCGGACGTCCAGCTCGACCGGCGGCGCACCGGGCGTCACGAACTCGGTCTCTTTGATGTGCAGCAACGCCGCCTTGGCCTGCCAGCGGGGCCGGGCCATGTAGTCGTTGCGCGCGGGCACGGGTTCCGGCGACTCACCCTTGGCGTACCGCGCGGCGTTGCGGCCGACCTTGCGGAAGGTCTCCGGATCGAGCAGCGGCGCCTGCGGGAACAACTCCAGATTGGACAGTCGGACGAGGTCCTTCTGGTGGATCATCGTCGTGCCGCGTGACAGCACGCCGACACCGATGCCCGAGCCCGACAGCCGCGCCGCAGCGTGGGCGATCACCGCGAGGTCCGAGCCACCGCGGTATCGGACCACCCGTGCGTGCACGCCCTGCTCCTCGACCCCGGCGAGGAGTTCGCGCAGCACCTCGGCGTGCGGGATCTCCACGATCGTCTTGGTGAAGAAGTCCCCGAACGCGGGGGAGAGGCCGATGACGACCTCGTCCGGACGGGTACCCACCGCGGCCTCACCACGCTCGACCGCATCGAGCACCCGCTCGGGTCGCGCTTCCATGCTCGTCATGGCAGGAGGTGTCCTTTCAGCCGATTTCCTCTTCGGGATTGCTGGCACTGACGACATGGCGAAGGCGTTTCATCTCGCGCCAGCGTTCGCCCGCGGGGCGGTAACCACTGCCGGGGCCCGCATAGTCGTTGGCATCGTTGACCGCGGACAGGGTCTCCAGCTCGGGCGTCAGGATCGCCGAGGTGTGCAGCAGATCGCCGGACACCCGGTGCCGCAGCACCGACAGCAACGTCCGGGCCATGTCGCTGTAGCCGGACGCCTCGAGCGCCTTGATCACGTCGAGTCCGGTGATCCCCCGGTCCATGACCGACTGGGCGGCCTTGAGGTCTTCCAGCACGTCCCGCATCGGCAGGTCCTGGCTGCCGTGCGCGTACGTGGCTGCCTCGACCTCCTTGTCGGTGATGGCCGGCAGTCCGAGCTGGGCGAACACGGCCTGCAACGCGCGGGCGGCCCTGCTGCGCGCGGCCAGCAGTTCCTCCTCCGGAACGTGCCGCAGCGCGCCGTCCACCTGCAGATCGCGCTGGATGGTGTTCCAGTCGTCGTAGTCGGTGGAGTCCAGGTTGGAGCCGGCGAACATGTTGTCGTAGTTGGGCACCGCCGAGTAGCCGGAGCACACGAAGTCCGTGCCCGACAGCAGCTGCGGCAGCAGCCGCGCGGTGCGGCGCATGTCCGAGTGCGAGAACGACTGGTCGTTGCCGGAGGCGCATTCGAGGTCGGCCGTGCTGGCGAGCAGGTTCTCCGCCAGCACCGCGCGGATACCCGCCGGTACGGCGCCCGGCACGCCGATACAGCTGATCGAACCGTTCTGCAGCCCCTGCACACCTGCGCCCTTCGCGACGAGGATGCAGCGGATCTCCAGGTACAGCATCGAGCGGCCCTCGGCGTTGCCCATCTGCACCTCGGAGCCGGTGCCCGAGGTGAAGCGCATCTTGATGCCCCGCGAGGCGTACGCCGAAGCCAGGAACGCCTTCGACCACGGCGTGTCGTCGCCGTCGCAGAACACCGGCTCCGTGCCGTAGACGGAGATCGTCTCCGCGTAGGCGGTGATGCCGCGCATGCCGAGCTCCAGCTCCGTGGCCTCTTCGAGAGCGCACTGGGTGAGCGCGCCCGGCGTGCCGGCCAGTGCTCCGACCTGCAGCGCGATCGCCACGAGCGGCGCGTAGCGCACCACACCGAGCGTCGTCTCCAACTCCCGGAACCCGCGCAGCGACGCCTCGGCGGCCTCGGCGGCGACCTGCACCGGGTTGTCGCGCGCGCTCGTGGAATGCGCCTGGTTGGCGGGTGTGCGCCGGGCGCGCATCTTCTGCAGCGCCTGCATCATCTCGACGACGTTCATCGTCTTGACGACCTCGAGCAGCGCGGCGGGCGTCAGACCGCCCGCGACCTCGACGACCTCCGACCGCGTCACCGTGGGGTCGACCAGCATGCGCGCCACCTCGACCGGTTCGAGCGACATGGCGCGTTCGGCCACCGACACGTCGATCGCGTGATCGGCGATGAACTGGTCGAGGAAGTCGAACTCGGCACGCGGCTTGCCGTCCATCTCCACGATGACGCCGTCGGTCACCCGCACGCTCGGCGCCGGGTCGTACGGGCTGTCCATCGCGACCATGCCGACCTCGGGCCACTCCTCGACGAACCCGTCGAGGTTGACCGGACGCTCTTCGAGCGCCTCGGTGCGCTTGGATTTCGGACTCGATACCGGAAGCGGTTCCGCAGTCATCGTCGGATCTCCTTGCTGCGTGCGGAGGTTGAGTTGTTCCGGGGCTGAGCTGTTCTGGGGCTGAGTTGTTCCGGGGCTGGGCTGTTTTGGGGCTGGGCTGCAGTGGGACTGAGCTGAGCCTTTTCGGGGCTGCACTCTCCCGGACTGTGGAGCTGGGCCGGGTTGTGGAGCTGTGCCGGGTTGTGGAGCTGGGCCGGAGGAACACCCTCCCGAAGGAGCCGATTCGCCAGCTGGGCGACGCGTGCCCCTACCCGGTGGCGAGTCGTCCCGACTGCGGCAGCCCTGGCCGGTGGTGTCAGGCCAGGATGTCGCGGCGCTCGTAGACGTCGGCGGCCTCGCGCACCAGTTCGGCGCACAGGGTCGCCGAGTACTCGCGTTCGAGCCGGTCGGCGATGTCGGTCAGCTGCTGTTTCGTCGACGCGTTCGGTCGCAGCGAGTTGTAGATCGACAGGACGAGGTCGTCCGGCAACGCGGTCAGCTCGGCGGCGCGGCGGAAGTTGCGTGCCAGTTGGGTGCGGCCCACCTGCTCGGCGATCTGTGCCTGCAACCGCAGCGTGTCAGGGGAGATGCGCAGGTCTTCGGCGGCGACGTCGCCGGAGAGCACAGCCTGCATTGTCAGCTCGTCGATCGGTTTACCCGTCGGAGTGCGGAGCAGCTCCGGCCGATGGGCCGCGAGCGGATAGTCGCGCCCCGGGTCGAGTTCCACCTGGTCGGGAAGCGTCACCGCCATCACCTGCCTTCGTCTGTGAAGCCGGTATCGGGTGTCGAATCTATGTGCAGCGAATCTAGGATCGGGGACGTTGCACCAACGTTGCACCCGACGTGGCGGGCGCCCCGCGTCGTACGCGGTGTTCGGTTGTGGATCGCCGACGGCGGCCCGTGGGTGGCCACCGTCGACCGTCGGCCTGCGGGGACCGTCAACGGTCACCGCACGCCTCGTCAGTCATCGTCGTCGCTGTCGAGCAGCCAGGCCAGCCGGGCGTCCGCGACCGGGCGACGCGGGTCGCCCGCCGGAAGGACGCGCGTGAGGTGTTCGAACACCTCGACGTCGTCGCGGCCGGGTTCCCCCTCGGACAGCGACCACAGGGCATCAGGGTCGCCGCTGTCGAGGACGGCCGTGCGCAGGGCCACGGTGCGCTGTTCGCGTTCCGCCCTGATCGTCGGCGATTCCGACCGGGGCAGCAGCGGTGCGGTCGCGATCGAGGCCGCGGTCACGACCTCGCCCGCGGCGAGGGCGTCGCGTACTCGCAGGAAGTCGGCGTCGACGTCGGCGGAAAGCCGGTACGGCTTGGCGAGCAGTGCATCGCCGAGCTCGGTACGCAACCGGTGCACCTCGGCGCGCACCGTCGTGGGGTTGCCTGCGTCGCCGTAGAGGTGCAACGCCAGTTGCTCCGCGGTCAGCCCTCCGGGATGTAGCGCCAGCAGCGCGAGAATCTCCGCCCTGCGCAGCGTCAACGGCACGGTGCGACCGCCCAGCTGCGCCTCGGGCGCCGAGCCGAGGAACGATAGCCGTAGGGTCGGCGCAGCCGGGCGCGTGGAGATCGTCTTCCCGCCCTTGCGCGGCAGCCGGAGCAGGTACCCGCCCGACAGCGGTTCGAGCAGCGCCTCGCGGCCGTCCAGGTCGATCCGGTCGCTGTCGGGGTCGACGGCGACGCGGTGGGGGAACGTGCCGAGCGGATTCGCGGCGATGACCCTGCCGGACGTCGTGAGCAGGGCGCCCGGTTCGCCGCCGAGTCGTTCGAGACGGGGCAGGTTCCGCCTGCGCAGGCGTTCGTCGGCGTCCTCCATACGCAGCCGCAGGTGGTTCTCCGCGACCTGCGCGGTGGCGTTGACCAGCGACACCATCGCCGGATGCAGCGTGTCCAGCCTGCCGCTGACGTCGATGGCGCCCAGCACCCTGCCGGTGTCGGGGTCGTGGATCGGGGCCGCGGCGCACGTCCACGAGTGGTAGGTGCGCACGAGGTGCTCGGCAGAGTAGATCTGCACCGGTGTGTTCGTGGCGAGGGCGGTCCCCATGGCGTTAGTGCCGATCGCCGACTCGGCCCAGCGCGTGCCCTCGCGCAGCCCGACGGAGTCGGCCAGCCTGCACACTCCGGAAGGGCCCTCCCGCCACAGGATCGTGCCGTCGGCGTCGGTGACGATCGTGATGTGCTGCGCCTCGTCGGCGATGCTCACCAGCAGTTCCCGCAGCGGTGGCAGCACCGTGTGCAGGGGGTGGGATTCGCGCACGTCGTCGATCTCGTCGTCGTCGTACACCAGCGGTGGCAGATAGTCGTCGGGATCCACGCCGGTCGCCAGTGACCGGCGCCAGGACTCCGAGATGACCGTCCGCGGTGCCGCCCGACCGCTCGCGCCGCCGATCTCCTCGTCACTGAGCGCGGCGTCGCGGATCTGCTGCAGCACTCGCTGCTGAGCGATCGGATCCGACGCGCTGTGCAGTGCGTTCGGGGCGGGTTGGGATCTCATGGACACTCCGCTACGGCGACGGTGACGGGCGGTGCTGTCGTTCGAGCATGCCCCGCTCGCGCTGCCGAGGGCAAGCAAATGACACGAGGTGCCCCTTGGTGCCACCCGCCCGGTGCGCCGCACGTCGCAGGCGTGCTGGTGCAACGCGCCTGCAACGTGGCGCTTCCTACGTTCGGCGTCGAAGGCAGTGAAATCGAGCAGAGAGGCTCTTTTCGGATGACCACTTACGCCGCACCGGGACAGCCAGGCAGCGTCGTCGCGTTCGAACCGCGGTACGACCACTTCATCGGTGGGGAGTACGTGCCGCCGGCCAAGGGTCAGTACTTCGAAAACCCGACACCGGTCACCGGAAAGGTGTTCACCGAGATCGCACGCGGCACGTCCGAGGACGTCGACCGCGCGGTGAAGGCCGCGACCGGTGCCGCCGACGCGTGGGGCCGCACGTCCCCCGCCGAGCGGGCGGTGCTGCTCAACCAGATCGCCGATCGGATGGAGGCCAACCTCGAGGCCATCGCCGTGGCCGAGAGCTGGGAGAACGGCAAGCCCGTCCGCGAGACGCTCGTCGCCGACATCCCGCTCGCCGTCGACCACTTCCGCTACTTCGCCGGTGCGATCCGCGCGCAGGAAGGCTCGATCTCGCAGCTCGACGCCGACACCGTGGCGTATCACTTCCACGAGCCGCTCGGCGTCGTCGGGCAGATCATCCCGTGGAACTTCCCGATCCTCATGGCGACGTGGAAGCTCGCTCCCGCGCTGGCCGCGGGCAACTGCGTGGTACTCAAGCCCGCCGAGCAGACCCCGGCCTCGATCCACGTGCTGCTGTCGCTGATCGCCGACCTGCTGCCCGCGGGCGTGTTGAACATCGTCAACGGCTTCGGCGCCGAAGCGGGCAAGCCGCTCGCCCAGCACCCCGGCATCCGCAAGGTCGCCTTCACCGGTGAGACCACGACGGGCCGGCTGATCATGCAGTACGCCAGCGAGAACATCATTCCCGTGACGCTAGAGCTCGGCGGCAAGAGCCCGAACATCTTCTTCTCCGACGTCGCCGCTGCCGACGACGCCTTCTACAACAAGGCGCAGGAGGGCTTCGCGATGTTCGCCCTCAACCAGGGCGAGGTGTGCACCTGTCCGTCACGTGCGCTGGTGCAGTCGTCGATCTACGACAGCTTCATCACCGACGGTGTCGCCCGCGTCGAGAAGATCCAGCAGGGCAATCCGCTCGACACCGACACGATGATCGGTGCGCAGGCCTCGAACGATCAGTTCGAGAAGATCCTGTCCTACATCGACATCGGCAGGCAGGAGGGCGCGAAGGTCCTCACCGGCGGTGAGAAGGCGGACCTCGGCGGCGAGCTGTCCGGCGGTTACTACATCAAGCCGACGGTGTTCGCCGGCGACAACAAGATGCGCATCTTCCAGGAGGAGATCTTCGGGCCGGTGGTGTCGGTGGCGAAGTTCGACGACTACGACGACGCCATCAAGACCGCCAACGACACGCTGTACGGCCTCGGTGCGGGCGTGTGGTCGCGGGACGGCAACACCGCGTTCCGCGCGGGCCGCGACATCGAGGCCGGTCGCGTGTGGACGAACTGCTACCACGCCTACCCCGCACACGCGGCGTTCGGCGGGTACAAGCAGTCGGGTATCGGCCGCGAGAACCACCGGATGATGCTCGACCACTACCAGCAGACGAAGAACCTGCTGGTGTCGTACTCGCCCGACGCGCAGGGATTCTTCTGACGGCCATGAGCAGAGTGGATCTCACCGACGCCGCGGCGGACCTGCTGCGACAACTGGCCGGCGAGCACGGGCCGCTGATGTTCCACCAGTCCGGCGGCTGCTGTGACGGCAGCGCTCCCATGTGCTATCCGGCCGGTGAGTTCCGCACCGGCGAGGCGGACGTCCACCTCGGCGACCTCGACGTCGCCGGGGTGGTCGATCCCGTTCCGGTGTGGATGTCGCGGGCGCAGTTCGAGTACTGGCAGCACACGCACCTGACCATCGACGTGGTGAGCGGGCGTGGCAGCGGATTCTCGCTCGAGGCGCCGGAGGGCGTGCGGTTCCTGATCCGTTCGCGGTTGCTGACCGACGACGAACTCGCCGAGATCGGACGGTCCTGACCCCGGCTGTCCGGCCGATCCTCGAACCCCGCCCACCCCGACCCGCGAGGCCCGTCCGCCGATGAGTCCACTATGGACGTACCGGCGGGCGGGCCTCGTGCCACGTTTCGCCTGCGGCGCGGCACCGCGACCCGACACCCTGGCCCGACACCGTGATCCGGTGTCGGGACCCGATGCCGTGGGCTGCGCTCCGGCGAGGGGAGGACTTGTCGCTCCCGCCCACCGCCACCCGCACGGACGCGCTCCGCGCGGCAGGATCGCTCTCCACCCCCAAGGTGCGCTCGAGGGCGGGCGTCCCGGATCGCTCACGGGGCGCGGTCGGGGACCGTGATGCGGTACTGGCGGATCTTGCGGTAGATCGTGGCCCTGCCGAGGCCCAGTTGCTCGGCCGCCTCGCTGACGGTCGTGCCCGGTTCGGTCAGGCAGCGAACGATCTCGTCGCGTTCCACCGACTGCAACCTGGTCAGCGGATGGCCCGGTCCGGTGAACACTTCGGTTGCCAGGTGGTGGAGGTCGATGCGGTCGGTCCTGGCCGCGGCCTCGCGGACGACCCGGCGGAGACTGCGGACGTTGCCAGGCCAGTCGAAGCCGGTCAGCGTCCGGGCGGCAGCAGGGGTGAAGTCGATCTCGCGACCCCGGGCCTGGTGGGCGAAATGCCTGGCCAGCGGCATGATGTCGGCGGGGCGGAACCGCAGGGCCGGCACTTCGACGACCACGTCGACCAGCTCGCGGAGCTCGGTCGGCAGCGTGTCCGCCGAGGCGGCGGTGACCACGTAGGGCTGGACGCCGTCGGTGGCCCGCACCCGGGTGAACAACTGCGCGAGCTCGGTCGTCGCCCACGCGGGTAGGCTGTCGACCCCGGACACGATCACACAGGTGCTCTCCTTACCGAGTTCGGGAACCCACAGCTCGAACCACGACTCGACGTCCTCGGGCGTGGGCGGCCGAGCGCTCAGTACCCGTTCGCGGCGCAGTTCGCGGCGCGCCAGGGACGCGAGTGCGGTCTTGCCGGTACCCGGTTCGCCGACCACGGCGACCGCCAGGCCGCGCCGGAACGCCGTGCGCGCCTCGGCGAACGCGCTGCGCCATCCCGCCGTGGGCAGGCCCTCCTCGGGTGCGCGCGAGCGGTCGGCGTAGACGCGGAACACCTCGCCGTGCGGGGTGGGAGGAGCGGCCCTGCCGGTTCCCCTGGCCAGCATCAACGCCGACGTGTTGGCCGCCGCCGACTGCGCCAGCGCCATCAGCAGTTCCGGCGCGGAATCGGACCAGGTCGTGAGGTTGACGCTGCCCGCGACGTCGCCCGTGGGGTCGACCACCGGTGCTGCCGCGCACGTGTATCCGCGCAGGCCGGTGCAGTAGTGCTCGTCGGCGCGCACCAGCGACGGCGCGCGGTCGGCCAGCGCGAGTCCGAGGCCGTTCGTGCCGGCGTTGCGCTCGGCGAAGTAGAAACCCGGGGCGAGGTGCACGCGGTCCAGTGAGCGGTTGATCGTGGCGTCCTCCGACAGCCTGCTCAGCACGAGCCCGTCCGGGTCGGTGATCATCATGCTGACCGGTTCGTTCGCCAGTGTCCGCTGCAGGCCGCGCAGTACCTCGTTGCCGCATTCGTACAGCAGCGATTCGGTGTCGACCGACCCCGTGAACACGGGCCGGATCTCGTCGGCCGCAAGGCCGTAGCGCTCGCTGCGGCGCCAGGATGCGCGGAGCCGTGGTGCTCCGCCCTGCGGGTCCGCGGAGAGCGCGAAGTCGTCGCGGTGCATGTGAGCCTCCCGAGCGCGTCATTGCGCCTTCCCGAGTCAGACAACCACAGCGTGCCCCGAACCTCAGCGGTCCAGGTGTCTCAAAGTGAGACACGCATGGGGTCCCGGGGACTCCCGGGCGCTCGTAGCGTTCCCGCACCACGTGCCACCGGCGCCACGTACGGGAGGAGACCCATGTACACCAAGGACGGCGAGAAGTACTTCATTCTCGACGCGCACGTAGCACTCTGGGACGCCCGTCCCGAGAATCAGCGCAACATCCACGGGAAGCAGTTCATCGACTGCTTCTACGACTATCACCGCAACCTCAGCCCGGAATCCGAGGTGTGGCCGTACGAGGAGTACCTGTACCAGGGCGGGGAGCGGCTGATGCGCGACCTGTTCACCGACGGCTACGTGGACCACGCGATCTTCCAGCCCGCGCTGCTGAGCGCGTTCTACAACAACGGGTTCGGCCAGACGGAGGAGGCGTTCGCGCTCGCGCAGCGGCATCCGGACAAGCTGACCTACAACCACTGCTGGGACCCGCGGTTCGAGCAGGCGGGACTCGACCAGCTCAAGCGCGACGCCGAGCGGTTCGGGCTGAAGGGCGTCAAGCTCTACACGGCCGAGTGGCAGGGGGATTCGCGCGGCTACAAGCTCGACGACCCGTGGTCGTACCGGTATCTGGAGGCCTGCCAGGAACTGGGCATCCGCAACATCCACATCCACAAGGGCCCGACGATCCGCCCGCTCGACCGAGACGCCTTCGACGTGGCCGACATCGACAAGGTCGCCACGGACTTCACTGATCTGAACATCATCGTCGAGCACTGCGGATTGCCGCGGCTCGAGGACTTCTGCTGGATCGCCACGCAGGAACCGAACGTGCACGCGGGCCTGGCGGTGGCCATGCCGTTCATCCACTCGCGGCCGCGCTATTTCGCCCAGATCATCGGCGAGTTGCTGTACTGGCTGGACGAGGACCGCATCCAGTTCTCCAGTGACTACGCGATCTGGACGCCGAAGTGGCTCGTGGAGCAGTTCGTCGACTTCCAGATCCCGGAGGACATGGTCGAGTACGCGCCGCTGACCACGGCGCAGAAGAAGAAGATCCTCGGGCTGAACGCGGCGAAGATGTACGACATCGACGTGCCCGCCGAATGCCGGTTGCCCTCCGGCGAGGACTCCACCGGCAACAAGACCGAAGCCGTGGCGGTGGCCTGATGGGTGCCGCGACGAACGAGCCGGCCGGCGCGGATGCCGCTGCCGTGGTGGGATCCGCGGCTGATGCGCCGCTGCTGGAGCGGGCACGTGCGGCGCTGGGCACCGTCGTCGATCCCGAACTCGACGAGCCGATCACCGACCTCGGATTCGTCCGGTCGATGGACGTCGCCGACGGTGAACTGGTGGTGCACCTGCGGCTGCCGACGTCGTTCTGCGCACCCAACTTCGCCTACCTCATGGCGTCGGACGCGAAGGACGCGCTGCTCGCACTCGGCGTCGCGGCCACGGTGCGGCTCGACGACCACCACGATTCGGAGATCATCAACCGCGGGCTGGCCGCCGACGCCGGTTACCGCGGCACGTTCGGCGACGAGGCCGACGAGGACCTCGACGACCTGCGGCTGACGTTCCGCCGCAAAGCGCACACCGCGGCGATGGAACGGGCGCTCACGCGGTACCTGCGTGCCCATCCCGACCTGCCGGAGGAGGGCCTGCACGCGGTCACGCTCGGCGACCTGCCCGCCGACGACGCCACCCGCGCGCTGCTGCGGCACCGCCGCACGCTCGGGCTGTCCACCGCGGCCGACCGGCCCGCGCTGATCGGCCCGGACGGTGAGTCCTGCTCACCGGAGGACGTGCCGTGGCGATTGCGGGTCGCGCGTTCGCTGCGCGTGTCGATGGACGGCAACGCGCATTTCTGCCGCGGTCTGCTGCGTACCCGTTACCCCGATTCGGCGGCCGACCAGTCGCCCCGAGCATTCCAGGAGAAGGTGTCATGAAAGCGATCCAGGTGGTCGGCTACCACGAGAAGCTGCGGCAGGCCGAGGTGCCGATGCCGGAGCCGACGGGGCCTTACGACGTCGTGGTGAAGATCGGCGGCGCGGGCGTGTGCCGCACCGACGTCCACATCCTCGAAGGCCAGTGGGCCGAGAAGTCCGGCGTCACGCTGCCTTACACGATCGGGCACGAGAACGCGGGCTGGGTGCACGCCGTCGGCAGCGCGGTCACCAACGTGGCCGAGGGCGACAAGGTGATCGTGCACCCGCTGGTGACGTGCGGTCTGTGCCGGGCCTGCCGGTCGGGTGACGACGTGCATTGCGGGCAGAGCCTGTTCCCCGGCATCGACACGCACGGTGGCTACGCCGAGTACCTCAAGACGTCGGCGCGCAGTGTGGTGCGGCTCGACGATTCGCTGGAGCCCGCCGATGTGGCCGCGCTCGCCGATGCGGGGTTGACGGCCTATCACGCGGCGGCCAAGGCGGCCGGGAGGTTGCGGCCCGGCGATCGGTGCGTCGTCATCGGTGCGGGCGGGCTCGGGCACATCGGCATCCAGGTGCTCAAGGCACTCACCGCCGCGGAACTGATCGTCGTCGACCGCAATCCGGACGCCGTGACGTTGGCGGTGTCCATCGGTGCTGATCACGGCGTCGTCGCCGACGGCACGCACGTGTCGCGGGTGCTGGAGCTGACCGGCGGCAACGGTGCGGAGGTCGTCGTCGACTTCGTCGGCGAGGGCGGGGCGACGGCCGAGGGGGTGCGCATGCTGCGTCGCGCCGGTGACTATCACGTGGTGGGATATGGCGAGAACATCGACGTCCCGACGATCGACATCATCTCGACAGAGATCAACTTTATCGGCAACCTGGTGGGCTCCTACAACGACCTGTGCGAGCTGATGGTGCTTGCTGCACAAGGCAAGGTGCGGCTGCACACCAGTAAGTACCCGTTGGAGCGGTTCCAGGATGCCATCGACGACCTGGAGGCGGGCCGGATCCGCGGCCGCGCCGTCCTCACGCCCTGACACCGACGACGAGGAGACGAAGCGATGATCTTCATTACCGCGAAGTTCCGGGTCAAACCCGAGCACGCCGATCGCTGGCCCGAGATCTCGAAGGCCTTCACCCACGCCACGCGCAACGAACCGGGCTGCCTGTGGTTCGAGTGGTCGCGCAGCCTCGACAACCCGAACGAGTACGTGCTCGTGGAGGCGTTCCGCGACGGCGACGCCGGCGCCGCGCACGTCAACTCCCAACACTTCAAGGCCGCACAGCAGACGCTGCCGCCGTACCTCGCCGCGACCCCGCGGGTGGTCAACACGACGGTCGACCAGGACGACTGGTCGGAACTGGGCGAGATGGCGGTCAAGTAGCCGCCTGCGGCCCAGCCGGCGGTGCGCCCCGCCAGCCCCGCCGGCCCTTCCGGCCCGGCAGCGCGGAACCCGTCGCCCCCGACGGCGACGGGTTCCCCGCCGGCTTGTGAGAGCCGGCGCATTCTCGCCACTCCCGAGCGGGCGAGTCTTGAGGAATACCCGGATGCCGGACGTCGAAAACCCAGGTCGGGTCGACGTTCGACGAGGTGCGGGGCGATCGGGTCGCGCTGCCGTCCGGCGTCACCGGTCGGCGAGGGTGCCCGCGAGACGGTGCAGGTACTCGGCGACCTCCGGTTCGGTGCGGTCGGGCAGGCCGAACAGCGTCTCGGTGACGCCTGCGGCGGCCCACTCGTCGAGCTGTTCGAGGTTCGGCTTGCCCGCCAGCGCGACGACCTCGGGCAGTCCGACGCGGCCGGCCTCCCGCCAGGTGCGGTGGAGAGTGGTGATCTTGTCGCGGATGTCGCCCTCGCCGGGTGTGGTCATCCAGCCGTCGCCGGTGCGGGCGATCCAGTCGAACGTCTTCGAGGTGCCCGCGGCGCCGACGACGATCGGCACGTCGCCGACGGGTTTCGGCCAGGCCCAGCTCGGCCCGAACGACACGAAGTCGCCGTCGTAGGTGGCCTCGTCGGCGGTCCACAGCGCGCGCATCGCCTCGATGTACTCGCGAAGCACCGTGCGCCGTTTGCCGGGAGGTACGCCGTGGTCGGCGAGCTCATCGGTGTTCCAGCCGAATCCGACGCCGAGTGTCACGCGCCCGCCCGCGAGGTGGTCGAGCGAGGCGATCGTCTTCGCCAGTGCGAGGGGATCGTGCTCGGCGGGCAGGGCTACGGCGGTGCCCAGCCGGATGCGGCTCGTGACGGCGGCTGCCGTCGACAGTGCGACCCAGGGGTCGAGCGTGCGCACGTAGCGGTCGTCGGGCAGTGAGGAGTCGCCGGTGCGCGGGTGTGCGGCGTCGCGGCGCACCGGGATGTGCGTGTGTTCGGGCACGCAGAACGAGGCGAATCCGGCCTCCTCGGCCAGGCGCGCCGCCGTGGCGGGTGCGATGCTGCGGTCGCTGGTGAACATGACGATCCCGTGGCGCATGCCCGTAAGTAGAACATGTTCTCGATAACTTCGGGAGGGTGTGGACCGGCGAGGCCGTCCGCAGGCAGGCTTCGCGGGCGCACGCGGAGCCGGCGGCCGGCGGGCATGCGACCCGCACATCGGAGGGTGGCTGTTCGCGCGAGTAGCCTGGTGGACTGTGTCCACTCCTCACGACGCCGCTCCCCTCCACGAGGCGCAGCGCAGGCGGTCGTTCGCCGTCATCAGCCATCCCGACGCCGGTAAGTCGACGCTGACGGAGGCGCTCGCGCTGCACGCGCGCGTGATCTCCGAGGCCGGCTCCGTGCACGGCAAGGGTGGCCGACAGGGCGTCGTGTCGGACTGGATGTCGATGGAGCAGGCGCGTGGTATCTCGATCACGTCGGCGGCGTTGCAGTTCGAGTATCGCGACTGTGTGATCAACCTGTTGGACACGCCGGGTCACGCGGATTTCTCCGAGGACACCTATCGGGTGCTGTCGGCGGTCGATTCGGCGGTGATGTTGCTGGATGCGGCCAAGGGGCTCGAGCCGCAGACGTTGAAGTTGTTCGACGTGTGCCGGCATCGGGGGATTCCGGTGCTGACGTTCATCAACAAGTGGGACCGGCCCGGCCGGGAGGCGCTCGAACTGTGCGACGAGCTCCTCGAGCGCATCGAACTGCAGCCCATGCCGCTGACCTGGCCCGTCGGATCGCCGGGGCACTTCCAGGGAGTGCTGGACGTGCCGACGGGGCAGTTCGTCCGCTACGCGCGGACCGCGGGCGGCGCGAAGGCCGCCCCCGAGGAGCACCTGTCGCCCGAGCAGGCCGAGGCGGAGGTCGGTGAGGACTGGACGACCGCGTGTGAAGAGTACGACCTGTTGCTCGAATCCGGCGGCGAGTTCGACGAGGAGCGGTTCCGCGACGCGAGCGCCACGCCGGTGCTGTTCGGCGCCGCGGTGCTCAACTTCGGCGTGCGCCACCTGCTCGACCTCGTCGTGGACCTCGCGCCCCGGCCGGCTCCGCGGGACGATGCCGACGGCGCGCCGCGGCCGCTGGACGGCGAGTTCTCGGCGTTCGTGTTCAAGGTGCAGACCGGGATGGATCGCGCGCACCGCGACCAGGTGGCGTTCGCCCGGGTGTGCTCCGGCGTGTTCGAACGCGGCATGGTCGTCACGAACGCCACGACGAAACGTCCGTTCGCGACGAAATACGTGCAGCAGGTGTTCGGGCAGAAAAGATCCACAGTGGACACCGCGTACCCCGGCGATGTCATCGGCCTCGTCAACGCCACGGCGCTGCGGGTCGGCGACACCCTGTACTCCGGCAAACCCGCGGTGCGCTTCCCCGGACTGCCGCAGTTCGCGCCCGCGCACTTCGCCGTCGCGACACCGTCGGACCTGAGCAAGGCCAAACAGTTCCGAAAGGGCATCGACCAGCTCGCCGCCGAGGGCGTGGTGCAGCTACTGACCTCGGATCTGCGCGGCGAGGGCGCCCCGGTGCTCGCTGCCGTCGGCCCGATGCAGTTCGAGGTGGCGACCCACCGGATGGAGCACGAGTTCAACGCTCCGGTGAAGCTGGACCGGCTGTCCTACAGTGCCGTCCGGAAACTGGGTGACTCGTCGCAGCGCGGCATCGTCGACGCGGGCAGGCGCAGCGAGGTCCTCGACCGCGCCGACGGCACCGAGCTGGCCGTGTTCGAGGACGAGATGTCGATGCGCATCCTCCTGCGCGCCAACCCGGAACTCGAACTCGAACCGCTGCTCGCCGAAGGCTGACGTCCACCGGGGCGGTTCATCGACCGCCCGTCGCGGGGCGCAGGAACAGGCCGTGGCAGACCTTCGGGTCGAACCAGGTGGACTTCGGCGGCATCACGTGACCGGCATCGGAGACGGCCATGACCTGGTCGAACCGCGGCGGACTCGGCAGGAACCCGACGGCGCCGTGCTCGTCGCACCAGTTCGCGATGGTCGCGGTGCCGACGTGACCGGGCAGCGGGGTGTGACCGCCCTCCCCGGCCGGCAATACCGGCGCGATGATCGCTTCGTCGAGCAGCACCGTGTCCACTGTGGATAGCGGGTGGACGGTGGTCGGGGGAGGCGTGGCGCTGCTCGGCCGGCGGAGCCACAGGCGGTACCAGCGGCCGTCCAGGTACATCGACACCGTCCCGTGGTCCGGCCGGATCTCGTCGGAGGGTGCGATCTCCTGGATTCGCGCCACCACGGGTTGCCGAGCCAGTCGATCGAGCAGGACCGGCGCCGGGGTGTCCGCCGGGAGCCGGACACACCGGGGATAGCCGAGGATGCGGAGTTGATCGCTCGGGAACAGCGCGGCGAGCGTGAACGACCCGGTCGGGGCGGCGCTGTGCTCGGCGGCCGCCATCCGGTGATGCCCGTCCGCGATGTAGAGCACCGCGAGCGCGGCCAGCTCGTCGTACACGGCCCGCACGGTCTCCGCGTCCTGCGCGATCCACACCGCGTGCTCCTCGTGTTCGCGGGTGACGCGCACGTGTGGCTCGCCCGCGGCGACGCGCGTGATCAGCTCATGCAGGGCTGGACGCTGGGGATAGGCGAGCGTGACGGGCAGCTTCTCGACGCCGCAGCGTTCGGTCAGCTCAGCCAGTTGCCGTTCCCGGTCGTGGTCGGTGGCCTCGTGCCGGCGGATCCGCCCTGTCCGGTAGTCGTCGACCGCGACCTCGACGACGACGCCGGTCTGCTGATGCGCACCGCTGGTCACCCGATAGACCAGCACGGCGGGGTCGGGGACGTGGTGCAGCACGCCGCGTTCCAGGAGGCCGGGCAGGTGCCCGGCGGTCGCCGGTTCCGGCAGGTACGCGGCGCGCTGCGGGTTCAGCACCAGCACGCGCGGCGGCCGGGTCGTGACACCCGCGTTCCAGTCGTCCCCGTGCAGCGCGGTCAGCTCGTGGGCGGGCAGCGGCTGCGGCGCGGTCATGGCCCGCCACCCGAGGTCGTGGAGGTGGGGGAGGACAGGGCGGCCTGTTCGAGCGCGTCGAGGTTGACGCAGTGTGGCGGGGCGTCCGAGGGCGCTGCGGCGGTGAAGGCGGTGACGATCCGCACCACCTCGGCGGCGACCGCGTGCTGGGCCTGTTCCGTGGAGGCGCCGATGTGGTGCGTGCCGTAGACGTTCGGGTGCTTGGCGAGCCGGGAAGTCACGGTCCCGGTGCTGGAGGTGGGCTCGTCGGCGTAGACGTCGAGACCCGCTCGCACACCGTTGCTCTCCATCGCCTCGATCAGCGCGTCCTCGTCGACGATGTCGCCGCGAGACGTGTTCAGCACGATCGCCCCCGGCGGCAGCTGCGAGAGCAGCTGCCGGTCGACCAGCATGCGGGTGTCGGCGGTGGCGGGCACATGGAACGACAGCACGTCGCAGGTGCGGGCCAGCTCGTCCAGCGAGTCGACGAAGACCGTGTCGATGGCGCGTGCCCGTTCCAGGGTCCGTTCGTCGCGGTCCGGTTTGGCCACCGCGTGGACGTCGGCGCCGAACGCAGCCGCGCGTTCGGCGAACGCCAGCCCGATGCCACCGAGTCCGACGACGCCCACCTTGCGGCCGTGGATACCCCGTGCCCGGGAATAGCGCTTCTTGTCCCAGCGGCCGGCACGCAGATCGGCCACGTTGTCGGGAATGCTGCGGTCCAACGCGAGCAGCAACCCCATGGTCAGCTCGGCGACCGCGATGGCGTTGCGACCCGGCACGTTGCAGACGTAGACGCCTCGACGTGCCGCGGCGTCGCGGTCGATCGTGTTGGTGCCGGAGCCGGCACGGATCACCAGGCGCAGCGAGTCGGCGGCCTCGACTGCGTCGGCGGTCACCGCGGTGCTGCGCACGATCAGCGCGTCGTGGCCGGCGAGTGCCCGGGCCAGCTCTTCGGCCGTGGTTTCGGGTTCGTAGGTGCAGTCATGTCCGTATGCGGCGAGTTCGGCGCGGTATTCGTCCGGGAACGCGTCGGCGACAAGGATCCTCATCGGCCACCTTCTCTCGGCGCGACGAACCTGTGGGGGTATCGGCGTGGGCGTGGGAGACGCGCCCGCGGCGACTCCTTCGACCCGCGGCCGCTTCTTCGGAGCGTTGTTGCGCATAGCACAATCAGTTGCCTATAACGCAATGGTGGAGACGCGGTCGAAGCACGTCAACACCGTGGGCCGACATCAACTGTGCGCGGCCACATGGGGTCGGTGCGGTGAGACTTTCGGTTCCGGTTGGCGGAAACCTCGTAGTCGACGGCGGTCGCCCTTCGCAGCGGCGCTGTCGGGCGTGTGGGGCCTGTAGGGCCTACGAACTTCCGTGGGCCTGCGAACTTCCGTAGGCCTGTGGGTTTCAGTCGCCGCACGTGCTCGCATCGGGGAGTTCGCTGCGGCTCGGGGCGCCGCCGTGGCGGGGGTGTCACAGCGAGTGACGTGTGGGTCCTGACGACGGTCGGTGCTCGGTCAGTCGCCGGTGTCGCGGAACGCGGCGTAGAGGCAGATGATCGCTGCGACGGTGAGCGCCGCCGCCAGCACGATCGGCCACCACACCGACATCGCGTCGGCCAGGAAGAACTGCAGTGCCGCTGTGACGGCGAACGCTACGGAGAGCAACACGAACAGCACTCGCTCGGCAGACGGTTGCTGGAATCGGAGGTCACTCAAGGGGCGCCGGAGCATCGCTCACCTCCTCAAGGGGACAGCTGCGGGCCAGGGACGGTGTCCGGTATGCATATCGCTGGGGCGTCCGAGAGGGTTACTGCCGAGTTGAAAAGCGACCTTCGTCGTCCACCGGATGGGTCATGACCTTGATCACGTCGAGTTACTACTTCGCCGCGTGTCCGAAGGTTGAAAACGCAGCTCGTTCGCTTCGCGTATGCCGAGAATCCTCGAACTGGTCGAGTCACCAGCGTTGACTCTCCAGGTCGTGCTGCATAACCTCCGCGCTGCGTGGTCGGGCCGCCCGCGGCAGTTGGCGACCCGGCCCGACGTGTAATCAGCTCGATGGGGGCGGGGGCCCTGGGCAGTCATCCGGCGTCGATGAAAGGGCCTCGAGGCGTGGTCACCAAGCCTTCCAGGCGTTCACTCCGCGGGCGTGTGCTCGCTGCCGCGCTTATACCCAGCGTGGCATTGTTGGTGGTCGGCGTCGTCGTGTCCGGCTACCTGATCTACGACGCCGTCAAGGGCCGCGACTTCGTCGTCCGGGTGCACGAGGCGGCCGAGCCCGGTGTCGACTTCTTCGGTGCGATCCGTGCCGAACGGAGACTCACCCTGGAAGCCCTCGCCGGATCGCCCTCGCAACGGGAACTCGCCGAACAACGCACCGCGACCGACGCGGCGACCAGAAACCTCATGGACGACGTCGACGGCATGGTCGACGGCGCGTCCGACGAGATCCGCGGCGTCATCGAACGACTGCGAGGTCAGCTCGGCGAACTCCAACGATTCCGCGGCCAGGTCGACGGCGCAGGCGGACCCGACGGCCCCTCACTGCAGGACGCCTATGACCTCTACAACCGGATCATCGACACGGTCGCGGCCGGGCTCACCGGAGTGGCCAGGCTGACCCCCGACGCCGAGACGGCGTACCTGCGCGTCCAGTCCATGCCCCTGTTCACGGCGGCCGACGGCATGGCACGAGCCGATGCGCTCGCCGCCGCCGGGCACGTCGCAGGCGGACTGACCGACGAGGAGTTCCGCACCTACGCGGGCCAGGTGGGCGCCTACCGTGCGCAGCTCGCGCGGTCGTCAATGACTCCCGAGGTGCGCGCCGAGTACGAACGGCTCGTGGGCAGCGACGCGTGGCGGGTCGTGTCCCGGGTCGAGAACGCGTTCCTCGAAGGCGGCACCCAGCAGGTTCCGGTGTCACCCGAGCGGTGGCACGAGGCTGCCAGCGAGGTCGGCGGGGCGTTGATGTCGCTGTACATCGAACAGAGCACCCACGCCACGAACGAAGGCGTCGAGCGTGCCGATCGCACCCTCGTCGGCGCACTCGTCGCAGGCGGTGCCTCGCTCGTCGTCGGATCGCTGCTGATTTTCTTCGCGTGGCGGCTCGCGCAATGGCTGGTGCGGCGGCTCGTGCGGCTTCGCGAGGAAACGCTCGACCTCGCCGACAACCGGCTGCCGGACCTCGTCGGACGCGTGCGGGCAGGCGAGAACGTCGACGTTGTCGAACTCGAATCGGTCGACCACGGCGAGGACGAGATCGGCCAGGTCGCCGATGCGTTCCGGAAAGCGCAGCGCACCGCGGTTGCCGCGGCCATCGAGGAGTCGCGGGTGCGCGAGGGCACCAAGACGGTGTTCCTCAACATCGCCCACCGCAGCCAGGTGCTCGTGCATCGCCAGCTCAAGGCGATCGACGACGCCGAGGAGTACCTGGACGATCCGCAGCAGCTCGAGATGCTGTTCCGCGTCGACCACTTCGCCACTCGTGCCCGCCGCAACGCCGAGAACCTGATCATCCTCGGCGGACAGCAGCCGGGCAGGCGGTGGCGCAATCCCGTGTCGATCGCCGATCTCGTGCGCGGCGCGAACGCCGAGATCGAGCAGTATCGGCGGGTCGACGTGGCGACGCTGCCGGACGTCGCCGTGATCGGTCCGGCCGTCGGTGACGTCGTGCATCTGCTGGCGGAACTGCTGGACAACGCGACGGCGTTCTCCCCGCCCGATTCGCGCGTCGTGGTGCGCGGCGACGCGGCCGAGGCGAAGGGCGTGGTTCTCGAGGTGGAGGACCAGGGGCTCGGCATCGAGGAAGAGGACGCCGAACGGCTGAACACGCTGTTGGCCGAGCCGCCGGACTTCAGCTTCATGGCGCTGTCCGACGAGCCACGGCTGGGCTTGTTCGTGGTCGCGCGGCTGGCCGCGCGGCACGGCATCCAGGTGCGGCTCCGGGAAGCGATTCACGGGGGTACTCGCGCCGTCGTGCGGCTGGACCCCGAGCTGCTCGGCACGCTGCCCGAACACGACCGCCGCGACGGCGGCCGAGGCCCCGACACCGGCTCCAATACGGCCGTCGGCTGGCCGACCGCGGAGCCGTCCGATGCGGCGGGCTCCGCGCGGACGGGTGCCGCACAGGCCGACCCCCGGACCGGTGGCGCGCGCGACGGCCGATCCGGGGGCGACGAGGCCGCAGGCGGCGCCGCTCCGGGCCACGGATTCGCGACCGCGGCATCGGTGAGCGCGATCCTGTCCGGCTCCCAGCCGAAGGTCGAAGCGCCGGGAGCCGGATGGTTCGGTTCGACGAGCACGTCGGCCCAGCAGGAGCCGGCCCGACAGGGCGACGAACGGCAGGCACACCCGCAGCAGGCCGCACATCAGGAACCGGGTGCGGAGCAGGAACACACCGCACCGCAGGAACACGGCGGTGCTGAGCAGGTACCTGGAGCTGCACGAGAGGGGACGCCGGAGCTGCCGGCCGCACCGGACGGCCAGGTGAGGGAATGGCCGGATCCCGGGCGGTCGGCCCAGGGGCAGGTCGCGGAGCCGCAGCAACGGCCCGACCCTCGGTCGCCGCTGGAATCCCGGTCGTCGCAGTCCACCCGGTCGCAGGACTGGTCCGAGTCGAGGCAGTCGGATTCCCAGCAGCCGGATTCCCAGCAGTCGGAGTCACCGCACGAGGAGCCACGGCACGCGGAGTCACCGCAACCGCACGGGCAGTCTGGCCGGCAGCAACCACAGCCGCGTCGTGCCTCGCGTCAGCGGCCGTGGGCCGACCAGCGTTCCGAATCGTGGCCGTCCTCGGGTGTGGAACGTCCCGTTGGCCGGCCGGGGCGCGCCCCTTCGGTACAGGACCGCTTCCTTCGCGACGAACATGCCGGTGATGAGTCCTCGGCAGGCGACCACAGGGCGGCATCACGTGGGCAGCCCGGGCAGGAGCCTTCGCGCCGGCGGCGGTCCCAATCGCCGGCCGACCCAGAGCAGCAGGTGCAGTCACCGGCCGGGCAGTCGCCGACTGAACAGTCCGAGGGGCCGTCGACGGCCGCAGGATGGGCGGAAGCACGGCGCCCGGCACCCGGTTCGGTAGCACCCGGTTCGGCGGCACTTGGTTCGCAGACACTTGGGTCTGCGGCACCGGCCGAGCCGTCGACGTCGGGTTCGGCGGCATCCGGGCAGCCACAGTCGCCGGGGGAGTCGTCAGGTGGCGGTATGCCGCCGCGACCGCGGAACCCACTGCACCATTCCGGCCAGCAGCCCGCAGTGCCGCCGGCGGGGGCCACGGGGGCCGGTGGACGCGGGGGATCGGCCGGACTTGCGGGAGGTACCGGCGCTGGGGGAGCTGCCGGGGTCGGCGGTGCACGCTCGAAACCGCCGTTGCCGCGGAGGCGCAAGCAGGAGAACCTCGCTCCGCAGCTTCGGGAAGCGCCGCAGGACGCGCCGGAGTCGTCGGAGCCGGGGACGGAGGACCGGGGCGCGAACGCCGACGCGGCGAGGAACAGGTTCGCGGGATTCCAGCGTGGCACGCAACGTGCGCGCCAGGATCAGGGGAAGCGAGAAGGCACCGGCCTTTTCGCAAGTGGGGAAGGACCAGGATGACAAGCAGGGGTAGTGAGCTCGGCTGGTTGCTCGACGATCTGGTGCAGCAGGTCGCCGGCGCCGACAGGGCGGTGGTGCTGTCGGCGGATGGCCTGTTGATGGGCAACTCCAGCAACATGGCCGCCGAGGAGGCCGAGCACCTGTCGGCGGTCGCGTCGGCGTTCCAAAGCCTGGCGAAAGGAACCGGCCGCCAGTTCGGTGGTGGTGGCGTGCGGCAGACGCTCGTGGAGATGGACCACGCGTTCCTGTTCGTCACGGCTGCCGGCAGCGGGGCGTGTCTCGCCCTTCTGACGTCGGCCGATGCGGATATGGGCATGGTGGCCTACTCCATGAACATGATGGTGAAGCGAGTCGGTGCGGTATTGAGCGCGGCACCTCGGACGTGACGGACCCTCGCGGTCGGCACGTCGCCGCCCGCGTGGTTGGATCGCCTGCGAACATGTGCCACTACCGCGAGGACGCTCCAGCGGATCCGAACACGAAACGTACGCAGGCGGTTTTCCATGACACCCGGACAGCCCGAACCCGGCAGTGGAGAGACCACGGCCGCGAAACTGCTGATCGCCGGCGGCTTTGGCGTCGGTAAGACGACCCTGGTCGGTTCCGTCAGTGAGGTACCGCCACTACGAACCGAAGAGGCGATCACCGAGGCGTCCGCGGGCACCGACGATCTGACCGGCGTCGAGTCGAAGGTCAGTACCACCGTGGCGTTGGACTTCGGCCGCATCACGATCAGCCCTGAGCTGATTCTGTACCTGTTCGGTACGCCGGGGCAGGACCGGTTCTGGTTCATGTGGAACGAGCTTGCGGAGGGTGCGATCGGTGCCGTCGTACTGGCCGACCCCCGGCGTCTCGAGGCGTGCTTTCCGGCGGTCGACTTCTTCGAGCGGCGCAGCGTGCCGTTCATCGTGGGTGTCAACTGTTTCGACGGCGCCCACCGCTACACGGCCGACGAGGTTCGGGACGCTCTCGACATCGCACCCACCGTGCCGCTCATGCTGTGCGATGCGCGCGACCGCGCGTCGTCGAGGGATGTGCTGATCGCGCTCGTCGAACACGTCATGCACCAGTACGACCTGGCCCATTCGGCACCGTCCTGAGCCGTGTCGTGATCATTCGGTCATCGGCGCCTCCGTCGGCCTGCGGCCCTGGATGGATGCGTCGAGCAGCTGCACCGGATGCAACATCGGCACGTCGTCCAGGAAACGCCGCAACTGGAGCAGACAACCCGGGTTGGCCGTGACCAGCAGTTCGGGGGAGACCGCTCGCACGTTCCGCGCCTTGCGTTCGCCGAGTTCCTCGGCTGGCTCGGGGTTGGTCATGTTGTAGATCCCGGCGGAGCCACAGCACAGTTCGGCCTCGGGCAGGTCGACCAGGTCAACGCCTGGGATGGTCCGCAACACCGACCGGGGCTGTTCCCGGATTCCCTGTGCATGGCCGAGATGACACGCGTCGTGGTATGCCACCTTCGCGTCGATACGGTGCCGTTCTGCCTGTGGCTCGAGCTCGGCGAGCAGCTCCGTGACATCCCGTACCTTCTCGCTGAAAGCCGTTGCCCGCTCCCTCCACTGTGGATCATCTGCGAGTAGGTGGCCGTACTCCTTCAACGAGGATCCGCATCCGGCCACGTTCACGACGATGTTGTCCACCGGAAGCTTCTCGAACGTCGCGATCGTCTGCTTCGCACGTTCGCGGGCATGCGGCTCACGTCCGGCGTGCAGTCCGAGTGCGCCGCAGCATCCCTGCTCGCGTGGAGTGAGGACCTCGCAGCCTTCCGCCGCGAGCACACGCTGGGTCGCAGTGTTCACTTCGTGGAAGAACACGTCCTGCACGCACCCCGACAGCAACGCCACACGTTTGCGCGGTGCGCCGGCCGGGCGCACCCGACGCGGAAGGCTCGCGAACGCCGACCGCAGTCGGACCTGCGGCATCAACGCCTGTGCTGCCCGCAGCCGCGGCGGTAGTATCCGTGCGGCGAGCGCCGGCAGGCGCAGTTTCTGGTAGAGCGCACCGCCGAGGGCCGCTGCACGCAGCCGGCGCCGGTAGGGGAACAGCGCGAAGATTCCGTTCCGGAACCAACGGTCCGATCGGGCACGCGGTACGTTCCGCTCGACCTGCGGCCGCGTCGCCTCGAGGAGACGGTCGTACTGCACGCCGGACGGGCACGACGTCACGCACGCCATACATCCGAGGCAGGCATCGATGTGTTCGGTGAACGCGCCCTCGAGTTCGATCTCACCGCGCTCGGCGAGATCCATCAGGTAGATCCGTCCGCGCGGCGAGTCCATCTCCTCACCCCACAACTGGTAGGTGGGGCAGGTCGGCAGGCAGAACCCGCAGTGGACGCAGTCGTTCAGCAGTTCGCGCGACGGCGGGTTGGTCGCGTCGAAACTCGAGTCCGTCACGAGTCCTCCTGTTCCGTTCCGGCAGGTTCCGTCCCACCGGAGTCGGTTGGTGCCTGGGTCCTGGCCACCGGCCGCAACGCCGCGTCGTCCGGGGTCACCGCTCCGTGCGCCGTCTCGTCGGCGGAATCTCCGGATGCTGTCGGCGACGCGGTCCGAGACGCCGCCCTCGACGGAGTCGTACCGGTGCTCGTGTCCCTGCCGGCGGGTTCGGCTGATGCGGCTGCGGCCGGTTTGAGCCACGTTCCGAAACGTTCGGCATCCAGCCGGAAGGCCGGGTCCAGTTCGCGTTTGATCGCCCGCAGCACGTGCAATGCGGACGGCTGCTGCCCCCACGACCGTGCCTGCCCACCGCTCGCGCTCCGCCGCACGGAGGTCCCTCCTGCTTCCGTGACGGCGTCATGGACGTGGTCGACCTGCGCTGCAGGTACCGAGAGCGTCGCGACACCGGTGGCCAGCCCGGCCACCGCCGGCGAGTCGAACCGGCCGAGGACACCGGGTAGGCGACTCGGCCTGCAGCCGACCCGTACCGTCGCGTCGTCGACCAACCGAGCGTGCCGTTGCCATGATTCCGCTGCCTCGTCATCCGACAGCGCTCGGCCTCCGGTCAGTTCGACGAGCCTTCGCGCCCTGGCTGTGGTGCCGTCGGTCGTGCCCTCGATGCGGACGAGCAGCGTGCCGTCGGCCCACTCGAGTGACACCGGTTCCTGTGCCTCGGCCAGCAATGACCGCGTGTGGTCGGCGGCTTCGGGCAGTGTGCAGTCCAGCGCCACGGTGCGTTGTGCCTCCGGAGCGGGATGCAAGCGCAACACCACCTCGGCCATCAGGCCGTATGCGCCGTACGAGCCGTGCATCAGCTTCGCCAGGTCGTAGCCCGCGACGTTCTTGATGACGTGCCCGCCCGTCCTGGCGGGGGTGCCGTCCGCCAACACCACGGTCGCTCCGATGACAAGGTCACGCATGGATCCGTAGCCGAGTGCCAGTGGGCCCGAATCGGCGGTTGCGATCAGGCCCGCGACGGTCGCGCCCCGACGTACTCGCGCGGCGTCGAATGCCACGCGCTGGCCGTGCTGGGCGACCTCGTCCTGTAACTGGTCCAGCGGTGTGCCTGCGCCGACGGAGACCGTCATGTCGGCCGGGTTGTAGGCGCGGATCCCGGTGAGGCCCGTCGTGTCGACGACGACGTCGGCCGCGCCGATGGTGCCGGCCCAGGAGGCGGCTGTGCCGGCACCCTGAATTCGTACCGTGCCCCCGGTCTCGGCGAACGCCTCGCACGCCGAACGCAGGTCCGTCGGTGTCAGAATCGTGGCGGTCATAGACGCTCGATCACCCCGGCCTCTTCCAGCGGGTGCGGCCGGTACCGGCCCGGCTGTTCTCCGCACAGTCTCGGTGTGGGCAGCAGCTTGCCCGGATTGCACAGATGCTGCGGATCGAATGCCGTCCTCACCCTGTCCATCGTGGAAAGGTCGGCCTCGCCGAACATGCGCGGCATGGAGCAGGCTTTGTCCGTGCCGATTCCGTGTTCGCCGGACAGCGAGCCCCCGAGTTCCACGCACAGTTCCGCGATGTCGGTGGACAGTTCTTCGGCGCGTTCCAGCTCGCCCGCATCCTCGTCGAACAACACCAACGGGTGCAGATTGCCGTCGCCCGCATGGAAGACGTTCGCCACGCGCAGACCGGCATCACGGCCCATGTTCTCGATCCGGTTCAGCACTTCCGCGAGTCGTGTCCGCGGAACGACCCCGTCCTGCACGATGTAATCGGGGCTGATTCGCCCCACCGCGGCGAAAGCAGCTTTGCGGCCCTTCCAGATCCTGGCCCGCTCCGCTGCGGTCTCGGCGATGTGCAGCCGCGTACAGCCGTGCCGGTCACAGATCGCGCGGACTTCGGCGAACTGAGCCTCGCACTCGGACTCGGGCCCGTCGAGTTCGACCACGAGCGCCGCAGGCGTCGACAGGGTGTATCCCGCGCCGACCGCTTTCTCTGCGGCTTGGATCGCCAGATTGTCCATCATCTCGACCGCCGCGGGGATGATGCCGGCGGCGACGAGGTCACTGACGACGTCGCCCGCCGCCGTCACGGAGGGGAAGTCCGCGAGCAGTGTGCGCACGGTCTCCGGAGTGCGGAGAAGGCGCACCGTGATGTCACACGCGATGCCGAGCGTCCCCTCCGAACCTATGACCACACCTCGTAGATCGGGGCCGAGTTGTTCGTCGGTGTCACCGCCGAGTGTCACGATCTCCCCGTCGGGAAGCACGACGGTCATGGACAGCACGTGATTCGTGGTGAAGCCGTACTTGAGGCAGTGCGCACCACCGGAGTTCTCCGCGATGTTGCCGCCGATCGTGCAAACCTGCTGACTCGACGGGTCAGGGGCGTAGTACAGCCCGTGTGCGGCAGCAGCTTTCGTGATGTCGAGGTTCGTGACGCCCGGCTGCAACACCGCTCTTCGGTCGATCGGGTCGATGTCCACGATCTCGCGCATTCGCTGCAGTGAGATCACGACGCCGTCGGCGACCGGCATTGCACCGCCCGACAGTCCGGTGCCCGCGCCGCGTGCGACGAACGGGACGCCGTGCCGATGACAGGCGCGTACGGCGTTTGCGACGTGCTCGGTGGCGCGTGGGAGTACGACGAGTGAAGGTATTTGCCGAAAGCCGGTCAGGCCATCGCATTCGTAGCTGCGTAGCTGTACCGGATCGGAGATGACGTTCTCCGTGCCGACGGCCGCGACCAGTGCGTCGTGGGCTGCGCGGTCGAGCATCGTCGCTCTCCTTCCGCAATCGTGCGGTGGTGTCCGAACCGTCTGCGTTCGAACGTCGGCCCGAGACTGAGGGGCTCGGGCGGGCGGATCAGGTCCGGTCCGCTCTTCTCTCCGGTGTCCGTGGGTTCCGATTCCCGGGTACCACGTCGAGGGATGGAAGTCGACGGACGCCGAACTGATATCTCCTTTTTCGGAATATGAAATTTCAATATCGTCACAAGAAACTTTAGTTCCGGCGAGGCCCCGTGAGTCAACCCCGATCCGGGCGACCTGTCACTGCCGAAGCGTCGCCCACTGTGGCTGCCGGGGATCTGCGGGCGGTGTGGCCGCAGCCCTGATTGCTTGGACTCCATTGATACCACTGTCGTCGATCCGTTGACAAGTGTTCGATGTCGTCGTTACGTTGACGATGTGGATCGCTACGAGGGACTGCGTGAGACGGTCGAACGAGCCGTCGACGACGACGTGGAGAGTGCGGACGACGTGGTGTCCGCACTCGCAGTGTTGCGCGAGCTGCGTGACGAGCTCACCGATTGGGAGCCGCTTCTGATCGGTGCCGCACGTCGGCTGGGTGTGAGCTGGGCCGACCTCGCACCTGCGTTGGGGGTCGCGAGCAGGCAGGCCGCGGAACGGCGGTATCTGCGGCTGCACAAACCCGAACACGAACTCGGGTTGACGGCCGACGGGCGGGTGCAGGCCGAGCGTGATCGCCGAGCCGGGCACCGGGCGGTTCGAGCGTGGGCTCAGGACAACTCCGAGGTGGTCCGCAAGCTCGCGGCATTGGTCGGGTCACTCGACGATGTGGGTGACGAAGCGAGGCCGTACGTGGATGTGGTTTCGCGGACGCTCGGCAAGGACGATCCGGTGCTGTTGATCGGTCCGATGGTCTCGGCAGCGGCCCATCTGCGCGACAGTCATCCGGAACTGGCGGCGCAGGTCGACGGCGTGAATTCGGAGGTCGAGCACGTCCGGAGCGAGGCCATCGACCGAAGGGTCAGGCGGTGATCGGTGTCGATGAACTGCGAAAACGCGTACCGTTCTCGGTATGCGCGTCATGTGGAAGGGTGCGGTGTCCTTCGGGCTCGTGACGATTCCGATCCACTTGTACGCGGCGACGGAAAGCAAGAACGTGTCGCTGCGCCAGGTGCACGAGGCCGACGGTGGACGCATTCAGTACAAACGTGTGTGCACGGTGGACGGCGAGGAAGTGCCGTACGCCGATATCGCCAAGGGCTACGAACTCTCCGACGGCGGCATGGTCGTGCTGACGGACAAGGAACTGTCCGAGTTACCGATCTCGACCTCGCGGTCGATCGATGTGCAGGAGTTCGTTCCGCTCGAAGCGATCGATCCGATCTATTTCGACAAGAGCTACTACCTCGAGCCGCAGAAAGCCGCGATCAAGCCGTACGTGCTGCTGCGCGATGCGCTGCACAAATCCGGACAGGTCGCGATCACGAAGGTGGCCATCCGGCAGCGCGAATCGCTGGCGGTGCTGAGGGTCGTCTCGGACGTCATGGTGCTGACGACGATGTTGTGGCCCGACGAGGTGCGCGAGGTCGATTTTCCGTTCCTGCGGGAGGACGCGCCGGAGGTTCGATCACAGGAAATGTCGATGGCGAGTTCACTCATCGATTCGCTCTCCGACAGTGTCTTCGAACCCGACAAGTACCGGGACAGCTACCGCGAGGCGCTGCTGAACCTGATCCAGTCGAAGATCGACGGCAAAGAGACCGAACACCCACCCGAGACCGCATCCGAACCCGAGGTCACCGACCTCATGTCGGCACTGCAAGCGAGCGTGACGGCTGCGAAGGAGGCGCGGGGTGCGGGGTCGGACGGGGATGCGGCCTCGGCCGATGGCGGAGCCGCATCAACAACCTCGTCGGAGCAGTCGGACGACTCGCGGGCGGACGACGGGGAGGCCGGCGACGCGGGCGAAAGTTCCGACGAGAACGCAGGATCGACAAGCTCAGGCAGGACTGCGCGAGCCCGGTCCGCGGGTTCCAAAGCGGACGGCGGCAAGGGGCGGGGCTCCAAGTCGGCCGAAACGAAAACGACGAGCGCGAGGTCCTCGGGCAGCGGCTCCACGAGCGCGAAGTCGTCGAACGAGAAGTCGTCGGGGGCGAAGAAGTCGGGCGCCAAGGGTTCGGCGACCACTTCGGCAAGCAAAACTTCGGGAAGCAAAACCTCGGAGACCAAGTCCTCAGGAAGCAAAACCTCAGGAAGCAAACCCTCGGAGAGCGAGTCCTCGGGTGGCCGGCCCTCGAGTGGATCCGGGGCGGGTCACAAGGCCACTGCGTCGGATGGCCAAACCTCCGGAACGGAGAAGGCGCCACGTGGCGGTTCGAGCCGGTCCGCCCGCAAGTCCGTCTGAGGTGCCGTGGCCCTCCGAGCGTTCGAGTGATGCGACTGCCGAGTGCGTCGTTCGGCCGTGTCGTTCGGGTTTCGATCGTGCAGTTCGGGCCAACGGCATGGGTGGTTCGGGCGGGCCGTCGTCACATGCGGGCGTGTCTGTCCCGGAGGTGCGGATAGGCGGTGGTACTAAGGAGCCATGACCTGTTCGAGCTGCGAGGCCGGCATCGACCATTGCCACGGAACGCTGGTGGAACACGTGTCCGGGTTCGTCGAGTGCACGGACATGGCCTGTCTCAGCTTCGGGGCTGATCGGCACTCTCTGGTCATTGACTGCGAAGCAGTGGAGGGCGGCTGCGGGTGTGCCGCGCACCTGCACCTGCTCGGGCAGGTGGATCCGTCGGCGATGGGGGCGGACTTTCCACAGGATCAGCTGCTGCAAGCGTCGTAGGGCCTGTGGGGTGACGGCCCCGTTCCGCATCCAGAACTGCCCAGACGCCGACCTCGCTTCAGGTTGCGTGCTCCGGCCTGCGTGCGCTCCAGTCGAGTGTGCTGTGGTCGAGTGTGTTGTGGTCGAGACTCTTCAGTCCTGACGTCGACGACGTTCGCAACCGAACGCTCGGTTCGATGCGGCGCACGGCTCACGTGTCAGCGGCAGCTCGTGTTCGGATTGGTGCAGTACGCGGCGGCCCCGACATCCGGGTCAGCTCAGCTGTACCGGGTCGGATGCAAAGGGGTCGCGGTGCCACGTGGCCGGCTATGCGCGGGTCGGTAGAACGCCCGTCGGCGCGACGTGGTCGGAGCGATGCAGTCGCCGCGACGCGATCGACCGAGCGTGAATCGACCCGAGCGTGAATCGACCGAGCGTGAATCGACTGAGCGTGGTGGGACCGGCGTTCGGTCACTGTCCGCGCGTCACTGATCACGTTGCGACGGCAGGGTGGTCCGTCCCTCCTCGGGATCCAAGCCGAGCGCGTCGAGGAGCAGTGCGCAGTCCTCGGCGTCGCGTGCCGCCGATGCGATAGCGCGCACGGCCCGGCGGCGCTGCGCGGCGTCCGGTTCGTCGACGCGGGGTAGCGACGGCTGCGGGTTCTGGGTCGGAGCGGTCGGGCTGTGTGCGTTCACGGTTTACTCCCCGAAATCGTGTGCCGGCTGCGTCCTGCAGCTACCCGTTAAACGTATGAGCCACACGTTGTGTTTCCCGATCGGCCGGAAAATGTGCCGTGGACAACTAAGGTCCGATGTGGACGGTGTGTGACGGACGTCGTTTCACGAACAGTGTCGTGGGCCGGGTCTGATCAGGTGACGACGTTGGTCCTGTCGCTGCGCTGCCGATCGGTGTTACCGAAGCCGCGCTGGGCGTACCGGCTCGCGTCGTCGTCGACGGTCTCGCGGGTGACGGAGTGGCTGGACTCCCCGCTGGCGCTACCGAAGTCGCCGGCAGGCGAGGACTCGCCGGCCGGGCAGCCTGCGGGCGAGGGTCCCGTGGCCGCAGGCGCTGCCGGCGACACAACGGTGGACGAGGCGACCGTGGGCGACGCAACCGTTGGTGAATGCTGTGCGGCGGCGGAGCTAGCGGACACATGCCCGACGGTGAGCCCCGCGGCCGAAGATGCTGCCGCCGGCGGCCCGGCTATCGGGGAGCCGGCAGGCGAGGCGGTCGCGGGTGCAGGGGTCGACACTGGCATCGAGGTCGGCGCCGTGGCTGATCCGCGGGCGCCCTGCATCGCGCCGACGAGGAGCACCGCGAGCAGGCCGAAGTCCACCATGAAGACGATCCGTTGTGTGAACCCGACGGACACGGTGTCGGCGACCGCGGCGAAGCCGGGTACGCCCGAGAGCGCGTCGGCGACGTAGCTGACGCCGAACAGCGCCAGGCTCACCAGTGCGACCCGCAGCAGCAACGTCAACGCCGAGGCGACACGAGCCAGAACGGGGGTCGCTCGCATGACATCGAGCAGTGACAGGGCGATCGCAGGCAGGCTGGCGAACGCCACGACGCTCGCGTACTGGTGGATGCGGCCGCTCACCGGGTCGATCTCCGAACTGAAGGTCGCCGGGAACAACGCGGCCGTGACCAAGCCCGTCGATGTCGCGTACACGAGCGTCGAGGTCGTCCTGCTCACCGGCAGACCTGCGGACAGCACGGCGCCGCGCACCGCCACGACGCCCACGGCCGCGGACAGCAGGCTCGCCTCGAGCATGCCGGCGCCGCGATCAGTGAAGGCGTATCGGCTCAGCGGGTCGGTCAACGGGTCGAACGAGCTCACCGAATGAAGGATGACCAGCGTGAACACGGCCCAGCCGAGTCCTGCGGCCGCGGCGATCGTCCACGCACGGGTGCGCGCGACGTCCGCGGTGTGGACCTTGGCGTGCGACGGTGGGCTGGACATACGTCCATATAAACGCATCGGACATAGCGGTGTGTTCCGGGTAAACCCCTGAGATCACCCGGATCGGGCGGTGAAGTCGACCACGGCGAGCGCCTGATCGTCGTGGATCTTCGGTCTCGGCCACCGGGTCCGGTCGCGGTCGGAGCGTTCCGCGTCGCGCACGGTGTCCAGTACGGCTTGCGGCCCCTGCTTGTACGCGAGCCGGTGCAGACCGTGCCAGTCGAACAGCCCGTAGTCGGTGACGCCCGCGGCGACGCCGTCGGTCGCGAGAATCAACGTCTCCACCTCGGCACGCGGCCACTGCGCCTGGACGGCGTGCGCCGCAGCCGACGGGTCGGCCTCGGCCACCCAGAATCCGCCGTCGTGGTTGCGCAGTGCGTCCACCGCCGCTCGAGTGCGCAACCGGCCTGCTGTGCGCAGCCGGGACAGTCGTTCGTCCGCAACGACCTCGACGTCGTCGGTCCCGAACTTCACCACCGGACTGTCGGCCAGGACCAGCACGTCGACGACGTCCGGCGACCAGCGGGCGAGCGCGACCGTGCTGGACGGGCTCGCCCCGGCCTGCAGAGCGTGGTCGCGTGCGACGACGTCGATCGCTTCCGCGAGTGCCGCCTCCGGGCCGGATGACCGCAGCAGCGTCTCACGCAGGCGCTCTGCCAGGCGTTCGGAGTACCAGCCGCCGCTCGGCAGTCCCGGACGCTGTTCGGTCGCCCCGTCAAGCACGGCGATCGCGCCCGTCTGCGGTTCACCGCCCGAGTCGACCACGACGACGCGGTCCTCGGTCGGACGTGGATCGCCGCGCAGGTCTGTCCCGGCCTGTTCGGCGATCTCGATCCGTGGCACGCGGACCACCATAGTTGTCAACTCTTGTTGACACGTGCGTTATGTCAACTTAAATTGACACCATGACGAACGCGACCGAACTGGCGACCCAGGCGGGTGACAGCGACCCCCGTACAGGCTTGCGCGCCGTCGCTGCCCTGCGGAGGTTGCTCGAGCGACTCGAAGCGGTGCAGGTGCGCAGCGCGCGCGTGCACGGCTGGTCCTGGCAGGAGATCGCCGACGAGCTCGGTGTCAGCAGGCAGGCGGTCCACAAGAAGCACGGGAGGCGATGACCGTGTTCGAGCGGTTCACGAAGGACGCACGCAGTCTCGTCACGACGGCCGTCGGCTGGGCCGAGGCCGACGATTCCGCACGGGTCGATGCGCTGCACCTGCTCACCGCGGTCGTCGACTCCGGCCGAACCGCCGCCGGGACCGGCGCCCTCGACCTGCTCGCCGCGATCGACGCGCGGCCGGGCGTCATCACCGATCGAGTGAGTGAACTGCGCCGTTACGGCGGGCTGAGCGAAGCCGATCGGCGAGCCCTGCGTGACCTCGGCATCGACGTCGACACAGTCGTCGCCCGGGTCGAAGACCGCCACGGTGAGGGTGCGCTGGCGGCGGGAACGGCCGACGCCGGGGACCCTGGCCGGCGTCGCAACCGCTGGCACCTGCCGTTCGGCGACGATGCGAAACGCGTGCTGGAAGCGAGCCTCCGGGAGGCGCAAGATGTCCGCGACGACGCCATCGGTGGCGAGCACATCCTGTCGGCGCTCGCCACCGTGCCGGGGCCGGCGGCCGACGTCCTCGCAGCCGTAGGCGCATCCCCTGATCGGCTCCGCCGCGCATTGTTGCAGCGCAGGAACACCGTATGACGGTTCACGTGCGCGGACGCCACACGACCCACGGCAGGAACAGCTGAGTCAGCGGGCCGATCGACAGCGCGAACAACACCGTTCCGGCGCCGGCCGTGCCGCCGAGCAGCCAGCCCGCGCCGAGTACGCACACTTCGAGCGCCGTCCGCACCAGGCGCACCGACAGACCGGTGCGTGCCGTCAGCCCCGTGAACAGGCCGTCACGCGGACCCGGGCCCAGTCGGGCTCCGACGTACATCGCCGTCGCCAGACCGTTCAGCACGACCCCGCCGAGCAGCAGCGGAATCTGTACCGCGAGGTGTTCCTGCGGCGGTAGTACCAGCCGCACCAGGTCGACCGATACGGCGATGAGCACGACGTTCGCGATCGTGCCGATCCCCGGACGCTGTCGCAGCGGGATCCACAACAGCAGCACGGTCACCGCCGTCACCACGGTCACGGTGCCGAACGTCAGTCCGGTGCGGTGCATCAGGCCCTCGTGGAGCACGTCCCACGGGTTCAGGCCGAGCAGCGATCGCGACATCATCGCCATGCTCGTGCCGAACAGCACCAGCCCCACGACCAGCTGGATCAACCGCCGCGCCGGGTCATGGCGCACTGTCACCGGATGAAGTTCGAACTGCGCCGTGGCTGCCACACGGACCACTATCGGCTGCCTCGGGCGGCGCGGTCCATCGGGTTCTCCCAGTGGGACGCCGGTCACTCCGGGAGGCGTGCGAAAAGGCGGAGCCGGTGCGCTGGATCCCGGGGGTGCCGTCACTCCAGAAAACGGCGTCAGACCCAGCGCACCGGCTCCATCCGTGTCACGCGGACACGGAGTGCCGCCTGCGGAACCGGCATCGCCCCTCGCTATGCCGGTCCGCCCGGCGGCTAGGTGCGCAGCGGCGACATCGCCCCACCTGGCGCGGTGAGCGAGGCGATGCGGCGCGCACCCGAACACGGCTCCGGCGCCGCGGGGGCAGCGCGGCGCCGGAGCCAGGACCCGTCTCGGCCAGGCGCGGTCGGCCGAGCGGGAAGTCGTCGATACATGCGGATTACCCCGAAACGGACACGTGTACGCACTGCGGCACACGCGATGGGTCACTACGGAAGCGGGCGGAAACCGCCCGATGGGCACAGTTGCCCGAGGGAGATGCCGGTCGGGGTCAGTCCGGCGCGGTGGGAGGAAGGCCCAGGTGGACCGCGTCGACGTCGACGTCGCTCGCATTCGCGGCGCCGAGGACGTGCAGCCGCTCGACTGCGGGCGTGGACGGCAGTACGCCCTGATGGCTGCGGCCGCCGCCGTTGTCGCAGTTCGCGCCGGCGATCGAGCTCGCGGGCGCAGGCTTCGGGACGGTCGGCGCCGGGACTGTCGGCGACGCGTGTGACGTCGGCTCGCCGTGGGCCTGGGGCGCGGGAGCCGTCTGCCCGGTGATCGTGTCGGCCGTGGTGCCCGTGGCACGGGGTGGTGCGGGCTGGGCGGGTGTCGCCGGAGCGGCCGGGCGTGCCGGGGCGGGCGAGTCCGCCTGGACGGGTGCCGTTTCGACCGGCGCCGGATCGCGCGTCGGCTCGGAGTCGGCCGGGTCGGCGGGCGGCTGCGGCTGCGGTGCCGGAACGAGCGGTGCCGCGACGTCGTCGACCGTGCCGGTGACGGTCCGCTCGACCTGCGCCACGCTGTCGCGCACGACACGGTCGACCTGGTCGACCGTGTCGGTCACGCGGTGCAGCACGCCGTCCTCGTCGCGGCCCGTCAGCCCGTCGGCGAGGTCGCCGGTCAGGTCCGCGACCAGACCGCCGCCGGAGTCACCGGATGCCGGTACGGCAGGCTCCGGCTCGGCATCCGGTGCCGGCTCGGCCACGTCCGCTCCGACCTGCGCGGTGTCCGTATCGGTGGTGGCCGCATCGCTGGTGGTGGCCGTATCGGACTCGGCCGTGCCTTCCGGGACGTCCGCGGTCGTGGGCTCGCCGGTTGCGGGCTCGGGTGCGGCGGGAGTGGTGGGTTCGCGCTCGTCCGGGGTGCTGAGCGCTGCGTTCTCGGCCCGATGCGGGAGTGTGCTGTCGGTGTCGCCGGTCGCGATGCCGCCCAGCCCCGCGTCGTCGGCAGGATCCGCCGTGTCGTCGGAGGCGGTGACAGGGCCGGTGTCGACGGCCGATCCCGACGGCGGAGTGGGCCCCGGGGACGTGGTCGAAGCCGACGCCGAACCGGTGACGAGCAGCCAGGCGATCAGCGCGAACGCGGCGACCACGAAAGCGCGCACGACGACGGCGGCGCGTACGCCCACCGTCTTTCCCATCGCACACTCCCGCGGTCTGGCCGTTTCCGGCGGTCGGCCGGTGGCCGGGATCGTCGCAGGTCCGGCCGCGGTCTTTCTAGCACCGAGGCGGGGGGTTCCACCGATCGCGGGTGCGTGACCGGCCGAACGTCTCAGCCCCGATGTAGCTGGTGCAGGCGTTCGACAGCCTCGTCGAGCACCTCGTCACGCTTGCTGAACGCGAACCGCAGCACGTGATTCCACTCGTCCGGGTGGTCGGTGAACACCTTGACGGGGACCGCCGCGACGCCCGCGAGCTCGGGGAGACGCCACGCGAGGTCCTCGGCGTCGGTGAAGCCGAGCGGCCGCACGTCGGCGCACACGAAGTACGTGCCGGCACTCGGCCACACCGCGAAGCCGGCCTCGGTGAGGCCCTTGGACAGTCGGTCGCGCTTGGCCGCCAGCGATGTCCGCAGCTGCTCGACCCAGCCGAGCTCGTGTTCGAGCGCGTACGCGACGGCAGGCTGCAGCGGCCCACCGGAGACGAACGTGAGGAACTGCTTCGTGGTCTTCACCGCCGCGACTAGCTCCGCGGGTGCGCACACCCAGCCGATCTTCCAGCCGGTGCAGTTGAACGTCTTCCCCGCACTCGAGATCGACACGGTGCGTTCGCGCATCCCCGGCAGCGTCGCCAGCGGGGTGTGCTCGATGTCGTCGAACGTCAGGTGTTCGTACACCTCGTCCTGCACGGCGATCAGGTCGTTGTCGACGCACACCTCGGCGATGGCGGTCAGCTCGTCGTGGGTGAACACGGTGCCGGTCGGGTTGTGCGGCGAGTTGACCAGGATCGCGCGGGTGTCTGGGGTGACGGCGGCGCGCAGGGCGTCGACGTCGAGTGCGAATCGCTCGCCGTCGGAGGCCAGCGGGACCGTGCGGCGCTGCGCGCCCGCCATGGCGATCGCGGCGGCGTACGAGTCGTAGTACGGCTCGATGGCGATCACCTCGTCGCCGCGGTCGGCCAGCGCGAGCAGGGATGCGGCGATCGCTTCGGTGGCGCCTGCCGTGACCAGGACCTCCGTGTCGGGGTCGTAGTGGAGGCCGTAACGCGTGCGGTGCTCGGCGACGGCCTTGCGCAGTTCGGGGCGTCCGGGCCCGGGCGGGTACTGGTTCGCACCGCCGTACAGCGCGTCCCTGGCGGCGTCGAGCATTCCGGTGGGCCCGTCGGTGTCGGGAAAGCCCTGGCCGAGGTTGACCGCGCCGGTGCGCGTGGCCAGTGCCGTCATCTCCGCGAAGACGGTCGACGTGAACGGTTGGAGGCGGGAAACGAGAGGTGGGCGCACGGGAATCGATCCTCACGGACAATGCGGGTGTGGAGCAACCGAGTGACGACGTGACTTCCGGCGCCGGGACGTCCGGGCCCCCGGTGTCGAGTGCCGCCGCCCCGGCACCGGCGCCGTCCGGTGGCCTCGCCGGCGACGAGGCCAAACGGCAGAGCCTGCGCCGGATGAAACAGGTGGCGCTCGCGTTCCTGTTCGGCGCGGCGGTGGTGTTCCTGCTGGCCAGGTGGGCCGAGAGCGAGGGTTGGCCCGGATGGGTCGGCTACGTGCGCGCCGCGGCCGAGGCCGGCATGATCGGCGGCCTCGCCGACTGGTTCGCCGTCACCGCGTTGTTCCGGCATCCGCTGGGGATCCGGATCCCGCACACGGCGATCATCCCCAACAAGAAGAACGTGCTGGGGGAGAGCCTCGGCGACTTCGTCGGGGCGAACTTCCTGTCCGAACCCGTCGTGCGGGACAAGCTTCGGCGCCTCGAGGTGTCGCGGCGTACGGGCGAGTGGCTTGCGGCGCCCGACAACGCCGAGCGGGTGACGGCGGAACTTTCGACCGTCGTGCGCGGCGCCGTGACGGTGCTGCGGGACGAGGACGTGCAGGCCGTGATGGAACAGGCCGTCGTCCGCCGCGTCGTCGACCGCGAGTGGGGTCCGCCGCTGGGCAAGCTCCTCGAACAGGTGCTGACCGACGGCGCGCACTACCGGTTCGTCGACCTGATGTGCGACCGCGCGTACGACTGGGTGCGCACCAACCACGCCACGGTGCTGCGGGTCGTGTCGGAACGGGCGCCGTCGTGGTCGCCGCGGTTCGTCGACGAGATGCTGGCCGACAAGGTGTACGGCGAGGTGCTGACGTTCGCCTGGGCCGTGAAGACCGACGTCAACCACCCGATGCGGCTGGCGCTCGACCGGTTCGCGAGCGAGTTCGCCCAGGACCTGCAGAAGGACCCGGAGACGATGGCGCGCGCGGACGCCGTGAAACGTCAGCTCGTCGAACACCCCGAGGTGAAGAAGCTGATCGGCTCGGCGTGGGCGACCGCGAAGGACATGCTGCTCACCGCAGCCGAGGATCCGTCGAGTGAACTGCGAACGCGCGTACGGGAAGGGCTGCAGACGCTGGGCGGCCGGTTGCAGGCGGATGCGGAGCTGGCCAGGAAGGTCGACGGCTGGATCGAGGACGCCGCCGCACACGTCGTGCGGCACTACTCGCGGGAGATCACGACGATCATCACCGACACCGTCGAACGGTGGGACGCCGAGGAGACCTCGCGCAAGGTCGAGCTCCAGGTGGGCCGCGACCTGCAGTTCATCCGCATCAACGGCACGGTCGTCGGCGCGCTGGCGGGCCTGGTCATCTACACGGTCGGTGAGCTGCTGTTCTGATTCCCGTGCTGGTGCTGGTGCTGGTGCTGGTGCTGGTGCTGGTGCGGGGCAGGGCGGGCTACCCCGTCGACCTGGAGCCCCGCGCCGGCCTCGATTCGTCGTGTGGGCGTGGGCGGGCTCCGGTGGACGCTCGGTCGCTCCATGCCCGGTCGGCCCATGCTCGGTCGCCCCGGGGTGCCCTGCCGCCGGTCGCGGTGCGTGACCGTGTGGCTGCAGCCGGGCTTGGTCCGGTCCACTCGTAGTGTGGTCCAGGCCACCCGAGAGGGGGAGGTTATCCACAGTGGGTGGGGTTATCCACGTAGTTATCCACAGGTCCGGTGGGTTGTGGTCAACCGGCTGTGGAGTCCTCGCCGGGTGCTGAGCCGGTGCGCTTGCGGAACGTGCGCGCCTTGACGCGATTGCCGCACACCTGCATCGAACACCACGTGCGCGAACGGTTGCGGGACTCGTCGTAGAACGCCCACAGGCAGTCGTCGGCAGGGCAGATCTTGATGCGGCGCCAGTCGCCGAGTACGGCCAGCCGCATCGCCGCGGTGAACACGGCCGAGACGGCGTCGTCGGCGATCAGCTGCGGGTCGGCAGTGGGGGAGAGCCGGAACGCGACGTCGACGGGTATTCGCAGCTCGCGCGCGGTGTGCGAGGTATCGGTCCCGGCGATGGGATCACTTGCCGGCTCGCCCGCGGCCTCGCGGAGGACCCGGCGGGCGCGGAGCGCGTCGTCGATCGAGCCCGGCGTCAACTCGCGCGCGTGGGTCCACGCGTGCCACTCGGTGACGGAGCGCAGCACGTCGACGTCCTTCTCGACGTCGACGGTGTTGAGGAAGTCCAGCACCAGCCTCACGTCCGCGTCCACGTCACCAGTGTATTGGAAACAGTGGTTGCGTCCGGTTTTCGTAACCGGCATCATGTGTTCATTGGTTATGACGGTGTCGGCCTGGTGGTGGGGGTGGCGTGTTGTGCGGCTGTGACCAAGCTGTGGAGCTGTGACCGGGCTGTGCCGCTGTGACGCCGTTCCGTCGGGTGAATCGAGCGCAAGGAGGCGCTGAATGAGTACATCGGTGACGTTGGGCTGTGTCGCCCTGGACTGCCCGGAGCCGTATCGGCTCGCGGACTTCTACGGGAAGCTCCTCGGCTGGGAGCTCGACCCCGACTCGGACGACGAGTGGGTGACGCTCGTGAACCCTGACGGCGGGGCGGACATCAGTTTCCAGCGCGACCCCGACTATCGGCCGTCGACGTGGCCGTCGAACGAGCGGCCGCAGATGCTGCACCTCGACTTCACGGTCGGCGATCTCGACGCCGAACACCAGCGGACGCTGGATCTCGGTGCGCGGCTGCTCGACGACAAGCCCGAGACCTTCCGCGTCTACGCCGACCCGGACGGCCACCCGTTCTGCCTCTGCGCCTGTTGAGGCCCGTCTGCTGAGGCCCGTCTGCTGAGGCCCGGCTGTGAGGTCCGGCTGTGAGGTCTCAGCCCAGCTTGAGCGGGTCGTGGAACGGATCCGTGTCGTCGTCACGTCGGCCGCGGTGCGTGTCCGAACGCGGTTCGGCGGGAGCGGATCCGCTGCTCGGCGCGAAGGCTGCCTGGGGGCCGAGGATGCGGGCGATGCCGACGTCCTGGCCGACGTGCCGGTGCACGAGGTCGACGTGCTTCTCGGTGGCCTGCCGGATCGCCTGAGCGATCGTCGCGTTGATCGACGACGCCAGGGATGACGCGTTGGTGTTACTCAGCGCGTTGTCCGACAGTTCCACGGACTGCACGATGCCGCCGGCCCCGGCTGTCACGGTCACCGTGCCGTCGGGGGAGGTCGCCGTGGCTCGTAGAGAATGGAGCTGCGTTCTCGCCTCGTCCAGAGTCGACAGCAGCTCGTCGAACTCGGCCTGCTTGTTGCGGTCCTGTCGTACCTGGGCGCGTGCCTGTTCGATGAGCTGTTCACTGGTCGGTTCCGTCATCGAACCCCTCGTCGCTCCTGGTGCGGTGATCAGTGGTGGCGGGTCTTCGGCGGTTGTCGTTCTAACCCGCCTGGTACGGAGCAGGTGCCGGTTCCGCGCTGTCGGCACGGTCGCGGCGTTCGAAGGTCAGCCTGACGAGATTGCGGTCCCCACCCCACAACGCGAAGCTGCGGTAGTAGCTCTTCAGCGTGTAGCCGAGCTCCCAGGCGACCGCGCAGTAGAGATCTCTGCTGGGCAATCGGTACGACAACGCGTAGATCCGCACCCTCTTCCGCCCGTCGAACTCGCGGATCAGCGCGGAGACCAGGTGATCGAGGATCGGCCCGGGGCGGCGGAACTTGAGCACGAACGCGGCCGTCCATGCCGGAAGTAGCAGCGCACCGACTGCAACGAGCCCCAACAGCACACCTGGTTCGCCGGTCGTAGCGCCTAGGCTCAGGGCCAGCATCCCCAGCAACGGCACCATGGGTATGGCGGCTGCTATGCAGCGCCGTCGATGGGACCGGAACGGCTTCTGCAACGGCATGCACGTGTCCCGAATGGACCGGATCGGAACGCGGCTGATCAACATGAGAAACGGCCCGGGCGGCAAGCCGAGTGCGTGGACGACCGACGCACCGAACTGCCGCGCGACGGTGTCGACGTGCTGCGGACTGGGTGTGACCTCTTCGGTCCGCAGCCACGTGAACGGCTTGTCCCGCAGGGCGAACGCGACCGTGTCCTGCAACGAATCGTGTGCCGTGACCATCAACTCGATCCCGTTTCCCGGAGTGTTGTGACGTCGTCGTGGCCGGTTGTGTCATCGCGACCGCTCGGTGGGCGGGTCGAAACGGAGACTGTCGGCGATCCGGCGGGTCTGCGCGGCGACCAACGGCCACGCGGCCTCACTGGCGGTCGCGGACCTGTTCGGCGCCGTCCTCGAGTGTCCTGATCAGTGTGCCCAGCTCGGCGATGTTGACGGCGTAACCGTCACTCATGTCCCCCTCCTCGTATCCCCGCGCGGTGCGCGCTCCCCCGGGATGGCGGTCGGGACCGTAACACCTGACCTGCGGAGGAAGGCGCAGATGAGGCGGGGCCACCCGGATCGGTCACGAGTGTTCGGCGTCACACGCGAAGGGTGCAAGCAGGGTGCTTGCAATAGCTAGCACTCGTGGTTACCGTGGAAAACGTCGTAGGGAGGTGGCAGGCGTGACGGGGAAGTCGGACGGTGCCGAGCATCGTGACGACGATGTCGACGGCGACCGCGACGGCCGACCCGGCGCCGGTACGGATGAGGATGCGACCGGACCGATGGACAAGATGGCCGACCTCGGCCGGGACATCGGGTCGTACATCCGCCAACAACGCAGCAGCGCCAAGATCTCCCTGCGGCAGCTGTCCAAACTGGCCGGTGTTTCCAACCCGTATCTGAGCCAGATCGAACGCGGGGTCCGCAAGCCCAGCGCGGAGATCCTGCAGCAGATCGCCAAAGGGTTGCGAATCTCGGCGGAGGCGCTCTACGTGCAGGCCGGAATTCTCGACGACCTGCCGGAAGGGGGCCCGGTGCTCGACGCGATCCGCGCCGATACCGAGCTGTCCGAGCGCCAGAAGACGGTTCTGCTCGACGTCTACGAGTCGTTCCGCAGGCAGAACCGCGAAGAGAGCACGCCCGGAACCGAACCCGAACAGCCGCACGCCGAGGAGTGAGCCGACATGGCTACCGAGACCGCCAAGACCGAATCCGCCAAGACCGAGAACGACGGCGCCAAGACCCCCGTCGACCAGCTCAAGACCCCGCTGCTCGCCGCCCTGGGCGCAGGCAACCTCGCGAGCCACGCCGTGAACGACGCGCTGGCCAAGGCCAAGGAGCGTTACACCGACGGCGGCGACGTTGTCCGCAAGAGCGTCGAGGACGCCAAGAAGGGCTTCGAGGACGCGAAGAAGAACCTCGAGGAGCTGCCGTCTGAGCTCGAGGGGCTCCGCGACAAGCTCGACCCGGCCGAGCTGCGCAAGCTGCTCGACGAGTACACCGACGCCGCGCTGAAGCTGTACCACCGGCTGGCCGAGTCCGGTGAGGAGGCCTGGGACAAGCTGCTCGCGCAGCCGCAGGTCAGGAAGGCCACCGACCAGCTCGGCGAGACGTTCCAGACCGTGCAGGTGCGTGTCGACGGTGCCACGGCCGACGTGCGCAAGGGCATCGACGGCGTCGTCTCGAAGGTGACGTCCACGGTGCGCGGCGCGGGCGAGGACGCCGGTGAGGTCGTCGAGGCGACCGCGGAGAAGATCTCCGACGCCGCAGAGAAGGCCGAGGCGAGCGTCGATGAGGCCACCACGCCCGCCAAGCCGAAGACCACCACCAAGTCGTCGACCACGTCGAGCGCGAAGTCGACCACCACGCGCCGCACCACGAGCGCCGCGAAGAAGTCGACGGGCTCCACCGGTTCGAAGAGCGACAACTGAGCTGACCGTCCACACCTCGGGCTCCGGTTGTTACCGCAACCGGAGCCCGAAGTGTGTTCGGCGTCTGACGTACGCTGAGTGGCGTGCCGTATCTCGCGTACTGGATCGTGTTCGCCATCGACTGGGCAGGCACTCTCGTCGGCCTGGTCGCCTTCGTACACGCGCTGACCCAGCGCTCCGACGCCTACACCGCAGCCGACCGGCACACGAAGCCGATGTGGCTGGGCATCACGGGTGGTGCGACGCTCGCGATGCTGCTGTTCAACTTCTACGGCGCCGGGCTGATCTTCTGGCTGGCCGGCATCGTGGCTGCGCTCGTCTACATCGTCGACGTGCGCCCCAAGCTGATCGAGGTCCAGCGCGGCGGTTCCTCCTGGTGACGCGCTGATCCTCGGCCCGGCGACACTCCGGGCACGCGTCCTGTCATCCCGAGCGTCGTCCCGTGACCCGGGTGCAGCAGACCCGGTGATGTCCCGGAGCCGACCCGGTGGTGCTCGGCGCGTCGATGCGCCGCGACTCGATGCTGACGGGGTGACCTACGGTGGCGATGTGAACGACTGGAACATCGCGGGGACGCTCACCGTGCAGTCGGCCGTCGAGCGTCCCGACCTCATGGCCGAACCGGTCGCGGGCGCGCTCGACTCCGTCAAGGCGCCGGTCGGCGTCGCCGAGATCGATCCGGAGCTGGCCGACACCGCCGCGTTCTGCGAGGCGTATTCGTCGCCGCTCGAAGCGTCGGCCAACTGCGTCGTCGTCGCAGGTAAACGTGCTGGCGAGGTGCGCTACGCCGCCGCGCTCATACTCGCGACGACCCGCGCCGACGTCAACAACGTCATTCGCAAGCGCATGGACGTGCGCAAGGTGTCGTTCGCCCCGATGGAAGAGGCTGTCGAGCTGACCAACATGGCCTACGGCGGCATCACGCCGATCGGCCTGCCTTCGGACTGGCCGGTCCTCGTCGACGCCGCGGTGGCCCGTGCGCCGGAACTCATCGTGGGCAGCGGCATCCGCGGCAGCAAACTGCTCGTCACCGGGTCGGCACTCGCCGCGTTGCCGGGAGCCGAGGTCATCGAGGAGCTCGCCAAGTAGAACCGGGTCAGCGCCCGGCCGGACGCGACCCGCCACACGATCAACAGGGAGAGCACATGGGACAGGTCACCGCCATAGCCGAGCGGACGATCGACGCGCCCGCCGACACGGTGCGCACGCTCGTCGCCGACTACACCGACACCAGGCCGAAGATCCTCACCGAGGCCTACCGCGACTACGCCGTCAGCGACGGTGGCACCGGCGCGGGCACGGTCGCGACCTGGAAGCTGCAGGCCACGTCGAAGCGCGTGCGCGACGTCGCCGCCACGGTCACCGAACCGAAGCCGGGCACGATCGTGGAGACCGACGCCAACTCGAGCATGGTCACCACGTGGACCGTCGAGGAGGCCGGCGACAAGTCGACCGTGCGCATCGAAACCACCTGGCAGGGAGCAGGCGGCATCGGCGGCTTCTTCGAGAAGACGTTCGCGCCGACCGGCCTCAAGCGTATCTACGACGGTGTGCTCGACAACCTGGAAAAGGTGGCCACGGCATGACGGAGTCCGGTGACAACGCGGTGGAGATCCGGCTCGCCGAACGGCCGCACGGCGCGCCCACGATGGCGAACTTCGAGATCGCCGACGTCGACGCGGGTCGGCCGGGACCCGGTCAGGCACTCGTGCGCAACACGTGGCTGTCGGTCGATCCGTACATGCGCGGGCGGATGAGCTCGGCGAAGTCCTATGCCGCGCCCTACGAGGTCGGCGAGCCGATGACGGGTGGTGCGGTCGGCGAGGTCGTCGCGTCGAACGCCGACGGGCTGGCGGTCGGCGACACGGTGCTGCACCAGCTCGGCTGGCGCACGCACGCGATCGTCGACGCCGACAATGCCGCGAAGATCGACGTCACGTCGGCGCCCGCGCCGGCCTACCTCGGGGTGCTCGGCATGCCGGGGCTGACGGCCTACGCGGGCCTGTTCGACGTGGCCCGGTTCGCCGAGGGCGACGCTGTGTTCGTGTCGGGCGCGGCCGGTGCGGTCGGGTCGATGGTCGGCCAGCTGGCGAAACTGCGCGGCGCGTCCCGGGTGATCGGCAGCGCCGGGTCCGCCGAGAAGGTGCGGTGGCTGACCGAGGAGCTCGGGTTCGACGCGGCGTTCAACTACAAGGACGGGCCCGTCGCCGACCAGCTGAAGGCCGCTGCGCCGGACGGCGTCGACGTCTACTTCGACAACGTCGGCGGCGAGCACCTCGAAGCGGCCATCGGCTCGATGAACCTCGGTGGGCGGATCGCCATCTGCGGGATGATCTCGCAGTACAACGCGACCGAGCCGCAGCCGGGCCCGCGCAACCTGGTGCAGTTCATCGCCAAGCGGATCACGATGCGCGGCTTCCTGGTGGGCGACCACCTCGACGCGCGCCCGCGGTTCGTCGACGAGGTCGCGCCGCTGGTCGGCGACGGATCGATCGTCTACAGCGAGACCGTCGTCGACGGCATTCGCAGTGCGCCACAGGCGTTCCTCGACCTGCTCGCCGGCTCCAACACGGGCAAGATGCTCGTCCGCGTGTGAGACGGTGGTGGATCGGCGCCGAAGTGCATGCATTTCGGCGCCGATCTCGGTATGGTCATGTCATGACCACCATCCAGGTCAAAGACGTGCCCGACGAGGTCGCGGACGTGTTCCGCCGTCGAGCGGCCGAGGCGGGGCAGTCGCTGCAGGCGTACATGCGCCAGTACCTCATCGAGGCTGCGCGTGAACGTGCGAAGGCCGACTACGTACGGGCCGTCGAGGAGAACCTCGCCGCCTGTGCGACGCCGGGGGCGACGGCAGGCTCCATCGACGAGGTGCTTCGCGAGGCGCGTGGCGAGTGACCGCGAGTGAGTACGTCGTCGACGCGTCGGCTCTCGTCGCGGCGCTGACGCGGAAGGACGGCGTCGGCGCGGCGTTGCGGAAGTTGCTCGCCGACAGTCGGGTGCATGCGCCGTATCTGATCGACGCCGAGGTCGGTCAGGCACTGCGGGCCCTCGAGCGGCGCGGCGAGATCACCGGGGACGAGGCGTTGACCGGCCTGCGGGCGTTGCGCGGACTCGTCGACGATCGGTACGACCAGGTGGTCCTATTGGAACAAACCTGGTCACTGCGGCACACGATCACGTTCTACGACGGGCTCTACGTCGTGCTCGCGTCCGCGTTGGACATGCCGCTGCTGACGGGTGACATCAGGTTGAGCAGCGCACCCGGACTGAACTGCAAGGTCGAACTACTCCGCTGACGGCGACCGGCGCTGCCGGTGACATCCGTCGGCCCGGTCGCCGCGTCCGCCGGGTTCGGTCGCCGAGGAGATCCACCGGTGCTGCCTCGGCTCGACAGTGGTCGCCGCCGGTTCGCGCACTTTTCGGGGGCGCGAACCGGCGGCGCGTCTCGGTGTCCTCGGGGTGTGTTCTCGAGGTGTCCTTGGGGCGTCACCTCACGGGTGCGAGGTCAGGTAGCCGCCCATCTTCGTGAAGAATTCCGTGCCCGCGTATTCCGTGCCGTCCTCGGTGCGCACCCGTTCGATGCGCAGTCCGTGGTTCCGGCCGAAGCGCGCGTCGGCACCCGCGACGATCGCCACGCCCTTGCCCTCGGGATAGAAGATGCGTCCCGGGGTGCCGCCGTACTTGCCGTCCGACACGGACGCCTCGATGATGCGGATCCGCTCGCCCTTGTAGTACGTGTAGGCGTTCGGATACGGGTCGGCCAGCGCGCGCACCAGCCGGTCGAGGTCCGCGGCGGGCCACGTCCAGTCGATGCGGCTGTCCTCGAGTGAACGTTTGTGGAAGAAGCTGGCCTTCGACCGGTCCTGCGGAGTCCAGTCGGTGCGCCCGCCGGCGATGAACTCCAGCGCCTCGGCCACCAGTGGTTCGATCTTCTCCACCGTGGCGTGGACCAGGTCGATGGCCGTGTCGCGCGGGCCGACGGTCACGGACTTCTGGCCGACGATCGGGCCAGCGTCGAGCTCCTCGTTCATCATGTGGGCGGTCACGCCGACCTCGGGTTCGCCGTTGATGAGCGCCCAGATGATGGGGGAGAACCCGGCGTAGGCGGGCAGCAGTGAGTCGTGGATGTTGAGCGTGCCGTGGGTGGGCAGGTTGTAGATCTCCGGCGGCAGCCAGGTGCGCCAGTTGTTGGCGACGATCAGATCGGGCGCCACCTCACGGAGCTTGTCGACGAGCGCGTCGTCGGGTCGCTGCGCCAGTACCGCCTCGACACCGTTCTCCCTGGCGAGGTCTTCGACCGAGTCGGCCAGGATCCGTTCGTAGGCGTGTTCGGACCTCGGGTGCGTGACGACCATCGCCACCTCCACGTGCTCCGAATCGAGCAGCGCACGCAGGGTGCGGTGCCCCCACGTCTGGTAGCCGAACATGACGACCCGCATCGGTCCTCCGTAACGTCGTGGGCGAAACGCACCCAGTGAAGCAAGGCTTACCTAAGCTGACAACCCTTGACGTCGGAGTCGAGGATCACCCTCAAAAGGTCTAACTGAGGCAGCCCTTAGTTAGGTTAGGGTAGCCTCTGTCTGGCTGTCTCGGCGATAGGACTGGTATGACTCAGGGGCTCGCAGGCGATGTACCGGTGTACGACCTCGTCGGCGTGGGTTTCGGGCCGTCGAATCTGGCCCTCGCCATCGCGGTCGCCGAGTACAACGAGGACGCGGCCGAGCCCGTCACGGCACAGTTCCTCGAACAGCAGGCCTCGTTCGGCTGGCACCGCGGCATGCTCATCGATGACGCAACCATGCAGGTGTCGTTCCTCAAGGACCTCGCGACGCTACGGAATCCGACGAGCCGCTTCAGCTTTCTGTCCTATCTGCACGACCGCGGGCGGCTGGTCGAATTCGTCAACCACAAGACGCTGTTCCCGCTACGGGCCGAGTTCCACGACTACTTCGAATGGTCGGCCGCGCAGGTCGGCGACATGGTCTCGTACGGCACCCGGGTCGCCGGCATCGAGCCGGTGTTCGACGGCGACGAGATCGGTTGCGTCGATGTGCGCACCTCCTCCGGAACGGTGTACCGAGCGCGGAACGTCGTGCTCGCGACCGGATTGCGGCCGCGGATACCGGACGGCGCCGAGCTGTCCGATCGCGTCTGGCACAACAGCGAACTGCTGCAGCGCGTGCCGTCCGTGCCGGGCGACGCGCGGCGGTTCGTCGTCGTCGGCGCGGGGCAGAGTGCGGCGGAGGTGACGGCGCACCTGCACTCGACGTTCCCGGACGCCGAGGTGTGCGCGGTGTTCTCCCGCTTCGGCTACAGCCCCTCCGACGACAGCCCGCTCGCCAACCGGATCTTCGACCCGGCATCGGTCGACGAGTTCTTCGGCGCGCCCCAGGATGTCAAGGACCGCCTGATGGACTATCACGCCAACACGAACTACTCCGTCGTCGATCTGGAACTCATCGAGGACCTGTACCGGCGGCTGTATCGCGAACGGGTGCTCGGGCAGGAGCGGTTGCGCTTCTTTCACGCCTCCCGCGCGACCGACGTGGTCGAGACCGCCGACGGTGTCCGGACGACGGTCGAATCGCTCAGCAACGGGGAGAAATCGGTACTCGACGCCGACGTGGTCGTGTACGCCACCGGATACCTGCCCGCCGACGTCGACGCCCAGCTGGACGGGCTCGCCTCGCACGTCACGCGTGATCCGGCGGGCAGGCCGCGGATCGAACGCGACTACCGGGTGCACGGCGGTGCCGCCCTGTCGGCCGGCGTGTACCTGCAGGGCGGCGCCACCGAGCACACCCACGGCATCACGTCGTCACTGCTGTCGAACAACGCGATCCGTTCCGGTGAGATCCTCGACTCCGTCCTGCAGCGACGCAGCTCCCGGGTGACGGCCGAGTTCGCCGTCAGCGGGTCGTGACGAACACGGACGTGGCCGAGGACGATCTCCGGAACATCCCCCGGAAAGCGGTCCCTGCACAGTGGACAACGGACATGAGGAGTGAGCGATGAATCCGTTCGAGGACAACGAAGGCCGGTTCTACGTGCTCGTCAACGACGAGGACCAGCACTCGCTGTGGCCGTCGTTCGTGGACGTTCCCGCGGGCTGGCGCGTGGTGTTCGGTGAGGACACCCGCGAGGCCTGCCTGCGCTACGTCGACGCCGAGTGGACCGATCTTCGCCCCTCGAGTATCCGTTAGCTCACGGCCTTCAAGCCGACGACGCAGCCGATGATGCCGACGAGGAACAGCACCTTCAGCGGGGACACCACTTCGTCCCCGGTGGCCATGGCGTAGACCACGGTGCCCACGGCGCCGATCGCCACCCACACGGCGTAGGAGGTTCCGGTCGGCAGGTCGCGCATCGCGTACGCCAGCCCGGCCATGCTCACCACGAGAGCGGCGAGGAACACCATCGACGGCCCCAGCCGCGTGAACCCCGCGGTCTTCCCCAGTGCGGTCGCCCAGACGGCCTCGAACAGCCCCGACACGATCAGGATCAGCCACGACATGACAGGTCCCTTCCGACGGCCGTCTTGTCGCGTTTCCGGGTACGGCTCCCTCGTCCGGGAACCCTGATTCGGGTCCTACGACAGGTTTTACACGCTCAGCGCCGTGATGGCAGCGAGCCCGATCACCATGGTGCTCGACACCACAGCCGTCACCAGCCGTCCCCGCGGGCCCGAGACGACGCGGCCCAGGGCCGAGCCCGCGAACGCCAGCGCCAGCTGCCAGCTCGCGGACGCCGCGAACGCCGCGGCGACGAACACCGCCGACGCCACCGGCCCAGCCGGACCCGCGCGGTCGATACCGGCGCCGTCGCCGAGGACGAGCGCGGCGAAGTAGGTGAGCGTGGTCGGGTTCAGGCACGTGATCGCCAACAACACGGCGTAGGCGCGTCCGGGAGTGGCGGGTGTCCCGCGTACCGGCGACGTGATCCGCCCACGGGTGCGCTGCCGGTGTTCGATGATCGCCGAGCCTGCGATTGTCACGGCGATCGCCACCAGCACCGCCGCGGACGTCCACCGCAGCGGCGTCGCCACGGGTTCGAGGACTGCGGCCACGGCGCGACCGCCCACCACCGCCAGCAGCGCGTATCCACCGTCCGCGGTGGCCACCCCGAGGGCCGCGCCCACGGCGACGCTCCTCCGGGTGCGAGCCGCCAGCGTGACCAGGTACGCGCCGACCGCGCCGACGGGGATCGCGATGCCGTATCCGGCGACGAGCCCTGCCAGCAGCGCCCCGGTCACGGCTGCGCGGTGGTCGACCTCCCGATGCCGCTCGGCTGCTGTCGCTGCACCGTGACGCCGACGACAGCAGGTACGCCGACGACGGGTGCGCGGGTGGCCGAGGTGGCGTCGAGCGCGGTGCGCGGGCAGGTCATGTGCACACCCTGCGGGTGTGCTGCCAACCGGGGCAACGGATTTTCGCGTCCGCGCCGGATGCGCCGAGTGAAGAACAGGGGCCGGAAGGCGCAACACGGCCCCGTCAACAACGTGGCCCCATCAACACAGCCGCGCGGCAGGGCGTCGGTGAGGGGTCGTGGTCGGGCGACGGGAGGGCGCAACACGGCCCCTGGGAAACGCAACACGGCTCCCGGAGAACGCAACACGGGCTCTGGAAGGTGGAACACGGGGCGTGGGGAGGCACACGTCGAGGTGAGTCACTCGATTGGTTAGCCTCACCTTATGCCGTCGACCGCCGGGACCGAAGCCGAGCCCGGACCCCGAGCCCAGTCCGGGCCGTCCGCCACGAGCGGGACCGCCACGGACACCGGGTCCGTCACGGCGACCGGTGTCACCACGCGGGGGACCGTGGCGCGGGGCGCCGGGCTCGTGGTGGCCGCGGGCGCGTTGCTGTTCCTGGCGCTGGCGAGCGTGTGGTTCGGGTCGAAAGGGATTCCGCTGCTGCAGACCTGGGACCTGCTGTGGCACAGCGACGGCTCCGACGCGGCCGTGGTCATCCACGAGTACCGCATCCCGCGCACGATCCTCGCCGTGCTCGTCGGCGCGAGTCTCGGCCTCGCGGGCGCGCTCATGCAGGCGCTCACCCGCAACCCGCTCGCCGATCCCGGGCTGCTCGGCATCACGATGGGCGCCTCGACCGGTGTCGCGCTGGCGCTCACCTACCTGGGCATCACGACCGTGCTCGGCTACGTGTGGCTGGCGTTCGCCGGGGCAGCCGTCGCCAGTGTGGTCGTCTACGCGCTCGGCAGCGCGGGTTCGCGTAGCGCCACCCCCGAACGTCTCGTCGTCGCGGGTGCCGCCGTCACCGCGGTGCTGTTCGCCGTCAACAGCGGCCTCATGCTCACCGCGCCGGATGCGTTCGAAGAGTTCCGGCGTTGGCAGGTCGGCTCGCTGTCCGGCCGCTACTACGACGTGCTGCTGCCGGTCCTGCCGTTCATGGCCGTCGGCATCGTGGCGGCGCTGCTGCTGATGCGCCCGCTCAACGCACTCGCCATGGGTGACGACCTCGGCCGCGCACTGGGCGCCCACCCCGACCGCATCCGCATCGCCGGAGCCGTCGCCATCACGTTGCTGTGCGGCGCGGCGACGGCCGCCGTCGGGCCGATCGGGTTCGTGGGACTGGCCGTCCCGCACGTCGCCCGGTTCCTCGCCGGACCCGACCAGCGCTGGGTGCTGCCGTACTCGCTCGTGCTGGCGCCCACGTTGCTCGTCGGCGCCGACCTCGTGGGCCGAGTCATCGCACCGCCCGCGGAGATCCAGGTCGGCATCGTCACGGCGGTGGTCGGTGTGCCGGTGTTCCTCGCGCTGTGCCGCAAACGAAAGCTGGCAGCCCTGTGACCCCGCCGCCGAACCCCGCCGACACCCGGCCCGCCGACACCGGACCCGCCGACCCACGGGCCGTCGATACGCATGCCGCCGGCACCCGGGCCACCGACGCGCGGGCCGTCACCGGTCGCGTCGTCCGTGCGGGCGGCCTTTCGCTGCGCATCGCACCGCGGACGCTCGTCGTCGGCGCCGTCGTCGCGGCGCTGCTCGCCGCCGTCATGGTCGTGACGCTGACCGCGGGCGAGTACTCGCTGACCCTCGGCCAGGTGCTCGCCTCCCTCGCCGGCCGCGGCGACGAGACGGGCGACTTCGTCGTCTACACGCTGATGCTGCCGCGGCTGCTGGTGGCGGTGCTCGTCGGCGCGATGCTCGCCGTCAGCGGTGCGATCCTGCAGACCGTCACCCGCAACTCGCTCGGCAGCCCCGACGTCATCGGATTCACCAGTGCGGCCGCGACCGGCGCGCTCGTCGTCATCACGGTGCTCGGCGGCACGATGCTGCAGGTCTCGCTCGGTGCGCTGACCGGCGGCGTCGTCGCAGCTCTGCTGATCTACGTTCTCGCGTACCACCGCGGCGTGAGCGGCCTGCGGTTCGTGCTGATGGGCATCGGTATCAACGCGCTCGCCGTCGCCGCGAACTCGATGCTCATCACGCGCGCGAGCCTGCACGACGCGCTCACCGCGCAGGCATGGCTCGTCGGCAGCGTCAACTCTCGCGGCTGGGAACACGTCGTCGCGGCCGCCGTCACGCTGGCCGTGCTGCTGCCGGTGGCGCTGTCGCGCACGCGGTCGCTGTCGATGATGGAACTCGGCGACGACACCGCGGGCGGGCTCGGCGTGCGCACCGGGCGTGACCGGACGTTGTTGATCGGCGTGAGCGTGCTGCTCGCCGCGTTCGCCGTCGCCGCCGCTGGACCCATCACGTTCGTGGCGCTGGCCGCGCCGCAGCTCACGCGCAGGCTCACACGCACGTCGGCGCCGGGTCTGGTGACGACCGCGCTCGTCGGGGCACTGCTGCTGGCCACGGGAGACCTGCTGGTGCAGCAACTGTTCCCCGCGGCACAGCTACCCGTCGGAACCGCCACGGGCTGTGTCGGCGGGCTGTACTTGATCTGGCTGCTGGCGTCCGAATGGCGCGGAAAGGGCAGGTACGCATGACGAGGCTGCGCGCCGAAGACCTCACGCTCGCCTACGACCAGGCGACCGTCGCGCGGGAGCTGTCCGTCGACATCCCCGACGGTTCGTTCACCGCGATCATCGGCCCCAACGCGTGCGGCAAGTCGACGCTGCTCAAAGCGCTCGCGCGGATGCTCAAACCCAAGGCGGGCACGGTGCACCTCGATGGCAAGGCGATCACGTCGCAGCGGTCGAAGGACGTGGCCAAGCGGCTGGGCCTGCTGCCGCAGTCGTCCACCGCGCCCGGCGGCATCACCGTCGGCGACCTCGTCGCCCGCGGCCGGTACCCGCACCAGAGCGTGCTCCGGCAGTGGTCGGCCGAGGACGAGGCCGTCGTGGCCGAGTCGATGCGGCTCACCGGCGTCGCGAACCTGGCGCAGCGGGTCGTCGACGAACTGTCCGGCGGGCAGCGGCAACGCGTGTGGCTGGCGATGGTGCTGGCCCAGCAGACGCCGATCCTGCTGCTCGACGAGCCGACGACGTTCCTCGACATCGCGCACCAGATCGAGGTCCTGGACCTGTGTGCGGACCTGCACGACGACGGCGAGCACACCCTCGTGGCCGTGCTGCACGACCTCAACCAGGCGTGCCGCTACGCCACGCACCTCGTCGTCATGCGCCCCGGCGGGATCGTCGCCGCGCAGGGCGAGCCGTCGCGGATCGTCACCGCCGGCCTCGTCGAGGACGTGTTCGGCCTGTCGTGCCGCGTCATCGACGACCCCGAGACCGGCACGCCGATGATCGTCCCCGCGGCCCGCACCGCCCGCTCGGCGTCCGCGGCCACACCGGCCTCGACGGAGCAGGAGCCGGTGCCTGGATCGACGGGCGGGGACGCGCAGCCCGCGTCACAGCACCATGGTCCGGTTGCCGTGCACGAGGACGCGGCCCTCTAGGTGCCACCGCAGGCCGCGCGAGAGCGTCACCTTCTCGACGTCGCGGCCCTTGCGGATCATGTCGTCGACCGAATCGGTGTGGTCGACCCGCATCACGTCCTGCTCGATGATCGGCCCCGCGTCGAGGTCGGCCGTCACGTAGTGGCACGTCGCGCCGACCAGCTTCACGCCGCGCAGGTGCGCCTGGTGGTACGGGCGCGCGCCGATGAACGACGGCAGGAAGCTGTGGTGGATGTTGATCGCGCGGCCCTGCCACGCCTCGCACAGTTCCGGCGGGAGGATCTGCATGAACCGCGCCAGCACCACCGCGTGCGGGTCGTGGGCGTCGACCAGCTTCGCCACCTGCGCGAACGCCTCGGCCTTCGACTCGGGGCCGGTGCCGAACGGCACGTGGTGGAACGGGATCCCGTGCGCACGCGTGATGTCTGCGAGGTGCTCGTGGTTGCCGATCACCGCGGCGACGTCGACGTCCAACTCCCCGGAGGCGACGCGGCCCAGCAGGTCGTACAGGCAGTGGCCCTCCTTCGACACGAGGATCACCACGCGCCTGCGTTCGGCGCTGTCGAAGACCTTCCAGTCGGCCTCCGCACCGAGCGACCGCGCGATACCGGCGAACCGTGCGCGCAGCTCGTCGATGTCGAACGGGACGGACTCGGCGGTCACCACCTGCCGCGTGAAGAACCAGCCCGTGTCCGGGTCGGTGTGGTAGGCCGAGTCGGTGATCCAGCCGCCGAGTTCGGCGAGGAACGACGAGATGCGGGCGACGATCCCCGTGCGGTCGGGGCAGCCGAACTTGATGACGTACTTGCGCGTATCGGGCACGGCCACCCATTATCCGCCGACGGAGTTCGCGCTGGTCAGGGGGTCTCGAGCGGATCGAGGAGCGTGGCTTCGCCGGTGATCGACACGTCGGCAGGCCTGCGCCAGAGCCGCTTGTAGACGGCGTCCGCACCGCCGCTGAGGGTGACGTCGGGGTCGGCGGGGCCCGTCAGTGCGGGCGGCTGCCCCGGCGCGAGCGTCAGCGACCACAGCCTGCGGGCGTCCTCGGCATGCACCAGCACCGTGCCGCGCGCCTCGACCGCCGACCAGTCCGCCCTCCTGCGGTGGATGATCATCGACAACGCCTCGTCCACGCCGTCGGCCGCGAACATCGTGTCGAACGTCGTGGCGTCCCGTCCTGCGGCGAGTTCGGCGTCGAGCCGGTGGATGGCGGCCTCGTGTGCCTGCCTGCGGGCCCATGCGCGGAGATTCGCCTCGTAGCACGGGAACGGCATGTGGGCCGGTGTTTCCGGGCCGCTGTCGAACGCCCGGCGCAGCTCCGCGCGGGTGCCGTCCCACCACGGGACGATCTCGTCCCACTCCTTCGGCGGGCGCTCGCCGCGCGGTTCACCGCCGTGCGGATCGGCGATGCACGCCAGCACCCACGCCTGCACCGCCGCCACGTGCCTAACGAGGCGCGCGACAGTCCACTCCGGACACGTCGGCACCGTCGCCTCCGGGCCCGCCGCCAGCGCCGCCTCCCGCAACGCGTCGCCCTGCTCGTCGAACGCCGTCAACAGGGTCTCGTAGCTCAGCGGACCGTCGTTGCCCTGCGGACCGTCGTTGCTCCGCGGACGGTCGTTGCTCCGCGGGCTGGGGGTGTGGTTCGGATTTGCCGCGTCGGTGTTCACGGCGCGACAGTAGCCGTCTGCCACCCTCGACGAAACCCAAGGTCAGCAGTCCCAGTGCGAACGCGGCGAGCAGTCCCGCAACCGGATCGTCGGCGAAACTCGCCGCACCCGCCGCCCCGATGAGCACCGAGTAGACCGCCCAGACCGTCGTGCCCGCGAGGTCGAGCAGCGCGAACCGGCCGAACGGATACCTCAGCCCGCCCGTCGCCAGCGCCGACGCGACCCGCCCGCCCGGGAAGTAGCGACCCGCGACGATCAACACCACAGCGTGCCTGTCGAGCCGGTCGGCGGCCCACGCGTAGTTGCGCCTGCCGCGTTCGCTGCGCACCAGCCGCGAGATGCCGAACGGGCCCAGCCCGCGGCCGATCCCGTGGCCCGCGCAGTCACCCGCCCAGGCGCCGAACGCCGCCACCGCGGTCAGACCGGCCAGCGCCGCCACGTCGGAGGTACCCAGCAGCACCGCCATCGTGATCACGGTCGACTCGCTGGGCATGAACGGAAGCAGTGCATCCAGCCCGGCGATCGCGAACACCACCAGCCACAGCCACGGCTCGTCGAGGTGGCTCTGCAGCAGCGTGGTGATGTCGTGCAGCACGTCAAACATGCGCGGCCCCGGCGTCGGTGCCGGTGTGCCCGCGGGAACCCGTCGCGTGGACGGCGCGCGTGAGGCGTTGAGACTCGCCCTGAACGGCGCGCTGCGCGCGGTGGGCGAGCGCGCGGCGGTCGCCTGCCGGTTCGAGGGGGCGGTGGCACTCGGCGTGGATCGTCAGATCGCGGGCACGGATCACGCGGGGCAGCGAGGAGGCGAGGCCGTCGTCGCCGACGAACGCCGCGATCGTGGACGGTTCGCCGCGCTGGCGGTAGGACAGCGTGACGGGACGAATCGGTGCGCCGGCGTCCAGCGCGGCCTGGAACACGGCCCGGCGGAACGGGCCGCCCGGGCCGCTGCACCACGTCGTCGCCTCGGGGAAGGCCATGACGGTCTCGCCTGCGCGGAGACGCTCGGCGACGGCGTCGACCGAGGCCGGCAGCCCGCGCAGCGACCACCGGTCGAGCAGCAACGTCCCCATCCGCCGCGCCTGCCTGCCGATGAAGGGCCAGCTCGCGACCTCACGTTTCGCCAGGAACGTCAACGGTTCGAGAGCCAGCAACGCCGGAATGTCCAGCCACGACACGTGATTCGCGACCACGAGCGTCCCGACGCCGCCGTGTTGCGTTTCCCGGGGGCTGTGTTGCGCTCGCCCGTCACCCGACCGCCGCCTCTCATCGACGCACTGCCGCGCGATTGCAGCCATGCGGTCGTGTTGTGCCCACTCGTGCGCCGCTGTCCCCGGGTGCCACCCGGTCGCCGGGCACTCGTCGGTGCGCCGTGGAGACCCCGCCACGGCGAGCGGGCCCGTCGCCGTGAGCGTGACGCCCAGGGCGTCGAGGGCCGCCGCCGCTCGGCGCCGGATGGTGTCGCCGGTGTCGTGGTCACCGTCGGTGTCGTCGGGGAGAGTGCCGGTCAGGACTTTCGCGAGGGCCACGGTTCGCCGCACGCTCTCCATGGTCGACACCGGCGGCAACCGGTGCGTGACGCAGCGGGGAGTGCACGGTGAACTCGCCTGCCACGGGCCCGCTCCCGCGTTCACCGGACGTCTCCGAGCAGGTAACGCAGGTAGCGGTCGTCGACGTCGGCGAGTCGCAGCAGCACGTAGAAGTCCGCGACGTCGAAATCCGGGTCGTGGGCGGGCGGTCCGCAGACCCAGGCACCGAGGCGCAGATAGCCGCGCAGCAGTGGTGGAAGGTCGGCGTACCGCGGGTGGTCGGCGCGGTGCGGTGGCAGCCAGGGACGGTACGGGCGCACGCGGTACTCGGCCGGTGAAGCGTGCCGGGTGGCCGCGAGATGCCAGGCGGTCGCCGCCGCGTGGCCGCCGTCGGCCAGCGGCACCGACGCGCAACCGCCCAGGTAGCGATGGCCTGCCAGCAGCGTGTACCTGGCGAGTGCGGACCACATCAGCGTGATGACGGAACCGTTGCGGTGAGCGGGAGCGACGCAGGAACGGCCCGCCTCGACGATCTCGCCGGCGAGGGGGTCGAGGGCACCGAGGTCGAACTCGGTGGCGGAGTACGGGACGGGCGAGCGGTGCGGCGGAAGGATGCGGTACGTGCCGACGATCTCGCCGGTCGGTTCGTGCGTGACGATGAGGTGATCGCACAGCTCGTCGAACGCGTCGGCGTCGAGCACCGCGTGTCCTGCATTCGACACCGCGTGTCCTGCGTTCAGACCCGCGTGTTCTGCATTCGTGTCGCCGTGTTGCAGATCGCGGTGCTGATGTTGCGATTCGCCGGCATGAGCGGCTGTCAGGTCGGCGCCGAGTTCGCCGGCGAACACGGCCGTCCGGAGCCGTTGCGCGGCACGGACCTCGTCGCGGGTGTCGGCGATGCGGGCCGTGTAGGTCCGCGTGGCCGCGGTGGACAACACGGGCATGGCGCTCTCCGTTCCTCGGGTGTGCATCGAATGCGTACAAGGAGGAGAAAAACACCGGAGAAACGGCATTGACCAGGGGATGCGGCCGATGTCAGGGACATGTCCGGGCGGACCCCGAGACCCCTGGTGGGGCTACCCCCACCAAGGCCGGCCGACGTCTTGCTCGTCGCGCGTGTTCTGCACCCCGCGTGTTCTGCACTCGGCCACCCGTGTTCTGCATTCGGAACCTCGACTTGCTGCGCTCGCCGGCAAGAGTTCTGCGCTCACCACGTCGAGATCGCCTCCTCCGGGACGAAGAGATCGGTACCCGGGCTCGTCCGAGTGCCGCACCTGCCGGCCGGGGCGACCTGTCGCGGCGCCGTCACATCGGGAATCCCCGCAGCACAAGGCGGGGGCCGCGTAACGAAACGTCCACCGGAGTGCGCAACACGGCCCCTGGGAAACGCAACACGACCCCGCTGGCGTCGATCAGAAGGCGCTGACAGTCGTCGGCATCCGCTCGGTGCGGGCCAACGCGCTGATCAACCGAGCCTGACCGTGACGTTCCGTGGCCAGATCTGCCAGGAGGTGGAGCACCGGCGCGAATGCATCCGCGGGAAAAGTCGGCGTGGCGACGTCGACGCTGCGTGCGAGGTCGTCGGAGTGAACGACGATCTCCACCAGCCGGGTGAGGAGGAAGTCGGTGCGGCGAAGGCTCCACCCCTGCCAAGGAATCGTGACGGTCCGCTGGGCTCGGTTGCTGCGCAGGAGATCGTCCACCTGGTCGAAAGCCTCTCGGCATCTGCGCACCATGGCGTCGAACCCGCTAGCGGCCTCGGATTCGTCCCGGGTCCGGTCGTTCGCCGGGTCGTCGAGTGAATCGGCCAGCACCCACGCGGCACGTCGGTAGTGGTCCGCGGTCTTGTCGATCGGCGGGTCCGTCGCCGGCACGGGCAGGATCTCCGCGGCCCGCACGACCTGCCTGCCGAGGTGGCAGGCGAGCATGCCGACCGTCATCCGCTCGAGGGAGCTGTCGGAATCCCAGTTCCGTTCGACGGCGGGGTCGCCGACGAGGCCGAGCGCGATTCGTCCGGCAGCGAGGAACGCGCGATCACGGTTCTCCATGCGCCGATCGTAGGTGGCGGCCAGGTCCGTGGGCCGCGTGCGGAGGTCGTTGCCCGGAGTGCGCAACACGGTCTCTGGGAAACGCAACACGACCCCTGGAAACCGCAACACGGGCCCCGGAAAGCGCAACACGGGGTGCCGCGCAGGACGTGCGGGTCAGCGTGGGGCGATCGACGTCCACGGGACGGTGAGTTCGCCGAGGCGCCACCGCGCCGGGCGGCTCAGGACCGGCCAACCGGACGCGGCGAGCAGACGCACCGTCTCCGTCCACCGCGCCCGTGGGCCGAACGCCGAGAACGGCGCTGCCGTCGCCCAGCATTGGTCCAATCGGGACAGTAGGTCGTGGATGCGTTCACCCGGAAAGTTCCGGTGGATCAACGCCTTCGGCAGGCGTTCGGCCACAGTGGACGGACGGTCCAGCGACGCGACGCGGCACGAGAGCGTCAGCGACACCGGGCCGCGATGCGACACCGTCGCCCACGTGCACAGCCTGCCGATCTCGTCGCACGTGCCGTCGACGAGCAGCCCACCCGGTGCGATCCGTTCGAGCATCGCCCGCCACGACGGTTCGACGTCCGACTCGTCGTACTGCCGCAGCACGTTGAACGCCCGCACCACCGCCGGCTTGCTGCCCGCCAGTTCGAACCCGCCGCGCCGGAATTCCAGCGCCGGCGGAGCGGCGACCGCCTCGCCCGCCGCCACCCGCTCAGGGTCGAGCTCCAACCCGAGCACACGCACGTCCGGGACCGCCGTGCGCAGCCGCGTCGCCAACTCCACGGTGGTCACGGGCGACGCGCCGTAGCCGAGGTCGACGACCAGTGGCGAGGCCTCGGCACGCAGTGCGCGCCGCACCCCGAGGTCGGTGACCAGCCAGCGGTCGACGCGCCGCAGGCGATTCGGGTTCGTGGTTCCTCTGGTCGGCGAGCCGAGCGGCTCGGCGCGCTTCAGCTGCGCGCGAGCCACGACGTCGTGAAGTCGGCCTCCCGCTCGAGCAGCGTCGTGACCTGCTCCGCGATCAGCCCTTCGAGCTTGCCGCCCACCAGCGGGATCTTCACCGTCACCTCGCCGCGCGTGACCTGCTGCGCGCTCGCGTCGCCGCCAGGCTCCACCGACACGGTCCCGGTGATCTCGCCCGGAATGCCGTCGACCTGCGCGCGGATCGTGCCCTCGGCCCCGTTCCAGGTGTGCTCGCGGCGCACCATCAGGTCACCCGAGACGAACTTCTGAGCCACCGACGGCAGTTTGTCCGCAGGGACGCCCTGCACCAGCGTGTACCGCACCTCGTCACCGTCGACGGCGTGATCCTCGAGCGCGGCACCGACGCCGCCGATCTCGTCCAGCCGCGCGCGCAACGCGGCCTCGTCGGACTGGGCGGCGACGACGTCGGCGACGGAGGCGGGGAACGTCGCCCGATGCTCGATACGGGAAGCCATGACCGGGACAGTACCGTTGCGGGTTGTGAGCACTGTCGAAACGTCCACCTGCCGCGACCTGCGCAACTACACGACACTGCGTCTCGGCGGGCCCGCGCGCCGGTTCGTGACGGCGACCACGTCGGCCGAACTCGCCGGCCTCGTCGGCGACCTCGACGCGGCCGGTGAGCCCGTCCTGCTGGTCGGCGGTGGCTCGAACCTCGTCGTATCCGACGACGGGTTCGACGGCACCGCCGTGCGCATCGCCGACACCGGATGGGACGGGCCGACCGTGCGGGCAGGGCAGGACTGGGACGCCTACGTCGCCGCGACCGTCGCCGAGGGCTACGGCGGGCTGGAGTGCCTGTCCGGCATCCCCGGATCGGCGGGCGCCACGCCCATCCAGAACGTCGGTGCGTACGGCTGTGAGATCAGCGACGTGCTGCATTCGATCGAGCTCTACGACCGCACCACCGGTGAGGTGCGCACCCTCGCCGCCGGCGAACTCGGCTTCGCCTACCGGACGAGCATGCTCAAGGGAACTGACAACGGCGTGGTGTTGTCGGTGCGGTTCCACCTTCGCGAGGACGGTCTGTCCGCGCCGATCCGCTACGCCGAACTGGCCCGCACACTCGGCGTCGAGGTCGGCGACCGGGTGCCCGCCGCGGCGGCGCGCGAGGCGGTGCTGGGGTTGCGCCGCCGCAAGGGCATGGTTCTCGACCCCGATGACCACGACACGTGGAGCGCGGGTTCGTTCTTCACCAACCCGATCGTGCCCGAGGCGCAGGTGGGTGACGTGCTGAGCCGCATCGCCAGCGTCGTGGGCGACGACGTGTCCGTACCGCAGTACCCCGCCGACGACGGGGTGAAGCTCTCCGCGGCGTGGCTCATCGAACGCGCAGGGTTCACCAAGGGACGCGAGGGCCCTGGCGGGCGGGTGTCGCTGTCGACGAAACACACGCTGGCCCTGACCAACCGCGGCGAGGCGCGCACCGAGGACCTGCTCGCGCTGGCCCGCGAGGTGCGTGACGGTGTGTCCGGCACGTTCGGCGTCACGCTCCGCCCGGAACCGCTGCTCATCAACTGCGAGCTGTGAGCGCTCGGGGAGTGTCGGCGGGCGTGTCCCGGCGCCCCTGACGCAGGCCCTCGCCGTGGCCACGGCAAGCGGTACGGCCACGGTAAGCGGCAACATCAAGGGAACATCCGGGGCGTTGAACGCCCCCAAGGGCACCTTCGGGGCGCCCGCCCGCCGGCCCGAGCACCGCCCCTCACGGACACGCTTTACGCGTGGCTGCGTTCAATGCCCAAGGTGCCCTTGGGACCGCCCGCCGAACCCCTCACTCGCGGTGGAACGTCTTGCCGTCGAGCTGGGCGCGCGGCTTCATGACGATCTGGTCGAGGTTGACGTGGGACGGCCGCGTGGCGGCGAACGAGATGACGTCGGCCACGTCCTCGGCCGTCAGCGGCTGGTACCCGTCGTAGACCTTCGCCGCCCGGTCGGCGTCGCCGTCGAACCGGTTGACCGAGAAGTCGGTCTGTACCGCGCCCGGAACGACCTCCGTCAACCGCACCGGGTCGCCCAGATGCTCGGCGCGCAGCGTCTCGTGCAGCGCGGCCTGGGCGTGCTTCGCCGATGTGTAGCCCGAGCCGCCGGGATACACGCTGTGCCCCGCGATCGACGTCACCGTGATGACGTGTCCGTCACCGGAGGACACGAGCTTCGGCAGCATGGCCTTGGTCATGCGCAGGGTGCCGAGCACGTTCGTCTCCCACATCCAGCGCCAGTGGTCCTCGTCGGCCTCGTCGACCCGTTCGAGGCCCCACGCGCCGCCCGCGTTGTTGACCAGCACGTGGCACTCCGAAACCTGTTCGGCGAACGAGGCAACGGAATCGGCGTCCGTGACGTCCAGTGTCAGGGCGGTGCCTGACGTTTCCGCGGCGAGCGCCTCGAGTTTGTCGCGGCGGCGCGCACCGAGGACGACGTGGAATCCGGCCTGGGCGAGAGAACGGGCTGCGGCTGCGCCGATCCCGGCGCTGGCACCTGTGATGACTGCGGTTCGCGTGCTCATGCTTGGCATGCTGCCAGGTAATGTTGTGGTGCTGGCGGGGGTGCTGGCGCGGCCAGGGAGGTAGGCACACGTGAGGTTCGGACAAAGCGGGGGAAGCGAACGCGCCGTCGGCAGGCGGAGAGTGCTGAAGGCCGCCGCCGTGGCAGCACCCGCGGGGGTGCTCGTCGCGTGCACTGGCGGTGACGACACCACGGGCGCAGGTACCGGTGGCGGCAACGGTGACACCCCGGCCAAGCCGCAGGCAAAGATCACCGCGAAGCCGCAGGCAGATGCCACCGACGTCGACGTCACCGCGCCGGTCAAGCTCACGGTCACCGACGGCACGTTCACCGAGGTCACGCTCACCAACGAGGACGGAAAAGCCGTCGAAGGCAGCCTCAACGACGACAAGACCGAGTGGACCGTCGGCGAATCCCTCGGCTACGGCCGCAGCTACACCTACGCCGCGAAGGCCGCCGACAGCGACGGCCGCACCGCCGAGTTCGACGGCTCGTTCAGCACGGTCCAGCCGTCCGCGGTCGTGCGCGCCACGTTGTACCCCGGCGACGACGCGGTCGTGGGTGTCGGCCAGCCGGTCACCGTCAAGTTCGAAGCCCCGGTAAGTGACCGCGCCGCCGCGCAGCGCGCCCTGTCGGTCAAGACGGAACCGCAGGTCGAGGGTGCGTGGGCGTGGCTGAACGACCAGCAGGTCGACTGGCGGCCCCGCGAGTACTGGCCCGCCAACACCGAGGTCGAGGTCGCCGCGAACCTCTACGGCGTGCACTACGGCGGCGGCGCGTACGGCAAGGCCGACGTCACCACGAAGTTCAGCATCGGCCGCAACCAGGTCGTCAAGGTGCACACACCCGAGCACCGCATGCGCGTGTATCGCGACGGTGCCGAGGTCGCCAACTATCCGTGCAGCAACGGTGAGGACGCCAACCCCGACCTCAACACGCCCAACGGCACGGTCATCGTCATGACCAAGGAGCCGACGTCGATCTTCGACAACGAGGAGTACGGCTACACCGACGTCAAGAAGACCTGGTGCTGCCGCATCTCCAACCACGGCGAGTACATCCACGAGAACCAGGAGAACGCCGCCAACATCGGCAAGCGGAACACCTCGCACGGCTGCGTCAACCTGCTGCCCGACGACGCCAAGGCGTACTTCGACTCCGCGATGCTCGGCGACCCCGTCGAGGTCACCGGCTCGAAGGCCGACTTCCCGACGACGTCGGACGTCATGGACTGGCTGCTCGACTGGGAGACGTGGAAGTCCAAGTCGGCGCTGTGACGGCCGGCGCTGTGACGGCCGGCTGAGGACTCCCGGCTCGGGAACTCCCGGGAGCGGCCACGAGAAAAGCCACCGCTGACGAGCCGGCGCCGAAACGCCGGCGCTGACATTCGGGGCTCGAGAGTCGGTCCACAACCGGCCCGTTGGCGACGGGTGCCGCGACAACGGATCCCGCGGGGCGCGGGCGAAGTCTGCGGCCGTCGTCCCGGCGGCCGGGAGGGTGCTCGTCAGTCCTTGTGGACCTCGATGAGCGACCCGGCGGTGATGATGGCCGCCAGGACGACGATCGCGACGATCAGAATATCGAGAACCATGGTCGACTCCTCGTCGTTGAGGTGCCGGTGAGGGCCTGAGCGGCCCAGTCTACGCCTTCGCGTCGGCCGCTTCCCGGTTCTCGTTGCGCTTGGACACCCGCAGGCTGAGCACGGTCACGGCGCCCAGGATGCCGATGATCGCCAGCAGCGAGATCGGCGTCGGGATGGTCGGCACCGCGGGCCACACGGTGTGCGCCCAGTGCAGCACGAGCTTCACGCCGATGAACGCGAGGATGATCGCCAGGCCGTGGTTGAGGTAGATCAGCTTGGCGAGGACCGCCTGCAGCACGAAGTACAGGGCGCGCAGGCCGAGCAGGGCGAACGCGTTGGTCGCGAACACGAGGTACGGGTCCTCGGTGATGCCGTACACCGCGGGCACCGAGTCGACGGCGAACACGATGTCGGTCGCGAACACGGCGACCACGACGATCGCCAACGGCGTGAGCGCGCGTTTGCCCGCCTCGCGGACGACCATCTTCGTGCCGCGGTAGTCGTCGGTGACGTGCGTGAACCGCCGCATCAGTTTCACCGAGCGCATCTCGGACGGGTCCTTCTCGTCCTGGTGACCCTTGAGCGCTTCCACGAGGATCTTCAACGCGGACACGAACAGGATGAGGCCGAACACCAGGAACGCCCAGGTGCCCGCCTGCAGCATGGCCGCGCCGAGTGCGATGAAGATGCCGCGCAGCACGAGCGCGCCGACGATGCCGTAGAGCAGCACGCGCTGCTGCACCGCGGCGGGAACGGCGAACCCGGTGAGGATCAGCATGAACACGAAGAGGTTGTCGACCGATAGCGACTTCTCGACGACGAAACCCGTCACGAACTCGGTCGCCTGGCCGCCGCTGTAGGCCAGCCACACGAACAGCGCGAAGACGAACGGCAGCGCCAGGTAGAACACCGACCAACCGACGGCCTCCTTCATGGAGACCTCGTGCGGCTTGTGTGTGATCACGAAGTCGGCGACGAGCAGGGCGACCAGCACCGCGATGCTGATCGTCCAGAGCATGGGCGAACCCATGGTTTCGGCGGCTCCGGAAGAGCCGGAACCGGCGGCTTGGACGAGCACACAGACCTCCGCGAACGTTGCAGCGTTCGAGGTCTCCTTCACCCGCGGCTCGCGGGCGACCTGCCGAGAACGCAATCCGTGCGTTCGTATTGACCGGCGAGGTCCAGGGCGGAAGTACTCCCCTCTACGGTCAAGTGTCCGGTATGACGCCCGCCGTTGCCAACCCGGGGCGGCTCCGACCGGGTGTGATGTCCGTCGGGGCCGCCCCGGCCCGCCGGTCGCCGGCGGCCGCACCGTGCGCTGCTGCGTTCGGCGACGCCGTCGTGGTGTCCGCCTCCGGCCGGGATTGCTCGACCGGGTGAGAGCGGGTGAGAGACTGCCCGGGTGCGAACCGAGGTCACAGGTGCAGACGGGGTCCGGATCGGCGCGATCGTCGACGGCGCAGCGGCGGACACAGCAGGCGCGGCAGGTGCCGACGGCGGTCCGCCCGTGATCGTCTTCGTGCACGGCTGGGCCCAGTCGGCGGACGCATGGCAGTTGCAGCTGTCCGACCCACGGCTGGCCGGCGAGTTCCGCATGGTCGCGATGGACCTGCGTGGGCACGGCCGCTCCGACGTCCCCGACGACGGCTACGACGACCCGCGGGTGTGGGCCGACGACCTCGCGGCGGTGCTGGACCTGGCCGGCAGGCCGGCGGTGGTGGTCGGCTGGTCGTACGGCGGGCTCGTCATCACCGACTACCTGCGTGTCCACGGCACCGCGGGGCTGGCGGGCATCGTCTACGCCGGCGCGATCACCGAGCTGGGCCGTGGTCACCCGGGTGGCGCCGTCGGGTGGGCGATGCGGGAGGCGCTGCCGGATGCGCTCTCGGCGGACGTCGACCTCGCGCGTCCCGCCGTGCAGCGGCTGTGCGGCGGTATGACGGCGGGATCGGACGGCGAATCGCTCGTCGACGGCATCCTCGCCGTGCCCCCGCACGTGCGCGCGGGCCTGTTCCGCAGGGACATCGGCTCTGCCGACGTGCTCGAAGCCGTCGACGTGCCCGCGCTCGTGCTGCACGGCGAGCGCGACGCCGTTGTCGACATCACCGCCGCCGAGTACGCGGCCGGGAAGATTCCGGGGGCCCGCCGACGTTGGTTGCCTGGGGTGGGCCATCTTCCGTTCGCAGAGGACGCGCAGACGTTCGGCGAGGAGCTGGTGGCCTTCGCCCGCGACGCGTACAGAAAGGTGAACCGGTGAAGATCCCCTGGTACCGGCAGGCGGACGCGTACCGGCAGGCGGCCGCGACGCAGCAGCCGCGCCGGGTGGCGGTGCTGACCGTGCACACGTCTCCGCTGGAGCAGCCGGGCACCGGCGACGCGGGTGGCATGAACGTCTACATCGCCCAGACGGCCCAGGAGATGGCCAGGCGCGGCGTGCAGGTCGAGGTGTTCACGCGCGCCACGTCGTCGGACCAGCCACCGGTCGCCGAACTCGCCCCAGGCGTGCTCGTGCGCCACATCCCCGCCGGCCCGTTCGAACCACTGTCGCGCGGTGAACTGCCCGCGCAGCTGTGCGCCTTCACGAACGGCGTCCTGCGCACGGAGGCGTTCCACGAACCGGGCTACTACGACCTCATCCATTCGCATTACTGGCTGTCCGGCCAGGTCGGCTGGCTCGCACGCGACCGGTGGGGCGTGCCGCTGGTACACACCGCCCACACTCTCGCCAAGGTGAAGAACGCCGCGTTGGCCGAGGGCGACACACCGGAACCCCGCACGCGGGTGATCGGTGAACAGCAGGTCGTCGACGAGGCGGACCAGCTGATCGTCAACACGGGCGTCGAGGCCGAGCAGCTCGTCGACCTCTACGACGCCGACCCGCGCGCGGTGCGGACCGTGTCACCGGGCGTCGACCTGGAGCGGTTCCGGCCGGGATCGCAGGCGCGGTCGCGGCGGATCCTCGGGCTGAGCGACGAGGCGGTGGTGCTGGCGTTCGCGGGCCGCATCCAGCCGTTGAAGGCGCCGGACGTGCTGTTGCGTGCGGCCGCGGAACTGGTCGGGCGTCGCCCCGAACTGCGCGACAGGCTGGTGGTGCTGATCGCGGGCGGACCGTCGGGAACCGGTCTGGAACAGCCGGAGTCGCTCAAGTCACTGGCCGCGGACCTGGGCATCGCCGATCTGATGCGGTTCCTGCCGCCGCAGGCCGGCGAGGGGCTCGTCGACGTGTACCGCGCCGCGGACGTCGTGGCGGTGCCGAGTCACAACGAGTCGTTCGGCCTGGTGGCCCTGGAGGCGCAGGCCTGTGGGACGCCGGTGGTCGCCGCATCCGTGGGCGGGCTGCCCGTTGCGGTCGACCACGGCACGTCGGGGCTGCTCGTGGGATCGCACCGGGCGCCGGACTGGGCCGGTGCGCTGGCCGACGCGGCGTTGCGCCGCCGGGACACGCTCGCCGCGGGTGCGCTGCGGCACGCCCGGCGGTTCTCGTGGCAGCGGACGACGGACGCATTGCTCGACAGTTACGCCGACGCCCGCGGCGCGTTCCGCCGTACAGCCCTGGAGGTGGCGGTGTGAGCGAACGCGACGCGCGGGACGTCGACGCGATCGTGCAGTCGGCGCTCGATGCTTCGGAGGTGCCGTACGACCGGCGGGGCGACGGCGTGTACTTCGTGACCCTGCCGGGCGTGAAGAAGCTGCAGACGAACGCGTGGCTGGTGGTGCGGGAGCATTCGCTGGCGGTGGAGGCGTTCGTCTGCCGGCGTCCGGACGAGGCCTACGAGGACGTCTACCGGTTCCTGCTGCGGCGCAACGCGAAGCTGTACGGCGTGGCCTACACGCTGGACTCGGCCGGCGACATCTACCTGGTGGGCCGCCTGGGACTGGACACCGTCTCGGCCGACGAGGTCGACACCGTGTTGGGGCAGGTGCTGGAAACGGCCGACGGGGATTTCAACACCCTGCTGGAGCTGGGCTTCGCGAGTTCGATCCGACGGGAGTGGGACTGGCGCGTGAGCCGCGGCGAGTCGTTGGCCAATCTGCAGGCGTTCAAGCACCTGGTGGAACCGGCCTCGAACCACGAACCGGGCACGCTGACGGAGGACTGACACCGGCCGCGTCGGTCGCGGTCGGCTCCTGAACACGTCCGGCGGAGCAACACGTCCGGCGGAGCCCTGCGATGACACGCCTGCGTGGGTCACAGGACACGCGTGCCGGCACAGTCGCGCGACAGCGCGGCGTTGAGGGGTGGGGGTCGGGCGACGGGCGGGCGCAGCACACGCGCGTCCGGATGCAGCACATGCGCGTCTGAGCGCAGAACACGCGTACCCGAATGCAGAACACGGGCCCCGCAGGTCGCAACACGGACCCTGGAGGCTGCAACACGGGCGCAGCGTCTCCGTGCTCGCACGGTTCCGACGCTGGTTCGCACGAATCGTGCCCGGCGCTCGCCGGGGTGAGGAGCACGCACCGTGGGGTTCCAGGGGCTCGGCCCCTGGGCTCGGCGAGGAGACCACGCACCGGCGAGCGCATTCCGCGAGCAGGCTGCCCCGAGCGGTCGACGGGGCGGCTCGAGGGAGGGGGGAGTCGCGAACTCGAGCCGCCCCGTGGACCTTCCCGCCTGTTCGGACCCGGTGACGAGGGGGATGCCAACGGGGCCGGCGGGCCGCAGCTCGGCAGGGGGGAGACGAGCTGCGATCTGTTCCCGCGTTGCTCGGCCCGGGGAGTGCGTGGTTCCGGGCCGTGCGGGCTCAAGTGTCAACTTGTCAGACTCGGCACTGTAATCACAAGACTACTGGCTACTCTATTCGAGTGAATTTCGCCGAAAGGTTGAACACACTGCGGCCCCGTTAGCGTCGTTGACCTGTAGAGATACGCCCCGATCGAGAGTCCGTATCGAGTTCTCCGCGCGTTGAAGACACTCTGTGTAGATCACGTGGTAGTGCGGACGAACCCGGTAACGCAGTGGCCGAGGTCGCGCTACTCGAATCGGCGGAGCATGGCACGCTGAAAACATGGCCGAACTTGGGACTCTCGTGCTGCTGCGCCACGGGCAGAGCACATGGAACGCGGAAAACCTGTTCACCGGCTGGGTCGACGTCCCGTTGTCAGACCAGGGCGAGGACGAGGCGACGCGCGGCGGGCAGCTGCTCGCCGAGGCGGGCCTGCTGCCGGACGTGGTGCACACGTCGCTGCTGCGCAGGGCGATTTCGACGGCCAACATCGCGCTCGACGGCGCCGATCGGCACTGGATCGACGTCCGCCGCAGCTGGCGGCTCAACGAGCGGCACTACGGCGCGCTGCAGGGCAAGAACAAGAAGGAGATCGCCGACGAGTTCGGCGAGGAGCAGTTCATGCTGTGGCGCCGGTCCTACGACACGCCGCCGCCGGAGATCGAGCGTGGCAGCGAGTTCAGCCAGGACGCCGACCCGCGTTACCAGGACATCGACGGCGACCTGCCGCTGACCGAGTGCCTCAAGGACGTCGTAGTGCGGCTGCTGCCGTACTGGGAGTCGGCGATCGTGCCCGACCTGCGGGCGGGGAAGAACGTGCTCGTCGCGGCGCACGGCAACTCGCTGCGCGCGCTGGTCAAGCACCTCGACGGCGTTTCCGAGGCCGACATCGCCGGGCTGAACATCCCGACCGGGATTCCGCTGCGGTACGACCTCGACGCCGAGCTCAAGCCCACCAACCCCGGCGGTACCTACCTCGACCCGGAGACGGCCGAGAAGGCGGCGGCCGCGGTCGCCAATCAGGGCCGCTGAGGCCGCACCACCGCGGAAACGTCGTAGGGGCCGCCTTCCCGAACGGGAGGGCGGCCCCTACGCGTGTCGGCGGCAGGGTGTGCCCCGGCGAGTGGCTCCTGGTCGGTCGTCGGCACGTGGCACAGCGCATCGACGAGGGGCGACGGTCGGGGCGATACGACCCCCGGAATCCGCAACACGGGCGGGGCGGAGCGCGGGTACGTGAGGCGGCAGCGGGTGGGTCGAACACCGGGCGCGGCGGGCTGCCGAACGGTGGCGGCAACGGCGTTCGGGGTACGGCAGGTGAACTGGATCTTGCCTGGTGGCGAACACGTGGCCCAGGAGTGTCAGGCCGGTCACCGCTCGGCCTCCAAGACTAGGACAACCACCCGGGCGAATGCTTACGATGCGAAGCGTGACGGCGTCCGGATCGGTCCTGCTGGCCACTGCCGCTCTGGTGGTCGGCATCGCTGTCGGTTTCTTCTTCTTCCGCACCCGCGGCCGGGACGTTCCCGAGCCGGCAGGCCCCACGGCCGCCGAGTTGCTGCTGCGTTCGGTGCGGTCGTCGGAGACCGGCGTGGTGATGCTCAATCGCTTCGGCGACCTGGTGTTGCACAACGCGCGTGCCGAGGAGCTCGGCCTGCTGCGCGGCAATCAGGTCGACGGGCGGGTGCGGGACGCGGCGCAGCGCGTGGTCGAGAGTGACGAGGCGTTCGAGGTCGACATCTCGCCCGACGAGGTCCGCGGGAGGCAGCCGGAGGCGGTCGTGGCGCAGCTGCGGCCGCTGGGCGACGGCTTCACGATCGTGGAGGCCGTCGACCACTCCGACGCGGTCCGGCTGGAGGCGACGCGCCGTGACTTCGTGGCCAACGTCAGTCACGAACTCAAGACCCCGGTCGGGGCGATCGCGCTGCTGGCCGAGGCCGTACTCGACGCCGACAGCGCCGAGGAGGCGCGCCGGTTCAGCGAGAAGATCCTCCGCGAGTCGAACCGGCTCGGCAAGCTCGTCACCGAGCTGATCGCGCTGTCACGCCTGCAGGGGGCGGAGAAGCTGCCGGAGATGACGGTCGTCGACGTCGACGGCGTCGTCACCGAGACGCTGTCGCGCACCAAGCTGGCCGCCGAGACCTCCGACATCACGGTCACGACCGACGGGGCCAGCGGCCTCGAGGTCGAGGGGGACCGCACGTTGCTCGTCACGGCCCTGTCGAACCTGCTCGACAACGCGATCGCCTACTCGCAGCAGTCCAGCCCCGTGTCCATCAGTCGCAGACTGACCGACGGCCACGTCGAGCTGGCCGTCACCGACCGAGGTCTCGGCATCGCGCTCGACGAGCAGCAGCGCGTGTTCGAGCGCTTCTACCGCGCTGACAAGGCCCGCTCCCGTGCGACGGGCGGCACCGGCCTCGGCCTGGCAATCGTCAAGCACGTCGCCGCCAACCACGGCGGCGAGGTGCGGCTGTGGAGCAGGCCGGGCGTCGGGTCGACGTTCACGCTGCGGATCCCCGCGCGGACGAGTGCCGTCGGGGCCGACCCGGTCGATTCGGCCACGGCCTCCGACTCCGACGACACCGGAGGCGTTCCGGCCGTGAGTACGGCCCCCACAACCGAGACCCCCGACCAGCGCAGCGACGACCCGACCGGGCAGCCGCTGGTCACCAGCGTGCGGCAACGCACCGAACCGGGAGGAACAACGCAGTGACCAGGGTTCTGATCGTCGAGGACGAGGAGTCGTTCGCCGACCCGATGGCCTTCATGCTCCGCAAGGAGGGCTTCACCGCCGCCCTCGCGACGACCGGCCAGCAGGCGCTCGAGGAGTTCGACCGCAACGGTGCCGATCTCGTGCTGCTCGACCTCATGCTCCCCGGCATGAGCGGCACGGACGTGTGCAAACAGCTGCGCGCCCGGTCGTCGGTCCCAGTGATCATGGTGACCGCGCGGGACAGCGAGATCGACAAGGTCGTGGGCCTCGAACTCGGCGCGGACGACTACATCACCAAGCCCTACGCAGCCCGCGAACTGATCGCGCGGATCCGCGCCGTGCTGCGGCGGGGCGGCGACACGACGGCCGCCGAGCCGGAGACCGCGCCGCTGGTGCTGTCGGCCGGGCCGGTGCGGATGGACGTCGAACGGCACGTGGTGACGGTCGGCACCGAGGAGATCTCGCTGCCGCTGAAGGAGTTCGACCTGCTCGAATACCTGCTCCGCAACGTGGGCCGCGTGCTCACGCGCAGCCAGCTCATCGACCGGGTGTGGGGTGCCGACTACGTGGGTGACACCAAGACCCTCGACGTCCACGTCAAGCGGCTCCGGTCCAAGCTCGAACCGGACCCCGGCCAGCCGCAGTACCTGGTGACGGTGCGTGGCCTCGGTTACAAGTTCGAGGCCTGAACGCAAGGCCCGGTACCGTGGATACTCGTGCGCCTAGGGGTTCTTGACGTCGGTTCCAACACCGTCCATCTGCTCGTCGTCGACGCGCACCGTGGAGGGCACCCCACACCGATGCATTCGGAGAAGACGGTGCTGCGGCTGGCGGAGCAGCTGAACTCCCGCGGTGAGCTCACGAAGCAGGGCATCGCCAGCCTGGTCGACGCGGTCGAGCAGGCGAAGGTCTCGGCCGAGCGGTGGGGGTGCGAGGACGTCATGGCGTTCGCGACCTCAGCGGTGCGCGAGGCCCACAACACCGACGACGTCCTGGCCACGGTGGCCGACTCCACGGGCGTCGAGCTGCGCGTGCTTACCGGCGAGGACGAGGCGAAGCTGACGTTCCTTGCCGCCCGTCGCTGGTACGGCTGGTCGGCGGGGCAGCTGCTGGTGCTCGACATCGGCGGCGGTTCGCTCGAGGTGGCGATGGGCATCGACGAACGCCCCGAGCTCGCCGAGTCGCTGCCGTTCGGTGCCGGCCGCATCACGCGGACGCGCTTCTCGAACGATCCGCCGAAGCGTTCCGAGCTCGTCGCGACGACGGCGTGGCTCGACGAACAGCTCTCCGGTCTCGCGGAGCGCATCCGGGGCGTGGGGGAACCGGATCGGGTGGTTGCGACATCGAAGACGTTCCGGTCGCTGGCCCGGCTCACCGGCGCGGCGCCGTCGTCGGCGGGACCGCGGGTGGCCCGCGTCCTGACCGACACGGGACTCCGGCAGCTCCTCTCGTTCATCACCCGGATGTCCTCGGAGGACCTGGCCGAGCTGGAGGGCGTCAGCGGGAGCAGGGCTCATCAGCTGGTCGGGGGTGCGCTCGTGGCCGAGGCCACGATGCGGGCACTGTCGCTCGAGCGGTTGGAGATCTGCCCGTGGGCGCTGCGCGAAGGCGTGATCTTGCGCAGGCTGGACCTTTCCAACGGCGAGGACCAGACTGCGCTTGTGACCGGCCGGGGCCGGGGATGAGACGCGTTCGGGCCACACTGGACGTAGACGATTGGCGACGGGCACGGTGGAAGGGATGACTCGAGACAGCGACGGCGATCGGCAGCAGAAGACCGTTGCCGAACTGCTCGCCCAACACGGCGGACAAGCCGGCGGCGCACCGCGCCGGCGGCGGCGTCGCGCTGCCGACGAAACCGGTGAGCAGCCGAGCATCACCGATACGGCCCCGCAGGCCATCATCGAACGGGTGCGTTCGGAGGGCGGGCCGGCCGAGTCGTCCACACCACCGAACGGGGCCCCCGGCGGTGCTCAGCCGAACGTCGGCAGGCCGGGTGCGGTCCCGCCCGGCGGTCCGCAACCGAACGGGGCCCAGCCGAGCGGTACACCCGGTGGTGTGAACCCGAACGGTGCGCCTCCCGGAATGCCGCCCGCGAACGGTGCTCCCGACGCCGTGAGGCCGCCCCAGCCGGGCGCCCGCGGGCCGCAACAGAACTCGGGTGGTTTCGCGGCGCCGCAGGCAGGAGCCTCGCAGGCGCCGCCGCAACCGGGCCAGCCCCCGCAGGCGCCCGCCGCCCAAGCTCCGTCCGCCCCGGCACAGTCCCCACAGCAGGCCTCGCCGGAGGCCCCGACGCGGAACGGCGTGCCGCCAGTTCCGCCGGCGGCCGACGCGCCGCCTGCCTCGCAGCAGTCCTCGGGCGGGTTCTTCTTCTCGCCGCAGCACGAGCCGCCGGACGAGCCAGCTGTGCAGGCCGATGGGCCCGAGGCCGGTTCGGACGGCGCCGACGCCGCCCAGGCCGCTCCGCCACCGCCCGCGCCGCCGCTCCGCAGGCGTAGGCCGTGGCGTGGTGGTGGCAGGCCGGCCGAGCCCGAGTCGAACACCGAACAGTTCCCCGCCGTTGCCGGTGGACAGCGACCCGCGCCCGGTCCGGTGCGGGGTGACGAACCGCCCGCCGGGCTGGCCAACTGGCGCCGCAAGCGCCGGCAGGCGCAGGCCAGGGAACAGCAGCGTGCCGAGCAGGACACCGAAGTCGGCGTGACACCGGTCGTCCCGCCCGAGCCCGCGAACCCGGCCACGCTCGACGCCCAGCAGCAGGGTGGTGCCGACACCGGTGCCGCGGCAGGTGCCGCTGCTCCCGAGGCGGCTGCTCCCGAGGCGGCGGCTCCCGAGGCGGCGGCTCCCGCGGACGACCCGGACGCAGGCCCTTCGACGGGCTATTTCGTCCCGGATTTCGACGACGATGACGACGACCCGCAGGCCGCCCAACCGGGCATCGGCGCCGCCATCGGCAGTGCCGCGCAGGGAAGTCAGGCACAGGCCGCCGCGGCCGACACCCGCGGCGGCTACGACTCCGGCTACGCGGGCTACGAGGACGGCTACGACGAGTCCGGTGCCTACGACCACGGGTACGCGAGCGGCTACGCGGAGGACCCGTACGCCTACGGCGAGCAGGTCTACGACGAGCAGGCCTACGGCGATGCTGCGCCCTACGACGACCCGGCGTACGACGGATACGCCTACGACGAGCGGGCCTACGACGAGCGGGCTTACGACAACGAGTACGCCGAGGACTACGACGACTACGCGGACGATCGCTACGGCGACGATCCGCGGGACGCCGACCTCGCGTACGACGACGACCCGTACGCCTACGACGACGGATACGCCGACGACGACCTCGCCGCGGGCCGCTCACCGGCCGGCGACGAGCCGGCCGACGAACCGTCGCCGGCGAAGCAGTGGCTCGCGCTCGGCGCCCAGCTCGCGGGCGGCGTCGCGGGCGGTGCCGCCGTGTGGCTCGGGTTCAACTGGCTGTGGGGTCAGCTGCCCGCCGCCGCGCTCATCGCCGCGCTGGTCGTCACGGTCGGGTTGGTGCTGGTCGTGCGTAAGGTCCGCCGTGCCGACGACCTGCAGACCACGGTGCTCGCCGTGCTCGTCGGCCTCGTTGTGACGGTCTCGCCCGCGGCGCTGCTTTTGGTGACGAAGTAGCGCGTGACCTCGATCGGACTGTCCACGGCATCGGTGTGGCCGCTCCGTGCCCGCTCCGGGTTCGAGCTGGCCAGCACGCTGGGTTTCGACGGCGTCGAGGTGATGGTCTGGGCCGATCCGGAGAGTCAGGACGTGGCCGCACTGCGGCGGCACAGTGCCTCGACGGGGATGCCGGTGCTGGCCGTGCACTCGCCCTGTCTGCTGATCACTCAGCGCGTGTGGTCGCCGGATCCGGTGGTGCGGCTGCGGCGGTCGGTCGAGGCGGCCGTCGATCTGGAGGCGCCGACCGTGGTGGTGCACCCGCCGTTCCGGTGGCAGCGCCGGTACGCCGAGGCGTTCGCCGACCTGGTCGCCGAGCTCGAATCGTCGAGCGGGGTGCGGATCGCCGTGGAGAACATGTTCCCGGTGCGGACACCGCGCGGACGCGAGGTGTCGGCTTTCCGCCCGTCCGTCGATCCGACAGACGTCGGGCACGCTCACTACACGCTGGACCTCTCGCACACGGCGACCGCGGGCATGGACGCGCTGGCGCTGGCGAAGCGGATGGGTGACCGGCTCACGCACGTCCACATGGGCGACGGCACCGGGGTGGCGAAGGACGAGCACCTGCTGCCCGGCCGCGGCACGCAACCGTGTGCCGAACTGCTCGAAGAGCTCGGCGCGGACGATTTCGGCGCCCGCGGCGGGCAGATCGTCCTCGAGGTGAACACGCGTAGCGCCCGCACCGAGGACCAGCGCGCCAAGATGCTCAGCGAGGCGCTCCTGTTCACTCGCCTGCACCTGGGCTGACGGCTCCCGGCATCGGCTGCCGGAGCGGCGGGCGCGGGTCGCGGCGGTGGTCGTCCGCAGGCACGACGGCGTGTTGTCTGCCACGTCGGCTTCGCATCGCAGCCACCCGTGAGGCGCAATGTAGGTGCGTCACCGGCAGTTTCAAGATCAACTTTTCCGACGGGTGGGGGTGTTGCGCGCAGTGACCATCCGTATCGTTTTCGATGTGATGCTGCGTGCACGTGGTGTGAACACATTGCTCGAATCGGGTGCCCGCAACGCTTTCGGTGGGCACCACCGTCCGACTCTGCCTATCCTGCGCGGGCACGGGAGCCGGTACGGCCGTACCAGGGAGGTCTCGGCCGCCGATTGCCGCACGCCGACCCGGCCAGCGCCGGAGGGGGAAGGGGAGAAGGTGCGCGTCGATATCCGTTCCACGGCGATCCGTACCGGCCTCGCGACGGCCGGGAACGCAGGGGCCCGCACCGTGACGTCCGGTGGCGCGCCGGTATCCGGCGTCGTGTCGGCGGCCGGCCGTCCGTGAGCACCCCCGAGACGGCCGCGGACTTCGGCGCGGCATGTGACGCGCGCTCCCTCGGCGACGGCACCTTCACCGCCGACCTGCGACAGGAATGGTCCATCGGGACGCACCCGCACGGCGGATTCCTCATCGCGCTGCTGGCGAAGGCCGCACTCGCCGCGGTCCGCGAAACGGGCGAACCCGCCATCGACCCGCTCGCCGTCAGCGCGGAATTCCTGCGCCCGCCCGCGATCGGCCCGGTGCTGCTGCGCACCGACGTCCGCAAGGTCGGCAGGCGGGCCACCGTCGTCGCCGTGACGCTCGAACAGCGCGGCCGCAGCTGCGTCGAAGCGCGCGTCACCGCAGGCCGGCTCCCGGTGCGGAAACCGGACTGGCACGACGCCCCGTCCGCGCCCGCCGAACCCCCGGCCGGTTGCGTCACGCTCGACGGCAACGACCCCGAAGGCGTGTTCCACCTCGCACAGGGCTGCGACGTGCGCATCGACCCCAGCACGGCCGGATACCTCGCGGGCCGCACGGGCGATCCACCGCGACTGCGGCTGTGGGTGCGGCCACGCGGCGGCGTCGCCGACCCGTACTTCGCGCTGCTCGCCGGCGACATCAACCCGCCCGTGGTGCTCAACCTCGGACGCATCGGCTGGGCACCGACAGCCCAACTGACCGCACTGGTGCGCACCCGTCCCGCCCCGGGATGGTTGCGGATCCACGTCGAGAGCCGGTCGGTCCACGAAGGCTGGTTCGACTCCGACGCCCTGGTCGTCGATTCCCAGAACCGCATCGTCTGCCAGGCCCGCCAACTGGCACTGGCCCCGCTGGGCTGAGCGACCACCCGACCGCGACGGCTCAGTGCCCCGAAGGTCTCTTCGGGGCACCTTCGGGGTGTGAAGGTGCCCTTCGGGGCACTCAGCATCTCTCACGGACGCGCTTCGCGCCGCTGCGCCCGCCCGCCGGCCCGGCCACCACACCCCCCACGGACGCGCTCCGCGCGACTCTTAGGCTCGGAACCATGACTGTTGCCGTGCTGGGCGCCGGGAAGATCGGCGAGGCGTTGTTGTCCGGACTGCTCGACGCCGGGTACGACGCCGGCGACCTGCTGTTCACCGAGCGTCATCCGGAGCGGGCCGCGGAACTGACCGACCGCTACGGCGTCAAGGGCGTCGAGGTCGCCGAGGCGGCCACACGTGCCGACGTGCTGGTCGTCGCCGTCAAACCGCAGGACATCGAACCGCTGCTGGACGAGCTGGCCGATCTCATCGGCCCCGGCTCGCTGGTCGTGTCGATGTGCGCCGGCCTGCCGACCTCGCTGTTCGAACGCAGGCTGCCCGCGGGCACGCCCGTGATTCGGGTCATGCCGAACACGCCGATGCTCGTCGGCGCGGCCATGAGCGCCGTGTCGCCGGGCAAGCACGCCACCGACGAACAGCTGCAGATCGTCGAGCGGCTGCTGTCGTCGGTCGGCAAGGTCGTCGTGCTGCCGGAGTCACAGCAGGACGCTGTCACGGCGCTGTCCGGCTCCGGGCCCGCCTACTTTTTCTACCTCGTCGAGGCAATGATCGACGCGGGCATCCTGCTCGGCCTGCCCCGCGCCGTGGCGCAGCAGCTGATCGTCCAGGCGGCCGTCGGCGCGGGCAAGATGCTCGACGAAGGCGGCGAGCACCCCGTCATGCTGCGCGAGAACGTCACCTCACCGGGTGGCACCACTATCAATGGCATTCGCGAACTCGAGAAGCACGGTGTGCGCGCAGCCCTGCTCGACGCCATCGAATCGGCCCGTGATCGCTCCGTCGAGTTAGGCAAGGCCCACGAGGAGTAACCACACACTCGTGCCATCGCCTCGACGGCCGTCGCATCCGCCACACCAGTCCCGCTACCCTCGCATTAGCACGTACGTGTCGAAGCCACACGGAGGGGAAGCCGCGTGGCGGGACACGTGCCCGAAAAGGGACACGGTGAGACCTATGCCGGCGAAAGGTAACGACGACCTGCCAGGACCACGGCAGGTCCAGTTCTTGACGGTCGCGGAGGTGGCGTCGCTGATGCGCGTCTCCAAGATGACCGTCTACCGCTTAGTGCATTCGGGGGAGCTACCGGCCGTTCGCGTCGGCAAGTCCTTCCGGGTGCCGGAACAGGCTGTCCACGACTATCTGGACAACGCGTACTTCGACGTCGGATGAGCGTGGAGAGGACCGGCTCGAAAACGCGCGGCGAGCCCCGGGTAACCTGGTAGGCCGTGCGCGCGCCTCGCCCCACGCACGAGTCACGTTCCGCGACACCCGTCGCACCCGGACGTGACTCGGCAGGCCGCCGCGAACTCGTGGTGCCGGCGTTCGTGTGGCGCCCGCGCATCGTCACGATCTATCGGTTGAAGGAGTTCTGAGTGGGCTCGGTCATCAAGAAGCGCCGCAAGCGTATGTCCAAGAAGAAGCACCGGAAGCTTCTGCGTCGCACGCGCGTCCAGCGCCGCAAGCAGGGCAAGTAAGCCCAGGGACTCCGCGCCCGCGCGTCCGCCGGTTCCCCGGACGGACGCGCGGGTTCGCCGGTGGTGCGCCCGAAAGGCACCTCCTGAAGTGATGGCGAGCCCGGTCGGACCGGCCGGGCTCGTGTCTTGCGTGTGATCGGCCCCCGCTTGTGGCGAGTCGGCTGCGTGTGATCAACCCGTGCGCGGGATCAGCTCTGCGGTGCGGCGCCCAGCGCGTACGATCAGTGCCGACGCCGAGTTCTCGAGCGTCAGCCAGCCGTACCCAGGGGGTTCAATGCCGCCTATGCCGCCCAGCAACGTTCTCGTGACCGGTGTCGCCGGAGATCTGGGCAGCAGGCTGCTCGCACGACTGGGTAACAACCCGGAACTCGACCGCGTCATCGGCGTCGACACCTCGCCGCCCCGGCCGGAGCTGCTCCGCAGGGCCGGGCACGCCGAGTTCGTGCGCGCCGACATCCGCAACCCGCTGATCGCGAAGATCATCAGCTCGGCGAAGGTCGACACGGTCGTCCACGCCTCCACGCACGCCCAACCCGCGGGACCGACCCGTCGGGTGGCGGTCAAAGAGGTCAACGTCATCGGCACGATGCGGCTGCTCGCCGCGTGCCAGAAGTCGCCGCTGGTGCGCAAGCTCGTCGTGAAGTCCTCGGCCGCGGTGTACGGGGCGGGTGCGCGTTCGCCCGCGGTGTTCGATGAGGACACCGAACTGGGCCCCACCTCGCCGTCGGGTTACGCCAAGGACGCCGTCGAGATGGAAGGCTATGTCCGCGGGCTGATGCGGCGCAGGCCCGACATCACCGTGACGATGGGCAGGTTCGCCAACATCGTCGGCCCCGACGTCGACACCGTTCTCACGCGCTACTTCGCGCTGCCCGTCGTGCCGACCGTGCTCGGGTTCGACTCACGCCTGCAGATGCTGCACTCGTCCGACGCGCTCGCCGCCCTCGAGATCGCCACGCTGGAAGACCGGCCGGGCGTGTACAACGTCGCCGCGGACGGGGTGCTCACGCTGGGGCAGGCCATCCGCCGCGCGGGCAGGGTCGAACTGCCGTTACCGCGCACCGCGCTGCCGTCGGTGGGCAAGGTCCTGCGCGGCGCCCGCATCGTCGACTTCTCCGCCGACCAGGTCAGCCTGTTGAACTTCGGCCGCGTCGTCGACACCACCCGGCTCAAGAACGACTTCGGTTACACGCCCCGCTGGAACACCCGCGACGCGTTCGACGACTTCCTCACCGGGCGCGGTATCCGGCCCGTCGTCGACGGCGAGCGCCTCGCAGGGGTTCTCACGGCGGTGGGCAGGCGGTAGGAGGGAACGGATATGTCGAGCGGGTCGTCGGCACAGGTCATCCGGTTGCACACCGGCGGGGCGCCCGGCGGCGATCCCGCCCGCGAGGCGGACGCGGGCGACGCCGATCGGGACGCGTCGGTCGTCGAGTTGCCCACCGCGCCCGCGTCGGAGTCGGCCGCCGACGGGGCGGACGATCCGCTGGGCCGGCTGCTGACGTTCCTTGCCCGGCGCCTCACCGGCGACTACGCCGTCGACGAGTTCGGCTTCGACCCCGAGCTGACCGACACGCTCATCCTGCCGCCGCTGAAGCTGCTGTACGACAAGTGGTTCCGGGTTGCCGCCGTCGGCGGCAACAACCTGCCCGTCGACGGCGGCGCACTGCTCGTCGGCAACCACTCCGGCGTGCTGCCGATCGACTCGATCATGACCGCGCTCGCGGTCCGCGAACGGCACCCGCAGCGGCGCCACCTGCGTATGCTCGGCGCCGACCTGGTGTTCAAGGCACCGGTGCTGGGCACGCTCGCTCGCAAAACGGGGCAGACGCTGGCCTGCAACCCCGACGCCGAACGCCTGTTGCGGGCCGGCGAGCTCGTCGGCGTGTGGCCGGAGGGGTTCAAGGGCGTCGGCAAACCGTTCTCGGCGCGCTACAAGCTGCAGCGATTCGGACGCGGCGGGTTCGCGTCGGCGGCCATGCGCGCCGGGGTGCCGATCATCCCGGTCGCCGTGGTCGGGGCCGAGGAGATCTACCCGAAGATCGGTGACATCAAGCCGCTCGCTCGGCTACTGGGCCTGCCGTACTTCCCGGTGACGCCGTTCTTCCCACTACTGGGGCCGCTCGGCGCGGTGCCGCTGCCGACGAAATGGACGATCGAGTTCGGCGAGCCCATCCCGACCGACGGCTACGGCCCCGAGGCCGTCGACGATCCGATGAGCGTGTTCAACCTCAACGACCAGGTGCGCGAGTCGATCCAGCAGATGCTGTACCGGCGCCTCGCCCGCCGCCGCAACATCTTCAGCGGCTGACGACTCTTCGTAACTGCCACGCATTGCGTTGAGCGCCCCCAAGGGCACTTTGGTTGCACTCAATGCAACCAAAGTGCCCTTGGGGGCATTAGCGAAACGAGCCGCGCCGTGGTGGTCACCGGGCATGACGAAGTGGTGGCTCAGCGGCGGCGGTGGGCGACCGCGCCCGCGACCGCACCGGCGACCGCGCCCGCACCGAGGACCGACGGAACGCCGATCTTCGCCGCCTTGCGGCCCGTGCGGAAGTCGCGGATCTCCCAGCCGCGCGCACGCGCCGTGTCGCGCAGTTCGGCGTCCGGGTTGACCGCCACGGCGGTGCCGACGACCGACAGCATCGGCACGTCGTTCTGCGAGTCCGAGTAGGCCGTGCACCGCCGCAGGTTCAGCCCTTCCCTCGCGGCGAGCGCTCGCACCGCGTGTGCCTTCGCCCTGCCGTGCAACAAGTCCCCGACCAGCCGTCCCGTGTACACGCCGTCGATGCTTTCGGCGACCGTGCCCAGCGCACCTGTCAGCCCGAGGCGTCGGGCGATGATCGCCGCCAACTCGACCGGCGTCGCCGTCACGAGCCACACACGCTGGCCCGCGTCCAGGTGCATCTGCGCCAGCGCGCGCGTGCCCGCCCAGATCTTGTCGGCCATGAGCTCGTCGTAGATCTCCTCGCCGACCTCGGTCAGCTGCTCGACCGTGGCCCCGGCGACGAACGACAGGCCCTGCTCGCGGATGCCGTCGACGTTGCCTTCCTTGCCGCCGACACGGAACCGCAGCTGCTGCATCGCGAACCCGGCGAGGTCGGATGCCGTGAAGTACTTCCGCGAGGCCAGGCCGCGGGCGAAGTGGAAGATGGAGGCGCCGACCATCATGGTGTTGTCGACATCGAAGAACGCCGCGGCGGTCAGGTCCGGGGGTGCGGGCGGGGGAGCCTCGTCGACGTCGGTGGCGTCCGCGCTCTCGGCGGTGTCGAGCGTCGGTGTGAGTTCGCCGGCCGGTTCGGTTCTGCCTGCCTCCAGCGGCTCGGCCACTGCCGTACCGGCACCCGGCGCCGTGTCATCGGATTGGAGCGTGCTGTCCGACCGTGTCGTGCCGCCTGCCTGTGCGGCCTCGGCTTCGGCCTGGGCTGCTTCGGCCTCCATCGCCACGGCAGCGTCGGCCGACGCCTCACCTGCCAGGGCAGCGAGCCGTTCGCGTTCCTGTTTCTTACTGCGGGCCCGCCACAGTGCCACGCACACCGCCTCCACGGTCGAGTTCGGCCTTCACCTGGCTGTGCACTGAAGTAGTCAGGATAACGGTTGGTCGCGGAGTGCTTTCCGGTGCTCACCCCGGGCTATGCCGTTACTCCGCTCGGCCGGTCGAGGAGCATCGCATGCGGTCCGGCCCGTCAGTCGTGATCCGCGTCCAGGCCGGTGAGGCCGGACAGGATCGCCGTCACCGAGACCGGCGCAGGCTGCTGCGGCCGTTCGGCAGGCAGGCGCGGTCCGGTGGGCGGTTCGGGCACCGTGCGGACCACGTGCGCCGATGGCACGTCCGCGGGCGGTGACCACGGCGGGGTCGCGCGGACGGCCGTGACCGGCTCTGCCGTCCCGGCCGGGTCCGTCGTCGTGGAACCGGCGAGGGTGGCCGTGTCGTCGTCCGGGGTGGGCCCCGGCCGCGTGTCACCGGAGCCCGGAGTGGCGTCCGGCGCCGCGGAGTGGTCGCCGTCGCCCGGTCGTCCGCCACCGGGTGCCGTGGGATGGCAGTCGCCGGTGGTGGGCAGCGCGCCGAGGTCGTCGGCGCGGCCGGAGGTGATCTGCAGGCACGACATGCGTTCGTCGAGTGCTTCCGCCCGCTGCTGGATGCGCACCAGCAGGTGCGTCCCGTCGGCCGTGCCTGGCAGCGGGGTCAGCCGCGACGTCTCGGCGGTGGCCCAGCCGCGCAGGCGGTCGAGCTGGTCGCCGCCCGAAGTGGTGGCGAGGGACGTCAGCGCGGCGACCGCCGAACGGGCGTGCTCGGTGAAATCGGACATGCCCGTGTGCAGGGCGGAACGGTCGAGCGCGCCGTCGTCGGCCAGCGACCTCAGCTCGGCGATCCGGTCGGAGGCGTAGTCGAGCCGCCGGAACGCGCGGTCCTCGTCGTCGAAGGTCATGGCCAGCGAGGCATCCTCGCGCAGCTGTTTGAGTGCGTAGAACGACTCGCCCGGCCTGGCGTCGCCGGACGCGGTGAGTGCGGCGGCCCCCACCCCGAGGAGAACGGCGACGCCCGCTGCGACGGCCGGCACCCGGCGCCGCGAGTTCCCGTCGGGCCGGTGTTCGCCGCGTGCCGGCTGCGGCTGTGGGCCCGGTCGTGGGTGCTCCGATTCCGGTCGCGGTTCCGGCTGTGGTTGCGGTGGTGGTCCTGCGACGTGGCGTTCGGCGGTCGGGTGCGGCCCGGGCGCGAGCACGCGGTCCGTGATGCGCATGCGCGCCGCGGGGGTCAGCGAGCCGTCGCGTTCGTCGCCGGCCGCGGTGCCGTGGTCGCCGACGCTCCGGTCACCGGTGCTCTGGCCTCCGGTGCCGTGGCCGCCGGGGGTGCGGTTGCCGAGGTTGCGCAGCGCAGCGATGACCGCCAGCTCGTCGGCGAACTCGCCGCTGCGGCCGGCCTCTCCGGTCTCGACGGCGCGCGCGAAGCGTTCGTCCTCGTCACGGGAGGCGCGGGATCGCCGCGCGCGGAATGACCGCAGGATTCGTGGAGGCTCCACGGTGGCAACGCCTCCCGGCTCGCCGGCGCGTGGCCGGTCCTGGACGTCTCGGTGTGTCTGCCGGGGACAACGACGTCGCAGCTGTATCGGTTACGGGGTGTCGACCCTGTGGGTGGCGCACGTTACAGCGCGTGGCCGACGGAGTGACCTGACCAGCGGCAGGACGCGGGGGTATCAGCGCAACGTGTCGGGCAGCAGCTTCGCCAGCCTGCGGATCGCGCGATGCTGCAGCGCCTTCACCGCACCCTCGCCCCGGTCCATGATCCGCGCGGTCTCGGCCACGGAGTAGCCCTGGATGAACCGCAGAATGACGCATTCGCGCTGGTCGTCGCCGAGGTCGCTGATGCAGCGGACGAGTTCGTCGCCCGTGTCGCGGCTGATCACCTGCTGCTCCGGTCCCGGTGCTCCCGCCGCGCCCGCCACCGCGGCACCGGGTGTCGTGGGGTCGGCAACCTCGTCGGTGACGACCTCGAGCCGGAACCGGCTCGACTTCACGTGGTCGAGCACCAGATTGCGGGCGATCGTGGTGAACCAGGCGCCGACGTCCCGGCCCTGGTAGCTGATCGACGTGATCCGCCGCAGGGCGCGCAGGAACGTCTCGCTCGTGACGTCCTCGGCCAGGTGGCGATCACCCACTCGGAGGAGGACGTAGCGGTACACGCCGTCGACGTAGCGGTCGTAGAGCCGGCCGAACGCCGCCCGGTCGCCGCTCTGGGCGGCGTGCACGAGATCCCAGCCCTCGGCCGTCGGATCCGGTGCCTCGGGGGCGGGATCGGGTACGACATGCAGGGGGGTACGTGCTGGACCAGCAGCAACAGCGATTGGCAGGCTCATCGTGTTGCACCTCCTCCGGGGTCGTTCCCGGACGCATTCGTGATCTTGAGTGATCACCGCCACTACGTCGTCACGGGAGCATACGCGTAGCTACCGCCTAGTAGGTAGTGGTGTCCTCGTTGCAATCGGGAGACGGTGATGTCGGGCCGCTATGACGCGCGACCGTGACGGGCACACTGGGCGGGGGATGAGGAGGTTCGCGGATGGCAGCGGGCGCTGAGGAACCGGACAGCGGAGACATAAGCCCCGGGGCTGCCGGGGGTGGGAGCACCGAGGACGTGAACACCGAGGTCGCGGGGGAGAACGTCGCCGACCTCGTCGTGGCTGCGGCGCGGCAGCGCCCCGACGCCGACGGGGTCGTCGACCCCTCCTCGGCGGCCACCTTGACCTGGGCCGACGTCGACAACGCGGTCGATACGTTCGCGCGCCGCCTGTTCGACTCCGACGTGCGCCCCGGCGACCGCGTCGGCCTGCGGCTGCCGACCTGCGGCGAACTCGTCGTCGGCCTGTTCGCCGTGTTCCGTGCGGGCGCGATCGCCGTCCCGGTCTCGCCCGCCGCCCCGGACGCCGAGGCCCGCGAACGGCTCAACGACTGTGGTGCCCGGCTCCTGGTCGCGCACGCCGACCTCGGCGACGTGCCGGCCATCGCCCCGGACCTCGGCCACCCCGCCGATCCCGCGGACGAGCCCACCGCGGAGTCACCGGACGCCGAGCTCCGGCCGTCGCATCCCGTCGAGCCGCGGGCCGGTGGCGAGAACATCGCCGCGATCTTCTACACCTCCGGCACGAGCGGCCCCGCCCGCGGCGTGATGCTGTCGCACCGGGCGCTGCTGGCCAACGTGCGGCAGCTCGCAGCCGTCCTGCCCACCGGCGACCGGCCCGACCGCACCTTGCTCGCCGTGCCGCTGCACCACATCTACGGCCTCGGCCCCGGCCTGCTCCTGCCCACGGCGACCGCCGCCACCGTCGTGCTGGCCCAGCGATTCGACGCACGGGACGCGCTGCACGCCTGCCAGGCCCACGAGATCACCACGGTCGTGGGCGTACCCGCGATGTACACCGACCTCGCGGACCGGCCCGCCGGTGAACTCGCCGACGCGATGGCCACGGTCCGCATCTTCATGTCCGGCGCCGCACCGCTGCATCCCCGCGTGCTGAACGCCATCACCGACGCCACCGGGCAGGCCGTCTACGAGGGATACGGCCTCACCGAAGCCGCACCCGTCGTCACGTCCACCCTCGTCACCGGCCAGGCGAAGGCCGGTTCGGTCGGCAGGCCGTTGCCGGGCGTCGAGCTGCGCCTCGTCGACAGCGACGGCTCCGCGGCGCACGCACCGCTGGACCCCGCCGACCCCGACGACGCGTTCGGCGACGACATCGGCCTCACCGGGCTCGTCGCCATCCGCGGCGCCAACCTGTTCAGCGGCTACTGGCCCGACGGTGCTCACGGCCCGGACGCCGACGGCTGGTACCGCACCGGCGACGTCGGCTACCTCGACGCCGACGGCGATCTGCACCTCGTCGACCGCGCCAACGACCTGATCATCGTCAACGGCTTCAACGTCTACCCGCGTGAGGTCGAGGACGTGATCCTCACGCTGCCGGGGGTCGCCGAGGTCGCGGTCGTCGGCGCGCTCGACGACCGCACCGGCGAATCCGTGCGCGCCGTGGTGCGTCCCGAATCCGGCGCGGCGTTGTCGGAGCAGCAGATCGTCGACGTCTGCACGGAGCGGCTCGCGCGGTACAAGGTGCCCTCGAGGGTGGAGTTCGTCGACGAACTGCCCCACACCGCGGTCGGCAAGCTCCGCAGGGTGCAGCTCCGCACGTAACCCGCCGTGTAACGGATCCCGGTGGGCATTCGCATGTCCTGCACTCAGCCACGCGTGTCCTGCGCTCGGCCACGCGTGTTCTGCACTCGGGCACGAGCGGCCGCTGGGTGCCGCGCGGCGTACCCCGGCGTGCGTCAGCTCAAGGCCGCGCGGAGCCGGCCCTCCTCGACCTGCCAATACCCGTGTTCATCGCCGTCGACCAGCAGCACGGGGACACGATCGCCGTACTCGGCCTGGTGCTCGGGGTCGGCGTCGACGTCGACGGCCGACCACGTCGCGCCGAGCTCCCCGCAGATCCGGGCGACGTCGGCCTCGGCGATCTCGCACGCGTGGCATCCTGCGCGCGTCATGACGGTGACGTGATGCATGCACCCATCATCGCTTCCGTTCGCCGTCCACCATCGCCCAGCCCGCATCGCCCAGCCCGGTGAACGCCAACCCGCCAGCCACGACCTCGCGATGCGGGACGATCTGGCATTCTTCCGCGTGTGACCAGCGACTACGCCGCCGACTCCGTCACCGACGTCCGCATCCCCGCAGCGATTCCGGCCCTCGTGATCGCGGTGCCGGTCGCGATCGGGGTGCTGCTCGGATTCGCCGGCGGGCCGCTGTTCCGCGGCCTGGCGAACGTGCTGGAAGACACGCCGATCGGGGCTCCGGGATGGCTGCACCTGCTCGGTGACCTGCCGCAGGGCTGGTCGGTGACGGTCATGACGGGGCTCGGCGTGGCCGTCGGGGTCGTGCTGATGCTGTTCACCTTCCGTGAGGCGCTGTCCCTGCGGGTGCTTGACGACCACGTGGAGTCCCAGGTCGAGGGGCGTGAAGCATGGACCGAACGGGCCACGACGACGGCCGTATTCCGCGACCGCGCGACGCTCGTGTTCCTCCGCGGGGACGCCGCACCGGTGCGCCTGCCGGGCGCCCAGGACCTGCGGGAACGCGATCTGCGGACCGCGTTCGAGCGGCACTCCTGGCCGTGGCGGGACGGTGATCCGCACGCGGGTGAGTACGAACGCTGGGTCGACGGAAGCCCCGGCTTCACCACCCAGGAACACACCCTGCTGCGCCGCCGTCTCGAAGTGGGCAAGGACGACACGGCGCGGATCGAGGCAGACGACGCCCTGTTCGCCGCCGGGCTCGTCGCCAGGACCGACAAGAAGCAGCTCCACGTACGACGCGTGTCCTGATCCCGGCCGCGTCCGACGTCGCCGTCTCCCGCTGCCACTGGCTAACCTCACTGCAGCACCCGGCCTGCGACCACGAGAGGCAGCGATGGAGATCTGGATCAACCCCGCCTGTTCGAAGTGCAGGACTGCCCTCGGCGTGCTGGACGCCGAAGGCGCCGAGTACACCGTGCGCAAGTACCTCGAGGACGTGCCCACGGCCGACGAGATCCGCGATGTCCTCGACCGGCTCGGCCTCGAACCGTGGGACATCACCCGTACGCAGGAGCAGATCGCGAAGGACCTGGTCCTCAAGGACCGCACCGAGTGGCCGCGGGACGACTCCGGGCGGGAGAAGTGGATCGCCGCGCTGGCCGAGTATCCGAAGTTGATCCAGCGGCCGATCATCACCGCCGACGACGGCACCGCCGTGGTCGCCCGCACCGACGACGCCGTCCGCGACGCCCTCGCCCGCGGCTGAGACTGAGGCTCAGCGCAGGACATACGCGGCGGCGGGCTCGGACACGGACGCTGAGCGCAGCACATGCGCCTGCCTGCGGCCCCCGCACCCACGGGGCCCATGGATGCAGTCGCGCGTCAGTGGGTGGATGAGGGGCGGCGGTCGGGTGACGGGCGGGCGCAACACGGGCCCCGGGGAACGCAACACGGCCCCCGGAACCCGCAACACGGGCGGTAGCGGTTCGCGGCAGGTGAGTGTAAGGGAGTCGTAAGGGTCTGACCTGGTCACACGCGCCGGTTTCGGCGTCACGATGAAGGCATGGCCACGACTGACGATCCGTCGCAGGAATCCGCGCAGCCGGCAACGACGGCACCCCGGCGCGTGCCGCGAGCGCGGCTCGTGATCGCGGCGGTCGTGGCGCTGGCTGCGGCGCTGGCGACCGGTCACTTGGTGGCGGCGTTCGTCGGGCCCCAGGCGTCGCCGCTGTTGGCGGTCGGCAACACGGCGATCGACCTGACCCCGTCGTGGCTGAAGGACTTCGCGATCGCCACCTTCGGCACGGCCGACAAGCTCGCACTCCTGGTCGGCATGGGCGGGGTGCTGCTCGGACTGGCCGTCGCGGCGGCGCTGGCGTCACGACGCGGCCCCGCACCCGGCACGGTGCTGATCGTCGCCGTCGGCGTCCTGGGGCTGGTCGCCGTGGTGACGCGCCCGGACGTCGGCAGGCTCGCCGCGCTCGCCCCGCTCGCGAGTCTCGCCGCAGGGGTGGCGACGTGGCTGCTGCTCCACCGTCGTGCCGCACCCCCGGCCCCCACCACCGCGGCGACGACCGTCACCCCTCACGACACGGCCGACCCCGACACGGCCGACCCCGACGCAGCCGACCCCGACGCAGCCGACCCTGACGCCGGGCGGGCCGACGACGCGGCTGACGCCGAAACCGGGCAGGCCGACGACGCGACGCCGCACGGTCCCCGCGCCTCGGAGGCCCTACCCGGGAGGCGGCGGTTCCTCGTCGCGGCCGGTGGCGCGGCCGCAGTCGCGGGAGTGGCCGGGCTGACGGGCGGGTTCGTGGGCGGGGCCCGTGATGCGACGTCGTCCCGCGCGTCGGCGCCGCCGTTGCGCGGGACCCGGCGGCTGTCCGCACCGCCGCACGACGCGGACTTCGCCAAGCTGGGCACGCCGACGTTCCTCACTCCGAACGACGCCTTCTACCGCATCGACACCGCGCTGTCCGTGCCGCAGGTCCCCGCCGACGACTGGCGGCTGCGCATCCACGGCATGGTCGATCGTGAACTCGAACTCACCTACGACGACGTGCGCCGCCGCGGTCTGATCGAACGCCGGATCACGCTGTGCTGTGTGTCCAACCAGGTCGGCGGGGAGCTGATCTCCACGGCGACGTTCACCGGAGTCGACCTGGGTGAACTGCTCCGCGACGCCGGCGTGCGCGACGGCGCGCAGCAGCTGCTTTCGTCGAGTTCCGACGGCTGGACCTGCGGCACTCCCATCGACGTGCTGCTCGAGCGCGACCGCGGCGCCATGCTCGCGCTCGGCATGAACGGCGAGCCGCTGCCGCTCGAGCACGGGTTTCCTGCGCGGCTCGTGGTGCCCGGTCTGTACGGATACGTGTCGGCGACGAAGTGGGTGACCGACCTCGAGGTGACGACGTGGAACGAGCGCCGCGCGTACTGGCTCGACCGCGGGTGGGCGCGCGAGGCGCCGGTGAAGACGCAGTCGCGCATCGACCGGCCGTCGTCGGGCGCCACGATGCCCACGGGGCGCGTGATCGCCGCGGGGATCGCTTGGGCGCAGCACACGGGGATCGCCAAGGTCGAGGTGCGGCTCGACGGCGGCCGCTGGCAGGAGGCGACCCTCTCGGCCGATGTCTCCGACGACACGTGGCGGATGTGGCACATCGCGCTCGACGTCGACCGGCCCGGGAACCATCGGCTCGCCTGCCGTGCGACCGACAAGTCCGGTTACACACAGACCTCCGAGCGCATGGGCGTGCTGCCCGACGGTGCGACCGGCCACCACACGATCACGTTCACCACGGAGTAGTCCGCGGGCTCACAGGAGAGCGACGGGCGGGATCAGCGCGGAGACGCACGAGTGCAGAACACGCGGTGCCGAGTGCAGGACACGCGCGACACGGCCCCTGGAATCCGCAACACGAGCCCCGGAAACCGCAACACGGTCCCTGGAATCCGCAACACGCGTGCATGGGTCGTGTCGAAGGGTGGGGGCGGTCGGCGGCCGCCTCCGGAAATGACAACGCGTCAGGAAAACGGGGGCTGTGGCGCAGGTCAACGCCCTTACCTGCTGTTTTGTGCACGCGTTCACAAATGAACTACCGTGTTCTCCACGCCGGTGACGCGCCGTGCATCGAACACGGTCGCCGCCTGCTGGTCAAGGGATTCGTCTCGAAAAATCCGAGGGACGGGAGTCGGAGCGTGATGGCACAGCGGAGCCGGCGGAACATCGCCTCCTCCGTCCGCGGCCTGGCCCGGTCGCGCCGCGCGAACAAATCCGGTTCGAAATCCGACGCATCCCCCGAGGCCACGCCCGCCGATGCCGACCCATCCGGCACACCGGCCGATACGGCGCTGCCCGATAACCCGCTGCCCGATACCGCGCAGTCCGACAACGCTCCGGCCGACACCCCGGCCGATGCCGCTCCGGCCGCGGACGCTCAGTCCGGCGGCGCGGTCGATCCCCAGGCCGAAGGCGAGCACCAGGCCGCCGCAAACGAGGCCGCCGAGCACGATGCCGCGGAGCCCGGCTCCGCGCAGGGCGGCGCGAACAAGCGCGCGAAGCCGGGCTCGGGGAGGAAGAGCCCGGCCAAGAAGGTCCTCGCCAGGAAATCGGCCGCGAACGGGAAAACGGCAGCCGACGGCGAATCCGCAACCGATGCGGCGAGCACCGGCGCCAAGGCCGCCACGAACGGCAAGGCCAGGGTCCCGAAGACCACGGCAGACGGCAAGGCCCCGAACGCCAGGGCCAACGGCAGCGCCGCGACCAGCGGTAAAGCCGCAGCCAACGCCAAGGCGGCCACCAACGGCAAGGCGGCCACCAACGCCAAGGCGGCCACCAACGGCAAGGCTGCCACCGGCGACAAGGCCGCCACCAACGGCAAGGCGGCCACCAACGGCAAGGCCGCCACCGGCGGTAAAGCCGCAGCCGGCGGCAAGGCCGGAGCGAATGCCAAACCGGCGACCGGCGCCAGGGCCGCCGCGGCGTTCGACGACAACACCCCGACCACCGAGCTGCCCGCCGTCACCGACGGCGAGGCGCCGGTCAAGGCCATTCCCGAAGCCGCGGTGGGCCGCATGGCGGTGTACCTGCGCGTGCTGTCGAGCATGCAGGAGCATGGCAGCACGAGGGTCTCCAGCGAGGAGCTGTCGGCCGCCGCGGGTGTGAATTCCGCCAAACTCCGCAAGGACCTCTCCTACATCGGTTCCTACGGCACGCGGGGCGTCGGATACGAGGTCGAGGTGCTGATCGGCCAGATCGAACGCACCCTCGGGCTCAACAAGCAGCAGCGCGTCGCGGTCGCGGGAATCGGTAACCTCGGACATGCGTTGGCGAATTACGGCGGCTTTCCCGGTCGCGGTTTCCCGGTCGAGGCGCTGTTCGACATCGACCCGGATCTGATCGGGGTGCCGGTGGGCGGACTGCCCGTCTCGCACCTCGACGACATCCCCGAGGTGTGCGCGGAGCGGGAGATCTCCATCGGGGTCATCGCGACGCCGCCGACCGCAGCACAAACGGTGTGCGACAGGCTCGTCGCAGGCGGAGTGCAGTGCATTCTGAACTTCGCGCCGGTGGTGCTGCAGGTTCCGGAACACATCGAGGTTCGGAAGGTGGATCTTGCCGTGGAGCTGCAGATCCTCTCCTTCCACGTGGCACGAAGGGCGGACGGACAGGTGAACGGCCAAGCGGCTGGGGCTGAAGCGACGGACGCGAGCAGTGCGGTGGTGCCGTCATGAGCATTCTCGCGCTCGGCCTGTCCCACCGGACGGCGAACCTGACCACGCTCGAACGCGTGTCCATCCCGGCGCCCGAGGTGCCGAAGATCCTGCACGAGCTGCAGCAGGCGGAGCACGTCTCCGAGGTCATGGCCGTCTCGACGTGCAACCGCATCGAGGTCTACGCCGTCGTCGAGACGTTCCACGGCGGCCTCGACGACATCGCGTCGGTGCTGGCCCGTCAGGCCGGCATGGTTCCCGACGAGCTCTACGACAGCTTCTACGTCCACTACGCGGGCGCAGCCGTCGAGCACCTGTTCAACGTCACGTCCGGCCTGGACTCGATGGTCGTGGGGGAGACGCAGATCCTCGGCCAGGTGCGGGCCGCGTACGCGACCGCGAGCGAGGCGGGCACCGTCGGGCGGACGTTGCACGAGCTGGTGCAGACGACGTTGCGCGTCGGCAAGCGCGTGCACAGCGAGACGGGCCTGGACCAACTGGGCGCGTCCGTGGTGTCGGCGGCGCTGGCCGAGGCGGAGGACGCGGGCGGTGACCTCGCGGGCAAGCGGGCCCTCGTCGTGGGCGCGGGCTCGATGGGTGCGCTCGCCGCGTCCCACCTGCGCAAGGCGGGTATCGCGAGCATCGTGGTGGCCAACCGCACCCAGGCGAACGCCGAACGGCTCGCCGCGTCGGTCACCGAGCAGGGCGTGCCTGCGACGGCGGTGCCGCTCGCCGAGCTGGCAGGCGCCGTGTCCGACGCCGACGTGGCCGTCGTGTGCACCGGCGCGAAGGGCACCGTGCTGGAGACCCGGCACGTCGGGCCGCGGAGATCCCCGTTGGTCGTGTGCGACCTGGGCCTGCCGCGTGACGTCGACGCCGAGGTTGGCGGCCTCGACGGTGTGCGCCTCGTCGACCTCGACACCGTGCGCCGCCGGATGCACGACTCCGGCAGCGGCACCACGGAGAAGCAGACCGCCAAGGCGTCGGGCATCGTCCTGGACGAGGTCCGCGCCTATCTGGCGGGACAGCGCAGCGCTGCCGTCACACCCACGGTGACGGCGTTGCGCAAGCGGGCGGCCGAGGTCGTCGACGCCGAACTGCTCCGGCTCGACCGGCGGCTGCCCGAGATCGACGCCGACACCCGTGAGGAGGTCGGCCGCACGGTCAAGCGCGTCGTGGACAAGCTCCTGCACGCCCCGACCGTGCGTGTGAAGCAGCTGGCCGCCGAGACCAGCGACACCGACTACGCCACGGCGCTGCGCGAGCTGTTCGAGCTCGACCCGCAGGCGCCGAAGACGGTGTCCAGCCCGTCGGCCCCCATGACCACCACCGACCAGATCGACGGTGACACCCCGTGACTGACAGCCCGATCCGCATCGGCACCCGCGGCAGCAAGCTCGCCGTGGCGCAGACGCAGACGATCGCGAACATGCTGACCGAAGCCGGTCACGAGGTGGAGATCGTCACGGTCTCCACGCCCGGTGACCGCTCCAGCGCGCCCATCGCGGAGATCGGCGTGGGCGTTTTCACGTCGGCGCTGCGCGAGGCACTGCTGGCCGACGAGATCGACGTCGCGATCCACTCGTACAAGGACCTGCCGACGGCGCCGGAGTCCGGCCTCGTGCTGGCCGCCGTGCCGCCGCGGGAGGACCCGCGTGACGCGCTGATCGCCCGCGGCGGCCTGACGCTGGGCGAACTGCCGCCGGGTTCGGTCGTCGGCACGGGTTCGCCGCGCCGGATCGCGCAGCTGAAGGCCCTCGGCCTCGGTTTGACCGTGGTGCCGATTCGCGGCAACATCGACACCCGCATCGGCAAGGTCACGTCCGGGGAACTGGACGCCGTGGTGCTGGCCAGGGCGGGTCTCGCCAGGGTCGGCCGGGTCGACGAGATCACCGAGACGCTCGATCCGCTCCAGATGCTGCCCGCGCCCGCACAGGGAGCGCTGGCGGTGGAGACGCGGGTCGAGGACGTCGAGGCCGAGCGACTGCTTCGGTCCGTTGTGGACGACGAAGCGACCAGGGTCGCCGCGAAGGCGGAGCGGGCGGTGCTGGCCACGCTCGAAGCCGGTTGCAGCGCACCCGTGGGAGCGCTCGCCGATGTCGTGGAGGACCTCGACAGCGAGGGACAGGTCGTCGACCGTCTCTCGTTGCGCGGGATCGCCGCCACCGGGGTCGACGGTGACTCCGTGAACATCCTGAAGGCCTCGGCGATCGCCGAGACGAAGGACGCCGACGAACTGGGCCGCGCGGTCGCCGCCGAGCTGCTCGACCTGGGCGCAGGCGCGCTCTCGTCCTGAGTCGGCGCGTTCGCTTCCGCCGCGGCGGGAACCCGGTGGGCGTCGGGTGCGTGGCCGGCGCCTGCGCTGTGCAGGCGCCGCAGCCGGAGCACGCAGGCAACACGTAACGGACGTGACATTCGCGTCGGGAACGTCAGAGAACCGCAGAAGGACAAGTACGAGTTCGGCCGCCGGCCTCGGTGCGGCCGCTGCATGAGGAGAGACGAAGCACATGACCCCCCCAAGCAAGACCACGGGGCGCGTCGCCTTCGTGGGCTCGGGCCCCGGTGACGCGGGACTGCTCACGGTCCGCGCCCAGGAGCTGCTGGCCAAGGCCGACGTCGTCGTCACCGACCCGGACGTGCCGGCGGGCGCGCTCGCCTACGCCCGCGAGGAGGCCGAGGCGCGTCCCGCCGTCGGCGAGCCGGGGGACGTCGCCAAGGACCTGGCCACCGAGGCCGAGTCGGGCCGCGTCGTGCTGCGTCTCGTCGCGGGTGACCCGCTGACGCAGCCCGCGGTCGTGGCCGAGGTGCAGGCCGTGTCGAAGACCGAGGTCGTGTTCGACATCGTGCCGGGTGTCGCGCCGAGCACCGCGGTCCCGGCGTACGCGGGCCTGCCGCTCGGCGGCACGCACACCGAGGTCGACCTCACCCGCGACGTCGACTGGAAGGGCGTCGCGCAGGCGCAGGGCCCGATCGTGCTGCACGGCACGTCGAGCCACCTCGCCGAGGCCGCCTCGCAGCTCGTCGACAACGGTGTGCCCGCCGACACGCCCGTGGCCGTCACGTCGAACGGCACCATCAACACGCAGCGGACGACCGAGACGACCCTCGCCTCGCTCGGCGCCGACGCAGGTGAGCTGGCGGGTTCGCTGATCGTCACCGTCGGATCGATCGTGGCGGACCGCAAGCAGCTGTCGTGGTGGGAGTCCCGCGCCCTGTACGGCTGGAAGGTCCTCGTGCCGCGCACGAAGGACCAGGCCGGCGACATGGCCGAGCGGCTCCGCAGCCACGGCGCCACCTCGCACGAGGTGCCGACGATCTCCGTCGAGCCGCCCCGCAGCCCCGCGCAGATGGAGCGTGCGGTGAAGGGCCTGGTCGACGGGCGGTTCCAGTGGATCGTGTTCACCTCGGCCAACGCGGTGAAGGCTGTGCTGGAGAAGTTCACCGAGTTCGGCCTCGACGCCCGCGCGTTCGCCGGCGTGAAGATCGCCTGCGTCGGCGAGGCGACGGCCGAGAAGGTGCGCTCGTTCGGCATCCAGCCGGAGCTCGTGCCCGAGGGCGAGCAGTCGAGCGAAGGCCTGCTCAAGGAGTTCCCGCCCTACGACGACGTGCTCGACCCGGTGAACCGCGTGCTGCTGCCGCGCGCCGACATCGCCACCGAGACGCTGTCGGCCGGGCTGACCGACGCGGGCTGGGAGGTCGACGACGTGACGGCCTACCGCACCGTGCGTGCCGCGCCGCCGCCCGCCGAGACCCGCGAGATGATCAAGACGGGCGGGTTCGACGCCGTGTGCTTCACCTCGTCGTCCACCGTGCGGAACCTGGTCGGCATCGCGGGCAAGCCGCACGCCCGCACGCTCGTGGCGTGCATCGGCCCCAAGACGGCCGAGACGGCGACGGAGTTCGGGTTGCGCGTCGACGTGCAGCCGGAGACGCCGAACGCCGTGGTGCTCGTCGACGCCCTCGCCGCCCACGCGGCGAAGCTGCGCGCCGAGGGCGCCCTGCCGCCGCCGAAGAAGGCCAAGCGCACGCGCCGCTCCTGAGTCTCGCCGAAACGCCCCGCCGCACACCCCGTGCGGCGGGGCGTTTCGCTGTCCAGGCCCGTGTTGCGGTTTCCGGGGCCCGTGTTGCGGTGTCGGAGTGCAGGACACGCGTGCCGGAGTGCAGGACACGCGGTGCTGGGCGCAGGACACGCGGTGCTGAGTGCAGGACACGCGATCAGGCGGTGCTCATGCTTCGCACCACCGGGCGGCGACCCGGCGGATGGTCTCCTCCGACTCGCGGAGTTTGGCGATCGACACCCACTCGTCGGTGACGTGCGCCAGCTCGGGTTCGCCCGGGCCGCAGACGACGGTCGGCACGCCGCCCAGCGCCGGCGCCAGCACCGACGCGTCCGTGAAGTACGTCGCCGCCCGCGGCTCGCTGCCCTGAGGCCGGCCGGTGACGTCGGCGGCGATCGCGGCGACGGACGCGGCCCAGCCGTCGGCAGGGTCCGTCCACACGGCGGGCAGGTCGATGAGCGCCTCGAGTGCCGCGTCGTCGCCGACACGGGCCTGCAAGCGGTCGGTGATCGCGGCGTGGTCCTGGCCGGGCACGGTGCGGATGTCGACCGTCGCGACCGCCGAGTCCGGCACGGAGTTCGTGTTCAGCCCGCCGTGGAAGGTGCCGACGTTCAGCGTCGGCGCGCCCATCGCCGGATGCGCCTGCTCGGTGAAGGCGAACCGTTCGAACGTTCCCACCGCACGGGCCAGCTTGTAGACGGCGTTGTCGCCCAGGTGCGGCATCGACCCGTGGGCCGTCACGCCCTCGGCCCGCGCGGACAACCACAGCGCGCCCTTGTGCCCGTGGAAGACGGCGCCCGCCGTGGGTTCGGCGATCAGCAGCGGACCCGACGGCTTGCCGCGCAGCACGTCGAGGGCGCCCCGCGCGCCGTGCGAGCCGGTCTCCTCAGCGGCTGTGAGCACGAGGCGCAGCCCAGCCCGCGGCGCGCGAGTCGACGTCGCGACACCGATCGCCGCGCACACGATCGCGGCCACCCCACCCTTCATGTCCGTCGTGCCGCGGCCGTACAGCCGGTCGCCGTCGGGCTCGGCGCGGAACGGGTCGTGGGACCACTCGGCGCTGCCCAGCGGCACCGTGTCGACGTGCCCGGACAGGCACAGCGGCGGTGTCTGCGCATCGGTGTGCCACTCGGCGATCAGCGTGCCGCGGCCCGGTTCGTGCTCGACGGTCCGGACGTCGAAGCCCGCCTCCTCCAGGTGCGGCGCCACCACGGCGAGGGTGCGGCTCTCGTCGTGATCGATGGTGTCGACGGCGACGAGTTCTCGGGTCAGGCTCAGCACGTCCGGGCTCATGACGATGTCCTTCCGCTGGGGCGGTGTCGGTCCCGCCGGGCCGGCGGGCCGGGGATCTTGCCGCCGTCAGGGTAGGCGCACGCGCGGGAGTACGGTGTCGATGTGTTTCCCGAGCATCGTCCACGCAGGCTGCGGACCACGCCGGCCGTGCGCCGGCTCGTCGGCGAGACGACGATCCGCCCGCGTCAGCTGATCCTGCCCATGTTCGTCTCGGAGGAGGCCGACGCCGCGGGTGCGCCGAAGCCGATCTCCAGTATGCCCGGCGTCGTGCAGCACACGAGGGACTCGTTGCGTGCCGCGGCGGCGACGGCCGTCGAGGCGGGTGTCGGCGGGCTGATGCTGTTCGGCGTTCCGTCCACACGCGACGCCGTCGGTTCGGGTGGGACCGACGACGACGGCATCCTCAACGTCGCGCTGCGCGACCTGCGGTCCGATCTCGGCGACGACACGGTCCTCATGGCCGACACGTGCCTCGACGAGTTCACCGACCACGGCCACTGCGGCGTGCTCGACGACGCCGGCCGGGTCGACAACGACGCGACGCTCGAACGGTACGCCGAGATGGCGCTGGCCCAGGCGCGCGCGGGTGCGCACTGGCTCGGGCCGAGCGGCATGATGGACGGACAGGTCGGCGCGATCCGCCGTGCGCTCGACGACGGCGGATTCGGCGACGTGAGCATCCTGGCCTACTCGGCCAAGTACGCGAGCGCGTTCTACGGGCCGTTCCGCGAGGCCGTCGACTCCCAGCTGCAGGGCGACCGCAACGCGTACCAGCAGGACCCGGCCAACATCCGCGAGGCGAGCCGCGAGATCGAACTCGACCTCGCCGAGGGCGCCGACGCGATCATGGTCAAGCCTGCGCTGTCCTATTTGGACGTCATCAGGGCGGCGTCGGAGATCTCGTCGGTCCCGGTCGCGGCGTACAACATCTCGGGCGAGTACTCGATGATCGAAGGCGCGGCCGCCAGCGGCTGGGTCGATCGCGAGCGCACGATCCTGGAGGTGCTCACCTCGATTCGCCGCGCAGGCTCCGACATGATCCTCACGTACTGGGCAGCGGAAGCCGCCACCTGGCTCGACTGAACCACCGCACCGGTGCGGAGCTGCAACATTCGCGGTCCTGGCGGCTGCCCCAAGGGCACCTTGGGGGCGCCAGCGGTGTTGCGGGGGTGCGACGTGATCAGAAGCGGTAGCGGACGATCCAGGCGCCGCGGCGGGCCTGCGCGGGCCAGCGGGCGAACGTCCGCGCCATGAGCCGGTACGCCAGCGGCAGGCGCTCCCGCTCCGGTGCGGCATCGCCCCACTGCTCCTCCACGAAGGTCAACTCCGGCGCGAGGGCCACGACGTCCTGCGGATCGCCGATACCGAACGTGCGGTAGTCCGGCGGCATGCCGACCGTCCGCAGGTATCGGCCCGCCATCCGGGCGGCCAGCCTGCTGTAGGCGTTGAAGACCAGTTCGCCGCTCGCGAAGTGATCGGTGATGTGCGGCAGCAGCCGCCGGTTCTGCTCCTCGGTGAGGAATCCGACGACCCCGTCGGCGACGACGATCGTCGGCCGGTCCCGCGGAATCCCGTCGGTCCAGCGCGTGTCGAGCAGTGAAACGCCGACGCCGTGCGCGTCGTCCCGGTCCGGAAGCAGCCGTTCCCGCAGCTCGATGACCTCGGGAAAGTCGATGTCGTACCAGTCGACGGTCTGCGGCGGGTCGACGCGGAACCGGCGCGTCTCCAGTCCGCTGCCGAGCTCGACGACGACGGCGTCCGGATGGGTGCGGACGAACCCGGCGACCGCGCGGTCGAGCATCGCGCTGCGGATGGCGACCGCTTCCGGCACGCCCGCCATCAGTTTCACCGAGCCGGTGTCGTAATCCAGCCGGCCGAGCACGTCGGTGGCGAGCGCGTCGCCCAGGAGAGGATTGGCGCCCTGGCTGTCGACCGCCCGTCCTTTCAGCGTGATGAGCAGTGTCTTCTGCATCGGCGTGAGGTGGTCGATGGACACGAGGGTCACGGCTCGCCTCCCCGGTCGTCGGTGCGGTACTCGGCGGTGGATGCGCGGATCCGCTCCCCGGCCGGCGAGGCCGCGAAGTCGGCCATGGCGGCGTAGACGTCGAACATCGCCGCGCCGATCCGATGCGGGTGAGCACGGTCGAGCGGATCGACGCCGAGGTGGCGCCCGATGTGCCGGTGCAGGACGACCGTGCCGGCGTGCATCGCCGTCATCACCGCCGCGGCACTGTTCGCCGCCGCCGAATCCGGCGGGAACCGGTCCGGCCACGTGGTGCTGAGGAACTCCGCGGTACCCGCCGCGAGGCGGTCGAAGACAGTGTCGGCCGCAGGTGACCCGTCCACCGTGGCGCGGGCGAAGTACCGCAACAGCGGGCCGCTCGTGGCGAGGAGTTCGGCGAGCAGGCCCGACTCCACCAGCGAACCGGCCGTGGCGGCGGCCGCCAACCGGTGCCCCAACGCGTCGACCACGGCGTCGTCACACGCGCGCCGCAGGGCCTCCTTCGACCCGAAGTGGTGCTGCACCAGGCCCGGTGAGACGCCGGCCGCCTCGGCGATGCCCCGCATGGTCGCGCCCGCGACACCGCGTTCGGCGAACTGGGTCAGCGCCGCGTCGCGGATCCTGGCGCGCGCCGTCAGGTCGCCCGGCGGTCTGTCCACCGCTTCATCGGCTTGAACCACATGTCGACAATACGGCTGACCAGTATCCCATTCAACTGTATTGTCGCCGCAGTCGCCGCAGTCGCCGCAGTCGCCGCAGTCGCCGCAGTCGCCGCAGTCGCCCGCCCGTCGCCCGGCCACCGCCCCCCAGTGCGCCGCTCCGCGGCCCCTACTCTTTGGGGGCATGAGCGAAGCCGACGAAAGCGACGACCAACGGCGGGCACGCGGTCTGCCGCCCTCGCCGCACCTGCCCGGCGATCCCGACCGGGAGCTGCCCGAGCCGCCGAAGCCCGTCAACGTCGGGTTCGGCCTGATCGTGGCCGCGGCGGTGGTGCTGGTCCTGGCCTTCGTGCTGCAGCTGCTCGACAAGGACGCGCTCACCGAGGAACTGATCTCGCAGAACACCGACGAGAACGTCACCAATGCCCAGATCGCTGCGGGTGTCGAATCGATGCTGTGGGCACTCGTCGTCGGGGCGGCCGCGGTCGGCGGCCTGATCGTGCTGTTCGCCTGGAAGGCGCGGCAGGGCACCCGTTCCGCGCGCACCGTCGTGACCGTGCTCGTCGTCGTGATCGCGCTGTTCTCGCTGCTCGGTGGTGGTTACACGGTGATCGGCGCGGTGCTGCTCGCACTCGGCGGCACATCGCTGATGTACCTACCCAGCGTCGACCCGTACTTCCCGAGGGTGGTCAAGAACCCGTGACCGGCAACGACGCCGAGGACACACGCGCCGAGGACACGGCCGCCAAGGGGACACGCGCCGGGGACAACGAGTCCGCCGACACCGCCGACACCGCCGACACCGCCGACACCGCCGACACCGAGGACTCCGACACCGATGACTCGGGCACCGATGACTCCGACACCGTGTCCTCGGTAGCCGAGGGCACGGCCGCCGAGGACACACGCGCCGAGGACGAGGGCACAGCTGCAGTCCCTGACGAGGTCACGGTTCACTACCAAGAACCGGGCGCGACGCTGTGGCGGCTCGGGCTCGGTCCGGCGTTGGCCGCGCTGGGGTTCGTCACGGAGCTGATCCTCGGCCAGCCGCCGCACTGGTTGATGTGGATCATCACCGGCGTCGGTCTGCTGTGGCTGAACGGCCTCTGGGTGTTCGCTCGCCGCAAGTTCCTGCGCGTCCGGGTCACCGACACCGAGTTGGTGCAGGGCACCGAGACACTGCCGATCGCGGACATCGCCTCGGTGCTCACCCGCGAGCCCAAGCTGGGCACCCGCGTGCTCGGCGGTGGCCAGACCGTGCCTCGCCGGTACGAGGCCGTCGGACTCAAGCTGGTGGGCCGCAAGCACGTGCAGGCGTGGTCGCAGGACTCGGAGACGTTCACGGCAGCGTTGCGGACGGCCATGCGAAACTCACGCCGTGACTGAATCCGCGGATCGCACCGCCACCGACTCCGCCGCGCCGGCCGGGCCGGCCGCGTCCGCGGCGCCGCGCGCGCCCCGGCCACGGGGCCGCCGTAGGGCCGGAGCGGGCCGCGGCAGGCTGCACCAGCCGTGGCGGATCGTCGTCGCCGTCGTCGAACTCGTCGTGGCCGCGGTGGCCGTGTGGGGTGCCTTCCCGCTGTGGGGGTCGGCGATCCGCGAGGTCACCGTCCGCCTCGACGACGGCAGTGCGCTGACCTCACGCGTCTACGAGGGTGACCGGATCGCGCTGGCCGTCGCGCTCGGAGCGCTGGCGGCCGTGCTGGTGATCGACGCCGTCCGCCAGGTGATGCTCGGCGTCGCGGCCAAGGGCAAGAAGCCGAAGAAGCGTAAGCAGCCGGACCCCGATGCGGACGTTCCCGACCCGGACCGTCCCGAAGGGGACCGCGACGGTGCGGAAAGCGGCGGTGCCGGGCGCGCGGCCCGCGCACGAGACTGAACACCACACGCGCCCGTTCGGGAGCCCGTCCGCGGTCCAAGCCCGAGTCCCACCGGCAGGCACACCGAGCCGCCCGGTCGCTCGGGAGCATGCCCGCGGTCACTCCCGCCGGAGGCAGTCGTCGCAGGCCGCGGCCGTTTTGCGAGACTGGCGGACGTGACAGGTGGCAAGAGCACGGTCGAGAAGTCCCAGTCCTGGTTCCGGCGGGCCGCCGCGGCGACCCCCGGTGGCGTCAACTCCCCGGTGCGCGCGTTCGCATCCGTCGGCGGTGACCCGCGATTCGTGGTGAAGGCCGACGGTCCCTACCTGTGGGACGCCGACGACAACCGCTACGTCGATCTCGTGTCCTCGTGGGGGCCGATGATCCTCGGGCACGCCCATCCCGCCGTGGTCGAGGCGGTGCGCGAGGCCGCGTCGCACGGCCTGTCGTTCGGCACGCCCACCACCGGTGAGGTCGAGCTCGCCGAAGAGATCATCCGCCGCGTCGAGCCGGTCGAGCAGGTGCGCCTTGTCAACTCGGGCACCGAGGCCACGATGAGCTCGATCCGCCTGGCCCGCGCGTTCACCGGGCGCGCGAAGATCGTCAAGTTCGCGGGCTGCTACCACGGCCACGTCGACGCGCTGCTCGCTCAGGCGGGCTCGGGTGTGGCCACGCTGGGCCTGCCGACGTCGCCGGGTGTCACCGGTGCGCAGGCCGCCGACACGATCGTCGTGCCGTACAACGACCTCGACGCCGTGCGGAAGGTGTTCGCCGAGAATCCCGGCGACATCGCCGCGGTCATTACCGAGGCCGCCGCGGGCAACATGGGTGCCGTCCCGCCCGTCGAAGGGTTCAACGCCGCGCTGCGCGACATCGCCCACGAGGAGGGCGCGCTGCTGATCATCGACGAGGTCATGACGGGCTTCCGCGTGTCGTCGGCGGGCTGGTACGGCCTCGACGGCGTCGCGGGCGACCTCTACACGTTCGGCAAGGTCATGTCAGGTGGGCTCCCCGCGGCGGCGTTCGGTGGCCGCGCCGACGTGATGGCCAAGCTCGCGCCGCTCGGGCCCGTCTACCAGGCGGGCACGCTCGCCGGTAACCCCGTGGCGGTGGCCGCGGGCCTGACGACGCTGCAGCACGCCGACGCGTCCGTCTACGAGAAGCTCGACACCAACGCGGGGCGGGTCGCCTCGATCCTCGGCGACGCCCTGTCGGCCGAGGGCGTCACGCACACCGTGTCGCAGGCGGGCAACCTCGTGACCGTCTTCTTCGGCGACCGGCAGCCGACGAACTTCGACGAGGTCGCCGCCACCGAGACGTGGCGCTACGGCCCGATGTTCCACGCCTTCCTCGAGGCGGGGGTCTACGGCCCGCCGAGCGCGTTCGAGGCCTGGTTCGTCAACTCCGCGATGGACGACGCGGCCTTCGAGGTCATCGAGGCGGCCGCACCCGCAGCGGCCCGCGCCGCCGCATCGGCGACCCCGCCGGAGCGGGTATGACCAGCACGGTCGTCCACCTGCTGCGGCACGGTGAGGTTCACAACCCCGAGGGCATCCTCTACGGCAGGTTGTCCGGTTACGGGCTGTCCGAGCGGGGCAGGCAGCAGGCGGTGACCGTCGCGCAGGCGCTGAAGCCCCACAACCTGGTGCGGGTCGTGGCCTCGCCGCTGCAGCGCGCGCAGGAGACGGCCGCACCGATCGCGGGCGGCCACCGGCTCGACGTCGTCACCGACGAACGCCTCATCGAGGCGGACAACGTGTTCGAAGGCATGCGGGTCAGCGTGGGCGACGGGGCGTTGCGCAGCCCGAAGCACTGGCCGAAGCTGCGCAATCCCGTGGTGCCGTCGTGGGGTGAGCCGTACGTCGACATCGCGCGCCGCATGCTCGGTGCCGTCTACCGGGCGCGGGCCGCAGCCGAGGGCGGCGAGGTGCTGTGCGTGTCGCACCAGCTGCCGATCTGGACCGTGCGCCGGTTCCTCGAAGGCAAACGGCTCTGGCACGACCCGCGGGCCCGGCAGTGCTCGCTGGCGTCACTGACCAGTCTCGTGTTCCGTGAGGAGGAGCTCGTGGACATCGTCTACAGCGAACCCGCAGGCGCGACGGACCCGACGGTGACCGGCGCATGAGCGGGCGCGGCGGCAGCAACCGCAGGTCGCTCGGCACGCGGCTGGCGGCCGCGGTGCTGGTCGGCGGCCTTGCCCTCACCGGCTGCAGCACGGGCGACGGTGCCGCAGCAGACACGGCCTCGTTCAACTTCGTCGCCCCCGGCGGCAAGACCGACATCACCTACACCGGCGCCGACCGGCAGGAGATGCCGGAGATCAGCGGCGAGGATCTGTTCGACGAGAGCAAGCGGATCTCCAGCGAGGACTTCCACGGCAAGGTGCTCGTCATCAACATCTGGGGTCAGTGGTGCGGGCCGTGCCGCACCGAGGCGCCGGAACTGCAGAAGGTGTACGAACAGACCAAGGACGACGGCGTGCGGGTGCTCGGCATCGACGTGCGCGACTTCGACCGGTCGGCGCCGCAGGACTTCATGCGTAACCGAGGCCTGACGTACCCGTCGATCTACGACCCGTCCGGGCGGTCGCTGATCGGGCTGACGGGATATCCGCGCAACGTCGTCCCGTCGACGATCATCGTCGACAGGCAGGGTCGCGTCGCCGCGGTCTACCTGCGCGACCTGCTCGCCGACGACATCCTCCCTGTCGTCCGCGACCTGGCGGAGGAACGCGGCTCGTAGGCAGCCGCCGTGTTGCGGACTCCGGGGACCGTGTTGCCGGTTACAGGGGCCGTGTTGCGGATTCCGGGGACCGCGTTGTCGATTCCGGGGGCCATGTTGTGCCCGCCCGGCTTTCCGGCCACCGCCCGCCAACGGCGGGCGACCGTGCTCCCACGGTGCGGTGCGTCCACCGTTCGCTGATCCCGGTGGGGGCCGGATCGCGTGGCCCCGGGTCGGCGATAGTGACGGGCGCCGCATTCTCGCAGGTGGAGACAGGGGGCGGCGATTTAACACCGACCCCATTCCCTAGTCTGGGTGTCGTGAACGCGACCGAGCTGGCGATGTCAGGGCCGCTGCTGCTGGCCGCAGCCGTGGCCCTGCTCGCGGGCACGATCTCGTTCGCCTCACCGTGCGTGGTGCCGCTCGTCCCGGGCTACCTCGCCTACCTCGCCGCACTGGTCGGCTCCGACGCCCCTGCCGTCGACGCCGAGGAAGCCGCCGACACACCGAAACGCGGCAAACGTCCCGTCGTCGGGGCGACCGCCTTGTTCGTGCTCGGCTTCACCGTGGTGTTCACCGCCGGTGTCGGCGGCCTCGTCTGGCTCGCCGACGCGCTCCTCGTGAACGCCGAGACGCTGCAGCGCGTCGGCGGTGTGATCACGATCTTCATGGCGTTCGTGTTCCTCGGCTTGGTGCCCGGACTGCAGCGGGAGGTGCGTTCGCACCACGTCCCGCGCGCGGGCCTGTGGGGCGCGCCTGTGCTGGGCGCCGTGTTCGGCCTCGGCTGGACCCCGTGCATCGGGCCGACGCTGTCGGGAGTGCTCGCGATCTCCGCGGCCAGCGGCAGCACCGGCGCGCGCGGCTTCGTGCTGGTGCTCGTGTACTGCATCGGCCTCGGCCTGCCGTTCCTGCTCATCTCCGCGGGCACGAAGTGGGCCGTCTCCGCGACGGCGTGGCTGCGCCGCAACGGCAGGCGCGTGCAGCTGTTCGGCGGCGCCCTGCTGCTCGTCGTGGGGATCATGCTGGTCACGGGGCTGTGGATGGAGCTCACGTCGTGGCTGCGGGACGCCTTCATCACCGACACGAGGTTGCCCCTGTGACCCCAGCGCCGCCCCAGCGGACCGACAAGGCCGACGACCCCACGCCCTCCTACCGCGCGACACCGCTGCGCAAGGCGTGGGCGTTCGTCCGCAACACCTGGCGCGGCCTGACGTCGATGCGCACCGCGCTGATCCTGCTGTTCCTGCTGGCCGTCGCCGCGCTGCCGGGTGCGCTGCTGCCGCAGCGGTCGGTCAACGAGCGCAACGTCAACGGCTACCTCGCCGAGCACGGCTGGTGGGGCAGTCTGCTCGACGGCCTGCAGATGTTCGACGTCTACTCCAGTGTCTGGTTCTCGGCGATCTACCTGCTGCTGATGGTGTCGATCATCGGGTGTCTCGTGCCCCGGACGTCGGACTACATCCGCAGCATGCGCTCCAAGCCGGTGCTGACGCCGCGCAACCTGCGCAGGCTGCCGCACCACGACCGCGCCGAGACCACCGACGACGTCGACGCCGTGATGGCCGCCGCGCGCAAGCGCCTGCGCGGGTGGCGGCTGACCGAACGCGAGGAGGCGGGCGGCGCCCGCAGCATCAGCGCAGAACGCGGCTACCTGCGCGAAACCGGCAACCTGCTGTTCCACTTCGGCATGCTCGGCGTGATCATCTCGTTCGCGGGCGGGGCGCTGTACTCGTACGAGGGCCAGGTCATCGTCCTGGCCGACGGTTCGGAGTTCTGCAACGCCGGTATCTACAACTTCGACTCGTTCGAACCGGGGCTGCAGGTCGACGGCACCCAGCTGAACCCGTTCTGCGTGCGGGTCAACGACTTCCACGCCGAGTTCGAGCGTGGTCAGCCCGTGGCCTACAACGCCGGCATCGACTTCCAGTCGGGCGACGATCTCGCCGAGGGTGACTGGCAGCCGTACGACCTGGCCGTCAACGAGCCGCTGCGCACCGCGGGCGACCGGTTGTACCTCCTCGGCCACGGCTATGCGCCGACGTTCACGGTGACGTTCCCCGACGGGCAGAGCCGGACGCAGACCATCCAGTGGCGGCCGGTCGACGAGACCACGCTCCTGTCCGAGGGTGCGACGAAGTTCGAGGAGCCGGGCATCACGGACCCGGCCGAACGCCGGGAACGGCAGCTCGCGGTGACGGGCCTGTTCGCGCCGACACCGTCGATGCACGGCAAGATCCTCTCGTCGGCGGGGCCACAACTGACGGACCCGACGGTCGCGGTGGACATCATGCGGGGCGACCTGGGCGTCGATTCGGGACGTGGGCAGTCGATCTTCGAGGTCGACCAGTCGATGGTGGACGCGGGCAGGCTTGAACGCGTCGCACGCGAGAACCTCGAGGTCGGCCAGTCGCTCGCCCTCGACGACGGCACGACGGTGCGGTTCGACGGCGTCGAGCGGTTCGTGTCGCTGCAGGTTTCGCACGACCCGTTGCAGAACTGGGTGCTGGCGTCGGCGGTGGTGATGTTCGCCGGGCTCGGGGCGTCGCTGTTCATCAAGCGGCGCAGGCTGTGGGTGCGCGCCACTCCCGTGGGCGGTGACGACGACCCGGCCGGCACGCAGGCACGCGGAGTCCCCGCGGATGACACCGCCGTGGCGGACACCGCTGGTGACACCGCGGTGGAGGACGCCGCTGGTGACACCGCGGCCGGTACCGAGGCCGACGACGCAGCGGCGGGTGGGACCGGCACTAATGAACGACGTACCGTAGTAGAAGTGGGCGGGCTCGCCCGCACCGATCAAGCCGGGTACGGCGAGGAGTTCACGCGCATCGCGGCAGAACTCCTCGGCCGGAAGTAGAAGGGCCTGGAGATGCCGGTAAACGAGACGTTGTCGCAGTACAGCGACTGGTCGTACACCACATCCGTCGTCATCTACATCCTGGCGATGGTGTTCTTCCTCGTCGAGCAGTCCTTCGGCCGACGCGGCAAGCAGGCCGCCGAGCGCACGCGCAGCCGTGAACTCGTCGGCGCCGGTGCCGGGAACAGCTACACGGCTTCCGGAAGCGACAACACGACCTCCGGAACCGACAACACGGGCGCGGCACCGACGCGGGCGGAGCGGTTCGGCCGCATGGGCGTCGCGCTCACCGTGCTGGGGCTGCTGCTGCACGCCTCGGCGCTCGTGCTTCGCGGGCTCGCGACGAACCGTGTGCCCTGGGGCAACATGTACGAGTACGTGATGATCACGTGCTTCGTCGCCGTCGCGGCGTGGCTGGTGCTGCTGCGTAAGCACCCGGTGCGGCACCTGTCGATGTTCGTTCTGCTGCCGAACGTGATCCTGATGTTCATCGGCGGCACGTGGCTCTACGCCGTCGCCGCGCCGCTGCAGCCCGCGCTCCAGTCGTACTGGCTGATCATCCACGTGGCGGCCGCCGCGGCGTCCTCGGGCGTGTTCCTCGTGCCCGGCGTCGCGAGCATCTTCTACCTGGTCAAGGCGCGGAACGAGAGCAACCCGGAAAAGTTCGCGAAGTTCGCGGCGAAACTGCCCGCCAAGGACGTGCTCGACCGCATCGCGTACCGGACGACGGTGTTCGCGTTCCCGATCTTCACCTTCGGCGTGCTGTGCGGCGCGGTCTGGGCCGAAGCGGCGTGGGGCCGGTTCTGGGGCTGGGATCCGAAGGAGACGGTCGCGTTCATCGCATGGATCGTCTACGCCGCCTATCTGCATTCCCGCGCGACGGCCGGCTGGCGTGGGAACCGTGCCGCGGTCATCAATGTGATCGGTTTCGCAGTGACGGTTTTCAACCTGTTCTTCGTCAATCTCGTGACCACCGGGCTCCACTCGTACGCGGGAGTTGGCTGACGGAACCGTCGAGTGCCGGGTAGCGTCGCACCTGGTACGACGACCATGCGAAGGATTGAAGCGGTGACCGCAGCGAACGACCCCAACGGGCAGGAACCGCAGAAGCCTCATGGGGCGCACCACATCCGCGACGCCGCGGATGTGGCGGGTGATGCCACCGATTCCACCGCGGCGCCAATGGATCCGGCGTCCATGGATCCGGCGCCCATGGATCCGATGAGTGCGCCGGACAGCCCCGAGGTGACGCAGCGCGTCAGCCCGCCGCCGGGTCAGCAGGCGCAGGCTCCGCAGGGCGGTCAGATGCCGTCGGCCGAGGAGGCCCAGCCCGCGGTGCACTACCCGGCCCAGCAGCCGTACGATCCGAACCTGCCGCCGCTGACCCCGGACCAGACCGCCGGTGACGGTCAGCAGGCGCACGCAGCGGCGTATCACCAGTACGCGCAATACTCCCAGTTCGCCCAGCACGACGCGCCGCACGGCCGCCCGCCACAGCAGGCTCCGCAGGCACCGCAGCAGGCGGTTCAGGGGCAGCCGCACTACGACCATGCTCGCCCCGAGCATGCGCAACCGGAGCAGCCGCAGTACGAGCCGCCGCAGTACGCGCAGCCGCCGGAGGCGCCGCGGGAGTCCTACGCGCAGCGGTACTTCGAAGGACAGCAGGGCCAGTTCGGCAGGCCGGTGCAGCCGCAACAGGGCCAGCCCCAGCAGGCCCCGCCGCAGCAGCCGATGCAAGCCCAGCACCCGCAGCAGGCACAGCAAGGGCAGCAGGCACAGCAAGGGCAGCACCCGCAGGCCGTGCCACAGGGGCAGCCGGGGGAGCAGGGGCTGCCGCCGTTGCCGCAGCCGCAGCGTTCCGCACAGGGCGGTCCCGCCGACCTGGCGGGCAACAGCCTGGTCAGGCAGACCAAGCGGCCGCCGCGGTCCGGCTGGCGCAAGGCGCTGTACGTCGGCACGGGCAAGCTCGTCAACCCGGGCGAAGGCCCGGCGGACCGTGCCGAGCGGGATCTGACCGCGCGGGTCCAGCAGCCGCTGCGCGGCTGCTACAAGATCGGCATCCTCAGCCTCAAGGGCGGTGTCGGCAAGACGACGACCACGACGACACTCGGATCGACGTTCGCGTCGTTGCGCGGCGACCGGGTGATCGCAGTGGATGCCAACCCCGACCGCGGCACCCTGTCGCAGAAGATCCCGATCGAGACGACCGCGACCGTGCGTCATCTGCTGCGGGACGCCGACCGCATCACGCGGTACAGCGACGTGCGGGCGTACACCTCACAGGGCGGCAGCAGGCTCGAGATCCTCGCCAGTGAGCAGGATCCGGCCGTGTCGGAGGCATTCTCCGAGAACGACTACCGCAGGGCCGTCGACCTGCTCGAGCACTTCTACAACATCGTGCTCACCGACTGCGGCACCGGACTGATGCACTCGGCGATGAAGGGTGTGCTCGACCTCGCCGATTCGCTGGTGATCGTGTCGTCGGGTTCGGTGGACGGTGCCCGCAGTGCGTCCGCGACGCTCGACTGGCTCGACGCGCACGGCTACGGCGAGCTGGTGCAGCGCTCGATCACGGTGATCAACTCGGTGCGCCCGAAGTCCGGATCGGTCGATCTCGACAAGCTCACGGCGCACTTCTCGGCCCGCACGCGCGGGGTGGTCAAGGTGCCGTTCGACCCGCACCTCGAAGAGGGCGCCGAGATCGATCTGGAGCGACTGGACAAGGCCACCCGTACGGCGCTGCTGGAACTGGCGGCCACCGTCGCTGACGGGTTCACCATGGACCGCATGGCCCACTGAGCCGTCAGCGCCGCGCGGGGTGGCGGCACCCGTGGCGCGGTGAAGACCGCGGCCTCCCGCGGTGCCGGATGCCGACAACGACGTCGGCCGCGGCCCTGTCCGAATGAACAGTGACCGCGGCCGACGCGCTTGCAGCTACTTGGTGTCGTCCTCGTCGGGGCGCTGGGGGTCGGGGCGTTTCGGCTTCTGTTCGCCGAGCTTTCGCAGGAATTCCGGGTCGTCGTCCGGCGCGACCGGGTTGGCGCGGTTCGGCCGGGTTCCTGCGCCGACGCGCTCCTGGCTCAGCAATCGCCACACCACGACGGAGATCGTGATGGCGCCGACCACCGCGAGCAAATACAACATGCCCGCTCCTTCCCATGGGCTGACTACCACCAGCCTAACGTGTCCGCGGCAGTAGCCGGTCCGCAACGGGCGGTCCGGACACGGCGGGCGCGTTCCCGGCGAGGAGAACCTCAGGAGTTCTGTGGTCCGTCGGGGTCGGTGGTCAGCTCCGCGAGCAGCTCGTTGACCTCGGCCTCCCGGAACCTGCGGTGTCCGCCCGGGGTGCGAATGGAACCGATCCGGCCCGCCGTGGCCCAGCGCGTCACCGTCTTCGGGTCCACGCGGAACAACGCAGCGACCTCACCCGGGGTGAGCAGCCGTCCTCCTGTGGTTGCGGTCACGAATCCGCCTCCTTTGAACCACCGTTGATGTCTGTCCAGATGCAGGACTGTTCCGCAATCGTTGCACTCCGCCCTTCGGGTACTCGAACGGTGTTTGCCGAGTAAAGAGGAGGTAATGGACAAACGGGCCGGTTCGGACATTTTCCCAGGTCGTGGTGTTGCCGGGTCGAACCCGGAGGGGTGCCTCGTGTGAGGTGGGCTTTAACGTGGCCGCGTGGACCGTCTCGACCGCAAGATCATCGCCGCCCTCCGGGACAACGGCAGGGCGACGTACGCCGACATCGGCAGGGCCGTGGGACTGTCGCCGTCGTCGGTGCACGAGCGGGTCGGCAAACTCGAGGCCGCGGGTGTCATCACCGGCTACCACGCGACGGTGGACCCGCGCTCCGTCGGACTCGGCGTGACCGCTCTCGTCGGCATCCAGCCCACCGACACCGGCTCCAACGACGAGATCGCCGACGAACTGGTCGGCCTCGCCGAGGTGGAGAGCTGCTACGCCGTGGCCGGTGACGAGGCGTTCGTCGTCAAGGTGCGTGTGGAGACCGTCGACGAGCTGGAACACACCCTCGGCAGGCTCCGCAGGATCGACGGTGTCGCGCGGACCCGCACCACCGTCGTGCTGTCCACCCGCTTCGAGGGCAGGCCCAACAACCGTTTACTCGACGCCGACGACGACGGCGTAACCTCGTAAAACGTGAACGCACCAGCATCCTCGGCCGCCTCGGCCCCGTCACGGCTGGGCCGCGACCTGACGCTGTACCTGCTCGCACGGTTCGTGCTCGTCGCCGCGATCGCCGCGTTGCTCACCGTCGTCGGGGTGCCGCTGCTGGTGTCGGTACTCGTTGCCCTGGTCGTCGGCCTGCCGCTCGGCATGCTGCTGTTTCGTGGCCTGAACGCCCGCGTGACGGCCGGGCTCGCCGATCGGAACAAGCACCGCGCCAGGGAACGCGCCCGGCTGCGCGCCGAGCTGCGCGGCGAGCGCGTCGCACCGGCACCGGCCGACGACTCCGCCGTGACCGCAGACGAGGACGCCGACACCGAGGACGCCGCCGACGCCGAAGCCCGCGGCGGGAACGGTGACGCAGCCGACCACGCCGACGCAGCCGGCTCCGCCGGTGAGGCCACAGCGGACGGCGCTTCGCGGGGCAGCGTCTCCGAGAACGAGGCCTCCGAGAACGACGCCTCCCAGGACGACGCCTCTCACGACAGGGCGGCCTCTCAGGGTGAGACCTCTCAGGACGGCGCCCAGCAGGACGGACCCGACGAGGGTCCGGCAGGCGAGGATCCGGCAGGCGAGAGGACCCGCGAGTGACCGCGGCACCGGCGCATCGGGAGTGGGTGCGCGAGGCGGTCCGCATCATCGAGGCCGACGCCAATCGCTCCGCCGACACGCACCTACACGTCTTCCCGCTGCCGCCCGAGTGGGGCATCGACCTGTACCTCAAGGACGAATCCGTCCACCCGACAGGCTCGCTCAAACACCGCCTCGCCCGTTCGCTCGTGCTGTACGGGCTCGTCAACGGGCAGATCGGCCCGGATACGACGCTGATCGAAGCCTCCAGCGGATCCACCGCCGTGTCCGAGGCGTACTTCGCGCGCATGCTCGGACTCGACTTCGTCACCGTCGTTCCCCGCAAGACCAGCCAGGAGAAGATCGACCTCATCGAGTTCTACGGCGGGCGGTGTCACTTCGTCGACGTCCCTGTCGCGATGTACAGCGAGGCCGAACGGCTCGCCTCCGAATGCGGCGGGCACTACCTGGACCAGTTCACCTACGCCGAGCGGGCCACCGACTGGCGGGGCAACAACAACATCGCCGAATCCGTGTTCGCCCAGTTGGAGCTGGAGCGGCACCCGGTGCCCGCGTGGATCGTCGTCGGCGCGGGCACGGGCGGGACGAGCGCCACGTTCGGCCGTTACGCGCGTTACCGCCGCTACGACACCCGCATCGCGGTCGTCGACCCGGAGAACTCGGCGTTCTACGGAGCCTGGGAGACCGGTGCCCGCGACTACGCCACCGGCATGCCGTCCCGCATCGAGGGCATCGGGCGACCGCGGGTGGAGCCGTCGTTCGTGCCGGAGATCATCGACGACATGATCCGCGTGCCCGACGCGGCGTCGATGGCGGCGATCCGGTTCCTGCGGGAACGCACCGGGCACTGGGCGGGCGGTTCCACCGGGACCAACCTCCACGGCGCGTTCACGGTCATCGCGCGCATGCTCGCCGCGGGGGAACGCGGCAGCGTGGTGACACTGCTCTGCGACGGGGGCGAGCGCTACGCGAACACCTACTACGACGACGGCTGGCTCGCCGAGCAGGGTTTCGACCTGGAACCGCACCTCGCCGCCCTGCATCGCTTCCTGGACACGGGCCGCTTCCCGTAGGCCGCCGAGGCCCGCGAGTGGGGCCTCGGCGGCGGTGAGACCGAGATCAGCCGTGAACGCTCACTCGGCGGAGAGCGCTGCGACCAGTTCGCCGGTGGCGTCCTGCGGCAACGCGCGGGCGACATCCGCGATGCTGATCATCCCCACGAGCCGGTCGTTGTCGATCACCGGGAGTCGCCGTACCTGGTGCCGGGTCATGGTCGCCAGCACTTCGTCGGCGGAGTCGTCGGCGCCGATCGTGACCGCTTCCGCCTGATTGAGGTTGCCGGCCGGGAAGGTTCCGGCGTCCCTGCCTTGGCCGACCACCTTGACGGCGATGTCGCGGTCCGTGACGACTCCTTTGAGCTTGTTGTCCGGACCGCAGATCGGCACGGCACCCACGCGGTGCCGCGCCATCAGCCGCGCGGCGTCCGCCGCGGTCTGGTCCGTGTCGACGCATTCGACGCCGCTGGTCATGATTTCTCGTGCCGTCGGCATTGCTATCTCCTTTCTGCGATTCGCATCGCCGCCGCCGGTGTTGTCAGAAGTTGACGGGGTAGCGCAGGATCGCGCCCACGCCCGCGTCGAGCTCGGTGCCCGTGGCCACCAGGTCGACGGCTGCGTCGGTGTCGCTGCAGGTCTTCAGTAGGAACGCCTCGCGGGTGGCCTCCCTGCCGGGTTCGAGCAGGAGTGTCTCGACCGCGCCCATTTCAGCCGCGCGCGCGACGGACTGTGCGCCCTGTGCGGCGAGCTCGTGTGCCAACGCCGCCTGCCATTGCTCGCTGCGCTGACTGGCGTTGTGTTCGCTCGTCCTCTCGGCGATGGCAAGGAGTTCGTCGGTGAGCGCACTGTCGGACTCCTTGGCGCCGTCACCGCCACGGTCCGTTTCGGACAGAATGTCGCCGAGTTCGTCGGGCAGTTCGGCGCGGATTGCCTGGCGGCCCTGGGTTTCCCCGGCCAGCACGAGGGCGTGCGGTTGGAAGTTCGAGCTGATCTTGCGCAGCCGCTCGACGACGTCCTTCGCGTTCTGACTGGCCGCTTCGTCGGCACGGCGCTGGATCCGGCCGTGCGATTCGCCTTGGCCCCGCGGCTTGTGCACTTGTTCGTAGGCGCTGCCCTCGATGTCGTCGGCACGTACTTCACGTGGTTCGTGCTGTTCCGCGATCACCAATTGGCGCACCGTTGCGCCCTTCTGGCTTGCCGTGACCACGAGTTCCCGAATCGCACGTGCGTGCTCGCGCACGTAGGAACCCAGGTCGGGAAGCTGTTGCCAGACGGCGCCGTCGCCGGTTCCGAGTGCCGCGTCCCAGCGCGCGTGCAACGTGACGCCGTCCTCGTTCGCGACCAGTATTCTCCCGTTTGCCTGTTCTTCCCCGGAGAGCGCGGCCGCCAGTGCGTCGTCGAGTGCCTCGAGCGCACTCTCCGCCGCACCCTGGGAATGCAGCCGCTCGCGCAACTCGCGCCAACGCAGCCGCGTCTGCTCTCTGGCGTCCTCCGCAGGGGAGCGGCCCTCCAGGTAGACCGTGGCGAACGGTCCGGGTTGTTCGTACACGTGCCGCAGCGCGGCCAACCTCATGCGAGCCTCCATACGTGTCAGGGCCGATTGGTACCCGAGAAAGGGCGTATGCAAACGTCGATCGGACATCGCGGGAAGTGGCGCATCGGCAGTGCCGTGCGCATCGGGAGTTGTGCTCACCGTCCGGGCGTCACGACCTGGCCGGGCTCGCGGACCGCACCGCACCGGGCTTATCGGATGTGCCGGGCTTGTCGGACGTGCCGGATGTGCCGGGTCCCGCGGTGCGCGGCGCACGCTTCGACCGCGCGGGGATCTAACTCCGACCGTAAAGCATTCGCGCCTCTGGCGCGACGGGTCCTCCGGCGTGCAGGGAATGACCGGTGGTGTCGCGGTCCTCGTCGCCCGCCGGAACCGCCGAACCCGGCCGATCGATTCACGGGTAGATGCCGACAAGCGAGCGCGCTACGTCGACAACGCGCTGAGTGGATCGTGGGAGCGATACGCGGAATCGGGTAATCTCGAATCCACCAGTGGAACACCAGCTGGATCGGAACAGTATCGATGCGGGATACCGTTCGGTTCGGCTCAGGTGGAGCTCCCGGGGTCCCGTCATCGATGTGCTGGAGAGGAGCGCGTCGATGGAACCCCGCGCTGAATGGGGATTGCGCAGATACATCCACGCGGTGGCGGCGGGTCTCGGACTCGGCCCGGAGTCGACCTGGTGTGAGCTCGATGTCGGAGCGCGCGCCTACGTGGCCCTGGAAAACCGACTGCCGTGGGTACCGGACCGCGATGCCGCGCTGGTGTGGAATGCGAGCCACGGTTGGGCAGTCGGTGTCGAATACGGTGGTGCGGCCACAGTGCTCGCCTTGAGTTATCGCGGCGCCCCACTGCTTCCGTCTCCGGGTGATGTGGTCGCCTTCGTCAAGAAGGCGTTCGCGGGCGTCCCTGTCGGGTCGGCATCACCGTCCGAACTGGACTGTCCGGATCTTCGACGGCAGCTGGAGCGCTACGCCTCTGCGGAGTCGTGCCAGGGATTGCGCCGAGTCGGCTGCATGGCGATCGACAGCGGTGCGAGCGTGGCAGCGGGTTGCACCACCGATTTCCGGTGGTAATCTATGGACAACGGCGCGTCAGTTGAATGCTTCGCGGCCAGCTGGCGGAGGTTTTCGGAAGACGGAGGACGTTCGCCGTACGGTCGCGTTTTCTGATTGCGATACTGTACCTGCGCTCGTCTCTTATCCGTGTCCGATCTCTTATCCGTGTCCGAGCCCTGGTCTCCGGGTAGCAGCTTCCTGCAGTGGTGCGCCGGACAGCGCACACACTCGTCTGCTGTGGACGGGAACGCGATCGCACTACGGCAGCGGTTCACGCTGTCGGGCCGCCGGCCCGAGCGGCTGCGGACTCCCTGCGACTACGGAATCCCTGCGGTTACGGAATACCCCAGCGTTTCTCGAATGCCGTGATCGTGTCGTTTCGCGATGAGTCCGAAAAGGATCATTGCTGTGGAAGGGATCACTACGCGGATAGGAGGGATTCGTACGTCCGGAATTCGTCGAGCACTGCGACGTCAGCCCACTGCCCGACACCGCAACCGACACCGACACCGACACCGACAAGAGGAGGGTCGATGACCGATGCAGACGACCGCCGGGTACGCAAGGCCATTCAAGGCGTGCAGTTTCCGGCCGACAAGGAAACCCTCGTGGCCTACGCCCAGGAACGTGACGCCGATCCACGGACCCTGCGGGCATTGCGTGCACTGCCCGAGCGCGACTACGGAAACGGCGACGAGGTGGCTAGGGCCGTGCCCCAGCGGCCCGAGCAGACGTCCGGTTGACGTCCGTGTGGAATTCCGCTCTCCGCGGCGCGGGGTGCTGCGGAGAGAGCAGCGACACGTCGAGGTCTGTCTCGGCTGTTGCCGCGAGCGCCGATCGCTGACCCACCGGGCGTCGAGCGGCGTCCGGCCCGACGAAAGGAGTATCGATCATGGTGGAGAACCGTGACCGCGACCAGGCCGACGGCATCAAAGGTGCCGTCGAATCCGTGAAGGGCCGCCTCAAGCAAGCGGCGGGCACCGTGGCGGGCCAGGACTCGCTGGAACGCGAGGGGCAGCAACAGCGGGAGAAGGGACAGGCACAGCAGGAGGCCGAGCGCAAGGAGGCCGAGGCCGAGCAGGCCCGGCAGCGGGCCGCCGAGAGCGAAACCCGCGAACGGCGCGAGCAGGACGAGAAGTAGCGGTCACCGCCGTCGGCTCCGGTCAGCGGACCGGCGGCGGTAACCGACACACGCCGGCGGCGACGCCGGGCCCGGGCCTCGCCTGGCGCCGGCATGTCGCGGAGCCGGGCGGCGAACACGGCCGCGTCGGCGCCGCTGCCGGGCACATCAGCGTTGCTGTGTCTGGCTGCGGACGACCTCGGCGGCAATGTCGCGGAGTTTGACGTTGCGGTTCTGGCTGGCTTGCCGCAGCAGCTTGAAAGCGCCGTCGGCATCGCAACCCTGTTGCGCGATGAGGATTCCTTTGGCCTGGTCGATGACTTCACGAGAGGTGAGGACCTGTTCGAGCTGGTCACCCAGTTCCTGCTTGTCGGCGTGCTTGAGCAGGCACCACAATGCGCTCGCGGCCAGGTCGGCGACGAGCTGACCGAGAATGAACGACGGGCCGAACACCTCGTCGCGCTTGGCGTAGAAATTGAGCGAGCCGAGTACCTGGTCGCCGGCGATCAGCGGGATGGACATCGACGATCCGACGCCCCGTGCGGCCGCCCGGCCCGGGTAGTCACCCCAGCGGTGTTCGCTGTCCATGTCAGTGACGAGGACGGGTTCCCGATCACGCATCGCCTGCATCGCCGGGCCGTCCTCCGCGGAGTACTGCAGCTCCTCCAAATCGGAGTACTCGGCCTCGGCGCGGAGTATGGAGATCGGCCCACCGTCGCGCACGACCGTCACCCCGCACGCGTCGACGTCGTCGGCCGCTCGGACGGCGAGCGTGGCGGTCTTCCAGATCACCTCGTCGATCGCGTCGGTGCTGAGCATGATCCTGGGCAGCGTCCCCAGTCCCGCGACCATGTCGGCGACAGTCGTCGGAGCGGATTCTCCGTTCGCGCTGTCCGGTGCGTTCATCCTCGTGGTCCTCCAGCCACCGCCGTACTGCTGCTGCTCTGTGCGGTCGTGCTGTCGGAGGACGAGTCGTCCGCGAGCAGGTGCTCGAGCTGCGCAGCGCGTAGTCCGCGCTCGACCGCACGCGCACCGCCCGAGACTACGCGCAATTCGATGCCCAGCAACGGTGCACGGTCGGCGGCCTGCGAGAGTATGCGCAGACCGTCGACGCACAGGAAGCTGACGGCGCTCAGGTCGACGACCAGTGGGCCGGCCGCTTCGTCGAGACGGCTGAAGATCGTGTCGGCAGCTGCCGTGACGGAGAGTTGGTCGATCTCTCCTTCGAGACGGACTACGTCCCGGCCACGGGGTTCGGAGTCAACAGCGGGCGGCACCGACGAGCCGGCCGACTGCGGAAACGAGGCGTTTCCTCCCGAGATGGATACGGACAACAAGTCTCCCTTCGGATACCTTGGCAGGCAGCCGCGGAGCCGGTCGTCCGAAAACAGGGCCGTTCGAACACTGGAACGTTCGAACACTGGGCCGTCGGAGTGCTGGGCCGTCCGAGCACTGGGCCCCTCGAGCACTGGGCCGTCCGAACATCTAGTACGAGATCGCCAGCGGCCACCCGCAATGGGTAGTGAGCCGGCTGGCGTTTTCAACCGTGCCGCTTATTATACCGCATTCACAACCGGGTGGCGGCCGACGTCGAGGCCGGGTGGGTGCGCGCGGAGTGGCTAAGGGAGGAGCGGCTGGGACGAACCGATCCCGGCCGGTCCGTGCCGCCCCGAAGGCGGCGAGCTCACGCGAAAGCGAGGGCCCCTCCGGCGAGGACGGCCCACGCCAACATCGCCAGACCCGTATCGCGCAGCACCGGGACCAGGTCCAGACCGGTGCGGCCACCAGCGACCACCCGGACCGGGTTGACCAACAGCAACACGGCAGCCAGCGCGATGAACGCCAGCGGATGCGCCAGCCCGAGAGCCACCGTCACCACGACCGACACCGCGGCCAACGCGACGTACAGCCAGCGCGAACGCGTGTCCCCGAGCAGCACCGCCAGGGTCCGCTTGCCCGACTCGGTGTCGGTCGGAATGTCGCGCAGGTTGTTGGCCACCAGCACCGCCGACGACAGCGCCCCCACCGCGACCGCGCATCCCAGCGCCTCCCAACTCACCGTGGACGCCTGGACGTACACGGTGCCCAGCACGGCGGCCAGGCCGAAGAACACGAACACGGTGACCTCGCCGAAGCCCTTGTAGCCGTACGGGCTGCGCCCGCCGGTGTAGAACCACGCCGCGGCCAGGCACATGCCACCCAGCAGTAGGAGGCGCCAGTGCCCCGTCGCGATCACCAGGGCCAGGCCGAACACCGCGGCCGCCCCGAGGCAGGCCACGGCGGCCGTCAGCACCTGGATCGGCAGTGCCGCGCCCGAACCGACCAGCCGCAGCGGGCCGACGCGGTCGGCGTCGGTGCCGCGCACGCCGTCGGAGTAGTCGTTGGCGTAGTTCACGCCGATGATCAGAGCCAGCGCGACCAGCAGAGCCAGCAGGGTCCGCCACCACGAGAACGCCCCCAGCTGCGCCGCCGCGCCGGCGCCGGCCAGGACGGGTGCGACGGCGTTGGGCAGCGTGCGCGGACGTGCGCCTTCGATCCACTGTGCGACTGTCGCCATGTCCGCATTCTTTCGCGAGCCGTGTGCGCCGCCGTCGGCAGGCGGGTTGTTGCCCCCAAGGGCACTTTGGTTGCATTCAACGCAACCAAAGTGCCCTTGGGGGCAATTCAGCGCCCTCCCTCAGCCCGGCCATCGCCAACTCTGCTGGAACGCCGTCCGGCGCGTACGGTCATGATCGTCCGACCTCACGCAGCGCGAATCCGCGTTCCCGACGTCCCCAGCCGACTCTGATGCGCCTTCCCGAGCGGCCCGTCGTCGAGCGGGCCGGAGGACAGCGAGCGGTCGGCAGGGTCGACGAGCATCCGGAAGCCGTAGCGCTCCAGTCGGTTCAGTCGTCGAAGACGGCGCGGACGGCGGCACGATCGACCTTGCCCGGGCCGATCAGCGGCAGTTCCGGCAGCTGCCGCAGCAGCTTCGGCACGGCGGCACGGCCGAGGCGTTCGCGGACGAGCGCACGCAGCTGCTCGTCGAGATCGTCGCGCGGCTGCGCACGGCCAGTCCGGTCGCCGGGCGCCTCATCACCGGCTGCCGGCTGGGCGGGGCCCGGCTCGCGGGGTTCCGGCACGATCACGGCCGCGATCCGCTGTCCCCATTCGGGGTCCGGCAGCGCCACGACACAGGCTGCGCGGACCTCCGGGTGGGCCGTCAGCGCCGCCTCGACACCGGCCGCGGGCACCTTCACACCGCCGGTGTTGAGCATGTCGTCGACCCGGCCGAGGACGACGAGGGCGCCGTCGTCGTGGAACGAGCCGACGTCGCTGGTGCGCAGCCACCCGTCGGCGGTGAACGCGTGCGCGGTGAGGTCGGGGCGCATGCGGTAACCGTGGCTCAGCGTCGCGCCCGAGAGCTCGATGCGGTCGCCGTCGCCCAGCCGGACGGACACGCCTTCCAGCGGGAACCCGTCGTAGACGCAGCCGCTGGCCGTCTCGCTCATGCCGTACGACGACACGGCCCGCACGCCCGCGTCCGCCGCGCGCCGGGCCAGTTCGTCGTCGAGCCGGGCGCCGCCGAGGACGATCGCGTCGTAGGCCGCGGCGGCGTGCACGGCGTCGGGGCCCGCGGCGAGCAGCCGGGCGAGCTGGGTCGGCACGAGTGCGGTGTAGTACGGCCCTTCGGAGTGCGGGCCGGGCGCGCCGAGCAGTTCGTCGGTCGCGGCAACGAAGGCGTCGGGGCGGAAGCCGCCCGCGATGTCCAGTGTCGTCGGCGGGCAGCCCGCGAGCTGTGCGCGCGTGAGGACCTGTAGTCCTCCGACGTAGTTCGCGGGAGTGGCGAGCAGCCAGCGGCCGGGGCCACCGAGCCTGGCGTGCGTGGCGCGCGCCGAAGCCAGCAGCGCCGACGCCGACAGCAGTACGCCCTTCGCCTCGCCCGTCGACCCGGACGTGGGGATGATCACCGCGGTGTCCGGTTCGACCGGTTCGCCGGGGGCCATGGCCTCGCGCAGGCTCTCGGCTCTCGGACTGCGCGGGTCCAGCGGCAGCAACGTCTCGCCGCCGTCGAGTGCGCTGCACAACGCCTCGTCGAGCGCTGCGACCGATGCGGGCGAACCGTCCGTGAACACGACCTGCACCGCACCAGCGTAGGCCGCGCCGCTGCGGACCGTGTTCACCCGGCACCGCCCGTGCCGGGTGAACGGTGAGCCCGCGCGTCAGTAGTAGTACGGGTGGTCGGTCCAGTCGGGGTCGCGCTTCTCGAGGAACGCGTCCCGGCCTTCGACCGCCTCGTCCTGCATGTACGCCAACCGTGTCGTCTCGCCGGCGAACAGCTGCTGACCGACGAGACCGTCGTCGATCAGATTGAACGAGTACTTGAGCATGCGCTGGGCCGTGGGCGACTTGCCGAGCACCTTCAGCCCCCACCGCAGGGCGGTCGACTCGAGCTCGGCGTGCGGCACGGCCTTGTTGATCGCGCCCATCGCCTCTGCATCGTCCGCGGAGTACGCCTCGCCGAGGAAGAAGATCTCCCGTGCCTTCTTCTGTCCGACCTGCCGCGCCAGGTACGCCGAGCCGAACCCGCCGTCGAACGACCCGACGTCGGCGTCGGTCTGCTTGAACCGGCCGTGTTCGGTCGAGGCGAGTGTGAGGTCGCACACCACGTGCAGCGAGTGCCCGCCGCCCGCGGCCCAGCCGGGAACGACGGCGATGACGACCTTCGGCATGAATCGGATCAGCCGCTGCACCTCGAGGATGTGCAGCCGGCCCGCGCGCGCCGGGTCGACCGTGTCGGACGTCTCCCCGCTCGCGTACTGATACCCGGCCCGGCCCCGAATACGCTGGTCACCACCGGAGCAGAACGCCCAGCCGCCGTCCTTGGGCGACGGGCCGTTGCCCGTGATGAGTACACAACCGACGTCGGAGCTGGTCCGGGCGTCCTCCAGCGCGCGGTACAGCTCGTCGACGGTGTGCGGGCGGAAGGCGTTCCGCACGTCCGGGCGGTCGAACGCCACCCGGACGACGTGCTTGCCCGAGCGGCTCTCGGTGGAACGGTGGTAGGTGATGTCGGTGAAGTCGAACCCTTCGACGGGTGTCCACGAAGCCGGGTCGAACAGTTCGGATACCTGGGTGTCATGCACGCCTGGGACAATAGGCCGTTCCACCCGTACAGCCGAGGGGGCTCGCACGTGAACCCTTCCACCGCACAGGCGAGGGTCATCGTCGACGAGCTGGTGCGCAACACCGTGTCGCACGTCGTGCTGTGTCCCGGATCGCGCAACGCACCGCTGTCGCTGGCGCTGTCCGACGCCGAGGCCGCGGGCAAGCTGACGCTGCACGTGCGCATCGACGAACGCGGCGCCGGATTCCTCGCGCTGGGGATCGCCGCCCGCACCGGACGTCCCGTCGCCCTCGTGTGCACCTCCGGTACGGCCGCGGCCAACTTCCATCCCGCGGTGCTCGAGGCCGACCGCGCCGGGGTGCCACTGATCGTGCTCACCGCCGACCGCCCGCCGGAACTGCGCGCGGCCGGTGCCAACCAGGTCATCGACCAGCAGCACCTCTACGGCGGCGCGGTGCGCTACTTCGACGAACTCGCCGTGGCCGAACGCCGCGCCGGGCAGAACGCCTACTGGCGCAGTCAGATCTGCCGCGCCTGGAACGCGGCGTACGGCGAGTGGCGGTGCGGTCCGGTCCACCTGAACGTGCCGTTCCGCGAACCGCTCGTGCCCGACGCCGACGACGGCGGTGGCGGCGCGGCGGGCGGTGTCGCGGGCGGCGCCGAGTGGTACGAACCGCTGGACGGCAGGCCCCGCGGCGCGCGGTGGACCGAATTGCCCGAGTACGGCGCCCTGCCGTCCTTCGTCGTGCCGTCGGCGCGGCAGGGGCTGGTGATCGCCTGTGACGCCGGGGTGCACGCCGCGAGCGAATGGGCGGCCGAACACGGCTGGCCCGTGTTGTCGGAGACCGGCGGGCTCGGCCTGGGCGGTGACACGGCCATCCCGGGCGGTCCGTGGCTGCTCGGCGTCGAGGAGTTCCTCGCCGAGCACAAACCGGAACAGGTGCTGTGCATCGGCAGGCCGACGGTGTTCCGCCAGGTGCAGCGGCTGCTGTCGGACCCGGCCGTCGAGGTGCTGCTCGTCCGTCCCGATTCGGACTGGCCGGCGCCCGCTCACAACGTGCGCCAGGTGGGGCAGTGGTTCGACGCGCCGACGAAACCGTCCGACCCGGAGTGGCTCGCGCGCTGGCAGTGCGCGGACGCGGCGGCTGTCGAGGCGGTCCGCGACACCCTGGGCCGGGAGCCGTGGCCCAGCGGGCTGCGGGTCGCCCAGGAACTGGTGCACGGCCTGCCGCGGGATTCGCTGCTCGTGGTGGGTTCGTCGAACCCGGCACGCGATGTCGCGCTTGTCGGCGGCAGGCGACCGGACGTGCTGGTGCACCGCAACCGCGGAGTCGCGGGCATCGACGGCACCGTGTCCACCGCCATCGGCGCCGCCTGCGTGCACCGCGGGCCGTCGTACGCGCTGCTCGGTGATCTGACGTTCCTGCACGACAGCAACGGCCTGCTCCTCGGCCCCGCCGAGGACCGCCCCGACCTGGCGATCATCGTCGTGAACGACGACGGCGGCGGCATCTTCTCGCTGCTCGAACAGGGCGCGCCGGAACACCGCGACGGGTTCGAGCGGATCTTCGGCACCCCGCACGGTGCCGACCTCGCCGCACTGTGCGCCGCGTACGGCGTGCCCCACCGCACGGCGGACGACCTCGAGCAGTTCCGCGCCGCGCTGGCCCCCGAACCGGGCCTGCGGGTCATCGAGGTGCGAGCCGACCGCAGCCGTCACCGCGATCTGCACGCCGCGTTGCGGGAAGCGGTGACGGCGGCCGTCTCCCGCTGAGCCGGTACCGCGGGTGCAACGACCTGTGGAACGCCGACCGGGCATGCGGCAGGGCGCCCCCAAGGGCACTTTGGTTGCATTCAACGCAACCAAAGTGCCTCTGGGGGCAACCACCAGGTGCGCCCACGGCCGCCGTCGCTGCCCGACGTCGGGGCCGCGTGGCCCCGGTGGGTGTCGAGCCGGTGGTGGTCGTCTCTCGGCGTGGGTGGTGGAGGAAGACGGGCTGGCGGGAGAACTAGGATCACGTGCCGTGACCCCTTCCGATCCGCGCAGGCAACGCGCGTGGCGCATCGGCGCGTGGGCCGTGCTCGGGCTCGCGCTGCTGATCACACTCGAATGCGCCGTCCTGTCCGCGGGCGCGTGGGTCAATGACCGGGACATCGCCGAGAACCACGGGGCCGCGGTCGCGCAGGTCGAACAGGTCACCTGGGACCGCACCCTCATCCGCTTCGACACCCCCGACGGCGAATCGCACAACCCCGACCTCGGCGTGCTGTACCCGCAGGGGCTGAGCCAGGGACAGCTCGTGCGCGTCGAGTACGACACCACGGAACCGGACCTGGTGAAGGTCGCGGGCCGCACGTGGGTGCTCACGCTGCTGCCGACGGGCACGACGGCGCTGTTCACCTGGCTGGTCGCCGGGCCGCTGCTGTGGTTCCTCCGGCGGCAGGCGGGCGGCCGGATCATGCCGCGCCGCCGCCGCAAACCCGCCCCCGCCTGACCTCGTCAGTCCCGGCCTGTCGCTCTCGATCCTGTTACACCGGTCCCCGCCTGCAGCGCCGGGCACGCTCCGGCCCGGCGGGCCGTCAGCCCTGGCAGCCCGACCACCAGGAGAGGACCTCGTCGGCCACATCCGGTGCCGCCACGAGCACCCCGTCGAGCGGCAGGGTCGCACCGCTGCCGCGGCGGTCGAGCACCACGGCGCCCGCCTCCACGGCCACCCCCAGCGCGCCCGCGACGTCCCATTCGCGGTACCCGTGCAGCACCGCGGCGACCGCGTGGCCGAGCGCGACCTGGGTGACGGCCAGCGCCGACGAGCCGAGCACGCGCGTGCCCGTGTGCGCGGCCGCGGCGCTCTCCAGGAACCCTGACAGGCCCGGCCACGCACTGCCGCCGCTCAGCTCCGTGCACACGATCGACCCCGCCGTGCGGGTGCGTCCCGGCACCCGCACGAGCGAGCCGTTGGCGCGTGCCCCACGTCCGCGTCCCGCGGTGTAGATCTGTCCGCGGTACGGATCCGCCACCACGCCGACGACCGGGCCGTCCGCGTCGACCAGCGCGAGACTGTAGGAACACCACGGGATGCCCGCCACATAGTTGGCGGTGCCGTCCACCGGATCGACCACCCAGCGGTACTCGGCGTCCTCCGATCCCGTGTCGTCGCCGTACTCCTCGCCGACCACGGGGATGTCGGGAAACTCCGCCGCCAGCACCCGCCGGGTGTGCCGTTCCAGGGTGCGGTCGGTGTCGGTGACCCAGTCGAACGGCGATTCCTTCGTGGTCGGCCGTGCGCCGCGGCCCGCCGTCGCGGTGATCACGTCGGTGGCATCGGTGGCGAGCCTGCCCGCCACCTCCAGAGCCTGGGAGAGCAGGCCGGGGTCGACCGGGCGCAGCGTTCGGGACGAGAGGGTCATGCCGCTTCAATGTGGCGGCCGCGAGTGTCCTGCATGCGACGTGCAGATGACACCCCGCTCGCGATCCGACGACGACTCGACCGGGGGAAGGGTGTGGGGAGCTCCCGCGGGAGCCCCCAAGGGCACCTTGGTGGCGTTGAACGCCACGAGGGTGCCCTTGGGGGCGTTGAACGCCCCGAATCTTCCCCTCGCGACTGCTCGCTCCCCTCGCGACGGCGGCACCCTGGGGATACGGCGCCGGCGACAGTGTTCGGCGACCGTTCCACGGCGCGTTACGCGCGGGTAGTGGGACGGCCGTCGGGGCAGGCGACGCTGGGGCCGTGCGCGTTGCCATCGTCACCGAGAGCTTCCTGCCGCAGGTGAACGGCGTGACCAACTCCGTGCTGCGGGTCGTGGAGTACCTGACGGCCCGCGGTGACGACGTGCTGGTTGTCGCACCGGGTGCCGGACCGGAGGAGTACTGCGGTGCGCCCGTGGTGCGGGTGCCCGCGGTGGACCTGCCCGTGGTCAACACGTTGCCGGTGGGCGTTCCCACCCGAACCGTGCTGACGGCGCTGGCGGCCTTCGGCCCGGACGTGGTGCATCTGGCTTCGCCGTTCGTGGTGGGCGCGCGGGGGCTGGCGGCCGCCCGCAGGCTCGGCGTGCCGACGGTGGCGGTGTACCAGACCGACATTCCCGGGTTCGCCGAGGCGTACGGCCTCGGGCTCGGCGCCAGGGCGGCGTGGCGGTGGGTGCGCAGGCTGCACTCGCGGGCCGACCGCACGCTGGCGCCGTCGTCGGATTCGGCGCACCAGCTGCGGCTGCACGGCGTGCCGCGGGTGCACCGCTGGGGCAGGGGCGTCGACGTCGAACGGTTCGACCCGGCCCACGGCGACCCCGGCCTGCGCGCCGAGCTGGCACCCGGCGGCGAACTGCTCGTCGGCTTCGTCGGCAGGCTCGCCCCGGAGAAGGAGGTCGGCAGGCTGACCGCGCTGGCGGACGTTCCCGGGGTGCGGGTGGTGATCGTCGGGGACGGGCCCGAGCACGAGTCGCTGCGGGAGGCGCTGCCCGATGCGGCGTTCCTCGGGGTGCGGTACGGCGACGAGCTCGCCCGCATCTACGCGAGCCTCGACGTGTTCGTCCACACCGGACCGCACGAGACGTTCTGCCAGACCGTGCAGGAGGCGATGGCCTCCGGCCTGCCCGTGATCGCGCCCGCGGCGGGCGGCCCGCGCGACCTCGTCGACCACGGCCGAACGGGGTATCTGCTCCCTCCCGACCACGGCGCGTTCACCCGCGTGCTGCCCGGCGCGATCGACGACCTGCGGGATCGGCGGCAGCGCACCCGGCTCGGCGAGGCGGGCCGGGCCGCGGTGCTCGGCCGCACGTGGCCCGCCGTCTGCCGGAAACTGACGGGCCATTACGACGCGGTTCGCGGCCAGATCCTGCGAGCCGCGTGAGGGCCGCCCGGGGATGCGCGTGGTCGTGGCCGGTGGCAGCTGCCGGGAATTCGCAGCGGTAGGGTCGAGTCACATCGTCCAGCTCGCCAACTTCTACGGGCCACGCTCCGGCGGCCTGCGCACGGCGTTGCACCACCTCGGCGCGGGCTACGTCGCCAGTGGACATCGCGTGACGCTCGTCGTGCCGGGGCCGGGCCACGACGACACGACGCTGCCGAACGGGGTGCGCAGGCTGACGCTGCCCGCACCGCGGATCCCGGGCACCGGCGGCTACCGGGCCGTCGATCCGCTGCGGGTGCGTACGCTGCTGCGACAGCTCCAGCCGGACCTGCTGGAGGTGTCGGACCGGTTGACGTTGCGCGGCATGGGCGCGTGGGCACGGGAGCACCAGGTGCCGAGCGTGGTGATCTCACACGAACGACTCGACCGCCTGCTGCAACAGTTCCTGCTGCCGCGGCCGCTGGCCGAGCGGGTCGCCGACGCCGCGAACCGTCGCATGGCGCGTCACTACGACACCGTCGTGTGCACCACGACGTTCGCGCGCGGCGAGTTCGACCGCATCGGCGCACCGAACGTGCGGCGCGTGCCGCTCGGCGTCGACCTGGCCACGTTCACCCCGGACCGGCGGGACGGCGAATGGCGGCGCGACCTGGCGGCGGGCGCCGACGCGCTCATCGTCCACTGCGGACGCCTGTCCCCCGAGAAGCACGTGGAACGCAGCGTGGACACGGTGGCCGAGCTGACCGAGTCGGGGGAGAACGTGCGGCTGGTGATCGCGGGGGACGGTCCGCGGCGGCGAGCCCTGGAACGCCGTGCGCGCGGGCTGCCCGTGCGGTTCCTCGGTCACCTCCCGCGGCGCGACGACGTGGCGCGGCTGCTGGCGAGCGCCGACGTGTCGCTCGCGCCGGGGCCACACGAGACGTTCGGGCTGGCCGCGCTGGAGGCGTTGGCGTCCGGCACGCCGGTGGTCGTGTCCGAGTCGTCGGCGCTGCGGGAGATCGTCGAACCGGGCTGCGGCGCCGCCGTGGCCGACCGCGCCTGCGCGTTCGCGGGCGCGGTGACCGGCCTGCTCGGCAGCCCGGAGCCGGTGCGCAGACGGCTGGCGAGGGCACGGGCCGAGGAGTTCACCTGGCCCCGCTCCGTCGACGGCATGCTGCGTGTCCTGACCTCCGCGTGAGGCGCGACCGGTGGTCTGAGCGGTGGTCCGACTGGTGGGCTGATCGAGTGGTGCGGGCCGCGCCGCGGAACGTGCCTCCGGAACAGCCGTCGAAGGTACGGCAGGTGGGTACGCGGCCCGTGTGGTTCCGGTCGCGATATCCGGTATTTCGGCCCCGGTCGGTCAGCGTTCCGTTACGCTGGGCCGCCGCACGACCTGAGGTGAACAACGGGGGAGGGTCCGTCATGGCCGAGGGCGACAACGTGGGCGCCGCTGCGTTCGCCGGCGCCGAAGCCAGTGCGAGCGGCAGCACCAAAGACGGCGCCGGTTTCTGGGATCAAGCGACTTTCGCGGTCAAGGGCGCCAAGGGCACCGCGACCGCCGACGGCTGGGCGATGGGCGCAGTGACCTCGGGAGCGGTCGCCGGTGGATTCATGATGGACCCGGAGACCGCCGAAGGCATGGTCCGCAAAGCCAAGTGGATCTCGACACAGATGCGGGAGCAGCACGAGAAGGCCAAAAACTTGGTGTACAGCGAGCCGCCCGCCAACGATCCGGGTAGCGAAGCGTTCCAGTCGGTCGCGACCGGCATGTTCGAGCTGGGTTCCGAAAGTATGAAAGCCCAGTGGCAGCGCTACCGGGACATTGCGGAAAAGCTGCAGAAGGCGCTCGACGTGTACAACGAGGTGGACGAACAGGCCGGCAAGGACGCGAAGAAGTCGGGTGGAGGGCTGATCGATTGAGGTACCTGGTCAAGGCTGCCGTTCTGGCTGTAGTTGCGATGGCGGCGACGGCGTGTTCGGGTGGCGAGTCCGACGGCCAGGCACAGCCGCAGCCGTCCAGCCAGGCGGGGTCGACGGCGTCCGCGGCTCCTAGTAGTCCTGCGGATGATGGCCAGGAATTGCCTCATAGCGGTGCGCCTGCCGTCGCGAACCCGCTGCCAAGATCGGTTCTCAGTGGTGATGCGTGTGCCGAGGCGCTCACGAACACCCAAGCCAAGGAGCTCCTAGGCGACGCTGTCACGAGTAAAAACGCCGATTCTTCGAGGTTGGGGCCGGGATGTAGCTGGTCGAACCAGGACACCCAGGCGGGGTTCACGTTGAACTACGACGTCAGAGGCGGCCAGGGGCTGAGCGCGGTGTACGCCAATGGCAGGCCGAAGGTGGACCACTTCGCGGAGATTGATCCAATCGGGGGTCTTCCCTCGGTGCAGTACTGGGATAACGACGAGAATCGCGCGTGCTCGACGGTCGTCGGTTTGGCCGATGAGTACGCCGTAGTCATGACCTTGACCATCGGCACCAAGGGCGCTGAACAAGGCGACGATCCGTGCGAGGCTGCGCGCACCGTGATGGATCGGGTCGTGGGCAATCTGAAGGCGAAAGCCTGAACCGTACGAATCTGGCATGATGCCGCGTAGTGAGGATTGCCGCGGGACGTAGCAGGACTGCGGGGCACAGGGGGAACACGATGGGGAAGTTGTTCGGACCCCAGGACGAGTTGGCCGACCAGAAGGCGAAGATCCTGCTGGAGCAGGTCAACCCGTTCTCCGGGTCGATGGACCTGCACGAGCTGGTGCGCCGTGTCCGCGAGGGGGACGCGGCGAAGTGGCAGACCACGGCCGAGGAGATGTTCGGCGTCGCAGCCGGCAACGAGGAGGCCGCCAACGCGGGGCGGGAGATGCTCCAGGCGCTGGAGAGCTCCTGGTCCGGGGAAGGCGCCGACGCCGCCTCGCAAGCCATCGGTTCCAGCATCAAGGTGACGCAGGACGCGGCCGACATCTACCAGCGTGACTCCGAATTCCTCGGAACGAACTCGGGGCAGTTCGAGGACATCAAGAACCGGCTTCCAGACGTGCCGGCCAAGGAGCCCGAGACGGGCGCCTGGGACACCATCACGCCATGGGACACCGACGCCGAGGACGCGGCCAACAAGTACAAGGCCGACGTCGAGGCCGCCCGGTCGATGTACTCCGGCTACGAGGGCAATATCCACCGGTCCGCCTACGACATGCAGGCCGACTTCGGGCAGATGAAGGACCTCGGCGGCGACTTCGGGTCCATGGAGCGTGGCCGCTCCGACTCCGACTCCGGCTCCGACTCGGGCTCGGGAGTCATCGACATTCCGGGCTCCGGTGAAGGCGGCGACACGAGTCGTCCCGGCGGTTACGACGGTTCGGTCGGCGGTGGTCCGGAGCGGGGTGGCACGTCCGTCCCGCCCGGTGGCGGATACCAGTCGCCGACCGGCCCGAACTCGCCGAACGACAACACCGGCACCTCCGGCTACACGCCGCCGAGCACGGTGACCCCGCCCGCGGCGAACTATCCGTCCCCGAACGCCCCCGGCGGTGCGCCGGGCAACACCGGTTTCGGCCCCGGCGGTTCGTCGAGCGGAGGCGCGGGCGGACGGTTCTCGGCGCCCGGCATGGGACGCGCGGGCGGCTATTCCGGTGGCGCGGGTGGCTACTCCGGCGCAGGCGCCGGAGGTGGCGGCGGCGCGCCCGGCTCTGGTGCGGCACCGGGGTCGGGCAAGATGACCGGCGCGTCCCCCGGCGGCTTCGGCCCGACCGGTTCCGGCGGGGCGGCCGCCGCGGGCGGCGGTTCGGGTGCCGGCGCCGGTGGTCGTGGTGGCGGAATGATGGGCGGCATGGGCGGCGCGGGCCGCGGCGGCCAGGGCGGCGACGACGAGGAACACCAGCGCAAGTACCTCGCCGACACCGACGAGGCGTTCACACTGACCGACGAGGGCGAGGTACTGCGCGACCCGGTCACGGGCCACGTCGTCACCCCGCCCACCATCGGCGAGTGACCCGGCATGGCCGTATTGCACCGCCCCGTCGTGATTCGGCGGGAGACCCTGCTGCGCGTGTGGGAACTCGAAGGGCTCGGCGACACCCACCCGGTTATCGGCGCGCGCACGAAGTACGTGCCCATGGGTCTCACGGGCGAGACGAACCGCGAATGCTTCCGCGTGCTGGAAGAACTGGGACTCGCCGAGGGTGAAACGCCCACCCGGGAATTCCGCGTCGCACTGCGGGTGCTCAATTCACCGATCCGCGACCTGTACTGCTACAGCGAAACCGCCCGCGGGAAAGTCCGGTTCGCCGCCGCGTCCGGCGGTGGCGTGACCGTCGGGGTGCAAGTGGACGGTGACCTGGTGACGCTCGCGACCGCCGGCGAGAACGACCTGATCGACGGTTTTCTCTCCGAGCTTCCCGAATTCCGGCCCGCGTCGATCCCACCGCTGCACACCACGAAACAGGATTTCGCGCAGCGCGACGAGAACCACGACATGTTCGCCGCGAAACAGAGCCCGGAAAAGCAGCTCGAGGACGCGATGAAGGCACCGCGGCTGGGCGTGCACCAGGTGTACGTCGGGGGCCGCATGTCCGACGGCCGCTACCGCAGCAGTAAACCGTTCACCGTCATCGACATCCGGGATCGGGGACGTGTCGTCACGTTCGCCGACCCCGGCGGTGGACTCCACTGCCTGCCGGGCGATGCCGGCACGTTGACGAAAACGTTCCTGGCGACCTGGCAGTCGCTGCCCTGACCGGGAGGTCGGACCTCGGCGGCGGTGCCCGCCGGGTCCGTGCCACGGTCCTCGGGGACGTCACGGCAGGGGATCGCCCCATTCGACGTCCTTGCGCAACCGGTCCTTGATCAGCTTGCCGCCGGGGTTCCGCGGCAACGGCTGGTCGGAGACCACCACGTATTGCGGGATCTTGAACTCGGCCAGCTGCTCGCGGCAGTGTTCGATGACCGCGTCGACGTCGACCCGCTCACCGCTGCCGTGGATCACCGCGCCGACCTTCTCACCCATCACCTCGTCGGCCACGGCGACCACGGCGGCCTCGGCGACGCCGGGTGCGGCCGCCAGCGCGGCCTCGACCTCGATGCTGGAGATGTTCTCGCCGCCCCGGTTGATGATGTCCTTGATCCGGTCGACGATGTGCACGCGTCCCGCGTCGTCGACTCGGACGACGTCGCCGGTGTGCAGCCAACCGTCCACAATGGTCGCCGCATCGGCTTCGGGGCGATTCCAGTAGCCACGGGTCACGTTGGCGCCGCGCACCACCAGTTCGCCCACCGTGGGGTCGTCGCCGACGGGTGCGATGCCCAGTCGGACCGATGGGACCGCGTACCCCACCGAGTCGGCGTGATCCACCGCTTCGTGATCGGGCAGGACCGTCATGAGCGACGCCGTCTCGGTCATGCCGTACCCGTTGAACACCTGCGCGCCGGGGAACGCCCGCTTGAGCGAGGCCACCAGCGAGGGTTCGATCGGCGCACCGCCGTAACCGACCCAGCGCACGCCCGAGACGTCCGCGCCGGCGAACGCATCGTGCCGCAGCGCCAACGCGTACACCGCTGGCACGGTGACCAGCAGCGAGATGCGTTCCTCCGACACGGCGGAGATCAGCTCCCCGACGTCCAGCGACGGCATGATGACCGCGGTGCCGCCGAGGTGGACGGCGGTCAGCAACTGCGAGTTGCAGCCCGTCACGTGGAACAGCGGCACCGAGATCAGCGTCCGCAGTTCCTCGCCCACGTCGCGTGGGACGCCGAGGCCGCGAGCCATGTTCTCGGCGTTGGTCACGAACGCCTCGTGTGTGGTGGGCACTCCCTTGGGCTTGCCGGTCGTGCCGGAGGTGTAGAACAACGCGGCCACGGCGTCGGCCGTCGCATACTCGGTGACGTACGGTTCGCCGTCCGGCAGCGGCACATCGCTTGCGAGGTCCACCGCCGTTCCGGAGTCGGACAGGATGAAGTCGACCTCCGGCTGCGCCGAACGCGTGTTGACAGCGACCGCCACGGCGCCCGCCATCACCGCTCCCCAGAACGCCAGCACCCAGTTCGTGCCTGCCGCGTAGCGAACCGCCACGCGGTCACCCGGGCCGACACCGCGCGCCCGCAGTCCTCCGGACACGCGGGATGCGCGGTCCCACAACTGCCGGTAGGTCAGCCGCTCCGCGCCCAGCTCCACCACGGCCTCGCTGTCCGGGCGCGTGTCGACCTGCGCCCTGAGCAGGTCGAGCAGGGTCGCCGGCAGGTCGTCGTAGTGCGGCTCACCGTCGCGCCGCGACACACCGTCGGTCGGGAACGGGTTGTGGCTGCGTGGAATCTCGATCACTGCCGGACGGGTAGTCATCGTCGCTGTCCCTCCTCGATCAGAACCCGACACTGCCGGCGACGCCGTCGCGATCCCGCGTCGTCCACGTCTCGTACGGTCGCGCGCGCCTCGTGCGAATCTCGTCCGACGGGCTCATTCGAAGTACCGCCGCGGATTCCGCACCAGCATCGTGTCGATCTGTTCGTCGGTGACCCCGCGCTCACGCAGCGCCGGCAGCACGTCGTCGCTGATGTGCGTGTAGATCCAGTTGGGGACCGTCTCCGCCTTCGCCTCCTCGGAGAACCAGTCGATGAAGCACGACGCGTCGTGCGAGAGCACCATCTTCTCGGCATAGCCGCGCTTGGCGAGTTCGGCCACGGTGTCGACGCGCTGTTCGAACGGCAGCAGCACATCCAGTCCGAATCGGTCCATGCCGAGATACGACCCGGCGTCGGCCAGCGCGCACAGGTAGTCCAGGTCGGTGCTGTCGCCCGAGTGCCCGATGACGACCTTGCTCAGGTCCACGCCCTCCTCGGCGAGCACCTTCTGCGCGACCAGCCCCGACTGCGTGTGGACGTTGGTGTGCACGGTGATCGGCACGCCCGTCTCGACGTGTGCCTGCCCGACCGCCCGCATCACGCGTTCCACGCCCGGGGTCAGGCCCTGCTCCTCGATTGCGCACTTCAACAGCCCCGCCTTGACCCGTGTTTCGGCGATTCCCTCGCGAATGTCGGTCACGAACAGCTCGACCATCGGCTCCGGCCGGTCGAACAGCAGCCCCGGACCGGTGTAGTGGAACTGGAACGGGACGTCGTTGTAGGTGTACAAGCCGGTCGCGGCGATGATGTTGATGTCGACCTGCTCGTTGATCCGCTGAATGCGTGGGATGTAACGGCCGAGGCCGATCACGGTCGGGTCGACGATCGTGTCGATTCCGCGGGACCTGCACTGCTGCAGTTTGTCGACCGCGTCCGCGACCCGGCGGTCCTCGTCCCAGCGGTTCGGATAGTTCGGGTAGTTCTGCCGCATCTCCTCGCCCAGCACGAACACGTGCTCGTGCATGAGCGTGTTCCCCAGCCGATCGACGGGTACCGGACCGCGGACGCTCGGGACCTCCGTCATCTGAATGCCTCCTCGTTGAAGCGCACGATGCACCGCGGATCATGTATCGCGGATCACAGCGGGACAGTCGGCAAGTTTGTCCTGGCAGTGACACACAGTCAAGGTTTGTCCCATACTCGCTCCATGAGCGACCTGCAGAACCGGTCGGGCGCACGCCTCGGCACCCAGCTGAGCCGACGCGCTGTCGTCGACGCCGCGACGCGTCACTACTTGGCCTGCTCACCGCTGGACATGTCCGCACTCGCCACCGAGCTCGGCATCGGCCGATCCACGCTCTACCGGCTGGTCGGCAACCGCGAAGAACTCATCGCCACCGTGCTGGCCGAACAGACCGAGCTCACGTTTCAGCGCACGGCCGCCCGGGTCGCCGCGGCCGAAACCGGAGCCGACCGCGTTCTCGCCGTGCTGGGGCGGTTCATGCGCGCCGTGTCCGACGCGGCGCCGCTGCAAGCGCTGTCGAAGCGGGAGCCGCTGCTGTTCGTCCGCGTCGCGCTCATGCCGGGGCCCGTCGAACACACGTCGACGCGGCTGGTCGCAGAGCTGCTGACGCAGGAACACGCCGCGGGCAGGCTGGAACTGACGCTGCCACCGGACGTCCTCGGACAGGCCATCATCCGCATGTGCGACGCACACCTCTACGCACCGCTGCTCGGCAAGCCCGAGCCCGAGATCGACACCGCGCTCAATCTGGCCGCCGCCCTGCTCGGCATCCCGCCGCGCACTCCGTAGACCACGGGCGCTCGGCGGATACGCCGCACGCGCCCCAGAACCCGGGCCCAGACCCGCCCGTCTCCCACCACCGCCCAAGGAGACACGCTCCGCGTGGCCGCATACGCCCGCCCGTCTCCCACCGCCACCCAAGGAGACACGCTCCGCGTGGCCCCCTACTCTCGAACCATGTCTCGTGCGTCGCTGGACAAGGACCCTCGCGAGGTCGCCGCCATGTTCGACGGTGTCGCCGCGGGCTACGACCGTGCCAACTCGGTGATGACGTTCGGCTTCGACCGGCGCTGGCGGACCACCACGGCCGGAGCCCTGGACGCACGCGAAGGCGAGCGGGTGCTCGACCTGGCCGCGGGCACCGGCGTGTCCACCGAGGAGTACGCCCGCGACGGTGCCTGGTGCGTCGCGGCCGACTTCTCCCTCGAGATGCTCCGCAACGGCCGCGACCGGGGCCTGCCGATGATCGCAGCGGACGCGCTCCGCCTGCCGTTCGCCGACGAATCCTTCGACGCCGTGACCATCTCCTTCGGGCTCCGCAACTTCGTCGACACCAAGGCCGCACTCGTCGAGATCATGCGGGTCGTCAAGCCCGGTGGCAGGCTCGTGATCTGCGAGGTGTCCACGCCGACGTTCGCGCCGATCCGATTCGTGTACCGGAAGATCGTTCTGCGGCTGCTGACCTGGCTCGGCCGTCGCGCCGCCTCCAACCCCGAGGCGTACGGCTACCTCGCCGAATCGATGCTGACCTGGTACGACCAGCGCTCACTCGGCGAGGTCATCGCCTCGGCAGGCTGGACGCAGGTCGAATGGCTCAACCTCACGTTCGGCGCCGTCGCCATCCACCGGGCCCGCAAACCCGAGTCGCAGCAGCTCCCGGAGCTCTCGTAACCCGACCTGGCCCCTGCGTGGCAGGACTCGTGTTAAGCATTGCGGGGCCCGTGTCGCGGTTCCCGGGGCCGGTGTCGTGGTTCCCGGGGCGCGTGGTGCGGTTCCAGGGTTCTGTGTTGCGCGTTGTGGTTTCCGGGGTGACACGGCCGTCGCCCGACCACCACCCCCCAATGCCGTGCTCCGCACGGCTGGCCCGCCCGTCGCCCGACCACCAACCCCTCAACGCCGTGCTCCGCACGGCTGTAAGACTGGAACCATGACTCAGGATGCCGAGGTCATCGTCGTCGGAGCAGGGCCCGCGGGATCGACCGTCGCCACGTACCTCGCCCGTGCGGGCGTGGACGTGCTGCTGCTGGAGAAGACCACGTTCCCCCGCGACAAGGTCTGCGGGGACGGGCTGACCCCGCGTGGGGTCAAGCAACTGATCGACCTCGGCCTGGACATGAGCCCCGAGGCGGGCTGGACGTACAGCAAGGGCCTGCGGATCATCACCGGCGACCTGCACCTGCAGCTCGACTGGCCGGACCTGACGAGCTACCCACCGTACGGTGTCGCGCGCACCCGCCACGACTTCGACGAACTCCTCGCGCAGACCGCGGTCAAAGCGGGCGCGCGGTTGCAGGAGCGGACCACGATCACCGGTGCACTCACCGACGAACGCACCGGACGCGTGATCGGTGTGGAAGGCAAGGCGGGTCCCGACAAACAGCCGGTCAGCTATCGCGCCCCGCTCGTGCTCGCGTGCGACGGAGTGTCGGCGCGGCTGGCGCTGTCGGTGGGCATCGAGAAGAGCGACAAGCGTCCGATGGGCGTTGCCGTCCGCCGCTACTACAAGAGCCCGCGCCACAACGAGGACTACATCGAAGGCCACCTCGAGCTGTGGGACCGCGCGGACCCGGCGAACCCGAAGCTGCTGCCCGGCTACGGGTGGGCCTTCCCGCTCGGGGACGGCACGGTCAACGTCGGGCTGGGCATGCTGTCGACGTCGAAGTCGTTCCGCAACATCGACTACCGGCAGCTGCTGCGCTCGTGGCTCGACGGCACACCCGAGGAATGGGGCTATCGCGAGGAGAACGCCGTCGGGAAGATCGGCGGCGCCGGGTTGCCGATGGGCTTCAACCGCACGCCGCACTACCGGGACGGGCTGCTGCTGCTCGGTGACGCGGGCGGCATGGTCAGCCCGTTCAACGGCGAGGGCATCTCGGCCGCGATGGAGTCCGCGCAGCTGGCGGCCGAGCACGTGGTGCAGGCGCTGGCCCGGCCGGAGGGACCGTCGCGGGAACGCGCGCTCGCCGGCTATCCGCGTGCCGTGGCCGAGCTGATGGGCGGTTACTACCGGCTCGGCAACACGTTCGCCAAGCTCATCGGCAAACCGAAGGTCATGCGCGCAGCAACGAAGTACGGACTGCGCGTCAACCCGATCATTCCGCTCGTCTACAAGGGCTTGTCGGGTTGCTACGACGCGAAGGGCGGCGACGTGGTGGACCGCATCATCGCGGCCGCCTCGCGCGTCACACCGACTGCCTGAACCGACTGTCTGAGCCCCGCGCCGCGAACTCGCGAGCAGGGGTGACACGTGTGATAGATCACGTCCGTTTCCATGATCGACATGGCCGCTGCCGTCGGTGTTCCTTTTGTGCTGGTGATGGCAGGTGCGGCTATGGGGGCGGACGTTGTGCAGGGCGTCGACTTAGGTTTGCCTTATATGCCGGGGATGTGGCGGGGGCTAGCGACAGCGTGTGACTCGCGTCCTACACTGACCCCATGCTTTGTGAAGCGGTTCACAACCACGACGGAGTGCTTGTGAACGATTTCACGACGTCAGTGCGTGACGTGCCACGAAGGGCGCACGCGCGACCACGCAGATCGCTGTGATCTGCACCGCCGACGCCGTGGTCGGGGCCGTAGCCCGGGTCACGTCCGCCGGCGGACCGTCAGCCCCAACACGTCCGAACGCAACGCCGCGGAAAGGATGGTGCCCGCAGTGAACGTCACGTTCGCGCCGGCCGGATTCGCTTCGGCGACCCGGGTTCCGGCCGAGCACGCGCCGGCAGGCCCGGGTCTCACCGAGACACCGGCCGATCAGGTGCTGGCCGGCGGGCAGGTACTGGCCCAGGAAGCGGCCGCCGACATCGGGATCTACCTGCCCCTCGTGCTGCTGATCGTTCTCGCGGCCGCATTCGGCGTCTTCTCGGTGCTGCTGGGCCCGCTCGTCGGGCCCAGTCGCTACAACAAGGCCAAGACGGCCGCCTACGAATGCGGGATCGAACCGTCGCCGCAGCCGGTCGCCGGCGCGGGCCGGATGCCCGTCGCCTACTACGTCACGGCGATGCTGTTCATCCTCTTCGACATCGAGATGGTCTTCCTCTTCCCGTACGCCATCGCCGCGGACGCGCTCGGGTTGTGGGGTCTCGGCGCGGTGGCGCTGTTCATCGCGACATTCTTCATCGCCGACTTCTACGTGTGGCGCCGCGGCGGCCTGGATTGGAACTGATGCGCCATGGGTCTTGAGGAGAAACTCCCCAACGGAATCCTGCTGGCCTCGCTTGAGGGCGTCGTCAACTGGGCGCGCAAGAACTCGATGTGGCCGGCGACGTTCGGCCTCGCGTGCTGTGCCATCGAGATGATGACCAGCGGCGGGTCGCGGTATGACCTCGCGCGGTTCGGCATGGAGCGCTTCAGCGCCACGCCACGGCAGGCCGACCTGATGATCGTCGCGGGCCGGGTGACGCAGAAGATGGCGCCGGTCCTGCGGCAGATCTACGACCAGATGGCCGAGCCGCGCTGGGTGCTCGCGATGGGCGTGTGCGCCTCGTCCGGCGGCATGTTCAACAACTACGCGGTCGTGCAGGGCGTCGACCACATCGTGCCCGTCGACATGTACCTGCCCGGCTGTCCGCCGCGGCCCGAGATGCTGCTCGACGCGATTCTCAAGCTGCACGCGAAGGTGCAGGACGAACCGATCAACGCCCGCCGTGCGCAGCTGCGCGCCGAGAGCGGTGCCGAGACGGAGATCGTCCCGTCGTCCATCAAGTACGCGAAGAAGTAGGGCGAGGCCATGGCTGACGAGGACACGCAGAACCCCCGGACCGGAGGGGAGAACTCCAGCGCCGAACGCGCCGAGTCCGGTCTCGAACCGTGGGGTTCGGAACCGGCCCGCGTGGTCGCCGGTCACGAGCGCAGGGGCATGTTCGGTGTTTCCGGCAGCGGTGACACGTCGGGGTACGGCGGACTGCGCCTGCCCGCGTACACGCCCCCGCCCGCGGAACGTCCCTACGGCGGCTGGTTCGACGACTTCGCCGACGAGTTCTACGCCGCGCTCGGGGAGAACGGAATTCCGGCCGAGGCGGTCCTGCAGGTGACCGTCGACCGCGGTGAGATCACCTTCTACGTCGACCGCGACCACCTCGTCGCGATGTGCCGCGTGCTGCGTGACGACGAGGGGCTGCGCTTCGAGATGTGCAGCTCGGTGTCCGGTGTGGACTACGGCGAGGACGTGCCGCAGCGGCTGCACTCGGTGTACCACCTGCTGTCGATGACCTATCGGCGCCGTATCCGCCTCGAGGTCACGATGGACGTCGACGATCCGCACGTGCCGTCCATCGTGGAGGTCTACCCGACGGCGGACTGGCACGAGCGCGAGGCCTACGACATGTTCGGCATCGTCTACGACGGCCACCCCGCGCTGACCCGCATCCTCATGCCCGACGACTGGGAAGGGCATCCGCAGCGCAAGGACTACCCGCTCGGCGGCATCCCCGTGGAGTACAAGGGCGCCGAGATCCCGCCGCCGGAAACCCGGAGGTCGTACTCGTGATCTTTCCGCCGAAGTACGTGCTCCCGCTGGAGGCGCGGAGGACACCGCCGAAGTACGTGCTCCCGCTGGAGGCGCGGAGAGCACCGTCCGCATTCGTCCCGATGGAGGCGCAATGACCACTAGCGACCACATCGCCGACGTGTCCACCGGCACGGACACGACTCCGGAGGGGTCGGACAGCGCCCCGTACGCCGAGCCGCGGGAGACCACCGAGGGGCCGGTCTACACCGTCAGCGGCGGTGACTGGGACGACGTGCTCACCGATGCCTCGCACGACGAGCGCATGGTCATCAATATGGGGCCGCAGCACCCGTCGACGCACGGCGTGCTGCGCCTGGTGCTGGAGATGGAGGGCGAGACCGTCACCCAGCTCCGTTCGGTGATCGGCTACCTGCACACGGGTATCGAGAAGAACTGCGAGTACCGCACGTGGACGCAGGGCGTCACGTTCGTGACGCGCATGGACTACCTGTCTCCGCTGTTCAACGAGATGGGCTACTGCCTTGCGGTGGAGAAGCTGCTGGAACTCGAGGTTCCTCGCCGTGCGCAGCTGTTGCGGGTACTGCTCATGGAGATCAACCGCATCGGTTCGCACTTCGTCTACATCGCCACCGGCGGTATGGAGCTCGGCGCCACGACGGCGATGACGCTCGGTTTCCGCGAGCGGGAAGAGGTGCTGCACCTGCTCGAACACCTCACCGGCCTGCGGATGAACCACGCGTTCATCCGGCCCGGCGGGCTGGCGCAGGACATGCCGGACGACTTCGTCGAGAAGGTCACCGAGTTCTGCAAGGTCATGGACGAGCGGCTGCCGCTCTACGACAAGCTCTTCACCGGCCAGCCGATCTGGCGGAACCGGCTCAAGGGCGTGGGTTACCTGCCGCTCGACGCGTGCCTGGCTCTCGGCATCACCGGTCCGGTGCTGCGGTCGGCCGGTGTGGCGTGGGACCTGCGCAAGACCGACCCCTACTCCTGCTACGACGAGTTCGACTTCGAGGTGCCGACGTCGACCGACGCCGACTGCTGGGCCCGCTACCTGCTGCGCGTCGAGGAGATGCGCCAGTCGCTGCGGATCATCCGGCAGGTCCTCGAGAAGCTCGAGCCCGGTCCGGTGATGGTCGAGGACCGCAAGGTCGCCTGGCCCGCGCAGCTGTCGGTCTCCAGTGACGGCATGGGCAACTCGCTCGATCACGTCCGCAAGATCATGGGCCAGTCCATGGAGTCGCTGATCCACCACTTCAAGCTGGTCACCGAGGGATTCCGGGTGCCGCCGGGCCAGGTGTACTCGACGGTCGAGTCGCCGCGCGGCGAACTCGGTTTCCACCTCGTCTCCGACGGCGGTACGCGGCCGATGCGGGTGCACGTGCGCGAACCGAGCTTCGTCAACCTCCAGTCGATGCCCGCGATGTCGGAGGGCGGCCTCGTCGCCGACGTCATCGCGGCCGTCGCGTCGATCGACCCGGTGATGGGGGGAGTGGACCGATGAGCAGCGACACCACCGGCGGCGGTGCCCCGAGGACGGGCGCCACGTTCGGCGAGGACACGATCGCCGACGCGCGGGAGCTGATCGCGCGGTACCCGCAGTCGCGGTCCGCGCTGCTGCCACTACTGCACCTGGTGCAGTCCGTGGAAGGGCACGTCAGTCAGGAGGGCATGGCCTTCTGCGCCCAGCAGCTCGGGCTGTCGGAAGCCGAGGTCGCGGCCGTCGCGACGTTCTACACGATGTACAAGCGCAAGCCGTGCGGCGAGCACCTGGTGAGCGTGTGCACGAACACGCTGTGCGCGGCGATGGGCGGCGACGCGATCTACAAGCGACTCCAGGAGCATCTCGGTTCCGACGGCGCGCCGCTCGGCCACGAGGAGGTCGCGGGCACGCCCGGCGAGAGCGGTTCGCTCATGCTCGAGCACGCCGAATGCCTCGCCGCGTGCGACCTGGCTCCGGTGTTGCAGGTCAACTACGAGTACTTCGACAACCAGACCGAACAGAGCGCGGTCGAGCTCGTCGACGCGTTGCGGCGCGGGGACAAGCCGCATCCGACGCGCGGTGCTCCGCTGTCGGACTTCAAGACCGTCGAGCGGCGACTCGCCGGCCTGTTGCCCGATGACGACGACGAGTTCTGGACCGAAGTGGACGGACCGTCGCAGGCGGTCGAGACGGTGCGCGGCGCCCAGCTGGCCGCCGACCGCAACTGGACGGCCCCGCCGGCGCCCGAGGACGTGCCGATGCCGGAGGTGGAGGCGAAATGAACGACCATCGCGCACTCATTGTTCATGGAGCCGACCGGGTGCGGGTGTCCCGCAGGACACGGGTGGAGGCGAAATGAGTACCTCGGAGAAGGCGCCGTTGACGCCGGTGCTGACGAAGCGGTGGTTGTCGCCGCAGTCGTGGCGGTTGGAGACGTACGAGAAGCTCGAGGGCTACACCGCGGTGCGGAAGGCCCTGAGCGCCTCGCCGGAGCAGGTCATCCAGATGGTGAAGGACGCGGGCCTGCGTGGTCGTGGTGGCGCGGGTTTCCCGGCGGGCGTGAAGTGGGGCTTCATGCCGAAGAACGACGACAAGCCGCACTATCTGGTCATCAACGCCGACGAGGGTGAGCCCGGCACGTGCAAGGACATCCCGTTGATGATGGCGGACCCGCACGCGCTCATCGAGGGCTGCATCATCGCGGCGTACGCGATGCGTTCGCACCACTGCTTCATCTACGTCCGCGGCGAGGCACTGCACCCGATGCGGAGGCTGTACGCGGCGGTGCGCGAGGCGAAGCAGGCTGGCTTCCTGGGGCACGACATCCTCGGCTCGGGGTTCGACCTGGAGATCACGGTGCACGCGGGCGCCGGCGCATACATCTGCGGTGAGGAGACGGCGCTGCTCGATTCGCTCGAGGGCCGTCGTGGCCAGCCGCGGCTGAAGCCGCCGTTCCCCGCGGCGTCGGGTCTGTACGCGGCGCCGACGACGGTCAACAACGTCGAGACGATCGCGACGGTGCCGTCGATCGTCAACGGCGGTTCCGAGTGGTTCCGCGCGATGGGCAGCGAGAAGTCGCCCGGTCCGAAGATCTACTCGGTCTCCGGTCACGTCGAGCGGCCCGGCCAGTACGAGGCTCCGCTGGGCACGACGCTGCGGGAGCTGCTCGAGATGTGCGGTGGGATGAAAGACGGCGTTCCGCTGAAGTTCTGGACGCCGGGTGGTTCGTCGACGCCGCTGTTCACCGCCGACCACCTGGACGTTCCGCTGGACTTCGAAGGTGCCGCGGAGGCCGGGTCGATGCTGGGCACGACGGCCGTGCAGGTGTTCAACGAGACGGTGTCGGTCCCGTGGGCCGTGATGAAGTGGACGCAGTTCTACGAGCACGAGTCCTGTGGCAAGTGCACGCCGTGCCGCGAGGGCACGTTCTGGCTGGCGCAAGTGCTGGAGCGCATGGTCGACGGCCGGGGCAGCGAGCAGGACATCGACACGCTGCTGGACGTCTGCGACAACATCGGCGGGCGTTCGTTCTGCGCACTCGGCGACGCCGCGGTCAGCCCGATCCAGAGCGGTATCAAGTACTTCCGTGACGAGTTCCTCGCGCTGTGCGAGTCGAACAGGCCCGAGGCGGCGGGGGCGGCCGAGTCCCCCGAACCGGCGCAGGGCAGTGATTCCCAGGCCGCGCAACCGGTTGGAGCACAGGCATGACCGTGGCACCGGAGAAGTCCGATGTGGACGTGCCGGAGGGGTACGTCAAGCTCACCATCGACGGCGAGGAGGTCGTCGCACCGCAGGGCGAGCTGCTGATCCGCACCGCCGAACGACTCGGCACGGTGATCCCGCGGTTCTGCGACCACCCGCTGCTCGACCCGGCCGGCGCGTGCCGGCAGTGCCTGGTCGAGGTGGAGATGAACGGCCGTCCGATGCCGAAGCCGCAGGCCTCGTGCACGATGACGGTCGCCGACGGCATGGTCGTCAAGACGCAGGTGACCTCGGAGGTCGCGGACAAGGCGCAGCAGGGCGTGATGGAGCTGCTGCTCATCAACCACCCGCTGGACTGCCCGATCTGCGACAAGGGCGGGGAATGCCCGCTGCAGAACCAGGCGATGGCCCACGGCCGGGCCGATTCGCGCTTCGTCGACAAGAAGCGCACGTTCCCGAAGCCGTTGCCGATCTCGTCGCAGGTGCTGCTCGACCGTGAGCGTTGCGTGCTGTGCCAGCGGTGCACGCGGTTCTCCGACCAGATCGCGGGGGATCCGTTCATCGACCTGCTCGAACGGGGTGCGCATCAGCAGATCGGCACCGCCGAGACGGCCGACGTGCTCGACGCGGCGTCGCACACCTCGAGCGGGCAGCCGTTCCAGTCGTACTTCTCGGGCAACACCATCCAGATCTGTCCGGTCGGCGCGCTGACCAGTGCCCAGTACCGGTTCCGTTCGCGGCCGTTCGACCTGGTGTCGACGCCGAGCGTGTGCGAGCACTGCTCGTCGGGCTGTGCGGAGCGGACCGACTTCCGGCGCGGCAAGGTCATGCGCAAGCTCGCTGGTGAGGACCCGGACGTCAACGAGGAGTGGATCTGCGACAAGGGCAGGTTCGCTTTCCGTTACGCCAACGCCGAGCAGCGCATCCGCAGGCCGCTGGTGCGCAGCGCCGAGACCGGTGAGCTGGAGGAGGTCTCGTGGACCGAGGCGCTCCGGGCCGCGGCCGCCGGGCTGACGAAGGCGCGTGACGGCAAGGGCGTCGGGGTGTTGCCCGGTGGCCGCGTGACGATCGAGGACGCTTACGCGTACAGCAAGTTCGCCAGGGTGGCACTGCGCACGCACGACGTCGACCACCGCGCGCGGGCTCACTCGGCGGAGGAGCTGGACTTCCTGGCCTCCCGGGTCGCCCGTGACGGAGGTCCGGCGGGCGGCGGCGTGACGTTCGCCGACCTGGAGTCGGCGCCGGTCGCGCTGTGCGTCGCGTTCGAACCCGAGGAGGAGGCGCCGGCCGTCTTTCTGCGGCTCCGCAAGGGAGCTCGTACGGGCGACATCAAGGTGGTCCACATCGGACAGTGGTCGTCGCCGGCCGTGGAGAAGACCTTCGGCGAACTCCTCGCGTGCCCGCCCGGCGGCGAGGCGGACGCCGTCGAGGGCATCGCCCAGCACGCCCCCGACCTCGACGAGGCACTGTGTTCCGCCGGTGCGGTCGTGCTGGTCGGCGAGCGGGCAGCCGAGGTGCCTGGCTTGCCTACAGCGCTGCACCGGCTGGCCGAACGCACCGGTGCGCGCCTCGCGTGGATCCCGCGCAGGGCGGGCGAACGCGGCGCCGTCGAGGCCGGCACGCTCCCCACGCTGCTGCCGGGTGGGCGGCCCGTTGCCGACGCCGACGCCCGCGCCGAGGTGGAACGTCACTGGGGCCTCGAGGCCGGGACCCTGTCGGCGGAGCCGGGACGTGACGTGACGGGCATGCTGAACGCGATCGTCACCCGCGACCTGGACGGACTTCTCGTCGGCGGCGTCGACCTCGACGACCTGCCCGACCCGGCACTCGCCCGCAAGGCGTTCGACGCGGCCGGGTTCGTCGTGTCACTGGAGCTGCTGCCGAGCACCGTCACGCCGTACGCCGACGTGGTGCTGCCGATCGCTCCGGTGGACGAGAAGGGCGGCACGTTCGTCAACTGGGAGGGTCGCCGCAGGCCGTTCACCGTGACGCTCGACGGCACCGGTGCGCTGCCGGACTGCCGGGTGCTCGACACTCTCGGCGTCGAGATGGACACGGACCTGTTCACCCAGACGCCCGACGCCGCACTCGGCGACCTCGACCGGCTGCCGGCGTCGAGCGTGCGGGCGGCGGCACCGGACCACCCGTCCGCCGCACCGCCGACGCCCGGGCCGGGGCAGGCGCTGTTGGCGACGTGGCGGCAGCTCATCGACGACGGATCGCTGCAGATCGACGAGCCCGCGCTCGCCGGCACCGCGCGACGCGTCGTCGCCCGCATGTCGCAGGCCACCGCCGACGGGCTCGGCGACCACGTGACGGTGTCGACCGACCGTGGGTCGGTGACGCTGCCCGTCGAGGTCACGGACCTGCCGGACGGCGTCGTGTGGCTGCCGGGGAACTCGCCGGGTTCGAAACTCCGCGCGACGCTCGGTGCCGGGCACGGTGCGGTCGTCGACATCGCCGGGGGTGACCGGTGATGACCCCGTTTCTCGCGCAGGCTGCCACCGAACCGATCAACCGGGCCGAGCTGCTCGCCGACGACCCGCTGTGGCTGATCCTGCTGAAGGCCGTCGTGGTCATGCTGATCGGCCCGATATTCACGGTCGCGCTGATCGTCGGCGAACGGAAGATCGTCGGCCGCATGCAGAACCGTCCCGGCCCGAACCGGGTGGGCCCGTTCGGCCTGCTGCAGTCACTCGCCGACGCGATCAAGCTGCCGTTCAAGGAACAGGTCATCCCCGACACGGCCGACCGGAAGATCTACTTCCTGGCGCCGGTGATCGCGGTTGTTCCCGCGCTGATCGGCCTCGCCGCGATCCCGTTCGGCGGCGAGGTGACGATCTTCGGTGAACCCACCGTGCTGCAGCTGATCGAACTCCCGGTGAGCGTGCTGCTCGTACTGGCGGGTGCGTCGATCGGTGTGTACGGCATCGTGCTCGGCGGCTGGGCCTCCGGTTCGCCGTACCCGCTGCTCGGCGGGCTGCGGTCCGCGGCGCAGGTCATCTCGTACGAGATCGCGATGGGCCTGTCGATCATCGGCGTGGTGCTGTACTCGCAGTCGATGGCCACCAGCGGCATCGTCGCAGCACAGGCCGACGGCGGCTGGTACTTCTACCTGCTGCTGCCGAGCTTCGTCATCTACATGATCTCGATGGTCGGCGAGACGAACCGCGCCCCGTTCGACCTGCCCGAGGCCGAGTCCGAACTGGTCGGCGGGTTCCACACCGAGTACAGCTCGATGAAGTTCGCGATGTTCTTCCTCGCCGAGTACTCGAACATGGTGATCGTGTCGGCGTTCGCGACGACGCTGTTCCTCGGCGGCGGCATGTTCCCGTTCTTCGGCGCCGACGCCGCGATCAACCAGGGCTGGTGGCCCGTCCTGTGGTTCCTGGCGAAGATGTGCGTGGTCCTGTTCGGCTTCATCTGGCTGCGCGGCACCCTCCCGAGGTTCCGCTACGACCAGTTCATGAAGCTTGGCTGGAAGGTCCTCGTGCCCGCCGCGCTGGTGTGGCTGCTGCTGATCGCCACGGTCAGGGCGCTGCGCAACGCCGAGGGCGTCTCCACCGGCCAGATCCTGATCATCGGCGGTGTGGCGATCGTCGTGGTCGTGCTGCTGATGCTGCTCATCCCGGAGAAGGAGATCCCGGACGACGAGGCAGCGGTGACGACCACCGGCGGCGGGCACCCGGTGCCCCCGCTGGACCTGAAGGTCCCGGAGACCACGCCGCGCCAGAAGGCCCTCGAGGCCAAGCGCAGGTCCGAGGAGAAGCGGCAGGCGGAGTTGAGTCCGTCGACGGCGGGCTCGCCGGGTGCGCCCGGCGCAGGCTCGAAGGAAGGAGAGTCCCATGGGGATCTTTGATCCGGTCAAGGGATTCGGCGTCACCTTCGGGATGATGTTCAAGAAGGTGGCCACGGAGGAGTACCCGGAGATCGGCGCGCCCGCCGCCCCGCGGTACCACGGCAGGCACCAGCTGAACCGTCATCCCGACGGGCTCGAGAAGTGTGTTGGCTGCGAGCTGTGTGCGTGGGCGTGCCCCGCCGACGCGATCTTCGTCGAAGGTGGCGACAACACCGAGGAAGCGCGGTACTCGCCCGGTGAACGCTACGGCGCGGACTACCAGATCAACTATCTGCGCTGCATCGGCTGCGGACTGTGCGTCGAGGCATGCCCCACGCGGTCCCTCACGATGATCAACTTCTACGAGCTCGCCGACGACAACCGGCAGGACCTCATCTGGACCAAGGAGGACCTGCTCGCTCCGCTGCTGCCCGGCATGGAGCAGCCGCCGCACCCGATGCGACTCGGTGACGACGAGCAGGACTACTACGTCAACGGCCCGGAACTCGCCCGCGGCCGCGGTGTTCCGGAACACGAGACGGTCGAGACCGACACCGAGGAGGCGGTCCGATGAGGGCGGAGACACCGCTGGTGCTGGCTCAGGCCGGGGCCGACGCGACGGTGTCCACCGGCGAGGCCGTCGCGTTCTGGGTGCTCGGCCCGATCGCGGTGGCCGGTGCGCTCTGCATGATCTTCGCGCGCAACGCGGTGCACTCGGCGTTGTGGCTCGTGATGACGATGCTGTCGCTGGGGATGCTCTACATGCTCCAGCAGGCGCCGTTCCTCGGCTTCACGCAGATCATCGTCTACACCGGCGCGATCATGATGCTGTTCCTGTTCGTGCTGATGATGGTCGGCAGGGAGTCGTCGGACTCGGTGCTGGAGGTCCTGCGCGGCCAGCGGCTCATGGCGGCGGTGCTCGGCATCGGCATCGCGGGCGTGCTCGCGGGTGCGCTCACCCGCGCGTTGGCCGACGTGCCGCCCGCACCCGCGATGAACCCGTGGACCCCGGAGGGCGGCGGCGCCGGCGGGCTCGCCCGCGTGATCTTCCAGGACTACCTGTTCCCGTTCGAGCTGACCTCGGCGCTGCTGATCACCGCGGCCGTCGGCGCGATGGTCCTCGCGTTCACCGACCGGCATTCCAAGCAGGGCAGGCGCAGCCAGCGCGAGCTCGTCGCGGCGCGGTTCCGTGGCGAGTACGAGCGTCCCTCGCCGAAGCCCGGCCCCGGCGTGTACGCGACGTCCAACTCCGTCGCCACGCCCGCGCTGCTGCCGGACGGCTCGATCGCGCCGGAGTCGCTGTCCGACCTCATCGAATCGACGCCGACGGCGCAGCTGCAGGCCCACCGCAAGCAGCTCGAGAGCCGCGCGGCGGGACCGGACACGCACGCGCTCGCCGGCCCCGAGGACGGCGCCGGTGACGGCGAAGCCGCCGGTGGTACGGCGACGGCCACGGAGGACGCGGTGACGGCCACGGAGGACAAGGCATGACCCCGACGTACTACCTGCTGCTGTCGGCGCTGCTGTTCAGCATCGGCGCGGTCGGCGTGCTGGTGCGGCGCAACGCGATCGTCGTGTTCATGTGCATCGAGCTGATGCTCAACGCCGTGAACCTCTCGCTCGTCACGTTCGCGCGCATCAACGCCGACATCGACGGACAGGTCATGGCGTTCTTCGTGATGGTCGTGGCCGCAGCGGAGGTCGTGGTCGGACTGGCCATCATCATGGCGATCTTCCGCACGCGACGGTCCGCCTCCATCGACGACACCAACCTGCTCAAGTACTAGGGGCAAGGGGAAAAAACTGTGATCGCATCATCGTGGCTGCTGGTCGCGTTCCCGGCGCTCGGTGCGCTCGTGCTGCTGGTCGGCGGCAAGCGCACGAACTCGTGGGGCCACCTGCTCGGCTGTGCGACCGTCGCGGCGTCCTTCGTGTACGCGCTGGCGCTGTTCGCGTCGGAATCGCTGAGCCAGGCGGCCGACACGACGCTCTGGTCGTGGATCCCGGTCGAGGCGTTGCAGGTCGACTTCGGACTGCGGATCGACCCGCTGTCGATGACGTTCGTCCTGTTGATCACGGGCGTCGGCGCGCTGATCCACGTCTACTCGATCGGCTACATGTCCGACGACCGGGATCGCAGGCGCTTCTTCGCCTATCTGAACCTGTTCGTCGCCTCGATGCTGATCCTGGTGTTGGGCAACAGCTTCGTGATGCTGTACCTCGGCTGGGAGGGCGTCGGTCTCGCGTCGTACCTGCTGATCGGCTGGTACACGGACCGCCCCGCCGCGGCGACCGCGGCGAAGAAGGCGTTCCTGATGAACCGCGTCGGCGACGTCGGCCTCGCGATCGCGATCTTCCTGATGTTCAAGCACATCGGCAGCACCAGCTACGACGCGGTGTTCGCCGGCATCGGGGATGTCTCGCCGGGCGTGGTCACGGCGATCGCGCTGCTGCTGTTGCTGGGTGCGTGCGGTAAGTCCGGCCAGTTCCCGCTGCAGGCGTGGCTGCCGGATGCGATGGAGGGTCCGACGCCGGTGTCGGCCCTGATCCACGCCGCGACGATGGTCACCGCGGGCGTCTACCTCATCGCCCGTGGCGCTCCGATCTACAACCTGACCGAGGACGGCAGGCTGGTGGTCGCACTCGTCGGTGCGTTCACGTTGCTGCTCGGCTCGATCATCGGCTGCGCCTACGACGACATCAAGAAGGTGCTGGCCTACTCCACGGTGAGTCAGATCGGCTACATGATGCTCGCCGTCGGGCTCGGCCCGTTCGGCTACGCGCTCGCCATCGCGCACCTGCTGACGCACGGCTTCTTCAAGGCCGGGTTGTTCCTCGGCGCCGGGTCGGTCATGCACGCCATGAACGACGAGGTCGACATGCGTAAGTTCGGCGGGCTGGCGAAGAAGCTGCCGATCACCGCGGTGACGTTCGGCCTCGGCTACCTGGCGATCATCGGATTCCCGTTCCTGTCGGGCTTTTTCACCAAGGACGCCATCATCGAGGCGGCGTTCGGCCAGGAAGGCTGGCGCGGCTGGGTGCTGGGCGGTTCGGCGCTGCTGGCCGCGGGCATCACGGGCTTCTACATGACGCGCCTGATGCTGCTGACGTTCTTCGGCAAGGAGCGCTGGCGGGAGACGACGTCGGCCGACGGCCGCGAGTTCCATCCGCACGAATCTCCGCCGACGATGACGGCACCGATGATCGTGTTGTCGATCGGTTCGGTCGCCGCGGGTGGGCTGCTCATCGGCGGGGACACGCTCGCCGAGTTCCTCAGCCCGTCGGTCGGGGCGTTGCAGGAAAGCCACCACGGCGTGCTGCCGCACGCGCTGATCCCGTGGTTGACGGTTCTCGTGTCGGCGCTCGGTGTGCTCGGGGCGTGGGCGCTGTTCGGTCGTCGTGAGACGCCGGTGCAGCGGCCGGAGCGGGTGTCGTGGCCGGTGCGCGCCGCGCGCAAGGACCTGTACGGCAACGCGCTCAACGAGGCGCTCGTCGCGACGCCGGGCATGTGGCTCACGCGGTCCGCGGTGTTCCTCGACAACCGGGGCGTCGACGGCGCCGTCAACGGGCTCGCCGCCGCGTTCGGCGGCGGCTCCGGACGGCTGCGCCGGATGCAGACCGGTTTCGTCCGCTCGTACGCACTGTCGATGCTCGGCGGCTCGTTCCTGATCGTCGGCGCACTGTTGTTGGTGAGGTTCGGATGACCTGGCTGCTCGCACTGATCCTGCTGCCACTGCTCGGTGCGGTGGCCGTGGCCTTCCTGCGCCGCGACGACCGGCTGGCCATGATCACCGCCTTCGCGGTGTCCATTGTGGAGCTCGTGCTGATCCTGCCGTTGTGGCTGAGCTACGACCCGGGCGGCGAACGGCTCCAGCAGGTGTCGTCGCTCGAGTGGATCCCCGCGTTCGGGGTGCACATCTCCTTCGGTATCGACGGCATCGCACTGCTGATGATCGCCGTGATCGCCCTGCTGGTGCCGGTCGTGATCGCGCTGCTGCGGTCGACCGACAAACTGCCGGAGGGCAAGGACGTCGGCGGACTGCTGTCGCTGATCCTGCTGCAGCAGGCGCTGACGATCGCCGTGTTCGCGGCGACGGACGTGTTCCTGTTCTACGTGCTGTTCGAGATCATGCTCATCCCGATGTACTTCCTCATCGGCGGCTACGGCGGGCCGAGGCGGCAGTACGCGGCGGTGAAGTTCTTCCTCTACTCCTTCCTCGGCGGACTGATCATGCTGGCGTCGGCGATCGGCGCCTACTCACTGGCCGCCGACGAACTCGGCGAGGGCACGTTCGACTGGGCCACGCTGGTGCAGGTCGTCAGCGAGGCGCCGCTCGAGACGCAGATCTGGCTGTTCCTCGGCTTCTTCCTGGCGTTCGCGATCAAGGCGCCGCTGGTGCCGTTCCACACCTGGCTGCCCGACGCGGCGAGCCAGGCACCGGTGGGCGTGACGGTGCTGCTCGTCGGCGTGCTCGACAAGGTCGGCACGTTCGGCTTCCTGCGCTACAGCCTGCCGATGACACCCGACGCGAGCGCCGAACTCGCCCCGGTCGTGCTCGTGCTCGCGGTCGTCGGCGTGATCTACGGTTCGATGCTCGCCGCGGGGCAGACCGACATGCGGCGCTTCGTGGCGTACGTGTCGATCGCCCACTTCGGATTCATCGCGCTCGGCATCTTCGCCTTCACCCAGCAGGCCGTGGCCGGGTCGGCGACGTACATGCTCAACCACAGTCTCGCCACGGGCATGCTGATTCTGGTGCTCGGCATCGTCGCGGGCCGCGGCGGCGACACCCGGATCGACGCCTACGGCGGGATGGCCAAGGTGACGCCGGTACTGGCGGCGATGCTGCTGATCGCGGGCCTTTCGGCGTTGTCGCTGCCCGGCACGAATTCGTTCATCAGCGAGTTCCTCGTGCTGCTGGGGGCGTTCGACACCCGGCCGGCGTACGCGGTCGTCGCCACGGTCGGCATGGTGCTGGCCGCGGCCTACGTGCTGTGGCTCTATCAGCGGATCATGACCGGCCCCGTGCGCGGCGACGCGATGCTCGCGGCAGCGCCCGGCCCCGGCACGGTGCAGGCCCCGGAGGCGGGCGCCCGCAAGACGATCCGCGACCTGGGCGGACGGGAGATCGCGGCGCTCGCGCCGCTCGTGGTGCTGATCATCGGGCTCGGCTTCTACCCGAAACCCGTGCTGGACACCGTCAACCCGTCGGTCGAACAGACCATCACCGCGGTGCAGGAAAGGTAACCGGCCATCGTGAATCCGTTTCTCGCGCAGCAACTGCAGCCCGTCGAAGCCCCGGGGATCGACTGGGGCGCGATCCTGCCCATGGTGATCGTGTTCGGCGCCGCGTGCGTCGGGGTGCTGATCGAGGCGTTCGTGCCGAAGCACCAGCGCTGGTCCGGACAGGTCGTGCTGACGCTCGGTTCGATCGCCGCGGCGGGGATCGCGCTCGGCGCGTACGTGAGCGCACGACCCGAGCACGGCGTGGTCACGATGGGGAGCACGCTGTCGATCGACACGCCCGCGCTGTTCCTGTGGGGCACGCTGCTCGCACTGAGTGTCGCGGCGGTGCTGATGATCGCCGACCGGTCGGTCGAGCCGGGCGGTTCGTTCGTCGCGCAGGCCGGCATCGCGCCCGGCACGGTGCAGGACCGCGCACAGGTGCAGTCCACCGGTATGCAGACCGAGGTGTTCCCGCTCGCGCTGTTCGCACTCGGCGGCATGATGGCGTTCACCGCGGCCAACGACCTGCTGACGATGTTCATCGCCCTCGAGGTGCTGAGCCTGCCGCTGTACCTGATGTGCGGGCTGGCCCGCAGGCGGCGGCTGCTGTCGCAGGAAGCGGCGGTCAAGTACTTCTTGCTCGGGGCGTTTGCCAGCGCCTTCTTCCTGTACGGCCTCGCGATGCTGTACGGCTACGCCGGCTCGGTGAAGCTCGCCGACATCGCCACCGCGTCCGCGGGCACCGACCGCTCGGACACGCTGCTGTTCGCCGGTCTCGGCCTGCTGATGGTCGGCCTGCTGTTCAAGGGCTCGGTCGGCCCGTTCCACACCTGGACGCCCGACGTCTACCAGGGCGCGCCGACGCCGGTGACGGGCTTCATGGCGGCGTGCACGAAGGTCGCCGCGTTCGGCGGGATCCTGCGGGTGCTGACCGTGGCGTTCGAGGCGACCAGCTGGGAGTGGCGTGGCGTGCTGTGGGCCGTCGCGATCATCTCGATGGCCATCGGTGCCGTGCTGGGCCTGACGCAGACCGATCTGAAGCGGATGATCGCCTACTCGTCGATCGCGCACGCCGGGTTCCTGCTCATCGGCACGATGGCGCTGACCGAGGAGGGCCTGTCCGGCACGCTGTTCTACCTGCTCGCCTACGGGTTCACCACGCTCGCCGCGTTCGGTGTGATCTCACTGGTGCGGGACTCCTCCGGCGAGGCGACGCACCTGTCGGCGTGGGCAGGCCTGGCGAAGCGGTCGCCACTGCTGGCAGGCGTGTTCACGTTCCTGCTGCTCGCGCTGGCCGGTATTCCGTTGACCAGCGGGTTCGTCGGCAAGTTCGTCGTGTTCTCGGCTGCGCTGTCCGACGGCATGGCCCCGCTGGTGGTGATCGCGCTCGTCTTCAGTGCCGTGGCGGCGTTCTTCTACCTTCGGGTCGTCGTGCTCATGTACTTCTCCGAGCCTGCGTCCGACGGGCCGACGGTCAGCGTGCCGGGTGCGTTCACCACGGCGTCGATCGCGCTGGGCGTGATCATCACGCTGCTGCTGGGCGTGCTGCCGACGTTCGCTCTGGACTGGGCGGGAGCAGGTGGTTTCGCGCTCGGCGGGTGACCGCGGCGCGCCGGTGATGCGGGCGGTGTCGACGGTCACGTCTGAGCAGGGCTGATGCGTGATCGCCCGGTGAGGACTTGCCAGTAGGCTGGGGCCGGTTTTGACCGGACGCCCGACCCGGCGCCCGGAGGAGAACCGGCCGTGGAACCCAGTGCCGAGAGGGCGGAGCGAGCAGTGTCAGTGCGTGACGGCGCCATCGAGGAACTGCGCGCCTCAGTCGGGCTGCAGATCGACGACGAAGCGCTGCTGACCGACCTCGCGGGCGGTCTGGGCGCGGTGGAGCAGCTGCTGCGGGAGGTCGTCCGCAGCGACGTCGCAGCGGTCAACGAGGCAGCCCGGCACCTGGTGGAAGCCGGGGGCAAACGTTTTCGTCCACTGTTCACGCTGCTGGCGGGACAGTTCGGCACGGCAGGTGAGGATGCGCGCGAGGGCGTGGTCACCGCCGCCGCGGCCGTCGAGCTCGTCCACCTGGCGACGCTGTACCACGACGACGTCATGGACGAGGCGACGATGCGCCGCGGTGCGGAGAGCGTCAACGCCCGCTGGGACAACACGGTCGCGATCCTCACCGGCGACTTCCTGTTCGCGCACGCCTCCCGGCTGGTCGCCGACCTGGGCACCGACGCGGCGCGCATCATCGCCGAGACGTTCGGCGAGCTGGTCACGGGCCAGATGCGCGAAACGGTCGGCCCCGGCGAGGGCGAGGACCCGATCGAGCACTACCTGACCGTGATCGGGCAGAAGACGGGGTCGCTGATCGCCACGTCGGGCCGGTTCGGCGGCATGCTGTCGGACGCGTCGGCGGAGCACATCGAGGCGCTGCGGCGGTTCGGCGACCTCATCGGCACGGCGTTCCAGATCTCGGACGACATCATCGACATCGACTCGCCGTCGGCCGAGTCGGGGAAGTCGCAGGGCACGGACCTGCGTGAAGGTGTGAAGACGCTGCCGATGCTCTACGAACTCGCCGAGGACCGGCCCGATCCGCGGCTCACGGAGCTGCTCAGCGGCCCGATCACCGACGACGCCGAGGTCGGCGAGGCGTTGACACTGTTGCGTTCATCGCGTGGCCTGGAACGCGCACGCACCACTCTTTCAGGCTACGCTCAGCGCGCGAGGACGGAGCTGGAGGCATTGCCGCCGACTCCGGCGCGGGATGCCTGCGAATCGGTCGCCGATTACCTCGTCGCACGCACCCACTGAGGGAGGACACCGCACCAATGTCCATTTTCGGGCAGGTCTGGGTGTTCAGCGCGATCGCTTTCGTGCTGGGCGCCTTCCTGGCCTGGGTTTTCCTGGTTCGGCCCGCGCGTAAGCAGATCAGGAGCCTCGAGGAGAGACTCGTGGCCCGCGAGGCCGACCTCCGCCGAATCTCCGAACCCGCGCTCGGCGCGGCCGGTACGGCGCAGACGCGGACGGAGCACAGTGATCCGTTCAGCGACGCCGACGAAGCCCTGGCCGGCACCGGTGGATACGGGGGCGGCCCGGATGTGGACGTGCCCGGTGAGCCGGAGCCCGAGACGTCGTGGCTCGAACGTGACAGCCTCGGCGGCGCCTACGCGGGCGGCGGTTATGCCGGTGGCGGTTACGGGGACCAGGCCGACGACTTCGACCTGGCCGACCGGCCGGACGACCTGGAGATCCCCGGTGATTCCGGCGACCGGCACGCCCACGACGCCGGATACTCCGACACGTACCGTGCCTTCGCCGGCGACGACCGGTACGACGATGCCGGGTACGACGACCGTGGCGGTTCGGGTGAGCCCGACGGCGCCGACGACGTGGACGCCGCCCTCCGTCGCGTCGCCGAGCGCGACACCCACGACGGTTACGGCCACGACGGTTACGGCTATGGCGGTTACGGCTATGACGGCGAGAACCGTGACGACGAGGACCGTGACGACGAGGGCCGGTTCGGCGAAGGGTACGACGACCGGACGCAGTACATGGCCGTCGACCGGGGTGCCGCCGATGACGCGCCGGTCTCGTCGGTCCTCGACCCGGACGAGATGCGCAGCGTCCCCGGCGACGCCGGTGCCGATGCGGCCGAGTCCGAGTCGACTGGGCTGATCGGCCCGGACGACCGGTCCGGCACGGGTGAGGCCGACGACGCGCGTGCGTCCGAGGCGAACGAGACGGGCCCCGCGACGGCCGACGACCCCGGGACGGGCCCGACCGGCACGTCCGCGGCGGCGGACCCCGCGCTGCACCTCGGCGCGCCGTTCCGGCCCGTCACATCGTTCGATGCGACCACCGAGCTTCCCGTCGGTGCTTTTCAGGACCGCGAACTCCAGGACAGTGGCCTCCAGGGCGGTGGCCTCCAGAGCGGTGGCGTCGACGACACCACGGGCGCCGGCCGGCAGGACCCGGGCGCGGGGGATCGGGACCGCGGTTCCGACGAGAGCGACTCCGGACCGGCGACGGGCCGGTCCGAACGGCCGGGAAGCCTGTTCGAACCGACCCCGGCCGGCGGCACCGGTGGCGCGGACGCCCCCGACGCCGGTGTCTCCGGAGCAACAGCCCCGGCTTCCGGCCACGTCGATGCCGATGACACGGCCGCGGCGGGCACTGTGGAGTCTGCGGCGGGCACTGCGGAGTCTGCGGCGGGCACTGCGGAGTCTGCGGCGGGCACTGTGGAGCCGGCGGCTGGAGTTGCGGAGCCGGCGGCAAGCACGGCGGACCCCGTGGCCGGAGCCGCGGAGTCGGTGGCTGGAGCCGCGGCGTCGAACGGGTCGGCGGCTGACCCCGAGGATCCGCCCGCGTACGCGTTCGGCGGACCGGGTGCGGGTCCCGACGAGGACCCGGCCGAGTCCACGAATGTGCTGCCGAAGCGCACGCCGCGGCAGCGACCGCCGGGCGGGTTCGACGCACCGAAGCCCATCCAGCCGTCGATGCGGGCGATCACCCGCAGGGAGCCGGACACGGGTGCGCAGCAGAGCGGTTCGCTGTTCGAACCGACCTCGCCGGGGGACTCGGCCTCGTCCGAGCCGGCAGCCGAACCCGCCACCGACGTGGCATCCCAGACCGGACAGGCACCGCCCGAATCGCAGCAGCTGACGAAGTTCGTCACGCCGAGCGGGCAGGTGCCCACCGGTGACGAGGCGGTGTCCGGGCAGCTCACCTCCGACGAGGCAGGCGCGCACGAGGCAGGCGCAGGCCAGGCCGGTGCGGTTCAGGGCTCCGTGTCCGCCGAGGGCGCGGACACGGGAGGAGCCGACGGAGCGGACGCCGAGGCGAGGCCGGGTCCGTTCGGCCCGGGCTCGGCGATGCCGTTGCCCGGCGGTGGCAGCCCGTCGCCGGAGTTCACGGTGAAGGCGAGCGTCACGGCGCTGCGGTATGTCACGGACGCCTCGCCGCAGTACCCGCGCATGGTCGCCGAGGTCTGGTTCCGCAGCCCCGCAGACGCCGAACGCGTCGGCTTCCGCCCGCTCACCTGACGACGGTCACGCGCGGGGCGAACGCAACCGCGAGGCGCCGGTCCACTGCCACGAGCCGTCGCCGGTTCCGCTGTGACCCGGAACCGGCGACGGCGTCGGCGCGGAAAGGCTCGAGCGTCTGCTGATCCAGGGCCAGGCGGAGCGGCTTTCGAAAGGGGGCTGCCGGACACGTTCCGGCGGCCCCCTTCGTCGTATCGGCCTCGTCGCGCGGGAGCATGCGTCCGCGCTGTTTCCGCCCGCGTGGCTATGGGTACGACAGGCTCGCGTGCCATCGAGGAGTACTTCGGCGAGGAGGTCGACAAACGGATCGACTATGCCCTGAGCCGCACCGCGGGTATCCGGAATGGTGGAGCCGAGCGCACTCCGATCCAGACGCCGTCCCCGTCCGCCGCCGCAGAAGCCGTGCGGAAGGCGCGCGCAGAGGCGGATCCGGAGACGGAACCGACGACCACGCCGAACCGCACCGAGAGACGGCCAGGCGCCGTGTGCACAGGTCGGACGTCCCGATCGTCAGGAGGAGACATGAGCACCAGCCCCGAGGACTCGCCCCCGCCGCAGCAGCAGGACCCGCCCGGCGGCAGCGGTGGGCTGGACCCGCAGCCGCGGGACGAGATGCGTGACTGGACCGGCCGTGGCCTGCTCACCGGGAAGGTCGCGCTGGTCACCGGCGGTGACTCCGGGATCGGCCGAGCCGTCTGCGCGGCCTTCGCCAAGGAGGGTGCCGACGTGGCGCTGGCGTACCTGTCCGAGGACGGCGATGCCGAACACACGGCGTCACTCGTGCGGGAGCAGGGGTGCCGTTGCCTGACGTTGCGCGGCGACCTCGGCGACGCTCACCACTGCGTGGACGTCGTCGAGCGCACTGTCGGCGAACTCGGCTGGCTCGACGTCGTGGTGAACAACGTGGCCACGCAGGAGCCCTTCGACCGGCCGGACGACATCGGCGACGAGCAGTGGTTGCGCACTTTCGAGGTGAACATCCACAGCTTCTTCCGGGTCACCAAGGCGGCGCTGCCGCACCTCGGCTCCGGGTCGGCGATCATCAACACGGGTTCGGTGAACGGCCTGCGCGGCAACAAGAAGCTCATCGACTACTCGGCCACCAAGGGGGCGGTGCAGTCGTTGACGTATTCGCTTGCCCAGTCCTTGATGGACCGCGGCATCCGGGTCAACTGCGTCGCACCGGGTCCGGTGTGGACACCCCTGATCCCGGCCACGATGCCGGAGGAGAAGGTGGAGAACTTCGGCGAGCAGGCGCCGATGGGACGGGCCGCGGACCCGGACGAGATCGCACCCTCGTACGTGTTCTTCGCCGCGAACCAGCTGTCGTCGTACTACACGGGCGAAGTGCTGGCCCCGGTCGGTGGCGAGACCATGCCCGGCTAGGACCGGGCCCCGCCGCCGGGGTTCGCTTCGGCCTCGGCGTTCGCCCGCTCCGAGCGCAGATCCGGCAGTTCGGGGGAGGCCGTGTCCAGCGGCACGGTTCCGGAGCGGACCAACCCGAGTTGCACACGAGGCCGGGTCGCGACCGTGTCCAGAGCCCAGTCGATGGCGACCCGCAGCCGATTGGTCGGCATGGCCGCCAGGTGATACCCGCGCGTGACCGTCTTGGCAGGCAGCCCGGAGAGCGGTATGTGCAACGGGTTCGCGGCGGCCTTGCCGGCACCGAGGTCCACGACGAAACCGAGGTCGCGGTGCCGGTAGGCGGCGAACGTTCCGTGTCCCAGCGAGGCGAGGACGTTGCGGGCGGCCAGCTTTCCCTGCCGGACGGCGTGCTGGGCGGTCATCGGGGTGAGTCGTTCCGGGTGGTGGGGATCGGTGACCGCGGCGGCGTCGCCGCACGCGAACACATGAGGGTAGGAGGGCACCGACAGGTGTTTGTCGACCACGAGCCTGCCCTGCTGGGTTTCCAGGCCGAGGGATTCCACGAGCGGATCGGGACGGACGCCGACGCACCAGACCAGCGACCGTGTGCGGACGAACTGATCGTTGCTGAGCGTGACGCCTTCCTCCGTGCTCTCGGTGATCGACGTTTCCGTCAGGATCTCGACTCCCCGATCCCGGAGGACATCGTCCGCCGTGCGTGACAGCCGCCGGTCGAGCTCGGGCAGTACGCGCGGCGCGAGGTCCAGTAGCTTCCAGCGCATCGGCTGATCGCGCAGTTCCGGGTGCCGCGCGGCCAACGTCTCGGTGAACGACGGGCCCTGCGCGGCGACCTCGGTTCCGGTGTAGCCGGCGCCGACCACGACGAAGGTGCAGCGAGCGTCGCGCTCCTGCGGGTCGTCGGTCATGGCCGCCAGTTCGATCTGCCGCGTCACGTGGTCTCGGAAGTACAGCGCCTCGGGGATGCCCCGGAAGCCGTGCCCGTGCTTGGCCACTCCCGGGATGGGCAGCAGCTTGTTGACACTGCCGGCGGCCAGCACCAGCCGGTCGAAGGACAACGAGTCCGCGTTGCCCTCGGGGTCGTCGTAGGACAGTTCCTGCCGATCCGGGTCGATCGTGGTGACGTTCCCGAGGACCAGTCGCACGTTCGGCAGCGTTCCCGGCAGCGAGATCGTGATCGAGCGCGGGTCGACGATCCCCGATCCCACCTCAGGCAGGAGCGGAACGTACAGGAAGTAGTCGGTGGGGTTGACGAGAACGATCTCGATCTCGTCGTGATCCACATTCTTCGTCAGGTGCTGCGCAGCGTGATAGCCCGCGAATCCGCCACCGACGATCACCACTCGGGTTCGTGCCATCGGCGCCCCTTCGACGAGTCAGTGTGCGGCCCGAGTCCTTCCCGGTCCGCCCTTCGGCGAAACCGGCTCTACGCGGGCGGCGTGCTCGACGACGGGACAGCCGAGGGCCCCGCCGGCCGGTATCGGCCGACGGGGCCCTCGCCCGTGTCCGTGACGCTATTCGACCGTCCAGGTGTCCTTGCCCGTGAGCAGGGCCTGCAGGTCGCCCGGCTTGGCTTCCTGCGCCTGCCGCACCTGGGCGCGGGCCTGGTCGTCGTAGGTCTCGCGGTCGACCTGGCGGAAAATGCCGGTCGGGATGTGGTTGAGGTGCTGGTCGCCGAGGCGGGACAGCGCGAACCCGTACGCCGTGTCGTCGATCGACGGGTCGTGCACGACGAGGTTGTCCTCACCGATGTCGGCGACCTTGCCGACGTCGAGGCCGCCGTACCCGGTGGTGGTGACGCCGAACTCGCCCTCGGGGCCGAACCGGATCGGCTCACCCGGGGTGAGCGGGATGAGTCGCTGTGCGGCCTCGCCGGGGTCCTTCAGCATGTCGAACGCGCCGTCGTTGAAGATCGGGCAGTTCTGGTAGATCTCCACGACCGCGCTGCCGCGGTGCTGCGCGGCGGCGGTGAGCACCTCGGTGAGGCCCTTCTTGTCCGAATCCATCGCGCGGCCCACGAACGTGGCCTCGGCACCCAGCGCGAGCGAGACGGGGTTGAACGGCGTGTCCACCGATCCCATCGGGGTCGACTTGGTGACCTTGCCCGGCTCGGAGGTCGGCGAGTACTGGCCCTTCGTCAGACCGTAGATCCGGTTGTTGAACAGCAGGATCTTCAGGTTGACGTTGCGGCGCAGTGCGTGGATGAGGTGGTTGCCGCCGATGGAGAGGGCGTCGCCGTCGCCGGTGACGACCCACACCGACAGGTCCGGCCGGGTCGTGGCCAGGCCGGTCGCGATCGACGGCGCGCGGCCATGGATCGAGTGCATGCCGTAGGTGTTCATGTAGTACGGGAACCGGCTCGAGCAGCCGATCCCGGAGATGAACACGATGTTCTCGCGCTTGAGGCCCAGCGTCGGCAGGAACGACTGGATGGTGTTGAGCACGATGTAGTCACCGCACCCCGGGCACCAGCGCACTTCCTGGTCGGACTTGTACTCCTTGGCCTTCTGCGGCTCGTCGGTCGTGGGGACCAGATCGAGTCCGCCCATGCTGGGCAGGCCCAGGTCGGTGGCGGTCATACTGCGGTGACCTCCCTGATGATGTCGGTGAAGACGCCTTCGAGTTCTTCGGCCTTGAAGGGCAGCCCGGCGACCTTGTTGTAGGACTGGATGTCGGTCAGGTATTTGGCGCGCAGCAGCATCGACAGCTGGCCGAGGTTCATCTCGGGTACGACCACGTGGTCGTACGAGGCGAGCACCTCGCCGAGGTTGGCCGGCAGCGGGTTGAGGTGGCGCAGGTGGGCCTGGGCGATCGGCATGCCCTTGGCCCGTACCCGCCGCGCCGCGGCGCCGATCGGCCCGTAGGTCGAACCCCAGCCGAGCACCAGCACGCGCGCGTTGCCGTTGGGATCGTCGACCTCGAGGTCGGGCACCTCGATGCCGTCGACCTTCGCCTGGCGCAGCCGCACCATCTTGTCGTGGTTGTCGGGGTCGTAGGAGATGTTGCCCTTACCCTCGGCCTTCTCCAGACCGCCGATGCGGTGCTGCAGCCCCGCCGTGCCGGGCAGCGCCCACTCGCGGGCCAGGGTCTCCGGGTCGCGCTGGTACGGCCAGTGTTCGCCGGAACCGTCGGGCGCGTTGGGCTCGGACGCGAACGTCACCGACAGGTCGGGCAGCGTCGACACGTCCGGGATCAGCCACGGCTCGGAGCCGTTGGCGATCGCGCCGTCGGAGAGCAGCAGCACCGGCGTGCGGTAGGTCAGCGCGATGCGGGTCGCTTCGAGGGCGATGTCGAAGCAGTCGGCAGGGGTGGCCGGGGCGATGATCGGCACCGGGCACTCACCGTTGCGGCCGAAGTAGGCCTGCAGCAGGTCGGCCTGTTCGGTCTTGGTCGGCAGTCCGGTCGACGGGCCGCCGCGCTGCACGTCGATGACCACCAGCGGCAGCTCGGTCATCACGCCGAGCCCGATCGTCTCGGCCTTCAGCGCGATCCCGGGACCGGACGTCGAGGTGACGCCTAGCGCTCCGCCGTAGGCGGCGCCGAGGGCTGCTCCGATGCCGGCGATCTCGTCCTCGGCCTGGAACGTGGTGATGCCGAAGTTCTTGTGCTTGGACAGCTCGTGCAGCACGTCGGAGGCCGGCGTGATCGGGTACGTGCCCAACAGCACTGGCAGCTGGGACTGCTGCCCGGCCGCGACGATGCCGTAGGCCAGCGCCGTGTTGCCCGTGATCTGCCGGTAGGTGCCCTGCGGCAGCTTGGCGGGGGCGATCTCGAACGTCGTGCCGAACGCCTCGGTGGTCTCGCCGTAGTACCAGCCTGCGCGGAAGGCGAGCACGTTGGCCTCGGCGACCTCGGGCTTCTTGGCGAACTTCTCGCGGAGGAACGCCTCGGTGCCTTCGGTCGGCCGGTGGTACATCCACGACAGCAACCCGAGGGCGAACATGTTCTTGCAGCGCTCGGCGTCCTTCTTGCCGAGTCCGGTGTCGGCCAGCGCACCCTGGGTGAGGGTCGACATGGCGACCTCGTGCACCTCGAACGCCGACAGCGAGTCGTCCTCGAGCGGGTTCGACTCGTAGTCGACCTTGGCCAGGTTGCGCTTGCCGAACTCGTCGGTGTTGACGATGACGGTGCCGCCCTTGGGCACGTCGCCGATGTTGGCCTTGAGGGCCGCCGGGTTCATCGCCACGAGCACGTCGGGGCGGTCGCCGGGGGTGAGGATGTCGTAGTCGGCGAAGTGCACCTGGAAGCTCGAGACGCCGGGGATGGTGCCCTGGGGTGCGCGGATCTCCGCGGGGAAGTTCGGCAGCGTCGCGAGGTCGTTGCCGAACGCGGCGGCTTCCGACGTGAACCGGTCGCCGGTCAGCTGCATGCCGTCGCCGGAGTCGCCGGCGAACCGGATCACGACACGCTCGAGCCGGTTGACCTCTGTCGGTCGGGACGCCGAAAGCGCCTCGGTGCCGGCTGTTGCGCTGCCGTTCGCACTCGTGCTCATGGGCCAGGAAATCCCTCTCTGACGACTGGCGCGCCCAGCGCGCAATACTTCGAGATTACTTGTTGTTTTCAGGGCGAGCGGACGGGTGTGATTTGCCTTACCTATGGTGCACGAGTGATGACCCCCGGATTCCACGACCTGAGACGGGTGCCCGTGCGCGAAGCGCATGTTTCAGGGTAATCATTCGCCTGGATTTGGGGAACGCTCCAGCAATGTCGACAAGACGACGGTCGACACGGTGCGGTCGATGATCTCCAGGCCGCGGAGGCGCTCGAGTGCCGATTCGAGGTGGTGGATATCGGACGCGCGCAGGTGCACGATCGCGTCGGCAGCACCCGACACAGTGTAGGCGGCCACCACTTCGGGCAGCGGCTCCAGGTGGGAGCGGATGCGTCCGGGGGAGACGTTGCCGTGGCAGTGCACCTCGACGAACGCCTCCGTCCCCCAGCCGAGCGCCTCGGGGTCGACCACCGCCGTGAAGCCCCGCAGCACGCCGTCGTCGAGCAGCCGGTCGACACGCCGTTTCACGGCGGGCGCCGACAGTCCGACCTCCTTGCCGATCTCGGCGTAGCTCGACCGCGCATTGGCGACGAGGCGAGAAACGATCCGCTGGTCCAACGTGTTCATGCGCAATGATTAGCACACTGATGCGCAATCTTCGTCGATTGTTTGCGTGACCAGGCGGTTCTACATTCGAAGTATGACAGGCGATCACGCGCTGCCCGTACGTGTCCCGACACCCCGCCACTACCTGATGTGCCCGCCGCGGCACTTCGCCGTCGAGTACTCGATCAACCCGTGGATGGACCCCGACCAGCCCGTCGACGCCGAGTTGGCCATGCGGCAGTGGACGACGCTGCGCGACACCTACCGCGAACTGGGCCACACGGTCGACGAGGTGCCGCCGCAGCCCGGTCTGCCGGACATGGTGTTCGCCGCCAACTCGGGAACGGTCGTCGACGGCCGCGTACTCGGATCGCGGTTCCGCGCACCGGAGCGTGCCGCCGAGGCCGAACACTTCCGGCGCTGGTTCGTCGAGAACGGGTTCCGTGACGTCACGATGCCGCGGCAGATCAACGAGGCCGAGGGTGACTTCGTCTGGACCGGCCGGGTGCTGCTCGCCGGCACCGGCTTCCGCACCGACCCCGGCGCTCATGCCGAGGCGCAGGAGGCGCTCGGGGTGCCGGCCGTGTCGCTGCAGCTGGTCGACGAGCGCTACTACCACCTCGACACGGCGCTGTTCGTACTGTCCGGAGACACCGCCGGTGCGGGCCCTGTGGACGCCGGTGCCGGTGGCGGTGCCGGTGCGGAGGTCGACGCCGGTGTTGCAGCCTCGGGGGCCCGTGTTGCGGATTCCGGGGCGCGTGTTGCGGCTCCAGGGGGCCGCGTTGCAGGTTCCGGGGCAGGAGGCGGTGCCGGCGTCGGTTCCCGGGCGCAGATCGCGTACTACCCGGAGGCGTTCTCGGCGGGTTCACGGCGCGTGCTGCGGCGGCTGTTCCCGGACGCGGTCATCGCCACGAAGGCCGACGCGGAGTGCTTCGGGCTCAACGGAATCTCCGACGGCCGCCACGTCGTCCTTCCGATCGAGGCGACCGGCCTTGCCGAACGGCTCACGGCGCGGGGCTACGAGGTGCGGTTCGTCGACATCTCGGAGCTGCGCAAGGCCGGCGGCGGTCCGAAGTGCTGCACCCTGGAGATCCGCAAGTAACGCGCGTGTTCTGCGCCCGCCCGTCGCCTGGCCCCCAACGCCGCGCTGACGTGCGACTGCCTAGGCGCGCGTGTTCTGCACCCGGCCACGCGTGTTCTGCACTCGGGCACGCGTGTTCTGCAGGGCGTCGCCCGTCGCCTGACCACCGCTCCCGCCGCCGTGCTGACGCGCGACCGCCTAGACACGCGTGTTCTGCGTCCGGGTGACCGCGAAGGTCTCGCTCGGCGCCCGCGTCGACCCAGACGCGGGTGGCGTCGCTCGTGACGAGGTAGCCCGAGCAGGGGTTGTCGACCGTCGCGTACGGCGTGGCCGACCCCCAGCCCCGTGAGCAGCAGTTGATCACTCGGCATTCGCGCAGCCAAGGGTCGTCGTCGACGGCGGTTCAAGACGTTGTCGGGGTGGTCGGGTGGCCGTCACCCGGGCACTGGCGCTACCCGGCGTGTGAGGTGTCGATGACGCAGAAGCGGTTGCCCTCGGTGTCGGCGAGCACCACGAAGTCCGGGTCGGCAGGGTAGAGGTCCCAGTCGACCCGCGAGGCGCCCAGCGACACCAGCCGTTCGACCTCGGCCGCCTGCTCGTCGGCGTCGGCGGCGTAGAGGTCGAGGTGCACGCGTGGGTGCAGTTGGACCGGCGAATCGCTCGAGTCCAGGGCGATGCCGGGGCCGTGGCCGTCCTGCGGAGTGAGCACCACGAAGTCGTCGTTGACCACGCCGTCGCTCGATGCGTAGCCGAGCGCGGCGCTCCAGAATGCGGCGGCTCTGCGGACGTCGGAGGCTCCCATGACGACCGTCCCGATGTGCAGCACGCGTAGCACGCTCCACCACGCCCCGGAATCCGCAACACGGTCCCCGGAATGTGCAAAACAGTCCCTCGAGAGCGCAACACGCGTGCACGAGTGCAGGACACGCGCGCCCGAGTGCAGGACACGCAGGGCTGAGTGCAGGACACGCGCGCCCGAGTGCAGGACACGCAGGGCTGAGTGCAGGACACGCGTCAGGTGCGGGCCTTCCATCGGGCCAGCAGGCCGCGGCGGGGCGCGAGCACCAGCGCGAGCACGAACAGTGCCCCGCTGGTGAGGCCGATCGTGCCGGGGATCGACGTGTCCAGCGACACCGCGACGCCGTGGCCTGCCACCGACGCGATCCATCCGCATCCCGCGGCCACGACGAGCATCGACCCGAGCCGCGCCGTCAGCAGCCGCGCCGTCGAGGCGGGCACCACGAAGAACGTGATCACCAGGATCGCGCCGACACTGTCGAACGCCACGACGGCCAGCCCGGCGACGGCGACGAGCAGCACCTGGCCGGTCAGCCGGCCGCGCAACCCTGCCAGCTCGGCGAACGCCGGGTCGAACGACGCGGCCTGCAGCGGCCGCCACAACGCCACGACGAGCGCCACCACGGCGACCGTGGCGATGCCGGTGATCACCAGCGACCGCGGCACGTCGGCACCGAACAGGGAGATCGTGCGCAGCGGTGCGAACGTCAGGTCGCCGTAGATCGCCGAGTCCAGGTCGATGTGCGCTCCCGAGGCGAACCGGCTGATGCCGAGGATGCCCAGCGAGAACAGTGCGGGAAACACCAGCGCAAGCGCGGCGTCCGACTCGACGACGCCGCTGCGCCGCAGCCAGTCCGAGCCGAGTACGCACAGCACGCCGAACGCCGTCGCGCCGACGACCGTCCACAGTGAGGCGCGTTCGCCGGTGAGCAGGAAGATCAACACGATGCCGGGCAGCACGGCGTGACTGACCGCGTCGGGCAGCAGCGCTTGGCCGCGCAGCACGAGGAATCCGCCGAGCACCGCGCACGACGTCGACAGCAGCCCGGCGATCACGATGATCATCACGTCATCGGGCGACACGGCAACGCTCCTCCCTCAACCTGCCCGCGCGGGCGCGAGCGATGACGCCGCGCCGCGGCGCCAGCACGACCGACAGCACCGCGAGGGCCGTCGCGAGCAGCACGATCACCGGCCCGGCCGGCAGTTCGGCACGCCCCGAGACGAGTCCGCCGACCGCGCCGCACACCGCCCCGACGACGGCGGACAGCGGCAGGAGGACCGCCAGCCGGGTGGTCAGCTGCCGTGCGGTGACGACGGGTGCGACCAGCAGCGCGACCATCAGGATCGCCCCCACGGTGCGCACGCCGAGCACCACGGCGAGAGCCAGCAGTCCCGTGCTCGCCGCGTCGACGACCCACGTGCGCACGCCCGCCACGGCCGTGAACCCGGGATCGAACGTCGCCGACCGCAGCAGCCGGAATCCCAACAGCACCACCGCGACAGCGACGCCGGCGCCCGCGAGCGCCACCACGATGTCGCGTTCGACCATGCCGGCGGTCTGGCCGAGCAGGTACTCGTCCAGGCCGGACTGCTGTGCGTTGCCGCTGTCGGAGATGCCGGTGAGCAGCACGATGCCGAGCGTCAGCGACACCGACAGGACGACACCGATGGCGGCGTCCGACCGCAGCCGCCCCGCGCGTTCCAGGGCGATCATGGCGAACGCCGCGAGGGTCGCCGAGATCGCCGCGCCCAGGAGCAGCAGCTCCGGCACCTTGGCCCCCGTGAGCAGGAACGCCACCGCGACGCCCGCCAGGGTTCCGTGGCTCATCGCGTCGCCGAACATGCTCCGCTGCCGGAGCACGGCCAGCGGCCCGAGGAGCCCCGCGACGAACCCGACCACGGCCGTGCCGACGACCACCACGGCGTCCGGGTAGGACAACGGCAGCGACTCCAGCAGTCCGCCGAGCGGCCCGGCCTGCAGCGAGCCGGTCACGGTCCCGCTCATCGGGCCGCCAACGGCGCCATGCCGTAGGCAGTTTCGAGGTGTTCGGGGGTGAGCACGTCGGCGGGCGCTCCGGCCGCGACGACGGTGCCCGCCATGAGCACCGCGTGGTCGAAGCTGTCCAGCACCTCGCGCAGGTCGTGGTGCACCGCGATGACCGACACACCCTCACGGCACAGCCTCGTGAGGATCTCCAGCAGCGCCTTCTCGGTGCGCGCGTCGACGGCCGTGAACGGCTCGTCGAGCACGATGAGGTCCGCACGCTGGGCGAGTGCGCGCGCGAGGAAAACCCGCTGCCGCTGCCCACCGGAAAGTTCGTCGATCGGCCGGTCCGCCAGGTCCGCGACCCCGACCTGCGCCATCGCACCCGCCACGCAGTCGTCGTCCGCGGGAGTCAGCCTGCGCAGCCAACCCCGGTGCGGGTAGCGGCCCATCTCGACGACCTGCACGGCAGTGATGGGGAAGTCCTTCGCGACGGCATCGGACTGCGGCACATAGGCCACGCGCTTTCGGACGCGGCGCAACGGCTGTCCCAGCCAGCGCACGGTCCCACGCACCGACGGCACGAGCCCGAGCGCCGCCTTGACCATCGTCGACTTGCCCGCCCCGTTCGGCCCTACGACGGCACTGAGCACGCCGGCGGGAATCTCGACGTCGACGCCGGTCAGCACGGGTCGCCCGCCGTAGGAGGCGCTCATGCCCTGGAGTCGGAGTGCCGGTTCGGTCATGCGTCCGCCTCCCGTGCGAAGAAGTACGTCGTCGGTGCCACCTGCCGCCTCCGCGGGAGGAAGTGCGTCGTCGGTGTCGTTTGCCGCCTCCGCGGGAGCAAGTACGTCGTCGGTCATTTCAGTCCCTCCGCGAGGGTCGCCGCGTTGGCACGCAGCATGCCGAGGTAGCTGCCGTCGGGGCCGGTGGAGTCGGAGTACAGCTCACCGCCGACACGCACGTCGCCGCCGCGGTGCCGGGCGGCCGCGATCATCGAGTCGACGGTCTGCCGCGACACGCTCGTCTCGAGGAACACGGCGGGCAGGTTCTCGTCGGCGAGCAGTTCGGCCACGCGCGCGACGTCGGCGGTCGTCGCCTCCTGCTGAGTGGAGATGCCCTGGATGGCGACGACGTCCATGCCGAACGCGTCACCGAAGTAGCGGAACGCATCGTGCGAGGTGACGAGCGTGCGGCGGTCGGCGGGGATGCGGTCGATCGTGCGCTGGACCGCGTCGGCCGCGGCGCGGATCTCGTCGTTGTAGGCCGCGCCGCGGCGGCGGTAGTCGGCGGCGTGATCGGGGTCGAGTTCGGCGAGACGTTCGGCCACGGCGTCGACGACGTGCGTCCACAGCGCGGGGTCGTGCCAGATGTGCGGGTCGTGTTCCTCCTCGGGCGCCGCATCCGCGGGTGGGCTCAACAACTCGTCGGCCGGCACCGCCTCGCCCGCCAGCAGCACCGGCTTCGTGCGGCCGACCTCGTCGAGGGTCTGCTGCAGGGAGCCCTCCAGGTAGAGCCCGACGGCGATCACCGCGTCGGCACGGCGCATCTCGCGCAGGTCCCCGGCCTTGGCTTGGTACAGATGCGGGTCGACGCCGGGGCCCATCAACCGCACGGTCTCGACGTCCTCGCCGCCGATGTGCCGCACCGTGTCGTCGAGGAACGTCGTGGTGGTGACGAGGCGGAGCGGGTCGTCACCACCGACCGGCCCGACGGCGCCGACCGGCTGGAGGGCGTAGCCGACGGCGCCGGAGATCGCCAGGACGAACACCACACCGAGGGTCACGAGCGTGCGCCGGTCGCGCTTGCGGGCGCGACTGCGCCGCTGTGCCCGCCGGTGGCGTTCGTCGGCGGTTGCAGTGGCGATATGCCCGTCACCAGTGTCGTCCATGCTCCACCCTCGAATTTCGGTGCGCCGAACTCTACTGTACGACAAGGCGAACACAGCTGTCGGTGTGGCGTGATACACGGCTCGTTATCTCGTCCGAAGTAGACTCACACCGCGCTGACGTGGAACTTCGCCGGGCCTTCGGACGTTGAACCGTACGCCGGCCACATGTGGTGGCGGCATTCGCGGGGATGGTTCCCGCTCGCGGACCGGGAGGAGGGTGAGCCGGTGCACAGGCACCACAACGGCCTCAAGACGGCACTGCTGCTGGGGTTGATGAGCGCGCTGATCATCGGCATCAGCGGCCTGTTCGGCAGGGGTGCGCTCATCATCGGACTGCTGCTCGCGCTGGCGATGAACGGCTACGCCTACTTCAACTCCGACAAGCTCGCGCTGAAGGCCATGCGCGCGCAGCCGGTGTCACAGGCGCAGCAGCCCGCGATGTACCGCATCGTGCGTGAACTGGCGACGTCCGCGCGCCAGCCGATGCCGCGGCTGTACGTGAGCCCGACCCGCGCGCCCAACGCGTTCGCCACCGGGCGCAATCCCCGCAACGCCGCTGTGTGCTGCACCACGGGCATCCTGGAGATCCTCGACGAACGCGAGCTGCGCGCCGTGCTGGGCCACGAGCTCGCCCACGTCTACAACCGCGACATCCTCATCTCGTCGGTCGCCGGCGCGCTGGCCAGTGTGGTGAGCTTCCTGGCGAACATGGCGATGTTCGCCGGCATGTTCGGCGGCAACCGCGAGGGCGGCAACCCGATCGGCATGCTGCTGTTGGCGCTGCTCGGGCCGGTGGCCGCGGGGATCATCAAGATGAGCGTGAGCCGTTCGCGCGAGTACCAGGCGGACACCTCGGGTGCCGAGTTGACGGGTGATCCGCTGGCGCTGGCGTCGGCGTTGCGGAAGCTCGAGCGGGGGACAAGCGCCGCCCCGTTGGCGCCGGAGCCGAAGCTCGTGTCGCAGTCGCACCTGATGATCGCGAACCCGTTCCGCCCCGGTGAGCGCATGTCGCGGCTGTTCTCCAGTCACCCGCCCATCGAGGACCGCATCCGCCGTCTCGAGGACCTGGCCCGCCGACAGCTCTGACCCCGCCCCCGCGTGTTGCGCTTTCCGGGGCGCGTGTTCTGCATCCGGGACGCCGTGTCCTGCGTTCGGCACCGCGTGTTCCGCGCTCGGGCATGATGTGCTGCCCGTCGGCGTGGGCGCAACACGACCCCGGAGACGCGGTCACGCAGTAACGCGGCCATGAGGGGCGGTCGGGCGGGCGCAACACGGTCCCCGGACGCGCAACACGGCCCCTGGAAGGTCAGCCGGTGGCGCCCGCGGCCTTCGCGATGTCCATGACGTAGTCGCCGTAGCCGCTCTTGGCGAGTTTCGCGCCGAGCTGGTGGCATTCGTCGGCGTCGATGTAGCCCATCCGCAGCGCGACCTCTTCGAGACAGGCGATGCGCACGCCGGTGCGGTGTTCCAGCACCTGCACGAACTGGCCCGCTTCGAGCAGCGAGTCGTGCGTGCCGGTGTCCAGCCACGCGAACCCGCGGGAGAACTCGACCAGCCGCGCGCGGCCCTGGCGCAGGTACGTCAGGTTGACGTCGGTGATCTCCAGTTCGCCGCGCGCCGACGGTTTCAGCCCGCGCGCGATGTCGACCACCTGGTTGTCGTAGAGGTACAGCCCCGTGATCGCCTTGTTGGACCGCGGCACCGCCGGCTTCTCCTCGATGGACAGCAGCGTGCCGTCCGGTGCGATCTCGCCGACGCCGTAGCGCTGCGGGTCCTTCACCGGGTAGCCGAACAGCACGCAGCCGTCGAGCCCCGTGGCCTCGGCCTGCAGCGTCCGCGAGAAGCCCTGGCCGTAGAAGATGTTGTCGCCGAGGATCAGTGCCACGTCGTCGTCGGCGATGAAGTCGGCGCCGATGACGAAGGCTTCGGCGAGGCCGTTCGGTGCGGCCTGCTCGGCGTAGGAGAGTTCGATGCCGAACTGGCTGCCGTCGCCGAGGAGACGCTGGAAGTTCGGCAGGTCCGAGGGCGTCGAGATGATCAGGATCTCGCGGATGCCGGCGAGCATCAGCACGGAGATCGGGTAGTAGATCATCGGCTTGTCGTAGACGGGCAGCAGCTGCTTCGACACGGCCTGTGTGATCGGGTGCAGCCGCGTTCCGCTGCCACCCGCCAGCACGATGCCCTTCATCGCCCGCCCTTCATGCCGTATCCGCCGAGAGGCTCAGCCTTCCGGGGGATCAGGGTACCGGCTAGCGGGACGGTCCGGTGCCGAAGAAGACCCGACAGCCGTCGTCGGCGCGGTCCGCGGTGGCCTGCAGCACGGCGTCCCCGCCGTCGACCGGCAGCAGGGACGGGCTGTAGTTCGGGCACGGGTCGTCCACCGGGTCGGCGACCTCGACCGGTGCGGGCACCTCGTACCACTCACCGGAGCCGGGGTCGTCGTTGGCGAGGATCGTCTTGCCGTTGCCAGCGTTGGGGGTGCCGTCGGCGTCGGCGTAGATCTGGCCGATGAGCAGGACCCGCGTGCCGTTCGGGCCGCCGGGGAAAAGCGAGATCGTCGGCGAGTGCCGGAAGTGGCGGCCCTCCGGGGTGGCGACCTGCGTGCCCGGGTCGGTCGGAAGACCGAAGTCCTCGCCGTCCTCGGAGATCTTGAAGTACGGATCGCAGAACCGCTCGCCGAAGTTGCAGATCTCGTAGCTGAAGTAGTGCCGCCCGTCGGGGAGTGCGCGCACGATCGGCATGCCGGGACGCACCTCCCACGGCGAGATCGTCAGCGTGCGGGTCGGCCTGCTCCAGTCGACGAGGTCGTCGGTGGAGCGGCGGGTGAGGAACTGGTCGAACTCGCGCTCGCCGCGTTCGTCGGCGTAGTGCATCTGCAGCGTGCCGGAGTCGTCCACGTCGAATTCCGGCTCCCACACGCCGGGCGGGCCGTAGGACGTCACCGGTTCGCCCGCGAAGTCCCACGAGCGTCCGGTGTCGGTGCTCGCCCAGATTCGGATGCCGATCCTGCGGGTGTCGCGCGGGGCCTTCTGCCGGTAGCTGGCCGCCCACAGCAGCGTGCCCTTCGGATACCGGCCGATGGTTCGCGGCAGTTCGTACAGCGTGCCGCAGCACATGCCGCTGCCGTAGCGGCCCTCGGGGTCACGGACCTCGCCGACCTGGCGGAAGTTGCGGCCCTCGTCGGTGCTCTCGTAGACCGGCGCGTAGTAGCCGGCCTCGTCGCTGCTGGTGACCGTGGCGAGGATGCGGCCGTTGTGATCGGCGTGGCCGTGCTGGGTGCGGATGAGCCGCGGGTAGGAGCCGTAGCCGTCGTGCAGCAACTGCCGGTCGGCGCCCTGTGCCACCGCGGGTGTCAGCGTCAGGCACAGCAGCGCGGCCGCGGCGACGGCGAATGCGCGGTGCAGGTGCGAGCGGATCCGCGCAGCGCGGCGCCAGGCGCGCGGACCGCCGGCCGATGTCGTGCCGCCGGGCCCGCCGGACGGAGTGCCCGACTCGGTGCTCGACGGACCGTCCGGTCCGGTGGTCGGGCTACTGGCAGGACGGTTGGTCGGCGGATGGATGTGCACGAAAAACCCCCGGTCTCCGACAGCGACCGGGGGATTCAAACACGATCAGGTGAAGAATGGTCAATGGTTCACGATCTTTTCACCGGGGCGGCAGAGCGATGTCCTTCGTCAGGGGTCCCGCATCGGGGTGGCTCTGCCGTGCCCGGCGGCTGGGCACGGTACGGCGGCGGGTTGTCCGCGGACGGCCGGCGACGTCGCGATCGCCGACCCAGGGCACCGCTCGTGCCCTGCCCGGCCTCACCGGTAGTTCATGAACTGCAGCGCGATGCCGAAGTCCTTCTCCTTCAACAGCGCGATCACGTCCTGCAGGTGGTCCTTCTTCTTGCCCGACACGCGCAGCTGATCCCCCTGGATCTGTGCCTGGACACCCTTCGGGCCCTCGTCCCGGATGTACTTGGAGATCTGCTTCGCCTTGTCCTGGTCGATGCCCTCGACGATCGAACCGGACACCTTGTACGTCTTGCCCGACACCGCAGGTTCACCCGCGTCGAACGCCTTCATCGACACGCCACGCTTGACCAGCTTCTCCTTGAAGACCTCGACCGCGGCCTTCACCCGCTCCTCGGTCTCGGCCTCCACCACGACGGCGTTGTCACCCGACCACGCCACCGACGCGCCGGTGCCCCGGAAGTCGAACCGCGTCGACAGCTCCTTGGCCGCCTGGTTTACCGCGTTGTCCACCTCCTGCCGGTCGACCTTGCTCACCACGTCGAACGATGGATCCGCCACGACTGAAGCACCTCGCTGTCTGGTTCCGGGGGTATTCGGGATGTGACCGCCGACGCAGTCACATCGGGTAAGCGTAGTTGTGCGGTCCGGGGATGTTGGTGACGCGGTCGGGGTGTGGGGCCGGTGGGCGTTGCATCGGCCGGATCGGTCGGTGAGGTGTGCTCGGCGTTCGGTTTCGGAGTGTTCGGGCTGATGGTGGACCCTTTCGTCCGGCAACGCCGTCGTCGGCGGGAAGAGGCGCGTCCTCCGAGACGGCCCCGGGAGCCGAGGGCCGGATGTGACGTCCCAGCAAGCTCTGCGGCATGGCGACAGTGAGGCATGGTGACGGCGAAGGGCCTTCGGCCGCGCCCGCGCGACCGAAGGCCCGACACCAGATACTTCACGCCGCACTTGGGCGAGCAGCGGATGCTTCGGCCTCGGTGCGCGGCCGGTCATCTCGCACCCGCAGCATGACCGCTGCGCCGATGAGCGGCCCGACAGCCAGCGTGACGAACGCGGCGTAGAACGAATCCGTGAGTTGGAAGATGGGACCGACCACGGCAGGAACAGCGACACTGCCCAGCTGCCAGAAGGCGTTGACCGCGCCGGCCGCCGAGCCGGTGAGATGTTGTCCCACCAGAGTCGGTGTCATGGCGGCGGTCAGCGGACTGTATGCGTACGCCGTGAGTCCGAGTACGGGCGCCACCCAGAGGAACGCGGTGTAGCTGTCCAACGTGCCGAACACCAGGAGCGTGACTCCGAACGCGGCCAGGATGATCGCGATCGGGATCCGCCTGCCGGATCCGAGTCGGTCCGTGACGACCCCGACCAACGGCTTCGCCGCGATCGCCACGCCGGCGAAGATCACCACCACCACTCCCGCGTCCACGGGGTCGATGCCGTTGCCCCTCACCATCAGGGTGTTGGACCACGTGATGAAACCGTAGGTGCCCCACAGGCCGCCGAACCCGGCGAGCCCGAGAAACAACAGGTCGCGGTTACGCCGCAGCGGACGTACGTCGGGTACCGCCCGCCGTGCCGGGGCGTCGCTCGTGCCGTCGTACTGTCCATTGCGGATGAATGCGAGGCAGAGGATCGCGATGACGATCGTCACCGCTCCGAACAGGTGGTACGAGGTCTCCCAGCCCGAGTTCACGATGAGACCGGGAACCACGGCGTTGGCGACGACCGTGCCGAGCGACGTCGCCGTCATGAACACGCCCGCAGCGAAACCCCGCGCTTCAGGCCGGAACCAGGCGGCGACGAGCTTGAGTCCGGCGGAGAAGTCGGCTCCCGCGAACAGGCCGAGTGCAGCCTGGATCGCCAGTCCCACGCCGATCGAGGTCGTCGAACCGAACAACATCATCAGTCCACCGGCGACCAGCGACGTCACTCCCAGTGTCAGTCGACCGCCGAGCCAGTCACTGCAGAACCCACCGGCGGCGTTGGCCACGACGTAGCCGATGTAGTAACACGTCGCGAAGATGCCCAATGCGGCGAGCGGGACGTTCAGCGAGTCGCTCACCGCGGCCGAAGCGGGACCCCACGTCGACCGGTCCACAGAGGTCATGGTGAATGCCGCCCAGCACAGCAGCAGAACGACCCAGCGGTACGGGGAGTCGTGATTCGAGCGCATCATCGATTCTCCAGACTTCCTTGTCATGGGATGGAAACCAGCTCAGTGCGAACGCCTTAGGACTCCGCGCGGAGATTGATCAGACGAGCGCGTCCTGACGACGCAGCTCGGCGCGAATCCGGGCAATGTCGTGCCGTTCCCCTTGGCTGTACTGTGCGGCGGCGACGCCGGCGGCATGTCCCGTCGCGAACGCTGTACCCATCACCCGAACCGAAGCGTATGCCTCGTCGTCGGAACTGGTCAGCCTGCCGACCGCCCACAGGTTGTCGGTTCCTCGCGCTCGGATCGCTCCGTAGGGAATGTCGTACCAACCGCGACCGTCGATCGGCCGGTAGTTCGTGACGCCCGGCCCCGAGTGATCCTCGATCGGCCAGCCACAACGACCGATCGAATCCTGCGGGCGCTTGACCGCCTGCAGCACGTCGGCCTCGCTCAGCTGGCAGTGTCCGTCCAGCCGCCGGCTCTCGCGAATGCCCAGTTGTGGCCCGGTCTCCACGAGATACGCCTGCGCCCACCCGGACAGGTGCTTGCGCAACGCGTCCAGATACAACCATGCCTGTCGCCGTGCGCTGGCCTCGTCCCTGCTGATCGCCGCTGCATCAAGCGCGTCGACCTGCTCGTCGACGAGCAGTGCGATGACGTCCTTGCTGACCGGCAGGTGTACGGCGATGCCGTAGTCACGCGCCAATGACACCCCGGTCTCGTGGCTATAGGCCGCGACCGCGGAACGCAGGCCTTCCCTGGACAGGTCGGCATCCTGGGCCACTCCACCGAAGCGGCACACCAGAGTGCTCGTCTGCCTGTCTTCGACAGGGACGACGCGGGTCGGGACGCCCGCGCACGACAGCAGCGCACCGTCTCCACTGGCGTCCACGAAAGCTGCCGCGGTGATGCGTTCGCGGCCACCGCGATGATGGACCTCGACCTCGGCGATGCCGTCCTCGTGACGGGTCGCGTCGATCAGCCGGCTGTGCAGCCGAACATCCACGCCTTCGTCCGCGAGCAACTCGTCGCAGACGATCTTCGTGGACTCGAGATCGAGCAGCACGATGCGGTTGCCCGTCCACCCCATCGTCTTCTCCTCGTAGACGCCCCGCGCGCGGAGGCGTTCGAGCACGTCCTGGCCGATGCCGGCAACGACCTGCGTGCCGCGTTGATCGTAGAAGCCACAGAACGTGAGCACCGAGCTGATCGTCGCCGCACCGCCCAGGTAGGGATACTGCTCGACCAGCCGCACGCGCGCCCCTGCCCGCGCCGCACCGGCGGCCGCAGCGACGCCACCCGCACCACCGCCGATAACAACGACGTCAAAATGCTCGACCTCTGCCACTGTGCTCCTCCCGTCCGCTGGGGCCGCCGGTAGCCTCCGACCTGCTGTCTCGACACATTTGACGCCGTGCCGGCGGTGATATCCAATACCGCTTGAACAGGGCGGGCATAACCAGAAGTTATAGATGGTCAGAAGTCATTGGCTTCGCCTCAGCGGCACTCCGGCACTGGGAAGCACGGGCACTGGGAAGCACGGGCACTGGGAGGCACGGTGGAACTCAGGCAACTGCGTTACTTCACGGCGGTGTTCACCGAACGCTCGCTCTCCCGGGCAGCAGAGCGGCTGCTCATCTCGCAGCCCGCACTGACGAGGCAACTGCGGCAGCTCGAGCAGGAACTCGGCGCCACGTTGTTCGAACGCATCCACACCGGGGTGCGCCCTACCGCGGCCGGCAGTGCACTCCACGAACACGCGCTGCAGATCCTGAGCATGGCAGATGCCTGCCGCCGGGTCGCACAATCCGCGGGCCCCGCACGGGAAATGGTTCGTGTCGGTCTGCCGCCGGGGCTCCCGCCCGGCTGGGTGCAGCGAGTGCTGGCCGAAACCCGGCGCCGCGTGCCGATGGCGGAACTCGCGTTCACCGACGCCAGTAGTACCGCTCAGCTCCGCATGGTCCGCGAAGGGCACCTGGACGTCGGATTGGTCCACCAGACCCCACCGTCGAGTCTGCAGCACAGGGAACTCTTCGCGGATCCGTTCGGGCTGGCCATCCGGCCAGGCCACGCGCTGCGCGGGCGGACCGGCTGCCGCCTCGCAGATCTCGACGGGATGCGCGTACTCGCGCATGCCCGTGATCAGGTACCTACCGAACACGACCGGCTGGTCGCCGCCGCCCACGACCTCGGCATCGCTCCGGAGTGGCACTTCGCCCATTTCAGCGAGAACGCGTTGGCCTGCGCGCTGGCCGCCGACGCCCACGCAGTACTGCTCACCGAGGCGAGCGCCGCCCGATTGCTCCCTGATTGGTCATGGCTTCAGCTGACAGACCCACCCTTCTTGATGCGCACCTGGCTCGTGCGTCATCAGACGACCAGGTCGATCGTGATGGACATCAGCGAAGTCATGATCGACACCGAGCGTTATGGGCCGGACGTCGCCTGACCCGTCATGCGGGACTCGACGGACCTGTGCGCTGGTCGCCGACCCAACTCCGGCAGCTCCCAGCGAAGCCGACGATGCGTGAGTGGGGGATCGGACGCGGCCGTGAACGTGGCCGCATCGGGTAGGTGCAGCCATCGGGTACCCGGGTGCGGACGCGCCCGGCGCAGGCGGTACGCTGTCATCTTGCCGGACACGGAGCCGGCACCCGGCGGGTTGCCCGAGCGGCCAAAGGGAGCTGACTGTAAATCAGCCGGCACTGCCTTCGGGGGTTCGAATCCCTCACCCGCCACACATCGGGAAACGCCCCGGTGACCTGGAAAGACAGGTCGCCAGGGCGTTTTTCGTGTGTGCGGTGGTGTGCAGTCCGGTGCGGCCTGTGCCGGGTGTCCACGGCAAATACGTGTCAAAGGCTTCAGCCGCCCCTGAGCTGCCGTTCCACGCGCTCGCGGTCGGCTTGCTCGCCGCGTCGATGCACTTGGCGTAGACGCGCTGGACACCGGCGGTCGAACCTTGTCCCGCCTGAGGTGTTGGCAGTGCCTTCGAATGACACCAGCGCTGACTGGGCTCAGTGCCGGATAATGATCCGCTGCGTATGGAAACCATAGGTCGAGTGCCTGCCCGCCGTTCGTGATCCTCACTCGAGGGTCGGTTGCGCAGCAGGCCGGTTTCCTGCAGCGCGATGATCAGGTGGCACGGGTGCCGTCGGGGCCGCGTGCCGCCGACGGACCGGAACCGCGATCGCGCCGAGCGTGCTGTTCCGCCTCGTAAGCGCGTCAGCCCCGATCTCTTGGTCGATCCGCGCTCAACTCTGCTGCGAACGTTTGAGTTCCTGTTCAAAGTCGAGGATCTCCTCGGCGAAATCGAGCGGGTTGTCCTCGGGGGAGAAGTGCCCGGATTCAGGAATGAACCTGAGCTCGGCTTGCGGCAGCGCGGCGGCGAGCTCGCGGGCTTTCTCCGGCGGGAACCAGGCGTCGTTGTCGCCCCAAAGTAGCCGTGCTGGCACGGTGAGTCGGTCGAGCCGGGGCACCAGTGGGGCTGCCATGTCCTCGTCGTAGCGGGCGATCGCGCGCCAGTACGCGGCCACTCCGTCGTCTCCGCACCAGGGCGACATGTACGCCTGGAACGCGTCCGGTTCCATCGGCCGATGTGTCGTTTGCGCGAGGTGCGCGGCGATCATCCCCTCGGCGATGTGCGTGGGCAATTGGCGCATCGTGCCCATGTTCTCCCTTGCGAGACGGGAGAAGTCCGTGACGAAGGGCGGGATGATCGCTGCATCGGCAAAGATGAACGCCCCAACGTCGAGGCCCTCGAAGAAGTGCGCACGTAGGGCGAAGATCGGTGCGAAATCGAAGGCCACGACGGTGGGTGCGACCAGGCCCCAGTGCGCGAAGAGTTCGGGTAGCCGGCGGGCTTGCTCGTCCCACGAGATGTTCTGGCCCGCGAAGCGGTCTGACCGGCCGAAACCGGGCCAATCGAATACGTACACGCTGTGCTGCGGGGACAGGTGCTCGACCACGTTCCGCCAGATGAACGACCAGTTCGGCGTCCCGTGCAGAAGAACGATCGGCGGGCCAGCGCCGAAGGAATCCCAGCGAATCGCGCCCTGCGGCGAGTCGAACGTGCGGGACAGGTGCCAGTCAGCCATGAGTCGCCTCCACATGATCGGCGGGAGTGGGCACTAACAAGACTGCCGTCCCGGCCGCGCTCTCACGACTGACGCTAACGACATGTTTCGCTAAGATACCGCCACATGGGTCCGACTGTGTCCGTGCTCGCCTACGAAGGCATGTCCGCGTTCGAGACCGGCATCGTCACCGAGGTGTTCGGTTTGCGATGGCCGGAACTGGACGTGGACTGGTACGAGCTGACCATCTGCGCCGAACGTTCCGGTTCCGTGGGTGTCGTCGGCGGCGCAACGCTGTCCACACGACACGGTCTGGACGCGCTGGCGCGAGCCCAGACGGTGATCATCCCGAGCGTGTCCGACGTGACCGTCGACCCGACACCCGAACTCGTCGCTGCTTTGCGCCGGGCGCACCGGCGAGGTTCGCGCATCGTGTCGATCTGTTCCGGAGCTTTCGCTCTGGCCGCCGCGGGCTTGCTCGAGGGCCGCAGGGCCACGACTCACTGGCGCTATGCCGAACTGTTGCGATGCCGATACCCCCGAGTGGAGGTCGACCCGAACCCGCTCTACATCGACGACCACGACATCCTCACCAGTGCTGGATGCGCCGCCGGTCTCGACCTATGCCTTCACATCGTCCGTCAGGACTTCGGGGCGGCCATCGCCAATGCGATCGCACGGAGACTGGTCATCCCGCCGCACCGCGACGGCGGGCAGGCGCAGTACATCGAGGCGCCGGTAACGCCGACCCCTGAGGACAACCGGATTGCCGACAGTATGACGTGGGCGATGGAACACCTCTCCGAGCCGATCACAGTGCAGACCCTGGCACGTCAAGCCGCCATGTCATCCCGGACGTACCTCCGCCGGTTCCCCCGATACGCGGGCGTGAGCCCGATCCGGTGGCTGATTAGCCAGCGCGTTCGAGCCAGCCTCAGCTTGCTGGAAACGACTGGTGCCTCGATCGACGAGATCGCTAGGGCTGTGGGGTTCGACACGGCGGTCACCTATCGCCACCACTTCACCCAAGCCATGCGGACTTCGCCGTCGTCCTACCGTCGAACCTTCCGCACCAGCGCGGCTGGGACGCTTTCGGAGTCGCGAAGGTGAGCTGCGTCGCCAGCAGGTGCAGCGGCCCGACCGTGGCGATGAGGATTGGCCGTGATCAGTGCTGACCACGGCCTTGGTGCTTTGAGCCTGCGTGAGGGTGTTCTGTCGGGCCGCGCCCCACTGAGGTCTCACCGAACACCTCACCGTGCCCGGCGATCGCAAGGTGCTGACGCGCCGGTGGGAGTCTGTAGGCATGGAACTGAACGGCGTCCCCGCAACGATTGAGCAGGTCAAAGCCCTCGCGCTCACCAACTACGGACACTTCACGTCGATGCTCGTCGACGACGGCAGCGTGCGCGGACTCTCGCTGCACCTGCAACGGTTGACGCGGGACTGCCGGACGCTCTTCGGCGCCGAACTCGACACCGAGCGGGTGCGCGAGTACGTCCGGTACGCGCTGCAGGGCCTCGACCAGCCGGTGACCGTTCGCGTCACGATCTACGACCCCGAGATGGGCCTGGGAACGATCGGCGAGGAAGCGCAGCCGCAGGTGCTCGTGACCACGCGTGAGGCGTCGTTGGCCGAGCCGGCGCCGTGGCGCCTGCGAGCAGCGTCCTACCGGCGCGAGTTGCCCGCGGTGAAGCACGTCGGCCTGTTCGGCGCGATGCACCAGCGGCGCCAAGCGCAGCGCGAAGGATACGACGACGTTCTGTTCCTGAACCCGGACGGCAGTATCTCGGAGATGGCGACCTCGAACGTCGGGTTCATCCGTGACGGCCGGGTCATCTGGCCGCGATCCGAGTGGTTGCCCGGTACGACGATGGCGCTGATCAACCAGGTACTCGATGAGCCCATCTCGACCGAGCCGCTGACGCTCGCCGACCTGCCGTCGATGGACGCGGCCTTCGCGACCAACGCCGCGACCGGCATCCGGCCCGTGGCCGCCATCGACGCGACGGAGTGGCCGACCGAGCACAAGATGCTGCAGCAGCTCCGGGACGTCTACCTGGAGATTCCCGCCGAAACCGTGTGATCGACCGGTTACGGAGCGATAGGGTCCTCCCCGGTTTCGGACCTCTCCCGGTGGCCACCTCGGCCCCCGGGCCACCGGGTGCCACGGCCGACGTCACTCGCAGCGGGCCAGAACTCCTCGGATCGCTTCGGCTTCGGCCCTGTCGACCGTGAGTTCGTAGCGCTGCTTGATCTGCACCCATTTGGTCACATAGCCGCAGCGGTCCTCGTCCGGCAACCACGTCGCCGGGTCCTGGTCGCCCTTCGACCGGTTCGACGAGGCGGTCACGGGCACCAGGACGTCGGGGTCGTTCGCGTACTCCTCACGTTGCTGCTCGGACCAGTCACGGGCACCGGAACGGGCCACCTCGGCGAGCGGCACCCAGTGGTCGATGTCCAGTTCGGACGGATCGGTGACGGTTTCGCCGTCGTAGATACTGGTCCATTCCCCGGAAATGTCGCAGTCGTCGCCGACGTCGATGCTGCGGCCCTGGTTGCGCAGGGCGGCGTCTCGAGCGTCACAACCGTCGCCGACCGAGCTCCAATGAGGCCAGTCGTCGCGGTCGTAGTGGGCACCCGTGTCTTCCGGCGTGACCGTCAGTTCGGACAGGTCCGCCGTCCCCGTCGCGGCGGCGTCGCCAACGTCGTCGCCGTTGAGGTCGAGGTCGCCGGACAGGTAGTAGCCGCCCGCGGCCAACACCGCGACGACGGCGGTCACGAGGGCTTTGGTGCGGGTGCGCGTGCTCATCGGAACCTTTCGGCGGGACGTGGAACGTTCGGAGAAACCCGGCGATGATCATCCGGCATGCGTGCCCCCTCGCGGCACAGGGGGAGCGAGCAAGGTCAGCATGGTCACGATGTCGGGCCCGGCGCGCCCGCTCGAAGCTGTCGTCGGCTGCTCCGGAGCGCGCGGTGTCGACGAGTGACGGGTTCACCCCGCGGTGCGTGACGACGGGCGGGACAGCGCCGCACCGCAACAGCGACGGCGCCGCCGCCGTCTTCTCAGTCGTGTGCGGCGGAGATGACGTCGTCCAGGAGTTCGCGAGAGGCCATGAGGGTCTCGATCTGACGGTCGATGCGAGCGCGTTCGCCTCTGAGGTCCTCGGCCATCTCGGTGCACAGCACGAGGCGTTCGCCTTCGTCGCGCACACACGGCAGGAGCCAGGCGATCGTGTGCGTCGGCAGCCCGGCGGCCAGCAGCGTGCGTATCTGGCGCACCGCACCGACGTCGCTGTCGCGGAAGTTCCGGTAGCCGTTCGCCCCTCGCTCGGGTGAGAGCAGTCCCTGCTCCTCGTAGTAGCGCAGCAGCCGGATGCTGACGCCGGTCCGCCGGGAGAGTTCACCGATCCGCATCGTCACTGCCTTCGTCGCTGCTTTCGTCACTTGACCCTCACACTGATGTGAGACTTTAGCGTGATGCCCGCCCAACAGAGCAAGACGGAGTGGAGGCAGGCATGAACGACACCCGGGTGGCCATCGTGACCGGCGCGGCCGGAGGCATTGGACGAGCCGTCGCGCGGCGGCTGGCCGACGACGGCTTCCGCGTCGCGGTCAGCGACCTCGCGTCGACGCAACCGCAACTCGACGAACTTGCCGGTGAACTCGCCGCCCGCGGTGTGCTCTCGCATGCGCTCGCTGCGGATGTGACCGACGAGGCCGACATGGCACGTCTGGTGGAGACGACCGTCGACGCTCTCGGCGACCTGGACGTGATGGTGGCCAACGCCGGAATCGTCAGCGCGGTGCCGCTGCTGGAGCTGTCGACGGCGGAATGGGACCGCGTGATGTCGGTCAACGCGCGCGGCGCGCTCGTGTCCTACCAGGCAGCGGCCCGCCAGCTGATCCGGCAGGGACACGGCGGCAAGATCATCGGAGCGGCCTCGGTGGCCGCGCACCAGAGCTCGGCGCTGGTCGGCCACTACTCGGCATCCAAGTTCGCCGTACGCGCGCTGACGCAGGCCGCCGCGCTCGAATGGGCCGAGCACGGAATCGTCGTCAACGCCTACTCGCCCGGCCTGGTGCACACGAGCATGTGGGACGACCTCGACCGCGAGATGGTCGCGTTGCAGGGCGGCGAGCCGGGCGACGTCATCGCCGGCGCAGTCCCCGAGATCCCGCTCGGACGCGTTCAACGCCCGGAGGACGTGGCCGGTGTCGTGTCCTACCTCGCTTCCGCCGACGCGGACTACATGACCGGGCAGTCGGTCGTCGTCGACGGCGGGATGCTTCTCGGCTGACACCACCGACCGGGTCGAGGCGGGGCGTTTCGGAGCGGAACGGTCGATGCCGCATGACCCTGAATGCCGCTGTCACGGGGCGATCCACATCACGACCCTCCGCGACGCGGGCCTTGTCGTGGACCCGCGTTGTTACCGTGCCTCATGACCAGCGCATCTCCTGCCGGCCGCCGGGAACAGCTCCGCGACTTCCTCCGTACCTGCCGGGCACGGCTCACGCCCGATGACGTCGGCATCGCGACGGCGGGCAGGCGCCGGACACCCGGGTTGCGGCGCGAGGAGGTCGCTTCGCTCGCCGGAGTCGGGGTGTCCTGGTACACGTGGCTCGAACAGGGCCGTGACATCAACGTCTCTGCCGAGGTGCTCGACGCGGTCAGCCGGGCGCTGCGCCTGACCGAACCCGAACGCGCACACCTCTACCTGCTGGCCGGGCTCAACCCACCTGCCGACACCGCCAGGGCGCGCGATTCCGGGGTCACCACGGAACTGCGGAACCTGCTCGACACGTGGTCGCCGCGGCCGGCCATCCTGCGGGACCGCGCCTGGAACCTGCTCGCCATCAACGATGCGACGCGGACCGTGTTCGGCTACGACGACACCGACCACAACTGCCTCGTCTCGTTCTTCAGCAACGCGCGGTACCGCAGCATGCACGCGCACTGGGAATCCGTGGCTCCGGCGGTGGTCGCCGCCTTCCGCGCCGACGCCGCGCATTTCCCCGACGACCCGGACTTCGGACGGGTGGTCGACGAACTCGGCGCCACCAGCCCAGAATTCGCCGAGTTGTGGGCCCGGCACGAAGTGGGTGCGCCGGTGCAGGCGGTGAAGGCGGTGCACCACCCCGAGGTCGGTGACCTGATCTTCGACACGACGACGCTCGTGGTCGCCGACCAGCCGGCGTGGTACCTGGAGTTGTACAACCCGCGGCCCGGCAGCGGAACCGACGAGCCGCTGGCGCGGCTGACGCGATCACCCGCGCCGGCCTGATCCGCCGAGGGTGGTGTTGCCGGTCCCACGTTGAATGCGCACTGGTTGCCCCGTTTCCCTGCGCGAAAACTCGAAGCCATGACACACAGCACCGCGACACACAGCACCCCGGCACACCACAGCACCGCGACACACAGCACCGAACGATTCGACGGCACGGTCGCACTCGTCACCGGCGGCACGAGCGGCATGGGCCTCGCCACGGCGCGGCAACTACTCGGGGAGGGGGCCCGGGTGATCATCACCGGACGAGACCGGACCCGGTTGGACGCCGCGGTCGCCGAGCTCGGCGGAGGCGACCGCGTGCTCGGCGTGCGCGGTGACGTGTCCGACCTCGCCGACCTCGACGAGCTGATCGCCGAGATCCGGAACCGGTACGGCCGACTGGACGTGCTCTTCGCCAACGCAGGCGTGGCCTCGTTCCAGCCGAATCAGGACATCACCGAGGCCGACTTCGACCGCACGGTGGACATCAACTTCAAAGGCATGTTCTTCACCATCCAGAAGGCACTGCCACTGCTGTCCGAACATGCCTCGGTCGTGATCAACGCGTCCTGGACGCTGCACCGCGGTATGGCCGGTGGGTCGCTCTACGCGGCCACCAAGGCAGCCGTGCACAACCTGGCGCACACGCTCGCGGCCGAACTGGGTCCGAAGGGCATCCGGGTCAACTCGGTGAGCCCCGGCTACATCGAAACGCCGATGTTCCACGAGAACGTCGACGTCGACGCGCACGCGGCCGTGGTCGGTTCGATCGCCGCCGGTCGCCTCGGCACCGCCGACGACGTCGCCGCCGCGGTCACCTTCCTCGCCTCCCCGGCGGCGTCCTACATCAACGGGCAGGACCTGGTCATCGACGGCGGCCTGGTCGCCGCCGCTGCCGGCGGCTGAACGGGCGCTCCGGCGACGTCGCCACGAGCGGCGCGGGCCGTGACCACCCGCGGCCCGCGACTCCGGGGCCGTGCCCGGCGTTCGGCTGTAGCCCCCGTAACGGCTGATGGGGGCTACAGTCGGTCCATGGCACGCGCGCAGAGCGTCGACGAGTACCTCGACAGGTTCGACCCGGTGGTGCGGCAACGCCTCGAGACGGTGCGGGAGCTTGCTCGGGAGGCGGCCCCCGGCACGACCGAAGCCGTCAAGTGGGGCGAACCCGCGTGGATTCACGCCTCCGGCACGATCCTGTTCATGCTCGGCGGCTACGCCAAGCACATCAGCGTCGTCTTCACCCCCAGCACGCGCGAGGCGTTCGACGCCGAACTCGGCGACTTCAACCCCGGCAAGGGTTCCGTCAAGATCGGCCACACGCAGGACATCCCCGAGGACCTGCTGCGCCGCATGATCGTCCACCGCATCAGCGAATACGAACGCGACGGCGTCAACTGGATGTGACGGCCCCCGTTCCGGTCGAACCTGCGACCGGAACGGGGGCACGGACCTTGCGGACAACCCCGCGCAGGTCAGCTCACGGGCGCCTGCCAGACCCCGACGATCGCGTCGACGAGCCCCGTTGCGGCGTCGGACCAGGTATCGCGCGGTGTCGGTGTTCCCTTCGCCAGGGCGCGTTCCCGGTCGGCGACCATGTGCATCATCAGGTGCTTCGTGATGTCGGAACGCTCGGCACATACCTCCGGAGGCAGGTGCGCCACGCACCGGTGCAGCTCCTGCACCGCCGTCGCCATGGCCGGATCCGCACGGAACCGCCGGTCCAGGATCGGATGCAGCATCGGATCGGTCACCAGCTGGGCGTTGAACCGCGCGAACCACGTCGGCCTGCCCAGCTCCGCGAGGTGGTCGGTCACCGGCAGTACGACGCACGCCACCCAGTCCCGCAGCTTCGGGTCGTCGCCGACCTGCGCGACGTGGTAAGCGCGGCGGCGGGCGAGCGCATCCTGGTGCCGTTCGACCAGCGCAGTGATCAGGTCGTGCTTCGTGCCGAAGTGGTAGTGGACGGCCGCGTTGTTTCCCTGGCCCGCGGCTTCACTGATCTGCCGGTTCGACACGTTGTAGACGCCCTGCTCGGCGAACAGCCGCTCCGCCGTGGCGAGAATGATCTCGCGAGTCGATCCCGTGGCGGGCGGCTGCACCGTTTTCCCGGCGGCGTTGTCCGACGTCGTCACCCGTGACCCCCTCACCGAGGTTCCCGCGTTTCTCCCTTTCGGGCGCGCACCGCGCCGACGTCCGTGCCCGGCACGAACGCCATCTCCGACACGTTACGCCAGGTCAGCGGGGTTCGTTACGAATCGTGACGTGACTGCCGTAGACGTGCCCCCTGTGGGTGAGTATCCGGTGTCCGAATTCCGCCGGTCGACTGTGTGTAGCGCGACGTGCTCGCGTGTCACGCGCCCGTGTCGGATCGGTGTCGGTTCGGTGAGAATTCGCCGTCGGCCCAGGTGGCGGCGGGATCAGCAGAGGAAAGCTCACATCGCCACCCCGGTGTGCGCCGCCTCCGGAGCGTGCGCGTCCCGTGTCAAACAGTTGCTTTAGCTGTCGCAAGGGTGGTAAATACCGGTACTCGCGTCACTCATCCGGTGGAATCGCTGCATGTTGCAAACCCGGGTACGGGTGTCCGGGCCCGTCACCGCCCGGCGTCACCGTGTGTCCGGGTCGGTGTGCGGCCGGAAGTCGGGACGACCTGTGGAGGAACGTGTGAGGTTGTGGAAGCGGCGCTCCGCCGCGGCCGAGTCACGGCAGGCGGACACTCCGCCGGATGCGACGCCCGCCGAAGCGAGCCGCGATGTCCCCACGGCCTTCCGGCCCGCCACGGCTCCCGACCTCCACGCCGCCGGCGAGCCCGCCCCCGTCCCTCAATCGCAGGCGGGCCCCGCGCCTGGCCACGCACAGCCGCCGGCCCGCACGGTTCGCGGCCGCGTACTCCACGCCGAGGCCGCCGCACCCCACGCCGGGCAGCCGCCCCACGGTGGACAGACACTGCCCGCCGTCACCACCGTCACCGCGTACCGCCGCGACGGCGCCGTGACGGGCAGCACCGTGAGTGAGGACGGCTCATACGTACTCGACGGCCTGCCCGCCGAACCGCTCACTCTCGTCGCCGTGGAGCATCCCGCGGTGCACGAGGAGGTCGTCGTCCGTGCGGGCGATCAGCGGCACGACATCGCGTTGCCCGCGTTCCCGAGGAGGGCTCCCCGGTGAGCGCGCGAGGCGAATACCCGCAGTGGCCGCAGGAGGAACCGCCATCGAACGGGTTCGGTGCGGGCACCGTCGGCATTAACGGGAGCGGCATCAACGGATCGGGTGGCTACGGGGCCGGCAACAACGGGGCGAGCGTGAACGGCACCGGTGTGCACGACGAGTCGAGCACCCGTGGCGGCGAATCCGACGACCACGCCGTGGAGTCCGGCACTCTCGCCGACCTCGGACTCTTCGACGAGCGTGGTGACGCCGGTGAACGCGAAGACCTCGGCGGCAGCGGCCTCTCCGGCGAGTCCGAGCCCGCGGCCGGTGCCGACGGCATGGTCCGAGACTTCGGCAGCATCAGCGGGCTCCGCGGCATGCGCGCGAGAGCATTGGGCGGACAGCAGCCGACGACGGTGCTGTCCGGCGTCGTGCAGGGCGGGCAGCGTCCGCTGCCCGAGGTCACGGTGACCGTCACCGACCGCACCGGCTCGCAGTGCGCGCGGGCCACCACGGACGCGAGCGGCGTGTTCCACGTGTCCGGGCTCGAACCCGGCAGTTACGTACTGGTGTTCGCGCGTGCCGGTTACCGTCCACAGGCGACGGTCGTGCCGCCGGGGCCGATGCCGTCGCGTCTCGACATCACGCTCGAACCGACGTCCGGTATCGGCGGCACGGTGCGGGAACGTATCGCCGGCAGGCCGATTCCCGGCGCCACCGTCACCGCCATCGGTGCGGCGGGCGAGGTCATCGCCAGCACCGTGTCCGGAGAGGACGGTGGCTACTACCTCGCGGGCGTCGACGCCCCGCAGATCACGCTGGTCGCCGCGGCGCCCCTGGCCGATCCCGTCGCGACGGTCGTGGCGCTCAACGAAGGCCCGGTCACCGACGCGGACCTGGAACTGGAGCTGCGCGGAGCCCTCACCGGGGTCGTCACGTCCGGTGGCTGGCCGTTGTCCGGCGTACGGCTGCTGTTGCGCGGTGCCGACGGCGCCGTCGTCAGCTCGACCGTGACCGACGACGGCGGCCGCTACCGGTTCGGCGCCGTCGCTCCCGGCAGCTACACGGTGACGACCGCGCCCGCGGCGCCGTGCGTGCAGACGATCGGGCCGAGCGCGACGCTCGCCGACCTGAGGCTGCGTGCGGCGTCGGCCGAAGGGGCCGGCGGTGATCCCGACCCCGGCCCGGCCACCGAGGTGTTCGCCGCCGTGCCGCCGCAGTCGCCCCGCGGAGGCTGAAGGCCCGCTTGAGGACACGCGCGGCGGTCCTCGCCGGGAGAACCGCCGGGAGAACCGCAGGTGAGCCGCCGGGTATCCGCGCCGCTTGTGGCCCCACGCGAATCGCGTGTTTCCCCTCGTCGTCGCGGCGCTCCTAGCGTCGGTGACGTCACAACGGCGAAACCGATACGAGGGAGTCACACCATGGCCGAAACGGACCTGCGCGACAAGGTCGTCGTACTCGGAGGCGGCGCGAAGAACCTGGGAGGGCTGCTCGCCAGGCGGCTCGGGCAGCTGGGCGCGAAGGTGGTCGTCCACTACCACAGCGACGCGTCCGCATCCGACGCCGAGAAGACCGTCGACGAGGTCACGGCGGCGGGCGGCGAAGCCGTGACCGCGCAGGGCGACCTCACGCGCGTCGCCGACGTGCGCGCCGTGTTCGACGCCGCGGTCGACCGCTTCGGGCGGGTCGACGTGGCCGTCAACACCACGGGCATGGTCCTGCGCAAGCCGATCCTGGAGACCACCGAGGAGGAGTACGACCGCATGTTCGCCGTCAACTCCAAGGCGGCGTACTTCTTCATCCAGGAGGCGGGCCGCAGGCTCAGCGACAACGGCAAGATCATCAGCCTCGGGACGTCGCTGCTCGCCGCGTTCACCGACGGCTACTCCACCTATGCGGGCGGCAAGGCGCCGCTGGAACACTTCACCCGCGCCGCTGCCAAGGAGTTCGCCGACCGCGGCATCTCGGTCAACGTCGTAGCGCCCGGTCCGATGGACACGCCGTTCTTCTACCCGCAGGAGACGCCCGAGCGGGTCGAGTTCCACAAGTCGCAGGCGATGGGCAACCAGCTCACCCAGATCGAGGACATCGTGCCGATCATCCTGTTCCTGGCCACCGACGGCTGGTGGTTCACTGGTCAGACGATGTTCCCGAACGGTGGCTACACCACCCGCTGATCGCTGCGAAAGGCTGACGCGTGGGTCTGGACCTGTACAAGCTCGACCACCTCGTCGCCGTGGCCGAGGAGGGCAGCTTCACGCGAGCGGCCGCACGGCTGCACATGTCGCAGCAGGCACTGTCCACTTCGGTCCGTGCGCTGGAGCGCCAAGTGGGCGTCGACCTGTTGGCACGCGGTTCCGCCGGCGTGACGCTGTTGCCCGCGGGGGAAGCGCTGCTGGCCGACGCGCGCGTGCTGCACGGCGTCGCGCGGTCGGCCGTGCAGCGGGCACGCCGCATCGGCCGCGGCGAGCGCGAGACGCTGCGCATCGGGCACACGCCCGCCGTCACCGGTGACGAGGTGACCGCGCTGTTGCCGGCCGCGGGCAGCGACACGCGCGTCAACCAGCGGTACCCGGACGAGCTGACCCGCGAGTTGCTCTCCGGGGAGCTGGACCTCGGGTTGTGCCGCGCGATGCCACCCGCGCGCGGCCTGGCCCGCACGCTCGTGGTGCGGCAGCGGCTCCACGTTGCCGTGGCCGAAGGGCACCCGCTGGCCTGCCGCACCCAGGTTCAGCTCTCCGAGCTCGCCGACCAGGAGATCATCGTCTGGGGCGAACCGGGACGTTCCGGATACACGGACCTGCTCATCGGCCTGTGCCGTGGCGCGGGATTCGAGCCGCACACGCGCCGGAACCCGGTGCAGGGCACACCGCCCGTCACCGCCGTGACCGGTACCGACGGTGTCGCGTTCGTCACCGCGGCACCGGGACCCGCCGCGGGCGGTGGCGTGCGGGTGCTGGAACTGGCGCCCCCTGCCCACGTCCCGCTGCACGCGCTGTGGCCGCAGCACACGGCCTCCGACGCGAGGGACGCGTTCCTCGAATCGGTCAGCTGACCCGTCGGCGGCGCCCTCCCCACCGCAGCCGGGGAGGGCGCCGCCGCATACTGAGGCCGCCAGGGGTCGACACGATCATGAGCAGGGGGCCTCGATGACACGGGGAATCGATCGGGCCGGTGACGCCGAGCGGGTGGCCGACGCAGGCCAGGCAGGCACCGACCGGACGGCGGCGTCCAGGACGGTCCCGTCGCACCGCGGCGAGCCCGGGGCCGTGGTGTGCCGGGTGGCGGTGTCCGTGTCAGCGGTGTCCCGCGCGGCGGCGTCCCGGGGTGCGGCGTCCCGGGGTGCGGCGTCCCGAGGTGCGGTGTCCCGGGGTGTGACGTCCAGGGCGACGGCCTCCCGGCGTGCGACGTCAGGGAACGCGGTGCCCGAGACGGCAGCGTGACCGCCGCGGTGCCGGGGGAGTCGGGTCGCACCGCGCGCTGGTATCCGCACCTGTGGGCGGGCACGCTGCTGACGCAGGCCGCCTACAACGCCGCGCGCATGCTGGTGTCCTACCGCGTGCTCGAGCTCGGCGGCGACGGCACGGCGCTCGGGGTGATCACGGCCCTGTTCGCGCTGCTGCCGCTCGTCGTCGCGGTGCCGGTCGGCAGGGCGGTCGACAACGGCCATCCCGCCGGCGTGCTGCGGGCCGGGGTGGCCGCGACCGTCGCGGCGTTGCTCGTGCTGGCCCTCAGCACCGACCTCGTCGTGCTCGCGGCCGGCAACATCCTCCTCGGGTTCGCACAGATCCTCGTCACGGTCGCGGGGCAGGGATTCATCCCGCTGCTGTCGGACGCCCGCGACATCGACCGCCGCTTCGCGGGCTGGGCGCTCGCCACGTCGATCGGCCAGACGGCCGGACTGCCCGTCGCGGGCCTCGTGACCTCGGCGAGCAGCGACTCCGGCGGAGTGTCGACCACGGCGGGGCTGCTGGCCCTCGCGGTGCTGGCCGCGCTCGCGGTGCCGTCGGCGCTGCTGATGCCCGTCGTGGGAGCACAGCGGGCACGCGCCGAACAGCACGGCGCCGCCCAGTCGGTGCCCTCCATGCTCGCCACACCGGGTATGCGCCCCGCGATGTTCAGCAGCCTCGTCGTACTGACGTCGATGGACGTGCTCGCCGCGTTCCTGCCCGTGCTCGGCCACCAGTACGGCTTCGGTGTGCTGACCGTGACCGTGCTGCTGATGCTGCGTACCGGCTCCGCGATCGTCGCGCGCACCTTCCTGCCCGCACTGCTGCGCGTGGTGCCGCGGCGGTGGATGCTGTTGGCCGCGACGCTGTGTTCGGCCGCTCCTATGGCGCTGATCCCGGTGATCCCGAACCCGGTCGTGATCGGTGTGTTCCTGGTGGTCGTCGGGTTCCTCTGGGGCGTGGGGCAGCCACTCACGATGAGCTGGGTGGTGAGCCTGGTGACCGAGCGCAGCCGCGCCTCGGCGCTGTCGCTGCGGCTCACCGGGAACCGCCTCGGGCAGGTGCTCGTGCCGCTCGGCGCGGGTGGCATCGCAGGAGTGGCGGGCGCCGGGTCGGTGTTCCTCGTGACCGCGGCGCTGCTCGGCCTCTCGGGAGGATTCACCTGGCGCGCGGTGCGCGGCACGAACCTGTGACCTCGTGGCCCGCGGGTCCTCCAGTCGTGCGCGCGTCTCCTGCGCCCGCCCGTCGCCCGGCCGCCCCTCACTGAAGCGCTGGCGCGCGACTGTGCCCTCGCGCGTGTTCTGCGTTCGGACCCGCGTGTCCTGCGTTCGTGCAGGCCGGTCGCGCCCGTGCGGCGGCGTGGCCGGCGTGGCGATCGCCGAGTGGTCGTTCGCCGAATGGTGTTCACCGTGCCGCGCTACTACGTTGACGTATGCGTGGATACGCATCCAACCGGCCAGCAGACAAAGGGGTTCGCAAATGCCGGACAATCGCGTTGTCGTTTACAAGTCGCCCGGTGAAGTCGCGGTGGAATCGATCGATTACCCGAAACTGGAATTGCCCGGCGACGTTGTCGAAGGGCTCGGAATCAAGAAGAAAGCGCCGCACGCGGCTATTCTGAAGATCGTCACGACGAACATCTGTGGCAGCGATCAGCACATGGTGCGAGGGCGCACGACCGCGCCCGTCGGCCAGAGTCTCGGCCACGAAATCACCGGCGAGGTCGTGGAAGCCGGCGAGGACGTCCTGTTCGTCAACCAGGGTGACATCTGCTCGGTGCCGTTCAACATCGCGTGCGGCCGGTGCCGGATGTGCAACGAGGGAAAGACCGGGATCTGCCTCAACGTCAATCCCGCACGCCCCGGCGCGGCCTACGGATACGTCGACATGGGCGGCTGGATCGGCGGTCAGGCCGAATATGTCATGGTGCCGTTCGCCGATTTCAACCTGCTCAAATTCCCGGATCGGGACCAGGCGTTGGAGAAAATCCGCGACCTGACGATGCTGTCCGACATTTTCCCCACCGGATACCACGGTGCGTACACTGCCGGGGTCAGCACCGGCTCGACCGTCTACGTGGCTGGTGCGGGACCCGTCGGACTGGCGGCCGCACACGCCGCACAACTGCTCGGGGCGTCGGCGGTGATCGTCGGCGACATGATCCCGGAGCGGCTCGGACAGGCGCGGAGTTTCGGATGTGAAACGGTCGACCTGCGCAACGACGCGCCGTTGGCGGACATGATCGAGCAGATCGTCGGTGAACCCGAGGTGGACGCGGCCGTCGACGCCGTCGGCTTCGAAGCGCGCGGACACGGCAAGGACGCCGGTGAACAGCCCGCGACCGTGCTCAACGACGTGATGGGTATCGCGAGGGCGGGCGCATCGCTCGGTATCCCCGGCCTGTACGTCACCGGCGACCCCGGCGCTCCCGACGAGAACGCCAAGGTCGGCCAGCTCGGCGTGCGGATCGGGCTGGGATGGGCCAAGTCCCACTCGATGACCACCGGCCAGTGCCCGGTCAAGCAGTACAACCGGAAGCTGATGAACATGATCCTCAGCGGCAAGGCCGACATCGCCAAGGCCGTCAACGCCACCACGATCTCGCTCGACGAGGCGCCGCAGGGGTACCAGGAGTTCGACAGCGGCGTGGCCCGCAAGTTCGTCATCGACCCGCACGGGATGGCCCCGGCGGCCTGACACCCCGCGAACCGTGGCGGCCGGTCAGGCCGCGGCGGCTGGGCAGATTGGGAGGCTCGGCAGGCTGGGGTGCGGATGCGACCGCCGCGACCGCACCCCAGCCGTGAGTGTGAAGCCGTGTTGCGCCCTCCGGGGGCCGTGTTGCGGGTTCGGGGGCCGCGTTGCGTCGCCTGTCGCCCGCTCGGCGCTCCGGTGAGCTTGGCGCGTGGTTCGCGTACTGGGCACTCCCGCCGCGCAACGAGGGCCGGACGCGACGCGTCCACTCCGCATGGAACGACATGTGGGATGGGAAGGCAGTTACAACGCACGTGACCTCGGCGGCCTGCCGACGGCTGACGGCGGCATGATCACGTGGGGTGCGGTCGTCCGGTCGGAGGAACCGCGGCTGTTGACCGAGGCCGGGTGGCAGGCGGTGCGGGAACACGGGGTGCGGACCGTCGTCGACCTGCGCAACGACGACGAACGCGCCGACGTCGTCGTGCCGAGCGGGATCGATGTGGTGCACGCACCGCTCGACCCGGTCGGCGACGACTTCTGGGCCTACTACGCCGAAACCGGGCTGCACGCCACGCCCCTGTGCTACCGCGAGCTGGTCGACAGGCGTCCGGACCTCGTCGTCACCGCGGTGCGCGCCGTGGCGGCCGCCCGGCCGGGCGGCGTCCTGGTGCATTGCGCGAGCGGACGCGATCGCACCGGCCTGCTGGTACTGATCCTGCTCAGCCTCGTCGGCGTGCCCGGTGCCGCGATCGCCGACGACTACGAACTCAGCCGCGAACGGCTCCGTCCGCTGTGGGCGCAGCTCGGCAGACCGGGCGACGAGCCGAAGATCCTCGACCTGCTCGCCCGTCACGGCACCACGCCGCGGGAGGCGTTCCTCGACGTGCATGCCGGCCTCGATGTCGAGGGTGTGCTGCATGCCGGCGGTGCCGACGACGCCGACCTCATGGCCCTGCGCCGCCGCCTATTGGCGTGACGCGGCGCAACACGGCCCCCGGGATCTGCAAACACGGGCCCCGGAATCTGCAACACGGGCCCTGGGATCTGCAACACGGGCCCCGGAATCCGCAACACGCGGCCCGAGGGGCGCAACGGTCACGGGCGCAGGCGCGGGGCGATCGTCGACGCGTCGGGCGGTTCGGTGCGAGCCGGCATGCCGGAGGCGAGGGTCGTCGCCCACTCGCACAGTCCTGCGATGTCGATGCCGTGCGGCGCCTCGCTCGTGAACGGTTCGATCGACTCGGCGCCGCGCGTGAGCAGCGAGGCCGCGCCGGTGAAGTTGCCACGCGCCGCGTGCGTCAGTCCGACCGCCAGCTGCGCCAGTCCGCGCCACAATCCGCGTTCGGCATCCGGCCCCGACTTCCAGGCGTCTTCGAACACCTCGTGCGCGTGGAACGGTTTGCCGTCGTCGAGCAGCTCCTGTGCTTCGGTGACCGTCGCCTCCGGGGTGCGTTCCACACCCTCCGGCGCTCGCTCGACACCCGCCGCTCCGTACGGCAACGGCCTGCCGAGGCCGTCGCGCGGGCGCGCGTTCCGCGCCCTGCCTTCCTCGTCCCTGTCACGCTGCAGCCGTCCACTCACGCCCCGAGTCTGACACGCCCGTTCGCGCGCGATCGTGGGCGAGTTCGCCCCGGCCACTTCCCGCGACCACAGCTCGCGACCACGGCCCGCGACCACAGCTCGCGACCACAGCCCGCGACCACAGCCCGCGACCACAGCTCGCGACCACGGCCCGCGGCTATGCCACAGCCCGCGACGTCGGCAGCCGGCTCGGTCAGGGCCGCTCGGTGTCCGGTCCTGCTGAGTCCGGATCCGCGGACCCAGCCGCGTCCGTGGTCTGCTTCGACGCCGGTTTCGGCGTGGAGTCGTGGGGTTTGACCTTGCCGGTGAACGTGATGTGGCCCTCGCCGTGGATGCGTTCCAGCATGTGCGGGTAGTGCAGCTCGAACGCCGGCCGTTCGGAGCGGATGCGCGGCAGCTCGTGGAAGTTGTGCCGCGGCGGCGGACACGTGGTCGCCCATTCGAGGGAGTTGCCGTGGCCCCACGGGTCGTCGGCTTCGACGGGGTCGCCGAACCGCCAGCTCCGCATCAGATTCCACACGAACGGCAGCATCGACGCGCCGAGGATGAACGCGCCGATGGTCGACACGGTGTTGAGCGCGGTGAAGCCGTCGCTGGGCAGGTAGTCGACGTAGCGGCGCGGCATGCCCTCCGACCCGAGCCAGTGCTGCACGAGGAACGTCGTGTGGAAGCCGACGAACGTCAGCCAGAAATGCAGCTTGGCCAGCGGTTCGTTCATCATCTTGCCGGTGAACTTCGGGAACCAGAAGTAGATGCCGGCGAACGTCGCGAACACGATCGTGCCGAACAGGACGTAGTGGAAGTGGGCGACGACGAAGTAGCTGTCGTGCACGTGGAAGTCGATCGGCGGCGCGGCGAGCAGCACCCCGGTCAGCCCGCCGAGCAGGAACGTCACCATGAAGCCCAGCGACCACAGCATCGGCGACTCGAACGTGATGCGGCCCTTCCACAGAGTGCCGATCCAGTTGAAGAACTTCACTCCCGTCGGCACCGCGATCGCGAACGTGAGCAGCGAGAAGAACGGCAGCAGCACCGCGCCGGTGGCGAACATGTGGTGTGCCCACACGGCGAACGACAGCGCCGTGATGCCGATCGTCGCCAGCACCATCAGCCGGTAGCCGAACAGGGGCTTCCTGCTGAACACCGGGATGATCTCGGTGACGATGCCGAAGAACGGCAGCGCCACGATGTACACCTCGGGATGGCCGAAGAACCAGAACAGGTGCTGGTACAGGATCGCGCCACCGTTGGCGGGGTCGAACACGTGCGCGCCGAGCATGCGGTCGGCGTACAGGCCGAGCAGCGCCGCGGTCAGGATCGGGAACGCCGCGAGCACCAGGACGCTGGTGAACAGGATGTTCCAGGTGAAGATCGGCATCCGCCACATCGTCATGCCCGGTCCGCGCAGGCAGACGATCGTCGTGATCATGTTGACCGCGCCGAGGATCGTGCCGAGGCCGGACACGACCAGTCCCATGATCCACAGATCGCCGCCGACGCCGACGGAGAACTGGGCGCGCGACAACGGCGCGTAGGCCGTCCAGCCGAAGTCGGCGGACCCCGCGGGCGTGATGAGCGAACTCAGCACGATCAGCCCGCCGAACAGGAACAGCCAGTACGAGAACGCGTTCAGCCGCGGGAACGCCACGTCGGGCGAACCGATCTGCAGCGGCAGCACCAGGTTCGCGAACGCGAACACCACCGGCGTCGCGTAGAGCAGCAGCATGACCGTGCCGTGCATCGTGAACAGCTGGTTGTACTGCTCCGGCGACAGGAACTGCTGTCCGGGCCGCGCCAGCTCGCCGCGCATGAGCAGGGCCATCAACCCGCCGGCCATGAAGAAGGCCAGCGACGTGGCCATGTACATCATGCCGATGACCTTGTGGTCCGTCGTGCGCGCGAGGCTGAGCATGCGCAGCCCGCCCTTGCGCGGTGGCGGCTCGTCGCGGGAGATCCGCGTCGGGGTCACCTCGGTCGGGGGCGTTACCGAGTGCGTGGTCACGGTGGCACCTCCACCAGTACCTTCACCTGCGGCGGGGGGACGGTCCCTTTTCGACGGTAGGTTCGCGCGGCCGTGATCGCAGCGCTTCGTCGTCGCGCGGGCGTCCCGGCGGGACCGGTGGCGACGACGGCGCACCCGTGAGGGGCGGTGGTCAGCAGACTACGGCTCCCGGAACCCGCAACACGTCGACGCGAACGCAGGACACGCGCGTCTGAACGCAGGACACGCGGGTCTGAACGCAGGACACGCGGGTCTGAATGCAGAACACGCGGGTCTGGGTGCAGGACACGCGGGTCTGGGTGCAGGACACGCGGGTCGGGGTGTCAGCCGACGGCGGGTCTCCGGTACCAGGACGTCCACAGCGGGCGGTAGCCGTGGGCGTACCAGAACGGCGTCGAACGCGGGCTCTCCAGCGCGTGGTGCAGTAACGCCGCCTCGATGTCCTCGGAGTCGAACAGCTGGTGGGCGTGCGCGACCAGGGCAGAGCCGACGCCGCTGCTGCGCGCTTCCTCCGCGACGTGCAGTGAAGCCAGGTAGGCCACGCGGTCGGCGTGCACGTAGCCGGCGATCCAGTTCGCCTCGGGAGGCAGTTCGATCTCGAGGAACCCGAGCGGCCTGCCGTACAGCTCGGCGATCCACAGCTGCGGCACCGGCCTGTCGGCCGCGAGCTGGGCGCGCGCGTCCTCGGTGAGCTGTTCGAGCGCGTCCGAGCGCGCGGTGACGACGCCGAACTGCGCGTCGTAGGCGTGCAGTTCGGCGCGCATTCGCGTCAGGGCGGGCAGATCCTTCTCCTCGGCCGCGCGGATGCGCACTCCCGGTACGGCGGGCGGGCCGGCCCCCAACCGGTTGGCGGGCCGCACCGCGAGCACGCGGGTGGCGGCGAATCCGCGGCGTAACAACGCCGTAGTGCCCGTGGTGTCCCTGCTCGGCCGCGTGACGACGGCGGCGCTGTCCCAGCCGTACCCCTCGTCGTAGGACACGGCCTCCGCGAGCTGGTCCTCCCACCGGCAAAGCAGCCCGTCGACGGCGGCGCCCGGGTCGCTGCCGGCCACCCGCAGGTCCAGCCGGTACTCGACCAACGGCCGCCACAGCGACCCCATCGACCGCGGGGGAACCGCCGACCGGGTGGCGAACGCCATGCCGTCGCGGGTCCGCAGTACGGCCGACGCCGATGCGGCGGGATTCGTGAACGTGGGCAGCAGCGGGTCCGTGGCCGCCATGCGCTCGGCGTAGCCGTCGAGGACGGCCGTGTCGCGATCGGCGCCGCCGCGGGCTCCGTTCCTGCCGTGCTGGGCGTTCCTGTCGCGCTCGGCCTCGTGGTCGGATCCGGTGTCGTGGGCCGGCTGTGCCTGCATGTCCCACCTCCCTGTAGGCATCGTGGCTCGACCGCCTTCTATGGCGTATCTCACCGAGTGCACATCATGACATCCAATGGGTGATCAGCAGCTGCTACTGGCCGCGATCGACGCCGATGGGGTATCACTCGCATGCGGTTAACGAAGCCTTACGTTCATGTCGGGCTCACGCCGAGTTGACCTGACGGTGGTCAAATCAGATGCTTTGTCCGTCGTGCGGGGTACGGTTTATGCCTCGTTCGCGGACAGTTGTCGTCCGCATCGGGACATCCAGCCGACGAGTGAAACGCGGATGGTCAAGGAAGGGGAAGGTGGCATGGGCCAGGCACGCCGCGCGCCCGCGGGCACGAGCGCGCAGGCAGGCGAGCCCGCCGGATCCGCCGCAGGTGGACCCGGCCGCGCGGACCGATCCGGTTCCGACGACCCGGCCCGTTCCGACGACCCGTCCCGATCCGCGGAGCGGTCCGGTCCCGAATCCCCGGGGTCGTCGACCACCCCTGCGACGCGTGGCGACGAGTTCCGGTTCCGTCTCTACACCGCGTTCGTTCTGGCCGTCGGCATCCTCGGCGCCATCTCCGTCGCCGAGTTGCAGCCGTTCGAGGGCTCGGCGCACCTGTGGTGGATCGGCCCGCTGCTGGCGGTGTCGTTCCTGGCCGCCGAACAGCTCGGCGTCAACGTCGACGTGCGCAGCGGCATCTCGTGGACGATCTCCTTCACCGAGATACCGCTGGTCATCGGCTTCTTCGTCGCGCCGTTCGAAGTGGTGCTGGCCGCTCACGTCGTCGCCGGCGTCACGACCCTGCTCGCGCGCCGCGTCACCGGACGGGTGCTGTACAACGCCGGTGCGTTCCTCATCGAGGTCACCAGCGCGTTCGCCATCGCCCACGTCGTGGCCTCCGCGCTAGGCCAGCCCGGAGGCATGCCGTGGCCCGCTGCGCTCGCGGGCACCCTCGCGGCACCGCTGGCGAGCACGATCCTCGCGATGGCCGCGGTGCGTGTGCTGCGGCGGCGCATGCAGATCGGCACCGTCGTCCGCCTCGCCGCGCGGATCCTCGTCGTCGGCTTCGTCAATGCTTCCGCGGGGCTGACCGGCTACCTCGTCATCGAAGGCACTCCCGGCGCCTGGCCGATCGTCGTCGCCGTGAGCATCGGCCTCGTCGCGCTGTACTGGGCCTACTCCGACCTGCTGCGGGAACAGCGCGACATGGAGGCGCTGTTCGACGTCAGCCTCATGGTGGCCCGCTCCGACCACCAGGTCGCCGCTCAGCCCGCGGGCAAACCGGGCGAACTCGAAACGGGTCTCGATCTCGACGAGTGGCACAGCATCGCCGAGCGCATCAAGGACCAGCTGGCCGCCGGCCGCGTCGTGCTGCGCCTGCGACTCGAACCGGACGAGCCCATGCACGTCCTCGTCGTCGGCGGTGACCTGCCGGACGAACAGCTCCGGCCCGACGATCCGCTGCTGCGGCTGCCCGGCGCCAACGTGCGGCACTTCCGGCTCACCGACGGCAACGTCGCCGTCAGGGCCGCGCTCGGCGCCCGCGGCGCCCAGGAGGCCCTCGTCGTGCCGCTGCGCAGCGGTAACCAGCTCCTCGGCCTGGTCGAAGCGCACGACCGACTGTCCCGTTGGCGTGGCTTCGGCAAGTACGACGTGCAGCTCCTCGGCACCATGGCCAGCCACCTCGCCACCGCGCTCGACAACCGGAGGCTGCTCGCCACGCTGCGTCACGACGCGTATCACGATCCGCTCACCGGGCTGCTCAACCGGCCCGGCTTCCGCCAGATCGCCGCCGAACCGCTCGCCGAGCGCGTCGCCGAGCCGGCTGCTCCCGCGCAGGCCAACGCGCAGGCGCAGGCCATCGTGCTGCGCCTCGACCTCGACGTCTATTCCACCGTCAGCGACGCCCTCGGCTACGCCTGGGCTGATCGTATGGTCGTCGCCGCGGGCCGTCGTATCCGCGACGTGCTCGGCCCCGAGGTGCCGCTGGCCCGGCTCGAAGGCGCGTCGTTCGCCGCACTGCTGCTCGACCGGACCGCCGACGAGGCTCACGCCGTCGCCGAACGCCTGCGCGCCGAGGCGTCCGATCCGTATCCCGTCGAGAAACTCAGCGTCGAAGCCAACGCCATGGTGGGCTATGCCTGCAGCAACGTGGCGGGCGACGACGGCGACAACCCCGACGTCGACGCACTCCTGCAGCGCGCCGACGTCGCCGTGCGCGCGACCCGCGGCGGTGAGGAGGTCCGCGGCTACGTGCCGAGCATGGGCCAGATCTTCCTCCGTCGCTTCCAGCTGGTCACCCAGTTCCGGCAGGCGCTCGAGGACGGCCAGGTCAGCGTCCACTACCAGCCCAAGGTGTCGCTGCCGGACAAGAACGTCGTCGGCGTCGAAGCCCTCGTGCGGTGGGTGCACCCCGAGTTCGGCCGGGTCAACCCCGACGAGTTCGTGCCCGCCGTCGAAGCCACCGGACTCGTCGGCGCGCTCACCTCGTTCGTGCTCGACCAGGCGCTCGACCGGGTGCGGCGGTGGCTCGACGAGGGCATCGAGATCTCCGTCGCCGTCAACCTGTCCGTGCGCAGCCTCGCCGACGAGGGTTTCGCCGACGAGGTCGCCGACGCCCTCACCCGGCACGGTGTCCCCGCGCGGCTGTTGACCTTCGAGATCACCGAGTCCGCCGTTATGGCCGACCCGCAGCGGGCGCTGCCGATCCTGGGTGAACTGCACGACCTGGGCATCGAACTCGCCGTCGACGACTTCGGCACCGGCTACTCGTCGCTGGCCTACCTGCGCAGGCTCCCCGTCGACCAGGTGAAGATCGACAAGAGCTTCGTGTTCGGCATGAGCAGCGACCTCGGTGACCTCGCCGTCGTCCGCTCCATCGTCGAGCTCGGCCACTCGCTCGGACTGTCCGTCGTCGCCGAGGGCGTCGAGGACGACTCGTCCCGCGACCAGCTCGAAGCCATGGGCTGCGACGTCGCGCAGGGGTATCTGATCTCGCGGCCGCTGGCCGAGGACCGCCTTGAGGCGTGGCTGGTGGCCCGCACGGCGCGCTCGTCGGGCCATCGCGACGAAACGGTGCTGACCCTGCTGACGTGACGGATGCTGCCGCGCTGGTGCCGCCAGTGCCGCTGTGACGGTGCCGCTGTGACGGTGCTGCCGGAGGGGTGCGCCGACGGGATGACGTCGCCGCAGCGCGGACGCCGGTCCCGCGACTGTGGCCGTGGTCATCGCCGCGGCTGTGGCCGTGGGAGACGTCGCTGCGACGGCAGGGCCGACGGTGGGTGTCACGGTCCGAGACGCCACCGTGGAGGGGCTCCGCCGATGCGGATGCCGACGAGGGCTCCGCCGGAGGCCGGGCGGCTGACCTGAGGTTTCACCGGCGACGGTAGGAAACGCCACCCCCGTGTTCGAGCGACCTCGGTCCTCGGGTACTCTATTCGAGGCTCGTTGAGCACGCCCCTTTAGCTCAGTGGCAGAGCGTCTCCATGGTAAGGAGAAGGTCAACGGTTCGAACCCGTTAAGGGGCTCGCGATTGGGAGTGGTCTGCCGACGGACTGAGTCGGCCTGGATCGTTCGCTGATCATTGTGGGGGCGTAGCCCCCACACCCCACCCGGGGGCTTCGCCCCCGGACCCCCGGACCTGAAGTCGGCGGACGGGTTTGCGGTGCGGTTCTTGTGCGGGGCGCGCCACAGGAACGTCCGTTTCGGCTGGGTTTGGGCTAGGTTGGGGTAGGCAGGGCGGGGTAGCTCAGGTGGTTAGAGCACACGGCTCATAATCGTGGTGTCGCGGGTTCGAGTCCCGCTCCCGCTACTCGGACTATACGGCCACGGCGGTGGCCCACTCATCGTTGAAAGAGGAAAAACCGTGGCTTCTTCCACCGACGTTCGCCCGAAGATCACCCTCGCGTGCGAGGAGTGCAAGGACCGCAACTACATCACCAAGAAGAACCGGCGTAACAACCCGGACCGTCTTGAGATGAAGAAGTTCTGCCCCAAGTGCGGCACGCACCGTGCCCACAAGGAGACCCGCTGACTCCAGCGGCCTCCCGGCCGACAGCCTTCGAACCGCCCTCGCCACACCGGCGAGGGCGGTTCTTTGTGTCCAGGGCCCCACCGGCTGGTTGTCACGACCACACACATCCCGCGGGACGACTTGTCAGTTTCTGAGCAATCGCAACCCCAGTGAGAAAGATCCCCTCGAAAGGACCTACCCGGCGATTGATCGCCAACTCACACTCCTCGGTGACACATCCCAACCCTGCGGGAAAGTGAGTTGTCGGTCATGAACACGTCGCGCAAGAGCGCCATCACCGCCGCCGCGGGTGCGCTGGCCCTGGGGTTGTTCGCCCCGGCCGCATCCGCATCCGTCCCGGGTATCGAGGGCTACTCGGACGTCGTCGCCGATGAAGCGATCACCACACTGACGAGTGAACGTGGCATCAGCGAGACAGCCGCCGCGAACCTGCTCCAGACCCAGCAGGAGAGCGTCGAAACGCTCGACGAGGTCAGGTCCGCCATCGCAGGCGACCTCGTCGGCGAACACCTCGACGCGACAGGCAAGCCGGTCGTCACCGTCGCCACGCAGGCGGCCGCAGTCACGGCCGAGGCCGCAGGCGTCACCGCCGAGGTCGCCGAACACACCACCGAGCAGCTGGATGCCGCGCGGGCGAAACTCGAATCACTGCCCACCGTGGCGCACACCTCGCTCGGTCTCGACCCGGCCGCGAACCAGCTCGTGCTGACCATCGGCGAGAAGGCCGCCGACGACGGCGCGCGCAAGCTCACCGCCGCCGCGGCGAAACTGGGTGACACCGTGCGCGTGGAACACGTCGCAGGCGGCATGCAGCAGAGCATCTACAACGGCGAAGCCATCACCGGCGGCGGCAGTCGCTGCTCTGCGGGCTTCAACGTCAACGACGGCTCCCAGAACTACATCCTCGACGCCGGCCACTGCACCGGCGCCGTCTCGCAGTGGAACGTCGGCCCGTCGGTCGACGCCAGCTTCCCCGGCAACGACTACGGCCTGATCCGCAACGACACCGGCAGCGCACCCGGCGCCGTCACGCTGTGGAACGGCAGCACGCAGGACATCAGGTCGGCCGGCAACGCCACGGTCGGCCAGGACATCTGCAAGAGCGGCTCGACGACGCAGCTGACGTGCGGCACCGTCCAGGCTCTCGACGTCACGGTCAACTACGCCGAGGGTGCCGTCGACGGACTGATCCAGACCTCCGCAGCGGTCGATTCCGGCGACTCGGGCGGCTGCCTGTTCTCCGGCAGCACCGGCGTGGGCATCACCTCCGGCATGGGCGGCGGCAGCTCCTACTTCCAGCCCGTCACCGAGGCTCTGTCCGCCTACGGCATGTCCCTGAACTGACCGATACTTCGCCAACTCCTCACGCCCCCAAGGGCACCTGTGGCTCCCGCCCGCCGGCCCGGCTCCTCAAGGGCACGCTTGCGCGTGGCTGTGTTCGAGGCCGAAGGTGTCCTTGGGGGCGATTCTGTGCGCAGGACCGGCCGGCCGATTCGGTCCAGTGGGTGAAGGATTCACCGGCCGGTAGAGTCTGCGCCGTGCCTTTGGAACCGTCATTCATCGGGCGCACGTACCCGCCCGAAACGACCTACGAGGTCGGCCGCGCCAAGATCGCCGAGTTCGCGCGCGCCATCGGCGACGACAACCCGCTCTACCGCGACGTCGAGGCCGCCAAGGGTGCCGGGTACGCCGATGTGATCGCGCCGCCCACGTTCCTGACGATCATCAACATCCGTGCCATCAACGCGGTCGTCGAGGACCCTGAACTCGGGCTGGACTACGACCGCATGGTCCACGGCGATCAGCGGTTCGTGCACCACCGGCCGGCGCGGGCGGGCGATCGGCTGCAGGTCACGGTGCACATCGACGACATCTTCGTGCGTGCGGGCAACGACTTCCTCAGCGTCCACGCCGACGTCGCCACCGACGAGGGAGAACCCGTCTGCACCACCTACGCCCAGCTCGTCGTCAGGGGGGAGCAGTCGTGAACGTCGGAGACGAACTGCCCGGGCTGACGGTGCAGGTCACCCGCGACCAGCTGGTGCGCTACGCCGGTGCGTCGCTGGACTTCAACCCGATCCACTGGAACGAACGGTTCGCCACCGAGGTCGGGCTGCCGAACGTCATCGCCCACGGCATGCTCACCATGGCGCTCGGCGGGCGCGTTGTCACCGACTGGCTCGGCGACCCCGGACGGGTCGTCGAATACGGTGTGCGCTTCACCCGGCCGGTCGTCGTGCCGGACGACGACGAGGGCGCCGAGGTCGAGTTCACGGCCAAGGTGGCCGAGGTCCGCGACGACGGCACCGCCCGCGTCGACATCACGGCCAAGTTCGACGGGAAGACAGTGCTCGGCAAGGCTCAGGCGATCGTGCGCGCGTAGCCGTGTCAGGGGCGTTCGGCGGCGACCAGGTCGTTGACGAGGCCCGCCGCCCGCTCGGCGTCGTCGACGGTGGCCTTGACGACGTGGCCCGACGTCAGCGTGACGGCCAGGGCCTCTCCCGCGCGCACCTTGAACGCCGTGTAACCGAATCCCCTGCGGAGTCCGTATCCGCCGGCGCTCCACACGGACATCTGCTCCACGTGGGCCGATGCGATCTCGTCGAACGTCAGCGTGCGGTGAGGGAACCTGAACAGTCCGAGCGTCAGCGTCACGCCGGTCGCGTCGACGCGCGCCCGCACGCGGCAGGTCGCAGCGAGTGCGAGGACGGCGACGATCAGAATCAGGGCGTACGGCATGACGTCGAGGTCGTCCAGGCTCAGCTGCAACACCAGGAACAGTCCGATGACCCCGATGCCCGCGAACGCCATCGGGTAGTTCGTTCCCGCGCCGATCCACACGGCGCGCTCGCCCGGCGCGAGGCCGGCCGAGGGGAGGTCGCGCGGCTCCGGGATGGCTGCTCGCGGAGTCGGCCCCGTCAGCAGCGTCGCGAGTGCACCCGCCGCCACGCTCAGCCCGATCGCCAGCGTGACCGCGCCCCACGCACTGCGGGCCTGCTGCCAGGACGCGACGTCGAGCGTCGCCCACATGGACGCGATCAACACCCCGGCGGGCAGCGTCGCGAGCCAGGCGGCGAACCCGATGGCGGTGCGCGGGACGAAGGCTCCGCGGTGCCGCATCACCAGCGCGGTCACCGTCGCGACGACCGCCGCTGCGGCGCCCAGTCCGAGCGTCCAGGCGGTCATCGACGTCAGCGCTGTCCCGCGGTCGGGGCCGCCGGTGCCCCAGTGCGACACGATCGTGTCGGGGAGGCGGCCGGCCCACGCCGTCCGCAACACGTAGGCGACCGCCAGGACGACGAATGGGATACCGGCGGTGGCCAGCGTGAGCCGGGCTGTCCTCATGCGAACTTCTCCTTCACGATCTCGGTGAGCTCGTCGAGGTCGACGCCCACGCGACGTGCCTCGTCGGCCAGCTCTCCGGCCAGGATGTTGAGTCGCGCGCGGGTGTCGGCTGCGCCGGTGACGACCGCTCCGCGTCGGCGTCGCAGTTCGATCAGCCCTTCGTCCCGCAGAACGCCGTAGGCGCGCAGCACGGTGTGCACGTTGATGTCCAGCGACGTCGCCACTTCCCGGGCGGGTGGCAGCTGCTGACCCGGTGCGAGATCGCCCGCCGCCAGCGCGCGCCGGACCGACGCGGCGACCTGCTCGAACAGGGCGGCCGTCGACGCGGGGTCGATGCGGATCAACATAGTTCTAACTGTACTAGAACAAACGCAGACTTGGGATAGCGTCTCCGGGGTGACCGTCCCCAGGCGTTCACGGGGGCACCTGGGAGGTCGTGGTCTGGCATCGGGTCGTGTTCGACGCAGCGGCCGTGGAAGTTCGCCCGCGCAGTTCGTTCACAGGCAGCGCGTGAGGATCAACGGCAGGTGTCGTACTCCGCGCGCAGCTGGCGCTGGAGCTCGATCGCCTCGGCCGTGTAATGGTCTCGGGGATTCTCCTCGCCGGCGGAGTTCGGATAGTTGCAGGCGGCCACGTGTACCGCGCCGGAGAACTCACGCGGCGCGTCTTCGGGCTCCGGTGCGTGCCAGTCGAGCATCAACGGGCGTTCGGGCGTGGGTTGCGTGGCATCGATGATCGCGTCGAGTTCCTCGCGCGCGGATCTCGGGCTGCGCACTTCCACGGTCAGTGCGGTCAGCGCGCCGTCCTCGACGGTCACGGAGCTCACCTCGGAGTGGAAGCCGGAGAGCCGGTCTCGAATGCGTTTCTCGTCGGGTAGGCGGAAGGGGAACGCGACGGTCCACACCGGGCTGTCGTCGCGGGCGATGACGGTCGCTTGGATCCGTTCGTCGGCGAACTCGCTGCGTACGGCAGCCAACGACGTGGTGGCGGTGGGAGAATCCCTCAGCGCGAGCTCGGTACGGGACCAGTTGATTTCCGTGCCGGGAACCGCCGCGCGGACGTTCCGGAGCTGTTGCGCGCGTTCGGCTACCTGCGCGGGTTCGGGGGTGGCGCCGAAGCTCGCGGTGGTCCTCGGCGCCACGAGAAACTCCGTGGTCTGGGTGTAGCCCTCGAAGTGGTCCTGTTTGAGATCGTTGATGCGTCGTGCAAGATTCGCCAGCTCGTCCTCGGATGCCGTCTCCACCGTCAGTTCGAGGGTGAGCCGTGCGCCTGCGGTGAAGTCGTTGGAGTAGATCGTCGAGACGTCGTCGACGCCGGACATCGAATCGAGCTCGGTCTCCAGGCGTTCCACTTCCTGGTCGCGGTCGGGTAGGCCGGTGCAGCCGGTCAGTGCGGCGCAGATCGCGAGCACGGACACCAGCCGTGCGCAGTGGGGCCGGGCCACTTCAATCCCCTGTTGTCAGATGTCGAACGGGATCAGTATGGCTCACGGAGGTCGCCCGGTGCCTGTGTACGGCGGCCCCGGACAGCAACCCGGCCCCGGAGACGGTGGCTCCGGGGCCGGGTTTCGACTTCGCGCTGCTCTGTTCCTACTTCGCCTCGGCGAGGAGGTTCGCCACCCGGTTCACGCCCTCGACCAGTTCGGTCTCGGCGAGCGCGTACGAGAAGCGGAAGTAGCCGGGCGTGCCGAACGCCTCGCCGGGCACGACCGCGACCTCGGCCTCGCGCAGGATCAGATCGGCCAGGGCGACCGTGTCCTCGGGCCGCTCACCGCGGATCTCCTTGCCGAGAACCGCCTTCACCGACGGGTAGGCGTAGAAGGCGCCCTCCGGCGTCGGGCACTCGACACCGGGGATGTCCGACAGCAGCGACACGATCTTCTTGCGCCGCGCGTCGAACGCCTCGCGCATCGAGTGCACCGCGTCCAGCGACCCGGCGACCGCGGCCTCGGCCGCGCGCTGGGCGACGTTGGAGACGTTGCCGCACAGGTGCGACTGGAAGCTCGAGGCGGCCTTGATGACGTCCGCGGGTCCGACGATCCAGCCGACGCGCCAGCCGGTCATCGAGTACGTCTTGGCGACGCCGTTGAGGATCAGGGTCTGGTCGGCGAGCTCCGGCACGACCGCCGGCATCGACGCGGCCGTCACGCCGTCGTAGACGAGGTGTTCGTAGATCTCGTCGGTGACGACCCAGATGCCGTGCTCGAGCGCCCACTTGCCGATGGCCTCGACCTGCTCGCGCGGGTAGACGGCACCGGTCGGGTTGGACGGCGAGTTGAACAGCAGGACCTTCGTCTTCTCGGTGCGAGCGGCCTCCAGCTGCTCGACCGTGACGAGGTAGCCGGTCGTCTCGTCGGCCGTCACCTGCACCGGAACACCGCCCGCGAGCGTGATCGACTCGGGATAGGTCGTCCAGTACGGCGCGGGCAGCAGCACCTCGTCGCCCGGATCGAGCAGTGTCGCGAACGCCGAGTACACGGCCTGCTTGCCGCCGTTGGTCACGAGCACCTGGGCCGGATCGCAGCGGAAGTCGGAGTCGCGCAGCGTCTTCTCGGCGATCGCCTCGCGCAGCTCGGGCAGTCCTCCCGCGGCGGTGTAGCCGTGGTTGACCCGCTCGCGGGTGGCCTTCGCCGCGGCCTCGACGATGTAGTCGGGCGTGGGGAAGTCCGGCTGCCCCGCACCGAATCCGATCACCGGGCGGCCCTCGGCCTTGAGGGCCTTCGCCTTCGCATCCACCGCGAGCGTCGCGGACGGCGTGATGCCCGCGATCCGCGCGGACACTCGGGAACGGGGACGGGTGGATGTGGTTCCAGGTGTGGGCATGGCTACAGTTTTCCACGCGCCCGTCCGTCCCGCGTCACCTGGGGCGACGCGGGTGCGCGGGGAGTGGTCGGCGGTGAAACGGGCCTCGGTTGCAGAGCGCGATCGGCCTTGCCGTAGACTACTGCACTTGGAACGTTCGACGGTTGTTCCTGCCCTCGTTCTCGCGGTCGGATAAGGGTCGCGATGGGATGGAGGCATGAACTGCGTGAACGTTCGAAGGGGTGTAGCTCAGTTGGTAGAGCAGCGGTCTCCAAAACCGCAGGTCGCAGGTTCGAGTCCTGTCGCCCCTGCGTTGATGTGTCAGGTTAGGCAGAGGAGTGGCTCGTGAGCGAGGACGGCGAGAAGGACCCGGGGGAGGGGCAGAAGAGCTCCGCCTCCCGTCCGAACACCGCCGCCGCTCGCCGCGAGCGGCGCCGCGCTGCCTCTGGCACGGGCAGTGACGCCAAGGCGGGCAAGTCCGCCCCCAAGGGGAAGGCGGGCTCCGGTCCCGGCAAGGGCACCACCGCCGGCAAGGACCGGCCCACGCCGAAGCGGAGCGGCACGACAAAAGAGAAGACCGAGAAGCATTCGCTCTTCGCCCGGATCGTGCGGTTCCTTCGCGAGGTCTGGGGCGAGCTGCGGAAGGTCATCTGGCCGACCCGCAAGCAGATGATCACTTACACCGGCGTTGTGCTGGTGTTCGTGGCCTTCATGATCGCCCTGGTCTACCTGCTCGACTTCGTCTTCCTCGAGGGAGTCGACTTCGTATTCGGCAACTAGCGCCTTGGCCAGGCCTCGCGGGTGGCGGGAGCGGATCGCCGCGCCCGTGACGACACACGCGATCAACTGAGAGGACGGAAAGTGACCTCCGAGAACGGCTCAGACGAGCAGGTGCTCGCGGCCACCGACGTGGACCCGGCCGAGGCCGCCGACACGCCTGCGCCGGCCGCCGAGACTGCAGAGGTCGACGAGCACGCGGAGGCCGGCACCGCCGAGACGGCCGGTGCTGACGAGTCCGCCGGTGAGGCCGACGCCGCGAGCGCCGACGACAACGCAGAGTCCGACGACAACGCCGACGCGGCCGAGGTCGCCGACGGTGCTGCGGCTTCGGCCGAGAGTGCCGACCAGGCCGGTGCCGACGCGAGCGAAGCCGACGACCCCGTGGCCCAGCTGCGCGCCGAGCTGAAGTCGCTGCCAGGCGAGTGGTACGTCGTGCACTCGTACGCCGGTTACGAGAACCGCGTGAAGAACAACCTCGAGACCCGGCGGCAGACGCTGGACGTCGAGGACTACATCTTCCAGATCGAGGTGCCGACCGAAGAGGTCACCGAGATCAAGAACGGCCAGCGCAAGCAGGTGAACCGCAAGGTCCTGCCCGGCTACATCCTGGTCCGCATGGAGCTCACGGACGAGTCCTGGGGCGCCGTGCGCAACACGCCCGGTGTGACGGGGTTCGTCGGTGCCACGTCGCGGCCGTCGCCGATCACGCTGGACGAGGTGCTGAAGTTCCTCGCGCCGCAGGTCGAGAAGGAGGCGCCCGCGAAGGCCGCGAAGGGCGAGTCCGCCGCGCCGGACACGCAGGCCGCGCCGTCGTCGTCCGGCTCCGCGGTGCAGGTCGACTTCGAGGTCGGCGAATCGGTCACCGTCATGGACGGTCCGTTCGCGACGCTGCCCGCGACGATCAGCGAGGTCGACGCCGGCGGCCAGAAGTTGAAGGTCCTGGTTTCGATCTTCGGCCGGGAAACGCCGGTCGAGCTGTCGTTCAACCAGGTCTCCAAGATCTGACGGCCGCTCCCGCAGTCGGGAGCACGCCGGAAGGCCCCCGCGCCACGGCAGGTGCGTGGGGAGAGCAACGCTGAACTAGGAAACGGAAATGCCACCCAAGAAGAAGAAGCTTGCAGCGATCATCAAGCTGCAGATCCAGGCGGGTGCCGCGAACCCGGCGCCCCCGGTCGGCCCCGCGCTCGGTCAGCACGGCGTCAACATCATGGAGTTCTGCAAGGCGTACAACGCGGCCACGGAGAACCAGCGTGGCAACGTCGTGCCGGTCGAGATCTCCGTGTTCGAGGACCGCTCGTTCGACTTCAAGCTCAAGACGCCGCCGGCAGCCAAGCTGCTGCTGAAGGCCGCGGGTGTCGACAAGGGCAGCGGCGAGCCGCACAAGAACAAGGTCGGCAAGGTCACGATGGACCAGATCCGCGAGATCGCCGAGACCAAGAAGACCGACCTCAACGCCTACGACGAGGACCAGGCGGCCAAGATCATCGCCGGTACCGCCCGGTCGATGGGCCTGACCGTCGTCGACTGAGTCTCGACCGCCTCGTCTCGAGGCGCACCGTGGAAGGGCCAGGCGCTGGCCCGCACCACAACTGATCCACTTCGCATGTAAGGACAGAGCATGACCAAGCGCAGCAAGGCCTACCGTCAGGCCGCCGAGCTCGTGGACCAGACCCGGCTGTACGCCCCGCTCGACGCGGTGAAGCTGGCCAAGGAGACGTCCGGCAAGAACAAGCTGGACGCCACGGTCGAGGTCGCGATGCGGCTCGGCGTCGACCCCCGCAAGGCAGACCAGATGGTCCGCGGCACCGTGAACCTGCCGCACGGCACGGGTAAAACCGTCCGCGTCGCTGTTTTCGCCACCGGTGACAAGGCCGCAGAGGCCGAGGCCGCCGGTGCCGACGTGGTCGGTTCCGACGATCTGATCGAGCGCATCCAGGGTGGCTGGCTCGAGTTCGATGCCGCGATCGCGACCCCGGACCAGATGGCGAAGGTGGGCCGCGTGGCCCGCGTGCTGGGCCCGCGTGGCCTGATGCCGAACCCGAAGACGGGCACGGTGACGCCCGACGTCACCAAGGCCGTTTCGGAGATCAAGGGCGGTAAGGTCAGCTTCCGCGTCGACAAGCAGTCGAACCTGCACCTGGCCATCGGCAAGGCGTCGTTCGACACGGACAAGCTGGTCGAGAACTACGCCGCGGCCCTCGACGAGGTGCTGCGTGCGAAGCCGTCCGCCGCCAAGGGCCGCTACGTCAAGAAGGTCACCTTCACGACGACCATGGGCCCGGGCATCCCGGTCGACCCGACGCGTACGCGTGACCTCCTCGCGGAGGACGCCAACGCCTGAGGCGTCACCGGACGCACAGCGCCGATACGGGGCGGTTCACCCATTGCGGGTGGGCCGCCCCGTTCGCATGTGTGCCGCATCCCGGCCGCGGGCGCTGTGCCGCATCCCGGCTCCTCGGCGCCCGCGGGGGCGGCGCCGAGCCGGGATGCGTCCGTGGGGAACGTCGAGGGCGCGGACACGGTCGCCGCGGCCGTCGCAGGTGGGGGAGCGTCCGCGGGAAAGGGCTCAGTTACCCGGTTGCGGGGCCGAGTCCGACGGCTGCTGCTGTGACGGTGCGGCCTGGCCGGGACACGTTTCCGGTCCGCGTTCGTGTCCCGTGATCAGCCACTGGTCTTTCTCCACCTTGTCCACGGTGAACACGCCGAGCGCCGGCCCGCCGCTGACGGTGAACGAGCAGGAGTCGATCCGCTCGGTCGTCGACGTCGGCAGGTAACCGCGCGGATAGATGGACTCGGCGTAGGAGTTGACGTGCGTGACCTGTTCGTGCAGCGCGTTCACGGCCTGGCGGCAGTCGCCGAAGCCGAGGTTGTCGGCGAACCGTTGTTGCGTCGCCTCGTCGAACCGCCCGCACGCCTTGTCCGCGTCGGGCATACCGGTATCCGGATCGGCCTGCGCGATCGCGTCGTACACCGATCGCACCGCCGAGTACGGATTGTCGGCCAGCAGTTCGGTCGCGTGGTACGAACCGCCGCCCCCGCGGGCGTACTCCTCGGTCGTCTGATCGCTGTCGCCGCTGCCGAAGAAGTGGTTGTAGGCCCACGTCGCGGCGAGCGCCAGTAGCAGGAACGCGACCAGCCAGCCGAGGAGCTTCTTGCCCAGCCAGGTCAGCCATCGCGGCGGGCGCCTGCGCGGGCGCTGCGGCGGTTCGGGCAGCCGTTCGCCCGTGCTGGCGAGCGCCGCGTGGTCGGCGGCGGGACCCGCGGGGGGCTGCGGCGGTGTGTACGGGGCGGGCGGGTACTGGGCCGCCTGCGGCGAGCCCGGCACGAGTGGTGCGCCGGGCGTTCCGGGCACGACCTCACCGCCCTGCTGCGGCTGCCCGGTCTGCTGGGCCTGCTGGAACTTGAGGAACTCCTGGAACTGCTGAAACTGTTGGAACTGCTGAAACTGCCGCAGCTGCTCCTCGTCGGCGGAACCGGTGGCCGAACCGGCGGTGTCGACGGAACCGGCGGCCGACGGCTGGAGGTCCGTGCCGGACGGCGGCGTCGGCGCAGCGTCGTTCATGGCAACAGCGTCGTTCGTGGCAGCAGCGTCGTTCGTGGCCGCGGTGTGGTTCGTGGCCGCGGTGTCGATCGCGCCCGTACCTTCGACAGCATCCGTACCGGCGGGCGGCGTCCCACCGCCCGCGTCCGTGCCGCTGACGACACCACCGCCGCGGGCGACCTCCTCAGAGGTGGGCGCGCCGCCGGACGCATCGCTCGCACCTTCGGGAGCGGCCGGGGCGGTTGCCTCCGGAGGGGAGGAGGCGTCCGGGGAATCGCCGGGCCGGTCCGGTTCGCCACTCGCCGGATCGGTTCGCTGTTCCGTCACGCGCCCATGATGCCTGCTCACGCTCCGCGTGCGGGAGCCGTGTGCGGACCCGGGTGTCGGGGCCGCCGCCACGTGGGCGTATAGTCGGCGACGGTTCTACCGAAGACCGCTGGTCTTCCCGGGGCTACCTCGGGAACGAAGGTCCGCCGAACGGGCGGCGACCCGCGCAGGGAGGAACGAGGATCGCCACACGGGTACCCGTGTGTATCGACGCCCCGAGCCTGCTGCGCTGGATTTCGCCGCGCGCGCCGGGGCGTTTCGTCGTTTCCAGGGTAGTCGCGGGCAAGCTCAGTGGTCACCAGCCAAGAGAGGAGGCGACCATGGCGAAGCCCGAAAAGGTGGAGGCGGTCGCCGAGATTGCGGACCGGTTCCGCAACAGCTCGGCCACGGTCATCACCGAGTACTCCGGCCTCTCCGTGTCCAAGCTCAGCGAGCTGCGCCGCGCTCTCGGCTCCACCGTGAAGTACCGGGTCGCGAAGAACACCCTCACCAAGCGTGCCGCCGAAGAGGCGGGCGTCGAGGAGCTGAACGAGCTCTTCATCGGCCCCACCGCGATCGCCTTCATCGAGGGCGAGCCGGTCGAGGCCGCGAAGGCTCTGAAGAACTTCGCGAAGGACAACAACGCGCTCGTCATCAAGGGCGGCTACATGGATGGCCGCACGATGAGCGTCAGCGAGATCAACAAGCTGGCCGAGCTCGAGAGCCGCGATGTCCTGCTGTCCAAGGCCGCAGGTGCGTTCAAGGCCAAGCTGTCCGAGGCCGCGTCGCTGTTCGAGGCGCCGCTGTCGAAGATGGCCCGCGCCGCCGCTGCGCTCGAGGACAAGCAGAAGTCCGAATCCGGCTCCGCGTCCGACGCCGAGAGCTGACCGACACCACCCACCCGACTCCCGAGTCGCAAGCAAGGAAGGAACGCCACCATGGCGAAGATGAGCACGGACGAACTGCTCGACGCCTTCAAGGAGCTGACGCTGCTTGAGCTGTCCGAGTTCGTGACGAAGTTCGAGGAGACCTTCGACGTCACGGCCGCCGCCCCGGCCGCCCAGGTCGTGGCCGCCGCCCCGGGCGCCGACGCCGGTGCCGCCGCCGAGGAGGAGCAGGACGAGTTCGACGTCGTCCTCGAGGACGCCGGCGACAAGAAGATCCAGGTCATCAAGGTCGTCCGCGAGGTCATCTCCGGTCTCGGCCTGAAGGAGGCCAAGGAGCTCGTCGAGGGCGTCCCGAAGCCGCTGCTCGAGAAGGTCGACAAGGAGGCCGGCGAGGCCGCCAAGGCCAAGCTCGAGGAGGCCGGCGCCAAGGTCTCGCTCAAGTGATCTGACGCCTCACGGCGTTTTCGATTACAGCGAAAGCGGGCGGACATCCCACGGGGTGTCCGCCCGCTTTTTCATGTTCTCGTGGCATCCCAAAGATGCCCTCCGGGGCATTCCGCGGCGGCGGGCGTTTTCGTATGTCGGAAGAATTTGCGGCGGAATTCGATCACGGCGCACACGGGGTGTGTCCATTCATCACATTCGTGGGTGTGGGCGGTCGTCGGGTGCGTGGGGCGTGGGTTACCTTGCACATCCACATCACACGGTCTGTGTCCGGGATTACTCCGGGCGCGCGAACCTGATGTGAACTAGTGAGTAACTTACGCGGGCTTCGGTCGTTGCTCGTAGAAGGAAGACGCTGCGGACATGGCGGTCGACACCTCCCGGGAGGTGCGGTCCGCCGGGCGCACCCGCTGGAACGGGCGGGGCACCGGCCGCGGCCGCGGAACCGCTCCGGGAGGGTGCGATGGGTGCCGAGGTGGTCATCGAGGGCTTGACCAAGTCCTTCGGTAAGCAGGCCATCTGGCGTGACGTGACGCTGAACCTGCCGCCTGGGGAAGTGTCGGTGATGCTCGGCCCGTCGGGTACCGGCAAGTCGGTGTTCCTCAAGTCGATGATCGGTCTGCTCAAGCCCGACAAGGGAAAGTGCGAGATCAACGGCGTCGACATCGCCAGGTGCTCGGAGCGCAAGCTCTACGAGACGCGCAAACTGTTCGGCGTGCTGTTCCAGGACGGTGCGCTGTTCGGGTCGATGAACCTCTACGACAACGTGGCGTTCCCGCTGCGGGAGCACACCAAGAAGTCGGAAACCGAGATCCGCAAGATCGTGCTCGAGAAGCTCGAGCTGACCGGTCTGTCCGGGGCCGAGGACAAGCTGCCCGGTGAGATCTCCGGCGGTATGCGCAAGCGCGCGGGTCTCGCCCGCGCGTTGGTGCTCGACCCGGAGATCATCCTGTGCGACGAGCCGGACTCCGGTCTGGACCCGGTGCGCACGGCGTACCTGTCGCAGCTGCTGATCGACCTGAACGCGCAGATCGACGCGACGATCCTGATCGTCACCCACAACATCAACCTCGCCCGTACCGTGCCGGACAACATCGGCATGCTGTTCCGCAAGGAACTCGTCATGTTCGGCCCGCGCGAGGTGCTGCTGACCTCGGACGAGCCCGTCGTCGAGCAGTTCCTCAACGGCCGCCGACTCGGCCCGATCGGCATGAGCGAGGAGAAGGACTCGGCGCAGATGGCGCTCGAGCAGGAGCAGGCCGACGCGGGCCACCACGACGGGTCCACCGAGGACGTGCGCGGCATCGTGCCCCAGCTGCAGCCCACGCCGGGGTTGCCGGAGCGGCAGGGTGCGATCCGCCGCAAGGACCGTGTCGTGAAGATCCTCCACACGCTTCCCGAGCCCGCGCGCGAAGGAATCATCGCCTCGCTGAGCCCCGAGGAACGCAGGCACTACGGCATTCCCGAACCGGCCGTCACCGCAGGTGGCCGGACGCCGGCCCATCGCGGCAATCTGCCCGCGGGCGAGGTCGCCGACCTGCCCGGTTCGCCCGCCTGGCCGGGCGCCGAGCAGTCCGCACCGACCCGGCCGCTGCGACCGCGGCGAGGCGGGGCATGAGCGCACGGACGGCCACCGTCCCCGGCATGGGGATGTTGCGGGAGACGGGCAAGCTGTTCGCCCTCGGTCTCGACATCGGCCGGGGCATCTTCCAGCGCCCGTTCCAGCTGCGGGAGTTCATCCAGCAGGCCTGGTTCATCGCCAGCGTCACGATCCTGCCGACCGCGCTCGTGGCGATCCCGTTCGGCGCGATCATCTCGTTGCAGTTCGGGTCGCTGGCGAGCCAGCTCGGTGCGGAGTCCTACACCGGTGCGGGCAGCGTGCTCGCCACCGTGCAGCAGGCGGCGCCGCTGGTGACGGCGTTGCTCGTCGCCGGTGCGGGCGGGTCGGCGATCTGTGCCGACATCGGCGCGCGCACCATCCGCGAGGAGATCGACGCCATGGAGGTGCTCGGCGTCTCCGCGGTGCAGCGCCTCATCGTGCCGCGCGTGCTGGCGTGCATGCTCGTCGCGGTGCTGCTGAACGGCATGGTCAGCGTCATCGGTGTGCTGGGCGGCTACTTCTTCAACGTCGTGCTGCAGGACGGCACGCCCGGTGCGTACCTGGCGAGCTTCTCCGCGCTGGCCCAGTTGCCGGACCTGTGGGTCGGCGAACTCAAGGCGTTGATCTTCGGCTTCCTCGCCGCCGTCGTGGCCGCTTACCGGGGCCTGCACCCGCCACCCGGGCCGAAGGGCGTCGGCGATGCGGTCAACCAGTCCGTCGTCATCACGTTCCTGCTGCTGTTCGTGGTCAACGTCGTCATCACGTTGATCTACCTGCAGCTCGTCCCGCCGAAGTTGGGCTGACCGATGGCCTCCGTGACCCAGCGCGCGAAAAAGATCGCGAACCGCCCGCTCGAGACGCTCGACGATCTCGGCGACCAGATGTCGTTCTACCTGCGCGCCCTCGCGTGGGCGCCGCGGACGATCCGGCGGTACATGAAGGAAGTGCTGCGCCTGCTGGCCGAGGTGAGCTTCGGCTCCGGTTCGCTGGCCATGATCGGCGGCACCGTCGGCGTGATGGTCGGCCTGACGCTGTTCACCGGTGTGCTGGTCGGTCTGCAGGGCTTCTCGGCCCTGGACTCGATCGGCACGTCGGCGTTCACCGGCTTCCTCACGTCGTTCTTCAACACCCGTGAGATCGCACCACTGGTGGCGGGTCTCGCGCTGTCGGCGACCGTCGGTTCCGGCTTCACCGCGCAGCTCGGCGCGATGCGCATCTCCGAGGAGATCGACGCGCTCGAGGTGATGGCGGTGCCGAGCCTGCCGTACCTGGTCACGACGCGGATCATCGCCGGGTTCGTCGCGGTCATCCCGCTGTACGTCATCGGCCTGATGGCGTCGTATCTGGCCTCCAGGGCCGTGGTCATCTACGTCTACGGCCAATCGGCGGGTACCTACGACCACTACTTCGACATGTTCTTGCCACCGCAGGACGTGCTGTATTCGTTCATCAAGGTGCTGATCTTCAGCGTCTTGATCATCCTCACGCACTGCTACTACGGCTACAAGGCCAGCGGCGGCCCCGCGGGTGTCGGTGTGGCCGTGGGCCGTGCCGTGCGGTTGTCGATCGTCACGGTCGCGGTGGTCAACTTCTTCGTCGGGTTCGCGCTCTGGGGAACCGACACGACGGTGAGGATCGCGGGATGACGGCGACAGGGATGTGGGCAACGCTGCGTCGCAGGCTGCTGGGACTGCTGCTGGTCGGACTGCTGGTCGGCGGCGTGGCCCTGAGCGTGGCGATCTACAACAAGGCCTTCAGCTCGTACGTCACGGTGACGCTCGAGGCGGACGAGCTCGGCAACCAGCTGTCGGAGAACTCCGACGTGAAGGTGCGTGGGCTGATCGTCGGTCACGTCGGCGAGATCACCCCCGTCGCGGGCGGCGCCACGAAGATGACGCTGAACCTCGACCCGGAGCACGCCGACCTGGTGCCGGCGAACGTCTCGGCCCGATTCCTGCCGAAGACGCTCTTCGGCGAGCGTTTCGTCAACCTGGAGATCCCGGACGGTGCCGAGGCGACGGCACTGCGGTCGGGGGACGTCATCCCGCAGGACCGCACCGAGAGCGCCATCCAGCTCGAACAGGCGCTGGAGGATCTGATGCCGGTGCTGCAGGCGGTGCAGCCGCAGAAGCTCTCGACCACCCTGAGCGCGATCTCGACGGCGCTGGAGGGGCGCGGTGAGCAGCTGGGCCAGACGCTGTCGGACCTCGGCAGCTACCTCGGCGAGCTGAACCCGCATGTGCCGAAGCTGCAGGAGAACCTGCGGGAACTGGCGAAGTTCTCGCACAACCTCTCCGACGTCACCCCGGATCTGGTTCAGACGCTCGACAACTTCACCACGACGAGCAAGACGATCGTGGAGAAGCGGCAGGCGCTGTCGAACATGTACACCAGCATCACGGGCGCCTCGACGGATCTGCACTCGTGGCTGAAGGCGAACTCGTCCAACCTCATCCAGCTCGGCGAGACCGCGAGGCCGACGGCTGAACTACTCGCCAAGTACGCGCCGTCGTACCCGTGCTTCCTCGGGCAGATGGCCGAGCTGGTGCCGCGGATCGACAAGGCGTTCGGCAAGGGCACCAACGAGCCCGGCCTGCACGCGACGATCGAGATCACCAACAACCGCGGTCCGTACAAGCCGGGGCAGGACGAACCGGAGTGGAACGACCACCGCGGCCCGCGCTGCTACGACTTCGCCGAGCGGCCGGATCCGTTCCCGCAGTACCCACCGGACGGGCCCGTCAAGGACGGCAGCACGGCGCCCCCGCCTGCGCGCTCGTCCAACAACGGCCTCAGCCAGGCCGACGACCAGGCGAACGCGGGCGGCTACAACAACAACGGTGGCGGCGGCGCCGCTCCCGGTATCGCGGGCGGCGACCCGGCCGGTTCGCCGGGTGAGCTGCGGCTGATCTCGCAGCTGACCGCGCCGCGGCTCGGCATGGACGCCGACGAGATGCCCGGCTGGGGCTCCCTGCTCATCGCCCCGATGTACCGCGGAGCGGAGGTGACGGTCGAATAATGCGCGGACTCACCGCACCACTGGTCAAACTCGGTGCCTTCATCGCCGTCACGGTGCTGGTCACGGGTGTGCTCGCGGTCAGCATCGCGAACATCAACCTGTCCGACACCGTGACGTACAAGGCCCGCTTCACCGACGCGACGATGGTGATCCCCAACGACGACGTCCGGATCGCGGGCGTGCGCGTCGGCCAGGTCAGCTCCGTCGAGATCGTGGACCGCAGGCTCGCCGAGGTGGAGTTCGAGATCGACGCCGCCCGCGAGCTGCCCGCGAACGTGCAGGCGTCGATCAAGTACCGCAACCTCGTCGGCCAGCGCTACATCGCGCTCGAACGCGCCGGCCAGGGCGAGGTGCAGCAGGCCGCGTACCAGGGCGGCGGCAATCAGCCGGGCGGCGGGAGTCCGCAGGGCACGCTGCAGCCGGGCGAGACGATCCCGCTGGATCAGACGACGCCCGCGCTGGACCTGAACGAACTGTTCAACGGGTTCAAGCCGTTGTTCCGGGCGCTGTCGCCGGACGACGTCAACAAGCTGTCGTACGAGATCATCCAGGTCCTGCAGGGCGAGGGCGGCACTGTCGAGAGCCTGCTGTCGCACACGGCGTCGCTGACGACGAAGCTCGCCGAGAAGGACCAGGTGATCGGCCAGGTCATCGACAACTTGAACACGGTGCTGACGACGGTCAACGAACGCACGCCGCAGCTGGACCAGCTGATCGTGCGGCTGCAGAAGCTGGTGTCGGGACTGGCCAAGGACAAGGAGCCGATCGGGCAGTCGATCGACGCGCTCGGTGGGCTGGCGCAGACCACGGCTGGCCTGCTGAAGGAGGGCCGCGAGCCGCTGAAGCAGGACGTCAAGGCCCTCGGTGAGCTGGCAGGAAACCTCAACGACCAGGAACAGGTCGTCGAACACTTCATCCAGTTCCTGCCGGAGAAGGCCAAGCGGATGGCTGCGACCGCTGACTACGGCTCGTGGTTCAACTTCTACCTGTGCAGTGCGAGCGGCGACGTCCGGATCCCGGGGCTGATGTCCGAGCCCGTCAACGTGCCGATCGCGCCGGTCAATAGGGAGCGGTGCACCAGCGAATGAAGAGCTTCCAGAAGCGCAACCCGATCCCCATCGCGATCACCGGCATCATCGTGATCGTGCTCGGCATCGTGGCGGCGCTGAACACCGAGGACCTGCCACTCATCGGCGGTGGCACGACGTATCAGGCCGAGTTCAGCGAGGCGGCCGGACTCAAGCCCGACGACGAGGTGCGCGTGGCCGGCGTGAAGGTCGGCAACGTCAGCGACGTCGAGCTCGACGGCGACCGGGTGAACGTGTCGTTCAAGGTGCGCGACGCCTGGCTGGGCGACCGCACCTCCGCGACGATCAAGATCAAGACGTTGCTGGGGCAGAAGTACGTGGCACTCGACCCGTTGGGGGAGAACCCGCTCGACCCGGGGTCGACGATCCCGCGCGAGCGCACCACGGCGCCCTACGACGTGCTCGAGGCGTTCCGCGACCTGTCCGGCACCGTCGACGAGGTCGACACCGACCAGCTGGCGCAGAGCTTCGACGTGCTGTCCGAGACGTTCTCCGACACGCCCGACGAGATGAGCGGCGCATTGGACGGGCTGTCGAAGCTGTCGAACACCATCGCCAAGCGCGATCAGCAGCTCAAGAGCCTGCTGAAGAACACCAAGCAGATCTCGGGCACGCTCGCCGGCCGCGACGAGCAGCTGGTGAAGCTGATGGAGGACGGCTCGTCGCTGCTGGGTGAACTGCAGCGACGCAAGCAGGCCATCACCACGATGCTGCAGGGCAGCCAGGAGCTGTCGACGCAGCTGCGGGGCCTGGTCGCCGACAACAACGAGCAGATCGGCCCTGTGCTGAACAAGCTCGACCGGCTGACCGGCATGCTGCAACGCAACGAGGAATCGTTGAGCGAGGGCATCCGCCAGTTCGCGCCGTTCGTCCGCGTCTTCAACAACACGATCGGCAACGGCCGCTGGTTCGACAACTACATCTGCGGCTTCCTGCTCCCGTCCGTCGGGCCGGTGAACGAAGAGGGGTGCAACGTCAAATGATCACCACTCGATTCGGTCAGCGGCTCGCCCAGGGCGTCACGATCGCCATCGTGCTCGCGCTCGTCGTCGCGGGCGGACTGTGGTGGACGCTCAAGGACGCGGGCAGCAAGCGGGTCAGCGCCTACTTCCCGAGCGCGATCGGCCTGTACGAGGGCAACACCGTCCGCGTGCTCGGTGTCGAGATGGGTGAGGTCACGAAAGTCGAGCCGCAGGGTGAGCGCGTGCTCGTGGAGATGACCTACGACCGTGACGTGCAGATCCCGGCGGACGCGAAGGCGATCCTCGTGGCGCCGTCGCTGGTCTCGGACCGGTACGTGCAGCTCGCACCCGCCTACACCGGCGGTCCGACGCTCGACGCGGGCGCGACGATCAGCCAGGACCGCACCGAGGTGCCGCTCGAGGTCGACGAGCTCGCCGAGAGCCTCAGCCGGGTGTCCGAATCGCTCGGCCCGAACGGCGCCAACAAGAACGGTTCGCTGTCGGACCTGCTCGACACCTCCGCCGAGAACCTCGACGGCAACGGTAAGGCGCTGCACGACACGATCACCGAGCTCGGCAAGGCCTCCGGCACGCTGTCGGGCAACTCGGGTGATCTGTTCGCCACGGTCGAGAACCTGGGGAAGCTGTCCACGACGCTCGCCGGCAGTGACCAGACGGTGCGCAGGTTCGAACAGCAGCTCGCCGACATCAGCGGCTACCTCTCGAGCGAGCGGGAGAACCTGTCGGCGACCGTCAAGCAGCTCGGCACGGCGCTGACCTCGGTCAAGGGGTTCGTCGAGAACAACAGGGGCAAGCTCAAGTCCAACGTGGACAAGCTGGCGAGTGTCACGCGGGTGCTCGTCGAACAGCGCGGCGCCCTCGCCGAGACGCTCGACATCGGTCCGCTGGCGCTGACGAACCTCGCCAACACCTACAACGCCTCGTCGGGAACCCTCGACGCCAGGGCGAACCTCAACGAGCTCACGCAACCGCCGGCGACGATGGTGTGCAACCTGCTGAAGCAGACACCGGACGCGCTCGACGCCGTCGGCAACGTGTGCCAGGGCGTGGCCGACGTCGTGGACAACAACGTGCCGCTGCCGTCGTTGGCGCAGTCGGTGCACGCGCTGAACAACGGTGAGCTGCCGCCGCTGCCGCTCCCGATCACGCAGCAGGTGCTGTCCTCGGGAGGTGGCCAGTGAAGTTCCGCAAGCTGCTGTCCGCGGGTGCGGCCGCCACGATGCTCGCCGTGTCCGGCTGCGGGTTCTCCGGCGTGTACGACCTCCCGCTGCCGGGTGGCGCCGACCTGGGCGACGACCCGTACCGCGTGAAGGTGCAGTTCCGCGACGTCCTCGACCTCGTGCCGCAGTCCGGCGTCAAGGTCAACGAGGTGTCGGTGGGCAGGGTCGAGCAGATCGGCCTGGCCCGCGACGGGTGGACGGCCGAGGTCACGCTGCTGATCAACAACGATGTCGAACTGCCGGCCAACGCGATCGCGAACCTGCGCCAGTCGAGCCTGCTCGGCGAGAAGTACGTCCAGCTGAGCCCTCCGGGCCAGGATCCGGCCGAGGCCGAACTGGCCGAGGGCGACACGATCCCGGTGGAGCGCACCGACCGCAGCGTCGAGGTCGAGGAAGTGCTCGGCGCGCTGTCGATGCTGCTCAACGGCGGCGGCGTGGAACAGCTGAACAACATCACCAAGGAACTGAACACCGCGCTGTCCGGCAACGAGCAGGACGTCAAGGGCCTGCTGCGCAACGCCAATCAGTTGGTGTCGGCGCTCGACGCACAGTCGGGCGACATCACCAGCGCATTGGACGGTCTGAACCGGCTGTCGATGAACTTGAAGGGGCAGAAGGACCGCATCGCGGGTGCCATCGACAACCTGGGCCCCGGCCTGGAGGTCCTGGAGCAGCAGCGCGGCCAGCTGGTGACGATGCTGCAGGCGCTGAACCGCGTGTCCGGTGTCGCGACGAGGACGATCAACCAGAGCCAGGAGGACCTGGTTGCGAACCTGAAGTCGCTCATGCCGGTGCTGCGCAAGCTCGGTGAGGCGGGCTCGGACCTGCCGAAGGCGCTCGAACTGATGCTCAGCTACCCGTTCACCGACCAGGCCGTGAAGGGCGCCAAGGGCGACTACTTCAACCTCTACGTCGACCTGGATCTGGACCTGCAGGAAGTGCTGGCCAACCTCGGCCGCAGCAGGCAGAACCCGCTCCAGGACGCCTCGTTGCCGGGCAACCTCACGTCACCGCGAGAGGGAACCGGCGACAACCCGCCGCCGCTGCCGCTGGGCGAATCGTCCGGACAACCCGGGTCGCAGCAGTCCGGGGGCCAGGACGGGCGGACCTCGCAACAGTCGTCGTCGGGCGTCGAGGGGATCTTCGAGAGCCTGTCAGGGGGCGGTAGCTGATGCTGGTGCGCAAGACCAAGATCCAGCTCGTGGTGTTCGTGATCATCTCGGTGGTCGCCGTCGTGTACGCGCTCGTGCGGTTCACCGACGTCGAGGAGACCTTCGGTCAGGGCGGCTACAGCGTGCAGCTGCAGCTGGCCGAGTCCGGCGGGATCTTCACCGGTGCCGAGGTGACCTACCGCGGCTTCAACATCGGTACCGTCGGCCCACTGAGCCTGACCGAGGACGGCACCGAGGCCGAGCTGGACATCGAAGCGGACGCGCCGCCCGTGCCCGCCGATCTGAAGGCCGTCGTGGCGAACCGGTCCGCGGTCGGTGAGCAGTACGTCGACCTGCAGCCGCGGAGTTCCGGTGGACCGTTCCTGGAGGCCGGTTCGGTCATCGACTCGCGGAACGCGACCACGCCCGTGCCGACGGAGAAACTGATCGGCGATCTGTCGTCGCTGGCCAAGTCGGTGCCGACCGATTCGCTGCGCACCGTCGTCGACGAGTCCTACGACGCGTTCAACGGCACCGGCCGCGACCTGCAGCAGCTGATGGACACCACGCAGGAGTTCACGAAGGTGGCCTCCGAGCATGTTCCGCAGACGGTGGAGCTGCTTGACTCGGGCACGAAGGTGCTGCGCACGCAGAACGAGATGGCCGGGTCGATGCGCTCGTTCAGTCGCGACCTGCGCAAGCTGTCGCAGACGCTGAAGGACTCCGACGCCGACGTCCGCAAGCTCGTCGACGTCGCTCCGCAGGTCGGCGACCAGGTGCAGCGGGTGCTGGCCGAGACCGGTCCGGGCCTGTCGGCGCTCACGGCGAACCTGCTGACGACGTCGAACCTGCTGGTCCCCCGGCAGGACGGGCTGGAGATGATGTTCATCGCCTACCCGATGGTGACCGGCGGCGCCTACTCGGTCACACCCGGTGACGGCACCGCGCACCTCGGCCTCGCGCTGAACCTGTTCAACCCGCCGTCATGCACCAAGGGCTACCGTTCGCCCGACGAGTACCGTCCCGGCAACGACACCTCCGAGCGGGATCCCAAGGGCGATGCGTACTGTGCCGAGCCGGTCGGCAGCCCGATCAACGTGCGCGGTTCGCAGAACGCGCCGTACCACGGCGTCCCGGTCAAGCCGAGCCAGCAACAGCTGGAGGAGAACTCGACGCGGGACGAGGAGGAGCTGGCCTCGCTGCGCGGCACCCCCGGCGTGGCCGGCAGCCCGGGGCTCGACATCACGAGCCTCGACCAGCTCGCAGGCCTGGCCCGGCCGTGAGCCGGTCAGGGCGACAAACAGCAAGCTGACACGACCGCAATACCCTGGAGCGTTATGAGTTCGGACGAGCCGGAGAAGGCCCGCGCCACCGGCGAGACGGAAGACGGCACCGGCGCGGCCGGGGCCGACGTTCCGGGGACCGCGGACGGCGACGTCGACGGTGCGGAAACGGTGGCGGCCTCGGAGTCGGCGGAGTCGGCGGAGTCGTCCGCCGACTCGGCGGCGGAGAAGCCGGCCGACACCGACGGCGATGACGACGTCGACAGCGGTGCCGACGACGGTGTCGCCGACGACGGCACCGAGGGCGGCAGCACCGAGGGCGACAGCACCGAGGGCGACGGCACCGAGGCCGAGGACGAGGCCGAGGACGAGGCCGAGGAGGGCCGGTCGGTGCCGCCGCGCTGGGCACTGCTGGGTGCGGCCGCGTTCGCGACGGCCGCGTTCATCGTGGCGGCGGTGTTCGGCGTGTGGTGGCTGGTGAGCGCGACCGGGGACGACGCCGAGGTCGCCGCGCAGCGGCAGGACGTCACGCGCGTCGCCGGACAGGCCGTCACGGCGTTCACCGAACTCGACCACACGAAGCTGGACGAGTACTTCAGCAGGCAGAAGGAACTCAGCACCGGCGAGCTGGCAAACCAGATCCAGCAGGCCGAGAAGACCTATCGCGAGGCGATCACCAAGGCGAAGTCGAAGGTGACCACGACCGTCCACGACGTCGCCGTCAGTGAGCTGAACGACCGCGAGGGCAAGGCGAGTGCCATCGTCGCCGCGAGCGCCGACATCAAGCGCGGCGACCAGGAGGGCATGAAGACCATGCGACTCGAGGTGCAGCTTTCGCGGGACGGCGAGGACGGCCCGTGGAAGGTGTCGCAGATCGGCGACGTGCCCGTCACCGGCGGCGGCCAGCAGTAAGCGCATCGCCCGGCGCCCACGAACCGCGCAGCAGCGCCCAGAACGGAGTCCTACCGTGTCACCGAACCGTCGTAAGCCCACCCCGCAGCAGCGGCCGACGCCGACGCGCCGTCCCAAGGTCGCGGGCCTGCGCAAGCCGGGTTCCACCGAGGACGTGGAGACATCTGAGCAGGCCGAGGCCGCCGACACCACCGACGCCACCGACGCCGCAGACACCACCGACACCGCGGAGGCCGCTGAAGCGGGCCAGTCCGCCGGGGCCGGCGACGCGGGTGGCGCCGGTCGAGCGGGGCGCGGTGCGTCGGCGGCATCGGAGCCGGAGGACGAGACGGGCCCGGTCGGTGACCGCGACAATGACAGCACCGACAGTGACAGCACCGGCGAGGACGGCGCCGGCGAGGACGCGGGGAAGCCGGCGCCGAGGCCGGGGCCGCGCCGGAAGGCCAAGGACGACGGGCGTGCGAAGCCGGCGAGTCTCGACGAGGCCGAGAGCATCGACGCCGAAGAGCCGGGAACGCCCGCGGTCGCGACGTCGGCACGCGGCAAGAACGGTAAGGGCGGCAAGGGCGGTACCTCGCGCAGGCGGCCGGGATACGCCGTGCTCGCGGTGCTGGTGGTCGCGGGCCTGCTGTTGGCGGGCGCCGCGGTGTTCTTCCAGATCAAGGGCAGTGAGGCGCGCGCGGCGACGTCGAACTCCGCACTGGTCGACGGTCCGGCCACGGCGGAGGTGAAGGAGGCGATGGGGAAGGCGGCCGAGCGTCTGTTCTCCATCGACCACAACAACCTCGACAAGACCGAGAAGGCCGCCGACGAGCTGCTGGCCGGTGGTGAGGTCAAGCAGAAGTACGACGCGCTCATGGGCGAGATCAAGCGGCTCGCGCCGGAGCAGAAGATCGTCGTCACGGTGCACGCCACGCGCAGCGCGGTCGTCAATCTCGACGACGAGCGCGCACGGGTCATGGTGTTCATCGACCAGGCGGCCACGCGGCCGTCCGACGAGCAGCCCGCCGTGGGCGGCGCGGCGATGTGGCTGGAGACACAGAAGCAGGGCGACACGTGGAAGGTGACCAACCTCGACACGTACGCCGCGCAGCAGCCGGCGCCCGCACCCGGACAGTCGCAGGACCCGTCCGGCGCGCCGCTGCCGGGAGATGGCCAGCAGGGCGGCCAGAACGGTGGTCAGCAGGGTGGTCAGGACGGCCAGAACGGCGGTGAGCAGGGCGGGAACTGATTCGGCTCGCTCCGGCGGCCGGACTGCCATACCGGTGGTCCGGCTGTCCAGAGCCGGGCACAGGTGATCTATTTCGTACTCGTCCGCCAGGCGCAACCGGCGTGTGAATGCTTGACTCAGCGCTCACGGGGGTTCACGCTTACAGGCAATGGCGAGCCTTGCGGGAGGCGAGCCGGAGACGAGCGAACGAGGCTGGGCCCCACGTCTTGGGCGTGCCCCCTCGACAACTCGCCGTCTTCCGGGCTAGACTGCTTCTTTGCGCTGCCCACTTTCAGGCTGCCCATTCGTGGTAGCTAGGATGGTCGGCACTACCGCACCCTTGACAGTTCGTGTTGCTCGTCGCTACGCGGCTGCTCAACCGCTTATGTCCCCGGAAGGACGCATCTTGGCAGTCTCTCCCGCGAATCAGGCCACTGCTGCGACCACCTCGACGCGCTCGTCAACGGGAATTCCAGGAGCACCGAAGCGGGTCTCATTCGCGAAGATCCGTGAACCGCTGGCTACTCCTGACCTGCTCGACGTGCAGATCCGGTCTTTCGAATGGTTCACCGGTTCCGAGGCGTGGTTCGAACGCGCCGTCAACGATGGCGACGAGAACCCGCTCGGTGGCCTCGCAGAAGTTCTGGGCGAGATCTCGCCCATCGAGGACTTCTCCGGTTCGATGTCCCTCTCCTTCTCCGACCCGCGCTTCGACGAGGTGAAGGCCTCGGTCGAGGAGTGCAAGGACAAGGACATGACGTACGCGGCGCCGCTGTTCGTCACCGCCGAGTTCGTCAACAACAACACCGGCGAGATCAAGAGCCAGACGGTCTTCATGGGCGACTTCCCCGTGATGACCGACAAGGGCACGTTCATCATCAATGGCACCGAGCGTGTCGTCGTCTCGCAGCTCGTCCGGTCGCCCGGCGTCTACTACGACCAGGCCATCGACAAGTCGACGGACAAGGACGTCTTCAGCGTCAAGATCATCCCGAGTCGTGGTGCGTGGCTCGAGTTCGACGTCGACAAGCGCGACACCGTCGGCGTGCGCATCGACCGCAAGCGCCGCCAGCCGGTCACCGTCCTGCTGAAGGCCCTTGGCTGGACGACCGAGCAGATCCGCGAGCGTTTCTCGTTCTCCGAGACGCTGCTCGCGACGCTCGAGAAGGACTCGACGGCCGGCACGGACGAAGCGCTGCTGGACATCTACCGCAAGCTGCGCCCTGGTGAGCCGCCGACGAAGGAGAGCGCGCAGACGCTCCTGGAGAACCTGTTCTTCAAGGACAAGCGCTACGACCTCGCCAAGGTCGGCCGGTACAAGATCAACAAGAAGCTCGGTATCGACCTGCCGTACGAGACCGGCACGCTGACCGAGGAAGACATCGTCACGACGATCGAGTACCTCGTCCGCCTGCACGCGGGCGAGGAGACGATGCAGCCCGGCGAGACCGAGGTTCCGGTCGAGACCGACGACATCGACCACTTCGGCAACCGCCGCCTGCGCACGGTCGGCGAGCTGATCCAGAACCAGATCCGCGTCGGCCTGTCCCGTATGGAGCGGGTGGTCCGCGAGCGGATGACCACCCAGGACGTCGAGGCGATCACGCCGCAGACGCTGATCAACATCCGCCCGGTCGTCGCCGCGATCCGCGAGTTCTTCGGCACCTCGCAGCTGTCGCAGTTCATGGACCAGAACAACCCGCTGTCGGGTCTGACCCACAAGCGCCGCCTCTCGGCGCTGGGCCCGGGTGGTCTGTCCCGTGAGCGCGCCGGCATGGACGTGCGAGACGTCCACCCCAGCCACTACGGCCGCATGTGCCCGATCGAGACCCCTGAGGGTCCGAACATCGGCCTGATCGGCTCGCTGTGCTCCTACGGGCGCGTCAACCCGTTCGGCTTCATCGAGACGCCGTACCGGAAGGTCGTCGACGGCCGGGTCACCGACGAGGTGCACTACCTGACCGCCGACGAGGAGGACCGCTACGTCAAGGCGCAGGCCAACGCGCCGCTGAACGAGGACGGTTCGTTCGCCGAGGAAGGCGTCCTCGGTCGCCGTAAGGGCGGCGAGGTCGAGCTGATCGACCCGCAGGACATCGACTACATGGACGTGTCGCCGCGGCAGATGGTCTCCGTCGCGACCGGCATGATCCCGTTCCTCGAGCACGACGACGCCAACCGTGCGCTCATGGGCGCCAACATGCAGCGGCAGGCGGTGCCGCTGCTGCAGTCCTCGTCGCCGCTGGTCGGCACGGGTGTCGAGCTCACCGCGGCCGTCGACGCCGGTGACGTGGTCGTCGCCGAGCAGGCGGGCGTGGTCGAGGAGCTGTCCGCCGACATGATCACCGTCATGCACGACGACGGGACGCGGAAGACCTACGGGCTCTACAAGTTCCGCCGCACCAACGCGGGTACGTGCTTCAACCACCGCCCGGTGGTCACCGAGGGCGACCGCGTCGAACAGGGCCAGGTGCTGGCCGACGGCCCGTCCACCGAGAACGGTGAGATGGCGCTCGGCAAGAACCTGCTCGTGGCGGTCATGCCGTGGGAGGGCCACAACTACGAGGACGCCATCGTCATCTCGCAGCGGCTGGTCCAGGACGACGTGCTCACCTCGATCCACATCGAGGAGCACGAGATCGACGCCCGCGACACCAAGCTCGGTGCCGAGGAGATCACCCGGGACATCCCGAACGTCTCCGAGGACGTGCTGGCCGACCTCGACGAGCGCGGCATCATCCGCATCGGTGCCGAGGTCCGCGACGGCGACATCCTGGTCGGCAAGGTCACGCCGAAGGGCGAGACGGAGCTGACGCCGGAGGAGCGCCTGCTGCGCGCGATCTTCGGGGAGAAGGCCCGCGAGGTCCGCGACACCTCGCTGAAGGTGCCGCACGGCGAGACCGGCAAGGTCATCGGCATCCGCGTGTTCTCCCGCGAGGAGGACGACGAGCTGCCCCCGGGCGTCAACGAGCTCGTCCGCGTGTACGTGGCGAAGAAGTCGAAGGTCCAGGACGGCGACAAGCTCGCCGGCCGGCACGGCAACAAGGGCGTCGTCGGCAAGATCCTGCCGACCGAGGACATGCCGTTCCTTCCGGACGGCACGCCGGTCGACGTCGTGCTGAACACGCACGGTGTGCCCCGTCGTATGAACATCGGGCAGATCCTCGAGCTGCACCTCGGCTGGCTGGCCTCACAGGGCTGGAAGGTCGAGGGTGCCCCCGAGTGGGCCGCGCAGCTGCCGGAGGACCTGTTGGATGTCGAGCCGGGCACCAACACGGCGACGCCGGTGTTCGACGGTGCGCGCGAGGCCGAGCTGATGGGTCTGCTGTCGTCGACCAAGCCGAACCGTGACGGCGAGCGCATGGTCGGCGAGGACGGCAAGGCGACGCTGCTGGACGGCCGTTCCGGCGAGCCGTACCCGTACCCGGTGGCCGTCGGCTACATGTACATGCTGAAGCTGCACCACATGGTGGACGACAAGATCCACGCGCGGTCGACGGGTCCGTACTCGATGATCACGCAGCAGCCGCTCGGTGGTAAGGCACAGTTCGGTGGTCAGCGCTTCGGTGAGATGGAGTGCTGGGCGATGCAGGCCTACGGCGCGGCGTACACGCTGCAGGAGCTGCTCACCATCAAGTCCGACGACGTGCTCGGCCGCGTGAAGGTCTACGAGGCCGTCGTCAAGGGCGAGAACATGCCGTCCCCGGGCATTCCGGAGTCCTTCAAGGTGTTGCTGAAGGAGCTCCAGTCGCTGTGCCTGAACGTCGAGGTGCTCTCCAGCGACGGTGCCGCCATCGAGATGCGCGACTCCGACGACGAGGACCTCGAGCGCGCCGCGGCGAACCTCGGCATCAACCTGTCCCGCAACGAGGCGCCGTCCGCCGACGAGATCGTCCAGGGTTAACGGCCCGCCATGGCCGCGGGGCGGTTCCACTGCGGATCCGCCCCGCGGCCGGCCAAAGGAAAGCCATGTGTCGTAACACTTTCTTCGTATTGCAACGTTCCGGAGGGGCGGACTAGTGCTGGACGTCAATTTCTTCGATGAGCTTCGAATCGGACTGGCCACCGCCGACGACATCCGCCAGTGGTCCTTCGGCGAGGTCAAGAAGCCCGAGACCATCAACTACCGCACCCTCAAGCCGGAGAAGGACGGGCTCTTCTGCGAGAAGATCTTCGGCCCGACCCGGGACTGGGAGTGCTACTGCGGCAAGTACAAGCGCGTGCGCTTCAAGGGCATCATCTGTGAGCGCTGCGGCGTCGAGGTGACCCGCGCCAAGGTGCGGCGTGAGCGCATGGGCCACATCGAGCTGGCCGCCCCGGTCACGCACATCTGGTACTTCAAGGGCGTTCCCTCCCGGCTGGGCTACCTGCTTGACCTGGCGCCGAAGGACCTCGAGAAGATCATCTACTTCGCGGCGTACGTGATCACGAGCGTGAACACGGAGCTGCGCCACAACGACATGCCGACGCTCGAGAGCGAGATCGGCGTGGAGCGCAAGAACATCGAGGCCAAGCGCGACTCCGACATCGAGGAGCGCGCGCAGAAGCTGGAAGCCGACCTGGCCGAGCTGGAGAACGAGGGCGCGAAGTCCGACGTCAAGCGCAAGGTCAAGGAGGGCGGCGAGCGTGAGATGCGCCAGCTCCGCGACAAGGCTCAGCGCGAGCTGGACCGCCTCGAGGAGGTCTGGAACACCTTCACCAAGCTCGAGCCGCGGCAGCTGATCGTCGACGAGCTGCTCTACCGCGAGCTCATCGACCGCTACGGCGAGTACTTCACCGGTGGCATGGGCGCCGAGGCCATCCAGAAGCTGGCCGAGGACTTCGACGTCGACGCCGAGGCCGAGTCGCTGCGCGAGGTCATCCGCGGCGGCAAGGGCCAGAAGAAGCTGCGTGCCCTCAAGCGGCTGAAGGTCGTCGCGGCCTTCCAGGCCACGGGCAACGACCCGCGCGGCATGGTGCTCGACGCGGTGCCGGTGATCCCGCCGGAACTGCGCCCGATGGTGCAGCTCGACGGTGGCCGCTTCGCCACGTCCGACCTGAACGACCTGTACCGCCGGGTCATCAACCGCAACAACCGCCTCAAGCGACTGATCGACCTCGGCGCGCCCGAGATCATCGTCAACAACGAGAAGCGGATGCTGCAGGAGTCCGTCGACGCGCTGTTCGACAACGGCCGTCGCGGTCGCCCGGTGACCGGTCCCGGTAACCGGCCGCTGAAATCGCTGTCCGACCTGCTCAAGGGCAAGCAGGGCCGTTTCCGGCAGAACCTGCTCGGTAAGCGCGTCGACTACTCGGGCCGTTCGGTCATCATCGTCGGCCCGCAGCTGAAGCTGCACCAGTGCGGTCTGCCGAAGGACATGGCGCTCGAGCTGTTCAAGCCGTTCGTCATGAAGCGGCTGGTGGACCTCAACCACGCGCAGAACATCAAGTCCGCGAAGCGCATGGTGGAGCGGTCGAAGCCGGCCGTGTGGGACGTGCTGGAAGAGGTCATCAGTGGCCACCCCGTTCTGCTGAACCGTGCTCCGACGCTGCACCGTCTCGGTATCCAGGCCTTCGAGCCGCAGCTGGTGGAAGGCAAGGCCATCCAGCTGCACCCGCTGGTCTGCGAGGCGTTCAACGCCGACTTCGACGGTGACCAGATGGCCGTGCACCTTCCGCTGTCCGCGGAGGCGCAGGCCGAGGCGCGCGTGCTGATGCTGTCGGCGAACAACATCCTGTCGCCTGCCTCGGGTCGTCCGCTGGCGATGCCGCGACTGGACATGGTCACGGGCCTGTTCCACCTCACCCGTCTCGACGAGAACGCGACCGGTGCGGGCAACGCGTACTCCTCCGAGGCCGAGGCGATCATGGCCTTCGACATGCAGCAGCTGGGCCTGCACGCGCCGATCAAGATCCGTGTGACGGACCGGCAGCCCTCCCGCGAGGACGAGCCGAAGCTGCGCGAGGCGGGCTGGGAGCCAGGTCAGTCGTGGCTGGCCGAGACGACGCTGGGCCGGGTCATGTTCAACGACCTGCTCCCCGCGGATTACCCGTTCGTCAACGAGCCGCTGGCGAAGAAGCGCCAGGGTGCGATCGTCAACGACCTCGCCGAGCGGTACTCCATGACGCAGGTGGCGCAGACCCTGGACCGGCTCAAGGACGCCGGCTTCCACTGGGCCACGCGCTCGGGCGTCACGGTCGCCATCTCCGACGTGCTCGTGCCGCCGGAGAAGAAGGAGATCCTGGACGACTTCGAGTCGAAGGCCGCCCAGGTGGAGAAGCGCTACCAGCGCGGTCAGCTCTCGCACTCCGAGCGCAACAACGAGCTCGTCAAGGTGTGGGGCCAGGCGACCGAGGACGTCGCCAAGGTCATGGAGGACCACTTCCCGGACGACAACCCGATCTCGATGATCGTGAAGTCCGGTGCGGCGGGCAACATGACGCAGGTCCGGTCGCTGGCCGGTATGCGTGGTCTGGTGTCCAACCCGAAGGGTGAGTACATCCCGCGCCCGATCAAGGCCAACTTCCGTGAGGGCCTGTCGGTGGCGGAGTACTTCATCGCCACGCACGGTGCCCGTAAGGGTCTGGCCGACACGGCCCTCCGTACGGCCGACTCGGGCTACCTGACCCGTCGGCTGGTGGACGTCTCGCAGGACGTCATCGTCCGCGAGGTCGACTGCGGCACGAACCGCGGCATCAACATGGTCGTCGGTGAGGACCTCGGCGACGGCCGCATCGTGCGCGGGCAGAACGTCGAGACGAGCGCCTACGCCCGTAGCCTCGCCGCCGACGCGGTGGACGCCTCCGGCAACGTGGTGCTCAACGCGGGCGACGACCTCGGCGACCCGGCGATCGAGAAGCTGATCGCCAGCGGCATCACCAAGGTCAAGGTGCGCAGCGTGCTGACCTGTGAGTCGTCGGTCGGTGTGTGCGCGACCTGCTACGGCCGTTCGATGGCCACCGGCAAGCTGGTGGACGTCGGCGAGGCCGTCGGCATCGTCGCCGCCCAGTCGATCGGTGAGCCGGGTACGCAGCTGACGATGCGTACGTTCCACCAGGGTGGTGTCGCCGGTGACGACATCACGACCGGTCTGCCGCGTGTCACGGAGCTGTTCGAGGCCCGTGTCCCGAAGGGCAAGGCGCCGATCGCCGACGTCGACGGCCGGGTGCGCATCGAGGAGAGCGAGCGGTTCTGGAAGATCACGCTTGTGCCGGACGACGGCAGCGAGGAGATCGTCTTCGACAAGCTGTCGAAGCGTCAGCGCCTCGCCGTCGGCCCGAACGGCCCGCTCGCCGACGGCGACCACGTCGGTGTCGGCCAGCCGCTGCTCGAGGGCACGCCGGACCCGCACGAGGTGCTCCGCGTGATGGGCCCGCGCGAGGCGCAGATGCACCTCGTCGAAGAGGTGCAGAAGGTCTACCGGGCGCAGGGCGTGGGTATCCACGACAAGCACATCGAGGTCATCGTGCGGCAGATGCTGCGCCGCGTGACGATCATCGACTCGGGTGCCACCGAGTTCCTGCCGGGCGAGCTGCCGGAGCGCACGCGCTTTGAGCAGACCAACCGGCAGGCGGTGGCCGAGGGCGGCGAGCCGGCCTCGGGTCGCCCGGTGTTGATGGGTATCACGAAGGCCTCGCTGACCACGGACTCGTGGCTGTCGGCGGCGTCGTTCCAGGAGACCACGCGGGTCCTGACCGACGCGGCGATCAACGGCCGTAGCGACTCCCTGGTCGGCCTGAAGGAGAACGTGATCATCGGTAAGTTGATCCCGGCCGGTACGGGCATCAACAAGTACCGCAACATCCAGGTGCAGCCGACCGAGGAGGCCCGGGTCGCGGCGTACGCGATCCCGTCCTACGACGACGGCTACTACACCCCGGACGTGTTCGGTACGGGTACCGGTGCCGCGGTGCCGCTGGACGACTACGACTTCGGTCGCGACTTCCGGTAAGCAGTAGCGAGAACGGCCCTCGGTCCACATCGGACCGGGGGCCGTTTCTCTTGTTGTGGGGCCGATTCTCTTGTGGCGGCCTTCCCGTACGCGGCTGTTTTCGTTCGCACGGTTGGTCAGCGGTGCTGTCGCAGGCGAGGGGCGTCCACGCCGAAACACAGCCAGTCGGGCTACGGTCGCGTCCGGCAGGGACGCGCTGATGGCGCTATCCCGCCGCGCGTCGCCGGGCGCGGTAGGCGGCGGCCTTGACGCGGTTGCCGCATTCGGCCATGCCGCACCAGGTGCGCCGCGCACCGCGAGAGCGGTCCAGGTAGAGGCGGGTGCACTCGGGGCGCGCGCATTCCTTGATCGGAGTCGTGGCGTCGGCGAGCACGGTGATGCCGCTGCGGGCGACGTGGGCCAGCGCAGCACGGATGCCACCGGTGATGCACATGCCGTCGTTGACCAGTTCGAGAGCCAGCGCCGGTCCGTTCGCGGCGGCATTGAGCACCTCCACGTCGCCGGGGTCGAACGGATGACCGCGGGTGCGTGCGAGTGCCAGGCTGTACACCGCCTCGCGCAAGGTGATTGCCGCGTCGAAACTCTCCAGGTCTGCCGCGATCTCCGCCGGGAGTTCCTCGCAGGCGCGCACCCATCGTTCCAGGTCAGCAGGGCCTTGCACGAGGTCGACGGGTTCCGTCCGCCGATACCCGATGGTCGCCGCCAGGTCGAGTGCCGGATCGCCGCTGACGAAGGAGAAGTGCACGTCACCATCTTGACCGGTGACGCGGGGGAACGCAAAATCGTCACCAGTTGAAGCGGTGACGGTGGGAGGGTGGCATGGAGGATGTCGATGCGGTGGTCTTCGACGTGCTGGGCACGTTGGTCGACGAACCGGGAGGGATCCGGCGAGCGATCCGCGAAGCGGTTCCGGACGCGGGAGACGACCGGGTCGCCGAGCTGCTGGCGACGTGGCAGCGGCACATCGAGGGCGAACAGCACCGGATCGTTGCCGGTAAGCGTGGCTATGCGAGCAGTGCCGCCCTGGATCGAGAAGCGGCCGAACGGGTGGCCGGCGACGCGAACATCGCCGATGGTGCGCTCGTCGACCGGTTGGCTCAGGCAAGCCGTAGCCTGACGCCGTGGGCGGACTCGGTCGACGCGCTGGCCCGGATCGCGTCGCGAAAGCTGGTCATCGGACTGTCCAATGCGGACCGTTCGACATTGCTGTGGCTGAGTGCCGATGCCGGATTGCAGTGGCATCAGGTGCTGTCGGCCGACGAGGCCGGGACGTACAAGCCGGCGGCGGAGGTCTATCGCATGGCTGTCGACGTGGTGGCCCGCCTGCCGGAGCGTGTGCTGATGGTCGCCGCGCACGCGTGGGACCTTCGAGCAGCGCGGGCCGTCGGCATGCGCACGGCGTACGTCGCGCGTCCGGTGGGCGATCCGCCCGCGGAGACCGACGTCCTCGATGGCGAATTCGGTGGACTCCACGAACTCGCCGCGGCGCTCGGCACGTGATCAGGGCGGCCGATCATTCCGGTCGCGTCGTGGGCTCTTGGCTCGGATCCCGAGGTGCGGAGGAGACCTGTGGCTGCGCCGACGAGCCGCGGGCGAGGATGAACGGCAGCACCAGGAAGGCGAAGCAGACCAGGCCGACCACGATGGACCAGAACGGCCCCCAGCCCGTCATCGGTTCGTCGGGGAATCCGACCCAGTCGATCGGTAGTGCCGGGAAGTGTCCCTCGATTACGTCGCCGACCTCGCCGCCGCCCAGGCCGACCTGGTGTGTCCGGCCCTCGACCGTGTACTCGCCGACGGCGTTCGGAGATTTGCGGTCCTGGGCGGAGGTCCATTCGAGCTCCGAGATGACGCGCACGTCGACGCTCTTGGTCAGTCCGGCCGCCGTGGCGACGCCGTTGATCAGGTTCACGCTGCCGTAGCCGAACAGTCCGAGCAGCAGCGCCACCCCGGCGATCGCGATGCCGATGAAGCCCAGGGTGGAGATCTGCGAGGACTTCTGTTCGTCGACTTCGGCCGCCGACGGCGGGGGTTCGGCGATCAGGTGGTTCTCGCCCTCGACCTGAGCCTGCACGGTTGTCGCATGATCCGCCTGAGCAGGCATCGCCCCGGTCACTGCCCCGGCCACGGCCCCGGCAGGTGCCGCTCCCGGGATGCAGTCGAGGAGTCCGAGCATCGTGTTGACGGTCTCGGTGGCCTCGAAGGGATCGATGCGGCCGGGTGACGTGGTATAGAGCAGGCCGGATTCGAACGTGTATCTGTGCGGTTGCCTGCGCTGCCGGTCGAGCAGCCACGACGTGGCATGGGCGTTCAGCATCCGTGCTGCCGCGGCGTGGTCAGTGGTGAACGCGGCGAGGTGTTGGTTCGCCGGGGCGGAGATCGCGGCCTGAACCCAATGATCCTGCCGCTGGGCGACCGTGGCAGGCGGTTCCTTGATGATCGGGGCGCCGAGCAGGGCTACCTCGCTGTTCGGGTCCAGCGGCTTGCCCATCAAGTCCGTGTCCCGCCGCTCGGCGACCTTGAGAGGTGGGAGGTCGGCCGTAACGATGTCGATGCGGTGCTCGTAGTGCGTGTTGACGTGGCGGCTGGCCGACCGCTGGCGTATCGACGCCTCGCTGATGCGCACCCGCCACGGGCCGCGGGTGAACTCCACGGCAACGTCGAATCGCGGCTTGCGCCGCACCGAGAACCGGCGCAGACCACGGGTCGTCATCTCGAACGGCGGCCATAGCGCGGCCGACCAGCCGTCGGCCTGGCCGCGGGTCAGCACGGCGCCGTTCAGCGGCGCGGCCATCTCCCGGAGTGCGGCGACGTGGACGTCGTCCTTCCGCCGGTCCTTTCGCGTGGCGAGGTACTGGCCGCCGAAGCCGATGGCCGCCAGGCCGAGCAGCAGCGGCCACATTTTGAGCAGAGTTTCCATGCCTCAGATGTCCAGGTGGTCTTCGGTCTCGCTCTTCGACTGGTCTTCGCCGATTCCCTCACCCTCAGCGGCTCCGGCGATCTTGCCGAGATTGCCGACCAGCTTGCCCTTGCCGTTCGGACCCATTCCGACCTGGTCTTTGAGCGAATCCGTGCCCGCTTCCCACATGGACCTGCCCAAGCCCTGTTGCAGTTGTTCCCCGACCAGGCCGTTGCTGCTCAGTAGTTTCTCCCGGGCACCGGCGCTACCGTCTCTGACCGCCAGGTCGGCCAGACCGCTCCGCATCCTCCGATGGTCCATCGCCTGGCGAACGCCCTGCTTGAGGTTGCCCATCCTGGTCCGCATCCTGCGCAGGAAGTCCATGACCTTGTTCAGCACGTCCTTCAGCTTCTGGACCATGCGGGACACCCGGCTGCCCGTGCTCGCCGCACGGACCCCGGTGGCCGTTCCCGCGGCGGCGGTGGAGGCGCCCGCGGTGGGCACCGCGGCAGCGAGTGCCGGAACCCAGATCATGATCAGCCAGGTGATCAGCTCCGTCAGGATGGCCTTGATGAACTCCTCGATGACCGTCATCACCATGCTGGACATCTGGAGCATCGACGAGAGGTCGCCCGCCTGACCGGCGACACCGTCGATGCCCTTGGCGAAGTCGGCGAGCTTGGTGCCCGCCGCCTCGGATGCCTCGCCGCCCCAGTTCTGCAGCGACGATTTCAGTTCCTCACTGAACTTGTCGCTCAGCTTCTGGACGCCTTCGCCGATGGCCTTGAAGTTGTCGGCCGCCTGCTGCAGCGCGGGGCCGTCGCCGCTGACCATGTGGATGGCGTCCTGGATCGGCTGGCAGACGGAGATGAGGAAATCCAGGCCCTGCCCGACCAGCCAGCCGATCGGATCAGCTGCGATCGACGCCGCGCCGGTGCACGAGGAGATGAAGCTCGTGCCCTCGGAGAGCAACCCGCCGATCTCGGAAGGGTCCGCACCGTCGGTGAGCTTGCCGCCCGCTTCGAAGGTCTTGAGCGCTCCGCCGACGAACGGGGTGGACTCGAGCGCCGTCTTGCCCACACTCTTGTCGCCGGTCGTGATTTCGACGCCGCCGGCCTCGGTCTTCTCCTCCGCCATGGCTACTTGCCCCCCATGTCGATGTCGAACGTGTCCAGGAGTTCCTTCACGGCCTGCTCCTTGTCGCGATAGCCCTTGGCCGCGTTCTTGAACTTGTCCTCACCGGACGCGAAACCCTCGTCGAGGCTGGTGAACAGGTCTTTGAGATCGCCGAGCATCTCCTTGTAGTTGTCGAAGACGAAGATGCCGACGACGCCCCAGGACTCGTTCGAGACATCGGCTTTGTCGACGAGGCCGGAGATCTGGTTCGCGGTCTGCCGCTGACCGCCCAGCTTTCCGGCATAGGTATCCAGTTCGTCCGCATTGACGTCGAAGCCGCTCATGGCCCCCTCCTCGTTGCCTGCCGTCGCGCGCGGCGCCTGCGGCGGCTCGGCGCGCGTCTGCCAGGACATGATGCCGTTTCGGTCTCGGACGCGACAGCCGACCGTGCCCATCGGCGGTGCAGACCTCGGACGTGTGGTGCTCGTCGGCCGGACGGAGGAGTGTGTACGCCGACACCCACCCGCACCTACCGGACCGTGCCGCGGGACGAATATGCGTCAGCCGCTGACGGCGTGAACGCCGAAAGGGCGGCGCCCGCCAGCTGCGAGCGCCGCCTCGAAAGGGTGGTGGCGATTCCCGGCCGTCGTCACGAGCGGTGGGCCGGGAGCCGTGGGTTGTCGATGCCGATCCGGTTGCCGATCTCGCCGTGGGCGAGGTCGGCTCAGCGGTCGTCCTCGTCGAACAGGTTCTTGAGGAACTCGTCGCCCGCCGAACCGCCGCCTGATGCGGCCGGGGGAGCGGCGCGGCCGTCGTCCTCTTCGCCGAAGACGCTCTGGCGGGAGTAGTCCTCCTGGTACTCCTCCTCGACCGGAACCTCCCTGCGCACCGGCTGTTCCTCGGCCATGCGCTGGCGCAGTTCCTCGGCCGGGATGCCGAATGCCTCCGCCTGGGTCTCGATGACCTGGTCGGTGGCGTTGATGCCCATGCCGCCCATGTGGTTGTCGACGATGCCCGCCTGCTTGCGCGCGGCCTCGGCGACGGCCTCGGAGAGGGTCGACTTGATGGCGGCCGCGAGCGCCTGCGGCGGCTGGTTCATCGCCTTGTCGGTGAGCTGCAGATCCTTGATCGCACCGCCCGGACCGGCGACGACGGTGACCGAACGGTCGGCGTTCGAGGCCGTCGCCTCGAGCTCGGCCAGTTCGCTCTGCATGTCTGCGACGCCGGCCATCTGCTGGTCGACGTGCTTCATCTTCGACTGGAACTTCTCGAACTCCGCGACGAGCCGGTCGAACTCAGCTGACACGTTGCTTCTCCCTCGACGAAAGGTGTGGACGGCGACTACGGGATGGGACGCCTCATCCGGGGCGGCAGGTTCCATCTTCCCCGGTATGCCGCTCGTGAGCGGGGTGGCCCGGGCACATCGTGCCCGACCGGCCGGCGGGCACGGACGGAGCGTACGCCCGCGACACCGTCGTGGCCGGGATGCGAGACGGCCGTCCTCCCACCGCCGTGGGGTGCGCAGCGCGCGCCGGAAGGTCGGGGGAGGACGGCCGTGGTGGTGCGGACGTCACATGCGCAGGTTGTCCTCGGTCTCCTCGGCCGACGCGCCACTGCCCGTGTTCGAGCCGTCTGCGGCTTCCTTCAGACCCTGCGTGTTGTCGGTGAGCTTGCCGTAGTGGTCGTTGACGAGCTTGGCAGCCTGGAGCGGATCGTCGCCGGGAGGGCTCGTCGGGTCGATACCGATGGTCTCCTGCGCCAGCTTGCCGGCTCCCGCCTTGCCTGCCTCGGCGGCGATCTTCCCGATCTTGCCGGCGTTCGTGGTGATCTCGGCGAGTTCGTCGGCCTTGCCCGCGAGGGTGTTCGGTTTGACGCCGAGCCGCTTGCCCAGCTTGACCATCGTCGACCCGAACTTCTGGAAGAACGCGAAGATGTCGTCGAGGATCTTGCCCAGCTTGCCCAGCTTCGAGGTCACCTTCGAGATCGTGGCGGCCGCCTTCGGGGCCGTGGCCGCGCCTGCCGCCGCCGTCGAGGCACCCGCCGTCGGCACCGCGGCCGCGAGTGCGGGCACCCACAGTGCGATGAGCCAGCTGACGATCTCGGTGATGATGGCCTTGATGACCTCCTCGATGACCTTCATGAGCATCGAGGACAGCTTCAGGATCTCCACGACGCCGCCCGCGCTGGTCGACACGCCGTCGATGCCCTTGGAGAAGTCGGCGAGCGCGTTCTTCGCCGCGCCGGCCGCGTCACCGTTCCAGTCGGCCAGGGCCTCGTCGGCGACCCGCCGGAACTCGTCCGCGTACTCGACGAGTCCGTCACCGATGCCCTGGAAGTCCTGTGCGGCCTTCTCGAGTGCGGGGCCGTCGCCGGTGACGGCGTGCAGTGCGTCCTGCAGCGGCGTGATCAGGTTCAGCAGGAAGTCCAGGCCGTGACCCACGAGCCAGCCGACCGGGTCGAGCACCGCAGTCGCCGCCTCGGTGCCGCACTCGGCGATGAACGCCGCCGTGTCGGTGGCGCAGTTGGCCCCGTGCAGCATGACGTCGGCCGCGTCCGGGTCGTCGGGAAGGCCCTGCCAGTAGTTGCTGACGGTGTCGACGCCCTTGATGGCGGTCTCGACACCGGGAGTGTTCTTGGCGACGTCCATCGCGTAGTCGCCGAACCCCGATTCCTTGTCCGCGTTCAGGCTGATGTCGCCTGCGACGTCGTTGACCTCGGTCATGGCCGTCCTCCTCAGACCCGCGGGGTGTCGGTCGTGTCGATGCTGCCCTGGTAGTCGCCGAGGGTCACGACGTGCTGATCGTCGTTATCGCGATACGCCTTCGCGGCCGTGGAGATCTTCTCCGACGTCGTGTCGAGGCCCGTCTTGAGCGCGTCGATCAGGTTCTTCAGTTCGGCGAGGGCCTCGTCGTACTTGCCCTTCGTCATGATTCCGACGACGCCCCACGACTCGTCGCCGACATCGGCGCGGCCGGTGAGCTCTTCGAAGGTGCTGGCCTGGTCCTTGAACGACTTGAGGTTGTTGCCGTAGCCCTCGAGGGCTTCGATCTCGACGTTGAATCCCGTCATACCCGCCTCCTGGAAACTCTGACCGTTTCGACCGCCGTGTCCGGTGAACGGTTCCCTCGGGATGGAAATTCGTCGGCCGTGCCCGCCTCGGACGGTCGCGAGCACGGCCGCGACGGCCGTTCCTGGCCGGGCGGCGTTCAGCGGGGTGGTTGCTGTTGCGCGGCGAGGAGTCGCGCGATCTGGGTGAGCAGTTCGGCGTTCCGGAACAGTCCGTCGGGGTCGAGCCGCTGCGCGGCCAGCGTGTGGATCACGCCGCCCTCGAACGTGACCCGCGGCATCATGCGACTGCGCCGGTTCGCGGTGAAGATCGCGGCGAGTTCGGGTGTGACGATCCGGCGGGCGAACGCCTCGTCGGGACACAGCACCCGCAGCCGCTCGTCGGCGAACCCTTTCAGTGCCGGCAGCCTGCCGCCGGTTTCCGGGTCGACCCCGTAGCGCATGTACTCGCCGATCATGAGGTACGGGGCGTCGGCGGGCAGACCGCTCGGCACCTGGATGTTGCCGGTGTATCGCATCTGAACGTTGGCCCCACCCGTGCGCCACTCGGCTGCGACGACGGGGTAGCCCGCATACGGGAACTCCACCGCGTAGGTGAACGGCTTGCCGGTCACGCGGTCCTTCTCCGGGAAGACGCCGAAGCTGGGCTGAGTTCCCTGGTCGTAGTAGTGCTCGACCGCCCCGATTCGGCGGGCGAACTCCTCCCTGCTGACCTTTTTCTTGCCCGCGTTCCGCCGGGAAACGGCGAACGCGACGACCGCGCCCACGGCGCACAGCCCCAGTAGAATGATCATCAACGTCGCCGGATGCATGCCCCTGAGACTCCCCTCGGTTCCGATGCGTTCCGCCCGTGCCGGCGCGCGGATCGGCCCGAGATGCTCGAAACCGGCGGCCTGTCGCGTTAAGCTGAGCGTCGGCATCTCCGCGTCTGCGCGTACACGAATCTCACGCCGACCCGAGCGGTGATCGCGGTACCGTACCCGATGACCACCGCCGTCGTAGCCGGCCGCCGGGGCCGTTAGGGACCCCCGAGTCGTCGCTGTCGGCACGGGCGGGTATCTTTGACATCTGTGCCCGGCACGCTGCCGGGCTGCTCCGTGCGCCGAAGTGCTCACGGGCCGGATTTTCATGTCCGGACCGCGTCAGCAGCACTCTGCAGCACAACGGTGGATCGGAGCTCCGGAAGTCGTAACTCCGGAAACCTCGACGGGAGTTCACGGGTCATCATGACCCTGATGCGGGCCGACACGCCCGACCGCGGGGACCGGGGAGACAGAGCCACACACAGACAGAGCCACAGTAAAGCTGCAGAAGCTTTTACAGACGCGAGAGAAAGCTGGTCCATTGCCCACGATCCAGCAGCTGGTCCGTAAGGGCCGCCAGGACAAGGCTGCCAAGCAGAAGACCGCGGCGCTCAAGGGGAGCCCGCAGCGGCGCGGCGTGTGCACCCGCGTCTACACCACCACGCCGAAGAAGCCGAACTCCGCGCTCCGCAAGGTCGCGCGTGTCCGGCTGACCAGCGGCATCGAGGTCACCGCCTACATCCCGGGCGAGGGCCACAACCTGCAGGAGCACTCGATGGTGCTCGTGCGTGGTGGTCGTGTGAAGGACCTCCCCGGTGTCCGCTACAAGATCGTCCGCGGTTCGCTCGACACGCAGGGCGTGAAGAACCGTAAGCAGGCGCGCAGCCGGTACGGCGCTAAGAAGGAGAAGAGCTAATGCCCCGCAAGGGTCCGGCCCCGAAGCGGCCGCTGATCGCTGACCCGGTCTACGCATCGCCGCTCGTCACGCAGCTGATCAACAAGGTGCTGACCGACGGCAAGCGCTCGCTGGCCGAGCGCATCGTGTACGGCGCCCTGGAAGGCGCTCGCGAGAAGACCGGCACCGACCCGGTCGTCACGCTGAAGCGCGCCCTCGACAACGTGAAGCCTTCCCTCGAGGTGAAGAGCCGTCGTGTCGGTGGTGCCACGTACCAGGTGCCCATCGAGGTCAAGCCCGGTCGCTCGACGACCCTTGCGCTCCGCTGGATGGTCACGTACTCGCGCCAGCGCCGTGAGAAGACGATGGTCGAGCGCCTGCAGAACGAGCTGCTCGACGCGAGCAACGGCCTCGGTGCCAGCGTGAAGCGCCGCGAGGACACGCACAAGATGGCCGAGTCCAACAAGGCCTTCGCGCACTACCGCTGGTGAATCGCCACCACTGAAGCAAACCGACGCCCGGTCGACGTGAATGATCGAGCCAGTGCCGGGCCCCACGCTTGAGACAGGGGAACATTCAAGTGGCACGTGACGTGCTGACCGACCTGAAGAAGGTCCGCAACATCGGCATCATGGCCCACATTGACGCCGGTAAGACCACCGCTACCGAGCGGATCCTGTTCTACACGGGGATCAACTACAAGCTCGGTGAGACCCACGACGGTGCGTCGACGATGGACTGGATGGAGGAGGAGCAGAACCGGGGTATCACCATCACCTCGGCTGCCACCACCACGTTCTGGGGCGACTACCAGATCAACATCATCGACACCCCGGGCCACGTCGACTTCACCGTCGAGGTGGAGCGCAGCCTCCGCGTGCTCGACGGCGCGGTCGCCGTGTTCGACGGCAAGGAGGGTGTCGAGCCCCAGTCCGAGCAGGTCTGGCGTCAGGCGGACAAGTACGAGGTCCCGCGCATCTGCTTCGTCAACAAGATGGACAAGCTGGGCGCCGACTTCTACTTCACCGTCGGCACGATCGAGGACCGCCTCGGCGCGAAGCCGCTCGTGCTGCAGCTGCCGATTGGCGCGGAGTCGGACTTCGAGGGCGTCGTCGACCTCGTCACCATGAAGGCTCTGACCTGGCGTGGTGACGTCAAGAAGGGCGAGCAGTACGAGATCGAGGACATCCCGGCCGACCTGGCCGATCGTGCCGCGGAGTACCGCGAGAAGCTGATCGAGCAGGTCGCCGAGTCCGACGAGGAGCTGCTCGAGAAGTACTTCGGCGGCGAGGAGCTGACCGAGGCCGAGATCCGTGCGGGTATCCGCACGCTGACGATCGCCCGCGAGGCCTTCCCGGTGCTCGCAGGCTCCGCGTTCAAGAACAAGGGCGTGCAGCCCATGCTCGACGCGGTCGTCAACTACCTGCCGTCGCCGTTCGACGTGCCGCCGGTTCAGGGCACGCTGCTCGACGGCGAGACGCCCGCCGAGCGCAAGCCGTCGACGCAGGAGCCGTTCGCGGCGCTGGTGTCGAAGATCGCGGTCCACCCGTTCTACGGCAAGCTGACCTACATCCGCGTGTACTCCGGCAAGGTCGGCTCCGGCACCCAGGTCATGAACGCGACGCGGGAGCGCAAGGAACGCATCGGGAAGATCTTCCAGATGCACTCCAACAAGGAGAACCCGGTCGACGACGCGCAGGCCGGCCACATCTACGCGGTTCAGGGCCTGAAGGACACCACCACCGGTGACACCCTGGCGGACCCGCAGAACCCGATCGTGCTCGAGTCGATGACCTTCCCGGAGCCGGTCATCAAGGTCGCGATCGAGCCGAAGACGAAGTCCGACCAGGAGAAGCTCTCGACCGCGATCCAGAAGCTCGCGGAGGAGGACCCGACCTTCCGGGTCAGCCAGGACGACGAGACCGGTCAGACGATCATCGAGGGCATGGGCGAGCTCCACCTCGAGGTCCTCGTCAACCGGATGAAGAGCGACTTCAAGGTCGAGGCGAACATCGGTAAGCCGCAGGTCGCTTACCGTGAGACCATCCGCAAGACGGTGGACAAGTTCGAGTACACCCACAAGAAGCAGACCGGTGGTTCCGGTCAGTTCGCGCGGGTGATCGTCAAGCTCGAGCCGCTGACCACCGGCGATGGTGCTCTCTACGAATTCGACAACCAGGTGACCGGTGGCCGCATCCCGCGGGAGTACATCCCGTCCGTGGACGAGGGCGCGCAGGACGCCATGCAGTACGGCGTGCTGGCCGGCTACCCGCTCGTCGGGTTGAAGCTCACCTTGTTGGACGGTGCGTACCACGAGGTCGACTCTTCGGAGATGGCCTTCAAGGTCGCCGGCTCCGTGGCTCTCAAGGACGCCGCGCGGCAGGCGAACCCGGTACTGCTGGAACCGATGATGGCCGTCGAGGTCACCACACCCGAGGACTACATGGGTGACGTCATCGGTGACTTGAACTCCCGCCGTGGCCAGGTCCAGGCCATGGAGGAGCGGTCTGGCACGCGCGTCGTCAAGGCGCTCGTGCCGCTGTCGGAGATGTTCGGGTACGTGGGCGACCTGCGGTCGAAGACCCAGGGTCGTGCCAACTACACGATGGTCTTTGACTCCTACGCCGAGGTTCCGTCGAACGTCGCGAAGGAGATCATCGCCAAGGCGACAGGGGAGTAACTCCCACCAGCACCCAAAGCGGGCGGAAAAGGGGCCTCCCCTACGGTCCGCACAACCGACCAGATCGAGTCGCAATCGGCGCAGCCACGCCGGGAGCGAGCAAGTACAGTCCAGGAGGACATTCCAGTGGCGAAGGCGAAGTTCGAGCGGAGCAAGCCGCACGTCAACATCGGGACCATCGGTCACGTTGACCACGGCAAGACCACGCTGACCGCGGCGATCACCAAGGTGCTGCACGAGCGCTACCCGGAGCTCAACCAGTCGCGTGCGTTCGACCAGATCGACAACGCGCCGGAAGAGAAGCAGCGCGGTATTACGATCAACATCTCGCACGTCGAGTACGAGACCGAGAAGCGTCACTACGCGCACGTCGACGCCCCGGGTCACGCCGACTACGTGAAGAACATGATCACGGGTGCCGCCCAGATGGACGGTGCGATCCTCGTGGTCGCCGCCACCGACGGCCCGATGCCGCAGACGCGTGAGCACGTGCTGCTCGCCCGTCAGGTCGGTGTGCCCTACATCGTCGTGGCGCTGAACAAGGCCGACATGGTCGACGACGAGGAGATCCTCGAGCTCGTCGAGATGGAGGTCCGTGAGCTGCTCTCCGAGCAGGAGTTCCCGGGCGACGACGCCCCGGTCGTGAAGGTCTCGGGCCTGAAGGCGCTCGAGGGCGACGAGCAGTGGTCCGACGCCGTCATCGAGCTGATGAACGCCGTCGACGACAACATCCCGGACCCGGAGCGTGAGGTCGACAAGCCGTTCCTGATGCCGGTCGAGGACGTCTTCACGATCACCGGCCGCGGCACGGTCGTCACCGGCCGTATCGAGCGTGGCGAGATCAAGCTCAACGAGGACGTCGAGATCGTCGGCATCCGCGAGAAGGCCACCAAGACCACGGTGACCTCGATCGAGATGTTCAACAAGCTGCTCGACGCCGGCCAGGCCGGTGACAACGCGGCGCTGCTCCTGCGCGGTATCAAGCGTGAGGACGTCGAGCGTGGTCAGGTCATCGTCAAGCCGGGCACCACGACCCCGCACACGGAGTTCGAGGGCTCGGTCTACATCCTGTCCAAGGACGAGGGTGGCCGTCACACGCCGTTCTTCAACAACTACCGTCCGCAGTTCTACTTCCGGACGACCGACGTGACCGGCGTCGTGACCCTCCCCGAGGGCACCGAGATGGTCATGCCGGGCGACAACACCGAGATCTCGGTCAGCCTGATCCAGCCGATCGCCATGGACGAGGGTCTGCGGTTCGCCATCCGTGAGGGTGGCCGTACCGTCGGCGCCGGCCAGGTCACCAAGATCAACAAGTAATTCGCACCCCCGGGTGCGGGAGCCATATTTCGGTATGGCATCCTATTTAGGTTGCTCGACGCGGGGCGGCCGATTCTACGAGTACACGGGAATCGGCCGCCCCGGCGCGAGCGTCCTGGGCTCACAGCGGCAGTAGTCGAATGTGAGTCGGGAGTGATCCGCCTGCCTTTCCGGCAGTGATCACTTCATAGAGCAAAGACCTAGGGCACAACAATGATCCTGCGGGATCCGTCTGCGCGACAAGGGCGACACGCCCGACCGCGTGGACCGGAGGCCGGATCGTTGACGTGCGGAAACCTCCAACTGGGTCCGATAAGGACCTTGCGAGGCTTCAGACAAGCGGCACGAGACGAAGGAACGAGCTGCCACCATGGCGGGACAGAAGATCCGCATCCGGCTCAAGGCCTACGACCACGAGGCGATCGACTCGAGTGCGCGCAAGATCGTCGAGACGGTCACGCGCACCGGCGCCTCCGTGGTTGGGCCGGTGCCGCTGCCCACTGAGAAGAACGTTTACTGCGTCATCCGCTCGCCGCACAAGTACAAGGATTCGCGCGAGCACTTCGAGATGCGCACGCACAAGCGGCTGATCGACATCGTGGACCCGACGCCGAAGACGGTCGACGCGCTCATGCGCATCGACCTGCCGGCCAGTGTCGACGTGAACATCCAGTAAGCGTTGGGCGAGCGGCGGAGATAAGAGACTCATGTCTGACAGGCAAGTGAAGGGCATTCTGGGCACGAAGCTCGGCATGACGCAGGTCTTCGACGAGAACAACCGGGTCGTCCCGGTGACCGTCGTGCAGACCGGGCCGAACCTCGTGACGCAGGTGCGCAATCAGGAGAAGGACGGCTACTCGGCCGTGCAGCTGGCCTACGGCGCCATCGACCCGCGCAAGGTCAACAAGCCGGAGACGGGCCACTTCGACAAGGCCGGTGTGACGCCGCGGCGTCACGTCGCCGAGCTGCGCACGTCCGACGCGGACACCTACGAGGTCGGTCAGGAACTGACCGCCGAGGTGTTCGAGGACGGCGCGGTCGTCGACATCACCGGCACGACGAAGGGCAAGGGCTTCGCCGGCACCATGAAGCGCCACGGCTTCTCGGGCCAGGGCGCCAGCCACGGTAACCAGGCGACGCACCGCAAGCCGGGCGCCATCGGCGGCTGCGCCACGCCGGGCCGTGTGTTCAAGGGTGTCCGCATGTCCGGCCGGATGGGCAGCAACCGCGTCACCACCCAGGGCCTCAAGGTCCACCAGGTGCGTGCCGACGACGGTCTGCTGCTGATCAAGGGCGCGGTTCCCGGCCCCAGGGGCGGCCTTCTCTTCGTCCGTAGCGCCGCGAAGGGTGGTGTGACCGCATGACCGCGACGATCGAGGTGAAGACCCCGGCCGGAAAGGCAGACGGCTCCGTCGAGCTGCCCGCGGAGATCTTCGACGTCCAGGCGAACATCCCGCTGATGCACCAGGTCGTGGTGGCTCAGCTGGCCGCTGCCCGGCAGGGCACGCACGACACGAAGACGCGTGGCGAGGTGTCCGGCGGTGGCCGCAAGCCGTACCGCCAGAAGGGCACCGGCCGTGCGCGTCAGGGTTCGGAGCGCGCGCCGCAGTTCACCGGCGGTGGCACCGTCCACGGTCCGACGCCGCGTGACTACGCGCAGCGCACCCCGAAGAAGATGAAGGTCGCCGCGCTGCGCGGTGCCCTGTCGGACCGGGCGCGCAACGACCAGGTCCACGCGGTGACCGCCCTGATCGACGGTGACACGCCGTCGACCAAGGAGGCCAAGAAGACGCTGGCCGCGCTGACGAGCGGCAAGCGCGTCCTCGTGGTCCTGCACCGCGACGAGGAAACGCAGTGGCTGTCGGCCCGCAACCTCGAGAACGTCCACCTGATCACGGCGGACCAGCTCAACACCTACGACGTGCTGGTCAACGACGACGTGGTCTTCAGCAAGGCGGCGCTGGACGCCTTCCTCGCCGGCCCGGTCAAGGGCAAGGGCGCGAAGGCGACGGCGACCTCCGGCGAGGTCTCGGAAGGGAGTGACCAGCAGTGAGCTCGGTGGCCATCCCCGACCCGCGTGACATCCTCATCGCGCCGGTGATCTCCGAGAAGTCCTACGGGCTGCTCGAGGACAACAAGTACACGTTCGTGGTCCGCCCGGACGCCAACAAGACCCAGATCAAGATCGCGGTCGAGAAGGTCTTCGGCGTCAAGGTGATCAGCGTGAACACGATCAACCGGCAGGGCAAGCGCAAGCGCACCCGCTACGGCTTCGGCAAGCGCAAGGACACCAAGCGCGCGATCGTCACGCTGTCGCCCGAGAGCAAGCCGATCGAGATCTTCGGCGCAGGCGCGTAAGGGACTGAGTAGACATGGGTATCCGTAAGCACAAGCCGACCACTCCGGGCCGTCGCGGCTCGAGCGTGGCCGACTTCTCCGAGATCACTCGGTCGACGCCGGAGAAGTCGCTCGTCAAGCCGGTGACGAAGACCGGTGGTCGTAACTCCGGCGGCAAGATCACCACCCGTCACAAGGGCGGTGGCCACAAGCGCGCCTACCGGATCATCGACTTCCGTCGCAACGACAAGGACGGCATCCCCGCCAAGGTCGCGCACATCGAGTACGACCCCAACCGGACGGCTCGTATCGCGCTCCTGCACTACGCGGACGGCGAGAAGCGCTACATCATCGCGCCGGACAAGCTGAAGCAGGGCCACACGGTGGAGAACGGCCCGTCGGCCGACATCAAGCCGGGCAACAACCTGCCGCTCCGGAACATCCCGGTCGGCACCGTGGTGCACGCGATCGAGCTCCGCCCCGGTGGCGGCGCGAAGATCGCGCGTTCGGCAGGCGCCCGCGTGCAGCTCGTCGCCAAGGACGGCCCGTACGCCCAGCTGCGGATGCCTTCGGGCGAGATCCGCAACGTGGACGTGCGTAACCGCGCCACGGTCGGCGAGGTCGGCAACTCCGAGCACTCCAACATCAGCTGGGGCAAGGCGGGCCGCAACCGCTGGCGTGGCAAGCGCCCGACGGTGCGTGGTGTCGTCATGAACCCGATCGACCACCCGCACGGTGGTGGTGAGGGTAAGAGCTCCGGTGGTCGCCACCCGGTGAACCCGAACGGCAGGCCGGAAGGCCGCACCCGCCGTCGCAAGGAAAGCGACAAGATGATCGTCCGCCGCCGGAAGACCGGCAAGAAGAAGCGCTGAGCAGGGAGGTAGAAGAACATGCCGCGTAGCCTGAAAAAGGGCCCCTTCGTGGACGACCACCTGCTCAAGAAGGTGGACGCGCTCAACGAGTCGGGCAAGAAGACCGTGATCAAGACCTGGTCTCGCCGGTCCACGATCATTCCGGACATGCTGGGCCACACGCTCGCGGTGCACGACGGCCGCAAGCACGTTCCGGTTTTCGTCACCGAGGCCATGGTCGGCCACAAGCTGGGCGAGTTCGCCCCGACGCGGACCTTCAAGGGTCACGTCAAGGACGACCGCAAATCTCGTCGCCGCTGAAGCAGCGCACCTTAAGAGAAGGAAGTAACGATGAACGCGCGTAACGACGCGGTAGCCGAGCAGGAGACCCTGCCGACGGCTTTCGCGCGGGCTCGCTTCGTCCGGGACTCGCCGACCAAGGTGCGCCGGGTGATCGAGCTGATCAAGGGTCAGAACGCGAACGACGCTCTGACGACGCTGAAGTACTCGCCGCAGGCCGCGGCGTACCAGCTGTCCAAGGTCCTCGCGAGCGCGATGGCCAACGCCGAGAACAACCTCGACCTGGACCCCGACACGCTGTGGGTGAAGAACGCCTACGCGGATGACGGTCCGACGCTCAAGCGCATCCAGCCGCGCGCCCAGGGGCGGGCGTTCCGGATCCGCAAGCGGACGAGCCACATCACCGTCGAGGTCGAGTCCCGTCCTGAGGCGAAGAAGAGCAAGAAGGCAGGTGGCCGGTAGTGGGCCAGAAGATCAACCCGCACGGCTTCCGGCTCGGGATCACCACGGACTGGAAGTCTCGCTGGTACGCCGACAAGCAGTACTCGGACTACGTGGCCGAGGACGTCAAGATCCGCAAGCTCCTGTCCACGGGCATGGAGCGGGCGGGCATCTCCAAGGTGGAGATCGAGCGCACCCGTGACCGGGTCCGCGTCGACATCCACACCGCGCGGCCGGGCATCGTCATCGGCCGCCGCGGCGCCGAGGCCGACCGCATCCGCGGTTCGCTGGAGAAGCTGACCGGCAAGCAGGTGCAGCTCAACATCCTCGAGGTGAAGAACTCCGAGGCCGACGCCCAGCTGGTTGCGCAGGGCATCGCGGAGCAGCTGTCCAACCGTGTCGCGTTCCGGCGTGCCATGCGCAAGGCGATCCAGACGTCCATGCGGTCGCCGCAGGTCAAGGGCATTCGCGTGCAGTGCAGCGGTCGTCTCGGCGGCGCCGAGATGTCCCGCTCCGAGCACTACCGCGACGGCCGGGTCCCGCTGCACACGCTGCGTGCCGACATCGACTACGGCTTCTTCGAGGCCAAGACGACGTTCGGTCGCATCGGCGTGAAGGTCTGGATCTACAAGGGCGAGCTCGTCGGCGGACTGAAGGCCAAGGCCGAGCGTGACGCCGCCGCGGCGGCCGAGCGCCAGCCGCGCCGCGAGCGTCCGCAGCGGCGTCGTGGTGGTGCCTCCGGTACCACGCCGACGTCGACCGAGGCCGGCCGTGCCGCCAAGGCCGACACAGACGTCGCGTCCGCAAGCGCCCCCGAGGTGGCTTCGCCGGACGCTGCAGAGAAGACGGAGGGCTGAGGCGTGCTCATCCCACGCAAGGTCAAGCACCGTAAGCAGCACGCGCCGAAGCGCAAGGGTGCCGCCAAGGGCGGCACGAAGGTCACCTTCGGTGACTACGGCATCCAGGCGCTCGAGCACGCCTACGTGACGAACCGGCAGATCGAGTCCGCTCGTATCGCCATGACGCGCCACATCAAGCGTGGCGGGAAGATCTGGATCAACATCTTCCCGGACCGTCCGCTCACGAAGAAGCCGGCCGAGACCCGCATGGGTTCCGGTAAGGGTTCGCCCGAGTGGTGGGTCGCCAACGTCAAGCCGGGCCGCGTGATGTTCGAGATGAGCTTTCCGAACGAGGCCGTGGCCCGTGAGGCCATGCGCCGCGCGATCCACAAGTTGCCGATGAAGTGCAGGATCGTGAGCCGTGAAGGTGGTGAGTTCTGATGGCGGCAGCTGGAGTTGCTGCGTCGGAGCTGCGTGAGCTTACTGCGGAAGAGCTCGTGCTGCGTCTGAAGGAATCCAAGGAGGAACTGTTCAACCTCCGGTTCCAGATGGCGACCGGCCAGCTCGACAACAACCGCAGGCTTCGCACGGTCCGCGCGGACATCGCGCGCATCTACACCGTGATGCGTGAGCGCGAGCTCGGTCTCTCGATCGCGCCTGACGAGACTGACGAGAGTGAAGGTGCCGCATGAGCGAGCCGGTACAGAAGGCTGACTCCGGTCGGAACTACCGGAAGGTCCGTGAGGGCCTGGTCGTGTCCGACAAGATGGACAAGACGATTGTCGTGGAGCTCGAGGACCGCAAGAAGCACCCGCTGTACGGCAAGGTCATGCGCTCGACCAAGAAGGTCAAGGCGCACGACGAGCAGAACACGGCCGGCGTGGGCGACCGCGTCATCGTGATGGAGACCCGCCCGCTGTCCGCCACGAAGCGGTACCGGCTGGTCGAGATCCGCGAGAAGGCCAAGTAATCAGGGGGCAGAAGCAGCCCCATTCGTTCCGCCAGGCTCGGTATCAACCCCCGAGAACCGGCGCGACATACAGGAGTTGACGTGATCCAGCAGGAGTCGCGACTGCGAGTCGCCGACAACACGGGTGCCAAGGAGATCCTGACCATCCGCGTGCTCGGTGGCTCGGGGCGGCGCTACGCGGGCCTCGGCGACGTCATCGTCGCCACCGTCAAGGACGCCATCCCGGGCGCCAATGTGAAGCGTGGTGACGTCGTCAAGGCGGTCATCGTCCGTACAGCGAAGGAGAGGCGTCGCCCCGACGGCTCCTACATCCGCTTCGACGAGAACGCCGCGGTGCTCATCAAGAACGACAACGAGCCGCGAGGCACGCGCATCTTCGGACCGGTCGGTCGCGAGCTGCGCGACCGCAAGTTCATGAAGATCATCTCGCTGGCGCCGGAGGTGCTCTGAATGAAGGTCAAGAAGGGCGACACCGTTCTCGTCGTCGCGGGCAAGGACAAGGGTGCGAAGGGCAAGGTCATCAAGGCCGACCCGGAGCGCAGCAAGGTCCTCGTCGAGGGCGTGAACCGGATCAAGAAGCACACGCGGATCTCCCAGAACCAGCGTGGTGCCGAGTCCGGCGGCATCGTCACCCAGGAGGCCCCGATCCACGTGTCGAACGTGATGGTCGTGGACTCCGACGGCAACCCGACCCGGGTCGGCTACCGCTTCGACGAGGACGGCAAGAAGGTTCGGATCTCGCGTAAGACGGGCAAGGACATCTGATGACGACCGCAGAGACGACATACCCGACCCCGCGGCTCAAGGTCCGCTACCGCGAGGAGATCGCGGGCCAGCTGCGCGCGGAGTTCGACCTCAAGAACGTGCACCAGATTCCCGGTGTCACGAAGGTCGTCGTGAACATGGGCGTCGGCGACGCCGCCCGCGACAGCAAGCTCATCGAAGGCGCCGTGCGTGACCTGGCCGCCATCACCGGGCAGAAGCCCGAGGTGCGCAAGGCCCGCAAGTCCATCGCGCAGTTCAAGCTGCGTGAGGGCATGCCGATCGGTGCGCGCGTGACGCTGCGCGGCGACCGCATGTGGGAGTTCCTGGACCGGCTGCTCAACATCGCGCTGCCGCGTATCCGCGACTTCCGCGGACTGTCGAGCAAGCAGTTCGACGGGCACGGCAACTACACGTTCGGCCTGTCGGAGCAGTCGATGTTCCACGAGATCGACCCCGACTCCATCGACCGCCCGCGCGGCATGGACGTCACGGTCGTGACCACCGCCAACAACGACGACGAAGGCCGTGCGCTGCTCCGCAAGCTCGGCTTCCCCTTTAAGGAGGCGTGAGCCATGGCTAAGAAGTCCCTCATCGCCAAGGCCGCTCGGAAGCCGAAGTTCAAGGTGCGGGCCTACACCCGTTGCCAGCGTTGCGGCCGGCCGCACTCGGTCTACCGCAAGTTCGGCCTCTGCCGTATCTGCCTGCGGGAAATGGCGCACGCGGGACAGCTTCCCGGCGTGAGCAAGTCCAGCTGGTGAAGGCGCCCCGATAACTCCCACTTCGCCACAGGCCCCGGCCGCGCCGGGGAACCAGGGCGAGAAAGGTTGACAGGTCACCATGACGATGACCGACCCGATCGCAGACTTCCTGACACGTCTGCGGAACGCGAACTCGGCGCACCACGACGAGGTGACGCTCCCGCACTCGAAGATCAAGGAGAACATCTCCGAGATCCTCAAGCGTGAGGGCTACATCGCGGACTACAGCACCGAGCCCGGCGAGAAGCACAAGAACCTCGTCGTGAACCTCAAGTTCGGGCCGAACCGTGAACGCAGCATCGCCGGCCTTCGCCGCGTGTCGAAGCCGGGTCTGCGTGTGTACGCGAAATCCAACAACCTGCCGAAGGTTCTCGGCGGCCTCGGCGTCGCGATCATCTCGACGTCCGGCGGCCTCCAGACCGACCGTCAGGCCATGCGCAACGGCGTGGGCGGCGAAGTCCTCGCCTACGTCTGGTAAGGGAGGGGACAAGGCAATGTCACGCATTGGAAAGCTGCCGATCACCGTCCCCTCCGGGGTCGAGGTGAACATCGACGGCCAGCACGTGTCGGTGAAGGGCCCGAAGGGCACCCTTGAGCACACCGTGCCGGAGCCGATCGTCGTCGAGCGCGACGAGGACAGCGCGATCGTGGTGAAGCGCCCGGACGACGAGCGTGAGAACCGGTCACTGCACGGCCTCACGCGGACGCTGGTGAACAACCTGGTCGTCGGCGTCAGCGAAGGCTACGAGCGGAAGATGGAGATCCACGGGGTCGGTTACCGCGTGCAGGCCAAGGGCTCGGACCTCGAGTTCGCCCTCGGCTACAGCCACCCGGTACTGATCAAGGCTCCGGAGGGCATCACGTTCAGCGTGGAGAGCCCGACGAAGTTCTCGGTGGCCGGCATCGACAAGCAGAAGGTCGGCCAGACCGCTGCGGTCATCCGCAAGCTGCGGCGTCCGGACCCGTACAAGGGCAAGGGCCTGCGCTACGAGGGTGAGCGCATCCGTCGCAAGGTCGGAAAGACGGGTAAGTGATCATGAGCGAAACGGTTACGAAGCGCAGGCCGATCGGCAAGGACGTCTCGACCCGTCGCCGCGTGAGCAAGGCTCGCCGGCACAACCGGCTGCGCAAGAAGATCTTCGGCACCGCGGAGCGTCCGCGGCTGTCGGTGAAGCGCTCCTCCCGGCACATCTACGTGCAGCTGATCGACGACGTGACGGGCCACACCATGGCCTCGGCGTCGACGCTCGAGGCCGACGTGGCCGCCGTCGAGGGCGACAAGAAGGCCAAGGCCGCCAAGGTCGGCGAGCTGGTGGCCTCCCGCGCCAAGAACGCGGGTGTCGAGTCCGCGGTGTTCGACCGGGGCGGCAACGCCTACCACGGCCGGATCGCGGCGCTGGCCGACGCCGCTCGCGAAGCGGGGTTGGAATTCTGATGGTGAACAAGTTCGAGAACGGAAGGAACGCCTGATGCCGGGACGTACGCGGCAATCCGGCGGCCAGGGCGGGCCCGGCGAGCAGCAGAACCGCGAGCGCGGTGGCGGCCGGGACCGCAGGGACCGTCGTGACGGTGGCCGTGGCGGGGCGGCCCAGGACAAGAACCCGCACCTCGAGCGCGTCGTAGCGATCAACCGCGTGGCCAAGGTCGTCAAGGGCGGTCGTCGCTTCAGCTTCACCGCTCTGGTCGTGGTCGGTGACGGCGACGGTCAGGTCGGCGTCGGCTACGGCAAGGCCAAGGAGGTGCCCTCGGCGATCGCCAAGGGTGTCGAGGAGGCCAAGAAGAACTTCTTCCGCGTGCCCCGCATCGGCGGCACCATCCCGCACCCGGTTCAGGGTGAGGACGCCGCCGGCGTGGTGCTGCTCCGTCCGGCCTCCGCCGGTACCGGTGTCATCGCCGGTGGCCCGGTGCGTGCCGTGCTGGAGTGCGCGGGTGTGCACGACGTGCTGTCGAAGTCGCTGGGCTCCGACAACGCGATCAACATCGTGCACGCGACCGTGGCCGCGCTGAAGGGTCTGTCCCGTCCGGAAGAGGTGGCGGCCCGTCGCGGTCTGCCGCTCGAGGACGTCGCGCCGGCGCGGATGCTGCGCCAGCGTGCGGGTCAGGAGGTCTGAGATGGCGCAGCTGAAGGTCACCCAGATCAAGAGCACGATCGGCACGCGGCAGAACCACCGGGAGACCCTGCGTACCCTGGGACTGCGGAAGATCCGCCAGTCCGTGGTACGTGAGGACACTCCCGACGTTCGCGGCCTGGTTCGCACGGTGCGGCACCTGGTGAGCGTGGAGGAGGTCAACTCATGACCATCAAGATCCATGACCTGAAGCCCGCCCCCGGCGCCAAGCGCGAGAAGATGCGTGTCGGCCGTGGTGAGGGTTCGAAGGGCAAGACCGCCGGTCGCGGTACGAAGGGCACCAAGGCCCGGAAGAACGTGCCCGCCGGCTTCGAGGGTGGGCAGATGCCCATCCAGATGCGGCTCCCGAAGCTGCGTGGCTTCAAGAACCGCTTCCGTACCGAGTACCAGCCGGTGAACGTGGGTGACATCGCCCGCGTGTTCGCCGACGGCGGCAAGGTGGGCAAGGACGAGCTCGTCGGCAGCGGCCTCGTCCGCAAGGGCCACCTGGTCAAGGTCCTCGGCAACGGTGACGTCGACGGCGTCAAGCTCGAGGTTTCGGCCGACGCGTTCTCCAAGAGCGCGAAGGAGAAGCTCGAGGCCGCGGGTGGCTCGGCCACCACGCTCTGACGTTCGAAGGTTCGCGGCAGCGGCCCGTCCGGCAACAGCCGGGCGGGCCGCTGTTGTGTGTGCGCCTGTTGTGTGTGCGCCTGTTGTGTGCGCCGGTTGTGTGTGGCGTGACGGGTTGTGCGTGGTGTGGCGGGTTCGTGGTGTGGCGGGACGGCGACGGCCCGTGGGTGTGAGCGCGGTCGGCGTGGTGCGTACGTGCGCGCGGTGACGAGGTGTCCGCGTGCGTGCGGGAATCCTGGCGCGTGCGGACCGAACACGCGGGGCTGAGTGACCGGCACCCAGTGAGAGGGACCCAGTGAGTGGGGCGCGGCAGGGCGCGTGCGGCCGCGGTGTAGGTCGGGAGACGGCAGGCGGCGAGAGGCCCGGCGGGCGGCGCGGTGTGGCGTTCGTCGCGTCGACGGCGCCGGGCGGGACCGCTGCGCAACTTCCGTAGGTAGCCTGCGGTCAGTTCGGCAACTCGGTGAATCGCCAGCCTGAGCGGCTGTTAGAGTCGTCGAGGCGCCTGGGGACGTCCCCTGTCTTCAAGCGTCCGTCTGGCCAGTCCGCCAGCGAAGTGAGTCGTCCCGCCGGCGTCCGAGACCGTCGGCCAAGCCGTTCGCCGGAACCGCCGGCGACGCCTGAGGAGGTCCCCCGCGTGCTCAGCGCCTTCCGCTCGGCTCTCGCCACGCCGGACCTGCGCAAGAAGATCCTGTTCACGTTGATGATCGTGGCCGTGTACCGGCTCGGCGCGGTCATTCCAGCACCTGGCGTCTCGTACAACAGCGTTCAGGCTTGTCAGGCGCAGGTCGAGGGTCAGAGTTTCTTCACGCTGCTGAACCTGTTCAGCGGCGGTGCGCTCCTTCAGCTCTCCGTCTTCGCGACGGGCATCATGCCGTACATCACGGCGAGCATCATCGTGCAGCTACTCACGGTGGTCATTCCGCACTTCGAGGAGCTGAAGAAGGAGGGCCAGTCCGGTCAGGGCAAGCTGACGCAGTACACGCGCTACCTGACGATCGCGCTGGCCATCCTCCAGGCCACCGGCGTCATCGCGCTGGCAGAGCGCGGCGGGATGTTCCCGAACTGCACCGAGTCGATCTTCCCCGACGGCGGCGTCGCTACGTTGGCCATCACGGTCCTGACGATGACCGCCGGTACGGCCATGATGATGTGGCTCGGCGAGCTGATCACCGAACGCGGTGTCGGCAACGGTATGTCGCTGCTGATCTTCCTGAACATCGCGGCGCAGATCCCGGCCGAGGGCGCCAACATCCTGAACCAGAACTCGCCTGCGGTGTTCGCGTTCGTCTGCCTGCTGGCGCTGGTGATCATCGCGAGCGTCGTCTTCGTCGAGCAGGGACAGCGCCGGATCCCGGTGCAGTACGCCAAGCGCATGGTCGGCAGGCGGATGTACGGGGGCACGTCGACCTATCTGCCGATCAAGGTCAACCAGGCCGGTGTCATTCCGGTGATCTTCGGCTCGTCGCTGCTGTACCTGCCGGACCTGCTGGTGAACCTCACCGGCGACCCGCAGAACCCGGGCGGCTTCACGCAGTTCATCCAGACGTACCTGAGTGATCAGAGCAGCTGGCTGCACATGGTGCTGTACTTCGCTCTGATCATCTTCTTCACGTACTTCTACATCACGATCACCTTCAACGTTGACGATCGCGCCGAGGAGATGAAGAAGTTCGGCGGCTTCATCCCGGGTATCCGTCCGGGTAGGCCGACCGCCGAGTACTTGCGCTTCGTGCTGAGCAGGATCACGTTGCCCGGATCGATCTACCTTGGCATCGTGGCAATCCTGCCGAACTTCTTCCTGTCCCTCACCGGCGAAGGCCAGAACCAGAACTTCCCGCTCGGCGGTACCGCGGTTCTGATCATGGTCGGTGTCGGACTGGACACGGTGAAGCAGATCGAAAGCCAGCTCATGCAGCGCAACTACGAAGGGTTCCTCCGATGACGCGTGTGCTCCTTGTGGGTCCTCCCGGAGCGGGCAAGGGGACGCAAGCGGTCTCTCTCTCCGAGCGACTGGGCGTTCCGCACATCTCGACAGGTGATCTGTTCCGCGCCAACGTCGGCAACGAGACGCCGCTGGGTCTCGAGGCGAAGCGGTACATGGACGCCGGCGAGCTCGTCCCCGACTCGGTGACCAACGAGATGGTGCGCGAACGGCTGGAGGAGCCGGACGCCAAGGCCGGTTTCCTGCTCGACGGTTTCCCGCGCAACACCAAGCAGGCCGACGTGCTGGGCGAGATGCTCGGGGCGCAGAACACGGCGCTGGACAACGTGATCGAGCTGAAGGTCAGCGAGGACGAACTGGTCGAGCGCCTGCTGGCCCGTGGCCGCAGCGACGACACCGAGGAGATCATCCGCCGGCGCCAGGAGATCTACCGCGAGGAGACGGCGCCGCTGCTCGAGTACTACGCCGACATCCTGGTGACCGTGAACGGCATCGGTGATGTCGACGAGGTTTCGCAGCGCGTGCTGGACGCGCTCGGCAAGAGCTCGTGAACCTGCTCGGCCTGCGGATGCCGCGGTGGATGCGCCGCGGCGGTTCGATCGAGACGAAGTCGCGTGGTGAGCTGGAGGCCATGCGCGCGGCCGGCCTCATCGTCTCGCGCACTCTGGCGGCCGTCACCGACGCGGCCAAGCCGGGGGTGAGCACGCTCGAGCTCGACGCTCTGGCCGAGCAGCTGATCCGGGATGCCGACGCCGTTCCCTCGTTCAAGGGTTACCACGGTTTCCCGGGGTCGATCTGTGCGTCGGTGAACGACCAGATCGTGCACGGTATCCCGTCGTCGGAGCTGGTCCTCGCGGATGGTGATCTGCTGTCGGTGGACTGCGGCGCCATCCTCGAGGGCTGGCACGGCGATTCGGCCGTGACGATCTCCGTCGGCGAGGTGAGCGAGCCCGACGGGAAGCTGTCGGCGGCGACGAAGGCCGCGATGCAGGCCGGGATCGACGCGGCCCTGCCGGGGTCGCGACTCACCGACATCTCGCACGCCATCGAGATGGAGGCGCTGGGCAAGATCCTCGACGACGGGATCGAGTACGGCATGATCGAGGAGTACGGCGGGCACGGCATCGGCCGCGAGATGCACATGGAGCCGTTCTTGCCGAACGTCGGCAAACCGGGCCGCGGGCCCGAGCTCCGCCCGGGGGTCACCCTGGCGATCGAGCCGATGTTGACCGGTGGCTCCGGTGGCACGGTGGAGCTTGACGACGGCTGGACCGTCATCACCGACGACGGTTCCCGCGCGGCTCACTGGGAACACACCGTGGCGGTCACCGAGGACGGCCCGTGGGTGCTCACTGCTCCGGAGTCCGCTTCGGCCGAATAGCCGAGCTGCACTCCGTGGCCGTACCTGGCCGGTGGTCTTCCCGGCTCGGTGCTCGTCGCGGTTCGGTGGCGACGTCCCGGATGCCCCGGAGCACGAATAATCCGGACGAAGCACGATCCGGACGATGCGCAAACCGGCCGGGCGTGCAGCCTCCCCCGGCCGGGTGGGGGTTCACTCACGCGGCGCACACTTGCCGCACGCACCTATCACAACCGGCCCCGGTTTGGGAGTCGTGACACGAGGTGCGTAGACTGTACAGCTGGCGTGCCTTCCATGCTGTTCTCCGACGCCCGACAGGGGCAGGTGCGGATTTCCGGTTCCGGAATCCTCCCGGCCACTCGACGTGTTCGGACGCAGCGTGGAGCGTGCGTCAGTCCAGGTAAGCACCATCGCTCAACCAATCACGAATTGCGGAGTACATGGCGAAGAAAGACGGGGCCATTGAGGTAGAAGGCCGCGTGATCGAGCCGCTCCCCAACGCGATGTTCCGTGTCGAGTTGGAGAACGGCCACAAGGTCCTGGCCCATATCAGCGGCAAGATGCGGCAGCACTACATCCGCATCCTGCCTGAAGACAAGGTGGTCGTGGAGCTGTCGCCCTACGACCTGTCTCGTGGTCGCATCGTCTACCGCTACAAGTGATCACGGAGGGCGTGGCGGATGCCTGAGGTGCCCTCCCCGGTAGGGCGCGCGGTTATTCGACACGACGAAAGCAGGAGACGTGAAGGTCAAGCCGAGCGTCAAGCGAATCTGCGACAAGTGCCAGGTGGTCCGGCGGCACGGCCGGATCATGGTGATCTGCGACAACCTGCGGCACAAGCAGCGGCAGGGCTGAGCAGCTCGTCCACTTGTCGACAGTGACCTGACACTGTGACATCAGAGCACTGGCACGTCACAGGAACACTGTGACGGCCACAGCCTCCCCGAACCTGCGCTGTCCGGCGACGAGCCGGACAGGGCCGACCCCCGGACTTCAGGCCGGGGCCGGGACACCGCCCGCGAGAGCGGGTGGAGACGCGAGTCGTCCCGGAAGTGGTCGGGGAGAAGACCTGAAGACGAATCAGAAGGAGCACAAGCGCCAATGGCACGACTCGCTGGCGTCGATCTCCCCCGCGAGAAGCGGCTGGAGATCGCGCTGACCTATATCTACGGCATCGGCCGTACCAGCGCCAAGCAGATCGCCGTCGCGACGGATCTGAACCCGGACACCCGGGTCAAGGACCTCGGCGACGACGACCTGGTGAAGCTGCGTGACCACATCGAAGAGAACTTCAGGGTCGAGGGTGACCTCCGCCGCGAGGTGAACGCCGACATCCGTCGGAAGATCGAGATCGGGTGCTACGAGGGTCTCCGCTGGCGCCGTGGCCTGCCGGTCCGCGGACAGCGCACCAAGACCAACGCGCGTACGCGCAAGGGCCCGAAGAAGACGGTCGCAGGCAAGAAGAAGGCGGGCCGCTGATGACCGTCGTACGGACCAAGCGGCGCGCGATGCGCGCGGGCGTCGGCTCGCGTCGCAACCACGCGACGTCGCCGAAGTCGCTGTACGCCCGTCCGATGGCGCTGCGCGAGCTGTACTCCGACGCCGGAACGATCATCCGGCGCGGGCAGCAGGAAGCCGCCGCGGCCGCCGACGAGAAGCACTCGCGCTAACGAGGAGATCACCCAATGCCACCCCGCAGTGGCGGCGCCAAGAAGGTGCGCCGCAAAGAGAAGAAAAATGTTGCCCACGGGCATGCTCACATCAAGAGCACGTTCAACAACACGATCATTTCGATCACCGACCCGAACGGTGCTGTGATCTCGTGGGCTTCGTCCGGTCACGTCGGCTTCAAGGGCTCGCGTAAGTCCACGCCGTTCGCCGCCCAGATGGCCGCCGAGAACGCGGCCCGCAAGGCCGCCGAACACGGCATGAAGAAGGTCGACGTGTTCGTGAAGGGCCCGGGCTCGGGCCGCGAGACCGCGATCCGTTCGCTGCAGGCCGCCGGCCTCGAGGTCGGCACCATCCAGGACGTGACCCCGCAGCCGCACAACGGCTGCCGCCCGCCGAAGCGTCGTCGGGTCTGAGGAACGGGGAGGAGTAGACACAAATGGCTCGTTACACCGGCCCCGCGACGCGTCTGTCGCGTCGTCTCAAGACCGACCTCATCGGCGGCGACCAGGCCTTCGAACGTCGTCCCTACCCGCCGGGCCAGCACGGCCGCGGCCGGGTCAAGGAGAGCGAGTACCTGCTTCAGCTGCAGGAGAAGCAGAAGGCCCGCCACACCTACGGCGTGCTCGAGCGCCAGTTCCGCCGCTACTACGAGGAAGCCGCACGGCGTTCCGGTAAGACCGGCGAGAACCTGCTGCAGATCTGCGAGTCGCGGCTGGACAACGTCGTGTACCGCGCGGGCATCGCCCGTACGCGCCGCCAGGCCCGTCAGCTCGTGGGCCACGGCCACTTCACGGTCAACGGCAAGAACGTGAACGTGCCCAGCTACCGGGTTTCCAAGTTCGACATCATCGACGTGCGGCCGAAGTCCGCGAAGATGCTGCCGTTCGTGGCCGCCAAGGAGGCCCTGGGCGAGCGTCCGATCCCGGCCTGGCTGCAGGTCGTGCCGTCGACGCTGCGGATTCTCGTGCACCAGCTCCCGGAGCGGGCGCAGATCGAGATCCCCGTGCAGGAACAGCTGATCGTCGAGTACTACTCGAAGTGATCGCCGGCGGCGGCGCGGCAGATCCGCGCCGCCGCTCCGCCATCCCTTTCGGCGTCATATGGCGGGCGCCGGCAGGAAAGGACAAGGAACAGTGCTGATTTCCCAGCGGCCGGCTCTGAGCGAAGAGACGGTCAACGAGACCCGGTCCCGGTTCACCATCGAGCCGCTCGAGCCGGGCTTCGGCTACACGCTCGGCAACTCGCTCCGGCGTACGTTGCTGTCGTCGATCCCGGGTGCTGCTATCACGAGCATCCGCATCGACGGCGTCCTGCACGAGTTCACCACCGTTCCGGGGGTGAAGGAGGATGTCACCGAGATCATCCTGAACCTCAAGGAGCTCGTGGTGTCCTCCGAGGAGGACGAGCCCGTCACCATGTACCTGCGCAAGCAGGGCCCGGGTGAGGTCACCGCGGCGGACATCGTGCCGCCGGCCGGGGTGACCGTGCACAACCCGGATCTGCACATCGGCTGGCTGAACGACAAGGGCAAGCTCGAGGTCGAGCTCGTCGTCGAGCGTGGCCGTGGCTACGTGCCCGCGCTGCAGAACAAGCAGGCTGGTGCCGAGATCGGCCGGATCCCGGTCGACTCGATCTACTCGCCGGTGCTGAAGGTGACGTACAAGGTCGAGGCCACGCGTGTCGAGCAGCGGACCGACTTCGACAAGCTGATCCTGGACGTGGAGACGAAACCGTCGATCACGCCGCGGGACGCCGTCGCGTCGGCGGGCAAGACGCTCGTCGAGCTGTTCGGCCTCGCTCGGGAGCTGAACGTCGACGCGGAGGGCATCGAGATCGGCCCGTCGCCGCAGGAGGCGGACACCATCGCCGCCTACGCGATGCCGATCGAGGACCTGGACCTGACGGTGCGGTCCTACAACTGCCTCAAGCGCGAGGGAATTCACACGGTCGGCGAGCTGGTCTCGCGCAGCGAGGCCGACCTGCTCGATATCCGCAACTTCGGTGCGAAGTCGATCGACGAGGTGAAGATGAAGCTCGTCGGTCTCGGCCTCGCGCTCAAGGACAGCCCGCCCGGGTTCGACCCGACGACCGCGGCCGCCAATTACGACGACGGCGAGGGCTGGGGCGACGACATGTCCGTCGGCGTCCCCGGTGGTCTGTCCGACGATGGCCACGACGATGGCCAGGACTACGCAGAGACGGAGCAGTTGTAGGACCCACGACGGTGGCCGGCGCGCGCCGGCCACCGGGTCCCACGGCTGAGAGCTAACGAGGAGAACCGATGCCCACCCCCACCAAGGGACGCCGTCTCGGTGGATCGCCGTCGCATGAGCGGCTGATGTTGGCGAACCTGGCCACGTCGCTGTTCGAGCACGGCAAGATCACGACCACCGAGGCCAAGGCCAGGCGTGTCCGGCCGCTCGCGGAGAAGCTGATCACGAAGGCCAAGCGCGGCGACGTGCACAACCGGCGTCAGATCATGCGGACCATCCGCAACAAGGACGTCGTGCACAAGCTGATCGACGAGATCGGCCCGCACTTCTCCGAGCGCAACGGCGGTTACGTCCGCATCACCAAGACGCTGCCGCGCAAGGGCGACAACGCCCCGATGGCGGTCATCGAACTGGTGGCGGAGAAGACCGTGACCTCGGAGGCCGAGAAGGCTCGCGGCACGAAGTTCGCGGCCGACGAGAAGGCGGCAGAGGCCGAGTCCGCTGAGAGCGCCGAGTCCGCGGACTCCGCCGACAGCGCCGACTCCGCCGATTCGGCTGACTCGGCCGATTCGGCCGACAGCCCGGCCGCCGAGTCCGACGACAAGGCCGAGGCCGACGACAAGGCCGAGTCCGAGAAGAAGGACGAAGCCTGACAGGCAGTCACGCATCGAACGAGCCCGCCGTTCCCACTGGGGAGGGCGGGCTCGTTCGTCTGCGCCTCGAGGTGGCCTACGACGGCACGGACTTCTCCGGGTGGGCTCGGCAGCCCGGCAGGCGCACCGTGCAGGGGTCGCTGGAGGAGGCGCTGGCGACGCAGCCGCCCGGCGCGGCGGTGCCGCGGTCGGTGGTCGTCGCGGGCCGGACGGACGCCGGCGTGCACGCGGCGAGGCAGGTCGTGCACGTCGACGTGGAGCCCTACGAGGGGCAGCTGACGTCGCGCAGGCTCACCGTGGACGAGCGCGGGCTGCCCGACCTGGACCGCATGCGCCACCGGTGGAATCGGCTGCTGCCGCCGGACGTGCGCGTGCTCGCGGTGGCTCCCGCCCCGGACGGTTTCGATGCCCGGTTCTCCGCCGTCCGGAGGCACTACCGCTACCAGGTGTCCGACGCGCCGTGGGGCGTCGATCCGCTGCGCCGCAAGGACACGCTGGCCTGGAACCGCCCACTGGACGTCGACGCCCTGCAGGAGGCTTCTCAGGCGTTGCTGGGGCTGCAGGACTTCGCCGCCTACTGTAAGCAGCGTGAGGGCGCGACGACGGTGCGGGAGCTGCAGCGGTTCACGTGGCGTCGCGTCGGTGAGTACGACGTGCACGCCGAGGTGTCGGCCGATGCGTTCTGCCACTCCATGGTGCGCAGCCTCGTCGGGGCTGTGCTGATGGTCGGTGACGGCAGGCGCGACGTCGACTGGCCGCACCGGGTGCTGGACAGCCGGGTGCGCGCCAGCTCGGTGGCGCCTGCCCACGGGTTGACGCTCGTCGCGATCGACTACCCGCCGGACGACGAGCTCGCCGCCCGCGCCGAGCAGACCCGCAACGTCCGCGAAAGCCTCTAGCCGCGGGCTTGCCTGCAGCAGCGGGTGTGTGCCCCCAAGGTGCCCTTGGGGGCACACACCGGGCTTGTTCAGTCGCCTCGGCGGACGGGGCCGAGGATCGCCTGCTCCTTGTTCGTCGTGACGAGTCGCAGCGGGCGCCACAGGTTCCGGCCGAGGGCCACCACCTGGTCGTCCTTCAACGTCGTCAGCTGACGGGTCATCTGCTGCGGCAATCGCCAGATCTGCGCGGCCAGGTCTGCCTGTCCCGCGGGCAATCGCTGCATCAGCACCAGATCGGCGCCGTTGGCGACCGCCGTGGCCTGCGGGTGCAGGTACGGCAGCACGTACACCGTCGTCTGCCACGGCGAACGCGGCGGGAACAGGTCCTGCGGTGTGGGGCCGCCGTCGTTGACGACCAGCAGCGGTGCGTCCTCCGACGGCCGTGGCAGTTCGACGGGCGAGAGCCTGCGGATCTGCACCAGCGGCGACGGCTGGCCGTCCCGCTGCGTGCCCGCGGCCTGCTGCAGCACGTGCCACGCGGCGGGCCGGCCCGTGGCGACGATGCACCACGCACCGACGGCCATCGCGCGCATCGCCACCTGCCGCGCCAGGTACAGCCCGCCGACCACCACGATGCGCGTGGGCACCGATCGCAGCGCGGAGACCGTCAGCGGCTCGCCCTGCAGGCCGGAGCCGAGGATGATGCCGCCGCGGTCACCGGACGGGCTCACGGCGTCGAGCAGCGCCGGGTCCGCGACGAACTCGGGTGCGACCCCGTCGACCTTGGTGGGGTCCTGAAGCCGGGTCATGCGGTGCCTCCCAGCGGGATCGTCGCCGCCAGTCCGTCGGTCTGCTTTCCGCGCAGCGGGGTCAGCGAGACGCCGACCTTGTCCGCCAGGGTGCCGAGCCGCTGGTCGGCGGCGTCGAGCTCACGCGGGTTGCGGGCGCTGACGCGGACGATGCCGCGCAGCGTGACCTTGCCTTCGTCCTCGGCGGGCGAGATCGCCATGCCGACCGTGGACGACAGCGCGCGCACACTGGTCAGGGCGTTCAGGTTCTGCGTGACCTTGCCCTTGGGCCAGCCGGTGATGGCGTAGCTGGCGTGGCCGATGCCCGCGGCCGTGACGCCCGTCCACTTCTCCTTGAGCGACACCTTCTGGCCCGAGCCCACGACGCCGGTGAGCTCGGCGGCGGAGATGCCGGCGCGGAGCAGCTCGTCGGCGTCCAACGGGCGGGTGGGCACCCCGTTCGACTCCAGGGCGTTGCGAACACGCGAGAGCGCACCCATCAGGGCGCGGTGCGCACCGACGACACCGCCGCCACGCTCCTGGACGGCGGCGGCGCACCGCTTCGGGTCCAGCCGCAGCGAGATCCACGTCGTCCGCCGCGCCGCCGCGGGGAGCGGGCCGAGGACCTCCATGTACGAGCTGAGGGCGGGCGAGTCGGAGGGCAGTGCGGCGCTGCCCGGGTAGCAGTGCCACGTCATCTGGATGGAGTCGAGCACCACACCGCGGTCTTCGAGACACGGTGCGAGCGCCGACAGCGGCAGGCTGGGCGCGCCGCCCGCCTGCGTGATCAGCGCCGGCGTCGGTTCGACGAGCAGCACCGCCGTCCAGGTGCCGTCGTGCCAGGCGAGGCCGACGTCGGAGTGCTCGTGGTCGTTGCCGTGTGCCACGACCAGGCCGGGAATCGCCAGCCGCAGCAGGTTGACGCGGACGTCGTCGTCGCCGATGACCGTCTCCTCCTCGTCGGCCACCGTTTCGATGGACTTCGGAGGCGGCGGTGTCGCCGTCCTGGCGCGCGAGCGGAACGTGTACCGCGACGTCAGGCCGGCCCACTGCGTGAACCACTGGCCGTGCCAGCGCAGCAGTGCCAGGACGACCGTCACGCCGAGGACACCGGCGCCGACCCACAGCAGCGACTCGTTGATCGCCACCAGGACCAGCCCGATGGCGAGCCCGACCTCGATCAGCACGATGTTCATCACCGGCAGTGGGCCGAGGCTCGCACCGAGCATCCGCTTGCGGGCGGGCGGTGCGTTCCGGGGCTGCGGTTCCGGCGGCTTCGGAGGTTCCGGCGGTGTCGGTTCGGGGCCGCCGGAACCGTGCGGACCGCTGGGCCCACCGGGACCCCCCGGCCCACCGGGACCACCTGGCCCGCCCGGCCCGCCGCTACCGGGGCCCTTCGGCCCACCGGGACCCGCCGGGCCGTTCGGGCCACCGGGGCCGGGGCCCTTGTCGGGACCCCCGGGGCCGCCGGGCCCCTGGGGACTGCCACCGGGACCCGCAGGGCCGCTCGGCTTGGGCGGTCCACCGGGACCACCCGGGCCGTTCGGCCCGCCGGGGCCGCCAGGTCCGCCGGGGCCACCGGGGCCGGGCCGTCCTGGACCCGGCTTACCGGGCCCACCGGGGCCCGCGGGAGCCCCCGGTCCGCCGGGACCTGCCGGCCGGTTCGGGCCCGCAGGCGCACCGGGCCCCCCTGGACCGGGCCTGCCGGGACCGCCGGGTCCACCGGGTCCGCCGGGGCCGGGCCGTCCGGGACCTCCGGGTCCCTGCGGGCGCTGCGGTCCCGGGCCCTGCGGCCTCCCTCCCGGAGGCGGGCCCGATGAACGTGGAGTGGTGACGGACATCCGCTGGCTTCTTCCCCTCTTGTCCCTCGCGTGTGCCCGGTCGGCCGCAGGCGAAGCCTGGTTTGTCCGCTGCGGGACGCGTGTGACGGTCACGCAGCGGAAACAGCCATCCCGGGGAGTCGCAGACTAGCGGGTGTTGGTAGAAACCAACACCAGCCGGTCCTGCACGGCTATCCTGCGGGACCGTATCGCGATGGGGAGGCAGTGGGGCGAGAATGCCGTCAACACCGACAACAAAGTCACAGGTTCAGGCGTACCGGTTCGTGCTGCGGAGGATGCAGTCGGCGCTGGTGCGCAAGGACCCGGTCATGCTGCACGACCCGATGCGGACCCATGGACGTGCCACGACGGTCGGCGTCGTCCTCGGCGCGCTCGGCTGCCTCGGTTTCCTCGTGTTCGGCATTTTCAAGCCGGCGCCGAAGGTGCCCGACAGCGGCATCGTCATCAGTGAGCAGTCCGGCCAGGTCTACGTGGTGCATCAGGCGCAGGGCGGGGACAAGCGGCTCATCCCGACGTTCAACGTCGCGTCGGCGAAGCTGCTGAGCATGGCTCAGGCCCAGCAGGGCAGCGAGGGCGGCGAAGGCGGGGGACAGCTGCCGCAGGCGCCCGAACCCGGTGACCTCGAACCGCAGGTCGTGCCCGACACGCAGCTGGTCGACATCGGCCGCGAACGACTGCGGGGCATTCCGGACGGTCCACCCCTGCTGCCGACCGGTGAGCAGGCGATCGGCCAGCAGTGGGCCGTCTGCGACAACCTGAACTACGACAGTTCGCTGCCCGATCAGACCGCGCGGCAGGAAGCCGTAGTCAAGAGCCAGGTGCTCGCGGGTGAGTCCGGTGGCTCCTCACGCGACGAACTGCCGCGAAACCAGGCCATCCTCGCCAAGGCCTCGAAGGGCGACGACGGCACCGTCTACCTGATCTACCGGCAGGCGGACACCCAGGCCGGTCAGGGCGACGCGGTGAAGGCGCCGGTCAACATGGCACCCAACGACCCCATCGTGAACGCGTTCGGACTGAGCGAGGACGGCATCCGCAACATGTCGCCGAGCCTGCTGGAAGCGATCCCGAACGCGTCGGGTGAGCTGATCGCCCCCGACGTCCCCGGCGCGGGCAGCTCGCCGCAGGACTTCGACGTGGCTTCGGCGCGGATCGGATCGGTCCTCGAGGTCCAGGACGCGGGTTCGACGACCTACTACGTCGTGCTGCAGCAGGGCGTCCAGGAGATCAACGAGGGTGCGGCCAGCGTCCTCCTCGCCGCCGATGAGAACGCCGCGACGGCGCGGCGCGTCGGGCCCGGTGGGATCGCCAGCGCGCCCAAGGTAGCCGAGGGTGACCAGGGCTGGCTCGAGCTCGACCACCTGCCGGTGACCGGTGACCTGGAGGTCGTCGACCAGGAGCTGACCCCGCACACCTGCCTCGGCTGGAGCGTCGAGGGTGAGGGCCGTGCCCGGGACTCGGTCACGAGGCTGTACGTGCACAACACCTCGCCGCTGCCGAACGGGGCGAACCCGATCGACGTCAGCACCCCGGCGCCCGACGGCTACAACCAGGTCGACCAGTTCTACATGCAGCCGGGGCACGCGGCGGTCGTCCGCGCGGCGACCACGCAGGAGACGTTCGACGGCGGGCCGCTGCAGTTGGTTTCCGACCGCGGTATCCGCTACAGCATCCCGGACGTGACGACGGCCGAGTGGCTCGGCCTGTCCGGGAACATGTTCAAGGCGGCACCGGAGACGATCCTGAAGATGCTGCCCGCGGGCTCTTCGCTGAACTACCAGGACGTGCGCCAGACGTACGACTCGGTGCAGGTGCGGACGCCCGGAGTCGAGAACGGAGCGGCCGCCGCAGGCGGCTGACCTGATCTCGTCCAAGGCCCTGTGACGTCGGCCCTGTGACGTCGGCCCTGTGACGTCGGCCCCGTGATGTCGGCGCTGTGATCGTGGCCCCGTGAGCTCGCTTCGCCGAGCCGCGGGGCCACGGTCGTGTCGTATCGGGTTCGGTCCGGACGGGCTCGCGGCCCGGAGGGTGGGGCAGCGCGAGCACCTCGGCGTGCCGAGATGCCTCGCAAGCGCGGGAGGCGGCTTCCGGGTCACGTCCGGTGCTGCGGAGGCGTCCCAGGCGCCCTCCAGGGGCGGGAAACGGGCCAGCGGCGTGAGATGGGGCCCGGAACGTCCCGGAAGTGCTTGGCACGCCTAGGAGGCGGCGAGAGGCACAGGTAGGTCTGGGGCGGGTCCCGGGGGCTGGACAGCCCGGCAGGCTGGACGCGCCGGCACGGCGCACACGAGCCGGCACGGCCCCGATGAGCCCGGCACAGACCAGAAAAGCGCGCCACAGACCGGAAGAGCCCGCCACAGACCGGAAAAGCCCGCCACAGACCGGAAAAGCCAGGCACACCGGAAGAGCCCGATAACGGCCGGACGCCTGCCGGCAGCTTCGGACGTGTCCGACGGCGCCGCATCCGGGAGCCGGTGGCACGCGGCTCGTCACAGTCAGCGGCCCGGGCCGCACGTGAGGCGGCCCGGGCCGGATGCTCGGGTGGTCACGGCCGGCCGGTTCGGCAGGCCCTGGTGGATCAGCCGGGTGAGCCGGAGGACGGCGCCTTGGCCGACGGGGCGGCAGTCTTCTGCCTGCGCCGCACGGTGTGCACGACGAACATCGTCACGCCGAGGGCCACCAGTGCGCCGGCGGAGCCGGTGACGGCCACGGCGAACGGTGTCCAGTTGGGCACGTTCGCGGGCGGCAGGTCGTCGGGCAGCGGCTGCTGTTGGATCGGCTGGATGCCCATCTCAGTGGGCACGTCGGCGGTCAGTGCGGCGACGGGGTCGATGACGCCGTCGCCGATGTACTGGTCGTGGCCGTCGGGCGTGGCCGGGTGGTGCGCGGTGTACTTGATGCGCTCCATGACCTGGGTGGCGTTGAGGTCGGGGTACATCTGCCGCACCAGGACGGCCAGTCCCGAGACGTACGGCGCCGCGAAGCTCGTGCCCTCGATGGGGGCCGCGTTGCCGCTGGGGTCGATCGTCTGGTTGACGATGCGGTCCGAGTCCTCCGCCGGGTCCAGGGAGATGATCTTCGTGCCGGGCGCGGCGACGCCGACCCACGGGCCGTTCATGCTGAACGGCGCGGTGCCTTCCTCGCCGGTCGCGGCCACCGACAGCACATGGTCGGCGAACACCGGCGGCGAGACGACCGAGTTGAGCTTGCTGGGGTCCGAGTCGGTGTTCTGCTGGCAGTTCTCGCCGACGTTGCCCGCCGCGCTCACGACGACGACGTCCTTCTCCTTGTGCGCGTACTTCACCGCAGCCTGGAGCTTCTGGTTCTCGACGTCGATGTTCTCCGAGTACGGCTGGCAGTTGTTGATCGACACGTTCATGACGCTGCCGGGTGCCGTGTCGGCTGCCTTGATGATCGCGGCCGCGAGTGTGGCGAGTGTGCCGGCGCCCTCGTCGCTGTCGGCCTGCCGCTGTGACGTCCCCGTGGCCGACGACTCGCCGGTGCCGGCGTCACCGCCGCCACCGTCCTGGCCACCGGCGTCACCACCGCCGCCGTCACCGCCTGCGCCGCCGTCACCGCCGTCCTGGCCGCCGCCGGCGCCGTCACCACCGTCGCCGCCGCCGTCGCCGCCCGGTTCGGGCTGCTCCGGCTCCTCGCTCTTCTCGTAGTACTGGCTGGACTGGCGGATCGCGTTGATCTGCACGTGCGGTGCGACGCCCTGGAATCCGATGTCCGGTGGGGTGTTCGCGCCGATGATGCCTGCGACCTCGGTGCCGTGGCCGTCGCAGTCGACGACGCCGGGACCGCCGTCCTTCAGGACGTACTCGCCGACGCCGTTGACCCTGCTGTTGCCGTCGGGGCCCGCCAGGTATGGGTGGCCGTCCTCGACACCGGTGTCGATCACGGTCACCGTCTGTCCGTCGCCCGGCTGCTTGCCCTCGGCGGCCAGGATGCGGTGGGCCTCCTCGAGGCGCAGGTACAGCTGGCCCCACGGTGCCTGCCGGAGGCGGTCGGCCTCTTCGAGTTCGGCGGCCTGCACACACTCGGTGTTGCGTGTGTAGGTCTCATTCGGACCGTCGAGTTTCAGCGAACCGACGGGCGGGAGATTGGTGTCGGGCGGGGGAGACCAGCTGTCGGCCTGGGCGGCCGCGGGCAGTGCCGGGACGAGCGCCGTCGTGGCGCCGATGGCCGCGGTGAGCAGCATCGCCGAGATCCGGCGCGCCGATCCGGTCCGGGAACCGGTGCCGACCCGGCCCGCTGGTCTCGACCCGGTGACGTGTGGACCGACCGAACGCACCCGAAACCCCCTTGACGTCTGTTTCCGTGCCTGCACGTGTCGCTGTGGCTGCACCTGTTCGGCGTGCCGGTGCGGGCGGCCGGCGCCCGCACCGGTGTCAGCCGAGTAGATCGAGGTGGCGGAAGAACGAGTACAGGCCCATGACGGCCAGCGCCAGCGGCAGTACCGCCGCGATGCAGATGGCCTCCAGGATGTCGACCGTGCGCCGCACCGGCGGCGAGAACCGCTGGTTGGGGATCACGACACCCAGCACGACCGAACCCGCGGCGATCACGGCGAACGCCACGGTCGCCCACAGCAGCTGGTCGAACGGCTCCGCGCCCTGCAGCCAGCCGATGAGGATGCCTGCGGCGGAGACCATGCCGGTGACCAGCAGCGCGACGGCCTGTGCGCCGTTGGCGTAGGTGCGGGCGCGCAGCAGCAGCACGACCGTGGCCACGGCACCGGTGAGAATGCCCCAGATGTCGCCGGAGGTCGCGGTGAGCATCGCCGCGAGCGCGGTGACGGCACCGCAGCCGACGAGCAGGCCCGTCATGTAGTTGTGCGCGGAGCTGGTGCGCTGCTCGATGTCGGAGTAGTCCGGGATCTCGGAGTCTTCCTTGAGCTCGTCGGCCGTGCCGGGAACGGTCGGCAGCGGCAGCTTCGCGAGCCAGATCGTCGCGCGGGGGAGCATGGAGATGCAGCCGAGCGCCACGGCGGCCGTGCCGGCGGCGATGCCGGGCGCCGGGTGGTCGACGAGCGTGGCGACGAGGAACGAGAGGACACCGAACACGCCGGCGGTCGCGGCGGCGATGAAGGTCGTCAGGCCCGTGCCCATGATCATGATCGAGGCGGCGGCGACCACGACCACGAGCGCGCTGCCCAGCAGCAGGTTCGGCCGGACCGAGACGTCCAGCGGAACGATGAAGAACCCGGCGACGAACGCCATCGGCAGGCCGCCCGCGGCGGAGATCAGCACGCCCGTCGAGATGGCCTGGTAGGCGCGGACCAGGGTGGCGCCCAGCGCGACGCACGCGACGGCCAGCACACCGCCTGCGATCGCGGCGAACAGCGCGTAGCCGCCGATGCCGCCGAGGAACAGCGCCAGCGCGGCGAGCACGGCCGACAGGCCGCCCGCGGCGTGGCCGATCTTGCGGGCGGTTTCCTTGCTCCACGGCCGGAAGCCGTCCGGGTCGGCCTCGGCGATGGCGTCGACGACGTCGTCGTAGAGCGGTGGCGGAGGGTTCTCGTTGCGCTTGCGCAGCTGCAGCAGCTCGCCGTCGACGACACCGAGAGAGGCGAGCGTGCGGCTCGGATCGAGCGGAGCGTCGCCCAGCTTGGCCAGCGCCCAGCCGCCGTGCCGAGCGCCGCCGTCGGGAGAGACCTCCTTGGCCATCTCCAGCAGCATCGGCATCAGGTCCGCAACGGCCACGTCGGCCGGCAGTGCGACGTCGATGCGGGTGCTCGGTGCGACCACCGTGACCCGGCTGAATACGGTCGTGCCCGTTGCCACCTGTTGTCCCCCTACTTGGATGTTCGCTGACCCGGTACTTATACCGCGCACGGGAACTTACCGTTCGCCCGCCCGGACGACTACGGCTACCTCACGCGCAGCTGCGGATGTGTGCCGTTTCTAGCGCACCCGGCGCCGCGATGGGACGGATTCGCTCCAGGCGGCAGTGACTTCGCCGGTCTGTGGATCGCCGGTTGCTCTCGTTCGCTACCGTGTGGTCTCGGCCAGCTCGTGGCCGGTCGCACGGCGACTTGATCAGCCGAGTTGAAGAGGGGTCTTTTCGGTGAGCACGCTGCAGTTCAAGCGGTCGCCACGTCTTGCTGCGCCCCGCCCGCCGGGCGGCGAGGTCCATCTCGAGCCGCCGCCAGAGGTGCCCCGCGCAATTCCGGGCAACATCATGATGAAGATCCTGCCGGTCGTCATGATCGTGGCGATGCTCGGCATGGTCGGCCTGATCATGGTGCCGCGACTGCAGGAGGGGCAGGCGCCGAGCCCGTTCATGCTGATGATGCCGATGATGATGATCATGTCGATGGTCGGCATGTTCGCAGGTGGCGGCAAAGGGGGAGGCGGCCAGAAGAAGGCCGAGATGAACGAGGACCGCAAGGACTACCTGCGGTACCTCGGCCAGATGCGCGAACGCGCCCGCGAGGCGATGGAGGAGCAGCGCGCCTCGCTGGAGTGGGTGCACCCGGATCCGCAGACGCTGTGGTCGATGGCGGCCACGCGCCGGATGTGGGAGCGCAGGCAGAACGACCAGGACTTCCTTCACCTGCGGGTCGGCCGCAGCGCGCACCGGCTGGCGACGCGCCTGGTGCCGCCGCAGACCGGCCCCGTCGACGAGCTGGAGCCGATCGCCACGCTGGCGCTGCGCCGATTCGTGCGGGCGCACTCGATCGTCCCGGACCTGCCGACGCAGATCACCCTGCGCGGGTTCGCGGCCGTCGGCGTGCAGGGGGAGCGCGAGCTCGTCCGCGGGCTGACGCGTGCGGCGCTGGCGCAACTCGTCACGTTCCACAGCCCGGAGGACGTGCTCATCGCGGTCGCGTCGACCGGTCGGTCGAAGGCGGAGTGGGAGTGGGCCAAGTGGCTGCCCCACAGCCAGCACCCGACGCTGTCGGACGGCATCGGCCAGCTGCGCATGATGGCCGGTTCGCTCGCGCAGATCGAGCAGTGGCTGGAGGAGGAGCTGCGCGACCGGCAGCGGTTCTCGCGCAACGCCACGCCGCCACCGGACCAGCCCCACATCGTGATCGTGCTCGACGACGCCGACGTCACCGGCGAGGAGCGGATCCTGCTGGAGGAGGGCCTGGTCGGCGTCACGCTGGTCGACCTGTCCGACACGATCGGCAACCTCGCCGCCCGCCGTGGTCTGCGCCTGGTCGCCGAGCCCGAGCGGCTCGGTGCGCGCAGCGCGGGCGGTGTCGAGTGGTTCGGCGCGCCCGACACGCTCAGCCTCGTCGAGACCGAGGCGCTCGCGCGGAAGCTGTCGCCGTACCGCATCGGCACGGCGGCCGCCGAGGACGGTGAGGAACAGCCGCTGCTGTCCAACCCGTCGCTGCTCGAACTGCTGGGTATTCCCGGCGACCCGATGACGTTCGACGTGCAGCAGGCGTGGCGGCCGCGCCCGGTGCGCGACCGTTACCGCGTGCCGTTCGGGGTCGGCGAGATGGGCCAGGCGGTCGAGCTGGACATCAAGGAAGCCGCGATGGAGGGCATGGGCCCGCACGGCCTGTGCATCGGTGCGACCGGTTCCGGTAAGTCCGAGTTCCTCCGCACCCTCGTGCTGGGCATGCTGGCCACACACTCGTCGACGTCGCTGAACTTCGTGCTCGTCGACTTCAAGGGTGGTGCGACGTTCCTCGGTCTGGACAAGGCACCGCACGTGTCGGCGGTCATCACCAACCTCGCCGACGAGGTCACGCTGGTCGACCGTATGAAGGACGCGCTGGCCGGTGAGATGAACCGCCGGCAGGAGGCGCTCAAGAACGGCGGCAACTTCAAGAACGTCTGGGAGTACGAGAAGGCCCGCGAGAACGGTGCCGACCTCGACCCGCTGCCCGCGCTGTTCATCGTCGTCGACGAGTTCTCCGAGCTGCTGAGCGAGAAGCCCGACTTCATCGAGCTGTTCGTCGCCATCGGCCGGCTGGGCCGGTCGCTGCAGATGCACATGCTGCTGGCCTCGCAGCGCCTCGAGGAGGGCAAGCTGCGTGGTCTGGACTCGCACCTGTCGTACCGGATCGGCCTGAAGACGTTCTCGGCCGCGGAATCACGCGCCGCGATCGGTGTGCCGGACGCGTTCGAGCTGCCGTCGGTGCCCGGTGGCGGTTACCTCAAGTACGACACGTCGACGCTCGAACGGTTCAAGGCCTCGTACGTGTCCGGTCCGTACCGGCCCGCCGGCATCAAGGCCGCGGCGCCGGGCGCGAAGGTCGTGCGCGCCGACAAGCGGCCGCAGCTGTTCGTGCCGGACTACATCGAACTGCCCAAGGAACCGGAACCCGAACCGGAGCCGGAACCGGAACCGCAGCAGCCCGAGTCCGAGGAGGCCGTGGAGCCGAGTGAGCTCGACGTCATCGTCGGCAGGCTCGTCGGCCAGGGCCCGCCCGCTCACGAGGTGTGGCTGCCGCCGCTGACCGAGCCGAACTCGCTCGACACGTTGCTGCCGAACCTCAACCCCACCGAGGAACGCGGCCTGTCCCCGGTCGGGTTCTTCGGCAACGGCAAGCTGCAGGTGCCGCTGGGCATCGTCGACCGTCCCTACGAGCAGCGGCGCGACCCGATGTGGGCGGACTTCTCCGGTGCCGCGGGCCACGGCGCGATCGTCGGCGGCCCGCAGTCGGGCAAGTCGACGCTGCTGCGGACGCTGATCATGTCGATGGCGCTGACGCACACGCCGCAGGAGGCGCAGTTCTACGCGATCGACCTCGGCGGCGGCACGCTCGCCTCGCTGGACGGCCTGCCGCACGTCGGCGGTGTCGCCGTGGCGAGGCGGGATCCGGACAAGGCCCGCCGGATCGTCGCGGAGCTGACGACGCTCGCCAACGAGCGCGAGTCGCGGTTCGGCGAAATGCAGGTCGACTCGATGGCCGACTTCCGCAACCGCAAGCGCCGGGGTGACATCACCGCGGATCAGGACGCCTTCGGCGACGCGTTCCTCGTCGTCGACGGCTGGCGTGCCCTGCGGGACGACTTCGAGGAGCTGGAACCGCAGATCACGAAGCTCGCGGTGCAGGGCCTGGCCTACGGCGTTCACGTGGTCATCGCCTCGAACCGGTGGGCCGACATCCGCCCGGCGATCAAGGACATGCTCGGTACGCGGTTCGAGCTGCGACTGGGTGACCCGACGGAGTCCGACATCGACCGCCGCACCGCGGTGAACATCCCCGCAGGAAGGCCGGGTCGTGGTCTGACCCGCGACAAGCTGCACTTCCTCGGTGGACTGCCGCGGATCGACGGGTCGAGCGACGACGAGACCATCGGTGAGGGTGTGAGCGACGCCGTCGCGAAGATCAACGCCGCGTGGCACGGCCCGCACGCGCCGCAGGTGCGGCTGCTGCCGGAGCTCATGCCGTACGAGGACGTGCTGGCGATGGACAACCGCCGCGACTCGAAGCTGGTGCCGATCGGTGTCAACGAGGACGAGCTGGCGCCCGTGTATCTCGACTTCGACGCGGATCCGCACTTCCTGGCCTACGCCGACGGCGAGTCCGGCAAGACGAACCTGCTGCGGCAGATCGTCCGCGGCATCACCGACCGGTACACGCCGAAGGAAGCGGTGCTGATCCTCGTCGACTACCGGCGCACGATGCTCGGGTTCGTCGAGGGCGACCAGGTGCTGTCGTACGTGGTCTCGGCCAACCAGCTCGAAGGCATCGTCAAGGAGGTCACCGGGTCGATGCAGAAGCGGCTGCCCGGCCCGGACGTCACGCCGCAGCAGCTCAGGGACCGTTCGTGGTGGCAGGGGCCGGAGCTGTTCGTGGTCGTCGACGACTACGACCTTGTGGCGACGCAGCAGAACAACCCGCTGCGGCCGCTGGGCGAGTACCTGGCCCAGGCGAAGGATGTCGGCCTGCACATGATCGTCGCTCGCCGCACCGGTGGTGCTGCGCGGACCGGTATGGACCCGATCCTCGGCAAGCTCAAGGAGCTGGCGATGCCTGGCATCGTCATGAACGGTTCCAAGGACGAGGGCCAGCTGCTCGGCAACGTCAAGGCCGGGCCGATGCCTCCGGGCCGCGGCAACCTGGTCAGCCGCAAGGTGGGCAAGCAGCTCATGCACGTCTCGTGGATCAATCCCGAGTGATCACCGCGATGTCGGACCGATCACCGGTCGCCTCTGACATCGGAGGCGGCCGGTGACTTTTCGCGTCGCGATCGATTTCGGCACGTCCAGCACCTGTGTGGTGGCCGCGATCGGCGAACGACAGCCGCAGGTCGTCGTGATCGACGGCCAGCCGCTCATGCCGTCCGCGGTGTACGCGCACAGCGACGGCACGCTGTTCGTCGGGCAGGAGGCGGAACGCCAGGCCGCGGTCGACCCCGCGCGATTCGAGCCGACCCCGAAGCGGCGCATCGACGAAGGCGAACTGCTGCTGGGCGACACGGTGCTGCCGGTCGTCGACGTGGTCCGCACGGTGCTGTCGCGGGCGGTGGGCGAGGCGCGCAGACTCGCGGCGAACGCCGATGTCGACCTGCTCGTGCTGACCCATCCCGCCGACTGGGGCGCGGTGCGCACGCGACTGCTGCGGCAGGCGGCGTCCGGGCTGGGTCACGAGGTGGCGCTCGTGCCGGAACCGGTGGCGGCCGCGGTGTTCCACGCGGCGACCTACACGCCCGCGAAGGGCGAGAACCCGGAGAAGACCGTCGCGTTCACGGGTACGCCCGGTGACACGCTGGCCGTGTTGGACTTCGGCGGCGGCACGATCGACGTCAGCGTGGTGCGCAGGACGGAGTCGCAGCAGCGGCGGACGGCGTTCGAGGTGCTCGCGACTCGCGGTGATCCGGGGTTCGGTGGTGCGGACATCGACCAGGCGTTGCTCGAGCACGTCGGGTCGCTCGTGCCCGCAGCGGACCGTGAGGCGTGGGACGAGCTGGTGCAGGGCCGCGAGCTGGCGGATCGCAGGCGTAGACGGGTGCTCCGGCAGGACATCCGTGGCGCGAAGGAGACGCTGTCGCGTCACGCCTACACCGACGTGCCGATGCCCCCGCCGTTCGCCGACGCGCACGTCACGCGTGAGCAGCTCGAGGAACTGATTGCCTCGCCGCTCGGCAGGGCGGTCGAGTTGACGCTCGCGACGATCGAGGATGCGAAGCTGCGGGCCAAGCAGCTGACGGCGATCTTCCTGGTGGGCGGGTCGAGCCGGATCCCGATGATGTCCCGGCTGGTGCACGAACGCACGGGCGTGGTGCCGACGACGCTCGACCAGCCGGAAACGGTAGTGGCTCGCGGTGCGCTGCGGGCGGTGCAGGTGATCCCCGACCGCGGCGGCGCCGTGCCGGGTGCGCTGCCGGGCCGTGGCAGTGAGACCACGACGGTCGTCGGCCGGGACGAGGCGGACCGGGCCGTCCAGGGCAGGCCGGCTTCGGGACCGGTGGGTTCCGGCCAAGCGGGGCAGGTACCGCGGGGCGCGCCGGGGCGGCAGGCCGGCCGGTCGCAGGGCTGGCACGGCGGACCGAATCCGCAGGCACCACATCCGGCAGGTCCGAACCAGCAGGTCGGTGGCCAGCAGGGCCCGCAGGCACGGTCGGCTGCGAACCCGTCCGCAGCGCCGGGACCGAACCATCAGGCAACGGGACGTCCGCAGGCGTATCCGCCGAGCGGGCCGCTGCCGCACCAGCAACCGAGCGGGCAGCAGCCGCAACCGGGTGGTCAGCACCAGCAGTCGGCGCCGTACGGCCCATTCGGTCAGCAGCCGTCGCAGGGTTTCGGCCAGCAGCCGGGCCCGCAGGCCGCCGACGGCGGCGACGGTGAGGGCCGGCCGAGTCGGAAGCGTCGCGGGCTGGTGTGGTCGACGGCCGCCGTCGTCACAGTGCTCGTGGCCGGTGCGGCGGGCTGGTTCTTCTTCCTGCGGGACGACCGGCCGCCCGGTACGGAGATCGCGCGGTTCTCCTACTCGTTCGTGGCCCCCGAGGGCTGGGAGAAGGTCCTCGAGGACACCCAGCGCGCGAGGGTCGCGTTCGCTCCGGAGGGCTCGGACGGCTCGGACCGGGTCGTCGTCCAGCAGATCGAGCAGGACTTCGATGCGGGCGAGCAGCATCGGCAGCTCTACGACACGCTGCGGGCCGACGCCGACCAGGCGAACGCGCAGAGCCCCGGCAAGTACCGCAATTTCCGCCAGCACCACACCTATGCGGACAAGGACACCATCTACTACGAGGAGTTCCCGTCCGAGGGCGTGGTCATCAAGTGGTACGTCCAGGCCAACGGCAGGGCGCAGGTCAGCATCGGATGCCGCGTCGTGGAGATGAAGCAGCGGCTCGAATCGGGCTGCAACCAGATCGTCGGCACGTTGGAGTTCACCAACTGACGCCCGATGGCGGCCTGCAGGGGCCTTGCACTGCGGCTGCGGGAGTCTCGTTCGCAAACTGCGGGAGTCGCGTTTGCGAATCAGCGTTGTCGCATTCGCAAACCACGGCCGGAGAACCCGGGAATCGATCCTCCGCCGGTAACCCGTCCGTGGTCGCAGGCCCTTCGAAAACGAATGCAAATGACCGTACGTATGGTTCTGACCTGCGAAAACACGACCGGTTCCTGCTGGTTCCAACCAGTTGCGTTTACGGGAGCAACTACTTCCCAGTCCGGTGGGACATCGTGGAACCGATCGTGGCAGGGTCTTCGTCGTAGGGTCAGTACGAACGAGGAAGTACTCGACCGAACCACTTACGAAGGGGGTCATTCCCAATGGCTGGCGGTTTTGCAGGTACACCGGAGCAGTTCCAGAAGGCGTTCCAGGACGTGTCCGAGACCAAGGGGCAGATGGACGCCAACATGCAGAAGCTGCGTTCGAACATCGAGGCCACGTCGGCCGGCTGGCAGGGCGAGGCAGCCGGTGCGTTCCAGAACGTGATGGCCGCGTTCGACGAGAAGAACCACAAGCTGAACCAGGCGCTGCAGGACATCGCGGACCTGCTCCAGCAGTCCGGTCACAAGTACCAGCAGGCTGAAGAGGAGCAGAACTCCGCCATCAGCAACATCGGCAACGTTCTCGGCGGCCTCTGAGCAGGCGCTCCCACATCCTGATCCACCGCATTTCTTAAACTTTCTCTGGAGGGAAGAAGACCATGGCCGGAATCAAGGTTGATTACGCAACAATCCAGACGGCAGCCGAGGACTGCAAGTCCACCGGCTCGGAGCTGGAGGCCCTGTTCGAGCAGCTGAAGAGCAACCTGGCCCCGCTCACCAGCGAGTGGGAAGGTGACGCCATGGCGGCCTGGCAGGAGCTGCAGCAGAACTGGAACAACTCGCTCGACGAGCTGAAGCAGGTTCTCGCGCAGATCGCCACCGCGCTGCCGCAGATCGCCGACTCGTACCAGGGTACGGAGCAGGGCATCAAGGGCATGTTCGGCTGAGACGGCTTCGGCCGAGCAGCTGACGACGCTGTGTTGAGGCGGGTCCGGCGCTGACGCCGGGCCCGCTTTCTCATGTCCGGAGGAGGTGGGCGTGCCACCGGCTCCGGAATCGGCTGCGTGGCGCGTGCCCGAGTGCGCCTTCGGGGCATCGAACACAGCCCCGCGTCGGCGTGCCGTCGGTGGTGGGCCAGCGGGAGGGCCTCAGGCCTTCCCATCGCTGTCGTGCCGTCGAAGGGTGGCCGGCGGGTCGACGGGCGGAATACAGTCACGCGCCGGCGTGCCGTCGAGGGGTGTGGTCGGGTCGGCGTAGTTGAGGTGCCACAGGGGCTTCACTCGGCCCGGCGGTGGTACGTAAAATGCGTCGGCGCCGGATGTCGACGCGCCGGTGCGGCCTCCTCGGCGTGCGGGGCCGCCGACATTAAGATGACCGGCCGACCCGACCCCGCTTCCATGCGCTCCGAAGCGACCGGGTATCTTCGTAGTCTGTGCGCGCGCCGAGTGTTTGCGCCCAGCCCGCACGTACCCACAAGCAATCTTGACGACGAGGTAGACCCTTGCCCACGTACAGCCCTAAGCCCGGCGATGTCACCCGTGCCTGGCACGTGATCGACGCCCAGGACGTCGTGCTCGGCCGGCTCGCGACCGAGGTTGCCACGCTGCTGCGCGGCAAGCACAAGCCGACCTACGCTCCTCACGTGGACACGGGTGACTTCGTCATCATCGTGAACGCCGAGAAGGTCGCCCTCACCGGCAACAAGCGCGAGCAGAAGTTCGCGTACCGCCACAGTGGCTACCCGGGCGGCATGCGCAAGCAGTCGTTCGGCGAGCTGCTGGACCACAAGCCGGAGCGCCTGCTCGAGAAGACCATCAAGGGCATGCTGCCGAAGAACAAGCTCGGCCGTGCCATGGGTAAGAAGCTGAAGGTGTACGCCGGCCCGAACCACCCGCACGCCGCGCAGAACCCGCAGCCGCACGAGATCACCAAGATCGCTCAGGTGACCAAGTGAGTGAGGAACAGCCTGTGACCAGCACCGAGACCGAGGCCGCCACCGAAGCGGCTGTGATGAGCGAGACGCCGGCCGCGCCGAAGCCGTCTCGTGCCGCCGGTGGCACCGCGCAAACGGTCGGCCGGCGCAAGGAGGCCGTCGTCCGGGTGCGCCTCGTGCCCGGCAGCGGCCAGTTCAAGCTCAACGGCAAGCCGCTTGAGGACTACTTCCCGAACAAGGTGCACCAGCAGCTCATCCGTGAGCCGCTGGTCACGGTCGAGAAGCCGGAGTCGTTCGACATCTCCGCGAACCTGCGTGGCGGCGGCCCGTCGGGTCAGGCCGGTGCGCTGCGCCTGGCCATCGCCCGTGCGCTCGCCGAGATCGACGCCGACGACCGTCCGGCGCTGAAGAAGGCCGGCTTCCTCACGCGTGACGCGCGTTCGACGGAGCGTAAGAAGTACGGCCTCAAGAAGGCCCGTAAGGCGCCGCAGTACTCCAAGCGCTGACCTACGGCGAAGGTTTCCGGTCGCGTGCGTCACATGCGCGCGCGGCAACACGCGAAAGCGCCCATCCGATATACGGGTGGGCGCTTTCGCGTGTCCGCACCGGAGTGGCGCGTGTTGCGCTTTCCGGGGGCCGTGTCGCGTTTCCCAGGGGCCGTGTTGCGTCCTCCGGAGACCGTGTTGCGTCCTCCGGGTGCGTGTCGCGCCTGGAGCGCTTCCGTCGACGCCGGCGCTCGACCGCGCATTCGGGCATCTCCGGTTGCCGATCGTCGCCGGTTGCCGATCGTGACCGGTGCGCCGGGGTGTCGGTGCGGCGGCTTGCGGGTGTGTCGGTGGCGGCGCGGTGTCCGGTTCGGCTCGGCCTGCCGATCGACGGAGTGTCGGCGGGTTCGAGTGCCGGGTGAGGTGCGGAACGTCGTCGTGCGGGCACCGGCGGTAGCGCTATCGGCGACCCGCCGGTATCGCCCGCGCGTGTGTCGCTAAGTTGTCGGCGCGGCGCGCAGTGCCCACCGTGGGCTCGGGAGCGTCGTGAGACGCGAGAAATTGGCAGTTGGAGGAACGTATGGCCCGCCTGTTCGGCACCGATGGTGTGCGTGGTCTCGCGAACGGTGAGCTGACACCGGAGTTGGCGATGTCGGTAGCGGCTGCAGCCGCGGGTGTGTTGGCTGCGCACGACCGGTCCCACCGCCCGGTGGCTGTTGTGGGGCGGGATCCGCGCGCGAGTGGCGAGATGCTGGAGGCAGCGGTGGCTGCCGGCCTCGCGTCGGCGGGTGCGGACGTGCTGCGGGTCGGTGTGCTGCCGACTCCGGCCGTGGCGTTCCTCGTGGGCGACCTGGGTGCGGATTTCGGCGTCATGATCTCGGCGTCGCACAACCCGATGCCGGACAACGGCGTGAAGCTGTTCGGCGAGGGTGGGCACAAGCTGCCGGACAGCATCGAGGACGAGATCGAGGCGGCTCTCGCGGGCGACGGTCCCGGCCGGGTGCGCCCGACGGGGTCGGAGATCGGCCGGGTGGTCGACGTCGACGACGCGGTACAGCGGTACGTGTCGCACCTGGTGGCGGCGACGCCGCACGCGCTGTCGGGCCTGAAGGTGGTCGTGGACTGTGCGAACGGCGCGGCGTCGACGGCGGCACCGGAGGCGTACCGGAAGGCCGGCGCCGACGTGGTGACGATCAACGCCGAGCCGGACGGGCTGAACATCAACGACGGATGCGGTTCGACGCATCCGGAGCGGCTGCAGGAGGCGGTCGTCGCCTGCGGTGCGGACCTGGGGATCGCGCACGACGGCGACGCCGACCGGTGCCTGGCCGTGGACGCCGCGGGCCGGCTGGTGGACGGCGACCAGATCCTGGCGGTGCTCGCGCTGGACATGGCAGAACGCGGCGAGTTGGCGCACACGACGCTCGTGGCGACGGTGATGAGCAACCTGGGCCTGCACCTGGCGATGAAGGAACACGACATCGCGCTGCGCACGGCGGCCGTCGGCGACCGGTACGTGCTCGAGGAGCTGCGGGCCGGCGGGTTCGCACTCGGTGGGGAGCAGTCGGGGCACGTGGTGCTGCCTGCGCACGCGACGACGGGTGACGGGCTGCTGACGGCGTTGCGGCTGATGAGCAGGGCCGCGGCTACGGGCAAGCCGATGGCGGAGCTGGCGGCGGTGATGGAACGGTTGCCGCAGGTGCTGGTGAACGTCCGGGTGGCCGACAAGGCCGCGGTGGCGGCGTCGCAGGCCGTGAAGGACGCCGTCGAGGCGGTGACCGACGAGCTGGGCGAGGAGGGGCGCGTGCTGCTGCGCCCGTCGGGAACCGAGCAGCTGGTGCGGGTGATGGTCGAGGCGAAGGCCGAGGCCACGGCGCAGGCCGCCGCCGACCGGCTGGCGGGAGTCGTCGCCGCCGTGGCGTGAAGGCGGCCGACACCGATCACTGGAAGCCGGTCGAGGTCGACCGGGGGTAGTCGGGTGCCGTAACCCTGGGCTGAACGTCGATTGGCGGTTGGCCGGGGCGTGCAACTCGCTGCACTGCTCCCGGAGCTCACCCGCTCCCCGGCTGTCGGGCCCTGCGGTGCAGGTCATGCACGGCTGGTGTGGTTGTTCTCGTGTCGTGGACCCGGCCGATTCGGTATGTTTCGCTGTGCATCTGTAACGGCACTGGACGTCATCGTGTTGCGTCTGAACCGTGAGGAGCAAGCTCGACCCGCACGACCACGCAACAGGGGGAGGAACCGATGGCCGGTGGACACAAGGTAGACCCGGGCAAACTGGGACAGGTGGGTAAGAACTACACCCAAGAAGGAAAAGGTCTCGGCGAAGCCGGAAAAAAGATCGAAGCCGGAGTCGGTGAATCACAGATTGGCAACCTCTGGTCGGAGACGGCCGAGAAGTATGCGGATGCCATTGAGCAGTATCAAACCGCGGTCAAAAAGTACGGCGAACAAGTAGGGGACTTGGGCGACAAACTCAGCAAGGCCGCGAAGTCGTACGAAGACGGTGAGGCTGTCAGCGCCGAGTCGATCGCGAAGAAGGGGGTCTGAAATGGACCGCGAGGCCTCTATTGCGCTGAGTGGACTGCGAGGTGACGAAGCTCGCGCCAAAGCAGTCCAGCAAATGGCCAACTCGGTTTTCACAGACGCAGAGCTGAAAGAGATGAAAACTCTGCTCGATGATCCAGACATTTCATCGCAGCAGCGTGGTCAAATGTTGATGGCTCTATCCAACGCGGGCATGGTCAGTCATCAGGAGATCGACAAGTATTCGAGCAAGTACGGATACGACGCGGAAGACATCAAAGAGGGCGGAGAGGCTCCGCTCGAGAACCTTATGAACGCCCGTAAGAGTCTTGACGGCGTCAACAAGGGAAAAATCAAGGACGCTAAAAAGAACCTGGACGAGGGCGGCTTCAAGACTTCGGACGAGATCATTGGCGAGGTCGGTCCGGCAATCAAGCTCTTTGACAACTTTCATCCGCTTTACAAACAAGTAAAGCAGCTGAATCTTGGGGATGGTCAGGGTAATGAGAAGCCGGAGTATGTCGAATCAGACCTGACTGAGGACAAGAATTCAGGCCCCGGCAGTGGTCAGTACACCCACACCGGTGGCTCGCCGCAGCAGATTCGAGCGGGTCTTGACGAGTTCCGCGGCATGAACTTCGGTGCGTTCGGTCAGGACGCGAACATGCTGGGAACCGCTTCAAGTGCGGTTGACGAGGCGAAGGAGTCGCTCGACACGGCGTGGGGGCAGGGTACCCAGGACTGGACCGGCGATGCCAAGCAGGCGGCGCAACAGCAGAACAAGGCGATCGTCGACAACGCCGACAAGCTCTCGGAAGCCTTGGGTCGCGCGCCGGAGAACATCAAGACGGTAAGTGGTGACAACAAGAAAAACGTAGTCGAGTATGCCAAGGCCGTCCTGCAGGTCTACGGTGATGGAAAAATCACCGGCCTCACCCAGCAACAGGTTGCGGACCTGATCAAGGCGCACGAGGAGATTCCCAACGCCCTGCGGGAGCTCAATAATGCCATCCAGGAGATGGAAAACAAGAGCATGTGGGACCATATCGGCGACTTCTTGACGAGCCCGTTTTCGCTGCTTCAAGGGGCGCTTGGGCCGGTTGGGTCCATACTCGGTTACGTTGTCGCCGATCAGATCACCGAAGAGAATATCTACGCGGAACGTGACAAGATCAAGCAGGCCCAAGCTGATACGAAGCAGAAGCTTCTGGATTTCGCCAATGGTTACGACAAGAAGGTAAAGGGATTTCACGACCAGGGGCGTAATGCCGGCAAGGCGATTCAGAAGAACTACTCCACCCTGATTCAGCAGCTTGGTAAGGACCTGGAAGGCGCGTTTACCGGCCAGCGTGGCCCGGGTGGCGATGGCAAGGGGTCTGGCGCTCAGGCCATCACGGATCCAGGTGGTGCTGGTAATCAGCAGCCTGGAGGTGGCGGAGGTGGAACTTCCACTCCTCCCGGAGGGGGTGGAGGCAATGCCGGTGGCAGTTTCACGCCGCCTCAAATGGACGGTGGGGGTGGCCCTGTCGCCGGTGAGCAGGCGCAGGGGGAAGCAGGTCAGGGCGGGAACGGTCAGCCGAAACCGGGCGAAGCGGGTGACGGGAAGAACCCTGTCACGGGCGGCAAGCTCGAAACCGACCCGGAGACCGGCGAGCCTTACCCGATCGACCCGGCGACCGGTGAGGCAGTCAAGGACGCTGCCGAGCGCGACACGTTGACGGTCGAACAGGGCGACAAGAAGTTCGAGTTCGCGGAGCCCGACGCCAACGGCGAGATGGGGATCTCCGTCGACGACGGCAACGGGCAGCTCAAGGACTACAAGCTCGACTTCGGCAACAGTGAGGACGCGTCCGGAGGTGCCCAGCCGGGTGGGCAGACCGACGGTGGCCCGGCACAGGCCGGCGGCCAGAATCAGGGGCTCGGCCAGGGACTCGGAGGACAAGGCCAGGGTCCGGGGGTCAGCCAGGGACAGAACCCTGGTGAACAGGGTCGGCAGGATTTCGGTCCGCAGGGCTCCGGTGACGGGGCCGGTGGCGCCCAGGGCGGCGGCCGGGACGAGAAGGTCTACACGCCGGACGAGGACGGCAAGATCCGCATCCAGGACGGCGACACCGAGATCGTCGCCGAGCAGCCCGACGGACCCGATGGGCCGACCAAGGTGACCGTCGACGACGGCAAGGGCGAGCCGACCACCTACACCCTCGGTGAGGACGAGACGGCCGGGTCCGAGGCAGGCGGCGACCGGTTGCGTCCGGCAGGGGACGCCCCGGGCGACACCGACATGTTGGCCCAGAACGCACGCATGGACCCGGCGGCCGGCGGCCAGGAACCCGGACTCGACGGTGGTTCCACCGGCGCGGCGCAGGCGGCAGGAGACCTCGCCGCCGAAGGTGGAGGCGGGGCTGTCGACGCAGGCAGCGAAGCGATGCAGGCCGGTGCGGCTTCCGACCCAACCGCAGGTGGGCCCGCGGCGATGCCCGACGGTATGGACTCGGCTGACGGTGGTGCGTCCGGATCTGCAGCCGGTGATGCGGCACAGGCAGGCCCAGCAGGAACGGCCGACCAGCCGGACGCGAACGGTGACGCCGGCGGCGCGAGCGGTCCCGACGACTCCACCGCACCCGCATCCAGCCTCGGATCATCCCTGGGTGACGACGCACTCGGCGGCGGTGCCGGCGAGGCGGACGGCAGCAGCCTCGGTGACGCAGACATGGGTGACAGCCCGAGCGGCGACTCCGCGGCCGCATCCGGTGACGGCGACAACGGCGGCCCTGGTGGCTCCGGCGACCGCGGTGGCGGCTCCGGTGGTGCCGGTATGGGCGGCGGCATGATGGGCGGAGGCATGGGCGGCGCCGGAGGTGGCGGCGGTGGCGGCGACGAGGAACGGCAGAGCCAGTTCATCCTCAACGCCGTCAGCGATCTGTTCGGCGAGGCCGTGGCCGGGAATCACATCAGCGGCACGATCGGCGACGGCGTCGAGTCCGCCGTGTCGTTCAGCCGGTAACGGCACACTGATAGACCAGGAGGCAGTCGACGATGACCGAGAGCGCAAGTCCCGAGCTGCTAGAGGCGCTCGCCGAGAATCGCGCGGAATTCGCAGCGGCATCTGCCGAGATCAGTGAGCGTGCGGAGCGGCAGGAACGCGAGATCATTGAAGCGGCCGAGCAGCGGCGGCAGGAAAGCCTGGAGCGTTGCAAAGAGTTGGATGAACAGGCCGCCGCCAACAAGGAAGCCCGCGAGGATCCGAACTCGAAGAACGAGTGGTTGCAGCGGCGGGACGACGGGGGCGGTCGCACGATGGACTTCGGTCCTGCCGGCGACGAGCTGGAGGAGGCGCCGGTCGACCCGGCACCTGCGCAGCCCACCGCACCGACTCCGCAGCCGCCGGTCGCGGAACCTCCGCAGCAGTCCACCCAACCGGTCCGGCCTCCCGCCCGTCCCCGGACCGACGAGGACGACGACGAGGACTTCGCCAATCGCGACTGGTTCGTCTAGTGGCCCGCACAGGCGATGTGCCCGCCTGCCGCGCTTACCCGGCTGACACCACGCGCTGACACCACGCGCTGACGACAGCATGCACGGCGGCGGTCGTCCGGATCACCACGGTCCGGTCGGCCGCCGCCGTTTCTCCACCAGGACCACCACCCACCTGCCCTCGTCAACCCCGCAGCCGTCGACACCACCACCGACGCCGCAGCGCATCACCATTGCACCGGTCACCAACCCGGCCTGCGCACCCCACACCGCCCGCGTCGTCCACACCATTCGCCGGCGCTGTTCCTCTCCGGGTGGTAGCGGCTGTTTCGCGTTCCTCCGATCTTCCCAAGCCGGTACATTTCGTGTGCAGATGCGACGGCACCGATCCGGTACTTCTCGCGTCCTATGCGGCAGATGACCACAGATGATTTCCAGGGGGTGTCGACGGTGAGCGGGGTCAATGCGCCGGACGGCTACACGGCCGACCAGGGTTCGATGTCGAACCAGGCCACGCGCATCAGCGATGCCGCGGCGAGTGCGCAGGAGGAGGTTTCCGACGTCGGCACGTCGAACGTCGGCGAGGGCGGATTCGGCAAGGCGCACACGGATTTCAGCGGTGACTACACCACGGGCTTTCAGACGATCGGCGAGGCGGCGCAGGCCATGTGCGGCGCGCTGACGTCGTTCGCGAGCACAGTCGGTGCCGCCGGGCAGCAGTACGGCGCGGCCGAGGAATCGCAGGCGCAGGCGGCCAACCAGGCGGGGAGTGGACTGTGAGCGAGTACACCTGGGAGGAGACGAAGGAGATCCTCGACGATCCGTACGTCTCCGCCGACACCAAACAGGCGGTTCTCGGCCGCTACTCCATGAGCGGCGACGGTAACGATGCCGCCGAGGACTACTACGAGAAGTACAACGTCACTCCTCACCCGTACCCCGGGGGCTACGGCGGCGACCCCTACGGCGGCGGCTCGTGGGGCAACTACGACGGCTACGACAGCGACAAGGACCCCTACGAGCGGGCGCGCGAGGAATCGGAGGAGGGCAGCTACCGGGGCCGTCAGATCGAGTCGAAGCTCGAGGACAACAGCGGCGAACTCGACCAGGCCCAGCCGCCCGGGTCGTCGTCCTCGTCGACGACGAGCATCACCACCTCCGACGAACTGCTCGAACTGGCCAAGGACGCGCTCGACACGTTCCACAAGTTCCTGCCGATCGACGCGGAGGCCCCGGCCGACTCGCAGCGCATCGACGGTCCGCTCGATTACGCCTCGGACATCCGCGAGCGCTACTGGGAACAGGGTGGCATCGACTTCCAGAAGTTCCTCGACGACGCCGAGCAGCTGCGCAAAGCGCACGGCACGTTGCAGGAACTGCAGAAGAGCACCCAGCAGGACCTCAACTCGCTGTATCGCGACTGGACCGGGGACGCGGCGAACGCGTCGTACCAGCAGTACAGCGAGGACATCGAGCCGAACTCGAATGAGCTGATCGAGCACCTGTCGGGGGCATCCGAGGTGATCGAGACCGCCGTCCGCACGGTGTTCGACACGGTCAAGTACAAGGCCGAACAGGTCATTCAGCTCTACACCCCGACGGTCGGCCAGGCCACGCCCGACGTCGCACGGAAAGTCATGAAGCTCGCGCGCGGCGACTTCGACAACCAGGACCAGGTACTCGAGGTGGCCGCCTGGGTCGACTCGGTGTGCGGCTCCAACCTGGAATCCACGATCCGCGCGGACGACTGCGGCCTCAACGACGAGAACAAGGAACTCGTCATCACCGAGACCAAGACGTGGATCCGCGAATCGTGGAACGTCGACCTGTACGAGAACCTGTACGCGTCGTTCAAGTCGCTGTGCGACTCGACGAAGGAAGCCGTCGACCAGGCCTACGGCACGCTGAACGAATACCTCGGTGAGTACGAGAACGGCTTTCCCGCACAGCCGGGCGGGCAGCAGCCGGGCGGGCAGCAACCCGGTGTCGACGCGGGCGTCGGAACCCCCGGAGCGGGCGCCGGCACTCCGGGAGGCGGAGCGGGGACGCCGAACGTGCCGACCCCGGGCCCGGGCGTGTCCACCCCGGGCGGAGGTGGCGGCGCGCCGGGCGGTGGCGCGTCGGGCGGTGGCGGCGGGGCCCCCGCCACGCCGACCCCGGAGGTCCCGACCCCCGAATCGCCGGAGATGCCGGAGTTCGAGACGCCGGGCCCCGGCACCGGCGGCCCCGGCAGCGGCGACTCCGACGGCAGCGACACGGACGTGACGACGCCGCAGGCGGACCTCGACACCGACACCGGTGGCGGGCCCGACAGCCTGCTCGGCACGCCGGGCGGCGACCGCGACAAGCTCACGGTCGAAGAGGGCGACAACAAGCTCGAGATCACCGAGCCCGACGAAGACGGCAGGATGGAGATCTCCGTCGACGGCGGCGAGGGCCCGCTGAAGGACTACCAGCTCGACTTCGGCGCTGACGACAACGCGGCCGGTACCGGTGAGCCTGGCGACTTCGGTCCGAAGGGCACCGGCGGCGCCGGTGACGGGGCAGCGGGCGACAAGGTGTACCGGCCCGACCCGGACGGCAAGATCCGCATCGAGGACGGCGACATGAAGATCGTCGCCGAGCGGCCCGACGGCCCCGGCGGCCCGACGCTGGTCACGGTCGACGACGGCGAGGGCGAGCCGACGACCTACACGCTCGACGGGCTCGACGACGGTTCCGGCGGCGGGATCGGCTCGCTGTCCGGCGACTTCACGCCGTCCTCGTCGATCTCGGGTGACCTCGGCGACACCGCCGCGGGAGCCGGAGCAGGCGCCGGCGGTGTGGGCGCCGGCGGCGTGGGCGGTTCGGATTCGATCGGCGCGGGTGCCGGTTCCATCGGCGCTGGTGCCGGCTCGGTCGGCGGCGGAGGTGGCGGCGGGTTCTCGGCAGATGGCGAGCCGCAGCAGCCGCTGGACGAGGGTTCCCGCACGAGCGGCACGACCGCACCTCCCGCGAGCGGGGCGCCCGCGGCAGCCGCCGCCCCCTCGGGCGGTGACGCCGGTGGCGGAGCGGGCGGTGGCCGCGGCGGAATGGGCGGCGGCATGATGGGTGCGCCGATGGGCGGTGCTGGCGCCGGTGGTCAGGGCGGCGGCCAGGAGCGGACATCGAGCTACCGCATCGACGGTGGCCTGTTCGACGGCTCCGAGTCCCCGCAGGCCATCACCGGCACGATCGGCGACGACCCGCCCGCCGTGCGCTACGACAAGTGAGCGCGCTGCGACAGGTGAGCGGTGCGACAGGTGAGCGCACTGTGACAAGTGAGCGCTGCGACAAGTGAGTGTGCTGCGACAGGCGGCGTGTGACACGGCGGCAGGTGAGGACATGACAGCGGGAGAGGCTCATGGCTGAGGGCAGGGCGGCGGCCGCGCTCGCCCGGTTCGACCAGATCAACCGGGAACTGGCCGACCGGCAGGCGTTGCGCGAGCGCAAGGCGGCCGAGGCGAAGCAGCGCGCGTCGGAGAACCTCGCGCGGCGCGGCGAGGTTGCCGAGCGGTCGGCGAAACACCTCATCGAGCTGGCGAAACGCCAGCGCGCGAACAGCGGTTTCGACACCGGGCGCTCGCGGGAGGACGAGGAACACGTGCTGCAGTTCGACGTCGAGGACGAGGAGGTCGCCACGGACCGGGCTGCCTACCCCGCGGAGCGGCCGAACTACACGGCGGAGCGGCCGAACTATACGGCGGAGCGGCCGACGTACGCCGCGGAGCGGTCCACCCAGCACCCGGCACCTCCGCAGGCGGAGCCGGCCGCACCGTCGGCACCGCAGGCACAACCGGTGCGCAGGGCCTCGCCTGCCTATGACGAGGATGACGAGGACTTCTCCAACGAGACCTACCTGAAATGAGCGTCCCCGACATGAATGTCGACGAGAGTGCCGGTGTGCCGGCCGTGGCGAATCCTGTGGTCCGCGAACGTGCAGGGGAGATCAAGGCGTTGGTGTGCCGGGTGCTGGAGACCGAGCCGGATGCGGTGGGTCTCGAGGACCGGTTCGTCGATGACCTGGGCGCGGACTCGATGAAGCTGATCGAGTTGTTGTCGCACCTGGAGATCGAGTTCGACGTGGAGATCGACGAGGACGAGCTGGACCGGCTGGTGCATCTGCAGGGCGTGTACGACGTGCTCGGCGACGTCGCCGGCGCGTAGGCGTGACCGGTTCGGGTTCGCGGGCCGAGCGGCGCCGCGTGGTCGTGACGGGCGTCGGTGTCGTGTCGTCCATCGGCACCGGCGCCGACGCCTACGCGCGTGCGCTGCGGGAAGGCCGCAGCGGGGCGCGGCCGATCGAGGCGTTCGACACCACGGGGTTCGCCCACGCCACCGGCTGTGAGGTCGTCGGGTTCGACCCGGAGGAGTGGCTGCGGCGGATACCCGTTGCGGAAGCGGGCAGGGCGGCACAGTTCGCGATCGCCTCGGCCAGGATGGCGGTCGATGACGCGGGGATCGGTGAGGACGACCTGCGCGACCGGCGCGGTCTCGTGTCCATCGGCACCACCGACGGTGGTTCCGACGACGGCGAACGGCTCGCCGCCGCGTTCGTCCACGACGGCCCCGCGGCCACCGACCCGGCCGCCGCGCGCCGCGTGCCCGCGAGCCGCCTCGCCACCGGCGTCGCCCGTGACCTGGGGCTCGCCGACGTCGAGACGTCGACCGTCGCCACCGCGTGCGCCGCGGGTAACTACGCCATCGGCGGCGGGGTCGACGCGATCCGCACCGGCGAGGTCGACTACGCCCTCTGCGGCGGCGCCGACGCGTTGTGCCGTATGACGTTCACCGGCTTCTACCGCCTCGGCGCGGTGGACCCCGAGCGCTGCCGGCCGTTCGACGTCGACCGCCGCGGCATCCACACCGGCGAAGGCGGCGCCGTGCTGCTGCTCGAACCCCGTGAGGACGCGCTCGCCCGCGGCGCCCGGATCTACGCGGAGGTCCTCGGTTACGGCCTCAACTGCGACGCCCACCACCAGGTCGCCCCGCACGGCGAGAGCGTCGCCCGCTGCATGGCGCTGGCACTCGAGGACGCCGGCGTCGCGCCGGGCGACGTCGACCTGATCTCCGCCCACGGCACCGGCACCAAGGCCAACGACGTCACCGAATGCGGCGCGATCCACGGCGTCTTCGGCGCCGACGGTGACGTTCCGCCCACCGTGTCGGTCAAGTCGATGCTCGGTCACACGATGGGTGCGGCGAGTGCGCTCGCCGCGGTGGCGTGCGCACTCGGCATCGACCGCGGTTTCATCCCGCCGACAATCAACCACACCGAGACCGACCCGGAGTGCGCCGTCGACTGCGTCCCCAACACATCCTCCGGCGCCGAGCTGCGCGTCGTGACGAACAACGCACTCGCGTTCGGCGGCAACAACGCCGTGCTCGTGCTGGGCAGGCCCGCATGACCGGCGCGGTGATCACGGCGTGGTCGGCGATCTCGGCGTGCGGCATCGGCGCCGCCGCCCATCGCGCGGTGTACGGCGACCCTGCCCGCAGACCCCCGCCTACTCCGGTGGGCGATCCGGTGCCCGGCGAAGCCCACGTGGCCGCGGACTTCGACGTCACCGAGGCCCTCGGACCGAAGGGCACCTCGTCGATGGACCGGTGCAGCGGCCTCGCCGTCGCCGTCGCGGCGGAGCCGCTCACCGCCGGGCAGCGCCCCCAGGGGCACTTTGGTTGCATTCAACGCAACCAAAGTGCCCCTGGGGGCATCGCACCACGGAGCGTCACCGGAGTGGTGCTGGGGACGACGTCGGGGAGTGCGCAGACACAGCTCGACTTCACGCGCGAATCGCTGACACGTCCCAAGCCGTACCGCGTCAACCCGGCGCTCATGCCGTTCGCGCTGATGAACAGTGCCGCGGGCCAGACGGCTATCTGGCACGGCCTCACCGGGCCGAACACGACGATCGCGGGCGGCCGCATGTCCGGGTTGTCGACCCTTCGCTACGGCGCGCGGCTGCTCGCCGCCGGCCGCGCGGACGCCGTGCTGTGCGGCGCCGTCGAGGAGTACGGACCCGCCCGCCAGTGGCTCGCCGACCAGCGGACGCCCGCCGCCGCAGGCCGCCGCCCACTGGGAGAGGGCGGTGCCGTCCTGCTCCTCGAACCCGCGGCCGACGACCCCTTCGCGGCCTCCGGTGACGACGCACACCACCGCGACGCGCACCACCAGGACGCGAACCGCCACGATGCGAGCGGTGCCGGCGGCCGCACCCCGCTGGCCGAACTGCTGGGCGTCGACACGCGGGTGGACGTCGACGACGATCCCGCGGCGGCGCTCGACGCTTGCATCCGCCGCACGCTCGATCGCGCGGGTCTGACCGGGGGCGACGTGGGCGCGGTCGCCGTGTCCGGACCACCGGGCCCGCTCGCGGGAGCCGAACGCGACGCCGTCGCACGCACCGCCGCTCGGGCCGACGTGCGCGATCCGGGCGAGATCCTCGGTGACACGGGCGCCGCGGCCGGCCCGTTCCAGGTCACGCTCCTGCTCGATCGCCCCGGCGTGGCACTCGTGACCGCCGTCGACGAGGACGGCACGGTCGGCTGCGGACTTCTGCGCGTGTACTGACCGGGGTCAGCGCGCCTTCGCCGTCACGGCCTTGTCGGAACCGGCGTCCTGCTCCTCGAGGTCGACGATCTTGGCGGCCTTCACGCTCTCGTCGAGCAGCGGCCGGTACGTGTCGGTGCCGGTCAGGTGGGTCAGGAAGAACGCCGTCAGCAGTGCTCGCACCGTGCGTTGCGCCGCCCGGTTGGGCTTGCCGTGCACGAGCAGCCTGCTCCAGTGCATGCCCTCGGTGATGGCCAGGTGTGACGTCTTCGGCATGGTCCGCAGCTGCACCGGACCGGCCCAGGCGCGGGCGATGGCCTCGGCATTGCCCAGGGAGGGTGCGACGAGGTCGTCCTCGGCCGCCAGGTGCAGTCCGGGGCATCGCACCTGCTGGGCCGCGGTCGACGCCGACGGGATCGTCTGGGCGGGTGCGAACGTGCCGACCGCGCGGACCTCCGGTTCCTTCGCGGCCGTCAGCACCGCGGAGCCGCCGCCCGTCGAGTGTCCGCCGACGCCCACCTTCTCCGGGTCGACGCTGATCGCACCCGGTCCGAGCCGCACGTTGGTGATCATTTCCAACGTCGACAACAGGTCGTCGCCCAGCAGCCGGTGCGACGGCAGCGGCCCACCCTGGGTCGACGGTGCGGCCGCGACGATGCCCCAGCTCGCCAGGTGCCGCAGCAGCTCGCGGTACTGGCCGGTCGGCTGCAGCCACCCGTGACCGAACGCGACGGCCGGCAGTCCGCGGCCCTCCTTCGGCGTGTAGACGACGCCCGGCAACCCGACCAGAGCCAGGTCACCGCGCAGCACGTGGTGCGGTCCCGGGAAGGTGAGGTCCTCGAGCAACTGCTTCGCCTTGGCCATGCCGCGCAGATTACTCGACAACCTGCGGTGACGAGACGGCCGACACAGGTCCGCGATCCGCCGTGCCGCCACCACGCCCGTCGGATGCGGCCGGGAGGGCGTCGCTGTGTCGTGTCGATACGCTGGAGGGCGTGTGTGGAATCGTCGGATACGTCGGGCACCGGGACGCACTGGATGTGGTGCTCGGTGGGCTGCGACGCATGGAGTACCGCGGCTACGACTCGGCGGGCGTCGCCGTCCTGGACGGGACGGGTGGCCTGACGGTCGAGCGGAAGGCGGGCAGGCTCGCGAACCTGGAGGCCGCGCTGGACGAGGCGGGCCGGCCGAGGTTCGAGGGCACGTCCGGGATGGGCCACACGCGCTGGGCCACGCACGGCCCACCGGTGGACCGCAACTCGCACCCGCACCGGGACGCGGCCGAACGCGTCGCGGTGGTGCACAACGGCATCATCGAGAACTTCGCCCAGCTCCGCGCCGAGCTCGAGGCCGACGGGGTCGAGCTGGAGAGCGACACCGACACCGAAACGGCCGCGCACCTCATCGCGCGTGCCTACGAGATGGACCCGGACACCGCCGGTGACCTGCCGGCCAGCGTCCGCGCGGTGTGCCGCAGGCTCGAAGGCGCCTTCACGCTGGTGGTGACGCACGCCGACCACCCGGACCAGATCGTCGCGGCGCGCCGGTCGTCGCCGTTGGTGGTGGGCGTCGGCGAGGGCGAGACGTTCGTGGCCTCCGACGTCGCCGCGTTCATCGAGCACACCCGCGAGGCCGTCGAGCTCGGCCAGGACCAGCTCGTGACAATCAACCGCGAGGGCTACCAGGTCAGTGACTTCGACGGCGAGCTCGCCGAGGGCAAGCCGTTCACGGTCGACTGGGACCTGTCGGCCGCCGAGAAGGGCGGCCACGAGTACTTCATGCTCAAGGAGATCGAGGAGCAGCCCGAGGCGCTCGCCAATTCGCTGCGCGGTCACTTCTCCGGCGGCCGGGTCGTCCTCGACGAGCAGCGCATGTCCGACCAGGATCTGCGCGACATCGACAAGGTGTTCGTCATCGCCTGCGGGTCGGCGTACCACTCGGGGCTGGTCGCCAAGTACGCGATCGAGCACTGGTGCCGGCTGCCCGTCGAGGTGGAGCTGGCCAGCGAGTTCCGCTATCGCGACCCGGTGCTGGACCGCGACACGCTCGTCGTGGCGGTCTCCCAGTCCGGCGAGACGATGGACACCCTCGAGGCCGTCCGCCACGCGCGGGAGCAGAAGGCGCGGGTGCTGGCGGTCTGCAACACCAACGGGGCGCAGATCCCGCGTGAGTCGGACGCCGTGCTGTACACGCACGCGGGGCCGGAGATCGGCGTCGCGTCGACGAAGGCGTTCCTCGCGCAGATCGCGGCCAACTACCTCGTCGGCCTCGCGCTCGCGCAGGCCCGCGGCACCAAGTTCCCCGACGAGGTGGGCCGCGAGTTCGCCGAACTGGAAGCCATGCCGAAGGCGGTCGAGCAGGTGCTCACGACCGTCGGCCAGGTGCGCGACCTGGGTGCGCGGCTAGCCGAGTCGAAAGCCGTGCTGTTCCTGGGCAGGCACGTCGGCTACCCGGTGGCGCTCGAAGGCGCGCTCAAGCTCAAGGAACTCGCGTACATGCACGCGGAGGGCTTCGCCGCGGGCGAGCTCAAACACGGTCCGATCGCGCTGGTCGAGAAGGACCTGCCGGTCGTCGTGGTGATGCCGTCGCCGCGGGGTCGCGCGGTGCTGCATGCGAAGCTGGTGTCGAACATCAGCGAGATCCAGGCCCGCGGCGCCCGCACCATCGTCATCGCCGAGGAGGGCGACGAGACGGTGCGCCCGTTCGCCGACGAACTCATCGAGGTGCCGGCCGTGTCGACGCTGCTGCAGCCGCTGGTGTCGACCGTGCCGCTGCAGGTGCTGGCGGCCGAGATCGCGCGGACCCGGGGTTTCGACGTGGACAAGCCGCGCAACCTCGCCAAGTCCGTGACGGTGGAGTAGCCGTCGTGCGCGGCGTGTGGACCACCGCCGGGGTGCGGGAGGCCGAGGACGAGGTGCTCGCCCGCACGCCCGACGGTGCGCTCATGCGCCGCGCCGCGCACGCGGTCGCGCTGCGGGCGGCAGCGATGCTCACCGAGCACACGGGCGGCGTTGCGGGCCGCCGCGTGCTGCTGGTCGTCGGGGCTGGCAACAACGGCGGCGACGCGTTGTGGGCGGGTGCTTTCCTGCGCAAGCGGGGCGTGGGCGTCGGTGCGGTGCTGCTGGCCCCGGAGAAGGCGCACGCGGCTGGACTGGCCGCGTTGCGCCGTTCCGGTGGCCGCGTGGTGTCCGAATCGGACGTTCCACAGTGGATCGAACAGGCCGACCTGGTGGTCGACGGCGTCGTCGGCATCTCCGCGCGCGGCCCGTTGCGGCCCGCGGCCGCCGACGTGTTCGACCGGGTCACCGCACCTGTGCTCGCCGTCGACCTGCCCAGCGGCGTCGACCCCGACACCGGGGCCGTCGACGGGCCCGCCGTGCAGGCCACCGCCACGGTCACGTTCGGCGCGCGCAAGCCCGTGCACGTGCTCAACCCCCGGCGGTGCGGCGACGTCACGTTCGTCGACCTCGGCCTGCCCCTGGGCGCCGAGCACGGCCGGGCTCCCGACCTGTGGCAGCTCGACGTCGCCGACGTCGCCGCGGCCTGGCCGGCGCCGGCACCGGCCGACGACAAGTACACCCAGGGCGTGGCGGGTATCGCCGCGGGTTCGGCGACCTATCCCGGCGCGGCGGTTCTCGCCGCGGGCGCCGCCGTGCGGGCGACGTCGGGCATGGTGCGCTATGCCGGGCCTGCCGCCGACGAGGTGCGCTCATGGTGGCCGGAGGTCGTCGCGACCGGGTCGGTGGGCGACGCGGGACGGGTGCAGGCGTGGTCGGCGGGGCCGGGCCTCGGCACCGGACGCGACGGCTCCGACGTCCTCGCCCACGTCCTCGGACAGGGCGTGCCCGTGTGCGCCGACGCCGACGCGATCACGCTCATCGCCACGCGCCCCGAGGTCCTCGACGCCCGCGACCCCGGCACGCCGCTGGTGCTCACCCCGCACGACGGCGAGTTCGCCCGCCTGACCGGCGACCGCCCCGGCGCCGACCGCGTGGCCGCCGCCCGTGACGCGGCCCGCCGGTTCGACGCCGTCGTGCTCCTGAAAGGCCACTGCACTCTCGTCGCCGCGCCCGAAGGGCGGGTGCTCGTCAACCGGCCACGCGGTGCCTGGCTCGCGACCGCGGGGTCCGGCGACGTGCTCTCCGGCATCCTCGGCGGACTGCTCGCGGCGGGGCTCGACCCGTGGCTGGCCGCGGGCGCGGCCGCCGACGTCCACGCCCGCGCGGGGGAGATCGCGGCGGCAGGCGCCCCGACCTCGGCATCGCAGGTGCTCATGGCCGTGCCGGAGGCGATCCGGCAGGTACGCGCACTGTGCGACGATGGCTCGCGCAACGCGTGAACCGCGGCGACGCCCCCGGTCCGCAGCCACGCGCCCGCACCCTCGAACGAGCAGTCCCGAACTCGTGACCCGGCATTCGACAGCAGTGACCCGACAGGCAGCAACCCGACAGCAGTAACCCGACAAGCAGTGACCCGGGGGCAGCGACCCTGACCGGCAACAGCACACTCCGGACGACAGCCCGCCGCCCCTCGGCGGCCCTCGACAGCAGCACAGGAAACTCATGACCGCACACACCCGGCCGGCGCGGGCGCTGGCGACCGTGGACCTCGACGCGATCCGCCGCAACGTCGCGCTGCTCTCGTCGCGCGCCGCAGGGTCGGGCGCCGAGACGATGGCGATCGTCAAGGCCGACGGCTACGGCCACGGCGCCGAACAGGTCGCTCGTGCGGCTCTGCGCGGCGGCGCGACCTGGCTGGGTGCGTGCTCGATGGCCGAGGCGGTCGCCCTGCGCGAGGCCGGGATCGACGCGCCGCTGTTCAGTTGGCTCGAGGCCGTCGACACCGATTTCACCCCCGCGCTGGAGGCGGACATCGACGTGTCGGTGTCGTCGGTGGCCGAACTCGCGCGGGTGGCCGACGCCGCCGCGAGTACGGGCAGGCGGGCGCGGGTGCACCTGAAGATCGACACAGGGCTCTCGCGCAACGGCTGCCCCGCCGAACTGTGGCCCGCGCTGGTGAAGTCCGCAGCGGGGGAGCCGGGCATCGACGTGGTTGCCGTGTGGTCGCACCTGGCCGCGGCCGACGAACCCGGCCACCCGTCGATCGACCGGCAGGCCCAGCGGTTCGCCGACGCCTATGCCCTCGCGCGCGAGGCGGGCCTGAACCCGTTGCGGCACCTGGCGAACTCCGCGGCCACGCTCACCCGTCCGGACCTGCACTTCGACCTCGTCCGCCCCGGCATCGCGATCTACGGCCTCAACCCCGTGCCGCAGCAGGAACAGCTCACCCCGGCGATGACGTTCTCCTCGCACGTCGTGCTGACCAAGCGCATCGCGGCCGGGGAATCGGTGTCGTACGGCCTCACCTGGACCGCCGACCGGGACACGACCGTCGCGCTCGTGCCCGTCGGCTACGCCGACGGCGTGCCGCGCACGCTGTCGGGCCGGATGGACGTGTGGCTCGGCGGGCGCAGGCGGCCCGTCGTCGGCCGGGTGTGCATGGACCAGGTCGTGGTCGACTGCGGCGACGACGAACCGCAGGTCGGCACTGACGTCGTGCTGTTCGGCACCGGTTCGGAGGGCGGCCCGACCGCGCGCGAATGGGCGGACAAGATCGGGACCATCGACTACGAGATCGTCACCGGCATGTACCGGCCGCGCGTGCAGCGCGCGTACACGGGAGCGGATTCGTGACCGCGGACGCCGGCCAGCACGACCCCGGGGGCGTGCTGGGTTCGCCGGGTGACGGCAGGGTCTCGAGAGTCGCCGCCGAGGACGGCACGCCGTTGATCGTCGAGGAGGTCACGCCTTCCGGTGGCGACGCGGAGCTGGCCGTGGTGGGCGTCCACGGGTTCGCGCTCTCGCGGCGCAGCTGGCATTTCCAGCGGGCCGCGCTCACCGCACTCGACCGGCCGCACGTGCGCCAGGTGTACTACGACCACCGCGGGCACGGCGAATCCGGTCCCGCCGACCCCGACTCCAGCACGATCGAACAGCTCGCCGCCGATCTGCACGTCGTGATCCGCACCGTCGCGCCCCGCGAGCCGATCGTCCTGATGGGACATTCGATGGGCGGCATGGTGATCATGGAGCTCGCCCAACAGGCTCCGGAACTGTTCGCCTCGCAGGTCCGCGGCGTCGCACTGCTGGCCACCGCCGCCGGTGAGGTCGGCAGTCACGGATTGCCGAGATCGTTGCTGTCGCGGAAGAATCCGCTCACGCGCAGTGTCGGCGAGCTCGCCGGATGGCAGCCGGGGATCGTCGAGTTCGTGCGCGCCGCTGGCGGTCAGCTGACCCGCACCGCGGTGCGGCACCTCGCGTTCGGCAAGCACGACGTGCCCTCCGCTGTCGTGTCGTTCATGCAGGAGATGCTGGCGGTGTCGTCGGTGAAACAGCTGGCCGGCTTCGCCGACACGTTCGGCACCCACAACCGGTACGCCGCGCTGGCCGGGCTGAAACACGTGCACACGCTCGTCGTCGGCGGGGACGCCGACCGCATCACGCCGTACTCGCACACCGAGCGCATCGTCGCCGAGCTGCCGGACGCCTCGCTGCTGCGACTGCCCGGCGCCGGCCACATGCTGCAGCTGGAACAGCCGGACGAGGTGAACAGCCACGTGATCGACCTGGTGCAGCAGTGCGCCGGTGTTACGGGGCAGGGACAGGCGAAACGGAAGTCGAGGTGGTGGCGCCGGTGACCATCGAACTGAGGACCGCCGACGATGCGATCCGATTCGGACGGTCGTTGGGACGGCAGCTGCGCGCGGGGGATCTCGTGCTGCTGGCGGGCCCGCTCGGTGCGGGGAAGACGACGATGACACGCGGAATCGCCGACGGCATGGGCGTTTCCGGTCGGGTCAGTTCCCCGACGTTCGTGCTGGCGCGCGTGCACCCCGCTCCCTGCGGCGGGATCGCGCTCGTACACGTCGACGCCTACCGCCTCGGCGGCGATCTGTCCGAACTGGACGATCTCGATCTCGACGCGGAACTCGAATCCTCCGCCGTCGTCGTGGAATGGGGCGAAGGGTTGGCCGAACCGCTGTCGGAGGACCGCCTCGTCGTCCGGATCGAACGCCACCCCGACGACACCCGCACCGTCACCCTCGAACCCCATGGAACCTGGAAGACCCGCGCCGACACCCTCCTCTGACCCCCGCGTGTCCTGCACTCAGACCCGCGTGTTCTGCGCTCGGCACCGCGTGTCCTGCATTCGGACCCGTGTGTTCTGCTCCCGCCCGTCGTCCGACCACCACCCTTCAACCACGCGCTGGGCGCGGCTGTGTCCTCGCGCGTGTTCTGCACTCGGACCTCGAGATGCAGGCGAACAACCGCCGTGTTGTCGACTCCGGGTGCTCAGTCGACGATGCCGCGGGCGATGCCGAGGTCGACGAGGTCCTGCGGGCGCAGGCGCAGCTGGTCGGCGGTCTCGGGGACGTCGTCGGCGTCGCGTTTGAGGATCCGTGCGGCGGCCTCGGGGGATGTGACCGAGAAGTAGGCGTCGGGGGTGATCCACATGCGGTCGGCGGCCGCGAACGCGAGCGCTCCGCCGGAACCGCCCTCGCCGATCACGAGAGTCGTCACCGGCACCGTCGCCGACGCCACCGCCGTGAACAGCTCGGCGATCGCGGGGCCCGCACCGGCGCGTTCGGCCTCGGGGTCGTTGGCCGCGCCCGGCGTGTCGACGAGCGTCAGCACGGGGATGCCCAGCCGGTCGGCGAGCCGCACCAGTCGTGCCGCGGTGCGGAATCCGGCGGGAGTGGTCGCCGTGCCGCACTGGGCGGCGTACGCCACCGTGGCGCCGTCGCGGTGGCCGAAACCGCACAGCACCCCGTCGTCGACGCCGCCGCTTCGGTCGCCGCGGATGTCCTCGCGCCAGTCGAAGTAGTCCTCCACATAGGACCGAGCAGCCGGGCGGTCGGCCGATCGTGCGCGGAGCACCGCGTCCCAGCCGGTGGTGGGCGGCTCCACCGATGCCATCTGCGCTACCGATGCCACCTGCGCTGCCAGCGCGCGAGGCGGGGGCGGCGGTTCCGCGGACGGTGCGGTGAGCAGCCGCAGCCACCTCCCGAGCCGCTCGCGCAGCAGCTGCGGTTCGACGATCTGGTCGACGTGTCCCGCGGCGAACTGTCCCTCCGCGGTGTAGGCGCCGGCATCACCGGGCGGTCGCACGCGGGACCCCGCGAAGCCGACCTGTGCGCCGCCGACAGCCAGCGCGACGTCGGCACCGGCACCCAGCGTCGCCCATCCGCCGCCGGTCGTTGGGTTACGCAGGACGGCGACCTGCGGCAGGCCCTCGCCGCGCGTCAACGCCGCCTGTCTCGCGATGCGCTGTAGCTGGGTCAGAGCGCGCATGCCCTCCTGCATCCGGCTGCCGCCGGTGGCGATCAGTGACACCACCGGCAGCCCCGTCCTGCGGGCACAGGCGAACGCCGCCTCGATGCGGTCGCCCGTCCGCCGGCCGATCGAACCGCCGAGGAAGCCGAAGTCGAACGCGATCAGCACGGCCTCGGTCCCGTCGATCACGCCGGTGCCCGCCACGACCGACTCGCGCTCGCCGGTCCGCTGCCGGGCGCGGTCGCATGCCGCGTCGTAGCCCGGCCAGCCGATGGGCCCGTCCACCTCCGCGGGAGGTGTGCCGTCGGTGCCGGGCAGTTCGGTGAACGCCGAGGCGACGAGCCCGATCACCTCGCGGCCGGAATCGGGCAGGTCAGCCATGGAGGGACCGCTTCATCAACTTGCCCATGTCGTTGCGCGGCAACTGGTCGAGGAACCGCACCACCCGCGGCCGCTTGTGCGGCGTCAGCAGCCGTGCCACGTGGTCGGCGAGCTCCGCCTCGGTCGGCGCGGTGCCCGCCGGTACGACCCATGCCACGATCCGCTCGCCGAGGTCGTCGTCCGCCTCGCCGGTCACGGCCGCCTCGGCGACACCGGGATGTTCGATGAGCGCGTTCTCGATCTCGCCCGCGCCGATCTTGTAGCCACCGGACTTGATGATGTCGGTTCCCTTGCGTCCCACGATCTTCACGTAGCCGTCGGCGTCGCGGACGGCCATGTCGCCGGTGCGGAACCACGAGTCGTGGAAGGCCTCGGCCGTGGCGTCGGGACGGTTGAGGTACTCGGTGAACAGGTTCGGCCCGCGCACCTCGATCTCGCCGACGGTCTCGCCGTCCCAGGTCCCGATCGGCGTGCCGGACTCGTCGACGAGCCGGAGCTCCACGCCGCGCAGCGGCACACCGACCGTGCCCGGTTTGCGCTCGCCGTCGGCGCGCACGCTGGTGTTCATCAGCGTTTCGGACATGCCGTAGCGCTCGACGACCCGCTGGCCCGTTACGGCGTGGATGCGCTGCTGGTCGTGCACCGGCAGCGCGGCGGACCCGGACACGAGCAGCCGGGCACCGCGCAGCGCCCCGGCCAGCGCAGGATCGGCGTCGAGCTCGTCGGCGATCCGGTGGTACATCGTGGGGACGCCGAACATCATCGTGGCACCGCCTGCCAGCGCGTCGGTGAGGGCTGCCGTGGAGAACGTGCCGAGGTGCCACACCGTGCCGCCGCGGCGCAACGGGCCGAGCACGCCGAGGATCAGCCCGTGCACGTGGAACAGCGGCAGCCCGTGCACCACGGTGTCGTCCGACGTCCACAGCCACGCGTCCTCGAGTGCGTCCAGAGTGGAGGCGATGGCGCGGCGGGGCAGCACGACGCCTTTCGGGGCGCCGGTCGTGCCGGAGGTGTAGACGATCAGCGCGGGCGCCTCGGCGTCCGGTTCGGCCGGCAGCTCGGCCGCGGCGGCACGGACGTCGACGTCCATGCGTGGCACGTCGGCCAGGCCGTGTGGGAGCTCGTCCCCGGTGGCGGCGAGCACCAGGCCGGGTTCGCTGTCGGACACGATGTGCGCCAGTTCGCGCTCGCCGATCTTCGGGTTCAGCGGCACGGCGGGCACGCCCGCCAGCAGCGCACCCACCACGGCGACCGCGGTCTCCAGGCTCGGCGTCGCCCACACCGCCACCCGGCCCACGCCGGTCAGCCTGCCCGCGAGCGCGCCCGCGGCCCCGGCCAGCTGGTCGTAGCTGAGGGTCCGCTCGCCGAACCGCACCGCGGTCTTCGCTGGCGGGGCTGGCAGGGACGGGAACAACGGCGGCACGCTCACACGATCTCCTCGGTCGGGTCTTGTCTCGAATCCTGTCCCCGGAGTCGTCGAGGCTCGACGACTCCGGGCAGCGGGCGGTCGGTGCCGGTCATCCGAAGCCCGGCACGACGAGTATCAGCCACGCGACGGCCGGCGCCACGGCCACGACGAGCCCGCCGTAGATCATCAGCTGCCGGAAGAACCTGCCGCTGTCCACGTCGTCGTCGACGTTGGCGAGCACCAGCGCACCGTTGGTGGAGAACGGGCTGACGTCCACGACGGTCGACGCGACGGCGAGTGCGCACACCATGCCGATCGGCCCGATCGTGCCCTCGGCCAGGAACGGCACGGCCAGCGGGATCAGCGCGCCCATGATGCCGACGGACGAGGCGAACGCGGACACGATCGCGCCGATATAGCAGAGCAGCAGGGCGGCGAGCAGCGGAATGCCCACGTCCGACACGGCCTCGCCCGCGTAGTCGATCGTGCCCATCTCCTGCAGTACGCCGACGTAGGTCAACATGCCGCAGATCAGCAGCACCGTGGGCCACGTGATGTGGTTGATCGCCTGCCTGCTGGTGTCCGGCCACACGATCGAGAGCAGGACCGCGAGCGTGATCGCCGACAGGCCGACGTCGAGGTCGAACACCAGCGCCCCGGTGACCAGTGCCGCGAGGCCGGCCAGCGTCGCGATCCGGGCCGGGGTGAGGCGCAGTGATGCGGAACCGCCGCCGTCGGAACCGTCGGAACCGGAGCCGTCGGAGCCCGAGTCTTCGGAGCCGGAGTCGGGGCCCGAGCCGCCGGATCCGCCAGCGGTCGCGGATCCGCCGCCAGGAGCCGCGGCGGCGGTCGCCATCGCGGGCCGGTCCACGCGCTGGGCGGTGCGGGCCAGTTTGAGGCCGCCGCAGACCACGAACACGAGGACCGCGATCACGAGGTTCATCGCGATGCTGGCGAGGAACAGGACGAGCTCGGTGCTGGGGAGGCCTTCCCGCGCGACGATGCCGTTGACGATCGTGCCGTAGATGCTGATCGGGGAGAAGCCGCCGGCCTGAGCGCCGTGAACGACCATCGCGCCCATCAGCAGCGGACTGATCCGGTACTGGGAGGCGAAGTTGAGCGCGATCGGCGCGACGATCGCGACCGCGGCCGGGCTCACGGCACCGATCGCGGTGAGCGTGCCGCTGATCGCGAACATCACCCACGGGATCAGCACGAGTCTGCCGCCGACCAGCCGGATCGAGGCGTGGACCAGCCAGTCCGTCGTGCCGTTCGCCCGCGCGATGGAGAACAGGTAGGTGACTCCGACGAGCACCACGAACAGGTCGCCGGGGAAGCCGGCGAAGATTCCGTCGGCGTCCATGCCGGCGGCGAGTGTGCCCACCCCGAAGGCCGCGGCGAACGCCAGCGCACCCATGTTGATGGACCGCGTCGTGGCGATCACGAACACCACGACCAGCACGAGGATCGAGACGAGTTCGGCGGACATGCGGATCTCCCGTCGTTGGGCTCGCTGTCGTCGGCCGTCCGCCGGGTGCGTCGGGCCGTCGCCGTGGTGGTCCCCGAGTGCTGCCGTCGTGCTCGGCTGTGGACCAGAGGACCAGTGGCTGGACCACTTTGCGGCGCGATGCCTGACCGTGTCAAGAAGGAAATGGCTCAGTGGGTAGTCCACTCGGCCGGCCTGCACGGCCTGCGGCTGTCGGCCTGCCGGGAGGCCGGTGGCTGCTAGCCTGACGGCGAGCATCGCAGGTCAGCGCTATCGAAGCTATCGAAAGGCCCCAACGTGTCCGACGCTCTGCGGCCGATGTCCCGGCCGCGGCTGTACGAGCAGGTGATCGACCGGCTGCGGAAGTACGTCGCGGAGGAACGCCTCGGTGCCGGCGACAAACTGCCCGCCGAACGCGAACTCGCGCAGCGGCTCGGCGTGAGCAGGACGTCGGTGAAGCAGGCGATCGTCGTGCTGCAGGTGCAGGGGCTCGTCGAGGCACGGCACGGCGGCGGCACGTACCTGGTCGGCGACACGCTCGACGCCGAACCCGTCGAGCAGCTGGTCGAGCGCAGGAAACGACTGCCGGACGTGCTCGATGCGCGCGAGGCCGTCGAGACGAAACTCGCCGAGCTGGCGGCGCAGCGCAGGACGAAGGCCGATCTCGACGCCATCTCCGCCGCCGTCGACCACATGCGCGCGGAGATCGCGGAGGGGGCCCACGGCGTCGACGGCGACCGCAGGTTCCACGCGGCCGTGACCGAGGCGGCGCACAGCGCCATCCTCGCGGAGTTCATGAACTCCATGGCCGAGCAGATCACCGAGAGCCGCACCGAATCGCTGCGCCAGCCGGGCAGGCCGTCGCGCTCGCTGAACCAGCACGTTGCCATCCTCGACGCCATCAGCCTCGGCGACGGCAGGCGAGCGGCCTCCGCGATGCGCAGACACCTGCGCACCGTCGCCAAGGTGCGGTTGCTGTCATGGAACCCCGAAGAGGGGGACGAGGGAGCCGCAGGCGGAGACGCGCGCGAGTGATCGGCTGCGACGTCGTACGCTCGAAGGGTGCTGATTCTCGCCCTTGACACCGCCACGCCCGCGGTCACCGCCGGGATCGTCCGGCTGACGGGTCCCGCGGGCACCGACGCGGGCAGCGACACCGCGAGCGCCGGCACCACGGCCGTCGCCGGCGGTGCGGTTCCCGTCGTCGAGCAGGTGGCCGCGCGCGTGACCGTCGACCCTCGGGCGCACGGTGAGCTGCTCACCCCGCACGTGCTCGACGCCGTCGCCGACGCCGGGATCACGCTGGCCGACCTCGGCGCGGTCGCCGTCGGTGTCGGTCCAGGGCCGTACACCGGGCTGCGTGCGGGCCTGGTCACCGGCGCGGCGCTGGCGCACAGCCTCGGCGTTCCGGCGTACCCGGTGTGCACACTGGACGCGATCGCCGCCGGCCCCGACGGCCCTGCGCTGGTCGTCACCGACGCCCGGCGCCGCGAGGTGTACTGGGCGACCTACGACGCGGAGGGGACGCGCACCGACGGTCCGCACGTCGGGTCGCGCGCCGACGTGCCCGAGCCGGCGGGCCGCCTCGCCGATCACGAACAGCCGAGCCCGGTGGGCATCGTGCGCGCGGTCGCGGCCGACGTCCTCGCGGCCCGCGAGCCCGGGCCGCTGACACCGCTGTACCTGCGCAGGCCCCACGCCGCCGAACCGGCCGCCAGGAAGCGGGTGACGGCGTGACCCCCGGCGACAGCGCCGCCGCGAGCCACGACGGCAGGAATCCCGACGCCACAGCACCCCACGGCGCCGCATCCGACGCTGTTGCGCCCCACGGCGACGTCTCCGCCCGGCTGGAGCCGATGCGCAGGCGGCACGTGCGCGCGTGCGCGGAGCTGGAGCAGGTGCTGTTCGCCCGGGACAGTCCGTGGCCGCCCGCCGCGTTCCACAGCGAACTCGACCTCGGCGGGCACTACCTCGTCGCGGTGGACGGGTCCGTTCGCGACGGCGACGAGCATGTGCTCGGATACGCGGGCCTTGCCATCATGGGCAAGCGCGGCGACTACGAGACGAGCCTGCACACCATCGCGGTGCGGCCCGAGCACCAGGGAACCGGCCTCGGCAAGGCGCTGCTGCGTGCGGTCCTGGCGAAGGCCGACGAGCTGGCCGCGCCGGTGCTGCTCGAGGTGCGCACCGACAACGACAGCGCGATCGGGCTGTACGAGCAGCACGGATTCCAACGACTCGGCGTGCGCAAGGGCTACTACCAGCCCTCGGGCGCCGACGCCTACACGATGCGCCGGGACGCGATCACCGGTGAGCGACGGGAGGACGGCCACTGATGGCAAGGATCATCATGGGCATCGAGAGCTCGTGCGACGAGACCGGTGTCGGGCTGGTCGCCGCCCACGACGACGGCACCGTTGAGCTGCTGGCCGACGAGGTCGCCTCCAGCGTGGAGCAGCACGCGCGGTTCGGCGGCGTCGTGCCCGAGATCGCCAGCCGCGCGCACCTCGAGGCGATGGTGCCGACGACCCGCCGCGCCTTCGACGCCGCGGGCCTTTCGATGTCCGATGTGGACGCGGTCGCCGTGACCGCCGGTCCCGGCCTGGCAGGCGCGCTGCTGGTGGGCGTGTCCGCGGCGAAGGCCTACGCCGCGGCGCTCGACGTGCCGCTGTACGGCGTCAACCACCTCGCGGGCCACATCGCCGTCGACGCGCTGCAGCACGGACCCTTGCCGACGCCGTGCCTGGCGCTGCTCGTCTCCGGTGGGCACACGCAACTGCTGCGGGTCGACGACATCGCGGGCGCGATCACCGAAATCGGCTCCACTGTGGACGATGCAGCGGGGGAGGCGTACGACAAGGTCGCGCGGCTGCTCGACCTGCCGTACCCCGGCGGCCCGCCGATCGACAAGGCCGCCCGCGACGGCGACCCGCACGCCATCGCGTTCCCCCGCGGAATGACGGGCCCGCGGGACGCACCGTTCGACTTCTCGTTCTCCGGCCTGAAGACCGCGGTCGCCAGGTGGGTCGAGAGTGCACAGGGGCGTGGTGAGCAGGTCCCGGTCGCCGACGTCGCAGCCTCGTTCCAGGAGGCCGTCGCCGACGTGCTCACCGCGAAGGCGGTGCGTGCCGCGACCGAGGCCGGCATCGGCACACTGGTCGTTTCCGGTGGGGTGGCGGCGAATTCGCGACTGTCGGCGTTGGCGCGGGAGCGCTGCGCCGAGGCCGGTATCGAGCTGCGCATCCCGCGGCCCCGGCTGTGCACCGACAACGGCGCGATGATCGCCGCCCTCGGTGCCCACGTCGCCGCCGCCGGCCACAAGCCCAGTTCCCTCGACCTGTCCGCCAACCCCGGCCTGCCCGTGGACACGGTGCTGGTCTGAGCGGCGCACTTGGGACGTTCAGGGTGGTGTGGATGCGCGTTGTCGTAGGAAACGCCGTTCACTAATTTCGGGCATGGCGGAGTTGACACGGCGACCGTGGGCAGTAGCCTGCGACCGTAGTTCGACTACGGAGGGGATTATGTCTGCTATGGGGGCCACGAAGTCGACCCGCTTGTTCTGCGCGACCTTGCCAAGTATATCTCTAATTTGGCGACGAGTTTTGAGGTTATCCGTATTGATGCGCAGCATGAAGGGCTGAGTGTCAAGGGGTTTACTGGCTTGCTCGCGCCGATTGGTGATTCGTTTTCCGCGTTCGGGCAAGAAACACTAGGTCCGCTTGCTGAGATGGCCACTACGAAGATGAATCAGATGGCTGACAGCTTGCTCTCTGCTGCTGAGCAGTATGGCCTCGCAGAGGCTGAGGCGCAAGAGCGAATCGAGCGACCGGCGGAAGGGGGAGGTTTTAGTGCAGTTTAAGGACACTGTAGAGATCAAGGGATTCTTTCCGACGGTTTCCAAAAAGCCGCTCGCCGAGCAATTCGAGGAAGATTACTTCCTCTTGGATGAAGTCGACTGGTTTTGGCGCAACTTTTTCAGCGACGAGAACAAAGGTCTCTATGCGACGCTAGTTGAACCCATTGCCGGCGACTTCAACCGAATTGCGGAGAACGGTGAAGCATGGAAGCATGTAGCCGACAACTTCCGTGGAATATCCGCGAATCTTACTGATAACGCGCATGTTGTTCTGCGGGACTCTTGGAGTCAGGGTCAAGCATCCGAGGCTTTTCAATCTCTCGTCGAGAACATTTGGAGCCCTGCTCTTTTTGTGGCCGAAGAGATGTCGGATTTCATGGGCGCGGGGTTCGTCAGCCTGTCGGAAGGCCTCGTGAATCTGGCCGAGACTGTCGTAAAGCTCCTGAAAAAGATTGTCAACAAGATCAAAGACCTCGCGGCCCGTGCCATCAGCAGCCTGGGTGGTGTTATTGCCAAGACGGTCGAGTGGGTGGCCACTGGTTTTGAGAAGTTCCCCTATTGGGAAGACGTTCGGGAGATTAGCGCGATCATAAACCAGGTCCTAGGTATCCATAAGACGATTAAGAAGTTGACCGATGTTGTGAAGAAGTACATAACGTCCTTTGTCCAGGTATTCGATGCCTTCAAGGCGATTCCGGATATAAATTCAACCCAAGATGGTTTTGCTGTGATTAAGGACATTCGTGATGGAACGACCGACATGGAAAAACAATCTAGGGAGTACCGGGAAAGTAAGGGGAAGTTAGAGGAGCGAAAGTCTAGGATTGACGACACACTTAACCCTGGGCCTGATTCGGTGGAGAAGGGCGGGTCGGTGAAATGAGAATTGAGCGACCTGGTGTGCAGTTTTCGCCGGATATGATGGAAGCTCGGCGTTCCCTTGACGCAGTGCTCGATGATGTTGCATCGGATATCAGGGCGTCGGAGGAGCTTCTTTTACAGGTTGATAACGAAGGGGTAGAGCGAACTGACGAGGAGATCGATCTCTTTGTGTCCTATGTGACAGGGCCCGGAAACACCCCTGAATGGGACGCAGTGGTAGCTAGGGTCGAAAGCGGGGAAATGACGTGGAGGTCCGTCGCGAACGGGTCGCTTGCGCACGATTCAGGAGTTGTCGAAGCGTTCAGGTCGAATCCTCGTGTTTCCGCTCCGGAGCAACTAGATGCCATTACAGATCAGGCTTCCGGGTTTTGTGAAGAAGGCACGGAAAAGGGGATTAATGCTAACTATTCCGATCAAAAATTAGCACCGATGGACGATGATGAATACTTTGATAGTTCGTCATTGTTTCGGTAGGGCTGCGGTAGTAATGCGTCTCGGAGGAAATGAGAAGGTGGTGTGGATGGAGAGCGGATCGCTCTTGCGGAAGATTTCGGTTGTTTCCGGCGTGGTGGCAGGCGGGGTCGCCCTGGCGTCCTGCGGACAGGAAACGTCCGGTGCCGCGGGCGATCAGTCGAGCACGCCGTCCACACCCCAGGTCTCGCCGATCTCTCCGTGTGAGTTGGTGACGGCGGCGGAGCTGAAGGAGGCGACGGGCATCTCGTTCAACGAGGGGCAGAAGCGAGGTCCGGTCTGCGATTTCGCTACAGCGGACTACGCCTCGACCGCGAGCGTAAGTACCGGTCTGGACACCGTGGCGGACCACCTCGACACGAAGAAGATCACGATCAGCGGCGCCGAAGCCGTCCAGGGGCAGCCGCCGGAAGGTGACCAGTGCCTGGTCGATGTGCCCTTGGGTTCGGATGCACCGGTGGAAATGCTGAACACGGCCATCTCGGAAGTCGACCCGGCGGACAGGCCCTGTGAGATCGCCACGGCCATCGCCGAGAAGGCCCTGGCCAGCTTGAAGGACTGAGGTATGCCGCACTGGCTCTGGTACGTCGGCGCAGCCGTCGTCGTCGGGATCTACTTCTACATCGCATGGAAGGAAAAGCAGAAGACCCACAGCGAGTACGCGCAGTTGGCGTCGGGGCTGGGCTGGCATTACGAGAAGTACAGCACCGACTACAACTCCCGTTACCGCAAGTACTCCCCGTTCGACGACGGGAAACGCCCGCGGGCGGACCACGTCTTCCACGGCTCGCATCGTGGCCGCCGGCTGGTCGTCTTCCAGTACAGTGCGGATTTCGAGTACACCGAAGGCCGGTCCAAACGGCAGCACTGGCAGGTCGTCGTCGTGGGCCTGGCCGACGACGTGTCGACGCTGGAAGTCGGCCCGCGCGGGACGCTCGGCCGCCTCGCGCAGCGCGCCGGCCTGGGGCAGAGCACCGGTGACGACTATTTCGACCGCCGTTACGGCGTGAAGACCGCGGACAAGGATTTCGCGGCGACACTGCTGAATGACGACGTGCGGTCAATGTTGCGGCGACGCAAGGATGACGCGAATCTCCTGCTCCACGGCACCGACATCGTCACCTGGCGGCAAGGCCCGCTGTATCCTGACGACATGGAGCCTTGGGTCGACTTTCTCAACGACGTCCTGGACCGCGCGGGTCTGGAGTGACACCCGGCGCAACCCACGTCGCTGCCAACTTCGACGTCCGTGCGACTTGCGGCCACAAGCCCAGTTCCCTCGACCTGTCCGCCAACCCCGGCCTGCCCGTGGACACGGTGCTGGTCTGAGCGGCCCGGTCGAGAGCATGGGTGAGTTCCGGCGTAGCACGGCGGTGCCGCATCTGGAGGTGCGCCGTTCGTGCCGGGAAAACACGTGCTATCGCCCGCACTTCCACGACACGTTTTCGATCGGATTGATCGACAACGGCTCCTCCGTCTTCACCGGGTCGTCCGCCGGCACGATCCGCCTGCAGCCGGGTGACGTCGTCGTCATCCCGGCAGGGCAGGTCCACGCCTGCAACCCCGGGGAGGGCCCGTGGCTGTACCGGATGGCGCACATGGACCAGGAGTGGGCGGTGTCCCTCGTGCCTCGGTGTGCGGCGCACCGGCTGCTGTCCGGGGTCGGCGTGCTGCGCCGCGACGACCTGCACGACCGAATCGCCGCGGCGATGCAGGTCGTCTTCGCCGATCAGCCGTCCGCCCACATCGAAGCCGAGTTCGCTGCCGCGCTCGGCGACCTGGCTGCCGCGACACCCGAGCACCTGGTTCCCAGCGGCACGGATGCCACCCTGCGCACGCGCCTACGGCCGGTCATGGACCGCCTTCGCCGTGACGAGGCGAACCCGCAGCTCGACGAGCTGGCGCAGCTGGTCGGCATGACCAGGTACGAGTTGGTGCGGGCGATGCGGCGTGCGACCGGTCTCGCGCCGTTGGCGTGGCGGCAGAACGCCCGCATCGTGCGAGCCCGGCACCTGCTCCGCTCCGGGCTGCCGATCGCCGACACCGCGCAGGCGCTCGGATTCACCGATCAGAGCCACTTCCACCGCGTTTTTCGTGCACACGTCGCCGCATCTCCGGGCGTCTACCGCGGCTGAGCGCAAGAACGTACAAGACCCCCGTCCCCGCTGCTGCCCATGCTCGGTGCGTTCGTCGCCGAGACCTGTGAGGGGACATGGAGCAGTTCGCCGCCGTCGCCACCGCGCATTTCCTCGCCCTGCTGATTCCCGGGGTCGATTTCTTCCTCATCGCCCGCACCGCGATGAGAAGCGGGTGGCGGAACGCCACCGGTGTCTGCCTGGGCATCGCCGTCGCCAACGGGATCCTCATCGCGGCGGCGTTCTCCGGCGTCGCCCTGCTCTCGCATCCCGTGCTCCTCGACGGGATCCAGGTGGCGGGCGGGGCGTTCCTTCTCGTCGTCGGGGTCGCGTTCGTCAGGTCGCCGGTCCGGATCGACATGCAACAGGGTCCGCGTATGGCATCGGTGACGTGGTTGCGCGGCGCCGGACTCGGAATCACCTCCGGCCTGCTGAATCCGAAGAACGCGCTGTTCTACGTCAGCCTCGCCGCCGCGGTCGCCGCAGCTCGGCCACCGGCCCTCGTGCTTTACGGCGCGTGGATGGTGACGATCGTTCTCGGCTGGGACGTCTTCGTCGCTGTCGTGCTTGGTTCCCGGCGGGCGCTCGCGCGCATGGAACGTGTCCTGCCGTGGCTGACGAAGGCAGCCGGCGGCTTCCTCGTCGTATTCGGGGGCGGCATGATCGGCAGCTTTGCGGTGCGGGGCTTGTCGTCGTTCTGAACGCAGAACACGCGGTTCTGAACGCAGAACACGCGGTGCTGAGTGCAGGACACGCGGTGTTGACCGCAGGAGGCCCGGAGGCTAGCCCTAGACGTGCCAGGTGTCGACGTCGGCGAGCCTGACGTAGGCGACGCGGTGGCCGAGCTGCACCTGGGCGTACTTCTCGCCGCGGACGACGACGTGCTGGGACTCGTCGTAGGTCTTCGCGTGGTAGTACTCCGAGTCCAGGACCGGGCCGACGGCGTAGCGCTGGCCCTCGGGGATCGAATACTGCAGCGGTGCGAGCTCCTGCGGCGGCACGTCGTCGGGGTAGGCACTCTCCTCCGGATACGCCCGCCCGTAGACGGGGATCCGCCCCGAACCGGCCTTCGGCGCGGCCACCACGCCGAGCGCCGGCCGTGCGACGCGCGCCGAAGCAGGGTTCTTCAGCCACGCCTTCGTGCCGTTGAACCAGATCGCCGTCCAGTCGCCGTCCGACCCGGCGACCGCGTACACCTGGCCGGTCACGACGCGGCTGCCCCAGTCGGACAGGTGCATCGATTGCGGGGAGCCGTCGGGGTTCAGCGCCGGGTCGCTCAGCAGCGGCGCATCGTCGCGGGGTTCGGTGCGCAGCATGACCATCGCCGAGCCGGTGACGGGGCAGGCGGCGGACGGATCGTCGGCGTCGCAGCCGTGGAACGGTACGTGGTTCGTGTCGAAGTCCGGCAGGATCACCACGAGTCCGGTGTCGGCGCGCCACGTCGGCAGCTCGGCTCCGAGCAGCTCGAAGTAGTGCGCCCAGTCCCAGTACGGGCCCGGATCCCAGTGCATGCCGGCGACGTTGTCCGGGGTGGTGCCCGGCACGTTGTCGTGCCCGATGATGTGCTGGCGGTCCAGCGGGATGCGGAACCGGCGCGCCAGATGCCGCACGAGCTTCGCCGACGCGCGATACATCGCCTCCGTGTACCAGGCGGGCTCGGCGGCGAACCCCTCGTGCTCGATGCCGATCGACTTGGCGTTGAGGTACCAGTTGCCCGCGTGCCACCCGACGTCCTCGGTGCGCACGTGCTGTGCGACGTGGCCGTTGGAGGAGCGGATCGTGTAGTGCCACGACACGTACTCCGGGTCCTGCACCAGGCCGAGTGCGACGTCGTACTCGCATTCGGTGTCGTGGATGACGATGTGCGTGATGCGCTGGCTGCCGGGACGGCGCGCCTGGTCGTGGTTGCCGTAGTGGCCGGGGTCGTCGGAGAGCTGCTCGTACGGCGCGGGGATCCACTCGACGGGCAGGTCGTCGGGGCCCTCCGGTGGCGCGGCGGGGGCGGTGCGCAGGCCGAGGGAGCGCAGCTGGGTGCGGTCGGGGCGCGCGGCGGACCCGGTCAGCCGCACCGTTTCGCCGTCCACGGTGACGCGCTCGGCACCTTCGGCAAGGACGGTGAACACCTCGTCGGCGAAGAAGGCCGCCGTCGCCTCGTCGTCGGCGCCGCTGTAGCGGGCGACCGCGCCGTAGAAGTCGCCGGGTTCGGAGCCGCGGCCCCCGGTGCGGCGGTGGTAGTCGGCGAGGATCGCGGCGCCGCCGCGGATGTTCTCCGCAGGGTCGGTGCGCAGTGTCGTTTTGTCGACACCGGTGAGTTCGGCGGCGAGGTCGATGGTCTGCAACCGTTCGGCCGGCTGCCCGTCGGCGGGCGAGGTGGGCCGCAGCGCGGTCCGTGCGGTGTCGCCGCGCGGATCCTCGACGGCGGTGTCGCCGCCCGTGGCCGCGCTGCCGTGGCTGTCGTGGTGGCTGCCGCCCGCCGCGGCCGTGCGCAGGTCGGTGAGGTGCATCGGGCCGTACCCGGCGCCGCTGCTCGGGCGGCCGCCGTGGTCGTCCCAGCGTGACTCGAGGTACGACACGGCCAGCAGTACCCGTTCCGGTACTCCGAACTCGGCAGCGGCCGCGGTGAACGCACGCTGGCGAGCGTTCCTCCTCGCGACGTCTGCCGCGGCGGGCGTGGCGGACAGTCCCGCGGTCGTTGCGGCGAGGCCGGCGGTTCCGGCGGCGCGCAGCGCGGTACGTCGAGGGAAGGTGTCCATGCGTTCACTCCTCACCGGCGATGTGGTGTGAGGAAGGTACCGACAGTCCGTGCATCGTGGAACGAACTTTCCTCCGGGACGTATCGCCCGTCCGCATGACACGGCGGTGCCCCTGGGGGGCAACCGGGGCGCCCGCAAACCGGGGCCCGGACGGCGAACGGCCCCCGACGTGTGGTCGGGGGCCGTCGATACGCGGGGCCGTCAGCAGCAGCTGGCGCAGCACCCGCATCCGTGGCCGGTACACGCACTGCAGCAGTTGCAGCCACCCATTCGGATCACCGTCCCTTGTCCGTGTCGTCCACCGGGAGGCCGTCAACGGTAGGCGGGCCCGCGGGGCGCAGGGCACCGCGCGACGAGTGACGACGTGCGATCACGGGGAGTGCGCGCGCGGCGAAGGCGCCGATCAGGCCGGTTGTGGACCCTGCTTGCGCGGCTAGCACTCCCATGGCTAGAGTGCTAATCGAAACGGCACCACACACGCCCCGGCACCCGCGACGGCGGGGTGGTAGGCGCCGTACCCAATAGGTACCTGCCAACGCTTTCTTAGACCCGTGGAGGTCAACCCGGTGAGCGTGAACATCAAACCGCTCGAGGACAAGATCGTTGTCCAGAGGAGCGAGGCCGAGGAGACGACGGCTTCCGGTCTCGTCATCCCGGACACCGCCAAGGAGAAGCCCCAGGAGGGCAAGGTTCTGGCCGTCGGCCCGGGCCGTGTCGACGACAAGGGCAACCGCGTCCCGGTGGACGTGAACGAGGGCGACGTCGTCATCTACTCCAAGTACGGCGGCACCGAAGTCACGTACAACGGCGAGGAGTACTTGATCCTGTCCGCCCGCGACGTGCTGGCCGTCGTCAACTGACGACCCGCTATGCGTTGACGCCCCGGGCCCCGCTGACGCCGGGGGTCGGGGCGTTTCGCGTGCCCGGAGAGAGGTTCCTCAATGCCTAAGCAGATCAATTTCGACGAGGATTCTCGTCGCGCGCTCGAGCGCGGGGTCGACAAGCTCGCCAACGCCGTCAAGGTGACGCTCGGCCCGCGTGGCCGGCACGTCGTCCTGGACAAGCAGTTCGGCGGCCCGACGGTCACGCTCGACGGCGTGACCGTCGCCCGTGACATCGAGATCGACGAACCGTTCGAGAACCTCGGCGCCCAGCTGGCCAAGAGCGTCGCCACGAAGACGAACGACGTGGCGGGCGACGGCACCACGACGGCGACCGTGCTCGCACAGTCGCTGGTCAAGGTGGGCCTGCGCAACGTGGCCGCCGGTGCGAACCCGGCCGCGCTCGGCGCCGGGATGGAGAAGGCCGCGGACCACGTGGTCGAGTTCCTGAAGAGCAAGGCCACCCCGGTCAAGGGCCGCGACAACATCGCCCAGGTCGGCACGGTCACGTCGCGGGACGCCAACATCGGCGCCCTGCTCGGCGAGGCCGTCGAGAAGATCGGTGAGGACGGTGTGATCACCGTGGAGGAGTCCTCCACGATGGCCACCGAGCTCGACATCACCGAGGGCGTGCAGTTCGACAAGGGCTTCCTGTCGGCGCACTTCGCGACCAACCCGGAGGAGCAGCGGGCGATCCTCGAGAACGCCTACGTGCTGCTGCACCGGGAGAAGATCTCGTCGCTGAACGAGCTGCTCCCGCTGCTGGAGAAGGTCGCCGAGACCAAGAAGCCGCTGCTGATCATCGCCGAGGACGTCGAGGGCGAGGCGCTGTCCACGCTCGTCGTCAACTCGCTGCGCAAGACGATCAGCGCCGTGGCCGTCAAGGCGCCGTTCTTCGGTGACCGCCGCAAGGCGTTCCTGGACGACCTGGCCGTCGTCACCGGCGGCACGGTCATCTCGAGCGAGATCGGCATGAAGCTGTCCGAGTCGGGCATCGACGTGCTGGGCCAGGCCCGTCGCATCGAGATCACCAAGGACGCGACGACCATCGTCGACGGTGCGGGCTCCAAGGATGCCATCGCCGACCGGGTCTCCCAGATCCGCAGCGAGATCGAGGCGACCGACTCCGACTGGGACCGCGAGAAGCTCCAGGAGCGGCTCGCGAAGCTCGGCGGCGGCGTCGCGGTCATCAAGGTCGGTGCGGCCACCGAGACCGAGCTGAACGAGCGCAAGCACCGCATCGAGGACGCCGTGGCCTCCACCAAGGCGGCCGTCGAGGAGGGCATCGTGCCCGGCGGTGGTTCCGCGCTGGCCCACGCGTCGAAGGAGCTCGAGGGCAACCTCGGCCTCACCGGCGACGAGGCCACGGGCGTCAAGATCGTCCGGGAGGCGCTCACCGCTCCGCTGTACTGGATCGCCAGCAACGCGGGCCACGAGGCCGCGGTGCTGGTGTCGAAGGTCAAGGAGCAGGAGTGGGGCCAGGGCCTCAACGCCGCGACCGGCGAGCTCACGGACCTGCTCGCGGCCGGTGTCGTCGACCCGGTCAAGGTGACGCGTTCCGCGGTGGCCAACGCCGCGTCCATCACCCGCCTCGTGCTCACCACGGAGGGCTCCGTGGTCGAGAAGCCCGAGGAGGACGAGGACGAGGACGCCGGCCACGGTCACGGCCACGCGCACTGACGTCACTTCGGCGACGTCTCGCGTAGACACACCCCGGCGGGGCGGCACTCCAACTCGGAGTGCCGCCCCGCTTGTGTTTCCGGCGGTGTCCGCACGGCGGGCGGGCCTCGGCGAGCGCCGTGCCAGCGCAGGTCGGCGCGCCCACGCCCGCGGGTGCCGTATCTACGACGGCGGTGACCACCAGCGTCGTGTCCGCGAACGGCACCGGCTGCACCATGACGCCGTCCGCACCATGACGCCGTCCGCGGCGGCGTTGTCCGTGATGGTGCCGGCCGCAACCGGTGCTGTCCTCGATGACGCTGGGGGCGTGGGCACGGGCGTACCGCGTGCTCAGGCGTTGGCGCCGCCGTCGATCAGGATGCCGCTGCCGGTGATGAACCGTCCGCCCTCACCGGCCAGATGCGCCACGGTCGCGGCGACGTCGCCGGGCGTCGCGTACTCGGCGAGTGCCCGTCCGGCCTTCTGGGCCTCGGCACGCGGGCCGCCCGCCGGGTTCATGTCGGTGTCCGTCGAACCCGGGTGCACCGCGACGGCCGAGATACCGCGCGGGCCCAGGTCGCGGGCGAGGCCGCGGGTGAGCCCGTCGAGTGCCGACTTGCTCGCCGAGTAGAGGCTGAGTCCGGGACCGGGCACGCGGCTTGCGAGGCCGCTGCCGATGTTGATCACCCGGCCGCCGTCGGGGAGGTGCCGGGCTGCGGCTTGGGTGGCCACCAGCACGGCGCGGACGTGGATCGCCAGAGTCCGGTCGATCTCCGCCACGGTGAGCTCGTCGATCGTCGCGGTCGGGAAGACGCCCGCGTTGTTGACGAGGATGTCCACGCCGCCGAGAGTCTCGGCCGTGCGGTGGACCGAGTCCGCCACCGCGTCGGCGTCGGTGCTGTCGGCGCGGATCGCCAGCGCCTTCCGGCCGTGCGACTCGATCCGCGCTGCGACCTCGCCTGCCTGCTGCTCCGCCGAGGTGTAGGTGAACGCCACGTCGGCACCGTCGGCGGCGAGCCTGGTGGCGATCGCCGCACCGATACCCCTGCTGCCGCCGCTGACGAGTGCGACCTTGCCTGCCAGTGTCATGCACGAGCTCCATTTCTGTGTCGATCGATATACAAATAGGGCGCGTAGGATGACTGGGTCAAGCTTTTTTGTGTCGATCCATACAGAAAGAGGGCTATGTCACCCCGAGGTCGCCCGAGGGCGTTCGACCGGGACGCCGCGCTCGACACCGCGATGCGCGTGTTCTGGGAGTACGGCTACGAGGCCACGTCGGTGTCCGACCTCACCGCGGCGATGGGGATCGGATCACCCAGCCTGTATGCCGCTTTCGGTGGCAAGGAGGCGTTGTTCCGGGAGGCCGTGGAGCACTACGTGCGCCACTACGGCTGGCAGGCGGTGAACGAGCTCGACCGGGAACCGGCCGTATGGCGCGCCGTCGAGGCGATGCTCCTGGCGAACGTCGGGCTCTACACCGATCCGGCGCTGCCTCGCGGGTGCATGATCGTGGACGCGGCGACGAACTGTGCCCCCGGCAACGACGCCGTGCGGGAGTTCCTCGCGGGGCAGCGGCGTGCGACCCGGGAGCGGATCGCCGCGCGCCTCCGGCGGGCGGTCACGGAGGGTGAACTTCCTGCCGATGTCGACCTCGACGCGCTCGTGGGCTTCTGCGAGACCGTCCGGAACGGGCTGTCGAATCTGGCGCGGGATGGCCGTTCGGCGGACGAGTTGCGATCGATTGTCGACATCGCGATGAACGCCTGGCCCGATCGGCGAGATCGCTCGCGGGAAAGATAGTTTGGCGAATAGTTTGCGAGAAAGACAGTTCGGCGAAAAGAAAGGGGCGCCCGGCCGGGCGCCCCTTTCTTCATCCCCCTCCGAAAAGAGGTTCACATTACGACGGTCAGCGAGCGTTGTTCGTTACGGATGATGTGCTCCCGTTCGCTTTCCGACAGACCGCCCCACACGCCGTAGGGTTCGTGGACCGCGAGGGCGTGCTCCCGGCACAGCTCCAGCACCGGACACGCTCGGCACACCGCCTTTGCTCTGGCCTCCCGTCGCGCCCTTGCCGGGCCCCGCTCCCCGTCGGGGTGGAAGAATGAGCCGCTGTCCATGCCCCGGCACGATCCTTCGAGCTGCCAGTCCCAGATATCGGCATTCGGGCCGGGAAGCCTGCGGATATCCGCCATCGGTGTCCCCTCGTCGAATCCGGTTCCACGTAACCGGATCAGCTACGACTACTCCATTCGGTGCAACGAGGTGCACGTTAGAAGTGTGGCAAAAGTTGTTCAAGTGATTGACAAGAGGATTCATTCGTTAGGCATCCCCCGCAGGTGTGATAGCAGACACAGTGTTGGTTTTTCGTCGGGGTTCCTCGTTCGCCCGGCGGCCCGTGGCCGGCCTGTGGCACGGAGCGTGTTCGGCGGCAGGATGAGGCGGTGACTCTCGAGAACCACCTTCGCCGGATCGCGTTTGGCGACCCGGGTGAGTCGACCGCCACACCGGATCATCGGATCGCCGGTACGGCTTCCGGTGCTCGCACCGACCGTGAGTGCTGGCTGGCCGCTGTCGTGCTCGGCGCGCGCGGCCGGTATGCCGCCGCGACGACGCTGTTGCGCCGCCTGCGGCACAGCCGGGACGTCGTGATCGCCTCTCTCGCCGCGAGCACGATCGCTTCGCACCGCCGTCAGCTCGGCGGGCACGCCGCGGCCCTGCCCGCCGACGGTGCGGCACTCGCCGCCGTGGCGGGCCTGCCCCTCGTGCCCGCGGCCGGGGAATCCGTTGCGGGAGTAGACGCGGACTCCGCGGACCGGAACGCCGCTGACGGGGACGCTGCGGGCCGGAATACTGCGGGCCGGAACGCCGTGGCCGGACAGGGCCCCGCGACCGGGACCGACGCCGTGGGGATCGCGGCCGACGCGGACGGTGTCGACGTCGCCGGCGCGTGGGCCGACGCCCTGCTCGGGCTGGCCGCCGACCAGCTCGCGCTCGGCAGGCCCGCGCTGGCACGCCGTCTCGTGGGAGAGGTCACGGCCGGACTCGACGCGGCCTTCGGGAACGGTGGCGGCAGCGTGCGCTCACGGGTGCGCGCGGCGTGGGTCGGGGCCGAAGCGGCGCTCGCCGGTGGCGACCCGGCGACGGCGGTCGCCTCGGCCGAGGCCGCGTTGCACCTCCTCCGCTCCGGATCCCGCGCGACACCGGTGCGGCATCGGGCCAAGACGGAACTCGTGCTCGCCGCGGCACTGTTGGCGGCGGGGTCCGACCCGGCCCGGGCCGCGGAACTGGTGGCCTCGGCGCTCACGGTGATCGACGCCCACGGGTTCGCGTCGTTGTCGTGGCCGGCCCGGCTGCTCGCCGCCGAGACCGATCCGGCGGGCGCCGACGAGCATCGCCGCCGTGCCACGCGTGAGGTACACGCACTGTTACCGAGGGTCGATCCCGAACTGCGCAGACTCGCGGTGGAGTCGCCGTGGGTCCCGGTGTGAGCCCGCGACCTGCCGTTCCGGCATCCGGGTCAGAGAAATTTCAAAAAAGCCACCAGATCGTGTCAAGGTCCGGCCTAAAGCGTCCGATAGTGGGGGTAGTACGTCACCCGGCTGCAGGAAGGAACCCCCGTGACTACGGTCTTGATCTGCGACGACCGACGCAGTGTCCGCGAAGGCCTCACCCGCGTGATGTCCGCTGTGCCTGGCGTCAGCCGTATCGACTGCGTAGCGCACGGTGACGAGTTGCTGGCCCGGTACTCCCGGCAGCCGGTCGATGTCGTGCTCGTGGGCACGCAGCGCGCCGTGCCCACCGGAGTGGAGGCCACGCGTCGTCTCGTGTCGGCGAACCCGCAGGCGAACGTGATCGTCTTCGGCGCCCCGGACGACGCGGGCAGCATTGCAGCGGCCATCGCGGGCGGCGCCCGCGGCTACCTGCGCTGGGACGCCTCGCGCCCCGAGCTCGTCGCCGCCCTTGCGCACACGCTCGCCAGCACGTCCGTGCCTGCTCAGCGGCAGCCCGCCGACCCGGGCGTGCAGCTCACCGAACGCGAGCTGCAGGTGCTGCGCGGCATGGCCCAGGGCAAGAGCAACGGCCAGATCGGCCGTGAGCTGTACCTGTCCGAAGACACCGTGAAGACACACGCGCGCCGGCTGTTCCGCAAGCTCGGCGTGCGCGACCGGGCGCAGGCCGTCGCGCACGGCTTCCGTCGTGGCCTCGTGGCCTGACGCGTGGCCTGATCCGACTCTGCACCACAGGCACTTGCTGCCGCAGTAACCCGCTGCCCGGGGACGACGCCGACGGGGCGTGGCATGGCGACATGCCACGCCCCGTCGTGTGCGTGTAGCCGGTACCGTGGCCGACGGCGATGCTGTGAGCGCTGCTGCATCGCCCACACGGCCGCCCGTCACGACGGACGCAGTGTGTTCGCGTGAGACGCAGGACGTCCCGGCGGTAGCCCGTTCGTGGGCCATGTCACCTGCTCGAGCGACCACCGGGAACTCACGCGGAACTCAAGGAGTGGCCGGGTACTGTGGTCACGTCACCGGCGTGAGGGACCGCTAAGCCCGCGCGCCGCTTTTCATGCACACCGAGACGTAACACCGGGATCGTTGTCTGCGATGGCCACTGTGGGGGATGGACTGGACGAGTCGGTCGCCGCCGCTGTTGAGGGAGATCAACAAGCGGTCGAGCGACTGCTCGCTTCGATCCGCCCCCTTGTGGTGCGGTACTGCCGCGCCCGTGTTGGCAGGCAGGAGCGTTCGTACGCTTCGGCAGACGACGTGGCTCAGGAGGTGTGTCTCGCGGTGCTTACCGCTCTGCCCTCCTACCGCGACCAGGGACGACCCTTCCTGGCGTTCGTCTACGGCATCGCCGCCCACAAGGTGGCCGACGCACACCGCGCGGCCCACCGCAACAAGGCGGAGCCGGTCGCCGAAGTGCCGGACGAGATGGAGCGTGACGTCGGCCCCGAACAGTTCGCCATCCAGGGTGAACTGAACGAGCGCATGACGAAACTGCTGCAGGTCCTGCCGGAGAAACAACGCGAGATCGTGGTGTTGCGTGTGGTCGTCGGACTGTCCGCGGAGGAGACCGCGGAGGCCGTGGGCTCGACCCCCGGCGCGGTCCGGGTCGCTCAGCACCGTGCTCTCGCGCGGCTGCGCAAGGTGCTGGCCGCTGAGGAGGTGGTCTGAGTGACGGAACACACCGGTCCTGCCGGTTCGGCCGACGAGCCGGAACGCGACGCCGCCGACGCCGGAGCGGTCGAGTACGCCGAGACCAACATCGCCGGCACCGCTGCCGACCCGGCCGCGGCCGGTGACACCGCTGCGGCCGGCGACACCGCCGGTGGCGCGGACGACACGGCGTCCGACCCGGCGACGGACGAGGCCGCGACGGTCCAGGACGCTGCAGACCAGGACGCTGCAGACCAGGACGCTGCAGACCACTCCGAAGCCGGAACCGACGCTGCCGAGGCCGAGGGCGCTGAGGCTGATGGCGCCGAGACAGGCGACACCGAGACGACCGACGTCGAGGCAAGCGACACCGAGGCAAGCGACACCGAGGCAAGCGACACCGAGGCAAGCGACACCGAGGCAAGCGACACCGAGGCAGGCGACGCCGCCGACGGTGACGACCTCGCCGGGGTGGTCACCATCACGCCCGCGTGGGCGGCCGAGCCCGCCGACACCCAGCTCACCGACACCGGGGACTTCGAGGCAGGGGACTCCGAGACCGGGGAGCCGGTGAACGGCACCGACGGTGCCGAACTCGCCACGGCCGCCGCGGACCTGACGGCTGTGCAGGCCGACGACGCGCTGCTCGACGCGCTCGGCGGGCCCGACGCGAAGGTCGCCGACGAAATGGGCGACGCCGAGCTGGGCGCACTGCTGCTCGCGTGGCGAAGGGACATCGACAGTGAACGCATCCCCGAGCTGATCGACGCCGACACCGCCGCCACGGAGATCAGGACCGCCTCGCTGGCGAAGCGGCACGCGGGCCGCGGCCACAAGCGGCGGTTCATGGTGCCGGTCGCGGCGGCCGCCGCGGTGCTGGCCATCGGGTTCACGGGCACGGCTCTCGCCGCACGCGACGCCCAGCCCGGCGACACCCTGTGGGGCCTGAGCAAGGTGCTCTACACCGACCATGCCCGATCGGTCGAGGCGGCCGCGTCGGTGCGCTCGTCGATGGACGATGCGCGGCTCGCGCTCGCTTCGGACCGGTACGACGAGGCCCGCTCCGCGCTTTCCCAGGCCGAGCAGGACCTGAAGAACGTCACCGCCACCGAGGAGGCCGCGCAGCTCAAGGCGCGGCACATGCAGCTGATGCAACGGCTGCAGGGGCACCCGGACGAGGGTGAACGGCCTGTGCCGGAATCGTCGACCGACGGTTCGTCGTCGAGTTCGACCTCGCGGGACCCCTCGTCGCCGGACTCGTCGTCGCCGACCGGGTCCCACCCGCAGCCCGGGCCGGACGACCCGACCGACACCACGCCGACGGACCCGGACGACTCGACGACCAGTGAGCCGGACGACACCACCTCGAGCACCCCGAGCTCGGAGACTCCGCCTCCGTCCACGGAGACGAGCGACGAGCCGGATCGCTCGTCGGGCGGCAGCGACAGCGGGTCATACGTGTCGCCCGCCCTGTCCGGCAGCTCCAACTGAGACGACTGCTTCAACTGAGACGACTGCGACACCGGAACGCCCCCGAGGTCCACAACGTGACCTCGGGGGCGTTTTCGTGTTCCGGCCGTGTTCGTCCCGATCGTGGCCGTTCCGGCCGGTGCCCTGTTCCACCCGCGCCCGCGGTCATCCGCGCTCGAGGCCGGTAGTGAGCACCCGGTCGCCGTCGGCCGGTCGCGGTGATGTGGCCGCAGCCATCCGGCCGCGATGATGTGGTCGCGGTGCCCCGGACCACCGCCGACCGCGAGAGGTACGAGTCGCCGACCGCACGTGTCCGGGATCGTCCACTCGTGTTCGCTACACGCGAACAGGTGTGAGAAGCGTCGCGGGCGCACCCGGGTACGGGCCGGTCCGGCTCGCTCCGTCGCGGCGTACCGCGGAGTCGCGCCGCACCCGGTGGCCGTCCCGTCGCAGGTCAGTGGACGGTCGGCAGGCGGGAGCGGCGGCTCAGTAGGCGCTCTCCGTCGTGGTGATGCCGTCGGCGAAGCCGCGGCAGTAGTCCCACGTCACATAGTCGGCGGGGTCCGGATCGAACGCCGGCTCGTGGGGACGCATGCGGCCGTCGGCGAGCAGCTGCTCGAGACTGGCGCGGAGCAGATGCCAGTCGTGGTAGTGCGGCAGGTCGCACTCACCGCAGTCCACCACGATTCCGCGCACCCCGCGCGGCTCGAGAAGTGCCTGGTAAACGGCCAGGTCGGCGAGGTCCGAGAGGAGTTCGGTGCGCTCCTCCTCGGAGATCGGCTCACCGGACTGCTCGTCGAGTTCGGCGATCTCCTTTGCCGGGTCGTCGGGGTCGTCGGCGAATGGGTCTGGGGGCAACACGTCGTGCGGCACGGGCTGCACGGTACCGGGAAGGTACCCCCATCCGTCCAGCTACCATCGATTACGAGGCGTTTCGCCCCGTGCAGCCACCCGCATCCCCCATGCATCGAGGAAGGTCCGCCGCCCTATGCCGAGCGAGTTCACCGACTCCGACTCCAGTGCCGCCGTGCCCGGTGGTGCCGATGACGCCGCCGTGATGGCGGACAAGTTCGCGCTTCTCGGGCTGACCTTCGACGACGTGCTGTTGTTGCCCGCCGAGTCGGACATCGTGCCGAGCTTCGTCGACACGTCGACCCGCGTGTCCCGCAACGTGTCGCTGCGCATCCCGCTGCTGTCGGCGGCGATGGACACCGTCACCGAGGCGCGGATGGCCATCGCGATGGCACGCCAGGGCGGTATGGGCGTGCTGCAGCGCAACCTGCCGATCGACGAGCAGGCGCAGGCCGTCGAGATCGTCAAGCGCTCCGAGGCGGGCATGGTGACCGATCCGGTGACGTGCTCGCCCGACGACACGCTCGCCGAGGTCGACGCGCTGTGCGCCCGGTTCCGCATCTCCGGTGTGCCCGTCACCGACGCGTCCGGCCAGCTCGTGGGCATCATCACCAACCGCGACATGCGGTTCGAGCTGGACCACTCCAAGCAGGTGCGCGAGGTCATGACGCCCGCACCGCTGGTGACCGCCCAGGTCGGCGTCACCGCGGAGGCGGCGCTCGGCCTGCTGCGTAAGCACAAGATCGAGAAGCTGCCGATCGTCGACGGCGCGGGCAAGCTGCGCGGGCTGATCACGGTGAAGGACTTCGTCAAGACCGAGCAGTACCCGGACGCCAGCAAGGACGACGACGGGCGGCTGATCGTCGGCGCCGCGGTCGGCGTCGGTGCCGACGGGCACCAGCGCGCGATGGCGCTCGCCGACGCGGGCGTCGACGTGCTCGTCGTGGACACCGCGCACGGCCACTCGAGGGGCGTGGTCGACACGGTGGCGACGTTGAAGAAGGAGCTCGGCGACGCGGTCGACGTGGTCGGCGGCAACGTCGCCACGCGCGCGGGTGCGCAGGCGCTCGTCGACGCGGGCGTCGACGGCGTGAAGGTCGGCGTCGGCCCCGGCTCGATCTGCACCACCCGGGTCGTCGCCGGCGTGGGCATGCCGCAGATCTCGGCGATCCACGAGGCCGACAAGGCGTGCCGGCCCGCGGGCGTGCCGGTGATCGGCGACGGCGGCATCCAGTACTCGGGTGACATCTCGAAGGCCATCGCGTCCGGGGCGTCGGCCGTGATGCTGGGCAGCCTGCTCGCGGGCACCGCCGAGGCGCCCGGTGAGGTCGTGCTCGTCGGCGGCAAACAGTTCAAGACCTACCGCGGCATGGGTTCGCTCGGCGCGATGAGCTCGCGCGGCGGTGCGCGGTCGTACTCGAAGGACCGCTACGCCCAGGACGACGTGCTGTCCGAGGACAAGCTGGTGCCCGAGGGCATCGAAGGGCGCATCCCGTTCCGCGGGCCGTTGTCCGGCGTCGTCCACCAGCTCGTGGGCGGGCTGCGATCCGGCATGGGCTATGCGGGAGCGCAGACGATCCCTGCGATGCAGCGGGCGCAGCTGGTGCGGATCACCGCGGCCGGGCTCAAGGAGAGCCACCCGCACGATGTGACGATGACCGTGGAATCGCCGAACTACACGACGCGCTGACGCGCCGACGAAACCACGGCTGAGCCGCCGCATCCGCACGTTCCCGCCCGACAGCGGGGAACGTCGCAGATGCGGCGGAATCCGGGAAGCGAGAGAGGACTACACGTGCGGGATCTGGTCGAGATCGGCATGGGACGGACCGCCCGGCGGTCGTACGACTTCGACGACATCGACATCGTGCCGTCGCGGCGGACGCGGTCGTCGAAGGTGGTGTCGACCGGCTGGCAGATCGACGCCTACCGGTTCGACCTGCCGCTCGTGACGCACCCCACGGATGCGGTGGTCTCGCCGCACACGGCCATCGAGATCGGCAGGCTCGGCGGACTCGCCGCGCTGAACGCCGAGGGCTTGTGGGCGCGGCACGCCGACGCCGACAGCGCGCTCGCCAGGGTCGCCGAGGCCGCGAAGGACGGTGCGGCCCCGTCCGAGGTGGTGCAGCGGCTGCAGGAACTGCACTCCGCCCCCGTCCGGCACGACCTGATCACCGAAGCGGTGCGCACCGTGCGGGACTCGGGCGTCACCGTGGCGGCGCGGGTGAGCCCCCAGCACGCCGCCGAGCTCACTCCGCACCTGCTGTCCGCGGGCGTGGAGATCCTCATCGTGCAGGGCACGATCGTGTCGGCCGAGCACGTGGGGGAGGACAACGGGGAGAGTGACACCGACCCGCTGAACCTCAAGGACTTCATCGCCGACCTCGACGTGCCGGTCGTCGCGGGTGGGGTCAGCGACTACCGCACGGCGATGCACCTGATGCGCACCGGTGCGGCGGGCGTCATCGTCGGCCACGGCGCTGCGCCCGGCATCACCAGCACGGATCAGGTGCTCGGCATCGGCGTCCCGATGGCCACCGCGTTGATCGACGCCGCGGCCGCGCGCCGCGACTACCTGGACGAGACCGGCGGCCGTTACGTCCACGTGCTCGCCGACGGCGGGGTCCGCCACTCGGGCGACATCGCCAAGGCCGTCGCGTGCGGAGCGGACGCCGTCATGCTCGGTGCGCCACTGGCCGCGGCGAGCGAGGCACCGGGCCGCGGGCTGTACTGGACGTCGGCAGCGGCGCACCCGTCGCTGCCGCGGTCGCGGGTGGCCCCGGCCGGCTCCGTCGAGCACACCGGGGTGGACCTGCGCACGCTGCTGCACGGGCCGTCGCAGGACCCGAGCGGCACGGTGAACCTGTTCGGCGCGCTCCGGCGGGCACTGGCCAAGACGGGCTACTCCGACCTCAAGGAGTTCCAGCGCGTCGGGCTGACCGTCCGTCACTGAGCGAGCCACCGGTCGGCCGGCGCCCCCAAGGGCACCTTGGGGGCATAGCTCGAGTACTGCCGCGCGGAGCGCGTCCGTCTGGGTGGAGACGGGAGGCGGCCGGGAGCCCCGAATGTTCCCCTCGTTACCGGACCGCCGACTCGGTGCTGTCGCGTCGGAACGGAGGGAGATTCGTGGTGCCCCGCCTCTCGTCGCCGCCTCATCGGTCACGCTCCGCACGGCTGTCCCCGATACGCGCGACCACTGTGCCCTTGGGGCATGCGCACTCTCGTTGCGTCGGCGGCATCGTGTTCGCGGAACGTCACGCGATGTGACGATGCGAATTGACCCGGCGGTAACTTACCTCTGGTCAGAAGTTGCCCGGCTGGTTACAGTTTTTGTGTGACTTCGCGTAACACCATCGCTGGGGATGGCAGGACTGACCTCGACTACGACGTACTGGTCGTCGGCTCCGGGTTCGGCGGCAGCGTCGCGGCGCTGCGGCTGACCGAGAAGGGCTACCGCGTCGGCGTCATCGAAGCGGGTAAGCGGTTCACCGACGAGGATTTCGCCAAGACGTCGTGGGATCTGCGCAACTACCTGTGGGCTCCGCAGCTCGGGTGTTACGGCATCCAGCGGGTTCACCTGCTGCGCGACTGCATGATCCTCGCCGGGTCGGGGGTCGGCGGTGGGTCGCTGGTGTACGCGAACACCCTGTACCGGCCGCTCGCGCCGTTCTACCGGGATCCGCAGTGGTCGCACATCACCGACTGGGAGTCCGAGCTCGCGCCGTTCTACGACCAGGCCAGCCGCATGCTCGGCGTGAACGTCAACCCGACGGTCACCCCGTCCGACGAGGTCATGCAGAAGGTGGCCGCGGATCTGGGCGTCTCCGATACGTATCACGCGACACCGGTGGGCGTGTACTTCGGCGAACCGGGCGAGGACGTCGCCGACCCGTACTTCGGCGGTGCCGGCCCGGCGCGCACGGGCTGCACCGAATGCGGGTCCTGCATGACCGGCTGCCGCGTGGGCGCCAAGAACACGCTGGTCAAGAACTACCTGTACCTGGCCGAACAGGGCGGGGCGCATGTCGTGCCGATGACGACGGTCACGGCCGTGCGGCCCCGTGGAAATGGGGGCACCCCCGCCAATGAGGGCGTAGCCGGCGGGGGAGGGGCGTTCGAGGTCGACCTGCGCAAGACGGGCACGACGTCGAAGAAGTTCACCACGACCGTCACGGCGGGCCACGTCGTCATGGCTGCGGGCACGTGGGGTACGCAGAAGCTGCTGCACGCGATGCGCGACAACGGCACGTTGCCGCGGCTGTCGAACCGGTTCGGCGAGCTGACGCGCACCAACTCCGAGGCGATCCTCGGCGCCGCACGCACCGACGTCGATCCGGAGCGGGACTACAGCCGGGGCGTCGCGATCACGTCGTCGATCCACCCCGACGAGGACACCCACGTCGAGCCGGTGCGCTACGGCAAGGGCAGCAACGCGATGAGCCTGCTGCAGACGATCGCCACCGACGGCAGCCTCGCCGAGCCGCGGTGGAAGCAGCTGGCCAAGTACATGATCAAGCACCCGCTCAAGAGCATGAAGATGCTCAACGGCTACAAGTGGAGCGAGCGGACGGTGATCCTGCTCGTCATGCAGAGCCTCGACAACTCGATCACGACGTTCACCAAGCGGGGTCTGTTCGGGCGGCGCAGGTACACCTCGAAGCAGGGGCACGGCCGGCCGAACCCGACGTTCATCCCGGCCGGGTACGAGGCCACGCAGCGCACGGCGGAACACATCGACGGTGTCGCGGGCGGCACGTGGGGCGAGATCTTCGACATCCCGCTGACCGCCCACTTCATCGGCGGTGCCCCGATCGGCACGAACGCCGAGGAGGGCGTCATCGACCCGTACCACCGGGTTTTCGGCTATCCGAACCTGCACGTCGTGGACGGCTCGGCGATCACGGCCAACCTGGGCGTGAACCCGTCGCTGACGATCACGGCACAGGCGGAGCGGGCGTTCTCGTTCTGGCCGAACGCCGGCGAGGCGGATCCGCGCCCGCCGCAGGGCGAGCCGTACCGCCGGATCGACCCGGTCGCTCCTCGTCGCCCGGCCGTTCCCGCCGAAGCCCCCGGTGCCCTCCGCCTCCCGATCACCCCGGCGTAGCCCCCGCCGGCCGCGTGTCCTGCACCCAGGCACGCGTGTCCTGCACCCAGGCACGCGTGTCCTGCACCTGTGACGCCGTGTTGCGCCCTCCGGGGGCCCGTGCTGCGCCCTCGGGGGCCCGGGGAGCGCAACACGGGCCCGGGATCCGCAACACGGACACGCGGGGTGGCGTCAGGTCAGGGTCGTCAGCTGGGGCGTGGTGATCGCGTGCATGGTGATGCGGACCGTGGCCGGGTCGTAGTCGGGAACGTCGCCGACGACCACGCGTGCGGCGTCCAGCTGGGCCTGCGCACGCATCGCGAGTGCGGTGTCGCCGGTGAACAGTCCCACCGCCGGTGCGGCCGCTCCCGGTGCGGAGACCGCGGCGAGTGCCTCCTCGGGCTCGTCGGCGACCGTCACGGCCAACACCGGCCCGCCCGCCGGTTCGTTCTCGGTACCGGTGACCAGCGTCGGTTCTCCCGAGGTGCCGCCCGCCAGCACGGTCGCGCCTGCGGCCACGGTGTCGGTCAGCCATGCTGCGGTCTGCTCGGTCACGTCGGCGGGCAGCGGGCTCACCGAGACGGACGTGTCGTAGGCGTTGCCGGTGGGCTGGGCTTCGACGGCCGACGTCAGCGCGGGCAGCAGTGCGTCGGCGACCGCCGAGGACACGACGGCCCGTCGCACCGCCTCCGGTCGCATCCCGCCCTGTCGGGTGGCGGCGACGGCGATGCGCTCGGCGATCTCGGCATGGTCGGCGGTGCCGGCGAGGTCGGTCACGACCACGGCCGCGCCCCGCGACGGAGCGGCTGTCTCCAACCGGACCAGGTCGCCGTCCGCCGGCTCGGCGCCGGGGAGGATCGAGAATGCCCCCTCCGGCATGCCGACCTCGCCCAGCGCCTCGCCGAGTGCCAATGCCGACAGCGGCGTCGCCGTGCCCGCCGCGACGACCACCGGTGAGCCGACCGCGAACGCGGCCGCCACGGCGTGGGCCGCGCTGCGCAACGGCGCCTCCGGTGACACGACGCCGAGCACCGGTCCGCGCGGAATCTCGCGGATCAATGTCGTCACCCCGCCGTTGCTGCTCACCCTGCCGTCGCGGGGCAGCGGATGCCGCGCCGCGTACTGCAGCACCGCGACGGCGTCGTGCACCTCCTGCTGTGCCCAGCGCAGCGGAATGCCGCTCTCCGCGGTGATCAGTTCCGACAGCTCTTCGTGGCGGGCTTCGAGTTCACCCGCGGCGATCTGCAGTGCACCCGTGCGCAGCTCCTCGTCGTCGATGCGGCCGAGTTGCACCGCCGCGGCGACGGCGCGTGCGATCTGCTCCGGCGAGGGCGTGGCGACGGTGGCCACCTCGGTGTCGTCGGCGGGGTGCGTGACGGGTGTCGTGTCCGGGCTTTGCTCCGCGCGCCCGGCGATCCAGGCCTCGCGCGGACGAGGGGTGTACGCCTCGTCGTGGTCGTCGGCATCGGGATCGAAGTCGAAATCCGGCGAGCCTGCTGTGTTCATGGCCGCACCCTATGTGTGCCCGCTCACCCACGCCGAACGCCCGCCGTGCCACCCGGGCGAAGCTGCCCACCTGGCGGCAACGGTCGTCGGCTCACCTGCGACGATGGAAGCCAGCCGAATGTCGCAGCGAGGAGGTCCTGCTCGTGCCCGAGAACACGTCCGCCGGTCCGGCCGCCGCCACCGAGGGCCCGGTCCTCGTCGTGGACTACGGGGCGCAGTACGCCCAGCTCATCGCACGCCGGGTGCGGGAGGCGCAGGTGTACTCGGAGGTCGTGCCGCACACGGCGACAGCGGCGGAGATGCTCGACCGCAATCCGTCGGCGATCATCCTGTCCGGCGGCCCGTCGAGCGTGTACGCCGGCGATGCGCCGAGTATCGATCCGGCGCTGTTCGACGCGGGCGTGCCGGTGTTCGGCATCTGCTACGGCTTCCAGGTGATGGCGCAGGCGCTGGGCGGCACGGTCGAGCACACGGGCACGCGCGAGTTCGGCCGCACCGAGGTCGACGTCTCCGGTGGGCGGCTGCACGAGGAACTGCCTACGCGGCATCCGGTGTGGATGAGTCACGGTGACTGTGTGACGAAGGCGCCCGAGGGCTTCGAGGTCACGGCCAGCAGCGAGGGTGCGCCGGTGGCCGGGTTCGAGAACGTCGGCCGCGGCTTCGCGGGGGTGCAGTACCACCCGGAGGTGGCGCATTCGCCGCACGGCCAGGAGGTGCTGCGTCGGTTCCTGCACGAGATCGCCCGCATTCGTCCACAGTGGACCACATCGTCCATTGTGGATGACCAGGTTGCGCGGATCCGGGCCGAGATCGGTGACGACGGGCACGCGATCTGCGCCCTGTCCGGCGGTGTCGACTCGGCCGTCGCGGGCGCGCTCGTGCAGCGCGCGATCGGGGACCGGCTCACGTGTGTGTTCGTCGACCACGGCCTGCTGCGGTCGGGCGAACGCACGCAGGTGGAACGCGACTTCGTCGCCGCGACGGGCGTCAACCTCGTGACCGTCGACGCGCGTGACCAGTTCCTCACCGCGCTCGCCGGAGTCAGCGACCCGGAGGAGAAGCGCAAGATCATCGGGCGCGAGTTCATCCGCGTCTTCGAACGTGCCGCGCGTGACCTGAAGGAGAAGGGCGACGCCGAGTACCTCGTCCAGGGCACGCTGTATCCGGACGTCGTCGAATCCGGCGGCGGCACCGGTGCGTCGAACATCAAGAGCCACCACAACGTCGGCGGCCTGCCCGAGGACCTGCAGTTCACGCTCGTCGAACCGCTGCGGCTGCTGTTCAAGGACGAGGTGCGCCGCGTCGGCCTCGAACTCGGCCTGCCGGAGACGATCGTGCAGCGCCAGCCGTTCCCCGGGCCGGGACTGGGGATCCGCATCATCGGCGAGGTCACCGGCGACCGGCTGGACACGCTGCGTGCCGCCGACGCCATCGCGCGCGAAGAACTGTCGGCCGCCGGACTGGACCGCGACATCTGGCAGTGCCCCGTGGTGCTGCTGGCCGACGTGCGCAGCGTCGGCGTACAGGGCGACGGCCGCACCTACGGCCACCCCGTCGTGCTGCGTCCCGTTTCCAGCGAAGACGCCATGACAGCCGATTGGACTCGGCTACCCTACGACGTGCTCGAGCGCATCTCGACGCGCATCACCAACGAGGTCGCCGAGGTCAACAGGGTCGTGCTGGACGTGACGAGCAAGCCGCCGGGCACGATCGAATGGGAATGACGCGCGAAACGAACCGGGGGTAGCGGACGTGTGGATCGCAGGCGCGATTCTGATCGTGGCGGGTGTCGCCGCCTTCTTCTTCATGCAGCACACCAAACGCGAGCTGCACGCGATGATCGGCACGGAGACGCTGTCGATCCCGGACCTCGAAGCGGAACGCAAGGTCTCCGACGAGCTCGGTGCGAAGGGGTCGTTCCGCAAGGTCGCCGAGGTCGTCGGTGCGGCGCATCCGCGGCCGGAGGGTGTGCTGACGGCGGAACTGTCGAAGCAGGAATGCGTCTGGTATCGCTACACCGTCGAGCGCGAGTACGAGCACGTCGAATACCGCGACGGTGACCGCCGCACGCGCAGGCGTACCGAGAAGATGACCGACCACTCGTCCAACGCGGGCTTCGCCGTGATCGACGAGGCGGGCCGCACCATCGGTGTCGACCCGAGCGGCGAACGCCCCGACAGCCCCGAACAGGTCGTCGACCGGTTCGAACCGGCCGACGGCGGCCGCGACAGCTTCGAACTGTTCGGCATCCGGTTGCCCAGTTTCGGCGGCGGCAACCGGACGATCGGCTACAAGTACAAGGAGTGGATCGTCCGCCCGGGGCGCCGCTTGTACGTCCTCGGTGAGGTGCACGACAAGATCGGCCCGCTGGTCATCGGCAAGCCGTCCGACGGCGGGCACTTCATCGTCTCGACCCGATCCGAGGGCGAACTGCGCAAGTCCCGCGAGACGCAGCACAAGCTGCTGGCGCTCGGCACGGTCGCCGGTGTCGTCATCGGCATCGGGTTGATCGTCGCGCAGATCGTCACCTAGGAACCGCCGAGTCGGCGATCCGTTCACGCCGTGGCAGGTCGGAGATGTTTCCGGCCGGCCACGGCGTTTTTCGCGTTGGCGGGCCCTTCGGGTCCTGTGGTTCGGCGGCGGTGTAGCCGGGAACCGGGGTAGTAGTCGAGAACCGGGGTAGCCGGAATCGATGTAGCCGGGTCCAGGACCGCCGGAATCAGTGCCGCGGAGAACCGGGGCAGTCGGCACCGACGCCGCCGGAACCGGTGCGGCTGGAACCGGTGCGGCTGGAAACCCGATGGTGGCCGGAAATCGGCGGCATGCAGGGCCGGCGTCCGGCGGCGGCGGGAAGCGGGAGAGCCGAGAAAGGCGGGTTTCCCGCCATGTTCACGGTATAGCGCATCCCTGGGCTTGCGGCAATCCCCGGTGTGCGGCGCAGACTTGCGTCTCGTCGAATCCGGCCGGGAATCCGATTTCCGGCAATTGTTCAGGGGGACTTCCATGTACGACGTGATCGTCGTCGGCGGTGGGCCGACCGCGGCGATGCTGGCCGCCGAACTGCGCCTGCACGAGGTGTCGGTGCTGGTGTTGGAACGGGACCCGGAGCCGTCGCCGGTGGTGCGATCGCTCGGGCTCCATGTGCGCAGCATCGAGGTGCTGGATCAGCGCGGGCTCCTGGAGCCGTTGCTCGAGCGTGGCAGGCGGAGTCCGCTGGGTGGTCAGTTCGCGGCGATCCCCGGGCCGGTGCCCGACATCGACACGACGCATCCCTACATCCTCGGAGTGCCGCAACCCGTCGTCGACCTGCTGCTCGAACGGCACGCCGCAGCGGCGGGTGCGGAGATCCGCCGCGGCCACGAGGTGACCGGCCTCGCGCAGGATGCGGGCGGCGTGACGGTGGAGCTGACCGACGGGACGACCGAGCGCGGCCGCTACGCCGTCGGCTGCGACGGGGGCCGCAGCACCGTGCGGAAACTGCTCGGCGTCGGCTTCCCCGGTGAACCGACGCGGACGGAGAACCTGCTGGGGGAGGTCGAAGTGACGGCCCCGCCCGAGGAGCTGGCGGCCGTGGTGACCGAGGTGCGCGGGACACAGCTGCGGTTCGGAATCGGCCCGATCGGCGACGGCGTCCACCGCGTCACCGTGCCCGCGGCCGGTGTCTCAGCCGGTCGCACACCGCCGACTCTCGACGAGCTCGCCAGCCGCCTCGTCGCCGTCGCGGGTACCGACTTCGGGGTGCATTCACCGCGGTGGCTGTCGCGGTTCGGCGACGCCACGCGGCTCGCGGAGCGCTACCGCGTCGGCCGTGTCCTGCTGGCGGGCGACGCGGCGCACGTCCACCCGCCACTCGGCGGGCAGGGGCTCAACCTCGGCATCCAGGACGCGTTCAACCTCGGCTGGAAACTCGCCGCCGAGGTGGCGGGGTGGGCGCCGGAGGGGTTGCTCGACAGCTACGAGTCGGAGCGGCGCCCGGTGGCAGCCGACGTGCTCGACAACACGCGAGCCCAGACGGTGTTGATGGCGACCGACGCGCGGTCGCAGGCGGTGCGCAGGCTCGTCGCTGAGTTGATTGAGATCGACGAGGTGAACCGGCGGTTGACCGAGAAGATCGTCGCCACCGCGGTGCGCTACGACGTCGGCGACGCGGGCGACGGGGAACGCGCCGACCTGCTGGGCCTGCGGATGCGGGACGTGCCGTTGGCCGGCGCCAGGCTCTACGAGCGCACCCGCGCGGGGCGGGGACTGCTGCTCGACCCGCGGGGAGAGTTGTCGATCGAAGGGTGGGCCGACCGGGTCGACCACGTCGCCGAGCTCGCCGCGGTCGATGCGGCAGGAGCGGGGGCGGCAGGAGCGGGTGTGCCAGGAGTCGAGCCCGGGGGAGCCGAGCCCGCCGGGGTGGGCGCCGCCGGACGCGATCGGGCAGGCGACACCGTGCTCCGAGATGCCGTGCTCCGAGATGCCGCAGCAGACGGAGCCGCTGCCGACACAGCAGCCGACGGCGACGCCGCCGCCGGCGATGCGTGTGGCGTTCCGCCTGCGGTGCTGTTGCGCCCGGACGGGCACATCGTGTGGGCGGGCGGCAGTCCCGCCGCCCTGCGGGAGCGGCTCACGCGCTGGTTCGGCGCCGCCGCGTGAGCGCTCCGCGCCGGACGGGAGGCAACCGGACGGGAGGCGTCAGCGGTCCTTGCGCAGTGATGCCGCCAGCATGCCCACGCCGATGAGCACCGCGATACCGGCGATGAGCCAGCGCGGGTCGACGTGCCCGATCCACGCCGGTCCGTCGAGGAACACGTACCCGGTGCCGCCGAGTGCCGCCAATCCGGCGACGAGGGACAGCGGATCGAACCGCCGCCTGGGGGACGTGCCGGTGGCAGCCGAGTCGGTCGGGTGCTCGAACGGGTTCTGCTCAGCCATCGCGCCGCACCTCCACGTTGCCGACACCGGTCTCGAGCACCAGGCGGAACCGTGGTCCGCCGGTACCGTCGTCACCGTTGTCGCGTCCGACCAGACTCTGATTGCTCACGCCGCTCTGCGACTTTCCCAGACACATCGCCGACCCGGTGTGGGCCGTGCAGTCGTAGGTCACGTCCGCGTCGCGCGGCACGGTGAACGTGATGTCACCCGTGCCGACCCGCGCCTCGACGGGGACCGTGCCGGAAGGAGTGGCCCGCTCGTCCATCTCGAGTTCGGTCAGGTCGATGTCGATCGCACCCGCGGTGCGTTCGTAAGTGTGATCGAGCTGCGCCGCGGTCCGTGGCGTCTCGATGATCTCGCCCACGCCGCCGGGATATCCGCCCGCGGGCCACGCGCTCGTCAGCACGGCCACGGCTGCCGTCGGCACGGCGAACCAGATCAGCCCGCGTGCGCCTCCGGTGAACGCGCCGACCAGCAGCCCTCCTGCGAGCACGGCCAGCGTCGCCGCGGCCACCTCGGCGGGGCCCCACGCCGCGTCGAGGACGTTCGCCGTCACACCCGCGGTGATCACCGCCAGCGCCAGCGTCACGAGCGTGACCTTGGAGACGCAGCGCCGGCGCCGCGGCCGTTGCTGCGGTGGGCGCTCCGGTTCCTCGGGCGGCGGTGCGGGAACGGGTGTCGACGGGTCGGCGAGATGCCAGCCCATCGGGTTCGCACCCAGGGCGTCCCAGTCGGCCGTGGCCGTGTCGACGCGGGTGCCGGGTTCAGGGGCCGTCGGGTCGGCGAACGTCCCCGCACGGGCCGCGACGGGCCGGTTGAGGTGCCCGCGGCCGCGGTGCATCAGGTACAGCGCCGTGACCACGAGTGCCAGGCCGATGAGGCCGCCGCCGTCCAGCCACGTGCCGCCGAACGCCAATCCGAACGCCGGGAAGCACGCCGCGCACAACAGCAACGTCAGGACCTTCGACGTCGCGCTACCGCCGTGGCCGAGGAGCGCCTCGAACGGCGACACCTCGTCGTCGGCGCCGGGCAGGAACAGCCAGCCCAGCAGGTACACCGCAGGCCCGACGCCGCCGAAGAACGTCAGCACCACCAGTGCCACGCGGATGACGATCGGGTCGATGCCGTACCGCAGTCCGATCCCCGCGGCGACACCCGCGATCTTGCGCCCCTGCGCGGGGCGGCGGGGTCTGCTCGCCCAGAAGTCCTTGACCGTCGCCTCGAACCCGTCGAGGTGCCGGGTCGCACCGCTCGTGCTGTTCATGACAACGAGCATGCGCTTCGCGGCGGCTCCGGCACATCGGGGAGCACCCTGAAACCGTCCCCGAGGTCGGCACGGCCGCAGGCCCCGCGTGCTCGGCGCGGACCGGTACCCGTCTCCGGGCAGCGCTTCAGGGGTTTCCCTGATGATTCCGGCCCCGAAGTCTGTGACGATGGACAGCGACCATGGATGACGTGCAGGAACAGGCCGCGGACGGGCGGCCGGCGAGGTCACGGCCGACAGGTGGGGCCGACGCGCCGGACGCCGGCACCCGCGTGTCGGCCGACGGCCCGCAGGCCACGGGCGCGCAGGCCACGGGTGCACTGCCCACCGGCCCGGTGACCGGCGGCGACGGCGGCGCCGGCGCCGGAGACGCGTGGCAGAAACCCCCGAAGATGTACCGCAGGCGTGGCGGGCGCGCGCTCGCCGGCGTCGCGGGCGGCCTGGCCGACCACCTCGGCGTCAAGGTCCTGTGGGTGCGGGCCGCGTTCGCCGTGCTCGCGGGCCTCGGCGGCCTTGGGCTGATGTCCTACGGCCTGTTGTGGGCGTTCGTGCCGCAGGAACGGCGCGACACCGCCCGCGAGGAGCTGACCGGCCGCCAGCGCCAGCAGGCCTACGGGCTGATCGCACTCGGCGTCGGGCTGTCCGTCGTCGGCGGGGTGCTCAGCGGCGTGCTCACCGGTTGGGCGGGGCTGCCCGTCGCGGTGGTGCTCGTCGGTGTCGCCGTCGTGTGGCGGGAGGCCGACGAGACACAGCGGCGGCGCTGGCGCAAGGGCGCGAAGTCCGGCGTGGCCGGCGTGGTGTTCGGCGGCGGGGGCGTGTCGGCGACGATCCGCGTGCTGGCGGGCGTGGTGCTGGTCATCGCGGGCATCGGCATGATCATGCTGCGGGGAAGCGGCCTCGCCCAGGTGCAGTTCGCGTTCGTCTCCGTGCTCGCGACCCTCATCGGCGTGGCCCTGCTGACGGTGCCGTTCTGGCTGCGGCTGGTGCGCGACCTCGGTGATGAACGCCGCGCGCGCATCCGCACCGAGGAGCGTGCCGAGATCGCAGCCCACCTGCACGATTCCGTGCTGCAAACGCTTGCGCTCATTCAGAAGCGCTCCGACCATCCGCGCGAGGTCACCCGGCTGGCCCGTGGCCAGGAACGTCAGCTGCGCGCGTGGCTCTACGGTCCGAACGGCTACGGCACCCCGACCCGCGACGGCTCCGGGAACCGCGACGGCTCCGGGAACCGCGACGGCACCGCGCCCGCCGACGGCGCCGTGGGCGATACGGAGTCGGCGCCGGCCACGCTCGCGCAGGCCGTCGCAGCGGCGTGCGGCGAGATCGAGGACACGTTCGCCATCTCGGTGCAGCAGGTCGTCGTCGGCGACGTCGAACTCGACGACGGCCTCACCGCTCTCGTGCAGGCCGCGCGCGAGGCCATCGTCAACGCTGCCAAACACGCCGGGGTCGACGAGGTCAGTGTCTACGCCGAGGTGGAACCCACGTCGGTGACGGCGTTCGTCCGCGACCGCGGCTCCGGGTTCGACCCCGACGCCGTGCCCGACGACCGCCACGGGCTTTCCGACTCGATCCGGGGCAGGATGGAACGTGGCGGCGGCACCTGCCGGGTGCGCACGAGTCCCGGCGAGGGCACCGAGATTCAGCTCGAAATGCCGCGCGCGTCCGGCGCGGGCAGCACCGACACCGGCAGCGGCGGCGCGGGCGGCGACACGGGAACCGCCGCCGCGCACGACCGCCACGCCGCGCACGCATCCGACCGAGCAGCACAGGGGGCAGCCTCATGACGACCGACGACACGGGCCACACCAGCACCGACGGCCCCGCCGAGACCGGTAGCGACACGGAGCTGGCGGGCCAGCAGTCGCCCGGGCCCGTGACGGTGTTCCTCGTCGACGACCACGCCCTGTTCCGCGCCGGTGCGAAGGCGGAGCTGCAGTCGATCAGCGACGAGATCCGCGTCGTGGGCGAGGCGGGTTCGGTCGGCGAGGCCGTCGCCGGTATCACGCGGATGCGGCCGCAGGTGGTGCTGCTCGACGTGCACATGCCCGACGGTGGCGGTGCGGAGGTGCTGCGGCGGCTGCGCGGCGAGCTGCCGGACGTGGTGTTCCTCGCCCTGTCGGTGTCCGACGCGGCCGAGGACGTCATCGCGGTCATCCGGGCGGGTGCGCGCGGGTACGTCACGAAGACGATCTCGTCGGCGGAACTGGTGAAGGCGATCGTGCGAGTGTCCGGCGGTGACGCGGTCTTCTCGCCGCGGTTGGCCGGATTCGTGCTGGATGCGTTCGCCGAGCGGCCGGGTGCCGAACCGATCAGTGATCCCGAGCTGGACCAGCTCACGCCCCGGGAACGGGACGTGCTGCGGCTCCTTGCGCGTGGCTACGCGTACAAGGAGATCGCGTCGGAGCTGTTCATCTCGGTGAAGACGGTCGAGACCCACGTGTCGAGCGTGCTGCGGAAGACGCAGCTGTCGAACCGCTACGAACTCTCCCGCTGGGCCACGGACCGCCGCCTCGTCTGAACGCCCCCCACGGACCACTGCCCTCGTCTGAATGTCCCCAAGGGCAGCTTTGGGGCGTTGAGCGCCCGAAGGTGCCCTCGGGGACCCTGAAAATGTAGTTCAACTTAAATAGGGTTCAGAACTGTTCGCTTGTCCTCATTAGTTGTGGTGGGCGAAGCTTGAAGGTATGCACCTCGGGTCCCGGAAAGCTGCCGTACTGCCGTGGGTCGCCGCGCTGGCCGTCATGGTGTTGTGGGCGTCGTCGTTCGTGGTCATTCGCGGCGTCGGCGTGCACTTCTCGGCCGGTTCGATGGCGCTGCTGCGGCTGGTCGTCGCGTCGGTCGCGTTGGCGATCGGTGCGGTGATCTACCGGCCACGGTGGCCCCGTACGGCCGCGGCGTGGGGTTGGATCCTGCTGTGGGGCGTGTCCTGGTTCGGCGTGTACACGGTCGTGCTCAACCTCGCCGAACACCACATCGATGCGGGAACCACGGCCATGCTCGTCAACGTCGCGCCGCTGCTGGTCGCGCTGGCGTCGGGAGTGCTGCTCGGCGAGGGGTTGCCCGCGCGGTTGTTCGTCGGCATCGGTGTGTCGATGGCCGGCATCGTCGTCATCACCCTCGCCACCACGACCGGCCAGCTGACGATGGCGGGCGTGGTGCTGTCGTTGATCGCCGCGGTGCTGTACGCCGGGAGCGTGCTGCTGCAGAAATGGCGACTGACCGGCGGCGATTCGTACGCGGTCACGCTGATCGGCATCGTCGGCGCGATGGTGGCGTGCACCCCGTTCTCCGGGGACCTCGCCGACGACCTGCCGGCCGCGCCGCCCGGGTCGGTGCTGGCCGTCGTCTACCTGGGCCTGTTCCCGACCGCGCTGGCGTTCAACTTCTGGGGTTACGCGCTGAAGAACATCCCGGCGGGCGTACTCAGCTCGTCGTCGTTGGTCGTGCCTGCGCTCGTGGTCCTGCTGTCGTGGATCGCGCTGGCGGAGGTGCCGCCGTTGCTGGCCGTCGTCGGCGGGGCGCTGTGCCTGACCGGTGCGGGTTTCTCGATCGTGCCGCACATCCGCGCCGCGCTGCGCAGGCCCGAGCCGGTGCTCGAACCCGAGCCGTCCCTAACGCGCTGACCGGCTCGCAGGTGGAGGTGTTGTTCGCCGCGGCCCGACCGGTACTGGCGGCGGGGTCCTCCGCGACGACTGGCCGGCGTCAACGGGTGGGCCTGCGGGCTCAGCGGACGGGACCGGCCGCCTCACGGACGAGTGTGACGCCGACGTTCAGAGGACGAGCACGAGGACGACGACGATCACCAACAGCACGGCGGCCGCGCCGACGAGCAGCCACGTGCGCATCGCCCCTGCGCTCATCGACCCTGCGCCCATCGAACCCGCGCGCATCGAACCTGGGCCCATCGAACCTGCGCCCATCGAACCCGTGCGCTGGGGTGCGGGTGGTGGAGGCGGTGCAGGCACGCTGACGACCTGCGGCAGCACCGGCACCGTCGGCATCGCCGGAGCCGTCGGCGGCACGAGACCCTGTTCGCGGCCCTTCGTGATCGCGCGCAGCGCCTGCACGGTGTCCTGCATCGTGGGCCGCAGCTCGGGGTCGTCGCGCAGCAGTTTCAACAGCGCCCCGGTCAGTGCACCGCAGCGGCGCGGCACGACCGGTGTTCCCGTGCCGTCCTCGCCGAACGGTGGCACTCCCTCGACCGCGGCGAACAGCATCGCGCCGAGCGAGAAGCCGTCCGACGCGGGTGACGGTTCGACGCCCTTGGCCAGTTCGGGTGCGCGGTAGGCCGGATCGGCGGGCGGCTGGGACAGGCCGATGTCGGTGAGTTTGACTCCGCCGTCGTCGCACAGCAGGACGTTCCCGGGTTCGACGGCCCGGTGCGTCACGCCGATCGCGTGGGCCGTGGCCAGCGCCGCACCCAGCCGGTGACCGAGGTACGCCGCCTGTTGCGGGGTCAGCTCCCCGTGTTCGGCGAGGAAGTCGGCCATGTTGCGGCACGGCACGTACTCCATGATCGCCCACACGTCGCTCTCGTACCGCACCGCGTCGTATACGGCGACCGCTCCCGCGTGCACGACCCGCGTGGCCTGGCGCGCCTCGTGCAGCGCCGTCCGGCGGGCGTGGTCGGCCGCCTCGCCGGTCAGCGACGGGTCGATGTAGAGCTGTTTCGCCGCAACCGTCCGGTGCAGCATCGTGTCGAACGCCAGCCACACGATGCCGGCCCGACCGCGTCCGATCGGCTGGTCGAGCCGGTACCGCTTACCGACGACAGTGCCTTCCGCGTAGTTCACACAGTGCCTCGGGCCTGGTCAGGGAACCATTGTCGTGGTGTTGGTGTCGGACGGTCCCGGCGTGTCCGACGACGTCGGCGGCGGTTCCTCGGAGGAGGGCGGCGGCTCCGGCGACGGCTCCGTCGTCGGTTCGGGCTCGACGTAGCTGGACGTCGGTTCCTCGTACGTCGGCTCCGGCTCCTCGTAGGTCGGCTCGGGCTCGACGTACGTCGGCTCCTCCGTCGTCGGCTCCGGCGAACTCGTCGTCGGTTCCGACGAGCTCGTGGGCTGCGACGTCGACGTCGTGGCCGGTGCGGGGTTGCCCGCGGGTTCCGGGTCGTCGCCGCTCGGGCCGCTGAACAGCCACACCGCGAACGCGGCCAGGCCGACCACGACGAGACCGCCGACCAGGGCGGGCACCTTCCACTTGGGCTTCTCGTCGTCCTCGTCGACCGCCCCGGCGCCTGCGACACCGGCACCGCCCCCGGCGGCTGCCACGCGCGTGCCGTCCGGGTCGTCGTAGGGATCGTGGTCGTACGGATCTTCCGGGTAGGCGCCGTAGCCAGCAGCGGCCGCGACGCGGGTGCGTTCGTCGTAGTCGCCGTAGCTGTCGTAGGCGGTCGCCGGGTACGCCGGATCGTCGTAGTCGTGCTCGGGGTAGTCGTGCTCGGGATAACCGCCGGCCGCGGCGTAGTCGTCGTAACCGCCGTGGTCGTCGTAGTGACCACCCGCGCCGGAGCCGAGCGTGCCGGAGTGCCCCGCGGGCAGGTCCTCCCCGGCGCCCGCGGCACCTGCGACCCCGGCACCCAGGGCGCCGCCGATCGCGCCACCGGCGGCCGCGGCACCTGCGGTGCCGAGCACCGACGTGCGGTCGGCATCGTCCTGCTCGTCGGCAGGGCCGCCGAGAGGCGTCTCACCGTGGGAGACGGCGTCGAGCAGCTCCTCGCATTCCTCTGCGGTGGGCCGGTGCTGCGTCTCGGGGTGCAGCATGACGGCGAGCACGCTGGTCAGCGGGCCGGACTGGCGCGGCGGGTTGATCTGCCCCGCCGCGACGGCGTGCAGCAGGCTGAGCGTGTTCTCGGACAGGCCGAACGGCGGCTGGCCCTCGGTCGCGGCGTACAGCGTCGACCCGAGCGAGAAGATGTCGGACTCGGGTCCGGGGTCGCCGCCGATGGCCACCTCGGGGGCCAGGTAGGCGGGGGTGCCGGCGATCATGCCGGTCTTGGTGACCGTGACGTCGTCCTTGGCACGTGAGATGCCGAAGTCGGTGAGCTTCACCATGCCGTTCGGCGCGAGCAGGATGTTGCCCGGCTTGATGTCGCGGTGGACGATGCCGACCGCGTGCGCGGCCTTCAGTGCCGCGGACACCTGGGCGCCGATCTGGGCGACGTCGGTCGGCGCCAGGGTCCGGCCGCCCTGGAGCTCCTGGGCGAGGCTCGTCGACTCGAGGTACTCCATCACCAGGCACGGCTGGCCGCTGTCGTCGGTGACGACGTCGAAGACGCTGATGGCGTTCGGGTGGTGGAGTCGCGCCGCGATCCGTGCCTCGCGCATCGTGCGGGCGCGCGCGTCGTCGATCTCGTGCTCTTCGAGTCCGGACTGGAGCAGGAGCTGCTTGATGGCGACCGTGCGGTGCAGCAGTTCGTCCTGCGCCATCCACACGGCGCCCATGGCGCCGGAACCGATCCGGCTCAAGACACGGTAGCGGCCCGCGATCAGGCGACCTTCGTCGCTCACGCGACCTCCTTCGGGGGCTGGTGTCTCCGGTGGTGGAGCGTAGGCACACCGATCCGACCGAGCTGGCTGGGTGTGGTCCGGAGACGCAGCCGTCGAGCGTCTCGACCACTCAGCACAGGTTAGGCCGCTCACGCTGTGCACACGAAGGCGGCACTGGCGCGCACGGTAGTTCGCTCCGCCCAGAAGGACGCGCGGCGTTTAGAAAGGTTGTGCCACCGAGACGAATGATACCGGCTCTGTCGCGGCTGCTCTGGGTAGCGATGCGGCGGCACCTGCGGCGGTGTTGTCATCCTCACCGGTGACGACTGCGGCGGCGATGATGGATGCGACGACCATCAGCGTCGCCACGATGAGTGCGATCAGCTTCGCGCGGCGCGCGACGGGGTGTTCCGGTTCGGGGTCCGCCGTCACCGGCTCGGGCTCGCGGTTGGCCTGCACGCTGGGCGGGGGCAGGTACCGGCCGGGCTCGGCGAGGGCCTCGCGAAGGTAGGCGTCGTCGACGAGGTCGTCGTCCAGGATCTCCCGGTCGATGACGTCCTCGACTGCGACGCAGTCCTCGCTCGCGTGTCGGCGCTCGTGCACTGTTTCGGCCCTGTCTGCTCCGTCTCGTGGTTCGGTTTCGTGCGGACCCCTGCCAACCAGGTAACCGGCTGTCGTCGTCGATCACCAGGCCGTGTCGGTGGAGGGTTGAGGCCGTACGACGAGCGGTCATCGAGATCACTCGGTTAGAGCAATTTGCGACCGCTCAACGCATGCACGTGCATCCGGATGTGCGACGGAATGTGCAGGAAAGTGGCCCCGACGTGGGGAATCTCCCGTGATCACGTCCCGTCGGCGGAAATCTTCTCGGAGTCGTCGAACGTCAGCCGGCGAGTCTGCCGGGCCGTGCTGCCGTCCTCGTACGTCACCCGCAGGGTGTTGTCCGAGACGCCCTCGTACTGGTCGATCGCGATGTGCTCGACCTCGAAGTATGCGATGCCGGCGTATGTGCGCTCGAGCCCCTCGGCACCCTGCTCGCGCAGTTCACCGCTGGTCAACTCGTGTGCGGCCCGCGGATCCTCGGTCACCCGATCGAAGAACGCCTGCGACCGCTGGGCCATGGCCTCGGTGTCGTGCGCCCTGCCGAAGTACACCCGGTTGGACGTCGACGTGGACGCAGGAGTGGGTGACGGCTTCGTCGGCGACGCCGACGGCGGGGCGGACCCGGACGGTGGGCCGCTCGGCGGGTTCGACCCCGGCGGGTTGGACCCCGGCGGGGCGGACTCCGTGGGTCGAGGAGCGCCGCCCTGGGGCCTGCCGTCGCGCACGGGAGCCGGCGACTCCGTGCCGTGGCGGGTGTCGGACGGGCCGGCCGAGGTGGACGAGGACTCGGAGGTGGACGACGTCCCGGGCGGGCCCTGTTCGTGCCTGCCGCCGCGGTCGTCGCGTTCCTCGGGCAGCAGTGGTGCGACGGCGCCGTTGCGGTCGGGCCAGCCGTCGACCGCCGCGGACTGCTCGTCCGGGCCGACCAGCAGCGTGCCCGCCACGAGCAGCGCCACGACGACCGCACCGGAGGACAGGCTCGCGAACCACGCCGCCTTCCGCCACGTCGACGGCGGGGTGACCGAGGCGGGCACCGATCCCAGGTCGAACGTGCCCAGCCCGTCGACGGGGTGCACGCTCGCGCCGTCGTCGGCTTCGTTGACGTCGGTCCCGCCGGGTTTCGGTCCGGGCGTGGCGGGTGTGGATGGCTCGGGACGGGATGCGGTGCCGGAGGCGGCCTGTGCCGGGGTCTCCGACAGCGCGACACGCTGTCGGCGCGCGGGCACCTGCCCGCCAGCGTGCCCGCTGCGCGCGGGCGAGCCGACGTGCGGCGTCCCTTCGCTCGCGGCCCCTGCGTACGACCCGCTGCTCTTCGGCGGTGGTGCGTACCGGTGCGCGGCCGTGGCCGCTTGCGGGCCTGCGCTCTCGGCGGTGCCCGCCTGCGGCGCCGGCACGGCCGAGATCGGCGCGGTGGTCTCGGTGGGGTGGGCCGGCTCGGCGGGCGGAGTTCCCTGCGCCGGGATCGACGGCAGGGTGCCCGACATCGACCCCTCGGCCCGGTCGTCGCCGGGTGGGGTGGGGTCGTCGTTCCGGGCGTGGCGACCGCGTGAGCGGCCTCCGCCCGAGGTGTGATCGGTTGTGGTCCGGGTCGGGTCGAAGAAGTCGAATGCGTCGCGCGAGCCGGCGGTCATGTGGTGCGGACCCCTTCCCGCGTGCCTCCTGACGCCGGGGACGCCCCGTTTCGTCCGAACGGAGCAGCGCCCGGGGTGGTCGTGCGCCGGCCCGGGTCGATCGTGTCGTGATCCGGGCCGGTCGTGCCGCGGTTTTCGCTGTGCACAGGCCGGCGGCGGCCGGGGGTGCGGATGGCCACGCCGGATTCGGGGCTCGGGGCACGCGCAACTGCACGGCCGTATGCACGTGCGCGGCAACTTGCAGCGCGCACGGTGCCCCTCGAAACCCTCACTCGAACCAGGGTAGGAGCTTCAGCCGCCGTTCGTGGAGCTTGGAACCGTTAGTGCACCGATATCACTCCACCGGGCGCACCCTGGTTTCACTGTGTAAGCGACTGCGTCAGTTGCCGGAGCGGTACTTGGTCCGGGTGGACTGCAACGCCTTCGTCGCGACGGCCCCGCTGCCCACGGCGACGAGGATCGCCACCACGTCGAGGAAAGGGCCGCCCGCGGTGAACAGCAGCGCCAGCAGGGACGCGACCGTCGTGCCGCCCGCGACCGGCCAGCGGCTGCGCACGTAGTCGGCGATCGGCCCGCCGCCCGCTCGCTTGGTCGCCGCACTGTTGAGCAGCGCCAGATAACCCGTGTGACCGAGCGCCGCGAGGACGCTGGCGAGAGCGGCCACGACGGCGATCAGGTTGATGATCGTTTCCATGTGTCCAGTGTGCCCGAATGCGGTGACGTGCCGGTGGGCGGAAGTGTGTGGCCTCTACCGCGGGTAGGTCGGAACCGGGTCGGGGTGGCCGGTCGGCGGGCCGCACCGCACCGGCGGATCACCGGCCGCGCGTTGACGCCCGGCCGGGCCCGGTGTCAGTGCCCGAGCCTGCCGCGGCCGAGGTTCAGCAGGGCGAGCGCGAGCTGCCTGCCCTCCGGGCCGAGCTCGCGATAGCGGGCGAGCACGTCCATCTCACGGTTGTAGACGATGCGCGGGCCGCCCGCGGCCATCCGCGCGGCCCCGATCGTCCGGGAGACCTCGGCACGGCGTTTGATCAGGCGCAGGATCTCGGCGTCGAGCCAGTCGATCTCCTGGCGCAGGTCGTCGATCGTCGACTCGCTCTCGGCGGCCGGCGCATCGGCCGACTGCGCGTCGGCGGCCTGCGAATCATTGTGAGTCTGGGCGTTCATGTGACCCTCCGGTCGTGTCGGCGTGGCTCCGGACCCGGACCCCGAGCCGACGAAAGCCCCGGGTCCGAGGACTCCGGGGCTTGAGGTGATGGCTGGGTCAGCACGCGATCACGGGAGCCGGAGTCCGGGTCCCGTAGAAAAATCGGCACGTAGCGTTGACCACGGCGCGAGTATGGCACATTCCGGCCGTGTCAGGGGTGCGAGGTAGCGTGAAGTCACAATGAGCACCCTCTTCGATCTTCCCCCGGACCAGGGCTCCCACGCCGATCTGACCGGCGACCTGAACCCGGCGCAACGCGCCGCCGTCGAGCACGCGGGCGTGCCCTTGCTGGTGGTCGCCGGTGCCGGCTCCGGCAAGACCAGGGTGCTCACCCGCAGGATCGCGTACCTGCTGGCCGCCCGGAGTGCGCACCCCGGGCAGATCATGGCGATCACGTTCACCAACAAGGCCGCCGCCGAGATGCGGGAGCGGGTCGGCGAACTGGTCGGCCGCCGGTCCGGCGCGATGTGGGTGTCGACGTTCCACTCGATGTGCGTGCGGGTGCTGCGGCGCGAGGCGAAGACCCTCGAGATGTCGTCGAACTTCTCCATCTACGACGCCGACGACGCGCGCAGGCTGCTCACGCTCGTGGCCCGTGACCTGGATCTCGACTCGAAGCGGTACCAGCCGCGGGCGCTGGCCGCCCACATCTCGAACCTGAAGAACGAGCTGATCGACTCCGAGTCGGCGGGTTCGCACGCGACGAACGACTTCGAACGCAGAGCCGCCGAGGTCTACGTCGAGTACCAGCGCAGGCTCTCGCAGGCCAACGCGATGGACTTCGACGACCTGATCATGCGCACGGTCGAACTGTTCCAGGTGTTCCCCGACGTCGCCGAGTACTACCGCCGCCGGTTCCGGCACGTGCTGGTCGACGAGTACCAGGACACCAACCACGCGCAGTACACGTTGGTGCGTGAGCTGGTCGGCAGGGAGCCGACGGAGTCCGGGGTCGAACCCGCGGAGCTGTGTGTCGTCGGTGACGCCGACCAGTCGATCTACGCGTTCCGCGGCGCGACGATCCGCAACATCGAGGAGTTCGAACGGGACTTCCCGGACGCCCGCACCATCCTGCTCGAGCAGAACTACCGGTCCACGCAGACGATCCTGTCGGCGGCCAACGCCGTCATCTCGCGGAACCCGAACCGCAGGGACAAGCGCCTGTGGACGTCCGAGGGCGACGGCGAGAAGGTCGTCGGTTACGTCGCCGACAACGAACACGACGAGGCGGCGTTCGTCGCGGGTGAGATCGACGAGCTGGTCGACCAGGGCGTGGCGAAGTACTCCGACGTCGCCGTGTTCTACCGCACCAACAACCAGTCTCGGGTGTTCGAGGAGATCTTCATCCGCCTCGGGTTGCCGTACCGCGTGGTCGGCGGCGTCCGGTTCTACGAGCGCAAGGAGGTCCGCGACGCGCTCGCGTACCTGCGGGTGCTGGCGAACCCGGACGACACCGTCAGCCTGCGGCGCATCCTGAACGTGCCCAAGCGCGGCATCGGTGACCGGGCCGAGGCGTGTGTGGCCACGCACGCCGAGCGGGAGCGGATCTCGTTCGTCTCGGCGCTGCGGGACGCGGTCGCCGACAAGGTGCCGATGCTCAACCCGCGTTCGCGGAAGGCGATCACGGCGTTCGTGGAGCTGTTGGACGGCCTGTACGAGCTGGTCGACTCCGGCGTCGAGGTCGCCGACATCCTGGAGGCGGTGCTCGACCGCACGGGATACCGCGCCGAGCTGGACGCCTCCGACGATCCGCAGGACGCCTCGCGGCTGGAGAACCTCGACGAGCTCGTCACGGTCGCGCGCGAGTTCACCGAGTCGGCCGCCGAGGCCGCCGCGCTCGCCCCGGAGCCGGAGGCCGACGAGGAGCCCGACGCGGGGGTCCCGGAGCCGGGCTCGCTGCCCGCGTTCCTCGAACGGGTGTCGCTCGTGGCCGACGCGGATTCGATCCCCGAGTCGGACGGCGGTGACGCTGACGACGACGAGGAGGAGGCCGACGACGCGGGCGTGGTCACGCTGATGACGGTGCACACCGCGAAAGGCCTCGAGTACCCGGTCGTGTTCGGCACCGGCTGGGAGGACGGCGTCTTCCCGCATCTGCGCGCGCTCGGCGAACCGAAGGAACTGGCCGAGGAACGCAGGCTTGCGTACGTCGCGATCACGCGGGCGCGTGAGCGGCTGTACGTCTCGCGGGCGCTCGTGCGGACGCAGTGGGGTCAGCCCGCGGCCAATCCCGCGTCGCGGTTCCTCGACGAGATTCCCGCCGAGTTGATCGACTGGCGCCGTGAGGCCCCCTCGTCGGGCGGTGGTGGTTCGCCGCGAGCCGCAACGACCTGGGGCGGCAGGCCGGGAACCGGTTCGGACTCGGCCCAGTCGCGGATCGCCTCCGGCGGTATGCGCACGACCGGGTTCAAGGGTGCGGGGAATGACTGGAAGGACACGGTCGCGCTGAAACTCGATGCCGGTGACCGCGTGAATCACGACAAGTACGGGCTCGGCACGGTCGTGTCGACCGACGGTTCGGGCCCGCGCGCGACGGCGACGATCGATTTCGGCACGGCGGGCACGGTGCGGTTGATGCTGATCGGCAGCGTGCCGATGGTGAAGCTGTAGGCCGTATTTCGGGGCTGTGGCCCGGAATACGGCCGGTGAGGCGCGCTGGCCGGGGTGTTCGACGTGCTGGTGGGTGCCGGGTGGTTCGCGGTGGTTCCCGTGGGGGCCGCTTCGCGTTGCTGGTCCACTGTTGAAGGCGACATTCGATCGTCTGTTCGGGTGATGACTGACGTCGAGTTCCGATTCTGTCGCCTCCTCGCGATAACCTCTATCTCGAACAGGAGTTCGTAGCAGGTCGGCGATGGGGGATGACAGGTGTGGACCGCGCGAGGAACGGTGAGACGCTGGCGAGAAGTGTTCGGTCGCGTGTGTGCGCGGATGTCCGCGGCGCGTTCGCGCGGCGGAGACTGCGTGACCGCGGTCGCCCGCGGCATCGGGGTCGTCGGGCGCGGCGGGGCGACATCGGGCCCGAGCGGTGGTTTCTGGCGGTCCGCGCGGGGGTCGTCGAGGTGCTCGGCGGATTACCCGCCAGGGCGTCCGCGCGGTGTGGCCGGCAGGTTCCGGAGGTCGAACGACTGGTCGCCGCGTGGCAGCTGCTCCTGCGGCTGCACGAGCGCACCGGGGACGGCGGGTGCCGCGTGTGCGGGCCCCGTCAGGACCGCAGGCTCTGCACCGTCTGGCAGGTCGCCGTCGGATACTTTCTGCGCCGGTTGCCGAACGAGTCGCCGGTCGAGCGACGCCGCGCGGGTTGAACCGAGAGCAGCCACCGAGTCGGGGCGACGCGGTATGTCGGCAGCGCCCGTGGGGTCATCAGGACACGTAGCACCGGCCGAGTCCGTGGGATCGGCGGCGCGTGCGGAACCGGTGGAACGTGCGGAATCGGCAGACTGCGCTGCAGCGACACCGTGTGCCGCGGCGGCGGGGCGTGTCGCGGTCACCCGGTTCGGGAGTGTGGCGGGGTGTGCCGGTTGCGAGGGGAGTCGGTCAGCCGACGTGGATGCCGTTCTCGGCGAGCCATGTCGACGGGTCGATCTTCTCGCCGTCGTCGGAGTTCCAGACCTCGAAGTGCAGGTGCGGACCGGTCGACTGGCCCTCGTTGCCCATCAGGGCGATCTCGTCGCCGGCCTTCACCCGCTGTCCCTCGTGGACCGAGAAGCTGGAGACGTGGCCGTAGACCGTGACGATGCCGTCGTCGCGCTGCACCTTCACCCACTGGCCGAAACCGCTGGCCGGACCTGCCTCGATGACCGTGCCGTCGACGGCGGAGACGATCGGGGTGCCGATGGAGTTGGCGAGGTCGATGCCGTAGTGGGTCGTTCCCCACCGGGCGCCGAAGCCGGAGGTGAAAACACCCTCGGCGGGCTTGACCACCTTCGGGCGGGAAGCCTCGATCTCGGCGAGCCGACGGGCCTCGGCCTCGGCGGCCAGGCGCTTGTCGGTGACCTTGGCGCTCCGGTTCAGCTTCTGAGCCTCGGTCGTGGCGGCGGCCTTGTCGGCCGTGTCCCGCACCTGGAGCAGCTGGGGAGTGGCGACCGGGGCGTCGCCACCCATTCCCATGGCCGCACTCGCGTCATGGGAGTTCGCCAGCGGCGTCACATCCGTGCTGGTGTCCACGGAACCGGACTGAGCTTCGTTGGAGGAGGTGTTTTGGAGGGTCTGACCCGCCGCGGCAGCGGCGAACGCGCCGGCGGCGACGGCCGCGACCATCACACGACCGCGCAGCGCCGAGGACGGCGCGGGCAGCCGGTGGGCGCCACGCGTACGGACGAACGAGTCGTCATCCATTCCGTCCAGCGCGTCTTCAAGCGCAGGCGAGGTGGCTTGGCCGCTATGAGAGCGGTGTCGAGCCAAGGCAGGGGCCTCTTCCGTTACTCGGGGGAGCCAGTTCGCGAACGCCGGGCGGGGGAACCCGGTGGACGACCTCGGGGGTGATCGCCCTGGCAGCGGTACCGGCCTCTCGGGGAGGCGGACCACCACGCAATGTCCGTGATCTGACCGTAATGGGGACTGCGGGACAGTAACGAAGTGCCGCCGCAAGGGGCAAGGCCTCGCCGTGTCTATCGACCGGACGGGGACGATCGGCGCGGTGTCCGCCGGGTGCGATCACGCAAGGTACGGCGGCAATTGGTCTACTCGTGTGAGTTGGGTTACATCCGGGCAACCGTGGTCTGGACATCGGTGCCCACGGCGCTCGCGCAGGGTGGCCGCGGGACGCCACGGGCCGGTGCTGCGCCCCGGTGCTGTCGGCCCCGGTGTTGTCGGCCCCGGTGTTTGTGGACCCGGTGTTGTGGGGCGAGTGCGGACGTGGGATCCGGTGTTGTTCCGGGTCGGTGTCTTTCGGGGTCCGTCCTTCCGGGTCGATGCCGTTCTGGGCTGATGCTGTTCAGGCCGGCGCACTTCCGGGCCGCCGTTGCGGCGGCGTGATGGACGGCGCCTCCTGGTGCGCCACCAGGTAGGGCACTACCGAGGACTGCGCCACCGAGGAGGCGCAGTAGTAAGGACGTCACCAGGAGGGCGGACGAAAGGCGAGCGGAAGGGTGATGGAGTGGGGACGCGCGCCGGGGACGTCGGTCGGATCGGCCGCCGGGTCGCTCCGTTGCTAGCGTCGACGTCGATGACGGTTTCCCGGTCCTTCTTCGCGCGGCGTCGCTGCTTCAGTGATGCCGCCGCCCCTGGCGTGGCCGTCCCCGGTGATGCCGTTCCCGGTGGTGCCACGACCTCAGGCGGTGCCACCGTTCCCGGCGGTCCGGTGGTAGCCGGTGATGCGGCTACCGGTGCTGTCGCCTCCGGGGATGTGACCTCTGGTGATGCTGTCACCTCCGATGGTGTCGTGGCCGCCGGCGATGCCGTGCTCGCTGTGTGGCCGTCGGCCTCGTGGCGGCGCGTGCTGTACGGCGAGGCCCTGTACGGCGAGGCCCTGTACGGCGAGGCCCTGTACGGCGAGGCCCTGTACGGCGAGGCCCTGTACGGCGAGGCGATGTACGGAAAGGTCCTGTGCGGCGAGGCCATGTCTCGGCGGGTGTCGCGTCGGCGGGCGGTACGGCGGTGACCCCGGAAGCGAGTGACGAGGGCGTTCTGCGGGACCTTCGTGCGAGCGGTGCGGCGCCGGCCCTGCCCGCGGCGTTGGCGGCGTCGGTGCTGGCCTTTCTGTCGCTGACCGCGGGCGCCCTGGTGCCCGTCGTCGACGGCGGCGAACGCGGCCTGGCCACCGGTCCGGTGGTCCTGGTGGTGCTCGCGGTGCTGCCGCTCGCGCTGGCCGCGGCGTTCGCCCTGCGGGGCGGCACGGTCTCGGCGGCCGGGGTGCTTGCCGGCGCTGCCGCGCTGGCTCCGGGCAGGGCGGTGCTGGACCTGCAACTCGCCGCCGACCCGTCGCGGGCCTCACGTCCCGAGCTGTACTTGCCGTCGGATCTGTACGCCCATTCCGCGGCGCTGGGGCTGTGGCTGCTCGTCGCGGGACACGTGCTGACCGCGGTGGCCGGCGTGCTGGCCCTGCGGTCCCGTGCGGGTGCCGCGGGCGAGGTGGCCGCCGGTGACGCGGGCGATCCGGGAAGGCGGCTCGCCGTCGCCGTGTCCGCGGCCGTGGTGGCCGGGATCGGCCTGGTGATGCAGCCGTTCACATCGACAGAGGTGTATCTGCTGGCGCAGAACGCGTTCGAAGGGCCGGTCGTCGCGATGGCCGGGTACCTGCTGGTCGCCGCGGCGCTCCCGGTGACCGCGGCGATCGCGGTGTCGTCGGGAGACTCGGACCTGATGCGCGGGGGTCTCCTCGGTGCGGCCGCGGGCGGAGCGGCGGTGGCCGTGCCCGCGGTGGTCGCGGCGCTCGGCATCGGCACGGTGGGCCTGGCCGCCGGCCCGGTGGTGGCGCTCGTCGGGCTGGCGGTGCTCGTCGTCGCAGCACTCGTGCGCATTCCCGCGGCCGACGTCCCCGACACCGGCGAGGCGGAGATGCGGTTGCCGGGCAGCGTGCGGCTGCGGGCGGGAGCGGGTGCCGCCGCCCTCGCCGCGGGCGCGTGTGCGGTGATCGGCGCCGTGACCCCGCAGCTGGAGACGCAGGGGCCGATCGCGGCGCCGGAGAGTCCGGCCCGGTGGTCGCTGCTGGCGGCAGGCGTCGTCGTCGGGGTGCTGGGTGCTGCGATGTTCGTGCCGCGGATCGCGGTACTCGTCCGGCCCGTGTTGTCCGTGGCGTGGGTCGCCGTGCTCGTCGCCGGCACCGCCGTCCTGGACACCGCGGTGATCGCGACCGGCTCGGCCGGCGGTGTCGCATCCTCCGGTCCCGGCGTGGTCTGGACGTGGGTGGCGATGGTCGCTGCTGCCGTGGCTGCGTGTTCGTCCGTGGTCGCAGGTGCCGTGGAACGGGACGACCTCGATGACGCCGGCCTCGATGATGCCGACGACGGCAGCGCCGACGACGGCAGCGGCGTCCGGATGTCGGCAGTACTGCTCGCTGCGCTGGCCGTCGCCGGAGTCCTGACGGTCGTGGGGTTCGGCATGCCCGTGTTCACCGCGCCCGACTACGTGCCGGCAGGCCTGTGGGCTCGTTTCGGCACGCCGTCGTGGGGGCTGCTCGCCGGGGCGGCCGTCACGGTCGGAGCGCTCGTCCTGGCGGCCCGGAGCAGGCAGGCCCCGGCGGTCGGCCTGCTGTGCGGCGTCGGCGCGGTTCTCGCACTGCACGCGGCGTCGTTCCCGCTGAGCCGCGGGGAGATCGCGGGGGTGAGTGCGGGACCGGGGTTTTGGTTCGCGTTCGCGGCGGTGATTGCGGTGCTGGTGGCTGCCATGGCGGCGGCGCTCGTACGGCCCGTGCGAGAGGACGCGGACGCCCAGGGCGGAAGGCGGAAACGATAATGCCGCGGCATCGCCGGACGCACCACGTCGACCTACTCTTCGGTAACCGCGCGGACGTGTGCGCTGAATGGTTTCAGCCGAAGGCGATCTGCGCCACATTCCCCAGCTCAGAGGCGGTCCGGTGACCGAGTTCACCGGAGGTGGCCGCGGCGTGTCGCGGGTGGCTCGATAGGGTCGTTCACGTCCGGCAGCACGGTTTGTAAAACCATCATGTCTTGCAAACCAGAGTGGCGTGTGTCGTCAGGAGACTGAAGTAGTGGACCTCTACGAATATCAGGCGAAGGATCTCTTCGCCGCCCACGGCGTGCCGGTACTGCCCGGCGCCGTGGCGAGCACCCCGGAAGAAGCACAGGCCGCGGCCGAGAAGATCGGCGGGCAGGTCGTCGTCAAGTCGCAGGTGAAGACCGGCGGCCGCGGTAAGGCGGGCGGCGTCAAGCTGGCCGAGAACTCCGCGGAGGCGAAGGAGAAGGCCGAGGCCATCCTCGGTCTGGACATCAAGGGTCACATCACGCGGCGGGTGTTGGTGACCGAGGCGTCGGACATCTCCGAGGAGTACTACTTCTCGTTCCTGCTCGACCGCGCGAACCGCACCTTCCTCGCGATGGCCTCGGCCGAAGGCGGCGTGGAGATCGAACAGCTCGCCGTGGAGCGTCCCGACGCGCTCGCGCGAGTGGCGATCGACCCGCTCGAAGGTGTCGACAAGGCGAAGGCCCTCGACATCCTCACGCAGGGCAAGTTCCCCGAGGCGGTCAAGGACGAGGCCGCGGACGTCGTCGTCAAGCTGTGGGAGACCTTCGTGGCCGAGGACGCCACGCTGGTCGAGATCAACCCGCTGGTGCGCGACCCGCAGGACAAGATCGTCGCCCTCGACGGCAAGGTGACCCTCGACGGGAACGCCGACTTCCGGCACCCGGCCCACGAGGAGCTCGTCGACAAGGAGGCCGAGGACCCGCTCGAGGCGAAGGCCAAGGCGAAGGACCTCAACTACGTCAAGCTCGACGGTCAGGTCGGCATCATCGGTAACGGTGCCGGTCTCGTCATGTCGACCCTCGACGTCGTCGCCTACGCGGGCGAGAACCACGGCAACGTGAAGCCGGCGAACTTCCTCGACATCGGCGGCGGCGCGTCGGCCGAGGTCATGGCCGCCGGCCTGGACGTCATCCTCGGCGACCCGGACGTCAAGAGCGTGTTCGTCAACGTCTTCGGCGGCATCACCGCCTGCGACGCGGTCGCCAGCGGCATCGTCGAGGCGCTGAAGATCCTGGGCGACGACGCGACCAAGCCTCTCGTCGTGCGCCTGGACGGCAACAACGTCGAGGAAGGCCGCCGCATCCTCAACGAGGCCAACCACCCGCTCGTCACGCAGGTGGACACCATGGACAACGCGGCGGACAAGGCCGCCGAGCTGGCGGCAGGAGCGTAAGAGACATGTCGATCTTCCTCGATTCCAGCAGCAAGGTCATCGTCCAGGGCATCACCGGGTCCGAGGGCACCAAGCACGCGACCAAGATGATCGCCGCGGGCACGAACATCGTCGGCGGTGTCAACGCTCGCAAGGCCGGTCAGACCGTCACCATCGCCGAGCAGGAGCTGACTGTGTTCGGCTCCGTCGGCGAGGCCATGAAGGAGACGGGCGCCGACGTCAGCGTCATCTTCGTGCCGCCGAAGTTCGCCAAGGACGCGGTCATCGAGGCCATCGACGCCGAGATCGGCCTGGCCGTCGTCATCACCGAGGGCATCCCGGTGCACGACGCGGCCTACTTCTGGGCGCACGCCAAGTCGAAGGGCAACAAGACCCGCATCATCGGGCCGAACTGCCCGGGCATCATCTCGCCGTCGCAGTCCAACGCGGGCATCATCCCGGCGAACATCACCGGCCCCGGCAAGATCGGCCTGGTGTCGAAGTCGGGCACGCTGACGTACCAGATGATGTACGAGCTGCGTGACATCGGCTTCTCCACCTGCGTCGGCATCGGCGGTGACCCGATCATCGGCACCACGCACATCGACGCGCTCGAGGCGTTCCAGGCCGACCCGGAGACCGACGTCATCGTGATGATCGGTGAGATCGGTGGCGACGCCGAGGAGCGCGCGGCCGATTACATCAAGGCCAACGTCACGAAGCCGGTCGTCGGCTACGTCGCCGGTTTCACCGCGCCCGAGGGCAAGACGATGGGCCACGCCGGCGCCATCGTGTCGGGCTCCGCGGGCACGGCGCAGGCCAAGAAGGAAGCGCTCGAGGCCGCAGGCGTGAAGGTCGGCAAGACGCCGACCGAGACTGCCGACCTGGCGCGGGAGCTGTACAAGGCTCTGTGAGCGCACGCGGCTCCGCACTCCACGGCTGCGCGGCAGGCCGGAGCGCCGGTGAGGCCGTGAGGCCGTGAGGCCGATCCGGCCACACGGCGGTGCGGAGCCGGGGTATTCCGGAGACTCCACGAGGGACCGGGCACTTTCGTGCTCGGTCCCTCGTTGTGTGTCGGGGACCGGACGCGCGGCGTCCGGTCGGGCGGAGCATGAGCGGCGACGCCGTTGTCGACGCGGCCGAGTCGATCAGCCGGCCTGGGCGTGAAACCGGTCGGGCGAATCATCCGTCTAACGGCAAACGTCTCAGGTCGGTGCGCTAACGTCCGTGCTGTGGCCGTCGGCACGGCGCGGCCGCGTATCCCGGGTCAGGCACGGCAGGTGAGACCGATCGGCCGTGCTCGCGAGCAGAATCACGACAGGAGAACAACGGATGAGCTTCCCGAGCGGCGGCCCCGGCACGGGTGGATTCCCCGGCCAGGGCCCGCAGCAGCCGCAACAACAGTTCCCGGGTCCGTCTGCACCGCCGCCCGGCGGTGGGGGCATGAAGATCAGCCTGCCGCAGATTCTCTTCCTCGCGACGGCGGGCCTCGGCCTGCTGAACCTGTTCCTCGGCTTCGCGAACTTCCAGGTGTCCGAGGTCCCGGAAGGAGCTCCGGAGGGGTACGACCCGGGCCCGGGTGTCGGCTTCTACGAGAGTCATGCGGCGTGGCTGCCGATGATGTTCTTCCTCAGCGGTCTCGCCGCACTGCTGACGATCCTGCCGGGTGAGCACAAGCCCGGCCCGTGGCCCGCGCTGTTCTCGTTGGGTGTGCTGCTTCCGTTCCTGTTCATCACCTTCGCCAGCGAGGGTTCGTACGGTGCCGGCGCGATCATGATCCTGATCTTCGGCATCATCCAGACGCTGGTGGCGATCGCGGCGTACCTGTTCGACGAGAACATCATCAAGCCGCCGCAGCCGTCGCCGCAGCCTATGGGGCAGCCCGGTCAGTTCGGCCAGCAGGGCCAGGGCGGGTTCGGTCAGCAGGCCCCGCAGTCCGGTGCGTTCCAGCAGCCGGGCCAGCCCGGTCAGCCGGGCCAGCCGGGCCAGCCCGGCCAGCCGGGCCAGCCGGGTCAGCCGCCGCAGCCGGTGAACCCGCACCAGCAGCCGACGGCTTACGCCTCGCAGCAGGGCCAGTTCTTCCAGCCGCAGGAGAGCGGCCAGCAGCCGCAGGGCGGCCAGCAGGGCCAGCCCGGTCAGCAGGGTCCGCAGCAGGGGAGCTGACCCCGCGGCATTTCTTTCCACGACATTTCTTTCCACGACGAACGCCCACGGCCGGATATCGGCCGTGGGCGTTCGCCTTCTGGGTGAGACCCGGTCGGGCGAACGTGATTCTCGTCAGATCCCCTCGCGCGGCGTGGCGTTCCTTGCGGCCCAGGGTCGTTTGCGATGGTCGAGGGCATGAGCCTGCTCGCCTCGACCTTCCGTTCCGCGTATGCGGACGGCGAGCCGGTATCCCGTTCCACCTGGGTACGGGCGCTGGCGATGGCCGCGTTGGCCCCGATCGTGACGGGTCTGCTGGCGACGGCCGCGTTGCTGACGCTGATCCTCGCGATCGCCACGTCGTCGAATTTCTCCACCGGCGCGGTGCTGTCGGCGACAGGGCCGGTCTGGCTCGCCGCGTACCAGGTGCCGCTGGAGATCGACGGGTCGCCACTCGGGGTGCTGCCGCTGCTGCCGACGCTGCTGGTGTGCGTGCTGATCGCGCGCGCGGCGTCCGGCGCGGCGGGGCGGCTGGGCTGTTCGACGCCGGACCGTGCGCCGCTGCTGATCGGTGTCGTGGCCGGTACGCACGCCGTGGTGGGCGCCGTGGTCGGCATCCTGGCCGGGGACGCCTTCATCACCGTCGACGTGCTGACGGCCGGGTTCGTGCCCGCGCTGGTGTCGGGGCTCGCGGTGGCCGTGGGTGTTGCGAAGCCGTGTGGTCTGACGACCGCTGCGTGCCGCTACCTCGATCCGCTCGCCGTGGCAGGTCTGCGAGCGGGCGCGCTGGGCCTGGCAGGGCTCGTCGCCGCGGGTGCGGTGACGCTGCTGCTGGCCACGGCGCTGTCGGTGTCGACGGTGGCGGACCTGTTCGCCGAGGTGGCGCCGGGAGCGGGCAGCGCGACCGGGCTGTGGCTGGTGACGCTCGGCTACGTGCCGAACGCGGTGATCATGTCGATGGGCTTCGTGACCGGGCCCGGCCTGCAGCTCGGCAGTGTCGAGATCGGGCCGATGTCGTTCAGCGGGGGCGGGGTGCCTCCGTTCCCGCTGCTCGGCGCTTTGCCGGACGAGCAGGCGTTGTGGTGGCCGGTGCTGATGCTGCTGCCCGCCGCGGTCGGTGCGGGCGTCGGTTGGTGGCTGCGTAAGTGCCACGACGATCCGGTGGCACGGTTGCGGACCGTCGGCGTCGCTGGTGCGCTGGTCGGTTTCGGCACCGTCGTCGCGGGTTTCCTCGCGGGCGGTCGCCTCGCGGCGGGGCCGTTCGATCCAGTGGGGATCCCGCTGGGGTTCGTGTCGATCGCGGCGTTCCTGTGGATCGCCGTCCCCGGTGGCCTCGTCGCCTGGTTCGCGGGTCCGCGCCCCGCGGCCGCCGACGATGACGCCGAGGGCGACGCGGATGAGGCGGACACCGATGACGATGCCGACGCTGACGCCGACAACGTCGACGACGCGGATGCCGACGCCGCCGATGACGATGCCGCCGATGACGAAGACGCCGAGGGAGCCGAGCCGGGTGATGCCGACGAGGCCGAGAACCCCGACGGCGAGGATGCCGAGGAACCGGAAGAGAAGGACGACGCCGACGCCGAGGAAGACGGCGCAGACGACGACACCGCCGACGACGACACCGCCGACGACGACGCCGGGGAACCGGCCGACGAGGAACCGGACGACGATCACGACGAGACCGGAGACCTCGACAGCGCCGACAGCGCCGACGACCCCGGTGATCTGGACGACCCCGGTGATCTGAACGACTCCGCTGATCTGAACGACTCCGCTGATCTGAACGACTCCGGCGAGGCGGATGTCGACGGCGAGCCGGGTGGTGCCGACGGTGCCGCGGTCCGCGCGGACAGTGGCGACGCGGCAGCCGGGCGCAAGCCGGCCGAGCCCGACGACTTCGACGAGCCCGACGAGTTCGACGACGAACTGGACCTGCCCGACGACTCCGCCGCCGACAACGCCGACCGGGTCGACAACGCCGACCGGGTCGACAACGCCGACCGGGCCGACAACGCCGACAACGACGACACCCCGGGCCGACGCTCGTAGCCGTGACCGGGCCCGTGATCGAACCGGCGCTGCCGGCGACGGTCCTGCCGGCGATGGTGCTGCCGACGACGACGCGGACGGTTCGGACCAGCCCGGTGATTCGGGCGGCTCGAACGGTGGGGGAGAGCGAAAGGTGTGACGGGCGCCCCTCGTCCGTGCCCTCGCCGAGCCGGCCGAAACCCCGGCGTTAGGGTGGGGTCACCAGGTCATGCGATGTGCGCGGTCGTGCACCACCGGCGAGGAGAAGCGTTCTGGTTACCAGGTTGGAGTTGCCGGCACCGGCGAAACTGGTCGTTCTCGCCTCGGGGGCCGGCAGCCTGTTGCAGGCCGTCCTCGATGCGACCGCCGAGCCATCGTTCCCGGCCACCGTCGTGGCCGTGGGTACCGATCGCGGGGATGTCGAAGCGCTCACCCGAGCCGAACGGGCCGGGATTCCGCAGTTCACGGTCCGTACCGGCGACCACCCCGATCGCGCCGCGTGGGACGCGGCGCTGACCGAAGCGGTGTCGGTGCACGAGCCCGATCTGGTGGTGTCGGCCGGGTTCATGAAGCTGCTCGGACCGGCATTCCTGGAAGCGTTCCCGAACCGGGTCATCAACACGCATCCGGCGCTGCTGCCCGCGTTCCCGGGCATGCACGCGGTCGCCGATGCGCTCGCACTGGGGGTCAAGGTCACGGGGTCGACGGTGCATTTCGTCGACACCGGCGTCGACACGGGGCCGATCATCGCGCAGGACCCGGTGGTCGTGGAGCCCGACGACGACGAGTCGAGCCTGCACGAGCGCATCAAGGTGACCGAGCGTCGCCTGCTCGTGGAGGTGATCGCGAAGCTGGCCCGTGCGGGGTGCACGGTGGACGGACGAAAGGTGAGGTTGTCGTGAGCGAGCAGACTCCTGGAGCCGGACAGCGCCGGATTCGGCGTGCGCTGATCGGGGTGTCGGACAAGGCGGGCCTGCTCGAACTCGGCACCGGTCTGCATGCCGCCGGGGTGGAGATCGTGTCGACGGGCGGCACGGCGCGGGTGCTGGCCGACGCGGGCGTGCCGGTGACGAAGGTCGAGGAGGTCACCGGGTTCCCCGAGTCGTTCGACGGCCGGGTCAAGACGCTGCATCCGCGGGTCCACGCGGGCCTGCTGGCCGACCGGACCAGCGCCGAACACGAGTCGCAGCTGGAATCGCTGGACATCGCGCCGTTCGACCTGCTCGTGGTGAACCTGTACCCGTTCGAGCAGACGGTCGCCTCGGGTGCGAGCCCGGAGGACTGCGTCGAGAACATCGACATCGGCGGCCCCGCGATGGTGCGCGCTGCGGCGAAGAACCACGGCAGTGTGGGTGTCGTCGTCGACCCGTCGAACTACGAGTGGGTGCTCGAGCGCGTGCGCGCGGGCGGGTTCACGCTGGCGGAGCGCAAGCGGCTGGCCGCGCGGGCGTACGCCCACACCGCGTCGTACGACACGGCGGTGGCGTCGTGGTTCGCGAGCTCGTACGCGCAGGCGGACGATTCCGGTTACGCCGACTTCGTGGGGGCCACGTGGGAGCGCGGCGACGTGCTTCGGTACGGCGAGAACCCGCACCAGACGGCCGCGATGTACCGCCGCGCCGGTGAACCCGGCATCGCCCATGCCGAGCAGCTGCACGGCAAGGCCATGTCGTACAACAATTACGTCGACACCGATGCCGCCCGCCGCGCCGCGGCCGATTTCGACGAACCCGCCGTGGCGATCATCAAGCACGCCAACCCGTGCGGCATCGCGCTGGGTGACGACATCGCCGAGGCGCACCGCAACGCGCACGCGTGCGACCCGGTGTCAGCGTTCGGCGGGGTGATCGCGGCGAACCGTCCGGTGTCGCTCGCGATGGCCGAACAGATCGCGGACGTGTTCACCGAGGTCGTGCTCGCCCCGGCGTTCGACGACGACGCCCTCGAGGTGCTGACCCGTAAGAAGAACGTCCGCCTGCTGACGCTGCCGGCCCCGGAGGCGAGCCCGGTGGAGTTGCGGCCCATCTCGGGCGGCATGTTGATGCAGAGCGCGGACCGGATCGACGCCGAGGGTGACGATCCTGCCGACTGGACCCTCGCGACCGGTACGCCCGCGGACGAACGCACCCTCGCAGACCTGAGGTTCGCGTGGCGGGCGATCCGGGCGGTGAAGTCGAACGCGATCCTGCTGGCCCACGACCGTGCGACCGTCGGTGTCGGCATGGGACAGGTCAACCGGGTCGACTCGTCGCGGTTGGCGGTGCAGCGCGCAGGGGAGCGGGCGCAGGGTTCGGTCGCCGCGTCGGATGCGTTCTTCCCGTTCCCCGACGGCCTGCAGGTGCTGCTGGACGCCGGCGTGCGCGCGGTCGTGCAGCCCGGTGGGTCGGTGCGGGATGCCGAGGTCATCGCTGCGGCCGAGGCCGCGGGCGTCACGCTGTATCTCACGGGCACGCGCCACTTCGCTCACTGATCCTTTTCCTCCGCCCCGGTGCCGCGTGTCGGCACCGGGGCGGAGGTGTTTTCGGCCCGGCCGCGCGGGCGCCAGGCGACGCCGAGTGTCGGAGTCCCGAAGTCCCGGAGTGTCGGGCGGCCGGTTTGGTCCCCTGTGCGGGTGATTCGGTGCGGCCGAGGGCGGGCGTGACACACCTCGGTATGCGGCGGTCCGGGCACGGTCTGCTGTGGCCGATCCCGCCGTCGGAAGCGCCGGTCCGGTCGTGACCGGGTATTCAGACGTCCGTTCGATGCGTCTTCTGCCGTAGATGAAAAATGACCGACGCAATTGTGTGGCGTTGGTGTGGCGCGCCCGCTGGAGAGATCTGCTTTCGGTGCGGAGAATTCCGTCCTTGTGGTCCTTCCCGTGGTGTCATGGCGGTTTTATGCACACCGGGCGGCGACCTTGTTTGTTTCCGCCTGGATGTATCGCTTCCGTGGTTTCCGGTGAGTAGCCGGGGTTGTCACATCCGGAAGATCCTCCCTGGTATCGGTAACGTGCACCGCGTAAGCGACGACACCATGCGCACGAGAGCTTCCTACTGGGCCGAAGATCAATCCTGAAAATACCACTTCGTGACAGCAGTTCCTGTATATGGGGAATTCCATCAATTCGATCACCTCTTCGATTGTGCCGTGGTCGAACCGGATCGTCTCGCTGCCATTTTCGCAAGCAAAGGGGTCACTAGTCGTGTCCGATACAACTGCGGGTGTTCCCGTCGACCGGAGAGCGCGTTCGGACGGGAAGGTATTTCCGGTCCAGCGCGGCGCAGCCGACACGGTGTGGCCGCGGCTGCACCGGTTCTTCGAGGCGACCGTCGATCGGGCGCCGGACCGGGTGGCCGTCGTCGACGGGCCGGTCGAGGTGACCTACGGCGAACTCGACGTCCGCGCCAATCAGTTGGCGCACCGCCTGCGCGAGCGGGGCGTCAGGCCGGGCAGCAGGGTCGGGGTGTGGCTCGATCGCTCGGCCGACGCCTACGAGAGCGTGCTCGGCGTGCTGAAGGCGGGTGCGGCCTTCGTGCCGATCGACCCGGCGGCACCGCCGGAGCGGGTGGCCTACATCGCCGACGACGCCGAACTCGGACTGCTGATCACCTCGGCCGCACTGGCGGCCACGTTCTCGCTGCCCGGGCGCCCCGTGCTCGAGATCGATCGCGCCGGCAATGGGCTCGACTCGCTGCCCGGATCCCGTATCGCTGCCGATTCCGGTGCCGATGCGGCGGCGTACGTCATGTACACGTCCGGTTCCAGCGGGCGGCCGAAGGGAGTGGAGATCGCGCAGCCGAGCATCTGCAACTTCCTCTCCGTGGTGCCCGACATCTACGACGTGCGGGAAGCCGATCGGGTGTATCAGGGGATGACGCTCGCGTTCGACTTCTCGATCGAGGAGATCTGGCCGACCTGGGCCGTCGGGGCGACGCTCGTGGTCGGCCCCACCGACGCGGGCCGGTTCGGCGAGGAACTGGCCGACTTCCTCGACGAGGCGGGCGTGACGATGCTGTACTGCGTCCCCACGCTGCTGGCCACGATCCAGCGGGAGCTGCCGAGCCTGCGGATCGTGCTGGTCGGCGGGGAGACCTGCCCCGCGGAGCTGGTCGAGCGGTGGAGCACACCGCAGCGGCGCATGCTGAACACCTACGGCCCGACCGAGACCACGGTCACGGCGCTGTGGAGCGCACTGGAACCAGGCCGGGAGGTGACGATCGGCCACCCGCTGCCCACCTACAGCGTGGTGCTGCTGGACGAGGACCTGCAGGAGGTGCCGCGCGGCGAGGTCGGTGAGATCTGCATCGGCGGTCCCGGGGTTGCCGTCGGATACGTGGGAATGCCCGAGCGGACGGCCGATCGCTTCGTCAGCACGACACCGCTCTCCGGCGGCGATCGCCTCTACCGCACGGGAGATCTGGGAAGGGTCACAGAGGGCGGCGAGATCGCCTACCTCGGCCGCGCCGACGCCGAGGCGAAGGTCCGCGGACACCGGGTAGACCTCGGCGAGATCGAAAGCCTGCTGCTGGAGGACTCCGAGGTGGCGGCCGCCGCCGTGGCACTGTCGCCCAACGGAACGTCCGAACTCGCCGCCTACGTGACGTTGCGACGGGACAACGGTGTCCAAGGCAGCAACGGCGTCCGCGGGAACAACGGCGTCCGCGGGAACAACAGTGTCCGCGGGAACAACGGTTCGCAGGGGCACAAGAGCTCGGGACACAATGGCTCGCGGAGACACAATGGCTCGCGGGGAAGCACCGGCTCGCGGGGACACAACGGTTCGCGAGAGCACAACGGTTTCCAGGGGCACAGGGATTCGCGCCCGGGCCGTAGTTCACAGCCGAGCAACGGTTCGCCGCCGAGTAATGGTTCACAGCCGAGCAACGGCTCACAGCCGGGTATGTCGCCGGAACTGGCGGCACGGCTGCGGCACGCGCTGCAGAACCGACTGCCCGACTACATGGTTCCGGCGTCACTGGACGTGCTGGACACGCTTCCCACGATGCCGAGCGGCAAGGTCGACCGATCCAAACTGCCCGCTCCCAGCGGTAACCGGCTGCGAGCCGGAGGGCATGCGATCACGGCGCCGGCCACCGACCTCGAACGGCAGGTCGCGGCGGTGTGGGCCGAAACACTGGGTATCCCCGCTGAACAGCTGTCGACGGACGCGGATTTCTTCACCGACCTCGGCGGACACTCGCTGCTCGCCGCACGCACCGTGTCGCTGCTGCGGCACCGCGGCATCGGGGACGGTCCCGCGGTGCGCGACCTCTACACGCACCCGTCGATCCGCGCGCTCGCACATCACCTCGGCACTCCGCATGCGCCGGGAACGTCGGTGGCCGCCGTGGCGGCGGGACCGGGACCGGCGCGCCGCGGGAACCGGCGAGGCGCCGGCCTGCTGCGGATCCCCGCCGGTATCGCTCAGGCGGCGTTCGTGCTCGTGCTGATCGCACTGGGGGCACTGCCGGTGGCGCTGGTCTACGCGTCCTTCGGCGGCGCGGTGGCCGTGTCCGGCGCGCTCGGCCCACTCGCACTGGCCGCCCTCGCGGCGTACGTGACCGTGCGCTGGGCACTGCCGCCACTGCTGGTGCGGCTGCTGTCGATCGGCATCAGACCGGGCCGCTACCGGTTGTGGGGGACGACGTACCTGCGGCTGTGGGCGTTGGACGTGACGTTGACGCTCGCGCCGCTGCCGGTGCTCAGTGGCTCCGCATTGATGGGGCCGTACCTGCGGCTGCTCGGTGCCCGGATCGGACGCCGTACCCACGTGGGCAGCGCCGCCCTGTCACTGCCCGCCATGGTGTCGGTCGCCGATGACGCCGCCGTCGGTTACGGCGCGGCCCTGCGGCCCTGGATCGTCGAGCACGAATGGGTCGTCGTCGCCCCCGTCACCGTGGGCGAGGGCGCGTTCGTCGGCGCTTCGACGGTCCTCGAGCCGGGGACGCGAGTGCGTGACCACGGCGGGGTCGCCGAGCACACGGTGCTGACCAGGAACCAGCACGTGCCGGAAGGCCGGTGGTGGGGCGGTTCACCGGCCAGGCCCGTGACCGAGCCCGACCCGGCCTCGGCGATCGGGAAGCTGGCGCCGGTGCCCGCGTGGAGCCGCTGGGCCCTGGCCCGCACCGCGGCCGCCCTCGCGGTGCTCGAACTGACCATGGTCGCCATGGTGATCCCCGCGATCGTCATGGTCTGGACCGCACTGCTGCTCGGTGGGATCGTCGCCGGTCTGATCGCGGCGGCGCTCAGCGGGCCGGTGTTCGTGGTGACCGTGTGCGTACTCGTGGCGTTGCTGCGCCCGATCGTGCTGCCGCGCATCCCGCTGGGGACGCATCCGGCACGGTCGTCGCTGGGGATCCGCAAATGGATGGCCGACTCGCTGTTCGAGATGAGCCTGACCCTGACCAACTCGCTGTACTCGACGCTGTACACGGTGCCGTGGCTGCGTGCGCTCGGCGCACGGATCGGCCGCGGGGCCGAGGTGTCCACCATCGCGCACACCGATCCGGAGCTGCTGGTCCTGCGGGACGAGAGTTTCGTGGCCGACATGGCCACGGTCGGGGCGGCCACGTTCCACCGGGGTTACCTGACGTTCGCACCGACCGAGGTGGGGCAGCGGTCGTTCGTCGGCAACGCCGCGTTCCTTCCCACAGGCACTCACACGGGCGCCGGATCGCTGGTCGGCGTGCTGACCGTCCCGCCGCCCTCCGGTGTGCCCGCGGGCTCGTCGTGGCTGGGCGCACCGGCGATGAACCTGCCACGGCGGCAGGACAGCGGTGACTACTCCGAACACGAGACGTTCCGGCCCCCGAAGCGGCGTATCGCCGAGCGACTGGCGATCGAACTCGTGCGGATCACCGCACCCGCGTCGATCCTCGCGGTCTCGCTGTACCTGGTGCTGCTGAGCCTGTCCGAGCTCGCGGGCGCGACGAGCACAGCGGTCACGGTGCTGCTCGCCCCGCTGCTGTTCGCGGCCGGTTCCGTGGCGGTGCTGCTGGTCGTCGTGCTGGCGAAGTGGCTCGTCGTCGGCCGTTACCGTCCGCGGCGCGAGCCGTTGTGGGGCCGTTTCGTGCGCCGCACCGAACTCGTCACCGGGCTGTACGAGGCGGCCGCCGTGCCCGCCCTGCTCGGCGTGCTGACCGGAACCCCGTGGCTGCCACTGGCGTTGCGGTTGCTCGGCGCACGGATCGGCTGGGGCGCCTGGATCGGCACCACCTATCTGACCGAGTTCGACCTCGTGCACGTCGGCCGCAGTGCCACCGTGGGCCGCGGCGCGTCGCTGCAGACGCACCTGTTCGAGGACCGGGTCATGAAGATGTCGCACGTGCGGATCGGCGCCGACGCGAGTGTCGGCGAACGGTCTGTCGTGCTCTACGACGCCACCGTCGAGGACGGGGCGACGCTCGGACCGCTGTCCCTGGTGATGAAGGGTGAGCAGCTCACGCGGCGCACCCGGTGGATCGGGATCCCCGCTCAGGGCGATCCGTTGCCGGTAAAGGAGTCATGATGACCGTGCGTCCCCTCGCCCTTGTGTACCGCGGGCCCGCGAGCAGGCCGGCAGGTTGCGCCGAAGCCGTCGCCGAGGTGCTGTCCCGCAACCGGCACGGCTTCGACGTCCGCTACGTCGGTCCTCGCGAAGGGCTGTCACTGCGGGACGACGTGTTGGCCGCGGCGACGGTGTACGCCCAGCCGGGCGGCGGGAGCCTGCGGCACGGATACCGCGTGATGAAGAAGCACCGCGATCGGATCCGCGCCTACGTCGGCTCGGGCGGGCACTACATCGGGTTCTGCCTCGGCGGCTATCTCGCGGGTGCCACCCCGGGGTTCGCGCTGCTGCCCGGCGACACCGACCAGTACATCGCCACCCCCGGAGCCACCGTGACGACCTCGGGGGACGCGATCGTCGACGTGCAGTGGGGACACCGCACGCGCGCCGTGTTCTTCCAGGACGGGCCGGTGTTCCAGCTCGATCCCGCCAACGCCGACGGCGGGCACCGGGGACTGACGATCCTCGCGCGCTATCCGAACCGGCAGATCGCGGCCCTGGCCACGGATTTCGGCGCGGGCCGGGTCGCCGTCGTCGGCCCGCACCCCGAGGCCACGTCCGACTGGTACGCCGGCGCCGGGCTGACCTGGCCGGGCGGGACGGCCACGGACCTGGCGGACGAACTCGTCGAGGCGCTACTGAGCCGGGAACCGGTCGGAGGAGGTTGGTGACCATGGTGAACACACATCTGCTGGTGTCGGATGCCGAGCACTTCCGCATCGACTACGAGATCAACCCGTACATGAGCACGGCGAACCAGCCGGATTCCGGCGTCGCGGTCGCCGAGCACGACGCGATCGTCGAGGCGCACCGCAGCGCGGGCCGCACGGTGGAGCGGATGTCCTCGGCGCCGGGCTGCCCCGACATGGTGTTCACCGCCAACGCGGCACTCGTGCGTCGCGGACGTGCCGTGCTGGGGCGTCCGCCCGCGGCCCGTGCCGACGAGGTCGAGCACTACCGCCGCTGGCTCGACCGGCGCGGCTTCGAGGTGATCGAAGCGCCGTACGCGTTCAGCGGCCAGGGTGACGCGCTGCCGTGCGGTGACATCCTGCTCGCCGGCTCCGGATGGCGGACGGACCCGCGGATGCACGAGTTCCTGCGGCGGAGCCTCGGCTACGACGTCGTGCCGCTGCACACGGTCGACCGGCGCTGGTACGACCTCGACCTGGCCGTCGCGGTCATCGGCAATCCGCACACCCTCGCCTGGTGTCCCGAGGCGCTGGACCGCCCGAGCCGCGACCGCATCGAGAACCTGGGGCTCGACCTCATCGAGGTCTCGCGCGGCGAGGCCGAGCACTTCGCGCTCAACCTCATCAGCGACGGCGACACGGTCACGATGACCCGCAGCGCGCCGCGTCTCGCCGCCGAACTCCGGTCGCGCGGATTGCACGTCGTCGAGCTGTCGACCACCGAACTGGCCAAGGGCGGCGGCGGGGTTCGCTGCACGGCCCTCACGCTCGACCAGAGGTGACACCGTCGATGCGCACCAAAACGAGATCCGCTCCCACGGCGTCGGCGACGTCGCGGCTGATCGGTGTCGACGCGACCAGGGGCATCGCCGTGTTGGGCATGATGGCCGTGCACGCGTTGTACATCGTGGGCAGCGACGGCGACCCGACCTGGTGGTACTCGATCGTGTCCGGCCGGTCGGCTGCGACCTTCGCCGTGCTGGCGGGCGTCGGCATCGCCTTCACCACGCGCCGCGAGCAGGTCCCGCGGGCGCGGTGGCGGCCGGTCACGGCGTCGCTGGCCGCACGTGCGCTCGCGGTCGGTGTGCTGGGCCTTGCGCTCGGCTACACCGACAGCGACATCGCCGCGGTGATCCTGCCGTTCTACGCCGTCCTGTTCCTGCTCGCGATCCCGCTCGTGTTCCTGAGCACGCGGCTGTTGGTGATCACGGGCGCCGCGGTGGCGTTGCTCGTTCCCGTGCTCAGCCACCTGTTCCGGGACGCGCTGCCCGAACCACGCTTCGCCAACCCCTCGTACGGCTACCTGCTCGACGACCCGCTCGGCATGCTGTCCGAGCTCGCGGTCACCGGCGTTTACCCCGCACTGCCCTGGGTGACCTACCTCTGCGCCGGGCTCGCCATCGGCAGGCTCCGGCTGTCGTCGACGACCGTCGATGCGTGGTTGCTCGCGGGAGGGGCCGCACTCGCCGCGGCGGCCTCCGCCCTGTCCGGGCTGTTGCTCGGTCCGCTCGGCGGTTTCGACCGTCTCGTCGCCGTCGACGGGCGTGCCGTCGTCGAGGGCGCGCTGCAGTTCGGCGAGCCGGGCACGACCCCCACGACGAGCTGGTGGTGGCTGGCCGTCGACGCGCGCCACTCGAGCACGCCCCTGGACCTGCTGCACACCACCGGATTCGCGGCGGCACTGCTCGGCGCGCTGCTGTTGCTCACGAACGCCTCGAGGCTGACCGCCGTCGCCCGCATCCTGGTCGCTCCGCTGACAGCCGTCGGTGCGCTCACGCTGACGGTGTACTCGGCGCACATCGTGTTCCTGAACTCCCCGCTCGACCGGTTCGGCGCCGTCAGCGGCTATCTCGTGCAGGTCGCCGTCGCCGTCGCGTTCGCCATGGCGTGGCGGCGGTTCGTGGGCCGGGGTCCGCTCGAATGGGCCGTCACCTGGTTGGCCCGCCACGCGAGTGCGCTCGCATCGAGGCCCCGAGGCTAGCGGGATTCCGCCTGCCTCCCGCCAAAGTGGTGGCGCTGGTGACGTCCGGCGCCGTCAACAGGACGTCGTCCAGTCCGACCTGGACGAGCACCCGACGCAACGCGGCGGTCGGGCCTGCCAGCCGCAGCGAGCCGCCCGTGAGCTCGGCGTGATGGTGCAGCGTCACGAACAAGTTCAGCCCGGCGGCTCCGCAGAAGGTCAATCGTGCGACGTCGAGGACAACGTGATTGCCCGCCGTGACGCCCGGTGAGAGCCCGTCGGCGAGCGAGGGCGCGGTGGCGAGGTCGAGTTCCCCGTCGACGGTCGCCACCACGAGGCGACCGTGGGAACGAATGTCCCATCGCAGCAACGAATCACCCGCGGCCTCACCGGCACCGGATCGGGACGGGTGCGGTGAACGGCTACAGGCACGCTGGGTGAATGGAAATGAAGCACACATGCCGGAACCCTTCGGGGAGGTGCGATACCACCGGGGTCCGGGGTGGTGAGGTGGTGAGGTGGCAGGTGCAGCCACGCGATGGCTGTTCTGCGCACCCTAGGCGAATCTAACAGAAATGGCCGCTCTACGATATGAGCGCGATTCCCGCCACTGCGTGCCGGGGCGGGAGGCCGCCGGGCTGGTCGGGTTGTGGGGCTAAGGGCGGTTGGGGTTTCCGCTCCGGGCTTCGGCGAGAGCGTCGGTGATGTTGACCGTGCCCGCGATGATCTCGCCGGCCACCTCGCCCAGGCGCCGGTTGTGACTGCGAGCGTGGCGGCGCATCGCGGTGAACGCCTGGTCGGGGTCCACGGAATTGCGTTCGGCGAGGACCCCTTTGGCCTGTTCGATGGTCACGCGGCTGTTCAGCGCGGTCTGCAGCTGTTCGGTGACCATCTCCTGGTGGCGTACCGCCCGTTCGGAGAGCAGGCCGATGGTGGCCACGTCGACCAGTGCCTTGCCCAGCTTCGCGTCGGTCTCGTCGAGCCCGTTCGGATGCATCCGGAACAGGTTCAGGGTGCCGATGATCTGCGTTCGGAGCTGCATCGGGATGGCGTGCACCCCCGCGAACCCCAGCTCGGTCGCCATCGCCGAGAACCGGGGCCAGCGCCCCGCCACCTGGCTGACGTCTGGCAGGGTCACGACCTGGCCGCTGTGGTAGCACTCCAGGCACGGGCCCTCTTCCTCCTGCAACTGGAACAGCTCCAGGAGTTGGGTCTGGCCGGTGGACGCGGCGACCAGCCGCAGCGAGCCGCGCTCGTCGGCGAGCAGCAGACCCGCCGTGTCGGCGTCGAGCAGCTCCACACACCGTTCGGTCAACGTGTGCAGGAACTCGACCGCGTCGAAGCCGGCGACCAAGGTATCCGCCAGCTCCACGAACGTGTCGGCCACTCGTTGTTCCCGCATTGCCATTCCCTTCACCTTACGGCCTAACTCTGCCTGGCACATCCGGGTTGCCCTGCGCCTGCGGACCTACAGCGTCTCGTCCGGTTCGACCTCGGGTCGGAACCGTAGTCGGCGGGCCACCACGTCGGCGGCGACCTCGCTCAGCGGGGTGTCCCCGGTGAAGGCGTGGGCTCGCAGCCGCGACAGTGCCTCGGCCATGTCGACCCCCAGCTGCACGGCGATCATGCCGGTCGCCTGATGTACCGCGTTCCGGCCGCGAGAGGTGTCGTCGATCGGATGACGGTCGAGCGGCCGGACCGTGCCGGACGCGTCGTCGAGCAGCAGTTGCAACGCGAGGTCGGCGAAGATCAACGCGTCTCCGAGGGCTTCGGTCGGCAGTGGTCCCGCGGCGGCGCGGTGAAGTTCGAATACGCCCAGCTGGATCGTGCCGGCGTGCAGCGGGAACGCGAACACCGCACCGACGCCGCGCTGCCTGGCGGCCCCGGCGAACCCGGGCCAGCGGGCCGTGGCCTCGGCCAGGTCCGGCACCAACATCGGAGCGGCGAACCTGAACGCCGCGAGGCACGGGCCCTCGCCGAGGGTGACCTGTAGTTCCTCCAGCTCGGCGGCCAGCTCGCCCGAGGCGGCCACCGGGGTGTGCGTGCCGTTCCCGCTCATCGCCGTCACGCTCGCCCCGTCGACACCCAATCGCAGGTGGGCGGCACGGCACAACGCCGCCACCGAGATGCGGCCGTCGCCTTCACCGTCGGTGGCGGCCGCAGCGATCCACGAGAACACCCGTGCCGTTCGCTCGCCCATCTATCCATCCTGCCCCGAAACCGTGACGACACCGACGGTGCCCACGGTGTTTTGTACCCGACCTGCGGGTCGCCAGCACGGTCGGAGGCGCGCCGGAAGCGCCGTGACAGGGCCTGCTTGACACGTTCTTCGAACTCGTGTTCTATAGCGGTTGTCGAACAAGAGTTCTAGTCAGGTGGTCCGGGGGTAGACGGGCCCGAGGCCGTCGGCGCGTACGTCCCCGCGGTCGTACGGGCGGGTCTCCGGGCGTGAGGGGGTGAGCACGATGTCCGTCTCGGCGCCTGCCGCGATCGGCACACCTGCTGTGGACGACCCTGCTGCGGGCACGGGGGACGGGGCTGCGGGGGCTGCGGCGGACGGGGCTGCGGAGGAGTCGCGGTTGCCAGGGGGATCGGTGCCCGCGGGCGGTGGGAGTGTCGCCGACACCGTGGCCAGGCTGGCGTCGTTGCCCGGTGTGGGCACGGCGGGAGATTTCGCGGCGGCTACGCGGTCGGTGTCCGATGCGGAGCCGCCGGAGTCCGAGGTGGCTGCGCCCACGGGCCGCGGTCCCGGCCGTGGGCGCAGCGGGGCGATCGACGGTGGCGCGGATACGGAATTCGCCGCAGGGGCAACAGGTTCAGGGACAACGGGGTCCGGAGCAACGGGCGCCGGGGTGGCGGGTGCCGGCGACAGGGTGCTTCCCGTGGCTTCCGCGCTGGCGGAGCTGGTGCCGTGGGGCGGCTTGCGCCGTGGCAGCACGGTCTCGGTCAGCGGGTCGACGTCGTTGCTGCTGGCGTTCCTGGCTGAGGCGACCACCCGCGGATCGTGGGCGGCGGTCGTGGGGATGCCGGAACTCGGTGTGCTCGCGGCGCGGGAACTCGGGGTGGAGGTGCACCGGCTCGCGCTGATTCCCCGTCCCGGCGCGGATCTTCCCCAGGTGACAGCGGCCCTGCTGGACGGGATCGACCTGGTGGTCGTTCCCGCGGATGGAGCGGTCGGGACCCGGGATCCGAACCTCGCCCGGCGACTGTCGGCGCGGGCGAGGAACCGCGGTGCGGTGCTGCTGACGGCCGGTTCGTGGCCGGGTACGGAAGTCGAACTGCGCTGCGCGGCGGCGAACTGGTCCGGAGTGGACGACGGCTACGGGTATCTCGCACAGCGTGAGGTCCTCGTCGAGGCGGCGGGCAGGCGGGGTGCTGCGCGGACGAAACGAGTTCCCCTGCTGCTGCCGGGGCCGGACGGAACGATCGCGCGGGCCGAACCCGCCGGAACACAGCCACTGAGGGAGGTGCGCGCAGGATGAGGACCTTCCCGGAGAGTCCGACCTCGGAGCACCGGCAACCACAGCACCGGCGACCACAGCGCCAGCAGTCGCAGCGCCGGCAGTCGCAGCGCCGGCAGTCATCGCCGCCGCGGTTGTTGGTGTTGTGGTGCCCGGACTGGCCGGTGGTGGCAGCTGCTGCGGAGTCGGGTATCTCCGCGGCGGAACCCGCCGCGGTACTGGCTGCGAACCGGGTCGTGGCGTGTTCGGCGGTGGCGCGTGCGGCCGGGATCCGGCGCGGCATGCGGCGCCGCGAGGCCCAGGCCCGGTGCCCCGAACTGGCCGTGTTCGCCGACGATGCCGACCGTGACGCCCGGCTCTTCGAGACCGTGGCGACGGCGACCGAGGAGCTGATCGTCGGGGTGGAGGTGGTGCGCCCCGGTGTGGTGGCCGTGCCGGTCGCGGGGGCGGCCCGCTATTTCGGCGGCGAACGCACGCTGCTGGAACGGCTCGTCGACCACGTGTCGGCGCGGACGGGGGCCGAATGCCAGGTCGGCGTCTCCGAAGGGCTGTTCGCCGCGACCTTGGCCGCGCACCGTGCACGGCCGGTGCCCGCGGGTGCGGCCGCGGAGTTCCTGGCCCCGCTCGGAGTGCAGGAACTCGACCAGCCGGGCAGCGGCCGCCGGGATCTGGTGGATCTGTTGCGGCGCCTGGGAATCCGCACGCTCGGTGCGTTCGCGCAGCTGGCGGAACGGGACGTACTCGCTCGGTTCGGGGCCGACGGGGTGCTGGCGCACCGACTGGCGAGCGGCCGGGACGAACGACCTCCCGGCAGGCGCCGCCCGGCGCCCGATCTCGCCGTGACGGAAACCTGTGACCCGCCGCTGGAACGGGTCGATGCCGCCGCGTTCCTGGCCCGCACCTTGGCGAGCCGCTTCCACGCGGGGCTGGCGGCCCGTGGCCTCGCCTGCACCAGGCTGGGTATCCACGCCACCACCGAACACGGGGAGGAGCTCGGCCGCAGCTGGCGCTGCGGCGAACCGCTCACCCCGGACGGCATCGCGGACCGGGTGCGGTGGCAGTTCGAGGGCTGGCTGACCCGCGGCCGAGGGGACACGCCGACGTCCGGGGTGACCGTGCTGCGGCTCGAACCGGAGGAGACGGTCGAGGGCAGCGCGCTGCAGTTGGGCCTGTGGGCGGGCGGCTCCGGCGCCGAGCACACGCCGGAAGCGGACAAGGCGGCCCGGGCGCTGGTGCACGTCCAGGGACTGATCGGTCCCGAGGGAGTCTGCACCGCCGTGTTCGACGGCGGCCGCGGCCCCGCCGAGCAGGTACGGCTCGTGCCGTGGGGAGACCGCCGCACCCCGGCGGACGGTCACGACGCGCCGTGGCCGCAGCGGCTGCCGAGCCCCTCGCCGGCGACCGTGTTCGAGGCGCCGTGTCCCGCCGTGGTCGCGGGGGAGGACGGGCGGCAGCTCGACGTCACCGACCGGCACCGGCTCACTGCATGGCCGTGGACCGTCGCGTTCGGCGACGGCAGGTCGCGCCGAGTGCAGAACTGGGCGGGTCCGTGGCCGGTCACGGCGCGCTGGTGGGTGCCCGGTGACCGGGGCCGCTGTGTCCGGCTGCAGGTCGTCCTCGAATCCGGCAGTGGTTCGCAGCCGGTCGCCGTGCTGTTGCGGTGGCAGGAGCAAGGGAATCCGAAATGGACTGTGGAAGGGGTGTACGACTGATGTACGACGAGTCGCTGCGGGGTGCCGCCGATCCCTGGCCCGGCGAGGAATATCGGGACCCGGCGGCCCTGCTGGATTCGGCGACCCTGCTGCGGCAGCTGATTCCCGAACCGAGACGGTCCCCGGAAGGCGAATGAGCCATGGGGTGGAACTGAATCATGGGGTGGAACAACCCGCCCGTCCCGTGGCGGAACCTGGAACGCACCCTTTCGGGACGCGGTCCACTGCCCGGCGGCACCGACGGCCGGCAGGACCAGCCCGGCGACGGGAACGACAGCCCGGCGTGGGGGCGCAGACGGGACAAGTACGCCAAGCCCGCGAACCTGCCCCCGCCAGGCCACGACGACACCGGAGCCGCGGGCCGTGTGCCGTACGCCGAACTGCACTGCCACTCGAACTTCAGCTTCCTCGACGGCACCAGTGATCCGGAGAACCTGGTCGAGGAGGCCGCGCGGCTGGAACTCGACGCCATCGCGCTCACCGACCACGACGGCCTGTACGGCGCCGCGCGCTTCGCCGAAGCGGCCAAGGAAGTCGGCATGCGCACCGTGTTCGGGGCGGAGCTGAGCCTCGGCCTTTCCGAACCCCCGGCCGGGGCCGCCGACCCGGGCGGGGAACACCTGCTGCTGCTCGCGAAGGGCGCAGGCGGATACACGAGCCTGTGCCGTGCCATCACGTCCGGCCAGCTGCGGGGCCACGACCACGAGCCGCCTCCGGGGCAGCGGGCGGAGAAGGGGAGGCCGGTCTACGACCTGGACGAGATCACCGAGGAGGTCGTGGGCCGGTGCCTCGTGCTCACCGGGTGCCGCAAGGGCTCCGTCCGGCGCGGTCTCACCGAAGGCGGGCCGGATGCCGCGGCCGAGGCCCTGCGCGGGCTGATCGACCGGTTCGGCCGCGACGACGTGTACGTCGAACTGGTCGACCACGGCGGGCCGCTCGACAGCGCCCACAACGACCGCCTCGCTGAGATCGCTGCCGACCTGGGGGTGCAGACCGTCGCGACGGGTGCCGTCCACTACGCACGGCCGCAACAGGCCCACGTCGCGCAGGCGGTGTCGGCGATCAGGGCGCGGCGCAGCCTCGACGAGATGGAGGGCTGGCTCGCCGCATCCGGGGCGGCGCACCTGCGGTCCGGTGCCGAGATGCAGGCCCGGTTCGCCCGGTATCCCGGAGCGGTTCAGCGCGCCGCGCTGCTCGCCGAACGGTACGCCTTCCCGCTGGAGATCCTCGCGCCGAAGCTGCCGCCGTTCGACGTTCCGGACGGCCACGACGAAGCGAGCCACCTGCGCGCGGTGACCCTCGCGGGAGCGGAGCAGCGCTACGGCCCGCGGGAGCGGAACCCGAAGGCGTACGCCCAACTCGACCACGAACTCGACGTCATCGAACGCCTCGGTTTCCCCGGGTACTTCCTGATCGTCTGGAACATCGTGGAGTTCTGCCGCAGCAGCGACATCCTCTGCCAGGGCAGAGGATCGGCGGCGAACTCCGCGGTCTGCTACGCGCTCGGCATCACGAGGGTTGACCCGGTGAAGTGGAAACTGCTCTTCGAACGGTTCCTCGCTCCGGATCGCGACGGTTATCCGGACATCGATCTGGACATCGAGTCCGACCGGCGGGAAGAGGTGATCCAGTACGTCTACCGTAAGTACGGCAGGTTGTGCACCGCGCTGGTCGCGAACGTGATCACCTACCGTCCCCGGTCGGCGGTCCGCGACGCGGCGAAAGCACTGGGGTATTCGCCGGGACAGCAGGACGCGTGGAGCAAGCAGATCGACCACTGGGGTCCGCTCCGCAGGCTCCGGCAGCAGTCCGATCACGACATCCCGGAGGGAGTGCTCGACGTGGCGGGCGCGTTGGAGCACGCGCCGCGGCATCTCGGCATCCATCCCGGCGGCATGGTCATCTGCGATCGCCCGGTGAGTGAGGTGTGCCCGGTCGAATGGGCCCGCATGGAGGACCGGAGCGTCCTGCAGTGGGAGAAGGACGACTGTGCGTGGGGCGGGCTGGTCAAGTTCGACCTGCTCGGCCTGGGGATGCTGTCGGCCCTGCACTACATGCGCGACATGGTGCACGAGGACAAGGGAATCGACGTCGACCTCAGCGACCTGCCGCTCGACGACGCGAACGTCTACGCGATGCTGCAGCGTGCGGACGCCATCGGCGTGTTCCAGGTGGAGAGCAGGGCGCAACTGGCGACCCTGCCCCGGCTCAAGCCGAAGAAGTTCTACGACCTGGCCATCGAGGTCGCGCTGATCCGCCCCGGCCCGATCCAGGGCGGTTCGGTGCACCCGTACATCCGGCGCGCCAACGAGGACGAGGAATGGGAGCACGACCATCCACTGCTGGCGAACGCGCTCGGCAAGACCTACGGGGTGCCGCTGTTCCAGGAACAGATGATGCAGCTCGCCGTCGACGTCGCCGGATTCACCGCGGCCGAGGCGGACACGCTACGCCACGCCATGGGGTCGAAGCGGTCCGAGCGGAAGATGGAACGCCTCCGGCAGCGGTTCTACGACGGTGCGGCAGCACGTGGGGTCGATCGCGACATGGCCGCCCACATCTTCGAGCGGATGCGCGCGTTCTCCCATTTCGGATTCCCGGAGAGTCATGCGCTGAGCTTCGCGTACGTGGTGTTCGCCAGTGCGTACTTCAAGTACTACCACCCGGACGCCTTCTGCGCGGGGCTGTTGCGGGCGCAGCCGATGGGGTTCTACTCGCCGCAGTCGTTGACGGCGGATGCTCGCAGGCACGGGGTCGAGGTCCGCGGCCCGGACATCAACGCCAGTGACTCCCTCGCCCGCCTGGAACCACTGGTGCGGCAGGGAAATGGCCAATCCGGAACGTCGCCGGGGGATGACGGCCCAGCGATCGGATCCGCGGCCCGGTCCACAGTGACAGCGACAGCGACAGCGACAGCCGCAGCGACAGCCACGGCCACAGCGACAGCCACGGCCGGATCTTCCGCTCCGGCCGATTCCACGGCCGCCGCCGCGGCCGATTCCGAAACCGGCTCCGGTGGTACGGCCGCGGCCACCCATGCCGTCCGAATAGGACTCGGTGCGGTGCGCACGATTCCCACAGCCGTGGCGGAGAAACTCGTGGCCGAACGGGAGGCTCACGGTCCGTACCGCGACATGGCCGACGTCGCCAGGCGGGTCCGGCTCACCACTCCGCAGTGGGAGGCACTCGCCACGGCCGGTGCCTTCGGCTGTTTCGACGAGGTGCGGGGAGACCGGCGCAAGGCGCTCTGGTCCGCGGGTGCCGCGGCGCAGGAGCGGCCGGAGAATCTGCCCGGCACCACGCCGGCGACCGAGGCCCCGGCGCTGCCCGGTATGGACGAGGTCGACCTGGCGGCCGCGGACGTCTGGGCGACGGGACTGTCCCCGGACAGTTTCCCGACCCAGTTCATCCGCCCCCGGCTCGACGCACTCGGGGTGGTCCCTGCGCAGGGGCTGCAGCGGGTTGCCGACGGCACGCGCGTGCTCGTCGGAGGAGCCGTCACCCATCGCCAGCGTCCCGCAACGGCGGGCGGCATCACGTTCATCAACCTCGAGGACGAGACGGGCATGGTCAACGTGGTCTGCACACAGGGGCTGTGGGAGCGCTATCACCGGGTGGCGCGGTCGAGTTCGGCGATGCTGGTGCGCGGTGTCGTCGAACGTGCCGACGGAGTGGTCAGTCTGCGCGCCGACCGGTTGCAGCATCTGCCGATGCGGATCACCGCGAAGTCGAGGGATTTCCGGTGACCGGGCCGCGGCGAGAAGGTGTGCGATTCTGGCGGGGTGCGCCCCTCCGACTCCGCCGATTCCGATTCGACCCGTCCCGATCCCGCCGGTCCCGGCACCGTGGTGGAGTCCGGCGAGGACTACCGCGATGCCGTGCTCTCCGGGCAGCGGTGGCAGGGCAGACGGTTCGTCCGCTGCGATTTCACCGATGCCGACCTGCGCGAACTGACGACGTCCGGGTGCACATTCGACCACTGCGACCTCACCCGTGCCGATTTCGGCGAGTCGGTGCACCACAGCTCGGCGTTCCGCACGTGCACGTTCGACCGCACCATGCTCGGCGATTCCGCATGGACCGGGTGTTCACTGCTCGGCAGCGTGTTCGTCGACTGCGGCCTCCGCACGATCACGCTGACCGACTGCGACCTGACGCTCGTGTCCCTGTCCGGTGCCGTGCTGCGCGGTATGGACCTGTCGGGGCTGCGTCTGCGCGAGGCCAACCTGACCGGTGCCGATCTCCGCAGGGCGAACCTGCGGCAGGCCGACCTGACCGGCGCCAGGCTGACCGAAACGAAACTGACCGACGCGGACCTGCGGGGTGCGCGGCTGGATGCGCCCGCCCTGGCAGCGGCCGACATGTCGGGCACGCGGGTCGACGTCGACACGGCGGTCCTGTTCGCCGCGGCCCACGGCCTGGTCGTGAGCTGAACACCCGGCGCGAGCCGGACCACCAGCCCGGCGCTGTGCCGGGCCCGCGGATTTCCGCACCGGAACGCGGCCCTGCACAGGGAACGTCCATCAGCAGGGTCACGGCCCCGCGCAGGGACGCGCTCTGCACGTCGGCACGGCGGACAGGGGCGGATGCAAGGGAAGGTTCTATACCCGTGCCCCTGCACGGGCATGGCCCCGCGCAGGGGCACGGGTGCGCAGTCACGGGAACACGGCCCTGCACAGGAACACGGCTGAACGGCTACGCGGGAAAGCGGCCCGGACAGGAACGCGCCCGCGTGGCACGTCCACGCGGGCGCGTTCCCCGTCGATGCCGCGGCTTCGAGCGGGGCCCCGGTCTTGGTGCTGCGGCCTTGGTGCCGACCGGCGGGGCCCGGCCGACCGGCGGGGCCCGGCCGACCGACGGGGCCCGGTCGGCCGGCGGGGCTCAGTCGACCGGCGGGGCTCAGTCGACCGGCGGTTCGCCGGGCTCGAGCTCGATGATGTCGCCGTCGGCCAACAACTCCTCGATGGAGGCCGGCAGCATGTACGCCGCACCACCGCCGGGCTGGTTGAACCACGGGATGGCGACGCCCGCGAGCGTTTCGAGCGGCCGTTGGACGCGGTACACGTGGTACGGGCGGTTGACCCACTCCGGCACCAGCGACCGTTCCTCGAACGGTGTGCCGGCTGCGTAGGTCAGGTTGCCGTTCGCCCCGCCGAACCGGTCGAGCTCGCTGCCCACGGGCAGGGTGCGCATCTCTTTGCCGCGGAACAGTGTCAGCGGTGGCTCGCCGGGCAACGGCTGGATGGGCCACTGCTGGCCACCCGACGGCTGTCCCGCCTGTCCGCCCTGTCCGGCCTGCGGGCGCGCTGCCTGCTGCGGCTCAGCCGCGGCGGGCCGGTGCTGGGTCGCCGCGGCCTGCTGGGCCACCGGTTCCCGCGGTGGTGCGGGTGCCGCCTGCGGCACCGGGCCGCCGCGGCCTGCGGGATCGTCGGCGGGCGAGACCGTCCGCGTCTGGGCGACCGGTTCCTCCGGGACCTGACGAGTTCCGGTGGCGATCTCGGGCGTGAGGGTCGCCAGCAGCGGGCGGGACGCCCCCGCGTCCGACGGCTCCGGCGCGGCCTGCTCGAACTCCGGGTCGCCGTGGTCGGGCTGCCCGGGAACCTCGTCGACGCCGTCGGGGGAGAGCAGGACCTTGCCCAACATGAACGCCTTCGCGTCCGCGGCGTCGCCGAACACGGCCGTGCTCTTCAGCTCGCCGTCGTACCAGCCGACCCGCCAGCCGTCGCTGACCCGTTCGAGGCTCCATCCGTAGTCGGACGGCATGCCCAGCGCGTAGTACTCGTCCGGCACCTCGAGCTCGTCGAGCTTGTCCTGCAGGTCGTCGAGCTCCGGGTCCTGCGGCGGCATGTTGCCGATCTGCGTCGGCGGGCCGGGATCCGGCTCGACGGCGGAGCCGCGGCCACCCCGGTCGTCGACGTCGCGCTGATCGCCGTACTCCGTGCGGTCGCCGTAGCCGCGAGGATCGTCGAAGTCCCGCCGGTCCTCGTAGGGCGGTTCCGCGTAGTTCCGGTCGTCGTAACCCTGGGGGTCGTAGCCGCCGCGGTCCTCGTAGCCTCCGCGGTCCCTGGGGGCGGCGCGGTCGTCGTACTCGCCTGCGTCGTCACGGCCCGCGAAGCCGCTCGCGACGGCACCGGCCGCGCTGAGTGCCCCGGCCGTACCGACGGCGCCGGCCACCCCGGATGCCGTGGGGGGTGCCGGCTGGTCGAAGTCCTGCCGCGGTGTCGGGGCGGTCCGTTCCTCGTCCAGTTCGGTCGGCGGCTCCTGGTCCGGATGCCGGGCCTGGTGCGGGCCGGTTTGGCCGGGTCCGCCGGTGGGCCGGTCCATCGGCGGAGTCGCCATGTCCTGGTTCGCGTCCGCAGGCGGCGGACCGTCCCCCTGCACCGGCGAGGTGATCGTCGTCGGCGGCCCCGAGTCGAAGTCGGGGTCGGAACCGTTCGGTGCCGCCGCATCACTGTCGACGGCCGGGTCGTCGTCCGCCGCGTGGCCGGACCGCGGACCGTCGCCGAACGTGGGGATCGGGGTGAAGGCCGTGCCCTGCTCGTGCAGCGGTTCGCCGGGGGAGGCGTCGCCGAACGGCTCGTCGCCGAAGTCGCGATCGGGTGCGGACGCGCCGTACCCGTCGATGTCGTACCCGCCTCCCAATGCGGTCGTCGGCGCGTCGTCGGACCACGTCTCGTCGTGGTCCGACGGGCCGGAGTCGCCGCCGCGGCCGGGCAGCGTGTAGGCCGCGGTCTCGGCCTCCGGGTCGACGAAGTCGTCGGCACCGGGCTGCGACGGCGCGGTGTCGGACGGCGCGGTGTCTGAGGATGCGGTGTCGGCGGGCGCGGTGTCGGAGGGCGCGGTGTCGGAGGGCGCGGTGTCGAAGCCTGCAGGCTCGAAAGCCGTGTCGGTGTCGCCGCCCGGCATCCTGCCACTGGCCTGGGCAGCGAAGCCGCCGGCGGCGATGTCCTCACCGGAGCCGGGAGCGGCCGGCGTCTCGTCGCGGTCGGCCGGCGTGAACGGCGACACCGGACTCATCCTGCTGGCGTGGTCCGTGCCGTTGATGCCGTTGAACTGCTCGTCGAGTTCCTGGGCGGCCTTGCCGGGCCGGCGCACCGGCAGTTCGGGGGCGTCGGGGTCGGCCGGGTCCGGCTGGACGGGTTCGTCCCCGATCTCCGTGCCGTTCCGGGCAGCCATCGCACCCATCGCACCCGCACCCATCGCACCTGCAGCGCCCGCAGCTCCCGCAATGCCCGCGGCACCCGCTGCCGCCGCGCCGGAGCTGTCCGAGCCCGACACCGGTTCCGCCGGCACGTCGGCGGCGCGGCCGGGCTGCTCCTGCGGCTGGGGCTGTTCGGGGGCGACCGGCGGGGTCTGGGTCGTCGGCTGTGCCGCTTCGGCACCGGGCACCTGGGGCGGACCCTGTTGCGGGCCCTGACCGTGCGCCACGTGGGCGGCCGCGGCCTGGCGGGTCTCGTCGGGCACCTCGGGAACCGTGAACCCGGCAGCGCGGATGTGCTGCAGCAGATCCGCCTCCGGTGCGACCCCGTGGGTACGCAGGTAGTAGGGCACGGCGGCGGGCCAGATCCAGGATCCGTCGCTGTGGAACGCGATCGGCACCTCGGCGGACTGGTCGGGGTCGAGCCGGTCGACGTCGTAACCGCGGGCGGGCCCGACCGTCGGGGCGCCGTCGAGATAGGCGAGCACGCGGTCCCGTTCGTCCGGATCGAGCTCCGGCCGGGTGATGACGGGGCCGTTCGGGCCTGCGCCGTCGAAAATCCGGGCCATGCGGAACCGCGGCCCGGAACGCTCCGGGCCGAGGCCCGCCATGCGGCGCATCAGCCAGTCGGGCACGTTCTCCTCGGAGCGGGGGAACATGCGCAGTTCGTCGGCGTAGGCCTGCGACGGCGGTGCGAGGTCCCAGGAGGGTTCGTCACGGTCGTACTCGAGGTTGTAGCTCGACGGGTGGTCGAGCTGGTAGCGCGCGTTGAACCACGTGCCGCGGCCCTCGCGGTACATGCCGGCGCGGAGCTTGCCGAACAGCGTCGCGATGTCATGGGTCGCCACCCACTCCTGCGCTGTGCCGTCGGCGGTCACGACCTCGCCGGTCAGCTCGTGATACCTCCCCACAGCGCGGTACACCGCGGTCACCCTGCGCCAGTCCCGCGGGGCGGCCCGCAGCAGCGAGAGGCCGATCTGCTTGACCAGCGTGTCCTGCTCGGTCGCGTTCAGCTGGGTCGGAAGTGCCACGCCCACATCTTGGCTAATACGTTTCGCGAATGCACGGCCACCGGGTACATGAGCTGTGCGTCTCACCCTGTGGCGCGGCTGTCAGCGGCTGCGACGAGTCCGGAGTGGGGGCGGACACACTCCGGCGGTGACACCCGCAGCGGGGATCACCGGTGCGCGCACAATGGCGGGCGATGGCCACCGCCAGTGCGGGTCCGGCACCGGATCCCGCCACGTCGACCGCGCCCACGCCCACCTCCGGTAACCGGCAGCTGTGGGGCGTGGTGCTCGCCGTATCCGCAGGGCTCGGTATGTCCCTGCAGTCCCGCGTCAACGGTCAGCTCGGCCTCGAACTCGGGGACTCCGCGCTCGCTGCCGTCATCTCCTTCGGCGGTGGCCTGCTGCTGTTGCTGTGCTGGCTCGCCGTGTCACGGCCGATGCGCGACGGGACGCGTGCCGCCGTGGCCGCGCTGCGCAGTGGCAGGCTGCGCCCCTGGCATTTCCTGGGCGGCATCGCCGGCGGTACCTATGTGCTGGGGCAGTCGCTCACCGTCTCGCTCATCGGCGTCGCGCTGTTCACCGTGGGCGTCGTTGCGGGACAGACCGTCAGCGGCCTGTTCGTCGACCGGCTCGGACTGGGGCCGTCGGGCAAGGAGCCCACCACGCTGCTGCGGGTGGCCGGTGCGGTGATGACCATGGCCGCCGTCGCGGGTGCCGTGGCCGGGGACGTCGCGGGCGCGGCCGGTCCCGGGCGCATCGCCCTGCTGATCCTGCCGTTCGCCGCCGGTGCGGGCATGGCGGTGCAGCAGGCTTTCAACGGGCACGTGGGGGCGGCCTCGGGCAGCTCGCTCACCGCGGCGCTCGTCAACTTCACCACCGGTACCGCGATGCTGGTGCTCGCGTGGCTGGTGTCGCTCGCACTGCACGGCCTGCCGGACGGGCTGCCCGGCAACCCGGTGTTGTACCTCGGCGGGCTCGTCGGCATCGTGTTCATCGCGGTCGCCTCGTTCGTCGTGTCGTGGATCGGCGTGCTGCTGCTCGGGCTGAGCACGGTGGCAGGGCAGCTCGTCGGGTCGATGCTGCTCGACGCGTTCCTGCCCGCAGGCGGGAACGGGCTGACGACGTCGACGGTCGTCGCGTGCGGTGTGGCGTTGCTCGCCATCGGCGTCGCATCGCTCGGTGGGCGGAAACGGCCGGGCGGGCGGAAACACGGTTAGCGGGATTGGGAGACTGAACGACGTGACGGCGACGATTCTCGACGGCAAGGCCACCAAGGACGCCATCTTCGCGGAACTGACCCCTCGGGTCGCCGCGCTCGCCGAGCGGGGCATCACGCCCGGCCTCGGGACGGTGCTGGTGGGCGACGACCCGGGTTCGCACTCGTATGTGAAGGCCAAGCACGCCGATAGCGCGAAGGTCGGTGTCAACTCCATCCGCAGGGACCTGCCGGAGGACACGACGCAGGTCGAGCTCGAGAAGGTCATCGACGAGCTGAACGCCGATCCGGCGTGCACGGGCTACATCGTCCAGCTGCCGCTGCCGGCGCACCTCGACGAGAACGCGATCCTCGAACGCATCCCGCCGGAGAAGGACGCCGACGGGCTCGCGCCGACCAGCCTCGGCCGGCTCGTGCTGGGCAAGCAGGGCGCGCTGCCGTGCACGCCGCTCGGCATCATCGAGCTGCTGCGCCGATACGACGTGCCGCTCAAGGGCGCCAACGTCACCGTCGTGGGCCGCGGGATCACCGTGGGCCGCACCATCGGGTTGCTGCTGACGCGCCGCAGCGAGAACGCCACCGTCACGCTGTGCCACACGGGCACCCGTGACCTGGCGAGCGAGGTCGGGCGTGCGGACGTCGTCGTCGCGGCGGCCGGGTCGCCGGGCCTGATCACGCCGGACATGGTCAAGCCGGGTGCCGCGGTGCTCGACGTGGGTGTCTCGCGGGTCGACGGCAAGCTCGCGGGCGACGTCGCACCGGGTGTCGAGGAGGTCGCCGGATGCCTGTCGCCCAACCCCGGCGGGGTGGGCCCGATGACCCGCGCGATGCTCGTCTCCAACGTCGTCGAGGCCGCCGAGCGCGCGGCGGGCTGAGGCGTGACCGCCCCCGACCACTCCGAGCGCGGCGACGGCGCCGGCCGTCGGGCGTGGCTCGTGCACGCGCCGCTGGCCGCGGTGCTGTTGCTCGTGGCCATCGGCGGGGTCCGGATCGGCATGTATCACTGGCGCCAGGGCACCGCGCTGATCGGCGGGGCCCTGCTGGTCTCCGCCGTGCTGCGGGTGGTGCTCTCGGACGCGCAGGCCGGTCTGCTCGCGATCCGCAGCCGGGTGGTCGACGTGCTCTGTTACGGCACCCTCGGCGGGCTGATCGTCTTCGACGCGCTGACGATCACGGGCGGCCCGTTCGGCTGACCCGCGGGGTACGCGACCGGCGCGTCGCGTACCCCGCGAGCCGGGGTCACACCAGTGCCGGTTCCTCGGCGCGGGCGGCGACGGTGGCCGCCCGCTCCCGGCGTTCGGTGACCGCAGCCACGGCGGCCAGGCTCAGTCCCAGCGCGGCCAGCAGTGCTCCCACCCAGTTGGGGGAGACCAGGCCGAGTCCGCCGGCGATGACGAGGCCGCCCAGGTAGGCGCCGATCGAGTTGGCGATGTTGAACGCCGACTGGATCGCCGCCGACACCAGCGACGGGCTGCCGCCCGCCTTCTCCATCACGCGGGCCTGCAGGATCGGGCCGACCATGAACGACGTGACGCCCACCAGGAAGATCGTGACCGTCGCGCCGATCTTGCTGCCCGCGGTGACGGTGAACATCGCCAGCACGACGGCCAGGCTGCCCAGCGCGCCGCACAGCGCGGGCGTCGGGTTGCGGTCGGCGAGCCGTCCGCCGAGGAAGTTGCCCAGTGTCATGCCGACACCGGCCAGCGACAGCAGCAGCGTCACGGTCGCGGGGTCGAACCCGGCGACGTCGGTCATCATCGGCGTCACGTAGCTGAGGCAGGCGAAGCCGCCGCCCATGCCGAACGTGACGATCGCCAGCGCCAGCCACACCTGCGGCTTGCGGAAGGCGGCCACCTCGCCGCGCAGCGAGGCGCCCGCGGGCGCTCCCTGGTACGGCACCAGGCGCATCACGGCGACCAGTGCGACAACGCCGATCAGCGCGACGACGGCGAACGTCGCACGCCAGCCGAATTGCTGGCCGAGCAGCGTTCCCAGCGGCACGCCGACGACGTTGGCGAGCGTCAGACCCATGAACATCATCGACACGGCCTTGGCCTTGGCGCCGCGGTCGACGAGGCTCGCGGCGACGACGGCGCCCGCTCCGAAGAAGGCGCCGTGCGGCAGGCCTGCGACGAACCGGAACAGCACGCCCAGGTCGTGGTTGGGGGACAGGACGAACAGGGTGTTGCCGGCGATGAACAGGCCCATCATCGCCATGAGCATCGTCTTGCGGGGCAGTCGCACGGCGACGGCGGTGAGCAGCGGAGCACCCACGACGACGCCGAGTGCGTACGCGGAGATCAGGTGGCCTGCTGCGGGGATCGAGACCCCGAAATCGGCGGCGGCCTGCGGCAGCACGCCCATCATGACGAATTCGGTCGTTCCGATGCCGAAGGCACCGACGGCCAGCGCGAGCAGCGCGACGGGCACGGTTCTCCTCTCGGGGGAGCGGGTCGGGTCGGGGCAGCCCGGTGGTGGTCGTCGCTGATCGGGGCCGGGCTTGCGTCCGCGCGGTGACGTGCACGGGCACGCGGGCGGGGCGGGGTGACGGACTTGTTCGGTCGGCTCGACGGTTCAGGGGGTCGACTCGACTGGATCGTTCAAGTGACGTCGCAAAAAAAGAACAGTCGACCGCGGGCCGTCGCGGATAACTGCTCTCTACTCAAGTGTGAACGTATCGGTGTCCGGCTGTCATCCCGGCGCCGTGCCCACGGCCGGTGACGATCGCCACGACGCCGGGCGGTAACGCGCGGGCCCTGCCGGCGGCCTCGTCCGGGAGTTCCGTGCCGGTGCGCCGGGGCCTGCTGGTCAGGGCTCGCGTTCGGGCCCGGAGCAGGCCCGTGACCAGGGCCTCACGGGTGTGCGCCGGTGCGCGCCCCGCCTCGTCGCGCGAGGCGTGCAGGGTTACGACGACTGCTGCGTGTGGGTGTCCTCGACCTCGCAGTCCGGGCCGGGGAAGACGAGCCGTTCGTGACCGTCGGTGAAGCGCACCAGATAGGGCGGGCCGCCCGAATCGCCGCGAACCTCGACGATCTCGCCGAGCCGTTCGGGCTCGCCCACGACCCGGCCGTGCACGCGGATCCGGTCGCCGACTACTGCCTGCATGACGTTCACCTCCGCTGAGTGCGGTTGCCGGTGCAGCCCAGCGTAGGAGCGGTGGCATCGCCGGGCGAATCGATCACGCCGGGTCGCCGGACGGCCGGGTGGTCAGTGGTTCGGCGGCTTCGGCCAGCTGCTCGAGATACCCCGCAGGCACGCGGTGGGGCAGATTGAACACCACCAGGTCGAGGCCCGCGTCGCGGTAGGCGGCGGCCTCCTCGACGGCCGGTCCGATGCCGGTCTCGGCGTGGACGCGAACGTTCACCGACCGGGTGATCTCGGCCGGGTCCCGGCCGACGTCGGCGCAGTGAGCGCGCAGCACGTCGTCGAGTTCACGCCAGTGGTGCGGCGACCGGGCGCCCGCGTGCCACTGCTGCGCCCACCGCGCGGCCGCCCGCAGCGTGCGTTTCGGACCGGTGCCGCCGATGACGATCGGCGGGTGCGGCCGCTGCACGGGTTTCGGTTCGCAGCGCGCCCCGGTCAGGCGCACGTGCGTGCCCGCGAAGTCGGTGACCTCCTGCGACAGCAGGCCGATGATCGCCTGCACGCCCTCGTCGAACAGGTCGAAGCGCTCGCGCAGGGGCGGCAGTTCGATGCCGTAGGCGTCGCACTCCTGGCGCATCCACCCGGCGCCGAGGCCGATCTCGAGCCTGCCGCCGGAGATGACGTCGGTGGTGGCGGCCATGTTGGCCAGCACCGCGGGGTGGCGGTAGATCATGCCGCTGACCTGGCAGCCGATGCGGATCCGGCGAGTGGCTTGCGCCATGGCGGCGAGCATCGTCCACGCCTCGTAGTTCGGTGCGGTCAGGTCACCGGAGAGCGGGTAGAAGTGGTCCCAGTTCCACGCCGATTCGAACAGCTCGATGTCGTCGGCGGTCCGCCAGGTGTCGAGCAATTCCTGCCACGACGTGTGCTCGGGCTTGGTTTTGATTCCCAGTCGCATGGATGCCAGTCCTAGCCAGTCCTGTCGCGTCCGTCGCCGTGGGCGGCGGGGCGCTGTGGAGCGTGGTTGATCCCACGTGATCGATTCTGCCGCGATGTCTCCACTCGGGTGCTTCGGGCACGTAGATTGCGTGGTGAGCTGCGATTTGTCGGCGTCACTGTGGTCCGGAGGGCGTACTCGCCAGTAACCAGGGGGCGCCGGGCCGGTGTCCATTCAGCAGTACGCTTGTACCGCTACGCAACGGCTAATGCGCAGCGGTATCAGGCGAAGACGAACGCGAGATCCGCGACGCGAAAGCGAGAGGAGCGCCGCCAGCTCATGGCCAAGATCAAGGTCGAGGGCACTGTCGTCGAACTCGACGGCGACGAGATGACCCGCATTATCTGGCAGTTCATCAAGGACAAACTGATCCACCCGTACCTCGATGTGAACCTCGAGTACTACGACCTGGGGATCGAGGAGCGCGACCGGACCGACGACCAGATCACGGTCGACGCGGCGAATGCCATCAACAAGCACGGCGTCGGCGTCAAGTGCGCCACCATCACGCCGGACGAGGCCCGCGTCGAGGAATTCGGCCTGAAGAAGATGTGGCGGAGCCCGAACGGCACGATCCGCAACATCCTCGGCGGCGTCATCTTCCGCGAGCCGATCGTCATCCAGAACGTCCCGCGGTTGGTGCCGGGCTGGACGAAGCCGGTCATCGTCGGCCGTCACGCCCACGGCGACCAGTACAAGGCCACGGACTTCAAGGTCCCCGGCCCCGGCACGGTCACGATGACCTACACGCCCGCGGACGGCTCCGAGCCGATGGAGTTCGAGGTGGCGAACTTCCCCGAGGGCGGCGGCGTCGCGATGGGCATGTACAACTACCGCAAGTCCATCGAAGACTTCGCGCGTGCCTCGCTGCAGTACGGCCTCGACCGCGGTTACCCGGTCTACATGTCGACCAAGAACACCATCCTCAAGGCCTACGACGGCATGTTCAAGGACACCTTCGAGGAGATCTACGAGAAGGAGTTCAAGGCCGACTTCGAGGCGAAGGGCCTGACCTACGAGCACCGGCTGATCGACGACATGGTCGCCGCGTCGCTCAAGTGGGACGGCGGCTACGTCTGGGCCTGCAAGAACTACGACGGTGACGTGCAGTCCGACACGGTCGCGCAGGGCTACGGCTCGCTCGGCCTGATGACGTCGGTGCTGCGCAGCCCGGACGGCCGCACCGTCGAGGCCGAGGCCGCGCACGGCACGGTGACCCGGCACTACCGTCAGCACCAGCAGGGCAAGGCCACGTCGACGAACCCGATCGCGTCGATCTTCGCCTGGACCCGTGGCCTCGAGCACCGCGGCCAGCTGGACGGCAACTCCGAGCTGATCGGCTTCGCCAACAAGCTCGAGCAGGTCGTCATCGAGTCCGTCGAGAGTGGCAAGATGACCAAGGACCTCGCGTTGCTGGTCGGCGGTGACACGCCGTTCCAGACCACCGAGGAGTTCCTGGCGACCCTGGACGAGAACCTCCAGAAGAAGATGGCTCAGGGCTGAGAGCGGCCGTTTCGCTCCCACGGGCCCCGGCAGGACGACCTCCTGCCGGGGCCCGTCGCTGTGTGTGGTCGGTGTTCGCCGAGCCGAGTGGTTGCGACGTCCGGGTCTTACGGATGGGGAAACGCGGGCCGTACCCTGCGGGCTGAGTGCAGGTCGGGAACGGATAAGGAGCACTCGTGATACTCGGGATTCCGAAGCGGACACTGCTCATCCTCGTCGCGCTGATCGCCGTGATCGTGCTGTACGCGATGACCGGGGGTGAGCTGAGCTCGGAGGCCGAGGGCTCGGACGGCGACGGCGGCTGCAGTATGACGGTCGAGGCGGACGCGCTGAACGTGCGCTCCGGACCTTCCACCGGGGACGAGATCGTCGACAAGCTCGAACAGGACGCCGAAACCGACGCCACCACCGAGGTCCGCGACGGGTTCCGCAAACTCGCCGACGGCGAGTGGGCCGCGGACGACTTCCTCGAACCCGCCGACGGCGCCTCCTGCTGACCCACTCCGGGGCGCGCCCATGCCCCAAAGGGCACCTTGGTGGCACTGGGCGCCCCGAATCTCTCCCCCTGCGGCGCCGCCGTTCCGGGCATGTGTGTCGGCACCGCCGCGCGCAGCGTGTCCGTTCGGGTGGTGGTGGGAGGCGGGTGGGCGCCCCACCGGTTCCCCTCGCGGCGCCGCGTTCCGGCCGCGGGATCGTCGGGGCGGCCGGATAGCCTGGGGCGCGTGTTCACCGTCTCCACCGTCAACGTCAACGGCATCCGCGCGGCCGCGAAGAAGGGCTTCACCGAGTGGTTCGGGCAGACGCCCGCCGACGTCGTGGCCTGCCAGGAGGTGCGCGCCGACCTCGACGCCATCCCGAAGGCGCTCGTCGAGCCCGACGGCTGGCACGCCGCCCACGCCGTGTCCGAGGTGAAGGGCCGCAACGGCGCGACGCTGTACAGCCGGTCCGAACCGGAGGCCACGCGCATCGGGTTCGGCGAGGCCGAGTTCGAGGCGAGCGGGCGGTACGTCGAGATGGAGCTGCCGGGCGTCGTCGTGGCGAGCCTGTACCTGCCAAGCGGTGAGGTCGGCACGCCGCGGCAGGACGAGAAGGAGCGCTTCCTCGACGCCTTCCTGCCGTACCTGGTCGAACTGCGCGAGAAGGCGGCCGCCGACGGGCGCGAGGTCGTCGTGATGGGCGATTGGAACATCGCCCACGCCGAGATCGACCTGAAGAACTGGAAGGGCAACAAGAAGAACTCGGGTTTCCTGCCGGAGGAACGCGAGTGGATGAGCCGCGTGTTCGGCGAGGCGGGCTACGTCGACGTGCAGCGCAGCCTCGACCCGGAGGGCCCTGGCCCGTACACGTGGTGGTCGTACCGCGGGAAGGCCTTCGACAACGACTCCGGCTGGCGGATCGACTACATCGCCGCCACGCCGGGTCTGGCGGAGACGTGCAGCTCGGTGGTGGTCGAGCGGGCGCCGTCGTATGACCAGCGCTGGTCCGACCACGCCCCGGTGACGGCGACGTTCGACTGGGCGCCCGACTCCTGAGTCGCAGTCTTCTTCACCTGGTCTCGGCGGCCAACTTGAGACCGACACCGGTGAGAACCGCGGCGGTGATTCGGTTGAGCCACGCTCGCACTCGTTGCTGCAGGAACCACCGACGGGCCTTGCTGGCAGTCCAGATCAGCATCGGATGGCGGATCGACTACGTCGCGGCGACGCCCGGGCCTGCCGAGACGTGAACCTCGGTGGTGGTCGAGCGATTGCCGTGAGATCGCGTCGCGAATGGGCAGAATCGGTGCAGGAGGTGGCCCGCGTGCACGAGCTGGTGGAGAGGAAGCGGCCTGACATCGAGGAGCTGTGCCGTGCGCTCTCGGTGCGCCGCCTCGACGTGTTCGGGTCCGCGGTCGGTGATTCCTTCGACGCCGGGTCCAGTGATGTGGATGTGCTCGTCGAGTTCGAAGACGGGCCCGGATTCGACTACTTCGACGCGTATTTCAGCCTGAGAGAAGGGCTCGAACGGATCCTCGGCCGTCCGGTCGACGTTGTGAGCGCCACCAGCATCCGCAACCCGTATTTCAAACAGCAAGTCCTCGACACACGGGAGCTCGTCTATGCCGCGTGACGCGCGGGCTTACCCGTGGGATGCGCTTCAGGCCGCGGACCTGCTGAACGAGTTCGGCGCAGGTGAGGATTTCGCCAGTTATCAGCGGGACGCCAAGCTTCGATCTGCGGTCGAGCGGCAACTTGAGATCATCGGCGAAGCGCTGAACCAGCTCTCCAAGGTCGATTCTGAACTCGCTGCGCAAGTGCCTGATCTCGGTCGCATCGTCGCTTTCCGCAACATTCTGATCCACGGTTACGCGGCTGTTGACGATGCACTGGTATGGCAGGTACTGACCGATCGCCTGCCGGACCTGACTGCGGTTATCCGACGGTTGCTGGCGGAACAGTAGGCACTTGGCAGCGGCATGAAGCCCGCTTCGACAACGACGCGGGCTGGCGGATCGACTACATCGCCGCCACGCCGGGTCTGGCGGAGACGTGCAGCTCGGTGGTGGTCGAGCGGGCGCCGTCGTATGACCAGCGCTGGTCCGACCACGCCCCGGTGACGGCGACGTTCGACTGGGCGCCCGACTCCTGAGTGCAGTCGCTCCCACAAGCCGCGTCGCGGCGTCGTGATCGTTCCTGTTTCCGTCCCTGAGCGTGGCGGCTGGGGCCAGCGCGGTTGTCCGGCGGTTCTGGAGGTTCGATGGCGCGCAGCTGATCATGGACGTGGACACGGGAGCGGACGATTCCGTCCCGCTCATGTTCGCGGCACTCCATCCCGACCTCGAGCTCACCGGTGTGACCACCGTCAACACCGCCAGTGCACATCCGGTCTCTGTCGAAACGGTCGGTACCGCGACGGTCGGGCGAACCGTGATCGATGGTTGCCCGACGCACCGGACTCGGCGAATGCGCGTGTGGCACTCGACGCGAATGCCGAGCTGCTGACCGAGCTGTTGACGGAAACATGTGCCCGGGCGCCCTGATAGGGGCGATGTGTCTCTTCCCGACGAACGGAGGTCACTGACGCTACGGCGACTTCCGTCGGTACTGTCCGTGTTCTTCCGCTGGTTCACTCATGCTGCGAACGGGTGATACCGCTGCTCGGTGTCTCCGGCGCGTTCTGGCACGACGAACGAAGGAAGCACCGTGAAGAATCTCAGGACCGTCACCCGCCGTTCCATGCTCAGGGGAACCGCCGTGGCCGGGATGGCCGCTGCCGCAGGCCTCCTGATTCCGACCTCCGCGAACGCCGCGTCGACGGCCGACACCCAGAAGTCGCTCAAGGGGCTCTACTACTACCGCGGCGTGGTCGACGGCGACCTCGGCCCGATGACGATCAGCTCGGTCAAGGCGTTCCAGTCCGACCGCGGCCTCGTGGTCGACGGTGACCCGGGTCCGATCACCCAGGGCGAGCTCGCGAAGGTCGTCAAGGCCGTGCAGTCCGCCGTCGGTGTGGTCGCCGACGGTGACTACGGCTCCGTCACCATCTCGGCGGTGAAGAAGTTCCAGAGCTCGAAGGGGCTCGCCGTCGACGGCTACGCGGGCGCGAAGACGATGGCCGCGCTCGGCGTCCAGCGCAAGAAGGGCTCGGGCTCGGACCCCGACCCCGGTGGTTCGGGCGAGCTGGTCGTCATCAACCAGATGGACACCGGTCCGAAGAGCGACGAGAACTGCGGTCCGACCGCAGCGGTCATCACGCTGTACGCCCTGGACCGGCCGCCGTCGGGCACGCACAAGCAGGCGGTGATCAACATGCGTGAGGCCTGCCAGATCCCGGCAGGGACGTGGGGTTCCGACGTCAGCCACCTCATCCGTGGGCTGGGCGCGTACGACACGAACGCGCGGAAGGTGGACTACGCCAGCGCGCTCGCCGCCGCAGCGGACGGGAAGCCGGTGATCCTCAACGTGAACCACGGCGTCCTGCTGGGCGGTGCGCCGAGCTACGGGCACTACGTCGTCGCGCGGGGCACCAACTCGGCCGGTGACTTCTACGTGTCGGACCCCGGGCGCGCCAGCCTCGGCATCAAGAGCTACTCCCGCAGCCGCCTCGAAGCGGCCGCCAGGTACAACCGCGGCATCATCGTCGGTTGATCGTCGGGATCGCGCGGTTCGCCGGTTTCCGCCGACCCATGGTTCGGACGTCACACGTCCGAACCATGGGTCGGCGCTCTCCGGAGTGAGGTCGACCCGGGCGGAATCGGCGCCACGACCGTCCGGACGGCGTAGTCCGGTGCGCCGGGTGCCGGTGCTCACCGGGGCCGTCGGACGGCGTTCGACGGGACCGGGCCGGGTTTACACAACAGCTACTGCCCCCGCGCATACGTTGGCCCGAGCGGGTCGCTAGTCTCACCCGCGTCGTGGCGCCGATGGCGACTGGCGACACTGTCAGTAGTCTCTTCGTGGCCGACCTCACCTTGCGGGTGAAGGGCGGTGTGGTGATGCAGGAGGACGTGCGGTGGGCAGTTCTGACCGGGAGCCGGCTCATCCGACGCGCGCGGTACGCGTGTCGGCCGTGGTCGTGACCGCACTGACGACGTTCGGCGTGGTGACCCTCGTGAGCGCCCCTGCGGCGGCGGCTCCGGCGGCCCGCACGGTGGCCCAGCCGGCCCCGAACGCGATGGCCCTGGGCATGCTGGGCCCGGTCGGGCTGGCCGCGATCGTGCTCGGCGTCATCGGCATGGTCGCCGGTGTCATCCGCCAGCGTCGTAAGAAGGCCCGCGAGACCGCGACCGTGGCAGCCGGGGCCGAATCCGCCTCGGTGGATGCCGTGCAGGCAACGGCCGACGCTGCCGGCGCAGCGGTCCCGACCGTGGCCGGTGACACCGCCGGTCCCGCCCCGGTCCGGCCTCCCGGCCCGCGTGCCGCTGCGGACTCCGCCAGGACGAGCGTCACGGTCGACTGACCGCCGAGCCGGGTACGCTACCCCCGTTCGTGCTCCGGCCGGGTGTGAGTTCTCAGTCTTAGCGTCACGGTGATCCGGCGAATACTGTCGGGAGCATGGCTCGCCAGATCTCGCTTCCCCCTCCCGAACCCGCACCGTCGTCGTCGGCCATGCGCCGGGCCCTGAAACGGGCCGCCGACGGTTCCTCGCTCGACGTCACCGAGTCGGCCGTCCTGTTGCACGCCCGCGGTGACGATCTGAACGCGCTGCTGGACATCGCGAGCCGCGTCCGCGAAGCCCACCTGGCGGACCAGGGCAGAACCGGCGTCGTCACCTACAGTCGCAAGGTATTCATCCCGCTCACCCATCTGTGTCGGGATCGGTGTCACTACTGCACGTTCGTCACGGTGCCGGGCAAGGCCGAATCGCTGTACCTCGAACGCGACGAGGTGCTCGACATCGCCCGTGCCGGTGCCGCCGCGGGGTGCAAGGAGGCACTGTTCACGCTGGGCGACCGGCCGGAGGAACGCTGGCCGCAGGCTCGGCAGTGGCTCGACGAACGCGGGTATGAATCCACATTGGACTACGTGCGGTCGTGTGCCATTGCCGTACTCGAGGAGACGGGGCTGCTGCCGCACCTGAACCCCGGTGTCATGAGCTGGGAGGAGCTGCAGCGCCTGAAGCCCGTTGCGCCGAGCATGGGCATGATGCTCGAGACCACCGCGCAGCGTCTCTGGTCGGAGAAGGGCGGGCCGCACTACGGCAGTCCCGACAAGGAGCCTGCCGTTCGGCTGCGGGTGCTCGACGACGCGGGTCGCGTCGGAGTTCCGTTCACCACGGGCATCCTCGTGGGTATCGGCGAGACGATCACCGAACGCGCCGAGTCGCTCCACGAGATTCGCAAGCGTGCGCGGCAGTACCGGAACGTGCAGGAGATCATCGTCCAGAACTTCCGGTCCAAACCGGACACCGCGATGCGTTCCCACGAGGACGCGGACCTGGCCGAGCTCGCCGCCACCGTCGCCGTCGCGCGGCTGCTGATGCCGCCGGGGGTCAGTGTGCAGGCACCGCCGAACCTCGTCGGTGACGAGCATGCGCTGATCCTGCGTGCCGGCATCGACGACTGGGGCGGCGTCTCGCCGGTCACGCCGGACCACGTCAACCCCGAGGCGCCGTGGCCGCACGTCGACGAGCTCACCCGCTGGACCGCCGACGGCGGATTCGACCTGCGGGAGCGGCTGACCGCATATCCGAAGTACGTGCGCGACGCGGAGAAGTGGATCGACATCCGGCTGCACGGACACGTCCGTGCACTGTCCACTGAGGATGGGCTGGCCGACGAATCCGCAACCGTCATCGGCCGCGAGTGGCAGGAGCCCGACGGTGGACTCGACACGGTCGGCCGCTCGGATCTGAACGCCACGATCGACACCGCGGGCAGGACGTCCGACCGGCGGGGCGACTTCGACAGCGTCTACGGCGACTGGGACGTCCTCCGCGACAGCGTCCACAACGGACCGCAGCGACTGGACACCGAGGCGCGTGAGGGGCTCCGGCTCGCCGAGCAGAACCCGGCCGCGCTGCTCGACGAGTCCAACGCCGAGGCGGCCATGGCACTGCTCACCGCCGACGGTCCGGCACTGGAGACCATGACGCGGCTCGCCGACGAACTGCGCGCCGACGTCGTGGGCGACGACATCACCTACGTCGTCAACCGCAACATCAACTTCTCGAACGTCTGCTACGTCGGCTGCCGGTTCTGCGCGTTCGCCCAGCGGGAGCGGGACGCCGACGCCTTCCGGCTGTCCACCGATGAAGTGGCCGCACGGGCCGTCGAGGCGTCCGAGGCAGGCGCCACCGAGGTGTGCATGCAGGGCGGCATCGACCCGAAACTGCCGGTCAGCTACTACGCCGACATCGTGCGCGCCATCAAGAAGGCGGTGCCGGACATGCACGTCCACGCGTTCTCACCGATGGAGGTCGTCTCGGCGGCGTCGAAGGCGGGCGTGAGCATCCAGGAGTGGCTCACCGAACTGCGCGACGCCGGCCTCGACTCGATCCCCGGCACGGCCGCCGAGATCCTCGACGACGACGTCCGCTGGGTTCTCACCAAGGGCAAACTGCCCGCGAAGACGTGGATCGACGTCGTCACGACCGCGCACCGCGTGGGCATCCCGTCGTCGAGCACGATGATGTACGGCCACGTCGACCACCCCGGCCACTGGCTCGGCCACCTGCGGGTGCTCGGCGGGATCGCACGGGAGACCGGCGGGTTCACCGAGTTCGTCGCGCTGCCGTTCGTACACCACAACGCGCCGATCTACCTCGCCGGCGTGGCACGTCCGGGGCCGACGATGCGGGACAACCGGGCGGTGCACGCCTTCGCGCGGCTGGCCCTGCACGGGCTGATCGACAACGTGCAGTGTTCCTGGGTCAAGCTCGGCGACGAGGGCACGGCGCAGATTCTCCGGGGCGGTGCCAACGACATCGGCGGCACGCTGATGGAGGAGACCATCTCGCGGATGGCCGGTTCGGAGCACGGCTCGTCGCGTACCGCCGGCGAACTGGGCCAGCTCGCCGACCTGGCGGGCCGTCCGGCCAGGCAGCGCGGCACGACCTACGGCCGCACCCTGCAGCCCGCCGTGTAGGAATGCCCCCAAGGGCACCTTTGGGGCACTCAGCGCCCCAAAGGTGCCCTTGGGGCCCTTCGGCGTGCTCGCGCCGCTCCATCGGCGGGCGGCTGCGGTTGACGTAACAGGGGTGTCCCTGGGGAACGAGCCGGTCACGACCGGACGTCGCCGTGCACCGCCCGGGTGGGTGGTGCACGGCGACGGTGTGCGCGTCGGTTTGCACCCGTAAGTCCTGCGCCGTTAGCTTCCTGCGCGTGACAGAGCAGAAGGCGGAAAAAGAGGGGTTCCTGCCGCGGATGCGGCGTAAGTATCCGTGGCTGGACCACGTGATCAGAGCCAATGACGCCTTCACCGAGCGGCACGGTAACCACTACGCAGCCGCGATCACCTACTTCTCGGTGCTGTCACTGTTTCCGCTGCTCATGGTCGCGTTCTCGGTCGCAGGTTTCGTGCTGGCGGGCAATCAGGACCTGATGAACGAACTCCGGCAGGGCATCGTCACGTCGGCTCCCGAGGGGCTGCAGGGGTTCCTGGATCAGATCGTCGACTCGGTCACCAGGGCTCGCACGGGGCTCGGCGTGATCGGTCTGCTCGGTGCGCTCTACTCCGGGCTCGGCTGGATGGGCAACCTCCGCGACGCGCTCACCGCCCAGTGGGCGCAGGAGCCGGCGAAGAAACCGTTCCTGTCCACGAAGCTGAAGGACCTGCTGGCGCTGGTCGGCCTCGGCGCGGCGCTCGTGTTGTCGTTCGGCCTCACCGCGGTCGGCGGTGCCGCGGGAGCGTGGCTGCTCGGACTCGTCGGCCTCGACGAGTTCGTCTGGGCCCAGTACGCCCTGCGCGCCGCGACGGTCGTGCTGTCGCTGGCCGCGAACGTCCTCGTGTTCACCTGGGTGATCTCCCAACTCCCGCGGGACAAGGTCAACCCGCGCAGCGCGGTGAAGGGCGCCGTGCTGGCAGCGCTCGGGTTCGAACTGCTCAAGAACGTGGGATCGTTCTACCTCGCCAGCGTTACGAGTTCGCCCAGCGGTGCCCTGTTCGGTCCGATCATCGGTCTGCTCGTGTTCGCCAACCTGGTGTCACGGTTCCTGCTGTTCGTCACCGCCTGGACCGCGACCGCGCGGGAGAATCAGGTCCGCGTCGTCGATCCACCGCCCGCGACCATCGTCCGCCCGAACGTCACCGTCCGCCGCGGCCCCGGCGTGGGCACGGCCGCGGGAGCGTTCGGCATCGGCGCGCTGCTCGGCTGGCTCGGCCGCAAACGACACTGACTCCTGACGGCACGATTCCTGACGGCACGATTCCTGAGGCCGTGACGCCGTGACGCCGTGACGCCGTGACGCCGTGACGCCGTGATTCCGTGACGTCGTGACGGTGGCGCGGGCCGCGACCACGGCCGACCGCCGCCTGCCGTGACCGCGGCGGGTGCGGGCACCGTGGACCCCGGGCCGTTTCCCCGCGAAGGTCATTAGGCTCGCTCCGGAAGGAGTGTGCAGTGACCAATCCAGCTCCGGGAACCGGTTCCGGCGACGCATCCGACGCCACCTCTGATGACGTCTCCGCCGACCGCGGCTCCAGCGCAGCAACCGACGACGCCCCGGCTCCGGTGCGCCTGCCCCGCGAGGTGTACGTCCTGGTCGGCGCGAGCTTCCTCATCGCGATCGGCTACGGCATCATCGGGCCCGCCCTGCCGAACTTCGCCCACAGTTTCGACGTCGGCCTGACCGCGGCGTCGTTCGTGGTCAGCGCGTTCGCACTGGTGCGGCTGCTGTTCGCGCCCGTGAGCGGACGTCTGGTGACGCGGTTCGGCGAGCGCCCGACGTACCTGTGGGGCGTGTCGATCGTGGCCGCCTCGACGATCCTGTGCGCCTTCGCCGCCGAGTACTGGCAGCTGCTGTTGTTCCGCGCCATCGGCGGCGTCGGGTCGACGATGTTCACGGTCTCGGCGATCGGCCTGCTCATCCGAATCTCGCCACCGGAACTGCGTGGCCGTGCCTCGGGACTGTGGGGCACGAGCTTCCTTCTCGGCGGCGTCGCGGGCCCCGTGCTGGGCAGCGGGCTGGTCGCGGTGTCGCTGCGCGCGCCGTTCCTCGTCTACGGCGTGGCTCTCGTGGCCGCGACCGTGCTCGTGTACTGGCAGCTGCGCCGTTCCGACCTGGCCTCACGGGCCGACGAGGACGATGCGCCGACGATGACGTTCCGCGAGGCGCTGCGCCACCCCACCTACCGCGCCGCGCTCACGTCCAACCTCACCAACGGCTGGGTCGTGCTCGGCGTGCGGATGTCGCTGATCCCGCTGTTCGTCGCTGCGGTCCTGGGCAAGGACGAGACGTTCACCGGGCTCGCGCTCGCCCTGTTCGCCGGGGCCAACGCGCTCGTGCTCCTCGGCTCGGGCCGGTTCGCCGACACCCGTGGCCGCAAGCCGCCGGCGCTCGCCGGGTTGGCGCTGCTCGCCGTCGGCACCGTGTCGTTGGGACTGTCCGAGAACACGTGGCTGTTCCTGGCCGCCACCGTGGTGACGGGTATCGGCGCGGGATTCCTCAACCCGTCGCACAACGCGGCCCTGGCCGACGTCCTCGGGTCGAAGGCGCGCGGAGGTTCGGTGCTCGCCGGGTTCCAGATGGCCGCCGACGTCGGTGCGGTGGTCGGCCCGCTGGCGGCCGGTGCGATCGCCGAGCAGTGGTCGTTCCCCGCCGCGTTCGCCGTCACCGGGGTCATCGCCGCGGGCGCGTTCGTGCTGTGGTTGTTGGCCAAGGAGACGCTGCCGTCGAAGGTCGGCCCCGCCGAGGACGCTCCCGCCGAGCGTGCCGCCGTGACCCGGTCCGCCGACAGCGCGGCGAGCGACGACTGAGGCGCGGCGACGGCTGCGGCGCGGCGAGGGCTGCGGCGCAGGGAGAGCTGCGGCGCAGGGAGAGCTGCGGCCCGGGGGCGACGCCGTCGCGCGTGCGGTCCCGCGCGGGGCAGGACACCCCCGGTGCGGGCCCGCCCGGCATCGGGCGGGCCCGACGTCAGAGCTGTTCGTCCCGCGTGAGCGCGATACCGACGCCCGTCGCGACCGCCACGAGGATCACGATCCCGATGATCCAGCCGACGCCCGCCGACGACCCCTTCTCGCCGGCGGCGGCGCTGTGGCTGCCGCCCGCGGCGCCGGTCTCGTTCCCGGTACCCGTGTCGGCGGGGGCGTCCGTGCGTCGGGGTTGTGGCGGGGGAGGAGGCGGGGCGGTCGTGACCCGGCCGACGCCGGGCGTGCCGGCTGCGGCGAGTTGGAAGCCGTAGTCGAGCATGTTCATCGCCTGCTCGCTGAGCTTGATCGGCCGCTGTTCACCGCGCAACAGCACGACCGCGATGCGGCGGCCGCCCCGCGCCGCGCCGCCGACGTAGGTGTGCCGCGCATCGCTGGTGAAGCCCGTCTTGCCGCCGAGGAAGCCCGGGTACTCGGTGTGCAGCCGATCGTCGTTGGTGACGGGGTACGACGGCTCGCCCCGCGCACCGGGGAACTGGATCCGCCGCGTGCTCACGGCCTCGACGTAGCGCGGCTTCGTCATCGCGTACCGGTACAGCAGGGCCTGGTCGTAGGCGGACGTCACCATGCCCGGCCCGTCGAGCCCCGACGGCGTCGCCGCGCGGGTATCGGTCGCACCGAGGCGGTGAGCAAGGCGGTTCATCTTCCGCAACGCCGTGGGGAGCCCGCCGAGCGCCGTGGCCAGCGCGTGCGCCGCGTCGTTGCCGGACTTCATCATCACGCCCATCAGCAGGTCGTGCACCGTGTACGGCGAGCCTGCCTCGATGCCGACACAGGAGCATTCCTGGTCGGCGTCCTCCTTCGTCGGCCTGATGACGCGCTCCGGGGCGAGCTCGTCGATCACCACCAGCGCGAGCAACGTCTTGATCAGGGACGCGGGCCGCTGCCTGCCGTGGGGGTGCCGGGCGGCCAGCACCTGCCCACTGTCGAGGTCCTGGATGAGCCAGTTCTTCGCCGTCAGCGGCTGCGGTGGCTGCGGCGCGCCCTCCGGCAGGACGAACCCGCACTCACCGAGCCTGCCGCCGCCCGGAGTTTCGGCGGGCACGGGCAACGGCGCGGGAGCGCGCTGCCCGGGCTCGGGTTCCTCCGACTCGTCGACCGGTGGCGGCGGCAACGTCGCGTTCGGGCAGTTCGACTGGGCACGTGCCGCGGGCGTCGCTGCCGGCACCAGCGGCGCGCTCGTCACGACGAGAGCCGCGAGCGCGGCCACCACCAGACCTCGGATCCGAGCTGTATGCACTTGGGAAGGTTAGCCACGGATCGGTGGCGCCAAGCAGATGAATCCCCCGATGTGGGGTGACGGGCGTCATGTGAGGAGACTGGTTCCCATGCGCATGTCTCGCGGTGTTTCGGCGTTCCTGCTGGCGTTCGGCGTGTGGTCGTGGGTCATCTGGATCACGTTCGCCCGCAACCTGTGGAGCAGCGACAACGCGTGGGCGGCCGACGGGTCGCCGACGCCGTTCTTCTGGGTGCACCTGGTGCTGGCGATCGTCTCGTTCGTACTGGGCACGATCATCGGTGTCCTCGGCTGGCGAGGGTTGCGCGCCCTGCGCACGCGGCGGGATTCGCCGGACAACGGATGAGATCCCGCACCGCTCCCGGCGCCCGCTGTGTTCGCTTCTGCCGCGTGAGCGCGGCGCCGGGGAGCACAAGCGGGTGGTGCAGGGCCCGCTGAGTTGCAGGGCCCGTTGAGTACGGAGCCCGTTGAGTACAGGGCTCGCTGAGTACAGCGGCCGGGCGTGCAGCGCCCGTTGAGTGCAGTGGCCGGGTGTGCAGGGCCCGTCGAGTGCAGTCGACGTCCGCCGTTGATGACGGTTGGGTGACGACTCCGGTCCGAGGCAACGCGCGGGCGACCGAGGCGGTCGGAGTGACATGACCGAATCGTCCTGGAACCCGCGGCAGCCGGGTCCGCCGCCGCAGTCGTCCCAGCAGTCGCCGCAGCAGCCGGAGCCGCCGCGGGGCACTGATGCGTCCCAACCGCCCGAGACGTCACAAGGCCATGGGGCGTTGCAGAGCCCTGGACCGTCGTCGCAGCCGAACGGTCAGGATGCCGCAGGGCAGGATGCGGCGACGCCGCCGCACGGGCAACCAGCGGTGCCGCAGGCCGGCGGGCAGTCGCATCCGGCGCAGTCGTATCCGGCGCAGCCTTACCGGGCCGAGCCTCATCGACAGGCGTATGAGCCACAGGTTCTCCGGCAGCCGCAGCAGAACGGGTGCGTGCGCCGGGTTCCGCTGGTGGTGGCGGTCGTGGCCGGACTCGTACTCGGCGGCGGTGGTGTGGGCCTGACGTGGTGGCTGACGTCGGGGCCGGGCGAGGGAGCCGAGGCCGACGCGGCCGCGGCCTGTGCGGTCGCCGAGCGGGTCGAGCCGGGCGTGCCGTCGGAGAAGAACATGGGCGAGTATCGCCGGTGGGCCGCGGCCGTCGAGCTCGCGAACGCGGCCGCGGAGGAGGACCCGGCGCTGGAGCAGTTCGCCGAGGCGTTCGCGAAGCCGTATCTGCTCGTCCGGCAGACCATGGCCGACGACACTCCCGAGTTCCGACAAGCGGTCACCGGCATGCGGGCGGCCTGCGACGACCTGTGACCGCGCCGGGCCGGTGGCGAAGTGTTGGCCGGCGAAGGTGGTGCGTGCAACACGGGCCCCGGAACCCGCAACACGGGCCCGCGGACGAGAAAAAGGGCGTTCCGGCTCGTCGCGAGCCGGAACGCCCTTTTTCTCGTCGTGATCGAGGTGTTCACGTGCGCTTGAACAGCAGCGCGCGCTTGACCTCCTGGATCGCCTTCGTCACCTGGATGCCACGCGGGCAGGCGTCGGTGCAGTTGAACGTCGTGCGGCAGCGCCACACGCCCTCGGTGTCGTTGAGGATGTCCAGCCGCTCCTCGGCCGCCTCGTCCCGCGAGTCGAAGATGAACCGGTGCGCGTTGACGATCGCGGCCGGGCCGAAGTACGAGCCGTCCGCCCAGTACACCGGGCACGACGAGGTGCAGCAGGCGCACAGGATGCACTTGGTCGTGTCGTCGAACCGCTCGCGGTCGGCGACCGACTGGTAGCGCTCGTTGGTCGGCTCGTTGCCGTAGGCGATCAGGTACGGCTTGACCGCACGGAACGCCTCGAAGAACGGCTCCATGTCGACATAGAGGTCCTTCATCGTCGGCAAGCCCTTGATCGGGGCCACCGTGACCGTGGTCTGCTTGCCGTCCTTCGCCAGCAGGTCCTTGACCAGGACCTTGCAGGCCAGCCGGTTGATGCCGTTGATCTGCATCGCGTCCGACCCGCAGATGCCGTGAGCACAGCTACGACGGAACGACAACGTGCCGTCCGCGTAGTTCTTGATGTTCATCAGCAGGTTCAGCACACGGTCGGTCGGCAGCGCCGGGACGTCGTAGGACTCCCAGTGCGGCTCGTTGTCGATCTCCGGGTTGAACCGCAGGATCTTCACCGTGATGGTGACGGAGCCTTCCGGAGCCGGGATCTGCGACGTGTCGTTGGTGGGTTCAGCTACCGCTGTCATTTCACATCCTCCGCGTGCGGTGCGGCAGTACGCATCAGTACTTCCGCTCCATGGGCTCGTACCGGGTGAAGACGACCGGCTTGTAGTCCAGCCGCAGGTCGGCCGTGAACCCGGTGAGGCCCAGCGGCGCGTCCGGGTCCTCCTGCTCCGGCAGGATCTTGTACGTCATCGAGTGCCGCATGAAGTTGGTGTCGTCGCGGTCCGGGTAGTCCTCGCGGGCGTGACCGCCGCGGGACTCCTTGCGCGCGAGCGCCGCGTTCACCAGCATCTCCGCCAGATCCAGCAGGAAGCCCAGCTCGACGGCTTCGAGCAGGTCGGTGTTGTACCGCTTGCCCTTGTCGTGGACGGCGATGCGGCCGTAGCGCTCCTTGAGCGCCTGCACGTCGGACAGCGCCTGCTTCAGCGTGTCCTCGGTGCGGTACACGGCCGCGTTGGTGTCCATCGTCTGCTGCAGTTCGTTGCGGATGTCGGCCACACGCTCGCCGCCCGAGGCGGTCCGCAGGTGGTCGACCATGCCCTGCACCATCTTGGCCGGGTCCTCGGGCAGCTCGACGTGGTCGATCCCGTTGGCGTACTCCGCCGCGGCGATGCCCGCGCGACGGCCGAACACGTTGATGTCCAGCAGCGAGTTGGTGCCCAGCCGGTTCGATCCGTGGACGGACACGCACGCCGCCTCGCCGGCCGCGTACAGGCCGCCGATGACGGTGTCGTTGTCCTTGAGCGCCTCGCCCTTGACGTTCGTCGGAATGCCGCCCATGGCGTAGTGCGCCGTCGGGTACACCGGCACCGGCTCGTGCACCGGGTCGACACCCAGGTAGGTGCGGGCGAACTCGGTGATGTCCGGCAGCTTGGTCTCGAGGACCTCTTCGCCGAGGTGCGTGCAGTCGAGGTAGACGTAGTCCTTGTGCGGGCCAGCACCCCGGCCTTCGAGCACCTCGAGCACCATCGAACGGGCGACGATGTCGCGCGGCGCGAGGTCCTTGATCGTCGGGGCGTAGCGCTCCATGAACCGCTCGCCCGACTCGTTCCGCAGGATCGCGCCCTCACCCCGGGCGCCCTCGGTGAGCAGGATGCCCAGGCCGGCCAGGCCGGTCGGGTGGAACTGGTAGAACTCCATGTCCTCCAGCGGCAGGCCCTTGCGCGCGTAGATGCCCATGCCGTCGCCGGTCAGGGTGTGCGCGTTCGACGTCGTCTTGAAGACCTTGCCGAAACCGCCCGTGGCGAACACGATCGACTTGGCCTGGAAGACGTGGATCTCACCGGTCGCGAGCTCGTAGGCGATCGCACCGGAGGCGACCTGCTCGCCGGCCTCGTTGGTCGACATCGTCACGTCGAGGACGTAGAACTCGTTGTAGAACTCGATGCCGTGCTTGACGCAGTTCTGGTACAGCGTCTGCAGGATCATGTGCCCGGTGCGGTCGGCCGCGTAGCAGGCCCTGCGCACGGCGGCCTTGCCGTGATCACGCGTGTGACCGCCGAAGCGCCGCTGGTCGATCTTGCCTTCCTCGGTGCGGTTGAACGGAAGGCCCATCTTCTCCAGGTCCAGCACCGCGTCGATGGCCTCCTTGGCCATGATCTCCGCGGCGTCCTGGTCGGTCAGGTAGTCGCCACCCTTGACGGTGTCGAAGGTGTGCCACTCCCAGTTGTCCTCTTCGACGTTCGCCAGCGCGGCACACATGCCGCCCTGCGCCGCGCCGGTGTGGGACCGCGTCGGATACAGCTTGGTGAGCACGGCCGTGCGGGAGCGCTGACCGGCTTCGATCGCCGCGCGCATGCCGGCGCCACCAGCCCCGACGATCACCACGTCGTACTTGTGGAACTGCATGAGAAGTCTCCGTGTGGTGGGGTTCAGGCCGTGATGTTCGGGTCGAACGTGAAGATCACCAGCGTGCCGAGCACGAGGATGACGGCCATGGCGACGTACAGCAGCATCTTGAGCCAGAAGCGCGTGGTGTCCTTACGCGCGTAGTCGTCGATGATCGTGCGCAGGCCGTTGCCGCCGTGCAGCTGAGCCAGCCAGAGCATCGCCAGGTCCCAGAACTGCCAGAACGGCGAGGCCCAGCGGCCCGCGACAAAGGCGAAGTTGATGCGGTGCACGCCGTCGTCGAGGATGTTCATGATGAACAGGTGGCCCAGCACCAGGATCACCAGCGCGAGGCCGGAGATCCGCATGAACGCCCAGCTGTAGAGCTCGAAGTTGTTCCGGCGGGCCGCGGGGCGCCGCGGGGAACGCGGCTTGTCGAGAGTCAGCGATTCGCTCATCAGTGGCCGCCTCCGAACATTTCGCTCACGGTGCGCGCGAGCATGAAGTACGTGCCCGGGATCATCACGAGTACCCAGATGCCGAGGGTCGTCCACAACATCGGGCGCTGGTACTTGGGTCCCTTCTCCCAGAAGTCGACCAGGATGACCCGGATGCCGTTCAGCGCGTGGTAGAGCACGGCGCCGACGAGACCCACCTCGAGGAGGTTGACGAAGGGCGTCTTGTAGGTCTCGATGACCTCGTCATAGGCGTTCGGGGAAACCCGGACGAGCGCCGTGTCGAGCACGTGCACGAACAGGAAGAAAAAGGTGAGCACCCCGGTAACGCGATGCGCTACCCAGGACCACATGCCGGGGTCGCCGCGGTAGAACGTTCCGCTCCGGCGTGAGGCGCCCGCCCGATCACTCGCACCGGCCTCAGCGGCAGTGCTCGCAGTGGTGGACATCGGTGTACGGCCTCCAACGTCACTGATGGACTTCTCCGCCCGGCAGGACCGCGTCTTTTTCCGAGGTCATGGTGACCCGAGCGTCATATACGCGCCGAATGCTAGACCTGCCGGACATAGCGGGCTCAACCTCGGGTTCCCAGCTGTGATCGACCAGACAGCGCGCCCGCGCGCCCTACCGCAGGCCGAGCCGATTGTGAGGTCGTGCTGGTCACACCTTCGCGTGCATCTCGCGTGCCCGGGTTGTCGGAGCTTCGCCGCCGTTGCGACGTGCCCCGAAGGGCACCTTCGGCCTCGAACACAGCCACGCGTCAGCGTGTCCGAGAGGGGAGGTGGTCGGGCTGGCGGGCGCCCCAACGGTGCCCTTCGGGGCAGCATCGACCCTCGGGGTTTCGCGACGTTCGGGGGTAACACTGCGTGAGCCCTACACGGCAGGATTGGCCGGAACTTAAACATTTGGATTACACGGAGTTCCGTGTGGCTGCCGTGTAGGTCACGGAGCGGTACGGTTCGCCAGTCCGCCCGATGAACCGGGCACATCTTCAGTTCGTCCGCCCGCAAGGCGGGAAGGGAGTGACACCGTGCGTCGAAAGCGTGGTGGAGCGCTGGCGGCAATCGCCATGGCCGGCGTGCTGGCAATGGCGGGCTGCGCCAAGGATTCCGGGGGCGATGGGAACCAGGCAGCGGGTGAGGGCGGCGGTGGCGAACCGGGCAGCTGCGTCACCAACGAGGCTCCCGCCGCGCCCGAGGGCAATGGGGAAGAGCAGACCACCGAGCACGGCGACATCGATGCGAGCGACCACAAGATCGGCCTGGCCTTCGACGTCGGCGGCCGGGGCGACGCCTCCTTCAACGACGCCGCGGCCGCGGGCGTCGACAGGGCGGTCGAGGACTTCGGCGCCGAGAAGGGCAGCGAGAGCCCTGCCGCGGGCAGCGAGTCGGAAGCCGCCAAGGAGCAGCGGCTGCGGCAGATGGCCGAGCAGGGCAACAACCCGATCATCGCGGTCGGGTTCGCCTACGCCGAGGCCGTCGGCAAGGTCGCGCCGCAGTACCCGGACACCGAGTTCGCGCTCGTCGACGACAACTCCGTCGACGAGAAGAACGTGACTCCGCTGGTGTTCGCCGAGGAGGAGGGCTCCTTCCTCGCCGGCGTGGCCGCGGCGTACAAGACGTCGGAGTGCCAGGTCGGCTTCGTCGGCGGCGTGCAGACGCCGCTGATCCAGAAGTTCCAGGCCGGCTTCGAACAGGGCGTCAAGGCCGCAGGCGGCGACAACATCGAGGTCAAGAGCGAGTACCTCACGCCGGCGGGTGACATCAGCGGCTTCAACGACCCGGCCAAGGCCAACGTGAAATCGAAGTCGATGATCAGCCAGGGCTCCGACGTGCTGTTCCACGCGGCCGGTGCGTCCGGGCAGGGCGTGTTCGAGGCGGCCGCCGAAGGCGACGCACTGGGCATCGGTGTCGACTCCGACCAGTACAAGCAGAAGACGCTGGCCGACGTGAAGGACGTCATCGTCACGTCGATGCTCAAGAAGGTCGACGTCGCGGTGTACGACTACATCGCCGCCGTCGCCGACGGCAATCCGGACGATCTGCCGGAGCGGTTCGACCTGTCGGTGGACGGCGTGGGCTACTCGAAGTCCAACCCGGACATCGAGGACATCACCGAGGAGCTCGAGGGCTACAAGAAGGCCATCGTGGACGGTGACGTCGAGGTTTCCGAAACCCCTGAAGGCTGACGTCGGGCCGGATCAGGTCTGACCATGCGTGGGGCTCGCGGGCGGTATGACGCCGTCGGCGAGCCCCACGCGCTGCTTTCCGGCGCTTTTCCCGCACCGGAGCGCGTGTATCTGCTTTGATCGCTCCGCGTGGCAATGGAGCCCACCGGCTCGCCGCCATGCGGGGTCCGCCGCCTGCGGCGACTCTGCCAATCCAGCCCGCTCGAACGAGGCGAAAGAACAGATGACCGAACCGGAACCGGTGGTCGAACTCACCGGTATCACCAAACGCTTCCCCGGCGTGGTGGCCAACTCCGACGTGCACCTGACCGTGCGCGCCGGCGAGGTCCACGCCGTGTGCGGCGAGAACGGCGCGGGCAAGTCCACGCTGATGAAGATCCTCTACGGGATGCAGCAGCCGGACGAGGGCACCATTTCCGTCGGCGGCCAGGTCGTGGAGCTGCGCAACCCGCAGGACGCGATCAGGGCAGGCATCGGCATGGTGCACCAGCACTTCATGCTCGCCGACAACCTGACGGTGCGGGAGAACGTGCTGCTCGGCGCGGAGGGCCGCCACGGCATGGGCCGCAAGGCGCGCGCCGAACTGACGAAGCTCGCCGAGCGGACCGGCCTGCACGCCGACCCGGACACGCTGGTGGAGAACCTCGGCGTCGCCGACCGGCAGCGCGTCGAGATCGTGAAGGTGCTCTACCGCGGCGCGCGCATCGTCATCCTCGACGAGCCGACGGCCGTGCTGGTGCCCCAGGAGGTCGACGCGCTGTTCGAGACGGTCCGCGAGATGCGGTCCGACGGCTACACGTTCATCTTCATCTCCCACAAGCTCGACGAAGTGCGGTCGATCGCCGACGAGGTGACGGTCATCCGGCGCGGCACGACCGTCGGCACCGTCGACCCGGCCACGGTCACCTCGCGTGAGCTGGCCGAGATGATGGTCGGATCGGAGCTGCCGAGCCCGGAGACCCGCGAGTCGACGGTGACCGACCGCCCGGTGCTGCGGATCAGCGGGCTGCGGCTCGACGCCGACGACAGCGAGCGGGCGGTGCTCGACGACGTGTCGCTGACCGTGCGCGCGGGCGAGATCCTCGGGATCGCGGGTGTCGAGGGCAACGGCCAGACCGAGCTGGTCGAGACCGTCATGGGCATGCGCAAGGCGTCGGCGGGCACGGTCGAACTGGCCTCCGGCGACGGCGAGCTGCGCGACATCACGCGCCTGGGCACGCTCGCCAGGCGGGAGGCGGGGATCGGCTACATCGCCGAGGACCGCCACCGGCACGGGTTGCTGTTGCGGCAGCCGTTGTGGAGCAATCGGATCCTCGGCTATCAGACCCGTAAGCCGGTCTCGAACGGCCGGCTGATCGATCCCGGCGCGGCGCGGCGGGACACCGAGCGTGTCGTCGAGGAGTACGACGTCCGCACGCCGGGCGTGGAGGTGCTGGCCGGCGCGTTGTCGGGCGGGAACCAGCAGAAGCTCATCGTGGGCAGGGAGCTCTCGGGTGAGCCGGTGCTCCTCATCGCGGCGCATCCGACCCGCGGCGTGGACGTCGGGGCGCAGGCGCTGATCTGGGAGCAGATGCGCGCGGCCCGCCACGACGGGCTGGCGGTGCTGCTCGTCTCGGCGGATCTGGACGAGCTGATCGGACTGTCCGACACCATCCGCGTGATGCTCCGCGGGCGTCTCGTGAGTGAGGCCGACCCGGCGACCGTGACGCCGACCGAGCTCGGTTCCGCCATGACGGGTGCGGGGGAGGAGGCCGCGTGAACGAGAATTGCGGAGCTTGCGGAGCGGCGTTCGCGACGGCCGACCGGGTTGGGCCCCCGCTGCGGCTTGCTTTTTCGCCGCAGCAGGGGAGGGCGCCCCGCAGGACAGGGGAGGATGCCGCATGATCAACTGGCGTACCGCGTTGCTGCCGCCTGCGCTCGCGATCATCTTCGCGATGCTGCTGTCGTCGGTGGCGCTGCTGATCTCCGGTGCGAACCCGCTCGAGGCGTTCGCGACGATGGGCGCGCAGCTGTTCCACGGCAACACGGCCGTCTCGACGGTCAACCTCGCGATCGTCTACTACCTGGCGGGTCTGGCCGCGGCGATCGGTTTCCAGATGAACGTGTTCAACATCGGCGTCGAGGGCCAGTACCGGTTCGCCGCGGTGGTCGCGGCGATCGTCGGTGCGTGGATGGAGCTGCCGCCGGTGCTGCACGTCATCGCGATCCTGGTGGTCGCGATGTTCTCCGGCGCGCTGTATGCCCTGCTGCCTGCGTTGTTGAAGGTCTACCGCGGCGTCAGCGAGGTCATCACGACGATCATGCTGAACTCGATCGTGTTCGGCATCGTCGCCTTCCTGATCAACCCGGAACAGTTCGGCGTGCTGCACGGCAACAACCTCTCCACCGCGGAGATCGCGCCGTCGGGCCGGATTCCGGGCATTCCGCTCGGGGAGGCGGGCACGTTGTTCGGCTTCATCGTGATCGCGGGCGCGCTTGGCTACGGCTACTGGTTCATGCTCACCCGCACGCGGTTCGGCTTCGAACTCAAGGCCAGCGGCGAGTCGAAGACGGCCGCAGCCGCGGGCGGGGTGAGCGCGAGGAAGATGACGCTGGCCGCGATGCTGCTCTCGGGAGCGGTCGCGGGTCTGGTCGCGATGCCGGAGCTGCTCGGCCGCGACTACGTGTACGCCATGACGGCCACGCAGGGCTACGGCTTCACGGGCCTGGCGGTCGCGCTGCTCGGCAGGAACCACCCGGCGGGCATCGCGTTCGGTGCGCTGCTGTGGGCGTTCCTCGACCGGTCGGCGGTCTCGCTCGAGTCGATCGGCATTCCCAGTGAGATCGCCACGATCATGCAGGGCACGATCGTCCTGTCCGTCGTGGTGGCGTACGAGATCGTCCGCCGCGCCGACCTCGCCGCCGAGCAGCGCCGGGTCGGCCGCGCCGGGCGGAACGGTCAGCCGGCGGGCGTCGCGGAAGGCGGTGCGGTGTGAGCACGGTGATGGAGAGGCCGGACCCGACGGCGACGACGGCCAGGCGCAGGCTTCCCGGCTGGGCACGCGGCGCGCTGTGGGCGGTCGTGGCGATCGGCGTGCTGTCGACGGCGTCGTATCTGACGGACATGCCGATCCTGACCTCCAGCGACACCTCGCAGACGGCGTTGCGGCTGGGGCTGCCGATCCTGCTCGCCGCGCTCGGCGGGCTGTGGGCCGAGCGCGCGGGCGTGATGAACATCGGCCTCGAGGGCATGATGATCCTCGGCACGTGGGGTTCGGCCTGGGGCGCCTACTACGGCGGCGTCTGGGTCGGACTCGCCGCGGGAATCCTGTTCGGACTGCTGGGCGGGTTGCTGCACGCGGTGGCGGTCGTGACGTTCAACGTCAACCACATCGTGTCCGGTGTGGCGATCAACCTGCTCGGACTCGGGGTCGCGAAGTACCTGGCGACCCTCGTGTTCGAACCGATCTCCGGCAACCCGCGTGAATCGCCGTCGGTGGAGAAGTTCGACACCTACTCGGCGACGTTCCTCTCGGACTGGCTCGGCGCCCTCGAGGACGAACAACGCGTGGTGCTGTCCGATGTGGCCGGTCTGCTGCGGGGTCTCGTGACGCACGTGTCGCCGCTGGCGATGATCGCACTGCTGCTCGTTCCGGCGAGCTACTTCATCCTGTGGCGCACGCGGTTCGGGCTGCGGCTGCGGTCGTGCGGCGAGAGTCCGGTGGCCGCCGAGTCGCTCGGCGTGAACGTCTACCTGCACAAGTACATCGCCGTCGCCGCGTCCGGCGGGTTCGCCGGCATGGGCGGTGCGTCGCTGGTGCTGTTGCAGGGCGGCGCGGACTACCTGGAGAACCAGGTCAACGGCCGCGGCTACATCGGCCTCGCCGCGATGATCTTCGGTAACTACCGGCCGAGCGGCCTGCTCGGCGGTGCCGCGCTGTTCGGTTACGCCGACGGCCTGCAGCTGTCCGGTGGCGGTGCGGCGGTGCTGGCGCTCTGCTACGGCGCGGTGCTGCTGCTGGCGATCATCGTGGTGCTGCAGCTGATCCGGCGCCACTGGTGGGCCGCTGCGGGCGGCGTCGCCGGTGCGGTGGTGCTGTACTGGATCTACTGGACCAGCGACGAGCTGCCGAGCGACCTGATCCCGTACACGCCGCACTTCGTGACGATCATCGTGCTGGCCGTCGCGGCACAGCGGTTGCGGGTGCCCAAGGCGATCGGCAAACAGTACCGGCGAGGGGAAGACTCGTGACGGCTCCGGACTGGGAGTCGCTGCGCGCCGAGGCGGAGGCAGCGGCCGCGCTGGCGTACGCACCGTACTCGGGCCTGCACGTGGGGGTGGCCGGACTGGTGACCGACGGGCGCGTGGTGACCGGCTGCAACGTCGAGAACGCCTCCTACGGCGTCGGACTGTGCGCCGAATGCACCATGGCGGGCCAGTTGCGCCTGTCCGGCGGCGGGCGGCTGACGGCCGTGGCCTGCCGCGGCGGCTCGGGCGAGCTGCTCATGCCGTGCGGCCGGTGCAGGCAGATCCTGTACGAACTCGGCGGCCCGGAGTGCCTCCTCGACACCCCGAGCGGCATCCTGCCGATGTCGGCCGTGCTGCCGGACGCGTTCGGACCGACCGACCTGCCCGCGTGAGACCCGCCGCAGGGCGGGCCCAGTGACCCGGAGGCCGCGCACATGCGCCTGGAAAACATCGTCTGGGACGCCCTCGACCCGCGGCGGCTCGGCGCCTTCTGGGCCGCGGCCCTCGACGCCGAGCCCCTGACGGATCGGCCGGACCTGTTCGAGGCGCGCGTTCAGCTGACCGACGAGGTCTTTCTGGACCTGTGTTTCCCGCAGGTGCCGGAGAAGTCGTCGTCGCCCCCGCGGCTCCACCCGGATCTGCGGGGCGTCCGGCAGGAGGAGGTCGTGGACCGTCTGCTCAAGCTGGGCGCGGCCCATGTCGACATCGGCCAGGGTGACGAGTCATGGGTCGTGCTGGCTGATCCGGAGGACAACGCGTTCTGCGTGATGGACGAGCGCGAGGTCTTCCGTGATTCCGGGCCGATCGCGGCGCTGCCGTTGGACAGCGCGGACCCCGACCGCGATGCCGAGTTCTGGGCGTCGATCACCGGTTGGGTGCCGTGTCAGGGGAGCGGACACATGCCGTCGCTGCGCCACCCCGCCGGTGTGGGGCCGCTGCTCGAACTGTGTCCCGAACCCGAACCGAAACGCGGCAAGAACGGGCTCCATCTCGACGTCCGCCGCGACGCAGGGGAGGCCGACGTGACCGACCGTCTCCTCGGCATGGGCGCGAGCCTGCTCGGTGGCGACGGTCTTCCCTGGCTGGTGTTCGCCGACCCCTCCGGCAACGAGTTCTGCGTCCTCGACGCGTGAGCGCGCCGAGCGGACCTGATCGGACATAGGGTTGTCGTCATGTACGAACCGTTCGCCGCAGTCGACGTCATCCGCGCCAAACGCGACGGCCGGAACCTGACGCCGGAACAGATCGACTGGGTGATCGACGCCTACACGCGCGGCGTCGTCTCCGAGGAGCAGATGGCCGCGCTGGCGATGGCCGTCTACCTGCGCGGCATGGACACCGCCGAGACGGCGCGGTGGACCGGAGCGATGATCGACTCGGGGGAGCGGCTCGCCCTGCACGTCTCGCGCCCGACGGTCGACAAGCACTCCACCGGCGGCGTGGGCGACAAGATCACGCTGCCGCTGGCACCGCTCGTCGCCACGTGCGGTGCCGCGGTGCCGCAGTTGTCCGGCCGCGGGCTGGGACACACCGGCGGCACGCTCGACAAGCTCGAATCGATCCCCGGCTGGCGGGCGCAGCTGTCGGCGCACGCGATCGGAAAGCAGCTGGAGGACATCGGCGCCGTCGTCTGCGCCGCGACCGACACGCTCGCCCCCGCGGACCGGAAGCTGTACGCGCTGCGGGACGTCACGGCGACCGTCGAATCGGTGCCCCTCATCGCCAGCTCGATCATGAGCAAGAAGATCGCCGAAGGCGCGGGCGGCCTGGTGCTCGACGTGAAGGTCGGCTCGGGGGCGTTCATGGCGTCACTCGATGAGGCGCGGGTGCTGGCGAAGACACTCGTCGACATCGGCACTGCACACGGATTGCCCACGCGGGCGTTGCTGACCGACATGTCGACCCCGCTCGGCGCGGCCGTCGGCAACGCCGTCGAAGTGGCCGAGGCCGTCGACGTGCTCCGCGGCGACGGTCCCGACGATGTCGTGGCCCTGACGCTGGCGCTGGCACGCGAGATGCTGGCGCTCGCCGGACACGGCGACGTCGACCCCGGCCCGGTCCTCGCGTCGGGCGAGGCCTACGAGACGTGGTGCCGCATGATCAGCGCCCAGGGCGGCGACCCGGAGGCGCCGCTGCCGCAACCCGAGCACGTCCACGTCGTCGAAGCACCCGAGTCCGGCGTGCTGACGACGCTCGATGCCCGTGCCGTCGGCCTGGCGGCCTGGCGGCTCGGCGCGGGCCGGGCGCGTAAGGAGGACCCGGTGCAGGCAGCGGCAGGCGTGCGCTGCCTCGCCAAACCGGGGGAGCGGGTCGAGGCAGGCAGGCCGTTGCTCGAACTGCACACCGATACGCCCGACGCGGTGCCCGCAGCCCTCGCGGTGCTGGAAGGCGGCATCGAGGTGTCGGACGCGGCTCCTGAGAGTCCGCCGTGGCCGTCCACGACGGTCCTCGACACCGTCCGCTCGTAACGGAGGTTCGTGCCCGAGCGGGTCGCGCGTGTCTCCAGTGCAGTGCCCCCAAGGGCACCTTGGGGGCGTTGAACGCCCCGAATGTTCCCCTCATCGCCGGGCACCTCGGAACCGCCAAGCCCCCCCCCGGAACCGCCAAGCCCCCCCGGAACCGCCAAGCCTCTCGCGACCGCACCACCCTCGCGACCGCACCCTCGCGACCGCACCCTCGCGACCGGACCCCTTCACGACCGCACCCCTTCACGACCGCACCCCTTCACGACCGCACCCCTTCACGGCCGCGCCGCTCACGACCGTTCCTCACCGCCTGGTCACTCGTGGTGGCCGGTGTGACCGTGCGGAACGCGAGAAGCCCCGGGCACCTGACCAGGTGCCCGGGGCTTTTTCACGCTGTGGCGCTGCGGCTCATTCCTCCGCGTCGGCGTCGGACGAGCCGTTGTTCTTGGTCTTGGCGTCCGCCTTCTGCCGGCTTCCGCCGTTGCGGCGACGCGGCTGCCGCGGCGCGGGCGGCTGCACCGCCACCGTCTGCTGCGCCGGACCGCCACCGAGCATCAGCTCCGCGAACGTGGCCATCGCCTCGTCCAGCTGGCCGCCGATGCGCCGCACCGACTCCTCGCTGTTCTTCTGCACGACGGCCTCGACGTCGTCGGCCTCGGGCTGCTTCGACAGCGTGCCTTCGACGCCCGCGAAGCCGGAGCGCACCGACCCGTCCAGGTCGCCCAGCCGCCCGGTGAGGTCGTCCTCGACCTTGTCGACCCGCGTGCCGAGGTCGTCGAGCTTGCTCGTGACCTGTTCGAGCTTGTCGGTGACCTTGTCGAGCCGCGCCGTCGGATCGATCGTCTCCGCCGCCTCGGTTACCGACGTCTTCACCGCGTCGGTGGAGTTGCTCAGCCGCTCCTTGTTGTCGGCGTCGAGCCGTTCGACGCGCTCCTTGAGGCCGGTCTCCAGGGTGTCGATGCGCTCGCGCACCGGGTTGCCGACCGTCGTCGGCATGGCCTCGAGCTTGTCGTCCTGCTTGTCGAGGTGCCCGCCGAGCTCGTCGATACGGCGGTGGATGTTCTCGAGCTTGTCCTCGAGCCCGTCCATCCGGCCCGCGACCGCCTCGAACTTCGCGGCCATGCTGTCGAGCCGCCCGTCCAGCTGCGCGAACGGCTTGGCGAGCTTGTCGACGACCGCCTCGATGTTCTTGCCCAGCTCGGCGATCGCGTTGTCCTGCGCCTCCATGCGGGTCATCGCCTCGTCGAGGCGCTCCGCGAGGACGCCGACCTCGGTACGGTCGGGCAGCTCACCCAGCCGCTTGCGCACCGCGCCGAGGGAGTCGATCGGGGCGAGCCGGGCGTAGATGTCGTCCAGCGCGTCGAAGATCTGCTGCTGTTCGCTCTCTCGGACTTCGGCCGCGCGCACGAGCATGTTGCGCATCCGGTCGAAGGACGGAGCTGCGAGTTGGTTGTCAGTCGTCACTGCGAGTCCTTCATCGGCGGGGAAAGGATGGGACGTGATCGGCAGCCTATCCATCCCCGAAATGGTGCGGCCAGCGCCCCCGGGAAATTGCGCGGACCGGGTGTGGCATATGCCGGTATACGGCGGCGCAACCGCGGGAATAACGAACGGGTCAACATATTGCCCGAAAGTTGACACGGCCCGTTGGCGCCACTGTGTCCGGGATGTCCGGTGCCTGCCGTGCCTGCCGTGCCTGCCGTGTCGCTCGGCATCGCTCGGCATCGCGGTGTGTGGGCCAGATGTCCGCGGGTCGGTGCTGGTGGGAGCGTGGTCGCCGGTGGGAGTGCGCGCGCCGGATGGGCGGGGCGTGCCTGGGGCACACTCCGCCTCCTCATGGTGTGGAATCGCCGGGATCCCGTGCCGGGTCTCGTCGGCGTGGAGCAGGGCGTGGCCGGATGCCGGCGAGTAGTGTCAGTACATGGACACCACAAGTGCCCCGAATTGGGAAGAACTACGGCAAGCCCCCAAGGTCCTCCTGCACGATCACCTCGACGGCGGATTGCGCCCGCGCACCGTCGTCGAACTCGCCGACAGCACCGGTTACGACGGGCTTCCGACCACCGACGTCGACGAGCTCGGCCGCTGGTTCGCCGATGCCGCGGACTCCGGTTCGCTGGAGAAGTACCTGGAGACGTTCGCCCACACCTGCGGCGTCATGCAGACCGAGGACGCGCTGGCCAGGGTCGCCGCCGAAGCGGTGGAGGACCTGGCGGACGACGGTGTGGTCTACGCGGAGCTGCGCTACGCCCCCGAGCTGTTCGTCGAACGCGGTCTGTCACTCGATGCGGTGGTCAAGGCCGTCACGGACGGTGTCACGGAGGGTGAGCGGAAGGCGAAGGCCAAGGGCCACGGCATCCGGGCTCGGCAGCTGCTGTGTGCGATGCGCCAGCACGCCCGCGCCTCCGAGATCGCCGAGCTCACCATCCGGCACCGCGACACCGGCGTGGCCGGTTTCGACATCGCCGGACCGGAAGCCGGATATCCTCCGACGCGAAACCTCGACGCATTCGAGTACATGCGTTCCAACAACGGCCATTTCACCATTCACGCGGGTGAGGCTTTCGGGCTTGCCTCCATTTGGGAGGCGATTCAACATTGCGGGGCGGAAAGGCTCGGTCACGGCGTTCGGATCGCCGACGATCTGAAGATTTCCGCCGACGGTGAGGTGCAATTGGGCAGACTCGCCTCGTTCGTGCGCGACACCCGTATTCCGCTGGAGCTGTGCCCGTCGTCCAACGTTCAGACCGGTGCTGCGCCGTCGATCGCCGAGCATCCGTTCGGCCTGCTCGCGAAGCTGCGTTTCCGGGTCACGGTCAACACCGACAACCGGTTGATGAGTGGCTGCTCCATGTCGTCGGAGTTCGCCGCACTCGTCGATGCGTTCGGCTACGACTGGGCCGATCTCCAGTGGTTCACGATCAACGCGATGAAATCCGCGTTCATGGATTTCGACCAGCGGCTGGACGTGATCAACAACGTCATCAAGCCCGGATACGCCGAGCTGATGGCCTGATCCGCGCGACCGGGGCCCGGATGCCCGTATCGCGGCCGCCCCGTCCCACGGGCGGGGTCGCGTGGGTGGCCGGTGGGCACCCGACCCCGGCGCGCCCGTCCCGCGCAGTTTCTCGGCCGGATCCCGGATCCTCCCGTCGACGGAAACTCGTTCGGGTCGCCGCGGCGACTGCGGCTACAGTGCGTCGCGATGACGCGACTGCACTTGTTCGACATGGACGGGACCCTGATCCACGACTCGGCGGCTGCGATCGAGCTGTCGAAGCAGATCGGTGTCGAGCGCGAGATCGTCGAGCTGGAACGGGCCTTCGCCGACGGGCTGCTGAGCACCGGCGAGTTCGCGCGCCGCGCGCAGGCGCTGTGGGGTGAGCTGACCGAGGAGCACGTCTCCGCGGCGTTCGAGGGTGCGCCCTGGCTGGACGGCATCCGCGAGACGTGGGCCGGCATCCGCGCGCGGGGCGAGCACTGCGCCGTCATCTCGATCTCACCGAGCTTCTTCGTCCAGCGGCTGCTGCCGTGGGGTGCGCACGCGGCGCACGGCTCGCCGTGGCCCGCGGTGCCGTTCCGCGAACCCGTCGATCCCGAGCGCATCCACACGCCCGACTCCAAGGTGCGGATCGCCGACGAGCTGTGTGCGGCGTTCGGCGTCACCCGTGGCGACTGCGTGGCCTACGGCGATTCGTCCTCGGACGTGGCGCTGTTCGGTGTGGTGCCGGTCTCGGTGGCCGTCAACGCCGACCACCACGTCGGCGGCCTCGCCACCCACACCTACACGGGTCGTGATCTCCGCGAGGCCCATTCGCTCGCTTGTGACGGTTAGCCACGCGAACTAAAGTCCATCATTCAGGATGCTCGTCTTGAATGGTGGGAGTCGATGACGCGGGTGGGACCTCCGTCCGATGGCGGCGACAGCCGCGGTGCCGGCGACGGCAACCACGGCGATCAGGCCGGTGCCGTGGGAACCGATGCCACGACCGCCACGGGCCGCGGGGCCGGCTGGTTCCGCTGGCGGATCCTCGCGCTGGGACTGAGCGCCCAGACCGCGAGCTGCGCTTTCCTGTTCGGCATCCCGTTCCTGGTCCCGGCGATGCAGCAGGCCGAGAACCTCACGCTCAGCCAGGCCGGCACGGTGGTCGTCGCCCCGAGCATCGGGCTGCTGCTCACGCTGATCCTCTGGGGAGCCGCCGCCGACCGCTACGGCGAACGGCTCGTCATGGCGCTCGGCCTCGGCGCCTCCGGCGTGCTGTTGCTCGCGGTGGGCTTCACGGCCCCGTCCCTACCGGTGCTGTTCGCGCTACTGGTCGCTGCGGGCGCCTGCACCGCCTCCGTCAACGCCGCCAGCGGCCGGGTCGTCATGGGCTGGTTCTCCGCCGACGAGCGCGGCGTCGCGATGGGCATCCGCCAGACCGCGCAGCCGATCGGCGTCGGCATCGCCGCGCTGTCGCTGCCGGCGCTGGCCGAGCAGGGCGGGTACCGCGGTGCCATGCTGCTGCCTGCGGTGCTCGCCCTGGTCGTCGCGATGCTCGTCGCATGGCTCGTGGTCGATCCGCCGCGGCCAGAATCCGACCCCACGCGTCCCGACCGCCCGCGATCGCCGTACCGAGGCCCGACGCTGTGGCGGGTGCACGGCGCCAGTGCGCTGCTGGTCGTACCGCAGTTCGCCGTGTCGGCGTTCGCGCCGGTCTACCTCGTGACGATGCACGACTGGAGCGCGCTCGCCGCCGGAGCGTTCCTCGCCGTCGGCCAGGGCCTCGGTGCGCTGGGCAGACTCGTCGCCGGGTACTGGTCGGACCGGGTGCACAGCCGCCTCCGTCCGATGCGGACACTGGCGCTGGCCAGCGCGATGGTGATGCTGCTACTGGCGGGTGGGGACGCCACGTGGTCGTGGCTCGCGGTCGGCGCGCTCACGCTGGCAGCCGTCGTCACCGTGAGCGACAACGGCCTCGGCTTCACCGCGTCGGCCGAACTCGCAGGACTCAGCTGGGCGGGCCGCGCGATGGGCGTCCAGAACACGACGCAGAACCTCGCCGCCGTGCTGACGCCCCCGCTGCTCGGCCTCGTGATCGGCGACGGCAGCTACGCGCTGGGCTTCTGCGTCGCGGCGATCTTCCCCGTGCTGGCGATCTGGCTCACCCCGGTGCGCAGCGAACGGTGACGTCATCCCGGAGGTGACCGCGGGAGGTCGTTGGTGCGACCACCGCCCTTGAAGGGCACTCTTGCGTGTGGCTGCATTCGGTGCCCCAAGGTGCCCTTCGGGGCATCGCTGCTACTACGGCGCCGCGGGGTCAGTTCACGTGGAGGCGGTCCTCGAAGTCGTCGACCAGACCGCGCCAGGTCTTCTGCTCGTCGTCGAACGGGCCGCTCGGCGCGAGCCGCGTGGGGTCGGGCTTGAGGATGTACGACACGAGCCAGCCGAGTCGCTCCGACGTCGCGAGCGCTTCGCCGACGCTGTCGTCACCGGACCAGTCGGCGGCGTCGGTGAGCAGTTCGACGGCCAGTTCGAGCTGGTTGGGGTCGACCGCGTCGGGGCCTTCGCCGAGGTCGGAGTCCAGCGAGGCCAGCACATAGGTGTTGGCCGCCTCGACCTCGACCTCCAGCTCGCCGCCCGTGGCCGCGGTCAGCACGTCGTCCCACGTGGACACGTCGGCCAGTTCGCTGTCGGCGAGCTCGCCCGGCTCGGCGAGTTTGCGGGCCAGCGCCTTCGACGAGGTGAAGACCTCGATGGTGCCGTTCGAACCGAGGAAGACCGGATCGTCGTCGAGGTAGCACCGCAGCGTGTAGTACTCACGGCTCGAGGTGACGATCTTGATCGGGTCGATGCCGACCTCGCCCCAGAAGCCGAGCTCCTCCTCGTCGTCGCCGTCCTCGTCGTCGGTGTCGGAACCGCTCACCGGGTCGATCTCCTCGGCCTCGGAGTCCACTCCCGCCTCGGACTCGGCGGACTCCTCGTGGAACGCGGCGAGTTCCTCGGCCGTGGTCTCGAGCGTCGCGGCGTCGACCTCCGGCACGGTCACGAGATCGTCGACCGCGTCGAGGATCGTGTCCCACTTCTCGGACACCGTCTCCGACAGGTCGGTCCACAGCTTGCCGCCCTCACGGCCGCTGAACGGCAGCGTGCCCTGGTCGAGCAGCGAGAAGCCCTCGCAGCTGTCGAGGACCTCGTGCACCTCGTCGAGCTCGCACACGTCGGCGAGCGAGCGCACGATGCCCACGATCTCCGCGAGTTCGGACAGTGTCCACGAATCGGGCGTCTCGGCCACCATCTCCGGCACGCCGACCAGGTCGTACGAGTGGTCGTCGTCCGGGATCAGCTCGGGCGCGTTCAGCGCGGGCACGGTGCGCCATGCCGGGTGGTCGATCAGGTCGTGCTGCTCGGCCGTGCGCACGTAGGCGGCGAGGTGCGCGGCGTCGGGGAAGGCGTACAGGTCCTCCTCATCGCCGAGGAAGGCTTCCCACTCCTCGCCGTCCTCCCGCCAGCGCGGGGCCCACAGGGTGACCAGGTCGCCCTGCGGCAGCCCGAGTTCGATCGGGATGATGTCCTGTGCCATTACTTCCTCCGCCACACACCTGATGCGCCCAGCTCGGCGGGGGATTCACTCCGCCGGGGCGCGCCTCGAAGCGTACGGGTTCCGCCCGGTTCCCGCGATCACCCCTCACCGGCCGAAAGTCGCGATGACACCATCTAGGTCACGATGACTGACTCCCTTGCCGACCGCCTACCCGGCGACTCCGACCCGGACACGCTGTTCGAGGCCTTCACCGACTGGACACTCGAGCGCGGTATCGAGCTGTATCCGGCGCAGGAGGAAGCGCTCATCGAGGCGGTTTCGGGCTCGAACGTCATCCTCTCGACGCCGACGGGGTCGGGCAAGAGCCTGGTCGCGGTGGGGTCGCACTTCGCGGCGCTGGCAGATGGCCGCCGGAGCTACTACACGGCGCCGATCAAGGCGCTGGTGTCGGAGAAGTTCTTCTCGCTCGTCGAGACCTTCGGTGCGGACAACGTCGGCATGGTGACCGGTGACTCCTCGGTGAACCCGGACGCGCCGATCATCTGCTGCACCGCGGAGATCCTCGCCAACATCGCACTGCGCGACGGATCCGACGCCGATGTGGGCCAGGTCGTCGCCGACGAGTTCCACTTCTACGCCGAACCGGACCGCGGCTGGGCCTGGCAGGTGCCGCTGATCGAACTGCCGCAGGCACAGTTCGTGCTCATGTCGGCCACGCTGGGCGACGTCTCGTTCTTCGAGAAGGACCTGACGCGGCGCACCGGCCGGTCGACCGCCGTGGTCACGTCGGCGCAGCGGCCCGTGCCGCTGACGTTCCGTTACGCGATGACGCCGATGCACGAGACGGTCACCGAGCTGCTGTCCGGCGGGCAGGCGCCGATCTACATCGTGCACTTCTCGCAGGCTGCGGCCGTGGAGAGCGCGCAGGCGCTGGTGAGCATCAACGTCACGACCCGCGGGGAGAAGGACGCCATCGCCGAGGCGATCGGCGATTTCCGGTTCTCGGCCGGGTTCGGCAAGACGCTGTCCCGGCTCGTGCGTGCGGGCATCGGCGTGCACCACGCGGGGATGCTGCCCAAGTACCGGCGCCTGGTCGAACAGCTCGCGCAGGCCGGCCTGCTGAAGCTGATCTGCGGCACGGACACCCTCGGCGTCGGCATCAACGTGCCCATCCGCACCGTCGTGCTGTCGGCGCTGACCAAGTTCGACGGCACCCGCCAGCGGCACCTGAAGGCACGCGAGTTCCACCAGATCGCGGGCAGAGCGGGCCGCGCCGGCTACGACACCGACGGCTACGTCGTCGCACAGGCCCCCGATCACGTCATCGAGAACGCCAAGGCCCTGGAGAAGGCGGGCGACGACGCCAAGAAGAAGCGCAAGATCACGCGCAAGAAGGCGCCGGAGGGCTTCGTCAACTGGACGGAGACGACGTTCGAGAAACTCATCGCCGCCGAGCCGGAGCCGCTGACGTCGAGCTTCACGGTGACGCACTCGATGCTGCTCAACGTCATCTCGAGGCCCGGCGACGCACTGGCCCACATGCGGCACCTGCTCGAGGACAATCACGAGGACAGGGCCGCGCAGCGCAGGCACATCCTGCGGGCGATCGCGATCTTCCGCGCACTGCTGGCCGCGGGGGTCGTCGAACGGCTCGACACCCCCGACGCCGACGGCCGCCGCGTGCGGCTGACCGTGGACCTGCAGTTCGACTTCGCGCTCAACCAGCCGCTGTCGCCGCTGGCGCTCGCCGCGATCGAACTGCTCGACGAGGAGTCGCCCAGCTACGCGCTCGACGTCGTGTCCATCATCGAGTCCACGGTGGACGATCCGAAGCAGATCCTGTCGCAGCAGCGGTTCAAGGCGCGCGGTGAGGCCGTCGCCGAGATGAAGGCCCAGGGGATCGAGTACGACGAGCGGATGGACCTGCTCGAAGAGGTCGACTATCCGAAGCCGCTGACCGAACTGCTCGAGGCGGCGTACGCCACGTACCGGCAGGGCCATCCGTGGGTCGCCGACTACGCGTTGTCGCCGAAGTCGGTCGTGCGCGACATGTACGAGCGCGCGATGAACTTCGTCGAGTACATCGGGCACTACAACCTCGCCCGCTCCGAAGGCGTCCTGCTGCGCTACCTCGCCGACGCCTACGACACGCTGCGCCGCACGGTTCCCGACGACGCGAAGACCGAACCGCTGAGCGACCTCATCGAATGGCTCGGCGAACTCGTGCGCCAGGTCGACTCGAGCCTGCTGGACGAGTGGGAGGCGCTGCGGCACCCGGACGAGGAGGTCGCCGCGAGCCATCCGGAACGGTCGTTGCCCGAGGGACCGCCGCCGGTCACCCGCAACGAACGGGCCTTCCGCGTGCTCGTGCGCAACGAGATGTTCCGCCGGGTCGAACTCGCCGCGCGCGAGGCCTACGACGCACTCGGCGAACTGGACGACGGCTGGGACGCCGACGACTGGGCCGACGCGCTCGACGAGTACTTCGAGGAGTACGACGAGCTCCGCACCGGCCCCGACGCGCGCGGACCCGCGATGCTGATCATCGACCAGCAACCGGGGATCTGGAAGGTGCGGCAGATCTTCGACGACCCCGAGGGTGACCGGGACTGGGGCATCAGCGCCGAGATCGATCTCGACGCTTCCGACGAGACGGGCGCCCCGGTGCTCCGCATCACCGACGTGGGCCCGCTCTCCGGCTGACCCCCAGGCCGTGTTGCGCCCTCCGGGGCCCGTGTTGCGTTTTCCAGGGGCCGTGTTGTGGCCTCCAGGGATCGTGTTGCGGATTCCGGGACCGCGCCGGTTCCCGGCCGACGTCCGGCTTCCCCGTGCCGCCCGTGATCACCCGCACCGTGCGCGGTCCTGCTCGGCCCGTGGTGCGGGCTCCGGGATGTGCCGCATCGCCGGCCCGGATCCACGGCCGGAGGACGCGCATCGCCGGTCCGCCCGTCGAGGCACCGCCGGTCCGCCCTTCGGGGGGGGCAGGTCCCCGAGCGGTGCCCGTTCGTCGCCACCGCGACCCGGCGTCGCTGTCCACGGCGGCGGGCGTCAGGTCTGCACCGCCAGCTCGGCCAGGAACGCCGTCGCGGCGGGTGTGGGGTTGAAGTCGCTCCACATCAGATACTCGGTGCGGCTCGGACCGTCGACGACCGGCAGGCTCGACAGTTCGGTGCGCTCCGGAACGACCCCGGTGGGCAGGAGCGCGACGGCGAGGCCGTTGCCGACGAGGTCGACGATGAGGGCGGCGTCGGTCGCCTCGAACGCCACTCGGCGGGTGAGGTCGGCGGCGGTGAACGCGTTGTCGCTCTGCGCGCGGCCCGCGCTCCCGGTGGGGAAGTCGGCGAACGCCTCGTCGGCAAGGTCCCTGAGGTGAACGCGACGGCGGCCCGCGATCGGGTGGTCGCGCGGAACGACGGCGACGAGCCGCTCCCTGGCGAGGCGCCGATAACGACCGCCCCGGGGTTCGGCGGTGTCGGGCAGGCCGAGGAACGCGACGTCGACCTCGCCGGTGCGGACGGCCGCGGCGAGGTCGTCGCTGTTGCCGGTGCGTGAGGTCACGACCACGTGCGGGTGCCGGCGGCAGAACCGCCGCAACGCGCCGGGCAGATCGACGGCGGTCAGCGTCGGAATGGTGCCGAGTGTCAGGTGTCCGCGGATCTCACCCGCCGCGGCTGCGGCGTCCTGGGCCGCACGCTCGGCCGAGTTCACGGCGGCGCGGGCTCCGGGCAGGAACGCGGCACCGGCGTCGGTGAGTTCGACGCGGCGGCTGGTTCTGGCGAACAGGCGAACGCCCAGTTCGTTCTCCAGCGCTTTGACCTGGTGGCTCAGTGACGACTGGACGACGAAACACCGTTGCGCGGCGCGGGTGAAGCTCATGGTGTCGGCCACGGCGAGGACGTACCGCAGCTGCTGCAGTTCCATCGATCCATGGTCACATCCGATCGCTGCGATGAAAACGATGTGTTGGACTCATCGACGCGGTGGCCTCGATGCTGGACGGGTGATGACCGGAATCCCCGTTCCCGCGGCACACGGCCGCGTGGCGCTCACTGCCCTGACAGCGCTCGCCCCCGCCGTGTGGGGCACGACCTACGTCGTGACGACACAGCTCCTGCCACCGGGACACCCGCTGTTCGCTGCGCTCGTGCGGGCGCTGCCCGCCGGGCTGGCGGCGATGCTCCTCACGCGCAAGTTCCCTCGCGGGGAGTGGCTGTGGAAGGCCGCGGTGCTCGGCACCCTGAACATCGGTGCGTTCTTCCCGTTGCTGTTCCTCGCCGCCGAACGGTTGCCCGGTGGTGTCGCCGCCACCCTGGGCGCGACCCAGCCGATCATCGTGGCGCTGGCCGTAGTCGGTGTGCTGGGGCAGCGGCTCTCGCTCCCGCGCCTGGGCTGGGGCGTGGTGGGCGTGTCCGGGGTGGCGCTCGTCGTGCTCGGCCCGGAGGCCGCGCTGGACCCACTCGGCATCGCGGCAGGACTCGGCGGCGCCGTGTCGATGGCCCTCGGTGTCACGCTCACCAAACGATGGGGACGTCCCGAGGGAGTGAGCGCGCTGTCCTTCGCCGGGTGGCAGTTGGCTGCCGGCGGGTTCGTGCTGCTCGTTCCGGCACTGGTGATCGAAGGCGTTCCCGGCCGGATCGACGTGGCAGGTGTCGCCGGCTACGCGTGGCTCGGCATCGTCGGCGGGCTGCTGGCCTACACCGTCTGGTTCAACGGCCTGCGCAGACTGCCCGTGACCGCCACCGCACTGCTCGGCCTGCTGTCACCGCTGGTGGCGGCCACGCTCGGAGTGCTCGTGCTGGGCGAGGTGCTCAGCGTCGTGCAACTCGGTGGCTTCGCGCTGGCGCTCACCGCGATGGTCGCGGGCCAGACCACCCGGTCCGAGCCGCGAAGCACCGCATCACCGGCCGCGGATCCCGCCGGCACCCTGTCCGCCACCACCACCGGCGCCATCACGACAGCCGACACCGGCCGCGACGACGTCCGACTGCGAGGTGTCTCATGAACCTGACGATCATCGGTGCGACCGGCATGGTCGGCACCCGCCTCACCGCCGAAGCGCTGAACCGCGGACATCGCGTCACGGCGGCCTCCCGCAGGCCGCAGCCGTCGGAGCGGGCAGGCGTTTCGACGTCGACCGTCGACGTCGACACCGGGCGGAATCTCCGGGCGACGGTCGCCGGGGCCGACGCCGTCGTCCTGACCGTCCGCGCGGCCGCGGGCGAGGAGGACCTGCTCGCCCCTGCCACGACGCGAGTGCTCGACGCCGCCGCGGACGCCGGCACGCCGCTGCTCGTCATCGGCGGTGCGGGGCCGCTGCGGTCGCCTGCCGACCCGGGCCGGATCGTCGCCGCCGACCCGGCACACGTACCGGACGCGTGGCGCAGCCTCGCCGAGGCGAGCACCGCGCAGCTGCACGCCTGCCAGGCTCACCCGACGCCGACGTGGACGTACCTCAGCCCGCCCGCGGTCCTCGAACCCGGCGAACGCACCGGCAGCTACCGCCGCGGCACCACCACGCTCCTCATCGGACGTGACGGCACGTCCCGCATCAGCGCCGAGGACCTTGCCGTCGCCGCGCTGGACGAGCTCGAGAACCCGGGCACCGACCGGCACTTCACCGTCGCCGCGCCCTAGCCGGGAGTCGGGAGCCGGCTCACGTGCCCTTCGGATGCCAGACGGTCTTGGCCTCGAGGTAGTGCCGGAGGCGGGACATGTCGGGACGCCGGGTCCAGTCGGGTTCGTCCCCGGGCACCGTCAGCACCCGCTTCACGGTGGCCGACGCCTGCTGCGCGACGTCGATCCGTGCCTCGGGGCTCGCGCCGGTCGGGTCGATCGCGTTGACGTCGGCGTGCGAGGCGAGCCAGGGGCCGAGCTCGTCGGCGCGCCCGGTCAGCACGTTGACGACACCGCCGGGGACGTCGGACGTCGCGAGCACCTCGGACAGCGTGATCGCGGGCAGCGGCCGGTCGGCGCTGCTGACCACGACCGCGGTGCAGCCCGTCGCCACCACGGGCGCGAGCACGCTGACCAGCCCGAGCAGCGACGACGACTGCGGCGCCAGCACCCCGACGACGCCGGTCGGCTCCGGGACCGTGAACGAGAAGTACGGCCCGGCCACGGGGTTGGCCGCGCCCAGCACGGTCGCGATCTTGTCGGTCCACCCGGCGTACCACACCCACCGGTCGACGGCTGCGTCCACGACGGACGAGGCCGCCGCGGCGGACACGCCCTCGCAGGCCGACACCTCGGCGGCGAACTGCTCCCGCCTGCCTTCGAGCATCTCGGCGACGCGGTAGAGCACCTGGCCGCGGTTGTAGGCGGTCGCGCCCGACCACCCGCCGAACGCCTTCCGCGCGGCCGACACCGCGTCACGCACGTCCTTGCGCGAGGCGTGCGAGGCGTTGGCCAGGAACCCGCCCGCGGAGTCGGTCACCGGGTATGTCCGCCCGGATTCGGAGCGCGGGAACTTCCCGTCGATGTAGAGCTTGTACGTCTTCGCGACGCTCACCCGGTCAGACATGCAGGTACGCCTCCAGTCCGGTGCGACCGCCCTCGCGGCCGAAACCCGACTCCTGGTAGCCGCCGAACGGAGCGGCGGGGTCGAAGCGGTTGAACGTGTTGGCCCAGACCACGCCGGCGCGCATCCGGTCGGCCAGCCACAGGATGCGCGATCCCTTCTCGGTCCACAGGCCCGCCGACAGGCCGTACGGCGTGTTGTTGGCCTTCGTCACGGCCTCGTCCGGGGTGCGGAACGTCAGCACCGACAGCACGGGCCCGAAGATCTCCTCGCGCGCGACCCGCATCGACTGCTCGACGCCGGACAGCACCGTCGGGGCGAAGAAGAAGCCGCGCTCGGGCAGCTCGCACGGGCTGGTCCAGCGCTGCGCACCCTCGTCCTCGCCGGACGCGGTCAGCTCGCGGATCTTCGCCAGCTGCTCGGCGGAGTTGATCGCGCCGATGTCGGTGTTCTTGTCGAGCGGATCGCCGAGCCGCAACGTCGACATCCGCGCGCGCAGCTTGCCCAGCAGCTCGTCGGCCACCGACTCCTGCACCAACAGGCGCGAACCCGCGCAGCAGACGTGTCCCTGGTTGAAGAAGATCCCGCCCACGATGCCTTCGACGGCCTGGTCGAGCGGGGCGTCGTCGAACACGACGTTGGCCGCCTTGCCGCCGAGTTCCAGGGTCAGCCGCTTGGGCGTGCCCGCCACCGCGTGCTGGATCTCCTTGCCCACGGCGGTCGAGCCGGTGAACGCGATCTTGTCGATGCCGGGGTGGCGCACCAGCAGCGAACCGACGTCGCCCGCACCCGGCACGATGTTGACCACGCCCGCCGGCAGACCCGCCTGCCGGCAGATCTCGGCGAACACCAGTGCGCTCAGCGGCGTGGTCTCTGCGGGTTTGAGCACCACCGTGTTGCCGGTGGCGAGCGCCGGTGCGATCTTCCACGCCAGCATGAGCAGCGGGAAGTTCCACGGGATGATCTGCCCCGCGACGCCCAGCGGCTTCGGATCGGGCCCGTAGCCCGCGTAGTCCAGCTTGTCCGCCCAGCCCGCGTGGTAGAAGAAGTGCGCCGCGGCCGTCGGGAGGTCGGAGTCGCGTGACTCCTTGATCGGCTTGCCGTTGTCCAGCGTCTCCAGTACGGCCAGTTCGCGTGCGCGTTCCTGGAGCAGCCGGGCGATGCGGAACAGGTACTTGGCACGTTCGGCGCCCGGCATCGGTCCCCATACCTGCTCGAACGCCCGCCGCGCCGCTCGCACCGCGGCGTCCACATCGGACTCGGATGCGGTACCGACCTCCGCCAGGATCTCCTCGGTCGCCGGGTTGACCGACTTCAGCGGATCGCCGCCGCCGTCGACGAACTCGCCGTCGATGAACGGCCGGTAGTTCGGTTGCAGATTCGCCAGGTCGCGCGATTCGGGCGCGGGCGCGTATTCCCACACGCTCATCGGATCAATCCACCGCCACGTAGTCGGGGCCACTGTAGTGACCGTCGTGCTGGGTGCGCCGCTGCAGCAACAGGTCGTTCAGCAGGCTGGAAGCGCCGAACCGGAACAGCCCCGGCGTCAGCCATTCCTCGCCGGCCACCTCGTGCACGGCGACGAGATACCTGAGGGCATCCTTTGTGGACCGGATACCGCCCGCGGGCTTGACGCCGCGCAGCTGCCCCGTCGCGTCGTACCAGTCGCGGACGGCCTGCAGCATCACGTGCGTCACCGGCAGGGTCGCCGCGGGGGAGACCTTGCCCGTCGACGTCTTGATGAAGTCGCCGCCCGCCAGCAGGCCGAGCCAGGATGCCCGCCGCACGTTGTCGTAGGTCGCCAGCTCGCCGGTCTCGAGGATCACTTTCAGGTGCGCGTCTCCGCAGGCCTGCTTGACCGCGCGGATCTCGTCGAACACGTAGCCGTACCGGCCTTCGAGGAACGCCCCGCGATCGATCACCATGTCGACCTCGGTCGCGCCCGCCTCGACGGCCAGCCGCACGTCGGCCAGCTTCACCTCGCGGCTCGACCGGCCGGAGGGAAACGCCGTCGCCACGCTCGCCACGCCGATGCCCGTACCCGCCAGGGCCTCGACCGCCGTCGCCGCCATGTCCGGATACACGCACACGGCCGCCACGGCGGGAGTGCCCGGCCGGTCGGGATCGGGCCTGCGTGCCTTCGCCGCCAGCGAACGCACCTTGCCACGGGTGTCGGCGCCCTCGAGGGTGGTCAGGTCGACCATCGAGATCGCGGTGTCGATCGCCCAGAGCTTCGCGGTCTTCTTGATGCTGCGGGTGCCGAGGCTCGCGGCCCTGGCCTCCACGCCGACCTGATCGACTCCGGGCAAACCCTGCAGAAACCGGCGGAGGCTCGTCTCGTCGCGGGTGGCGTCGGCGAGCTCTGCCGGCGAACTAGCTGTTGCCATGCCCGTGAGCGTAGCTGTCGACCGGCGCCGCCGGGTCCCAGTCGGCCATGCCGGCGGCACGCTCCGTCAGGGGCCGGCTCCGGCCGTCGATCCGCCTCCGCCACGCGGTCCGGCCACGCCGTGGCTCCGGCTCGACTCGCTCGGGCGGGTGGTTCGGCCGTGACTCGTGCCCGGTCGGGTCGCGCCCGGGTCCTGCCGCCGGGTACGGCTATTCGAGCCGCCTGTCGCCGCCGCCCTCCACCTTCTTCCGCCGCGGCATTCGGCGCACCTCGACGCCCGCCCAGAAGGCCAGTCCGTTCACGGTCACCACCGGCGCGCCCTCCGGCACCTCGTCCTCGGGCCGCGGGTCCTTCTTCTCGACCTGTTCGAACGCGCCCATCACGCCGATGCCGGTCACCCGCACATGGACGTCGTCCGGCACGATCACGTCGATCCCGGCCATGATCGCCACCGCGGTGATCGTCACCTCGCGTTCGGCGAACCGAGCCTCGCGCAGATCGATCTCGACCCCACCCCAGAACGCGAAGCTGTTGTGCTGCCGGGGCACCACCCAGCTGCCCTTGCGGTCGGTGCCGGACATGATCGCGATCGACGTCGCGGACCCGGGCGTGCCGCCGATCCGGCTCTCCGGAGCGCGGGGAGACACCGGCGCGGGCGGTTGCGGCGACGAGGTGACCGGCGAGACGGCTCCGGGGAGGTCGGCCAGCACCGGCTCGAGCTCGCCGAGCGTCTTCGCCGCGTACACGATGCCGAGCCGCTGCTCGAGCTCGGCCATCGTGATCCGGCCGTCGCCCATGGCCGTGTGCAACTGCTGCGCGACCCGTTCCCGGTCGGCGTCCGAGGCGCGCAGTTGCGCCGGCTCGATGCGATGGGGCTCGGCTGGCCCGGGGTCCTCGGTCATGTTCGGTCACCTTAGTGGCACGACCCGCCGTTTTCCCCACTTTCGCCGGGCCCGCGCGACCCTCGTCGTTACGCTGACGCTCATGGACGTCCAGGTCGTCGAACACCCACTGGCCCGCGCGCGCCTGTCCACCATGCGCGACGCCCGTACCGACAGCGCGGCCTTCCGCGCCGCGCTCCACGAGCTGACGGTGATGCTCGTCTACGAAGCGATGCGCGAGGCACCGCTCGTCATCGACCGCATCCACACGCCCGTCGCGCGCACCGACGGATACCGGTTGGAGTCGCCGCCGTTGCTCGTGCCGGTGCTGCGGGCCGGGCTGGGGATGGCGGACCAGGCGCACAAGCTGATCCCGGACGCGCAGATGGGGTTCGTCGGCCTGGCGCGCGACGAGGAGACGCTCCTGCCGACGCCCTATATGGAGTCGCTGCCGGAATCGCTCGCGGGCAGGCCCGTGTTCGTCCTCGACCCGATGCTCGCCACGGGCGGCTCGATGGAGCACACGATCCGCATGCTCACCGATCGCGGGGCCACGGACGTGACGGCGGTGTGCGCGCTCGCGGCGCCCGAAGGTCTGGAGCACGTCCGGAAG
>NZ_JACIBS010000001.1:765000-1005000 GCF_014195435.1 Prauserella sediminis | reverse complement strand
GCTGTCAGGCGTTGCGTGTGCGGGGTTGTGAGACCTGCCGTCCGGGGACTGACATTCCTGGGGATGGTTTGCATGGTTAGTGGAACACGTTGGGATGCGTGGCCGTAGTGGGTGAGAGTCCCGTACGCGAAAACTGTGTGGAATCGTTGTGGTGGTGTTCTCGAGTAGCAGCGTTTCCGTGGAGGGCGCTGTGAATCTGCCGGGACCACTCGGTAAGCCTAAATACTTCCTGGTGACCGATAGCGGACAAGTACCGTGAGGGAAAGATGAAAAGTACCCCGGGAGGGGAGTGAAAGAGTACCTGAAACCGTGTGCCTGCAAGCCGTCAGAGCCTTCGGGTGATGGCGTGCCTTTTGAAGAATGAGCCTGCGAGTTCGTGCTGCGTGGCGAGGTTAACCCGTGTGGGGTAGCCGTAGCGAAAGCGAGTCTGAAGAGGGCGTTGTAGTTGCGTGGTCGAGACCCGAAGCGAAGTGATCTACCCATGGCCAGGCTGAAGCGCCGGTAAGACGGTGTGGAGGGCCGAACCCACTTAGGTTGAAAACTGAGGGGATGAGCTGTGGGTAGGGGTGAAAGGCCAATCAAACTTCGTGATAGCTGGTTCTCCCCGAAATGCATTTAGGTGCAGCGTCGCGTGTTTCACTGTGGGGGTAGAGCTACTGGGTGGCTGATGGGCCTGATCGGGTTACTGACGTCAACCAAACTCCGAATACCATGGTGTGAGAGCGCGGCAGTGAGACAGCGGGGGATAAGCTTCGTTGTCGAGAGGGAAACAGCCCAGAACTCCGGCTAAGGCCCCTAAGTGTGTGCTTAGTGGAAAAGGATGTGGAATTGCAGAGACAACCAGGAGGTTGGCTTAGAAGCAGCCATCCTTGAAAGAGTGCGTAATAGCTCACTGGTCAAGTGGTTCTGCGCCGATAATGTAGCGGGGCTGAAGTACACCGCCGAAGCCGAGTCACTGCAACAACTGCTAACGCGGGTTGTGGTGGGTAGGGGAGCGTCCTGGGCCCGATGAAGCAGCCGGGTAACCGAGTTGTGGAGGGTGTGGGAGTGAGAATGCAGGCATGAGTAGCGAATGTACAGTGAGAATCTGTACCGCCGGATGACCAAGGGTTCCTGGGCCAGGTTGTTCCGCCCAGGGTAAGTCGGGACCTAAGGCGAGGCCGTCAGGCGTAGTCGATGGAGAACGGGTTGATATTCCCGTACCCGCGTGTGTGCGTCCATGGTGAGGCGTCGGATACTAACCACCCGAAGCCGCATCGTATCCTTCGGGATGTGGTGTGTGTGGAGCGTGGGACCTGATGGCGTAGTAGTCAAGTGATGGGGTGACGCAGGAAGGTAGCTCCGCCAGTGAGTGGTAGTACTGGTGTAAGCGTGTGGCCCGCAGAATAGGCAAATCCGTTCTGCATGTGGGTGAGGCGTGATGCGTAGCCGTTGTGGTGAAGTAGAGTGATCCTATGCTGTCGAGAAAAGCCTCTAGCGAGTGCGTGCGTGGCCCGTACCCGAAACCGACACAGGTGGTCAGGTAGAGAATACTAAGGCGATCGGGTGAACTGTGGTTAAGGAACTCGGCAAATTGCCCCCGTAACTTCGGGAGAAGGGGGGCCAGCCATCTTGAAACCCTTTGCGGGTTAGGGGTGGCGGGCCGCAGAGACCAGCGGAAAGCGACTGTTTACTAAAAACACAGGTCCATGCGAAGACGCAAGTCGAGGTATATGGACTGACGCCTGCCCGGTGCTGGAACGTTAAGAGGACCGGTTAACCATTTCGGTGGTGAAGCTGAGAATTTAAGCGCCAGTAAACGGCGGTGGTAACTATAACCATCCTAAGGTAGCGAAATTCCTTGTCGGGTAAGTTCCGACCTGCACGAATGGCGTAACGACTTTCCGGCTGTCTCAACCACAGGCCCGGCGAAATTGCACTACGAGTAAAGATGCTCGTTTCGCGCGGCAGGACGGAAAGACCCCGGGACCTTTACTATAGCTTGGTATTGGTTTTCGGTTCGGCTTGTGTAGGATAGGTGGGAGACTGTGAAGCTGACACGCTAGTGTTGGTGGAGTCGTTGTTGAAATACCACTCTGGTCGTGCTGGGAATCTAACTTCGGACCATGATCTGGTTCAGGGACAGTGCCTGGTGGGTAGTTTAACTGGGGCGGTTGCCTCCTAAAGGGTAACGGAGGCGCCCAAAGGTTCCCTCAGCTTGGTTGGTAATCAGGTGTTGAGTGTAAGTGCACAAGGGAGCTTGACTGTGAGACTGACGGGTCGAGCAGGGACGAAAGTCGGGACTAGTGATCCGGCACCTCCTGGTGGAAGGGGTGTCGCTCAACGGATAAAAGGTACCCCGGGGATAACAGGCTGATCTTGCCCAAGAGTCCATATCGACGGCATGGTTTGGCACCTCGATGTCGGCTCGTCGCATCCTGGGGCTGGAGTTGGTCCCAAGGGTTGGGCTGTTCGCCCATTAAAGCGGCACGCGAGCTGGGTTTAGAACGTCGTGAGACAGTTCGGTCCCTATCCGCCGCGCGCGTAGGAGACTTGCGGAAGGCTGTCCCTAGTACGAGAGGACCGGGACGGACGAACCTCTGGTATGCCAGTTGTCCCGCCAGGGGCATGGCTGGTTGGCTACGTTCGGAAGGGATAACCGCTGAAGGCATCTAAGCGGGAAGCCTGTTCCTAGATGAGGTCTCCCACCCGTGATGGGTTAAGGCCCCCAAGAGATGATTGGGTTGATAGGCCAGACATGGAAGCGCAGTAATGTGTGTTTGAGTGGACTGGTACTAATCGGCCGAGGACTTGCCTACAAAGGTTGCTACGCACCCACTCTACGATCCTGAAACACCACACCACCCCACACACGTGGGTTGTGTGTGGGGAGACAACAGTCAGTGTGTTGTTTCGTAGTGTTTCGGTGGTGATAGCGGTAGGGGTACGCCCGGTCCCATTCCGAACCCGGAAGCTAAGCCTGCCAGCGCCGATGGTACTGCATCCGAAGGGGTGTGGGAGAGTAGGACACCGCCGAACTTAACATCAAAAAGAGAAGTGGGCGGGCCTCTCGGCTCGAGTCCCCCAGTCGGGGATTCGCCGAGGGGCCCGCCCACTTTTTCCTGCCCACCACTTTTTCGCGTCCACCCCTTCTTTTTGACGGTAACCCCCTTTTCAGGTGCGGGTGGCGACGTTCGTGTTCTTCCCGGTGACAGGAATTGTCGAGAGCACGAGAGGCACGACAAACAGGGGTGCGCGACAAATAGGTGCGCGACAGAGAAGCAGGGTGGTGCACGAAAGAATTGGGGGCGTGACTCTGTGAGTCACGCCCCCAATGTCGTTGAGGTACCGGTGTCGGTCAGTCGTCGCGGAGGGGCCGTTCCTCCAGAGCGCCGGCGTCGGCGTCGGCGCGCAGGTGCACGAATGCCGTGAAGCCGGCGGCTTCCATGCGCTTGAGCTGCGCGGCGAACTTGCCGCTGCGGCCGACGGGCGCGACCGACCGGTCCCGGCCACGCAGTTCCCGCGCGGTCGCCAGCACCGTCGATGCCGGCACCTCGTTGTCGTAGAGCACCGCGAGCCGCTCCCGGGCGGGTGGTTCCGACAACAGGTCGACGATCCGCTCGAAACCGATCGAGAACCCGCACGCGGGAACGTCGGTCCCCAGCGACCGGCCGATGAGGTTGTCGTAGCGGCCACCGCCCGCCACCGAACCGGCGGCGCCGGGGGCCGTCACTTCGAAAATGTGCCCGGTGTAATAGCCCATGCCGCGCACGAGCGTCGGATCGAACTCCCAGGACACCGAGTTCTGGGCGCCGATGTCGGACAGGCACGTCGCGGTCGTGGCCAGGTCGTCGAGCACGACCTCCGGCAGACTCGGCAGCACGTCGGCGAGTGTCGCGGCCAGCTTGTCGCCGGGCACTTCGCCGAGCGCCTCGATGCGGTCACGGGCGGCCGAGACGACCTCGGAGCCGAAACCGCGCTTCTCCAGTTCGCCGGCGACGCCGTCCCAGCCGATCTTGTCCAGCTTGTCGAGCGTGATGAAGAAGCCGTCCTGCTCCTCGGCAGGCACCCCGGCTTCGGTGGCCAGCGTCGACAGGAACCGGCGATCGGAGATCCGCACCGTCGTGCCGGTGAGGCCCACGCGGTTGAGCGCCTGTGTGGTGGCTTCGATCAGTTCGGCCTCGGCGAGCATCCCCGGTTCGCCCACCATGTCGATGTCGCACTGGTAGAACTGGCGATACCGGCCCTTCTGCGGCCGTTCGGCACGCCACACCGGTCCGAACTGGAACGAACGGAACGGCGTCGGCAGCTCGCCGCGGTGCTGGCCGTAGAACCGGGCCAGCGGAACCGTCAGGTCGTAGCGCAGGCCCATGTCGACCAGGTCGGCGAGCTCGGTGTCGGCCTCGACGCGCTCGGGCAGTCCGCGGCGCAGCACCTGGAAGATCATCTTCTCGTTCTCGCCGCCCTGGCCGCCGGAGAGTCGCTCGATGCGCTCCAGGGCAGGCGTCTCGATGCGCTGGTAGCCGTAGCGCCCGTACACCTCGGTGATCGTCGACAGCACATGGTCGCGCACCGCCACCGCAGCAGGAAGCAGGTCACGGGTTCCCCTCGCGGGGCTGTTGTCGATCTTCACCAGGACAGTCCTTGAACTCGGAAACGGGCGTCGAATACCCGCCGAGTCTATCGAGCGCGTCGTGGGCCGGTGAGCAGGGCGAGACCCGCGCCCACGAGGCAGACGATCGCGGTGATCGCGAAGATCTCCGTGTACTGGGTGAGCATCGCGTCCTGGAGCCGGTCCGCGTATTCGGCTGCGGCCCTGTCGAACGCCGCATCGTTCGGATAGAGCATCGGCAGCGGCGTCTGGAGGTCCGCGGTCAGGCTGTGGAACCGGTGCAGTCCCCACGCCGACAGCGCCGAGATGCCGACGAGCATGCCGGTCATCCGCGCCACGACCACCGCCGCCGACGCCATGCCGTGCTGGCCGGCCGGCACGACCCGCAGCACGACCGCCGACAACGGTGCGATGACGAGTCCGAGGCCGATGCCGACGAGGATCAGATCGGTGTCCAGCCGAGGCAGTGTCAGCGGGCCGAGCTCGTGCGGAGTGGACAGCACCTCGGCGGGCCAGTGCGACATCAGCAGGAACCCGCAGGCGGCGATGAGCAGGCCCGCTGCCGCAACCCAGCGTTCCGCCATCCGGTTCGCCAGCAGACCGCCGATCACCGCCCCCACCGGCAGCGCGATGAGGAACCGCAGCAGCAACAACACTGCGCCGTGGTCGCGTTCGCCGAGCAGCGTCTGGGCGAACAGTTCGACGTCGACCAGCGTCACCATGAGCGCCGCGCCCGCCGCCAGGCTCGCGCCGAGGGCGGCGAAGAACGGCCGGAGCTGCACGTTCGCGGTGTCGAGCAGCCGGGTGCGGGCCGTGACCTCCCACCCGACGAACGCCACGAACGCCGCGGCCGCGGCGATCAGCGTCGCTGGACCCCAGCTCGGCAGGACCTGTTCCTGCGGCTCCGGGTTGTACAGCGCGACGACCAGCAGTCCCAGCGCCACCGCCAGCAGGCTCGCACCGACGACGTCGGCCTTCTGCCGCTGGGAGGGACGTCCGCCCTGGATCGACAGGTGCACCACGACCATCGCCAGCAGCGCCAACGGCACGTTCACCCAGAACACGGCCCGCCAGCCCGCGAGACCGGCCAGCGCGATGCCGTACACCGGGCCGAGGACACTGCCCAGTTCCTGCGCACCGCCGACCGCGCCGAGCACGGCGGCCCGCCGGTGCTGCGACCACAGGTCGGCTGCCAGCGCGAGCGTGACCGGCAGCAGCGCACCGCCCGCGATGCCCAGCACCACGCGTCCCGTCACCAGGAGCGGGACCGACTCGGCCGCTGCCGTCAGCACCGATCCGGCGAGGAACACCGTCAGGCACGTCTGCAACAGCGCCTTGCGGCCGAACCGGTCCGACGCCTGGCCGAGGAGCGGCATCGCGGCGACGTAGCCGAGCAGATAGCCCGTGACGATCGGAGTGACCCGCTCGATGCGGTTCAGCGGGACCTGCAGGTCCTCGACGATCTGCCGCAGCAGACCGAGGACGACGTACGTGTCCAGCGCGCCGAGCAGCACCGCGAGGCCGCCGGCGCTGATCGCGAGGCGGCGCGAGCGGGCGGCGGCGCCGGTTCCGGTTCCGGTGCCGGTGGTGTCGGGGGAGGTCACTGCGGAGGCTCGACGGTGACCGGCTCGTTCACGTCGGACAGGCTGATGTCGACGGAGGCATCATCGGAGAACGTTGCCGTGGCCTTGACCGGAAGGCGGGACTGGTCGTCGCGGATCCAGAACGCCACGTCGGCCGCCGACGGCACACCGGGCAGCACCTCCGAGAGCACGTTCCGCGGGAGCTTTCCCTCGACCTTGAAGGCCTCGGCGCCTGCGACCTCCTCCTTGGCGGTGGTCTCGGGGTCCTCGAGGCTGGAGACGAGCTTGGCGACGCCGCGGTCCGGGTCGAGCACCGCCGACGGGTCGTAGATGCTCGACACCATCGACGCGGGCAGTTGCTGGTAGCCGCCGGTCGGCCCTTTGACGTGCAGGGAGTCGGAGGTGAGGACGAAGTCGATCTCCACCAGCTGGCCCGCCTGCGTGATCGTTCCGCTGCCCTCGGCCTCGCCGTCGGCGGTCAGGTCGCCGTCGAGGGACTGGAGCATGAGGCCCTGGATGTTGCCGTTGACCTGGATGGCGAAATGTGTGCTGTCGATGTCGGCGGTGGCGCCTGCGGCGTCGTCGACGAGCGTCGCCGCGTCGGGGAGCGATTCGTCGGAGGCGGAGGAACATCCGCCGGCGGTGACGGCCGCGGCGACCAGTGCCCCGGCGAGCAGTCGACGTGTGCGCATGCCGATGAAAATACTGGGCGCGGAGCGCCACCTTTTGGGCGGTGGTGGGCGAGGGGCTGGCCGTACTGCGACGCGAAGCGTCACCGGGTTGGTTGACGCTTGGTGGCTCGGAGTTCTCACAGCGCGTGAGCGGCTCGCAGGGTGGAACTGCCCCCAAGGGCACAAACCTGTTGGGCTGACCTGTTGGGCTGAGTGGCGGTCACTCCATGAGGTTGGCGGCCGAGGTGGCGCCGAGTTCCCAGCAGGCGGAGATGTCGTCCTTGCCGGGCTCGCCCACGACGGTCACGGGAGCGGTCGCCTGCTGCCAGCCCAGGCCCGTCGTCACGGTCGTGATGGCCTTCTGCGCACCTTCGACACCCTCGTTGCCGTGCACGTAGTACCCGAACGGCAGGCTGCGCGTGGCGTCGAGGCACGGGTAGTAGACGGTGTCGAAGAAGTGCTTCAGCGCGCCCGACATGTATCCCAGGTTGGCGGGTGTGCCGAGCACGATCCCGTCGGCGGCGAGCACGTCGGACGCGGTCGCCGACAGCGCAGGCCTGCGCACGACGTCGACGCCCTCGATCTCGGGGTCGGTCGCCCCGGACACGACCGCCTCGAACATCGCCTGCAGGCTCGGCGACGGCGTGTGGTGAACGATCAGCAGCGTGGCCACGGCGTCTCAGGGTGCCTCGGCCGGTGCGGACTCGGCAAGCACGCGGTCGAGGTCGCCGCGCAGTGTGTCGAGCCGTTCCGCGGCGCGGCTGCGGGCGGCGGCGAGGTCGCCGCCCGGCTGTTCGGTCACCTCGAGGTACGCCTTGAGCTTCGGTTCCGTGCCGGACGGCCGCAGCAACACCCGGACGCCGTCGCCGCGCAGGCGCAGCACGTCGGCCTCCGGCAGCAGGTCCTCGGCCGTGACGGTGACGCCGCCCAGTTCGGTGGGCGGTGCCGTGCGCAGCCTGGTCATGAGTTCGGCGCGCGCGGTCAGGTCGGCGATGCGCAGCGACACCTGGTCGGTGGCATGCACGCCGTGGCGCTCGGCGAGGTCGTCGAGCACGTCCAGCACCGTGCGCCCTTCCGCCTTCAGCGTGGCGACCACGTCGCACGCGACGAGCGCCGCGGAGATGCCGTCCTTGTCGCGCACGACGTCCGGCGCGACGCACAGCCCGAGCGCCTCCTCATAGGCGAACACCAGGCCCTCGCCCGCGCGCGCGAGCCATTTGAAACCGGTCAACGTCTCGGCGTACCGGGCGCCGTGGGCACGCGCGATCTCGCCCAGCAGCGACGACGACACGATCGTCGTGGCCACCAACGGCGAGTCGGACTCGGTGACGGTGCCGTCCTCCTCGACGATCAGCTCACCGGACCCACTCCCGCCGACGTGATCGAGGCCGGACAGCACGTGTTCGCCGAGTACGACGCCGGTGTCGTCGCCACGGAGCATCCGCCATGCACCGTCACGTCCGGGGACACCGAGGGCGCACCGGTCGGCGTCCGGGTCGAGTGCGATCGCCAGGTCGGCGTCCACCTCGGCGGCTAGCCCCAGCAGCCCGTCGGTGGCGCCGGGCTCCTCCGGGTTGGGGAACGCGACGGTCGGGAAGTCGGGGTCCGGCTCGCGCTGCGTGTCGACCAGGTGGACGTCGGTGAATCCGGCGCCGCGCAGTGCATCCTCCAGGACGTCGGCGCCGACGCCGTGCAGTGCCGTCGCGGCGATCCGCACGTCCCGCGTCCGCCCGCGCGGCAGCGTCGTCGTCGCGGCGAGGTAGGCGTCGAGCACGTCGACCGTCGTCGCGCCGCCGGCCCGGAGTACCTGCCGGGCAGGAGGGGACGCCTCGATGGCCGCTTCGATCCGCTGGTCGGCAGGGGGCACGATCTGAACGCCGGTGTGGTCGTAGAGCTTGTAGCCGTTGTCGTCGGGCGGGTTGTGCGAGGCCGTGATCTGAATGCCTGCGGCCGCACCGAGGTGTCCGACCGCGAACGCCAGCAGCGGCGTCGGCAGCGGCGAGGGCAGTACCGACACGGCGAATCCGGCGGCCGACAGCACCTCGGCCGCCGCGGTGGCGAACCCGTCCGACCCGTGGCGGGCGTCCCTGCCGATCACGACGGTCCCACCCGCGTGACCGGAGTCGGCCAGCCACCGTGCGACACCCGCGGTGGTCCGGACCACGACGGCGGTGTTCATGCCGTTCGGTCCCGCCCTGACCGGACCGCGCAGTCCTGCGGTGCCGAACGCGAGCGGGCCCGCCATCCGATCGGCGAGGTCGGCGACCGCCGCCGTATCACCGGCCATGGCGCGTGCGAGTACGGTCTGCAGTTCTTCCCTCGCCGACTGATCGGGGTCGTCGGCGATCCATCGGTACGCGGCGTCGCGCAGGTCGGGCGTCAGTCTGGTGGGTTCTGTGGACTCGGGCACCGGACCATGTTGTCAGGCGATGGCGGGCCTCGATAGCTTTGCCTTGCCTGAGCCGAGTGGGGGGTGGCCTGCAGTGTTGTCCAGTGCCGCGCTGGTCGGTCCGGCCGCGCGGGAGGAGCTGGCGCGGATGGCGCCGGCGTTCCGCGAGCAGGCCGGGGCGGTGGCCCAGCGGATCATCGAGCAGATCCAGTACACGATCCCGGAGTACCAGCGGCCGTTGGAGGGCGTGTTCGGCAAGGCCGTCCGTGACGGTGTCGAACAGGGCGTCGTCGACTTCCTCGACCGGCTGCTCGGCAACGTGCCCGTCGACGACCGCACGGACGAGGTGTTCCGCCAGCTCGGCAGATTCGAGGTCGCCGAGGGCCGCGGGCTTGAGGTGCTGCACTCGGCGTTCCGGTTGGGTGTGCGTGTCGGATGGAAGCGGCTCGCGGAGATCGGTCTCGACGCCGGGCTGCAGGTCGAGACCATGTGTGAGCTGGCGGCAGCGTTGTTCGCGTACATGGACGAGCTGTCCGAGCTCTCCCACGAGGGCTACACCGCGGCGCAGCGGCGTGCGGCGGGCGCGCTCGAACGCAGGCGCAAACGATTGCTCGAGGTGCTCGTGGCGGAGCCGTCCGCGCCGCGGGACGTGCTCGACGAGCTGGCGGGCGCGGCTGCGTGGCCGCTGCCGCAGCGGCTGGCCGTCGCTGTCGTCGACCCGCAGGGCGACGGTCCGGCAGGCTATCCCGAGCTGCCCGACGACGTGCTCGTCGACCTCGAAGGCGATGTGCCGTGCGTGGTGCTGCCGTGGCGCGAGGCGGCCGGCGACGGGCCGGGCGAGGGCGGGCTTGCCTACGCCGCGCTGCGCGGCAGGCGCGCGGTCGTCGGGCCGCCCGTACCGGTGGAGGAGGCTGCGCATTCGCTGCGGTGGGCACGCCGCCTGGCCGAGTTGCGTGCGACCGGCGTCGTTGCCGCACCGGCACCGGCAGCCACCCCGGCACCCACTCCGGCCGGCGTCGCATCCGATGGCGCAGCCCCCGATGACGCAGCCCTCGTCGACGCCGCATCCGTTGAAGCCGCATCCGCTGACACCGCATCCGTTGAAACCCTGCGCGCCGATGCCGTGTTCGACGGGCCCTCGCCCGCCGGCGCCGACGACGTGCTGCGTGCCGACGAGCATCTGCTCACGCTGTGGCTGCTGAGCGATCCGCCGTTGGCGCGGCTGCTCAGCGACAAGGCCGTCGCGCCGCTCGACGGGTTCAACGTGCGCCATCGCGAGCGGCTCGCCGAGACGCTGCTGGCCTGGATCCAGCGGCGCGGCAGCGCCCCGGACATCGCGGCGCAGCTCAACATCCATCCGCAGACCGTGCGTTACCGCATGCACCAGCTCGAGGAACGCTACGGTGACCGGCTCTACGACCCCGACGGGCGCGTGTGGATCGCCACCGGGCTGCTGGCGCGGAACCTGCTCCGCAAGCAGGACGCCGCGCAAGTGTGACTGTCCGTGCACGGCGGTGGGGTCACGTCAGCGCGCGGAACGTGGCGTGCAGCACACTCCCACCTGGTGGCCGGCCATGTCGTGACCGAGGCAGACCAGTGAAAGCGGACATCGCCCGCATGCCGGTGAGCAACGGGCACCGCCGTTTTGTCAGCGCGGTGACAACCGCCTTGGTGCCGCCGTTCGGCTACTCGAACGGGTTATTGTCGGGCGCCACCCCGACGGGGGAGATTGACACCGGCTCGAGTTGGTTCGGCTCGCGAACCGCCCGGTGCGGCGTGCGACGACGGTGTCGCCGCCTCGGTCACCGGGTGCCGAGGTTCGCGGGGACATCATTCCCAGGAAAGGACCCTCGATGACGCGCAGGGAAGTCACGGACGTGCCGATCATCACCGGCACCATCACGTCGAAGTAGTCGCCGACCGGCGCACCTCGTCCGCCGGTCGGCGTCAGGCCCCGTGGGTGCCGGGCCCGGCCGGTGTCAGGCCCTCGCGGCGAGGTCGCGCAGCAGCGATCCCATGCGTTCGGCCGCGGCCCTGCCCGCCTCGATGACCTCCTCGTGGCTGAGCGGTTCGCCCGTGATTCCGGCCGCCAGATTCGTCACCAGCGACAGCCCGAAGACCTCCAGCCCCGCAGCCCGTGCCGCGATCGCCTCGAGCACGGTCGACATGCCGACCAGGTCGGCGCCGAGGGTGCGCAGCATGCGGATCTCGGCGGGCGTCTCGAAATGCGGTCCCGGCATCGCCGCGTACACGCCTTCGGCCAGTGACGGGTCGATCGACGACGCCACCTCGCGCAGCCTGCTCGAGTACAGATCGGTCAGGTCGACGAAGTTCGCGCCCACGATCGGCGACGTGGCCGTCATGTTCAGGTGATCGGAGATCATCACCGGCTGACCGACCTCGAAACCCTGCCGCAGCCCGCCCGCGGCGTTGGTCAGCAGCACGGTCTTCACGCCTGCCGCCGCGGCGGTGCGGATGCCGTGCACGACATTGGCCACGCCGCGGCCCTCGTACAGGTGCGTGCGGCCGAGCAGCACCAGCGCCCGGTTGTCACCGAGCGACACCGAACGCGCGGTGCTGCCGTGCCCCACGGCGCCGGGCTTGGCGAACCCGGGCAGGTCGCCCAGTTCGACCTCGGCGTCGGGCGCGCCGATGACGTCGGCGGCCGGCCGCCAGCCCGAGCCCAGCACGATCGCGATGTCGTGCCGCTCGGTCCCGGTGCGCTCGGCGAGAACGGAGGCGGCCTGCCGGGCCGTCTCGTGGGCCTGATCGGTGGGGGAAGCGTTCGAATCCGTCACGACCGCGCAGGTTACTGCAGGCCCGCACCCTTCCGTGGCGGGAACGCCGGACCCGGCCGGCTCTCGTGGGAGCGCGCGTCCGCCGTCGTCAGTCCGTCTGCCGGAACGTCGGGACGATGCGCTCGAACAGGTGCTGCCTGCCCAGCCGTTCCTGGTCCACCGGGACGGTCACGGCCACCACCCACAGGCCGGTGCTGGTGGGGAACACGTCGGCGGTGGTGCTGCGGTTGATCGCGCGGCCGTCCTCACCGGAGTCCTCGTCGCGGCCGCCGCGTTCGGCGGTGCGGTAGGTGATGCGCAGGCCCTCACCGTCGTGGATGTTCTCCTGCTGCACGAGCGTGAAGTCCGAGCCGGTCCACGACTCGCGCAGCCGGCCAACGTACTGCTCGGCGCCCAGATCCTCGCCCGCGAACCGTTCCACCCCGAGCGTCCGCGCGCCGTCGGCCGAGACGAATTGGATGTGCGTGCTGGTGGGCAGCGTGTCGGCGGGCCGCTGGGTGACGAACCGTTTCCAGTCGGAGGGCACCCGGACGGTGAACAGTCCGCCCTTCGCGCCGCGCATGTTGGTGGCGTCGCCGTGGCGCAGCTGCAGCGGCTGTGGCGTGGCGGACTCGGGCCCTTCGGCGGTGCGCTCGGGCTGCGCCCCTTCGGCCGGAGGGGCGAGCGACTGTCCCGAAACAGTGCGTACCAGCAGGAACCCGCCCGCGACGGCCAGCAGGAACACCGCGATGACCGCCGCCGAGATCAGCACGAGCCGCCTGCGCGAGGCGGGTTCCGGCTCGGCGGCATGGCTCGGGCCCGTCGACGGCGCGAACGGCAGCGGCCCCGGATCTGCGGCCAGCTCACCCGAACCGCCCGACTCGGACCCGTCGGTCGCGGTCGTCTCCGGCGCAGGTTCGGCGTCCTGCGCGGCCGGCAGCCGCGGGATGATCTGCGTGGCGCCCGGGTCGTGTCCGCCGCCGGCCTCCGTGTCGTCGAACAGCGACGCGGGGAACACGTCCTCCCGGTGCGGGGGCAGCATCGGCCGCAACCTGCGGCGCACCTCGGCGAGGGGTGTGCGTGCGCTCGGCTCCTTGGCCATCAGTCCTTGGATGACGACGGCGAGCGGGCCGGGCGACGGGGTCGGCGGGGTGCCCCGCACGACCTCGGTCACGGTGGCGAGCGGGTCGCCGCCCTCGTCGTAGGGCGGTCGTCCCTCCGTGGCGGCGAACAGTGTCGCGCCGAGTCCCCACAGGTCGGCCGCGTAGGTGACGGCTCCGCCCGAGGCGACCTCCGGTGCGATGAACGCGGGGGAGCCGAGCATCATCCCGGTGTGGGTCATCGTCACTTCGGAGACGTTGCGGGCGATGCCGAAGTCCGTCAGCTTGATCCGGCCGTCGTCGGCGATGAGCACGTTGCCCGGTTTGACGTCGCGGTGGGTGATGCCCGCCGCGTGGGCCGCCTCCAGTGCCGCCGCGACGGCCTCGGCGACCGTCACCGCCTGCGCCGTGGTGAGCCGCTGGCGATCGCTGTCGAGGATCGAGGCCAGGCTTCGTGAGGGAAGCAGCTCCATGACGACGTACGGATCGTGGCCCTCGCGGACGACGTCGTGCAGCACCACGACGTTGGGGTGCGACAGCGCCGCGATCGCACGCGCCTCGCGCAGCGTGCGTTCGCGCAGCTCGGCGAGTTGTTCGGCGGGCACGCCCGGCGGGACGTGCACCTCCTTCAGCGCGACCTGCCGTTGCAGGAACTCGTCGTGAGCCACCCAGACCGTGCCCATCGAGCCGGCACCGAGCACGGAGTCGAGTCGGTAGCGGCCTGCGACGACACGCGGCTGGTCTGCGGACACGTACACATTCTGTCGGGTGTCGGCGTTCGCGGGTGGCCGGGTACCCGCCCGCCCGCGGGGCCGGGTCGCGATCAGCCTCACACTTGACGGACCGCCGTGGGTCCTACCATCACTCGGTATGACGGAAGTGGCAGGAACGCCAGGTGCGGGCGGCCCGGAATCCCGGCAGACCGGTTCGGCCGGCGGTGCGGCCGCGGCCCCGAGCCTGTCGCTCGCGGCCGAGTTCGACACCCCCGACCACGAGACCTGGCAGCGGCTCGTCGCGGGCGTGCTCGGCAAGACCGGTGCGCTGCCCGAGGGCTTCGACGGCGCGCCGGAGAGCCTGCTGACCACCACGACCTACGACGGCATCGAGATCCAGCCGCTGTACACGGCGCGTGACGAAGCGCCGGACGCGGGCTTTCCCGGGCTGCCGTCGTTCGTGCGCGGCCGCCGCCCCGAGGGCAATGCGGCCGCCGGATGGGACGTCCGGTCCCGTCACGGACACGGCGACGCGGCCGCGGTCAACCGCGAACTGCTCGCAGACCTGGAGAATGGCGTCACCTCGGTGTGGCTGCGCGCGGGTCGCGGGGGCGTGCCCGTGGAGTCGCTGGCCGACGCGTTGCACGAGGTGCGGCTCGACCTGGCGCCGGTGACGCTCGACGCGGGCGCGGACTACGTGGCCGCGGCCGACGCGCTGCTGGCCGTCCACGCCGAACACGGGGTGCCCGACGCCGAAGTCGGAGGCACGCTCGGCGTCGACCCGATCGGCCTGCACGCGCGCACGGGCACCGCCCACGACCTGACGCCGGCCGCCCAGCTCGCCGCGCGCGTCGCGGCCCGGCACCCGCTGCTGCGCACCGTCGTCGCCGACGGGCTGCCGTTCCACGAGGCGGGCGGATCCGACGCCCAGGAACTCGGCGCGACGATCGCCGCGGGCGTCGCCTACCTGCGCGCGCTGGTCGACGGGGGCCTCGACGTCGAGGCGGCCGCCGCACAGCTGGAGTTCCGTCTCGCCGCGACGGCCGACCAGTTCCTGACGATCGCGAAGCTGCGCGCCGCCCGCAGGCTGTGGGCGCGGGTCGCCGAGGTGTCGGGCGTGACCGGTGCCGGCGCCGCCATGCGCCAGCACGCGGTCACCTCGCCCGCGATGGTCACCCGGCGTGATCCGTGGGTGAACATGCTGCGCACGACGATCGCCGGGTTCGCGGCGGGCGCGGGCGGGGCCGACGCCGTCACAGTGCTGCCGTTCGACGAGGCGCTGGGCAGGCCCGAGGAGCTGTCGCTGCGCATCGCGCGCAACACCCAGGCGATCCTGCTCGACGAGACCAGGCTGGCGGGCGTCGTGGACCCGGCGGGCGGGTCCTGGTACGTCGAGAAACTCACCGACGAACTGGCCCGGGCGGCGTGGCGCGAGTTCACCGCCATCGAACGGGCGGGCGGCGTCGTCGCGGAGCTGACCTCCGGTGCGCTCGCGGCGCGCCTCGCCGAAACTCGCGGCGCCCGGTCGGAGCGGATCGCGACGCGCAAGGACCCGATCACCGGCGTCAGCGAGTTCCCGCTCGCCGACGAGCAGCTCCTCGAACGCCGTCCCGCCGAACCGGACGGGCTCGACGGCGGCCTGCCGCGCCTGCGCTACGCGCAGGAGTTCGAGGCGCTGCGCGACCGCGCCGACGCTCACCTCGCCGCCACCGGCTCGCGGCCGGCGGTCTTCCTCGCCACGCTCGGCACGCTGGCCCAGCACACGGCGCGCGCCACGTTCACCGCGAACTTTCTGCAGGCCGGCGGCATCGAGCCCGTCAACCCCGGCGAGACCGGCTCCGCAGCCGACCTCGTCGCGAGGTTCCGCGAGAGCGGAGCCGCCGTGGCATGTCTGTGCGGCCCGGACACCGGCTACGCCGAGCAAGCCGCCGACGTCGTCGCGGCCCTGCGCGAGGCCGGTGCCACCGAGGTGTGGCTCGCGGGCAAGGCACCCGACGACGTGACCGTCGACGGCACCGTCCACTCCGGATGCAACGCGCTGGCGGCGCTCACCCGCGTCCTCGACACGCTCGGCGTCGACGGGCAGGGCAGCGGTGAGCGGGGCCGCGGTGAGCGGGGCCGTGACAGCCAGGGAGCCGACGAGCAGGGAGCCGCCCGATGAGCATCCCCGATTTCTCCGACGTCGACCTCGGCGCGCCCGCGGCCGGTGACCGCGAGCGCTGGGCCGAGGCGCTGCAGTCGGCCACCGGCAAGGGCGCGGACGCGCTCGAATGGGAAACGCCGGAGGGCATCGGCGTAAAACCGCTCTACACGGCGTCCGACCTGTCCGATGTGGACTTCCTGAACACGTATCCCGGTGCGGCGCCGTTCCTGCGGGGTCCGTACCCGACGATGTACGTGAACCAGCCGTGGACCGTGCGGCAGTACGCCGGTTTCTCCACGGCCGCCGAGTCGAACGCCTTCTACCGGCGCAACCTCGCGGCCGGCCAAAAAGGACTGTCGGTGGCGTTCGACCTCGCCACGCACCGCGGTTACGACTCCGACCACCCGCGTGTGGCCGGTGACGTCGGCATGGCGGGCGTGGCGATCGACTCGATCTACGACATGCGCCAGCTGTTCGACGGCATCCCGCTCGACAAGATGTCGGTGTCGATGACCATGAACGGCGCGGTGCTGCCGGTGATGGCGCTCTACATCGTGGCCGCCGAGGAGCAGGGCGTCGCGCCGGAGAAACTCGCGGGGACCATCCAGAACGACATCCTCAAAGAGTTCATGGTCCGCAACACCTACATCTATCCGCCGCAGCCGTCGATGCGGATCATCTCCGACATCTTCGCCTACACCTCGCAGCGGATGCCGAAGTTCAACTCGATCTCCATCTCCGGCTACCACATGCAGGAGGCCGGAGCGACCGCCGACCTCGAGCTGGCGTACACGCTGGCCGACGGCGTCGAGTACCTGCGCGCGGGAGAGGGCGCGGGCCTGGACATCGACGCGTTCGCGCCGCGGCTGTCGTTCTTCTGGGCCATCGGCATGAACTTCTTCATGGAGGTCGCCAAGCTCCGCGCGGCCCGGCTGCTGTGGGCCAAACTCGTCAAGCGGTTCGGTGCGCAGAATCCGAAGTCGCTGTCGCTGCGCACCCACTCGCAGACCTCCGGCTGGTCACTCACCGCGCAGGACGTCTACAACAACGTCGTGCGCACGTGCGTCGAGGCGATGGCCGCCACCCAGGGCCACACGCAGTCGCTGCACACCAACGCGCTCGACGAGGCGCTCGCACTGCCCACGGACTTCTCGGCGCGCATCGCCCGCAACACGCAGCTGGTGCTGCAGCAGGAATCCGGCACCACCCGCGTGATCGACCCGTGGGGCGGCAGCGCCTTCGTCGAGAAGCTCACCTACGACCTCGCCCGCCGCGCGTGGGCGCACATCGAGGAGGTCGAGGCGGCCGGCGGCATGGCCAAGGCGATCGATGCCGGCATCCCGAAGCTGCGCATCGAGGAGGCGGCCGCACGCACCCAGGCGCGCATCGACTCCGGCCGCCAGCCGGTCGTCGGCGTCAACAAGTACCGCCCCGAGGCCGACGAGCAGATCGACGTGCTCAAGGTCGACAACGCCGAGGTCCGCGCGCAGCAGCTCGAGAAGCTGGAGCGGCTGCGGGCCGAACGCGACTCCGGCGCTGTCGAGGAGACGCTGCGCAGGCTCACCGCGGCGGCGGAGGGGACGGGGAACCTGCTCGAACTCGCCGTCGACGCGGCCCGCGCCAAGGCCACCGTCGGCGAGATCTCCGAGGCACTCGAGAAGGCGTGGGGACGTCACGCCGGGCAGATTCGTACGATCTCGGGTGTGTACCGCGACGAGGTCGGCAAGACCGAGGGCGACGGCGGCATCGACACCGCACGGGAGCGGGTCGACGCCTTCGCCGAGCAGGAGGGGCGCCGCCCGCGCATCCTCGTGGCCAAGATGGGCCAGGACGGCCACGACCGCGGACAGAAGGTGATCGCCTCGGCGTTCGCGGACGTCGGGTTCGACGTCGACGTCGGCCCGCTGTTCTCCACGCCCGCCGAAGTGGCGGCCCAGGCGGTCGAGGCGGACGTGCACGTCGTCGGCGTCTCGTCGCTCGCGGCGGGGCACCTCTCGCTCGTGCCCGCGCTGCGGTCCGAGCTGGCCGCGCTCGACAGGGAGGACATCCTCGTCGTGTGCGGCGGGGTCATCCCGCCGCAGGACTACGACGAACTGCGCGCCGCGGGCGCCGCCGCGATCTTCGGTCCCGGCACCGTCATCGCCGACGCCGCGCTCGACCTGCTCGACCAGCTGGAGCAGGACGGATAGTGCCGCGCCGCAACGCCGTCGACGTCGCCGCGTACGCGAAAGGCGTGCGCGCCGGCGACCGCGGCATGCTGTCGCGGGCGATCACGCTCGTCGAATCGTCGAAACCCGAACACCGGCAGCAGGCACAGGAACTGCTCGTCGAGCTGCTGCCGCACGCAGGCGGTGCCCGGCGGATCGGCATCACCGGCGTCCCCGGCGCCGGCAAGTCGACCTTCATCGACCAGCTCGGCACGCAGCTGACCGAGGCGGGACATCGCATCGGCGTGCTCGCGGTGGACCCGTCGTCCACCCGGACCGGCGGGTCGATCCTCGGTGACAAGACCCGCATGGCACGGCTGGCCGTCGACCCGTCGGCGTTCATCCGCCCTTCGCCGACGTCCGGCACGCTCGGCGGCGTCGCCCGCGCCACCCGCGAGACGATCGCGCTGATGGAAGCGGCGGGCTACGACGTCGTGCTCGTCGAGACAGTCGGCGTCGGCCAGTCCGAGGTCACCGTCGCGGGCATGGTCGACTGCTTCCTGCTGCTCACCCTCGCCCGCACCGGGGACCAGCTGCAGGGCATCAAGAAGGGCGTGCTCGAACTCGCCGACGTCATCGCGGTCAACAAGGCCGACGGCGAACACGCCCACGACGCCCGCCGCGCCGCCCGCGAACTGTCCGGTGCGCTGCGCATGCTCTACGGCGCCGACGCGACCTGGACTCCGCCGGTGCTGACCTGCAGCGGCCTCACCGGTGAGGGACTCGACGAGGTGTGGGGCAAGATCGGCGAGCACCGCGCCGCGCTCGAAGCCACCGGTGAACTGGAGGCCAAGCGCACCCGCCAGCGCATCGACTGGACGTGGGCGATGGTGCGCGACCAGCTGCTCGACCGTCTCGCCGAGGACTCCGGCGTGCAGGAGGTCGCGGGCGAGGTCGAACGCGGTGTCCGCGACGGCACCCTGACCGCGACACTCGCCGCGGAACGGATCCTTGCCGCGTTCGGGTACGGCTTCGGCGACACACCGAGTGGGGGCTGACCACCCCGCGGATTCGGCGGCAGACTGACGGTGATGTGTGCCTGTCATGTGTCCGCTCCCGTGAGGTCCGCCGCGTCGTCGTCGCGTGCCGGCCGGACGGTCCCCGGCGTCGCGGTCCTTGCGGTGCTTGCCGTCGTGTCCGGTGGCGTGTGGTTCGGTGTGGCGGCCGCCGCCGCGCCCGCCGCGGCCGGTGCCGTTCCCGGTGCGGCTGCCGCTTCCGGTGCGCACGCCGGGGCCGTTTCCGCTTCGGGGACGGCTGCCGTGACGGAGGCGCCCACCGGCGGTTCCCCGTCCGCCGACGACGCGGTGGCCGATGTGCGGACTGCCGAGGTGGCAGGTGCTGACGTGGTGTCGGGTGCTGACGTGGTGTCGGGTGTCGACGTGGTGGGGTCCCCGCCGGCCGGCCTCCGCACGGCGGACGTCACAGCGATCGCGCAGGGAGGGGACTCCGGGCCGGAACTCGATCCGCAGACCGAGGCCGACCAGGAGAACGCGAAGAACAAGCTCGTCGTCGGTCTTGCGGCCGCCGCGCTGCTGGGCATCATCGTGTGGGGGCGCATCATCCGGCGTAAGCGCGCCAAGAAGGACGACTGAGCGCCTGCGATCCTGAGCAGGCCGAGGTACTGAGCAGGCCGAGGTACTGTGCGCTGGAGGTACTGCGTGCCGGGGTGCTGAGCGCCCGCGGTGCTTGCGTGCCGGAGTGCTGCGAGCGGGGCGGGTTCCGTGACGTCCGCGTGCCGGTTCACGTCGCGACGACAGCTCGCAGGGCTCGTCACAGGGTCGGGTGAGGCATCGCCGGGCGGTGCGTCTGCGCAGGTCGATGTGCATTCGGCGACGACCAGTGGTCACCCGTCGTGCGGTGGCCGGTAGCGGACGAAATTCGCATCGCCGCTCGCCGCAATCTGCCTACCGTCGGTCTCCCCGCTACGACATCCGGGTCTCGTGCTCACCTGTTCGGTGCAACACTGGAAACAGGATTCATGAGGTGACGTCCGCGCGCCGTGGACAGGGTTCGGCGTCGGCGGGCGTGCGCGGAGGTGTGCGGTGACCGTTCTCGACTCGCGACCCGAGGTGCCGGGTGACCCGGACGGCTCGTCGGACGCGGTGCTCACCGATTCCGGTGTGAGCATGGCGCCGGTGGCCGACCTCGGTGCGGGCAGAGGGCCGGAGTGGCTGGACGACTGGCTGGCCGGCCACGCGGGCGACGTGCTGGCCTGGCGCAGGCATATTCACACCAACCCGGAGCTGGCGCGGCGCGAATACGGTACGACGGAGCTGGTTGCGAGCCTGCTGGAGTCGGCGGGCCTCACGCCGCGGGTCATGTCGTCCGGGACGGGCCTGATCTGCGACATCGGCGACGGGCCGACGTGCGTGGCGCTGCGGGCCGACCTCGACGCGCTGCCCCTGACCGAGGCGAGCGGACTGCCGTTCGCCTCCACGATCGACGGCGCAGCCCACGCGTGCGGCCACGACCTCCACACCACGATCGTGCTGGCCGCGGGCCTGGCGCTGGCGCGTGTCGCCGACCGACTGCCCGGGCGGGTGCGGCTGATCTTCCAGCCCGCCGAGGAGGTCATGCCCGGTGGTGCCCTCGACGTCATCCGTGCGGGCCACCTCGACGGCGTCGACCGGATCTTCGGCCTGCACTGCGACCCGCGCGTGGAGGTCGGCAAGGTCGGGACCCGTATCGGGGCGCTGACGTCCGCGGCCGACCTCGTCGAGCTGCGGCTCACCTCGCCGGGTGGGCACACATCCCGTCCGCACCTGACGGCCGATCTCGTCCACGCGCTGGGCACGGTGATCACGTCGCTGCCGTCGGTGCTGTCGCGGCGCGTCGACCCGCGGTCCGGCACGGTGCTGGTGTGGGGCTCGGTGCACGCGGGTGAGGCCCCGAACGCCGTGCCCCAGGACGGCCTGCTGCGCGGCACGTTGCGCACCGCCGACGAGGACACCTGGAAACAGCTCGAATCGCTCGTCGAATCGTCGGTGGAGTCGCTCCTGGCGCCGCTGGGCGTCGGCTACGAGCTGAACTACCAGCGCGGGGTGCCGCCCGTCGTGAGCGGGCAGGACAGCACGGAGCTGCTGCGTGGCGGCGTCGAGGCCGCGCTCGGTGCGGATGCGCTGGTTGGGACGGAACAGTCGTCCGGCGGTGAGGATTTCGGCTGGTACCTGCAGCACGTGCCGGGTGCGTTCGCGCGGCTGGGCGTGTGGCCGGGCGAAGGGCCGAAACGGGACCTGCACCAGCCGACCTTCGAAGCCGACGAACGCGCCCTGCTCACCGGTACGCGAGTCCTGGTCAACACCGCCCTGGCGGCTTTCAAGTCCTGACCCCGGACCCGCGTGTCCTGCACCCAGCACCGCGTGTCCTGCGTCCAGCACCGCGTGTTCTGCACTCAGAACCGCCGGTTCTGCATTCGTGCACGCGCATGTGGATCTGAGTTATCCACAACAGGGCGAGTTATCCACAAATTGGGGATGAAGCCGTTTTCGGCATGATCGATACACCACGCTGACGGCATGACCGAATTGCCGAACAGTGTGCACGGCGCGTACCTCCGCGCCGAACTGCTGGCTGCGCTGGGGCGCTCAACCCTGCGCGTCGCCGTTGATGAGGGAACGCTCGTCAGAGCATCTCGTTCGGTTCTCGTGGAGGCCGACCGGGCTACCGGCTTCGCGACGAGGGCCGCCGCCTTCCAACTCGCGATCGGGCAGGACGCCGTGCTCACGGGGGAGAGCGCCCTGCGGATTCAAGGGTGTGACGCAGCAGAGGCTTCACCGGTGCATCTGGTGGTGCCGCACCACTGCAAAGCACGCAGTCGTCCCGGGCTGCTGCTGCACCGCGGCAATGTCGAGCCGGCGGACGTCGTCGACATCGATGGGCTGCGAGCGCTTGCACTGGACGCGGCGGTTGCCGAGGTGCTGCGGCGCAGTCGCCCACGCGCCGCGTTGGCCTGCGCTGACCAGGCTATGCGCCGGACCCCAGAGGCCGCGCGAGCGGAGTTCTACGCGGACATCGATACCCGTATCCATGTGAGCCCGGATGCGCGTGGCCGACGGCAGGCGCGGCGGCTGCTCCAGTTGACGACCGGTCTCGCCGAATCACCCGCCGAGAGTTCGATGCTGCTCACCGTGGTCGACGGCGGCTTTCCGGTGCCGCATCAGCAGTACTCGGTCACCGATCTCGCAGGCCGGGAGGTGTATCGGCTCGACTTCGCGTGGCCGGAACTCCTGGTCGCCCTCGAATACGACGGCCACGAAGCGCACGAAGGGAAACGCGAGCTCGACGCTGCGCGCGACGAGGACCTTCGACGTCGCGGATGGATGGTGGTGCGGGCACGTGCCGTCGACCTCGCGGAGCCGTCGCGGGTCCTGGCTCAGCTCACCCAGGTGTTCCGGAAACGTGGTTTCGATGTCGGAACGCAGAACACGCGGTGCTGAACGCAGAACACGCGATTTGTGGGGCTCGGCGGTGGGGTTACGGGCCGATGCCCTTGCAAGGGCGGGTGCGCAGGTCGGCCACGTAGTCGGCGGGGGCGCCGGCGGCCTCGGCGGCGTCGGCCAGCACGCCGAGATAGCGCGCCGACGGCAGGCCGCCCTCGTAGGCGTCCAGCACGTACAGCCACGCCAGCACCGATCCGTCCATGGTCTGAACCCGCAGGCGGATCTTGTTGTGCAGACCGAGCTCGTTGCCCTCCCAGCGGTCTAGCTGACCCTCGTCGAGCGATGTGACGTCGTAGAGCACGACGAACACCCTGGAGTCGGGGTCCTCCACGATCGTGGAGAGCGCACCTTCCCACAACAGGTCTTCGCCGCCGAACGTCAACCGCCAGCCTTCCAGCCAGCCCGTTCCCGCCATCGGCGAGTGCGGCGCTCGCTCGGCCATCTGGGAGGGTTCCATGTTGGACCCGTACGCGGCATAGAGAGGCACGGCGACAGCGTAACGGCCTCTCGGGAAGTCGAAACCCGGCCACGCCTAAAGTGGGACCGGACGGCGTGTGAGGAGGCACCAGACGTGACCAAGATCGTGATCATGGGCGGCGGACCTGCCGGGTACGAGGCCGCTCTCGTGGCGGCCCAGCACGGCGCGGACGTGACCGTCGTCGAGCGTGACGGTCTCGGTGGCGCCTGTGTGCTGTACGACTGCGTGCCGTCGAAGACGTTCATCGCCTCGTCGGGTGCCAGGGCGAGTCTGCACGGGTTCCGTGAGCTGGGCGTCAACGTCGACCTCGAGGACACCCGCGTGGACCTGTCCACCGTCCACGGCCGGGTCCGCGGGCTGGCGCTCGCGCAGTCGGCCGACATCCGTGCCCGCGTGCAGCGCGAGGGCGTGCGGGTGATCACCGGCGCCGCGCGGTTCTGCGACGACGAGCCGGGCCTGGCCACGCACAAGATCGCCGTCGAGGGCAGGGACGGCGACGAGGTGCTGGACGCCGACGTCGTGCTGATCGCCACCGGCGCCACCCCGCGGGTGCTGCCGGGCGCCGTTCCCGACGGGGAGCGCATCCTCGACTGGCGTCAGCTGTACGACCTGCCCGAGCTGCCGGAGCACCTCGCCGTCGTCGGGTCCGGTGTGACGGGTGCCGAGTTCGCCTCGGCCTACACCGAGATGGGCGTCAAGGTGACGGTCGTGTCCAGCCGTGACCGCGTGCTGCCGCACGAGGACGCCGACGCCGCGGCGGTGCTGGAGGAGGGCTTCTCCCGGCGCGGTACGTCCGTGGTCAAGCACGCGCGCGCCGACCGGGTGGAGCGCACCGAGAAGGGCGTGACGATCCAGCTGGCCGATGGGCGCACCATCGAGGCCAGCCATGCGCTGATGACGGTCGGTTCGGTGCCGAACACCGCTGACATCGGCCTCGACCGCGTCGGTATCGAGACGGCGCAGAACGGGTCGATCCCCGTCGACCGGGTGTCCCGCACCAGCGCGCCCGGCGTGTACGCCGCGGGTGACTGCACCGGGCTGCTGCCGTTGGCGTCGGTGGCGAGCATGCAGGGGCGCATCGCGATGTGGCACGCCCTCGGAGAGGGCGTCGCCCCGATCCGCCTGCGCACCGTCGCCGCGAACGTCTTCACCCACCCGGAGATCGCCACGGTCGGTATCGGCCAGCAGGCGATCGACTCCGGCGAGGTGCCCGCCCGGACGATCATGCTGCCGCTGTCGACCAACCCGCGCGCCAAGATGGAAGGTGTTCGGCACGGTTTCGTGAAGCTGTTCTGCCGCCCGGCCACGGGCGTGGTCGTCGGCGGTGTGGTCGTGGCGCCGACGGCGAGCGAGCTGATCCTGCCGATCGCGCTGGCCGTGCAGAACCAGCTCACGGTGGAGAACCTGGCGCTGACCTTCTCGGTCTACCCTTCGCTGTCCGGGTCGATCACCGAGGCGGGCCGGCAGCTGATGCAGCACGACGACCTGGACTGACGCGGATCGACGACGCTTGCCCGGCGGGTGCGCCGTGTCACACTGGACGCCAGGAGACGAAAGGGGCGGCCGTGACCTTCCGCGACACCGCCTGGCCCGAGGGCGCGCCTTGCTGGGTCGACATGATGGCCGACGACGTCGACGAGGCCACGCGGTTCTACGGCGACCTGCTGGGCTGGGAGTTCGTCGACACCGGCGAGGACTACGGGCACTACTCGATCGCGATGGTCGACGGCCGCGCCACGGCGGCGATCGGGCCGAAACCGCCGGGAGTGCAGGCACCGTCGGCGTGGAGTACCTACCTCGCGGTCGACGATGCGGATGCGGCTGCGGAGCGGATCACCGCGGCGGGCGGGAAGCTCATCCTGCCGCCGGGGGACGTCGGCGAGGCGGCGCGCACGGCGGTCGCCGTCGACCCTGCGGGTGCGGTGTTCGGCATCTGGCAGGCGGGTCGCACCACGGGCGTGCAGATCGCCAACGTGCCCGGTGCGCTCACCTGGAACGAGTGCGTCGTCCGCGACTATCCGGCGGCGAAGCGGTTCTACGCCGAGGTTTTCGGTTACGGCTTCGACGAGCCCTCTCACGGCGACTTCGAGTACGCCACGCTCCGCGTCGACGCCGGTGACGGCGCCGAGGCGGCCGAGGTCGGCGGCATCGGCACGTTGCCGGATATCGCGGTGGCCGACATTCCGCCACATTGGACGACGTATTTCGCGGTCACCGAGGTGGACGCGGTCGTGACGCGGCTGGTCGATCTCGGCGGCACCGTGCACGGCGGGCCGGTCGACTCACCGCGGGGCAGGCTCGCAGCGGTGGCCGACCCGGGCGGCGCCTACTTCCGGGTGATCGAAAGCTGACGCCGCCGGGCCGGTGCTGCTCACTCCACCCAGTCGAACGTCTTGGTGACCGCCTTCTTCCAGTTGCGGTACTCGCTTTCGCGGCGCGCCTCGTCCATGGCCGGCTGCCATTCCGTGTCCTTGGCCCAGTTCGAGCGGATGTCCTCTTCGGACTGCCAGAACCCGACGGCCAGGCCGGCCGCGTAGGCCGCGCCGAGGGCGGTCGTCTCGTTGACCTTCGGCCGGATCACCGAGACGCCGAGGATGTCGGCCTGGAACTGCATCAGCAGGTCGTTGACCACCATGCCGCCGTCGACCTTGAGCGTGCGCAGCGGCACGCCGGAGTCGGCGTTCATGGCGTCGATGACCTCGCGCGTCTGGAACGCCGTCGCCTCGAGCACCGCCCGTGCGAGGTGTCCCTTGTTGACGTAGCGGGTGAGGCCGACGATCGCGCCGCGGGCGTCCGAGCGCCAGTACGGTGCGAACAACCCCGAGAACGCGGGCACGAAGTAGGCGCCGCCGTTGTCGTCGACGGTGCGCGCGTAGCCCTCGATCTCGGCGGCCGAACCGATCATGCCGAGGTTGTCGCGGAGCCACTGCACCAGGGACCCGGTGACGGCGATGGAGCCTTCCAGCGCGTACACGGTGGCCTTCTCACCGATCTTGTAGCAGACCGTCGTGAGCAGGCCGTTCTCGGACAGCACCTTGTCGTTACCCGTGTTGAGCAGCACGAAGTTGCCGGTGCCGTAGGTGTTCTTGGCCTCGCCGGGCGAGAGGCAGGCCTGGCCGAACGTCGCCGCCTGCTGGTCGCCGAGGATGCCGGCGATCGGGACGCCGCCGAGCGCGCCCCGTTCCCGCACCGTGCCGTACACCTCGGACGAGGAGCGGATCTCCGGGAGCATCGACAGCGGGATGCCCATGTCGGCGGCGATGCCCTCGTCCCAGGACAGGGTGGACAGGTCCATCAGCATGGTGCGCGAGGCGTTGGTGGGGTCGGTGACGTGGATACCGCCGTCCACGCCGCCGGTGATGTTCCACAGCACCCACGTGTCCATGTTGCCGAACAGCAGGTCACCCGCCTCGGCACGAGCCCGCACGCCTTCGACGTTGTCGAGGATCCACTTGATCTTCGGGCCGGAGAAGTACGTCGCGAGCGGCAGGCCGGTCTTCTCGCGGTACCGCTCCTGGCCTCCGCCGAGCTCGCCGAGCTCGGTGATGATCCGGTCGGTGCGGGTGTCCTGCCAGACGATCGCGTTGTAGACCGGCTTGCCGGTGTGGCGGTCCCACACGACGGTCGTCTCGCGCTGGTTGGTGATGCCGACGCTGACCACGTCGGCGGCCGTGATGTCGGCGTTGGCCAGCGCGCCCGCGGCCGTTGCACGGGTGTTGGCCCAGATCTGTTCCGGGTCGTGTTCGACCCAGCCCGCCTGCGGGAAGATCTGCTCGTGCTCCCGCTGATCGACGGCCACGACGTTGCCGGCGTGGTCGAAGATCATCGTGCGGGTCGACGTCGTGCCCTGGTCGATGGCGGCGACAAAACGAGACACATTTGCTCCAAACTCAGCTCAGGCCGCTGACTGCGAGGTAGAGGAGGCCGGCAAGGCCGGCACCGATGAGCGGGCCGGCGATGGGAACCCAGGAATACCCCCACTGCGGGTTACCCTTGCCGCGGATCGGCAGCAGCGCGTACGCGATACGAGGTCCGAGGTCGCGTGCCGGGTTGATCGCGTAGCCCGTCGGGCCACCGAGCGAGGTACCGATCACCAACACCACGAACGCCACGCCCGCGTAGCCGAGCGCGGCGTTGCCGAACACGGGCTCGCCCTCGGCGTTGACGGTCGCCGCCGGGGTGAGCAGGATCCACGCCAGGAGGATGAACGTACCGATGATCTCGGTGACCGTGTTCCACAGCTTGTTGGGGATCGTCGGAATGGTGGAGAAGATGCCGAGCGTGTTCTCCGGTTCCGGGTGGTCGTCGAACTGCAGCTTGTAGGCCAGCCACGTCAGCGTCGCACCGATCACACCACCGACGAGCTGACCGGCCCAGTAGATCGGCACGTCCGCCCACGCCAGCTCTCCTGCGACGGCGAGCCCGAACGTCACCGCCGGGTTGATGTGGCCGCCCGACGGGTCGGCGATGCTCGCGCCCGCGAAGACCGCGAACCCCCAGCCGACCGTGACGAAGAGGAACCCCGCCCCGTTCCCGAGGGTCTTGCGCAGCATGTTGTTTGCTACGACGGCGGTACCCAGGAGGACGAGCACCGCGGTGCCCAGCATCTCCCAGACGAAAATAGCTCCGGCGTTCATAGGCTCTCAGCCCTCCACCTTGGACGTCGCAGCCGTCGACGTTCCGCCGCGGCCACACCTGACATGTCCGTACAGGGCGAGCCCGTCGACGGGCGACGCCGCTGCCGTTCCACGTTGGATCAGAACGCTACTCGCCTGTGAGTGATCGCTCAAAGCGACGTTCGGCCCACAACCGGCGCGGGCGACGTGCGAGCGACGGGGAACGTGCCATGCTGGAAGCGTCCCGGTGATCGGGCGCGACGTCGGCGAGGAGGAGTTACGTGACAGCGCAGCGTGGACGCGAGGCGAGGACGTCGGCGAGGGCCGCGGCGTCGGCACAGCTGGGCCCTGAGACGCGCGCCGAGTCGTGGCAGCGGCTCGGGAAGGAAACCTTTGACCTCGTCGTGATCGGCGGCGGCATCGTGGGCGCGGGCACGGCGCTGGACGCGGCCACGCGCGGGCTGCGCGTGGCCCTCATCGAGGCGCGCGACCTGGCCTCGGGCACGTCGAGCCGGTCGAGCAAGCTGTTCCACGGTGGGCTGCGCTACCTCGAACAGCTCGAATTCGGTCTCGTCCGCGAAGCGCTGCGCGAGCGCGAACTGATGCTCAACCGGATCGCGCCGCACCTGGTCAAGCCGGTGAGTTTCCTGTATCCGCTGACGCACCGCGGATGGGAACGTCCCTACACCGCCGCAGGCCTGCTCCTGTACGACACGATGGGCGGCGCGCGCTCCGTGCCGGGGCAGAAGCACCTCTCGCGTGCGGGCGCGCTGCGCATGGTGCCCGCCCTGAAGCGCGATGCGCTGATCGGCGGCATCCGTTACTACGACGCGCAGGCCGACGACGCGCGCCACACGATGACCGTCGCCCGCACGGCCGCGCACTACGGCGCCGTGGTGCGCAACTCCACGCAGGTCGTCGACTTCCTCCGCGAAGCGGACCGGGTGTCCGGGGTGCGCGTGCGCGACGTCGAGAGTGGACAGGAGACCGACGTCCAGGCGCACGCGGTGATCAACGCGACCGGCGTGTGGACCGACGAGCTGCAGCGCCTCTCCGGCAGCCGCGGGCGGTTCCGGGTGCGGTCCAGCAAGGGCGTGCACATCGTCGTTCCGCGGGACCGCATCGTCGCCGAGAGCGGCATGATCCTGCGGACGGAGAAGTCGGTGCTGTTCGTGATCCCGTGGCGCAACCACTGGATCGTCGGCACCACCGACACCGACTGGAACCTCGACCTGGCGCATCCGTCGGCGACGCGCAGCGACATCGACTACCTTCTCGAGCACGTCAACAAGGTGCTGGCGACACCGCTGACGCACGACGACATCGAAGGCGTGTACGCCGGGCTACGGCCCCTGCTGGCCGGCGAGAGCGAGGAGACGTCGAAGCTCTCGCGCGAGCACGCCGTCGCGCGCGTGGCTCCCGGACTGGTGGCGATCGCGGGCGGCAAGTACACGACCTACCGCGTGATGGCGGCCGACGCGGTGGACGCCGCGGCCGTCGACGTGCCCGAGCGCGTGCAGGAGTCGATCACCGACAAGGTGCCGCTCGTCGGCGCCGACGGCTATCACGCGCTCGTCAACCAGGCCGATCACCTGGCATCCGACCACGGGCTGCACCCGTACCGCGTACGGCATCTGCTCGACCGGTACGGCTCGCTCATCGGCGACGTGCTCGCCGTGGCCGACGGCAGGCCCGACCTGCTCAAGCCGATCGAGGCCGCGCCGGACTACCTGCGCGTCGAGGCCGTCTACGCCGCCACCGACGAGGGTGCGCTGCACCTCGAGGACGTGCTTGCCCGGCGGACGCGGATCTCCATCGAGTACCCGCACCGCGGGGTCGACTGCGCCGAGCAGGTCGCCGATCTCGTGGGTGATGTGCTCGGCTGGACGCCGGAGCAGCGGCAGCGCGAGGTCGAGGTCTACCGCGCCCGCGTGGAGGCCGAGCGCGATTCGCAGGCCCAGCCCGACGACGAGGCCGCCGACGCCAGGCGAGTCGCCGCACCGGAGGCGAGGGACCGGCTCACCGAGCCGGTCAGCTGACCGCCGCATCTCGCGGCTGACCGCCGCCGGGCTTGCGGCTGACCGGCGTCGAAACCGTCGGCTGACCGGCGTCGAATCTCGCGGCATGCTCGCCGCGCCGGGGGCGATTCCCGGAGCGGCGAGCACGCCGCGCGTGTCCTGCATTCAGGCCCGCGTGTTCTGCACTCGGACCCGCGTGTTCTGCGCCGCCGCCCTGCCGCCAGCCTCCCCTTCAACGCCGCGTCGGGACGCGACTGCGCCGCCGCGAGATGCTGTCGGAGTGTGCCCGTGAGGGCGGCGGAAAGGCCGTGGAGCCTGGTCCGGTCCGTCGCTAGGCTCGGGCGGGTGATCATCGACCGCACGCGGGTGCTGCGCACGCCGCGACTGGTGCTGCGGACGTTCGAGCAGGGAGACCTCGACTCGCTCCATGCGATCCGTTCGCGGGAGGACGTGAACCGGTATCTCTACAGCAGCCCGCTGTCGAGGGACGAGACGGCGGCGAAGCTGTCCACGCGGATCGAGCAGCACTCGACGTTGGCCGAACCCGGTGACACGCTGCTGCTGGCCGTCGCCCTGCGGGGCCCTGACGGCGAGGCGGGCGAGGTGATCGGCGACGTCAACCTGGAGTGGCAGCACGGCGATCACCGGCAGGCCGAGGTCGGCTACGTGCTGCACCCCGAGCACGCGGGCAGAGGCTTCGCCACCGAGGCCACCCGGCCGCTGATCGATCTCGCGTTCACCGAGCTCGGCGTGCATCGCGTGTGCGGACGGCTCGACGGCCGCAACGCGGCGTCCGCGCGCGTGCTGGAGAAACTCGGCATGCGCAGGGAAGCTCACCTGCGGGAGAACGAGTACGTCAAGGGCGAATGGACCGACGAGGTCGTCTACGCTGTGCTGGTGCGGGAATGGGAAGGCGCCGCGTCGTTGTGATCACCGATCCACATGCGACATCCACTGTGGACGTAATGACGACCGCCCGGGAATGGGACAGGGGCGACGTGACAGGGGCGACGTGGCGGGGGAGTCAGCGGCGGTTGACGATCAATCCGGCCAGCAGGGCCGCCGCAGCGGGGATCAGGAACACGAAGAACCCGGCGCGGGTGACGAAGAACAGCGCGATCGCCAGCACCGCTGCCACGGGGACGGCCGCCGAGGCCAGCCGCTGCCGCCACGGTTGCACGGGCGTCGCCGCAGGCGGGTTCACCCGGGACATCCCGCTCTCCTGCCGCGGGCGGTGTTCGAGGACGCTCGGCCGGGGTTCGGGAAGGTCGGCGAACAACGGTTTCAGATCCTTACGGAACTTCGCCCCGCTGACCTGCACCGAGCGCTCGTCGAACTCGGTCAGCTCGAGCCGCCCGGTGCGCACGTGCTCCGACAGCGCATCGAGGGCTTCCTGCCGCTCAGCATCGCTGAGCCGCAACTCGGATCGATCAGCGGCCACACCTCGATCGTAGGCGTGTCGGCCTCGGCGGGGCCACGGTGCCTGCGAAACCGTTGCCGAGTGTTCGCTCCCGAACGCAGCGGGTGGGCCACAGGGCAGTCGCTTACCCGGCGCGTCGGTGCCGTGTGGTGGTCGGGTGCCGGAGTTTCAGGACACGCGCGAAGGAGCAGGCGCGCGTCGGCCCGGTCGTGAGGCGCGGCGACCGGGCGACGGGCGAACGCAGGACACGCGCGCCTGAACGCAGGACACGCGTGTCTGGGTGCAGGACACGCGCCTCGAAAAGTGTCAGTCCTTGAGTTCGAGGAGGACGGTGCCCTGGTTGACGGTGGTGCCGGTTTCGGCGGACAGGCCGGTCACGGTGCCGGACTTGTGCGCGGTCACCGGGTTCTCCATCTTCATGGCCTCGAGCACCACGATGAGTTCGCCGGCCTCGACGTGCTGACCGTCCTCGACCGCGACCTTGATGACCGTGCCCTGCATCGGGGCGGTCACGGCGTCGCCGCTGACCGCGGCCGCGCCGCCGCCCGCGCGCTTGCGCGGCTTCGACTTCTTCGCGGCGCCGCCGCCACTGCCCGCTGCGGCGAGGTTGCCGGGCAGCGACACCTCGAGCCGGCGGCCGCCGACCTCGACGACCACGTTCTGCCGCGGCTCCTCGTCGGAGTCGGCGGCGTCGACCGGCGCGACGTAGGGCTCGATGGTGTTCTCGAACTCGGTCTCGATCCAGCGGGTGTGCACCGAGAAGGTCTTGCCGTCGCCGATGAACGCCGGGTCCCGCAGGATCGTGCGGTGGAACGGCAGCACGGTGGCGATGCCCTCGGCGACCATCTCGTCGAGCGCGCGGCGGGAGCGTTCGATGGCCTGGTCGCGGTCGGCGCCGGTGACGATGACCTTCGCCAGCATCGAGTCGAACTGGCCGCCGATGACGGTGCCGGTCTCCATGCCGGCGTCGACGCGCACGCCGGGGCCGGAGGGGAAGTCGAGCCGCGTCACCGTGCCGGGGGCGGGCAGGAAGCCGCGGCCCGCGTCCTCGCCGTTGATGCGGAACTCGATGGAGTGGCCGCGCGGTGTCGGGTCCTCGGTGAGCTGGAGTTCGTGACCCTCGGCGATGCGGAACTGTTCGCGTACCAGGTCGAGGCCCGTGGTCTCCTCCGAAACCGGGTGCTCGACCTGGAGCCGGGTGTTCACCTCGAGGAACGAGATGGTGCCGTCGATGCCCACGAGGTATTCGACGGTTCCCGCGCCGTGGTAGCCGGCCTCGGCGCAGATGGCCTTGGCGGAGGCGTGGATGGTCGCGCGCTGCTCGTCGGTCAGGAACGGCGCGGGCGCCTCCTCGACGAGCTTCTGGTGGCGGCGCTGCAGGGAGCAGTCGCGGGTGCCGACGACGATGACGTTTCCGTGCTGGTCCGCCAGCACCTGCGCCTCGACGTGCCGGGGCTTGTCGAGGTAACGCTCGACGAAGCATTCGCCGCGGCCGAACGCGGCGACCGCCTCGCGGGTGGCGGATTCGAACAGCTCGGGGATCTCGTCGATCGTGCGGGCGACCTTCAGGCCACGACCGCCGCCGCCGAACGCGGCCTTGATGGCGACGGGCAGCCCGTGCTCGTCGGCGAAGGCCACGATCTCGTCCGCGTTGGCCGCGGGGTCCTTGGTGCCGGGCACGAGGGGAGCGCCGGCCTTCAGCGCGATGTGCCGCGCGGTGACCTTGTCGCCGAGGTCGCGGATCGCCTGCGGCGACGGGCCGATCCAGGTCAGGCCCGCGTCGATGACCGCCTGCGCGAAGTCCGCGTTCTCGGACAGGAATCCGTAGCCGGGGTGCACCGAGTCCGCGCCGGAGCGCTTCGCCACGTCGAGCAGCTTGTCGAACACCAGGTAGCTGTCCGCCGCCGTGTCCCCGCCCAGGGCGAACGCCTCGTCGGCAAGTCGGACGTGGGGCGCGTCCCTGTCCGGGTCGGCGTAGACGGCCACGCTGGCGATGCCTGCGTCCTTCGCCGCCCGGATCACGCGCACGGCGATCTCGCCACGGTTCGCGATGAGCACCTTCGTCACCGCGCCTGCCACGACCTTGCTGCCTCGCTCCGGCACGCCTACCTCCATGTCAAGCCGTTCTCGGTCGGAGTCTACGGACCGGCGGACGACCATCGGTGAGACCCGAGTCACGGCCGGGTGATCGGCGTCGTCAGGCCGAGTGGCGCAGCTCCTCGGGAATCTCGGCGTCGACGAGGATCACGTCGTAGGGCTGGGACTCGTGCAGGGTCTGCAGGTCGGAGGTCTGCACGAGCATCCACGGCTGATGCTCGCCGCAGCACTCCACGAGGCGGTCGACGGCGGTGTAGGCGAGGAGGGCGAGGCGGCCGTCGGGGGTGCGGCGGAGCTCGACGTCGGTCTGCAGCGTGTGCCTGCCGTCGTGCGGGCCGGTGGGCAGGTAGACCACGGGCGGCAGCTGGGGGTTCGTCACCGGCGTCACGGTAGTCGTGCGCGGTCCGTGATCCGGGTTGTCCCACGTCCGCGCGATGTGCCACGGATGAGCGGTCACGGGCGGTGCGGAGCTTTAGGCTCGGTGCGTGCGGAGTGAGTCGTCGGAACCGGAGCAGCCGGAGGGGGCCGAGGGGGCGGAGTCTGCCTCGGGCAGGCCGCCCAGGCCGGTGCTGCTGACGGTGGCGCTCGCGGCCGTGGTGGTCGTGGCGTCCCTGGTGGCGGCCGTGCTGCTGCGCCCCGGCGACGAGCACGAGGCGGCCGACGGGCTCTCGATGCCGACGCCGACGGCTGCCGACGGCTGCGGCGGCGGTCCCTGCCGGGTGGTGGCTTCGGCGTCGGTGAACGGTATGACCGTCGAGCTGCTGGCTGCCGAGCGCGGGTCGGCGGGCAGGCTGCGCGCGGGCGGGCCCGCGTCGGCGAGCGTGGCCGAGGTGGCGATCGGCACGATGGGGGTTCCGCTCAACCAGGATTCGCTGCGCTGCAAGGAGAGTGCGACGCCGGTGTGTCTCGTGCGCGGTCCGCACGACGGCGGCATGGTCGGTGAGCTCCACGTGTGGCAGGGCGACAGCTGGCGGTCGGATCAGCGGCCGTACTTCTCCGACGCGGGCAGTGTGACGCTCGACGACGTCGACGGCGACGCCGTGCCCGAGGTGGTCGTCGTCAGTCACGACTGCAGTGACGTCGACAGCGTCGCGGCCTGCCGGGAGGCGCCGGTGTTGGCCGAGGTGTTCGACCTGTCGGGCGGAACGGTCGGCTGTACGGGTACCTACGGCTCGCCGGGGTCGCTGCGGGGTTGGCCCGAGGTCGACGTCGAATCGTACGAGCTCATGGCCTGCTCGTAACACACCGTCACGATTCCACTGGTCCGAACCGGTCACGAGCGTGTGAACCGGATCTCACGGACGCGTCTTTCATCTAAGGCTTACCTAACGTAGGTTCGGATTCGTTAGGTAAGGCTAACCAAGATGTCGCCGACCGGATGGCACCGACCGGGCATCGAGGTTCGGCTTCGTCCCCGGGAATCGCCGGCGACGAAGCCGGCGGGAAACGAGGAGTGAACGCCGTGTCTGACGAGGGAGTTGTCTGAGTGTCCTCACCGGTCCTGGCGCGGCCCCGGCCCCAGTACGACGCCGCCGACCTGCTGACGGCCTACCTGCCCGGCTCGTTCTACTACTCGTCGCCGCGGGGCACGCTGCTCGCCGACGGGGTGCACGCCGCGGTGGCCGCCGAACCGGGTGCGTCCAGAGCCGAGGCCGCGGCACGAGCACTCGCCGACGCCCGCGCCGCGGGGATGGTCGATCCGATCGTCGCCGGCGCCGTCGGATTCCGGCCGGACGACGAGGCGAGCCTGGTCGTACCGGCTCTCGTCCGCCGCGCGCCCGCACCGGACCGGACGACCGCCGCCTCGGCCGCGTCGGCACCGGCCCGCGCGAGCCGGATCGTCACGCCCCAGTCCGATCTCGCCGACTACGTCGAGGCCGTCCGCAAGGCGCTGCTGCACATCGAGACCGGTGACATCGACAAGGTCGTCCTCGCGCGCGCCCTCGACGTCACCGCGGACGCCCCGGTGTCCGTGCCGCCGCTGCTGGCGCGCCTCGTGCACGCGGACCCGGCCGCGCACGCCTTCGCCGTCGACGTCACGGCCCCCGGCGACCCTGCCGCCCGCACCCTCTTCGGCGCCAGCCCCGAACTGCTGATCTCCCGGCGCGGCCGCACCGTCACCGTCAACCCCCTGGCAGGCTCCCGGCCGCGCAGCGCCGACGACGCGGAGAACCGCAGGCGCATCGACGACCTGCGCACCGCCGCCAAGGATCGTGCGGAGCACGAACTCGTCATCCGCCAGGTCGCCGACGTGCTGCGGCCGTTCTGCGCCGACCTCGACGTGCCCGAGCCCGAGGTGGTCGGCACGCCGACGATGTGGCACCTGTCGACCCGCATCACCGGCACGCTCGCCGAGCCCGGCGACCCCGCCTCCTCGTCGCTGGCCCTCGCGGAGGCGCTGCACCCGACCCCGGCCGTGTGCGGCGTCCCGACGACCACCGCCCGCGACGTCATCGCCGACCTCGAACCCACGCGCCGCGGCTACTACGCCGGGCTCGTGGGCTGGACGGCTGCCGACGGCGACGGCGAATGGGTCGTGACGATCCGCTGCGCCGAGGCGTCCGGCGCGGCCGTGCGCGTGCACGCGGGCGCGGGCATCGTCGCCGGGTCCGACCCGGATGCGGAACTGGCCGAGACGCGGGCGAAGTTCCGCACCCTGCTCGGCGCGCTGGGGGTGGCCGAATGAACTCCGGACCCGCCGGGAGCACGAGCTCCGTTGTGGACCCGTTCGTGACGGCCGACTCCACTGTGGACGCCGGCCCCGACCACACGCCCTGGCCCGCCGAGGACGCGGCGCGGTACCGGGCGCTGGGCCACTGGCGCGGGCAGACGTTCGGCACCTGGCTCAGCGGCCTGGTCGCGGCGTATTCCGAGCGCACCGCGGTCGTCGGCGTCAGTGCGGCGACGGGCCAACAGGTGCGCTGGAGTTACGCCGAACTCGACGAGCGGTCCCACCGACTCGCCGCCGGGTTCGTCGACCGGGGTATCGAGGCGGGCGAGCGCGTGCTCGTTCAGCTGCCGAACGTCGCCGAGTACGTCCCGGTCGTCTTCGGGCTGTGGCGGGCAGGCGCCCTGCCGGTGTTCGCACTGCCCGCACACCGGCATTCCGAGCTGGTGCACTTCGCCTCGCACGCGGAGGCGGCCGCGATCGTCACGGTCGGCAGCCACGAACGTCACGACTACGCCGCCGAGGCGCGCTCGGTGGCCGACGAGGTGCCGTCGCTGCGGCACGTGTTCGTCGTCGGCAGCGACGAGTTCGCCGACCTGGCCGCCGCCGAACCGCGGCAGCTGCCCGACCCGGACCCGGAGGGCCTCGCGTTCCTGCAGTTGTCGGGCGGCAGCACGGGAATGTCCAAACTGATCCCGCGCACGCACGACGACTACCTCTACAGCGTCCGCGAGAGCGCCCGGATCTGCCGGCTGCGACCCGACAGCGTGTACCTCGTGGTGCTGCCCGTCGCGCACAACTATCCGATGAGCTCGCCGGGCATCCTCGGTGCGCTGCACGCAGGGGCGGCGGTGGTCCTCTCGCCGCGACCGGACGCGGACACCGCGTTCGCGCTCATCGAGGCCGAGGGCGTGACGATGTGCGGAGTCGTGCCGCCGCTGGCCGCCGCGTGGGTGCAGGCCGCGGGCCGCACGGCGCGCGACCTGTCCACATTGGAGGTGCTGCTCGTCGGCGGTGCCAAGTGCGGCAGGGAACTCGCCGAGCGCATCGAACCGGCGCTAGGTTGCCGGCTGCAGCAGGTGTTCGGCATGGCCGAGGGGCTCGTGTTCTACACGCGCCTCGACGACCCGGACGAGCTCGTACTGTCCACCCAGGGCAGGCCGATCTCCCTCGACGACGAGATCCGCGTGGTGAACCCCGACGACCCGGATGCGGGCTCCGACGACGTGGTCCCACCGGGGCAGGCTGGCGCGCTGCTGACCCGCGGCCCGTACACGATCCGCGGCTACTACCGGGCGGCCGAGCACAACGCGAAGGCCTTCACGGCCGACGGGTTCTACCGCACGGGCGACCTGGTGCGGCTCCACCCGTCGGGGCATGTCGAGGTCGTCGGCCGGGTCAAGGAGCAGATCAACCGCGGCGGCGAGAAGGTCGCACCGGAGGAGGTGGAGAACCACCTCATGGCCCACCCCGACGTCCTCGACGCCGCACTCGTCGGCGTGGCCGACGAGTTCCTCGGCGAGCGGACCTGTGCCTACGTGGTCCCGGCCGACGGGGCCGAGCCCGCCGAGGCCGAGCTGCGGCGGTTCGTGCGTGAACGCGGCGTCGCGGCGTTCAAGGTCCCGGACCGGGTCGTGCTCACGGCCGAGTTCCCCACGACCGGCGTCGGCAAGACGAGCAAACGGGAGCTGCGGGCAGTGCTCGCGGCTCAGGCGAAGAACGGGTGATGTCGTTGTCCCTGCCGAAGATCGAGCCCTACGCGCTGCCCACGGCCGGTGAACTGCCGGTGTCGCGTGTGGACTGGCACATCGAGGCGCACCGGACCGCGCTGCTCGTGCACGACATGCAGCGGTACTTCATGCGCCCGTTCGCCGGTGCGCCGATCCCGGAGATGACCGGCAACATCGCCGCGCTCGCCGCGGCGTGCCGGGAGCGGGGCGTCCCGGTGTTCTACACCGCCCAACCCGCGACCCCGCCACCCGGCGAACGCGGGCTGCAGACCGACTTCTGGGGCCAGGGAATGCGCGCCCACGTCGACGACGACCCGCACGTGGCGGACATCGTCGACGAACTGACCCCGGCCGCGGGCGACACGGTGCTGACGAAGTGGCGCTACAGCGCGTTCCAGCGCAGCGACTTCGCCGAACGCCTCGCCGACGCGGGCCGCGACCAGCTGATGATCACCGGCGTGTACGCCCACATCGGTTGTCAGGCGACCGCGCAGGAGGCGTTCATGCGTGATGTGCGGCCGTTCCTCGTCGCCGACGCGGTCGCCGACTTCGCCAGGGACCGCCACGACCAGGCGTGTGCCTACGTGGCGGGTTGCTGCGGGGACGTCGTCGACACCGACACCGCCCGCGGCGCGCTCACCGCGCCCGTGACCGCAGGGGCGCGGTGACGACCGGCTCGCGCCCGGCTCGAGTCCGCCAGACACCGCCACAGCAGACGCCACCACGACAGACACCGCCACAGCAGACGCCACCACGACAGACACCGCCACAGCAGAGGACAGACCATGGCAGACCCCACGCAGCAGGCGGGCCTCACGGCCGCTTCCGTCCGCGCCGACGTCGCCGACCTGCTCGGCCGTGAGGCCGACGACATCGCGGCCGAGGAGAACCTCCTCGACGCCGGCCTCGATTCGATCCGCATCATGAGCCTCATCGAACGCTGGCGCGCAGCGGGAGCCGACGCGGTCGAGTTCCCGGATCTGGCCGAACGGCCCGAACTCGGCCACTGGATCGCCCTGCTGACCCAGGAGAACGCATGACCGATCGTCGTGGTGCTTCCGGTCATGTGGTTCGACCGGGTGCGGGTGTCCCGCAGAACACAGGAGAACGCATGACCGATCGTCGTGGTGCTTCCGGTCATGTGGTTCGACCGGGTGCGGGTGTCCCGCAGAACACAGGAGAACGCATGACCGATCGTCGTGGTGCTTCCGGTCATGTGGTTCGACCGGGTGCGCGGGTGTCCGGTGGAACACAGGAGAACGCATGAGCCGAGTCGATCACCGCCACCGCCATCTCGACCGGATCGCGGAGGTGCGTGCGGGCGACGGTGCCGAGAAGGTGGGCTATCCGATTGGGATCCGTACCGTCGAGGTCGTCCGTACCGCGATGGTGGGCTCCGGGCTGATCCGCCTCACGCTGGGCGGTCCCGGCGTCGACGGCTTCGAGGCCCACGTGCCCGACGAGCACGTCAAGCTCGTCTTCGCCGATCCCGACGGCACGCTGCGGCTGCCCGAGTCGAACGGCACCATGCTGTCGTGGCCGAGGCCCTCGCCGACGTCGCGGGAGTACACGGTCCGCCGGTTCGATCCCGACGCGCGGGAGCTCGACATCGACATCGCGGTGCACGACGGCGGCCTCGCCGCGGAGTGGGCGCGCACGGTCGAGGTGGGCGAGCCCGTCCACGTCGCGGGTCCGCCCGGAGGGCTCGTCGTACCCGACAGCTACGACAAGTACCTGCTCGGAGGTGACATCACCGCGCTGCCCGCGATCGCGAGGTGGCTCGAGGAGATGCCGCCGACCGCCGAGGGCTGGGCCGTGATCGAGGTCGCCGACGCCGGTGAGGAGATTCCGCTCGACGCCCCAGACGGCGTCGCGATCCACTGGCTCCATCGCGACGGTGCGCGACCGGGAACGACGGATCTGCTGGAGTCCGCGATCCGGTCCCTTCCCGTTCCCGGTCCGTCCGATGAGGACAGCCTCTACGTGTGGCTGGCCGGTGAGGCGGGCACGCTCAAGCCGCTCCGCCGGTGGGTCCGCGACGAACTCGGCCTCGCCCGCCGCGACTACGACATCACCGGCTACTGGAAGCTCGGCGTCGCCGACTACGACGACGACCACGACTGACCGGCGAAGGCCGACAACTGAATCCCCGACCCCACTCGAGTTGTTCAAGGACGAATACGATGTCTCTGCTCAGATCCCGTCTCGCCAAGGGAGTGGTCACCACGGCCGCTCTCGCCCTGACCGTCGGCATCTCCGGTTGCGGAGCCGCCGGCGGAGAGCAAACCGAGGGCCCCACCCGGCAGTTCGAGGCCGACAACGGCACCGTGGAGATTCCGCAGGACCCGAAGCGGGTCGTCGCCACCGGTTACGCCGTTCCCACGCTCATCGAGGCCAACGCCCCGCTCGTCGGCATCTCCTCGTGGGAACGGGGTGAACCGCTGATGTCCGACGAGGACCTCAAGACCTACAAGGACCTGCCACGGGTCGCCGGTGAGACCGCTGCGGAGACGAATTACGACGCGATCGCCGAGCAGGACCCCGACCTCATCGTCATCGGCGTGCCGAAACCCATCTTCGGCGAGATCGACGCCGAGCGCCTCGAATCGATCGCGCCCGTCGTGGCCGTCGGCCCCGAGGTGCCGTCGGCGTGGCGGGAGGTTTCCCAGAAGCAGGCCGATGCGGCAGGCGCACTCGAGAAGTTCGACGAGGTCAAGAACGCGTACGAGAGCAAGGCCGACGAGCTGAAGCAGAAGTACGCCGACGTCCTGCCCGATCTCGAACTGGCGCACGTCGGCGGCTACGGCGAGGTCGAGAACGGCAACTTCCAGCGGGAGTTCGACGGTTCCTGGGGGACGAATATCGCCAACGACATCGGCGCGAAGTACTACGGCGAGGTCGAGGAGAAGGGCAAGGGTTCGCGCGCGGTCAGCGAGTACCCGTCGCTCGAGGAACTGCCGTCGGCCATGCGCGAGGCCGACGCGATCACCTACACGGTGGACGCGGACGGGTCCGCACCCCAGCCCGTCAAGTACGCCATGGACTCGAACCTGTGGAAGAACCTGCCCGCGGTGAAGAAGGACATGACGTTCCCGATCAAGTACACCGAGGCGGCGACGTACGGCCAGGCGCAGCAGACACTCGAGGGGTTGGACGAGACGTTCGCACCCCTGCTGAAGAAGTGACGCCGCGGACGTGACGAGCGCACCACCCGCGAGCCCGCCCACGGCGAGGACGGCCCGCCCGGTCGTCCTCGCCGTGGGGCTCGTCGCCCTGTTCGCCGCCTGCGTCGCCAGTGTCGCCGTCGGCTCGCGTGCCGTGCCGCTCGGCGAGCTCTGGCGGGCGCTGGCGGACTTCGATCCGCTCAGCGGTGACCACCTGGTCGTGCGCGACATCCGGCTGCCGCGGACGCTGCTCGGCGTCGCCGTCGGTGCGGCACTCGCCGTCGGCGGCGCGCTGATCCAGACGTTGTCGCGGAACCCGCTCGCCGAACCGGGTATCCTCGGCGTCACCCACGGAGCCGGGTTCGCGCTCACCGTGGGCGCCGCGCTCGGTCTCGCGGGCTCGACGGTCTCGCAGCTCGGCCTCGGTGTCGTGGGATCGGTGCTGGCGACGGCCCTCGTGTACGCCGTCGGCAGGCATTCCACGTTGCGGCTGCTGCTCGCGGGTGTCGCGTTCTCCGCGGTACTGATGGGCGTGTCGCTCGGAATCCGGCTCATGTCTCCGGACACATTGGACAAGTACCGGTTCTGGTCGGTCGGCTCGTTGGCAGGACGGGAGCAGACGGACCTCACGGTGCCGCTCGTGGCGATCGGCGTCGCCCTCGTCGGCGCGCTGGTGATCGCGCGGTCGCTCAACGCGGTCGCGCTCGGCGACACGGTCGCGCACACGCTGGGGGCCAACGTCGCGCGCGTCCGCACGCTGACGCTGGTGCTGATCACGGTGCTGGCGGGCGCGGCGACCGCGGTCGCGGGGCCGATCCTGTTCGTCGGCCTGATCGTGCCGCACCTGCTGCGCAGGTTGACGGTGGGTTCGGTGCCGTGGCTGGTCGGCCTGTCGGCGGTCGTGGGGCCGGTGTTGATGCTCGTGGCGGACACGATCGCGCGGGTGCTGCTGGACACCGGCGAAGTGCCGGTCGCCATCGTCACCGCCTTCCTCGGCGGTCCGATGCTGATCTGGGTGGTCCGGCGATACGGGGCGGGATCGCTGTGACCGACATGCAACGACCGGACACGCCGCGGCGGCACGCGCAGTCGCAACACACGCAGCCGCCGGACACCCAGCCGCCGGACACCCAGCCGCAGGACACCCGGCAGACACCGGAGGCGCCGCTGCTCCGGCGCACCTCGACGGTGCGGGTTCCCGTGCGTGGCCGCGCGTGGTTCGTGGAACGGCGCACGGTCGGACTCGTCGTCGGCTGTGTCGTGGCGATGCTCGGACTCGGCTTCGTCGGCCTGTCGTACGGCACGAGCTGGGCCACGCCCGGTGAGGTGTTCGGTGCGCTGACGGGGCTGGAGCCGTCCGTGGTGATCGCCGAGTGGCGCGCACCCCGCGTGGTGGCCGGGATCCTGTTCGGCGCAGCGCTCGGGGTGGCCGGGGCGATCTTCCAGAATCTGACGCGCAACCCGATGGGCAGTCCGGACATCATCGGTCTGGACGCCGGTGCCTACACCGGCACGCTGCTGGTCATGACCGTGTTCGCGGGCACGTCGGTCACCGTCGCGTTCGGGGCGGTCGCCGGCGGGCTGGTGACCGTGGCGCTGGTGTACTCGCTGTCGCGGTCGAACGGACTGTCCGGCATGCGCCTTGTCGTCATCGGCATCGCCGTCAACGCCATGGTCACGGCGCTGAACAACTGGCTCGTGCTGCGCGCGGAACTCGAGGTCGCGATGGCCGCGGTCGGCTGGAACTCGGGCTCGCTCAACGGCATCGACTGGGAAGACCTGATCGTGCCGCTGGCCGTCATCGCGGTGCTGTTGGTCGTCATCGGTCTCCGGGCTTCGGCCTTGCAGCAGTCGGCGCTGGGCGACTCGATCGCCGTGTCGACCGGTGTGCCGCTGGAACGGCAGCGGCTGCTGATGGTGCTGGTCGGCGTCGGCTGCACGGCGACCGTGACCGCGGTGGCGGGCCCCGTCATGTTCGTGGCACTGGCCGCACCGCAGATCGGCCGCCGACTCGCGAGGGCGCCCGGTATTCCGCTGCTGCCCGCCGCGCTGACCGGCGCGGTGCTGCTGCAGCTGGCCGACATCATCGCGCAGATGCTGCTCGCCCCCGTGTCCCTGCCCGTCGGCGTCGTCACGACGGCGATCGGCGGCGGTTACCTGATCTGGCTGCTCGCCCAGGAGGTGAGGCGGAGATGACCACTCGACTGTCCGCCCAGGACGTGACCCTGAGCTACGGCGAACGGGTCGTGTCGACCCGGCTCAGCCTCGACGTCCCCGACGGTGCGTTCACCGCGGTCGTCGGGCCGAACGGCTGCGGGAAGTCGACGTTGCTGCGGGCGTTCGTCCGGCTGCTGAAGCCCGGTGAGGGCACGGTGTCGCTGGATTCGCGTTCCGTGTCGGACTTCCCGGCGAAGGCCCTCGCACGCGAACTGGCGTTCCTGCCGCAGGACCCGCTCGCGCCGGAGGGCATCACGGTGCGCCAGCTCGTCGCGCGCGGCCGGTATCCGCACCAGTCGCTGCTGGCGTTGTGGACCACGGCCGACGAGCAGGCGGTGGCCGAGGCCATGGTCACCGCAGAGGTGGAGGACTTCGCCGACCGGCCGGTGGCGGAACTGTCGGGCGGGCAGCGCCAGCGCGTGTGGGTGGCGATGGTGCTGGCGCAGGACACGCCGTACCTGCTGCTCGACGAACCGACGTCCTTTTTGGACATCACGCACCAGTATCGGCTGCTGGCGCTGCTGTCGCGGCTGCGGGACGAGGGCCGCACGGTGATCGCGGTGCTGCACGACATCAACCAGGCGTGCCGGTACGCCGATCATCTCGTCGCGATGAAGGACGGCCGGATCGCCGCGGAGGGCACGGCCGCCGACGTCGTCGACGCGGCACTGATCAAGGACGTGTTCGACCTGCCGAGCGTGATCGTCGCCGACCCGGTGAGCGGCACGCCGATGGTCGTGCCCGAGTAGCCGCAGCCGCCGACCGGCCGCACCGGCCGGTTCTGCCCAAGGCGTTCGTGAGGAGCGAGTGTTGTCACCGTCGGAACACGCGGAATCCGCGGCACCTGCCGCCGAGCTGTTCGAGTTGACCAGTGCGCAGCTGGGCATCTGGAACGCCCAGCGCCTCGAACCGGATTCGCCGTACTACGTCGTCGGTGACGTGGTGCAGCTCAGCGGTGAGGACCCGGTGGACGTCGCGCTGCTGGCCGAGGCGATGACCGGCACCGTCGGCGACGCCGAGTCGCTGCGGCTGCGGCTCGCCGACACCACCGACGGGCCGCGGCAGTGGATCAGCGACGAACCGGTGCCCGCACCGCGGGTGGTCGACGTCAGCGGTGCGGCCGATCCGCGGGCCGCAGCGGAGGAGCTCGTGGCGGCGGAGCGGTCCGCGCTTGCCGAATCGTCGCGTGGCATGACCGGCCGCCCGCTGTACACCCAGACGATCATCACGCTGTCCGCCACGGACGTCTGGTACACGCAGCTGGGGCACCACCTGGTGTTCGACGGGTACAGCGCGGCGATGCTGGCCCGGCGCACCGCCGCCCGGTACACGGCGCTGGTGCGGGGCGAGGAGCCGCCGAAGTGCCCGTTCAGCCCGTTCGCCGATGTCGTCGCCGCCGACCGCGACTACCTGGCGAGCGAACGGCCCGAGGCCGACCGTGCGTACTGGGTCGACCGGATGACGCCGTTGCCGGACCTTCCCGAGTGGACCGCTCCCGGTTCGGGCCTCGCGGACACCGTGTCGGCGAGCGCGGAGCTGCCTGCCGAGGACATGGCAGAGCTGCGCGCGTGTGCGGACCGGGAGGGCGTCACGTGGGGCGACGCCCTCCTGGCCTGCTACGCCGTGTTCCTGCACCGCGCGCTAGGCCGCACCGACGTGGTGTTCGCGCTGCCGCTGATGTGCCGCACCAGCGGGGCGGAACTGCGCACGCCGAGCATGGCGGTGAACGTGCTGCCGTTGCGGCTGGAGGTGCGAGGCGGCGACACCCTCGGAGTCGTCGCGCGGCGCGTGGCCGAGGCGATGGCCGAACTGCGTGCCCACCAGCGCTACCGCGGGGAGAACCTGCCGCGCGACCTGGCGGCTCCGGGGGCGGGGGCGATCCTGCACGGGGCCGGCGTGAACCTGAAGGCGTTCGACCTGACCCTGGATTTCGCCGGTTCGCAGGGCGTGATGCGCAACGTCGCGGGCGGACCGCCGGAGGACATGGGGCTGAGCGTGCTGCCGAGTCGCGGCGGTGGGTTGTTGCTCGGCTTCGAAGTGGACGCCCGCACTCACACGCAGTCCGATGTGGATGCACGGCTCGACGCGGTACGGTCGATCGTCCGGCAGCTGTCCGCGGATCCGGATGGGACGGCGGAGGGCACGGCGGGACGCGTCTCGCTGCTGCCCGGCGAGACCCGCGCCGCGGTGCTCGAGGCCTGGACACCGGCCGCGATCCCGGGAGAACCGGCTGCGGTGCCGGACGTCCTGGCTGCGCTGGCGACGTCCCGCGGCGGCGAGACGGCGCTGGTCTGCGGCGGCGAACGGGTCACCTACGCCGAGCTGGCAGGCAGGGTGCACCGACTCGCGCGTGCGTTGCGGGCGCGCGGCGCGGGTCCCGACGACGTGGTGGCGGTCGCCCTGCCGCGGTCGGCCGACCTCGTCGTGGCGCTGCTGGCCGTGCTCGACGCGGGGGCGGGGTTCCTGCCGCTCGACCTCGACCACCCCGACGAGCGCCTGCGTCTGCTGTGCGACGACGCGCGGCCCGCGCTGGCGATCACCGACCCCGCGCTCGGCCGTGACCTCGGCGCCGTGCCCACCCTGGCGGTCGCGGACGCGTCCGGTTGCGACGACCGTCCACTGTCGTCCGGCGAACTCGCCCGCGAACGCAGGCCCGACGACCTCGCCTACGTCATCTACACGTCCGGCTCGACCGGAACGCCCAAGGGGGTGCTCGTGCCCTCGGCCGGCCTGCGCGCGCTGCTGCACCATCAGCGCGCGACCGTCGTGGCCGACACCCAACGCAGGGCCGGCCGCAGGCTGCGCGTCGCGCACACGTACTCGTTCGCGTTCGACTCCGCCCTCGACCAGCTGCTGTGGCTGCTGTGCGGGCACGAACTGCACCTCTACGACACCCAGGTCACCAAGGACGCCGACGCGCTGCTGGCCGCCTGCGAACGCGACGTGATCGACGTCGTCGACACCACGCCGTCGCTCGCCGCACCGCTGCTCGACGCCGGCCTGCTCACCGGCGCGCACCGGCCGTCGCTGCTCGTGCTCGGCGGTGAGGCGACACCGCCCGCGCTGTGGCGGCGCATCGCCGAATCCGATGTGGCCGGACGGAACATCTACGGCCCCACCGAGGCGACCGTCGACGCGGCCTACGCCGACATCGTCGGCGACACCCCGGTGATCGGTAAACCCTTGGCGGGGATGCGCGCGTACCTGCTGGACAACGCCCTGCAGCCGGTCGCACCGGGCGCGGTGGGGGAGCTGTACCTCGCGGGGTCGCAGCTCGCGCGCGGCTACCTCGGTCGGTTCGCAGGAACCGCTGAACGCTTCGTGGCCGATCCGTACGGGCCCGCAGGCGGCCGGATGTACCGCACCGGCGACCTCGCCCGGTGGACCCCCGAGTGCGGCTTCGACTATCTGGGCCGCGCCGACGGCCAGGTGAAGATCCGCGGCCACCGGGTCGAGGTCGGCGAGGTCGAGGCGGAACTCGGCGCACTGCCCGGGGTGAGCGGCGCCGCCGCGATGGTCCGCCGCGACACGACGACGCCGCGGCTAGTCGGGTACGTCGTGCCCGAACGCGGCGCGGCCCCGACCCCCGACGGGATCCGCGACGGCCTCGCCGAGCGGCTGCCGGACCACCTGGTGCCGTCGGCCGTCGTCGTGCTCGACGAGCTGCCGCTCACCGTGGGCGGCAAGGTCGACCGTGCCGCCCTGCCCGCGCCGCGCGTCGCGACGTCGGGCAGGTCGGCGTCGACCGAACGCGAACGGTTGCTGTGCGCCGTCGTCGCCGAGGTGTTCGACCTGGCGGCCGACGACGTGAGCCCGGACGACGACTTCTTCGGCCTCGGCGGCGACAGCATCAGCGCGATCAGCGTCAGCAGCCGCCTCCGCGGCCACGGGTTCGAGCTGCGCCCGCGCGACCTGCTGGCCCGGCGCGACCTCGCCTCGCTGGCGACGCGCATGTCGGCCTCCGGCGACGAGGCCGCGCCCGTCATCCCCGATGAACCGGTCGGCACGCTGCCCGCACCGCCGATCGCCCGCGGCCTGCTCGACCCGCATACCGACCCGGCCGCCTTCGCGGGCTACGCGCAGTGGACGGTCGTCACGACTGCCGCGCCGCTGGCACCCTCGAGCGTGGTCACCGGCCTCGGTGTCGTCCTGGACACGCACGCCGCGCTGCGGCTGCGGTTGACCGGCCGCCGGGAACTCGAGGTACGGCCCGTCACGGATGTCTCCGCCGAGGGCATGGTGTCGGCCGAACCGGCCGGCGCCGATCCGGCCGACGTGGCCGAACGCCTCGCGGCCGAGCTGGACCCGGTCGCCGGCGACGTACTGCGGCTGGCCCTCGTCGGCGACGACCGGCTCGTGATCGTCGCCCATCACCTCGTCATGGACGGTGTGTCCTGGCGAGTGTTGCTGCCGGACCTGCGGGCCGCCTGCCGCGGCGACGCGCTGGCCCCCGTGGGAACGTCGTGGCGTGCGCATGCGCTGGCGCTGGCCGAACAGGGTGGCTCGGGAGAGCGCCGCGGCGAACTGGACCACTGGCGCGACGCGGCCGATCCGGAGATCCGGCCGCTCGGCCTGTCTGAACTCGATCCCGCACAGGACACGGCCGCGACGGCCCGCCGTGACGTCACCGTCCTCAGTGCACGGTCGTCGGCCGCCGCGTTGACGGCGCTGCCCGCGGCGTACCGCACCGGAACCGACGAGGTGCTGCTCGCGGCACTGGCCCTGGCGCTGCGGGTCGTGCGGTCGGCGGGCGCGCAGGCGCGTCCGCGCCGCGACGCGTTCGGGATCACGGTCGAGAGCCACGGCCGCGAACCGCTCGCTCCCGGGGCGGACCTCTCGCGCACAGTCGGCTGGTTCACCGGCGAGTTCCCGGTGCGCGTTCCCGTCGAGACACTGCGGACCGGCGCGGAACTGCGCGATGCCCTAGCAGGCGGCGAAGCCGCCGGACGACTGTTGCGCGCGGTCAAGGAGGCTCGCCGCGCCGTGCCCGGCGGCGGCCTCGGCTACGGCATCCTGCGCCACCTCGACGACGGCGCCGAACTCGTCCCGGAACCACCGGAGGTCCTGCTCAACTACCTCGGCAGGTTCGCCGCACCCGACGGCGGCGACTGGCGCCTGCCCGAACGCGAGGCCTTCGGCGTCCTCGAGCCCGAGGACAAGGCGCTCGAGCAGGTCCTCGCGCTGAACTGTTTCGTCCACGAGCACGCCCCCGACGGTGACGCTGCCGACGGTGGCGCTGCCGACGGTGACGGCGGCCCGCGGCTCGCCGTCGAATGGACCGCCGCGGGCAGGCTCGTCGACGCCGACCTCCTCGCCGAACTGCAGCGGGCCTGGACCGAGGCGCTCGATGCGCTCGCCGCCCACGCCGAACGCATCGGCCCCGGCGGTGGTGGGCTCACGCCGTCCGACCTGCCGCTCGTGTCGCTGACCCAGGCCGACATCGACGCGCTCGAACAGGCGCGTCCCGTGTCGGACGTGCTGCCCGCGACGGCGTTGCAGGCCGGGCTCTCGTTCCACACGATGGCCGCGGGTGACACCGACGCGGACGTCTACGTCGTGCAGGCCGTGCTCACCCTCACCGGAGAGCTGGACCGGCAGCGGCTCGCCGACGCCGCGGCGGAACTGCTGCGCAGGCAGCCCGCCCTGCGCACGCACCTCGCCACGACCTCGGCGGGTGAGGTCGTGCAGGTCGTGCCCGCCGAGGTCGACCTGGACTGGCAGCACGTCGATATGTCCACAGTGGACTCAGGCGACGGCGATGTGGAGGCGCTGTTCGCCGAGCGGTGCCGCGAGGAGCTGGCGCGCCCGTTCGACCCCGAGGTGCCGCCGCTGATCCGGTTCCGCCTCTTCCGGTTCGGCCCGGCCGAGCACCGGCTCGTGCTCACCAACCACCACGCGCTGCTCGACGGCTGGTCGATGCCGCTCACCGGGCGGACCCTGCTTGGCCTGTACCGCGAACTCGGCGGCGGACCTGCCGTCGCGCCGTCGGCGTCGCTGCAGGACTACCACCACTGGCTGGCGAGCAGGGACCGCAACGCCGCGCTCGACGCATGGCGCGACGCGCTGTCCGGTGTGGACGAGGCGACCCTGCTGGCTCCCGCCACCGCGCGGCGGGAGACCGCCCGGCCGCAGCACGTCACGCTCGATCTGGGGGAGGAGTTCAGCAGGCGGCTGAGCGCCTTCGCCCGGGACCGCGGCGTCACCGTCGCCACCGTGCTGCAGACGGCGTGGGGACTGCTGCTCGGGAGACTGACCCGCAGGCGCGACGTCGTGTTCGGCTGCCCGGTGTCGGGCAGGCCCGCCGAGGTGGACGGCGTCGAATCGATGATCGGCCAGCTCGGCAACACGATTCCCGTGCGGGTGCGCTACCGCCCGGACCAGCGGGCGGCCGAGCTGCTGGAGACCGTCCACGACGAGTCCGTCGCGCTCGCCGAGCACCATCACCTCGGCCTGCCCGACATCCAGCGCGCAGTCGGCGTGGGCGAACTGTTCGACACGATGCTGGTGATGGAGAACTTCCCGTTCAACGGCGCGGGCCTCGCCGTTGACGAGTCCGTCGCGCTGGCCGACGTCGACATCACCGACGCGACGCACTATCCGCTCACCGTCATCGCGCTGCCCGGCGATCCGCTGCGGCTCGTGCTCAGCTACCAGCCGCACGCGCTGCCCGCCGACACCGTGCGCGGGTACTCCCGGTGGCTGCACACGCTGCTGACCGAACTGGTCGCCGCACCCGACCGGCCAGTCGGCAGGCTGCCGATGCTCGACGCCGGCGAAACGGCCGCGGTGCTGCACCGGGGCACGTCACACCACCCCGCGACACCGCGCGACGGGGTGCTGGAGACGTTCGCCTCGTGGGTGGCCCGCACCCCCGACGCCGAGGCGCTCGTGTGCCGCGACCGCAGCCTGACCTACGCCGAACTGGACCGGCAGGCCAACCGCCTCGCCCACCGCCTCCTGGAGGCGGGAGCGGGGCCGGAGACGCCCGTCGGCATGCTGCTGGGCCGGGACGTCGAGATGATCGTCGCGCTGCTGGGGATCCTCAAGGCGGGTGCGGTGTACCTGCCCCTCGACCCGGACTACCCGAGCGACCGGTTGGCCTACATGATCGGCGATGCGCGGCCGGCCGCGTTCGTCACCGACGCCGGCGCGCTGGCCAAGCTCGGCGGGGAGGTCCCCGGTGACGGCGTCGTGGTGCGCATGGACACCCCGAACGCGCAGACCGCCGGCCGCGACGACGACCCGGCGGGCGCCCGCGCGTCGCTGACGCCGGACTCGCTGGCCTACATCATCTACACGTCCGGCACGACGGGTAAGCCCAAGGGTGTGGCCGTGACTCACCGCGGCATCCCGGATCTGATCGCGCTGCAGGAGGAGGTCGTCGGGGTCACCGAACGCGACCGCTACCTGCACTTCGCCTCGACCAGCTTCGACGTCGCGTTCTGGCAGACGATGGTGCCGCTGGCCTCCGGCGGAACTCTCGTCCTCGCGCCGGAGGAGGTGCGCGTGCCCGGCGACGAGCTGCTCGACTACATCGCCGAGCACCGGCTGACCGGCGTCAACCTGCTGCCGTCGTTCCTGTCGGCCGTGCCCGAGGACCACACGGTGCCCGACGACGTCTTCTTCGTGGTCGGCGCCGAACGCCTCGACCCGGAACTCGCCGACCGCTGGGGCAAGGGCAGGCGCGCGCTGTTCAACGCCTACGGGCCGACCGAGGTCACCATCAACTCGGTCACCTGGCACTACGAACCGGGCGAGACCGGCGCCGTCCCCATCGGACGGCCCGACCCGAACGTGCGTGCCTACGTGCTCGACGACGGCCTGCAGCCCGTCGGCACCGGCGTGCCCGGCGAGCTGTACCTGGCGGGGCCGAAGCTCGCCCGCGGTTATCTCGGCAGGCCGGGACAGACGTCGCAGGCGTTCGTGGCCGATCCGCACGGCGAACCGGGATCGCGGATGTACCGCACCGGTGACGTCGTGTACTGGCGCCCCGACGGGCAACTGGTGTTCCTCGGCCGCGCGGACCGGCAGGTCAAGGTGCGCGGATTCCGGATCGAGCTCGCCGAGATCGAGACGGCGCTGACGCGGCACCCCGACGTGCGCGGATGCGCCGTCGTCGTGCGCGGCGGCAGGCAGCTCGTCGGGTACGTGATCCCCGCAGAGGGTGCGGAGTTCGATCCGCTGCGGCTGCGGGAAGACCTGCTCGGCGAGCTGCCCGACTACATGGTTCCGGCCGCGTTCGTGCGGCTCGACCGGTTGCCGCTCACGCCGGGCGGGAAGCTCGACGAGCACGCATTGCCCGCACCCGACCACGCCGGCGGAGGCGCGGGACGGGAACCGTCGACCCACGCCGAGGAGGTCCTGCTGGGCATCGTCCGGGACGTGCTGGGCGCGGGCGACATCCGCCTCGACGACCACTTCCTCGAGGTCGGCGGTGACAGCATCGTCTCGCTGCAGGTCGTGTCCCGCGCGCGCAGGCAGGGCCTGCGGCTCGGGCCGCGGGACGTGCTCGACGGCGGGACCGTCGCGGGCATCGCCGCGCGCTGCAACGCCGCCGTGGACGGCGCCGACACCGGACCGTCCACAGGGGATGCCCCGTTGACGCCTGTCATGCGCGACCTGCTCGACCGCGCACCCGAGCCGGGCGATTTCTGCCAGTGGACCGAGATCTGCGTGCCAGCGGGCGGCGACATCGCCACGTGGTCGCGAACGGTGGACGCGCTGCTGCGGACCCACGACGTGCTGCGGGCACACCTCGCAGCGGAAGCCGACGGCACGGTGCCGGGGAACCGGGTGCTGCGGATTCCCGAACCGGACGCCGTCACCTCGGCGGACGTGCTCACCCGCGTCACCGCCACCGGAGACGTGCGCGGTCTCGTGGACGGCTGGATCGCCGACGTGCGGGAGCAGTTCGACGTCGACCACCCACCGCTGGTGCGGGTGCTGTGGGTCGATCGTGGCCCCGCCGAGCTGGGCAGGCTCGTGATCGTGGCACACCACCTGCTCGTCGACGGCGTGTCGTGGCGGGTCATCCTCGACGACCTCACCGACGCCCACGACGGCAGGGAGCTCGTCAAGCCGACGCCGTTCCTGGGCTGGGCACGTGCGCTGGACTCGGCCGCCGAGGCGAGGTCGGGCGAACTGCCGCACTGGCGCGGCGTCGGGCGGAACCCGCAGAAACGGCTCACCCGCGCCCGGTTCGACCCGGTGCGGGACACCGCCGCGACGGCCGTGCACCACGAGTTCTCACTGGACCCCGAGACGAGCAGGACCCTGCTGACCAGTCTGCCCGCCGCCTACCACGCGACGCCCGACACCGTCCTGCTGACCGCGCTCACCAGGGCGATCGCCCGATGGCGGGACCGCGAACCGGACCTGTACGTCGCCTTGGAAGGGCACGGCAGGCACGCGCCGGACCCGGCCGGGGAGTTCGACCTGTCGCGCACGGTCGGCTGGTTCACCGCCGTCCACCCGGCGCGGATCACGCTGCCGGAAGATGATCCCGCCGCGCAGCTGAAGGCCGTCAAGGAACAGCTCCGCGCCCAGGGCGACGGTCTCGGCCACGGAATTCTCGCCGCGGCAGGGCAGGTGAGCCCGGTGCGGCCGGACGTCAGCTGGAACTACCTCGGCCAGTTCACGTCGCCGCCCGAGAGTGAGCGCGCGTGGCAGGTGCCGCCGGGGTCGGCGCCGTTCGGTTCCGGCGGCGACACGATCCCCATGCCGCACAGTCTGCTGTTCAACGCGATGACCACCGGCGGCGATGACGGCCAGGAGCTGCACGTGCGGGTGAGCTGGCCACGGGCCGTGCTGACCGATGCCGACGTCGCCGGGCTGGTGGAGACGTTCCGGGAGGAGCTCACCGCGTTGGCCGCAGATGAGGACGCGCGGGCGGGCGGGGGCCGCACGCCGTCCGACTTCGAGCTCGTCTCCCTCACCCAGTCCGATGTGGAGGCTCTCGAGCGGCGGTACCGCGTGGCCGACGTGCTGCCGCTGAGCCCGTTGCAGGAACTGATGCTGCAGCACTCACGGCGGGTGCCCACGGGCGAGCGCGATCCGTACACGGTGCAGGCGGCGTTCTCGCTGACCGGTCGAGTCGATGTCGACGCGCTCCACGCCGCGGCCTGCGACCTGCTGCGGCGGCATCCGAACCTCGGCGCCGCGTTCCCGCCGGGGCTCGACGTCGCGGTTCTGTCCGCCGACGCGGCACCGGATCGCCGCTATGTCGACTCCTCGACCGAGGCCGACGTCGACGCCGCGGTCGAGCGGGTGCTGGCCGCGGACCTGTCGGAACCGTTCGACCTGGCCGAGGGGTCGGCGGTGCGGCTGACCGTCGTCCGCCGGGCCGCCGACCTGGTCGAACTCGTCCTGACCACGCATCACGTGCTGTCGGACGGCTGGTCGGCCCCTCGCATGCTCGGGGAGATCTTCACCGCCTACACCGCGCGGACCGCGGGCCCGGAGACGGTCGAGCAGTCGGAACCGGTGCCGTTCACGCGGTACCTGCGGTGGCTGTCCGAACGCGACCGCGCCGCCGACGTCGCAGCATGGGCGGGCGAGCTCGCGTCGGTGGACCGGTACGACAGGGCGCTGCCCGACACCCCGGCCTCCGGTGCGGCCGCCGGGGACGTGGCTGCCGCGGCGGCGGCAGCGATGCCGGAACCGGTCACGTTCGACCTCGAACCGCAGTTGGTGCGCGATCTGGCGGCGACGGCAGCCGCTCGCGGAATCACGCCGGCGACCCTGGTCCAGGGCGCGTGGGCGGCCGTGCTGACGGCGCGAAGCGGGCGCAAGGACGTGCACTTCGGAACGATGGTGTCCGGCAGGCCGCCCGAGGTGGACGGTGTCGAGGAGATCATCGGCCTGCTGGCGAACACGTTGCCGGTGCGCGCGAACCTCACCGGCTCGCTCGACGGCGTGCTGCGCGACCTGCAGGACCGGCAGCAGGCGATGGCCGAACACCACACGGTGTCGCTGCCCGCACTCGAACGGTCGGTGGGAGTGAAACGGCTCTTCGACAGCCTGTTGGTGTTCGAGAACTACCCGGTCGACCCGGACCGGCTGGCCGAACCCGCACCCGGCCTGCGGCTCACGGGTATGCGGTTCCGCGAGTTCACCCACCACCCCGTGACGGTCACCGTGATGCCGGAGGGCGCCGGCTGGCGCGGCATCGTCGCGTGCCGGCCGGGCATGGTGGCCGAGTCGGCGGGAACCCTCGCCGCCGCATTCGAACAGGTGCTGCGGGCGCTGCCGGACCTGCTCACCGGTGACGGTGCCGCGGCCGAAGCCCCGGCCGGCGCCGAGGCGGCGGTGCGGCTCGCGAGGCGGTCCCTGCGGGCGGGTCCGGAGTGACCGCGCAGACCGGCAGCGACGGTCCCGCCGCGCCGGAGGTGTCCGACCGCATCGGCGGCCGGCTGCTGGCGATGTCGCTCGTGCTGGTGCTGGGCACGTTCATGGCGTCGCTGGACTCGACGATCGTCAATGTCGGGTTGCCGGTGCTGAGTGTCGAGTTCGGCGCGAGTGTGACCGAGGTGCAGTGGGCGAGCACCGCGTATCTGCTCGCCGTGGTCGCGGCGGCGCCCACATCGGGGTGGCTGGCGGAACGGTTCGGTGCGCGCCGCGTGTGGCTGGCCGCGGTGGCGGTGTTCCTGGTCGGGTCGCTGGCGTGCGCGCTGGCGTGGTCGACCGCGTCGCTGGCGGCGTTCCGCGTGCTGCAGGGCCTCGGCGGCGGGTTGCTGCCCCCGACGGGGCAGGCGCTGCTGGCGCGCGTGGCCGGCAAGAGCCGCACCGGCCGGATCATGAGCATCGTCGGTGTGGTGCCGATGCTGGCGCCCGTGCTCGGCCCGCTGGCAGGCGGCACGCTGCTGGAGGTGGCGGACTGGCCGTGGCTGTTCCTCGTGAACCTCCCGGTCGGTCTGGTCGCGATGCTGCTGGCCGCGTGGCTGGTGCCGCACGTGCCCGCCGCGGACCGGGCGTCGCGGTTCGATCTGCGCGGGGCCATGCTGCTCTCGCCGGGACTGGCCGCGGTGCTGTTCGGCCTCACCGACATCGGTTCCGCCGGCCGCAACACCCCGATCGCCGTGACGGCGTTGGTCGCCGGTGCGGCGCTGCTGGCCGCATTCCTGGCGCACGCGCTCCGCGCGGACCGGGTGCCCCTGGTGGATCCCCGGTTGTTCCGTACCCCGCCGTTGGGCGCCGCGGTGCTGGCACTGTTCGTGGCTGCGGCGTCGGTGTTCGGCACGATGTTCCTGCTGCCGATGTACCTGCAGTCGGGGCGCGGACTGTCGGCATGGGACGCGGGGCTGATGCTCGCCCCGCAGGGCGCCGGTGCGGTACTGGGGTCGCTGCTGGTGGTCAAGCCGCTGATCGACCGGGTGGCGCCGCGCACCATCGTGGTGACCGGGTTCGCCCTGATCATCGCGGCGACGGTGCCGCTGACCCAGCTCGCCGCCCTCTCCGACGGCTGGCTGGTCGCAGCGCTGCTCGTCCGCGGTCTCGGCACCAGCATGATCGCCTCACCCGTGATGACGATCGTCTACACGGGAGTCGACCCCGAATGGCTGCCACGGGCGTCGAGTGTGCTGAGTCTCGTCAACTACGTCGGCGGGGCGATCGGCACCGCGGGGCTGGCGGTGTTGCTGGAGCTGCGGCTCACCGCGACGGGCGATGTCGCCGCGTCGTTCAGCGAGGCGTTCTGGTGCGTGCTGGGGCTGTGCGTGCTGGCCCTCGCCGGTGCGCTCCGACTACCCAAGACGGCGCCGTCCCGCTAACCGCCCGGTTCGACGGCCCGAGTGGCGCATCGGTGGGGCTGCGCGTGTAACACGGGCCCCAGGAAACACCGGCGCGTGCTGGCGTCGATGAGGAGTGGTGGCCGGGCTACGGGCGGGAGCAGCACACGGCCCCCGGAGGCCGCAACACGGCCCCTGGAGAACGCAACACGGGCCCTGGAATCCGCACACGGGCCCGGAATCACCGTCGCGCGGTAGCGGGCCGATGAGAGGGCGGTGGCCGGGCGAGGAGTGGGAGCGACACCGCGGGTGGGGTCAGCGGAGGGTGGCACCGCCGTCGACGTAGAGCTCCTGCATGGTCACCTGCCGGGCCCGGTCCGAGGCGAGGTAGAGGACGGCGTCGGCGACGTCCTCCGGATCGGCGATGCGCCGCAGCGGAATGCCGACCCGGTAGTTCTCCGGATCGCCCTTGAGTACGGGATCCGGGCCGCGGCCGTCGTACTCCCACATCGCGCGCTGCATGGGAGTGTCGGTCGACCCTGGGCAGACGACATTGCAGCGGATGCCGTGGTCGGCGAGCTCGAGGCCCAGCGACTTGGTGAACATCGTCGTGGCCGCTTTCGACGCGGCGTACGCCGCCATGCCCCGTCGCGGCACGCCACCTGCGTTCGACGACACCGTGACGATGCAGCCGCGTTCCCGTTCGATCATCCGCGCGCTCACGGCCCGCGACACGTGGAACACGCCCGTGGTGTTGACCCCGAACGTGAGCTCCCAGTCCTCGTCCGAATAGGACGCGACGGGTCCCTTGACGAGGACGCCCGCGACGTTGGCCAGCACGTCGATGGCGCCGACGGTCTCCTCGGCCTTCGCCACGGTGTCGTCGACCTGTGCCGAGTCGGTCACGTCGCAGGGCAGTCCCGTGATCCCGGGTTCGCCCGCGTAGGTCTCGACGACACCGGGGGAGCGATCGGTGGCGACCACGGTGGCACCCGCGTCCCGCAGCGCCCTGGCCACTGCGGCGCCGATACCCTGCGCCGCACCCGTGACGAAGGCGACCTTGCCGGCGAATTCCTGCTGATCCACGGAGCTCCTTCGAACGGCCGGGCTCGCACGAGCCGTTGGCGGGGACGCGTGCGACATTACCCCGGCACACCGCCGATGCGCTGTTGACGAGACCACAGCTCGGCACCGGGCCTGCTCGAAGACGTGCCCTACACCGCGTTGCCGGTCCCGGACACGCGAAATCCCCGGGGTGGTCCGGCCACCCCGGGGATTTCGCGGCTACGCGGTATCGAGCGCCGCTGTTGTATGGAGCTCCGCGGTTGTACTGAGCTCCGCTATTGTATTGAGCTCCGCTATGCGAGCTCGGTCTCAGGCGCCCAGGATCGACGGGATGGCGCCGGCCCAGGCGGAGCTGACCAGGCCTGCGGCACCGGCGCCGAAGTGAGCACCGGACTCGTTCCAGGCGTTGACGTAGTCGGCGCCGGTCGGGTTGGACGGAACCTCGGGAACGTCGACCGTGCCGGCGGATGCGACACCCGCGGTGGCGGTCAGGGCGCCCAGAGCGATGGCGGTAGCGGCAGTGGTACGGGCCAGGGTCTTACGCAATTTCCAGTCTCCCTAGGAATCGGGGTGCTTGAGTTGTCGGGTCGTCGGGCTGTCGTCGACCCGGCTCCAAGATCATCGAACCGATTCGTCGCAGGTCGCAAGGGTAGCCATGCGATCGAGACATGGGGGAACATGAACGAGTGACACGTTGTCACACACGGTTTTCACTGCTCCCACTGCTGGTGTCCCACTGTCGAATGAAGACAGTTCAGAGTGGAATGTTGTTCATGTTCGAAGGTCGGCCTGTCCGCGCGGGAGTGGTGTCCAGTGTGTCCACATTGGCTGAGTCGGGCAGCCCCTGAACGGGTGACCACCGTAGCCGCCCTCGGGCCGTCTCCGGTGGCGAGGTCCACTCCGGACTTCGACGCGGGGCGTCGGTCAGCGGTTCCAGAGGTCGACGACACTGACACCGGCCTCGCCGAGCAGCCGGCGGGTCAACGGCAGGCTGATGCCGATGACGCTGGACGGATCGCCGTCGATGCCCTCCACGAACCAGCCACCGAGTGCGTCGAGCGTGAACGCCCCCGCGACCTGCAGCGGCTCACCGGTGGCGATGTAGGCGTCGAGCTCGTGCTGGGCGGGCTCGGCGAACCGCACCGTGGTGGTGCACGTGCCGCTCGCCTCGGCCGTGACCGTGCCGCCCGAGAGGCGCAGCACCGAGTGCCCGGTCAGCAGCTCACCCGTGCCGCCCGCCATGTCCGTCCAACGTTTGCGCGCGACCTCGGCCGTGTGCGGCTTGCCGACCAGGGCGTCGCCGATCGACAGCATCGAGTCGCAGCCCACCACGACGGCGTCCCCGCCGGCCACATCGCCGTCGGAGCCTCCGCGGGCGTCGAGGTCGGCGGCCACCGCGCGGGCCTTGGCCGCGGCCAAGGCCGTCACCGTCTCGGCGGGCGTCGGATCGGTGAGTTCCGCCATCACGGCGTCCTCGTCGACCCCGGAGACGATCACGTCGGGCTCGACCCCTGCGGCGCGCAGCACGGCGAGACGGGCGGGCGAGGCGGAGGCGAGAACGAAGCGCACGGGACCCAGATTACGAGGAGGCCGCCGCCGGTCGCCGGGTGGCCGCCGGCGACGGTGCCGCCGTGAGCCGTGAGCCGTGAGCCGTGAGCCGTGAGCCGTCGGTCGAGCCGTCACCTGTCAGCTGTCGAGCAGGGCGCCGTGGGTGCCGCTGATGTGCTCGGTGAGCGTGCTGCGGAAGCCGGCCGCGTCCCCTCCTTCGAGCAGGCCGCAGAGGCGGTCGTGCTCGGCGAGGATCTCTTGCCGCCGGTCCGGTACGCGGCGCAGTGCCGACGTGGCCATGCGCACCTGCCGGTCGTGCAGTCCGGAGTAGAAGTGCGAGATCAGGCCGTTTCCGGCCGCGTCGACGAGCGTCGCGTGGAACTCGCGGTCCAGCGCCGAGAATCGGGCCCGGTCGTCCGGCATGTCGAGCTCGCGCTGCCGGTCGAGCACGGTCCGCATGCGGGCGGCGACCTCGGCGGCGTCGCCGCGGTCGATCACGCGCTCCGCGGCGTGGCTCTCCAGCAGGATGCGCGCCTCGGTGACCTCGTCCACCTCGTTCGGCGACACGGGGACGACGAGGGCGCCGCGCTTCGGATACAGCCGCAGCAGTCCTTCGACCTCGAGTCGCAGGAACGCTTCGCGCACCGGCGTGCGGGACAGGTTCAGCGCCGTCGCGGCGTCTCCCTCACTGAGCAGTTCGCCACCGGGCAGCCGGCCGTCGAGGATGCGCTCCTTCACCCAGTCGTACACCCGCTCGCCCGCCGGGCGCGGCGGTGACGGTTCGTCGGGACGTCGCGGGTCCGGTTCCCCGCCGGTCGCGGGCGAGTCGGTGGCCGGTGCGGGCGGGTGTGACCGGTCGCTCGTTGACATGTTCCGCAGTCTAGTCGGATCGTTGAGTGCAACATAGATACAAGTTATGTACGTGTGATGTTCATGCGCTCGGGACTGTCGAACGAGGGGATGGGTGTGCGCTTACTCGGGTCGCGTCCCGCTGTGACGCCGCACAGGAAAACGCTGCAGAGGAAAACACCGCAGAAGAGTGCGTCGGTGCGGGCCGCGGCGGGGCGGGCCGCGTCGGGCGTCGCGGCATCGGGCGTCGCGGTGCCGCGGGAGGCACCCGCGTCGCGGGCGGGATCGCCGGGTGCGTTCGTGCCGTGGGCGATGTGGGCGCTCGGCGCGCTCTGCTACCTGACGGCGATGTTCCACCGGATGAGCCTGTCGGTCGCGGGGCTGACCGCGCAGGAGCGGTTCGACATCGACGCGACCGGCCTCGCCGCGTTCTCGGTGGTGCAGCTGACGCTGTACGCGCTCCTGCAGGTGCCCGTCGGCATCGGCAACGACCGGTACGGACCGCGGGCCCTGTTGCTCGGCGGCACCGCGCTGATGGCTGCGGGGTCGGTGGTGTTCGCCCTGGCGACGGCGTATCCCGCGGCGATGGCGGGCCGCGCGCTGATCGGCGCGGGGGACGCGTGCATGTTCGTCAGCGTCCTGCGGATCACGCGCAACTGGTTCCCGGGCCACCGCTACGCGTTCGTCTCCGCCCTCACCGGCATGATCGGCGGGCTCGGCCAGATCATCGCGACCTCGCCACTGGCTTCGCTGCTCGATGCGGAGGGCTGGACGGGGGCGTTCCTCATCGCCAGTGTCGTCACGGTCGTCGTGCTGACCGCGACAGCCGTCGCCCTGCGGGAATCACCGCAGCCCCGCGTCGTCCCTGACACCGCAGCGCCGGCCGGCGGAAGCCCGGGCAGTGCGGCGCCGGAGGGTACGGCGGCTCCCGCATCCGAGCGGTTGCGGGACACGTTGCGCCTGACCTGGCGTTCACCCGGGGTGCGGCACGCACTGCTGACCCACTTCGTCCTGATGGGCTCGTTCGTCTCGTTCACGGCGGTGCTCGGCCAGCCGTACCTCGTCGCCGTGCACGGCCTGTCCGGTGGTGCCGCGGCCGGGCTGGTCATGGCCGTCGTGCTCGGATTCGTCGTGAGCAGCACGGCCGCGGGACGGCTGGCGTCGCACCGGCCGCACGTGCGCGGCCGCCTCGTGCTCGGTGCAGGTGCGCTCGCCGTCGCCGGGGCAGTGGCGCTCGTGGCCCTGCCTGCGGGAGCGACGGCCGCGACGTTGCTGCCACCGCTGATCGCACTCGGCGTCGGTGGGGGCGTCAGCATGCTGGCCTTCGACCTGGCGCGCTCGGCCAGCCCGGAACACCGTGCGGGCGTGGCCAGTGGGCTCGCCAACATGGGCGGGTTCACGTTCGCGGTCGTGTCGCAGCTCGGGGCCGGCCTGGCGATCGACGGGCTGCTCGCCGCGGGCGCGGGCCAGGCGGCGGCCCACCGCTACGCGTTCGCGATCCCGCTGGCGATGGCCGCCGTCGGGGTGGTCGGGATGGTGCGGCTGCGGCGGTTCGCCGGGGCAGCGGGGACCGATACGCCGGCGGTCCGGGAACCGGACCCGGACCTGGTACCCCTCCCTCTCGGTGGCGTCGCGGCCGCTCCGGTCGAGCGGCGTCACGACCAGAAGGTCAACGCGCCGGCTGGCGAGAACCGGACGGTGTGATCGGCCGCGGCTGCCGATGCCCGCGCGCCGCCGTACGCCGTCCGGGGTGCGCCGACGTGGGTTCCGCCGGCCGAGGTCAGCGGCGCAGTGCCGACGCGCGCCACGCCCCCGGTCCGGGGGTCAGCGGCGCGCGCACGAGCGCGGCCCGGTCAGCCCACCGGGACCGCGGCGATGCGCCGTCGTCCCCGCCGCCGTCGCCGGCCGCCAGGCCCGCCACCACCGCGGTCAGCGCGGCGAGCTCGGCGTCGTCCGGCTCCCCGCGCACGACCCGCAGCAGCGGCCGATCGTTGCCGGAACCGTCGGTCTCGACGTCTGCCGACGCCGTCTCGGGAGTCTCGTCGGAGGCGCTCACAGCGGAATGTTCCCGTGCTTCTTCGGGGGCAGGTTCTCGCGCTTCTCCCGCAGCATCCGCAACGCGCGCGTGACGTGCCCGCGCGTGTGCGCGGGCGGGATGACCGCGTCGACGTACCCGCGCTCGGCGGCCACGTACGGGTTGCACAGCGTGTCCTCGTACTCCTGGATGAGCTCGGCCCGCAGCTGCTCGACGTCCTCGCCGCTCTCGCCCGCGGCGGCGAGCCGCTTGCGGTGCACGATGTTGGCCGCGCCCTGCGCGCCCATGACGGCGATCTGCGCGGACGGCCACGCGATGTTGATGTCGGCGCCGAGATGCTTGGAGCCCATGACGTCGTACGCACCGCCGTAGGCCTTCCGCGTGATCACCGTGACCAGCGGAACCGTCGCCTCGGCGTAGGCGTAGAGCAGCTTCGCGCCGTGGCGGATGATGCCGTTCCACTCCTGGTCGGTGCCCGGCAGGAAGCCCGGCACGTCGACGAACGTCAGCACCGGCACGTTGAACGCGTCGCAGGTGCGCACGAACCGTGCCGCCTTGTCGGAGGCGTCGATGTCGAGGCAGCCCGCGAACTGCGTCGGCTGGTTGGCCACGATCCCGACGGCCTGGCCCTCGACCCGGCCGAAGCCGGTGATCACGTTCGGTGCGAACAGTTCCTGCACCTCGAGGAACTCGCCGTCGTCCAGCACCCGGCTCACGACCTCGTGCATGTCGTACGGCTGGTTCGGCGAGTCCGGGATCAGCGTGTCGAGTTCCCGGTCGCCGTCGGTGACGTCGTCGGCGATCGCGCCGCCGGTCGGTTCCGGTGCGTCGAACACCGGCGGGTCGGCCAGGTTGTTCGAGGGCAGGAAGCTGAGCAGCTCCTTGACGTAGGAGACCGCGTCGTCCTCGTCGGAGGCCAGGTAGTGGGCGTTGCCGGACTTCGCGTTGTGCGTGCGCCCGCCCCCGAGGTCCTCGAACGTGACCTCCTCGCCGGTGACCGTCTTGATGACGTCGGGGCCCGTGATGAACATGTGCGAGGTCTCGTCGACCATCACGACGAAGTCCGTCAGCGCGGGGGAGTAGACGTGCCCGCCCGCGTTGGTGCCCATGATCAGCGAGATCTGCGGGACGACACCGGAGGCGTGGGTGTTGCGGCGGAAGATCTCGGCGTACAGGCCCAGCGAGACGACACCCTCCTGGATGCGCGCGCCACCGCCCTCGTTGATGCCGATGATCGGCCGGCCGGTCTTCATCGCCAGGTCCATGACCTTGGTGATCTTCTCGCCGTAGACCTCGCCGAGCGCGCCGCCGAGCACCGTGACGTCCTGGCTGAAGACGCACACCTCGCGGCCGTCGATCGTGCCGTAGCCGGTGACGACGCCGTCGCCGTACGGGCGGCTGGCCTCGAGTCCGAAGTTCGTGGAGCGGTGCCGCGCGAGCGCATCCAGCTCGACGAAGGAACCCGGGTCGAGCAGCATGTCCACGCGCTCACGCGCCGTCTTCTTGCCCTTGGCGTGCTGGCGTTCGACGGCGCGCTCCGACCCGGCGTGCACGGCCTCGTCGTAACGCAGATACAGGTCGGCGAGTTTGCCTGCCGTGGTGTGGATGTCCGGTTCTGTGTTCGGTGCGTCAGGCGCGTCCCCGACCGGCTCCGTTGCGCTGCTCATGACACGCGAGCTTAATCATGGCGTCGGGGGCTCTGGTGTGGCGTGGGCTACGTCCCCGGTGCCTGTCCTACGTGGGTGTTACGTGCTCCGGCGTCCCGGCGGCGTCGCGGGTGGGTGGCCGGTACGACGACGTCGTGGCCGCGCTCGACGCCGCCGACCCGTATGGGACGTGACCGGCCCACGGGCACCGGAGTTAGGGTTCCGCGCGTGCCGAATCGCATCGATGGAGCCCGCCTGCGCGGTGAACTGGCCGCGCCGGTGGGGCCGTACGCGCAGGTCGACGTCGTCGCCAGTACCGGGTCGACGAACGCCGACCTGCGGCAGGCCGTGGTCGACGGCGCACCGGACCGGACCGCGCTCGTCGCGGCCGAGCAGACCGCCGGGGTCGGCAGGCGGGGCCGGACATGGGCGTCGCCGGGTTCCGGGGTGTACGTCAGTGTGCTGCTACGGCCGACGGGCGTGCCGATCGCGGGCGTGGGGTCGCTGTCGATCATCGCGGGGCTGGCCGTGCTCGACGTGGGCGACGCACTCGGGGCACGGGTCGCGCTCAAGTGGCCCAACGACGTCCTCGCCGCCGATGCTTCCGGCAAGTGCGCGGGGATCCTGTCGGAGGCGGCCTCGTCGGACGAGCTGGCCGTGGTGCTGGGCATCGGCCTCAACGTCACGCGCGTGCGCGCGGACGTGGCCACGCCCGCGGGTGCGCTGTCTCCGGTGTCGTTGGCCGAGCTCGGCGCGGCCACCAGCGATCGCACCGACGTGGCGATGATGGTGCTCGCGGCGCTGCACGAACGGGAGGTCGCGTGGCGCGAGGCGGCTGGCGACCTCGTCGACGCCGGCATGCTCGACGAGTACCGGCAGCGCTGTCTCACGCTCGGCCAGGAGGTCAAGATCGTCACCGGTGGCGGCAACGTGGTCGGCGACGCCGTCGACGTCGAATCCACCGGCGCACTGGTCGTCGAACTCCCCGGTGGCACACGGCGGAGTGTTTTCGCCGGAGATGTCGTGCATCTCCGTCCGACCGATGGGTGAAACACGCTACGGAGCGGTACTGTTGCCCGCAGAAATGATGACCGCGTTTCGGGGAGTGGCCAGCGGTGGCGTATCCACAAAGCCTGCTCAGTGAGGGCGAGAGCGTCGTCGTCCACAAGCATCCGCACTTCAAGATGCTCATCTGGCCGGTGCTGATCCTGGTGATCACGCTGGCCGTGGGGATCTGGCTGGCGTTCGTCGTCGCGCCGGGTTTCGATGCGCCGTGGGACATCGTCACGCAGATCGCCGTCGGCGCCGTCGCGCTGATCCTGCTGATCTGGCAGGTCTTCGCGCCGTTCGTGCGGTGGCGCACCACCCACTTCATCGTGACCACCGACCGCGTCATCGCCCGCGAAGGCGTCGTCAAGCGCACCGGTATCGACATCCCGATGGCGCGCATCAACAGCGTGCGGTTCGAGCACGGCCTGCTCGACCGCGTCTTCGCCTGCGGCACGCTGATCATCGAATCGGCGTCGGAGGAGCCGCTCACCTTCGACGACATCCCGAGCGTCGAGAAGGTGCACACCTACATCTACCGCCAGGTCAACGAGAACCCGTACGACGACTTCGACTACGACCCGTCGGGGCACGCGCCGACGGTCCAGCAGCAGCCGCCCCAGCCGCCGTATCAGCCGGGGCAGCCGCCCCAGCCCGGCCCGCAGCAGAGGTGACGCGCGTGGGTGTGCGAGAACTGGGGCTGCCCGAACGCCTCACCCGTCACGACGACCTGCCTTCCCGGGTGACGATCTGGGAGGTCGGCCCTCGTGACGGCCTGCAGAACGAGGCGGACACGGTGCCCGTCGACGTCAAGCTCGAGTTCCTGGACCGGCTCGCCGGCGCGGGCCTGACGACCCTGGAGGCGACCAGCTTCGTCCACCCGAAATGGGTGCCGCAGCTCGCCGACGCCGAGGAGCTGCTCTCCCGGCTCGACCGCAGGGACGGTGTGCGCTACCCGGTGCTGGTCCCCAACGCGCGCGGCCTCGACCGTGCCGTCGACGCGGGGATCGCCGACGCGGCGGTGTTCGCCAGCGCCACGGAGTCGTTCGCCCGGCGGAACCTCAACTCCACCTTCGACGACCAGTTCGCCATGTTCGAACCGGTCGTGGCGCGTGCCCGCGACGAGGGCATGGCCGTGCGCGGATACCTGTCGATGTGCTTCGGCGACCCGTGGGAAGGCGTCGTCGACCCTGGCCGGGTCGTCGCGGCGGGCAAGCGCCTGCTCGACGCCGGGTGCTGGCAGCTGTCCCTCGGCGACACCATCGGCGTCGCCACGCCAGGACAGGTCGACCGGCTGGTCGACGCGTTCGCCGCAGCGGGCGTCGGCGTCGACGCGCTCGCCGTCCACTTCCACGACACCTACGGGCAGGCGCTGTCGAACACGCTCGCCGCGTTGCGCCGCGGCGTGGCCACGGTCGACTCGTCCGCGGGCGGCCTGGGCGGCTGCCCCTATGCTGAGTCGGCCACCGGGAACCTCGCCACGGAGGACCTCGTGTGGATGCTCGACGGGCTCGGGGTGCAGCACGGCGCCGATCTCGACGCGCTGGTCGCCACGAGCACGTGGATGGCCGAGCAACTGGGCAGGCCGAGCCCGTCACGGGTCGTGCGCGCCCTCGCCGGCTAGCGCGGGCATCCTTTCCGGGGGCGCCGGGAACCGCGGGCCGGGCCGCCGCGTCCGAACTCCAGCCGGGCTGCATGCGGCCGCACTGAACGACGTCGGGAGAGCGCCGTGACCGACCATCGCGACGAGGTGGAGCAGTTGCTCGCCGAGTACCGGCGGAGCCGGGAACAGCTGGCGGACGTGCAGCAGCAGCTCACGGCCATCAGCGAATCCGCCAGCAGCGACGACGGCCTCGTCACCGCGACCGTCGGTGGGCGCGGCGTACTGACGGGCCTGACGATCGCCGACGCCGCCTACGAGCGTTACCGGCCCGCCGAGCTCGCCGCCCAGATCGTCCGCCTCACGGGCGCGGCGACGGCGAAGGCGTTCACCGGTGCGAGCGAGGCGCTGGCTCCGGCGCTGCCGCAGGACACGGACCCGCAGGCGCTGCTGCTCGGCACGGCCGACCTGACGGCCGACGAGATCACCCCGTCCGGGGAGAACAGCGCCCCGACCGCGGACGACTTCGACGACGACGAGAGCTTCGAAGACGCCAACTGGATCGACGACTCCGAATGGCAGCGATCACGATGAGCGGTCCCGGTCACCACGGTTTCGAGGCCGACGCCGAGCGGCTCGGTGAGCGCGCGGCGGAGTTCGACGGGCTCACCCGGCGCGCGGAGGAGATCGCGCGGACGTTGCGTGAGGCCGTCGCGTCGTCGCCGTGGGGCGACGACGAGGTCGGGCGGGCGTTCGACGGACGGCATCGCACGCCCGCCGACGAGACGGCCGGGGTCCTCGACGGACTGTCCGGCGGACTGACAGAGATGGGCAGCGCGTTGTCGCGGGCGGCCGAGGCCTACACGGCGGGTGACGAGGCGGCGCAGCAGTCGATCACCGACGCCGGGCGCGAAGGGTAGGCCCGCGACATGGGGATCGAACTGCCCGCGGAACTCGCCGACATCGCCGCCGAGACCGGTGTCGCGTGGCCCCAGGCCGACGAGGACGCGATGCGTGAGCAGGCGCGGTCGTGGCGGCAGGCCGCGGGCGAGCTGCAAGGGCTCGCCGGCGATGCGGACACGGTCGCGGGCCAGGCACTCGGCGCGATGAGCGGGGAGGCGGGCGACGCCGCGCGCCGGACGTGGTCGGGGTTCGTCGATCCCGAACGCGGCAGTCTCAGCCAGGCCGCGCAGGGCGCGGGCGACGCCGCCGACCGGCTCGACCGCGCCGCCGAGCAGGTCGGCCGCACGAAGGTCGAACTCGTGCGCAAGCTGCGCGACGCCGCGGTGGCGCGCGACGCAGCGGGTACGGCCGCCGATGCGGGCCACCCGGCCGCACTCGCGGGCATCGACACGGTCGTTCAGGGCACCGCAGCCAACATGCGGGCCATCACCGGCGGGCTCGCCGACACGGTCGGCGTCGACGGCGCGGGCCCGGGCGTGGCACCCGATGTGGTCAACGACCGCCCCGGTGCCGCCGGTGGTTCCGGTTCGGGCGGTGGTGGCGGTCTGCTCGGGGCGCTCGGCCTGCCCGACGTGGCGGACACGGCCGCCGCTCCCGGCGACACCGTGTTCGAGGACGCATCGGGCCTGTTCGGCTCCGACCGGGACGAGGGGCAGCCGCTCGGCCAGGGCAGTCCGCCCGTCGGGGAGGGGCTGCCGGTCGGGCCCGGCTCGTCGCATCAGCAGGGTCCGCTGGGGCCGGTCGACGACGTGCTCGGCCAGGCACCCGGGATCGGATCGGGTGGAGCGCTCGCCGACGCCTCGGACGTGCTGGGCGACGATGCCTCCCCGCACGGTCCCGGCGGCGTACTCGGTGGCGGTGGCGGCGCAGGGACGGCCCAGCCCGGCCGTGACCTGCTGGACGGCGTGGAGGAACTGCTCGGCGGGCCGGACGCGGGCGAACACCCCGGTCAGGGCCCCGCCGGCGGACCCGGTGGCCAGGGCGTGCCCGGTTTCCCCGGCGGTCCGGGGTTCCCGGGTGGACCCGGTGGTCCGGGTGACGCGGGCACACCGCCGTTCGGTCTGGGACAGGGCCACTCCGACGGTCCCGGCGTCCAGCCGGCGCCGCCGTTCGCCGGTGGTGACCGCGGTACGGGCCCGATCGTGCTGCCGGACGCACCGACTCCGCCGGGAGGCATTCCCGTCGGTTCCGCGTGGGGGCCGCCCGCACCGGGTGGCGACGCGCCGACGCCGCCGACCGGCACGAACCTGTCCGGCTTCAGCGGACCGCCCGCGGGTGGCGCACCTCCGCCGCAGCCGGGCGCCGTTCCACCGTCGATCGGCGGGCAGCCCGGCGGGTTCGGTCCGCAGCCGGCACCGCCACCGGCCGCCGGTCCCATGGCGGGTGGCGGCCCCGTGCCCGGTCCGGTCGCCGGTGGCGGCGCTGCAGCGGGCGGACCGGTGCCACCCGCGGCGGGCCAGCCGGGTGGCGCGGCCCCGTACAGGCAGCACGGCCAGGGCCAGAATCCGTACGGCAGGCCGCAGCCGGGCCAGCCGTATCAGGGGCAGCAGCCGCAGGGACAGCAGCCACAGGGACAGCAGCCACAGGGACAGAGCCCGTACGGCAGGCCGCCCGGGGGACAGCAGTACCCACCGCAGGCACCGGCGGGTCAGCCGCCGCAGCTGCGGAACGCACCACCGGGGCCGGGCGCCGGGCCCTACGCTGCCGCGCCGGGCGCACCGCAGCAGTACGCAGCGCCGCAGCAGTACGCACCGCAACCGGCCGCGCCGCCACACCAGGCGCCGGCACCGCCGCCACAGCAGGCTCCGCAACAGCAGGCTCCGGCGTTGGGCTCGCCGCGGCAGGAGCGGGAGAGCGTCGTCGCGCTGTTCCTGGTGCACATGTTCCCGATCGGACACCTGCCGGTCGCCTCCGACCGTCCCGCGCGGCAGCTGCCCGCGCCCGAGCCGGACCCCGCTGTTCCCGCCGTGGCACGGTTCGAACCGCACGACCATCCGAACTCGGACATCATCGAGCCGGACCAGGCCCTCGAACTGCTACGGCAGGGAGCCCGGCAACCTGCGCCGCCGCCCGTGTCCGTGCTGCCGTGCCCGCCACCCGGTGTCCGCGACGGCTACGATCCGCTCGGCGGGATGCACGAGCGCGAATGGGACGCCCGGTTCCTGGCTCCCGAAGCAGCCGCCGGTGAGGCCGCCGCTGTTGGTGAGACCGACGCCGGTGGTGTCGCCGACGGCGATGCCGGGGCCGCGGCTGCGGCGGGGTTCGACGGTCCGGCAGGGGACGGTCGCGGCCCTGCCGACGGCGATCCGGCCGGTGACGACGCGACGTCCGGCGCCGCGACCTCCGAGGGTGCGACCTCCGAGGGTGAGGCGACGTCCGAGGGTGAAGCGACGTCTGAGGGTGAGGCGACGTCCGAGGGTGAGGCGACCGGGGACGACGACGGTTCCGCCGGTGACAACCGGGCTGTCGGCGCTCCGGCCGGTGACGCGGTACCTGCGTACGTGTGGCCACCCGCCGACGAATTCCCCGAAGGCTGCTCCGCCGAGGGAGAGCCGGAACTGCTCGCGGCCGGCACGATGCTGGACCGGTTCGGCACCGCTCACGGGCGAGTGTTCGCCGCCGCAGGCACCCCGTTCGAGCAGCGCTCGCAGCCGCCGTCCGATCTGGACGCGGGCTACCGGCGCTACCGCGTGCTGCGGGAGGTGCCGATGTGGCGCGGCGTGTCGGCCCCCTGGTTCGGACAACCCGGTGGCGGCGCGCGGTATCGGGCCGTCTGCAATGCCGCCGAACTCGTGACTCTCGGATACCTGGCCGACGCGACGTTCGAAGCCGTCGACTCCACCCCTGCCGTCCCGGACGGGGATACCCCGGCGGTAGCCGACGGCCTGGCCGCTCCGGACGCGACAGTCACCGCCACATCGGACACCGAGGATTTTCGGGACACATCGGACGGTGGTGCCACCGTCAGCGCCGTACTCGACGGCCGCGACAGTGACAGCGACAGCCCGGCCAGCGACAGCCCGGCCAGCGACAGCTCGGACAGCGCTGCCGGCACCGACGGCCGCGACAGCCCCGACACCGACACCGACACCGACGGCCACGGCGGTGCGGCCGCCGAGCGTGCAGGCAGGAACCCGAGGGAGGACGCGCCGTGAACACCGAGTCGATCATGCGCTGGCTCGAGTCCGTCGGCGTGCCGCCCGAGGTGGTGTCGCTGGGCACCGAGGTCGACAACGCCTGGTGTGTGTTGCGGGAAGAGGACGTCGACGACGCGGGCGGGGTCGCGTGGGAGGTGTTCTGGAGCGAGCGGGGCAACCGTTACGACTGGGCGAGGTTCACCAACGAACAGGTCGCCTGCTACTACCTCTTCGGCAGGCTGACCTGGGCGCAGGTCGCCAGGGGAGCGGTCGGCGTGCTGCCCTGAACCCTCCCGCGTGTCCTGCACTCAGACCCGCGTGTCCTGCGTTCAGACCCGCGTGTCCTGCACTCGGTCCCGCGTGTTCTGCGCTCAGGCCGGTCGTGATGCGACCCCGGCCGCACGAATGCATGACACGCGCGGGAGTTGTCGCGCGGCGGCGTGCCAGTACGTGCACGAATGCAGGACACGCGTGCGCGGGTGCAGGACACGCGAGAAGGTGCAGTCGCGCGTCGGCGCGTCGATGAGGGATGGCGATCGGGCGGGTGGGTGCAGGACACGCGTGCACGAATGCAGGACACGCGTGCACCGGTGCAGGACATGCGCGGGTGCAGGACATGCACGGGTGCAGGACACGCGTGCGCGGGTGCAGGACATGCGCGCACGCGTGACGGTCAGCGGCGGCGGAGGTGGGCCAGCGCGGCGTCGTGGACCAGGCCGTTGGTCGACAGTGCCGAACCGCGGTCGAACCGGGCCGCACCGTCGAGGTCGGTGAATCGCCCGCCCGCCTCGGTGACGAGCACCTGAGCCGCGGCGACGTCCCACGGGTTCACCACGGGCTCGGCCGCGACTTCCAGCGCACCCTCGGCCACGAGACAGTGCTGCCAGAAGTCGCCGAACGCGCGGGTCTCCCAGCACGCCCTGGTCAGCGACAGGTAGGCCTCCTGGGTGCGGTGCTCGGACCAGCTGTTCAGGTCCGTTGTGGACACGTAGGCGTCGGCGAGCTGCGGCACCTGCGAGACGGCAAGCCTGCGCTCACCGGCCGAGTCCCGCAGCCACGCGCCGCCGCCCTGGCTCGCCCACCAGCGGCGGCCCAGCAGCGGAGCGGTGATCATGCCGACGACCGGGACACCGCCGTCGAGCAGTGCGATCAGGGTCGCCCAGATCGGTACACCGCGGAGGAAGTTCTTCGTGCCGTCGATCGGATCCAGCACCCACACGCGGCCGGGGGCGGCGATCGACCCGCCGCGTTCCTCGCCCGCCACGCCGTCGCCGGGTCGCCTGGCGGTGAGGACGCGACGGATCGCGTCCTCGACGTCGGTATCGGCGTCGGTCACGGGCGTACGGTCGGGCTTGGCCGTCACCTGCAGATTCTGGGTGCGGAAGCGTTCGACGGTGATCGCATCGGCCGCGTCGGCGAGCTCGGCCGCCAACGCTGCATCGTCGGAGTAACGGGACACATAACGATGGTTCCACGTGCCCCCGCCGTAAGGTTGACCAGGTGAGCATGGTCCTACTCGCCGAAGACGATCCAGCGATCGCGCAGCCGCTGTCTCGCGCGCTGGAACGTGAGGGGTACGAGGTCGTCGCCGTCGCGGACGGTTCGGCGGCGCTCGAAGCCACGGCGTCCGAACGTGTCGACCTGCTGGTACTCGATCTCGGTCTGCCCGAGATGGACGGACTGGAGGTGTGCCGCAGACTGCGGGCGTCGGGCGCACAGACACCGGTGCTGATGCTGACGGCCCGCACCGACGAGGTCGACTTCGTCGTCGGTCTCGACGCGGGCGCCGACGACTACGTCGCGAAGCCGTTCCGTCTCGCCGAGCTGCTCGCACGGATCCGCGCGCTGCTGCGCAGGCGGTCGCCGGGCGCGCTCGACGCCAGTGGCGTGCGCATGGACGTCGCCGCGCGGCTGGTGACCGTCGAAGGTGAGGAGGTGCAGCTCGCGAACAAGGAGTTCGAGCTGCTGCGGGTGCTGATGAGCAGGGCCGGTCAGGTCGTGAGCCGCGAGGAGATCCTCGCCGAGGTGTGGAACGACCTGGACACCGAGGCGCTCAAGACGTCGAAGACGCTCGACATGCACATGTCGTGGTTGCGCAGGAAACTCGCGGTGGCGGCGGGCCGGGATCCGCGGAAGTCGAACGAGGAGCACATCGCGACGGTGCGCGGCGTCGGATTCCGGTTCAACGTCGAATGACGGCGAGCCGGGCGACGGCGGCGCCTCCCGGCAACGCCCGCGGGGTGCGGTGCCACCGGCAGGCGCGGACTCCGGCCGCACCCGGCCGCGACCCGGCGCGCTGCGGGGCGGAACCGCGGGGCGGAACCGCGACCCGGCGCGCTGCGGGGCGGAACCGCGGGGCGGAACCGCTGGGCACCGGTACAGGCAGCCACCGGCACGGTGGGCGACGGTATAGGCAGGGCGAGGGCATAGGCGGCGTATGCGGCGGCGAATACTCCTGGCGATCCTGTTGGCCGTGCTGGTCACCGGGGTGGCGCTGGGCGCACCGCTCGGGGTGACGGGCGTGCTGCTGGTGGAGAACTTCCACCGGGAGGAACTGACCAACAGCGCGCAGCGGATCGCCGCTGCCCTCGACAACCAGCTCGCCAACCGGCACAACCTCAACCTGCGGCACATCCGCTCCGCGATGCCGCGGGACGCGCACCTGGTCGTTCACCACGACTCGGCGGCGATCATGGAGGCGGGACCGTCGACGGGCGACGACGTGATCAGCGAGCAGCAGCCGATAGCGGGCGGGCACATCGTGATGACGCAACCCGCCGGCGAGATGCGGACGCAGCAGACCCAGGTCGCCGTGGCCGTGGTGTTCGTCGTCGTACTGTCGGTCGGCATCGGCACGTTCGTCGCCACCGTCACGGCGAACCGGCTGGCACGGCCGCTGCGGCACGTCGCCGACCGCGCGGCCCGGCTCGGCGCCGGCGACTTCCGCCCCGACAACAGGCGGTACGCGGTCGCCGAGCTGGACATGGTGGCCGACGCGCTCGACTCGTCGGGCACCGCGCTCGCGCAGTTGGTGCAGCGCGAGCGGCAGCTCGTCGGCGACGTGTCGCACCAGCTACGCAGCAGGCTCACGGCGCTGCAGCTGCGACTGGAGGCGCTGGGACTGCACCAGGACCCCGAGGTCGCCGAGGAGGCGCACGCGGCGCTGGAGCAGTCCGACCGGCTCGCCGGGGCACTCGACGAACTGCTCGCCGCTGCCCGCGCCGCCAGCGAGGTCGGCACCGAACCGGTGTCGCTGACGACGATGCTGCCCGAGGTCAGCGACGAGTGGCGGGACGTACTCAAAGCCGAGGGACGGACGCTCCGGCTGCGGATCGCCGACGGCCTCATGGTGCGCGTCACGCCCGCACGCCTGCGCGAGATCATCAGCGTGCTGCTGGACAACGCGATGCGGCACGGCGCGGGCACGGTCACGCTGGCGGCTCGGCGCGGCGACACCGACGGCACCGTCGTCGTGGAGGTCAGCGACGCGGGACCGGGGGTGCCGGACGAACTGGCTCCGCACGTGTTCGACCGCGGGTTCTCAGGAGCCGGATCGACGGGTGTGGGGCTCGCGCTCGCGCGGGCGCTGGCCGAGGCCGACGGCGGCAGGCTGGAGTTGTCGACCAGGGCGCCCGCGACGTTCAGCCTGTTCCTCCGCGTGCCGACCGCGGGCGACGTCCCCGCCGTCGAGTGGCCCACGGAACGAGTGCCTAGATAGAGAGCCTGTTTCGGGAAGGTTGATCGCCGGGCCGTGTGATGTTGACTGGGTGGCAGGTGCACCGCTGTGTTGGGTGGTGGCGGGCGACGGGTGGGCGAGTGCCTAGGTAGCGGGTTCCGTTTCGGGAGGTTCGACTGCCTGGTCGGGTGGCGCCGGCCGGTCGTGCCTGCCTCCCTGGGCTTGGCGGAGGGTGACGGGTGGGCGTCAGCGGCGGGCGAGGGTTTCGCGCCGGATTCCGCCGAGCTCGTCGGGGAAGACCCACTTCCGGAACCCCCAGAAGCGGAACACCATCGCGAGCAGCATGCCGATCACCGAGCCGCTGATGAAGTCCGCCGTCTCCTGCACGAACAGTGACACTTCCGGTCGCTGCAGGTGGAGTACGTAGCGTGAGATGAGCAGCGGCACCAGGTTCACGGCGACCGCGACGCCGCTGATCACGAAGAACAGCGTCGCCTCGTGGCCGGTCTCCCGGCCGCCGCGGGTGCGGAACGACCATTCGCGGTTCAGCACGTACGACACGATCGTCGCCACCAGGATCGCGATGGCCTTCGCCGTCGTCGGCTTGTCCATCAGGACCGTGAACTTCAGCAGGTACCAGACGCCGTTGTCGACGAGGAAGGTCGTGCCGCCGACGACAGCGAACTTGAGCAGTTCGCGGTGTTTCAGCAGCAGCGAGCGCAGCGGCCCGGGTACGCGCTCCAGCACGGTTTCGACGACGGACACACATCGCAGTGTAGCCATCCGCGTCGGGTGAGTCCGCCGAACGGTGGAACGCCACTCGTCGGACGTCTACACCACAGGACCGCCCACGCGCCGTCGAGAGTGCAGCTCAGCGCAAGTTCGGTGCACCGCACCCGCGACGTACACGTGGGCCGCGGCACATCCGCGATGCGTGGGTCCCGAGACGGGCGTCACGTTCCGGGCAGGGGCGACGCGGTGCGGCTGATCCGTGCTGATCGGCGCGGCTGATCGGCGCGGCTGATCACTGCGGATCGCGGTGCCGCGCGCCCTTGTCGCGGTCCTTGTCGTCGTGCTTGTCGTCGTCGTGCTTGTCGCCGTGGTCCCTGCCGTTCCCGTGCCCCGGCGGCCCGGGCCACGGGTCGGACGGTGGGGCTGGCAGATCCGTGGACTCGGGCTCCGTCGTGGCGGTCGCCGACCCCGATGCCGGGTCCGACGTGGGGTGCGTGGCGGTCGCCGAACCACTCGGCCGCGACCCCGGAGGTGCGGTCGCCGAACCGGAGCCGGTCGGTGGCTCGGTCACCGACGCCGAGCCCGAGGCGGGCGGGGGCGTCGTCGCCTCCGCGGATCCGGATCCGCCGGGCGCCTCGGTGGACGCGCCGCCGAGGCACAGGAACGACGGCGGCCAGCAGTCCGGGAACGACACGGTCGCGCTGTCTGCCGCGTCCCCGAGGGTCGCGGTGAACGTGACGTCGTCGCCGTTGCCCTGGCCGAAGCCATGGCCCTCGCCGCCACCGTTGCCGTTGCCCTGGCCGTTGCCGTTGCCGGGGCCACTGCGGTCGTACACGGTGACGTACACGGTCCTGTCCTCGCCGGGTTTGAGCGCGTCGGTCGAGGTGCACGACAGCGGTTCGGCCCAGCGGTCGGTGCAGTCCATGCCGTGGCCCACACCCGCCGCGGGCCGGTCGGACGTGAGCGTGACGTTGTCGGTGGTGTCGCCGGTGTTACGGATCTCGACGGACGCGGTCGTGCCGAAACCGTTCGCCTGAACCCGGACGCCGTCCTCGGCGGGCGGCGGGGGCGGGGTGGGCTTCGGCTCGACCCTGACCGGCACCTGGAGCGACACGTTGACGGCCCCTCCGCCGCTCAGGTGGCCTGTGACCTGCCCGGATTCGGCGTCGGCGGACGCCTGCAGCCGGAACACGAGCGTCATGGACTCGCCGGGCTGCAGTCCCCGGCCCGTGGAGCACGTGACGGTGCCCGAGCCGCCGGGGCAGGTGATGCGCTCGCCGCCACCGGCCTGGCGGAGCGCCCCGCCGGACGGTGACGCGCCGCCACCCTGCGGCGCCGTGGCAGGGCTCGACTGGTCGGTGCTGCGCGGGGCGCCGGCCGCTCCTGCGGTCGTTCCGCCGCCACCGCCGCCGAGGGCGCTCACGCCGCGTGGCAGGTTCAGCGTCACGTCGATGGGGTCGGACAGCGTCCCGCCGTTGTTGCGCACGGTGATCGGCAGGTCGGCGGGGCCGCCGCCGGCGACGAGCTCGACGTCGTCCTGGGCCACGGTAGCTCCGACCGAGGCCGGTTCCGGCGATTCGGGCTGCGTCACGTCCGGTGCGGGCGGCGGCTGTTGTGGTGCCGGTTCGTTCTGCGCAGGCGGGTTGTCCGGCGCCGATTGCCCGGGAGGCGGGTCGGCGGGTTCGTTCGGCGCCTGCGCGGCCGGTGGCTGCTGCTGCGGCTGCTCGGCGGCCGTCGGGATCTGCTGTCCGCCGCCACCGGCGGTGAGCGCCAGTGCGACGGCCGCGGCCATCGCGACACCGGAGCCCGCCACGCCGACGAACTCCCGGGGCGCGCCCGCCGCGGCTCCCGCGGCGCCTCCGGAACCGCCGGCACCGGCGGCGGCACCTGCGGAACCGGCCGCGGTGCCGGCACCGATCGCGGTCGCCGCCGCGGCCTTGCCCCCGCCCGCGACCGCGAGGTAGCCCAGTACCCCGCCGCCGAGGACGAGCGGAGCGATGACGGCCCGCAACGCACCGTTGACGTCGGCCAGCTCGGCGGCGAGCGCCTGGCAGTCGGAGCAGTCGTCGAGGTGCGCCTCGACCTGCGCGCGTTCCCGTTTCGACAGTCCGTCGCGGGTCCAGGCGCCCAGCTTGTCGGCCGTCGCGTGGCACGTGCTCGCGCTGACCTCGGCGAGATGCACCTGCAGATACGCCTGGCGCAGACCTTCCCTGGCGCGGTAGGCCAGTGCGGACACGCTGTTGGCCGTCAGCCCCAGCAGTGGTGCCACCTCGGCAGGCGTGGCGCCTTCGATCTCGGTGTGCCACAGCACGGCCTGCCAGCGTTCCGGCAGCTTCGCGAACGCCTTCGCGGCGAGCGTGCGCTCCAGCCCCTCGAGTGCCGTATCGGAGAACTCCACGGTCAGTGCCTCGGCGCCGGCGCCGCCGACCGTCGTGACGGTGGTCATGTCCTCGGCGAGGTCGAGCTTCTTGTCGCGCCGCGTCTTGTCGTAGGCGCCGTGGCGCACGGCCGTCAGCAGGTACGCCCGGAACGCGCTGTCGGGGCCCTTCCCGCCGCGGAGTGTGTCGAGGACCTTCGAGAAGGCGTCCGAGACGAGGTCGTCGGCTTCCATCGACGTGCGCGCGAGTTGCCGCGCAAGGTTGTACGCAGCGGATACGTGACGTTCGTACAGCGTCCCGTAGCACTCGAGCTGGCCCGCGCGTACCGAGGCGATGAGTTCGGCGTCGCTCATGCCCTGCGGGTCGGTGGGTGCGGTGCTCACGGCTCTCCTCTCAGGTCGTCCCGGATGGGGGACGCACTGCGGAGCAAAGTGTGACGGACATTCGGGGAAGCGTCACGCCGAGGGTCGCCACTTCACCCGGTTCACTCGCACCGCAACTTTTCGTGTCCGTCACCGTCATGCAGGGCGGCTCCGCACGTCTCACCTCCGACGAGCCGACAAGGAGGCGCGAGTGGACGTGAGTGCTGGCGACATGGAAGGTGTGCCGTTCGCTCTGTCGGACGAACAGGGCGGCGGATCGCCCCCGGGCCGGCAGCCGCACGCCGTGCGGGAGGCGCAGGCCGTGCGGGACCCCCGCGCGGTGCTCCGGCGGCGGTGGCGGACGGCGAGCCTGGCCTGCGGCTGGCGGTTCCCCGACGACTGGGACGTCGCGGAGGTCGACCTCGTGTGCTCGGCCGTGGTGCGCTCCGGTGGCCTCGACGGTGCGGGTGCGGCGCTCGTGGCGTTGGCACACGCCCGCGCGGCCGCGGGCACGGGACTCGAGGAGACCCTCGGCGATCTGGCCGCGCTGCACGCTGTGCTGCAGGTTCCGGCCGGTGAGGCGAGCCATGCCGATGCGCTCGACGCCATCGCCGAGGCCGCCGACGCCGACGCGCTGCCCACGCGGCTGCTGCGGATCACCGCCGTGGCGTGGGCCGAGGTCGCGCTCAACCACGTCGGGGCGACCGAGGTGCACGATTCGCTCACGGGACTGCCGACCCAGGCATACCTGCGGACCCGGCTGTCCGAGCTGTACCGGCAGGCGGCGCGGGACGGCGTGAGCGTGGCCGGCCGGCAGGTGCTGGTGGTGATCTCGCTCGGCTTCGACGACACTGCCGTCTACCTGCGGCCCGCGGGCATGATCCTGGCCGCCGACGTGCTGCGGCAGGTGTTCGACGGCGGTGAGAGTCACGCCGTCCTCGGCGCCTCGACGGTGGTGGCCGTCGTCGCGCGATCCGACGACGTGGCCCACCGCGCGGTGCGGCTGCGACGTGAGCTCACCGAGCGGTTCGCCGTCGACCCGCAGCTGGTCGAGTCCGGATCGGCGCGGGTGAACGTCGTGCGGCTGCCCGCCACCCACGACGACGCGTGCGTGCTGCTCGAGTCGCTCGCGGCGCGTTAGTGGCGCCGCCGTGCGGCGCGGCAGGGGAGTGGCCGACGCCGAACTCACACCCGGTCATGGTTTCCTAGAAAGAGTGAGCACCCCAGACCTGCGCGAGGCCGAGACGCCGGCAGGCTCCCGTCCGGAGCCCGCCGGGGCGGCGGCGTTGCAGCTGCGTGCCTCGGCCGAACGCCTGCTCGCGCGGCCGAGGTCGCTGGCGCTGGTGCTGGCACTGCCGGCGCTGATGATCGTGGCAGGCGTCGTGGGCTGGCTGCTGGACCTGCAGCTCGGCGTCGACTCCGCGGTCTACCGCGCCGGTGCTGTCACGCTGCTGCAGGGCGATCCGCTCTACGAGAGCAACACCCTGGCGCCGGAACCGTTCTGGGCGCTGCTGCCGTTCACCTACCCGCCGACCGCTGCGCTGCTGTTCGTGCCGCTGGCCGTGTTCCCGGTGCAGGTGGCATGGGGCGTGCTGTCGGCGGTGTCGCTGCTGGCGATGACGGTCGTCATCCGGGTGGCGCTCGGTGCGCTGCCGCGCCCGAAGGGTGAGCTGCCCGTGTGGGCCTCGCCCGCGCGCGTCACGCTGTTGTCGGCCGTCCTGTTCTTCGCGCTCGAGCCCGTGTGGCGGACGATCTTCCTCGGCCAGATCAACCTCATCCTGATGGCGTTGATCGTGCTGGACGTGCTGGTGATCAGCGCCCGCGGCAGCCGGTGGGGCGGCATCATGGTGGGCGTCGCGGCCGCGGTGAAGCTGACCCCGCTGATCTTCATCCCGCACCTGCTGTTCACCGGGCGCCGGATGGACGCACTGCGCGCGATGGCCACGTTCTTCGCCCTGCAGGCGCTGCTGTTCGCGCTGATCCCGTCGGACGCGTGGCGGTTCTGGACGCACACCGTGTTCAACGCGGGCCGCATCGGGCCGATGCACTGGGCCGGGAACCAGTCGCTCAACGGCCTGTTCAACCGCATGACCGATCTGGCTCCGTGGGCGTCGAACGCGGCGATCGTCGTCGGGTTGGCACTGGCGCCGCTGGCGGTCTGGCTGATGCTGCGGTTCCACCGCAGTGGCCGCCCGCTCGAAGCGCTACTGGTGACGGCGTTCTACGCGCTGTTGCTCTCTCCGGTGTCGTGGTCGCACCACTGGGTGTGGGCCGTGCCGCTGATCATGGTGCTCGTGTCGAAGCTGCCGCACGCCGATCCGGTGAAGACGCGGAAGCGGTGGATCGCGGCGGGCGCGGTGTTCGTCGTGTTCGTCAGCTGTGTGCTGCTGGTGCTGCCGAACGGCCGCAACCTGGAGCTGCACTGGGCGTTCTGGCAGTACATCCTCGGCAGCGCCTACCTGATGGTGCCGATCGTGCTCGTCGCCGTGCTCGCCGGCCGCTGGCTGTGGCGCAACCGCGAGCCCCTGCGCGGGGCGTTGCACGACCGAGACACGCTGATCGCCGTATTGCGCGGCAGGACTGTGGTGACGGCGCGCGACGACGCTCAGCCGCCGGCGGCCGACTCCGCCGAGTCCAGCCAGGTCGGTTCCGACCAGCGGTAGACCGGAGCCTCGGCGAGGCCGGGATACGCCACGGCCATCCCGCGTTCGGGAAGCATCGACCACAGACGGAGGCGGTCCGACGTCGCGTGCTCCCGCCAGAATGCCGACCACGCGGGTACGTAACGCTCGTAGATCCGGTGGACCCGGGTGAGGTCGCGGGATGCGAGAGCGGCGGGACCGGTCGCTCGGAACTGTCGTACGTCGTGCGGCGGCGAGAACGTGGCGATGAGTACGGACACCTCGCGACCTGCGGCAGCCGCGGCGAGGAACGGTGCCGGCTTGTCGACGGGGCTGTGGAACCACAGGCAACCGTCGGCGAACAGGAACCACATCGTCGCGAGCGCGGGGCGCCCTCGTTCGGTGACCGTCGAGACGGCCGCGGGCCGCCCCGGTTCGTCGAGGAACGAGTGAATGTCGAAGTTCGGCATGCGAGTGGATGCTGCGACCTCGACCGCGATCGAGGTCAAGCGCGAGAGCGGAATGTGTTAATATGCTTTTATGCGCACGACGGTGGAGTTGCCTCCGGAGCTCATGCGGGCGATGAAATCCGAAGCCGCGGCCCGCGGGGAGACTGTGAAAGAGTTCTTGACTCGGGCAGTAAGTCATGAGTTGGGCACAGCGGAGAGCGGTCGGTCGCGTAAACGGGTGAAACTCCCGCTGGTCCCGGCAACGAAGTCGCGCAAAGTCGACATCACGAACGACGACATCGAAGCGATCTTCGCGGCCGAAGATGCCGAGAAGTACCGGGCACAGTAGATGCTGCTGGATGTCAACGTCTGGTTCGCGTCGGTGTGGGAAGAGCACAAGCACTATGCCGAGGTGTCCTCGTGGTTCGATGAACAGGACGGCGAACTCAGGTTGTGCCGAGTGACGCAGATGGGGTTGCTCCGCTTGTTGTCGAACCAGCCGGTTATGGGAGAGGCCGCGTTGAGTCGCGCAGAAGCGTGGCGGGTTCTCGATGAGCTTCGCTCGGACGAACGTGTGGTCTGGACTGCCGAGCCGGCTCACCTTGAGCAGGTCTGGCGAGTGATATCCGCCCGTGAGGACCGAAGTCACAAACTGTGGACCGACGACTATCTGGCAGCGTTCGCCCAGGCCCTCGGGTGCCCTCTCGTGACACTGGATCGCGGTTTCGTCACGCGGTATCCGTCAGTGGCGGCGGTGACACTCGGGGGCGGTTCGTGATGCGGCCGGAACGGGTCCGCTTAGGCTGAGCGCGCTATGGATACGCGTACCGGACTTCCCATCGTCGGCATGGTCGGCGGCGGCCAGCTCGCCAGGATGACGCATCAGGCCGCGATCGCACTCGGCCAGTCGCTGCGAGTGTTGGCCGTCGGCGAGGGCGAATCCGCCGGCCTCGTCGCCGCCGACGTCACCCACGGCCACCACACCGACCTCGACGCGCTGCGCACCTTCGCGCGCGGCGTGGACGTGCTGACGTTCGACCACGAGCACGTGCCCGGCGAGCACCTGCGGGCCCTCGCCGACGAGGGTGTCGTCGTCCGCCCCGGGCCCGGAGCGCTGGCGCATGCCCAGAACAAGCTCCTCATGCGCGAGCGGATGGCCTCGCTCGGCCTGCCGAACCCCGCGTTCGTCGAGGTCAAACAGGTCTCCGACGCCGTGAAGTTCGGCGACGACCACGGCTGGCCCGCGATCCTCAAGGCCGCGACGGGCGGCTACGACGGCAAGGGCGTGTGGCAGCTCGACTCCGCCGACGAGGCGCGCGCGCAAATCCCCGAACTCCTCGACGCGGGCATGTCGCTGCTGATCGAGGAGCGCGTCCCCATGGCCCGCGAACTGTCGGCAATGGTGGCGCGGTCACCGTTCGGGCAGGGCGCCGCGTGGCCGGTCGTGGAGACCGTGCAGTCCGACGGCATCAACACCGAGGTCCTCGCGCCCGCACCGGGACTGTCCGAAGCCGGCACGCAGCGGGCACAGGGCCTGGCCCTGCGCATCGCCGAACAGCTCGACGTCGCCGGGGTCATGGCCGTCGAACTGTTCGAGACCCACGAGGGCGGGCTGGTCATCAACGAGCTGGCGATGCGCCCGCACAACTCCGGGCACTGGACGATGGACGGCAGCCGCACGTCCCAGTTCGAACAACACATGCGCGCCGTCCTCGACTACCCCCTCGGCACGACCGACCTGCTGTCGCCGACCGTCATGGCCAACGTCCTCGGCGCTCCCGAGACGCCGACGATGAGCGTGGACGAACGCCTGCACCACCTGTACGCGCGCTATCCCGACGTCAAGGTGCACCTGTACGGCAAGAGCGAACGTCCGGGGCGCAAGCTGGGACACGTCAACGTGGGCGGCCCGATCGACGAGTCGACGCGGGCGAAGGCGCGGATGGCGGCGCACTGGCTGTCGGCCGCCGAATGGCCGGACGGCTACAGCATCCACTGACGTACCGGATCGACTGCGACGGCAGCATCCACTGAGGCACCGGATCCACCGGGCACCCGGCCCCGGCCGGACTCAACCGCCACGACGAACCTTGCGGGAGGCAGGACGTGAGCACACCGGACGTCGGCGTGATCATGGGTAGCGATTCGGACTGGCCGACGCTGGAAGCGGCGGGCCAGGCGCTCGACGAGTTCGACGTCGGCTACGAGGTCGGCGTCTACTCGGCGCACCGGACGCCGCAGCGGATGCTCGACTACGCCCGCGAGGCCGCGGGGCGCGGACTGAAGGTGATCATCGCGGGAGCCGGCGGCGCGGCGCACCTGCCCGGCATGGTCGCGTCGGCGACGCCGCTGCCGGTGATCGGCGTTCCCGTACCGCTCAAACATCTCGACGGGCTCGACTCGCTGCTGTCGATCGTGCAGATGCCTGCCGGGGTCCCCGTGGCGACCGTGTCGGTCGGCGGCGCCCGCAACGCGGGCCTGCTCGCCGTCCGCATGCTGGCCGCGAGTGATCCCGAGTTGCAGCAGCGGATGACGGCGTTCCAGGCCGACCTCGAACAGCTCGTCCACGACAAGGACGCCGCCCTGCGCGCCAAACTGGCCGACTGACCCCGGCCGACCGCCCCTGGTGACCGGCCGCGTGTCCTGCGCTCGGGCACGCGTGTCCTGCACTCAGACACGCGTGTTCTGCACTCGGGCACGAATGTTGTGCGTGGTGCCGCGTTGTGATGCCCTCACAGGTGCCCAAGGGCACCTGTGAGGGCATCACAACGCGGCGGATCTTCCCTTGATCATGGTGCAGGATCAGCGATCGCATCACGCGGCAGCGATAACGGGACAGGGACGCCACGAACCGCGACCACGCGGCAGCGTCACCACAGGGCAGCGTCACCACAGGGCAGTGCCACCACAGAGCAGTGCCACCACCAGGGCAGCGCCACCACAGAGCAGTGCCAGCACGCTGCAGCACGCTGCGGCGACGTCACGGTCCCGCGACGGTTCGCAGCACCTCGAGGGCGCGGACTGCGGCCGGGTGGTCGGCGACGGTCTTCTTCACCGACACCGCGATGTTGCGCACCGGCTGCGGCGAGACGAGCCGTACGGTCGTCAGCCCTGGCGGCAGGTCGCCGATGCCGAGCCGGGGAACCACGGTGATGCCGATTCCCGTGGCCACGAACGGGATCGCGGTCTGGTAGTCGTGTGTCTCGACGGCGAACTGCGGCGAGAATCCGGCCTCCGCGCAGGCATCCAACAGGACGCGTCGGCAGGCGCCGCGCTGCAGGTCGTTGTCGACCCAGCGCCGGTCGGCGAGCTCGGCGAGCGGTACCTCGCCGCGGGCCGCGAGGGGATCGGTGGCCTGGACGACGGCGAGGAACGGATCGTCGACGACCGGGTGAACGTCGGCGTGCGTGGCGTGTTCGATGCCGGGTGCGTCGACGAACAGGTCGATGTCCGGTAGTTCCAGGCCGTCGCGCTGTTCGGTCATGCGCAGGTCGAGCCGGAGCTCGGGGAACTCGGTCTGCAGTACGGCCGCCACCGGCGGCAGCCAGGTGGCGCCCGCCGAGGCGAAGTAGCCGATCGACAGGCTGCCGACCCGTCCCGCGCGCAGGTCGTCGACCACACCGTCCAGCGCCGACAGGGCGCTGAACACTTGTTCCGCCTCACCGGCCAATGTGCGGCCGGCCGACGTCGGTTCGATACCTCTGCCGACCCGGTCGAACAGCCGGAGGCCCGTGTCGCGTTGCAGCGCGGCGAGCTGTTGGCTGACGGCCGATGGCGTGTACCCGAGTCGTGCTGCCGTCGCGCGGATCGACCCGGTCGCGATGACTGCCCGCAGCAGCCGCAGTTTCGCCACGTCCAGCATGGGACAACTGTATGTCGCTGCTGAACACTACGGCGCGAACATTTCCCTGAGCTGTCGTGTTCGCCCGGTCACACGGGCCCCTACGCGCGGGTAACATTCGTGGGGGTCGATACTGCGGTCAACGACTACTGCGGCCAACGACACAGACAGGCGACGTGAACGACGCCTAACATCGGTGCGAGAACGGACGCAGAAGGTTTCGGACGAAAGGTGACGCACGTGAGCGAGGGCCCAGGCCTCTACCAGCTGGCGGAGGAGCACGAGGAACTGCGCGCGGCCGTGCGGGCGCTGGCCGAGAAGGAGGTCGCTCCCTACGCCACGGAGGTGGACGAGCAGGAGCGGTACCCGACGGAGGCGCTGGACGCACTCAACAAGGCCGGTTTCAACGCGGTGCACATTCCCGAGGCCTACGACGGCCAGGGGGCGGACGCCCTCGCGGCGTGCATCGTCATCGAGGAGGTCTCGCGCGTCGACGCGTCGGCCGGCCTCATTCCGGCGGTGAACAAGCTGGGCACCCAGCCGATCATCCTGTCGGCATCGGACGAGCTGAAGAAGCAGGTGCTGCCCGACATTGCTGCAGGCAAGGGGGCCTCGTACGCGCTGTCCGAACGCGAGGCCGGTTCCGACACGGCGTCCATGCGCACGCGTGCGAAGCAGGACGGTGACGACTGGGTCCTCAACGGCACCAAGTGCTGGATCACCAACGCGGGCGAGTCGACCTGGTACACGGTCATGGCCGTCAGCAATCCGGACGCGGCGAAGCCGTCGCAGGGCATCTCGGCGTTCGCGGTCCACGTCGACGATCCGGGATTCTCGGTGGGCCCGAAGGAGAAGAAGCTCGGCATCAAGGGATCGCCGACGCGGGAGATCTACTTCGAGGACTGCCGCATCCCGGGCAATCGCATCATCGGCGAGCCGGGCACGGGTCTGAAGACCGCGCTCCTGACGCTGGAGCACACGCGCCCGACGATCGGCGCCCAGGCACTCGGCATCGCCCAGGGTGCGCTCGACGCGACGGTCGACTACGTCAAGGAGCGCAAGCAGTTCGGTCAGGCCATCGGCGAGTTCCAGGGCGTGCAGTTCATGCTCGCCGACATGGGCATGAAGGTCGAAACGGCCCGTCACATGGTGTACGCGTCGGCAGCGGCCAGTGAACGCGGCGACGAGCGGGCCTCGTTCATGGCGTCGGCGGCGAAGAAGTACGCCTCCGACATCGCCATGGAGGTCACGACCGACGCCGTGCAGCTGTTCGGCGGCGCCGGCTACACGCGTGACTTCCCCGTGGAGCGCATGATGCGCGACGCCAAGATCACCCAGATCTACGAGGGCACGAACCAGATTCAGCAGCTCGTGATGGCACGGAGCCTGCTCAAGGGCTGAGTTCGACGGCCGAGCTTGCGACGGGTGGGGCCACCGGTGACGACATCGCCGGTGGCCCCATCCGTCTCGCGTGTGTCCTGCGCCCGCCCGTCGCCCGACGGCCACCCCACAACGGCGCGCTGACGCGCAGCTGCGCTCTCCTGCGTGTTCTGCACCCGGGCCCGCGTGTCCTGCGTTCAGCCCCGCGTGTCCTGCATGCACGACGTCGGCGTCCATGTTCGACCGCCGGGTCGAACGACGCGCGACCACGTCCCGTCGGGGCCTCTCGCCGAGCGGGTCATCGGTGGCCGGTGACCAACCGGTGGAGCACGTCTGCCACAGTGCCGACGTATGGACCGCGAAGCATCAGCCGAGGCGTCCGAGTCGACCACCCACGGCACGCGTAGGCCGTCGTATCACGTGCTGGCCATCGCGGCGGCCTGCGTGATGCCGGTGCTCGCCGTGCTGCTGCGGGTGCCGATCGCGCAAGGACTGTGGGCGCTGGGCGGTGGCAACGTCCGTGGGCTGATCGTCGTCGTGGGTGTCCTGGCCGCGATAACGCTTCCGATGGTGTACGGCATCCACCTGCTCGCGACGCGACTCGGCGCCCAGTGGTGGCTGCTCGGCGTGGTGCCCGCAGGGATCGCCAGCGTGCTCGTGCTGTTGGTGCCCGAACGCACGCATGTCGAGGACGTGGTGCGCGACATGCAGATCGGACCGTCGGCGGGGGCGGCGAACGCGCTGATGCCGACGTGCCTCATCGCCGTCGCGGTCGTGTTCGTGTCCGCGGTGTACGTGTTCGGCATCCTCCGCGGCGACCGCGACACCCCGCGTGGCGGCTGGCGCACCCTCGGCATCGTCCACGTCGTCGGCTGGGCGGTGCTCACCACGGCACTGGCGTTCACCATGGTCTGAGTGCCGGCGGGTTTCTACTCGAGTTCGCCCTCGAGGAGGCTCATCAGGACCATGTCGTACCAGCAGCCGTCGCGACGGAACGCATCGCGGCCCCGGCCATCGGTGCGGAATCCGACCTTCTGATACGCCCGGATGGCCGCGTCGTTGTCGGCCACGACCCACAGCCGGATCGAGTGCAGTCGCATCGCGGCGAATCCGTAGCGGCAGATCGCGGCCACGGTGTCGGTGCCGTAGCCGTGGCCGCGATACCGTTCCTCGCCGATGTAGACGTCCAGCTCGGCGAGCGCGGTCTCGGGTGTCGCATCGCGGAGCGCCACCGTTCCGATCAGCGTGCGGTCGGCGAGCGTTTCCACGGCGAAGGCAGTCGACGAGTACGAATTGACCGGCCGCTCGGCGAAACGTTTGCGGATCTGCGCCAGCGATTCGTCGTAGTCGTGTGCGAGCCACCGGGTGACAGCTGGGTCGCGATGCCAACGCCAATACGTGTCCGCGTCCTCGGGTTCGATCGGCCGCAGCGTGACGAGGTCGCCAGTGATCATGTCTGCGATTCTGCGGTGGCCGACCACTCGGCGGAAGGTGTTTCCACAGCGTCGGCTGGGCTGCGCTCACCACGGGACGGGCGCCCACCATGCTGTGACTGCGGTGGATGCACCTCTGGTACCCGGCCCGCTGCCTTGTCTCGATGCAGGACACGCGTGCCCGAACGCAGGACACGCGGCATGGGGGTCACTCGGCATGGGGGTCACGCCGGGATCGGGTGCTGCCACGGTGGGCTGCGGCGCGATGGCAAGATCGACTTATGCCCGCCCCGATGTCACCGCAACCGCCCACGCCGCCGAAACCGTCGTTCACGATCACTCCCGCGGCTGTCGACGCCGCCGATGCGGTGCCGGTGCTGCGTGCGTACTTCACCGAGCTGTGCCGCCGCTACTACTCCCGGCCGATCACCGACGAGGACGTCGACGCCGCCATGGCCGACGAGCCAGGTGCCGACCTGCGCCCGCCGACCGGCGTGTTCCTGCTCGCCCGGCAGAGCGGCGTCGTCGCGGGGTGTGTCGGTGTGCGGCTGTTGGATGCCTACGCCGAGCTGACGAAGATGTTCGTGCTGCCGGAGTTCCGCGGCACGGGCCTGGCACCGCGGCTGCTGACGGCCGCCGAGGACCACGCCCGCGCGCACCGCAGCCCGGAGATGCGCCTGGGCACGCGCCTGGATCTCGTCGAGGCACGGAGCTTCTACGCGCGCAGTGGGTATCGCGACATCGACCGATACGGCGACGACCCGTACGCCGAATGCTGGTTCGCTAAGCCGCTGGTCGCAGCGTAGGCGTGACGGCCAAGGATGATCCGCATCGCGGGCGGACGCATGCGACCTCCCGTCCCGCCGGTCGAGGCCAGACAGGCAACGCGGATCCCGAGTCGCAGCCCGGCCCTGGGATCCGCAACACGGTCTCCGCAAAAACGCAACACGGGCCCTGGAATCCGCAACACGGGCCCAGCAGGCAGGTCGGGGTGAGTGACGGGTGGGAGCACCAGGCGTCCGGAGTGCAGGACACGCGGTGCTGAGTGCAGGACACGCGGTGCTGAGTGCAGGACACGCGACGTGTGCTCGTGGGGCGTGTGTCGGGTTATTCGGGTTTTACACGACCCCTGTCATTATCGTTGAAATTTCAACAGTATCGTGGTCGTCACGGTAACGCGCGCTCAGGCAGCACGGTGAGCGCGGGCAACAGGTATGGCTGTGCGGTCGTTGGGCCCACGGCCGGTCAACCAACTGGCGGAGGTCAGGCATGTACGCACGCATTCAGGACGTCGCGGCGCTGATCGGGCGCATCGCGGTCGGCGTCGTGTTCCTCGCCCACGGGCTCGACAAGTGGAACGCCGGCGTCGACGGGACGGCTCAGATGTTCGAGGCCGTCGGAATTCCACTGCCCACCGTCGCCGCGGTGTTCGTCATCGCCGTCGAGGTCATCGGCGCGATCATGTTCATCGTCGGCTTCGCGACGCCGCTGGTCGGCATCGGCTTCGCGGTCGTCGGGATCGGCGCGACGTTCGCGGTCCACCTCGACGCGGGGCTCACCGGCGAAGGCGGTTACGAACTCGTCCTCGTGCTGGCGCTCGCCGGCCTCGCACTGGGCTTCAACAGCGGCAGGCTGGCACTCGACCACGTGCTCGTCGGCCGCCGTCGCAGCAGCGACAAGGCGGCCGAACCGGTCAGCTGAGGTCGACGGTCGCGGCCTCGGCGGCGCGGTGCGCGTCCAGCTTCGCCGGGTTGGACACCTGCACCACGTGCGCACCCGCCGCCAGCGGCGCGACCAGCGCGTCGAGCACCCCATCCGGCAGGGTCCACGCGCGCGTCGACAACACCCGGTCGCCCGATCCGATGCCGAGCTCGCCGGCTCGCACCCGGGCGGCCGCCAGTACGTCGTCGGCCGTATCGCCCAGCAGCGCGGCGGTGTCGCCGGGCACGGGGATCAGCGGCGTGAAGTCGTCGCCCGCGGTGCGCGCGTCCGACAGGTAGTCGAACGCTCCGTTCGGCGCCCCCTGCGGTCCGAGGCCGCGGCCGAGCGGGTCGAGCGCGACGACGGCCGTGTCATCGGCGATCCCCGTCGGACCGTCCGGGCCGGTGAACGCGACCCGTGCCCCGTCGGGGTCGGAGACCACGTGTCCGCCGCACCACCACGTGCCCAGTAGCACGCCCGCGGTCTGCCAGTGCGCGGGCAGGTCGACGGCCACCGGACCGCCCGGCTCGACGTCGAACTCCTCGACCAGCCAGTTCGCCGTCTTCGCCGCCCAGTTGGTCAGCGTCGCCACGGACAGTTCCACGCGGCTGCCCACGGCGTCGTCGTAGTGCGTCACCGCCGGGCGCGCGGCCGATGACAGCAATGGGCGCAGCAGCTGATCGGTGAGATTCACGCCCGTGATTCTCCCTGCCGGACGCGTCAGTTGACGCAGGGGACCTGGTCGGGTGCCTGGCTGAGCGCGTCACCACCGGTGACACCGCGTGCCGAGCTGCCGGCACCCGCGGCGTCACCACCGGCGGCCGCGCCGCCACCGTTCGGCGCGGGGACGTCGTCGGCGGTGCTTGTCGCTTCCGGCGAGGAGCCCCCGCCGTCGCTCGACGACTCGCCATCCTCTCCGCCGGATCCGTGCGCCAGGTCGCGGATGAACGACCGCACCTGCTGCAGATCCACGGTGACGATGCTCTGCCCGTCCCCGCTGCGGGCGGCGATGTCGGCGACGGGGATCGTCTCGAATCCCATCCCGTCGCCCAACAGGTCCTTGGCCTGCTGGGCGAACCCGAGCACGTCCAGGTCCGGGTCGAGCACCAGCGAACGGCGGACCGTGTCGATCAGACCCGAGAGTTTGTCCGGATCCGTGAGCGTGCCCGTCGACATCGCCTTGTCCAGCGCAGACGAGAGGAACGTGTGCTGCCGGACGATGCGGTCCAGGTCACCGTTGGGGAGGTTCTTGCGCTGCCGGACGAACGACAGCGCCTCGCCGCCGGAGACGGTCTGCACCCCGGCCTCGAAGTCGGCGCCCGAGTCCTTGTCCTTCGTCGGTGCGTTCAGGCACACCTCGACGCCGCCGATCGACTCCGTGAGCAGGTAGAACCCGAGCAGGTTGATCTCGGCGTAGTGGTCGATGTGCACCTGGGTGAAGTCCTGCAGCGTGCGCACCAGCGCCCGCCTGCCCGCCTGGTTCGAGTCCCGTTCGAGCTGTGCCCCGTCGGTGACGCCTTCGGCCTTCAACCGTCCCCACTCGGCGTTCTTCGCCGCGCCGTACGCCGAGTTGACCTTGTCCTGGCCGCCGTGGGGCACGTCGACCCACGTGTCCCTCGGAATGGACACGCCGACGGGATCGCTGCCGTCCTTCGGGATGCGCAGGATGATCATCGTGTCGGTTTTGATGCCGTTGGTGCTCTCCGTGCGCAACGCCTTCAGTACCGACAGCGGCAGCGGATTGCCCTGCATGTCCGTGCGCGAATCGGCGCCGACCAGCAGGATGTCCGTCGCGCCGTCATCCTTCGGGGGCGGCGGCGGAGCCTCCTCGTCACCGCTCGACTCGTAGTGCCAGTCGTCGAGGGCGTCCGTGGTCTCGATCGCGTCGTGGAGCTGGTCGAGCCGCGCGTACGCATAGCCGGTGACGCCGAGCGCGATCACCGACAGCAGCGTGATGACCGTGCGCCCCGTCACGCGGCCCGTGCGGCGGAGCCTGCCTTGGCGAGTCGCCTCGGCGGGGGATGTGGCGGCGGCCGTAGCGGTCGCGGGCGAGGCCGCCGTGGACGACGAGGCCGCCGTGGACGACGAGGCCGAGGCTGTCGTGGTCCGCGTGCGGCGATGCGGTGTCGGCCGTGGTGCAGCCCTGTGCCGCGCCGTTCCGGCGGTCTTCTCGTCCGAACCGGTGTCGGCCGCCGCTCCGGCGTTGCTGCTTTCGCCGGTGTTGCCTTCGCCGGTGGTGGCGCTCCCGGCGGCGTCGTCCGCCACTGCGTCGTCGGCCACTGCGTCGTCGGCCACTGCGCCGTCCGAGTTGCCGTCGGCAGGAGCCCCAGCGTCACCAGACCCGTAGGGCGCGTCTCCGGCGGCTGCGCCGCCGTCGGCGTCCGCCACTGCGTCGTCGCCGCCCGTCCCGGTCGCTCCGGTGCCGGCTGCCCCCGTGCCGGAGCCCTGCCGGGTCCGCGGCGTGGTGTCGCTGTCCTCGGAGCCCTGGCGCTCGGCGTCCTGCTCCTCGCGCTCGTTCACGCGGCCCCTCCCCATCCGGCGTGTGCTGCTCAGGCCTGCCGTAAGCCTAGTTCACGCACGGGATGCCACCGGCGGTGATGGGTTCGGTCGGCTCATCGGATTCATCCGTTTGCGCCGGTGCGGGCTGCCGCGCTCCGTGTGGAGCTCCCTGGCCGGTCACCACGGGCTCCGACAGGGACGCGGGCGCCACCGAACGGGACGTCTCCGAGCCCCCGGCCGGTTGCCCGGGGACGAACCCGGCGTCGACGTGCACCTCGAGCTTGCCCTCCGGAAGCGCGGAATCCTCCTCGACGCCGACATCGGGTCCGAGCAGTGCCGCGGCGGCCTCGGCGGCGTCGTCTTCCCCCGGGGCGTGCCGGACCACAGGCTCGGTGACAGTGTCCACAATGGCTGAACCTTCACCCTGGAATCCGTTGTCCCGCAACAGCGATCGCACCGACTCGCCGTGCGCCGGATCCGTCGCCGCACTGTAGACGTCCACCGTGTACTCGCCGGCGTCCACGTCGGGTGCCGACGAGGAGTCCCGCTCCTCGTCACCGACGACCTCGTCGACGAACGAGCGCACCTCGTCGACGTCGATCTCCAGTGCCAAGGCGTTGCCGAACCACGCGTTGCCCTCCACCGGGATGGTGCGGAACTCGATGTTGCCACCCGACATGTTCCGCATCTGCGCGGCGAACTGCATCAGGTCCCAGTCCTCCGACAGCACGACCGACGACTGCACCGCCTTGACGACCTCGCCGATCTTGTTCGGGTCGAACAGCACGTCCGGTGACAGCATCTTGCGCACCAGGCCGGACAGGAACGCCTGCTGGCGCGCGATGCGATCCAGGTCGCCGTTCGGCAGGTTGTAGCGCTGGCGTACGAACGACAGTGCGTCCACGCCCTGCAGCGTGTGCCTGCCCGCGCTCAGGTCGAGGCCCGATCGCTTGTCCTTGACGTCGTTGTTCAAGCACACGTCCACGCCGCCGAGCGTCGAGGTGATCTCGTGGAAACTCGCGAGATTGACCTCGGCGTAGCGGTCGATCATGCCCGGCCGGTCGATGAGCTTCTCGATCGACGCGATCAGGTTCTTGCGGCCCGCGACCTGCGCGCGCTCCTCGATCTCCTCCTCGTCGAGGTCGTCGCGGGCGTGGAGCTGCTTCGACGTGTAGGTGTAGGCGCGGCCGAATGCGCTGTTGAGCTTGTGCGTGCCGTACTCGTTGGCGAGGTCGACCCAGGCGTCGCGAGGGAACGAGATCGCCGTGGCGCCGCGCCCGTCCTGCGGGATGTGCACCAGGATCATCGTGTCGGTCTGGCGCTCGCCGTCCGCGTCGCCCGCGTGCAGTTTGTCGAGGACCTTGCGGGGCAGCGGGTTACCGTGGGCGTCGGTGCGGCTGTCCTGGCCGACGAGGAGGATGTCGATCGCGCCGTCCATCGGTGCGGCCCCGGCCCGGTCCTCGTCGAAGACGTCGGTGGTCGACAGCCCGGAGTTGACGTCGCCGATGAACTGCCAGCCGTACCAGGAAACGACCATGACCACGGCCGATACGAGCGCGACGACGGTCTTGCCACCCCGCCGCGCCCACGCGGCCGTGCTGCCCCGCCGTGTGGCGCCGGTGTCATGCGGCGGCTCCTCGTCACCGTGACGGCTGTCCTGCCGCCTGCGGCGCCGTCCCCACAGGCTGCGCTTCCTCCACTGACTGCGCTTTCTTCGCTGACTGCGCTGTCGGCGGGAGCCGGCCACGACCGCTGTCCCCGGCCAGTCGGTCACCTCTAGCTCCTCCCGGATGGCTGCCTCTTCTCACCCTACTGATCGGTGTGTGTAACGCTTGTTCGGCCGCACAGCCGTTGCGACCTTGTTGTCGAGTTCCCTTCTTTCGGAGGGTTTGAATCGGCCGTCTGCGGTCCGCGGTGGCGGTCCGCGGTCCGAGGTGGCGGTCCGCGGTGGCGCTGGCGGGCACGCTCGCGCCGGTCACAGGTACGGGAGGACACATGCGGGTGCTCGTCACGGGCGGCGCCGGGTTCATCGGGTCGCACTTCGTGAGGCAGACGCTCGGCGGGGCCTATGCGGAGCTGGCCGACGCCGAGGTCGTCGTGCTGGACAAGCTGACGTACGCCGGCAACCGGGCCAATCTGGATCCGGTCGCCGACAACCCGCGGCTGCGGTTCGTGCGCGGCGACATCTGCGACCCGGGCGTGGTCACCGACGTCATGCGTGGTGTGGACCTCGTGGTGCACTTCGCGGCCGAGTCGCATGTGGATCGTTCGATCGCAGGGTCGGCCGACTTCGTGCTCACCAACGTCGCCGGGACGCAGACGCTGCTCCAGGCGGCCGTCGACGCCGGCGTCGGCCGGTTCGTCCACGTGTCCACCGACGAGGTGTACGGCTCGATCGAGGAAGGCTCGTGGCCCGAGGGCCACCCGTTGCTGCCGAACTCGCCGTACTCGGCGTCGAAGGCATCATCCGACCTGCTGGCCCGGTCCTTCCACCGCACCTACGACCTCGACGTGTGTATCACTCGGTGTTCGAACAACTACGGTCCGTATCAGTTCCCCGAGAAGGTCATCCCGCTGTTCGTGACCAACCTGCTCGACGGCAAGCAGGTGCCGCTGTACGGCGACGGGCTCAACGTGCGCGACTGGCTCCACATCGACGACCACTGCCGAGGCATCGCACTCGTGGCCGCCTCGGGACGGGCAGGCGAGATCTACAACATCGGCGGCGGCACCGAACTGACCAACCGTGAGCTCACCGAACGCCTGCTCACAGCGGTGGGGGCGGGCTGGGAAAAGGTACGGCCCGTCGAGGACCGCAAGGGTCACGACCGCAGGTATTCGGTCGACATCACCAAGATCAGCACCGAACTGGGTTATCGTCCCCGCATCGACTTCGAAACCGGACTCGCCGACACGGTGCGGTGGTATGCCGAGAACCGCTCGTGGTGGGAACCGCTGAAGAACCGGTGACGTGCGTCGCCCGCTGTCTGTCGTTGTATGAGGTGATCGGATGAGCCGCCTCGCGGTGCTGGTGCCCGGTGGATCGGGCCAGCTCGGGAAGGATCTGTCGGCCGTCGGTGCGGAACGCGGCGCCGCCGTGCACGCCCCCGGGTCCGCGGAACTGGACATCACCAAGCCGGGCGCCGTCCTGGAGGGCGTTTCTCGGCTGGTGGACGGGGCGCGGGCCGACGGCCGCGTGCCCGTGGTGATCAACGCGGCGGCCTACACGGCCGTCGACGCTGCCGAGGACGACGAACAGCGCGCGTTCGCCGTGAACGTCGACGGGCCGCGGGTGCTGTCCGCGGTGTGTGCGTCCCGTCGGGTGCCGCTGCTGCACGTGTCGACCGACTACGTCTTCAGCGGCGACGGCGAGACTCCCTACGAACCGGATGCGCCGCTGGGGCCCCGCAGTGCGTACGGCCGGACCAAGGCGGCGGGAGAGGACGCCGTGCTCGGCTCCGGTGTCACGGGGTGGATCGTACGCACGGCGTGGGTGTACGGCGCCGGTGGCGGAAACTTCGTCAAGACCATGGCGCGGCTGGCTTCGGAGGGGGTGAACCCGTCCGTCGTGGATGATCAGCGCGGGAGTCCGACATGGACGGTCGATCTCGCGTCGGGCCTGCTGGAGCTGGCGTCGGCGGTCGCCGGCGGTGCGGGTCCGCAGCGCCGGGTACTGCACTGCACGGGCGGCGGCGAGACCACCTGGTACGAGTTCGCACGCGCGGTGTTCGAGGAGGTCGGCGCCGACCCCGACCGCGTGTCACCGTGCACGACGGCGGATCACCCGCGCCCCGCCCCGAGGCCCGCGTACTCGGTGCTGTCGAACGCCGCGTGGCGCGAGGCGGGGCTGACCCCGTTGCGCCCGTGGCGCGAAGCCCTGCAGGCTTTCGTCGCCGACCACCGGAGCGCCCTGGCCGACTCGTAACCTCGCGTGTCCTGCACTCGAACGCGCGTGTTCTGCACTCGGGCACCGCGTGTTCTGCACTCGGGCACGTGTTGCCCCACCCGTCACCCGACCACCAACCCTCGTCGACGCGCTAGAGCGCGACGGTGCCTACTCGGGCCTGTGTTGCTCCCTCGCGCGCCGTCCAGTCACGCCTAACCATCGCCCGCGACGACACGTTGACGTGCGGCGGTTCCCGACGGGGCCGGTGTCGAGTTTTCGGCGCCGAGGTCTCCGTCGGTCGTCCACGGCAGCGACGCGCTGGCGGCGGTGGCCGAAGCGCACCGGCGCACGATGGAACGGTGTCCGCGACCGGACTTCGACGGGGCGGTGCTGACCCTGTCCGATCTCGCCGGTGGCCCCGGCTCCTGTCCCGACGTGCCGTGCGCCGAGAACGCAGAGTACGCGGTGCTGAGTGCGGAACACGCGGTGCTGAACGCAGGACACGCGGTGCTGAACGCAGAACGAGCGTCCGACTGCAGGACACCGGCGCCCGGAAGGCGCAACACGCGGGGTTGGTTGGTCAGGGGGTGCCCGCGGCGGTGCGGTAGGCGGCCAGGGTCGTTTCGGCGCAGCGGAGCCAAGTGAAGTTGCCGGCGTGGGCGCGGCGCGCGGCTGCGGTCGACGCGGCGTTGGGTTCGTCGACGGCGGCGCGCAGCTCCGCGGCGAGCGCGTCGACGTCGCCGTACGGCGCGAGGTGCGCCAACCCGCCCGCGACCTCGCGGAGTGCGGGTACGTCCGTGCACACCACCGGAGTGTCGCACGCCATGGCCTCGAGCACCGGCAGTCCGAAGCCCTCGTCGCGGGAGGGCAGCACGAGCGCGGACGCCCCGGCGACCACGCGTTGCAGGTCCACATCGGACAGGTAGCCGACGTGGTGCCGCCGTTCGCCGCGCGGAAAGCGGCCAGGGCCAGCGAACACCAGCGGCGGCAGCGAGGGGTCGGCGGCGTGTGCCTTCAGCAGCCAGTTCAGCCCCTTGCGTGGCCCCGGCGCGCCGGCGAACAGCAGATACCGCGACGGCAGCCCGAGCCGTTGCCGCGTCCGCGAACTCGGCGGGCGCCCGGTGAACCAACCGGCGTCGACCCCGAGCGGCGTCACGACGATCTTGTCGCGGTCCACGTCGAGCCGCTCCGCGACGGCGTCGGCGACGGCCTCGGTCGGAGTGCAGATCACGTGCGCCCGTGCGGCGCCGCGGCGTACGAGCTCCGGCAGTTCGGCGTCGCTCGGCGCCAGCTCCTCCGGGGCGTCGAGGAACGCCAGGTCGTGGATCGTCAGCACGCCCGCACCGCGGATGCTGGCCGGCAGCACGAAGTTCGTGCCGTGGACGACGTCGTAACGGCCCGCGAACAGGCCCACCGGCGGCAGCGGCGAGCGCACCCACAGCTTGCGCAGTATCCGTGCGGGGACCGGCATGCCGCGTGCCGCCACGTCGTGCGGCAGCACCGTGCGCAGTTTCCGCCAGCCTCGGAGGGTGAACGCGACGGCGCGCAGGTCGACGTCGTCGGCCAGCGAGGCGAGTTCCTCGGAGAGCGATGCGGTGTACCGGCCGATTCCCGTGCGGTTGCCCAGCAGCGGGGTGCCGTCGAGTAGCACTCGCAACGGCTTCCCGCTCGACGTCCTGTCCGGTTCAGCCACGGCCCAGCCTCGTCCGTACGATCTTGCGCACCCGGCCCGCGGCCCTGCGAGTCAGCTCGGCGGGGCCGCCGTCGGAGAGATATTCCTTGACCAGCGCCACGTCGCGGCGCACCTTCTGCGCCCGGTTCAGCGGCGGTTCCCTCGTGAGGTCGGCCGCTCCCGCCAGGCGGTCGGCGGCCGGCCGCGGATCGCGTACGAACTTCACCAGCGGGTCGAGCACGTTCGGCCAGGTGTACCGCTGGGCGACCACGGCGATGCGCTCGCGGCAGCCGTCGACGAAATCCGTGTCGTACAGGCACTTCTCGAGCGCGTCGGCAAGCGCCTCGGTGTCCTCGGCGGGAACGACGACGCCGAGTTGCTCGCGGCGCACCAGGTCGGCGAACGCGTCGCCGTCGGTCGTGATGATGGGCAGCCCCGCCCACAGGTAGTCCAGCACGCGGGTGCGGAACGCGAACGTCGTCTCGATGTGCTCGAAGTGCGTGGTGACACCGCAATCGGCGTCGAGCAACCAGTTCTGACGGTCGTCGTAGGCGACCCATTCCTGGTTGAAGAACACGTGTTTCCCGGTCAGGCCGAGAGTGTCGGACAGCCGCATGGTCCGTGCGCCGATGTCCATCTCGGTCACCTCGGGATTGGGGTGCTTCATGCCGAGGAACACCAACCGTGCGTCGCCGCGGCGGTCGCTGAGACGTTCCACCGCGCGCACGAGCGTCAGCGGGTCGAACCAGCTGTAGACACCGCCGGCCCACAGCACCACCCGGTCGCTTTCGGACAGTCCGAGCGAGGAGCGCAGGCCCGCGCCGGTGCGCTGCGGCGGCCGGTCCGACAGTCCGAACGGGACGACCGACAACAACGACTGCGTCGTCGGGTCCGAGTCGTAGAGCCGCGGGGTGAGCCTGCCCGTTGCGGCGAGATGGCCGAGCCACAGGTGCCGCTGTCGCTCGGATGCGCACAGGAAGAAGTCGCCGCGCTGCAGCTGGGCGTCCAGCACGCGCGTGACGCCGTCGAGGTCGGCCGCGCGGCGGTCGTCGGGTACGTCCTTGGTCTGCTCGAGCAGTTCGAGGTGCATCGGGTCGTACAGGTCGCACACGACGATCTTGTGTGCGTACTCGTCTTTCAGCGCAGGCGCCATCTCCAGCACGTGCCCCTGCAGGATGACGACGTCGGCCCACTCGACGGGTTCGGCCAGGTCACGCCTGCGGGCGGCGCTCACGGGGAACGGCGCGGGCGGCGGCTCGGCGAGCGGGTTGACCGTCACGAGGCGGACGTCGTGTTCGCCGGAGAGGACCTCGGCGATGTTCCACGCCCTGATCGCCGGGCCGGCCATGCGCTCGGTGATCGCGTCGCCGGTGAGCACGAGCACCTTGCGGCGGGTGCCGAACGCCCGCTCGAGGCCGAAGGCCTCGACGAGGATGTCGTGTGCGGCGAGGTATCGGGGGAGGGGATAGGCCGGTTCGAAGGCGTTGCGCAGCAGCGGCAGCAGGTCGGCGTCGGTGCGGACGCGCGCGGCCTGTTCGACGGCGCGGGAGCGTGCCAGCGACGGCAGTTGCTCGACGAACTGATCGACCGCCAGGACGCCGGCGAGCGTGCTGCGCGGCACCGCCACGGGCGAGGTGTCGGCGGGGCCGGTGCCGTGTTCTAGGTCGAGTTGTGTCGGGTCGAGCTCGCCCCGCGCGGTGGCCCGGCGCACGGTGAGCGCCAGCGCCGCGGGCAGCGCGGCAGCGAGTGTCTCGTCGGAGACGTTCTTGTACAGCGCGGCCAGGGCGTTGCGCTCCAGCAGAAACGTCTCCCGGCCACCGTCCGGCGAGTCCACTTCGGACATCGTGGCGTGGTGCCGGTGATAGGTCAGCGACTCCGGCACGTAGCGCACGCGCCAGCCGCGCAGGTTCAGCCGCCAGCCGAGATCGACGTCCTCGTAGAACATGAAGAAGCGCTCGTCGAAGCCGCCGAGCTCGGCGAACACCGACGAGCGCACGAACATCGCCGACCCGGTGGCGAACAGCACGTCCTTGGTGACCTCGTGCTCGGCGCGTGGCACGTCGGCGATCGGACCCCCGGCGCGGGGCTTGTAGCCCATGCCGAACCAGGTGAGTCCCGCGTCGACGAAGTCGGTGCCCGTGCCCTCCCAGTCGAGGACCTTGCTCGCGACCGCGCCGACGGTGGGCTCGGCCCGCAGCGTCGCCACGGCGGTCCCGACCCAGCCGGGCGCCGGCCGGGCGTCGTTGTTGAGCAGCGCCAGCACGGTGCCGTTCGCCTCGCGTGCGCCGAGGTTGCAGCCGCCCGCGAATCCGCGGTTCGTCTCCGAGGTGACGAGCCGGACCCCCGGCACCGCGTTGCGGATGCGCGCCACGTCGTCGCCGCCCGAGGCGTTGTCGACGCAGATGACCTCGAGGTTCGGGTAGTCGTGCTCGGCCAGCGCGCGCAGGCACGCGATCGTTTCGTCGGCGCCGCGATAGTTCACCACGACGACCGAGACCAGCGGTACTGCCGGGTCCTGCTGCGGCACGGGCACTCCTTCCCCTCAGTCGCCCCAGCTTATCCGCCGGCCCAGCGCCGCCAGAGGGAGCCTCGGCCGACCGTCGAGCGGCGCGTGACGTCCCGTCGGGTGCGCCGCACCCAGCCCGACCTGCGGGTGAGGTCGGCCAGCACGCGCAGGCGCAGTCGCGGGTCGAAGTTCGCCGCGTCGGGCACGTCCGGGTGGCGGGGTCGGAGCTGCGCGGTCAGGCTGCGCAGCGGCAGCAGCGCGGTGAGGGCGGCGAACCGGGCGAGTTCGCGCAGCGCGACCCCGGTGGGAGCGCAACGAAGGAGCATCAGCAGGCGGTTGCGCTCGTTCCACCGGTGGAAGGCAGCCGAGCCCGGCCGCGTGCTGGCGCCGTGGCGGTGGTGGACGTCGGTCTCGGCCACCGCGATGTCCCAGCCCGCGAGGCGCAGTCGCCAGGACGTGTCGGTGTCCTCGTAGTAGCAGAAGAATTCGGTGGGCACGCCGCCGACGTCGCGGAGCGCGCGGGTGCGCACGAGCGCGGCGCCGCCGCAGAAGCCGAACGGCGCGGTGGTGGTGCGGTCGGTGAGGTCGTGGCCGTGCCCGTCGGCGGTGAGGCCGACGCCGGTGGACTGCACCGTGCCGTCGGGGCGGATCAGCCGGGAGGTGACGGCGCCCGTGGTGGGGCCCACGGCGGCTTCCAGGTCGGCGAGCCAGCCAGGCTGCGGCACCGCGTCGTCGTTCAGCCACGCGACGAACTCGGTGTCGACCACCTCGAGCGCGGCCGCGATGCCGCCCGCGTAGCCCGTGTTGGCGCCGAGTCGCAGCACCTCGGGGGCGCTCGGGTGCTCGGCGAGGATCCGCCGGGTGGCGTCGTCGGCTGCGTTGTCGACCACGAGTGTCCGATGTGGACGTGTCTGTGCGGCGAGCCCGTCGAGGCAGTCGCCGAGGTGGGCAGCACCGCGCCAGGTCACGACGACGACGGTGGTGGCGGGCATGGGTAGCACCGTAGCGACCACGGCGGCCGCACGGCGGGCGGGAGGTCACCGTGGGCGGGAGGTCACCGTGGGTGGGAGTGCACTGCGGGCGAGCATGATCAGGGAAGAATCGGGGCTCCCGCCCGCCGGTCCGGCCACCGCCCCTCAAGGGCACGCAGCCGCGTGACTGTGTTCAACGCCCACGGGCACCTTCGGGGGCACTCAACGCCCCGAAGGTGCCCTTGGGGGCAGAATGGCCGCGTGCGGGAGTTGACGGTCGTCGCCGAGCAGATGTTGGCGCCGGTGCCCGGCGGAACGGGCCGGTACACGGCGGAGCTGCTCCGTGCGCTGGCCGAGACCACGCCTGACGGCTGGCGGGTGGGCGGCGTCGTGGCACGGCACCGCGACGTCGAGGCCGCGCGCGTGGCCGGTGTCGCGGGCCCGCGGGTGCTGCCGGTGTCTCGGCGCGTGCTGACCGAACTGTGGCGACGGGGAATCCCGTGGTGGCCAGGTGGTGACGCCGTCCACGCACCGACGCCCCTCGCGCCGCCCCGTGCGCCCCGCGGCCGCACGTTGTCGGTGACCGTGCACGACACCGTCCCGTGGACGCACCCCGAGACGCTGACCCCGCGCGGCGTCTCCTGGCACCGCGCCGCGATCACGACGGCGCTGCGCCGCGCGGACGCCGTGGCCGTGCCCACCCGCGCGGTCGCCGACGACCTCGCGCGCCACGTCAGCGGCCCCGCTCCCGTGCACGTCGTCGGCCACGGCACGACCACCTGGCCCGAACCGGCACAGCCCGAACCGGCACGGCCGGCATCGACACGGCCCGCATCGGCGGAGCCCGCATTGGCGGAGCCCGCATTGGCGGACCGCGTATCGGCGGACCCCGTATCGACGGGGTCCGAACCGGCAGGGTCCGCACCCCGACCGGCCGGCCTGCCGGAGCGGTACGTGCTCGCCGTCGGCACCGTCGAACCGCGCAAGGGCATCGACGTCCTGATCCGCGCGATGACCGGAGTCGGCGACGCGGCGCTCGTCCTGGCGGGCCAGCCCGGCTGGGGTGGCCTGGACCCACGCCGCGTCGCCGCCGATGCCGGCCTGCCGCCCGAGCGCATGCGCGTGCTCGGGCGACTCACCGACGCCGAACTGATCACCGTGCTACGTGGCGCGAGCGCCCTCGCCGCACCGAGTCTCGCCGAGGGTTTCGGTCTGCCTGTGCTGGAGGCGATGGCCGAAGGCGTGCCCGTGGTGCACTCGGACGCGCCCGCGCTGGTCGAGGTCGCAGGCGGTGCGGGCCGGTGCGTGCGCCGCGGCGACGCCGATGCGCTGGCCGCGGCCTTGCGGGAGGTCTTGGTCGGCGGCGAACACGCGAGGACGCTGGTGCGGGCGGGGCGTACGCGTGCGCGGGCGTTCACGTGGCGCGCCGCCGCGCAGGCGATCTGGCGGCTGCACACCGCGTCCCGCGACGAACTCACCGCGACGGCGGACGCCTGATCGGGGTCCCGCGGTCGCCGCCGACGTGGCCGACACGTCGCTGACCGGCTGTAATACCCCCGTGACCCCGTCGTGATTTTGGTGAACACCCGACACGCGCCGGTCGCGGAGTCGTACCCTGCTCGGGTGGCCGATCCCAGAGTGCTGATCGACGCCACCGCTGTGCCTGCCGACCGCGGTGGCGTCGGCAGATATGTCGACTCCCTGGTCGCCGCCCTCGACACCGACGGGGCGGCGATTTCCGTGGTGTGTCAGCCACGGGACACCGAGCTCTACGGCCGGCTCGCCCCGCACGCCGAGGTCGTGCCCGCCGCCGAGTCGACCGCCACCCGTACCGCCCGGCTCACGTGGGAGCAGACCACGCTCCCGCGCCTCGCCGGCAGGCTCGGCGCCGACGTCGTCCACTCCCCGCACTACACGATGCCGCTGGCCAGCCGCGCCGCCTCGGTGGTGACGCTGCACGACGCGACGTTCTTCACCGACGCCGTCCTGCACTCGTCGGTCAAGGCACGGTTCTTCCGCACGTGGACGTCGACCGCGCTGCGGCGGGCCGACGTCTGTGTCGTCCCCAGCGACGCCACCGCTCACGAACTCGCCCGCGTCACTCCGGCGGCGAGTGCCCGGGTGGAGGTCATCCACCACGGTGTCGACGAGGAGCGGTTCCACGTCCCCTCGCCGGACGAGACCAGGGCCGCACGCGAGGCGATCGGCATCGGCACCACTCCCTACGTGGCGTTCCTCGGCGCACTCGAACCGCGCAAGAACGTGCCCGCCCTGGTCCGCGGGTTCGCCCACGCCGTCGCGGACATGGCCGAGCCGCCCGCGCTCGTACTCGCCGGACAACCCGGCTGGGACCGGCAGGTCGAGTCCGCGCTCGATTCCGTGCCGCACCGGCTGCGGGTGATCCGCGCCGGTTACCTGCCGTTCGACGCCCTGGCCGGATTCCTCGGCGGCAGCGAACTCGTCGCGTATCCGAGCCTCGGGGAGGGGTTCGGGCTGCCGGTGCTCGAAGCGATGGCGTCCGGCGCCTGCGTCCTGACGACGCGGCGGTTGGCATTGCCCGAGGTCGGCGGCGACGCCGTGGCCTACTGCGGCGTCGGGGCCGGCGATGTCGCGGCCTCGCTGCGGGAGCTGCTCGACGACCCGGCGCGCCGTTCGCGGCTCGCATCGGCCGCACAGCGCCGGGCGAAGGACTTCTCGTGGTGTTCCACCGCCGAACGTCACCGGGAGGCCTACGACAAGGCGGCCCACGCCGCGGGCCTGCGGATCTGACGAGGCCGTCCCTCCGCGCGTGTCCTGCGTTCTTGCGCCGTGTTGAGTTTTCCAGGGCCCGTGTTGCGCCTTCCGGGGCCGTGTAGCTCGCGCATAGTTGCCCGGCCGGCAATGTCGTGGTGCCGAGCGCGGGGAGGTTCGTGGCGTTGAACACCCCGAAGGTGCCCTTGGGGGGGCATCGGGGGCATCGGGGGCATCGCAGAGCGGCGGGTGCAGAATGTGCGCGTGACCGAGCCGAAGACCTACGGTGACGGCGTCGCGGTGGTGACCGTGACGTACTCCCCGGGTGCGACCCTCGAACGTTTCCTCGACACGCTCGCCACGGCGACCGACCGTGACGTGCAGGTCGTCCTCGCCGACAACGGATCCGTCGACGGGGCGCCGGAGAAGGCCGCCGAGCGGGCGAACGTGCGGCTCGTTCCGATGGGCGAGAACCTCGGCTACGGCGCCGCTGCCAACCGCGGTGTCGCCGAACTCGCCGACGACGTCGGCTGGGTCGTCGTCGCCAACCCCGACCTCGAATGGGACGCCGGTTCCCTCGATGCGCTGCTCGACGTCACGCGGCGCTGGCCCCGCGGCGGTGCGTTCGGCCCGCTGATCCGCGAACCCGACGGCTCGGTGTATCCGTCGGCGCGGTTGCTGCCGTCGCCGGGCCGCGGGATCGGCCACGCCGTGTTCGGCAAGGTCTGGCCGTCCAACCCGTGGACCCGTGCCTACCGCCAGGAGAGCGGCGAGCCCACCGAACGCACCGCGGGCTGGCTGTCCGGGTCGTGCCAGCTGATCCGCCGCGAGGCGTTCGACTCGGTCGACGGGTTCGATCCGCGCTACTTCATGTACTTCGAGGACGTCGACCTCGGCGACCGCATCGCGAGGGCGGGTTGGCTCAACGTGTACGCCCCGTCGGCGGCCGTGATGCACATCGGCGGGGAGTCGACGTCGAAGGCGTCGGCGACGATGCTCGCCGTGCACCACGACAGCGCGTACCGCTATCTCGCGGACCGGCACCGCGGGCCCCAGTGGAAGCCGTTCCTCGCCGCCGTCAAACTCGGCCTGAAACTGCGGCTCAAACTGGAGACCCGCCGCGCCTGATCACTCCCAGCGGAACAGCCGCGCCGACACCGCCGCGGCGACCGCGGTGACGCCCGCGAGCGCTGCCAGCTGCGTGATGTCGAGCGGCCCGCCCGTCCATGCGGCCATCAGCGTGTCGAGCCCGGCACCGAACGGCAGGTACTCGCCGACCGCCGCGACGCCGTCGGGCAGGTTGCCGCGCGGGCCGAAGCCGCCGCCCAGCGCCATCATGGCGAAGAACGACACCAACCCGATCGCCAGCGCGGCATTCGGGGTCGGCGACACGGCAGCGACCAGCATGCCCAGCGCGAACATCGCCGCCGTCGTCAGCGTGAGGGCGAGTGCGAGGCCGAGCGGGTCCGCGGGCGCGGACAGTCCGAACAGCAGCGCTGCGACCACGACGACCAGCACGATCCCCGCCGCGGCCTGAGCCAGGCCGACCACGGCCTGTGCGACCAGCACCATCGCGGGTCTCGCCGGGGTGACGGCCAGCCGCCGGAGGATCTTGTACCGGCGGTAGGTCGCCAGGAACGACGGCATGTTGATCACGCCGACGGTCGCGATCGTCAGCACGATCACCATCGGCAGCACGTAGGCCAGCTGTTGCGACATGCCGCCGAGTCCGGGCACCGGCGGGGAATCGCCGTTGCCGTTCATCACCAGGAGCAGCAGCGGCAGACCGAGCGGGATCACCAGCCCTGCGGTGTCCCGGCGGACCATGCGTCCCTCGTGCGCGATGAGCGCCCGCCACGCCCGCAGGCCAGGTCCTCGCGACGTCGTCTCGGTGCCGGTCATGACCGCACCTGCCCGTCCGTGCCGTCGGTGCCTGCACTGCCGAGGACGTCGTCGAGCGCGATACGGCTGATTTCGGCACCGTCGTCGTCCAGCGAGTCGGAATCGGTCACCGCGAGGAACGCCTCGTCGAGGGTCGCGCCGGTGGCGTGGGTGCGTGCGACGAGCCCGTCCGGTGTGTCCAGTGCCGCGATCCGCCCACGGTCGAACACGGCGATGCGGTCGCACAGCCGCTGCGCCTCGTCCATGAAATGGGTGACCAGCAGGATCGTCACGCCCGCGGCCCGCACCTGCTCGATCAGGTCCCAGGTGTCACGCCGGGCGCGCGGGTCGAGCCCGCTGGTGAGCTCGTCCAGTACGGCCACGCGCGGTCTGCCGACGAGCGCCAGTGCGATCGACAGGCGCTGTAGCTGCCCTCCGGAGAGCTCGTCGACGAACGTGTCCCGCTTGTCGTCGATGCCGAGTTCTCCGAGCAGCCGTTCCGGATCGGCTCCGTCGGCGTAGAACGAGCGGTACAGCCGCACCAGTTCGCCCGCCGTGGCCTTGTCCGGCAGCGTCCCCTCCTGGAGCTGGACGCCGAGCACGGTGCGCACCGCCCTGCGGTCGCGCACCGGGTCGAGTCCGAGTACGCGCACCGTGCCCGTGTCGGGCGTGCGCAGGCCCTCGATGATCTCGACCGTCGTCGTCTTGCCCGCGCCGTTCCTGCCGAGGACGCCGAAGATCTCGCCCTGTTCGACGTCGAAGTCGACCCCGTCGACCGCGATCGTCTCGCCGTAGCGCTTGTGGATGTCTCTGACCTCGATGACGGCCATGCCGCCCGCCTTTCGTGAGCCGGGATCGCCCGGTCGGCCTGCTGTCACCGGTGAACGTAGGGGCGGCACCGGGTCGTCGTCTGCTGCCGAAGGTCACGGTCGGCGAGCATGACTTTCGGCAGGTGTCCGCGCGCGGGCGTACTTCTAGACTCGGCGAATGGGCAAGGAACGCCTCGAAGTGGCGGTAGCGACGGCGGGCCTGGCGATCTACCTCGTCATCGGGCTGCCGATCATCGTCGTCGCGGTCTCGGGAGACGCGGCGGAGCCGGTCACGCGTGGCCCGTTCTGGCTGTGGCTGGTGTGTTATGCCGGGTTCCTCGTCGCGTTCGCGGCGACGGCGGTCACGGGTGAGCGCGGACACCGGGGCGGAGCCGCCGGGGGTGCCCTGCTCACCATGGTGTGCGGCGCCGGTGTCGTGCTGCTGTCCGGGGATCGTGGGGTGACGCCGATCCTGCTCGTGTTCGCCGCCGCGATCGCGGCGCAGTACGTCTCGGCGCGGATGGCCGTGGGGATCGTCGCGGGCAACACCGTGGTCGTGGCCGCCGCGGGACTGTGGCACGGGACCGGCGCACTCGACCTGCTGCTGACCACCTGCCTGTACGGCGTGCTGCAGGTGCTGTACCTGTTCACGACCTGGGCAGCGCAGCGTGAGCAGGAGGCCAACGAACGCCTCGCCGTCGCCCACGCCGAGCTGCGCAGCGCCACCGCGTTGCTCGCCGAGTCGAGCCAGTCCCAGGAGCGGCTGCGTATCGCGCGCGAGCTGCACGACCTGCTGGGGCACAAGCTCTCCGCGCTGGCACTGCAGCTGGAGACCGCGTCGCACCGCGTGACCGGGCCCGCGGGCGAGGACGTGGAGCGGGCGCGGTTGCTGGCGAAGGAACTGCTCACCGACGTCCGGTCGACGGTGGGGGAACTGCGGTCACGCCCGCCGGAACTGCGCGCGGCGTTGGAGACCGTCGTCCGCGAACTGCCGCGCCCCCGCGGTCACCTGACGGTCGCCGAGGACATCGAGGTGGACGAGCAGCGGATCACCGTGCTCGTCCGCTGCACACAGGAGATCGTCACCAACGCCATCCGCCACTCCGACGCGGACAACCTGTGGCTCGACGTACGCGCCCGCCCCGGCGGCGGCGTGCTGCTCCGCGCCCGTGACGACGGGCGCGGCACCTCCGCGTTGCGGCTCGGCCACGGGCTCACCGGACTGACCGAACGGGCCGAGGAACTCGGAGGCTCGGTGACGTTCGACGGCCTCGACGGCTTCGCCGTCGAGGTCGACCTGCCGTCCTCGGCGGTGCCGGTGGCCGCCTCGTGATCGGGGTCTGCGTCGTCGACGACCAGACGCTCGTCCGGCAGGGCATCCGCAGCCTGCTGGGCCTCGCCGACGACGTCGCGGTCGTGGCCGAGGCGAGTGACGGCGACGAGGCCCTCGACGTGCTCGTCCGCGAACCTCCCGACGTACTGCTGCTCGACCTGCGTATGCCCCGGCGTGACGGCATCGCCACGCTCGAAGCGATGCGACGGCACGGGATCGACGTTCCCGCGCTGATCCTGACGACCTTCGACGACGACGAACTCGTGCTGAAGGCACTCCGCGCGGGAGCACGCGGCTACCTGCTGAAGGACGTCACGCTCGACCGGCTCGTGCACGCGATCCGCACCCTGGCCAGCGGCGGCTCGCTGGTGCAGCCCGCGCTCACCGAACGGCTCGTCCGCGCCGTCGAGGCCTCGGGCGAGGTCCCCGACTTCGCCGACCTGCCCGCCCCCGAACCACTGACCGAACGGGAACTGGAGATCCTGCGGCTGCTCGCGGGCGGTTTCAACAACCGCGAGATCGCCGACGCCGCCGGGCTCGCCGAGGGGACCGTGAAGAACCACGTGTCGAACGTGCTGATGAAGCTCTACGTCCGCGACCGCACCCGCGCCGTCCTCCGAGCCCTCGACCTCGGCCTGCTCACCGGCGGTGACGGCTGACGGTCCGGAACCCGCAGCCGGGCCGGGTGGTGCAGATCGGGCCGTGCACGCCGGGCGAAGCCGGTACGGACGGCCGCCGCGGCGGTAGCGGCACCGGCACGCGCCGGCCCGTTGTCACAGGCCTTCGAGCCGGCGGGCGAGTTCGGACGTGCCGGTGCCCGGTTCGACCTTCGTGGTGGGCACGAACCCGCCTCCGGCGTCGCCGGACCCGCTTCCCGCGTCATCGCCCGTGGAATCGGCGGTGTCCGGCCCGTCGCCCGGCGTCCGGGAGGCGTTCGGGGCCACAGGGGTCACCGGAGCGCCGGTGAACGTCATGTCCGGTGGCGCGTCCGCGGTGTCGACCGGCTGGGCTCCCTGCGTGGCCAGCGGCTGGGTTCGCGCGGTCTCCGACAGTGCCGGCGCCGGGTCGCCCGGCCGCGCGTTCTGGGGAGCGGTGTTCTGGGTCGCGGCGTTCCCGGCAGCGGGGCCGGCGGTCCCGGCAGGCGACTCCGCGGCGGCCGCCGCGGCCTCCCGCTGGTTCAGCGGCACGGTCGGCGACGGCCGGGAGAGGTGACTCTCGTCGTTGCGCTCGATCACCGACGCGGGCACCTTGGCCGTGGCGTCGGGGTCCTGTTCGGCGGCGCTGCGGACGACCGAGGACGGGATGACCTGAGTGTCGGACGAGTCCATCGGCGACTGCATGTTGTCCGGCGTCACCACGCCCGAGCGCCGCTGCGCCCGAGCCAGTACGGCGTCCGCTCGATCGCGGGGGTCCATGCCCTCGCCCTCCCCGATGGTCGACCAGGCCCTCTCGGTGAAAGGGCCGCCGGATTCTGCCACTAGGGTAGGCCCTCCGGTTCGATACCGTCAGCGTTTCCCCCGGTTTGTCGCCGGCTGGCACGAGAAAGGGTAGGTGCAGGCTCGAATGGGGTCCTCGTCCGGAGGCGGTGCGGTCGACGCCGTGGTGCTCGTCGGCGGCAAAGGCACCAGGTTGCGCCCGCTGACCCTCTCCGCGCCGAAGCCGATGCTGCCGACGGCGGGTGTGCCGTTCCTGTCGCACCTGCTCTCACGGATCCGCGCGGCGGGGATCACACATGTGGTTCTCGGCACGTCGTACCAGGCCGAGGTGTTCGAGGAGCACTTCGGTGACGGCGGCGCGCTCGGCCTGGACCTCGAATACGTCGTCGAGGACGAACCGCTCGACACCGGCGGGGCGATCCGCAACGTCCACGAGCGGCTGCGCGGCGACGACGTCGTGATCTTCAACGGTGACATCCTGTCCGGGACCGACATCGGCGCGCTCGTCGGCACGCACCGCGACGCGGGCGCCGACGTCACTCTGCACCTGCAGCGCGTCGCCGACCCGAGCCGGTTCGGCTCCGTTCCCACCGACGCCGACGGCCGGGTGAAGGCATTCCTCGAGAAGACAACGAATCCGCCGACGGACCAGGTCAACGCCGGGTGCTACGTGTTCCGGCGCGAGATCGTCGGCGGGATCCCGGCGGGCAGGCGGGTGTCGGTCGAGCGGGAGACGTTCCCCGGGCTGCTCGAGGCGGGCGCCCACGTGCACGGGTTCGTCGACGATTCGTACTGGCTCGACGTCGGCACCCCCGAGACGTTCGTGCAGGGAAGCGCCGACCTCGTGCGCGGTGTCGCGCCGACGTCGGCACTGGCGGGGCCGACGGGGGAGTCGCTCCGGCTCGCGGGCGCGTCCGTGGCGGCCGACGCGGAGGTCACGGGCGGGTCCACGCTCGGTGCGGATTCCGTCGTGGGCACCGGTGCGCGGGTCGAGGGGTCTGTCCTGTTCGACGGCGCCGTGGTCGAGGCGGGAGCGGTGGTGGAGCGGTCCGTGCTGGGCGCGGGTTCCCGCGTGGGCGAGGGTGCGGTGTTGCGCGGTGTCGCCGTCGGCGACGGTGCGGGCGTCGGCGCGGGCTGTGAACTCCTCGACGGCGCGCGCGTGTGGCCGAAGATGGACCTGCCACCCGGTGCGATCCGGTTCTCCAGCGATGCGTGAACGCCGGTGGCGGCCCGAATTCGACGTCGACCTCGACGCCGTGCTGGCGCCGCTGCGGCGCGGACATGCCGACCCGTGTTTCCGGCGTGACGGCGGAGTTTGGCTGACGGCGAACACCGCGGGCGGTCCCGCGACGCTGCGCCTGTCGCGATCCGATGTGGACATAGTCGGCATCGCGTGGGGTGACGGTGCCGAGACGGTCCTTGACGGACTGCCCGCCTTGCTGGGCGCCGACGACGATGACTCCGGTTTCGTGTCCCATCACGACGCGGTCGCGCGGGCGCGGCGGGCACTTCCGCGGCTGCGACTGGGTGCGACGCGGCGGGTGTGGGACGTGCTAGTGCCCGCGGTGCTGGAGCAGAAGGTGACCGGATACGAGGCGCGCCGGTCGTGGCGTGAGCTGTGCCGCCGGTTCGGGGATCCCGCTCCGGGGCCTGCGCCGGACGGTATGCGCGTACCGCCGACGCCTGCAGCTGTTTTGTCCATTGTGGATTGGAATTGGCACCGGTCCGGTGTGGATTCGGCGCGCAGGAGGGCGCTGCGTGCTGCGGCGACCGTCGCGGGGCGTCTGGAAGAGGCCGTGTCACTGGGCGGTGCGGAGGGCCGGCGCCTGTTGCGGACCGTGCCGGGTATCGGCGTCTGGACGGCCGCAGAGGTGGCGCAGCGGGCGTGGGGCGACGCCGACGCGGTCAGCTTCGGCGACTTCCACATCCCTGCGGTCGTCGGCCACGCCCTGCTCGGCCGCGAACTCGACGATGCCGGTATGCACGAGGTCCTCGCCCCGTACGCCCCGCATCGCCACCGCGTGGTGCGCTACCTCGAAGCGGCGGGGCACACGCGCCCGCGTTACGGCCCCCGTTATCCGATCCGCGACTATCGAGCCATCTGACGCGCGTGTCCTGCACCCAGCACCGCGTGTCCTGCGTTCAGTACCGCATGTCCTGCGTTCAGACTGCCCGTGGTGCCCCGCCCGTCGCCAGGCTGCCGGCCCCTCATCGACGCGTGCCCGCGCGATGTGCCCAACGGTCCGTGTTGTCTTCTCCAGGGGCCGTGTTGCGTTTCCCGGGGCACGGACTGTCCTCCATGCCTGCACTGGGCCGCGATGGCGGCGGGCATCGCGGATCGCGTGTGGGATGTCGGCGACGACATCATGACCTCGGCGCGCTCCTTGCATCGGTTCCGGAACAGCACGGGCCCGCGTTCTCGGCGGCACTCGAGACGCGGGCGGAGTACCTTGCATCCCGCCCGCGGCCGGACGTATCCCTCGCGTATTCGGCCGCAGAACACGTGTGCCTGAATGCAGAACACGTGTGCCTGAATGCAGGACACGGGCGTCTGAGTGCAGAACACGCGGGTCCGAATGCAGGACACGCGGGAGAGCGTCAGGCGAAGGCGTCCAGGAGTTGCCGCTGGGCCGTGGTGAGGTAGTCGTCCAGGGCGTGGGCGGCGGCGTCGAGGTCGCCGTCGGCCAGCAGGCGAGCGATGCGGCGGTTCAGCTCGATGTACGGCTCGTGGAACCTGCGCAGCGCCGACGTCGCGTGGAAAGCCAATCGCAGTTCCGCCGTCAGCTGCTGCATGATCTCGTCGGCCCGCGGGCTGCCGGCGAGCGCCGTGATCGCCTGGTGGAAGCGCATGTTCGCGGTGCCCACGTCCAGCCAGCGCTCCTCGGCGGCGGCCTCCTCGGCCGCCGTGATCGCCGAGGTGATCGCCGCCAACCGCTCCTGCGGGATGTCCGATGCCGCTCTGATCGCTCCCGTCTCCAGTAGGCGGCGGGTGCGGTACAGGTCGGTCACGTCGTCGGCGTCCAGCACGCGGACGAACACGCCGCGGTGAAATTCGTGCACCAGGAGCCGTTCGTGCACCAGCAGCCGGAACGCCTCGCGCAGTGTGTTCCGTGACACCCCGAGTGCCTTGCCCGCGCTGTGCTCGGACAGTCGGGTGCCCGGGCGCAGCCGCCCGTCGATGATCCACTGCCGTAGCGCATCGGCGACCCGCTCGGCCGTGCTGGTTCGGTCGAGCACCGAGCGGTTATCCGCGAGCAGGTCGGACCAGGGGTCGGGGTCGGCCTGGTCGGGTGTGCTGGGGCTGCCCATCGGCGGGTGTCGACCTCCGTGTGTCGGGACCACGAAGTGTACCAATCAAATTGCCCCCTTGTCGGATTGTTGAACAACTCGCTACCGTTTTGCGAAACCCCTCGACCCCGGGAGACCGATATGGCCGACCACGTGGGCAGCGGCGAAGACCGCAACAACGTCGGCGACAACGACGACAACGGCGACCGCGACGACGGCACCACCAGCGGGAACAGCGCCGGCACCGACGAGCAGACAGGAGCCGGCGCGCCGGCCGGAACGGACGCGAAGACCGGCAAGGGCGCGCTGGCAGGCGCCACTTCGCGTGGCGCACTGGCCGGTGCGATCTTCTTGATGGCCACGAGCGCCATCGGGCCCGGCTTCATCACCCAGACCACCGAGTTCACCGCGCAGCTCGGCGCAGCGTTCGCGTTCGCGATCCTCATCTCGATCGTCGTCGACATCGCGGTGCAGCTGAACGTCTGGCGCGTCATCGGCGTCTCCGGGCTGCGCGCGCAGGAGCTCGGCAACAAGGTGCTGCCCGGCATCGGCTATCTGATGGCTGCGCTCGTCGTGGTCGGCGGGCTCGTGTTCAACATCGGCAACGTCGCGGGCACCTCGCTCGGGCTCGACGCGCTGTTCGGGCTCGACGTGAAGATCGGCGGGACGATTTCCGCGGTCATCGCGATCGCCATCTTCGCGAGCAAACGCGCGGGCGTCGCGATGGACCGGCTCGTCGTCGTGCTCGGCTTCGTGATGATCGCGCTGACGACGTACGTCGCGGTCGTCTCGTCCCCGCCCGTGGGCGAGGCCATGACGCAGGCGGTCGTGCCCGACACGATCGACGTCCTGGTGATCACCACCTTGATCGGAGGGACCGTCGGCGGCTACATCACGTATGCGGGCGCCCACCGGCTCATCGACTCGGGCGTCAGCGGCCCCGACGAGGTCGCGCGCGTGTCCCGCAGTTCCGTGACGGCGTTGCTGGTCACGGGTGTCATGCGGGTGGTGCTGTTCCTGGCGATCCTCGGTGTCGTCGCCGGAGGCGCGACGCTGGCGGGCGGAAACCCGACCGCGGAGGCGTTCGGCCACGCGGCGGGTGAGGTCGGCATGCGCCTGTTCGGCATGGTGCTGTGGGCGGCCGGCATCACGTCGGTCATCGGGGCGTCCTACACGTCGGTATCGTTCCTCGTGTCGTTCTCGCCTGCGTTGAAGCGGCGGCAGAATTGGCTCGTCGCCGGGTTCATCGTCGTCTCGGCGGTGGGCTTCGTCCTGCTCGACCAGGCACCGACGACGCTGCTGATCCTCGCGGGCGCGCTCAACGGGTTGATCCTGCCCGTCGGGTTCGGCGTGGTGATGTGGGTCGCGGGGCGGCGCAGCGATCTGCTCGGCGGCTACCGGTATCCACGCTGGCTGCTGGTCATCGGTGTGGCGGCCTGGCTGTTGACGTTGTATCTCGGGTGGCATTCGCTCAGCGGCATCGCGGACCTGTGGAGCTGACGCGACCGGGCGCCGGGCTGGAGGAGCCGATGGACACGACCACGCTGCGGGTGCTGCCGTGCGGGGACACGGCGCTGCTCGTCGAGGCGGCCGGACTCGACGACGTCCTGGCACTGCACGCGGCGCTCGACGCCGACCGGCCCGCCGGTGTCGTCGACCTCGTCCCGGCGGCCCGGACGTTGCTGTTGCGGTTCGATCCCGGCCGCACCGACGCCGCCGCCGTGGAACGGGCCGTACGAGAGGCGAAACCCGTTGCGGTGGCGCGGTCCGACGGCGAGCTGCTGGAGATTCCCGTCGTCTACGACGGTCCCGACCTCGCCGACGTCGCCCACCACACCGGACTGTCCGAACGCGACGTGATCGCCGAACACACCGGACACGACTGGACGGTCGCCTTCGGCGGGTTCGCACCCGGCTTCGGCTACCTGACCGGCGGGTCGCCGAGGCTCGAGGTGCCGCGCCGCGCCGAGTCACGCACCCGCGTGCCCACCGGATCCGTCGCGCTGGCCGGCACGTTCAGCGGCGTCTACCCGCGCTCCTCACCCGGCGGGTGGCAGCTCATCGGCCACACCGACCTCGTGACCTGGGACGTCGACCGCGACCCGCCGGCACTGCTGCGGCCCGGCGTGCGCGTGCGGTTCGTGGCGGTCGAACCCGGACAGCCCGCGGACTTGCGAACGGCTCGGACGGCAGGAGGTGACGCGTGACGGGTCTCGACGTCCTCGCCCCCGGTCCACTGGCGACGGTGCAGGATCTGGGCAGGCCGGGAAACGCGGGCATCGGCGTCGGTGTCTCGGGCGCCGCCGACCGCGGATCGCTGCGGCTGGCGAACCGGCTCGTCGGCAACGACGAGGACGCGGCCTGCGTCGAAGTCACCTTCGGCGGATTCGCCGCCAGAGCGCAGGGGCCGCTGACGGTCGCGGTGACGGGGGCGCCGTGCCCGGTCACCGTGGCGGGCCGCGGCGCGGCGCCGGACAGCGTGCTGCGCGTACCCGCAGGGGCGGAGATCCGCCTCGGTGCGCCCCCGCGTGGCCTGCGCAGCTACCTCGCCGTGCGCGGGGGACTGGCCCCGGCGGCCGTGCTCGGATCGCGGTCGACCGACCTGCTGTCCGGCCTCGGCCCGCAGCTGCTGCGCGAAGGCGACGTGCTGCCCGTCGGACCCGCGCCCGCGCGGTTCCCCGTCGTCGACGGTGCCCCGGGACGTCCGATCGCGGAGGCCGAAGCGACGCTGCGGGTCGTCACCGGCCCGCGCGACGACTGGTTCACCTCCCGTGCCTTGCAGACGTTGCTGACCGAGCCCTACACCGTGACGTCGGAATGCGACCGGGTCGGCGCGCGGCTCGACGGTCCCGAACTGGCGCGCGCGGGCGTGGGCGAACTGCCGAGCGAAGGCATGGTGCCGGGCGCATTGCAGGTGCCGCCCTCGGGGAAGCCGACCCTGTTTCTCGCCGACCATCCCGTCACCGGTGGTTATCCGGTGATCGCCGTGGTCGTCGCCTCCGATGTGGACGCCGCGGCCCAGCTGCGGCCCGGGACGCGGGTGCGATTCGTCCGGGCCCGCACATCGCACCCCGCCACACCGCGATCAGGCGCCGTGTGGCCGTCCGCGAACCGGTCTGCACCGTCGAGCTCAGGGAGGCCGTCATGACCGCATCACGCACCCCGGACGCGTTCACCGATCCGCGCGAGGCACGGGGCGCCTACCGTGACGGCCTGCGGACGCCAACGGCCGGTCACTGTCCGGGATGGACACAGGCGAACCTGATCTCGCTGCCGCAGCCGATCGCCGAGGACTTCCACCGCTTCGCCACGCGCAACCCGCAGGCGTGCCCGGTCCTCGGGGTCACCGAGCCCGGCGAGGTGTCGCTGCCGATCTTCGACGGTGACCTGCGCCGCGACCTGCCCGCCTACCGGGTGTACGAACACGGCGAGCTCGTCGGCGAACGCACCGACGTCGTCGACCTGTGGCGCACCGATCTCGTCACGTTCCTCATCGGCTGCAGCTTCACGTTCGAAGCCGCGCTGCTGGAGACCGGTGTGCCCGTACGGCACATCGAGGACGGCGGCAACGTGCCGATGTACACCACGTCGGTGGCGTGCCGCCCGGCAGGTCGTATGGCGGGGCCGCTGGTGGTGTCGATGCGCCCGATCCCGGCAGGCCTGGTCGAGCGGGCTGTCCGGGTGACGGCGCGTTACCCGCGGGTGCACGGTGCGCCCGTCCACGTCGGACAGCCCGGGCTCATCGGGATCGACGACCTCGCGCGGCCCGATTTCGGCGATCCGGTGCGCATCGAACCCGGCGAGGTGCCCGTGTTCTGGGCCTGCGGGGTGACCCCGCAGGCGGCGGTGATGCGTTCGAAGCCGCCGTTGGCGATCGGCCACGCGCCCGGGCACATGGCGATCACCGACGCCCGCGACACGGACTACCTCGTCGGCGGCTGACCCGCCGGACGCCGCTCCGGCGGCGCGGCCGGGCTCGGGAATCCGCAACCCGCAACCCGGTCCCCGGGAACCGCAACACGAGCTCCGGAAAGCGCAACCCGGTCCCCGGGAACCGCAACCCGGTCCCCGCAACCCGGTCCCCGCAACCCGCAACCCGGTCCCCGGGAACCGCAACACGAGCTCCGGAAAGCGCAACACGACGGTTGCCGCCTACGGGTCACCCGCGACTTGTTCGCGGCTGCCTCGTCGGGGTGGGCGACGGGTGGGAACAACCCGGGGTTCCGGGGGAGGACAAGAGCGTCAGTGGGAGCGGATGGCGGCGGTGACGATGGCGATGGCCTCGTCGTCGCTCAACCCGAGCTTGTGTGCCGTGTCGGCGTACCGCCGGGCGGCATCGCGGGCGCGGATCCGCGTGCGGTCACCGGTGGCGGCGACGAACGTGCCCGAACGGCCCTTGGTCTCGATCAGGCCCGCTTCTTCGAGTTCGCGGTAGGCGCGGGCGATCGTGTTCGCGGCGATGCCGACCTCGGCGGCGAGGCTGCGCACGGTGGGCAGTTTCGTGCCGACGGCGAGCGCGCCGTCGTTGATCTTCGTGGCGATCTCGGTGCGCACCTGTTCGTACGGCGGCACCTTGGACTCCGGGTCGACGCCGACCAGCGGCTCCGTCTCGCTCATCGCCGGAAACCCTCGCATGCCCTGGTTGACGCGGGCAAACTCGTCACGTCCTGTCGAGCGCGGCGGCCACGAGCTCGGTGAGGTCCTCGGTGCCGGGCGGCAGCGCGCGCACCGGCCACCAGCGCAGGTCGTCGGACTCGTCGCTGGCCACCGGCTCGGCGCCCGCGGGTGCACGCACGAGGAACTGCACGTCGAAATGCCGTGTGGGTACGCCGAGTGAGCAGGTGATCGGGTGGACGTCGAGCCGCAGCGGGTCGTCCTCGATCGTCAGCCCGGACATGCCCGATTCCTCGGTCGCCTCCCGCAGCGCCGCCGCGGTCAGCGACGGGTCCTCGGGTTCACAGTGCCCGCCGAGCTGCAGCCATCGGCCGACCCGCGGATGCAACGTCAGCAGGACGTGCTCGCCTGCGGCGTCCAGCACGATCGCCGACGCCGTCAGGTGGCCCGCTTCGCACGAGCGCGCACACGCGTCCGGGCGTGCGGCGAGAAGGCCGAGGTAGGCCTGCCGCAGCGATTCCTGGGCGGCCGTGTCGGGTTTCCAGGTGTCCAGTGTGGACGTCGCGGCGGTGTGCAGGGCGTCCATTCACAGCTCCAGGTATCCGTCGTCGAGATCACGGGGTGGGCGCGGGGCGAGCGGTTCGGGCGGATGTCCGACGGCGACGGCGCCCAGCGGCCGCCACGACGGGTCGATCCCGAGGCTCGTGTGGACGACGTCGGCGGCGAAGATGGTCGAACCGATCCAGCACGAGCCGAGTCCCTCGGCGGCCAGCGCGACCAGCAGGGCCTGTACGGCCGCGCCGCCCGCGACCGTGAACATCGTGTTCTCGCAGGCGCCCCGCCGCTCGTCGGGATACGTGTGGGCGCCGTCCGGCACGAGGAAGGGAACGATCACCTCGGGCGCTTCGAAGAGGATGTCCCCGCGCTGCAGGCGTTTCTCGATCTGTTCGTCGGTGAAGCCGTCCGCCGTCAGGTCGCTGCGCCACGCCTCGCGCATCGCTTCGAGCAGTTTCGTCCGCGTGCCCGTCTCGCGCAGCCGGACGAACCGCACCGGGCGGGTGTGGTGCGGTGCGGGCGCCGTGAGTGCCGCGCCGACGGCACGCCGCAGCGCCTCGGGGTCCACGGTGTCGCCGGTGAACTCGCGCACCGACCGCCGTGTCAGCACCGCTTCCCGCCTGCCCTGGGCGATCGCCTCGTTGGTGCCGAGCCGGAACAGGTCGTAGTCGGCGGGCCGCACCAGGTCGCGTGCCGTCGACTGCTCGTCGCCGACCTCCAGGCCGCGCACCACCGCGACCGGTAGTCCGCCGAGCTTGCCCTTGACCAGGTCGGCGGCCGAGGCGATCTCGTCGGCCACGGCGATCTCGGTGACCGCTAGCTCGTTGCCGTGGTCGTCGACCTCGCCCTCGTAGGCGTGCAGGACGCGCAGCCCGGAGGCACCGATCGTCTCGTCGGTCTGGCCGTTGCGCCATGCCCGGCCCATCGTGTCGGTGATGAGCACGGCGACCTCGACCCCGAGACGCTCGCGCAGGCCGCGTCGCAGTGCGAGCGCCGAGGCGTCCGGGTCGTAGGGCAGGAGCGCGATCTCGTCGAGGTTCACGTTGGACGCGTCGACGCCCGCGGCGGCCTGCACGATCCCGTTGCGGTTCTGGGTGATGAGTGTCCGCCCGATCCGCGCCAGGACGCGTTCGGACTCGGCGTCGATCAGCTCGCGCCGGGCGGCGTCGCGCTCGTCCGGATCGGACGGCACCCTGACCAGCCTGCCCTCCGCCTTGGACACGATCTTGCTCGTGACCACCACGACGTCGCCCGAGCGCAGCCAGGGCGCGGCGGCGGCGATCGCACCCGTGAGGTCGTCGCCGGGGCGGAACTCCGGCAGTCCCTCGACGGGCAGGATCTCGACGCGCCCGCCCGCGTGGTCAGTCAAAATGCACCCCGGCCAGTTCGAGCGCGTCTCGCGCCATCTGCGCTGTGGCGTCCACATCGGACATCATGATCGGCACCGCGCGCACCGCGACGCCCGGCACGTCGACCCGCTCGCCCGAGTGCACCAGCCAGCCGTCGAGCAGGCCCTCGTCGGAGGTCTGCCGCGAGCCGTAGTGCGCACCCACGGCCTCGGCGGAGGTCTCCACCCCGATCGCGGACAGGCACGCGTCGCCCATGCCGCGCAGCACCTTCCCGCCGATGATCGGGGACACGCCGACCACACCCGCCTCGGTCTTGCGCAGTGCCTCACGGATGCCGGGCACGGCCAGCACCGACCCGATCGACACCACGGGGTTGGACGGCGCGAACAACACCGCGTCCGCCTCGGCGATCGCCTCGAGCACCCCCGGCGCCGGAGCGGCCTCCTCCGCGCCGACCGGCACGATCGAATGCGCCGGCGGCTCGGCCCGGTGCCGCACCCACCACTCCTGGAAGTGGATGGCCTTCCGCTTCGTCGCGTCCTCGGGGTCGTCGATGACGATGTGCGTCTCCACCCGGTCGTCCGACATCGGCAGCAGCCGCACGCCGGGCTGCCAACGGGCGCACAGCGCCTCGGTGACCGCCGACAGCGGATAGCCCGCGCGGATCATCCGCGAGCGCACCAGGTGTGTGGCGATGTCCTTGTCGCCGAGCGAGAACCACGTCGGATCCGCGTTGTAGGCCTCCAGCTCGGCCTTCACCGACCACGTCTCGTCGGCGTGACCCCAGCCACGCTCGGTGTCGACACCACCACCGAGCGTGTACATGCACGTGTCGAGGTCGGGGCAGATCCGCAGCCCGTGCATCCACACGTCGTCGCCGGTGTTCACCAGCGCCGTGACCTCGTGTTCCGACCCCGCGTCCGGTTCTCCCGTCGGCGGCAGCCCCAGCGCGGCTTTGACCCCCAGCAGGAAGCGGGCACCGCCCACTCCGCCGACCACGACCACGACCTTCACGACCCTGCCTCTTTCGTCGCCTGTGCCTGACCCCTCGTCTTCCCTACAGCGCTCGATCCTCGCACGGCACCCAGTAGCGATATCGGTGGTGTTCGCGGAAACCGAGCCGGTCGTAGAGGGCCAGCGCGCCGGCGTTGTCGGCGGCGACCTGGAGCACGCACGCGGAGGCGCCGTGGCGCCCGCCCCAGGTGCCGATCGCGGCCATCAGTGCCCGCGCCAGGCCCCGCCTGCGGTGCTCAGGGCGCACGGCGAGGCGCGCGACGAGCAGCAGCCCGTCGGCGACGGCTCCTCGCACGGCCGCGCGGGCTCCGTCGGGACCGTGCACCAGCCCGTAGCCGACCGCGTCGCCGCCGGTGAGGACGGCCCGTTCGGCGTCGGTGGGCCCGGACCTGCCGATCGTCAGCTCCCACCAGCCGGGCAGCGGCTCGGCGAGTACCTCGACGCGGTGGTCCGCGGGCTCCGCGTCCGGCCTGGCCTCGGTGGTCGGCGGTCGCCCGGTGCCGCGGGGGTCGCCGCCCCGGGGGTCGCCGCCCCGCGGGACGGCCGGGCCGAGCAGCACCGCGACGTCATTGCCCGCGGCGTGGTCCTCGCACGGTCGCCACCCGAACCGAGGCAGGTCACGTTCCACGGGCGAGTTCTGCACGGCCTGCAACATCGGAGGGATGGCATGCTGGTGGGCGAAGTCACACACTGAGGCCAGTGCGTCGGGCAGGGGCAGGCCGGGATCGTCGACGGCGAGGGCGCTGTTGGCACGGCCGGTGAAACCGCCGGCAGCCCGCAGTCGCCACTCGCCGAGCGGCTCGTCGACCTGGGCCGGCCACGCGTCGGCACAGGCCCGTTCGATGCGCATTGCACTGATCACACCGACATGGGTACCGCGCACGGGCGAGAGGAGAGGCATGAATATCTCGCGCAGGGACGACCGTCACAACGCCGACCTCGCGAAGGAGATCTCCGACAGCTTCAACCGCGCCATCGGGCAGCGCAGGACCGACGACCCCGAGACCGGCGAGAACCCGGACGACACGGAGAGTGCCGGCGCCGAAACCCAGGAGCAGCCGTCACCACAGTTCGTGATCACCGGTGACCGCCGCGATACCGGACGTAAGCGACGCTCGTGAGCGTTGTTCGTCACGTCGTCGTTGTCGCCCGGATAAGGGTGGCCTGGCCGTAGGATGCCTGCCGACACCACGTAATGTCCGAAGGTGGCCGCCATGATGCGGACCGGCCGAGGCTGCTAAAGGAACACAGCAACAGCAGGAGAACGCAGTGACCTACGTTATCGCCGAGCCGTGCGTCGACTTGCTCGACAAGGCATGCATCGACGAATGCCCCGTCGACTGCATCTACGAGGGCGACCGGATGCTCTACATCCACCCCGACGAGTGCGTCGATTGCGGTGCCTGCGAGCCGGTGTGCCCCGTGGAAGCGATCTACTACGAGGACGACGTCCCCGACGAGTGGGCCAGCTACACCAAGGCGAACGTGGACTTCTTCGACGAGCTCGGTTCGCCGGGAGGGGCGTCCAAGGTCGGCAAGACCTCGCACGACCCGCAGTGGATCAAGGACCTGCCGCCGCAGTCGCACGAATGACCCGGCTCCAGCTGCCCGGCTTCCCCTGGGACTCGCTGGCCGGACACACCGCACGGGCGAAAGCGCACCCGGACGGCATCGTCGACCTGTCGGTCGGCACACCGGTCGACCCGGTGCCCGGTGCCGTGCGGGACGCGCTCGCGTCCGTGTCGGACCTGCCCGGCTATCCGACCACGCACGGCACGCCGGAGCTGCGGGAAGCGGCCGTCGCGGCGCTGAGCCGCAGGCACGGCGTCACCGGTGTGGAGCCGGACTCGGTGTTGCCCACGATCGGTTCGAAGGAACTGGTCGCATGGCTGCCGACGCTGCTGGGAGCGGCCGCGGGCGACGTCGTCGTCATCCCGGAACTCGCGTACCCGACGTACGAGGTCGGGGCGCTGATCGCCGGTGCGGCCGCCCGCCGCGCCGACAGCCTGACCGCGCTCGGGCCCGAAACGCCCGCGATGGTCTGGCTGAACTCCCCGTCGAACCCGACCGGCCGCGTGCTGGGCGTCGATCACCTGCGCAAGGTCGTCGACTGGGCCCGTGAACGCGGTGTCGTCGTGGTCTCCGACGAGTGCTACCTCGCGCTCGGCTGGGACGCCGAGCCCGTGTCGATCCTGCACCCCGACGTGTGCGGCGGCAGCCACGAGGGGCTGCTCGCGGTGCACTCGCTGTCGAAGTCGGCCAACCTCGCGAGCTACCGCGCCGGCTTCGTCACCGGAGACCCCGCGTTGGTCGCCGACCTGCTGGCCGTCCGCAAACACGCGGGCATGATCGTGCCGCGGCCCGTGCAGGAGGCCATGCGCGTGGCGCTCGCCGACGACGCGCTGCTGGACCGGCAGCGCGAGCTGTACCTCTCCCGGCGTGAGCTGCTGCGCGAGGCACTGACCGGTGCGGGCTTCCGCATCGACCACTCCGAAGCGGGGCTGTACCTCTGGGCCACGCGGGGCGAATCGGCCGACGACACGGTCGCGTGGCTCGCCGAGCGCGGCATCCTCGTCGCTCCCGGCACGTTCTACGGCCCCGGCGGCGGTTCACACGTGCGGGTCGCCCTGACCGCCACCGACGAACGCGTCGCCACCGCCGCGAAACGCCTCTCGGAGTAGTCCGCCGTACCGGCTGCGGCCGGGTAGCGCGCACCTGTCGCGCCCGCCCCTGTTGCGCCCCCCCCGGGCCCCGTGTTGCGCTTTCCGGTGACCGTGTTGTCGTTTCCGGGGACACGCGCGGAAACGACAACGCCGCCGGGCTCGCAAGCCCGGCGGCGTCCTCGTTCGCGGTTCCGGTCAGTCGTTGGCGTGCAGAGCCTCGTTGAGTTCGATGCCCGTGCCGTTGCGCGGCACCACTTCGACGGCGCCGGTGGCCGAGTTGCGGCGGAACAGCACGTTCGAGATGCCCGACAGCTCGCCTGCCTTCACGGCCTTGCCGTCGACGAGCACCTTCGTGCCCGCCGTGACGTACAGGCCCGCTTCCACCACCGAGTCGTCCCCGAGCGAGATGCCCACGCCGCCGTTGGCGCCCAGCAGGCAGCGCTCACCGATGGAGATGACCTCCTTGCCACCGCCGGACAGCGTGCCCATGATCGACGCGCCGCCGCCGACGTCGGAGCCGTCGCCCACGACGACACCCGCCGAGATGCGGCCCTCGACCATCGACGCACCGAGCGTGCCGGCGTTGAAGTTCACGAAGCCCTCGTGCATCACGGTCGTGCCGCTGGCGAGGTGCGCGCCGAGGCGCACACGGTCGGCGTCACCGATCCGCACGCCGCTCGGCGTCACGTAGTCGACCATGCGCGGGAACTTGTCGACGCTGTACACGGTCACCGGGCCACGTGCGCGCAAGCGCATGCGCGTCGCCTCGAAGCCCTCCACCGGGCACGGCCCGTGATTGGTCCACACCACATTGGACAGGAAGCCGAACTGCCCGTCCAGGCTCACCCCGTGCGGCCGCACGAGCCGGTGGGAGAGCAGGTGCAGGCGCAGGTAGACGTCGTGCCCGTCGACGGGGGCCGTCGCGAGGTTCGCCGCCGTGGTGCGCACGGCCACGACTTCGACGCCCCGGGCGTCGTCCGTGCCCAACAGCGAGGCGACCTCGGGGCCGAGCGACTCCGCGGCCTCCTCGGTCGACAGCCGTACCGTGCCGGACTCGGCGGCGGGTTCGGTCAGCCGCGGGTGCGGGAACCACGTGTCCAGCACCGTGCCGGACGCCGTGACGGTGGCCAGGCCGACGCCGCTCGCGCCGGTCGTTTCGGGATCAGGGGTCTGCTCACTCACGCCGTAACGGTAACCCGCACGTCAGCCGCCCTGCCCGGACACCTCGGGCAGGCTCTGCATCTCGGACTGCACGTCTCCGAGGGCGCTGGCGATGTCCTGCAACGTCTGCGTGCACGCCTCGTCGTCGGTGCTGCCGCCCGCGCTGCGCCCGCACTGCGCGCTGTTGTACGTCGACAGGGCCTCGTCGAGGGTCTTCGCGGCCTCGGTCAGCCCCGCGTGGTCTTCGCGGCCGTGCTCGCCCCGCGCGACGTCCCGCGCCGAGCCGGCGATGCTGCCCAGCTGGGTGACGTACTTCTCGCACGCCGTCGGTTCGATGTCGGCGGGCGAGCGGTAGCAGACGTCCTCGGTCAGCGCCCGCACCTTCGTCGCCAGGGCCGCGGGCCCGGGATCCTCGCCGCCGCCTCCGCTCGGCATCGGACCGGCCTCGCGGGAACACGCCGATGCCAGCACCACGAGTACGCCTGCCACGGCCACGAGCAATGTCCGGATACGCACGTGTTCACCGTACGCATCTCCCGCATGTGACCGCCGCCACCCGTGCCGTCGCTTCCGCCGGTCGCCCACGGCCGCCACGCCGTCGGCGACGTACGCCGCACGACTAGTGTGCTCACCATGGCCACGCTCGATCTGCACGCCGACCCCGTCGACCTGACCGCCGCTCTGGTGGACATCCCGTCCGAATCCACCCACGAGCAGACGATCGCGGACGCGGTCGAGGCGGCGCTGCGCAGTCAGGCGCCGCACCTCGAGGTCGTCCGGAACGGCGATGCAGTGTTGGCCAGGACGAACCTGGGCAGGCCGTCCCGGGTCGTGCTGGCGGGCCACCTGGACACGGTGCCCGAGAACGCGAACCTGCCCAGCCGCCGCAGCGACGACGGCACGACCATGTACGGCCTCGGCACGGTCGACATGAAGGGCGGCGACGCGGTGTTCCTGCACCTGGCTGCGACGCTCACCGAACCGGAGCGCGACATCACGTTCGTCTTCTACGACTGCGAGGAGATCGACGCCAGCCGCAACGGCCTCGGCCGCATCCAGCGGGAGGCGCCCGAGTGGCTGCGCGGAGACCTCGCGATCGTGGGGGAGCCGTCGAACGCGTCGATCGAGGCGGGTTGCCAGGGCACGATGCGGGTCGACGTGACGACCTCGGGCGAGCGGGCGCACACCGCGCGTGCCTGGATGGGCGTCAACGCCATTCACGCGCTCGGCGAACCGCTGCGCAGGCTCGAACGGTACGAACCGCGGGTGGTCGACATCGACGGGCTGACCTATCGCGAGGGTCTGCAGGCCGTGCGGGTCGGCGGCGGCGTGGCGGGCAACGTCGTGCCGGACGCCGCGGTGCTGGGCGTCAACCACCGGTTCGCCCCGGACCGCACCACCGAGGAGGCCGAAGCGCACCTGCGCGAGGTGTTCGAGGGCTACGAGGTGACGGTCGTCGACGTCTCACCGAGCGCGCGGCCCGGGCTGTCGGAGCCGGCGGCGAAGGAACTCGTCGCGGCGGCCGGCGGCACGGCGACCGCCAAGCTCGGCTGGACCGACGTCGCCCGGTTCTCCGCACTCGGCATGCCCGCGGTCAACTTCGGCCCCGGCGACCCGACGTTCGCGCACACACAGGCCGAACAGGTCGCCGTCGCCGACATCACACGGCACGCCGACGTGCTGCGGCGGTTCCTCACCGGCGGCTGACGAGCGGCTCGCCCGAACACCAGCGCACCCGCGGCGCCTCGTAGGCTTTGAGGGGTGACCGACGTCGTGAACAACCCCGGTGACCCGGGCGAGAACGAATACCCGTCCGAAGCGTTCCGCGGGCCGATCGTGCTGCGCCGCGAGCAGAAGACCGGCCCTGGTTCGACCACCGACCAGCGCCTGCTCGACTCGCGCGGGCCGAGCGACTGGGTGCACACCGACCCGTGGCGGGTGCTGCGGATCCAGGCGGAGTTCGTCGAGGGTTTCGGCGCGCTCGCCGAGGTGCCGCGGGCCGTGACCGTGTTCGGCTCGGCGCGCACGGACCGCGAATCCCCCGAGTACGCCGCGGGCGTGGAGATCGGTGCGCAACTGGCCCGTTGCGGGTTCGCCGCGATCACCGGTGGCGGTCCGGGTGCGATGGAAGCCGTCAATCGGGGCGCCTCCGAGGCCGGCGGGCTGTCGATCGGTCTCGGCATCGAGCTGCCGTTCGAGCAGGGCCTGAATCCGTGGGTCGACCTGGGCGTGAACTTCCGGTACTTCTTCGCCCGCAAGACGATGTTCATCAAGTACTCGCAGGCGTTCATCTGCCTGCCGGGTGGGTTCGGCACGCTGGACGAGCTGTTCGAAGCGCTGACGCTCGTGCAGACGAAGAAGGTGACCAAGTTCCCCGTGGTGCTGTTCGGTACCGAGTACTGGGGCGGGCTGTACAACTGGATCCGCGACACGGTGCTCGACAACGGGAAGATCGGCGAGCACGACGCCGACCTGCTGTACCTCACCGACGACGTCGACGACGCGGTGAAGGTCGTGCAGGAGTCGTACCAGGCTTGGGAGGACACGCACTAGTGCTGAGGCGGATCTGCGTCTTCTGTGGCTCGTCGGCGGGCGGCGACCCGGTGTACACCGAGGTGGCGGCCTCGATCGGGAAGTTGCTGGCCGGCCGGGACATCGGCGTCGTCTACGGCGGCGGTGACGTCGGCCTGATGGGCACGGTGGCCGACGCGGCGCTCGAGGCGGGCGGCGAGGTGATCGGTGTGATCCCGGAGCACCTCGTGCGGGCCGAGGTGGCCCACCGCGGCGTCACCGAGCTGAGGATCGTCGAGGACATGCACGAGCGGAAGGCCACGATGGCCTCGCTGTCGGACGCGTTCCTCGCGCTGCCCGGCGGCATCGGCACGCTCGAGGAGCTGTTCGAGATCTGGACCTGGGCCCAGCTCGGCCTGCACACGAAGCCGGTCGGCATCGTCGACGTGGCCGGGTACTACGCCAAGCTCGGCGAATTCGTCGACCACATGGTGGATTCCGGATTCCTGGGCACCTCGAGTCGCGAGCTGGTGCGGCTCGACTCCGACCCGGAGAAGCTGCTCGAGGCGTTCTCGCGGCACGAAGCCGTCGTGGTCGACAAGTGGGACGGCTGAGTCGGCGGTTCTCCCGTCGGATTCCCGCGGCGTGCGGTCCACGAATCCTGCTCGGCGCATCGCAGTGATTGTTCGACAGCGCCGAATTCGGTGACAATGTCCGTTGTGGCCATCCGCGGTTCGTCCGTTGTCCGTCCCTTGTAGACAACTGGAACGGGATGAGGTCGCGTCACAGCGGCATTGTCCGTGGTGAGCTCGATCATCGCGATGGTAGGGAACCGGTCCTGCGATCCCCCGGTTTCACGGGCGAAGATCGAGTCTCACGGGCGAACATCGATTCGCCGGTCGAGTTATTGGGTGTCGACACGGTTTCCGGTTCTGCAAACCCTGAGTCGACCGCCGCGCGACGGCGCCGTCGCCCGGCGGTCGAGTGCAGGACACGCGGTGCTGAGCGCAGGACACGCGGTGCTGAGTGCAGGACACACGGTGCCGAGTGCAGGACACGCGGTGTCGCTCAGGCGGCGTCGCCCTCGGGGCGCTTGTGATAGGCGTCGACGTACTCCTGGCCGGACAGTTCGAGGATCGCGTACATGACCTCGTCGGTGACGGCACGCCGGATCGGCGGCGACGCGGCGAGGCCGTCGTAGCGCGAGAAGTCGAGTGGTTCGCCGAACCGCACCGTGACGTTCGCGAGGCGGGGGATCTTCTTGCCGACCGGCAACAGGCCCTCGGTGCCGGACAGCGCGACCGGCACCACGGGCGCGCGGGTGGCGAGCGCCAGCGCGGCCACGCCGGTGTGCCCGCGGTGCAGCTTGCCGTCCAGCGAGCGCGTGCCCTCCGGGTAGATACCGAACGCACCGCCCGAGTCGAGCACCTTCTGCGCCGCGCCCAGTGCCGCGAGCCCCGCTGCCGCGTTGCCGCGCTCGACCGGCACGTACCCCAGTGCCGAAAGGAACGCCGCGCGTAGCCGGTCCTTCGGGCTCGCGCCCTGGAAGTACTCGGCCTTACCGAGGAAGGCCACGGGCCGCGGCGCGACGAACGGGATCACGGCCGTGTCGATCGCCGAGCGGTGGTTGGACGCGAAGATCACCGGCCCGTCGGAGGGCACGTTCTCGGTGCCGCGGACGTCCGGTCGCCACAGCATCCTGGCCAGAGGGGCGACTCCGCGGCGGATCAGCAGGTGCAGCACCCCTCAAGCATCGCACGACGCGGCAAGGCGACGTGAGGTCCGCGCGCGCAATGGAGGCCTGTGCCACGATCGGCGTGTGACCACCGCGCTCATCTATCTGCTCGTCATGTTGCTCGTGGCGGCGGTCGTGTTCCTGCTCGCGGCGCTCGTGTTCGGCCGCGGTGAGCAGCTCGCACCGCTGGCGCAGGGGGCTTCGCCGACGAGGCTGCCCGCCGAGGACATCACCGGCGACGACGTGGCGGCGGTGAAGTTCCAGCTCACCGCCCGCGGCTACAAGATGTCCGAGGTGGACTGGGTGATCGCACGGCTCGGCGGTGAGATCGACGGCCTGCGCGCGCGGATCGCCGACCTGGAGACCGAACTCGACGCGCGGGCCGCCCGTGGCGAACGCTCCGGCAGCCCCGAACGCTCCAGCGGCCCCGAACGCTCCGGCGGCCCCGAACATCAGGGGGCCGCCGAGGATCCCGGCTCCGCGGGGCAGGACATGAACAGGGCATCGCGGTGACGGCGGGCGAGACCGAACTGCCCGCGGCCGGCGTCGAGGAGCTGACCGGTCCCGACGGCGTGGCCCGCTGTGCGTGGGGCAACACCGCGTCCGACTACGCCGAGTACCACGACACGGAATGGGGCGTCCCGCTGCGCGGCGAGACGGCGCTGTTCGAACGGCTGTCGCTGGAGGCGTTCCAGTCCGGCCTGTCGTGGCTGACGATCCTGCGCAAGCGGGAGGCGTTCCGCAGCGCGTTCGCCGGGTTCGACCCCGGTGCCGTGGCGGCGTTCACCGACGACGACGTCGCGCGGCTGCTCGCCGACGCGCGCATCGTCCGCAACCGCGCGAAGGTCCACGCCACGATCGGCAACGCCCGCGCGATCGCCGAGTTGGACACCCCGCTGGACGACCTGCTGTGGTCGTTCGCACCGGACCGCCACGACCGCCCGGCGTCGATGGCCGACGTGCCCGCGGTGACGCCCGAGTCGACGGCGATGGCCAAGACGCTGAAGAAGCGCGGGTTCACGTTCGTCGGGCCGACGACCTGCTACGCGATGATGCAGGCCACAGGCATGGTCGACGACCACGTCGCCGGCTGCCACCGCGCGGTGTGACCCGTGGCCGGCGCCACGTCGGAACCGGCACGTCGACACCCGGCCACCGACCCGGAGCCCGCAACACGGGCCCCGGAACCCGCAACACGGCGGGTGGGTACCGGGCGCCCCGTTTCGCAGGAATCCGGGGCGCCCGGCCGGTGAGTGGGCCTCGGGTGTCGACCCCGGCTACTTCCCGGTGAACACCGGCTTGCGCTTGTTGACGAACGCGTCGACGGCCTCGGCGTGGTCGGCGGTGCTGCCGAGCACGGTCTGCGCCGCGTCCTCGGCAGCCAGCGCATCGGCGAGCGTGCCCTCGGCCGCCGTGGCCAGCGTCGACTTGATCTTCGAGTAGGCCACCGTCGGACCCGCCGCCAGTTTCAGGGCGACCTCGTGGACCCGGCTGGCCAGTTCGTCGTCGGCGACGACCTCGCCGACCATGCCGATGCGCAACGCCTCCGTGGAGTCGACCTTGCGCGCGAGCATCATCAGCTCCATCGCGCGGCCGTACCCGACGAGGCGCTGCAGCGTCCACGACGCGCCGCTGTCGGGTCCGAGCCCGACGCCCGCGAACGCCATGAGGAAGCTCGCCGACCCGGCCGCGATTCGCAGATCCGACGCGTACGCCAGCGCGGCGCCCGCGCCCGCGGCCGACCCGTTCACCCCGGCGATCACGGGCTTGGCCATGCCGGTGATCGCCTCGATGAGCGGGTTGTAGTGCTCGGCCACCGTGCGCAGCGGTGCGTCGTCGCCGGACCGCAGCAGGCCGACGTGCTCCTTCAGATCCTGGCCTGCGCAGAACGCCTTACCCGCCCCGGTGAGCACGACCGCGCGAACCCCGTCGTCGGCCGCCGCCTCACGCAGCGCGGTCAGCAGGCGCTCCTTCAGCTCGACCGTCAGCGCGTTGTACGCCTCGGGACGATTGAGTGTCAGCGTCCGCACCCCGGCGGGGTCCCCACTGTCGGTCACCTGCAGGACGTCGTCTGTCGTCACGGGAAAGCCCTCCGAATCGTTGTCTCGGCCGCGAGTCTGTCAGTCCTGTGAAGCGCATACCAGCGCCTATGCTCCGGCGCTAAGATCGGTCCGGCGTTCGCCGCCAACGGCCGATGGGGGACAATGGTGGGTGAGGTGCTTGACCCGGCTTATGACACGAACGCGAGCCGGGTGCTGGCTGAAGATGGAGGGAGCACGCTATGGCGGCCATGAAGCCCCGGACCGGAGATGGTCCCCTCGAGGTTGCTAAGGAGGGACGGGGCCTCGTGATGCGTGTACCGCTGGAAGGCGGCGGGCGCCTCGTCGTCGAGCTGACGGCCGAGGAGGCCAAGGACCTCGGCGCGGCCCTTCAGGAGGCCACGAGCTAGTCCGTCGTTCCCCGTAGTCCCCACCGCCGGTCGGGCAGTTACGTAGCCCGACCGGCTGATCTTCTTGTGCCTGGAGGGTCTCACATGGCGCGTGCCGTCCTGCCGCCCGTACCGAGTCCGATCGTCGAGGTCGAGGCAGGCGGTGCCGCCCGGCAAGGTGAACGGCTCGCCGTCGTCCACGCCGGTCCCGACGCCCTGACCGAGGCCGGTTACCCGCACGCCGACCTGGCGGCGGACCTGCACGTCACGGGCAAGGCGGGCGAGGTCGTCGACGTCCCGGTGACGGCCCTCACCGCCCGGCCCTCCGGCGCCCGGTCCGCTGGCGCAGCGTCCTCGGGTGCAATGTCCTCCGGTACAGCGTCCTCCACCGCACCGTCCTCCACCGCAGCGTCCTCCACCGCAGCGTCCTCCACCGCACCGTCCTCCGCGGCCGAGTCGGTCGGTGACGGGGCGCCGATGCCGACGTGGTTCGTGGGCGTCGGTGACGGGGAGCCCGCGCGGTACCGCTCCGCGGGAGCGGCGCTGGTGCGCGCGGCGCACGCGCTGGCCGAGGCGGAGTCCGACGCAGGCAGGCGCGTGCCCTCCCAGGTGGCGGTGCAGCTGCCCGCGGGTGTCGACGCCGAGCAGGCCGCCGCGTTCACGACGGGGGTCGTGCTGGGCGGCTACCGGTTCCGCGTGACAGGGGAGAAGCCGAAGCCGGCCGTCACCGCGGTGCGGTTCGACGGCGAGCCCGACGAGGAGCTGACCGCGGCCGTTGCCCGCGCCCGCGAGGTGGCCGCGGCGTCCGCGCTCGCACGGGACCTGGCCAACGCCCCCTCCAACGTCAAGAATCCCGCCTGGCTGGCCGACGTGGCCGCTCGGGTCGCCGAGCAGACCCGCGGGCTGACCGCGACCATCCGCGACGAGACGTGGCTCGCCGAGCAGGCGTTCGGCGGGATGCTCGCCGTCGGCGGCGGCTCGGCCAGTCCGCCCCGGCTCATCGAACTCGCCTACCGGCCGCGTGGCGCGACGTCGCACCTGCTGCTGGTCGGCAAGGGGATCACGTTCGACACCGGCGGCATCTCCATCAAGCCCGCCGCGGGCATGCACCTGATGCGCACGGACATGGCCGCGGGCGGTGCCGTCATCGCCGCCATGCGCGCGATCGCCGCGCTGCGCCTGCCGGTGAAGGTCACCGCGCTCGTGCCCGCGGCCGAGAACCACGTCTCCGGCTCGGCCTACCGGCCCGGCGACATCGTGCGCCACTACGGCGGCCGCACCAGCGAGGTCGGCAACACCGACGCCGAGGGCCGCATGGTGCTCGCCGACGCGCTCGGCTACGGCATCCAGCGGTTCCGTCCCGACGCGGTGGTCGACGTCGCGACACTCACCGGCGCCATGAAGGTCGCGCTGGGCCTGCGCACCGGCGGTGTGTTCGCCACCGACGACGCCCTCGCCGAGAGCGTGTGCGCCGCAGGGGATCGGGCGGGCGAGCAGTGGTGGCGGATGCCGCTGCTCGAGGACCACATGGGCGACGTGCGCAGTGAGATCGCGGACGTCAAGCAGGCCGCTCCCGGGCCCGGCGGGGTGACGGCGGCGCTGTTCCTGCGTGAGTTCGCGGGCGGACTGCCGTGGGCACACCTCGACATCGCGGGGCCCGCGCGGGCCGAGAAAACCTACGACGAGGTGGTGCCCGGCGGCACCGGTTTCGGTGCGCGCACGCTCGTCGAGCTCGCCGCGTCGTACAGCTGAGCCCCTACCGCTGAGCTCGTTACCGCTGAGCGATTCCCCGGTCCGCGTCGCCCGTCGAGGCGGGCGGCAGGGGCGCGCGGGCGCGCACATGGTCGCGGAACGCCGCCACGACCGGTGGCAGCGGCCGGTCGCCGTGCCAGGAAAGCCCGACGGTCCTGGTCACCCGCGGTCGCAGCGGCACTTCGACCACGCCGGCCGGGGTGCCCGGTTCGAACTTCGGCAGCAGCGTCACACCCAGTCCCGAGGCCACGAGCCCGCGTACGGTCTCCGATTCCTGCCCCTCGAACGCGACGACCGGCTCGAACCCCGCCTGCGCGCAGAGGTCGTCGGTGATCTGCCGGAGGCCGTAGCCGTGCTCGAGCATCACGAACACCTCGCGTTCGAGCTCGCCGAGGCGTACGTGGGAGCTGCCGGCGAGCCGGTGTCCCTGCGGTAGGGCGACGAACAGTTCCTGTTCGGTCAGCGGCAGCGAGTCGAGGCCGGGACCGTCGGCGGGCGGCGCGACCAGCGCGAGGTCGAGTTCGCCAGAGCCGAGCCTGTCGACGATGTCCTGGCGGGAACCCTGGACCAGCGTGAAGCGGGTGTGCGGGCGGGTTCGGCGGAACTCGCTCACCAGTCCGGGGACGAGGGATCGCCCGAGCAGGTGCAGGAAGCCGAGCGTGATGTGCCCGCGTTCCGGGTCGACCTCCTCCCGCAGCCTGCGCACGCCGTGGGCCAGCTCGGCCGCTGCCCGTTCGGCGGCGTCGGCGAGCAGCGTGCCCGCACGGGTGAGGCGGATGCCGCGGCCGTCCGGTTCGGTCACCGGTGTGCCCAGCAAGCCGGTCAGCGCCGCGAGTCGTCTGCTCGCCGTGGGCTGGGGCACGCCCAGTTCGGCGGCCGCGCGGGTGAGGTTCCCGGTGACCTTGAGCACCCGCAGCAGCGCCACGTGCGGTGCCAGCTCGGCCGTGACCCGCGCATCCTCGGATTCATGCACCACAGCATCGATTGTGGACCATATCTGCATTGGACGTATCGGTCGGCGGATACTTAGCGTCAGAAACCATGTCCGTTCGTACGTCCGCACCGGCCGGATCCGGCCCGCCGATCACCGCAACCGCGGTCCCGGTCCGCCGCGTGACCCTGGCGGTGACCGCGGCAGGGCTGTGCTCGTTCGCCCTGCTCTACGCGCCGCAGCCGCTGCTGCCGCAACTCGCCGAGCAGTATGCGCTCGACCCCGGCCGCGCGTCGCTGGCGATCAGTGTCGCGACCGGTGCGCTGGCGGTCGCCGTGCTGCCGCTCGCGGTGCTGTCGGAGATCGTCGGCCGCAAACCCGTGATCGTGGCGTCGGTGCTGGTCTCCGCGGTCCTCGGGCTGTTGCTTCCGCTCGCGCCGACGTTCGACGCGCTGCTGGTGATGCGCGTGCTGCAGGGCGTGGCCATCGCGGGTTTCCCCGGGGTGGCAGCCGCCTACCTGGCCGAACGTCTCGGGGCGGCAGGCGTGGCAGGGGCCGTCGGCGCGATGGTCGCCGGCAACACGCTCGGCGGGCTGTCGGGACGGCTCAGCGTCGGGTTCACCACGGACGCACTCGGCTGGCACGGCGCGCTGGCCGTCGTCGGTGGAATCGGCCTGGTGTGTGCGCTGATCACCGCGACCACGCTGCCCGGACTGCCCCGTCGTGCCACGCGGCCCCGGCTCGCCGACGTCGGTCGCGGCCTGGTCGCGGCCGCATCCGACCGCGTGCTGCTCGCCCAGTACGTCGTCGCCATGGTCGCGATGGGTTCGTTCGTCGCGCTGTACAACGTCGCCGGGTTCCGGCTCACCGGCGACCTGGGCCTGCACCCCGCGACCGCCTCGTTGGTCTTCCTCGCCTACGCGGGCGGCGCGGTCGCCTCGAGCAGGGCGGGACGGCTGGTCGCGCGGTTCGGGCGCCGGTCAACCGCGTGCGCAGGGCTGATCCTGACGATCGCCGGTGCGGCGCTGACTCTGCCGGACTCGGTGCCGCTGGTCGCGGCCGGTTTCGTCGTGCTCACGCTGGGCTTCTTCACCGCACACTCGGTCGCCAGCGGGTGGGCGGCCGCCGACGCCCCCGCCGCGGGACGTGGGCAGGCAGGCGGGCTCTACAACGCCTGCTACTACCTCGGCAGCAGCGTCGGGGGAGCGGCGGGCGCGGTCCTGTACGGCCACGCCGGGTGGGGCGGGCTCGTCGCAGCGGTCGCGGGCGCGCTCACGGTCGGCATCCTCGCGATCCTGTCCGCCGGCCGCTGAGTCCGACGCCCCGAAGGGCACCTCCGGGGCACGTGGCGGAGCGGCCGGGGTCAGGTCGAGGGGCCGACGACGGCGGCCGCGAGCAGCCCGCCGCCCAGGGGCAGCACGGCAGGGCGGAGGCGGTCGTCGTCGCGCATCGTCCTGGCGACCTCGCGGAGCGCGAGCAGTTCCGGGTTACGCCTGCCGTGGTCGCCGATGTGCACGTCGGCGAGCACGTTGTGGAGCACGATCACCCCGCCGGGCCGCAGCAGCTGCACCCCCTGGTCGAAGTAGCCGGGGTACTCGACGAGCGTGGCGTCGGCGAACACCAGGTCGTAGCCACCCGAGGTGAGCCGCGTGAGCACGTCGAGAGCCCGGCCCGTGATGGTGCGCACCCGGCCGGACGGGTAGCCCGCCGAGGTGAACACGCGGCGCGCGGTCCGGTGGAACTCCGGTTCCCAGTCGATGGTCGTCAGGACCCCGTCGGGCGCCATGGCCCGCAGTAGGTGCAGCCCGCTGACCCCGACGCCGGTTCCGATCTCGACGACCGACCTCGCCTGCACCGTCGTGGCCAGCAATCCGAGCGCGGCGCCCGTCGCGGGCGACACCGCGGGGCAGCCGAGCTCGCGGGCGCGTTCGCGAGCTCGGCTGATCACGTCGTCTTCGGCTGCGAAGCCGTCGACGAACCCGCTGACGGCATCGGCGAGCGCCGCAGTGGGATCGGTCTCCGAGGTCACGCGCGAAAGGTTAGCGTGCCCCCTGAGCAGGCCCGACCACCACGGCGCCACCCGGCCGCCATCGGCGACCGGCCAGGTTCTCAGGTCATTCTCAGCCGCACCTCATCGAATCCGTAAGGAAACCGGCAAGACTACGTCTCATCCACAGGAAGTGGCGGCCACGACCGAACCGCTCGGCGGAAGACGGGCGGCCCTCGGAGCTCGACTCACGGGGGAAATACAGGTCCGGCGGGAACATGGGGATCACGCCGGACGTTGAACGGCTAACGAAGGGGATCAGGCCGATGGAGGTGCCTCAGCTGTCGCAGAGCAGCACGACGCAACCCACGCAGGAGCAGCCGAGCGCGGCGGCGGTCGCCGAGCGGGTCGGCGGTGACAACGCGCCCGCGGCCACCGCTTCGGACGCAACCGGGAACGTGACGTCGGCGCCTGCCGCGTCGCCCGGCGATGTCGCCGCGACCTGGACCCCGCCGACGTGGGACGAGGTCGTCCGCGAACACGCCGACCGCGTCTACCGGCTGGCCTACCGGCTCTCCGGTAACGCCCACGACGCCGAGGATCTCACGCAGGAGACCTTCATCCGCGTGTTCCGCTCCCTCGCGTCGTACAAGCCCGGCACGTTCGAGGGCTGGCTGCACCGCATCACGACGAACCTGTTCCTCGACATGGCCCGCCGCCGTTCGCGCGTGCGTATGGAGGGCCTGCCCGAGGACACCGACCGCATCGTCGGCGACGATCCGAGTCCGGAACAGGTCTTCTCCGAGACGCACCTCGACCCCGATCTGCAGACCGCGCTGGCCGAGCTGCCGCCCGAGTTCCGCGCCGCCGTCGTGCTGTGCGACGTCGAAGGACTGTCGTACGAGGAGATCGGCGCGACCCTCGGCGTTAAGCTCGGGACCGTGCGCAGCAGGATCCACCGTGGCCGTCAGGCACTGAAGGCGTCGCTCGAGCGGGCGGCCGCCACACGTGAGCGGGAGGCGCTGGGATGAGCCGTCACCACGGGTCCGGCGGGTTCGGCCTTCCCGAGTCGCACCTGCTGCCGGACGCGGTCGTGGCGTTCGTCGACAACGAACTCTCGACGGGCGCCACCGAACGCGCCGCCGAACACCTCGCGCACTGCCCGTGGTGCGCAGCGGACGTCGAGGCCCAACGCCAGGCGCGGTCGGCCGTGCGTGATGCCGACGAACCGTCGATGTCGGCGGGCTTCCTGGCCAGCCTGCGGTCCATTCCCCAGGACACCGAACTCGACGAGACGCCGGACAACCTCGCGGTCACCGAGGACGGCCAGCTCGTCGCCGTGCAGCGACCCGAACGGGTGGCCGGCCTGCGCAGGCGTTCCGTCGGCGGGGCGGAGCCGCTCGGCGGTGGTTCGGCACCCCTCGGCGGTTCGACACCGCTGGGACAGTCCGACGCCGTGCTCGGCGGCGGAACCGGTGGAGGCAGGCGCCGTGCCGCGCAGGGGGCGGGCGTCGTCGTGTCCGGGCTAGTGCTGAGCGCACTCGCGCTCGTGACGACCACCGGCGGTACGTCCACCGATCCCGAGCGTCCCCGTCCCGGCGGGGGTGAGGTGAACACCAACGTGCTGCGTGCGCAGTTCGGCGGGGCCGGTTCGGCGGACTCGACGGGGGCACGCACGCCGACGTCGACACCGGCCGCGGCTCCGCGGTCCGGTGACCCTGCTGCCGGCACCACAGCGGCCGGCAGCACGGCCACCGGTGACGCACCGATGGTGACCACGTCGGCCCCGAACGAGGCGGCCACGACCTCCGGCGGTGCCGCAGCCACCGCCCCGGCGCTCACCCCGGCCTCCAGCGGGCGCTGACCGGCGCCGGCTCCGGCAGGCCGGGGCCAGAGGGGCCCACACTCATTTCACCGGTTTCGCGGCAGGATCATCTCGAGGTGTCTCACGGTGTGTGGGTACGGCGCGCCACGCACGCGTACTCTCCCTGCGAGGCACGAGCACGCGACGAACCGGATGCCGGGGGAAGATGAGCCAGCCACCGAACCCGTCCCACGAGGGCCCGTCCCACGAGGGGGACGAGCCACGGCTCCGGCCGCGTCCCCTCGCGCGCCCGTCCGTGGACCCGGCGGCCGCCTCGGCGTTCGGCAGGCCGCGCGGTGTGGAGGGCTCGTTCGACGAGCTGTCCCGCCCGGGCACGGCCACGGGTAACGGCAACGCGGCCGGCAACGGGAGCGGCCCCGTGCTGGCACCGCCGACACCGGAATCGCTGGCCCAGGCGTTCGGCCGGCCCGCCGGCGCTCGCGACGTCGTGTTGCAGCGTCCCGACGGCAGTGACGGCACCGCCAAGAACACCGCCACCGGCGCGGGTGATGAGGACGAGGACCCATTGTGGGCGTCGGAGGAGGATCCATGGCGGGATCCGGGCGCGGCCGCCGTCCTCGGCAGGCCCGCCGTCACCGGCGACGAGACCGGCGACGACACCGAAAAACCCCAGGGCGCGCAGCTGAGCCTGCCTGAGGTGCTGTTCGGCAGGCGCGTCAAACCCGTCGCGTTGGCGACGCTGGCCGTGATCGCTCTGCTGATCGGCGCCGCGGGCGGGCTTGTCGGCTGGGGAGCCGCCAGCACGGGCGACGAACTCACCGGCGAACTCAACGTCGCCGAGGCCGAAGCCGCGAAGGAACGCCCCGCCGGGTCGATCGCCGGTATCGCGAAACGCGTGGCGCCCGCGGTCGTGTCCCTGGAGGTCACGTCGGGCCAGAACGGCGGCGTCGGCTCCGGCGTGATGATCGACTCCGACGGTTACGTGCTCACCAACCACCACGTCGTCAAGCAGGCCGCGGATTCCGACGAGGCCGACATCACCGCCGTGTTCACCGACGGCACCAGGGCGAGCGCCGAGGTCGTCGGCACGGATCCGAAGACCGACCTCGCCGTCATCAAGGTGAACGTCTCCAATCCCGTCGTCATCCAGGTCGGCAAGTCGTCCGACATCGCCCCCGGCGACAGCGTCGTGGCCGTCGGATCGCCGTTCGGCCTGGACAACACCGTCACCGAGGGCATCGTCAGCGCCGTCGATCGTCCCGTCACCGCACCCGGACAGAACGGCGACGCCAACGTCACCTACGACGCCATCCAGACCGACGCCGCCATCAACCCCGGCAACTCGGGCGGTGCGCTCGTCGACTCCCGCGGCGCGCTCGTGGGCATCAACTCGATGATCCGCACCGTCGGCGAAGGCGAGGGCGGCAGCATCGGCCTCGGTTTCGCCATCCCCGTCGACCAGGCCATGCGCATCGCCGAGGACCTGATCAGCGACGGCAAGGTGCAGCACGCCGACATCGGCGTCAACGCCGCATCGGTGTCGGCGGGCAGTTCCGAAGGTGCCCAGGTGCAGAACGTGCGCGGCCAGGGACCCGCCGCCAAGTCGGGTATCAAGGAAGGCGATGTGATCACTCAGGTCGGCGAGCGGCAGGTGCGCAACGCCGCCGAACTGACCGTCGCCGTCCGCGAACACGAGGTCGGCGACACCGTTCCGGTGCGGCTCATGCGCGACGGCCGAGCACTTACCGTCGATGTCACTCTCGGTTCAGACTGACCTTGTAGGCTTGGCGGAGCGGCCGAGGAAGGCGGAGGTTCCCAGGTGTTCGAGAGCGTTGGCTGGTCCGAGATCCTCGTGCTGCTCGTGGCTGCCCTGTTCATCCTGGGCCCCGAGCGGCTGCCCGAGGCAGCGGCCTGGATGGGCCGGTCCGTACGCAAGGTCCGGGACTTCGCCACCGGCGCCCGGCAGCAGCTCAAGGACGAGATGGGCCCGGAGTACGAGGAGCTGCGCAAACCCATCGAAGACCTGCGCGGGCTGCGTAACTTCGACCCCAAGCGCGCCGTGACGCAGCATCTGTTCGACGGCGACCCCGACCCGGCCGGCCTGAACAACATCAACGGCACCCGGCCCGTCGGTGGTGACGGTGCGCAGACCACGCCGTATGCAGGCGGTACGCACGGCGGTGTCGGTGGCATCGGCGCGGGCAGTGCGGGAAGCGGTGCGGCACCCGCCACGAGCCCTGCTCAGGAACCGCTCAAGTCGGGGGAGAAGCCGCCGGTCGACCCGGACGCCACCTGACCTGCCACGCGTAGCACCGCGTGCGCCCGGTGCCGGACCTCCCACCACGCCGAGATCTGCACTCAACCCCGCGAGATCTGCGTTCAGTCCAGCGAGTTCTGCGTTCAGTGGGCTGATCTCTGCGTTCGGTCCCGTCGGATCCGCACTCGGCCCCGCGGGCGCTGTGTCCGTGCCCTCGCGGCCCGCATCCGCTCGGGTGACACCTGCTCTCGTTCCGTCACCGGACCACCGTCGCCCTGCCACCACGGAGCAGCCCGGCGCCCCGCGTCACGGGATCGGCGCCGCCCGCGACCCCCTACTTTCGTCGGGTCCTGCGCCCGGTCGGCAACCTTCGTCGGGTCGGATGCGTGAACCTCGTGTCCGACGGTTACGTGCCCGGACACCGGCCAGGGCCGAGGGCCTGACCGGCAGGTGGGTGACACCGGTTGCGGAGTGCGGCCAGCCACGGCAGGCGGTGTTCCGACCGGGGGAGCGCATGCGCGGATCGTGCACGCGCGGGTGGTCCCGAGGCATCCCTCGCACTGGGGGTGGAGGCCTCGGGACCACCGCTCACGCTCTGGTCACCGCCGCGACATCGGCCGAGTGCAGGACACGCGGACGGGCACAGTCGCGCGTCAGCGCGTCCGTGAGGGGCGGTGGCCGGGCGACGGGTGGGCGCAGGACACGCGGGTCAGCTGCCTGCGGGGGAGACGTTCAGCATCATCCCGGCCAGGCCACGTGCGCGGACCGACAGCTTCTCCGCCGCCGCACGCATGACCTCGGAGGCGGTGGCATCGGGGGCGGACAGCACGAGCGGAGTCCCCTCGTCGCCCTGTTCCCGCAACCGCGGGTCCAGCGGCACCTGGCCGAGCAGCGGCACCTCGGCGCCGACGGACTTCGACAGCGAGTCGGCGACCGTCTGCCCGCCGCCGGATCCGAAGATCTCCATCCTCGACCCGTCCGGGGCCTCGAACCACGACATGTTCTCGATCACGCCCGCCACGCGCTGGCGCGTCTGCAGCGCGATCGCGCCTGCGCGCTCGGCGACCTCGGCCGCTGCCTGCTGCGGCGTGGTGACGACCAGGATCTCGGCGTTCGGGATGAGCTGCGCCACGGAGATCGCGATGTCGCCCGTGCCCGGGGGCAGGTCGAGCAACAGGATGTCGAGGTCGCCCCAGAAGACGTCCGCGAGGAACTGCTGCAGCGCGCGGTGCAGCATCGGCCCGCGCCACACGACCGGGGTGTTGCCGGGCGTGAACATGCCGATCGAGATGACCTTCACGCCGTGTGCCTGCGGCGGCATGATCATCGACTCGACCTTCGTGGGCTTCTCGTCGGCGCCCAGCATGCGGGGCACCGAGTGGCCGTAGATGTCGGCGTCCACGACACCGACCTTGAGGCCGCGCTCGGCCATCGACGCTGCCAGGTTGACGGTGACGCTGGACTTGCCGACGCCGCCCTTGCCGGACGCGACGCAGTACACGCGCGTCATCGAGCCGGGCTGGGCGAACGGGATCACCGGCTCCTCGGCGTCCCCGCGGAGCTGCTTGCGCAGCTCGGTGCGCTGCTCGTCGCTCATGACGTCGAGCTCGACGCGCACTTCCGTCACACCGGGCAGTTCGGCCACGGCGGCCTTGGTGTCCTTGGTGATCGTGTCCTTCATCGGGCACCCGGCCACCGTGAGGTACACCTCGACGGTGACGACCCCGTCCTCGCCGACGGTGATGTCCTTGACCATGCCGAGCTCGGTGATCGGCTTGTGGATCTCCGGATCCTGCACCGAGTTCAGTGCGGTGCGGACGGTCTCGACACTGGGCTGTTCTTGCGTGGTGGTCACTGCTCGGGCACCGACCTTCTGTCGCTGGCGGCCTGCGGTTGCCTCCCCATGCTACGTGGCTGCCCGTCGAGGTCTTCGCGTAACTTGTCCAACTCGCTGCGCAGGTAATCCCGGGTCGCCACCTCGCCGACGGCCAGGCGCAGCGCGGCCAGCTCGCGTGCCAGGAACTCGGTGTCGGCCTTCGTCTGCGCGGCGCGTGCCCGGTCCTCCTCCAGGGAGACTCGGTCGCGGTCGTCCTGCCGGTTCTGTGCGAGCAGGATCAGCGGCGCCGCGTACGCCGCCTGGGTCGAGAAGGCCAGGTTGAGCAGGATGAACGGGTACGGGTCCCAGCGCAGCGTCACCGCGGTGAGGTTGAGCGTGATCCACACGACGACGAGCAGCGTCTGCCAGAACAGGTAGCGCCCGGTACCGAGGAAGCGGGCCAGGCGTTCGGCCGTGCTGCCGAACGACTCGGAGTCCAGATTCGGGGTGAACCGCTCGAAGCGGCGCGAATGCCGGGGTTGGTCGAGGCGCCTGCGGCTGGTCAGTTCAGGCATGGTCGCTCTCCGCGGGACTGTCGGGGGACGCCGGGGTCGCCGGGTCGAGGTCGCGCAGGCCGGTCTCGCGCCAGCCGTCGGGCAGCAGGTGGTCGAGCACGTCGTCGACGGTCACGGCGCCGAGCAGGTGATCGCGGGTGTCGACGACCGGTGCGCACGTGAGGTTGTAGGCGGCGAAATACCGCGTCAGCTCCGCGAGCGGGGCGGCGGGCGGCAGCGGCGGCAGGTCCGTGTCGGCGACGGAGGCGACGAGTTCCGCGGGCGGCCTGCGCAGCAGCCGCTGGAAGTGGACGCAGCCGATGTAGCGGCCCGTCGGGGTGGCTTGTGGCGGGCGGCACACGAACACCATGCTCGCGAGGGCCGACGTCAGATCGGGGTTGCGGATGTGGGCGAGCGCCTCGGCGACGGTGGCGTCGGGGGCGAGGACGATCGGTTCCGGGGTCATCAGCCCGCCCGCGGTGTCGGACGAGTAGGCCAGCAGCCTGCGCACCGGCCCGGATTCGTCGGGGTGCATCAGTTCGAGGAGCCGGGTCTGCTCGGTGGGCCCGAGTTCGCCGAGCAGGTCGGCGGCGTCGTCGGGGCTCATCGCTTCGAGCACGTCGGCCGCCCGCTCGTCGGCGAGGTAGTCGACGAGCTCCTTCTGGTCGTCCTCCGGCAGTTCTTCGAGGACGTCGGCGAGCTTCTCGTCGTCCATCGCGTCGGCGACCTCGTGCCTGCGCTTGAGCGGCAGGTCCCGCAATGTCGCGGCGACGTCGACGGCGCGCATCGTGTCGAACAGCATCAGCAGCTGGCCCGCGCCCTGCGGCTGGGTGCCGAGGTCGGCCAGGCCGAGGCCCGAGACGTCCTCCCAGCTCAGCACCTGCAGTCCACCCCTGCGGCCGGTGAGCTTCAACGGCCCGGTCCGCGGTTGCCGGACCGCCAGTTTGGCCAGCACCCAGTCGCGGGTGCGGGTCGGTTCCATCGCCGCGTCCACGACCGTGAGCCGTGCGCCCGAGGAAGCCAGGTGCGCGCGGGCGTCGAGGAGCTGGCCGAGCACGAGGACCTCGTTGGGCCGCTGGTGGAACCGCCGCATGTTCACCGAGCCCGTGGCGAGGGTGACGGCGTTCGACTCGATCGCCGTGACGCGCAACATCGGGACGAACACGCGGCGCCGGGTCGAGACCTCCACGACCAGTCCCAGTACCCGCGGCGGCTGGTGGTCCAGCCGGAGGCCCGCGACGAGGTCGCGGGCCTTGCCGATCGACTCACCGTCGGGTCCGAAGACCGGCAGTCCTGCCAGCTGAGCTGCGAAAACCCGGTTGACGGCCGCCATGGGACCAGCGTATGCGCGCCGTGGCCGGACTGCCCAGTGGTGATCACCTCACGGCGTGGCGCGGCCCGGCGTCACGCGCCGCGCGGCTTTCGCGCCGCGTCCGGTGATCACCCCGGCCCAAAAGTACGTATTGTTGTGGAGGATTCGCCGTTTCGCCCGGGTGCTCCCCGGGTGGGCGAACACGCATGAACGAGGACCACTGCGGGTACCCAGCCAGGTGGGCCGCTGCCTACAGTGCTGACAACGCAGCGAAGTCGAAAGCACAGGTGATGATCGTGACCGGTCCACTGTCGTCAGGCCGTCAGGCGCCCGGACAGCCGAAGCTGCCCACGCCGCCGACCGGGTGGCCGATCGGTTCGTACAACACCTACGAGGAAGCACAGCGAGCCGTCGATTATCTCGCGGACAACGACTTCGCCGTGCGTGACGTGACGATCGTCGGGGTCGACCTGATGCTCGTGGAACGCGTCATCGGGCGGTTGTCGTGGGGCCGCGTGCTCGGCACCGGTGCGGCGTCCGGCGCGTGGTTCGGCCTGTTCGTCGGCCTGTTGCTGAGCATGTTCAGCACCGCCGAGGGCATGGCGGCGGCGCCGATCCTCATCGGACTCCTCGTCGGTATCGGATTCGGTGTCGCGTTCGCGGCGGTGAGCTACGCGTCGACTCGCGGCAGGCGGGATTTCTCGTCGTCGAGTCAACTGGTGGCCGGCCGTTACGACGTGCTGTGCCAGCCGCGGAACGCCGAACAGGGCCGCGATCTGCTCGCGAAGCTGAACATGGGTACCCACGGCTGACGAGTACCGGCCCGGAGCCGACGAGTGTGGGCATCCGGAGCTGAGGTGATCGCGATACGCGCGGGCGCGAACGGCGTCCGCGCGTAGTTCTTTCGTCGGTAGTTGCCCGCGCCTTCGCCCCGAATCGTTACAGAGTGCGCTTGCCCTCCGTGATCATTGGGAATACCTTTCCCAATCGATCAATCGAGCGGTCGCAGGACCGTGAATTTCCCGGATTCTCATGCACGACGCGGTGCGGAGGCGGATTCCTCCGATCCGCGTGTATGACGTGGAGGAGGAGGAAATGGCGAAACGGCGGACGCGGCCCCGTCGGCACCGGCCACCCGCACGGGCGGCGGGCCTGGCGTGTGCTCTGGTCACCGGCGCAGGCCTGGTCACCGCGTGCGGCACCGACGACACCAGAACCATCGACGTCTACTACGCACCCGAGGACAACTTCCAGACGGTCGTCGACAACTGCAACGAGCAGGCCGACGGCCGCTACCGGATCGTCTACCACAAGCTGCCGCGTGACGCCGACGGCCAGCGGGAGCAGATGGTGCGCAGACTCGCGGCGGGCGACGAGACGATGGACGTGCTGGGGCTCGACGTCACGTGGGTTCCGGAGTTCGCCGAGGCGGGCTGGGTCGAGGAGTGGACCGGCGACCGCAAGGCGGAGGCACAGCGCGACGTCCTGCCAGGGCCGCTGGCGACCGCGAAGTGGGAAGGCAAGCTGTGGGCCGCGCCGAAGAACACCAACGTCCAGCTGCTCTGGTACGACGACCGCATCACACCGGAACCGCCGTCCACATGGGACGAGATGATCGAGGATTCGAAGCGGCTCAAACGTGAGGGCGAGCCGCATCAGATCCTGTTCACGGGCGCCCAGTACGAGGGCCTCGTCGTGGTCTACAACTCCATTGTGGAGTCGGCGGGCGGCCGGATCCTCTCCGATGACGGCAAGCGTGTGGTCATCGACGACGGTGCGGTCGAGGCGTTGCGCATCCTCAAGGAGGTCACCACCTCCGGGTTGACGGATCCGTCGCTGACGAACCAGCAGGAGGACGAGGTCCGCCTCGCGATGCAGCAGGGCCGCGGTGCCTTCGAGCTCAACTGGCCGTTCGTCTACGCCTCCTACGCCGCGGAGGAGCCGGACACCCTGCAGCACTTCAAGTGGGCGCCGTACCCGAGCGTGCAGCAGGGCGAGCCGGGCCGCAGCACCATCGGCGGCTACGACCTGGCCGTCTCGTCGGCGTCGACGAACAAGCCCGCTGCGTTCGACGCCGCGCTGTGCCTGCGCAGTGCGGAGCATCAGAAGTTCTCCGCGCTCTCCGACGGGGTGCCGCCGACCATCGAGTCGGTCTACGACGACACCGAGCCGCTCGACCCGTCGAAGTCGGCCGACCCCACCGGCAACCCGAGCATGGCGACCGAGTACCCGATGCGCGGCGCCATCAAGGAAGCCCTGCAGAACGCGGCGGTCCGGCCGTTGACGCCCGCATACCAGAATCTGTCCACGGTGATGGCCAAGGTGCTGTCACCGCCGTCCGACATCGACCCTCAGCGCACGGCGGAGCGTCTCCGTGAAGAGCTCACCGCCGCGCTCGACTCGAAGGGCGTGATCCCATGAGCCACGCGGTCACCGACGCCCCGGACGAGGGTTCCGCGGCGTCGCAGGCGAAGTCGAAGAAGGCCAAGCTCAGTGAAGGGAAGAAGGCCGAGCGCAGACTCGGCTGGCTGCTGTGCGCACCCGCGGCGATCGTCATGCTCGCCGTCACCGGGTATCCGATCGTCTACTCGATCTGGCTGTCGCTGCAGCGCTACGACCTGCGTTTTCCCGGCGAACAGGAGTTCGTCGGATTCGACAACTACATCGCCGTCCTGACGAACTCGTACTGGTGGACCGCCTTCGGCACGACGATGCTGATCACCGTCGTCACGGTGGCCATCGAATTCGTCCTCGGCATGGCGCTGGCGCTGGTCATGCATCGCACCCTCGTCGGCCGCGGGCTGGTTCGGACGGTCGCGCTGATCCCGTACGGCATCGTGACCGTGGCGGCGGCGTTCTCGTGGTACTACGCCTGGACACCGGAAACGGGATACCTCGCCAACCTCCTCGCCGAGGGCGGAGCCCCGCTCACCGAGTACGGGCCGTCGCTGCTGATCATCGCCCTGGCCGAGGTGTGGAAGACGACGCCGTTCATGGCCCTGTTGTTGATGGCGGGGCTGGCGCTCGTGCCGGACGACCTGATGCGGGCTGCCTCGATGGACGGGGCCAACGCGTGGCAGCGGTTCACCAAGGTGATGCTCCCGGTGATGAAACCGGCGATCCTCGTGGCGGTGCTGTTCCGCACGCTCGACGCGTTCCGGATCTTCGACAACATCTTCGTGCTCACCGGCGGGTCGAACGACACGTCGTCGGTGTCGATGCAGACCTACAACAACCTCATCAAAGGACTGAATCTCGGTATCGGATCCGCCATGGCGGTGCTGATCTTCCTGACGGTGGCGCTGATCGCGTTCGTCTTCGTGAAGGGCTTCGGCACGGCGGCACCGGGCAGTGACGACGGAGGTAAGCGCTGATGGCAATGCAGACGGCCACGGCAGGCCGCAAGGCGCGCTGGGCGCTGCTCGACATCATCGTCGTGGTGTACGCGCTCGTCCCGGTGCTGTGGATCGCGTCGCTGTCGCTGAAGTCGAAGGACACGATCGCCGACGGCAATTTCATCCCGCGCGAATGGACGCTGCAGAACTACAAGGACATCTTCGCGACCACGGAGTTCATCCGGCCGTTGTTCAACTCGATCGGCATCGCCCTCATCGCCACGTTCGTCGCGGTGATCCTGGGCATGATGGCGGCGTACGCGGTCGCCCGGCTGGAGTTCCCCGGCAAGAAGCTGCTCGTGGGGGTTTCGCTGCTGATCGCGATGTTCCCGCAGATCTCGCTGGTCACGCCGCTGTTCAACATCGAACGGGAACTGGGCCTTTTCGACACGTGGCCCGGCCTGATCCTGCCGTACATCACGTTCGCGCTGCCGCTGGCGATCTACACGCTCTCGTCGTTCTTCCGCGAGATCCCGTGGGAGCTGGAGAAGGCGGCGAAGATGGACGGCGCCACCCCGGCGCAGGCCTTCCGGAAGGTGATCGCCCCGCTGGCGGCACCCGGGGTGTTCACCACGGCGATCCTGGTGTTCATCCTGTGCTGGAACGACTTCCTGTTCGCGATCTCGCTGACCTCCACGGAGGCGTCGCGAACCGTTCCCGCGGCCCTGTCGTTCTTCACGGGTGCCTCGCAGTTCGAGGATCCGACGGGGACGATCTCCGCGGCCGCCGTCGTGATCACCATTCCGATCATCCTGTTCGTGTTGTTCTTCCAGCGCCGCATCGTCGCGGGGCTGACGTCCGGTGCCGTGAAGGGGTAAGGCAATGGCAGAGATCGTGCTCGACAAGGTGACCAAGCGCTATCCCGACGGGGCGCAAGCCGTGTCCGAGATGAACATCGAGATCGCCGACGGCGAATTCATCATCCTCGTCGGCCCGTCGGGGTGCGGCAAGTCCACCGCGCTGAACATGATCGCGGGCCTCGAGGACATCTCGGGCGGCGAACTGCGGATCGACGGGCAGCGTGCCAACGAGAAGTCGCCGAAGGACCGCGACATCGCGATGGTGTTCCAGTCCTACGCGCTGTATCCGCACATGAGCGTGCGGGAGAACATGGCGTTCCCGCTGCGGTTGGCGAAGGTCGACGACGCGACCGTCAACGAGAAGGTCGAGGAGGCGGCGCAGATCCTCGACCTGAACCAGCACCTCGACCGCAGGCCCGCGAACCTGTCCGGGGGACAGCGGCAGCGCGTCGCGATGGGCAGGGCGATCGTTCGCAGTCCGAAGGCGTTCCTCATGGACGAACCGCTGTCCAACCTGGACGCCAAACTGCGCGGTCAGATGCGCACGTCGGTGTCGAAGCTGCAGAAGCAGCTCGCCGTGACGACCGTGTACGTCACGCACGACCAGACCGAGGCGATGACGCTCGGCGACCGGGTCGTCGTACTGCGCGGCGGTCACGTGCAGCAGATCGGTTCGCCCCAGTTCCTCTACGAACAGCCCGCGAACCTGTTCGTCGCCGGGTTCATCGGCTCCCCGTCGATGAACTTCGTCCCCGGCACGCTTGAAGACGGGGTGCTCAAGAGCGTCCTCGGCACGACGGTGCTGACCGACCGGGTGCGCAGGCTCGTCGAGGCGGCCGGCGGACCGCGTGAGGTGATCGCGGGCATCCGGCCCGAGCACTTCGAGGACGTCTCGCTCGTGGACGAGAAGCACCGCGAGGCCGGTGCGACCTTCCGCTCCACCGTGGACGTCCTGGAATCGATGGGCGCGGAGAAGTATGCGTACTTCTCCCTCGACGAGCAGCTGACCGGCAGTGAGGAACTCGCCGAACTGGCCGCCGACGCGGGGTCGGCGGACGTGCCCGGCAGCGGGTCGACGATCGTGACCCGGCTCGACGCGGCCTCGGCCGCTGCCGAGGGCAGGGAGCTGGAGGTCTGGTTCGACCCGGAGCGGCTCCAGCTGTTCGACCCGAAGTCGGGCAAGAACCTGACCTTCGACGGCTGAGCGGGCGGCCCGCTGCCGGGACCGCCCACGCGGCGAAGGTGTGTCCCGCCGGGACGCACCTTCGCCGATTCGGCCGTTGCGGGGTCAGCGGCGCCGGGAGCGGATCGCTTCGATGACGGCGTCGTCCCACGAATGCGTCCGGATGAGCCGGTAGCGCTCACCCGCGACCCACAGGTACGCCTCGGCCTCGGTGCGCGACCCCACCAGGTCGGCCTGGCGCAGCATCCGAACCACCGGTTCGTACTCGTCGGTGTACCACCGCGCGGCGATCGTCGCCCGGTCGAGGAACACGCCGGAGTCCTGCATCAGCCGGAACCCCCACGCCTCGACGTGTTCGCCGAGTTCCGCGTAGTCCCACGGGTCGGTCACCACGACCGAGGCGCGGGCCTGGCCGGTGAGCGGCACGCGTTCGAGGAACAGCCGCCGGTAGTCCTTGACGATGAGGTCGCCGCGGTGGCGGATGCCGGCCGGGTCGAGTTTCGTGCGGACCTCGGTGACGAACGCGTCGATCGTGTCGAGCCCCAGGGCGTGCGCCACGGACACCCGGTGATGACCGTCGATGACGAAGTGCAGTTCGCCCACGCGGTACACCTCGATCGGCGGGATCGCCTCGCCGCGGCGACTGGCCAGCGCGAGGCGTTCCCAGCGCTGGCGGACCCGGCCCGAGGTCGGCCGGAACCGGCGGTCGAAGTCGGAGTCACGGTCGACACTGCCGACGATGCTGTCCAGCTTGATCACACGCAGGCCGAGGCGGCGCTGCCCCTCCCAGCCGAGCGCGGCGACCACCTCGCCGAACGGCAGCGTGATGTTCACGTCGTCGGGTTCGCGGCGCAGCCAGGTCGCGAGTCGCGACAGCACCTGCCGCCTGCGGGCGCGCAGGAAGTCGTGCTCGGCGTCGGCGCGGGGGAACCCGGTGTCGCGGTTCATGCCGAGCCCACCAGCGACCCGAGTTCGAGCACGTGGCTGCCCACGACGTTGCGCACCGTGGTGCCCGCCAGTCTGCGATCGCCCGCGGCCTCGCCCCAGGGGTGGATGTGGCCGTGCAGCAGCCACCGCGGCCGCAGTCGCCGGACGGTCTCGTGTAGACAGTCGAAGCCGTGGTGGGGCGGATCGTCGCGGTCGCCGACCCCGCGCGGCGGAGCGTGGGTCAGCAGGACGTCCACGGGCCGACCCCGGCACCGCCGGACCAGCCTGCGCGCTCTGCGTGCCTGCGCGCGCTGCGACCACTGGTTCGGCCCACCGTTGTAGCGCACCGATCCGCCGAGCCCTGCGATCCGCAGGCCCGCGGCCGTGACGACGCGGCCGTCGGCGTCGATCCCGCCGGCGGGCCCCGGCCAGGCCGTCGGGATGCCGCCCCGCAGCGGCAGGCCACGGTGACGCGTGAATCCCGTCAGATCCGGGTCGTGGTTCCCCGGCACGAACACCAGCGGCACGTCGAGCAGGTTCGCGAGGTGCTCGAGGTAGCCGAACGGCAGATCGCCCGCGCCGAGCACCACGTCGACCCGCGGGTCGAGGTCACGGCCGCACCACAGTGACTCGTCGACCTCGTCGGCGACCACCAGTGCTCGCACCATGGCGACAGGGTACGCCGACGCGGGCGCAGCACACGCGGTTCTGAGTGCAGGACACGCGTGGCTGAGCGCAGGACACGCGCGACGACGTAGCCGCGCGTCAGCGCGTCGCTAGGGGGTGGCGGCCGGGCGACGGGTGGGCGCAGGACACGCGCGACGTTTGGGTCAGCGCCGCCGCGTCAGTGGGTCACCGCGGCGGCGTCGGGGTTCATCGCGATGAACGCGATGACCACGACGAGCCAGGCGATGCCGAGCATGACGCCCCAGAACTTCAGGTCGGTGAGCTTGCGGATCATGACAACTCCCCATGAATGATCGATCGAACCCGGATGTGCCCCTCAGTGCCGGCCCGAGCGCGTGCTCAGAGCCAGCGGTTCTTCCGGAATATTCGATAGAGCAGCAGACAGAGGCCGAGAATGATCGCGAGCACCAGCGGATAGCCGAACTTGAAGTTCAGCTCCGGCATGTATTCGAAGTTCATGCCGTAGATGCCCGCGATCGCGGTCGGCACCGCGATGATCGCCGCCCAGGCGGTGATCTTGCGCATGTCCGAGTTGAGCTGCAGCGTGATCTTCCCCAGCGTGGCGTCGACCAGGGTCGTCAGCAGCTCGTCGAACGACTCGACGCGCTCGGCGACCGTCGTGACGTGGTCGTGCACGTTGCGGAAGTACGAGCGCACGTCCTCGGGCACCAGCCGGGTGTAGCCCTCGGAGAGCCTGCGCAGCGGCGTCGCCAGCGGCGAGACCGCACGCCGCAGCTCCAGCACCTCACGTTTGAACAGGTAGATCTGCTCCGACGTGACGCGGCTGCGCGGGGCGAACACCTCGGCTTCCATCTCGTCGATGTCGTCCTCGATCTTGTCGGTGACGTCGAGGAAGTGGTCGACGACGTGGTCGGCGATCGCGTGCAGGACGTCGGCCGGCCCGTTCTGCAGCCGCTCCGGATCGGCGTCCAGCTCGCGCCGCAACTGCGCCAGCCCCGTGTGGTTCCCGTGTCGCACGGTGATGATGAAGTCCTTGCCCAGGAACGCCATGAGCTCGCCGGACTCGACGATCTCGTTGGCCGTCGTCGGCGAGGAGTGCTCCACGTAGCGCACGGTGCGAAACACCATGAACAGCGTGTCGTCGTAGCGCTCGAGCTTCGGCCGCTGGTGCGCGTGCACGGCGTCCTCGACGGCCAGCTCGTGCAGGCCGAACGTCTCGGCGATGCCCTGGATCTGGGGTTCGGTCGGCTCGTGGAGGCCGATCCACACGAAGCCGTCGTCGCGGCCGCGGACCTCGTTGACCGCCTCTTCGTGTGTCCAGGTGCCGGGCTTGCGCTGGCCACCGATGTAGACGCCGCAGTCGACGACGGACGCCGACAGCGGCTGCGGCCGGCGCTGCGGGGCCTGCGCCGGGGCGCGGCGCCCACGGGCGCCTCTGCCGCCACGGCCCCGCAGGTTGCCGAAGGAAGGAATCGCAGGCATGGCTTCTCCAGGCTGAGTGTCGCCGGATCATCACTGAGGTGCCACGCCCGGCCGGTGTTCAACCGGTCGAGCTCGGCGGGTGCTCAGGACCGCTTCCGCGCTGGAGCGAACAGGGCTGCCACGGCGAGTGGACTCGCCGCCTGCAACCCGTGGCGCATGCCGCTCGCGGCAAGGGGAGGTGCGACTGGCCGACGTGGTCGGTCCGGACGCTGCTCGCCGGAGGGTCAGGCCGATTCGGGCCGGCGTGAGGAAGCGGTGCCCGTACTGAGCGGGCTGGCGGTACTGAGCGGACTATCGTCACTGCTCATCTGCATTCCTCACCTCCTTCGGCCGGTCTGCACGCGACGTGGTGTTGCTCGCGTTGACGCATTGCGCGCCGATGGTCAAGGGTACCTCTAGGGTTGTCTCGCATCATCGCTGGGGGATCTTCGAGGAGGGCTCTGACGTGCGGTTCGGAACTTGGGTGATCGTCGGGCCGGAGCGCCGGCATGGCTGATGTCGGCACGGTGAAGGAACGGCTGCGGCGGTTCGCCGACCACGAGGCGGCCGGGATTTCGCCGCTCTACTCCCATCTCGCGGGCCAAGCCGCCGAGGACGACGACGTCGCCGCGCTGCTGTCGGAGGCGGGCACCGACGGGGACACGCACCCGACGTTGCTGCTGGCGGCCGCGCACCGGCTGATCCAGGCGGAGCCGATCCACCCGCTGTCGCGGTACTACCCGTCGCTCGGCGGGATGGACGGCGTGGACGGTGCGACCTGGCCCGAGTTCCGCACGTTCCTGCTCGAACGCGCCGACCGTGTGGCGGACATCGTGCGCACCCGGTTCACCCAGACCAACGAGGTCAACCGCGCGGCCGTGCTGTATCCGGCCGTGGCGCGTGCGGCGAAGCAGGCGAAGGGCAAGGTCGGCCTGCTCGAGGTGGGCTGCAGCGCCGGGTTGCTGCTGGGGATGGACCGGTTCGCGTACCAGTACCGACTGCCGGGCGGGGAACAGCTCACGGCGGGTCCGAAGAAGACACCCGTCGGCCTGCACTGCGCGGTCGAGCTCGCCGAAGGGGCCGGGCCGCCGACGGTGCCGACGAAGCTGAACGTCGGCGCGAAGGTCGGCCTGGACCGCAATCCGGTCGACGCGCAGGACGACGACGAACTCGCCTGGCTCGAGGCGTGCGTGTGGGCCGATCAGCCGGACCGGATCCGCATGCTGCGCACGGCAGCGGCGGCCCAGGCCAAGGACGTCCCGGAACTGGTGGCGGGCGACGCCGTCGACGACCTGGCCGCGGCCGCGGCGCGGGTTCCGGAGGAACTGCCCCTCGTGCTGTTCAGCAGCCACGTGATGGCCTACATGGCGGCCGACCGGCGCGAAGCGTTCGTCACTGCGGTGGGTGAAATCGCCGAGAAACGACCGGTGTGGTGGGTCACGCTCGAGTCGTACGAGGCCGGGCTCGACGTGGTGCTGCCCGGCAGGGACGAGCTGGCCTACGGAGTGACGGCGCGTCCCACGCTCGGCCTTGTGACCTGGAAGAACGGCAGTCCCGACGCGCAGGCGCTCGCGCTTGCCGATCCGCACGGGCAGCGGATGACCTGGCTCGGCCCGTGAGACACGGGTCCGCGCCGGACGCCGGTGGCGTTCGCTACGGACCCGGCTCGAGTCCTCACTGAGAGTCGTGGGGCAGCATGTCCCATGCACGCAAAGTGTTGACCAGGTTTTCCGTCAACTCGTCGTGGTCGTCCATCCGAGTGAGTTCACGGTGGTCGACCCACCGGGCGTCGGACGCGTCGTCGCCCGGCGTCAGCCGCCCACCGCGAACGAGACAGCGGTAGTCGTTGATCAGGTACGGCTCGCGCATGATGCTGCCGACGAACGGACCTGCCTCGACGGCCAGTCCTGTCTCCTCGGCGAGTTCCCGCACCACCGCGGCGCGGTCGGTCTCGCCCGCTTCGACCCGTCCGCCCGGCAGTGACCAGCGGCCCCGTGCCGGATGATTCGCCCTACGGATGAGCAGCAGCCTGCCCGCGGCGTCGTGCACGATCCCGCCCACGCACCGGATGTGATCCATCCCGCTCCCGTCCCTCGGCCGCGACGAGCGGGCCGTCGTATCCGTCCTGCCGGCCTCCGGAAGCCCCGCGTGCAGGAGGTCAACGCGATGCGGCGGCGCCCGCCCCTGTGGTCACGATGGGTAGCGATCACGCTACGATCACCGCGCGTACTGCCCCAAGCGCAGGACTTACCTCCCGTAGCGACAGGTAGTGCGGTACAAACTTAGTGGCACCTCACCCAACAGGTCCAAGCAACTGGTCTGCACTCGAGAGACGGGATTGATCGCCGTGAACGCGAAGAAGCTCGCAGGAATTGCCGCTGTCGCGTTGGTTCTGTTCTTCGTGATCGCGCAGCCAGGTCAAGCTGCGGGTTTTGTCAACAACATCATCGGCTTCCTGCGCGACGCCGCCGAGGCCGTGATCACGTTCGTCAGCAACATCTTCACCTGACGCGCGTTACCCTCGGTTCATGTTCGCACCACGCGACCCAGACGAGTACCTCCTCGACACCGAACGTCGGGTGATCCGCATCCGACGCCATTGGGCGTGTCTCGGGTGGAACGTATTCGAGGCCATCGCCATGATCGCGATCTGCGTGATGATCTCGTACATCCTCCCGCCGTCGATGTGGGTCGTACAGAACCTGCTCTGGTACGCCGCGCTCGGCGTCGTCCTCTGGTTCTCGTACAAGGTCATCGAATGGTGGGTGGAACGCCTCGTCGTGACCGACAAGCGGTTCATCATGACGACCGGCGTCTGGACCACGCAGGTGCTGATGATGCCGATCACCAAGGTCACCGACCTCACCTACGAGCGGACCTTCGGCGGGCGCATCTTCGGGTACGGCACGACGGTCATCGAGTCGGCCGGCCAGATCCAGGCGCTCAACAAGATCCGGTACCTGCCGGAGCCGGAGAACTTCTACGACACGATCTCGGAGCTCGTCTTCGGCGACAAGCAGAAGCAGGCCGAGCGGTTCTCCATGATCAAGGCGCAGCGCGCCGCCCGCGGCAAGAAGGTCCGCGGCTGACGGTCCTGCGTCGTCGCTGCAGCGCAGGACCACGTGCTGCGGTCGTCGCGGTGCCTGCCGCGGGGGCGCCCCGCGCGCGTGTTGGACAATGGACGTCGTGCGCATCGACCTGCATACCCATTCGACCGTCTCCGACGGCACGGACGACCCCACCGAGCTCGTCGCCGTCGCGGCGGCCGCCGGGCTCGGTGTCGTAGCGCTGACCGACCACGACACGACCGCGGGCTGGCGGCCGGCGGCCGAGGCACTGCCGCCGGGGATGCGGCTCGTGCCAGGGGCCGAACTGTCGTGCGTATCCGACGACGGCCGCGGTGGGCGGGTCAGCGTGCATCTGCTGGCCTACCTGTTCGACCCCGACGCCCCCGCCATCGTCGCCGAGCAGCGGCGACTGCGGGAGCAGCGACGGTCGCGCCTGCGGGCGATCGCCGACCGGATGGCCGCCGACGGGCTGCCGGTGGACGCCGACGAGATCCTGGGCAGCCTCGGCCCGGACGCCCCGGCCGGTAGGCCGCACCTGGCGCAGGCGCTCGTGCGTGCGGGGCTGTGCGACACCGTCGACGAGGCGTTCGCGAGCTATCTGGCGACCGGTCGCGGGTACTCGGTGCCGCGCCGGGACACCCCGGTCGAACATGCTATCGACATGATCGCCGAGGCGGGCGGTGTGACGGTGCTGGCGCATCCGTTCGCGTTCCAGCGTGGCCCGACGGTGACGGCCGAGGTCGTCGAGACGCTGGCACGACGCGGTCTCACCGGGGTCGAGGTCGACCACCCCAATCACGACGCGCGCACTCGCGACGAGCTGCGCGCCCTGGCGAAGGATCTCGGGCTCGTGCGCACCGGGTCGAGCGATTACCACGGAACGAACAAGTCGATCCGGATCGGCCAGGAGGTCACGCCGCCGGAGGAGTTCGACGCACTGGTCGCGCAGGCCACGGGGACCGACGTCGTGGTCGGCGGCTGAGGCGGCGATGGACTACTTCAACCTGACGCTGTTCACCGAGGCTCTGATCACGCTCGTGGTCATCATGGATCCGCCCGGCACGGTGCCGGTGTTCTTGAGTCTCGTCGGCCGCAAACAACCGTCGGCGCGGGCGCGGGCCGCGTTGCAGGCGGTGCTGGTGTCGTTCCTGGTCGTCGCGCTGTTCGCCGTCGCGGGACAGGCGATCCTGGCCTACCTGGGCATCGGCATCCCTGCGTTGCAGGGCGCGGGCGGGCTGCTCCTGCTGCTCGTCGCCCTGGACCTGCTCACCAGCAAGGGCGGCAGTGAGCCCGAAGTGGCCGACGACGTGAACGTCGCACTGGTGCCGCTGGGGACTCCGCTGCTGGCCGGGCCGGGTGCCATCGCCGCGACGATCGTGTTCGTCCGCGAGGCCGACGGCGATGCCGGCGGCTACATCGCGCTGGCGTGCGCCATCGTGGCCGTCCACGTGATCATCTGGGTGTGCATGCGCTACTCCGGAGTCCTCATCAAGGTGCTGCGGGAGAGCGGCATCACGCTGCTCGCGAAGATCGCCGGTCTGCTGTTGGCGGCGATCGCGGTGCAGCTGGTGGCGGATTCGGTGCGCGGCTTCATCGCCGGCGCGTGAGGTGTCGGGGACTGTCGGTACGGTGCGCGTGATGGAGCAACTGGGGTTCGACTTCGGTGTGACGCCGCGTCGCCTGATGAAGGTGACGCCGGCGCGGTTGTCGACGTTCGACGATTGCCCGCGCCGCTACCGCCTGGCGTACGTCGACCGTCCGACGCCGCAGCGCACGGGGCCGTGGGCGCACAGCACCCTCGGCGCGGTGGTGCACAACGCCCTGCGTGCGCTGTTCGACCTGCCCGCTGCCGAACGCACACCTGCACGCGCCGCCGCGCTCGTGGACCGGCACTGGAAGGGCGCCGGGTTCGCCGATTCCGAACAGGCCGGGCGGTACCGGCGGCTCGCGAAAGAGTGGACTTCCCGGTACGTCGCCGACCACGACCTGAACACCGACCCTCGTGGCGTCGAGCGGTGGGTGTCGGCGCCGGCGGCGGGTGGGGACGGTCCGGCGTCGATGATCGTGGAAGGTCGCGCCGACCGGATCGACGAGCGTGACGGCGAACTCGTGGTCGTCGACTACAAGACCGGCAGGCGTGCGCCCGACGAGCACGAGGCGCGTTCCTCCCAAGCGCTTGCGTTGTACGCCGTCGCGGCCGAACGGACCCTGCACACGCCGTGCCGGCGCGTCGAGCTGCACCATCTGCCGAGCGGCACGGTCGCTGCGGCCGAGCACACGTCCGACAGCCTGAGCAGGCAGCTCACCCGGGCGGAGGAGACGGCCACCGACCTGCAGCAGGCCGCGGATAAGCTGGCCGACGGCGGCGACCCGGACGAGCTGTTCCCGGCGCGTACCGGCCGCCGTTGCGCGTGGTGCGATTTCCGTCCGAGCTGCCCCGCCGGACAGCAGGCAGGCCCGGCGGCGCGGTCGTGGGATCTGCTCGCTCCGCTCCACGACGATGCCGATGACGACCGCACCGGGGGCTCCGGTGACGGCACCGGCGGCGCTGGGGACGGCGCGGCCGGTGACGGCGAGCGCGGCGGGGACGGGACTTCGGCGCGCGCCACGGCCGGAGCCGACCGATCATCAGGGGGTGTGTCGTGACCCGGGCTCCGGGCTGGACGAGGACGACGGCAGCGGCCGACCGCACCGAACCACTGGAGACGCCCGTGACCGAACCGGACGCGCCGGGGGCGGGCGGGCGCGCGTGGCGGGGCTTCACCGGCTCGGTAGCCGCGGGATTCACGCTGTTGGCGGTCGTGGTGCTCGTGGTGGCGCTCGCCACCGACGGCGGGCCGGGCATGGCGGTCGTCGTGTGGCACCTGCTCGGTGCGGTGGCGGCACTCGCGCTGCAGGTGGTGCTGGTCGACCGGGGACGGGGCCCGGCCGCGGGGCTGGCGGGCGTCGGCGTGGTCGGTCTCGCCGGCATCGTGCTGTGGACGTGTTGGTGGGCATGAGGTCCGGCCTGCGCCGAGGTGAGTCCGCGGCAGCCGGGCAGTCGGCCGCTGAGCCGCGGCCGGCCGCGATGAGGACTACGTGCGCCCGCAGGCCGTGAGAACGGTGGTGGCGGTTCTGCCGATTCGGGCCGAGGTGGCCGGGGTTGGAACGGCGGCCGCTCGAGTGCCGTGAGAACCGGCGCGTGTCGGTTGTAGCGCGCTGCGGGCGGCAGGGGACACGGACCGCCGGAGGGGCGGCCAGGGGTCATTCGATCGTTCTGATCACGTGGGCGGGGACTCCCGCGACCAGGGTGCCTGCGGGTACGTCCCGGGTGACGACGGCGCCTGCGGCGACCACCGAACCGGCTCCGATGGTCACTCCCTGGGTGACCACGGCGGCCGTCCCGATCCACACGTCGTCTTCGACGACGATCGGGGCGAAGGAGAGGTACTCGCGACGTTCGGCGAGGCGCAGCGGGTGGCCTCCGGTGATGAGGCTGACCTTCGGGGCGATCATGACGCCGTTGCCCAGGTGGATTCCGCCTTTGTCCATGAGCGTGCACCCCTGGTTGATGAACACGTTCTCCCCGAATGTCGTGTTCAGTCCGTGTTCGGTGAACAGCGGCGGATAGATGGTCACCGAATTCGGGAGTGGGCCGCCGAAAACAACGGAAAGTAGTTCGGCGCGCTTCTCGTGGTCGCTGAACGGCAGCACGTTCAGCCGAGACGTCGCGTCGGTCACCTCGGCGATCCGTTCCGCGTGGTGCGCGAACTCGGGCGTGTGGACGTACATGACCTGGTCTGTGCGGGTGGACATGCGCTGATCCCACCACCGCACGGAAGTCGTAATCAAACAACACTACGCCGCACGCGATACAACTGACGGTTGTGAAAGTACGGTGACGATGTGGATATCGACGCGCTCCGGACGTTCGTGACCGTCGCCGAGACAGGCCAGTTCCAGGCCGCGGCGGACGAGCTGTGGATCAGCCAGCAGGCGGTCTCCAAGCGGATCGCCGTCCTGGAGCGTCATCTCGAGGTCTCGCTCCTGGTGCGGACCTCCCGCGGCTCCCGGCCGACGCTGGACGGGCAGGTCTTCCTGCCGCACGCCAAGAACGTCCTCAACGCTCTAGATCAAGCCGAGCTAGCCGTGCGCCCCGGCAGCAGGCCGTTGCGGGTCGATGTCCTCAACCGGCGTATCGCTCCGGCCCAGGCCGTGTACCGGTTCTACCTTTCCCACCCGGAGATGAACCTGGACGCGGTCACGTTGAGCGACGAGAACGCGGTCCAGGCCGCCCAAGCCGTGCTCGACGGAACGGTCGACGCGTCGTTCCGCGCCCTGCCGGCATCCCAGGTGCCTGCCGGTATCCGAGCCGAACGACTGCTGGACGCGCCGCTGGAGCTATTGGTCGGGCCCGGCCATGCGCTGGCGAGCGAGTCGTCGGTCAGGCCGGCGGACCTGGCCGGCCACCGCATCTGGATCCCCGGGATCAGGCGGGGATCTGAGTGGGAGGCGTTCTATCGGGCGCTGTCCGAGGCCTTCGGGTTGAGCATCGACGCGTTGGGTCCCCACTTCGGTGACGAGGCACTGATGGACGCGCTGGCCGACTCGGCCTCGCTGGCCAGCCTCGTCGGCAGCGGGGATCGGTACCTGTGGCCTCGGAATCACGACCTGCGGCGAATCCCGTTGCGCGAACCCACACCCGTGTACCCGCATGCCCTGCTGTGCCGCAGTGGGGATGAGCACCCGCTGCTCGCCGCACTGCGCGACCATCTGCGCACTACACGGCCGCGAACCCCGGACGGTGCATGGACACCGGACGATGCATGGACACCGGACCGGATGGGCGACTGACCGGCCACGGCGGCGCCCGGACCACCGCCGAGCGGCCACACAGCATTTCCGGCACCCGGAAGCCGCAACACGGGCCCCGAAAGCCGCAACACGCGGCTGAATGCAGAGCACCCGGGCGTGAACGCAGAACACGCGCGGCTGAACGCAGAACACGCGGGTCCGAATGCAGAACACGCGGGGGGCGACGACCGGCTACGGCCGTGGCTCCCGAACGCCCCTAGATCCAGGCTCGCCATTCGGCGAGCAGGACGTCGAGCAGGGCGTGCGGGTTCTCGGTGTTGGGCGAGTGTGCTGCCTGCGGAACGACCGTGAACGCTGCGGCGAGTCTGCGGGCCATGTCTTTCTGCTGATCGACCGACCAGGCGTCGTCGTGTTCGCCCGCGACGACCAGTGCGGGGCGGTCGCCGAGTGCGGCGGCGAGCTCGTCGGTGCGGTCCGGTTCGGTGCGCAGGCCCCTGGCCATACCGAGCAGGCCGGCCGCGCTCGAGCTGACGAACCGCGTGCGCAGGAACGCGCGCAGTTCCGCGGCGGGCAGCCCGCCGAGCTGTTCGCGAATTGCGTAGACGGCTTCGACACCCTGGGCGCGCAGCAGCGGTTCACCCGCTTCGAGTGCCTGTGCACGGAGGCCGTGCGGCAGCCGGGCGGGACCGCTGTCGAGCAGCGTCAGCCCGGCGACCGGCGCGCCCGCGAGCACGGCGCCGCGGGAGACGAGCCCGCCGTAGGAGTGGCCGAGCAGCACGACAGGGCCGTCGAGCGAGGCGATCAGGTCGGCGACGACCTCCCCGAGCCGGTCCGGCAGGTAGGCGGTCTCGTCGTCGGGTCCCGGTGACTCGTACTGGCCTGGCAGGTCGATCGCCAGCGGATGCAGGCCGCCGTCGGCGATGCCGTCCAGAAGCGGGGCGAAATCCTCCTTCGACCCCGTGTAGCCGGGTACGAGCAGTGCGGTGCCGCCCGCATCGGCCGGCGCGGGGCCGGACAGCGCGGCGATGCCGCCGGGAAGGTCGATGCGCCTGCCGCCGTGCGGGGACAGCTGGGAGAACGCGGTCATCGGGGGTCTCCCGTCATCGCAGTGCCACCACCTCGTCGCCGCGGCGTTCGAGCACGACGGGGCCCGCGGTGGCCATGGTGATCTGTCCTCGATGGTCGTCTCGGTCGACGGCGATCGTGCGGACCGTGTCGCCGCTCGCGGGGTCGAGCACGGCCAGGCCGCCGCCGATCGGTGCGAGATACCGGCCCGCGTACGACGTTCCGGCGCCGCGCGTGTTGTGCACCGTCCACTGCGGAGTCAGGTCCGCCGTGGACAGTGCCATGGTGCGGGATCCGGTGAACCAGTAGACGTTCCGCGGTCCGCGGACGGTGGGCATCACCCCGTCGCGCGGTTCGCGGTCCAGATCGGACCGGGGAAGGTCGAGCGGATACCGAGTCCGCTCCCGGCCCTTGGCGTCGTACAGCACCAGTTCCTTCGCCTCGGGCAGCAGCACCGCCGAGCCGCCCGGCACCATCGCGACGAGCTTGGCGCCTCGTTCGGGCAACGTCTGGGAGAACTCCTGTTCCGGCTGGTCGGACTCCTCGGGCGCGGCCTTGAGCACGGTCAGCAGGGCACCGGTGCGGCCTGGGCAGCGTTCGATCACGCCGACCCGGCCCGACGCCGCGGCGACGGTGCCGTACCGGCAGTTCGGCCGCGGCTGGTACCCCGCGTTGACCTGCGCGTACACCCGGCCGAACTCCATGCTCTTCACCAGATCGTCGCGCCAGGTGTTGAGCAGTCGATCGCCCGTGGTGGTCACGTATCCGCCGTCGCCGAGGAGCCTGGTGCCGCGTTCGGCGTCACCGTTGCGCTGCGCGGTGCGCGTGCCGGTTCCGGCGTCGAGCTGGGTGACCTCACTGCAGCCCGCGTCCTTGCGGTAGACGGCGAGTGCGCGTTCCCACTCGGCGCCGACGGTGCACAGCGGCAGGTCGCGGGCGTACCGCCAACGGACCGAGCCGGTCTCGGGGTCCCTGCCGGTGACCTCGCCGCCGTCGCCGGTGATCACGGTGCCCGCGGTCGCGACGGGCGCGGGGGTCGCTGCGCTCGGCGCCCGCCACGCCTCGTGGAACTCGGCGGGCACGGACGCCGGCTGGGCGGGGGTGTTCGCGGGCGGGGGCGCGGTCTCGCTGATCGTGGCCCTGCTGTCGCTGCCGGCCCAGACGACGAGGCCCGCCACGACGGCCGCCACGCCGAGCAGCGCCGCCGCGATGCGGTCGCGGCGGCGGTCCCACGGCGAGCGGCGGCTCCGCACCGTGGTCGATGCGGAGCCGCTGTTGTTACCGACCGTGTCGCCGGTCGTGCCGCCGGAGTCCGGCGGGAATGATCCGGTGGAGCTCACGGATGTCAGTCTGCCGTGGCGGACGTTTCGCTCGTGTTGGTGGTCTGCGCAGCGTTGTCCTGCGTGGCCTCGCCGCTGCCCCGGCCGCGGCCGCCACGGCGGCGACGCCTGCGCGCGGGACGCTGGCCGCCGTCGGCCTGGGCGTCACCGGAGGCGGCGCCGTCGGCCGAGGCGTGACTCTCGGTGGCGGGCTTCGAACCGCTGCCGCCACTGCGGGTGCGGCGGCGCGACCGCGACCTGCCCGAACCGGACGAGGCCGTGGCGCCGTTCTCGCTGTCGGCCTGCGACGTCGAACCGGAGGACTCGGCGGAATCGCCGTCGGCGGACTGGCCGCCACGGGTGCGCCTGCGGGGCTTGCGGTTGCGCGAACGGGTCGCGCCGCTCTCCCTGGACCCGCCGCGCTCGCGGGACCCGCCCCGCTCGCGCCGCTTGTCGCCCAGGTCCTCGGCGTCCTCCGCGGCCAGGCCCTCGCGGGTGCGCTTGCTCAGCGGCAGGCGGCCCGTCGCGTCCTCGGCGATGCCGAGGTCGGAGAAGAGGTGCTTGGACGTCGAGTAGGTCTCCACCGGCTCCGGCTGGCCGAGGCCGAGCTCGTCGGAGATCAGCTTCCAGCGAGGGATCTCGTCCCAGTCGACGAGCGTGACCGCCACGCCGGTCTTGCCCGCACGGCCGGTGCGGCCGATGCGGTGGACGTAGGTCTTCTCGTCCTCGGGCATCTGGTAGTTGATGACGTGGGTCACGTCGTCGACGTCGATGCCGCGCGCGGCGACGTCGGTGGCGACGAGCACGTCCACCTTGGAGGAGCGGAAGGCGCGCAGCGCCTGCTCCCGCGCGCCCTGGCCGAGGTCGCCGTGCACGGCCGCCGCGGCGAACCCGCGGTCGGTGAGCTCGTCGGCGACCTTCTGCGCGGTGCGCTTCGTGCGCGTGAAGATCATCGTCAGGCCACGGTCGGTGGCCTGCAGCACCTTCGCGACCAGCTCGGGCTTGTCCAGCGAGTGTGCCCGGTAGACGAACTGCGTCGTGCGCTCGTGGATGGCACCCGCGTCGTTCTCCTCGGCGCGGATGTGCGTCGGCTGGGTCAGGAACGTCCTGGCCAGGGTGATGATCGGGCCGGGCATGGTGGCCGAGAACAGCATTGTCTGCCGCTCGTCCGGCACCATCCGCAGGATGCGCTCGATGTCGGGCAGGAAGCCCAGGTCGAGCATCTCGTCGGCTTCGTCGAGCACGAGCGAACGCACCTTGCCGAGCACCAGGTGGCGCTGTTCGGCCAGGTCCAGCAGCCTGCCGGGGGTGCCGACGACGATGTCGACGCCGCGCTGCAGCGCTTCGATCTGCGGTTCGTAGGGCCTGCCGCCGTAGATCGACTCGACGGTGATGCCGAGGTTCGCACCCGCCTCGGCGAGGTCCTTGGTGACCTGCACGCACAGCTCGCGGGTGGGGACGACGATCAGCGCCTGCGGCGTGCCGTCGCCCGGCGTGTCGAGCCGCTGCAGCAGCGGGACACCGAAGCCCAGGGTCTTGCCCATGCCGGTCCTGGCCTGCCCGATGACGTCGTCGCCCTTGAGGGCCAGCGGCAGCGTCAGCGCCTGAATGGCGAAGGTGCGGTGTTTGCCCGACGCCTCGAGCGCCGAGATGATCTCGGGCTTCAGGCCGAACTCGGCGAAGGCCGGCGTTTCGGCTTCCGCCGCGGGCCGGGAGACGTCGGGTGCGACATCGGTGGCGGGACCGTCGGCGCTATCGGTGCCGGCGGTCTGGTTCTGGTCCTGGATGATGGGAAATCGCCTCTCTCATACCGGCGCGCAAGCCAGGCATATACCGCGATGGCTCGACCACACTCACATCCGTGCTTTCGCGTTCATGACCAGCGAAGAAATACGGTGTGGGAACATCGCCGAGGCGTGCACGCACATTGCTTCTCACCTGCGTGTTCACGTGCCACGAATATGTCTTTCGCGGCGTTCACGAGTGGTGAAAATCGCTCTCGGTTCTCAAGTGTACAGCGAAGACGCCGACATATCGTGATGCCTGCCGCATTCGATCACGTGTCGTTGGTAACTGCTGGCCGGTTTGCGCTCTCGACTACGGTGAACGGCGTGACGGAGGCGCGTGCGGAAATCAGTAGCGGCGTGGTCGACCTGCTCGGGGTCCTGGCCTACGGCGAGTTGTCGGCGTTCGATCGGCTGGCCGAGGATGCGCGATCGGCTCCGACCCTGGCCGGGCGGGTCGCACTGGCGTCCATGGCAGGCGCGGAGATCGGGCACTACGAGATGCTCGCCAACCACCTGTACGCCCACGGTGCTTCGGTCGAGGAGGCGATGCAGCCGTTCCGCAAGCACGTCGACGCGTTCCAGGAGTCGACGGCGCCGCGGACGTGGCTGGAGTCGCTGGTCAAGGCGTACGTCGTCGACAACCTGGCCGCGGACCTGTACCGCGAGCTCTCGACCGTGCTCGACGACGAGGTGCGGCGCATCGTGCTCACGGTGCTCGACGACACCGGCCATTCGGCGTTCGCCGAACGCGAGGTGGCGGCTGCCATCGAGGCCGACAGCACCCAGCGCGACCGGTTGTCGCTGTGGTCGCGGCGGCTGCTCGGGGAGGCGCTGACGCAGGCGCAGTACATCGTGGCCGAGCGGGACGGGCTCGCCGAGCTCATCGTGGCCGGTTCGGTCGACCTGTCCGGGATCGCCGCGTTGTTCCGCAAACTCCAGCAGGGACACGCCAAGCGCATGCAGGTCCTCGGCCTCGGCTGAGTGGAACACGTCCGGCGCGCTAGCCTGGACGGGGAACGAACAGGCTCAACTTTTTCGCAGCGGAGGTTGCACGTGGAGGTCAAGATCGGCATCAAGGACACCCCGCGGGAGCTGGTGGTGTCCAGCGGCCAGACGCCCGAGGAGGTCGAGAAGCTGGTCGCCGAAGCGCTGGGTGCCGACGACGGCCTGTTCAGCCTGACCGACGACAAGGGCCGTAAGTACCTGGTCCCGTCCGACCGCATCGCCTACGTCGAGATCGCGCCGTCGGACTCCCGTCGCGTCGGCTTCGCCGTCGGCGGCTGATCCGCCGCCCCTCGAACCAGCGAACGCCGCGCCTCCCGGATCGGGAGGCGCGGCGTTCGTCGTGTGCGGGCAGGTTCAGTGCGCGGTCGCCTCGACCTCTTCGAGGGTGGTCGGCACCGCGAACGGCGGGGTGCTCGTGCCCATGATCCGGTACCGGTCCCACGGGTCGGGGTCGGAGATCTCGCCCTCGGCGGTGCCCTCCGGGGTGCTCAGTCGCACCTTCCGCTTCTTGCCGCCGGTGAGGGTCATGAGCTCGTCGTTGGGCTTGATCCGGCCGTACCAGTGGTAGTAGCCGTCGATCGGCTGGAAGTGGCCGCGCAGGTGCACCTCCACCGCCACTTCGGTCTCGTCCACCAGCAGTGTCGCCGCGCCGGTGTAGCCGTCCTCGTCGTGTTCGCTCATTGTGCTGCTCCAGCTTCGTCGATGGGGCGTGCGGTGTCGTCGCCGGCGTCCTCGCTGCGGCTGAACTGGACGATCTTGTTGGTATCGACCGGCCGGTCGGGGTCGATCTCGATGCCGTGCTGCCTGGCGAGGCCGTCGATGGCCGCCCAGATGATCTGGGTCAGGTACTCCACCACGGCGTCGCGGCTCATGCTGCGCCTGGCCAACCACCATTCGCCGGTGTTGTGGACCAGCCCGACCACGCCGTGCGCCCAGGGTTCGGCCGCGCCGGAGTCGACGTTGAACATGCGCAGGTAGTCCCCGAGCAGCGCGGTCAGCGCGTTGGCGATGAGCGCCTTGTCCTCCGCGACGACGTCGGTGACCTCCGAGTCCAGCGGGCGGTCGGCGAACCGTCTGCGCGCGAGCAGGCGGTAGAGGTTGGGGTGCTCTTCGAGCACGGTGAAGAACGCGTCGAGCGCCGTGCGGATGCGGGGTACCGGGGCGAGCTCGGTGTTGATCGCGGGCATGAGGCGTTCGAAGAGGATCTCGGTGCCGCGGTCGCCGAGGGCGAGGTAGAGGTCCGCCTTGTCCTCGAAGTGGCGGTAGAGCACCGGCTTGGTTACGCCCGCCGCGGCTGCGACGTGTTCCATTCCGAGGTCGGGGCCCTGCTCCTCGAGCGCGGCGAGTGCCGCGTCGACGAACTCGGCCCGGCGTGCGATGCGGTGCTTGCGCCAACGGTCCTTACGGGCGTCACCACTTCCGGGTGTTGCCTTGTCGGACGACTTCTTCTTGCTCGACTTGACAGGGTCCGGCATGCCTTTCATGCTACCAGAAGTAACTGTTACTGGAAGTTACATGAACTGCGACAGGTGCTCCCGGAGCAGCCCCGGATTGCGGGCCGGCCGGGGAGCAGCCAGCCGTCAGCTGTGAAAGGTGGTAGGCCGCAATGACGCGGACCCTGGGCGATGCCGGGCGGGAGAAGACCGCTGAGCGTCTTCTGAAGTCGTCGGCCAACAAGTTCTACGACCCTGAAGTCGACATCGACTGGGACGCTCCCCTCGTCGAGGGCAAGCGGTTCATCCCCGAGGAACGTTCGAGCCTCTACGGCACCGAACTGTGGGACAGGCTCACGCCCGAGCAGCGCATCGAGCTCGGCAAGCACGAGATGGCCAGCATCGCCACGAACGGCATCTGGTTCGAGGTCATCCTCATGCAGCTGCTGCTCAAGGAGGTCGACAACGGCGACCCGACCACGAGTCACGCGCAGTACGCGCTGACCGAGATCGCCGACGAGTGCCGACACTCGACGATGTTCGCGCGCATGTCCAACAGGTTCGACTGCCCGCACTACGGCCCGGTGAAGTGGCGGCACCGACTGGCCAGGATCCTCCCGATCATCGGATACGGCCCCGCGCTGTACGGCTCGATCCTGGTCGCCGAGGAGATCCTCGACCGGCTCCAGCGCGAGCAGATGAACGACCCGCAGATCCAGCCGCTGGTGCGCATGGTCAACCGCATCCACGTGCTGGAGGAGGCGCGGCACGTCACGTTCGCGCGCGAAGAGGTGACCCGCCGGATCAAGGGCATGGGCAAGGTCGAGCTGGCCTACCAGCGCTGGATGATCGCGTTCGTGTCCTGGCACATCTGCCGCAGCCTGATCAACCCGCACGTCTACAAAGCCGTCGGCATCCGCCCCAAGGAGGGGTACCAGGCTGCGCTGAACAATCCGCACTGGCGGGCCACGCTGTTGTTCTCGGGCGAGAAGATCATGCCGTTCCTCGACGAGGCCGGCCTGGTCGGCGCGCCCGGCATGAGGCTGTGGCGCAGCGCGGGCCTGCTGCCGAACAAGTGAGGGCATCCGTGGTGACGACCGTGACCGCGTCGGACGGCGCGCGCATCGCCGTCGAGACCAGCGAACCGGAAGGCGGCGGCGACCATCGGGTCACGCTCGTGCTCGTGCACGGGTGGACCCAGGATCGGCGCACCTGGGACCGCGTGGTGGGCGAACTCTCCCCGGGGGTGCGCACCGTGCGCTACGACCTGCGCGGTCACGGCGACTCCGACCCCGCGGGGCCGCGGTCGGCGACGATCGACCGGCTGGCCGACGACCTCGCCGAGGTCATCGCCACGCAGGTGCCGTCGGGCCCGATCGTGCTGGCAGGGCATTCGATGGGTGGCATGACGATCATGGCGCTCGCGGACCGGCACCCGGACCTGGTGGCCCGACGCGTCGCCGGGGCGGCGTTCGTGGCGACGTCGTCGGGGAACATGGACCGCCTCACGCTCGGCTTTCCGGGCGCGCTGGGCAGGGGTGCAGCGCGCCTGGAACGCCGGCTCGCCAAGCTGCTGGTGGCCTACCGGCGGGAGCGGCTGCCGGTGGCACGGCCGCTGGCGGCACTGGGCGGCCGGTTCCTGGTGTTCGGCAAACGGCCGCGGAAGGACGACGTGCGCTCGGTCGCGGAACAGCTGCGCAAGGCGCATCCGCGCAGTATCGGCGGGTTCCAGAACGCGATCTCGCTGCACAACCGTGTGACCGCACTGGCGGCGCTGGCGACCGTGCCGACGGTGGTGCTCGTCGGTGACCGGGACCGGCTCACGCCGGTGGAGCACGCGGAGGCCATCGCCGAGGAGCTGCCCCATGCGCGGTTCGTGCTGTTCCCTGGTGCGGGGCACATGATCACGCAGGAGCGCTGGACCGGTGTCGCCGATGCGATCGCCGGTCTGATCGCCGACGCCGGTACCACCGCCGTGCCCGGGGGCACGGCAGCGGACGGTGCCGCTACGGACCGTGCCGCTACAGGGGGTGCTGAAGCGGGAAGCCCGCGCCGATCCCGCGCCACGCCAACGTCGACGTGAGCCGTACGGCGTCGTCGCGGCTGACGTCGCTGCCGCGATCCAGCCAGTAGCGTGCGCTGACCTGGCTCATGCCCACGAGGCCGACGGCCAGCAGTCGCGCCCGCTCCGCGTCGAGCCCGGCGTCGGACATGATCGTCTTGGCGATCGCGTCCACCGTCGCGCTGGTCGCCCTGTCGACGGCCCGCTGCACGTCGGGTTCGCCGCGGAGATCGGATTCGAAGACCATGCGGAACGCACCGGCGTCGCCGTTGACGAAGTCGAAGAACGCGCCGACGGCGTTCTGGACCCGCTGCTTGTTGTCCGTGGTGGACGAGAGCGCGTCCTCGACCGCGCGCACCAGGTCGTCGACGTGGCTTTCCAGCAGCGCGATGTAGAGCTCGAGCTTGCCGGGGAAGTGCTGGTAGAGCACCGGTTTGCTGACACCCGCCTGTTCGGCGATGTCGTCCATGGCCGCCGAGTGGTAGCCGTTCGCAGCGAACACCTGTTGTGCCGCGGTCAGCAGTTGGGCACGTCGCTGCGTGCGGGGCAGCCGCACGCCCTTGCCGTGCGCCGTTTCGGTCATCTCTTGCCTCCAGACTTCCCAGGGCACATTACTCGCCAGTATGTAAGTAACGCCAAACATCGAGTTCATGCGGCATGCTGGACGTCGTGTTCGAGACCGCATCGTCGACGAGTGCCCCGATCCCGCAGCACCGGCAGCGCCCTGCCGTCCGGCCCGCGGACACGCGCCGCGGGCCGTTGACACACGTGCCCCTGTCACGGGCGTCGCTGCCCGCCTACGACCCGATGCTGCCCCCGTGGGAGGGCTCGTGGGAAGCCATCGGCGGAGGTGACGACCGCGGCCAGGACGGAGCGCGGCTCCACGTGCGGCGCACGCCCGGCCTGCCGGACCGGACGGCGGTGTACGTGCACGGCCTCGGCGGCTCCTCGACGAACTGGACGGATCTGGCCGCACAGCTGGCGCCGCAGGCCGAGGGGATCGCGCTGGACCTGCCCGGATTCGGCTTCTCCGAGCCGCCCCGCGGGTTCCCCTACAGCCTGGACGCGCACGCCGACGTCGTCGCCCGCTACCTCGAGTCGCTGGGACGTCCGGTGGACCTGTTCGGCAACTCGATGGGCGGGGCGGTCTCATTGTTGCTTGCCGCGCGCAGGCCCGAACTCGTGCGCACGCTCACACTCGTCTCGCCTGCGATGCCCGACCGCAGGCCGGACCCGCGCAGACTGTCCGACCCGCGGATGGCACTGGCGATGCTGCCCGTGATCGGCACGCCCGCGCGCAGACAGCTGGCGCGGCTGACCCCCGAGGAACGGGCGCTGCAGACGATCCGGCTCGTCTACGCCGACGCCGACCGGTTCCCGCGGCACCGGCTCACCGAGCAGGCCGAGGAGTTCGCGGCGCGCTCGAAGTACGCGTGGGCAGGTGCCGCGCTGGCGCGCAGCACGCTGGAGATCTTCCGGTCGTGGTTCACACCGGGGCCCGGATCGCTGTGGTCGGCCGCGCCGCAGGTGCAGGTGCCGACGCTCGTGGTGTGGGGAACCGAGGACAGGGTGATCTCGGTGCGACGCGCCCGGCGTACGGCCGATGCGATCCCGTCGGCTCGGCTGCTGGTGCTGCCCCGCACGGGGCATGTCGCCCAGATGGAACGTCCCGTGACCGTGGCGCGAGCGGTCCTGGGCATGTGGGAACACCTCACCGGCGGCCGCTGGTAGCCCGCCGGGTGAGACCGCATGCGGCGCGGACGGTGTGGCAGTCTGGACGGCGTGGACAGGGTGTCGCACGAAGCACGGCGGGAGGATGAGCGGACCGGGTATTCCGGCCGCGGCCCCGGTCGCGCACGGCGCACCCGCGCGCCGGGCGCGCGGCCGCTCGACGAGCGGTACGGGCCCGGAGTGCGCAGGCCGGGTGAACCGCTGCGAGCGTCGTGGCGGCCCCACGACCACGACTACGACCCCGACGCGGAGCTGCGGGAATCCCACTCCGATATCGATGTGGCCGCCGACCACGACGCCCACGGGGCGGATTCCGGCGGCGAGCGACGGGGCGGGCGTCCGAAGAAGTCGAAGTCCGGTCTGCGCAAGCTGATCGCCACCTACGGCTGGCGGGTGTACGCGATCCCGGTGCTGCTCGTGGTCACCGCGCTGGTCGTCGTCGACACCACCAAGACCGATCCCGACGAACCCGGCGCCCAGGCGGGCGACGCGTCGGTTGCGGCCGACGCGGGCGAGAGCGGCGGCCGCGGCGGGGTCGACGAGATCCCGGCGGGAAAGCAGGACCTGAACATCCCCACGGCCGAGCTGCCCGACGGCAGTGAGTTCACCCGTCGGGGGCAGGGCACGTGGCACGTCGTGCCGGGCGGCAGCGATCCCGTCGGCGCGGGCGGCCGGCTGCTGCGCTACACGATCGAGGTCGAGGACGGTATCGACCCTGCGGGCATCGCGGGGGAGGACAGCTACGCCTCGACCGTGGAAGCCATCCTCGCCGACGACGACCGCGGCTGGGTCAGCAGTGGCGACGTGCGGCTGCAACGAGTCGACGACAGCGGACCCGAGGCCGACTTCTACGTGAGGCTCACCACTCCCGAGACGGCGAAGGACGTCTGCGGCGACGCGATCCCGTACCCGGCGTCGTGCCACGTCAACGGCGAGGTCGTGATCAACCTCGCTCGCTGGGTGCGAGGCGCGAAGGCGTTCAGCAGCGACCTGACGGCGTACCGCCAGTACGCCATCAACCACGAGGTCGGCCACGCTCTCGGCAATGGTCACGTGGGGTGCGCCAAGGAGGGCGCGCTGGCGCCCGTGATGATGCAGCAGACGTTCGGCGTCGCGAACGACTACGTCGCGAAACTCAACGACACGCAGGGCGGCGACGCCGGCAGCGTGCCCGCCGACGGCAAGACCTGCCGTCCGAACGCGTTCCCGAACCCGCAGGCCCAGTGAGCCGGATCTCCCGGAAACTGTCCACGATGTGGACACCGGGAAGGTTCCGGGGCCCGGACCCGTTATGAATGGATGAACTGCGACAAGCGCGAGATGGAGGACGTGATGTCGACTGCGCTGCCGCCGCTCGTCGAGCCGGCTGCCGAGCTGACCAAGGAAGAGGTCGCCCGGTACAGCAGGCACCTGATCATCCCGGATGTCGGAATGGACGGGCAGAAGCGGCTGAAGAACGCCAAGGTGCTCGTGATCGGCGCGGGCGGGCTCGGTAGCCCGGCGCTGCTGTACCTCGCCGCCGCGGGGGTGGGCACGCTCGGCGTGATCGACTTCGACGTCGTGGACGAGTCGAACCTGCAGCGGCAGGTGATCCACGGTCAGTCGGACATCGACAAACCGAAGGCCGTCTCGGCCAAGGAGTCGGTCGCGGAGGTGAACCCGTACGTCGACGTCGTGCTGCACCAGGAGCAGCTGACGAACGAGAACGCGCTCGACGTCTTCCGCGATTACGACCTGATCCTCGACGGCACCGACAACTTCGCCACGCGCTACCTGGTGAACGACGCCGCGGTGATCCTCGGCAAGCCGTACGTGTGGGGCTCGATCTTCCGGTTCGAGGGCCAGGTCAGCGTGTTCTGGGAGGACGCGCCGAACGGCCGCGGCCTGAACTACCGGGACCTGTACCCGGAGCCGCCGCCTCCCGGCATGGTCCCCTCGTGCGCCGAGGGCGGTGTGCTGGGCGTGCTGTGCGCCTCGATCGGTTCGATCATGGTCACCGAGGCGGTCAAGCTCATCACCGGCATCGGTGAGCCGCTGCTCGGCCGGCTGATCAGCTACGACGCGCTCGAGATGCGCTACCGCGAGGTCAAGATCCGGAAGGACCCGGAGACCCCGAAGATCACCGAGCTGATCGACTACGAGTCGTTCTGCGGCGTCGTCTCGGACGACGCGCAGCAGGCCGCCTCCGGCAGCACGATCACGCCCGCCGAGCTGAAGGCCAAGTTCGACGGCGGTGAGAACTTCGAGCTCATCGACGTTCGCGAGCCGCACGAGTACGAGATCGTCAACATCAAGGGCGCGAAGCTGATCCCGAAGGACCGCATCCTGTCGGGGGAGGCGCTCGCCGAGCTGCCGCAGGACAAGCCGGTCGTGCTGCACTGCAAGTCGGGCCAGCGCAGCGCCGAGGCGCTCGCCGCCCTGCACAAGGCCGGTTTTTCGAGCGCAACGCACCTCGGCGGAGGCGTTTTGGCATGGGCGAAGCAGATCGACACGAGCTTGCCTACATACTGATAGGTGGCAGCGCCTGCTGAAGGCGTCGTCTTGTGCTGCCGGCTGAGACTTGCTCAGGCCATCTGGCCGGTTGCAGGGTGCGGCGGAGGCCCCGGAGCTGGAAACCCCAGCGCCGGGGCCTTCGTCTTTCCAAAGGGCTGTCTTTCCAAGGGGCTGTCCTTCCAAAGGGTTGTCCTTCCACGGGGCTGTGTTTGTCCCGGGGGCTGTCTTCGTCCGGGCTGTGTTTCCCGGCTCGTCTTTCGTGGACCGGTGTCGCCGGGGCGTCCTCGTCGGCGTTCGTCCTTCCCGGGACGGCGTCGGCGCCACCGGCGGGTCGCTCACCCGGCCGTGTGGTGTCGGCGGTAACGTCCGTCGGCGTGGGGTATGGAGCCGAACGTCCGCCGTCGCATGTGCGCGCGGCCTTCGGCCTGAGCACCGCTGCCGCCGAGGACGGTGAGCAGCTGTCGGGCGCGGCCGCGTGGCGCTACGGCGACGTGGTGCTGCGGAAGGTCTCCGACCGGGCGCACGCGGTGTGGCTGGCGCGCACCCTCGCCGCACTCGACGCGCCGGAACTGCGCATCGCGCGGCCGCTGAACACCACCGACGGGCGCTGGGTGATGGGCGGCTGGGCCGCGAGCCGGTTCGTCTCCGGCAGGCCCGAGAACCGCGCCGACGACACCGTGCTCACCGCGATCAAACTGCAGCGGGCCATGGCCGACCTGCCCGAACCCGACTTCCTGTCCGGCAGACAGGGCCTGGCCGCGGACGCCGAGCGCATGGCCTGGGGCGAGGTCGACCTCGAGCTCGACGAGTCCAAGGGCGGCCGCTGGTTCGAGATCCTCGCCCCCGCCCGCAAGCCGCTGTCCTCACCGCCGCAGCTGGTGCACGGGGAGCTGTTCGGCACGGTTCTGTTCGACGGTGACGCCCAGCCCGGCATCGTCGACCTGGTGCCGCACTTCCGGCCCGCCGAGTGGGGAGCCGCGGTCGCCGCGATCGACGCCGTGGCGTGGGGCGGGGCCGACATGGCGTTGTTGCACCGCTGGTCCTACCTGCCCGACTGGTCGCAGTTGCTGCTGCGCGCGACGCTGTTCCGGCTCGCGTATCACGCGCGGTACCCCGGTTCTGCCGACGTCGAAGCCACCCGCCTGCGCGCCGCAGCCGCCCAGGTCAGCGAACTGCTGTAGGCCTTACGCGGTTCCCGGCGGGCACGGCGGTGACGAACACCCGCCACGCCCCACGGTGACGGCCGCACCGCACGCGACGTCGACACGTCCCCGGCGCGTGCTCACCGCGTCCTCGCGCAGGTCGCGGAGCAACGTCAAACGCCTGAAACATCAGCGCATCCCCGGGTAACACGCGCTTCCTACGGTCGCCGGAACGCAGGCGACCAGCAGGAGGTGCCCGTTGACGCTGCAAGCCGTGACCCCGCCAGGGCCGGACGTACCGGCCCTGCCCGCTCCTGCCGGCAGGACGGCGACACCGGACGGCGACGGGACGCGGACCGACACGCACTGCCCGTACTGCGCGCTGCAGTGCGGCATGACGCTCACACCGGCGGCCGACGTCGCGCCGCGCGAGTTCCCCGCCAACCGCGGCGGACTGTGCCAGAAGGGCTGGACGTCGGCCTCGCTGCTGGACTCCCCGGCGCGGCTGACCACCCCGCTCGTGCGCACCGGCGGCGAGCTGCGGCCCGCGAGCTGGGACACCGCACTCGACGTGATCGCGGCCAGGCTCACCGAGCTGCAGGCCGCCCACGGCAACGACGCGGTGGCGGTCTTCGGCGGCGGCGGGCTGACCAACGAGAAGGCCTACCTGCTGGGCAAGTTCGCGCGGGTGGCGCTCGGGACCTCGCAGATCGACTACAACGGCCGGTTCTGCATGTCGTCGGCCGCGGCGGCTGGCCTGCGGGCGTTCGGCGTCGACCGGGGTCTGCCGTTCCCGATGACCGATTTGGCCGGCGCCGACGTGATCGTGCTGGTCGGGTCGAACCCGGCCGAGACGATGCCGCCGTTCCTGCAGCACCTGCAGGGCGCGGCCGCCGCGGGCGGGCTGGTCGTCATCGATCCGCGGCGAACGCCGACCGCCGAGCAGGCGAACGTGCACCTCGCACCCGCGCCCGGCACCGATCTGGCGCTGGCGCTCGGCGTGCTGCACGCGACCGTCGCCGAAGGGCTGCTCGACGAGGCGTACGTGGCCGAACGCACCGCCGGGTTCGATGCGATGTGGCGGACCGTCGCCCGGTACTGGCCCGAGCACGTCGAACGCATCACCGGGGTCAGTGCTGCGGATCAGCGGGCGCTCTCCCGCGGGCTCGCCGGTGCGCGCAGCGCCTACGTGCTCACCGCGCGCGGCGCGGAACAGCACGCCACTGGCGTGGACACCGTGAGCGCCTGGATCAACCTGGCGCTCGCGCACGGACTTCCCGGCAGGGCGGGATCCGGGTACGGCTGCCTGACCGGCCAGGGCAACGGCCAGGGCGGCCGGGAACACGGGCAGAAGGCCGATCAACTGCCCGGATACCGCAAGCTCGACGACCCCGCCGCGCGGGAGCACGTGGCGGGCGTGTGGGGCATCGCCCCGGAGTCGCTGCCCGCGCCCGGCCGGTCGGCCTTCGAGCTGCTCGACGCGCTCGGCCAGCCGGAGGGGCCGAAGGCGATGCTCGTGTTCGGCAGCAACGTCGTGGTGTCGGCGCCGCGCTCGCAACGGGTGGCCGAGCGGTTGGCGGCACTCGACTTCCTCGTCACCGCCGACCTCGTGCTGTCGGAGACGGCCGCGATGGCCGACGTCGTGCTGCCCGTGACCCAGTGGGCCGAGGAGGACGGCACGATGACCAACCTCGAAGGTCGCGTGCTGCTGCGGCGCAAGGCGATCGACCCGCCGGACGGGGTACGCAGCGACCTCGACGTCCTCGCCGGTCTCGCCGAGCGGTTCGGCCAGCCCGCGGGCCGGTTCCCCGTCGACGCGGAGGAGATCTTCACCGAACTGCGGGCCGCGTCCGCGGGCGGCGTGGCCGACTACTCGGGCGTGACCTACGACCGGTTGCGCGCCGGTGAGGCGCTGCACTGGCCGGTGCCCGCGGTCGATCACCCCGGTACGCCGCGGCTGTTCCTCGAGGCCTTCGCCCACGCCGACGGTCGCGCTCGCTTCGTGGCCGTCGACCACACCGGCCCCGCCGAGCCGCCGGACGCGGAGTTCCCGCTGCAGGCCACGACCGGGCGACTGTTGCAGCACTACCAGTCGGGCGCGCAGACGCGGGCCGTGCCGGAGCTGGCCGAGGCCGCGGCCGAGGCGTGCATCGAGGTGCATCCCGACACGGCCGCGCGGGCCGGGCTCGGCGTGGGGGACGTCGCGACCGTCGAATCCCGCCGCGGCGCGGTGACCGGCCGGGTGCGATGTGTCGCGTCGATGCGGCCGGACGTCGTGTTCGTGCCGTTCCACTTTCCCGGCGGGCAGCGGGCCAACCTCATCACCAACCCCGCGCTCGACCCGACGAGCCGGATGCCGGAGTTCAAGGTGTGCGCGGCCCGGCTCGTCCCCGCCGACGCTGAGCCATCGGCGACGCAGCCGGAAGCAGTGACGCAACAGAAACCGGTGACGCAACAGAAACCGGTGACGCAACAGGCATCGGTGGAGCTGCAGAAATCGGTGACGCAACAGGAATCAGGGACGCAACAGGCATCAGGGACGCAGCAGGCATCGGGGACGCAGCAGAAGTCGGTGGAGCAGCGGGAAACGGGTGGTGCCTCGTGACCGCGCGCAGGGTGGTCGTGCTCGGATACGGCATGGCGGGAGCCCGGCTCGCCGACGAGATCCGCAACCGGGATCCGGAGGCCGAGCGGGTGGCGCTGACGGTCGTCGGCGCGGAGCCGCACGCCGCCTACAACCGGGTGTTGCTGTCGGCGGTGGTCGCCGGAACCATGCAGCCCGACAGCGTCCGCCTGCACGACGAGGGCTGGGCGCAGCGCAACCACGTCGAGCTGCGGCTGAACGTGGCGGCGCGGCGCATCGATCGCCGGCATCGGACGGTCCGGCTGGACGACGGCACCGCGCTGCCGTACGACTCGCTGGTGCTGGCCACGGGCAGCAGGCCGTGGCTGCCGCCGGTCGAAGGGCTCATCGGCGACGACGGCGAGCCGGCCGACGGCGCGCTGGCGTTCCGCAGCCTCGACGACTGCGATCGGATCCTCGATGCGGCGAGAGTGGGTGCCCCGGTTGCCGTGCTCGGCGGCGGGTTGCTCGGCCTCGAAGCCGCGCGCGGTCTCGCCGGACGGGGCAATCGGGTGACGGTGGTGCACCCGGCACCGCACCCCATGGAACGCCAGCTCGATCCCGGTGCGGGGCGCGTGCTCGCCGGCACGCTCGAAACGTCCGGCATCGACTTCCGGCTGGGCAGGGGAGCGGCCAGGTACCTGCCGGGCGACGGGCTGAAGCTCGACGACGGCAGCCAGGTCTCGGCGGAGCTGCTGGTCGTGTCGACCGGTGTGCGTGCCGAGACGGCGCTGGCCGCGGATGCGGGGCTCGCCGTCGAGGCGGGGGTGGTCGTCGACGACCAGCTGCGCACCAGCGACGGCCGCATCCATGCCATCGGTGACTGCGCACAGCATCCCGCCGCCCCGGGTGGGCTCGTCCAACCGGCGTGGGAGCAGGCGAGTGTGCTGGCGGATCTACTCACCGGTGCCGACACCGCGTCGCGTTATCGCGGGACGTCGGTCGTTACGCGGCTCAAGGCGAAGGGCGTCGACGTCATGGCGCTCGGTGACACCGTGGTCGCCGCGGACACGGCAGCCGAGGACACCGAGGTCCTGTGCGTCGACGATCCGGCGCGTGGCCGCTACGCGAAGTTGGTGGTGCGCGACGAGAAGGTGGCGGGCGCCATCGTGCTCGGCTTTCCCGACGCCGCGGCGACGATCACGCAGCTCTACGACCGCGGGGTGCGGGTGCCGGAGGACCGGCTCGCGCTGCTGCTCGGCCGGGCACTGCCCTCGGCGTCACCCGCCGCGGCCAGCCCCGCGGATCTGCCCGGTTCGGCGATCGTCTGCCGCTGCAACTCCGTCAGCAAGGCCAAGATCGTCGACGCGTACCGCGCCGGGGCGTCCACAGTGGATGACATCGCACAGCGGACCCGCGCCGGCACCGGCTGCGGCGGCTGCCGCGACGCCGTGTGCGGCATCGCCGAATGGCTCACCAGTACCGACTAGCAGCTCCGCGCGCAGGCGGTTCCGGAACGGAGCCGCCCCGCGACGCCCGTCACGCCGAAGGAGACTTCCATGACGCTCGCACCCGAGAAACCGGCCGACGAGCCCACGCTCGCCCGACGACGAGGACGATGGATCGACAACTGGGAGCCCGAGGACCCCTCGTTCTGGAACGCCGTCGGCCGAAAGGTCGCCTGGCGCAACCTCGGCTTCTCGGTCCTCGCCGAACACCTCGGCTTCAACGTGTGGATCCTGATGAGCATCGTCGTGGTCAACCTCGGTGACGCCGGGGTGCACTTCGGGGTCGGGCAGACTTTCTGGCTGATCATCGTGCCGAACCTTGTGGGCGCTCTGCTGCGGGTGCCGTACACGTTCGCGATCCCGCAGTTCGGCGGGCGGGTGTGGACGACGATCAGCGCGTCACTGCTACTGATCCCGTGCGCCATGCTGGCCGTCGCGGTGACCACGCAGGCGCCGTTCTGGTTCTTCCTGCTCACCGCGGCCGCGATGGGTTTCGGCGGCGGCAACTTCTCGTCGTCGATGAGCAACATCTCGTTCTTCTTCCCCGAGGGCAAGAAGGGGCTCGCGCTGGGCCTGAACGCGGCGGGCGGCAACCTCGGCGTCGCCGTCACGCAGCTGCTGGTGCCCCTGGTGATCAGCATCGGCACCGGCGTCAACCTCGCCTACGCGGCGCTGATGTGGATGCCGTTGATCGTCGTCGCATCGGTGTGCTCGTGGACGCTGATGGACTCGCTCACCTCGGCCAAACCGGACGGCAGTTCGTACCGCACGGCGTTGCGCAACAAGCACACCTGGGTGATGTCGTTGCTCTACATCGGAACGTTCGGCTCGTTCATCGGCTTCTCGTTCGCGTTCCCCTCGCTGATCGACCTCACGTTCACCGGTTACGGCGAGTTCGTCGGGCTCGCGTTCCTCGGCGCGCTCATCGGGTCGATCACGCGGCCGTTCGGTGGGTGGCTGGCCGACCGGCTCGGCGGCGCTCGCATCACCCAGTGGAACTTCGCGGGGCTGGCGGTCGGCACCGTCGGGGTGATGATCAGCGTCGCGCAGGAGAGCTTCGCGTTGTTCTTCGGCTCGTTCATCCTGCTGTTCGTGCTGACCGGGATCGGCAACGGTTCGACGTACCGGATGATCCCGATGATCTTCGCCGAGGAGGTCAGGAAGAACGCCGGAGCCGGCGCCGATCCGGACACGGTCGCCAAAGCGGCCAAACGGCAGGCGGGCGCGGTCGTCGGGGTCGCCGGTGCGCTCGGCGCGTTCGGTGGCGTGCTGGTGAACCTCGTCTTCAAGTTCTCCCTCGAAGGCGGCGGAACCCTGACGCCCGCGCTCATCGCGATCCTCGCCTGTTACGGCGGGTGTATGGCGACGACGTGGTGGTTCTACCTGCGGACGAGTTTCGCCGTGGACCGGGCGCCGAGTCTCGCGTACGCGCGGGTGTGAGCGCCGCGCAGTGGATGCAGTGGATGCGGTGGATGCGGCACACCGGACCGGACACGTGCGACGCGGGTGTGCCGGCCGCCGCATCGCCGTCACGGTCGCCGAGCTGGGAAGGGAACTGTTGGTAACGCACCGGAAACACGACGGAAGTGGTCAGGACACGACCACTGGTGAGCATGGAACGCAGGCATCGGTGGAGGTGTGAGTCATGAGTCGAACGCTGGTGGTCGCGGGGCACGGCATGGTGGCCCACCGCCTGGTGGAGGCGCTGCGCGGCGGCGACGTCGACGGAACGTGGCGGGTGGTCGTGTTCGGCGAGGAGCCGCGGCCCGCCTACGACCGCGTGGCGCTGACGTCCTATGTGGACACGTGGGATGCCGATGGGCTGGCCCTTCCGGGGTCCGAGTACTCCGGCGACGACCGCGTGGAGCTGGTGCTGGGTGACCCGGTCGACGCGATCGACCGGCAGGCCAACCGCGTCACGACACGGAGCGGGCGGGTGCAGGACTACGACGCGCTCGTGCTGGCCACGGGGTCGCGGCCGTTCGTGCCGCCGGTCGAGGGGAAGGACCTGCCCGGTGTGTTCGTGTACCGCACCATCGAGGACCTCGACGAGATCCGCGCGGCGGTGGCGCGTGCCCGCGAGCGCAGGGGCAGGCCCGCGGCGGCGGTGGTCGGCGGCGGGTTGCTCGGTTTGGAGGCCGCGAAGGCGCTGCGTGACCTGGGCCTGTCCCCGCACGTGGTCGAAATGGCGCCGCGGCTGATGCCACTGCAGATCGACGACGGCGGTGGTGCGCTGCTCAACCGGCTGATCACCGACCTCGGCGTCACCGTCCACACGGGAACGTCCACGGCGGCGATCGCGCAGGACGGCGACCGGCTGCAGGCACGGCTCGGCAACGGCACCGAACTCGACGTCGACCTGCTCGTGTTCTCCGCGGGGGTGCGGCCACGGGACGACCTGGGCCGGGAAGCGGGCCTCGACGTCGGCGAGCGCGGCGGCGTGCTCACCGACGCGGCGTGCCGCACCAGCGATCCGCACATCTTCGCCGTCGGGGAATGCGCCTCGGTGGAGGGACGGGTGTACGGCCTCGTCGCGCCCGGCTACTCGATGGCCGAAGTGGTGGCGACGACGTTGCTGGGCGGCGACGCGGAATTCCCCGGCGCGGACACCTCGACCAAGCTCAAGCTCATGGGCGTGGACGTCGCCAGTTTCGGTGACGCGCACGCCGCGACCGAGGGCTCGCTCGAAGTCGTGGTGAACGACCCCGTGAACGGGTCGTACAAGAAGCTCGTCGTGTCCGACGACGCGACGACCCTGCTCGGCGGGGTTCTCGTGGGTGATGCGAGCGAGTACAACCTGCTGCGCCCGCTGGTCGGCGAGGAGCTGCCGGGCGAGCCGGCCGCGCTGATCGGTCCCGCCGGTGGCGGCGGCGAGGCGGTCGGTGTCGAGGCGCTGCCCGACGACGCGCAGATCTGCTCGTGCAACGCGGTCACGAAGGGCGCGATCAACGGGGCGATTCACGACGACGGCTGCGACAGCGTCGGGGCGATCAAGAGTTGCACGCGGGCAGGCACGTCGTGCGGCTCGTGCGTGCCGATGCTCGGCAAACTGCTCGCAGCGTGCGGTGTCGAACAGTCCACGGCGCTGTGCGAACACTTCACGCAGTCGCGCGCCGAACTGTTCGAGATCGTCCGCGCCACGCGGATCACGACGTTCAGCGAACTGATCGCCGAACACGGCACCGGCACGGGATGCGCCGTCTGCAAACCCGCCGTGGCCTCGATCCTGGCCACCCTCGGCAACGGCCACGTGCTCGGCGGGGAGCAGGCGACGCTGCAGGACACCAACGACCGGTTCCTGGCGAACATGCAGCGCAACGGCACGTACTCGGTCGTGCCACGCGTGCCCGGCGGGGAGATCACGCCGGAGAAGCTGATCGTGATCGGCGAGGTGGCCAAGGATTTCGGCCTCTACACCAAGATCACGGGCGGGCAGCGCATCGATCTGTTCGGTGCGACCGTCGAGCAGTTGCCCCGGATCTGGCGCCGGCTCGTGGACGCCGGATTCGAATCGGGTCACGCATACGGAAAGGCGCTGCGGACCGTCAAGTCGTGTGTGGGTACGACGTGGTGCCGGTACGGCCAGCAGGACAGCGTGGGCCTCGCCGTGGAACTCGAACTCCGTTACCGCGGGCTGCGGTCGCCGCACAAGCTCAAGGCCGGGGTGTCGGGATGTCAGCGCGAGTGCGCCGAGGCCCGCAGCAAGGACTTCGGCGTCATCGCCACCGAACACGGCTGGAACCTGTACGTCGGCGGCAACGGCGGCGCGGTACCGAGGCACGCGGACCTGCTGGTGTCCGGTGCCGGCACCGACGAGCTGATCCGGATCATCGACCGCTTCCTCATGTTCTACGTCCGCACCGCCGACCGGTTGCAGCGCACCGCGGCGTGGCTCGACGAACTGGACGGCGGCCTCGACCACCTGCGGGCGGTGGTCGTCGACGACAGCCTCGGCATCGGCGACGAGCTGGAAGCCGCGATGGCCGAGCACGTCGCGAACTACGAGGACGAGTGGAAGGGCGTGCTGGAGGACCCGGACAAGCTGGCGCGGTTCACCTCGTTCGTGAACGCACCCGGCACGCCGGATCCGACGGTGGCCTTCGAGACCGAACGCGAGCAGCCCGTGCCCGTGATGCTGGGCGTACCGGAGGTGGCGAACCGATGACCGTACTGTCCGAAAAGCGGTCCGCCGGGGCCGAGGTGTGGACGCCCGTGTGCCGGGCGGAGCAGGTGCCGCGCGCCGCGGGGGTGGCGGTGCTGCTCGACGACGGGGTCCAGGTGGCCGTGTTCCGCACCGTCGAGGGCGACGTCTTCGGGCTGTCCAATGTCGACCCGTTCTCCGGCGCCGCCGTGCTCTCCCGCGGCATCGTCGGCGATGTGGGCGGCGTCCCGGTGGTGGCCTCGCCGGTCTACAAGCAGAACTTCGACCTGCGCACCGGACAGTGCCTCGACGACGCAGGTGTCCGGATCGAGGCGTACCCGCTGCGCGTCACCGACGGCATCGTCCACGTGGGAGTGCGATGACCGACGTCCTGCCGCTCGCCGGGTACGCGATCGGCATCACCGCGGCACGCCGGGCCGACGAACTCGGCGCGCTGCTGGTGCGCAAAGGTGCCACGGTGCGCTGCGGCCCGGCCATCCGGATCGTCCCCCTCGCCGACGACTCGGAGTTGCACTCCGCCACGCGGTTGCTGCTCGACGAGCCCGTCGACGTCGTCGTCGTGACCTCCGGGATCGGGTTCCGTGGCTGGGTCGAGGCCGCCGAGGGCTGGGGAATCGGCGACGAACTGATCGACCGTCTCGGTGCTGCCCAGGTACTGACCCGTGGGCCGAAGGCGAAGGGCGCGGTGCGGGCGGCGGGACTGTCCGAGGCGTATTCGCCGGGGTCGGAGAGCAACGCCGAACTGCTGCAGTATCTGCTCGACTCCGGAGTGGATGGGCAACGCATCGCGGTGCAGCTGCACGGCCAGCCGCTGCCGTACTTCGTGGAATCGCTGCGTGCGGCGGGTGCCGACGTCGTCGAGATCCCGGTCTACCGGTGGGTCGGGCCCGCCGATCCGGGGCCGCTGGACCGGCTGATCGACGCGGTGATCGACGGTGCGATCGACGCGATGCCGTTCACCAGTGCGCCCGCGGCGGCGAGCTTGCTGGCGATGGCCTCGCGCACCGGCCGGCACGCGGGCCTGGTGGATGCGCTCAGCAGCAGGGTGCTGGTCGCGTGTGTCGGCCCGATCACCGCCGGTCCGCTGGCCGCGGTGGGCATCCCGACCGTCCAGCCGCAGCGATCGCGGATCGGCGCGCTGGCACGCGAGGTGGCGGACACGCTCGTGGCGCGATCGCCCCGGCTGGCTGCGGCGGGCAGCGAGATCGAACTGCGCGGCCAGGCCGCCGTTGTGAACGGGCAGCTGCGGGAGGTGGCGCCCGCACCGATGGCGGTGCTGCGCGCGCTGGCCCGGCGTCCTGGTCATGTCGTGTCGCGGCGCGAACTGACGGCTGCGTTGCCCGGTGGCGGCGAGGAACACGCCGTCGAGACGGCGATCGGCAGACTCCGCACCTCGCTCGGGGAGGGAACACTGGTGCAGACGGTTGTCAAACGCGGCTATCGCCTGGCCGTGGCGGCGGGAGGCGACGGGTGATCGTGCTGACCGCGCACGGCACGCGCGACCCCGCTGGAGCCGAGGTGATCGCCGAGCTGGCGGGCCGCGTGCGGGCGCGGGGCGCGGAGGTCGCGGTCGCCTACGCCGACGTCCGCGAGCCCGACGTCACGACCGTCCTGAACGGACTGGCCGGACGGTCCGGTTCCGCCGATCCCGTTGTGGTGCCTGCCTTTCTGGCTGCCGGCTACCACGTGCGGACCGACATCCCGCAACAGGTCGCGGCGAGCGCACTGCCGCGTGCGCCGGTGGCAGAGGCGTTCGGCCCCGCACCGGAACTGATCGACGTGCTGGTCGATCGCGTGCGGCAGGCCGGCTATCGGCCGGGCGACGCCGTGGTGTTGGCCGCCGCGGGGTCGAGCGATCCGCGAGCGCTGGACGAGGTGTCGACGGCGGCACGGATGCTGAGCGCACGCCTGCGTGCGCCGGTGCGGATCGGTTACGCCGCCACCGCCGACCCGGATGTCGCCGCCGCCGTCGCCGAGGCACGCCACTCCGGCCGCCGGGTGCTCGTCGCGTCGTGGCTGCTGGCACCGGGGTTGTTCCAGCGGCGGCTGGAGGCGACCGGCGCCGACGCGGTGTCGGCCCCGCTCGGCGCCCACCCCGCGGTGGCCGACCTGGTGGTGCGCCGCTGCGCCGAAACCCCCGACACTCGGGCGGAACCGGCGGGATGGGACCGGACGGTACGGCTGGCGGTGTGACCGCCGCGGTGACGATCCGCGCAGCGTCGGCCGGACTCGGTGCGCACGTGCCGCGGCGGCCGATCGCCGGTGCGCCGACGCCGGCCGGGCCGCTCCATCGGAGTGCAGGACGACCGGACTCGGGGCCGGCCCTCAGTCGAACCGGTAGTCGAACGTGTACCCGATCGTCGCGGTGTCGCCCTTCGACGTGCCGTGTCCCGTGATGCCGGCGAGGTCGCCGGTGCCCGAGCCGGGGACGACCGCCCATGTGTCGTCGATCCCGTCGGCGCCGTAGCGCACGTCGTGCCGCACGACGAAACTGCCCGTGCGCCCGGCGACGGTGCCCTCGATCCGTTCGATGCCGGGGGAGGCCTGCCCGCCGTCGGTGAAGCCCTCGCCGGGGTAGTAGAGCAGGTAGTCGCAGGTCGATGTGCCGTCGATGACGCCCGTGTAGGCGAAGGTCGCCCGCGCGTGGGCGTAGCGCGGCGCGCCCTCGCCACCGGAGGCGACGTGTTCGGTCCAGGTGCTCGTGGTGAAGGTTCCCGTGTTCATGGCAGCCACTCTCACGGGCTTTCCTGCCATCTTCTGTCAGGTTTTCCGAGCAGAATGGGTGGCATGCGCGCGGGCCGGTTGCTGTCGATCCTGCTGTTGCTGCAGAACCGCGGGCGGATGACGGCGGGCGAGCTCGCCGCCGAGTTGGAGGTCTCCGTCCGCACCGTCTATCGCGACGTCGACGCGCTGTCCGAGGCAGGTGTCCCGGTGTACGCCGACCGCGGTCGGGCAGGTGGCTTCCAGCTGCTCGGCGGTTACCGCACCCGGCTGACCGGGCTGAGCGAGGACGAGGCGCGGTCGCTGGCACTGGCCGGGCTCCCCGACGCGGCGGCGGAACTGGGACTCGGCACGGTACTCGGCGCAGCGCAGCTGAAGCTGTTCGCGGCGCTGCCGGAGCAGCTGCGCGCCGGTGCGGGTCAGGTGGCGGAGCGGTTCTACCTCGACGTCCCCGGTTGGCACCGCGAGATCGAACGGATCGCCCAGCTGTCCGACGTCGCCGACGCGGTGTGGCGCACGCGGCGGCTGCGCGTCGACTACCACCGGTGGGACGGCTCCGCCGTGACGCGCACCCTCGAACCGCTCGGCCTCGTGCTGAAGGCCGGCGTCTGGTACCTGGTCGCACGGTGTGACTGCAGCGACCGTACTTACCGCGTGAGCCGCATCGTGACGATGTCCGACGCGGGCGAGTTCGCGCGGCCGGACGCGTTCGACCTCGCCGAGTACTGGCGCGCGTGGTCGGAGGGCTTCCAGCAGCGGTTATACCCGGAGACCGCGACCGTGCGGCTGTCCCCGCTCGGACGACGACTCGTGCCCGTGTACCTGGGGAGCGTGGGCGCCGAGGCAATGAAGACGGCGCAGGCCGAGGGCGCTCAGCCCGACGAGGACGGCTGGTGCACGGTGCGACTGCCCGTCGAAGCAGGCAGGCCGGGCGTGGGGGAGCTGCTGCGGTTCGGCCCCGACCTGGAGGTCCTCGAACCCGAGCGGCTGCGCACGGCCGTCGCCGACGCGATCGCGGCGACCGCGGCCCGCTATGCCCGGTGAGCGCCGGGACGGCGGCCCGGCCCCGCGCGACTCGGCCGCTCAGGCCGTGGCGACGTCGACGAGCCCGTCGAGCGCAGCGAAATCGGCCGGGTTGCGGGTCACCAGACGCGCGTCGTGGGCGTGTGCGGTGGCGGCGATCAGCAGGTCCATGGTGCGGGCCCGCGGCTGCCGGCCGGACCTGGCCACGGCCGCGGCGAGTTCGCCGTAGCTGGCGGCGACGGCGTCGTCGAAGGGCAGTGGGTCGAACCGTTTGGCGAGCGTGGCGAGCCGCTTCAACCGGTGGGCGCGGGTGTGTTCGTCGCGGGCGACCAGCACACCGAAGTGCAACTCGGCCACGGTGGCGGCACTGATCGCCAGTTCGCCGGGGATCGGCTCGACATCGGCGGCGATGACGATGCAGGTGTCGAGGACGGTTCTCACTCGGCGGTTCTCACTCGTCTGTCCACGGGTTGCGCACCGTCTGATCGATCAGATCGCGGTCGCGAGCCCACTCGGGGTCGGCCGTGCCGTCGAAGAGGTCCGCGACGTCGTCGTATGTTCGCCACCTGCGGGGGCCGTCGATGGGCACGAGGCGTGCGCTCGGGCGGCCCGCAACGGTGATCGTCACCTCACCGCCCGCCTCGACCCGGCGGACCAGCTCGGAGGCGTTCTGCCGCAGTTCACGCAGCCCCACCGAGTCTGCCGCTGTTTCCATGGCCACGATTGTAGCTCATGTGCTACTGCGCGGAGGCGGGATATCGTGGCCGTTCGCGAGCAGCGGGTGAGAGTGGGGAAACATGGCAGAGCTCGACGACGTCGCCATCGGCATCACGGCGGAGCGGCGCTCCGGCGAGTTCATCGACGCGCTGGAACGGCGGGGCGCGTCGGTGTGGCACGGGCCGACGCTGCACATCGTCCCGTTGGCCGACGACGACCGGCTGCGCGCGGCCACCGAGGACGTCGTCGCGGGCGGGGTCGACCTGGTGGCCGTGACGACCGGCGCGGGATTCCGCGGGTGGTTGTCGGCCGCCGAAGGCTGGGGCGTCGCCGACGAGCTGACGGGCGCGCTGTCGCGGGCTCGGCTGTTCGTGCGCGGGCCGAAGGCGAAGGGCGCGGTCCGCGGGCACGGGCTGACCGAGGAGTGGTCGTCGCCGGAGGAGAGCAACCGGGAGCTGTTCGCGCACCTGCTCGACCGCCTCACCGACGGGAAGGGCTCTGGCGGGCAGGGCGTTGGCGGGCCAGGTCCAGAGGGTCGCCGGGTGGCGGTGCAGCTGCACGGGCAGGCGCTGCCGGAGTTCACGGATCCGCTCCGGGAGGCGGGTGCGACGGTCGTCGAGGTGCAGCCGTACCGGTGGCAGTGGCCCGTCGACCTGGCGCCCGCTCGGCGGCTGATCGACGGGGTGCTCGACGGTCGGCTGCAGGCGTTGGCGTTCACCAGTGCGCCCGCTACGGCGAACCTGTTGCGGCTCGCCCGCGACGACGGCCGCTACGAGGAACTGCTCGCGCGTCTCGGCACCGACGTGCTGTGCGCGTGCGTGGGACCGGTGACGGCGGCACCGCTGGTCGACGCGGGCGTGCGGGTCGTGCAGCCGGAGCGGCAACGACTCGGCGCGTTGGTGAAGCTGCTCGTTGCGGAACTCGGGTAGTCCCCGCAGAAGCCGGTCAACCGGGCAGCGTGTCGAGGATGTGAGCGGCCACGCGCTCGGCGAGTCGGCACGGGTCGCCGTCGGTCACCGCGCTGACGTCGGCGTTGAAGGTCTGCGCATCGTCGTCGGGAACGAGCGCGACTTCGACCATGCACGAGGTGCCCCGTGGCTTGATCCTCATCGCGGTGGCGGCGATGCCGCGCACCTCGGAGTCGCTGAGCTCGACGTTCGCCGTGTCCGTCGTCAGGCTGATCCCCGACCCGATCGTCACGGAGTCGCGTCTTCGTAACGCCGTGGAGTGCTAGCTCGCCGAAGCCGAAGCCGAAGCCGATGTTGCAGTCGATGTCGAAGTCGCAGTCGACCCGGCGAGATTCTCCCTGCCGACCTCTTCCTCCGAGCGGCCCTTACGCCAGTATCCGGTGAACGTGACGGCGCGCTTGTCGACGCCGCGGTCGCGGACCAGGTGGCGCCGCGCGAACTTCACGAGCTCGGCCTCACCGGCCAGCCACGCGTACGGCGTGGTGGCGGGAAAGTCGGCCGCGCGGACCGCGTCGAGCACCGCGTCGCCGTACGAGCCGGGGTGGCGGACGATCCAGCGGACGTCGACGTCGGCGGCCGGGCTCGGGAGGTTGAGCCGGTCGGCGGGGTCGCCGACCTCGATGAACACGCGGGCGCAGGCGTCGCGGGGCAGCTGTTCCAGGATCGCGGCGATCGCGGGGATCGCCGACTCGTCGCCGACGAGCAACTGCCAGGTCGCGCTGTCCGGGACGGCGTAGATGCCGTGCGGGCCCATCAGTGCGATCTCGTCGCCCGGGCGTGCGCCCGAGGCCCAGGTCGAGGCCGGGCCGCCGTCGGGGTGGAGCACGAAGTCGATGTCCAGTTCGCACTGCTCGGGCCGGAACGCGCGGACGGTGTAGGTACGCATCGGCGGGCGGACGTCGTCGGGCATGGCCAGGTAGGTGCGGTACCACGACGTGGTGTCGCCCTCGATGGGAGGCGGCAGGTCCGGGCGGGTGCGGCCGCTGTGGGGGAAGAAGACCTTGACGTACTGGTCGGGTGCGGCGGTGACGAAGCCGTCGAGGTCGTCACCGGTGAAGGTCACGCGCACCAGGTGCGGGGTGAGCTCCCGGGTCGCCGACACCGTCAGGCGTCGGAAGGCGAACTGCGGCCGGGCGGGCGTTGTGGTGACCTCGGCGTGCGTCGTGCCTGCCCGGGTCGCGGAACTGGTCGTGGCTTCGGTGTCCTGCACGGTCGAATCCGGCGCGGCCGGGTCGTGCGTGCCCGGACTCGGTGCGGTCGGACTCGGTGCGGTCGGGGCGGGAGCCGCGGTCGGGGCCGCGTGGGACTGCGCCGTGACGGTCATTAGGCAAGCCTAACCGAATGCGCAAGTCCCTGGTGGTGATGTGGCGGGACTCTCGGACTACTCCGGCCGCCACCGGTAGGTGCGCAGATCGATGCGCCGCCCGTCGGCGAGGACGCCTTCGCCGCGAAGCAGTTCGAGTTGCCGGCCCGCGATGTGCGGCGCCGGGGTGCCGTTGGCGCGCAGCACGCGATGCCAGGGGATGTCGGCGCCGTCCTCGGACAGGACCCGGCCGATCAGCCGGGGCGTCGGGGCGCCGGCGAGGGCGGCGATGTCGCCGTACGTGGCGACGGTGCCGGGCGGGATCGTCGTGACGGCGTCGCGGATCCGCTCGTGCAACTCCTCGTCCATGCCGCTGAGCTTAGGTGTGGGCCGGACTCGCCCCCAAGGGCATCTTGGGCATCGAACACCGTCTCCCACCTCCACCCAACCGGAGGCGCTCCGCGCGGCAGTGTTCGACAGGTGCCCCGTTCGACGGGTGCCCCGTTCGACGGGTGCCGTATTCGACGGGTGCCCCGAAGGTGCCCTTGGGGGCGCTCCCGTCGGCCCGGTCACGCCTCTCGGTGGGGCGGCTGTTCCCGAATGCCCCGGTGGGCCGACGCCGTGGCCGCCGGTGAGTCGACGCGGGCGGCGGGGCTGTCGGGGTGGCGTGGTTCCATCGGAAGCCGTGAGCAGGAGTGGTCTGAATGCCCGGTTGGTGCGGCCGTCCGTACCGGCCGTACCCGCTCATGTCTGGGAGCCCGAGGTCGCCCGGCTGTTCGAGGCGCCTGCGGGGTTCGTCCGGGTCGTCGGCGGGCCCGGCACCGGCAAGACGGCGCTGACCGCGGAACTCGCGGCCGAGCGAATCCGCGGCGGGGCCGACCCCGAGAGCATCCTCGTCGTGACCTCGTCCCGCCGTGCCGCGAATGTCGTGCGCAGGGACATCACGCGCCGCATCACGGCGGCCGACACCGCGGACGACCCCGACGCCACGGGAACCAACCGCACGGGAACCCACCGCACGGTGCGCGAACCGATGGTGCGGACGGTGCATTCGTACGCGTTCGCCGTCCTGCGGCTGCAGGCGAACCTCACCGGGCAGCCCGAACCGCGGCTGCTGTCCGGGCCCGAACAGGACGTCGTGGTGCGCGAACTCCTCGCGGGCGACCTGGAACGCGGCGCGTACGACTGGCCGGAGCGACTCCGTCCCGCGCTCGGCATCGCCGGGTTCGCGGAGGAGTTGCGCGACCTGATCCTGCGTGCCGCCGAGCGCGGCCTCGGACCCGAGGACCTGGTCAAACTCGGCCGGTCCGAGGGCCGCGAGGAATGGGTCGCGGCCGGGAACTTCTGGCGGCAGTACGAAGAGGTCACGCTGTTGCACGGGTCGGGCGGCCACGCGATGGGCACGCCCGGTGCGCCCGCCATGGACGCCGCCGAACTCGTCGCCAGCGCGCTCGTCGAACTGGAGGGCGACCCGGAACTGCTGGAGCGTGAACAGCATCGCCTGCGGCACGTGCTCGTCGACGACGCCCAGCACCTCGACCCGCTGCAGTTGCGGCTGCTGCGCCTGCTGGGCGGCACGGCCGACGACTTCGTGCTCGCCGGCGACCCCGACCAGTCCGTGTTCTCCTTTCGTGGCGCGGATCCGACGCTGCTGTCCGGTCTCGACGGGGCCGAGACCGTCACGCTGACCCGCACCCACCGGCCCGCGCCCGCCGTGCACGACGCCGTGACCCGCATCGCGCGCGGGTTCGCGGGCACCGGCCTCGCCCGCGACACCCGGATCGCCGAACCCGATTCGGACGCGGAACCGGGCGCGGTGCGGGCACGGCTGTTCCCGACGCCTGCCGCCGAGGCGTCCTGGCTCGCCGACCGGCTCCGCCGGGCACACCTGCTCGACGAGGTGCCGTGGGAGGAGATGGCGGTACTGGTGCGGTCCCCGACCCGGTCGATGCCGGTGCTGCAGCGTGCGCTGGCGGCCGCGGGCGTGCCGATCGCGTCGGCCGCCGAGGAGGTCCCGCTGGCCCGCCAGTCCGGGGTGCGGCCGCTGTTGGAGATCCTGCGTCTGGCCACCGACCCCGACGCGCTCGACGCCGACGTGGCCGAGATGTTGCTCGCCTCTCCGCTCGGCGGTGCGGATCCGCTGGCACTGCGGCGGTTGCGGCGCGGGTTGCGCCGCTTGGAGCTGACCGGGGGCGGCGAGCGTTCCAGCGACGACCTGCTCGTCGAGGTGTTGCGCGGCGGCGACATCCTCGCCGGCCTTGCCGACGCCGAGGCGGCACCGGTGCGCCGCGTCGGTGGCCTGCTGGCCACGGCACGGGAAGCGGCGCAGAGTGGTATGGACGTCGAGAACGTGCTGTGGCGCGTGTGGCAGGCGAGCGGACTGGAGAAGCGGCTGCTCCGGCAGATCGAACGCGGCGGTTCGCTCGCCGCGCAGGCCGATCGCGATCTCGACGCCGTCGTCGCCCTGTTCGACGTGGCGGGTCGCTATGTCGACAGGTTGCCGAAGGCGAGCGTCGGCGGTTTCGCCGAGTACCTGACCTCGCAGCACATCGCGGGGGACAGTCTCGCGCCCGTGGCCGCGCGGGGCAGCGGCGTCTCCCTGCTGACGGCACATGCCGCGGCGGGTCGTGAGTGGACGGTCGTGGCCGTCGCGGGTGCCCAGGAGGGCGGCTGGCCTGATCTGCGGCCACGCGGCACCCTGCTCGGGGTGGAGCGGCTCGTCGACCTGTTGTCCGGAGTGGACGGCGACGGTGTTTCGGTGATCGCGCCGCTGCTGGCGGAGGAGCGACGCCTGTTCTACGTGGCCGCGAGCCGGGCTCGTTCGGAACTGCTGGTCACGGCGGTGCAGGGGGAGGACGAACAGCCGTCGCGGTTCGTCGAGGAACTGCTCGCCCACGAGGACGCCGCCGACGCGGGCCCGGACGTGCGCGTCTACCGGCGCGAACGGGCGCTCGTGCTGCCGGAACTGGTCGGCGAGCTGCGCTCGGTGGTGTGCGACGACGGGGAAACCCCCGACCGCCAGCGGCGCGCCGCGACGCAGCTCGCCCGTCTCGCGCGGGCTGGTGTGCCAGGAGCGCACCCGAGCCAGTGGTACGGCCTGCACGAACCCAGCACCGTCGAACCGCTCCGCAAACCGGGCGAACCCGTGCGTGTGTCCCCGTCCACGGTCGAGGTGCTCGCGAAGTGCCCGCTCCGCTGGTTGATCGAACGACACGGCGGTGCCGACCCGTCGCAGCTCGCCGCGGTCACCGGAACGCTCGTGCACGCGCTCGCCCAGGCGGCGGCATCCGGCGCCGACCACGCCGAGATCACCGCCGAACTCGACAAGGCGTGGACCAAAGTGGACGCCGGCGCGCCGTGGTTCTCCCGCCGCGAACGGGTGCGGGTCGAACAGATGGTGCAGAACTTCCTGAACTGGTTGCAGCAGAGCAGACAGGACCTCACCCAACTGGCCGTGGAGCAGGAGATGTCGGTGGAGCTGCCCGTGACCCTCGACGCGGCGGTCGGCGACGGCGACGCGGACAGTGACCCCGATGATCCCGACGACCCCGACACCGACACGGCTGACACCGACGACGCCGACACGGCCGGTGTGAACGCAGCGGGCGACGACGGCGCGGACGCGCAGCTGCGGGTCACGTTGACCGGCAGGGTCGACCGGCTCGAGGTGGACGGTCAGGGCAGGCCCGTCGTGGTCGACCTCAAGACCGGCAAGAACGCCGTCAGTGCCAAGGACGCCGAACAGCATCCGCAGCTCGCGGCCTACCAGCTGGCGGTGCTGCTCGGCGCGTTCGAACACCACCTCAGGACCACGCAGGCCGCGCGGAACCCGCAGTCGGCGCAGGCGGCGGCCAAGCCCGGCGGTGCGAAGCTCGTCTACGTCGCCAAGTCGCACACCAAGACCGGCGCCAGCGAACGGCAGCAGCCGCCGTTGGACTCCGACGGCGAGGTGCACTGGCTCCAGCTGGTGCGGGACGCGGCGGCCGCCACCGCGGGACCGTCGTACGAGGCGCGCGAGAACCAGGACTGCGACCGGTGTCCCGCGCGGTCGTCGTGCCCGGCACGTCCGGAGGGCAGGCAGGTGACGGGGCCGTGACGCAGCTGGTGAGCCCGGCCGAGGTCGCACACGCCCTCGGCCTGCCCACGCCGACCGACGAGCAGGCCGCGGTGATCGCGGCGCCGCCTGAGCCGTCGCTGGTCGTCGCCGGTGCGGGCGCGGGCAAGACGGAGACGATGGCCGCGCGCGTCGTGTGGCTGGTCGCGAACGGCCTCGTCACGCCGGAACGCGTGCTGGGACTGACGTTCACTCGCAAGGCGGCGCGGCAGCTGGCCGACCGCGTGCGGGCCCGGCTGCGGGTGCTCGCGGGGTCGGGGCTGCTCGACCGCATCGATCCCGGTGGCACGCGGCGGGCGTCGGTGCTGGCCGGCGAACCCACGGTGCTGACGTATCACGCCTACGCGGGGCGGCTGCTCGGCGAACACGGTCTGCGGTTGCCGGTGCAGCCGGGTGCGCGACTGCTGTCGGAGACCGCGTCGTGGCGGCTGGCGCACCGCGTGGTGTCGACCTGGGATCACGACCTGGACACCGATCTGGTGCCCGCCAGCGTCACGGCGCAGTTGCTGGGGTTGACGGGCGAACTCGCGGAACACCTCGTCGACGAGGAACCGCTTGTCGAGCACACCACGTGGCTGTGCGAGTTGATCGAGAACGCGCCGCGGGCGAAGGGCCAGCGTGCGGCGATGCCCGTCGACCTGCAGAAGATCCTGACGTCGCAGCGGTTCCGGCTCTCGCTGTTGCCCCTCGTGGAGGCCTACAAGCAGCGCAAGCGCGCCGAGGGGGCGCTCGACTTCGCCGACCAGATGTCACTGGCCGCCCGCCTCGCCGAGGGGCACCCTGAGGTCGTCGCCACCGAACGCGATCGGTACGGCGCCGTGCTGCTCGACGAGTACCAGGACACCGGCCACGCTCAGCGGGTGCTGCTGCGGTCGCTGTTCGGCGGCGCGGACGCCGACGCGTTGCCGGTGACTGCCGTGGGCGATCCGGCGCAGGCGATCTACGGGTGGCGCGGCGCGAGCGCGGCGAACCTGCCCCGGTTCACCACCGATTTCCCGCGCGCCGACGGCGAGACCGGACGCAGCCTGCCCGCCCGGGAGTACGGCATGCTGGCCAGCTTCCGGAATCCGCCCGAGGTGCTGACCCTCGCCAACGCCGTCGCCGAACCGTTGCGTGCGGGCGGGCTCGGCGTGCAGCGGCTCCGCGCCCGCGACGGTGCGCCCGCCGCCGACGTCCGATGTGGACTCCTGTCGGACGTGCGCGCCGAACGTGAGTGGCTCGCCGACGAACTCGCAGGCACCTGGTACGCCGAACGCGACGCGACGGGCACTCCGCCCACCGCCGCCGTGCTGGTGCGGCGCCGCGCCGACATGGCCCCGATCGCCGAACGGCTGCGTGCCCGCGGGCTGCCCGTCGAGGTCGTCGGCCTCGGCGGGCTGCTCGACGAACCCGAGGTGGCCGACCTCGTCGCGACGTTGCGGGTGCTGGCCGAACCGCTGTCCGGCACCGCCGCGGCACGGTTGCTGACCGGCGCGCGCTGGCGGATCGCCGCCGCCGACCTCGGCGCGTTGTGGCGCAGGGCCGGCGAGCTCTCCGCCGACGGCGACGACATCGTCACCGAACGCGCCGAGGAGGCCGGCCTGATCGACGCGCTCGACGACCCCGGCGACCCGGGGCGGTACTCGGATACGGGCTACGCGCGCATCACGCGGCTCAGCAAGGAGCTCGGCGCGCTGCGCAGGCGACTCGACCAGCCGTTGCCCGAACTGGTCGCCGACGTCGAACGCACCATGCTGCTCGACGTGGAGGCCATGGCCCGTCCCGGCGGCGCGGGCCGGGCGCATCTCGACGCGTTCGCCGACGTCGTCACCGAGTACGCCGAGAACTCGCCCACCGGCACGCTGCTGTCGTTCGTGGACTATCTCGCCACCGCCGAACACGCCGAGGACGGGCTGCCGCCCGGCGAGGTCGAGGTCGCCGCCGACCGGGTGCAGGTGCTCACCGTGCACTCGTCGAAGGGCCTCGAATGGCGGGTCGTGGCCGTGCCACATCTGGTGAAGGGCGTGTTCCCGGGGGACCGGCGGTCGTCGTCGTGGCTGCGGACCGTCACCGAGCTGCCCGCGCCGCTGCGCGGCGACCGCCAGGACCTGCCGGACCTGCACCTGCGCGGAGACGAGAACCGCAAAGAGGTCCTCGACGCCTGCAAGGAACACGAGGCCGCGTTCGTCGACCGGCACGCCGAGGAGGAACGCAGGCTCTGCTACGTCGCACTGACCCGCAGCGAACAGCACCTGCTCGTATCCGGCCACTGGTGGGGCGAGACGAGCGGGTCGCCGAAGGGACCGTCGGCGTTCCTGACCGAGGTCGCCGAGACCATCACCGAGGACGAGCGCATCGGCACGATCACCACGTGGGCCGAGGAACCCGAGGAGGGCGCCGAGAATCCCCTCGCCGGGGAGAACGCCGAACCGGTGACCTGGCCCGCCGACCCTCTCGGCGCGCGCAGGGACGCCGTTCGTGACGGTGCCGACGCCGTGCTCGCCGCGATCGCCGCGCTGGACGAGCCCGCCGGTCCCGGGACGTCCCCGGAGTCCACCGTGTCGGAGTTCGCAGCACCGGAGCTCGCAGCGCCGCAGTCCACCGCACCGGAGTCCACCCTGTCGGAGTTCGTAGCGCCGGAATCCACCGTGGCTGCGGACGAGCACGATCAGCTCGCGTTGCCGCTGGGTGGCGAGCCGTATCCGGAGCCGGCCGAGCCTCCCGAGGACGACCCGCTTTCCGAGGACGAACCCGACGCCGATCCCGAAGGTTGGGCCGCCGACACCGACGTGCTGCTGGCCGAGCGCGAACGCGCCTCCGGGCGCACCGAGGACATCGCCCTGCCGGGGCAGCTGTCGGTGAGCCAGCTCGTCGAGCTCGCGGGCAGGCCGGACGAACTGGCCCGGCGGCTGCGGCGGCCGCTGCCGTTCCCGCCGAACGCCTACGCCCGCCGCGGCACCGCGTTCCACGGCTGGCTGGAACGCCGATTCGCTGGTGATCGGCTGTTCGACCTCGACGACCTGCCCGGCGCGGCGGATCAGGGCGAGGCGCCGGACGAGGAACTGGACGCCCTGCGCGAGGCGTTCGAACGCAGCGCGTGGGCGCACCGCACGCCGCACGACGTCGAGGTGCCGTTCTCCACCGTCGTCGACGGCGTCACGGTTCGTGGCCGCATGGACGCGGTGTTCGCCGATGCCGATGGCGGGTGGACCGTCGTCGACTGGAAGACCGGTGGGGTGCCGGACGAGTCGGCGATGCAGGCGGTGTCGGTGCAGCTCGCGGCGTACCGCCTCGCGTGGGCGGGCCTGTCGGGTGCGCCGCTGGAGAAGGTGCGCGCCGCGTTCCACTACGTACGCCACGACCGCACCGTCCGCCCGGCCGACCTGGCCGATGCCGACGGTTTGCGTGCGCTGCTGCGATCGGTGGACGACAACGGCTAGGGTTGCTCAGCGTGATCAAGGGACTGCTCCGGCAGCGGCCGCTGTCCGAACAACCGGGCCACGCGCTGGTCGGCGTCATCCGGATGCCGGATGCCAAGGTCAGCCCGCTCAACGCGATCGTCCGGCGCATCGTCGGCGCGGTGTTTTTCCTGTTCGTGGCCGTGGTCATCGTGTACATCGGCCGCGACGGGTACACCGACAGCAACGGGGACGGTATCTCGTTCCTGGACGCCGCCTACTACGCGACCGTGTCGCTGTCGACCACCGGCTACGGCGACATCTCGCCGGTGACCGATTTCGCGCGGCTGACCAACATCGTTGTCATCACCCCGTTGCGGGTGGCGTTCCTGATCGTGCTGGTCGGCACCACACTGGAGGTGCTGACGGAGCGTTCGCGCCAGGCGCTGCGGATCCAGAAGTGGAGGAACAAGGTGCGAGACCATGTGGTGGTCATCGGATTCGGCACGAAGGGCCGGTCCGCGATCAACGCGCTCCTGGCGGAACACGACGTCGAGGCGAACCAGGTCGTGGTCGTCGACACCGACCAGCAGGCGCTCGACGCCGCCAGCGCGCTCGGCCTGATCACCGTCCACGGCAGCGCCACGCGAGCGGACGTGCTGCGGGTCGCCGGGGTGCAGCGTGCCCGGTCGGTGGTCATCGCACCGAACCGCGACGACACGGCGGTGCTGGTCACGCTGACTGCACGGGAGCTGGCGCCGAAGGCGAGCATCCTGGCCTCGGTGCGGGAGGCGGAGAACGTGCACCTGCTGAAGCAGTCGGGCGCCGATCAGGTCGTGGTCTCCAGCGAGACGGCGGGCAGGCTGCTGGGCATGGCCACGCGCACCCCGCTGGTGGTCGACATGGTCGAGGATCTGCTCACCCCGGAGACCGGCCTGGCGATCGCGGAGCGGCCGGTCACCCCGAAGGAGGAGGGCGGTTCCCCGCGGCATCTGCCCGACACGGTTCTCGGACTCGTCCGCGCGGGGCAGCTCTATCGGGTGGATGCGCCCGAAGCCGACGCGCTCGAACCCGGTGACCGCCTGCTGTATGTCCGTCACACTACGGGATCGGATGACGACGACGAGCGCTGACGGGCGCACACGGGCAGCTCCTCACCCGGCGGCTCTCCGCTGCCACCGGGCGGGCTGAGCTGGGAAAACGGCTTCCCGTGCGGTCGTAGTCGGACGAGCCGCCGGCGGTCACACTGCGCGGTCACGGTGTGATGTTGGCTGCCCCGGCTTTTCTGGGCCGGTGCCGGGATATCTGCGACGATTGGGCGCGTGCGGCAACAAGCGGAATCGGGCAAACCGGCGATCGCCGTCGGCTGGCGGTCGGCCGGGCTGGCGGTCGTGGCCGGCCTCGTGATCACGGCGCTGGCGTGGCTGGCGGGCCCGTCGCTGTTCGCCACGGCCGGCGGCGCGGATCACCGCACCGTCGAGGCCACCGTCACTGATCCCACGGACTGCACCGACGCGGCCGCGGGGGAGACCGTGCGGTTCACCGACGGCGGCACGACCAGGACGGGCACGCTCAGTGGCTGCGGGCACGACAAGGACGAGACCGTGCACATCGCCGTGCCCGACCAACCGGCCGAGCCCGCCGGTGAACCGATCTCGGTGCACCTGGCCAGCACGGATGCGGGAATGGGTGAGCTGGGCAGGCCGCTCGGCATGGCGCTGCTGGTGCTGAGCTGCGCGGCGGGCGGCGTGTACGCCTTCCTCGTGATCCGCGGTCCCCGGCAGGGCGGTCTTCCCGGACGGTTCGCGTAACGCCGGTGCCGGATCACGACACCTTCGACGCCGGGGCGGTGAAGGTGTTGCAGTCGACGATGCGGTTCGACTCCGCCCCCGCCCGCCACCAGGCCGCGTAGTTGGCGTTCGAGCCGTGGTCGGTGGTTCCCGACGTGTCGTCACCGCGGGTGTCCTGGTCGTACCAGGCGGCGTCGAACATCTGCTGGGTCACGCCCTCCGGGCCGCTGCGGCCGGTGTGGGCGCCCATGAACATGCCGGAGAAGCACTGTGCCTGCAGTTCGCGCCTGCGGGACAGGTCCTGACCCCGTTCACTGTGCTGGCCGGCCGCGTTGATCTGCGCCCACACGCCGTCCATGATCCCCGCGACCTCCTGCACATGGTGGCCGTACTCGTGGGCCAGCACCGACAGGTAGATGCCGGCCTGGCGGCCGTAGTAGTCGGTCTGCAGGCCGTCGAACGGCACGTAGAGGTTGTCGTTGCAGTAGTAGGCCGCGGTCGTCACGTCGACGCGGATGTCGCCGCACGGCGTGCGGAACGAGGGGCCGTCGGGGAAGTGCAGTGTCGGCTCGCGGAACGGCAGGTCGTAGCGACGCAGGAACGGCTCCCACGCGCGGTTCAGGCAGTCGGTGGCGACGGTGAAGAACCGTTGCGCCGCGGCCGGGTTGCTCCGCCACTCGGGGAGCGAACACGACACGGCCTGCAGTCCGGCGTCGGGGTCTTTGAGCATCGGCCGGTCGCCGAGCGCGCGGATGTCGCCCGGCACCGTCTCCGTGGCCCGGGCCGAACCCGCGTTGCCGCCACCGGACGGTGCGCCGCCCTCGTCGTCGCCGGTGAAGGCGACCAGTGCCAGCACGCTCGCCAGTGCCAGCAGGACGACCCCCGCCAGTGAGAACACGACGACCGGCACGCGGGTGCGGGTGCCGCCGCGCCGCGCGTGGCCCGAACTCGGCATGTCGCCGGAATCCTCACCGGACGCCGCGTCCGGTCCGGGATCTGTCATGTCGCGGCCCCGTCCGCCTCACTGGTCGCTCCCATCACCATAGCCGGGCACCCTAGGCGCAGGCCGGGTGTGCCCGGTGTCGACGCTCCGTGGGGCGCTGACGCGGGCGGGGAGAACTCGGACGCCGGCTGCGCGAACCGGACAGTCAGGACACCGAGCCGGCCTCGGCGAGCCAGGTGTTGCACTGGTACAGGCGGTTGTCGCGGCTGCCCTGTTGCCACCAGGCCGCGTAGTTCTCGTTCGAGCCGTGGTCGGTGGTGCCGGAGGTGTCGTCGCCGCGTTCCTGCTGGTTGTACCAGGCGTGATCGAGCATGGTCTGTGTGACGCCGTCGGCGCCGCTGCGACCGGTGTGCGACCCCATGAACATGCCGGAGAAGCACTGTGCCTGCAGCTCCATCCGGCGCGACACCGCGTCCCCCTTCGTGGTGCCGAGGCCGCCGGCGTTGTTGATCTGCTGCCACGCCGCGTCGAGGATGCCGGACACGTACTGCACGTGGTGGCCGTACTCGTGGGCCAGGAGCGCGAGGTGGATGCCCGGTCGGTTGGGATAGTTCTCGAGCTGTAGCCCGGCGATGGGCACGTACAGGTTGTTCTCGCAGTACACGGCGGCGCGCTTGATGCTGACCTGTTCCGTGCCGCACGGCGTGTTGTACGACCGGCCGCGTGGGAAGTGCAGCGTCGGCCGTTCGAACGGCAGGTTGTAGGCGCGCAGCAGATCGCCCCACGTGGTGTTCAGACAGTCGTTCGCGGCAGTGAGGAACGCTTTCGCCGCCGCGTCGGTGTCCTGCCACGCCGGCAGTGGGCACGCGTTCGCCGTGAGACCGCCGTCGGTGTTCTGGAACAACGGATGCTGGCCCAGCTTGTAGACCTTCTCCGGACCGGCAGGCGCCTCGGCCCCGGATTCCTCGGTGAACGTGACGATGCTGCCCGTCGTGCTCGACTCGGTCTCGCTCGACGGCGAGGTCGTCTCGGTGGAGGTCTCGGTGGTCGACTTCGACTCGGTGGTGGTCGATGCCGGTGCGTCCACGCCGCGGTGGGCGTACCGCTCGGACGTGTCGTTGCCACTGGTCAGCGTCGCGATGAGGACCACGACCACGGCCAGTACGCCCACCCCGCCGAGAGCGGCGGCGATGGCCGGGCCGTTCGACTTCGGCGGACGCGGAGGACCGTACGGGGGTGGTCCGTACGGGGGTGGGCCCTGAACGGGTGACCCCTGCGGGGGCGGGCCGTACTGGGGAGCGCCGGGGTGTTGTGGACCATGCTGCGCGGGTCCCTGTTGAGGCGGAGGCCCCTGCGGTGGCGGAGGCCCCTGCGGTGGCGGAGGCCCCTGCGGTGGCGGAGGCCCCTGTTGAGACGGAGGCCCCTGAGGCGGAGGTCCCTGCGGCGGCGGAGTGCCCGGCCACTGGCCCCCGGCACCGGGCGGCCCCTGCGGCCCTTGTGGACCCTGCGGGCCAGGCGGTCCCTGCGGGCCGGGCGAGGCCGGTGGGCCTTGGCGGCCGTACGGGTCGCCGCCGGGCGGGCCGGGCGGTGGCTGCGTCATGCGGTGTGCTCCCCCAGTGGTGATCGCGTGCGCGCCAGAGCATAAGTGAAGCCGGACGGGGCCACGGCGCGGTCGCCCGGTCAGCGTGGAACCCGGATGGCAGGATCGGCGTTATGAGCGATTCGAGTGGCATGTCGAACGGTGACTCCGAGCTGCCGCGCTACCCGTCGTCGGGCGGCGCCAACGACGGGCGGCAGCCCGGGGTGATCCCGCTGGAACCGCTGCGGCTGGGCGAGGTCGTCGGCGGCGCGTTCACCACCATGCGGTCGTACGCCGGCATCGTGTTCGGCACGTCGTTCGTGATCGCGGTGATCAGCGGCGCAGTGTCCTACTTCGTGACGCGGTCGATGCTCGCCGACGTCGCGGAGATCGACCCGGCCGCCTCGCCGGAACGGCAGATGCAGCAGCTCGAGAACATGCTGGGGGACATGCTGCCCGCGTTCGCCGTCCAGCTCGCCGTCATGCTGCTGGTGCAGGCCGTGCTCACGGGTCTGCTGATGACGGTGGTCGGCAGGGCGGTGCTCGGCAAGCCGATCACGTTCGGCGAGGCGTGGGCCGAGCTCAAACCACGCCTGCTGTCGGTGCTCGGCCTTTCGGTGGTCGTCACGGCTGCCCAGGTGATCGTCGCCGGGCTGTTCGGCGCCTTGCTGATCACGGCGATGGGCGCCTTCGGCGTGCTGTTGACGCTCCTGCCGGTGATCGCGCTCTGGGTCTACCTCAGCCTGGCCACGGCGGCGCTGGTGCTCGAACGCGGCACCATCGGTTCGGCGATCAAGCGCTCGGTGGCCCTGGTCAAGGGTTCGTGGTGGCGGGTGTTCGGGTTCCTGCTCGCCGCCGTGGTCATCGGTGTCGGCGTCAGCCTGGTCATCGGCCTCCCGTTCTCGTTGGCTGCGCCGCCGCCCGGCCAGGCACTCAGCGGGGGTGACGTGTTCATCCAGGAGATCGGCACCGTCATCACCAGCACGATCGTCACCCCGTTCATGTCGCTGGTCGCCGGGCTGATCTACATCGACCAGCGCATCCGCCGTGAGAACCTCGCACCGGAGCTGCGCCGCGCCGCCAACATGTGACCGCGAGCCCTGGGCGTGGATCGGCGTGGCACACCCCGTGACAGTCTGGGTGGTATGGACGATTCGAGCGGTATGCCGCACGGCGACCCCGGGGAGCCGCGTCACCCGTCTCCGGGAGACGGCCCGGCCCCGGGCGAAGCCGAGGCGCCGCAGCCCGGGGTGAGCCCGTTGCGCCCGTTGCGGCTCGCCGAGATCACCGACGGTGCGGTCGCAACGATGCGCAGGCACGCCGGCGTCGTCTTCGGTGCGGCCGCCCTCATCGCCCTGATCCACGTGGTGCTGGTGCAGGTTGCGGAGCTGTATCTGCTGGCACAGCCGGGGCGGGTCTGGGAGATGTCCGTGAACGCGCTGGCCGTCAACGCCGCGTTCGCGTTCGTCGACCTGCTGGCACACGCGCTCGTCGTCGGCGTGCTGACGGTGGTGGTCGGCCGCGCCGTCGTGGGCGAACCCGTGACCGCCGGTGACGTGTGGGCCGAGTTCAGGCCGCGGCTCCTGCCGGTGCTGGGGCTGACGATCGTCGTCACGGCGGTCACCGTCGCAGGACTGGTCCTGCTGGTCGTCCCCGGCGTCGTGGCGTACGTGTTCCTCGGCCTGGCCGTGCCCGCGCTGGTGCACGAACGCCACAGCGGGGTCACCGTCGCAGTGAGGCGGTCGGTGAACCTGGTCGCCGGCGCATGGTGGCACGTGTGCGGCCGGCTGTTTGCGGCGTTGCTGATCACGCTCCTGATCAGCGTGATCATCCAGCTGCTGGTCACCCAGCTCCTGCCGCTGGGGGCAGGCACGCCGTCGTTGGCCGACGGCACGCTGGCCGGACATCGGCTGATCCTCGGGATCGGGAGCGTCGTCGCCCAGACCGTCGCGGTGCCGTTCAGCGCCGCCGTCACGGCGTTGATCTACCTCGATCAGCGGATGCGGCGCGAGCACCTCGACGCGGCGCTCCGGCTCGCGGCGGACCGTTCCGGCTGACCGGCGCCCGATATCGGTGAAGGCGACGTGACCACGCGTGGGCCTCCCGTAGGGTGGCTACATGGCCGAACCCGTTCTCCACAGACTGACACTGGACAACGGCCTGCGGGTGGTTCTGGCGCCAGACCGGAGCGCCCCGGTCGTCGGCGTCAGCGTGCACTACGACGTGGGTTTCCGTTCCGAACCCGAAGGCCGCACCGGCTTCGCGCACCTGTTCGAACACCTGATGTTCCAGGGCAGCGAAAGCCTGGAGAAGCTGGCCCACTTCCGGCACGTCCAGGGCAGCGGAGGCTCGTTCAACGGCTCGACGCACCCCGACTACACGGACTACTTCGAGGTGCTGCCGTCCGCGGCGCTCGAGCGCGCGCTGTTCCTCGAGGCCGACCGCATGCGCGCGCCGAAACTGACCGCCGAGAACCTGGCCAACCAGATCGACGTGGTCAAGGAGGAGATCCGCCTCAACGTGCTGAACCGGCCCTACGGCGGATTCCCGTGGATCCTGCTGCCGCCGGTGCTCTACAACACGTTTCCCAACGCCCACAACGGCTACGGCGACTTCACCGACCTCGAACAGGCCAGCCTCGAAGACTGCGCCGCGTTCTTCGACACCTACTACGCACCCGCCAACGCGGTGCTCACCGTCGCGGGCGACATCGAGGTCGACCGGGCGCGCGAACTGATCGAGAAGCATTTCGGCGACGTGCCCGCACGCCCGCGGCCCCAACGGCCGTCGTTCGCCGAACCCCGGCCGACGAGCGAGATCCGCGAGACACACGCCGATCCGCACGCTCCGCTGCCCGCACTGGCCGTCGGCTACCGCATGCCCGACCCGGTCGGCGAAATCGACGCCTACCTGGCGCACCTCGTACTCGCCAGCGTCCTCGTCGACGGCGACGGGTCCCGGCTGCAGCAGCGACTGGTGCACGGCGAACCGCTCGTCACCGACATCAACGCCGGGGCGGGCCTGTTCGGGCCGTTCGAGGCGCGCGATCCCGACACGTTCTCGATCACGGCGATGCACACCCCCGACGTCGGGGTGGACCGCATCCTCGGAGCCGTCGACGAGGAACTGGAGTCGCTTGCCGCACAACCGCCCACCAGTGACGAACTGGCGCGGGTGACGGCGCGTTGGAGCGCGATGCTGCACGCCGAGCACGACCGCCTCGTGAACCGCACCCTCGGCTTCGGTTCGTTCGAACTGCTCTACGGCGACGCCGCGCTCATGCACGAGGTCGCCGACCGGATCGCCGCCGTGTCGGCGGACCAGGTGTCGCACGCGGCGAAGGGGCTGCGGCCGGATTCGCGCGCCGTCCTTCTCGTCGAGCCCGCGCAGGGAGGTACCCAGTGACCGCATCGCAGACCCACCGCACCGCGGAGGAGATCGGCCGGACCCCGGTGGGGCCCCGCGAACTGCCGCCGCTGGGCGAGCAGCGGTCGGCCAGTCCGCCGGAGCACGTCGACACCGAGATCGGCAACGGGTTGCGGGTGCTGGCGGTGCGCAAGCCCGGTTCGCCGATGGCCGAACTGCGCATGGCGATCCCGTTCGCCAGTGACGACCCGATGCACCCGGCCACGGCGGAGGTGCTGGCCGACACGATCGCGACCGGCACGCGCCGGCGGGACCGGGTCGCGATGGACACCGACCTGGCGCTCATCGGCGGCGACCTCGGCGTGGCCGTCGACCCGGAGCATCTGTCCGTCTCGGCGAGCGCGCTCGCGAGCGGCCTGCCGACCCTGCTCGACGTACTCGCCGACATCCTCACCGAAGCCACCTACGCCGACCACGAGGTCGAGCTCGAGGCGGCACGACTGGTCGAACGCCTGGCCGTCGCGCGCACCCAGCCCCGGGTGATCGCGAGGGAGGCGTTGCAGCGGCAGCGGTACGGCGACCATCCGTACACCCGCGAGATGCCGCGACCCGAGGACGTCGAGCAGGTGACACCGGAAGCGGTGCGGGCACTGCACCCCGCGGCGGTCCTGCCGCGGGGCTCGGTGCTGGTGCTCGTCGGTGACATCGATCCGCAGACCGCGGTCACCGAGGTCGAGCGGGCTCTCGACGGCTGGCGTTCCGACGTCGTGGCACGGGAACTGCCCGAGTTGCCCGACCTCACGGGCGGGGATCTGGTGCTCGTGCCGCGTGCCGGCGCCGTGCAGTCGCAGCTCCGCCTGTCGGCGCAGAGCCTGCCGCGCACCGCGGAGCGTTATCCGGCGGCGCAGCTGGCGAACCTGACGTTCGGCGGCTACTTCTCGTCGCGGCTCATGGAAAACATCCGCGAGGACAAGGGCTACACCTACGGCGCCCACTCCGGATTCGAGTTCACCAGAGGCAAGGCGACGGTGCAGGTCGACGCGGACACCGCGAGCGATGTCACCGCGGCCGCGCTGCTGGAGACCCGCTACGAACTCGGCAGGCTCGGCCTCGTGCCGCCGACCGACTCCGAGGTCGAGACGGTGCGGCAGTACGCCACGGGCTCGATGCTGATCGGGGCGGCGTCGCAGGCCGGGTTGGCGAACCAGCTGATCGGCCTCACCGCGGTGGGCCTCGGGCTCGACTGGCTGCTCGGCCACCCGGAGCGGCTCGCCGCGGTGACGACCGAACAGGTCGCCGAGGCGGCGCTGGAGATCTTCGCACCGGTCCGTTTCACCGGTGTCGTCGTCGGGGACGCCGATGTGCTCGGCCCGCAGCTCGAGGCCCTCGGCGGTGTGCGCGTCGCGGACCCGGAATCGTGAGGCCGTTCGAGCTGCAGGAGGTTCCGGCGCTGTCGCGGTCCACAGTGGACCGGCAGGAGGCGTTGCGGACGGACCCGCAACGCCTCACCGCACGGTGGCCGGACGCGCGGATCATGGTCATCGACCACGGGGGCCGGACACCCGTCCGGCGCGAGGACGTCGACTCCGGACCCGCCTCCCTGAGCACCCGGAAGGCCGCCGAGTTCGCAGGGGAACCGCCCGCCGGGGCGTCGTTCCTCGGCGAATGGGAAGGCGTCGACTACTGGATGCTGCCCGTTGACCCGCCGTCCGAATCGGACACGATCGAACTCGACGGTGGCTGGGGTGTGCGACAGGAAGTGCCGGTCAGCGCCGACGAGGCGTGGCTCGATCTGCGCGGTCACGGCGCACTGCTCGACGACACGTCGGCCGGTCTGCTGACGACCGCGGAGGCGCTGCGGAACTGGCACCGACGCGGCACGTTCTGCACTCGGTGCGGTTCCGCGGTCCGACTGGTGCAGTTCGGCTGGATCTCCCACTGCACCGGATGTGACCGCGAGGAGTACCCGCGCACCGATCCGGCGGTGATCTGTCTGGTGCACGACGACATCGGCGTCAACGGCGCCAACGTGCTGCTGGCGCGGCAGCCCGTGTGGCCGCCGAAGCGGTACTCGGTGCTGGCGGGATTCGTCGAGGCGGGCGAATCGCTCGAGGGCTGCGTCGAACGTGAAGTACTCGAGGAGGTCGGCGTCGCCGTCACCGACGTGCGCTACCTGGGCAGCCAGCCGTGGCCGTTCCCCCGGTCGATCATGCTCGGATTCGCGGCACGGACCGTCAACGGCGCCGAGCTGACGCCCGCCGACGGGGAGATCGAGGAGGCACGCTGGTTCAGTCGCGCCGACGTGCGCGCGGCCATCGACGGTGAGCACGACGAGCTGCTGCTGCCCGGCAGCACGTCGATCGCGTCGGTCATGATCCGCTCGTGGGCCGCCGCGGAGCAGTAGCGCCGGCCGAGGATCGGGGCGTCGACGCGGACCCCGCGAAGCGGCATCGCGGCCCTCGGTAGGCTGCTGCGTAGCTTTACCGGTTTGGGGGTTTCGGATCGTGAGTGCGCATCGAGCCGTCGGGCTGCTGCTCGGCGTGGTTGCGGACGGTCTGATCGGCGAGCCGCGGCGGGCCGGCCCGCCCCGTCCGGTCGCCGCGTTACCGCAGGCCGCCGACACACTGGCGCGGCGCATCGGGGCCGCCGGCGCGACAACGGTGGTGACCACCGGCGCCGTCGCCGTGGGCATGCTGGTCGAACGCGCGGTGGGTCGTCACCGGTTACTGCGTACGCTCGCGGTCGCAGCGGGCACGTGGTCCGTCCTCGGTGGGGCGCGGATCGCGGCCGACGGCACCGAACTCGCCCGCGACCTCGAGAACGGCGACTTCGACACCGCACGCGCACGCATCTCCACCGTCGACCTGCGCTGCACCGAGGACCTGGACCTGCCCGGTTTGTCGCGGGCCTCGATCGAAGTCGTCGCGGACCAGACCTCCAACGCCGTCGTGTCCCCGCTCGTCTGGGGCGCCGTCGCGGGACTGCCGGGAATGCTGGCGGCCCGCACCGTCACCGTGCTCGGCAGGCGGCCCGGCATGGAACTCGACATCGCCTCTGCCCGCTCGGCCGATCCGGTCGCACGGCGCCTCGACGAGATCGCGAACCTCGTGCCCGCCAGGCTCACGGCCACGCTGACCACGGCGGCGGCACCGGTCGTCGGCGGTTCCGCGCGGAGTGCGTGGCAGGCGTGGCGCCGCGACACCGCCGCCCACCCCAGTCCGAACGCGGGGCGCGCCGAAGCCGCATTCGCCGGGGCGCTCGAGATCCGCCTCGGCGGCCGGACGGTCTACCCGCGTGGTGTGGCGGAACTGCCGGTGCTCGGTGCGGGACGCAACCCCGACGCCGGTCACGTGACGCGCGCCGTCGAACTGTCCCGTGTGGTCGGGCTCTGCACGGCAGGTGTGTCGGCCGTGCTGGCGGCCGTATCCGGCCTCGGCAGGCGCCGCCGCTAGGAAGGCGACGGCGCGTCCGTCGGCGTCAGCAGTTCGGCGCAGAGCTGTACGGGGTGGGGTCGTTGGCCACGTGGACGTGGTCGTTGTGGCCCTCCGCGCCCGGCCCGATGATCTCGGTGAACCCGGCCTCGTGCGCGGCGTCGTACAGCGTGCACTGCGGGTGTTCGTTCGCCCCGATACCGAGGTCAGCCGTCTCGCCGTACATGTGCCTGCTGGTGCTCGACCCGCCGACCGAGTCGTTGCACGACACGCTGCGGAAACCGGATGTGATGCCGAGCGGGACGTCGCCGAGCTTGTGGCGCATGGCCTCGAGCTGCCACATGACGCGGCGGGAGTTCTCCTTCGCGGTGGCGGCGTCGACCTTGCCGCCCTCGAAGTTGTTGGCGCCGCAGTTGTCGTCGAACTCGGAGTAGGAGAAGTGCTCGGGAGTGCAGTCGTCCTGCCCGAGGGCGTGCAGCACCTCGCGTGTCTCGGCGTCGACCACCCCGGACGGTGCGATGTCGTAGCCTTCCTGGAAGCGTTCGACGGCGGCCTCGGTCGCCGGGCCGAACTCGCCGTCGATCGTCAGATGTTCGCCGCGGCTCACCCAGCCGGCGACGCGGACCTGCAGCTCTTCGACCGCGGCGCCGCTGTCGCCTTCGGACAGATCGCTGTCGAAGGTGAAACAGCCGTCGGCTGCTGCCGTCGCCGGGTTGACGAGCGTCGCGGTCGTGAGGCCGCCGGCCGCGAGTGCGGCCGCCGCCACCACGGAGAGAACTCGGTTGCGCATGGCACCTCCAGGGTCGTTGCCGACGTGCCGACCGGTCGGCACATCCGGAACCTTGGCGTGAGGAGTTGACGAAGGGCCAGCGATTCCGGTGAATGCATACCAACGGCGGGGTGCGAAAGTCGGATTCGCGGAGTGGGGGAAGCGCGAACCGCGTCGCCAGCGTTCGTCACCGCATCCGCACACGAGAACGGGGGTGGTCCCGGTGCGGCACCAGGACCACCCCCGTCACAGGGGTGCGAACAATCAGCAGTTCGGGGCACTGCGGAACGGGCTCGGATCGTTGGCCACGTGGACGTGGTCGTTGTGGCCGCTGTAGCCCGGCCCGAGGATCTCCGTGAAACCGGCCTTCCATGCAGCGTGATACAGCGTGCACTGGGAGTGAACATTCGCGCCGATGCCCATGTCGGCCGTCTCGCCGTAGAGATGGCGACTCGACGACGAACCTCCGACAGCGCTGTTGCACGAGTAGCTGCGGAAACCTGACGTGATGCCGATGGGCCGGTCGCCCAACTTGTGGCGCATCGCCTCGAGCTGCCACATGACCCGGCGGGTGTTCTCCTTCGCGGTCGACGCCGACACGGCGCCGCCGTTGAAGTTGTTGGCACCGCAGTTGTCGTCGAACTCCGAGTAGGAGAAGTGAGCCGGAGTGCAGTCACTCGACGTCAGGTCGTAGATCTTGCTGAACGTCTGCGGACCGGCCACACCGTCGGCGCCGAGGCCGTAACCGGACTGGAACCGCTTGACAGCCGCCTCGGTCGCCGGGCCGTACACGCCGTCGATGACGAGGTGCTCACCGTGGCTCACCCAGCCCGCAACCCGGATCTGCAGCTCCTTCACGTCAGAGCCGCTATCACCGCGAGACAGGGTGCTCGACCATTCGTAACACGAGGCCGCGCTGGCAGGTGCCGGCGTCGTCACCGCCGTGGCGGCCGTGAGGCCGGCCGCAGCAACGGCTGCGGCAGCCAGAAGGGATAAGAAACGTTTACGCATGGGACCTCCGCAGTTGTCCAGGTGCCGCGTTGGGGGATTCGGCACGCGATAGGCAATCTGCCCGAGTTGTCCCGGTCCTTTGGTGGGGATATGAAAGAAACCGACGAACGTTCTAGGTAGAAAGTGGGAAACAGCCGTCCGAAGTCACGGAAAGCACACGCAGGCGTTACCGAAAGACGTCGCTCAGCGGAGTGCGTCGGCCTCGTCGTCCTCGGCGAGGATCTGTGCCACCGACTTGCGCTTCTGCTTGCCCGGGTGCTTGCCCTGCTGCTGTTGCCCTGCCGACGTCCCTGCCGACTCGGCGGTCGTGGGCTCGGCCGCGTCGCCGGAAGCGGCCTCTGCGGAGTCGGCGAGGGCGCCGCCCGGGCGGGCTTCACGGATCGTGAAGTAGAGCCAGCCGAGCAGCGCCATCGCACCGAACGCGATCCACTGCAGCGCGTACGAGAAGTACGGCCCGGCCTCGAGCTGGGGGAGCGGCAGTGCCGTCAGCACCCCGGGCTCGCCGGGTTCGAGCTGATAGTAGCCCGGCTTGATGTCCAGACCGGTTGCCCGAGCCACCACCTGCGAATCCACCGAGTAGGAGTGCAGCCTGCCGCCGGTGGTCTCGTCGGCGAACGCATCCCGGTTCGACGGATCGTTCTCGTCGATGCGCACGCGGGCCTCGACGGTGACGCGGCCCTGCGGCGGGGCTGCGAAGTCCGGAACGCCCGTGTCGTTTGCGGGACGCACGAAACCGCGGTTGATCAGCACGATCGGGCCGCCGGTCGTGCGCAACGGCGTGAGCACCTCGAATGCCGGTTCGCCCTGCACGGTACGAAGCCGCGCGATGACCTCGTCGTCGGGAAGGTAGGTGCCCTCGATGACGGCGCGCCGCCATTCGGTGTCGCCGTCCGGAGCTGAGTTGCCGGGCAGCAGTTCCGCCAACGGTTGGGGAGAGGCGGCAGTGGACGAGGACACGGCGTTGTTCCGGGCGGTACGTTCCTCGTGCCGATCGAACTGCCACGGGGCGAGCACGGTGAAGCACAGGGCGGCGAAGACGAGCACCACCACCGTCAACGCCAGCCAGCCGGGCTTGAGCAGGAACTTCCACCGCACACCCACTACGGTAGGCGGCCACGCCGGGCGCCTCATCGAGTGGTCGTGTCTTGCGCGGTGTGCGTCTCAGCGAGTGGCGCGGAGGGCCTGCTGTGCGGCGGTCAGTGCCTGGCGAGCGTAGCCGCCGCCGAACAGCACCGTATGGACGAGGAGAGGGAACAGTTGGTGCAGGCCGACGCGGTCCTCGTGGCCGGTGGCGAGGGGATTGCCCGCGTCCGTGGCGGTTTCGGCGTAGGCACCGAGGATGCGGTCGAGGTGCGGCGCTCCGAACAGTCGCAGCATCGCGAGGTCGGTTTCGCGGTGGCCACCGTGGGCGGCTGGGTCGATGAGCCAGCCGCGGCCGTCGGTGCCCCAGTGCAGGTTGCCGGTCCACAGGTCGCCGTGGAGGCGTGCGGGTGGTTCGGTGCCCGGTTGCAGTTCGGGGAGGCGGGTGCAGACTGCGTCGAACACGGCAGCCTCGTCCGCACCGAAGATGCCTTGGTCGACGGCGGTGCGGACGTACGGTTCGATTCGGTCTCGGGCGTAGAAGGTGGCCCATGTGCCGTCGTCGTGCGTGGTGTCGTTGGCCATCGGGGCGAGGCCGATCCAGGCGTCGACCGGTCCGTCGGGTGGTGGGGAGCCGAAGGCGGGTGCGCCGCGGAGGTGCAGGGCAGCGAGGCCGCGCCCGAAGGATTCGGCTGCGGCAGGCGAGGGGGAGCCGCCGGCGGGTTCGATGTAGTCGAGCACCAGCCAGTCGTCGTCCCAGCCGTGCGCATGCGGTACGGGCACGTCGCCGGGTTCGGCCAGCCAGCGCAGGCCTGCGCCTTCGGCGGCGGTGGCGTTCGGGCCTGCTGCGGGCTTGGCCACCACGGTGGTTGTGCGGTCGTTGAGGCGTGCGACGACCGCACCGCCGCTGAGCGGGCGGATGTCGGTGGGCTGGGCGTCGGTGTGGCGGACGATCGCGTCGTAGGCGGTCACAGTCGGGTGCGTGCCCATGAGATCAGCTCCGGCATGGCGCGTTCGATCATGTCGAGGACGTCGGTGAAGCCGTCGTCGCCGCCGTAGTACGGGTCGGGCACTTCGGCGTCGGCGGGCGCGGACGGGTCGAAGTTGCGGAGTAGAGCGACCCGGCTGGGGTCACCTGCGAAGTCGGTGACGTCGCGCAGGTGGCTCTTCGTGGCGACGACGAACAGGTCCGCGTCGTCGTGGTGGCTGCCGAGTTGCGCGGCGACGTGGTCGTCGGGGTAGCCGGCGGCGCGCAGGGTGGCGCGGGCGCGGGCATCCGCGGGCTCGCCTACGTGCCAGGGCCCGACGCCGGCGCTCGTGACCGTGACGTTGTCGGTGAGACCTGCGTCGTCGAGTTGCTTGCGGAACACGAGCGCTGCCATCGGGGAGCGGCAGATGTTGCCCGTGCAGACGAAGCAGATGTGGAGGTTGCCGTCGGGGCGCTGCTGGTCCATCACGGTCTCAGTCTGCCGAATCGGCCGGCGCGTTCGTCGGTCCGGTCGTCGTCACGGGCTTGCGTCGCGCGCCGGGTTCGTTCGCCGGGCGGGGCCGTCCTGCGGAGTGGCGTCACCCCGTGGACGGCGCCTGCGCCGATGGCGTGTCTTGCCGCGTGGTCGGCCACCGGTGTGGGGTTCGGGCCGTCGCCGCGGTTCCTGGGTGCCGGGACTGTCGCCGGTGCTGCCGGCGCTCGTGCGCCGGGTGCCGAGGTCCTTTTCGTGTGGTGGCGGCGCGGTGATCCGCCGGTCGGTGGGTGTCGTGATGTGGACCGTGCCGTCGGCTTCGAGCCGGAAGGTCCAGCCGGGGCTGTGTTTGACCTGGTGGTGGTGTCGGCAGAGTCCGATGAGGTTGGCCGCGCAGGTGGGTCCGTCGCAACCGTGGGGGATGACGTGGTCGAGGTCGACGTGGTCGGAGGGTCGGTGGCATCCGGGGAAGCGGCAGGTGCGGTCGCGGACTTTGACGTAGTCGGCGAGCGCTTTCGGTGGCCGGTATCGGGTGCGTCCGACGTCGAGTGGGACGCCGGTGTGCGGGTCGGTGATGATCCGCCGCCAGGTCGAGGCCGGGTCGTGCGCGATCGCTCGTGCCACAGGGGCGGGCAGCGGGCCGTGTCCGGCGAGCTCGGCCGGTCTTTCCGTCAGACCGACGAGTGTTGTGAGGTCGATGTGGACGAACACATCCGCCTTCGGGGGCGGGGACGTCACGGCTGGTGGTGACGGTGCCTGGGTGGGCAGGGCGGCGGCGACGGCAGTCTCGTCGCGGCCGAGCAGCAGGTCGCTGTAGACGTCGGCGCGGAGCTGGTCGAGGCTCCGGCGGTCGCCGCCGCGACGCAGGGTCCGGGCCGTGGTGTCGACGCGGGCGTATGCGGCTTGAGCTGTCTCGGCGGGCAGTTCGGCGGCCAGGGTGGCCGTGCTGCCGTCGTTGTGGCTGAGTCGAACGTGCCGTTGGGCGCGTTCCTGCTGAGCTCGCTCGGCCTGGCCGTCGGGATCGACGTCGAGCACGGTCTTCTTGACGAGCCGCTGTATCGACCCGGCGGTGGCGCCGTCGAGTCGTCCGGCCATCAGCTGGTCGACCCGGATCGCCAGGGTGTCCGGCAAGGTCGCGGTCGGGCCGGCGACCTTCGACGCCTTGACCAGGTCGACCTCGCCATGGGTGAGCGCGTCCAGCGTGTGCGGTAATCGTTTCACCAGTTGTTCGGCGAGATCGAGTCGCTGTCGGGCGAATCTTCCGGTCCAGCCGAGTGCGACGCCGACCTCTGCGGCGGATTCCTCCGTGTGTCCGCGTACGGCGACGAATCGCGCGGCCGCGTTCACGAAGCGTGCGTGTAGTCGTGCGACGGCCCGTTCGATGCGGACCATCTCGTCCAGTTCTGTTCCCCCATCCATCACCCCGCCGACGCTACCTACGCCTACGCGGCATTGCGAACACCTGTTCGGGTATTCGGCGGCTTCGGACCGTGGCCGCCGTGCCGCGGTGGATGGCGCGCGAGTGTCACCACTCGTGCGCTTCCGCAAAAGTCCGACGGTGTATCGGCCGTGTCGACCTCGGAGAACGCGTCGTGCCTTGTCGAGACTATCGGTCTCGTCTGACTGGGCCGGTCAGGTGTCATCCGGACAGGTACCTCCGGCAGGCACAGCCGCCCCGGACCCGTCCAGCTCCGCCCGACATCAAATGGCCCGACGAGCCGTGGCGTTCCTTCGGCGGCGTGCCTGCGCGGAAACAGCCGCATGGGAGGATCGCGCCATGCCCGCCACCAGTCCGAACTCCCCCGCGCCGGCCGTCGCCGACGTCGTCGCCGCACTGGACACGGCGTATCCCCGCGAGCTCGCCGAGTCGTGGGACGCGGTCGGCCTCGTGTGCGGCGATCCGGCCGACCGGGTCGACCGCGTGCTGGTCTGTGTCGACCCGGTCGCCGCCACCGTCGACGAGGCCCTGGAACTCGGTGCACAGCTGATCGTCGCCCACCATCCGCTTCTGCTCCGTGGGGTGCACGGCGTTCCAGCGGACACGTCGAAGGGCTCGCTCGTCCACCGCATGATCCGCGAGGGTGTGGCGCTGTTCTGCGCGCACACCAACGCTGATTCCGCCAGCCCCGGTGTCTCCGACGCGCTCGCCGCGGTCATCGGACTCGACGTCCAGCGTCCACTCGTCCCGCACGTCGACGGCGCCGACACCGGGCTCGGCCGCATCGCCGTGCTGCCGGAACCGGAACCGTTCGCCGCGTTCGTCGATCGCGTTGGCGCGGCACTGCCGGCCACCGCCCCCGGCGTGTACGGCGCGGGGGACGCCGACCGCCTGATCCGCACCGTGGCGGTATCCGGCGGCGCGGGCGACGGTTTTCTCGACACGGCGACGGCCGCGGGCGTCGACGCGTACGTCACGGCGGACCTGCGGCACCACCCTGCTGGAGAGCATCTCGAGCAGCCCGGCGCGGTCCCCGCGTTGGTCGGTCTGACGCACTGGGCGAGCGAATGGCCGTGGTGCGGGCAAGCGGCCGACGTGATCGGGCAGGCGGGTAACGTCGAGGTTCACGTCTCCACACGGTGCACCGATCCGTGGAACGTCCGAGCGAACGGGAGTACGAAGTGAAGGCAGACCCGTCCCTGCAACGCGAGTTGCTGGACCTCGCCGAAGTGGACGCGGAGCTCGCACGTGTCGCCCACCGGCGCCGGAACCTGCCGGAGCTGGCCGAGATCGAGGGTATCGAGAAGACCCTGCGGGACAAGCGTGATGCGCTCGTCAACGCGCAGACATCGGCATCCGATCTGGAACGTGAGGTGACGCGGCAGGAACGCGAGGTCGAGTCCGTGCGCGTCCGCGCGGACCGAGACCGCAAGCTCATGGAGTCCGGTTCGGCCGGGGCGAAGCAGCTCACCGAACTGGAGCACGAGCTGGAGACGCTCTCGCGCAGGCAGCAGGTCCTCGAGGACGATCAGCTCGAGCTGATGGAACGCCGTGAGGCGGCCGACATCGAGGTACAGCGCGCGGCGGCCGAGGTCGACAAGGCGGAGCAGGACCTCGAGGACGCCGTGACGCGCCGCGACGAGGTGCTCGCCGATCTCAACGCAACTCAGGCGCGGCGCGACGCCGATCGTGCCGCGCTCGTGCCGAAGTTCCCGGAAGCTCTGCTCAAGACGTACAACCGCGTGCGTGAACAGCGGGGTATCGGTGCCGGGCTGCTGCGCTCGCGCCAGTGCGGCGCGTGCAAGCTGGAACTCGACCGCAGTCAGCTGTCGGACATCAAGAACGCGGCCGAAGACGACGTCATCACGTGCGAGAACTGTGGCGCGATCCTGGTCCGTACCGGGGAGTCGGGCCTGTGAGCAGACGTGTCGTCGTCGAGGCGGACGGTGGTTCGCGCGGCAATCCAGGGCCCGCCGGGTACGGCGCGGTGGTGAAGGACGCCGACACCGGCGAGGTGCTGGCAGAGCGTGCGGTCGGCATCGGGACGGCCACGAACAACGTCGCCGAGTACAGCGGTCTCGTCGCGGGGCTCGAAGCCGCGGCCGCCACCGGCGCGTCCACTGTGGACGTCAAGATGGATTCGAAACTGGTCGTCGAGCAGATGTGCGGTCGGTGGAAGATCAAGAACGCCGCGCTGCAGCCGCTCGCGCTCGAGGCGCGTGACCTCGCGGGCCGGTTCCAGCGGGTGACCTACGAGTGGATTCCCCGCGCGAAGAACTCTCACGCCGACCGGCTGGCCAACGAGGCCATGGACACTCAGGCCGCCATCGGCAGCACTGAGCCCGTCGGAGAGCAGGAGCCTGCAGCGGAGGCCGAACAGACCGCGCTGCCGCTGGCCGCGGCATCCGCCACGACCACACCCGCCCCGACAACACCCGCCACGACAACACCCGCCACGACGGTGTCCGCCGACGCGCCGACTGTCGAGGCACAGACAGTCGAGTCCGCAGGTCGCGCACCGACCGGGTGGACGGGCGCGACGGGAACACCGACGCGGCTGCTGCTCGTCCGGCACGGCCAGACGGAGATGTCGGTCGACCGGCGCTACTCCGGGCTCGGCGATGTCGCGCTGACCGAGACGGGCCGGTGGCAGGCGCAGGCCGTGGCGAAACGACTGGCCGGAATGGACAGTGTTCGTGACGTCGACCCTGTCGTCGTCTCGTCACCCCTCACGCGTGCTGCGGCGACCGCACAGGCCGTGGCCGAGGCCCTCGGCGCGCGGGTCGAGACGCAGCAGTCGTTGCGGGAAACGGACTTCGGCGCATGGGAAGGGCTGACGTTCGCCGAGGCCTCGCAGCGCGACCCGGACGTGCACGGCCGGTGGATGAGCGACACGTCGGTGCCGCCGCCGGACGGCGAGAGCTTCGACGCGGTGTACGTGCGCGTTCAGCAGGCATACGAGCAGCTGCTCCGGAAGTACCAGGGCCGGACGGTCGTCGTCGTCAGCCACGTCACGCCGATCAAACTGCTGCTGCGACTGGCGCTCGACGCCGGTGCGTCGCTGTTGTTCCGCCTGCATCTCGACCCGGCGTCGCTGTCGATCGCCGACTTCTACCCGGACGGCAACGCCAGTGTGCGGCTCGTCAACGACGTGTCCCACCTTCGGTGACACCTGCCCGAGGGTACGGAGTAACCTGAGTTCGAGGACGAGTTGGCAGGGCGGCCGCGACGCCGCGCCCGAGTGGCGTGGTTTCGAGGAAAGTCCGGACTCCACAGGGCAGGGTGGTTGCTAACGGCAACCCGGGGTGACCCGCGGGAAAGTGCCACAGAAAGCAGACCGCCCGGCGGTGCTGCGCCGGTGCCCGTGGCGCCGGCGCAGTGGCCGGGTAAGGGTGAAACGGTGGTGTAAGAGACCACCAGCGTCCCGGGTGACCGGGACGGCTCGGTAAACCCCACCCGGAGCAAGGTCAAGAGGGAGCCCCAGGGTTCCTGCGCAGGCGTTCGAGGGCGGCCCGTCCGAGGCCTGCGGGTAGACCGCTGGAGCCTGTCGGCAACGGCAGGCCGAGATGGATGGTCGCCGCCCACGGCTGGGCCGTGGGAACAGAATCCGGCTTACATGCCAACTCGTCCTCCCAGCACTGGCGGCGCGGATCGGCGGGTTCGATGGCAGCGGAGGTGGCCCGTGTCGGCAGCTGACGTACGTGACGCCTACGGCAGGCGGGCGGTCGAGTACGCCGACTTCGCGTGCGCTCCCGAACTCATGGCCGAACCGGACCGGAACCTCGTCGCCCGCTGGGCCGCAGGCGTCGACGGCCTGATCATCGACGCCGGATGTGGCCCCGGGCAGTGGACCGACTTCCTTCGCCGCAGCATCGGCGGACCCGACAGCGCCGGACCCGACAGCGCCGGACCCGACAGCGGTGGCCCCGATATCGACCGCACCGGCAGCGATGATCGCCGCGTCGAGGGTGTGGACCTCGTTCCGGAGTTCGTCGACATCGCTCGCACGCGGTTCCCCGCCAACCCGTTCCGCGTCGCTCGGCTGGACGCACTCGGCGTCGCCGACGCGTCGGTGGACGGCATTCTGTCGTGGTATTCGATCATCCACACCGAGCCCGCTGTGGTACCTGGCGTGCTCGCAGAGTTCGCGCGTTGTCTGCGCGGCGGCGGCAGCTTGCTGCTCGGGATGGCTCGCCAGGTCGACGGCTCGCGGGTCGAGGCGTTCCCGCATGCCGTGACGACGGCCTACTTCTGGCCGGTCGACGTGATGTCGCGGCTGCTCACCGGCGCGGGTTTCCACGTCGAGGAGGTCGAGACCCGCGACGACCCCGGTCACCGTCCCCACGCGGCCCTCGTCGCTCGCCGGGTGCTCGACGTGTCGTGACCGGTCGTCACCCGGGCGTACCGGCCGACGTCGCCGTTCGCCCGCCGACGTCGGCCTGTCGCCCAGCACTGCGGGCAGCCGCCGGAGGTAGGTTGGCCGCATGACCTTCGCCAACGTGGGCACGCTCGGTGCGGTGCCGGGGCGACGCGACGAGCTCGCCGCCCACCTTTCCCGGCGCAGCGACGTGCTGGCCGAGGCGGGCTGCCTGCTGTACGAGGTCGGTGTCGGCGAGGATCCCGACACGGTGTACGTCATGGAGTTGTGGACCAGCGCCGAGGCGCACCAGGCGTCGTTGCAGCTGCCCGCCGTCCGGGAGTCGATCGAGCAGGCGCGCCCGATGCTCTCCGGCGTGTTCGGCGGCTTCCGCTTCGACGTCGTCGGCTCCCCGCTCCGCGACACTCCGTAGGCCGCCCGCGGCATCTCCGCAACGCGCTACGGCCCGGTTCCGGCGGTCGCGGTCGCACCGCCATCCGGTTGAAGCACCGCCCTGTGGTCGAAACCGACCCGAACGGGTGACCAAACCACTTACGGTGGTTCTCCGCGCGGACTGAGTGGCGCGACGGGGTCGGTTTTCACCGGATCGGTCAGATCGTCCGGTTCGGACGTCTACACAGGGCCTTTACACGGTGGAGCGCTGTGATGCGGCCGAATGGGTCATGATTCACTAGTCGCGCCGGCGCATCCCGTGACACGGCCGGGTACGGCGGAACTCAGCGTGAGGTCGATCTTGGCGTGTGAGTGAGGCCATCCGCACACTAGGAAAACCGGGTGGCCACCGTTAACCCTGGAGCTTCGGGCAGCGATGATGGAGGTCGGACGAGGTGGGTGTGCACACGCGCGACGCCCACGGAGGCGGGACCCTCCCTTCGGGGTCGCGCTGCGGGTGTACGGGTCTTTGACCGCCACACCTCGTCACGCCATGATGTTGTTCGAACACGGGAAGTGCTGGACCACCCGCGCGGTACGGACCATCCGTACCGGCACCACACTCCAGGCACTCGGGAGTAGGCGATGACCACGATGACGCTTGCGGCTCTGGCGCAGCAAGGCGAGCTCGGCACCGGAGGAGTCCGTACCTGGCTCCTCGACAACATTGTCCCGCTCGTGCTGCTCGCCGTCGCGCTGCTGCTGCTCTGGCTGGGTGGCGGCAAAGGCGACAACGCCGGCGTGATGCGCAGGCTCGGGGGCGTCGTGATCGCCCTCGCGCTCATCGGTCTCGCCGTCAGCGGGCTCGGTGTCGACGTCGGCGAGTGGCTCGCCGGCCTGTTCACAGGCTGACCGGGGCTCGCGGACGTGCGCATACGTACCGACGACGAGATCTACCGGGTCGACGCCGTCTGGCTCGGCCCGCCGAAGGCGACGTTCCCGTGGCGCGCGCGGTACGTCGCCTGGGGCGTCGGCATCCCGATGTTCCTGGTGATACTGGGCATCGAACGCCAGGTCGGCATCGGTTTCGGGTTCTTCAGCACCGCATGGGCGTTCGTCCTCGCCATCGCGATCACTCGGATGATCACCGCGAAGATCACGCACGAGCGGCCGCTCTCGGCGGTGTTCGCGATGTGGTTGCGCGAGTTGCATAGCCCGAGGGAGAAGACCCGTGCCGACGGCGGTGCCGTCAGCGCGAGCAAGATCAAGGTCAGGGCGGAGCGACCCCTGCCGAAACACAAGCGCGGCACTCGCGGGGCACGTCCCCGCGGGGGCGCGTATCCGGTCCGGCCCGGCGGGCCGGCGTCCGGACGCCCGTCGGCAGACAGCACAGCACGAGCGCACCGGCGCACCGGCCGCATGCCGGCGTCGGTCGGGAGGTAGGCCTTGTTCGGTCGCGACCGAAGCGGCACCAGCAGGAACGCCGCGAAACCGGCACCGTCGACGAAGACCGACGGCCGGGGCCGCAGACTGCCCGGTGAACAGGCGATCCCGACCTACACGCCGTCGATCGCCGCCCGCTCGATCGACGGACATCTGCTGCGCACGGGCAACGAGGTGTACGCCTGGTACCGGCTCGCGCCCCAACGCTGGTCGTTCCGGTCCGACTCCCAGCGACAGGACCTGATCGCGGCGATCGCGGGCCAGTACGCCGAGCTGCAGGGCCGGTGGATGCACCTGCGCGTCACCACCCGCCCGTACCCGATCCGCATGTGGGCCGAGGCGCACGTGCACAACGCCCACGACCGGCCCGCGGACGTGCCGGGTGCGCCGTCCTTCGACGACTACCTCGTCGGGGAGCAGCAGCAGCTGATGGGCCGGTCGATGGCGGAGAAGGAGGTCTACCTGGGGGTGCAGGTCCAGACCCGCCGCGTCATGGACCGCGCGGTCGAACGTGCCGCGCCGCTGCTGCGCAAGATCCTCCCCGAGGCCGTCGACGCCGAGCTGTCCGCCCTCGACTCCGAGGTCGAGCACCTCGACGGGGTGATCGGCTCGTCCGGCCTCGAAGGCAGGCCGGTCAGCGCCGACGAGATGTCCTGGCTGATGCACCGCTCGTGTTCGCTGGGGCTGCCCGCGCCGCGCACGATGCCCGCCGTGCCGACGTCGACCTGGGAGCCCGAGGACCTCGCCAGCTTCACCGACGCCGCCGACTTCCACGCCGATCCGTACGCGCCCACCGTCACGGTGCGCGGCCGTACCGGATCGAACGCCGGGGTGAAGCGTCACGTCGCCGTGCTGACGGTCGGCCAGATGCACGGCCTGCAGATCCCCGAGGTCGACGATCCGTGGGTGCAGCACGCCGACCGCCTGCCCGCGCCCGTGGAGTGGTCCGCGCGCATCTACGTGCGCAGGCCCGAAGAGGTGGCGGGCGAGCTGCAGCGGCAGATGAACAAGGTGCGCTCGCAGGTCAAGCACTACACCGACGAGCACGAACTCGAACCGCCGCAGTCGTTGGCCCGGCAGGCCTCGCGGGTGCTCGAGGTCGACGACGAGATGACGTCCGGCTTCACCGCCCTCGCCACGCGCGTGCGTTCGTGGTGGCGCATGTCGGTCTCGGGCAGCAGCGAACGCGAGGCCCTCAAGCTCGCGCAGCAGCTGCTGGACCTGTACAAGCCGAAGATCGCCATCGAACACCCCGAGGCGCAGTACGCCCTGGCCAGGGAGTTCATCCCCGGTGAGGCGCTCGCCTCCGGGGCGTACCTGCGCCGCGGTTCGGTGGTCTGGGCCGCCGCGTCGGTGCCCACGGCTACGGCCGAGGTCGGCGACCGCCGCGGCATCCTGCTCGGCGAGACCTGCACCGCCACCCGCCGCCCCGTCGCGTGGGACCCGTGGATGGCGCAGGAGATCCGCGACGGCTCCGGGCTGACGTCGATCGTCGCCGGTCTCGGTGGCGGCAAGTCGTTCCTCGGCGGTGGCATCGTCTACAAGACGCTCCGCGCCGGCGCGCACTGGACCATTCTCGACCCGTCCGGTCCGCTGTCGCGGTTGTGCGAGCTGCCCGAGCTGCGTCCGTATGCGCGGCCGATCAACCTGCTCAACGCCCAGCCCGGCATCCTCAACCCGTATCGCGTCGTCGCCGAACCGCAGCTCGAGCACTTCATGGATGAAGAGGACCCGGAACGCGCGTGGCGCAGGGAACGCGCCCTCGCCGGGGCGACGCGCAGGCGGCTCGTGCTGGACGTGCTCACCGGTGTGCTGCCTTACGACGTCGCACGCATGCCGCAGACCCGCATCGTGCTGCTGCGTGCGGTCCGCATGGTCGGCGGACGGCACGACGCCGATCCCGGCCAGGTCATCGACGCGCTGCGGCGTGACGCCAGCGAGCACTACGACCACGCCGTCGTCGTCGCCGACTTCCTCGACGAGCTGCGCGAACGCATGTCGCTGCTCATCCCGGAAGCCGACGCCGATCCGTACACCGACCAGCGGGACGACCGGCTGACCGTGCTCACCATGGCGGGGCTGACCCTGCCGAAGGAGGGTGTCGGCCGCGAGCACTGGACCGACGCCGAAGCGCTGGGCGTCGAGATGATGAACCTCGCCGCGTGGCTGACGGCGCGCTCGGTGTACGACAAGCCCAAGTCGGCGCGCAAGGGCGTGTGGATCGACGAGGCGTTCTTCCTGTCGGAGGTGCCGACGGGCCGGGTGCTGATGAACCGGTTCGCGCGTGACTCGCGTAAGTGGAACGTCCGAGTGCTGTTGTCCTCGCAGATCCCCGCGGACTTCCTGAAGATCCAGGGTTTCGTCGCGCTGCTGGACTCGGTGTTCGTCGGCAGGCTCGACGACGACGAGGCGCAGGCCGACGCGCTGCGCCTGCTCAAGGTGCCCGTGGGCGCGGGTTACGAGCAGGTCGTGTCCGCGCTCGGCCGCCGTCCCGGCGGGCAGCGCGAGGCCGAACGCGACCGTGAGCCGCGGCAGTTCATCTTCGGTGACGGTGCGGGCGGTGTGGAACGCATCCGTGTCGACTTCACCGGACCACACCTGCAGCAGCTGCGTGATGTCCTCGACACCACGCCGGGTGGGACTCCCGAACGGCCGGCGCAGCCGCCAGGTGCCGATACGCAGGCCGTCGAGAGCCGACCCGCCGACGGCGGTGAGGCGGACCGGACGGCGGAGCGGGCGACGTCACGCTCGGCGCCGACGGAGCCGGTGCCGGCGTCGCCCGGCCGTGAGCCGGAGGAGGATCTCGAACTCGAGGCCGAGTTGGAGGTCGGGCTCACCGAGGACCAACTGCTGTCCGACACCGCGTTCGACGAGGGCGGCTTCGACGACAGCCGTTTCGACGAGGGCGGCTTCGACAAGGACGGCGTGGACGAGGGCGGCGACACCGGCGCCGACGGCGGGCAGGAGCCCGCCCGCGCCGGCGGCCGGGGCAAGAACGGCACCGGCAGGGACGCCGCATGATCACGATGACGGTGCTCGCCGCACTGGTGTGCGCGTGGGTGTGGCTGCGTGCGCGTCGCCGGCAACCGGGCCGCCCGCAGGTCGCCCGGCGCGGACCGGCGATGCTGGCCACGGTCGCGGTGCTGGTGTGCCAGGCGTTGCTCGCCTCGCCCGCGCAGGCGCAGACCGGTGGCTCCGGTTGTGAGGCGCCGAACCCGGAACGGCCCGGTTCCGGCATGGTCGGCGCGATCGACACCCCGGAGGGCAACGGCGAGGCCGGCAGCGCCTACGCCGACTACAGCTACGCCGGCATGGTCTGGCACGTCCACGACTGCGACAGCGGCGTGATGGGCGGCATGACCGACCCGAGCACGACCGTGGACACGTGGCTCGGAAACCAGCTGTTCAACGTCGCCAAGAACATCGTGGGGGCGACCAACGCGCTGCATTACGAGGTGCTCGACGGCGGTGTGCTCCAGCCGCTCACCGAGGCCGTCTCGCGGGGCGCGGAAGCGGTCTACAACAACGTCTACGCCCAGCTGTTCGGGCTCGCGGCGCTGCTGCTGGCGATCTTCCTGTTCCGCAACATCTGGCGCGGCGACCTCGCGACGGTGAGTAAGCGGGCGCTGTTCGCCATCGGCGGTCTGTGGCTGGCGGCCTCCTCGCTGGCCCTGCTGCAGTACCACGACGAGATCGACCACGCGATCGTCCAGACCACCACCAACATCCAGGCCGGTTTCGTCGACGAGGAACAGGACCGCGTCGTGCGGCACATCCTGCCGACCGAACTGCACGAGGAGGTCGTCTACGACAACTGGCTGCGCGGCACGTTCGGCAACGACCAGCAGGACGAGGAGGCCAAGGAGTACGGCCCCGACCTGCTCGACGCGCAGGCGTTCACGTGGGACCAGATGAGGGCGGGCGATGACGGCGACGAGAACGTCATCAACGAGAAAAAGGCCGAGTTCGAACGCATCGCAGGCGAGCTGCAGGCCTCGAGTGGCTACTTCAGTGGTGAGGACGGCTCGCGCGCGGGCACGGGCTTCCTGGCGATGTTGCAGAGTCTCGCGTATTCGCTGTTCCAGCTCGTCGCCAAGCTGGCCGTGCTGTTGGCGCAGATCCTCGTGCGGCTGTTCACGCTCACCGCGCCGCTGATCGGCCTGCTCGCGATCCTGCAGCACGACGTGCTGCGCAAGGTCGGCCGGGTCATCGGCGGCGTGGCGTTCAACCTGCTCGTGCTGTCGGTGCTCGCCGGTATCCACGCGCTGCTGCTGCAGGCGATCTTCGCCGCGTCCGGAATGGACATGATCGTGCAGCTGGCGATCGCGGGCCTGGTGACGATCATGATGTTCGTCGTCGGCCGGCCGGCGCGGCGGCTGTGGCAGATGGTCGAGACATCGGTCAGCCTCGTGGGCTCCGCCGTGCCGAGCCAGGGTGGCGGGCTGTTCTCCCGCTTCCGTAAGAAGTCGTCCGAGCCGACCCCGCAGGACGAGTTCTGGCAGACCGTCAAGAACGACGACGAGGCCGAGGGTGGCGCGGCCACCCGCGGTGCCGGAGCCGCCGGTGCGGGCGGCCGGTTCCGTCCCGAGGCGACGATCGCCAGTGCCCAGCGGCTCGACGGGCCGCAGACCGGTGCCCATCCGGCATCGCACTGGCCGGGTACGCGCCAGCAGGTCGGCGGGGCGAGCCCGGCGCTGCCCGCGGGCGGCGGCGCGGCACCGCCGGTGTTCAACACGGCCCCGCCGAGCCGTGGGTCGGGCGACCAGCAGCCGATGGTGGTGCCGAGCAGACGGGTCGACACGGCGCCGGTGACCGATCGCGGGATCGACCGCGCCGACGATCCGGATCCGTTCGTCGTGCCGTCGCGGATGAACCAGCCTGCGGGAGCGTTCGACACCGGGCGGACCGGTGGTCAGGGCGGTGCGCAGGCCGTGCCGACGCCCGCGCCTGCCGCACCGGCACCGGCCGCGCCGGAACCGCGGCGCGCCGACAGTGAACTGGTCGCGGGCAAACCCGTGTACGTGCTGTACCGGCCGTCGCGCGGGCTCGAAGTGCGCCCGGACGACGTTCGCGACACCGACCGTGCGGTGCGGTAGGGGCGAGCGGACATGCCGATTCGCACCAACCGCGGCCGCGCGGCGATCTACCGGCGCCTGTGGAGCTGGCCGATGCGGTCGCCGTCACATCTGGTCGGCACGATCATCCTGTTCGTGGCGCTGATCGTCGCGGCCGGCATCGTCGTGCCCCGCCTGGTTTCCGACGGACAGGCTTCCGGGGCGACCCCGCCCACGTCCGAATCCGGCAGTGCGCAGCCGGGCGAGCCCGGCGCGTCGAACGGTTCCGGCGGTTCCGGGCTGCCGCCGGTCACCCGCTTGACCGAGCCGCGTGAGACTCCCAGTGAGGCACCGGCGGCCCCGCAGGCGCTGCGCGTCGCCGAACAGTGGGCCACAGCGTGGGTCGACCACGACGACGACACGACCGCCGACGCGTGGCTCGACGGTCTGCGCCCGTACACCACCGCCGAGTTCCTGCCCGTGATGCGCAGCGTCGACCCGGCGAACATCCCGGCGACGAAGGTCGAGGGCAAGGCCGAGGCAGGCGAGTCCTATCCCCGTTCGGTCGAAGCGAGGATCGCCACCGACGGCCCGGACCTGTCCATCACCGTGATCAAGACCGAAGAGGGCTGGCGCGTCTCCGACTACAACCGGGTGGGCTAAGCCGTGCGCGGGGGATTGCTGTTCGGGTGTGTGATGGCGGCGGCACTCACGGTGGTGCTGGCGGTCGGGCTGATCACGGTCATCGACGGGTCCCGGCAGCAGGCCATGAGCGGCGACGTGACGGAACTGTCGTGTGATGCCGCCATCGGGCCGACCAGGCCGGGCCAGGCCGGCAACGGTGCGGCCGACGCCGAGTCCCTCGACGGTGAGCAGCGCGAGATCACATCGCTGATCATCAAGATCGGCAAGGAACGTGGCATGTCGCCCCGGGCGTGGCAGATCGCCATTCAGGCGGGCATGACCGAGTCGCGGCTGAAGAACCTGAACTACGGCGACCGCGACTCGCTGGGCATCTTCCAGATGCGCCCGTCGATGGGCTGGGGCACGCCCGAGCAGGTCACCAACCCGCCGTACCAGGTCAACAAGTTCTACGACGTCCTCGAAGACGTGCCCGGCTGGCAGCACATGCGCCCGGGCGAGGCGGCGCAGGCCGTCGAGCGGTCGGCGTTCCCCGACCGATACCACGAGTGGGAACCGATGGCGGTCCACCTCGTGCAGAACGTCGGGGAGATCCGCAACGCGAGCGGCTGCGGCGAAGCCCGCGGGGACGTCGTGCTGGCGTCGAACTCGTCGGTCCAGCAGGCGATCGACTTCGCGATGGGCGAGCGTGGCAAACCGTACGTCTGGGGTGCCACCGGGCCCGATTCGTACGATTGCTCCGGGCTCATGTTGCGTGCCTACGAGGCCGCAGGTATCACCATTCCACGGGTGTCGCGCGACCAGTACAAGGCGGGCTCGATGCTACCGGTGGAGCAGGCACAACCCGGTGACCTGCTGTTCTGGGCGTACGATACGGCCGACCCGAGCACCATTCACCACGTGGCGATGTACCTCGGGAACGGCAAGATGGTCGAGGCGCAGCAGAGCGGCGTCCCGGTGCACGTACGTGACGTGTCGTGGGACGAGGGTGAGCTCGTCCCGCAGGCCGTCCGGCCTGGTGTGTGAACGCAGGAGGGTGTCTCGTGGGCAAAAAGTGGGGTAAGCGCGGAAAGAACGCGGGCCGCGGCGGTGCGCAGATCGACCCGTTCGCGATGCAGGCACGTCCGCCGGCCCCGCGGCACGCGCCGCCCGCGTCGAGCACGCCGCTGTCGGACTACCTGCGACGGGAACAGCCCGGCGTCACCGACGGTTACGTCGTGCTGCCGCGCGCTCTCGTCGAGGACATGCCGTTGCCGTGGCAGCAACAGCTGGTGAACCTGCTCGCCCAGTTCCACGACGGCCACGCGCGACTGGACTGGCCCGCCTACCGGGTCGTTCCCTCGCGGCCCGAACGTCTCGTGGACCTCGACGAGGAGCAGCTCGCCGAGGCCGGCTACCTCGTCGAGATCGACTCCGAGGGCGAGATGGTCTACCGCGAACGCAGCGGCCGGAAGGTCGACGACCCCGATTCGGTGACCGTGCTCGTGTCCTGTTTGGATCCCGTGGTGCAGGGGAGTCGTCCCCGCACCGCGCCCGCCGTCCCCCAGCAGGGGAAGGCTGCGCCCATGAACATCGGCCCGCAACCGGTGTGGGAGACACCGCCGTCGGGTTTCGTCGCCCCGTCGGCGGGCACCGCCGCCGCACCCGGATCGACCCCACCCGGATCGGCTGGGCAGGGGTCGACGCCCACGGCGGAATCCGGGACACCGACCCCGCCGTCCGGCACCGCCGTACCGGCGTCGCCGGCTGGGCAACCGCAGCCGGCCCAGCCGCCGCAGTCACCGCCGCAGCCGTCGCAGCCATCGCAGCAGGTTCCCCCGGCGGCGGGGCCTGTCACGGCGAGCGGCTCGTTCCCGGTGGTCCCGCCACCGGGCGCCGCACAACCGGATGCTGCACGGTCGGATGCCGCGCAGCGGGACTGGTTCGACGAGATGCCGGCCGACGGCGCCGGGGCGTCCGCTGCCGAGGGTGCCGACGGAGACGGGGCCGTGTTCGGACCGACCGGTGCCGAACCGACGGAGATTCCCTACCGCTTTCGCAGGTGACGAGGGTTGTGCCACGCTCGAGGCATGGGCTGGCGCAAGAAGGACCCGAATCCGCCGTCTGGCTGGTGGTACAATACCCGCACCGGAGAGATCGAGCACGGCGAAGTGTCGCGGTCGATCGACCTGCTCGGACCGTATCCGGATGAGGCCACCGCCCGGCAAGCCCTCGAGATCGCGCGGGCGCGCACCGAGGCCGCCGACGAAGCCGACGCCGAGTGGGACGCCGCCGACGACGACGGCAGCGACAGCGACGGTGGCAGGAACTGACCGGTAGACCGGCCTACACGCGAGCCGGGGGAGCGGGCACGAAGTCCGGGTCGACCTGGTCGGCGAGTTCGGAACCGGCCCACGCCCGGACGTTGCGCAGGTGCAGTTCGACCGCCTGCGCCTGGTAGGCCTCCCAATCGCGTTCGACGGCGTCCACAGTGGAGCGCATGGTGTCGAGTACCGCGAGGTTGGCGGGCTCCAGCTCGCTGATCGGGCGGTGCCGGCCGCGTTCGGCGGAGCGAACGTGCCGCGACGTCGACAGCCAGCCGATCAGGTCGTCGCCCACTTCGTCACGCAGGAACGCGACGTCCTCGTCGTCGGCGACCTTGTTGCCCACGACGGCGAGGCGCACGTCGAACTCGCGCGCGTACTCGGTGTACTGGCGGTACACGCCGATACTGCGCATCGTCGGCTCGCACACGAGGAACGTGACGTCGAAGCGCGTGAACAGACCGGAGGCGAATGCGTCGGCGCCCGCGGTCATGTCGACGACCACGTACTCGCCCGCCTCGTCGACGAGATGGTTGAGCAGCAGCTCCGCGGCACCGGTCTTCGAGTGGTAGCAGGCGACGCCGAGATCGTCATCGGTGAACCGGCCGGTGACGGCGACGCGCGCGCCGCCGATCTCGCGCATGCACGCGTCGGTGATCGGGTTGTCCTCGCGCGGGGTCATCAGCCGTGAGCCGCGCCCCGGCGGAGTGGTCTTGATCATGGCGTCGGCGTTGGGGATGCGGGGGTTCTCGCCCCGCAGGTAGTCCTTGATCAGCGTCAGGTTGTCGCCGAGGGTCGGCAGCGCGTCCGCCTCGTCCGGAGTCGCGCCGAGTGCGACGGCGAGGTGCTGGTTGATGTCGGCGTCGATGGCCAGCACCGGGGCGCCCGAACCGGCGAGATACGAGGTGAACAGGCCGCTGAGCGTCGTCTTGCCGCTGCCGCCTTTGCCCACGAACGCGACCTTCATGAAAACCCCCAAATGGATGTCATTTTCATCAGTGGTCGGCACGGTACCGAGGGGAGCGGTTACCCGATCGGGTCGGGGGTGGATGGACGTCGGGGGTGGATGGACGGATGGACACTGTGGGGCAACATGGCGCCATGACGACGTTCACCGACGACCTCGGCGCCGATGTGCCGTTGCCGGACCCGCCGCGACGGGTCGTCTCGCTCGTGCCGGCACTGACCGAGGCCGTCGAGTACACGACGCCGGGTCTGATCGTCGGCGCGACGGACTACTGCACGCACCCGCCGGACCTGGATGTCCCGCGGGTCGGTGGCTCGAAGTATCCGACGGCCGGCGCCGCTGCCGAACTGCGGCCCGACCTCGTACTCGCCAACGCCGAGGAGAACCGGCCACAGGACGTGCAGGCGCTCCGCGACGCCGGGATCCCGGTGTGGGTGATGGAGGCGCCCGGGACGGTGCCCGCCGCGCTCGCCTCGCTGCGGGCACTGTTGACGGGACCGCTCGCCGGCTGCGCCGGAACACCGGCCGATGGCGTTCCGGCGTGGCTGGCGGAGGCCGAACGGCTGTGGCTGACGGAACCCCGGCCGGTGCGGGCGCGTGCGGTCGTGCCGGTGTGGCGCAAGCCGTGGGTGGTGCTGGGCCGCGACACCTTCGGTGGTGACGTCCTGCGCAGGCTCGGTGTCGACCACGTCTACACCGGCGCCGACGAGCGTTACCCCCGGCCCAAGCTCGACCAGCTGCGGCAGCGGTTCGCCGACGGCGAGGCGGACCTGCTCGTACTGCCCGACGAACCGTGGGAGTTCACCGACGGCGACGGCCCCGACGCGTTCCCCGGCGTGCCGTACGTCCTCGTCTCCGGCCGGTACCTGACGTGGTACGGACCGTCCCTCGTGGCAGCCCACGGTGAACTCTCGGCCGTTCTCCCGTGAGTGCTCCTGGCGTGTGTCCCGCTAGTCGAAGGTGTGCTCTGCGGCCGGGAACTGCCCGCCGCGGACGTCGGCGGCGAACTCCTGGGCGGCGCGGGTGAGCTCGCCCGCGACGTCGGCGTAGCGCTTGACGAACCGCGGCGCCCCGCCGGTCCGCAGCCCCGCCATGTCCTGCCACACGAGCACCTGTGCGTCGCACTCCGGGCCGGCGCCGATGCCGACGGTCGGGATCGCCAGCTTGCGGGTCACCTGCCGTGCGGCCTCCCCCGGCACCATTTCCATCACCACGGAGAACGCCCCGGCGTCCTGCAGCGCGAGCGCGTCCTCCAGCAGCTCGACACCTGCCTCGCCGCGGCCCTGCACCCGGTAGCCGCCGAGCGTGTGCTCCGACTGCGGCGTGAACCCGATGTGGCCCATCACCGGCACACCCGCTGCCGTGATCGCCTCGACGTGCGGGGCGAACCGGCGCCCGCCTTCCAGCTTGACGGCGTGGGCGCGGCCCTCCTTCATGAACCGCACCGCCGTGGCCACGGCCTGCTCGACCGACACCTGGTACGAGCCGAACGGCAGGTCGGCCACGACGAGCGCGTGGGTGGCCGCGCTCGAGACGGCCCGGACGAGCGGCAGCAGCTCCTCGACCGTGACCGGCAGCGACGTGTCGTAGCCGAAGACGTTGTTGGCTGCCGAGTCGCCGACGAGCAGTACCGGAATGCCCGCTTCGTCGAACAGCTTCGCCGTGTACATGTCGTAGGCCGTCAGCATCGGCCACGGCTGCCGGGCTTCCTTCCACTGCCGCAGATGGTGGATGCGCACCTTCTTCCGCTCGGGTGCGCGGCCGCCGTGATCGCCTGTCGGGCCGGCGGGGGAGCCGTACGGTGCGGGCTGCTGGTCGGCGGAGTCGCCGGGTGTTTCGGAAACGGACATCGTCGTCGAACCGTCCTTCCCTCGAGGCCTGCGCGGCAGGTCCCCGGGTCGTGGATCGTTACCCATTGAGCGTGGCAGCACCGCCGACAGGCCAGGAAGCTCGGTGCGAGCAGCTTCACAGCCCCGGGGAGCACACATCACTGCCGCGTAGTGAGGTCATTACGCTGTGTGCGACACCATTTCGGGTTTCGGTTCGGCCGATAGCGTGATAGGTAGTTCGCTATGCTGCCGGAGCTCCGCGGTTCGACGACCCTCACCGCGGTGCGTAGAGCGGGGATATCCCTGCTGGTCATCGCCATCATCGGCCAGCTCGGCTGGTTGGCGGAGTTCGTGCTGCACACCCACATGTCCTCGTTGCGGACGGTGACGTCGGCCCTCGCGGTGCCCGGCCAGCCTCATGCGCCGCTGTTTCGCGCGGCGGAGCTGGTGGCCGGGGTTGCGCTGGTGCTGGCGGTGCCGCCGTTGCTGCGGATCACTCCGGTGCACAGCAGTGCCCGCGCCACGATGGTGCTGGTCGGCATGCTCGGTGTGCTGTATCTCGTCCGGGGTGTCTTCCCGCTGGAGTGTCGCGTCGTCGCGGGAGGCGGGTGCGCGCCCGACCCCGATCCGTCGCTGGGCGGCCAGCTCCACATCGCGGCGTCGATCCTGGTCAACGTGTTCTGTTCGGCAGGTCCGGTCGCGCTGCTGCTCTGGTGGTACGGCCGGTGGACGATCGCACCGGCGATCGGCGTCGGCCTCGGCACGCTCGCGTGGCTGCTGCTGGTGCTCGACGATTTCGTCGGCCCCGGCGAGTTCGCCGGTCTGGCTTCCCGCGGGCAGATGATCAGCGCGAGCATCGTGCTGGGCGCTGGGGTCGCCTACCTCCGCAAAACCGGAGGCGACCGCACCGCCCGCATGGCTTGAACCACCGGCGCCGGTTCAGAACAGCGTGGGCGGTGTGAGATGGACGCCTTCGGTCTCGAGAATGCGCTCCTTCGTCGCCAGCCCACCCGTCGCGGAGAAACCGCCCGGCTTGCCGCCGGCGGCGAGAATCCGGTGACACGGCACGATCGGGGCGAACGGATTCGCACCGAGCGCCTGCCCGACGGCCTGCGCCGCTCCCGGTTCCCCGAGTCGCCGTGCGAGCTCGCCGTACGTGGTGGTCGTGCCGCGCGGGATCGTGCGCGCGAGTTCGTACACCCGTGCGTGGAACGGCGGCACCGACCGCAGGTCCAGCGGAATTGTCGACAGGTCGACGTCCTTGCCGGCCAGCGACGCTCTCACCGCCTCGATCGCCTCGGCAACCCACGTCGGCAGCGAGGTGCGCGCATCGTCACCGGCCGGAGCGGTGCCGCCGTGCTCGGTGGCACCGTGCTCCGTGCTGTCGTGTTCAATGGCGTCGTGTTCAATGGCGTCGGGAAACCGGGTCCGCAACCGTGTCCGCGTGCTCGCTGCGTCGGTCTCGGGCAGCTGGCTTCCCACGACGGCATCGGTCGGCTGCCGGGTCCAGGCGAGACCGCAGTGCCCGAGCGACGTCGGGAACACCGTGAAACCGCCGCCGCTCATGACGTCAGTGGGTCTCGCGCCAGCGGTTGGTCATCGGCAGCCTACGGTCGCGGCCGAACGCCTTGAACGTGATCTTCGTGCCCGGCGGATACTGCCTGCGCTTGTATTCGGCCCCGTCGACCATGCGCACCACGCGGTCGATCACCCCGGGGTCGAACCCGGCGGCGAGCAGGTCCGCGTAGCCGCGGTCCCCTTCGATGTAGTCGTCGAGCACGTCGTCGAGCAGCTCGTAGTCCGGCAGCGAGTCGGTGTCGACCTGGCCGGGACGCAGCTCGGCCGACGGCGGCTTCGAGATCGAGTTCTCCGGGATCGGAGGTGTCTGCCCGCGCTTGACGGCCTCGTCGTTGCGCCAGCGCGCGAGCGCCCACACGTGCGTCTTGAACACGTCCTTGATGGGAGCGAAGCCGCCCACCGCGTCGCCGTAGATCGTCGAGTAGCCGACGGCGAGTTCGGTCTTGTTGCCGGTGGCCAGCACTAGGTGTCCGTCCAGGTTGGACAGCGCCATGAGCAGCATGCCGCGCACCCGGGCCTGGATGTTCTCCTCGGCCAGGCCTCGCAACGACAGCTGGTCGACGTACACCTGCACCATGTCGGTCACCGGTTCGAGCCGGAAATGGCAGCCCAGCCGCTCGGCGAGATCGGCCGCGTCCGATTTGGAGTGGTCCGACGAGTACACCGACGGCATCGCCACGCCGTACACCTTGTCCGGCCCGAGCGCGTCCACGGCCAGTGCGGCGACCACGGCCGAGTCGATCCCGCCGGACAGCCCGAGGATCACCGAGCCGAACCCGTTCTTGCCGACGTAGTCGCGCAGTCCGAGCACGAGCGCGGACCAGACCTCCGCCTCGTCCGGCAGCGGTTCGCCGATCGCCGGACCGCCCAGCGGCTCGCGCGGGGGCGCCGGGCCGTCACTCAGCGTCCGCCGGTGCACGGTGAGCCCTGCGAACTCGCCGTCGGCGGTGTGGCCGCCCGGCTGCACCTCGACGTCGGTGACGAGCAGCTGCTCGGTGAACTGCCCGGCACGCGCCAGTAGCGTGCCGTCGGTGCCCACGACGATCGAATCGCCGTCGAACACGAGATCGTCCTGCCCCCCGACGCAGTTGGTGTAGACCACTGGTGCGCCGGCTTCGCGGGCCCGCGAAGCGACCAGCGGCAGTCGCACGTCGTCCTTGGCGCGTTCGTACGGCGACGCGTTCGGCGACACAACCAGGTCCACCCCTGCTTCGCCGAGCGCCGCGACCGGGCCGCCGTCCTGCCACAGGTCCTCGCAGACGACCATGCCCACGTCGACCCCGTGGAGGCGCACGACGTCGAGCTCGGTGCCCGGCTTGAAGTTGCGGCGTTCGTCGAACACCCCATAGTTCGGCAGGTGGTGCTTGTACTGCCTCGCCACGACCCGGCCGCCGAGCAGGGCGACGACGGCGTTCCGCGGACCGGCTTCGTCCTGGTCGAGGTAGCCGACGTACGTCAGCAGGTCGCCGCAGCCGGCGTCGGCCAGCCGCTGTGCGACCACATCGACCTGTTCGCGGCACGCGCGCGCGAACGTCTCCCGCAACGCCAGGTCCTCCACCGGATAGCCGGTGAGCGTCATCTCCGGGAACACGACGACGTGCGCTCCGGATTCGGCGGCTTCGCGGGTGCGCTCGACGATCAGGTCGGTGTTCCCGGCCAGGTCGCCGACGGTCGTGTTGATCTGGGCCAGTGCGATGCGCAGGTGCGGCATACCGTCATTGTCGCGCACCCGCGCAGCGCTCCGCGCGTGAGATCGGGTTCGCCCGTCAGCTGCGCTTCTTGCGCAGCATCCCGCGCACCTTCTTCAACGCCTGCTCGGCGTCCGAGTCGAACGGGTTGTCCTGCACCAGGTACGTCCACGTCGATGTCGGCCTGCGCACGCCCGCCGCCGCGAGGTCGACGCCGTCGGACGTGATCTCCGCCGACGCGAGGGTCTCCGCCGACCGCGACTCCACTCTGCCGCGGATCTTGTGGAACTCCGGGATCGCGACCCGGTGGAACTCGTCCAACGGCTGCTCCCTCGCCATCGCCCGCAGATGGATCGTCTCCCGCACGTTGTTGAGGAACGCCAGGTGATCGGCCCACAGCTGATCCATGTGGAACAGCATGATGCGGCGGCACACGGTCGTGAGCTCCTCCTCGCCGAGCTTGTCGGCCAGCTCGGCGAGACGCGCCTCGTCGAGCTGCTTCGCATCGGCTTCCGCGGCGTCCCCGGCATCGTCCGTGGCGGCGTCCGGGGCCGCGGCATCGTCGGAGGCCGTGTCGCCCTCCGTCTCGTCGTCGGATACCGCGTCGTCGGATACCGCGTCGGCCTCCGCTGCCGCGTCGTCGGATGCCGCGTCGTCGGCGGTCGAGGTGTCCACCTCCGCGTCGTCGGCGGACTTCCTCTTCTCCTTGTGCTTCTTCGTCTCGCCGGTGGCCTTGTCCTCACGTGTGGCGTCCGCACGTGCGGCGTCCTCACGTGCGGACGCGAGCTCGGCGAGGACCTTCTTGGCGGCGTCGGTGCGCAGCACCTCGTCGCGCCATTTCAGCAGCTCGGAGCGCTGGTGCTCGATCAACCGGGTGTAGCGCCACGTGTTGCGGTGGATCTCCAGGTCGACGCCTTCGGCGACGCGCTGGGCATGGTTGATCTGCCGGTGCGCGGCATTGTCGGTGACCTCGCCGGTCTCGGGGTCGGCGTCGATCCCGTCCGGCACGTCCGGTGCGTGGCCGAGCACGAGTTCGTCGTTGAGGCTGGCGAAGAACACCGAGCTGCCCGGGTCACCCTGCCTGCCCGCGCGGCCGCGGAGCTGGTCGTCGAGCCGGCTGCTCGGATAGCGCGCCGTGCCGATGACGTGCAGGCCGCCCAACTCGGCGACGCGTTCCCGGTCGGAGCCGTCGGCGCCGCCCAGCCGGATGTCGGTGCCGCGGCCCGCCATCTGGGTCGACACGGTGATCCGCTCGTAGGTGCCTGCCTCGGCGATGATGGCCGCTTCCTCGGCGTCGTTGCGCGCGTTGAGCACGACGCAGGGCAGCCCCGCCTTCTCGAGTTTCTCGGCGAGTTCCTCGGACTCGGCGACGTCCTGCGTACCGACGAGGATCGGCCGCCCGGTGGCGTGCACCTCCTCGATCTCGGACACGATCGCGCGCAGCTTGTTGTTCGGCGCGGCGTAGATCCGGTCCGTGGTGTCCTCGCGCACGTTCGGCGTGTTCGGCGGGATCACCGCGACCTCGAGTTCGTAGAACTCCCGCAGCTGTTCGGCGACGGCCACGGCCGTGCCCGTCATACCCGCCACCTGCGGATACCGCGCGACGAGCGCCTGCACCGTGATCGAGTCGAGGATCTCGCCCCGGTCGGACGCCGGCAGCTGTTCCTTGGCCTCGACCGCAGCCTGCAACCCGTCCGGCCAGCGTTGCAGTTCGGCGACGCGGCCGCGGGAGGCGTTGATCAGCTGGACCTTGCCGTCGCGCACCAGGTAGTCGACGTCCCGGGTGAGCAGCGCGTGCGCATGCAGCGCCACGTTGACGGCGGCGAGGCGGTCGGCCCCGTCCTCGGCGTACAGGTCGATGCCGCCGAGGGACTTCTCCACCACGGAGGCGCCCGCCGTCGTCAGCCACGCGTTGCGGCCGTCGGGGTCGGTCTCGTAGTGCAGCCCGACACGCAGCCTGCGGACGATGTTGGCGACCTCAAGGTCAGCCACTCCCGCGTCGACCGAACCGGCCATCACCAGCGGCACGCGCGCCTCGTCGACGAGCACCGAGTCGGCCTCGTCGACGATCGCCACCTCCGGCTCGGCCTGCGCGAGCTCACCCGCGTCGGTCACGAGGCGGTCGCGCAGCACGTCGAAGCCGATCTCGCTGACCGCTCCGTAGCAGATCTCCGCGCCGTACGCGGCCCGCCGGTCCGACGTCTCCAACGACGGCTCGACCCAGGCGACGGACACGCCGAGCAGGTCGTAGACGGGCCGCATCCACTCGGCGTCACGGCGAGCCAGGTAGTCGTTGACGGAGATGACGTGCACCCGCTTGCCCTGCAGCGCGTAGCCGGCTGCAGCCAGCGCACCGGCGAGCGTCTTGCCCTCACCGGTCTGCATCTGCACGACATGCCCGGTCAGCAGCCCCATCGTGCCCAGCAGCTGGACGTCGAACGCCCGCTCGCCCAGACCGCGGCGCGCGGCCTCCCTGCCGAGTGCGCACACCTCGATGAGTTGCCGGTCACTGAAAGTCCCGGTGGCGGACAGGTCGTCGCCCAGTTCGGTGGCGGCGGCGGTCAGTTCGCTGTCGTCGAGCTTCTCCAGTTCCGGCTCACGCTTCTCGATCCGCGGCAGCAACGCCTCGTACCGCGTCAGCTCCACGCTCGCCGGACGCTGGATGATCCTGCGCAACCGCTTGCTCACCCGGCTCATCAACGCCACGCGTGGTCTCCCATCTCGCTCCTCGTGCTGCGATGGCACGATCACTTCCGTGCCTTCTGTCGAACGCTACCTGGCCCTCGCCACCTGTGTACTCGCCTTGGGCGGGCTGACGACCGCCTGCTCGTCCGATCAACCCGAGCAGAAGGGCCCGGTCGGACCCGTGCCCCAGGGCCTGGATCGGTTCTACGGGCAGGCGCTCGACTGGGGTGAATGCGAGCCGTACGCCACCTCCGAGATGGCGCGTTCGTCGTTCGGCGCGGAAGGGCTCGAGTGCGCGCGGCTGACCGTGCCGCTGGACTACGACGAGCCCGACGGCCCGGAGATCGAGCTCGGCCTGCTGCGGCACCGGGCGACGGGTGACGACCGGATCGGCTCGCTCGTCGTCAACCCGGGTGGGCCCGGCGCTTCGGGAATGCTGAGCGCGGCGTCGATGGCGGGCCCGACGGCGGACACGGAGATCGGCCAGCGGTTCGACCTCGTCGGCTTCGATCCGCGCGGCGTCGGTGCGAGCGAACCCGCGCTCGAGTGCCTCACCGACAACGAACGCGACGCCGACCGCGCGGACGATGTCGAATACGACGGCAGCAGGCAAGGGGTGCGGGCGACCGAAGAGGAGGAACGCCGGTTCGCCGCCAAGTGCGCGGAGCGCACGGAGCACGGTGAGGACATGCTCGCCCACCTGGGCACCCGCGACGTCGTCCAGGACATGGATGTGCTGCGGTCGGTGCTCGGCGACCGCAAGCTCAACTACGTCGGCTATTCGTACGGCACGCGCATCGGCTACACCTACGCCGAACGGTTCCCTCGCAACGTCCGGTCGCTCGTGCTCGACGGTGCTCTCGACCCCGAACAGGACTCCGTGGAGTCGCTCGTGTCCCAGGGCGAGGGGTTCGGCAAGTCGTTCGAGGAGTTCGCCGCGTGGTGCCAGGAGCGGTCCGGCTGCCCGTTGACCGGCGACCCGACGAAGGCCTACCAGGACCTGGTGCGCCCACTGCTCGACGACCCCGTCGACGTCGGCGGCCGCGTACTGTCCTACGACGACGCCACGACGGGCACCATCCAGGCGCTGTATTCGGAGCGCATGTGGCCGCAGCTGAAGTCCGGTCTCGCCGAGCTGTCGCAGGGCAGCGGTTCGACCCTGATGGCGTTGGCCGACATGTACAACGAGCGTGACTCGTCCGGTAACTACGCCAACACGCAGGACGCGTTCGTCGCGATCCGCTGCGTCGACGACCCGCCGGTGGAGGACAGGGAGAAGATCCGGGACGCGCAGCGGCGGTACGCCGAGGTGGCGCCGTTCCTCGACCCGGGAACCCGCCCGTCGGCGGCCCGCGACGCCTGTGCGTTCTGGCCCGTGGACAGCACGTCCGAACCGCACCTGCCCGATGTCGACGGCGTGCCGCCCGCGTTGGTGGTGTCGACGACCAACGACCCCGCGACGCCGTACCGGGCGGGAGTGCAACTGGCGAAGGCCCTCGACGGGAGGCTGCTCACGTTCGAGGGCAATCAGCACACGGTGTTCCTGCAGGGCAACCAATGCGTGGACGGGGCGGGTGCGCGCTACCTGATCGACGGCACGCTGCCGCAGGAGGGCAAGCGCTGCGGATGATCGGCGCGGGCGGCAAGGGGCTGCGCCGGCGGCCGCGTCAGCTGCTCGGCGCCGGCGCCGAGCTGGAGACCTCGATCGGCTGGTTGTGTTCGCTCAGCCCGAGTTCGATCATCGTGGCGCCCTCGTTCTGCTTCCGCGGCGGCACCTGCAGCCAGACGCGTAACAGCGTGCGCTCGGGGTTGTCCGTGACCCAGAACTTGACCGCGACGTCGTCGGGTACCCCTGGCAGCAGTTCCGAGATGTCGGCCTGGGGGAGAGTGCCGCTGACGCGATAGGTCGGCACGTCGCCGATGTCCTCGCGGCTCTCGGTGCTCAGTTCGGTCGCGTCGCCGAGCAGATCGTGCAGGCCGCCGTCGCCGGCGAGCAGGTTCGCGGGGGTGAACCGTTCCGGTACGACGGAGGTCGTCATCACGTCGTCGGAGTCGGTCAGTGTGACGGTCGTGTCGCGGGCGGCTTCGGCGCTGCTGCCCTCGGGGACCGCCGACGTGGCCGAACCGCCGGAGGAGGACGCGCCCTCCCGATGGCCGAGTTCGTACTCGTACTGCACGCGTTCGGTGGGCAGCTGCATGTCGACCTCGCCCGTCGACCAGCCGGAGCGGGTGGCCACGCCTTCGATCGACCGGATCGGAAAGCCGGGCAGTGCTCCCTGGGTGCGCAGGTCGAAACGGACGCTGGTGACGTCGCGCAGCGCGGCCGAGGCGTCGCGGACCAGCGAAGCGCCTGGCGGCTCGCTCTCGGGTGCCTCGGGTGAGGAGGTGCACCCGGCAACGAGCGTGAGCACAGCTGCGGTGACGACCAGAATCCGCCGGGACATGCCTGAGGACTTTACTGCCGGGCGAAGCCCGTCGGGTTGGGCGGTGGCGGGTGAGGGGCCGGCCCTTACTGCCGGGCGAAGCCCGTCGGGTTGGGCGGTGGCGGGTGAGGGGCCGGCCGTACTGCGGGCAGGAGGCTGCCGGATGGCGTGGTGACGGACCGGGTCACCGGGTGTGGGCCGGTTCGTCGGGATGGGTTCCTGCGGCCTGGGCCTGTGCTGCGAAGGTGCGCCGGTAGGCGAGCGGGGAGACGCCGATGGCGGTGCGGAGGTGTTTGCGCAGCGATGCGGCGGTGCCGAGGCCCGATTCGGCGGCGACCCGGTCGACGGGCAGATCGGTGACCTCGAGCAGGTGCCTGGCGTGCAGGACGCGCTGGCGGGTCAGCCACGTGTGCGGCGGCAGGCCGGTTTCGTCGCGGAACCGGCGGTTGAAGGTGCGCATGCTCATCCGCGCGTGTGCTGCGAGCGCGGCCAGGTCGAGGGGTTCGCCGAGCCGTTCCAGCGCCCATGCCCTGGTGGGTGCGGTGCTGCCGGTGACTGCGTCGGTGAAGGGGCGGTCGATGTACTGCGACTGGCCGCCGTCGCGCCAGGGCGGGACGACGCAATAGCGGGCGGCACGGTTGGCGACGTCGCTGCCGTGGTCGGAGCGGACGACGTGCAGGCACAGGTCGACGCCCGCGGCGAGGCCTGCGGAGGTGAGCACGTCGCCGTCGTCGACGAACAGCACGTTCTCGTCGAGGCACACCTCGGGGTAGAGCGTGCGGAGCCGGTCGGCGTGCGCCCAGTGTGTGGTGGCGGGGCGGCCGTTCAGGAGGCCTGCGGCGGCGAGGACGAACGCGCCGGTGCAGATCGACATGACCCGGGCGGAGGCGGGGATGCGGGCGAGTGCCGTGGTGACGTCGTCGGGAAGTGACCCGTCGCGGTGCGGGCCCGGTAGCCGGGTGCCGGGCACGATCACGGTGTCGGCGTCGTCGAGTGCTTCGGGGCCGTGGTCGAGCAGCGCGGAGTAGCCGGAGGACACCCGCACCGGTCGGTCGTCGACCCCGCAGACACGCACGTCGTACAGCGGCCGCCCGCCCTGTTCGGCGCACGCGAAGATCTGCGGCGGAATCTGCATGTCGTAGCCGACGACCTCGCCGACGGCGAGGACCACCACCCGGTGCACACCCATGGCAAGATCCTCGCACATATTGGCATTCGTGCCACTCGTCGCGGCGGCAGCGGTTGATCATCCTCGAATGTCGTGATGACGTTGCGTACTTCCCGGCGGCCGGCTGTCCGGCCGCGGTTGCACTGGGCATGGCTCGTCGCCGCGGCGGCGTTCGTGGCGCTGCTGGCGGCGGGCGCGTTCCGTGCTGCGCCCGGCGTGCTGATCGACCCGCTGCACGCCGAGTTCGGCTGGTCGCGCGGCACGATCTCGCTCGCCGTGTCGGTGAACCTGCTGCTCTACGGTCTGATCGCACCCTTCGCGGCTGCGCTGATGGAGCGACTGGGCATGCGGCGGGTCGTCGCGGGCGCACTGGTGCTGGTCGCGGCGGGCAGCGGGCTGACGGTCCTGATGACCGCGAGCTGGCAGCTGCTGTTGTGCTGGGGTGTGCTCGTCGGGGCGGGCACCGGATCCATGGCGCTGACGTTCGTCGCCACCGTGACCGGTCGCTGGTTCGTCACCCACCGGGGCCTGGTCAGCGGCATCCTGACGGCGGCGAGTGCGGCGGGCCAGTTGGTCTTCCTGCCGCTGGTCGCCGGGCTCGCGACGGGACACGGCTGGCGGTGGGCGTCGTTGCTGATCGCGGCGGCCGCGCTGGCGGTCGTGCCGGTGGTGCTGCTGTGCCTGCGGGAACAGCCACGCGACGTCGGCACCGTGGCCTACGGCGCGTCCGGCACCGATGACACGGGGGACACGGCCGCGCCGCCGGCGGGTGGCAGCGCCGCTCACGCGCTGCGCACCCTGCGCGATGCGATGCGGACACCCGCGTTCTGGCTGCTGGCGGGCGGTTTCGCCATCTGCGGGGCGTCGACCAACGGACTGATCGGTACGCACTTCGTCCCGGCCGCGCACGACCACGGTATGCCGGCGACGGCCGCCGCGGGCCTGCTCGCGGTGGTGGGGATCTTCGACGTCGTGGGCACGGTCTTCTCCGGGTGGCTCACCGACCGCGTCGATCCCCGCGTGCTGCTCGCCGTCTACTACGTGCTGCGCGGCCTGTCGCTGGCGATCCTGCCGCAGTTGTTCGCACCGACGACCGAACCGCCGATGTGGGCGTTCATCGTCTTCTACGGATTGGACTGGGTCGCCACCGTCCCGCCGACCGTGGCGCTGTGCCGCGAACGGTTCGGGAACGCGGGGCCGATCGTCTTCGGCTGGGTGTTCGCGTCCCACCAGATCGGAGCGGCTCTGGCGGCGTTCGGTGCGGGGTTCGTACGCGACCAGCTGGGCTCCTACGACCTCGCCTGGTACGTCGCAGGCGGGTTGTGCGCGGTGGCGGCCGTGATGTCCGCGAACATCCGCCGAACCGGCGTGACCCACGAAACATTGCGTTAACACAGTGCGCATAGGGTCACGCCCATGGATCGTCAGCAGGAGTTCGTGCTGCGCACGCTCGAAGAACGCGACATCCGCTTCGTGCGGCTCTGGTTCACCGACGTACTGGGCTTCCTGAAGTCGGTGGCGATCGCCCCCGCGGAACTGGAAGGCGCGTTCTCCGAGGGGATCGGGTTCGACGGCTCCGCCATCGAGGGCTTCGCGCGCGTCTACGAGTCGGACATGATCGCCAAGCCGGACCCGTCGACGTTCCAGGTGCTGCCGTGGGAGCAGGCCGACGGCGGGCACTACTCGGCGCGGATGTTCTGCGACATCGCGATGCCCGACGCCTCGCCGTCGTGGGCCGATCCTCGGCACGTGCTGCGCCGTCAGCTGTCGAAGGCGGGCGAGGCCGGCTTCACCTGTTACGTCCACCCGGAGATCGAGTTCTATCTCCTCCAGGATCTGCCTGAGGACGGCAAGGAACCGGTGCCCGCCGACAACGGCGGCTACTTCGACCAGGCCAGCCACGCGACGGCGACGCACTTCCGGCGGCACGCCATCGAGGCGCTCGAGGCGATGGGCATCTCGGTGGAGTTCAGCCACCACGAGGGCGCACCGGGGCAGCAGGAGATCGACCTGCGGTACGCCGACGCGCTGACCATGGCCGACAACGTCATGACGTTCCGGTATGTGGTCAAGGAGGTCGCGCTGACCCAGGGCGTGCGCGCGACGTTCATGCCGAAGCCGTTCACGGCTCACCCGGGCTCCGGGATGCA
>NZ_JACIBS010000001.1:0-760000 GCF_014195435.1 Prauserella sediminis | reverse complement strand
TGGGAGACTGTGAAGCTGACACGCTAGTGTTGGTGGAGTCGTTGTTGAAATACCACTCTGGTCGTGCTGGGAATCTAACTTCGGACCATGATCTGGTTCAGGGACAGTGCCTGGTGGGTAGTTTAACTGGGGCGGTTGCCTCCTAAAGGGTAACGGAGGCGCCCAAAGGTTCCCTCAGCTTGGTTGGTAATCAGGTGTTGAGTGTAAGTGCACAAGGGAGCTTGACTGTGAGACTGACGGGTCGAGCAGGGACGAAAGTCGGGACTAGTGATCCGGCACCTCCTGGTGGAAGGGGTGTCGCTCAACGGATAAAAGGTACCCCGGGGATAACAGGCTGATCTTGCCCAAGAGTCCATATCGACGGCATGGTTTGGCACCTCGATGTCGGCTCGTCGCATCCTGGGGCTGGAGTTGGTCCCAAGGGTTGGGCTGTTCGCCCATTAAAGCGGCACGCGAGCTGGGTTTAGAACGTCGTGAGACAGTTCGGTCCCTATCCGCCGCGCGCGTAGGAGACTTGCGGAAGGCTGTCCCTAGTACGAGAGGACCGGGACGGACGAACCTCTGGTATGCCAGTTGTCCCGCCAGGGGCATGGCTGGTTGGCTACGTTCGGAAGGGATAACCGCTGAAGGCATCTAAGCGGGAAGCCTGTTCCTAGATGAGGTCTCCCACCCGTGATGGGTTAAGGCCCCCAAGAGATGATTGGGTTGATAGGCCAGACATGGAAGCGCAGTAATGTGTGTTTGAGTGGACTGGTACTAATCGGCCGAGGACTTGCCTACAAAGGTTGCTACGCACCCACTCTACGATCCTGAAACACCACACCACCCCACACACGTGGGTTGTGTGTGGGGAGACAACAGTCAGTGTGTTGTTTCGTAGTGTTTCGGTGGTGATAGCGGTAGGGGTACGCCCGGTCCCATTCCGAACCCGGAAGCTAAGCCTGCCAGCGCCGATGGTACTGCATCCGAAGGGGTGTGGGAGAGTAGGACACCGCCGAACTTAACATCAAAAAGAGAAGTGGGCGGGCCTCTCGGCTCGAGTCCCCCAGTCGGGGATTCGCCGAGGGGCCCGCCCACTTTTTCGCGTCCACACCCCTTTTTCGCGTCCACCCCCCCCTTTTTTTTGTGTTGTGTCCACACCGTTGTCACACCAGCCCTTCTTTTTTGACGGTAACCCCCTTTCAGAATGGATTTCTGCTTTCGCAGAAAATCGGGATCGGTAACGTGCAGACGGGCGATGTGCAGACCATTGCGCCGACAACGATAATGTGCAGCGAGCGACTGCCGTGCGAACGAGAAGGGGCGGACGGCTCGGTCGGTCACTCCGACATCGGGGCGGATTGCCCCGTTGGTGAGCACGCGCGTCGTGGGAGGAACCGGTGAACAAGATCCGCACAGCCAGCCTGACGGTCGCGGCACTGGCCTTCACCGCGATGTTGGCGGGATGCGGAGCCACCGATGACGGCGCGACGTCCGCCGGTGGGACCGCCGAAACCAACCAAGCCGAGACGACGAACGCCCCGCCCAACGGAGCGGCACCCGAGACCGGCACCCCCAGCAGGAACGGGAACCCGGGGTCGTTGACGGTCGAGTCGACAGGCGACGGACCCTTCGGGTTGACCACCCAGGGCCGGCCCGACGGCCGAGCCGAGGCCCGGGCGGGAAAACTTGTCGTCGGCCCAGGCAGTTGCCTCGCCCTCGAATCCGGAGGACGACCTGAACTGCTGATCTTCGGAGACGACGCCGAGTTCGTCCTTCGCGGCGGCCGGCCGTCGGCGACGACAGCCGAGGCGGGCACGACAGCTGTCGGCGAACGCCTCGACGTTTCGGCGACGTCCGTGGCAGCGGACGACGTCACGGGAATTCCGCAGCAGTGCACGCAGGGCTCGACGCGGAACGTGCTCGTCGTCGATTGACCTGCCCCTACGCCCCCCCCCGTGGCCGTTCGCGCGGTTTGCAGCGAACAAGTCGCAGTGGCTGACCACTCGCCAGCCGACCTTCCCGCCTCCGCTTCACCGACGACGCTCGGGCATAGACTGACCGCGTGAGTACGCGGATCCTGGTGGTGCAGCCGGACACGTCGGTACCTGTCGGCGCACTCGGCGACTGGCTGACCGAAGCGGGCGCGACGCTGGACGTGAAGCTGGCGGGCGTCGACGACATGCCGGCGGACGCCGACGGATACGACGGTCTCGTATGCCTCGGCGGCGGCATGAGCGCCTTCGACGACGAGACACATCCGTACCTCGCCGACATTCGGCAACTGCTGAGCAGGACGACGGCCGCAGGCGTCGCCACGCTCGGCGTGTGCCTCGGTGGCCAGCTGCTCGCGGCCGCGACGGGCGGCGTCGTACGGCCCGGACCGGAGGGGCCCGAGGCCGGGCCGCAGCTCGTGTCGAAGAAGGACGCGGCGTGGAAGGACCCGCTGTTCGCCGACCTCCCACTGATGCAGGACGTGCTGGAGTTCCACCGGGACGTCATCGACAGACTGCCCGCGCAGGCGACGCTGTTGGCGTCGACGCCGCTGTATCCGCACCAGGCGTTCCGCGTCGGCAGGCGCGCCTACGGGCTGCAGTTCCACATCGAAACGACCCGCGACATCGTCGACGCGTGGGTGGCGCGATCCCCCGATGTGGCGGCCGTGGCGAAACCCGGCGCGTTCGACGCCGACACGCTGGACCGGATGCACGCCGACATCGACGAAACGTGGCGGCCGTTCGCGCGCCGGTTCGTCGACCTCGCGGCCGGCACGTTGCCACCCGCGGAGGACCCGCGACGCGGACTGCCTTTGGCCTGACTGCACCATCCGTGTTACCGGTCGCCGGACTACGGTAGGAGCCGATGGTAGACAGCGTTCGTCCCGCGGCCTCGACGGCCAGGTTCGGGTTCACCTCCGACCATGCCGCCGCCGAACTGCACGCCGCGGGGTGGTGGACCGACGCCGGACCTGTTCCCGACGCCGACTCGGTGCTCGCGGCGTTCGCCCACGCCCCGGACCCCGATCTGGCGCTGCGCACCATCGACCGCATCCGCGAAGCGGATCGTGACGGCTGGGCCGATCTCGACGCCGCGCTGCGCAGCGACCCGATCGTGCGCGGGAAGCTGCTCGCCGTCGTCGGCTCCTCGACGGCCCTGGGCGACTACCTCGTCGGCTCACCCGGTCAGTGGCGACGGCTCGCCGCCCCCACACCGACCGCCGAGTACGCCGCGCAGTTGCAGGCGTCGGTCCGTTCCGGCGGCGAGGTCATGGCCGGAGCCGAGGCCGAACAGGCGCTGCGGAGGGCCTACCGGGGGCTCGTACTGGAGATCGCGGGGGCCGACCTCGGCCACCTCGTCGAATCGCAGGTGGAGTCGGCGACGTTCGCCCGGACGACGCACGCGCTGACGGCTGCCGCCGACGCCGCGCTGCAGGCGGGACTGACCGTGGCCGAACACGAGACGCGCGGCGCGGGTGACGCCACGCTCGCCGTGATCGCCATGGGCAAATGCGGCGGACGCGAACTGAACTACGTCAGCGACGTCGACGTCGTGTTCGTCGGCGACGGCGATCTGCAGGTCGGCACTCGGTTGGCGACCGCGATGATGCGAGTCGTCGGCAAGGCGTGCTTCGAGGTCGACGCGGCGCTGCGCCCCGAAGGCAAGGCCGGTGCTCTGGTGCGCACGCTCGACGGCCACGAGGCGTACTACAAGAAGTGGGCGCGCACGTGGGAGTTCCAGGCGCTGCTCAAGGCCCGTCCCGCCGCGGGCGACCGCGAGTTGGGCCGTCGGTACGCCGAGCTCGTCGCACCGATGGTGTGGGCCGCGGCCGAGCGGGACAACTTCGTCGCCGACGTGCAGCACATGCGCCGTCGCGTGGAGAAACACATCCCCGCCGAGATCGCCGACCGGGAGTTGAAGCTCGGCCGGGGCGGCCTGCGCGACGTCGAGTTCGCCGTGCAACTGCTGCAACTGGTGCACGGGCGGATCGACCACGACCTGCGGTCGGCCTCCACCCTCGACGCCCTCGCGGCACTCGGCACCGGAGGCTACGTCGCTAGGGCCGATGCCGAGGAGATGGCCGAGTCGTACGAATTCCTCCGCGTCCTCGAACACCGGCTGCAGCTGCGCGCGTTGCGCCGCACCCACCTCTACCCGGAATCCGACGACACGGTCGCACTGCGGTGGCTGGCAAGGGCCTCGGGGATTCGCTCGTCGCGGGCGCGGTCCCGCCCCGAACAGCTCGACCACGAGTTCCGCAAACACGTCGGGCGGGTCCGCCGCCTGCACGAGAAGCTCTTCTACCGGCCGTTGCTGGAGGCCGTCGCGCGGGTGCCCAGCGCCGCACTCCGGTTGACGGCGAAACAGGCGCAACAGCGGCTCACCGCACTCGGGTTCGCCTCGCCGGAAGGGGCGTTGCAGCACATCCGCGCGCTCACCACGGGCGTGAGCAGACGCGCGTCGATTCAACAGACGCTGCTTCCGGTGCTGCTGGACCTGCTCGCCGACACCCCGGAACCGGACGGCGGGCTGCTGGCGTACCGGCGCGTGTCCGAGGAACTGGCCGACACCCCGTGGTACCTGCGCGTGCTGCGGGACGAGGCGGCCGTCGTGGAGAACCTCGCGACGCTGCTGGGCACGTCACGGCTCGTGCCCGACCTGCTGGTGCGGGCGCCGGAGGTGCTGCACATGCTCGGCGACGCAGAACGTCTCCGTGGACGGCCGCCCGCGGAGACGGCGACATCGCTGCGGGCGGCGGCCCGCAGGCAGCCGGGGCTGGACGCCGCGGTCGCGACTGCACGGTCGCTGCGCAGGCACGAGATGTTGCGCGTCGCGTGCGCGGACGTGCTCGGACTGCTGGACGTGCCGTCCGTGTGCGATGCCCTGTCGTCGGTGTGGGCGGCGGTGCTGCAATCGGCACTGGAAGCTGCGACCCGGTACCAGCAGGCGCAGGCCGGTGGCGTGCCCGCGCGGATCGCTGTGATCGGCATGGGCAGGCTCGGCGGCAGCGAACTCGGCTACGGTTCCGACGCCGATGTCATGTTCGTGTGCGAGCGCACCTCCGACGCCACCGACGAACAGGCGCTCAAGTTCGCCACGACCGTCGCCGAGACGGTGCGCGGCATGCTCGGCGCCCCCTCCCAGGACCCGGCGCTGGAGGTCGACGCGAACCTCCGCCCCGAGGGGCGCAGCGGCCCGCTGGTGCGGACGTTCGAGTCCTACCGCGCGTACTACGAACGTTGGGGCGAGGTGTGGGAGTCGCAGGCGCTGCTGCGGGCACGGTTCCTCGCCGGTGACACCGACCTCGGTGATCGGTTCATCGCCGTGATCGACCCGTTCCGATATCCGGAGGGCGGGCTCGACGCGGCGAAACTCCGCGAGGTGCGCCGCATCAAGGCCCGCGTCGACACCGAGCGCATGCCGCGTGGCGCCGACCCGTCGATGCACACGAAACTCGGCCGCGGCGGGCTCGCCGACGTCGAGTGGACCGTTCAGCTGGCCCAACTGCGCTATGCGCACGAGGTTCCGCAACTGCGGACCACGTCGACACCTGCGGCGCTCGAGGCGATGGCCGAGAGCGGTCTGGCCGCCCGGGAGGACGTCGATGCGCTGCGCGAGGCGTGGTTGCTGGCTACGCGGGCACGCAACGTGGCGATGCTGGTCCGGGGCAAGGCCGTCGACCAGCTGCCGACCTCGGGGCGGGAGCTGACCGCGGTGGCGAGTGTGTTCGGTTACGGCGTGGACGACGACGCGGGGGAGTTCCTCGACGCGTATCGGAAGACGACCCGGCGGGCACACGCCGTCGTCGAGCGACTGTTCTACGAGGAGTGACCACTTCCGAAGGTGAGCGGCTGCTCACCTTCGGAAGACCGTTGTCAGGGGTGCCGCCTAGGGTGGCACGCGTGACTGAGCGTGAACCCTTCTCGATCCATGCCAAGGTCCGTACGTACGAACTGGACCCGAACGGCCACCTGAACCACGCGGTGTACCACCAGTACGGCGAGATCGCGCGCACCGAGCTCGCGGTCGCCGCCGGGGTCACCGAGGGGCTCATCAAGCAGGGCATCGGCATAGTGATGCTGGAGTCGCACATCCGGTTCCGCCGGGAACTGCGCTTCGGCGATGAGGCGACCGTGTCGTGCGTGGCCCGATTCGAGGAGGACAAGAAGGTCTTCTGGATGGACAACGTGATCACCAAGCTCGACGGCACCGTTTCCGCGGAGATCGAGTCCACCCTCGGCCTGATGGACCTGGACAAGCGCAAGCTCGTGCCCGGTCCGATGGAACGCATCCGCGACGCGGGCGTCGACCTGGACCTGCTGCGCGGCAGCTGACACACGCCCACCGGCCGGCGCCGGTGGCTCAGCGCGTCGGCTCAGCGCGTCGGCTCGGCGTCCGTCGCGGCCTCCTCGTCGGTCTCGTCGGCCTCCTGCGTGGCCAGCCAGGCGTCGCGGACGTCGTCGTCACGGCCGGACGAGGTCACCAGGCTGACCGCGACGGTGAGCAGGAACGATGCCGGCAGCCCGATCAGCACCTCCGACGACGTGGGCAGGTCCATCGCGAAGGCGATGCCGAACAGTACGGCGCCGCCGATCATCCCGGACCCGGCACCGGCCGCGGTGGTGCGACGCCACCAGATACCCAGCACCATCGGGGCGAAGAACGCGGACGCCAGCAGCGCCACCGCGGCGGTGTAGAGCACGATCAGGAACTCCGGCGGGTTGATCGCCAGCAGGATGCACAGGATCCCGACCACCCAGGTCGCGGCCTGTGTCACCCGGATGACTTCTTTCTGGCCGGCCTGCGGTCGCAGGATGCCGCGGTAGAGGTCGTGGCCGATCGCCGAGTTGCAGGCCATCAGCAGTCCCGCGGTGGTCGACATGATCGCGGCGAGTACGGCGGCGGCCAGCACACCTTGGCCGAGCGGGCCGAAGACGCGGTCGGCGAGCGTGAGGAAGATGGCGTCGGGGTCGGTGATGTCCGCGTTCGGCAGAAGCGTCGCTGCCGCCGGTACGAGGACGATCGCGACGATGAGCATCATGACGCCGTAGAGCAGCATTGCGGTGTTGAGGGAGACCCTCGCTGACCGGACGTTGCGCGCGGAGTAGACGCGCATGATCACGTGCGGGAGCACCGAGATCGCGGTCGCCCAGGTCAGGAAGGCTCCGACGTAGGACCAGACCGAGTGCGCGTCGGCCGCGCCGGTGAGTGCCGGGTAGGCCTCCAGGGTGGCATTCCATGCAGTCGGGAAGTCGCCCATCGCGCTGAATGCGGCGACGCCGAGACCGACCATGCACGAGAACAGCAGGATTCCCTGGAAGATGTCGTTCCAGGTCACCGACAGGAAGCCGCCGATGGAAACGTAGAGGACGAAGACGACTCCGGCGACCCACAGCGCGGTCTGGTAGTCCCAGCCGAGCAGATGGCCCGCGACGATGGCCGAGCCCTTCAACTGCGACACGATGTAGGCGCTGCTGGCGATCACAACGAGCACCGGCACCACCACCCGCATCATCGGGCTGTTGAACCGGGAGTTGAAGAAGTCCGGCACCGTGTACTTGCCCAACTTCCGCAGCGGACGGGCGACCAGCACCGAGGCCACCACGAACCCGACCGGGGCGCCGGCGACCAGGGCAGCGGCGAACGGGAACCCGAGCGCCAGGGCGCTGCCGACGCTCGCCATGACCGAGCCGCCACTGGCCAGGGACGCGATGAACGCCCAGGAGTTCACGAAGGTGCCGAGGCTACGGCCGGCGACAAAGAACTCGTCGGTGGAGTTGCGCACCCGACGGTAGGCGACCATGCCGATCGCGATGAGGACGAGGAAGTAGCCGAGGACGATCATCAGGGTCATCGCTCAGTCCCCTTTCGACCGCAGCGCAAGGATGAGACCGCCGACCGGTGCGGCGATCATGGTGAACCAGAGCAGCCAGGCGATGAGGGCGACGCCGGCGATCTCGATGCTGTCGAACAACGGTGTGAAGGCGATCGCGGCCAGCACGGTGATGCCGGACAACAGGCCGATCTCGCCGCGGGTGGCGGTGGGCGTGGGACGGGACACGAGGGCCTCACTCTCGAGGGGCGCGGGGATTCGGGGCGCGGAGGGTTCGGGGCGAAGGGTTCGGGGGACACGGGTGGGTGGGGCGACGCGCCGACTCAGGTCGTTTCGTTCAGGCCGACCAGGCGCAGGAACATCGCGGTCAGATCGGCGATCACCTCGTCGCGGAGGCCGGGTTCGCTGCGGACGAGCGGTGCGAAGTTGGCGACCATGCCGCCACCGGCCCTGGCTATCGCGTTGGGCGAGGCCGCCGGAGCGAGGACGCCACGCTCCGTCTGCCGTCGGATGTAGCGCGCGGTGCGCTCCCGGGCTCGGGTGTGGAACTGCTCCCACAACGCCTCCATCTCCGGGTCCACCAGCGACTGGTGTTCCAGCACGGTGAGGAAGGCGAGGTTCTCGGTATAGGCGTCGAGATACGCGGCGTTGGTTGCCTCCGCGACGGCTCGGATGTCGTCGGCGTCGATGTCACCGAGGTCCTGTGCCGCGACCATCCGATCGCGGACCTGTTGGGCGACCACGCCGAACACCTCCTGTTTGGAGGCGAAGTAGACGTAGAAGGTGGCGCGTGAAACGCCTGCCTCCTCGGTGATCCGGTCGATCGTGGTGCGGGCGTATCCGAGGTTTTCGAAGGTCCGTTGGGCAGCGGCGACGAGGGTTGCCCGGGTGGCGCTGTCGGCACGGTCGTACTTCTCGCGGGTTGCCCATGGCTGATGTGTGACCACAGACACAATGAGAGTTGACATTGGCGTCAATGTCAAACGTATGGTGTGAAACAGCTCATGCCCTGAGCGGATCCGGGTCGAGCCACCACGACTCGATGCGGCGTTCACGACCAGCCCCGGAGGTCCTTCCGTTGTCGCCATCGGTGTCCCAGTCGCCGCTCCGGTCGGAGCGAGAGCCGGTCTCCCGGCCGGGTGTCCTCATCGCCAACCGTGGCGAGATCGCCGTCCGCATCCACCGGGCCGCTCGCGGGCTGGGCTACCGCACCGTCGCGGTCCACACCCCTGACGACCGGGAGGGGCGGGTGGTCTCACTCGCCGACGCCGCCGTGGCGCTGCCCGACGAGTCCGGCTATCTGGACGCCGAGCTGCTGGTCCGGGCCGCCGTCGAACAGGGCTGCACCCTGCTTCACCCCGGCTACGGCTTCCTCAGCGAGAGCGCCGAGCTCGCCCGGCTCTGCGACAAGGCCGGCGTGACCTTCGTCGGCCCGAGCCCGGAGACGCTGGCACTGCTCGGTGACAAGGCCCGCGCCCGGGAACTGGCGGTGTCGTTGCAGGTGCCGGTGCTGCCTGCTACCCCGGCAGGCGGCGACCCGGCCGAGGCCGCCGAGCTCCTGCAACGACTCGGCGACGACGGCGCGGTGATGGTCAAGGCGGTCGGCGGCGGGGGCGGCCGCGGGATGCGCATCGTTCGCCGCGCCGACGAACTCGACGACGCGTGGCAGCGGTGCCGCTCGGAGGCCGAGCGCGGCTTCGGCACCGGCGAGTTGTATGCCGAGCAGTACCTGTCCCGTGCCCGTCACGTCGAGGTGCAGATCATCGGCGACGGCGAAGGCGGCATCGCCCACCTGCACGACCGGGACTGTTCGCTGCAGCGGCGCCACCAGAAGGTCATCGAAATGGCGCCGAGCGTCACCCTCGCCGCCGCACACCGGGAACCGCTGCTGGCCGCGGCCACGCGGATCGGCGCCGAGGTCGGCTACGCCGGGCTGGCCACCGTGGAGTTCCTGGTCGACGCCGATCACCCGGAGCGGTTCTACTTCCTGGAGGTCAATCCCCGGGTGCAGGTGGAGCACACCGTCACCGAGCAGGTGCTCGGCCTCGACCTGGTGTCAGCCCAGCTGCGGGTGGCGGCAGGTGCTTCGCTGGCCGAGCTGGGGTTGACCCAGGACCGGATCCCTGCGCCGCGCGGGCTGGCCGTGCAGCTGCGGGTCAGCACGGAACGGCTGCGGCCGGACGGCACCTCGGTCTCCGGGACGGGCCGGATCGAGACACTGCAGTTCCCCGGCGGCCCGGGCGTGCGCGTCGACAGTCACGGCACCGCGGGTATGGCGGTCACCGGCCGCTACGACTCGTTGCTCGCGAAGATCGTCAGCCACACCCCGTCGACCGACCTGGCCGCCGGTGCCGCCGCCGCACGCGAGGCGCTGGCAGAGACCGTCGTCGACGGTGTCCCCACCAACCTCGACGTGTTGGATCGGCTGCTGGCCCATCCCGCGTTCGCTGCCGGAGAGATCACCACGGGCTTCTTCGATGAACACGCGTCCGAGTTCGCACCGGCCGAGGAGGAGTTCGCGATGCCGGCCGGGTGCGGCAGCGTCCTCGCCGAGTTCCCCGGCACTGTGGTGGACGTCCCGGTCGCTCCCGGCGACCACGTGCTCGCCGGTGCGCCGGTGGTGGTGCTGGAAGCGATGAAGATGGAGTACGTCGTCGCGGCACCGCTGGCCGGCGTGGTCGAGGCAGTGCTGGTCGGGACCGGTGACGTCGCCGCCGACGGCACGGAACTGGTGCGGCTGCAGCCCGACGAGGAGCAGAGCGGGGCGCGGGCCGACGAGGTGGCGATCGACCCCGACCACATCCGCCCCGACCTGGCCGAAGTGATCGACCGGCACCGGCTCGGGCTGGACGAGGCGCGTCCCGAGGCGGTCGCCAAGCGGCGGCGCAGCGGACACCGGACCGCCAGGGAGAACATCGCCGACCTGGTCGATGCGGACAGCTTCGTCGAGTACGGCGCACTCGCGGTCGCTGCACAGAGCCGTCGGCGCAGTCAGGAGGATCTGATCACCAACACCCCGGCGGACGGCATGGTCACCGGGGTGGCCCGCGTCAACGGTGGCCGTGCGGCGGTGCTGTCCTACGACTACACCGTGCTCGCCGGTACCCAGGGGATGCGCAACCACCGCAAGACGGATCGGCTGCTGGAACTCGCCGAACAGCAACGGCTCCCGGTGGTGCTGTTCGCCGAGGGCGGCGGCGGCCGGCCGGGCGACACCGACCACGGCGGCGCCGCCGGACTGGACGTCCCCACGTTCGCCACCATGGGGCGGCTCAACGGGGTCGTGCCCACGATCGGCATCGCCACCGGTCGCTGTTTCGCCGGCAACGCCGCCCTGCTCGGCTGCTGCGACGTCATCATCGCCACTCGCGACGCCACCATCGGCATGGGCGGGCCGGCGATGATCGAGGGCGGCGGGCTCGGCGTGTACCGCCCGGAAGAGGTCGGCCCGGCCGAGGTGCAGGCGCCCAACGGCGTGATCGACGTGCTGGTCGAGAACGAGGCCGAGGCGGTCGAGGTGGCGCGACGGTACCTGTCCTACTTCCAGGGCCCGGCCACCGACTGGGAGGCGGCCGATCAGCGGATGTTGCGCCACGTGATCGGTGAGAACCGGGTGCGGGTCTACGACGTACGCCGGGTGATCGATCTGGTGGCCGACACCGACTCGGTGCTGGAGCTGCGTCGCGACTTCGGCACCGGCATCATCACCGCACTGGTCCGCGTCGAGGGCCGCCCGATGGGGCTGATCGCCAACAACCCGGCGTACCTGGGCGGTGCGATCGACACCCCGGCCGCCGACAAGGCCGCCCGGTTCCTGCAGTTGTGCGAGGCGCACGGGCTGCCGGTGCTCTCGCTGTGCGACACCCCCGGTTTCATGGTCGGCCCTGACGTGGAGAAGACCGCCACGGTGCGCCACTTCAGCCGCCTGTTCGTCATCGGCGCCAAGTTGACGGTGCCACTGGTCACGGTGCTGCTGCGCAAGGCCTACGGGCTGGGTGCGCAGTCGATGGCAGGCGGCAGTTTCAAGGTGCCCGTGGCGACGCTGTCCTGGCCGACCGGAGAGCTGGGCGGTATGGGGCTCGAGGGTGCGGTGCGGCTGGGCTACCGCCGGGAACTGGAGGCGATCGAGGACCCGGCCGAACGGCAGCAGCGCTACGAGGAACTGGTGGCCGAGCAGTACCGGCACGGCAAGGCGATCAACGCGGCGATGGTGTTCGAGATCGACGACGTCATCGACCCGGCCGAAACGCGCGCCCGGGTGCTGGCCGCGATGCCCGCCGAGACGATCCCGTCCCGGCGCGACTTCGTGGACACCTGGTGACCCGGCTCTTCCCGACCCCGCCACCGAGAGGACGAACCGATGACCGCCGACACTCCTGCGACCGGCACCTCTGCGACCGGGACAGCAACCCCCGCCGAAGCGAATCCCGGGACCGAGACCGGCCGGGCACTCGAGGCCTACCTCGCCGGACTGCGCCCCCTTCAGGAGCGGCTCCGCCCCGCGGGAACCCCGCACCGGGTGCACTATCCGCTGGGTGAGCTCACCCTGCCCGAGTACGTCGACGAGTGGGCACGGCGGCGCCCGGAGACCACCGCCATCGCATTCGAGGGCACCCGGATCAGCTATGCCGACCTTGCCGAGCGGGTCGCCCGGATCGCCGGCTGGATGGAGTCGGTCGGCGTGACCGCAGGGGACCGGGTTGCGGTGTTCATGCCCAACGCGCCGCAGTTCGTGATCACCATGCTGGCCGCGTTGCGACTCGGTGCGGTGCACGTCCCGGTGAACCCGATGTTCCAGGCCACCGAGCTGAGCTACGAACTGGCCGACTCCGGCGCCACCGTGGTGGTCACCTTCGACGAGCTGTACCCACGGTTGGCCACCGCGCTCGAAACCGACGGCGTGAACGTGGCGCGGGTACTGGTCACGGGGCCGCGGGAACTGGCGAGCGAGGCGAGCCCGCCCACCGCGGTCGAGGGGGAAGTCACCCGGTGGGCGGAGGCGGTCGCCGCCGAGCCGGTTCCGGTGCGCTCCCACGACATCGATGCGCTCGCAGCTCTCAACTACACCGGCGGCACCACCGGGCTGCCGAAGGGATGCCAGCACACCCAGCGGCACATGATCTACACCGCCGCGTCCTCGGCCGGAGCCACCCGGGAGAGCTCCGAGACCGGATTCGTGGCGGTCTGCTACATCCCGATCTTCTGGATCGCGGGGGAGAACCTCGGCATCCTCAACCCGCTGGTGCTCGGCGGCACCGTGGTGCTGCTGTCACGGTGGAACGCCCGCACCGTGCTGGAGGCCATCGAGACCCACGGCGCCACCACCATGGTCGGCACCGTGGAGAACTACCTGGAGCTGCTGGATCAGCCCGACCTCGGCGAGCGGGACCTGTCCACGCTGCGGGATCCGATGGCGGTCTCGTTCGTACGCAAAATGACGCCCGAGGTCCGCGCCGCCTGGCAGGCCGCGGTCGGTGACCACTCGGTGCTGCGAGAGGGGGCGTACGGAATGACCGAGACCCACACCATGGACGTCACCCCGTTCGGTCTGGCCGCCGCCGACGCCGATCTGCGCGCCGAACCCGTGTTCTGCGGCATCCCGGTGCCGGGCACCGACGTCGCCGTGGTCGACTTCACCACCGGGATGCCGCTGCCACTGGGCGAGGCCGGCGAGATCCTGGTGCGCAGCCCGTCGGTGATGACCGGCTACTGGAACAAACCCGAAGCCACCGCGCGGCAGCTGGTCGGCGGTTGGCTGCACACCGGCGACAACGGCCGCATCGACGACCAGGGCTGCCTGCACTACCTGGGCCGGGACAAGGACATGATCAAGGTCAACGGGATGAGTGTGTTCCCGGCCGAGGTCGAGCTGCTGCTGTGCGGCCACCCGGGGGTTCGCACCGTCGCGGTCGTCGCGGCGGAGCACCCGGACACCGGGCAGACGCCGGTGGCGTTCGTCAATCCGAACCCCGAGGCCGACCTCGACCCCGACGAGCTGCGGACGTGGGCGCGTGACCAGATGGCCGGTTACAAGGTCCCGGTGGTGGAGGTCGTCGAGGATTTCCCGATGACCGCCACCGGCAAGATCAGGAAGGTGGAGCTCGCCGATCGGGCGCAGCAGATCGTCGACGCCCGTCGCTGAGCGATGGCCGGCGGGACGGGTGAATGGGCTCGGTGCGGCCGACAGCGAACGGCCCGTGACCGACGGAACACATCTCACGATGTTTCCGCTGGTCACGGGCCGTTTCTGTGGTGAAACCGGAGGTCAGAACCTCGCGCAGATCAGCAGTCGTAGTAGAGAGCGAACTCGTACGGGTGCGGACGCAGCCGCAGCGGGTCGATCTCTTCCTCGCGCTTGAAGGCGATCCACTTCTCGATCACGTCGGGGGTGAACACGCCACCCTCGAGCAGGTAGTCGTGGTCGGCCTCGAGGTTGTCGAGCACGGAGCCCAGGTCGGCCGGGACCTGCATGACGTTCTTGGCGTCTTCCGGCGGCAGCTCGTACAGGTCCTTGTCGATCGGCTCCGGCGGCTCGATCTTGTTCTTGATGCCGTCCAGGCCGGCCATCATCATCGCGGCGAACGCCAGGTACGGGTTACCGGACGAGTCGGGGCAGCGGAACTCGATGCGCTTGGCCTTCGCGTTGTTGCCCGTGATCGGGATACGAACACACGCGGAGCGGTTGCGCTGCGAGTACACCAGGCTGACCGGAGCCTCGTAACCCGGCACGAGCCGGTGGTACGAGTTCACGGTCGGGTTGGTGAACGCCAACAGGCTCGGCGCGTGCGCCAGGATGCCGCCGATGTAGTGACGGGCCGTGTCCGACAGGCCGGCGTAACCGGACTCGTCGTAGAACAGCGGCTGGCCGTCCTTCCACAGCGACTGGTGGCAGTGCATACCCGAACCGTTGTCGCCGAACAGCGGCTTCGGCATGAACGTGGCCGTCTTGCCGTTCTCGAACGCCGTGTTCTTCACGATGTACTTGAACAGCTGCAGGTCGTCGGCAGCGTGCAGCATCGTGTTGAACTTGTAGTTGATCTCGGCCTGACCGGCGGTGCCGACCTCGTGGTGGGCGCGCTCGAGCTCGAAGCCCGAACCCATCAGGTGCTGGGAGATCTCGTCACGCAGGTCGGCGTAGTGGTCGACCGGCGGCACGGGGAAGTAGCCGCCCTTGAACTTGGTCTTGTAACCCTTGTTGCCGCCCTCTTCCTTGCGGCCCGTGTTCCACCAGCCCTCGACGGAGTCGATCTCGTGGAACGTGGCGTTCTCGGACGAGTCGAAACGCACGTCGTCGAAGACGTAGAACTCGGCCTCCGAGCCGAAGAACACGGTGTCGGCCACACCCGACTCGGAGATGTACTGCTCGGCCTTGCGCGCGATGTTGCGCGGGTCACGGCTGTAGGGCTCGCGCGTGAACGGGTCGTGCACGAAGAAGTTCATCGACAGCGTCTTGGCCTGCCGGAACGGGTCGATCTTCGCGGTCGCCGGGTCCGGCAGCAGCAGCATGTCCGACTCGTGGATCGACTGGAAGCCCCGGACCGAGGAGCCGTCGAAGGCGAGACCCTCTTCGAACGCGTCCGCGTCGAAAGACTTGGCGGGGACGGTGAAGTGCTGCATGATCCCCGGAAGGTCGCAGAACCTCACATCGATGAATTGCACGTCCTCGTCAGCAATGAGACGCAGGACATCGTCTGCAGTAGTGGACACCCTCGGTGACTCCTTCTAGGTCGAGCTCGCGTGAGCATTGCTCTCTTCGGCCCAAGCTAAGAGGGCGTTGTTGCCCGACCGTCACCCGTATGTTTCACCGGGGTTAACGGATCGGCGAATATCGGATACTCCCACGTCAGGCCGCTCGAGGCACCGCCGAACCGGCGGCATACCCTGTTCGTGTGGCTCGATGGACCGGAGATTGGCTGGCGAATCTGTCCGCGGCGGCCGACCAGGACCCGCCGCGTTGGCCCGGCGAGCGGCTCGGCCTGCCAGCCGACGGCGTCGGCGCCGTCGCAGGCTCCGGCCGCCGGCTCCTCGGCCTGATCGCCGACCTGCTGCTGGCCTCGCTGCTCACTGCGCTGTTCCTCCGGCCCGACGTCGACGACATGGCCGTCATGGAGTCGTTCAACCTGTGGTCACTGGGCACCTGGGCCCTCATCACAGTCGTGTCCGCGGCATGGTTCAGCTTCACACCGGGCATGGGCCTGTGCGGCATCCGTGTCGGCAGGCTCGACGGCGGCGGCGTCCCCGGACTGTGGCGCGCGCTCGTGCGCTGCGTCCTGACATTCCTCATCATCCCCGCCGCGGTGCGCAACACCGATGCGCGCGGCTGGCACGACCGCCTCACCGGCACCGTCGTCGTCCGCATGCGGTGAGCGCGGCGCACTTCCCGCAGCACCCGTCCCGCAGCGCCTGTCCCGCAGCACCCGTCCACATAGCACCCGTCGACCCCGGGGCCCGTCATCGCGAAGCGGGGCCGGACGCGGCAGGGGCCGCCTCCCGTCGTGGGAGGCGGCCCCTGCCGCACCGATGAATCGCGTGCGCCTGCGGGTCAGCGGCGGCGGATGGTCCGCTGGACGTTGCGCATCTTGGCACCTTGCGGCGTCGGCCCCTTCGGCATTGCGGCGCCGCGGTTGCCCAGGGCGGAGAGCTTCGTCTCGAGGGCGTCGACCTGCGGTCCCTTGAGGTTGCGCGGCAGCTTCATCAGGTGGTTCTGCAGCTTGCGCAGCGGAACCTGCCCCTCCTCATCCCCGATGATCACCTCGTAGATCGGGGTTTCCCCGACGAGCCGGGCGATGCGCTTCTTCTCCTGCGACAGCAGGTTCTTGACCCGGTGCGGAGCGCCTTCGGCGACCAGGACCACGCCCGGCCCGCCCAGCACCCGGTGTACCGCGTCGAGCTGCGTGGTGGCCGCCACGGTCTGCGTCACGCGCCACTTGCCGCGCAGGTTGTCCAGCGCCCACGCGCCGGCACCCGGCTGCCCCTCGGCCTTCGCGAACACGTTCTTCTGCACGCGGCGACCGAACAGGATGATCGCGCCGAGTACGCCGAGCAGGATGCCGAGCGGCAGCAGCAGCCACTCGATGCCGATCCACATGCCGAGCAGGAAGACCAGCCCCGCGATGACCAGGAAGGTTCCGAGCATCCACGGGATGAGGGCCTTGTCCTCCTTGCGCTGCATATGGAACGCCTGGAAGATCTGGCCACGGCGCGCCTTGCTCGCCGCCCTCTTTTCCTTCTTGGCCTGCTTGGCAGCCTCTTTGTCCCGCTTCTCCGCCATAATGGCCAGGATACGGGCGTCCGGGCTGCCGATGTTCCGTCGGTCCCCTCTGCGAGGATGCGGGGCGTGGGAAGTGCGTCGTCGAACCGTCATCCGGAACTGCTCGAGGGCCTCGACCCCGAACAACGCGCGGCTGCATGCGCCCCGCGCGGGCCCGTGTGCGTGCTTGCGGGCGCGGGCACCGGCAAGACCCGCACCATCACTCACCGCATCGCGTACCTGGTGCGCTCCGGGCATGTTTCCGCAGGTCAGGTGCTCGCCGTCACGTTCACTTCGCGTGCGGCGGGAGAGCTGCGCACGCGCCTGCGCGGACTCGGCGTCGAGGCCGCCCAGGCCCGCACGTTCCACGCGGCGGCGCTGCGCCAGCTCCGCTATTTCTGGCCGCGCGTCGTCGGCGAACGCCAGTGGGACCTCATCGACGGCAACAAACTGCGTCTCGTCGGCCAGGCAGCCAACCGGCTGGGCCTGTCGACCGAGGTCGAGGTGCTGCGCGACCTCACGAGCGAGATCGAATGGGCGAAGGCGTCCCTCGTCAGCCCCGACGACTACCCGGCCGTGGTCGCCAGGCTGAAGCGGGACACTCCGGAACCGGCCGAGCGGATCGCCGAGCTGTACCGGGGATACGAGCAGACCAAGAACGAGGCCCAGCTGCTGGACTTCGACGACCTGTTGCTGCACACCACGGCCGCGCTCGAGGAGCACCGGGCCGTGGCCGACGAGTTCCGTGAGCGGTACCGGTGTTTCGTCGTCGACGAGTACCAGGACGTCACGCCGGCGCAGCAGCGACTGCTCGACGCGTGGCTCGGCGGCCGGGACGATCTGACCGTCGTCGGCGACGCCAACCAGACGATCTACTCGTTCGGCGGCGCCTCGCCACGCCCGCTGCTGGAGTTCACCCGGCGGTTCCCCGAGGCGACCGTGGTGCGTCTCGAGCGGGACTACCGGTCGACGCCGCAGGTGGTGTCGCTGGCCAACCGCGTCATCGGCGCCGCACGGGGCAGGCCCGCCGGGTCGCGGCTCGAGCTCGTCGGACAACGGCCCGAAGGGCCCGAGCCCCGCTTCGCCGAGTACGACGACGAACCCGCGGAGGCCTCGGCGGTCGCGGCGCGCATCCGCGGGCTGCTCGACGACGGGATCGCAGCCAGCGAGATCGCCGTGCTGTACCGCGTGAACGCCCAGTCGGAGGCGTACGAACAGGCGCTTTCCGAGGCTGGCGTGCCGTACCTGGTGCGGGGTGGCGAACGGTTCTTCCAGCGGCAGGAGATCCGGCAGGCGATCGCCGCGCTGCGCACCGCGGCGGCCGACGAGCCGCGCGGCGAGCTCGTCGCGCTGTGCCGACGGGTGCTTGCACGCGTCGGCCTGACCGAACAACCGCCTGCCGGGGGAGCGGCGCGGGAACGATGGGACGCGTTGCTGGCGCTCGTCGAAGTGGCCGAGGAGCTGGCGAGCACCGTCGAGGGTGCGAGCCTCGGCAGGCTCGTCACCGAACTCGAACAGCGCGCGGCCGCGCAGCACCCGCCGACCGTGGAAGGTGTCACCCTCGCCTCGTTGCATGCGGCGAAGGGGCTCGAATGGGACGCGGTGTTCCTCGTCGGCCTCGCCGACGGCACCGTGCCGATCCAGCGCGCCGACGGGGACGACGAGGCCGTTGAGGAGGAACGCAGGCTGTTCTACGTCGGCGTCACCCGCGCCCGCGAACACCTGTCGCTGAGCTGGGCGTTGTCCCGCCACCCCGACGGCAGGCGTAACCGCCGCCGCAGCAGGTTCCTGTACGGCCTCGTGCCGGAGGACCACCCGGCCGCGCGCGTGGCGAAATCGGGCCAGCAGACGAAGTTCGCCAACTCGTGCCGTATCTGTGCGCGGCCGCTGATCTCGACGATGGAGGTCAAACTCGGCCGGTGCACCAAATGCCCGGCCGACGTCGACGAGCACCTGCTGGGGCGGCTGAAGGAGTGGCGGACCGAACGTGCCAGGGAGCTGAACGTGCCCGCGTTCGTCGTGTTCACCGATTCGACCCTCGTGGCGATCGCCGAGCAGCGGCCAACCGACAGCAAGGCGCTCGTCGGGATCTCCGGCATCGGTGCGTCCAAGCTGCAGCAGTTCGGTGACGACGTGCTAGCCGTCGTGCGTGACGAGGCGAGCGGATAGCCCGATGCGGGCTCCCGGTGTGTCCGCGACTGCTGCCGTGCTGTCGCTGGTCACGGTGGTTTTCCGGGAAGAATGACGAACTTTTCGAAAAATCAGTTGCCCCGTCACGTGCGGGCGCAATAACCTGCAGTGACCAGGTCGAAGAGCGCGGCCGCCCCGGTGGCGGCCAGCCGGATACGAGAGGAGGTGCCCGCAATGGAGTTCATGACAGCGATCGACACTGCCGGCATCTCCGGAAACCGGTCGACCCTGCCCTGTGACGGGCAGTCCGTGCGTTCTCAGCTGTTCTGCGCGTCGGTCGATCGTGACCGCCGGCGTGCCGGCAAGTCCCTGGATCCGCGTGACATCGGTGCGTTCGACGTGCGTGGGGGTGCCTCGTCGCACGCTCCGGCCGACGGCGCGGCGCTCGCCGCTGCCGACCTCGGCAACCCGGTGCCGCGTCCGGAGCGTCGTCAGCAGCTTCCGATCCAGATCCAGGACAAGTCCCGGGTTCCGCCCGGCTCCTGCGAGAGGCGTCGTCTAGTGATCGGCTAGACAGGTTGGCTCTCGAAGGCCGCGGAACCCATCGGATCCGCGGCCTTCGTGCTGTTCGAGGGCTGTGTGGATCCGCCGACTCATCCGCACACACTCGTTACTGAAGGAGCCGCCATGCCAACGGCCACCGTCTCCGCGTCAGAGGAGACGTTCTCCGCCTTGTTGGCCGGGACCACCGGAGTCGCCGAACTGATCGACTCCGGTGAGTCCACCGATTTCGACCTTCCCTGTCGGACCGGCGACGCGGACCTGTGGTTCGCCGAGAAGCCGTCCGACCTGGAACGCGCCAAGACACTGTGTGGGGAGTGCCCGGTGCGCTCGGCCTGCCTGGAAGGCGCTCTCGCCCGCGGTGAGCCGTGGGGCGTTTGGGGAGGCGAGATCTTCGAACGCGGTGCCGTCGTGGCCCGCAAGCGGCCTCGTGGCCGCCCGCGGAAGCACCCGGTGCCCGAATCGCAGGAATGGAGCGCCGCATGACGAACCGACTGCACCGCGAGGCCGACGAGACGTACTTGCCGACGGCGACATCGCGACACCGCACATCCGACTACCCGAACACGGAGACACCTCCCATGTTGCTGCACGAAGAACTGACGAGAGACCGAATACGTGAACTGCGAAAACAGGCCGAGGGCGGGCGTGCCGAACGCCGGCACCGCGCGGCGCGACGGTGGCAGCGAGTAGCTCGCTGGGCGTCACGGCGTGCCGCGCACCTCGACCGGTAGGCCGAGCACGGTGGGGCGGCGACCGGGCGACGCGTCCGGTCGCCGCCCCACGGCCCGCCCGTGTTGAATGGGCGGAATGGCAGCACATACACACGACGACGTCGACTGGGCGGCCCGTCTGTCCGAGATGCGCAGACTCGACGAGCTCGAGAGCGCCGCCGTGGCTGACGTCGCCGACCGGCTCACGCGGAACCTCGATGCCGGAGCGACCGTGGTCGATGTCGGTTCCGGCGCGGGCGGGATGACGACGGCGCTCGCAGCCTCCCTACGCGTACGGGGTGGTGGCACCGTCGTCGCCGTCGACGCGGTCGACGAACTGCTCACCGCGGCGTGCCACGCCGCGCGCGAGTCGGGCGGTGACACCGTGACCGTCGACGAGGTCGTCGCCGACGCCGGAACGGAACCCCTCGCGGACCTCGTCGCGCCGGCCGACCTGGTGTGGGCCTCGGCCGTGGTGCACCACCTTCCGGACCAGCAGGCGGCCGTCGACCGACTGGCCGCCGCGCTCCGGCCGGGCGGCGTCCTGGCGATCGCCGAGGGCGGCCTGGGCATGCGCTGCCTGCCGTGGGATCTCGGCGTGGGCCGGCCAGGGCTCGAGCTGCGCCTGCTCGGTCACCGTGACGCCTGGTTCGAGGACATGCGCTCGTCGATGCCGGACGCCGTGCGGATGGGCTACGGCTGGACCACGGGTATCGCCCGTGCCGGGCTCACCGGCGTCACGTCCTTCACGTACCTCGTCGATCACCCCGCACCGGCAGGGGAGCAGGTACGTGAGTTCGTGCTCGACCACATCGGCGGTCTCGCCGAGAGGGCCGACGACCGGATGGACGCCGAGGACCGGGACGCCGTGACCCGACTGCTGGATCCGGCGGTGGGCGACTACCTCGGCCGCCGCGACGACATCTACCTGCTGAGCGCCCGCACGGTGTACCTCGGGACGAAGCCGTGACCGGTGAGGCCACGTACGACGAGTCGCCCGTGACGTGCGCGCTGTGCGGCGAGCGCGGTGGTAGCGAGGCGGCCGCCGCCGGAATGGGGTGGCTGCGGGAGTCCGACGCGGGCCGGACACGCTGGCTCTGCCCTCGCTGCGTTCGCGACCACGTCCGTGACATCGAGGGCAAGCTGCCCGCCGAGTACTGGTGACGTCTCATGCCGCCACCCTTGCCAGGCACTGGACGGCCGGTCTCCTGCGGTCGGCTGCCGTGCGGAAGGCTTTCGCCAGCTCGGTGAGCACTCCGCGCCGATCCGTGGTGAGCCGCTCGGGGTCGGTTCGCACGACGGTTACGCCCGCTGCGGCCAGCGCCAGGTGTCCGAGGTGGGGTTTGCCCGGCGGATGGAACTGCCAGCCCATGCCAACCTCGTCCCACCACGCGTCGACGGTGCCGATGTACCTACCGCGCCGGTCGTAGACCGTGACGTCCCAGCGCGGTGGCGGCAGCGGTCCGTCGCGGAGCACGGCGCGTGCCCATCCGTGCACGTAGGTGTCGCGGTCACGGTCGATCGCGCGCAGTTCCGATCGCACCGCAGCGGAACCGCGTTGGCTGCCTGCATCGAGTTCGGCCCGCAGTTCGGCAGCGGTCGTGAGGCCGTAGTAGATGGGCAGGGACAAGAGGTCGCGTAACCGGCCGGGGTCGGGCTCCCGGCGTGCCGCGTCGAGCGCGGCCCTGGCTGCTGGCGCGAAGGGGATGCCGTCGACGACGACGGGTTCGGGTGGCCGGGCCGTGCGTTCCACCATCGCGAACGTCGGCGAGAGCATGCGGCGTCCCTTCGGTACCAGGATGTGCACGGCAGGCGATCTCGGCAGTGCCACGCCGTGAGCGTCGAGCGCGTCGCCGCCGGTCACCATGCACTCGCCGCCCACGTAGCGCGCGAGGGCGCGAACCAGCTGTCTTCGGGTCGGCTCACCTGCGCCGAGCAGGACGATCCCCGGCAGTAGGCGGCGCCACGGCCCGCCCGGGCGGCATCGGCGCGCGATGGTGCCCTCGGACATGCCGTGGGCGCGTAGTTCTGCGGTGGTCAGGACATTGTCGTGTGCGGCGGGTGTCAGCTGCGCCGCGTCGGCCAGAGCAGTCATGGCTCGAGCCTGCCGATCGCGGAATCCGACGGGGAGGGTTCGGCGAAAATGTGGACAAGTCGGTCCGGCGAATGGCGAATTTCTGCCGTTCCGGCGAAAACTGTGGATAACTCGCCGGCCGGGAACCGGTCAGTCGGAGAATCCCGGCTGCCACTGCTGCACGATCGACCGCAACGGCAGCTCCGCATCGAGCTGACACAGAATGCCGATGGCGCCCGCCGTCACCCGGTGGATCATCAGCCAGTGCGGCGGCAGGTTGAGCGATCGCCCGGTACGGAAGTCCTGGCCGCGCAGATCGCCCATGCGCAGCGCCTGGTCCTGGGCCCATCGGCGGGAGAAATGGAACCGGTCCTCGGCGAGCGGGGCCACGATCGGATGGAGGTATGCGTAGACGTCGTCGGGATCGATCTCGGTGTCGGGCCGCACGAATCCCTCGGCGCGCAGCGCGGCGTAGAGCTCTTCGGACCGTCCTTCGAGAGCGAGCCGCATGATCCTGCCCATGGCGGGCGGGGCGCCGTAGGGCAGGCGGGCGACCGCCCCGAAGTCGATGACGCACACCCGGCCGTCCTCGCGCAGCATGAAGTTGCCGGGGTGAGGGTCGGAATGCAGCAGCTGCGCACGAGCAGGCGACGAGTAGTGGAACTCCGCCAGCAACCGGCCGGCCTCGTCCCGCTGCTCCCGGGTGCCGGTGCGGATGATCTCCGAGTAGGACGTACCCGTGACCCATTCGCTGACGACCACCTTGGGGGAACTCGCCACGATCCGCGGGACGTGGACCTGCTGGTCCCCGGCGAACGCCTTCGAGAAGGCCCGCTGGTTGTCGGCCTCCCTCCGGTAGTCGAGTTCTTCGTCCATCCGGTCCGCCAGCTCGGCGAGCAGCGGCTTGACGTCGGTGCCCGGTACGAGGCTCTGGAACAGGCGGCTGAAGCGCTGCAGCTGGCGCAGATCGCCGCGCAGGGCGTCGTCTGCGCCCGGGTACTGCACCTTGACGGCGACCTCCCGGCCGTCGTGCCAGACGCCGTGGTGCACCTGGCCGATGCTGGCCGCCGCCGTCGGTTCGTCGTCGAACTCGGCGAACCGCTGTCGCCAGGTGCGCCCCAGCTGTTCGGTCAGCACACGGTGGGTCTGCTTCGCGGGCATCGGCGGGGCGGCGGCCTGCAGCCGGGTGAGCGCATCGCGGTACGGCTCGGCCAGCTCGTCGGGCACGGCCGCCTCGAACACGCTCAACGCCTGGCCGAACTTCATGGCGCCGCCCTTGAGCGTCCCCAGCACCTCGAACAGCTGCTCGGCGGCTTTCGCCGACAGGCCCGCGTTGACCTCGTCGGCGCTCTGACCGGTGAGCCTGCGGCCCCAGCCCCCGACCGCGCGGCCGGCCATGCCCAGCGGAAGGCTGGCCAGTCTTGCGGTGCGGGCCATGGTCCTGCGGGGAAGCGCGACGTCCGTGTCGCCGTGATCCGCGCTCGACGCGTCCGCCGCGGAGTCGACGGCCTCCGCTGCATCCGCCGTAGCGGTCTCGTCGGACCTGTCCTGGGCCTCGCGGTGTTCGGTCACGTCCGCGATTCTGCCTTGTCGATCAACGCTGTGGGGAGCGGTTGGGTACCGGTGCACGGACGTCGTGGTCGGGCCCGCCGGACGTGGGCCCGACGACTTCTACGGTGCGGCGGCGTCGCCGTCCGGACCTGCGCTCTGCTGCCGTGCGACAGCCTGCCCCACGGAGGCGGCTCCGCACGGGCACGACGGGTGCGGAGCCGCCTCGGACGTGGTGGTCGTTCCGGCGAACGCGTCGACCTCGATGGTGCCGTTCCAGGTCGGCGGTACCGACTCCTCGGGATCGAGGATGCGCAGAATCTGCCCGCCCGCCATCCCCGCCGTGGCCGTCACGCTGCACAGGTCGGTCCGGGGCAGCCGTCCAGCCAGCTGACTCGCGACCCGCGGCCACGACGGGTCCCGCGCGGTGTGGGCGAGATCCGCGCAGCGCAGACAGCTGCTCCGGCCCGGATGGACCAGCGGCCCGACGAGACCGTTGCCGTCCCGGACCCGCACCAGCAGATGCGGTTGCCGCTCCACCATCAGCTCGTTGACGATTTCGGGGGCGGGGACGACCGTGTCGGTCAGCACGACCAGGTCCGGACGTTGTTTGCCCCGCACCTTGCCGGTCTTGGTGGCCGAGTTGGTCCGTTTGACCAGGTTCGTGATGGCCTGCCTGCGCGGGGTGCCGATGTCGGCGTCGACGAACCCGGTGCCGAGGTCCTCCGGGCCGACGCGCCCGTCGGCATGGGCGTCGATGTGTCCGATGCCTGCCGTCGCCAGCGTGCGAGCCAGTCCCGCCGCGAGCCTGCCGCCGCCCTGCAGCAGCACCGTGCTCTGTGCCCACCGTGCGGCGGCGCTGCGGCGTGGCCGGGAGCGAGTCAGGGTCCAGAGCGCGGGCTCGTCGGTGCGCAGGGATCGTGCGTGTGCGGGCGCGTCGGACTCTTCGATGAGGCCGCGTTCGGCGAGCCCTTCGAGTACGAGCCGCAGGTCGTCGGCGGCTTTCTCGGCCTCCTCGTCGGACGTGCACTGCGAACGGGCGAGCTGCATGAGCGTGCCTGTGCTGCGGCTCCCGTCGAGGCCCCGCACCAGGTCCATCAGCATCGGCGACAGCGTGTCGAGTACGACGGCGTGCCGCCGTTCCAGGCCGATCTGCAGTTCCCCTTCGCCGCGTTCCAGTACGTCCAGCCCCGGCACGATCCGCGGCCGCTCCGGTAATGCCCCGGTTTCGGTGAGTGTTCGCGTCATGTTCACAGGGTGACGGGATTCGCGGTCGTCGTGGGACACCCGATCAGGGTTATCCACAGGTGAACGTGAATGTGGACAACTGTGCGCTGTGATGTTTGAGCCATCCCGAATGTCGGCGGTGCGCCTTACCGTGTACGAGTGGCCGATGCACGGGTTCCCTCATTACGGAGTCAACGCGGGCGGGCGCAGAACACGGCGCAGAACTCACCGTCGCGCGACACACAACCGAAAGGTGGACAACCCCGACGTAACCGACGAAAAGACGGAAATGGTGCGCAGGAGAGCGACCCCCAGGCGGGCGCGGACGACCGGCGCGGGCAGGACCGGCAGCGCAGCCGCCGTGGTCAGGGCGGCGAGCGTGGTCAAGGCGGGCGGGGCGACCAGGACGAACAGAACGACCGGCCGCCGGTGACAGAGGAGAAGGTCGAGGTCAGGCGCAGTGCGCGGCGCCGCCGTACGGTCACCGCCTATCGGGACGGCGACACGACGGTCGTTCTCATCCCGGCGACGATGACCAAGGCCGAGGAACGGCACTGGGTCGCCGAGATGCAGAAGAAGCTGCGGCGCACCGAGAACAAGAGGGCCTCGCCGGCGAGTGCGTCCGACGAGGCGTTGTTGTTGCGGTGCACCGAACTGTCGGCGCGCTACCTCGACGGCGCGGCCCAGCCCGCCAGCGTGCGCTGGGTCCCGCCGATGCGTACGCGCTGGGCGTCGTGCACTCCGATGAACCGCACGATCCGGGTCAGTGAGCGGCTCCGTGAGGTGCCGTCCTGGGTGCTCGATTACGTCCTGGTGCACGAGCTGGCCCACCTGCGGGTCGCCGACCACAACGACGAATTCTGGGCGCTGGTGCATCGCTATCCGAAGGCCGAGCGCGCCATCGGATACCTCGAGGGCCTGTCGGCGGCGGCGAATCTCGGCATCAGCGGGGACGCCGACGACACCGACCCGAACCCCGAGGAGTGACGAGCGCACATCGCCCGCGCCGGGTCACGTGTCTGAGCAGGCACGGCCCTGCGCGGGCGATGTGTCGAACGAGAGGTCAGCCGTTCCCGTCGGAGGGGCGGTCCGGATCGTTCCCGTCGCCGGAACCACGCTCGCCGGAACCACGCTCGCCGGTTCCACTGTCGTGCGGCGCCGAATTCCCACCGGCGGTGTCGTCCGTGGCGGCATCGTCGGCACCGACGTTCCCGGCATCGGAGTCGGCCGGTGCGCTGCCGGATGCGGCCTCAGCGGCTTCGGCTTCGGCGCGCTCGGTCTTCTCGAGCTCGGCGATCGGGTCGACGTCCGCACCGATGACGGTGCCGCCGAGCCGGTCGGCGAAGTCCGTCGGCTCGTCGAGGTCGTCGGTCGTGGGCATGAGGTCCGGGTGCGACCAGAGGTGGTCCCGCTGTTCGGTGCCGTGACGGTCGCCGACCATCTGCCACAGCGTTGCGGCCGCGCGCATCCGCCGGGGCCGCAGTTCGAGCCCGACGAGCGTGGCGAACGTCTGCTCGGCGGGCCCGCCGCTGGCACGTCGCCTGCGCAGTGTTTCGCGCAGCGCATCCGCACCGGGCAGGCGGTTGCCGACGGCATCGGCGACCACGACGTCGACCCAGCCCTCGACGAGGGCGAGCAGGGTCTCCAGGCGGGTCAGTGCCGCCTTCTGTTCCGGAGTCGTCTGCGGTTCGAACAGCCCCGAGGACATGGCCTGCTCGATGCTCTGCGGGTCGGTCGGGTCGATCTGGCCCGCCAGCTGCTCGAGGCCCGACACGTCCACGGAGATGCCGCGAGCGAACTCTTCGACGGTCGCCAGCAGCCGCTGCCGCAGCCACGGCACGTGTGCGAACAGCCTCTGGTGGGCGGCCTCGCGCGCCGCGAGGAACACGAGCACTTCGCTGGCCGGACGCTCGAGCCCCTCGGTGAACTTCTCGACGTTGGCCGGCAGCAGCGCCGATGTGGCCTCCGGGCCCAGGGGCAGGCCCACGTCGGACGACGTCAGTACCTCGGCGCCGAGGTCGCCGAGTGCGTTCCCGAGCTGCGAGCCGAACGCCATGCCGCCCATCTGGCCCAACATCGACATCAGCGGTCCCGCCGCCTGCTTCGCCTCCGCGGGGAGCGCCTCGGTCCAGGCCGACGACACCTGTTCGGCGACCGGGTCGCACAGTCGCTGCCACGTCGGCAGTGTCTTCTCGATCCAGTCCTTCGCGGTCCACGCGACGGTCTGCGTCGCGCCCGCGGGCAGGATCGTCGCCTCGTCGAGCCACAGTTCGGCCAGGTGAGAGGCATCGCGTACCGCGGTGTCGCCCTGCTGCGCGTCACCGGTCGCGGATGCGAATCCCATCCCGGGCTTCGCGTCCCCGTCGTCGGAGGTCGACGCGAGGCGCTGCAGCGCGATCTGCTTGGCCAGGTCGTAGTTCACCGGACCGGAGGAGCTGCCTGCCTGGCTGAACATCTGACCGAGCTGGCTGAGCATCTGCCCCAGCTGCTGGAACGGGTCGCCACCCTGACCGCCGGAGCCGGACGAGTTGTTGCCAGGGCCGGACGAGCTGTTGTCGGGGTCGGGCAGACCGAAGCCGAACCCGAAGGGTGGGTTGCTCATACCCTCCACCGTACGCGGCCCGAGGGCGCCGCGACCCGCCGATCGGCATGGTGAATCGGACCTTCGCTCTGAGCTGACAACGGCCGCCGTACGCTGTGCCCGTGAGCGAGTCCGGCGACATGAAATCCGCGTCAGGAGCCACGGGGCGCGACACGGCCGAGGAGCGCGTGGCGGCATCGCGCACCGGGGCGGACGACTCCGAGACCGAGCAGCGGCGACCGCGCCGGCGCCCCACGCGCCGCACCTGGACCATCGTGTTCAGCGCCGTCCTCGTGGTCGCCTTCGTGCTGGTCGGGTCTTTCGTCAAGGTGCCGTACGTGGCGCTGGGGCCCGGGCCGACCTACGACACCCTCGGTGACGTCGACGGCGATCACGTCGTGTCGATCGACGGCGAGCGCAGTTACGACACCGAAGGTCAGCTGCGGATGACCACCGTGTCGCTCAACGACGACGTCACCCTCTTTGGCGCGCTGGGCCTGTGGATCAGCGGGCGGTACGCCGTCGCGCCGCGGGAGGAGTACTTCCGGCCGGGGCAGACCGACGAGGAGGTGCGGGAGGAGAACGTCGCACAGTTCCGCAGCTCGCAGAGCAACGCCGAGGTCGCCGCACTGCGGACGCTGGGTTACCCGGTGAAGGTCGTCGCTGACCAGGTCGTGTCCGACAGTCCTGCCGCGCGCGTGCTCGAGCCCGGCGACCAGTTGGTGTCGGTGAACGACAAGCGCATCTCGGGGCAGCGGGACGTGACGGCCGCGCTCAAGAACACCCGCGCCGGACAGCAGATCGACCTGACCTACCGGCGGGGGGAACAGCAGCCCCGCACGGTGCAGATCGAGCTGGCGCGGCACCCGGAAGGCGGACAGCAGGGCTTCGTCGGCGTCCAGCCCGCGGACCGGGCGGACGTACCGTTCACGGTGGACATCTCACTCGAGGACGTGGGCGGCCCCTCGGCGGGGGCGATGTTCGCGCTGGCGATCGTCGAACGCATGGAGCAGGAGAACCTCGTCGACGGCAGGCACGTGGCCGGTACCGGCGAGATCGACTCGCAGGGCAACGTCGGCGCGATCGGCGGGATCTCGTTCAAGGTCGTGGCGGCCAAGGAGGACGGTGCGACGACGTTCCTGGTGCCGGAGCGCAACTGTGCCGAGGCGGCGTCGGCCGCCCCGGAGGGGCTCCAACTCGTCCGGGTCGGCACGCTCGACGACGCGATCAGCGCGCTGCGCAACCTCAAGGCCGGCAAACCCGTCCCGACCTGCCAAGGCTGACCCCATGACCGGCTGACCCTGTGACCGGCTGCCCCCGTGTCGGCACGCCCCATGACCGGCCACTCCGTGATCGGCCCACTCCGTGTCGGCACCCTCGGCGGGTGTCTTCCATTCGAAGGCGGTCCACCGGCAGCCACGGTTCAGGGTCGAGCCGCGGCTCGAGGGCGCAGTACCTCAGGGCGCAGTACCTCAGGGGAGGAGCGTCGCAGGGGAGGAGCGCCTCAGGGGAGGAGCGTCGCGCGGAGGGCTTCGACCAGGTTCGGAGCGAGCTCGGGATGCTCGACGATCTCCTCGCCCGGTGCGGAGTCGTCCTCGGCTTGCGGGTGGCCACCGCGCAGGCGCATGACGCACGCGGCGGGCCCGTCGCGCAGGACGGCGGCCACGAGCCTGGCCTCGGTGCGCCGCGGATGACCAGCAGCTGCGTGCTTGAGGCGTTCGACGTCGGTGGCCGAGACACCGGCCGATTCGTCGACGTCGGGCAGCTCGTCCTCGGCGTCGGGCGGCAGCACGATGATCTCCTGGGCGAGTGCGCAGCCCCGGACGAGTTCCGGCCACGCGATCGTCGCGAGCGCCTCGGCGAGGTCGTCGTTAGGCAGTGAGTCCTGGGCGACCGGGGTGAGCTCGGCGTCCGGATCGAGCGAATCGGCGAGCTCGGGCTGTTGGGAGAGCAGCTCGGCGGTGGGGACGAGTGCGAACAGCTGCGGCGGCTGCTGCCATCCGCCCTCGGCGACGAACTCCTCGACCTCGCGCGCGATGGCGCCCACCGTGGCCGCCGCCGAGGCCGCCTCCTGGTCCACCAGGTCTTCGAGGAACCAGGCGTCGTCCTCGACGTCCTCGCTGGTCTCAGCCGGTGCCGCGGTCTCCGCGGACCCGGTGGAACCCGTGCCGCCGTCCTCGGTCGCGGGGTGGGGCGCGCCTTCGCTGTCGGTCATGGTGACCATCGTGGCAGCAACTCGCAGGCGCCCGGTTTAGGGGCATTCCGGGAACTCGGGCCCTGGTCCGTAGAGTTAGACATACAGGGAGCCCGTCACCGGCGCCCCCTGGACCACGCCAGTTACGACCCCAGGAGTGTGCGCTGTGGCCACTCGGCCCCCCGTCGGCCTCCCCAAGTTGTCCAAGCGGGCCCGGATCCTGCTGACAATCGCGGCCGTCCTCGTCCTGCTCTTGCTGCTCGGTGCGCGGTTCTTGAACGCGTATGTCGACTGGCTGTGGTTCGGCGAGGTGGATGCGCGCGGCGTGTTCACCACAGTCTTGCTGACGCGGTTGATCTTGTTCGTGGCCACCGGGCTGCTGGTGGGCGGTGCACTCGCGGTCAGCCTGTGGATCGCTTATCGCACGCGGCCGGTGTTCGTGCCGGTCAGCGGCGAGGACGACCCGCTGGCGCGGTACCGCTCGATCGTCGCCAGCAGGGTGAAACTTTTCGGCATCGGTATTCCGGTCCTCGCCGGGCTCGTCGCGGGCGTGTCCGGGCAGGCCAACTGGGAGACCGTTCAGATGTACCTGAACGGTGGTGAGTTCGGGCGCCAGGATCCGCAGTTCGGCAACGACATCGGGTTCTACGTCTTCGACCTGCCGTTCCTGGGCTGGGTGCTGGGCTGGCTGTTCGTCGCCACCGTCGTGGCGTTCGTCGGCGGGCTGCTCGCGCACTACCTGTTCGGCGGCATCCGGCTCGCGGGCCGCGGCGGTTCGGTCGCAGCGCCCGCCCGGGTGCACCTGCTGATCCTGGTCGGGCTGTTCGTGCTGCTCAAGGCGGTCGAGTACTTCCTCGACCGCTACAACCTGCTGCTGTCGGACCGCAACGAACTGTTCACCGGTGCCACCTACACCGACCTGAACGCGGTGTTGCCCGCGAAGCTGATCCTGCTGTGCATCTGCGTGTTCTGCGCGATCGCGTTCTTCGTCGGCGCGTTCCTGCGCAACATCCAGCTGCCCGCCATCGCACTGGTGCTGTTGCTGCTGTCCGGGCTGATCGTCGGCGTGGCGTGGCCCGCGATCCTCGAGCAGTTCTCCGTGCGCCCGAACGCCAACGAGCGTGAGGCCCAGTCGATCCAGCGCAACATGGAGGCGACGCGGCACGCCTACGGCATCGACAACGTCACCTACGACGACTACAGCGGCCAGTCGGAGGTCGACGCCAGCCAGATCCGCAATGACAAGGGCACTATCCCGAACATTCGGCTGCTCGACCCGAACGTGCTCTCGCCGACGTTCACCCAGCGGGTCGGCCGGGAGAACTTCTACGGCTTCCCCGAGAAGCTCGACATCGACCGCTACACCGTGAACGGCGAGGAGCAGGCCTACCTCGTCGCGGCGAAGGAGATGAACACCGAGGGCCTGGCCGCGAACCAGCAGACCTGGATCAACCGCCACCTCGTCTACACGCACGGCAACGGCTTCGTCGCCGCGCCCGCCAACCAGATCGACCGTGCACTCGAGGGTGCCGACAGCGACGGTGGTTACCCGATCGCCGGGACCAGCGACACGCAGAACCCGACGGGCGCAGGCATGGAGGTCAAGGAGCCGCGCATCTACTTCGGCGAGCTGGCCACGGACTACGCCATCGTCGGCGGTCAGCAGGAGTCCGCGCCCGGTGAGTACGACACGGCACAGGACCGCACCTACCTGTACGACGGTGAGGGCGGCGTGCCGATCGACAACTGGTTCAACCGGGCCGTGTTCGCGATGCAGTACGGCGAGCGCAACATCCTGTTCTCCGGAGCCATCGGCGAAAGCTCCAAGATCATGTACAACCGTGACCCGCGGGACCGCGTCGAGAAGATCGCCCCGTGGCTCACCGCCGACGGCGACCCGTACCCCGCCGTGATCGACGGCCGGGTCAAGTGGATCGTCGACGGCTACACCACGCTCGACAACTTCCCGTACTCGCAGCGCACCTCGCTGGGCGAGGCGACGTCGGACTCCCTGTCCGGTGTGGCGCAACAGCGCGACAGCGAGATCAACTACGTCCGGAACTCGGTGAAGGCCACGGTCGATGCCTTCGACGGCAGCGTGGACCTCTACCAGATGGACAAGCAGGACCCGGTCCTGAAGGCCTGGATGAAGACCTTCCCCGGGGTCGTCCAGCCGGAGTCGCAGATCTCCGACGAACTGCGGCAGCATTTCCGGTACCCGGAGGACATCTTCAAACTCCAGCGTGAGCTGATCACGCAGTACCACGTGGAGAACGCACAGGAGTTCTACGCGACCCAGACGTTCTGGAACGTGCCGCAGGATCCCACGACCGAGGGTGGGCTCGACCCGAACTCGGACGCGGCCAAACAGCCCGCGTACTACACGTACTCGCAGTCGCCGTGGCAGGACGAACCGAACTTCCAGCTGACGAGCGCGCTCACTCAGTTGCGACGGCAGTATCTGGCCGCGTGGATGTCGGTCTCGTCCGACCCCGGCAGCTACGGGAACATTCGTGTGCTCCGATTGCCGACCTCCGGTGAACGGCAGATCGAAGGCCCGGTCCAGGTGCAGAACGCCTTCCAGTCGCACCCCGAGTTCACGCAGGACCGCACCCTGCTGGGCAACCAGAGTGTCGACCTGATCTACGGCAACCTGCTCACTCTGCCGGTCGCGGACGGGTTCCTGTACATCGAACCCATCTACGTCCAGCAGCGGAACTCGCAGAGCTACCCGCAGCTGGCCCGAGTCATCGTGTCGTTCGGCGGCAAGATCGGCTTCGACTCCACCCTCAAGGGTGCGCTCGACCAGGTCTTCGGCGAAGGCAGCGGCGACGCCGCCACCGGGCCCGAGTCCGGTGATGCGGCCGGCCAGGACGGCTCCGGCAACAACGGAGACAACCAGCAGGGTGACAACCAGCAGGGCGACAACTCCGGTGGCGACAACTCCGGCGGCCAGAACGACGGTGGCGGCGGCAACGGCGAGCTGAACCAGGTCGTCCAGGACATCCAGGACGCGCTCGAGAAGCTCCGCGCGGCCCAGGAAGAAGGCGACTTCCAGGCACAGGGCCAGGCGCTGTCCGAACTGGATGAAGCCACCCGTCGCTACGAGGAGCTCCAGGGCTCCGGCGGCTGACCGGAGGCGACAGCCGAGTGGCACCCGCCTTACGGACCGGCAAAGCCAGGGCGTAAGGTGGGTGCCACAACGACGCGGGGTGGAGCAGTTCGGTAGCTCGCTGGGCTCATAACCCAGAGGTCGCAGGTTCAAATCCTGTCCCCGCTACAGAGATCGAAAGACCCCTGTCTACGGAGTGCGTAGGCAGGGGTCTTTCGTTGTTGGTCTTTTGTTGTTGTCTCCTGTTTCGCTATTGCGGTGGGGCGCAGTCCCCACATGCGGCCCGGCGGGCTCCGCTACCGGATCCCCGGCAATCTGTCGGTCGCTTCTCCTGGTCCGCGAGGTACGGGGGCGTCCCGGCGATGGGCAGCGGTGCGCGGGAAGAAGCGCTGAATGACGCTCAGGCGGCGCCTCCGCCCATGGTGGGCCCCGGAGTCTTGTGCGGGTCCGTACGAATGTGGGCGGGACACTCAGCGCCGCCACAGGTCCACCGCGATGTGCGCCGCCACAGGCGAACGCGTTCCGCCACCGCAACCGCCGCGCCCTCGTCCCGGCGCCGTAGTTTCGGTGCTCTCGTCTCGACGCCCTGGTTTCGGTGCCCTCTTCTTGGCGCCCTGGTTTCGGTGCCAGGGCTGCCTCGGTGACTGTCCCGCGGACGCGGCACGGATGTGGGCGGGAAACCGCAGCGCACGCGGCCCGATGGAACGCGAAGGGTGTGGATGCACCCCCGTGCGGAGACGATCATGGCGGCATGTAGAGTGGTTAACACACAACGACGCGGGGTGGAGCAGTTCGGTAGCTCGCTGGGCTCATAACCCAGAGGTCGCAGGTTCAAATCCTGTCCCCGCTACAGAGATCGAAAGACCCCTGTCTACGGAGTGCGTAGGCAGGGGTCTTTCGTTGTTGGTCTTTTGTTGTTGTCTCCTGTTTCGCTATTGCGGTGGGGCGCAGTCCCCACATCCGGTCCGGCGGGCTACGCCACCGGATCCCTCGGCAGGTGCGGCATCGCTTCGCATCGGCGGCGGCCCGGCGTGTGCGTGGAGTTCTCTGGGTGCCGCGGCGTTGCTCGCTGGTGCTCACTCGGCTCCGGAGGGCTTGGCCCGGACACACATGGTGACGTCCACCACGCCTCGTGGCGGTTGCCGGTCCCGCCGGAAGGGGAGACGTACACCTCAGACGCGGGGTTCACCAGGGTTCGGTACGCAACGCGATGGTCTTAATACGCAACGTGTTGGCACGGACAGTGAAGTGCGTCGGCTGGGTGGGTGGTGTCCTGCCCTGGACCGGGTAGAGATACGAGGGACACGGTCGACCGCGGCGCGACGCCCTGTCATCGGGCGAACACTATCCGCCATCTCGGGGACGACGGATTGCGCCGTACGGGCCCCATTCCCGGTGTTCTCCATCTGGTGCTTGTGGACTGTCAGTAGCTCCATTGTGGACCTGGACCCGGGCCACAGTGGACAGAAAGCGCCGAACGTGGCACTGTGGGGACGTGTCCGATTTGAACGCAACAGCCGCAGCACTGCTTGGCCTGCTTCACGACGGCCCCGCGACCGGTGGTGAACTCGTCGCCGGAGCCGAGGAACGCTTCGGGGCGTTCTTCAGCGTCACTCGGAGCCAGGTCTACCGCGAACTCCCCGCGCTGAACGAAGCCGGTTACGTCCGTCTGGGCAAGCAGGGCCCGCGCTCCAGCCAGCAGTACGTGATCACCGCGGCGGGCAAGAAGGCCTTCAAGGCCTGGGTCGCCGCCGACTCCGCACCCGACCACCTGCGGTCGCCGCTCATTCTGCGCCTGGTGCACGCCAGGGTGCTGACGGCCAAGCAGCGCCAGAACCTGTTCGACACTGCCAAGGCCGTCTACACCGAGCAGGCCGACGTCGCCAAGGCCGCATCGAAGGCCGCCGAGGACCCGGTGACCAAGGCCGTCGCCGACTTCGACCTGGCGCACGCCAAGGCCGCTCTGAAGCTCCTCGACACGATCGCGGCGAACTGATCACGCGGCGTCGCGCGGCCGCCTCAAGCGGCCGCGCGATTTGCCGTAACCTTGTCATTCGTGAGTGCTGAGTTCGAAGACGTCGTCAAGGACCTCGATGGCAAGCTGACGCAGGTCGAGTCCGTCATGGATATCGAAGCGCTGCGCCAGGAGGTCGCCTCCCTCGAGGAGGAGGCGGCCCGTCCGGACCTGTGGGACGACCCCGCGGCCGCGCAGAAGGTGACCAGCCAGCTGTCGCACAAGCAGGCCGACCTGCGACGCGTCGGCGAACTGCGGCAGCGGCTCGACGACCTGAGCGTGCTGCACGAGCTCGCCCAAGCCGAGGGCGACCCTGCGAGCAAGAACGAGGCCGAGGCCGAGCTCACATCGCTCACCGAAGCGATCGACACGCTCGAGGTGCGCACACTCCTGTCCGGCGAGTACGACCCGCGCAGTGCCGTGGTCAACATCCGCGCCGAGGCCGGTGGCGTCGACGCAGCCGACTTCGCCGAGATGCTCATGCGCATGTATCTGCGGTGGGCCGAGCGGCACAACTACGCGACCGAGGTCTACGACATCTCCTACGCCGAGGAGGCGGGCATCAAGTCCGCCACGTTCAAGGTCGGCGCCTCGTACGCCTACGGCACGCTGTCGGTCGAGCAGGGCACTCACCGCCTCGTCCGCATCTCGCCGTTCGACAACCAGAGCCGCCGGCAGACGTCGTTCGCCCACGTCGAGGTGCTACCCGAGGTCGAGGAGGTCGACCACGTCGAGATCTCGGAGAAGGACCTGCGCATCGACGTCTACCGCTCGTCCGGTCCCGGCGGGCAGAGCGTGAACACCACCGACTCGGCTGTGCGCATCACGCACCAGCCCACCGGCATCGTCGTGTCCTGCCAGAACGAGAAGTCGCAGTTGCAGAACAAGCTCGCCGCGATGAAGGTCCTCCAGGCCAAGCTGCTCCAGCGCAAGAAGGAGGAGGAGCAGGCCGAGATGGATGCGCTCAAGGACGGCGGCTCCAGCTGGGGCAACCAGATGCGCTCGTACGTGCTGCACCCGTACCAGATGGTCAAGGACCTGCGCACCGAACACGAGTCCGGCAACCCGTCGGCCGTGCTCGAGGGCGACATCGACGCGTTCCTCGACGCCGGCATCCGGTGGCGTAAGCAACAGGAGACCGACGCCGCCTAGTCCCGACCAGGGCGCGGCGGGTCCTCGGACCCCGCCCGTCCCGCCCGTCGACGCCCGGGCAACCAGGCCTTAACGGAGCACACGGGTAGGATGCCCAATCGTGATCCAGCTCGAATCCGTATCCAAGGCCTACAAGACCTCGACGCGTCCGGCTCTGGACGACGTCACGGTCGACGTGGACAAGGGTGAGTTCGTCTTCCTCATCGGCCCGTCCGGGTCGGGGAAGTCGACGTTCCTGCGCCTGCTGTTGCGTGAGGAAGTGCCCAGCAAGGGCCGGGTGTCGGTGTCGAACTTCGACGTCGCCAAGATGCCCCGGCGCAAGGTCCCCCGCTTGCGCCAGACCATCGGCTGCGTCTTCCAGGACTTCCGTCTGCTGAACAACAAGACGGTGTCCGAGAACGTCGCGTTCGCTCTCGAGGTCATCGGCAAGCCGAAGCACACCATCACCAAGGTCGTACCCGAGGTGCTGGAGCTGGTCGGCCTCGACGGCAAGGCCGATCGCATGCCGCACGAGCTCTCCGGTGGTGAGCAGCAGCGGGTCGCGATGGCGAGGGCGTTCGTCAACCGGCCGCTCGTGCTGCTCGCCGACGAGCCGACGGGCAACCTCGACCCCGACACCAGTCAGGACATCATGTTGCTGCTGGAGCGGATCAACCGCACCGGCACGACCGTCCTGATGGCCACGCACGACCACTCGATCGTCGACTCCATGCGCCGCCGCGTCGTGGAACTGGACCACGGCAAGGTCATCCGCGATGACCGGCGAGGCGTGTACGGCGTCGGTCGCTGATTCCCCCGCAGCGACCCGCCTGCCGAGGCGTCTCGGCCCGCTCGCCACGCCGAGTGGATGCCGCCGGTCCGGCCACCGGATACTCCCCGCCCCGTACCCGACCCCCGACCCAAGGAACCGTGCCTTAGATGCGCGCCAGCTTCGTCTTCAGCGAGGTCGTCACCGGCTTGCGCCGGAACGTCACGATGACCATCGCCATGATCCTGACCACCGCGATCTCACTCGGGATGTTCGGTGGTGGTCTGCTGCTCGTCCGCACGATCGACAAGATGCAGGCCAGCTACCTCGACGACGTCGAGGTCACGGTCTATCTCACGCAGGACATCAGCGCGAACGACCAGAACTGCACGGCCGAGCCCTGCTCGTCGATCCGCTCGTCGCTCGAGAACAACCAGGCCGTCGAATCCGTCGTGTTCGAGGACCGCGACGAGGCCTACGAACGCTTCCAGCGGATCTTCGAGGGCCAGCCCGAGCTGGTCGAGCTCGCCCGTCCCGAATCACTGCCCGCCTCCCTGCACGTCAAGTTGTTCGACCCCGAACGCAGCGAAGTGATAGTGCAGGAGTTCAGCAACCAGCCGGGTGTGGCGAACGTCGACGACCAGAACAAGTTCCTCGACCGCTTCTTCGACCTGCTGAATTCGGGCCGGGACGGCACGTTCATCGTCGCGGCGATCGCCGCGCTGGCCGCGGTGCTGCTGATCGCGAACACCATTCAGGTGTCGGCGTACACGCGGCGCACCGAGGTCGGCATCATGCGGCTCGTCGGCGCGACCCGCTGGTACACCCAGCTACCGTTCCTGCTGGAAGCGGTCGTCGCCGGTGTCATCGGTGCGGTCCTCGGTGTCGTCGGACTGGTCGGGGTCAAATACATCGCGCTGGACCAGATCTTCGAAGCCACGGGCGGTGCGATCCCCAAGATCGAGATCGTGGACATCCTGTTCCCCGTCGCGCCCGTGCTGCTCGGCGTGTCGATCCTGATCTCCGCCATCACCGGTTACGTCACCCTGCGCGCATACGTCCGTACCTAGGGACGTGACGGTCGGGACCTGCGTCGGGGCTGCCCCGCGGCGGCGGTCGTTCGCTCGGGCGGTCGCAGCGGCGGCTCACCACCGGTGGTGGTTGCGTAATAGTCGTTGGGACACCCAGGTCGAGGGCGGATAGAGTCGAGTCATGGTCAAGGAAGTCGGACGCAAGGTGATCGCGTCGAACCGTCGTGCCCGTCACGACTATTCGATCCTCGACACCTACGAGGCCGGTATCGCCCTTGCCGGCACCGAGGTGAAGAGCCTCCGTGCCGGCAAGGCGTCGCTGAGCGAGGCGTTCGCAACCGTCGACGACGGCGAGGTCTTCCTGCGCAACGTGCACATTCCGGAGTACGCCCAGGGCACGTGGACCAACCACATGCCGCGGCGAACCCGGAAACTGCTGCTGCACCGTAGGGAGATCCAGAAGCTGATCGGGAAGACGAAGGAGAGCGGCGTGAGCCTCGTGCCGCTGTCGCTCTACTTCAAGGACGGCAAGGTCAAGGTCGAGCTCGCGCTGGCGCGCGGCAAGAAGGCGCACGACAAGCGTCAGGACATCGCCAAACGCGACGCGCAGCGCGAGATCTCCAAGGCAATGGGCCGGGCGCTCAAGGGCAAGCACAAGCAACAGCGCGCGGGACGCCGTTGACCGGCCCCGGCGCCGACGAGGACGTCGCAGCCTGGGCTCGGGGGCTCGGGCTCGACGGTCTCGTCGACATCCATGTCCACTTCCTGCCCGAACGCGTGCTCGCGAAGGTGTGGGCGTACTTCGACGGCGCGGAGCAGCACTACGGCATGCCGTGGCCGGTGCACTACCGGTTGCCGGAGGCCGAGCGGCTGGCGGCGCTGCGGGCGGTGGGGGTGCGGACGTTCGCACCGCTGGTGTATCCGCACAAGCCGGGCATGGCCGAGTGGCTGAACGGCTGGGCCCGGGAGTTCGCCGCCCGGGAACCGGACGCCGTGCCGACGGCGACGTTCTTCCCGGAGCCCGAGGCGGCCCGCTACGTCGAGGACGCGTTGCGCGCGGGGGTGCGCTGCGTCAAGGTCCACGTGCAGGTCGGAGCGTTCGACCCGCGCGACGACCGGCTCGACGCGGTGTGGGGCATGCTCGCCGATGCCGGAGTTCCCGCGGTGGTGCACTGCGGGCACGGGCCGTTACGAGGGGAGCACACCGGCCTCGACGTGTTCGCCCGCGTCCTCGAACGGCATCCCGGCCTGGTCACCGTGCTGGCGCACGCCGGTATGCCCGAGTACGACGCGGCACTGCGCCTGGTGCAGCGGTTCCCGCGGGTGTATCTCGACACGACGATGGTCGGCGTGCCGTTCACGGAGAGTTTCATGCCCCTGCCCGGCGACTGGCCCGCCCGCCTGGCAGGCATCGCCGACCGCGTGGTCCTCGGCACCGATTTCCCGAACATTCCCTACGACTACGCCACGCAGTTGCGTGCGATCGCCGAATGGGCCGAGGCCGACGACAGGTTGGGCGAGCCGTTCCTGCGCGCGGTCCTTCACGACACGCCGGCCAAACTCCTCGACGTGTGATCCGCTGCCGGCGTCTCCCGTGACACCGGCCGGGTGGGAGAGCGCCGGACGGACGTGGACGAGTGGGCGAGTGCGAACGCACCGACCACGAGTGCCGCCCACAGTTCGGGGCCGTTGCCGAAGCCGCGGGCCGCCAGACGAACCCGGCGTTGGCATAGCCGACCAGCGGGACGTCGGCGAACCGGGCGATGTCGACGACTGCCGCGGCGAGTGCCGGCGCGGGCACCACCGCGAACCCGAACCGGCGGTGCGCGGCCGCCATCAGGGGAGTGGCCACGACCGCGAGTAGCGCGCTGATACGTGGTCGTGTTCGATGCCCCGAAGGTGCCCTTCGGGCAGGCTGGGCCTACCGCATCAGCGTTCGAGGTAGGTCAGCACCGCGCGGACCCGTCGGTGCTCCTCGACGCTGTTGTCCAGGCCGAGCTTCGCGAAGATGTTGCCGATGTGTTTCTCGACCGCGCCGTGCGAGACCACCATGCGAGCGGCGATCGCGGAGTTGGACAGGCCCTGGGCCATCAGTTCGAGCACGTCGCCTTCGCGGCCGGTCAGCGAGTCGAGGGGATTGTTGCGTCCGCGCGCCATGACCTGCGAGATCACCTCGGGGTCGATCGCCGTGCCGCCCGCGGCGACGCGGCGTACGGCTTCGAGGAAGTCGGTGACGTCGGAGACGCGTTCCTTCAGCAGGTAGCCGACGCCGCCCGCGCCGCCGGAGAGCAGCTCGATCGCGTAGGTCTCCTCGACGTACTGCGACAGCACGAGCACGGGCAGGCCGGTCCGGATCTCCCGTGCCTGCAGTGCGGCCCGCAGGCCCTCGTCGGTGAACGTCGGCGGCATCCGCACGTCGACGATCGCCAGGTCGGGTTCGTGCTCGGTGACCGAAGTCAGCAGCTCCTCGCCGGAGCCGACCGCTGCCACCGTCTCGATGCCGTCGTCGGCCAGTAGCCGCTGCACACCGGCACGCAGCAGTACGGCGTCCTCCGCGATGACCACGCGCACGTCCAGACCCCCAGAGAGTTCGTTCACCAGCTGCACGGTAGTTCGGCGCGAACGACCGTCGGGCCACCGGCGGGGCTCACGACCGACACCACACCGTCGATCGTGGCTGCGCGGTCGGCGAGCCCTGCGAGTCCGCCGCCGGGGCGGATCTCCGCACCTCCGTGGCCGTCGTCGGTGACCTCGGCGATCACCGTATCGCCGTCGCGCCGGACGTCGACGCGGATGTCGGAGGCGTCGGCGTACTTGGCGGCGTTGGTGAGTGTCTCGCCGACGACGAAGTAGGTCGTGCTCTCCACCGCCGCGGGTGGACGCTGGTCGATGTCGACCGACACCGAGACCGGCACCGGTGACTTCGCCGCGAGTGCCGACAGCGCCGCGTCGAGTCCGCGGTCGCCCAGCACCGCCGGGTAGATGCCGCGCGCCAGGTCCCGGAGTTCCGACACGGCGAGTTTCGCGTCGGTATGTGCCTCGTCGAGGAGTTTCTGCAGTTCCGCGGTGTCGGGTTCGGTGCCGCCGATCTTGGCTTTGGCGCGGCCGACCGTCATGGCCACCGACACGAGGCGCTGCTGCGCGCCGTCGTGCAGGTCGCGTTCGATGCGCCTGCGTTCGTTTTCCGCGGCGTCGACCCCGCGTGCGCGCGATGCCTGCAGGCGGGTCGCCTTCGCTTCGAGCCGTTCCGCCCGCGGTGGGCCGAGCAGCGTCAGGGCGAGTTTGCCGTGCAGCCAGCCCACGCCGGGGGCGACCGTCAGCGCCAGCGGCACGATGATGGCCGACACGACGCCGAGCACGAATTCGACGATCGCGAGCGGTGTCGTGATCAGCAGGTAGGCGAGGTCACGCCAGGTCGTGGCGTCCGTCAGCTGCGCGAACCAGTTGCGGACGGGTCCGTCGCCGCGGTTGCGGATCGCATCCGGCAGCGGGGTGCGCAGCCACCGGCGCAGCGAACGCCGTTCGAAGTCGGCGAAGCGGTGGGTCAACGTCGTCGCCAGCATCAGCAGCGGGATGCCCACCCAGACGATGGTCGTCGCGATCCCGGCTACCAGCAGGACCAGCAGCACGACGAACTCGACGATGCGTACCGGCAGCGTCAGCAACTGGTACGCGATCGTCCGCCACGTGCCCGGCCACGGCTGGTCCTCGTGCATCATCGGTTCCCCTCCACCCGGCGTGCTCATCCTGCCACCGGGCGTGCCGCAGCGGGGTCCGCCGTGGTTGCGGCGCCGTCAGCGGCGGAACCGGCCGATTCCTCGGCCTCGCGCATCCGCCGTGCCGTCGGGCCCAGCAGTGCTCGCGCCAGCAGTGCGTGGCCGGCGCCCAGCCGCCGCGTAACGGCTACCGACACCCACGCCAGGAGCGCGCCCAGGGCCATCCACGGCAACGCCGTCGGCACGGAGTCGACCGTGATCCAGCGCAGGTCGTGCGACGGGAACGCGTACAGCCCCTCGGGAAGGAAGCGGTAGTACACCGGCAGCGCGATCATCGCCAGCGACACCGACCAGAACACGACGACCAGCGCGAACTCCGCTATGCCCACCGGAAGCAGCAGGATCAGGTAGACGACGTCGCGCCAGGTCTGCGCGTCGCGGGCGCGGGCCAGCCATCGGCTCCGCACCGGGCCCTGCGGCAGCGGGCGGTACGGCCGCGGCACCGCGCTGGTCAGCATGCCGCGCACGCGCGCCCGTTCGAGGTCGGCCAGTCCACGGGTGCCCGCGAGCAGCAGCATCAGGACCGGAATGCCCACCCACACGAGTGCCGTCGGTGCGCCCACGCTCGCCGTCGTCACCACGAACACGAACCCGACGATCCCCAGCGGGAGGCTGAGCAGCAAGAATGGCAGCGCACCGCCCAGTCGGGGAAGCTGTGTCCGCTCCATGACCGGTCTCTCTTCCTCTTCGCGTCGAGGGGGCGCCCTCGTTGACGACCTCAGTCTCTCCGGGAAGGGGATGCGGCCACCATGGAGCACACGGGTCGATGCACGGTGGGGACAGCCCCACCGTCGGCGCGGGCACCGGCCGGGGAATTATCTGCTTGCCACGGGCGTTATGCTGGTCGGAAGCGAGTGATCCACACCGATCCCGTCAAGGGGGTGAACGGTTTCGACTCTGGACGTTGATCCAGCGGGAAGCGTGCCGGTGCAGGCAACGACCACCGAAAGCGTCGTCGCAACTAAATATAAGCGCCAAGACTAATAGTCAGCGCGACTTCGCCCTCGCCGCCTGAGCGAGTGCGAGTCTGTCGGCCCGGGTAAGCCTTCGACCCGGTTTGCCGGCATCAGCTAGAAGGCTCACCTCCGGCCCCGGCCACGGGGACCGGTAGGGACACCAACAGTGGCTGGGCCCGTCACACCGGCTAGTTCGCGTGACCGGTGGGGTCGAGCAGAGGCACAGCGAACTGCGCACGGAGAAGCCCTGGAGAGGCGGCAGAGGACCCGGGTTCGATTCCCGGCACCTCCACAGATGAAAGGCTCGTGCTCGTGGAGAGCACGAGCCTTTTCTGTGTCGTCGATTGAATCTGGGGGCCGAGCCCGCAGCCCCCACGGTGCGTGCTCCCGCAGACCCGGCATGGTCACGACGGGAGCGGACCGGCGTCGGCTCGGGGGTGTCATGACGTCGCCCCGAGTGTCACTCGATGGCCGGTGAGTGCTCGCGGAGAGCGCTCGCCGGTTTCTCGTTCCGGGGGTTGATTGCGGGGGCCGACCCCCGGAACCCCATCGTGGTGGGTTTCGTGTTGCGGGCCCGTTCCTGCACCAGCTACGCGTGGGAGCCCGTGTCGGCCTACGGCGCGGCCTTGTCGTTGCGCCGCCCGCGCCGGGCCGAGTCCCGGTACCCCCACGGTGCGGGCTCCTGCCGCGATCCGGGGTGGTGGTCGGGTTGTACTGGGACCAATCCGCTTGATCTGTCGCGGTACTGGCGTGGTGTGCCTCCCACATTGAACGTTACGTCTGCTGGATGACGTGGAGCTGCCTGAACGGCTCCTGAAGGCCGTGGCCGGTGGCCTCCTCACCCGCGATGTGGATGTTGTAGAAGATCGCCTGGTTGAGCAGGCGTCGTTGTTCGTTGCACCGCCGGTACAGCTCCTTCGCAGCGTTCGAGTAGCTTCAGGTTTCACCAGCGCGGCTACTCCGTCGAGGCCATGGTCTCCGGTAGCCACAACACGATCTCCGGCAACGCGATCAGCAGCGCGGCCACGGCGACGACCGCGAGCACGAACGGCAACGCGCCCCAGAAGACCTCCGCCGTGGGGCGGCGTGCCGTGCGAGCCACCACGAAGACGTTCAGTCCCAGCGGTGGACTCACGAGCCCGATCTCGGCGAGCAGCACGATCAACACGCCGAACCAGATGGGGTCGTAGCCGAGCTCGGTGACCAACGGGAGCACCACGGGAACGGTGAGTGCCAGAATCGCGATCTGGTCGAGGAAGAACCCGAGGATCACGTAGCACAGGAACAGGATGATCACGACGACGATCGGCGCGACGTCGAGCGAGGCCACCCAACTCACCACCGTCGGCGTCACCCGCGTCGAGGTGATGAAGTAGCCGAGGATGTGGGCACCGAGAATGATCATAAGGATCATCACGCTGGAACTGATGGTCTCGGTGACGGCGTGTTTGATCGTGGCCCAGTTCGCCCGTTTCCTGGCGGCCAGTAGCGCGAAACCGCCAACCGCACCCAGTGCGGCAGCTTCGGTCGGCGTCGCGACTCCGAAGTAGACGGTTCCGGTGACGAGCGCGAACAGCAGCAGGACCGGGCCCGCCGATCGGAGGTTGCGCAGCTTGTCGGCCCAGGCGTGCCGCTGGCCCGCGGGTGCGGACGACGGATTGATCTTGATGAGCACGACCAACGTCGCGACGAGCGCCAGCGTGACCAGCGCGCCGGGCAGGAAGCCGGCGACGAGGACCTGTCCGACGCTCTCCTCCGCGATGACCGCGTAGAACACCAGGATGATGCTGGGCGGTACGAGCGCGGCCAGCGTGCCGACGACCGCGACGAGGCCGGTGGAGATCCTGGGGCTGTAGCCCGAGTCGATCATCTTCGTGGTCGAGGTGTGTGCGAGCGTAGCCGCGGCGGCGGTGCTCGAGCCGGAGACCGCAGCGAACATCGCCCCCGCCCCGGCCGCCGCGATACCCGCTCCACCACGGATCCGGCCGACCCATACCTGCGTGGCGCGGAAGAGGTCGTCCATGACACCGCTGGCCACGACGAACTGTGCCATGAGGATGAACAAGGGGATGGGCGACAGCGAGTACGACGACACCGCGGCCGCGGGCGCCGACTGCAGCACGCCCAGCACGTCGGAGAGTCCACCGTGGACGAACAGCCCGAACGCGCCCGCTATGGCGATGGCGAAGCCGACCGGAACCCTGATGAGCAGCAGGGTCAGCATCACCACGATCACGATGAGCACGGACATCAGGCGTTCCCCTCCGTCTCGTCCCCGGCGCCGCGCCGGTGCCCGGTGAACACGTCCCAGAGCAGTCGCACGGTCAGCAGCGCGGCCCCTATCGGCACGAGCACGTGCCACGTCCACGTCGGGATGCTGAGCTCGGCCCCGCCGGGCGGCGGGATGTCGTGGGCACGCCAGGCGTGGCCGGTCGACAGCATTCCTGCCCAGAGCAACAGCACGGAGAACCCGAGCATCAGCACGCGCGCCACCAGTGTCATCGCGGTCTGCACCTTCGCGGGGCACCGTTGGTAGACGGCGTCGATAGTGACGTGCGCACCCGCCCGCACCGTGTAGGCCAGCGCGAGGAAGAAGAAGCCGGGAAGCAGGTAGTCCTGGATGAAGCTGAAGCTCCAGCCCAGTGGTGCTCCGACGAAGTAGCGCATGCCGGTCTCGAACACCATCAGCAGCGTCATCGCCATCAGCACGGAGCCCGCCAGGACGAGCCCCGCGCGTTCGATCGCCGAAACGGCGCGCAGAACGACGGGTGCGCGCCGTGCCGCGCCGGAAGGCGATTCGGGCCGGGTATTCGTGTCAGTCGTCATGGCTGTCTCGTTCCGCTCGGCGGAGCTCGTCCTTGAGTTCACGCAGCGCGGCCTTGCCGGACCGGTCGATCTCGGCCATGTCCGCCGCCCAGCGCCGGTGGATCGGCGCGGTCGCCTTGTCCCAGGCATCCCGCTCGGAGCCGGAGATGCGATGCAGTTTCACTCCGGCGTCGCGCATCGTCTGCCTGCCCTCGGCATTGCCCTCCTGCAACGCGGTGCACAGGCTTCGCGTGGCCTGCTCGCCCGCGCGCCGGAGTACGTCGCGCAGGTCCGGTGGTAGCTCGTCCCACACGCTGTCGCTGATGCTGTAGGTCATGGTGAAGCTGCCCAGCCGGGCGCCCACCGTGGCGTTGCCGGTGACCTCCTCGAGGTGATATGGCTCGGCGCTGACCGGGCCGAGCACGGTCCCGTCGACCGTGCCGCGTGAGATCGCCTCGTACATGTCGGTGGCAGGCATGCCGACCGGTGCGGCGCCGAACCCCTCGACCGCGCGGTCGATCGTGCCGCCCGACGAACGCAGTTGCAGGCCGCGCAGATCGGAGGGAACCCGCACGGCGCGCGAACCCGTGAGTACCTCGTAGTCGGGGATCATGCCGACCACGAGCGGGCGCAGGCCCTTGGGTTCGAAGTCCTCGCGGTAGAGCAGCCCGTCCTCGGACATCAGGTGTGCCACCGCCAGCGAACCGGTGCACGAGTCCTCGACGAGCCCGGGCAGGTCGGCGACGCCGGAGAGTGGAAGCTCGGCGGGCACGTACGCGGGCGCGACCGAGGCCAGGTCCACGACACCCGACCGGATCAGCGACGGGAGGTCGGCCGCGTCGCCCATCTGCTCGGCGGGGAAGTAGTCGAACCGGATCCTGCCACCGGATAGCTCGGACGCCTTGTCCATGAGCACGCTGGCGCCTGCGTCGGCGAACGGGTGGCCGTCCGGGTAGGAGTCGGCGACCGTCAGCGTGTAGACGCCGCCTGACTCGACGCTCGGGGCAGGCGGGGCACAAGCGCTTGCCAGGACGAGTATCCCGAGCGATGCCGCCAGTTTTCGGACGCACCGGTGAGGTGACTGCCGCATTGCATCACCGTTTCTAAATACGAATGGCTATGCTGATATGCCACCGTATGGAGTGATGTGGCGCACTGTCAACGGCAATCGGCCGCCGAATGCGGCCCGGTCAGGAGAGGCGCGCGGCCACCGCGCGAGTGGCCTCGACCAGTGCTTCGGCGATCTCCGGCAGGCGCTCCGCAATGCGGGTCGTCGGCCCGGCGACCGCGATCGCGGCGAGTGTGCGGCCGTGTACGACGACCGGCCTTGCCGTGGCACTGACGTCGGGTAGCGTCTCGCCGCGGTTGATCGCGACACCCTCGGTGCGAACGCGTTCGAGCTCCGTGCGCGCCTCGTCGAGCCTTGCCGGATCGACGATGATCGAGTTCAGGTAGGCGTCGCGTTTGCGTGGCGACCGTGCGGCAAGCAGTACTTTGCCCGCGCTCGGCGGAAACAGGGGCCGGCGGTGCCGCAACGGTGCCGAGTAACGGATCAGCTGCCGCGACTCGGCGGCGGCGATGTAGACGACCGAGTCGCCGACGCCGGTGCCGAGCATGGCCGTCTCATCGAAGGCGTCACGCAGTTCCTCGAGGGTCGGGCGTGCGGCGTCGGCGAGGTTGGGACGCTCGGCGGTGAGCAGGTTGCCCAGTGCGGGTCCGAGGTGGAACCCGCCGTCGTCCTCGACGAGGTAGCCGGTCGATACCAGGCCCTTCACGAGGCCGAAAACCGACGACTTCGGCGCGTCCAAAGCGGACGCCAGTGTGCCAAGCCGGATCCCGGGTTGCTCCGCGGCCAGTTCGAGGATGGCAGTCACCCTGCTGACCGTGCGGTGGGATTTCGCGGCCGATTCGGTCATGTCCACTCCCGTGCGTTCGTATGTACGAACGGTACCCATCGAGTTCGCGGTTGACAGCGTGGGGTTGCGCTACATATGTTCAGATATAAGAATCAGAAGTCCTATATAGGGATGAGTTCGTGCATTTCGAGCTGACTGACGACCAGCGCCGCCTGCGCGAGGCCGCACGCGACCTCGCCGCCGCGTTCACCGACGAGTACTGGGCCGATTGCGATGTGAACGGCGAGTTCCCGTGGGAGTTCTACCGAGCCTTCGCCGACGGGGGCTGGCTCGGCATCGCCATCCCCGAGGCCTACGGCGGCGGAGGGCTCGGCCTGCTCGAGGCGTCGCTGCTGATGGAGGAGATCGCCGCGTCCGGGGCGGGGATGAACGGGTGCAGCACGATGCACCTTTCCATCTTCGGACTCAACACGATCGTCAAACACGGCAGCGCACGACTGCGCGAGGAGATACTGCCGCGCGCCGCCGACGGCAGCCTGCACGTGTGCTTCGGCGTCACCGAACCCGATGCGGGGACCGACACCACCCGCATCGGCACGTTCGCCCGTAGAGACGGTGACGACTACGTGATCAGCGGCCGCAAGGTCTGGATCACCAAGGCCGGTCAATCGCAGAAGATGGTGCTGATAGCCAGGACCACACCGCGCGCCGACGTCGTCAAACCGACCGACGGCATGTCACTGTTCCTGATCGACATCGATTCCGACGCCGTCGAGCTGAAGCCGATCCCGAAGCTCGGGCGCAACGCCGTCGCGTCGTACGAGGTCTTCATCGACAATCTGCGTGTACCGGCGTCGGCACGGGTCGGCGAGGAGGGCAAGGGCTTCGCCTACTTGCTCGACGGGTTGAACCCCGAGCGGATCCTGCTGGCCCACGAGGCACTCGGCATCGGCAGGGCCTCGCTGGCCCGCGCGGTGCGCTACGCGAACGAACGCGTCGTCTTCGACCGTCCCATCGGCCGCAACCAGGGTGTCGCGTTTCCATTGGCCGAGGCCGTGACCAGACTCGACGCGGCCGAGCTGATGGCACGCAACGCCGCGTGGCGCTACGACAACGGGCTTTCGTGCGGGCGGGAGGCGAACATGGCGAAGTACCTGTGCGCCGACGCCGGGTTCGCCGCCGCTGACCAGGCGATCCAGACGCACGGCGGCATGGGGTACGCGCGCGAGTACCACGTGGAGCGGTACTTCCGGGAGTCCCGCATCCTCCGGCTTGCCCCGGTCAGCCAGGAGATGGTGCTCAATTATGTTTCCACGAAGGTTCTCGGCCTACCGAAGTCCTATTGAGGGGAGATCGATGCCGACCTCCGACGGAGCCCTCGCTGGGGTCAGGGTTGTCGACCTGTCGCGGGTGCTTGCCGGGCCGTTGTGCACGCAGATGCTGGCCGATCACGGCGCTGAGGTGATCAAGGTGGAGCCACCTGCCGGCGACGAGACCCGCGGGTGGGGGCCGCCGTTCCTGGGCGACGGCACCAGCGCCTACTTCAACGGGCTCAACCGCAACAAGCGCAACATCGTGCTGGACCTTGGTGCGCCCGAGGGTCAGGCGACCCTGGGGCGGCTGCTCGAGGATGCGGACGTACTGGTCGAGAACTTCAAGGCCGGGACACTCGCCAAGTGGGGCTTCGACGACGGCCACCTGCGCCGTGTCTACCCACGTCTCGTCCACAGCAGGATCACCGGGTTCGGCGTGGACGGGCCGCGCGGCTCGGCTCCCGGATACGACGCCATCCTCCAGGCCTATGCGGGGCTCATGAGCATCAACGGTGAGGCCGACGGCCCCGCGCTCCGTATCGGAGTGCCCATTGTGGACATGGTGACCGGCATGCTGTCGTTCTCGGGGATCATGCTCGCGCTCCACGAGCGGCACCGTTCGGGTCGGGGTCAGCTGGTCGACAACACGTTGCTCGACACCGCGGTGACCCTGCTGCACCCGCACTCCGCAACGTGGCTGGCGAACGGGCAGGTGCCGGAACGCACCGGCTCCGCGCATCCCACGATCGCTCCCTACGACACGTTCGCCACGTGCGACGGGCCACTGTTCCTCGGGGTCGGCAACGACCGCCAGTTCCGAGACCTCATGGACGTACTCGGCAAGCCGGAGCTCGCGGACGACCCGCGGTTCGTCACCAACCCCGACCGCGTGATCAACAGGGCGGAGCTGGGCGCCATCGTCGGGGCCCTGCTGGCCGAGCACGAGCGCGAGGCCCTCGGCGCGCGACTGCTGGAACGCGGCGTGCCGTCGTCACCGGTGCACGACGTCGGCGAGACACTCACTGACCCGCAGGTGCTCCATCGCGACATGGTCGTGTCCGACGGCGATTACCGCGGCATTGGTATCCCGATCAAGCTCACGCGCACGCCGGGCAGTGTCCGCACACCGCCGAGGCCGATGGGTGCCGACACAGCCGACGTGCTGCGCGAACTGGACGGCTCGTGAACGCCTACCCGCGTCGTCAGCGAACCGGATGTGTACCCCGTGCTCGCCGGTGTCCCACACACGGTTGAGCCGGTGCAGGTGCACATCGCAGCGCGATGGGCTGATCACTCCTCCTTGCGGGGTCCGTCACCCGCGCCAGCCTCCATGACCTCGGCACGCAGCATCGAGCAGGGCCAGGTGAGGCGGGCCAGGTGCGGCCGGTGGTGGTGCGGTGCCCCGGTTGTCGAGTACGCGGGCGACGGCCTTGGACCCGGCCGGTCTCGGGTGCAGAGGCGGCAGATCAACCGCACGATCGCTGCTTCGGTCTCGTGCGGTGCGAGATGGTGGGTCTCGGACCAGCGACTGGGCCGGGTTCATCGCCGGCCCGAGGTTCGTAGGCCGGCTTCAGTCTGCTGGGCGTGCCTCGGGCCTGCCGCGTCCGGATTGGAACGTGCGGCGGTAGGCGTCCGGAGAGGTGCCGACCCGCCGGTTGAAATGTCGGCGGAGCGTGGCTGCCGTGCCGAGCCCCACCTGCGCTGCGATGTCGTCCACGCTGTCGTGGACCGTTTCCAGCAATTCTTGGGCACGCCGGATGCGTTGCGTCAGCAGCCATTGCAACGGACTCGTACCGGTGACGGCGAGGAACTGGCGGCTGAGCTGGCGTGGGCTCAGGCCCGCCTCACGGGCGAGGTCGGTGACGGTCAGCGGTTGGTCCACGCGCTCGATCGCCCAATCCAGCAGGCCGTTGAGGCTGTGACCGTTGCCGGAGGACAACGGTGTGGTGACGAACTGTGCCTGCCCACCGTCACGATGGGGCGGTACGACCAGTCGTCTGGCCGCGCTGTTGGCCGCTGCGGCGCCGTAGTCCGTGCGGACCATGTGCAGGCACACGTCGATTCCGGCCGCTTGTCCAGCCGAGGTGAGCACATCGCCGTCGTCGACGTAGAGCACGTCGGCATCGACGTCGATCCCCGGGTACTGCTGCGCAAGTGCCTCGGCGTACGACCAGTGCGTGGTGGCACGTCGCCCGTCGAGCAGTCCCGCGGCGGCGAGCACGAAGGCGCCCGTGCATATCGACGCCACTCGGGCGCCGCGTTCGTGTGCGGTCCGCACGGCGTGCACCAACTCGGGCGGCGGAGTCACGACGGCGTCATCGCAGGCAGGGACGATCACGGTGTTCGCAGCTGCCAGTTCGGTGAGCCCGCGTGGGCTGTCCACACGGAACCAGGCGCCGACCCGGGCACCCGGTGTGGAACACACGGTCAGGTCGTACCAGCTGTATGCGGCCTCCGGTCTGGGAGAGCCGAAGATCGCGCAGGGGATCGAGAGCTCGAACAAGGACATGTTGTCGGTGATTCCGAGCGCGACAGTCCTCATGTCTTGAATTGTACGTATGTTGTCGTTTCAGACACTCGTCGTCCTCGCGGCTGTGGCCGAGCATGATCGTCATGACGAGACGAGCACCGAGCGCGGACACGTCGCACCACACGAGCGACCAGCACGCCGGCTCCCGAAGCAACGATTGGCTGCCCATCGGCCTCGGCGTGGCCGCCGTCGGCTGGGGTGCGAATCAGTTCGCACCGTTGCTGCTGATGTACCGGTCGGAATTGGCGGTGTCGGCAGCGACCGTCCAGGCTGCGTACGGCGTCTACGCGCTCGGCCTGGTTCCGGGACTGTTGCTGGGCGGCCCGTTGTCCGACCGCCACGGCCGTCGACGGGTGATGGTCACTGCGTTGATCACATCGATGGCCGGGAGTCTGCTGCTGATCGTCGGTGGACAGGCGCTGGTGGGGTTGTTCGCGGGGAGATTGGTTGCCGGAGTGGCCAGTGGTGCGGCGTTCAGCGCGGGTATCGCCTGGATCAAGGAACTGTCCGCGGGCACGGCTTCGGATCCCGGCCCCGGCGCTCGGCGCGCGACGGTGGCGATGACGGCGGGTTTCGCCGGAGGCCCACTCGTCGCGGGGCTCGTGGCACAGGTTGCCCCGGTTCCGACCGCTTCTGCCTACGTGCCCCATATCGCGCTGATCATCGTTGCCATTCCGTTCACGGTGCGCGCGACGGAGACCCGCACACCGAACCCGGACGTCGCGCTGTGGAGTCCGCTGCGACTCCCCGCGAGGTCGGCACGGCGCTTCCGCAGGGTCGCATTGCCGCTCGCGCCGTGGGTGTTCGGCGCCTCCTCGATCGGGCTTGCCTACTTGCCCGGATCGGCCGCCGACCGCATGGGGAATGCGGTGCTGCTGTTCAGCGCCATGGTGACCGCGGCGACGATGATCTCCGGCATTCTCGTACAGCCGCTGGCCCGCAGGGTCCAGCACCCGACCAAGCCGAGCTCGATCACGACAGCGTTGGCAATCGTGGTGGCCGGCCTGCTGCTGGGGGCGCTGTCGGGTGCCCACCCGTTGCTCGTCGGCGGATCAGCTCTGGTGCTCGGCGCTGGGTACGGCTGCTGCCTCGTAGCCGGTTTGACGGAGGTTCACCGGTTGGCTGGATCGCACAACCTGGCCAGCCTGACCGCGGTGTTCCAAGCGGTTGCCTATACCGGCTTCTGCGTCCCCTATCTGCTGGCCGTCTTCGAGTCCGCGCTGTCCCCGGCGGTGCTGCTCTGTGTCACCGCGGTCCTCGCCGGGTTCACGCTGGCCTGGACCGTGCGTGAAGCGGTGCGGAACCCGCCGGACGACCCCGCGTCCGGCGTGCCGGCCGACGGTGCGCGGAAACGTGTTTGACGCGGCTCGCAGGGCTGCCGACCGGCACTTCGCGGTTCCTGCGCCGTCACACTGTCTCTTCCGGCGGGGACGTCGTCTCCGTCTGTCGCTTCCGCGTCCGGTCCCGGCCGCGTCGCGCTCGTAGACGCCGCAGGCCCCGAACCCGACTCGCGGTCAGCTCTCACCAGCCAGGCGGGCCAGGGTGTCGGCGACCGGCTCCTCCCGAGCGTCGCGGTGTCCGGTTCCTGCCCAGAGATGGATCAGCCCGGTGTCGCTGGCGCTGGAGGCGGCCTTACGCAGCGGGCTGGTGAGGTGGTGCACGGCGGGATAGGCGCAGGGGGCGATCGGCTCGTACCGATCCGTGAAGCGGTTCCGCAGCGCCCGTGCGGGGCGCCCGGTGAAGGCGCGGGTGACGACGGTCGCGTCGAAGTCGGGATCGACCAGTGCGGCCTTGTGCGGCGCGGACGTTCCGCTCTCATGGGTACGCAGCAGCGAGGTGCCGACGGTGACCGCCTCGGCGCCGGCGCCGACCGCGGCGGCGACGTCGGCGGGCCGGCTGATTCCTCCTGCGCCGATCAGCGGAAGGCGGGTGTCGGCACGAACGTCCCGGAGCAGGCGCGGCAACGGAACCTCGGGTGGCGTCCGCGTCGGGGTGAACGTGCCGGAATGGCCGCCTGCGGCCGAGGACTGGACGATGAGGGCGTCCACCCCGGCCTCCTCGGCGAGTCGTGCCTCGGGCGCCGAAGTCACGGTCTGCACCACCATGCTCCCGGCCGCGCGCAAGGCGGCGACGACGTCGCCGTGTGGCAGGCCGAAGGTCAGCGACACGACCGGTACCGGATCGGCGAGCAACAGGTCGATCTTGGCCGCCCAGTGGTCGTCGTCCTCGACGGGAGTGTCCGGAAGGTGCACGCCGTAGCGGTCGGCCTCGGACAGGAGCGTGTCACGATACGCGCGATAGTCCTCTTCGGACGCCGGAACGGGATTGGGTGCGAAGAGGTTGACGCCGAACGGCACTCCGTCACCGCGGACGGCGGCGATCTGCTCGGCCAGCGCCGCCGGTGTCTTGTAGCCGCCTGCGAGGAATCCCATCGATCCCGCATGCCCGGCTGCGGCGACGAGGTTCGGCGCGGTCGGGCCGCCCGCCATGGGGGCGGCGAGGACGGGAAGGCTGATGCCGAGGTCGGTGAGCACGAAACTGTCCTTTCGGGAGCGGCGGCCGGCGGGTAGATCAGGCCGTGGTGAGCGGTCGGGGAGGCGGACTCGGATCGCGGCCGCGGCGCCGACGCTAGGTGGCCCTGCCTGTGTTGTGAAATGCGTGTCGAGCCGGTTATATGCCGCTCGGGCATAGATGCTGGTGAGGCTCCGGTCGTGGCGCCGTAGCACTACCGAGCAGGTCCGGGCCCGAACGGGAACCGCGGCCGGGTGCAGGGACGGCACCGTTCGGCTCGACGCCAGCGGGACGCTTCCGGAGCCGCGGGTTCGTCGGGCCGGTCGGATCGGCCGGGGTGCACTCCTGGTCCTCGGTGGTCACCACGGGCCGGTTGACGGCGACGGTTCCTGGTCGTCTACGGAAAGACATGCCCCTCGAACGAATCGTGGCGACGGGCGAGACCGAGAACGCCGAGACCGAGGACGCGGAGACCGAGGACGCGGAGACCGAGGACGCGGAGACCGAGGACGCGGAGGCGGATTCCGCCGAGTCGGCGGAATCCGAGAACGACGCCGGCTCGTCCTCCGAGACCGGCGGCTACAGCGAGGGCTTCGGTAGTGAGATCGACGGCGCCGGGATGCGACCGCGGGCGAGCTCGGTGCCGCCTTCCCCGTCGCCTGCGGCAACGGTCATGCCGCAGGCCGAGGTCGGCGCAGTGAGAGCGCCGGCTACGGGATCTCCTGTCTCCGCCAGGTCGCGAGGAACGCCAGCGCCGCGGCGACGGAGCCGAACGAGGCGAGCGAGTGCGCCGACAGGTAGACGACCCACGCGTTCTCCTGCACGGTCGCGTCGAGGCCCTCCCGGGCCAGCGGCACGGCGATCAGGAACACGCCCATGCCCAGCAGCAGCACCCCGAACAGGGCGGTGCACGCCACGAGCACCACGCGCGGGATCCGCCGGGGGCCGTCGTGGCGGCGCACCGCGCCGCGCCGGACGAGCCACCACGACACGAGGCAGGCCACGGCCAGTGCGATCGCATCGGCGGCGAGAGTGTCGGAGAGCCGGTGCCATTTGGCGGTGACGGTGTAGGCGCCGATTCCCACGGCCCACGACAGCACCAGGAACAGCGCCACCCCGCGCCACCGGTAGGGCACGACGATCAGCACGGCGAACAGCACCGTCATCGCGATCGTGGTGTGACCGCTCGGCAGGCTGTTGTCGACGTACGGACCCGTCACCTCGACCAGCTCCGGACGCGGCAGGATGTAGCGCTTCAGGGCCTGCGTGACGACCTGTCCCGCCACGATCACGCCCACCCCCGCGATCGCCAGGTCGAGGCGGCGGCGCAGCAGGCCGATCAATGCCACGACGGCAACGGCGGCGGCCAGCGAGTACATCGTGATCTCGTCGAGGGCGTTGTCTGCGGCCGCCTGTTCCTGCGCACCGACTTCGTCGGCACCGCGCAGGGCCGCGTTCTCCAACGTCTGCCCGAGCGCGGTCTGTACCGCGGCCACGTAGACGCCGACGGCCACGATCGCGCTCACCGCGGCGACGATCGGCCAGCGTCGCCACGGCGTCCCGGCCGGATCCGCACGCGTCTCGCTGTCGTTCATCGCAGGATTAGAGCACACGGCGTAGTGTTGCTCGGCCGATCGGCGTTGTTCCGTCGTCGCGGGTCGGTGCGGCCGTGCGGTCACCGAATGCGCGGCCACGCTGGCACAGCCGTGCCATACTCGCCGCGTGACTGCACCCATGCACCTGCCGAAGTTCTTCGTCCGCCAGCGGATCACCATGATGGTCAATCGCTACGAGATCCGCGGCGTCGGCCAGGACGGCGGCGAAGGTGAGCTGATCGCGTTCGCGCAGCAGAAGCGGATGAAGCTGCGCGAGGAGATCATTTTCTACTCGGACGAGACGCGCAGCCGCCAGGTGTTCTCGTTCAAGGCCAGGCAGAAACTCGACGTGCACGCCGAACACGACGTGTACGACGAGCACGGACGGGCGCTCGGCGGGTTCAACAAGGAGTTCGGCAAGAGCCTGCTGCGTTCGACGTGGCAGCTGTACGGTCCGGGCTACTCCGCGAAGGGTCAGGAGCGCAGCAAGTTCATCGCCGTTCTCCGCCGGATCTGGACGGTGATCCCGTACCTCGGCGATGTCTGGGTGCCGTTCCTGTTCCACTTCGACTTCGCCGACAACGAGACCGGACAGCCGGTGATGACCAGTCAGAAGGGTGTCGCGATCCGCGACAAGTACACCGTCACCGTGCCCGACCCCCGCATCGACTTCCGGGTGGCCGCCAGCATGGCCGTCGCACTGGACGCGCTGCAGTCACGGTGATGTCAGTGCGGGTGCTCGCCGAGCAGGCCGCCGGCGACCAGGTTCGCCAGGTCGCCGGCGGTGCGCGCCTGGCTGTCGGTGGTCACCGGCTGAGGTCTGCCGAGCCGGTGCGCGAGCGGTAGTTGCTTCAACCACTTCGCCGGTCCGCCTGCGGAGCAGAGGCTGTACTCGCGCCTGCGCAACGCCGATCATGCCCGGCGAATCTGGAGTGTTTCCGAGGAACTGGCGGACGTCCGGTTCCCGGCTGTGCACCAGGTGTGAGGCACGGCGTTCCGCGCGACCTCACGGGTTCCGGCCGGCGTCACGGGTTCCAGTGACCTCACGGGTTGCAGTGGGAATCACGGGTTTCAGCGGACAGAGTGGTGCAGGTGATCGACGTAGTCGTCGACGGCGGAGACCAACTCGCGGTCGTCGGCCAGGTCGGTGTCGATGGCCGACAGGACCCGCCGGGCACCGTCATCGGCCCGGGCCAGGGCGACGAGTTCGTCGGCGCGCGGGTCGGCGACCTCCCGGTCCCGCAGGTGGATCAGCCACCCGGCCAGTGCCGCGATCGCCGGTTCCGGCAGCCGCTGCCGCGACCGTTCGGCGCGCAGCACCGGCAGGATCCGAGCGGGGATTTTCTGCGAGCCACCCACGGCGATGTGCAGCAGATGATGGCGGATGCCGCGGGAGGAGAATCGCCGCAGCAGCCGCTCCCGGTAGTCGACCAGGTCCTCGGCGGGCAGCGACGCGTGCCGTGCCGCGGTGTCCCACCACGATTCGGTCAGTGCGGCCAGTACGGGATGCCGCACGGCCTCGTCGACGGTGGCGCAGCCCAGCGCGGGGCCGGTGTAGGCCAGCAGCGTGTGCGCACCGTTGAGGAACCACAGTTTCCGCTGTTCGTACGCGGCCAGGTCGCCGACGAACCGGGCTCCCGCGTTCTCCCACGCGGGCCTGCCGGCGGGGAACTCCCCGGCCAGCAACCACTCGCTGAACGGCTCGGTCACCACGGGGGCGTGGTCGTCGAACCCGGTCAGCCGCGCCGCTGTGACGGCGTCGTCCGCTGTGGTGGCGGGGGTGATGCGGTCGACGACGGTGTCGACGAACGACACGTGGTCCTCGAGCCAGCAGCGGAAACCGGAGTCCTCGCCCTCGGCGGCGTTGCGCACCGCGTCCCGCAGTACGCTCCCGTTGCCGGGCAGGTTGTCGCAGGGGACGAGCGCGATCGGGGCGCCGCCCGCACGGTGACGGCCACGCAGCCCGGCAAGCACCCGGCCGATCGCACTCCCGTCATCGTTGCCGGCGGCCCGGTAGCCGGCCTCGGTGATCGTCAGCGTCAGCAGTGCGACGTCGGGCGAGGCCAGGTCGGCGAGCCACCGGTCGGTGTCGCCGCCGGGGTGGGCACGGCTGATCGAATCGACGATCCGGGTCTGGGGCTCCCCGTCGCCGCGCACCTGCAGCGTGTACAGCCCGTCCTGCTCGGTGAGCCTGCGCGGCAGCTCGGCGTTGCGGAACGTGTACGCCGCGACACCCCAGTCCGGGTCGGCCATCGTGTACACGGCCTGATGGGCCCGGTGGAAGGCGCCCAGTCCCAGGTGGACGGCGCGGACCGGGGCCGGCGGGCGCGCACCGGCGGAGGCGCGCGTGAGCCGGGGCGTCGGCGTCGAAACCGGGTTCGGCGTCGGCATCAGAGTCGGAACGCGGCGCGGGGCTGGCGGTCGTGGAGGTCGTGTATCACCTGCGCGGCGTCGTCCTCACCGATCAGATGCTCGGCGACCAGACCGGACAGGTGGGCGGCGTCGACCCGGCGGGCGGTGTCGTGGCGGGCCGGGATGGAGCAGAACCCGCGGGTGTCGTCGATGAACCCGGCGTTGCGGTAGAACCCGGCCGTCTCGGTGACCGCGTCGCGGAACCGGTGCATCGCGCGGGGAGCGTCGAGGAACCACCACGGCGCGCCGAGATACACCGAAGGGTAGAACCCGGCCAGCGGTGCGAGTTCGCGGGAGAAGACGGTCTCGTCGAGGGTGAACACGACCGTCTGGAACCGAGGGTTCGTGCCGAACCGCTCCAGCATCGGCTGCAGCGCCCGCGTGAACTCGGCCTGGAGCGGGATGTCGTGGCCGGTGTCGGGCCCGAAGCGGCGCAACGTCTCCGGGTGGTGGTTACGCCTGCTGCCGGTGTGCAGCGCCATGACCATGCCGTCCTCACTGGACATCCGCGCCATCTCGCCGAGCAGCTGCTGGGACAGCAACCGGGCGTCGTCGTCGCTCCCGGTGCCGGAGCGGACGCGGTGGAACAGCCGCTGCGCCTCGTCGGCGTCGAGGAACGCCGTACGGGCGTCGGGTGCGCTGTGATCGGTGGCCGTGGCGCCGTGGGCGCGGAAGTACTCCCTGCGATTCTCGAGTGCCCGGACGAGGCCGTCGTAGTCGCCGGTGTCGACGCCGCTCGCGGCGGCGAGAGCATCGAGCGCTGCCGGCCAGTCCGGTTTGGTCGCATCGAGGTAGCGGTCGGGGCGGAAGGTGGGCACCACGCGGCCGGACCACGTCGGATCCTCGGCCAGGGCGCGGTGGTGGGCCAGGTCGTCGGCCGGATCGTCGGTGGTGGCCAGCGCTTCGATGGCGAACGCGTCGTACAGCGCACGCGGCCGGAACTCGGGCAGGCTCAGCCGCTCGGTGAGCTCGTCGAAGAGCTCATCGGCAGTCTCGGCCGAGGGCTGCACCGTCACCCCGAGCACGTCGTGCAGCTGCGCCTCCAGCCACTGCCGTGACGCGGTGCCCAGGAACAGCTGCCAGTGTTCGCAGAAGGCCCGCCACACCTCGCGCGGTGCGGCCTGCTCGGCTCCGTCGCGGTCGCGCAGGCCGACCTGGTTCATGGTCACGCCGTGGGCGTGCAGCAGCCGCGTCACGTAGTGGTCCGGGGTGACCAGCAGCGACGCCGGGTCGGTGAACGCCTCGTTCTCGGCGAGCAGGCGGGCCTCGATGTGGCCGTGCGGGCTGATCACCGGCAGGTCGCGGACGCGCTCGTAGAGCCGTCGTGCGATGGCGCGCTGCGCGGGCTCCGGCGGCAGCAGCCGGTCCGGATGTGGAGCCAGCGGCGTCCGCCCACCGCGTGAGACGTCGCGTGGCGCGGTCGCCGAGCCCAGATTCCGGGGCGCGTGGCCGGACCGGGGTGCCGGACCTGATTCGGATGCGGAAGTGTCTGCCGTGCCGCCGTGCATGCGGGCAGCCTCGCCGCCGCGCGCAGCACATGCAACTTGTTGCCGTCAGTTGTCATCGTGAGCTCACGCCGTCACGGGCGCCGTGTCACCGGGCCGCATGTCAGCGAGTGGCGTCGGTGCCGTGTCCGCGATGGCGCGTGTCGTCGAGTGGCGCCGTGTCCTCGAGTGGCGCCGTGTCCTCGAGTGGCGCCGTGTCACCGGGCCGTGTCGTCGGCCGGCGGGGGAGCGGTGGACCCACGGGTCACGAGGTGTGCGTCGAACTGCGTCGACTCCGGCTTGGTGTGGTGGGCGAGCTGTGCGTGCAGGACGTCCACGGCAGCTCTGCCGAGCCGTTCGGTCGGCCCGGAGATCGTGGTCAGTGCGGGCACGGTGAGGTCGGCGCCGAAGATGTCGTCGCATCCGACGAGGCTGAAATCCGTGGGCACGTTGACCCCGGCGGCCTGCAGCCGTTGCAGGGTGCCGATCGCGATCATGTCGTTGTAGGCGATCGCTGCAGTGGCGCGGTGCAGCATCAGCGCGTCGGCGGCTTCGTGACCGCCCTGCCGGTTCGGCGGGTGGGGCCCGAGGAACGCCGCGTCCAGGCCGAGCGTGGCCGACTCCTCGCGCAGTGCCTGCCAGCGCGCACCGTTGATCCACGAGTTGCGCGGACCGGACAGGTACGCGATGCGGCGATGACCGATGGCGGCCAGGTGGCGGACGGCTTTGCGCATGCCGCCCGCGGTGTCGACGACGAGGCTGGGGATGCCGTCGATCTCGCGGTTGACGATCGCGAGCGGGCGGTGCTGGGCGAGCTGTCGGATGACGTCGTCGGACAGTCGCGAAGTGGCCAGGATCGCGCCGCTGGTGGTCGCCAGCAGTTGCCGCAGGTTGCTGACCTCGACCCGGGGTGACTCGTCGCTGTCGGTCAGGGCGAGCGTGTAGTCGCCCGCCAGTGCCTGGGCCTGGGCGGCCTTGATCAGCGGTGCGTAGTACGGGTTGGCGATGTCGGTGACGACCAGCGTCATCGTCCGCGCCCGTCCTGGCGCCTCCGCGCGGGCGAGGGGGCGCGGCACGTAGCCGATCTCGTCGGCGGCGGCCTGCACCTTCTCGCGGGTGGCGGGGTTGACCCGACTGGGGTGGGAGAAGGTGCGGGACACGGTCGACGCCGCGACCCCGCAGTGCCGGGCCACGTCGTAGATCGTCGGCCTGGGCGCGGTCACTGCTGGTACCTCCGCGACGGTCGAGCCTGGCGGCAACAAATGGCAACTGATTGTCAGTCTACGGGGTCGCTCTTACGTTGAACCGATCGCGAGCCCCCGGTCACGCTCGCCGGCCGTGTGCGCACGGCGGGCCCGGCGGCCACTCGTCGTATGGAGTCAAGGAGGACCAGTGCTCATCGAGCGCGCGGATGTCATCGTCACCAGCCCTGGGCGCAACTTCGTCACGCTCAAGATCACCACGGATGACGGGGTGGTCGGCTACGGCGACGGCACGCTGAACGGCCGGGAACTGGCCGTGGCCGCCTATCTCACCGACCACGTCGTGCCGCTGCTGGCCGGGCGCGACGCGCACGCCATCGAGGACACCTGGCAGTACCTGTATCGGGGCGCGTACTGGCGGCGCGGCCCGGTGACGATGGCAGCCATCGCCGCCGTGGACACCGCGCTGTGGGACATCAAGGCCAAGGTCGCCGGGCTGCCGCTGTACCAGCTGCTCGGCGGGGCCAGCCGGGAGCGGTGCCTGGTCTACGGGCACGCCAGCGGCAAGGACATCCCCGAGCTGTTCGACTCGATCCGCAAGCACCTCGACGAGGGATTCCGCGCGATCCGCATCCAGACCGGAGTGCCGGGCCTGGACTCGGTGTACGGCGTCGCCTCCAGTGCGGCCGCCTCGGTCGGCGGTGCCGGCAGCGACAGCCGGTACGACTACGAGCCGGCCCGCCGCTCGGCGCTGCCCGCCGAGGAGACCTGGGACACCCGCGCCTATCTGCGGCACGTGCCGTCGGTGTTCGAGGCGGTCCGCGGCGAGTTCGGCGAGGACATCGCGCTGCTGCACGACGCGCACCACCGGCTGACCCCGATCCAGGCCGCCAAGCTCGGCAAGTCGCTGGAGCCCTACGACCTGTTCTGGCTCGAGGACGTCACACCCGCCGAGAATCAGGAGGCGCTGCGCTGGGTGCGCCACCACACCACGACGCCGCTGGCGATCGGCGAGGTGTTCAACTCCGTCTGGGACTACCAGCACCTGATCCGCGAGCAGCTCATCGACTACGTGCGCTCACCGGTCACGCACGCGGGCGGTATCACGAGCGTGCGCCGGATCATGGACTACGCGGCGATGTACCAGGTCAAGTCCGGTATGCACGGCCCGACGGATGTCTCGCCGGTCGGACTGGCCGCCGCGGTGCACCTCGGCCTGGCACTGCACAACTTCGGCATCCAGGAGTACATGGTCCACAGTGAACAGACCAGGGAGGTCTTCGGTCCGACGTACGAGTTCGCCGGCGGCGGTCTGCGGCCCGGTGAGGAGCCCGGCCTCGGTATCCACGTCGACGAGGAGCTGGCCGCGCAGTACCCGTACGAGCGGGCGTACCTGCCGGTGAACCGGCTCAGGGACGGAACCGTTCATGATTGGTGAGTCGCGCCCGCACCCCGTCGTTTCCGCGTCGGAACAGGTGCAGGCGTCGTCTCCCGGACAGTAAGCAATTCGTCGGATCGAGAGAAGTTCCCGTGCGTGTCACATCACGAGTCGAGCGAGTGCAGCGGGCCGATGACCAGGTCAGGATCCACACCGACGGTGTCGAGATCCGGCTCGTCATCGTGGCCGACGGCATTCTGCGTATTCGCGCCGGTTTCGACGGCGACTTCGCCGAGGAGTCGTACACGCTCACGACGACGGCGTGGCCGGACCGGCTCGACGAGTTCTTCGGTGCCGAGCGCACCCGGGTGAGTCCGTCGTCGTTCGAGCTCGACGACCTCGGCGACCTCGTCCGGATGACCGGCGGGAACCTGCGGGTGGACATCGAGAAGGAACCGTTCCGGATCCGCGTCCACGACCACGAGGGCACGTTGCTGCATTCCGATGTCGTCGGCCTGGGGTATCTGGCCGACGGGAACGGCCGCCGCAGCCACACGAGCGAGATCTCCGCGGGCGACGCGTTCTACGGTTTCGGTGAGACCACGGGCCCGTTGAACAAGGCGCAGAAGCTCATCACGATGAGCCCGAAGGACGCGCTCGGTTACGACCCGCGCGAAACCGACCCGCTGTACAAGCACATCCCGTTCTATCTCAAGCTGAACCGGGAGAACCGGAAAGCGGTCGGGTACTTCTACCACAACACCCACGACTGCGAGTTCGATCTCGGCAGGCAGCGGAGCAATTACTGGCCCCCGCACAGCCGTTACCGTGCCGACGGCGGCGACATCGACCTCTTCCTGATCGCCGGCCCCGGCATGCGGGACGTGGTGCGGCGCTACACGATGCTGACCGGCAGGCCGCCGTTGCTGCCCAAGTACGCGCTGGGCTACCTGGCCTCGTCGATGTACTACTCCGAAGTGGACTCCGACAGCGACACGGCGATCACCGATTTCATCGACGTCGCCAGGGAAGAGGGCATTCCCGTCGACGGCTTCCAGCTCTCGTCCGGCTACACCACCCAGGACACCGAGGCCGGGCCGAAGCGGTGTGTCTTCACGTGGAACGAGCGCCGGTTCCCCGACCCGGAGGGCTTCTTCGCCGCGATGGCCGAGCGCGGCATCACGGTGTCGCCGAACGTCAAGCCCGCTGTCCTCGACGTCCACCCCGACCTTGAGCAGTTCCGAGGCGAGGACGTCTTCGTCGCCCGCAGCGCCGATGCGGCCGCGGCCCACGGCGAGGGGCCGGCGGTCGGCGCCTGGTGGGGCGGGCCCGGTCGGTTCGTCGACTTCACCAAGCCCGCCGCACGGGAGGCGTGGCGGCGATGGCTCACCGAGGCGGTGCTCGCCAAGGGCACCACGTCGGTGTGGAACGACAACTGCGAGTACGACGGCATCGTCGACACCGATTCCCGGGTGGACTTCGAGGGCGCAGGCGCGACGATCGGCAGGCTGCGCAGCGTCATGTCGAACCTCATGTGCCACGTGACCCGCGACGCCGTGGCCGAGACGGCTCCGGACGCCCGCCCCTACATCGTGTGCCGTTCCGGTCACGCCGGCATCCAGCGCTACGCCCAGAGCTGGGCGGGCGACAACTCCACCTCGTGGGAGTCGTTGCGGCACAACGTCGCCACGATCCTCGGGATGGGCCTGTCCGGCTTCCCCCACCACGGCTGTGACATCGGCGGGTTCCACGGGCCCGCGCCGGACCCGGAGCTGTTGGTTCGCTGGGTGCAGCACGGCGCGTTCCAGCCGCGGTTCTCGATCCACTCGGTCAACTCCGACAACACGGTGACCGAGCCGTGGATGTACCCCGACCACACGCACTACGTCCGGGACGCCATCCGGCTGCGTTACCGGTTGCTGCCGTACCTGTACTCGCTCACGGCACGGGCGGCGGACACAGCTGAGCCGATCATGGAGCCACTGGTCAGCGCCTTTCAGCACGATCCGGACGTCGACGAGGTCTTCGAGGACTTCATGCTCGGCGACTCGCTGCTCGTCGCGAACGTGCTCGAGCAAGGAGCCCGCACGCGCACCGTGCGCCTGCCCGCGGGAGAGACGTTCTACGACTTCTGGACCCGCGAGCGCCACGAGGGTGGCGGGGTCGTGACGAAGCCGGTGGACCTCGGCTCGATCCCGTTGCTGCTGCGCGGCGGCGGTATCGTGCCGCTCGCGGAGAACCGGGTGGACAGTCTCACCCGCGACGAGGTGACGGACCTGCGGCTGATCTGCGTCCCTGACCGGGACGGCCGCTTCACGCTCTACGAGGACGACGGTCTCACCCGGGCTCACGAACACGGCGAGTTCCGCGAGACGCAGGTCCGCATGAGCGCAGGGGAGCGGGTGCAGCTTCAGCTGTCCCGGCGCGGCGAGTACCGCAGCTCCGTCCAGCGGCTGCTGTTCGACGTCGTTCGGCCCGGGCAGTGTCCGCACCGGGTCGACCTCGACGGCCAGCGCCTCCCGCAGTACCTGCATCGTGGCCGGTTCGATGCCGCCGACGCGGGCTGGCACTACGACATCGGACTCGGATCGGTGTTGATCAAGACCCCCGACCCCGGCGGTGATCTCACCGTCGACATCTCGTTCGAGCCCGTCGACATGATCGGCATGTGAGGAAGGCACGCATGAGGAACCGACTGATCAGCGGCATTGTCGCCCTGATCCTCGTCGCGGCCGTGGGCGCGTGCGCGCCCGCGTCGGGTGCGCGGACGAGTGCCGAGGCGACACCGGAGAACCCGCTGGTGCTGACCCTGGCTAACAACCTCGGCGACGACCACGTCACCTCCCAGGCGCTCGACTCGTTCGCGGAGGACGTCGAGCGGCGCAGTGGCGGCCGGATCGTGGTGAAGATCTACGGCAACGGCCAGCTGGGCGACGAACCGGACGTGCTCGGTCAGCTCCACGAGGGCATCGTCGACATGACGCGTGTCAGCGCGCCGGGGCTGGCGACCTACGACCCCGGATATCACACCTTCGGCCTGCCCTACATCTTCAACTCCGAGCGGGAGTTCTACGAGGTGATGGACTCCCCGGAGATGGCGGATCACTTCCGCTCGACCGCCGACAAGGGATTCCTCGGCCTCACGTACTACAGCTCGGGCGCGCGCTCGTTCTACACGCGGGGCACGCCGGTGCGGAAGCCGGAGGATCTGCGGGGGCTGAAGACCCGAGTGCAGGACATGCGGTCCCAGACAGACTTCGTCGGCGCGCTGGGAGCGGCACCGGTCGTGATGGCCTTCGGCGACACCTACACCTCGCTGCAGACCGGCCTGATCGACGGTGCCGAGAGCAACGAGACGGTGCTGACGGAGAGCGCGCACGGCGAGGTGTCCAAGGTCTTCTCGATGACCGAGCACACCTGGATCCCGGACATCCTCGTGATCGGCACGGAGACGTGGGACCGGCTCGACGCGGCCGACGAGAAACTGCTCACCGAGGCCGCCCGCGCCTCGACCGAGCGGCAGAAGGTCGCCTGGGCGGAGAGCATCGAGCAGTCGATCGTCGACGCGAAGGAGATGGGCGTCCGGTTCGTCGACGACGTCGACACCGAGGCCTTCCGCAAGGCCACCCGGCCGGTCGTCGGCCGGTACGCCGAGGAGTATCCCGAGGTCGCGCAGCTCCTCTCCGTCATCGAGTCGGGAAGGAACTGAGGTTCGGTATGACTACACGCGATCGCCTGAACCGAGTGCGGCGGGTGCTCGGCGGCGTTCTCGCCGCCTTCGCAGGCGCCCTGCTCGTCATCATGACCCTGCTGGTGCTGTACCAGGTGTTCACCCGCTACGTGCTGGGAACGCCCGCGGCCTTCACCGAGGAGCTCGTGCGCTACGCGCTCATCTGGACCTCGCTGATCAGCGCCGCGTACGCCTTCCTGCATCGCAAGCACATGTCGCTGCTGTTCCTACGGGACAAGTTCACACCGTCGGTGCGGCGCGCGCTGATCATCGGCACGGACGTCCTCGTGTTGGTGTTCGCCGTCGTCGTGCTGGTGGTCGGCGGCACCATGCTGGCGCTGAGCGCGGCCACGAACTATTCGGCGCTGCTGGGGATCTCCCGCGGACTGGTCTACACGATCGGGCCCGTCGCCGGTGCCGCGATCGTGTTCGCGCAGGTGCTCAACATCTGGGAGGACCTCACCGGTGAGGTCTCGATCGAGACGGAGAGGACAGACTGATGGGCGCTCTGACCGCCGCCGCCATCCTGTTCGGCGCCTTCTTCATCCTGCTGTTCTCCGGCGTGCCGATCTCGATCTCGCTCGGCGTCGCCTCGTTCGTGACCGCACTGATGTTCCTGCCGTGGGACGACGCCACCTACATCGTCGGCCAGCAGATGAACGTCGGCATCGAGAGCTTCTCGTTGCTGGCCGTCCCGCTGTTCATCTTCGCGGGCAACATCATGAACACCGGCGGCATCGCCCGCAGGCTCGTCGACCTCGCACTCGTGGCGGTGGGCCGGGTGCCCGGTGCGCTCGCGCACACCAACGTGCTGGCCAACACGCTGTTCGGTTCGCTGTCCGGTTCGGCCGTCGCGTCGGCCGCAGCGGTGGGCAGCACGCTGCACGACCGGCAGAAGGAAGCGGGCTACGACCCGGCGTTCGGGGCCGCGGTGAACGTCGCATCGGCCCCGACCGGGCTGCTCATCCCGCCGACGACGGCCGCGATCGTCTACTCGACCGTCGCGGGCGGGGTGTCCGTGTCGGCGCTGTTCATGGCCGGGTACGTACCGGGCATCCTCATGGGTCTCGTGATCATGGCGATCGCGTACGTGTTCACGCGGCGGAAGGGATACCCGAAACTCGGCCGCGTCGGGATGGCGGAGGCCGCGCGGGTGCTGCTCCGGGCGGTGCCGGGACTACTGCTGATCGTGGTCGTGGTGGGCGGCATCGTGTTCGGTGTCTTCACCGCGACGGAGGGTGCGGGCATCGCGGTGCTGTACACCATGGTGCTGGCGCTGGCGTACCGCAGCATGTCGTGGCGGGACTTCAAGGACGTCGTGACGCGCACGGTCACCGCGACCGGCATCGTCATGTTCCTCATCGCCGCGTCCGCGGGCATGTCCTGGGTGATGGCCTACACCGGTATCCCGGGTGCGATCACGGACACGCTGCTGGCGGTCGCGGACTCGAAGACGGTCATCCTGCTGCTGATGCTCCTCGTGCTGCTGGTGGTCGGCACGTTCATGGACATCACGCCGGCGATCCTCATCTTCACGCCCATCCTGCTGCCGATCTCCGAGGAACTCGGCATGGACCCGGTCCACTTCGGCATGGTGCTCATCCTCGCGATGTGCATCGGCACCATGACGCCACCGGTGGGGTCGGTCCTGTTCGTCGGGACCGGCGTGAGCGGGGTGTCGATCGAGCAGGTCGTGCCGAAGCTGCTGCCGTACTTCGCCGGGCTCATCCTGGTGCTGTTGGCCGTCACGTTCGTTCCCGCGCTGTCGCTCGGGCTGCCGGGCGTGATGGGGCTGCTCGAGTGACGCCACTGCTCCGGTGACGCCACTGCTCCGGTGACGGCGCTGCTCCGGTGACGGCGCTGCTCGAGTGACGGCGCTGCTCGAGTGACGGCGCTGCTCGAGTGACGGCGCAGCCTCACGGGGTCCGAACGGCGAGCACGAAGCCTCCGGGGAGGTCGTCCACGACGTCGAACGCGTCGCCGCGGAAGGACGCGGGATCGAAGGTGATGCGGTTGTCGAAGTGCCAGCCGCCCTCGTCCTTCCGCAGCACGAACACGTCGATGACGCCGAACCGGGTGTTTGCCGACGCGGCCGCGAACCGCCGCGGATCGTCGATGGCGGCGAGCTCGTCGAGTTCGGCGGACCGTTCGGTGTACCGCATGAGGCTGTTCGCCGAGTAGTGCCCGCGCTGCAGATAGCCCCACCAGAGCTCGTAGGCGTAGAGCCGCATGTCGGTCGACAGCGACATCGGCCTCGCGTCGGCACCCAGTCGCGCTTCGACCTCGGCGGCGATGCGGTCCGCGGGCAGCTGCGGTGCCACCAGGTCGGACGGGATGAAGTCGGAACGCCGGCCGTCGGGCCCCGGCTCCATGTGGGCGCGCAGTGCGGGGTTCGGCTCGACGTCGGAATGCGGCACGTACGGTTCGGCGTCGGCGAAGCCCTTGGGGTTGCCAGGGGTCCACTTGTCCCAGGCCAGAAGTCCAGACGACACCAGCAGCACCGCCAGTGCCGCGATGCCCACACTGCGCGGCGGGGTGAGCCGGAGCTTGGCTGCCACGGGTTTCGCGGCGCGCACGAGCGTGAGTACGCCCGCCGTCACCAGCACCATGGTCACCATGCGCGGTGTCTTCACGAGGAACCCGGTGTGTCCGTTGTTCACCAGCTGGGTCATGTACACGGCCCAGTACAGGTAGATGCCGCCGACCAGCAGCAGCATGGGTTGTGCCCACCATTCCCGGGTGAGGTACCAGCACACGCCGAACAGCCCCGCGAGGGCGAGCAGTCCGATCGGGGTGACCTCCAGGAACGGCAGGGGCACCGGGTCCTCGCCGATCACGGCGTTCGGGTAGGTGTCGGCGACGACGTTGCGTGTCCGGGTGAGGTACGCCCATGCCAGCGGGACGACGTACCAGGAGGAGACGACGACCGCGGTGACCAGCACACCGAGAAGGTGACGCAGGTACGGTCCCCGGTTCGGCCGCAGCAACCGCGCGGCGATGATCGCCAGCCCGCCGATCACCCCGAACATCAGATAGCCGGTGTAGGCGCAGACGAACAGCCCCCCGATGACGCCGGCGGGCAGCCAGTGCAGGCCGCCCCGGTTGCGCGGCAGGCCCGTGAAGGTGGCCAGCGCCCACGGCACGAACACGGCGAGGGTGAGGATCTCGTAGCTCTTGTGACCGTGCATGAACACGACCGGGGTGACCGCGGCCATGGCCAGGGCCGCGGGTGAGCTCGTGAGGCGGCGCCACAGCAGGAAGGCCACCAGCGCCGAGGCGGAGATGAACAGCACCTCCATGTCCCCGACCAGGGTCCAGGTGGGCCTGCCGAGCAGTTCGGAGGCCCGCGCGACCAGCCACGGGTACAGCACCGGGTATTCCGAGGGCAGCCCCGGCAGGAACGCGTCGGTGCTGCCCCACGTGGTGGTCAGCCGGTTCGCCAGCGCGGACATCCGGATGGTGTCCCAGTTGTGCAGCTCGTTGTGGCCGAACGGCGTCCCGTGCAGCGCGTTCATGAGCACCAGGCCGATCCAGCCCGCGTACAGTCCCGCGACCGCACCCGCGAGCCGGTCGGAGGCGAAGCGCGCTGCGAGGGCGATCGCGACGACGGCGATCACCGCTCCGACGGCGACCGGGGCGACCGCGCCGCGAAGGGTGAGCGGGTTGAGGTCGGCGAGGTCGATCAGCAGCCACGACAGCGCCATGGCGGCGACGTAGCACGTCACGGCGGTCGTGGCGGGGCCGATGCCGCGCGTCAGCCGCCGCAGCGGGCCGGCGCCGGTCGTCGTCTCCGCAGGGGCCTGCGCTTCGAGCTCGCTGTCGTCCACGTCCTCGTTCACGTCGGCTCCCGGCCCGGTGGTACTCACGCCGGGCACCCTATAGCCGCCCGGTGCCCGGCCGGGCGGGTGATGTGCGGCACGGGCCGTCGTCGTCCGTTGTGGACGCGGCCGGGGCGGTTCGCCCCGATTTCGCCGGCACCCGGAGGTCCGGTGGTGGACCTTCGGGTGCCGGTGGGTGCGATCAGGCGCCGATCGTGGCGGTGTCGATCACGAAGCGGTAGCGCACGTCGCTGGCCGCCACGCGTTCGTAGGCGGTGTTGACGTCCGCCGCCGAGATCGTCTCGATGTCGGAGCCGATGCCGTGCTCGGCGCAGAAGTTCAACATCTCCTGGGTTTCCGCGATGCCGCCGATCATCGAACCCGCCAGTGCCTTGTTGCCCGCGATCAGCGAGAACGCGTTGTAGGACAACGGCTCACCGGGCGCGCCGACGTTGACCATCGCGCCGCCGACCCGCAGCAGGCCGAGGTAGGCGTCGACGGGGATCTGCGCCGACACGGTGTTGAGGATCAGGTCGAACCGGCCGCGCAGGATGTCGAAGGTCGTCTCGTCGGCGGTGGCGTAGTACTCGGTCGCGCCGAGTCGCTTGCCGTCCTCCTGCTTCTTCAGGCTCTGGCTCAGCACCGTCACCTCGGCACCCATCGCGGCCGCCAGCTTCACGGCCATGTGGCCGAGGCCGCCGAGGCCCACGACCGCGACCTTCTTGCCGGGACCTGCGCCCCACTGGCGCAGCGGCGAGTAGGTGGTGATGCCCGCGCAGAGCAGCGGAGCGGCGACATCGAGACCGATGCCGTCCGGGATGCCGCACACGAAGGCGTCCCTGACCACGACCTGCTTGCTGTAGCCGCCGTAGGTGTTCTCGCCGTCGAAGCCGACGCCGTTGTAGGTCTGGACGTTGCCCTTGACGCAGAACTGCTCGGTGTCGGCGCGGCAGTACTCGCACTCGCCGCACGAGTCCACCATGCAGCCGACGCCGACCCGGTCGCCGACCCGGTAGTCGGTCACGGCGGATCCCACCGCGGCGACCGTGCCCGCGATCTCGTGCCCCGGCACCATCGGGAAGATCGCTTCGCCCCATTCGCCACGTGCCTGGTGGATGTCGCTGTGGCAGATGCCTGCGTAGGCGATGTCGATCAGGACGTCGTCGGGGCGCAGGTCACGCCGCTGGATCGTCGTCTGCTCGAGCGGTGCGCCCGGGCCCGGTGCAGCGATGGCGTGCGTCGTTGTGCTCATCAGAACTCCTGCGATAATCGATCACGTGCCCTGTTGTAAGAGGCCTCTTACACAACGACGTGAGAGGGCTCTTACATATTCCGACCGAGAGATGTGATCCAGGCCATGGGCGACCGGTATCGCCGCGGCGAGCTGCGCGACGAACTCGTGCGGGTCGCGCTCGACCTGATCGCCGAGCAGGGGTTCGGCGGGTTCTCGGTGGCCGAGGTGGCTCGGCGGGCACAGGTCAGTCCCGGCGCCCCGTACCGGCACTTTCCCGAGCGGGAGAGTCTGCTCGCCGCCGTCGCCACGGCCGTCGCGAGCCAGCTCGCGGACCGGGTCGCCGCGGCCGCCGAGGGCGTGTCGGATCCGGCGGACGCGCTCTCCGCGGCGGCGGGCGCCTATACCGAGTACGTCATCGAACGACGTGCGGGGATGAACGTCATCTACGCCGATCGGCTGCAGGCTCGCGAATACCCGGAACTGAGTGACCAGACCCGGCGCCTGACGGACCAGTTCCTCATGCTGTGCCTGGCGGTGTCGGATCGGCCCGAGAGTGCGCTCGAGCTCATGGAGCAGCTGTTCACCCAGGCGCACGGCTACGGCATGTTCTGGCTCGACGGGGTGTTCTCGAAACACGGCTACGCACCCGAGCTGGTGGTGCGCAAATCCGTCGCCGCCGCCCGGCTCGCCATCGAGGGACACCGGCAGCAGTCCGGCGGTCACTGAGTCCCGGCGCCGGTTCGGTCTCGCCTCCTCGCAGTGGCCCGCCGGAGTCAGGGCAGGATGACTGCCGGCCGCATCCCGACCGACGAGAAGGAGGACCGCACGTGTCCGAACAGCCGCTCACGCAGACCGCACCCGCGCCGCCCGAAGGGTTGCGCGTCATTGGTGCCGGGGACGTGATCGCGACGATCGAGGGGAACCGTGAAGGCGCGCTTGAGGCCGTCCGCGACGCCTACCTGGCGCACGCCGACGGCGCGAGCGCCAATCCGCACTCCAGCTTCCTGCGGTTCCCCGACCGGCCGCGGGACCGGATCATCGCGCTGCCCGCGTTCCTCGACGCCGGCTCCGGCCGAGGCGACTCCGACGAGCCTGGCTCCAGCGGGGCCGACTCCGGAGGGCCTGACTCCTCCGGGCCTGACTCCTCCGGGCCTGACTCCGGCGGGTCTGCCTCCTCCGGCGGCGGGGCCGGCCCGCGATCCGGCATCAAGTGGATCGCCAGTTACCCGGGCAACGTCGCCCACGGCTTTCCCCGGGCATCGGCGGTGATGGTGCTCAACGACTACGACACCGGCTACCCGTACGCCCTGCTGGAGGCGTCGCTCATCTCCGCGACGCGCACGGCGGCGTCCGCGGTGCTGGGTGCGCAGGAACTGCTCGGCCAGCGGCGGGTGGGCAGGGTCGGATTCGTCGGCACGGGGTTGATCAGCGACCACGTGCGGATGTTCCTGCGTGATCTGTCCTGGGACGTCGGCGAGTTCGCGCTGTACGACATCGACCGCCGCAACGCCGAGGCGTTCGCGGTGACACTGGCCGCCGACGGGCCGGCCGCACCGGTGACCGTCGTCGACGACGTCGCCGATGCGTTCGCCGGTGCGGACCTCGTCGTCGTCGCCACTGTGGCAGGGACGCCACACCTGGCCGATCCCGCACTGCTGGCCGACGCTCCGGTCGTGCTGCACCTCTCGCTGCGCGATTTCGCGCCCGAGCTCGTGCTCGCCGCCACGAACGTCACCGACGACGTCGACCACGCCGTGCGCGAACAGACGTCGCTGCACCTCGCCGAGCAGCAGGTCGGACACCGGGAGTTCGTCCACGGCACGATCGCCGACGTCGTGCGCGGCGGTCTGTCACGGGAGGCGGGGAAGGCGACGATCTTCTCGCCGTTCGGTCTGGGGGTGCTGGACGTCGCGGTCGGCGGCTGGGTTCACGACGAGGTCGCCGCTCGCGGCGGCGGACACGTAGTGGGGGACTTCTTCGCCCTGTGACCCCGGTGTTCCTGTGACCCCGGTGTTCGGGGGTGTTCCGGGTCAAGGCGCGGGCCGCGTTCCCACCCACCGCGGCCTGCGTCAACATCCTTTCTGAATGAAACAAAGGTTCGTATATGGCATTTGTGTCGTATCGATAGTTTTTGCGCTTTCGTACCCCGTCGCGTCACTTTTCATTCAGTGGATCGAGGAAGTCGGCGTCTGGAGTGGGAGACGAACCCATTCCAGGCCGTGGCCGACCGATGCCACGACAGGCGCGAAGGACGAGACATATGACCAAGAAGGACGGACAGGGCGGCATGAGCCGGCGAACACTGCTGCAGGCGGCCGGTGGCGGGGGCGCCGCCGCGGCGGCGATCGTCGGTCTGGGTGCGCAGCCCGCCGCGGCGCAGCCCGCCGCTGTCCAGGCCGGCGCGGTCGCGAGTCGCACCCCGGTGGGCCCGCTGAAGGCCGCCGACCCACACGCGCTGACCCAGCGCACGCGCCCGCGCCGGAGGGGCAAGCCCGACACCGCCGAGATCACCGTCCTGCCGATCCACCGGGCCAAGTTCCTCGCGGGTGCCAAGTTCGACCTCCGGGTCGAGGCTGTGGGTGTCGACCCGGAGACGGCACGCATCGACATCCGCGTAAAGGGGCCGAACGGCCCGGCGGAGGTCCTCGTCGGTGAACCGGAGCGGACCAGTTCCGCCGACGACAGCCTCGAGATCACCTACCGTGGTCTGCACTATCCCGAACCCGGTGACTACACCGTCGAGGCGAAGGTGCGGTCGGGGAACCGGACGTCGAAGGACGAGGTCGGCCACGAGGTCGTCCTGGCCGAGGCTCCGGCCGCGAGGGCCAGAAACGTGATCTTCTTCCTCGGCGACGGTATGGGCCAGCCCGCGGTGACGGCGGCCCGGATCCTGTCGAAGGGCCTGACCGAAGGCAAGTACCACGGTCTGCTCGAAATGGACCGTATGGATTACCGCGGGCTGGTGACGACGTCCGGAATGGACGCACTGGCGACCGACTCCGCGAACTCGATGTCGGCGTACATGTGCGGGCACAAGTCGTCGGTGAACGCGATGGGCGTCTACGAGAGCAGTGAGCCCGACCCCAACAAGCACCCGCGGGTCGAGACGATGGCGGAACTGCTGAAACGCGTCCGTGACATGAAGATCGGCGTCGTGACCACCGCGGAGATCCAGGACGCCACGCCCGCCGCGGTGTTCGCGCACACGCGCCGCCGGTCCGAGTACCAGGAGATCATGGACCAGTCGCTGCGCGAGGCGCAGCAGCCGACGGTGCTGCTGGGCGGCGGTCTGGCTTCCCTGCTGCCGCAGTCGCACGAGAACTCGGAACGCGACGACGACCGCGACCTCGTGAAGGAGTTCGCCGACCAGGGCTTCACGCACGTCAGCACGAGCGCCGAACTGACGCGCGCGGTCCGGGGCAAGGCGCCGGAGAAGCTGCTCGGCACGTTCCACCACGAGAACATGAACGTCTACCTCGACCGCAAGCACGACAAGAAGCCCGAGGTGCTCGGCGAGTGGGACGACCAGCCCACACTGATGGAGATGACCGAGTCCGCGCTCGCGGTGCTCGAGGATTCCGAGGACGGTTTCTTCCTGATGGTGGAGGGCGCCTCGATCGACAAGATGGAGCACCCGCTCGACGGCCCGCGTGCCGTGTACGACGCGATCGAGCTCGATCAGGCCGTCGGAGTCGCCAAGAAGTGGGCCGAGGGGCGCGACGACACGCTCATCGTGGTGACCGCCGACCACAACCACTCGATGAGCATCGTCGGCACCCACGACCGCCGCGACGCGGAGGGCCGAGACGGGAACGGTGTCTACGGCGACGCCGACTACCCGACCTACTCGGACGAGGACGGCGACGGGTTCCCCGACGACCCGAATCCCGACGTGCAGCTGTTCTTCGGCTGGTCCAACCATCCCGACCACACCGACGACTTCCAGCACAATCACACTTTCGCCGAGCCGGCGCTGACCGACGAGGACAGCGGGAAGGCCGTCGACAACCCGGATCGTGACCCCGGCGGGGAGCTGCAGGTCGGCAACCTGCCGGGTGAGGAGACGAACTGCGTGCACACCGTCGAGGACGTCAGCGTGTGCGCCTCAGGCCCGGGAGCGGCCCGCTTCAACGGCGTGCTGGACAACACCGAGATCTTCTTCGCCGTGATCGACGCGCTCGGAGTCGACGCGCGCAGCTGAGGCTCCCTCGCTCGGGGCCGTGGCCGGGTGCGGCCACGGCCCCGACGGGCGGTTCCGCCGACCGGGCCGCCGAGCGGTGACACCGCGCGCTGGCGAGGGGTGATTCGACCCTGGAGTCGCAGGGTAGGCCACGGGTGACGCGACACGCATCGGCGAAGGGAATGGTGAGTCCATGCCACGCCAGACGCCTCGGCGGCAGCAACGGAATCCGCGAGAGCAGGAGTGGAGCGCGAAGGCCGAGCGCCAGTACGAACACATCGAAGCCTCCCAGGAGAGTCGCGGGGTCGGACGGGAACGTGCGGAGGAGATCGCGGCCCGCACGGTCAACAAGCAACGCGCGCGCAGCGGGGAGGCCGACGAGCGGAGCGCAACCTCGACCGAGGACATCTCCGCGCCGCGACGTGGTGGTCTGCGGTCCGGAAACCGCTCCGGACCTGGCGGCCGTACCAAGGCACAGTTGTACGCCGACGCCAAACGACACGGCATCCGTGGCCGCTCGAAGATGACCAAGGCACAGCTCGAACAGCGGCTCGCGCGGACACGCTGAGGAGTCGACGTGGCCACGTCGAGTTGCCCCGGAACGAGCACGAAACAGCAACGTGAGGCCATGGTCGCGCGGGTGCGGCGTTCCGGGATCACGGATGCGCGGGTGCTAGATGCCATGGCCGTGGTTCCCCGCGAGCGGTTCGTGCACCCGGACCACGCGGGCGAAGCCTACGACGAGCACCCGCTGCCGATCGGCGCGGGCCAGACGATCTCGGCGCCGCACATGGTGGCCCGGATGGCGGCAGCGCTGGACCTCGATCCCGACGACGAGGTGCTGGAAGTGGGCGCGGGAACGGGATACGCCGCGGCCGTGTTGTCGCTGTGTGCCGGGCGGGTCGTGGCCATCGAGCGGGAATCGACGCTGGCCGCTCGCGCGCGCGAGCTGCTCGCCGAACTCGGGCGCGACAACGTCGAGGTCCGCAACGCCGACGGCACTCGCGGTGCCCCTGACCGGGCCCCGTTCGATGCCGTCTCCGTGGCGGCCATGGCAGCCGACATCCCTCGTGCGTTGCTCGACCAGCTCGCCCCCGGTGGCAGGCTGGTCTGCCCGGTGGGAACCGGGGGCGCCGGGCAGCTCGTCCGGGTGCGCGACGGGCGGCGGGAGCGCCTCATGCCCGTCGCATTCGTGCCGCTGACCAGCGACCAGTGATCAGCGACCAGTGACGCACCCGGCGTGCCCCGACGGCCGAGGCCTGCGCCCCGACGGCCGAGAGGCGTAGTCCTGCGCGAACTTGCCCGGCCGCCGGCTCCTCGGATCCCGCGTGCCGGACACGATCACGTCGCGCGCACGCTGCGAGCCTCGTCCTCCAGCCGGGTGGCCTTCCGGTGCAGTCCGCGTGCCCGTTCGACGAGGGGATCGAGATCGTCGGCGCCCGCTGCCGCGACCTCGCGGGTGAGCGCGACGTACTCGTCGATCAGGCGGCGATAGCGGGTGACGAAGTTCCGCTGCGGCGTCGCCGATCCACGGGCCGCACGTGCGTAGGCCTTGTCCAGGTCGATGATCGTCCGGGAAACGGCCCCGGTCTCGGCGTTGAGCACGCTGCGGGCGTCGTCGCCGGATTCGGCCTCGATCCGGCGGCCCGCCGCCCGCTTGCCGATCGCGCGCGCGACCGCGTAAGCCACCGCCGAGCCCACCGCGACGGCAGCAAGCAACGCGCCGGCCAGCAGGTAGCGAGGCAGGGGCGGATCGATCGTCCGTGGGCCGTCGGGCACGTTCCCGGCTCGGACGAGCTGGTCGAAGTTGACGACCATGACCTTCAACGTCTCGACGGGCCGGTCGACGAACATGCCGGTGCCGCGGGTGATGACCGTCTCGGCGACCATGGCCTGGCCGATGTCGTCGGTGTCGTGGTGGCTGCACCCGTAGGTCGACCAATCGCCGCCGTCCCTGGTCATGGCGACGAACAGGGTGCCGTCGGCGGCGCCGGCCACGTCGTCGCACACCTCGCTCGCGTCGTCGCCGGGGGAGAGGAACCCGACGGTGAGCTTGCGGTTGCCGATCACCTGCGCCGCCGCGTCCCGGTCGAAGTCGTAGTCCTCCGCGGCGTAGACCGACGAGCCGCGGAGTTTGCTCGCGACGGGGCCGTCGAAGAGCCCGCCGGTGATCGCCGCCCAGGCCGCGAACGCGACGGCGACGAGCACGGCCAGTGCGAACGGCTTCTTGAACACGGTCATCGCCGATCACACTCCCCAGCCTGCGGTGTAGTGCCGCGGCTCGTAGTCACTGCGCCCGATCAGCTGCGCCGTCTCGGCCAGCTCGTGCTCGGCCTTGTCGAGGAGCTCGTGGGCGGCCCGCCTGCCCGCGGCGGATCCTTCCTGTTCCCTCGCCGCGTCGAGATGGGAGATCGCGCGAGTCAGCGACGGATTGCTCGCGTCGGTGGTCAGGCCGGACACCTCGACCGACAACGCCGACAGTGCGGCCAACCGCACCGTCGGCGGCCTGCCGTGCGACGGCCGGCGGCGCAGCGCGGTCACCGACAGGATGATGACACCGAGTACGCACCCGGCGAACACGAACGGCAGCGCGGGCAGCGTGACCTTCAGCGGGTCGAACGGCTGGTACGGCAACGGGCGGTCGAACAGACCCGCGTACCGGATGTCGGTCACCTTGTTCAACCACGCGTACAGGACGTTGTCCTGCGGATAGTCGAAGCGGCTGAGCCGGGCGCCCAGCATGCCGTAGACGCCGGCGGTGGCCACCTCGTAGAACTGGTCGCGGTGGGCGCCGGCGTAGTCGACATAGTTTCCGTACAGCACCACGACCGGGGTGTCGGGGAACCGTTCGGCCAGGGCCGGCGCGTAGTCGGGGATGGGCCGGTCCCGGGCCTGCTGCGGTAGCGCGACGATCATCGGCTCGGTGTCGGGGAAGGCGTTTCCCACGTTGTCGGGCACCCTCGACAGGGTCGCCCCGTCAGCCACGTGCAGCCGGTAGCGTTCGAGGTCGGCCTCCACGGCGTCGAGCTCGGCCGGGCTCGGCTCGCGCCAGGTCGGGCCCGGGGGTGATGGAGGATCGTCGCCGTCCCGCATACCGGTGATCACTGCGGCGAGCAGCCCGGTGACGTCGTTGGCGGCGAACTGCCGTTGGAAACCGTCGAGGTCGTCGGGCTCAGCCGTGTAAGGCCCACCTCTGACGTTCGTGCCGACGGCCGTGACCAGCTCGAACGGGGCGTCGGCCATGGCGGGGTCCTCGGCGACCGCGCTGACCCGCTCACGTTCCTGCTTGTCCAGACCGGGAGGGGCAAGCAGCAGCCGGACGCCCGTGGTGCCGACGTGCTCGCGCAGCCACTGCCGGTCCCACGTCGCGGTCGCTCCCGGCAGGCGCACCACCGGCTCGGCCTGCACCTGCCGAGCCATCTCCTCGGTGGTGGGCACGGTGTGGTCGCTCAGTTCGCCGGCGTCGCCCTCCTTGTAGTCCACCGACGGCGATCCGCCGTAGCTGACGTCGATGTCGCCCTGCCGCTGCTGGAAGAGGAAGACGACCGCGACCAGGATCGCGACGCCCGCGAGTGCCCAGCGGGCGATGCCGAGGATGCGGTCAGCCATCGCGCGCCTCCCGCCACAGCGTGTCGGCGCGTTCGGCCAGTTCGGTCGCGGTCCGTGCGGCGTCCGGTCCACCGCCGAGCGCCTCGGCCTCGGCCAGCAGCCGCCGCGCCTCGGGAACGTCGGTGGCGCAGGCGTCGCGGCTCACCGTGGCGGTGGCGATCGCCGCCTTCGCCGTCGCCCAGGCCGCGCGTTTCCGTTCCGCGTGTGCGCGCAGCCGCGGCAGGTAGGCGCTCACCACGCCGGCGCCGATCAGCACGATGCCGCCGACGAGCCAGATCATCCAGGTCACCGCAGGAGTATTGCGGATACGCCGCGGCTGCCGGGCCGATAGCTGACATCTCGGGCGCAGGTCACACCCCGCGCCTGGTCACGGGGTCCCGTCGGTTGCACCGCGATGGGCTCGACGAGGGAAGCGAGGCCGGTGAAGTCGGCCGGGTTGCGCGTCACGAGTGGCCGGCCGTGTGCACCGGCGATGGACGCGATCTGCAGGTCGGCGAGCCGCCTGCGGGGCCTGCGCCCCTCGGCGCGGACACGGGCGTAGAGCTGGGCGTAGAAGCGCGCGGGCTCGGCCTCGGCGTCGAACGGCACCGGCGCGAAGCTGCTGCCAGGCACGCTCGCCGGGCACCGCCTGCTGCATCCGAGGCCCCTCCCGGATCGCCGGCCGGGAGGGGCCTCGGATGCGGGCCGTGCCCGCGTCGCGCTCGGGGTTCGCGACGCGGGCAGGCTCGGCCGCGGCCGGGTACCGGGGGAACGCACCCGGACGCGGCGAGACGGTGCCGACGATGCCCGTGGTCAGGCGTTGTCGGCCTTGAGCATGTCGGAGCACTTCTCGCCGATGGCCATCGTGGTGATGTTCGGGTTCACCGCCACGAGGAACGGCATGGCCGAGGCGTCCGCCACGCGCAGCCCGTGCACGCCCTTCACCCGCAGCCGCTCGTCCAGCGGCTTGTCGGCCTCGGCGCCCATCGGGACGGACGCCGCGGGGTGGTAGACCGTGTTGTGGGTGCGCCGGATGTAGTCGGCGATCTCGTCGTCGGTCCGCACGTCCGGCCCCGGGAAGAGCTCGGTGCCCGCCCAGTCGCGCATCGCCGGCTGCTCGGCGATCCGGCGCGCCAGCTTGATGCCCTCGGTCATCACGCGCATGTCGTGCGGATGCGTGAAGTACTTCGGGTCGACGGCCGGCTTGTCGCGGAAGTCGCGGCTGCGCAGCCGCACCGTGCCGCTCGACCGTGCCCGCGTGACGTTCGGCGTCAGGCAGAACGCGTTCTCCGACGTCGGGTAGCCCTGCCGCACGGTGTGCATGTCGAACGGCACCGAGCCGTAGTGGAACATCAGATCCGGCCGGTCGAGGCCATCCTCGGTCCGGGTGAAGATGCCGATCTCCCACCACTGCGTCGAGTCCGAGACCATCGGCTGCTTGGCGTCCCAGCTGATGACGCCCTCGGGGTGGTCCTGCAGCGTGGAGCCGACGCCGGGGGAATCCACGAGCACGTCGACGCCGAACTCCCGCAGGTGCTCCGCCGGTCCGATGCCCGAGAGCATGAGCAGCTTCGGGGTGTCGATCGCACCCGTCGACAGCACGACCTCGCGACGGGCGGTGACGGTGCGCGTGTGGATCTGGTCCTCGTCGAGGTACTGCACGCCCGTGGCGCGGGTGCCGTCGAAGGTGACCTTCTTGGCCCACGCACCGGTGCGGATCTGCAGGTTCGGCCGGTCCATGACCGGGTGCAGGTACGACACCGACGACGAGGAACGCGTCCCGTCCTCGCGGGCGTTGATCTGGAACCAGTTCGCGCCGTGGGTCACCGTCGTGCCGGAGTTGAACTCCGTCGTGGGGATGCCCTGCTGCTCGCACGCTTCCAGCAGTGCCACGCCGCACGGGTCGTTCGGCGGGACGCTGCGGATGGTCACCGGACCGCTGCGGCCGTGGTGCTCACCGGGGCCGTCGTTGGTCTCCAGCCGCCGGTACAGCGGGAAGACGTCCTTCGCGCCCCAGCCGGGAAGGCCCATCGACTCCCACTCGTCGAGGTCCTCGGCGGGCGCCCAGAACGCGATGCACGAGTTGTGCGACGAGCAGCCGCCCAGTACGCGGGCGCGGGCGTGCCGCATGAACGAGTTACCCGATTCCTGTGGCTCGATGAGGTAGTCCCAGTCGTAGCCGGATTCGAGCAGCGCCATCCAGCGCTTGAGTTCGAGGATGTTGCGGTCATCCACATCGGACGGACCGGCTTCGAGCAGGCACACCGTGACGTCGGGGTCCTCGGACAACCGGGACGCGACCGCCGCGCCTGCGCTGCCGCCGCCCACCACGACGTAGTCGAACTGATCTGTCATGGGAATTCCCTCCCGGTTCAGGCGAGGCTCGAGGCTTCGCGGTCGGCCGTCGTGGCGGTCGTGTCGTCGTCGGATCCCGGCGCCGCGGAGTCCGATTCGGACTCCGCGGGAGCGGCGTGGTCGGCCAGTACACCGACCTTGTGCCGCTGGACGAACCAGTAGTACGCGAATCCGCCCACGGCCGCGATTCCGACGAACAACACGGCGCTGTACTGCAGGTACCAGTGGTACGGCGGTTCGGCGTTGTACACCTCGGCGCGCGGCCACGCGAGGTTCACCGTCATGCCCAGGCCCCAGACGACGGCCAGGACGTTGATCGGAAGGCCGAGCTTGCCGAGGCTGAACCTGCCCTCCTCCTTCGTCGGCTTCCACTTCCCGCGCAGCCGCGCGACCAGCATCGGGATCGTGACCAGCAGGTACGAGATGTAGATGAGGATGATCGCCAGCGACGTCACCGCGGTGAAGATCTGCGGCTGGCCGATGTTCACCAGCAGCAGCACCACGGCGAGCACGCCGATGAACACGGCGGGCAGCACCGGCGTCTGGAACCGCGGGCTGACGCGGGCGAGTCGCTTGCCGCCGGGCAGCGCGTTGTCGCGCGCCATCGCGAACATGATGCGGATCGCGGCGGTGTGCACCGCCAGCACGCACACGGTGATCGCGACGAAGATGCCCAGCAGGAACAGCCTGCCGACCAACGGGCCGAGCGCGTCACTGAGCACGAACTGCAGTCCGGAGACACCCAGCTCGGGAGCGTTGACGTCGCGGATGGCCATCATGCCGAACAACAGGATCAGACCGCCGAGCAGGAACGAGGCGACCAGTGCTCGCAGGATCGCCTTCGGCGCATTGCGGTGCGGGTCGATCGACTCCTCGCCGAGCGAGGCCGCGGTGTCGAAGCCGTACATGACGTACGACGAGGCGATACCGGCGACGAGGAACGCCGTCAGGTAGCTGCCACCGTGTGCGGCCTCGGTGCCGGCCGTCTCGAACACGACGGTCGGCGGATTCACCACGACCAGCGCCAGCGCGACGATCAGGGCGACCGCGGCGACCAGTTCGATGAACACGCCCGTGCTGTTGATCCGAGCCATGAGCCGCACGCCGTAGGCGTTGACGAGCGTGGTGAACAGGATCAGCAGCATGGCCAGCACGATGCCGTTGACGGCCGCGTCCGTGGCGTTGCTGCCGTCGCCGATGAATTGGAAGCCCTTCCAGATCTGCGGGAGCGTGTTCTGGTAGGCCAGCGCGGTGGCCGAGATCGACACGATCGACGCCAGCAGCATCATCCAGCCTGCGAGCCAGCCGACGTGGCGCCCGCCGAGCTTTTTCGCCCAGTTGTAGACCGAACCTGCGATGGGATAGCGCGAGGCCAGCTCGGCGAAACTCAACGCCACCAGCAACTGTCCGACGAACACGATCGGCCAGGACCACCAGTAGGCGGGACCGCCGAGGCCGAGTCCGAAATAGGACAGTTGGAAGGTGCCGGTGAGCACCGAGATGTAGCTGATCCCGGCGGCGAACGTATGGAATCCGCCGAGGCTGCGTTTCAGTTTGTTGGTGTAGCCGAACTCGCCGAGTCCGGCGTCGTGGTTGGGCGCACTCATGCCCCGAACTCCTTTCCCGGATTCTGTGCCCGCCGGTGTGCGGGCACAGCTGTCCCGGGTGGTTGTTTCCTGCGTAGTGCGAAATGCGCGGAGATCGTTCCGCGCCGTGATGCCGGCTTATTCGCCGGAGAACCATTGCTGCGGGCCGGGCCGCAGATTCTGGTAGACGTGCTTGGCTTCCTGGTATTCGCCGAGGCCGCCGCGGCCGAGTTCCCGGCCGATGCCGGACTGCTTGAACCCGCCCCACTCGGCCTGCGGCAGGTACGGGTGGAAGTCGTTGATCCAGACGGTGCCGTGGCGCAGCCGGTTCGCCACGCGCTGGGCCTTGGCCGGGTCGCCGGTGAACACGGCGCCGGCGAGGCCGTAGTGCGTGTCGTTGGCGATCCGCACGGCGTCGTCCTCGTCGGTGAATCGTTCGACGGTCAGCACCGGGCCGAACGACTCCTCGGTGACGGCGTACGAGCCCTGCTCGACCTCGTCGAGGACGGTCGGCAGGTAGAAGTGGCCTGCCGCGTAGCGCTCACCGTCGGGTCGGGCGCCGCCGGTGCGCAGCACGGCGCCCTCGGCGATCGACTTCGCGACGTAGTCCTCGACCTTGTGCAGGTGGCCTTCCGAGATGAGCGGGCCGGTCTCGGCGTCGTCGTCGAACGGACCCCCGAGGCGGATCCGCTCTGCCCTGCGCACGATCTCGTCGACCAGCGCATCGTGCAGTTCGTCCTGCACGATCAGGCGCGCACCGGCGGAACACACCTGGCCGGAGTGCAGGAAGATCGCGGTGAGTGCGAAGTCGACGGCCGTGTCGAAGTCGGCGTCGGCGAACACGACGTTCGGGTTCTTGCCGCCGAGTTCGAGCGCGACCTTCTTCACCGTCGGCGCCGCCAGCGCGGAGATCGTGCGGCCGGTGTGGAGCCCGCCCGTGAACGAGACGAGGTCGACGTCCGGGTGCTCGGCCAGCACACTGCCGACCTCCGCGCCCGCGCCCAGCACCAGGTTGCCCACGCCCGCCGGCAGTCCGGCCTCGTCGAGCGCGCGCATCAGCAGGATCGCCGTGCTCGGCGTGAGCTCGCTGGGCTTGAGCACGAACGTGTCACCAGCCGCGATCGCGGGCGCCACCTTCCATGCGACCTGCAGCAGCGGGAAGTTCCACGGCGTGATCATGCCGCACACGCCGACGGGCTCGTACTGCACGCGGCTGATCGCATCGGGGCTGCCGGTGTCGACGACACGTCCGGCATCGTTGCCGGCGAGCTTGCCGAAGTAGCGGAAGCAGGCGGCGATGTCGTCCATGTCGAATTCGCTCTCGACGAGCCGTTTTCCGGTGTCGAGCGATTCCGCGCGGGCGAACTCGGCCTTGTCGCGGACCAGGATGTCGGCGACGCGCAGCAGCAGGTCACCGCGGTCCCACGCCGAGCTCGACGCCCAGGTGCCCTCGTCGAACGCCCTGCGCGCGGCGGCGACGGCCTGCTGGGCGTCGGCTCGCTCCGCTTCGGCGACGGTGGTGACCAGCGTGCCGTCGGCGGGGGAGTGGATCTGTCTCGTCTGTCCGCCCGCGGCGGTTCGCCATTCGCCGTCGATGAACAGCGTGGCGGCCGAATTGTCGGCGTGCGGCATGATCGTCTCGCCCTTTTCTCGTTCGTCGGCGTGTTCGTGTCGGTTTCGGCTCGCTGCTGCGTGCGGCCGTTTCGCGTTCGTCGTCGCGTTTCGCCGGTGGCCTTATCGGCCGCCGGATTCCGGCTGCGGCACCGTTTCCGCGGACATGTTTCCGCGTCGATTCCGGGCGTCGAAATGGGTTCGACGGTGCGGGCGGTGCCGGCGCGGAGTCGTTTCCCGTAACGGGTTCTTCCGTGTCGGTGTGGCGCCGGTGAAGGACACTAACACCGACCTGTACATCTGTACACCAATGGCGTCGAGACTTCTGTGAACTCGACGAGAAATGCGCCGCCGAGCAGTGCATTCGCGAAACCGGTGATCTGCGCCGCACCGCGCTGCCCGCCCGGCATGGCAAGGTGAAAGCCTCGACCACGAGACGTCAGCTGTGAAGGACCCCGAGGCTGTGACTACCCCCGACGCGACCACCTCCGATGTGGCCGCATCCGCCGCGAAACAGGCCCGGTCGAACGGTGCGCGTGCGGCCGGGCAGCGCGACCCGGACCGCAGGCAGCGCATCGCCCGGGCCGCCATCGAGGTGGTCGCCGAGGTCGGCGTCGAGAAGCTGACGCACCGGCGGGTCGCCGCGGCCGCGGGCGTGCCACTCGGGTCGACCACCTACTACTTCAAGACGCTCGACGACCTGCTGGCCAGTGCGCTTCGGCAGGCAGCGGACGACGACGTCGAGCATCTGCGCACGTGGGCGGCGGGGCTGGACGCGGGAGGCGAGCTCGCCGAGGCGCTCGCCGAGCTCGTCCTGCACTACCTCGGCCCGGCGCGGGCGCAGACGGTCGTCGAACACCAGCTCTACATCGCGGCCCTGCATCGGCCCGCGTTGCAGCACGTCAGCCAGGAATGGGACACCGCGCTCGCCGACCTGTTCGCCGGCTACACCGACGCCGAGACCGGCCGCGCACTGTCGGTGCTGTTCTGCGGCTGGCAGCTCCAGGGCATCGTGCGTGAACAACTGCCCGAACGTCGCGAGGTCGAGGCCTCGTTCCGCAGATTGCTCGCCGGCTGACGCGCTCGGCCGAGGAGTCCGAGCCGTGGCCGAGTGCGGTCGACTGGGCCGCCGCGGTCGGCCCGGGCTTCGCGGTCGATCCGGGCTTCGCGGCCGGCTCGGGTCGTCCGTCCGCGGCAGCGCACCCGGCGGATGTCGGTGCCCGGCGTTAGCGTCGCGGACATGGCGCTCACAGTGGAAGAACGTGAACAGTTCCTGGCCGAGCCGCACATCGGTGCGCTGTCCGTGGTCGAGTCGACCGAACGGGCGCCGCTGAACGTGCCGATCTGGTATCAGTACACGCCCGGCGGCACCCTGTGGGTCCGCACCGGTGCCGACTCGCGCAAGACGCGCGCGATCCGCGCAGCCGGCCGGTTCAGTCTCATGGTCCAGCGGGTCGAGCCGACGATCCGGTACGTCAGCGTCGAAGGCCCCGCGGAGTTCTCGGAGGACAGCCACGACCTGTCGGTCGAGATGGCCGTCCGTTACCTGGCCGCGGAACAGGCCGAGGAGTTCCTCGAGTACGAGCGCAAGTACCTCGGTGAACACATCGTGATCACCATGCGGCCGCAGCACTGGCTGTCCGCAGACATGGGCTCGCTCTGACCCTCCCTGTTCCGGCGGCAGCTACATGGTCAGGCGGAGTTCGTCCGTCTCGGGAATCTCCAGCGCCTCGTAGCGCCGGCTGTGCGTGCCGCCGGACGTCGCCCACCGCTCCGTGCCGGTCCAGGCCGGGATCGACAGCCGTGCCAGGACCGAGGGCCGCGGTAGGACCGGCGGTGACGCGGGGCCGGCGCCGAGAAGCGGCGCCGGCCCCACCGGGTGTTGCTCAGCTGTCGCCGCGCGCGGGGTAGTCGTTGCTGGTGACGAAGTCGATGCCGCCGAGCAGTTCGGCCAGCTGCGGCCTGCCGAACGGCATGGAGGTGAGCGAGGCGTAGTAGATCCGGTGTTCGCCGTCGACGAGGAAGGTCGCGGGTTCGGGGAACACCTCGGGTTCGTTGTCGCCTGCCGCCGTGGACACGAACAGTCCCCATTCCCGCATCGTCTCGAGCGGGAGGTTGTAGCCGAGCGGCAACTCGGACAGGTTCCAGTCGTCGCGGATGCGCTCGGCGCGCTCCTGGTTCTCGGCGCTGATCCCGATGGGTTCGACGCCCAGTCGGGCCAGCTCGTCGGCGCTGTCGCGGATGGCGGCGAGCTGGTTGCGGCACACCGGGCAGTGCAGGCCACGGTAGAACACGATCATCGTGAACGCGGCGGGCTGCTGCTCGGACAGGCTCCACCGGCCGCCGCCGACGAGGTCGACGGTGAGCTCGGGTGCCATGCTGCGTGGCCGGGGCGGAGCGGCGAGGGTGATGCTCGGTGCGCTGTCGGCCGGAGTGGCGGTCATGGATTCGCTCCTTGTCTGGTGAGGCTCGTACCGATGCGGCGCGGCCTTCGGTGGTTCGGCCCGTCGTGGTTCACGAGGCCGCGTTCGTCGAGACCGGTGTCTCGGTGTCCTCGGTCGTGTCGGCGGCCGGGGCCGGGCGGACCAGGGCGCAGGCGACGCCGATGGCCAGCCAGACGGTGCCGACGAGCGGGATGGCGGCGGGGCCGTAGTTGTCGACCAGGTAGCCGCCGAGTGCGGCACCGAGTGCGCTGCCGCCGTAGAGGCCACTAATGCCCAGCGACATGGCGAGCATCGGCTGGTCGTCGGCGACGCTCATGATGCCGGCCTGGATGACCGGGCTCAGCGCCCACGCGAAAACCGACCACACGGCGACGAACAGGAACAACGTCAGGCCGAAACCGGCGCCGGAGGCGAGATAGGCCGCCAGCGCCCCCAGGGCCAGGCAGTGGCCGCCGAGCACGATCAGCCGTGCCGGCCGCGGGGACAGCCGGTCGCTGAGTGCGCCGCCGAAGAACACGGCCACGACGCCGACCAGGCCGACGACCAGCAGTGCCACCGTGACGTCGCTTGCGGTGGCGTCGAGCTGCTCGGTGAAGATCGTGCCGAGGTAGCTGTAGAACATCAGGCCGCCCGCACCGGACAGGAACATCGCCGCGACCAGGGCGAGCACCCGTGGGTTGCGGACCGGAGCGAGCCGCGCGGCGATGCCGGTGACGGGGCCGCCGGGCACCGACGGCGCGAGTGCGGCGCTGAGCGCGGCCACCAGTGCGCCGATGACGGCGATCAGTGCGAAGGTCGCGCGCCACGACAGGACGTCACCGAGGAACGCGCCGAACGGCACGCCGGTGAACAGCGCCACGGTCAGACCGGCTGTGACGACCGCGAGGTACCGGCCGCTCTTGCCTTCCGGTGCTCCCATACCGGCGATCACCATGCAGGTCGGGGAGACGGCGGCGGCCGCGAGTCCGGCCACGACCCGGAGGATCAGGGTGAGCACGAAATCGTCGCTGATCGCGACGGCGGCGTTGGCAACGGCGAAGATCACCAGCGACCAGGTCAGTACCGCCTTCTTGTCGAGCCGGTCGGTGAGGAACGCCAGGATCGGCGCTCCCGCGGCGAAGGCGATCGCGAAGGCCGTCACCAGCAGACCGGCGGTTCCCGGCGTGACCCCGAGATCACGGGCCACGTCCGGCAGGATCCCCGAGATCACGAACTCGTCGGTGCCCAGGGCAAGCATTCCGACGAACAAGCACAGGAGCCAGACCGGGTAACCGGCAACGCTGAGCGTCGAGGTGCGGTGGCTCGACATGGTTCCTCATTTCTATCTTCGACGAACATCGAACAATCGGGGTTCATAGTATGATCGACCGCATGGCCGCCGCAACACACCCCGCGATGGAGGACCTCGACCTGCCGACGGTGATGCACGCCCTCGCCGATCCCATCCGCCTGGGCCTGGTGAGGCTGCTGAGCGACGGCGAGGAACGGGCATGGGGCGACCTGGACGCGCCGGTCGCCAACTCGACGCTGAGTCACCACCTCAAGGTCCTGCGGTCCGCGGGCATCACCCGCACCCGCGAAGAGGGAAAGCGGTGCTTCGTACGGCTACGCAGCGACGATTTCGAAGGCCGGTTCCCCGGCCTGCTCGACACGACACTCGCGTTGGCGGCCGAAGCAGGCACGGGCGTCGCCGACGTCCGGCTGCACAGCGCGGCGGCGTAGCACCCGCGGGCACCGCGTGCTCATCCGCGCAGCATCTCCGCCACCAGGAACGCCAGTTCCAGCGACTGCTGAGTGTTGAGCCGGGGGTCGCAGGCCGTCTGGTACCGGCCGGCAAGGTCGACGTCGGAGATGTCCTGGGCTCCGCCGAGGCATTCGGTGACGTCCTCACCTGTCAGCTCGACGTGGATGCCACCGGGGTGGCTGCCCAGTGCGCGGTGCACCTCGAAGAATCCCTGCACCTCGTCGACGACGTGATCGAAGTGGCGGGTCTTGTATCCGGTTCCGGACGAGTACGTGTTGCCGTGCATCGGGTCGCACTGCCAGACAACCTGATGTCCCGACGCTTCGACCTTCTCGACGATCGGAGGCAGCACGTCTCGGATCCGGTCGCTTCCCATCCGGGTGATCAGGGTCAGCCTGCCCGGCTCGCGTCGCGGATCGAGCCGCGTGGCGTACTCGACCGCTTCTTCAGGTCTGGCATCCGGACCGAGCTTCACGCCGATCGGGTTGTGGAGCAGTTCGGCGACCGCGATGTGGGCCTCGTCGAGCTGGCGGGTGCGTTCACCGATCCACAGGAAATGTGACGAGAGGCCGTACAGCCGCGGCTCGTCCCGCTCGGTCTCGTGCAGGCGCAGCAGTGCTCGCTCGTAGTCCAGCAGCAGCGCTTCGTGGCTCGCGAAGATCTCGGTCGAGTGCAGGGAACCGTCGTCGACCCCGCAGGCCGACATGAACCGGAGCGCACGCTCGATCTCCGTGGCCAGTGCCTCGTATCTCGCGCCCGCCGGCGAGGTGCGGACGAAGTCCTTGTTCCAGTCGTGCACCCGTCCTAGGCCGGCCATGCCTTCGCCGGTCATCGTGCGGACGAGGTTCATCGCGGCGGCCGCGTTGGCGTACGCCCTGATCATTCGTCCGGGGTCGGGCACGCGGAGAACCGGATCGGCCACCGCCGAGTTCACGATGTCGCCGCGATACACCGGCAAGCCCTCGGTGTCGGTCGACTTCGACCGGGGCTTGGCGTACTGGCCCGCGATCCGGCCGACCTTCACGACCGGCAGGCTCGCACCGTAGGTCAACACGACGGCCATCTGCAGCAGCGTCCGTACATTCGCTTCGATGTGCGCTTCGGTGTTCGACTCGAACGTTTCGGCACAGTCGCCGCCCTGCAACAGGAACGCCTTGCCTGCGGCGACATCGGCGAGCTGCCGCCGCAACCGGTCCACTTCGGCAGGCACCGTGAGCGGCGGGACATTCTCCAGGACCGAACGCGCGTGGCGGGTGAGCTCGGGATCGGGCCACTCGGGCTGCTGCGCCGCGGGGAGCTCGAGTGCTTCGTCGAGCCGGGCTCGCAGCCACGCGGGCAGCCGGGGCAGCCCCGGCAGGGTGTCCAGCGGCACGTCGACGGTCCACCACCGGCCCGGCGAGGCGTCCGTCGAGGAGACCGTGGGTGTGGCAGGGGCAGTGGTGCCGGTTCGGTCGTTTTCGGAGGGCGGTGTCATGACGGCCTTTCCTCGCCGGAACAGGGGGCGATGACGACGGGCATACGGTCGGTGGTCACGAGAACGCGACGGTGACGTCGGAGTCGTGCGGAATCAGCTGACAGGCCAGGGCGTAACCGCATGCGATGTCCTCGTCGTCGAGCACGTTGTTGCGGCGCATGCTTGCGTTGCCGGCCACGATCCGGCACTCGCACGTCAGGCATTCGCCTTGCCGGCATGAACTGGGAGCGACGATGCCCGCGGCATCGAGCGCCTCGATGAGGGGCGTGTCGGCAGGCCACGGGATCACGGTTTCCGCGCCATCCAGCCGTACGCGTGCGGTCGATGCCCGGCGGTCGGTGCCGCTCGCCCCTGCAACACCGGAACCCTCGCCTCCGGCCACTGGGGAGGGGCCGAACGACTCGGTGCGAATGGCGTCCGCCGGCCGGCCCAGTGTGGTGAGCGTGTCCACGACCAGTCGCGTGTAGCCGTCCGGGCCGCACACGTACGACACGGGGTTCGGCTCGTGTTCGGTCACGGAACGGATCGTCGAGGCGTTCAGGCGCCCCCGTTCGTCGCTGGCGTGGACCTCGACCGCGAGTCGACCGGGGTAGGCACGTTCGAGCAGGCGGATGTCCTCGAGGAACGGCGCATCGTCGTGGTCGCGGACCGTGTAGTGCAGCAGTGCGGGACGGTCCGTGCTCGCCAGGGCGAACTTGCACAGCGAGATGATCGGGGTGATCCCCACGCCTGCGGCGAACAGGTGCACGACCCGGTCCGACGGGTCGAGGGTGAACGCACCGGCGGGTGGATAGGTGTGCAGCACCGTTCCGACGGCGGCATCCTCGTAGAGCCAGTTGGAGCCGACGCCGCCTGCGGCGCGTTTCACCGTGACGGCGAGTCGCCGGTCGGTGACCGGACAGCTCGAGATGGAGTAGGTGCGCGTGATCGGCGCCTGGCCGTCGACCGGAAGTTTCAGGGTCAGAAACTGGCCGGCTGCGTGCGAGAGACGGACATCGGCCGTTGTCGGTTCGAGAGTGAAGGTCTTCACGTCGGCGCTTTCGTCGACGACTCCGGTGATACGTACCGGGATCAGTGGCTCGGTTCTCATCGTCGCTCCCTTGTTCGGTGTGTCCACACGCACCGGTCGCCGGGCGGAGTCATCCGGTCGCGGCGGCCTGGAGGAATCGGCGGTCCGGGTCGGCGGGCGAGTGCCGGGCCGCCCATCGGTCGCGTGCGTCCTGTTCGCGGGTCGGTGTGAAGTGGAGTCGGTAGAACGGCATCGCCACGGCCGTCGTCAGCACGGCGATGAGCACGAGGATGGAGAACAACCTCTCTTCGAGTACGCCGATGGCGAGGCCGATGTTGATGAAGATGAGGATCATCAGGCCGCGTGCGTTCATGAGTCCGCCCATCGCGACCGACTCGCCCCATCCCCAGCGGAACGCTCGCAACACCCCTAGCGAGGCGATCGCCTTGGAGACGAAGGCCGCCGCGAAGACCACGCCGAGGGCGGCGAGATAGTCGGCGTTCAACGCACCGGTCAGATCCGTGTTCAGTCCGGAGAAGGCGAAGAACACCGGCAGGAACAGGCAGCGCACCGCCTGCAACAGCCGCGCGTTGAGCAGAGCCGAGAACCCGCGCACCCGTGGCAGGGCGACGCCGCAGATGAACCCGCCGAACACGGAGTAGATCCCGATGTAATCGGTGAACCACGCCGCAGCGAGCACAAGTCCGAGCAGTGCGACCAGCAGGCGGTCGTCGACGTGCCCCTCCCGGACGGCGCGTGTCATCGGCTTTCTGAAGATTCTCGGCAGAATCAGGAAGGCGGCGACGGCGAACCCGGCGGCCGGGACGATGGTCTTCCACGAATCCAGGACGTTCCCGTGCACGGCGAGCGCACCGACGACGGCGAGCACGCACCAGGCCAGTGCGTCGTCGATGGCGGCGGCACGGGTGGCCACTCCACCGAAATCGGTGTGGACCATGCCGCGTTCCTGCAGCACCCTGGCGAGCATGGGGAACGCGGTGACCGCCAGCGCTCCGCCGACGAACAGCACGAACAGCGGGAGACTCACGCCCTCCGGTCGGAAGTCGGCCTCCAGATAGAGCGCGGCTGCGCCGCCCGCGAGCAACGGGCACAGCAGCCCGGCCGCGGCGAGGACGACCGGGAGCACGGCCTCCCTGCGCGAAGCGGGATGGTGTTCGTGCTCCAACCCCACGAGGAACATGTAGAGGCTCAGCCCCACCATGGCGATCACGTACAGGGTGGGTTTCGTGGCCTCGGAGAACACGTATCCGCTGAAACCGGGGGCGAATGCGCCGAGGGCGGTCGGCCCGAGCAGGATCCCGGACACCATTTCGCCTACGACGGCGGGCTGTCCCACCTTCACGGCGATTCGTCCGCACACCTGAGCGGCGACGACGATGACGAGCAGCGCCGCCGTCACGGCCAGCAGCGTTTGCATGTTCCCGTCATGCATGGCGGATCAGCTCCTTCAGCGGCTCGATGTAGCGGTCGAGACCGGGTTGGCCCGTCGTCAGTGACTCGTGCAACGGGTCCAGCCACCCGTCGGCGGGTGGCTCGCCCGCGGCGAGTGCGTCGAAGAAGTCGTCCTGGCGCTCCTGCAGGGCGGTGATGTAGGGCAACCGGAACCGCTGGAGGTTCTCGACCTCGGCAGCGGACCCGGTGCGCAGCAGCGTGTGCACCGGGTCCACGAGGGCGGCGGCGTTCTGCACCGCGAGATTGAAGCCCTGCCCGCCGAGATTGTGCATCGCGTGGGCCGCATCCCCGAGCAACAACAGATCGTCGCGGTACCAGGTTCCGCAGCGCACCGTGCTGGAGCGCAGGCTCGTGGTCAGCAGAGGCTCCACGTCGTCCGGCAGGCCGAGACCCACGGCCTCGGCCCGGCGTCGTGCCTGCGGGCGCAGTCGTACGGCCGCGGGGTCCGGGGCCGTGCCGTCGGGTTGCATGTCGAACAGGAGCGGGTTCGGGCCGACACCGTTGTCCACGATCGTCGTGGCGTCGTGATCGCCGACGACCATGCTGATCGCCGGCGGTCCCTGCCGCCGCACCGGCACCGCCACGACGTCGACACGCCCGGGGAACAGCCGGCGTGTCACGCCGAAATCGACGCCCTGGCGCAGTGGTGAGTCGCGGCCGTCCGCCGCGACGAGCAGGCGGGTACGTACCCGCTGCGGCCCGTCAGCTCCGGCGGTCAGCAGGGTCCACTCGTCGTCCTGGCGAACGGCCTCGGACAGGTCGACCCCGTAGTGGCAGGCGGCATTGGGGGTTGCGGCCAGCACCGGGAACACGGCGTCCGCCAGCGTGTCGAGGCCGATGTTGTACGGGGTGTGGACCTGCCCGTCGGTGGTGCGCCGCCGCGTGTCGAACCGCCCGACCCGCCGCCGGTGCCGGAACTCCTCGAGGTACTCGATCCGGCCGGCAGCGTCGTCCGGGACGGCCGTCATCCCGGCTCGCCGGAGCACGACCTGCGTCGCGGGATGCACCAGCACGCCCTGCCGATTCCGCGCCGTGCGCGGGGCACGTTCGAGCACCATGACGTCCAGGTCCGGTGCGGCCCGGGCGACGCCCGCCGCGAGCACGAGCGACGGAACGCCGCCGCCCACGATCACCATGTCGGCACGGACCGTGTCGGCGTGATCGGCTTCGTCCCACCGAGGGTCTGCGGTCGTGTTCGCCGCCGTCATGCCGTGCCCACCTCGACGGGCGTCCCGGTGCGCTCGGCGCGTTCGAGCTCGGGATACGCGGGGCAGCCGTAGTGCACCTCGAACGGCTCGAACAGGTCCCAGCGCGGCACCGACCGGAGCTCGGACGCGAACGTGTTCGCCTGTCCCCAGAAATCGCCGCCCAGCAGCAGCGACACCGATTTGTCGTCCACGGTGTCCGGCAGTTCCGACTTCAGTCGGCCGAAGTCGAACTCGTACTCGTAGAAGCCCTGAACCAGGCGGAAATAGGTGTCGTATCCGGTCTTGTACAGGCTCGTGAAGCGGCCTGCCGACTCGTCGGCGGTACTCGAACCGTCCAGAATGGCCGCGGCCTCGACGCTGGCCTGCATGCCGGTGGTCATGGCGAGGTAGACACCGCCGGAGAAGATCGGGTCGACGAATGCGGCGGCGTCGCCGACCTGGAACCAGCGGTTCCCGACGACCTGGTCCGCGTAGTAGCAGAAGTCGGACTCCTGCCGGGCCGGTCCCTGCGGCCGCGCCGTTCCCAGCCGTTCCACGATGCGGGGGATACGCGAGATGTGTGTGGACAGCAGCTGCTCGCGGTCGCCGGCAGCGCGGAGGGTCGGTTTGCGCATGACCGACCCGACGCTGAGTGTGCCCTCGGAGTTCGGGATCGCCCACACCCATCCTTCGGCGTGGTTCCCGATCTGGACGTCCCCGCGCCACCCGGGGTTGAACTCCTCCCTGACACCCGTGTAGTGCCGGTAGAGCGCCACCATCTTCAACCGTTCCACCGGTTTGCGCAGGCCCAGCTTGGTCGAGATCAGGCCGGTGCGGCCGCTGGCGTCGATCAGCACCGACGCGCGTACCTGCCTCGCAGCGCCGTCGGGACCGGTGTAGTGCACGACGTGGGGCGCGTCGTGGTCCGACGCTGCGGCGAGGTCGATGTCATCGACCTCGGCCTGCAGCCGGACGGTGGCCCCTGCCTCGACAGCCGAGTCGAGGAGGAACTGGTCGAAGCGGGAACGCTCGACCTGGAACGTCGTGTGGAATCGGCCCGGTCCCTGGTCGGTGAAGCACACGCGATGGAACCGTCCCCCGGTGTCGCTGAACTCGGCGCCGCTCTTGACCGGGTGGCCCTGCATGCGCATCGGCTCGAGAAGACCGAGCTGGTTGAGCAGCCCGCTCATGTACGGCAACAGCGACTCCCCGATGTGGAATCGCGGGAACGGGTCCCTGTCCATGATCAGCACGCGAAGGCCTGCCAGGGCGGCCTGCCGGGCCGCGGTCGACCCCGCTGGGCCGGCGCCGATCACGACGACGTCGTAGTCCGCAGAGTTCTGGATCATCTTCGTCTCCTGCTCGAAGGTCGGGGTGGTCAGGACAAGTACCGGGACGGCCCGAACAGGCCGGTGGGGTCGAGCGCGTCCTTGAGCCGGGCGGCGACGACGGCGTTGAGGTCGGTACCCGGGGCGACGTCGCTCCGGTGGTGCGCGGTGTCGAGTCGGTACGGCGGGTAGCCGGCGTCGACGAGTGCGCGCTGGATCTCGTCCGATGCCCGGTGGGCGGCCTCCGTCGCGTTCGCCGAAGCACGGTCGAATCGGATGGCGATGACGAGGTCGACCACGTCGTGGCCGAGGACGTTGACGGTGGTGCCGACCTCGACACCGTGTCGGGTGCCGGCCTCGCGCACGATGCCGCGGGCGTTGCCCAGGTCGGCGGCGGTGAAGGGAACGAACGGCAGCACGAAGATCCAGCCCCGGCCGGCCGCATCCGCTTCGTGAGTGGACCGTCCCAGTGAGGCCCGCACGATGCTTTCGCTCTTGGACACGTCACCCCGGTACAGTCGGGCGACGGCACCTGCGAGCGGATCGTCGGCGAACTCGTCCTCCGGCAGCACCCGGGCACCGATCGATGCGAGCCTGCCCGCGAGGTCGGCACGTTTGGCCGAGACGACGTCCGCGCTGCCGTCGAGGCAGATGTGCCCGGTCACGGTGGCGTTTCCGCCGTAGATGTCGGAGGAATCGGCGTCGTAGACCTTGATCACGGCGTCGCTCAGCCGATCGCGCACGGCACCACGCAGTACCTCGATCAGCGCGTCGTAGCTATCGTCGGCCGCGGTGAAGGTCAGCACGCTGGTCTCCTCCGGGGTCGGCAGCAGCCGGACGACGGCGGCGGTCGCGATACCGAGCGTCGACTGCGGGAACACCTGAACCGACGACGGGCCGAGGCCGTACTTGTTGGGTGCCAGCCCGGAACCCGGTGGCCACCAGCCGACGGTGCCGACGTCGGCGGCTGCGGTCACGATCTCGAGTCCGAGGAGGTCCTCGGTCCGCTGGTGCCGGAGGCCGACACCGCGGTCCATCGTGTTCCCCAGCACGGACGTTTCCGGTGAGGACGCGGTGCAGTTGAGGAACCGCCCCGATCCTGTCAGCGCGTCGCAGAGTTGCGCCTGCGTCACTCCTGCTTCGACGATCGCGTAGCCGCGTTCGACGTCGATCGTCCTGACAGTGTCCAAAGCAGACAGATCAACGAGGTGCTGGCCGGGAATCGGGCCCGATGCGGAACCCAGGCCCCAGTTGAAACCGCTGCTCACCGCCCGGAACCCACCGGCGCCGCTGCAGCCCTCGCGCACCAGGGACACCAGCTCGTCCACCGAGTCCGGGCGATGGATTCGGTCGGGCTCGGCCGCGGGAAGCTCACTGACGTTGCGGCTGTTGGGCGCCGCGGCCCTTGTCGCGGTGATGCGTCCACTCGTGTCGGAGTGCGACGTAGCTGAGTTCATCGGAGTAGCTCCCGTCGAGATTGCTCAGTCGTCCTTTCCGGACGGATTCGCAGTGGTAGGAGGAGCGCTCGGCGACCGCAGCGGATCGGCGGTTGGCCGGCTTCACGCCGAGTTCGATCCGCTGGACCGGGGCAGCGGTGAAGGCCCATCGCGTGAAGCCCCGTACGGCGCGGGTGGAGACTCCCTTGCCGCGGTGGGCAGGCATGGTCACGTACCCCACGTCGAGAACTCCCGGTGGGACGACGCGGCGCACCGACAACTTCGCGAGCGGGGGACCTGCGGGCGATGCGCGGGCGATCAGGAACGAGGCCGGACCGACTCGCCATCGGTAGTAGGCCGAGCCCAGCAGCTCGATCAGTGCCTGCCGGTCCAGTGGTTCGGTGAGGGCATGCAGCCGCGCCCCGGGATCCTGCTCACAGGCGAGCAGGTCCGCCAGGTCGTCGGGGTGCGGATGGGTCAGTACGATCCCGTCGGCGTCGATGCCGTCCGGTGGAATGCGGGGAAGCCACTCGCATGCGGTGGCGGGGACGGCGAAATCGCGGGTCAGCACCACGGGCGCATCCGGCTCGGTGCGCTGCGCGAATGTGACCGGGTCGAGCACGAAACCGTGCTGTGCCAGCACATCGATCACCGCATGATCAGCGGCCCCGGCCTCGGCGTGGACCCGGCTTCGCTCGGTTCGCCAGTCGTTGATCGCGGCGGGCAGGTCGTCGAGTGTGAGGCCCGGCCACGATCCTGTCGTGGATTCGATCCGGATCGTCGTCGTGGAATCGTTCGTGGGGCTGAGAGAATTGTTTTCGGCATGACTGTGAGTGCGCGCGTCGAAACGCGCGCCGATGTACTGCTTCATTGCCTCCACCGACTGTGGGAAATTGAAGAATGAACTGTCGAGTGTGCGAGGTTGTCAGCGACCCCCAGTTGTCGCGATCAATCGACATCGCCTGATCGAGCGACCTCAGGTTGCCCCATTCTCGGGTGGCCGTCAAGAGGTTGTTCGAGATTCGTAGATCATCGAACACGCTGTGGTTGCGGCACTCTCGGGCTTACGTGCAGGTAGTGGTGACCACATGTTTCCGGTTCGACCACCGCGGCGGCCGGTGACGATAACTGTATCGATCACTGCGATTCGCCTCACATTAACGCCCGGTTGGAAATGTTTCGAGTCGCACGTGAGGTGCCATTATCAGACTGCGCATTATTCGTGAATAATTCGACTCGGAATCCCCGGATCGGCGCAAGGAAGGTTGTGTACACACAAAATCTCGCGGGCGAGATTTCCTCGGGCTGGGCGGGCTGTCGGACGCCTGCAGATGCTGCGGGGCGCCGAGAGAGCCGCTCGCCGTCAGCGGCGCTCTCGGCGGCGTCCCGGGCGAAGGCGGCGGCATCCGGCCAGGCCGTCGCCTGGGATGACGCAGTCGGACAGCGGCCCCACTCGGATCGCCAACGTCCGCCTGCCGGCCGTGCCGTGGCGGTCCGACCGCCGGGCGCTGCGACTCGGGTCAGGAGCTGTGGGCGTCCGCAGTGGTGGACTCGCCGGGAAGTACCCGGCCCAGGATGTCGGCGATCGTGACCACGACCGGACCGTCGGTGGTGTGGACCACAGCGAGGTGTTGCGAGGTCTCCCGCATCCGGGCCAGTGCCGTGTAGAGCGGCGTGTCCGGTGGAAGATCGAGAACACGGTATGCCACCTGTGTGACCGGTGTGTCGTCGGCGAGCAGCAGCGTGTCACGAACGTGGACGACCGAGCGCGGATCACGCTCGCCCACGAGGATGCGCCGGTGGCCGGATTCGCGGGCTGCGTTGCGGACGTCGAGGGCCGTGGCATGCGCGGGCACCGTGACCGGGGATCCGGATGCGATGTCGCGCACCGTGACGCGCTGCAGGTCCAGGGCACCGGACAGTTGGGTCGACGACAGGCCGTCGAGGGTTCCCGTCTCGGCGGAGTGCTTCACGAGTTGCCGCAGCCCCTCGGGGTTCTGCCCTGTCGCGACCTCGTCGGCGGGAGTGACGCCGGTCAGCCGCACCAGCCGGTTGGCCGCGGTGTTGATGGTCAGCAGCAGCGGGCGCGTCGTTGCCACCAGCACGCGGGCGGGCAGCGCGAGCATCGTCGCGGAACGCTCCGGGTGTGCGATCGCCCAGGACTTCGGTGCCATCTCGCCGACCACCAGGTGCAGGAACGTCATGACGAGGAGCGCGAACGTGAACGCCGCCGCGTCGGCGGCCCAATAGGGCGCACCGAGCGTTTCGATCAGCGGAGTGAGCCAGTGGTGCACGGCGGGTTTGGCGACCGCGCCGAGTGCCAGGGTGGCGCCGGTGATGCCGAGCTGGCAGCCGGCCAGCAGCAGGGTCAGTTCGCGGGAGCTGCGCAGTGCGGCTCGCGCCGAACGGCTCGTCGTGGCGGCTTCCTCGAGGCGATGGCGTTTCGCCCCGAGCGTGGCGAACTCGACCGCCACGAAGAAGGCGCTGGCGACGATGATCAGCACCGTCACGGCGACCACGATCCAGGGGTTGCTCATCGCGCCTCCTCCCGGTCGGATCCGCCGGGCCCGCCGTCCTCACCGGTTGCCGCCTCGGCCTGCTGGAGCGTGAGGCGGAGCCGCGACGGCACGTGGCGGTCGACGTCGAGTACGTCCACGCGCAGCACCGGAGGTGCTGGCGGTTCCGGTTCTGCCAGTTCGGCCCCCGACTGCGGCAGATCGATCAGCACGGTCGTTCCGGTGGCGGGGAGCGCGCCGTGGGCGGCGATCGTCAGGCCGGCGACCGTTTCCACGTCTCCCGAAGGCAGGTCGTGCTCAACAGCACGCTCCACCTCGTCGACGTGCACGTCACCGTTGACCAACCAGGTGCCGTCGTCCTGGACCGTCACGGGCGGTGGTTCCGGCGCGTCGTGTTCGTCCTGCAGTTCGCCGACGAGTTCCTCGGCCAGATCCTCGATCGTGAGGATGCCGGCGAACCCGCCGTACTCGTCGAGGACACACGCCAGTTCGTTGCGGGTCACGGTCAGCCGGGCGTAGGCATCCGGCAGCGACATGGTGGTCGGCACCAGCAACGGAGGGCGGCACAGCTCCGACACCGGCGCCTCGTCGTCGGCCGGCCGGGTCAACACGGCCGCCAACTCGGCCACACCCAGGACTTCGTCGGCTGCCACGTCGAGCACTGGGTAGCGCGTGTGGCCGTGCGCCATGAGTTCCCGCACTCGGGAGATCGGCGTGTCGGCCGTGACGACGTCGACGCGCGCCCGGGGGTTCATCGCGTGTTCGACGTCCTGGTCGGGGAAGTCCAGTACACGGTCGAGCAGCACCGACAGCTCGGTGGGCAGGTCACCGGTGGCGCGCGAGTCGGCCACGATGTGTTCGAGATCGCGCGCGGTGGCCGAATGCTCGACGTCGTGGACCGGTTCGATACGCAGCAGTCGCAGCAGCGCGTTCGACGCGGCGTCGAAGATCCAGATGAGCCAGCCGAACAGCGTCAGGTACAGCGTCGTCGAACCGGCGAGCCACAGCGCGATGCGTTCCGGTGCGGCGATCGCCAGGTTCTTCGGGAACAGCTCACCGATGAGCATCTGCACCAGCGTCGAGAGCACCAGCGTGGCCACGGTGCCGACGGCGATGCCGACCGAGGTGGGAACGCCGACACCACCCAGCGCAGTACCCAGTGCGTTGCCGACCAGGGGTTCGGCGACGTAACCGACCAGCAGGCCCGTCACGGTGATGCCGAGCTGCGCGCCGGACAGCATGAACGACGTGCGGCGCGTGATCGCCAGCGCCCGCTGGGCCGCGCGGTTCCCGGATTCGGCCAGGGCGGCCAGCCGGGAGCGGTCGACGGCCATGTAGGCGAACTCCTGCGCCACGAAATAGCCGTTCGCCGCGATCACGGCCAGGATGATGACGACTCCGAGCAGGAGGCTGAGGGCCCAGATCATGTGCGGCACCTCGCGGTGCTCTCGCTCACGGTCCGGGTGCCGGTACTACAACTGTCGTCCATCGCCCTTCCTGGCAGGCTGCCTACGTGACCATCCCGTTCGGTGCGTTCCCCGGAACGCGCTGCTCGATTCGGCTCGCGGAGTCGCTGCGCCGACGGCCGGTCACCTCGCGGAGCCGATCGAACCGAACGGGATGGCCCGATGCTACCGGAAAGTACGGTTCCCTGCCCCCGTCGGCGATCCGGTTGGCCGCTCGCCGACGGGGGCAACGTCGTCAGGACCGGCCACAGCGCCCCGTGCCGCCTGCTCCGGCAAGAGCACGGGGCGCCGCCGGGTTCGTCAGAGCGCGCCGCGCTGCCGGCTTGTTCAGAGCGTGGCGCGCTGCCGGCTTGTTCAGAGCGCTCCGCGCTGCCGGCTTGTTTAGAGCGCTCCGCGCTCCCATGGCCCGGTGACGGCGTAGGTGATGCCAGGGGACTGGACGTTGAAGAACAGGATCTTCCCGTCCGGGGAGAACGTCGCACCGGCGAGCTCGCTGGTGTTCGACGAGTTGAGCTCCGCGAGGTCGAAGATCTCGCCCCGGTTCGTCACACCGCGCAGCAGATCCTTCCCGCTGCCGTCCTCGCACAGCACCAGCCCGCCCGTGTTCGGCGAGACGCAGATGTTGTCCGGGCTCTCGAGCAGGTCCGGGTTCGTCGACTCGTACACCAGCACGAGCTGACCGCCCGAGTCGCCACGCGCCCGGTACTCCCACACCTGACCGATGCCCGCGTCGCCGCCGTTGGTCGAGACCAGGTAGATCGACCCGCCGCCGAACCAGGCACCCTCGAGGCGCGCGAACACGGCGGCGCCCTTGTCCCAGCCCTGCCGCGCCACGGCGAGGCTGTCGTCGCTGTCCGGGTCCGGGTCGTCGATGTCGACCCACTCCACCGGCAGCGTCCGGTTCGGCTTCTGGCCGAGCCGCGTGTCGAACCCGGGCTTGTCCTTGATCGCCAGCATCTGCAGCTTGCCGCCGGCGGCAAGCTCGCCCGGCTTGTTCGGCACGAACCGGTAGAACCCGGCACTGCCGCGGTCCTCGGTCTGGTACACGATGCCCGTCGCCTCGTCGATCGCGACGGCCTCGTGCGTGAACCGGCCCATCTCCTTGTACGGCACCGGATCCACGGGGCCGTCCGCACCGGCGGGAACCTCGAAGACATACCCGTGCGGGGTGTCGACGTCGAGGCCGGTGAACGTCTCCTCGCACGAGAGCCACGAACCCCACGGCGTCGGGCCGCCCGCACAGTTGCGGATCGTGCCCGTGAGGCTCGGGAACGTGTCGACGAGCTCCATCTTCTCCGGATCGAACACCATCGTGGTGGTACCGCCCGCGGCGGCCGGGTCGTACGACGGCGAGGCGAACGCCGCGCCCTCGCTCTGTTCGTGGTTGCGCACCAGGCGGATGCGCCCGTCCTCGTCGGCGAACGCGGCCATGCCGTCGTGCATGCCCGGCGTGGGCCTGCCGTCGCTCATCGGCGTTCCCGTGTGTCCGAACGCGACATACGAGAAACCGGCAGGCAGCAGCAGCTCGCCCCCGGGTGCCGGCTCGAGCGGGCCGTACCCGCCGTTGTCTTCGGCCTGTCGCGGACCGCGGCCGGACTTGGCCGACGCGGTCGTGGCGCCCATCATACCGAGCAGCGCGGAGGTGGCGCCGACGGCGGCTCCGCTGCGGAGGAAACCGCGGCGGGACAGGTTGGAGGGAGTGGTGGGTCGTTCGACCATTACTGGCGCTCCTTCGAAGTCCGGGAAGGTCGAATTCACCCCACACGTCCGACATGTCCCGCTGCGCAGGTTGCGATGAACGACCTTTGAACGCCTGCCGATCGGCGAGTGCGCCGAGCAACGGGCGTTGCTCCGAACAGTGCAGCGGCAACCGCCGTTCGGGCCGATCCGTCCGTTCCGGCGTGGGAACCGGAACCTGTGCCGGTCGCGGAACCGACGCGCCCGGAGCCGCCCGCGGGCGACTCGCACGGCGCGTCCGCTCACGTGGCGGGAGGCAGCCCGCCGACGCGGGTGGTGAGTTCGCCCGCGGCGCGGCGGACCCGGCCGGCGAGGTCCGGCCAGGTCTCGCCGCATTCGATGTCGGCCGCTTTTTCGGACCGATCGTTCTCGTCGGTGCACCGGTGCCGGAAGGTCAGGCTGATCGCCGCCAGCGGGCGGCCGCCGTGGTCGAAGGCCGGGTACGCGACGGAGGCGAACTCGGCGGTCACGTGGCCGTCCTCGACCGCCCAGCCGAGCCGCTCATGGGCGGCGAGCGTCGCCCGCAGCTCGGCCAGGCTCCGCGGACCCCGGCCGGTGCGGCGCACGAACGCCGATGCCGCCGGGAACAGCGCTCTGACCTGGGGCTTCGGTAGGTGCATGAGCATCGCCCTACCCGAGGCCGTCAGGTGGGCGGGCAGTCGGACGCCCACGTCGGTGACGACCGTCTGCGGCTGCGGAGGGCGTTCCTTGATGAGGTAGACCAGCTCGCGCCCGTGCAGTACGCCCAGGTGTGCCGTGTGCCCGGTCTCGTCGACCAGTCGCCGCAGGATCGGCCCCGCGAGCCGTTCGAGTGGATCGTGCCGCAGGTAGGAAGAGCCCAGCTCGAACGCGGCGATCCCGAGCGCGTACCGCCGTTCGGCGGGCAGATGGACCACGAATCCGGCGGCCTGCAGTTCGGTGAGCAGGTGGTACGTCGACGACCGGGGTACGCCTGCCTCGCGCGCCAGCGTCGCCGCCGACACCGGACCCGGGTGCCGCGCCAGCACACCGAGCAATGCGAGCCCGCGCCGCAGCGCAGGCACGTTTCCCTGGGCGGCGTACTCGCTCTGCCCAAACGGCTTGTCCTGCGCCATCATGCCTCCTGTCTGAGATTCGAGACAGAAATCGTACCGCCGACACTGATGGGCAGGCCCTTCCCGCGGTGCAATGAGGGCATGCCGAACGAGCCGAACGAGGTAGTGATCGGATCCGCCCCGCTGAGCCGCGCGGACGTCGTCGCCGTCGCCCGCGCCGGTGCCGGGGTGACGGTCGACACCGTGGCGAGGAAGAACGTCGCCACCGCCCGCGCGCACGTCGACGCCCTGGCCGACGCGACGACGCCGTCGTACGGCGTGTCGACCGGCTTCGGCGCGCTGGCCGTGCGCAGTATCCCGCCGGAGCGCAGGGCCGACCTGCAGCGCTCGCTGATCCGCTCGCACGCCGCCGGTGCCGGACCGGCCGTCGAGACCGAGGTGGTGCGCGCGCTCATGCTGCTGCGGCTGCGCACCCTGACCACCGGCCACACCGGGGTGCGGACCTCGACCGTCGACACCCTTGCCGCGCTGATCAACGCGCGCATCACCCCGGTCGTGCCCGAGTACGGTTCGCTCGGCTGTTCCGGCGACCTCGCTCCGCTGTCCGCGGTCGCGCTCGCGTTGATGGGGGAGGGCGAGGTCGTCACGGCCGACGGCGCTGTCCGGCCCGCCGCGGACGCGCTCCGCGACGCCGGGATCACCCCGGTCACGCTGGCGGAGAAGGAGGGGCTCGCGCTCACCAACGGCACCGACGGCATGCTCGGCATGCTCGCGCTGGCTACCCGCGACCTCGCCGGGCTGCTCGACGTCGCGGACGTGACCGCGGCGATGAGCGTCGAGGCGCAGCTCGGCACCGACCGCGTGTTCGCCGACGACCTGCAGGCGCTGCGCCCGCACCCGGGGCAGGCCGTCTCGGCTCGGCGGATGAGGGAGGCGCTCGCCGATTCCGAGATCGTCGCCAGCCATCGCGGCCCCGACTGCACCCGGGTGCAGGACGCCTACTCACTCCGGTGCGCACCGCAGGTACACGGCGCCGCGCGGGACACGCTCGCCCACGCCGAGGCGGTCGCCGACCGCGAACTGGTCTCCGCCGTGGACAACCCGGTCGTGCTCGCCGACGGGCGTGTGGAGTCCAACGGCAACTTCCACGGCGCGCCGCTCGGGTACGTGCTCGACTTCCTCGCGATCCCGGTCGCGGACGTCGCGTCGATCGCCGAACGCCGCACCGACCGGATGCTGGACGTCGCCCGTTCGCACGGCCTGCCCGCGTTCCTCGCCGACGACCCGGGCGTCGACTCCGGCCACATGATCGCCCAGTACACCCAGGCCGGCATCGTCAGCGAGCTCAAGCGGCTGGCCACGCCGTCGTCGGTCGACTCCATCCCGAGCAGCGCGATGCAGGAGGACCACGTGTCGATGGGCTGGTCGGCGGCGCGCAAGCTCCGCCGCGGCATCGACGGCCTGCGCACCGTACTGGCCGTCGAGCTGCTCACCGCCGCGCGAGCGCTCGACCTGCGCGCGCCGCTGGAGCCCGCTCCGGTGACGGGCGCGGTTCGCGACCTGTTGCGCACCCGCGTCGGCGGCCCCGGCCCCGACCGTCACCTCGCCCCCGAGATCGCCGCGGCAGAGGAGCTGATCGCTTCCGGTGCCGTGCAGAACTGTGTGGAGGAAGCATGAGCCTGACCACCAAGAACTGGCAGACCGAGGCCGCGCTGCGGATGCTGCGCAACAACCTCGACCCCGAGGTCGCCGAGCGGCCCGAGGACCTCGTCGTCTACGGCGGCACCGGCAAGGCCGCCCGCAACCAGGCCAGCTACGACGCCATCGTCCGCACGTTGTCCACCGTGGCCGACGACGAGACGCTGCTCGTGCAGTCCGGCAAACCCGTCGGCGTGCTCCGCACGCACGAGTGGGCGCCGCGCGTGCTCATCGCCAACTCCAACCTCGTCGGCGATTGGGCGAACTGGCCGGAGTTCCGCAGGCTGGAGAACCTGGGCCTGACGATGTACGGCCAGATGACCGCCGGGTCGTGGATCTACATCGGCACCCAGGGAATCCTGCAGGGCACGTACGAGACGTTCGCGGCCGTGGCGGAGAAGCGCTTCGGCGGCACGCTCGCCGGCACGCTGACCGTCACCGCGGGTCTCGGCGGCATGGGCGGCGCGCAACCGCTTGCGGTGACGATGAACGACGGTGTGGCTCTGGTGATCGAATGCGATCCGCACCGCGCGCAGCGCCGGCTCGCAACCGACTACCTCGACGAGCTGGCCACCGACCTGGACGACGCGATCGCCCGCGTGACGGCGGCCAGGTCCGACCGGCGTGCGCTGTCGGTCGGCGTGATCGGCAACGCCGCCGAGATCCTGCCCGAGCTGCTGCGCCGGGACGTCGACGTCGACATCGTTACCGACCAGACGTCCGCGCACGACCCGCTCTCCTATCTGCCGTCCGGTGTGGACGTCGGGGACTGGCACGACTACGCCGCCGCCAAGCCCGACGAGTTCACCGACCGGGCGCGGGAGTCGATGGCCGAACACGTGAAGGCGATGGTCGGGTTCATGGACCGCGGCGCCGAGGTGTTCGACTACGGCAACTCGCTGCGCAGTGAGGCCCAGACCGCCGGCTACGAGCGGGCGTTCGACTTCCCCGGCTTCGTGCCCGCCTACATCCGCCCGCTGTTCTGCGAGGGCAAGGGCCCGTTCCGGTGGGCGGCGCTGTCCGGCGACCCTGCCGACATCGCGGCCACCGACCGGGCGGTGCTGGAGCTGTTCCCCGAGAACGAGTCCCTCGCACGCTGGATCCGCATGGCGGGCGAGCGGGTGTCGTTCCAGGGCCTGCCCGCGCGGATCTGCTGGCTCGGCCACGGCGAGCGGCACCTCGCGGGCCTGCGGTTCAACGAGATGGTCGCCAACGGGGAGCTCTCGGCGCCGGTCGTCATCGGCCGCGACCACCTCGACTCGGGCAGCGTCGCCTCGCCGTACCGGGAGACCGAGTCCATGATGGACGGTTCCGACGCGATCGCGGACTGGCCGCTGCTCAACGCGCTCATCAACACCGCGTCGGGCGCGACCTGGGTGTCCATCCACCACGGCGGCGGCGTCGGCATGGGCCGGTCGATCCACGCGGGCCAGGTCACGGTCGCCGACGGGACGGAGCTGGCCGCGCAGAAGCTCGAACGGGTGCTCAGCAACGACCCGGCCATGGGCGTGCTGCGGCACGTCGACGCCGGGTACGACCGCGCGGCCGAGGCTGCCGTCAGCGGTGACCTGACCGTCCCGATGCGGGAGTGACGATGGCGGACGTGACCGCGAGCGGACTGCTCGCCGACATCGCCGACGTCGGACGCGATCGCACGCGCGGCGGATACTCCCGGCACGTGTTCGACACCGCCGAGCTCGACCTGCGCGAGTGGTTCGCCGGTGAGGCGCGGCGTCGCGGACTCGACCTCGAACAGGACCGCAACGGCAACCTGTGGGCGTGGTGGGGAGGCCCCGGCCCGGACGCCGTCGTCACCGGCAGTCACCTCGACTCGGTGCCCGGTGGCGGCGCGTTCGACGGGCCACTCGGTGTGGTGAGCGCACTGTCGGCAGTGGACATCATGCGCGAACGAGGCGTGACTCCGGCGAAACCACTGGCCGTCGTCGTGTTCGGCGAGGAGGAAGGAGGCCGGTTCGGCGTGCCATGCCTGGGATCGCGGCTGTCGACCGGATCGCTGCCCGCGGAGAAGGCGCTGCGGTTGCGTGATCCCGACGGTGTCACGTTCGCCGACGCCGCGCGGCGCAGCGGCCTCGACCCGGAGCGCATCGGCGCCGACCCCGAGCTCGTCGGCCGCATCGGCCGCTTCGTCGAACTGCACGTCGAACAGGGTCGCGGGCTGGTCGACCTCGGCGGGCCTGTCGCCGTCGGCAGCACCGTGATCGCCCACGGCCGGTGGCGGCTGACGTTCGCGGGCCAGGGCAACCACGCCGGCGCGACGCCGATGGACGACCGCAGGGATCCGATGCTGCCCGCCGCGGAGACCGTCGCCGCCGTGCGCCGTATCGCCGCGTCCGCCCCCGCCACGCGCGCCACGGTTGGCAGGCTCGCGCCGAACCCCGGTGGCACCAACGTCATCGCCTCCACCGTGGACGTCTGGCTCGACGCGCGAGGTCCGGACGTGCCGTCCGTCGTGCGCGACGTCGAGGCCGCGGCGCGGGCCGCCGCGGAGGCGGAGGGCTGCACCGTCGAGCTGCGCGAGGAATCGTGGAGCGACGAGGTGGTGTTCGACCCGGCGCTGCGTGACGAGCTATCGGCCGAGCTCGGCGACGTACCCGCACTGCCCACCGGCGCGGGGCACGACGCGGCGGTGCTGTCGGCGCACGTACCCGCGGCGATGCTGTACGTGCGGAACCCGACCGGCGTCAGCCACGCGCCCGAGGAGTTCGCCGAGGCCTCCGATGTGGACGCCGGCGCCGAGGCGCTGGCCACCGTGCTGGCGAGGCTGTCCCGGTGAGCGGCCAGGCGAGCCCGGCGGGCGAGGTGCCGATGAGCGCTGAGCAGGCGGGCGGGACCGCAGGTGCGGTGACCGAGTACTGGTGCGAGTACGCCTGGCTGCCGGGCGGGGTGGCCGAGAGCGTGGGCGTCGAAGTGTCGGGCGGGGTGATCGTCGCGGTCGAACCCGGGCGGCCACCGCGTGGCCGGACGCTGCCGGGGCTGACCGTGCCCGGCATGGCCAACGCGCATTCGCATGCCTTCCACCGCGCGCTACGCGGGCGCACGCACGGTGACCGCGGCACGTTCTGGACGTGGCGCGAGCTGATGTACCGGCTGGCGGAGCGGCTCGACCCGGACTCGTACTACCGCCTCGCCAGGGCCGTCTACGCGGAGATGACGCTCGCCGGCTACACCAGTGTCGGCGAGTTCCACTACCTGCACCACGGTCCCGATGGGCAACGCTACGACGATCCGAACGCGATGAGCGCCGCACTCGTCGCGGCGGCGGCCGACGCCGGCATCCGGATCTGCCTGCTCGACACCTGCTACCTGGCAGGCGGACCCGACACGCCGCTCGAGGGCGTCCAGCTGCGGTTCGGTGACGGCGACGCCGACGGCTGGGCGTCCAGGGCCGGCGCGTTCCGGCCGGAGGGCGACCACGTCGTCGTCGGTGCGGCGGCGCACTCGGTACGTGCCGTGCCCGCGCCGGAGCTGTCGACCGTGGCCGAGTGGGCCGGCGACAGGCCGCTGCACGTCCACCTGTCCGAGCAGCGCGCCGAGAACGACGACTGCCTGCGGGTGCACGGCGTGACACCGACGGCGCTGTTGGCACGCCACGGCGTGTTGGGGGAGCGCACCACCGCCGTCCACGCGACGCACCTCACCGACGACGACATGTCGACATTGGGTGCGTCGCGGACGCGCGCGTGCTTCTGCCCGACGACCGAACGCGACCTCGGCGACGGCATCGGGCCCGCCTCGGCCCTGGCGGCCGCCGGGGTGCGGCTGTGCCTCGGCAGCGACAGTCACGCCGTCGTCGACGCCTTCGAAGAGACACGCGCCCTCGAACTGAACGAACGCCTGGCCGCGGAGGCACGCGGCAGGTTCGCCGTCACCGAGCTGCTCGCCGCGGCGACAGACCACGGTGCGATCGGCTTCGACGACGTCGGCCGGATCGAACGGGGCGGGCAGGCCGACCTCGTGACCGTGCGCCTCGACTCGGTCCGCACCGCGGGCGCGGCACCCGACGGCGTGCCGCTCGCCGCGACCGGTGCCGACGTCACCGACGTGCTCGTCGCAGGCCGGACCGTGGTACGTGACGGGGTGCACACTCGTATCGAACGTCCCGCCACCGACCTGGCGGCCGAGATCGGAAAGCTCCTATGACCCCGAACGCACACGCCGCAGCCGCATCCCCGACGTCCACTGTGGTCACGGGGATCGGAGAGTTGACGACGAACGACCCCGGACTGGGCATCCTGCACGACGCCGCGGTCGTCCTCGAGGCCGACCGCGTCGCCTGGGTGGGCGAGTCCGCCGCCGCGCCCAGTGCCGACGCGGCCGTCGACGTCGGCGGCCGCGCCGTGCTGCCCGGCTGGGTGGACAGCCACACGCACCTCGTGTTCGCGGGCGACCGCACCGCCGAGTTCGAGGCCCGGATGGCGGGCGAGCCGTACCAGGCAGGCGGGATCGCCACCACCGTTGCGCGCACCCGCGCTGCAGGTGACGACGCCCTTGAGGCGAACCTGGTGGCCCACCTCGACGAGGCCGCACGCCAGGGAACCACGTGCCTGGAGACGAAGACCGGTTACGGCTTGACGATCGCCGACGAGACCCGGTCAGCCCGCATCGCCGCCCGGCACGCCGACGAGGTGACCTACCTCGGCGCCCACCTCGTGCCGCAGGGAGCGGACGCGGAGTCCTATGTGGATCTCGTCTGCGGCGACATGCTCGACGCCGTCGCCCCGTACGCCGGCTGGGCGGACGTCTTCTGCGAGGACGGCGCGTTCGACGAGACGCAGTCCGAGCGCATCGTGGCAGCGGCAGCTGCGCGTGGCCTCGGCGTCCGGGTGCACGGCAACCAGCTCGGCGAGGGCCCCGGTGTGCAGCTGGCGGTGCGGGGCGGCGCGGCGAGTGTCGACCACTGCACGTATCTGACCGACGAGGACGTCGAGGCGCTCGCCTCGTCCGCCACCGTCGCGACCCTGCTGCCGGCGTGCGACCTGTCCACCCGCCAGCCGCTCGCACCGGCGCGGAGACTGTGGGACGCCGGTGCGACCGTCGCGCTCGCCAGCAACGCGAACCCGGGCAGCTCGTACACGACGTCGATGGCGTTCTGCGTCGCGACCGCCGTGCTGCAGATGGGCCTTTCCGTGCGCGAGGCCGTGTGGGCGGCGACCGCGGGCGGCGCGCGGGCCCTGCACCGCGACACGGGTGACGGGGCCGTCGGGGTGGTGCGCGCCGGTGCGCGCGCCGACCTGCACGTGCTCGACGCCCCGTCGGCCACCCACCTCGCCTACCGTCCCGGCGTCCCGCTCACCTGGGCAGTCTGGCGGTGCGGCGAACGCGTGCGCTGACGCCCGCGTGTCCTGCTCCCGCCCGTCGCCCGGCCACCGCCCTCAAGGACGCGCTGGCGCGCGACTGTCTCCTCGCGCGTGTTCTGCACTCAGCACCGCGTGTTCTGCGTCCGCCCGTCTCCCGGCCACCACCACCCCGAGGGCGGGCGGCCGCTCCCCGCACGTGTTCTGCACCCGGGCAACCCCGACGGCGCGCCGGTCCGCGACTGCCTCTCCGTGAGCCGGGCCGCCAGGTCAGCAGGCCGTCACGTCAGCAGGGACTCGACGCCGAGTTCCGCGGCGCGTTCGCGGGCGCGGGCGCTCAGGTCCGGGTCCTCGCCGACGCCCGCGGCCACGAGCCGTTCCCGCAGGTCGTCGTCGAGGTGGGCGAGCAGGTCGAACAGGGCGTGCCACAGGTCGTACTCGTCGGCCGCGTGGGCGTAGGCGGCGCACCGTTCGGCCGGCTGTCGTTCGACCAGCGCGCTCAGCGACGACTTGTCGTCGACGACGAACGCGACCTCGAGGACCTGGCGTTCGTTCAGCTCGGCCAGGCCCGCCTCGGCGATCTCGGCAGGCACGCCGCCGACGAACCGGCCGAGGGTGATCCAGTCCTCCCGTCTGCGGAGTTCCCTGCTGACGGCGGCGACCGTGTCCGGCGGCAGTCCGGAGATGATGTGGCCGGCCCTGCGCGGGTCGAGCTCCGCCGCGACGTCGGCCAGGAACGGTGCGGGCAACTTCAGCGCGATCGCCACGCCGCGGTCGCCGTCGAGCAGCCCGGCAAGGCGCGCGCTGAGCAGTGGTCCGAATGCCTTCTGCGCCAGCGTCACCAGCACCGGAACCGGGATGATCCCGCTGGCCGACACGAGCTTGCGCAGCACCGACTGGTGCGCGCTGTGCAGGGTTTCGGTCGCCTGGTCTCGCAGCGTGCGGATGTCGGCCGCCGGGACGTCCTGCAGGAACTCCAGGTGCTGCTCGGAAACGCCGAGCACCCGTGCGAGCTTGACGATCTCGGCGCGCGCGGCGAGCCGGTCGAGAGCTTCGGTCACAGTCCCACCGCCTTGCGCACGGCCGGCCGGATGAAGAACGGGATGTGCGACAGCGCGCTGTCGGCGGATTCCTGCAACGCCGCGGCCTGTCGTCGCCGTGCCTGCCGCAGTGCGTCGGCGAGCACCTGTTTGTGCTCGTCGGGCAGGGCGTCGATGCCGGCGGGCAAGCCGTCGAAATGGGGCCCGTCGAGCTGTTCGGCGAGCGTGCGGTCCGTGGCCATCGGTCCCCTCCGTGGGAGGCAGTGCAGGTGAGAGATAGTTTCGCACCTATGGCACACGAGATCGACACGTCGACGATCGGTGTCGGCGGCCTGGGCGGGTATCTGGCACGGCCCGCGGAGCCGACGGGCGCGGGCATGCTGCTGCTGCCGATGATCACGGGCATCGGACAGCGTGTCCGCGAGTTCGCGGGTGAGCTCGCCGAGGCCGGTGTGACGACACTGAGCTGGGATCCGTTCGACGGCGTGAGCATGGACGAGCACGACCGCGACACCATGGTCGAGCTGATGAACGGCCTCGACGACGAGACGTGCCTGGCCGAGATGCGGCGGCTGCTGGATCACATGTTCGGTGAGCTCGGACTGGAGAAGGTGGGCGTGATCGGCTACTGCCTCGGCGGGCGGTTCGCGCTGCTGCTGGGTGCGCGGGACGAGCGGCTGGCGAACGTCGTGGCCTACCACCCGACGGTGCCCGCCACGCCCGCGGACAACCACACGGTGGACCCGTTCGAGCAGACCCCGCGGATCACCGCGCCGGTCATGATGCTCTACCCCGGGCAGGACACGATCGTGCCCCACGAGGCGTTCTTCCGGCTGCAGGACGGTCTGCAGTCGCGCAGCGGTGCCGCCAGCATCGTGCACCTGTATCCCGAGGCCCACCACGGCTTCAGCGACACCCGTAGTCACAGTGCCGAGGTCAACGAGGCCGCCTACGCCGTGTCACAACCCCAGGTGCTGTCGTTCATCCGGGCCACGGCCACCTGATCGTGAGGGCGCAGCCACGCACAGGCGTATCGATGAGGGGCCCCGGCGGGTTGGAGCCCCGAAGGGCACCTTTGGGGCTCCAGCGCCCCTAGGGTGCCTTTCGGGGCATCACCGCCGACTGCGGAGGTGATGGCCGCGTTGCACGCCTGTGAGTGATCACGGGTGGCACAATGTGCGGCCATGACCACCGGAACGCCGCAGGCCGGGCGCCGGCCGAGCCTCGTCGACCTGGCGATGCTCGTCCTCGCCGTCGGCTCCGTGGCGCTGCTGTGCTACCTGCTGTTCGCCGACGTCTCCGCCGAGACGACGCACACGATCTTCATCATCGACACCGCCATCTGCGGCGTGTTCCTCGTCGAGTTCCTGTGGCGCTGGCACAAGGCAAGCTGGGACAAGATGTTCCCGGTCCGCGGGTGGTACGAGATCCTCGGCATGATCCCGATCGCCCACCCGGCGCTGCGTGGTTTCCGGCTGCTGCGCATCGTCGTGGTGGTCGTGCGGCTGGCGCGCACCGCCGATCGCGCCTTCGGGGAACGGTTCACGCAGAAGCTCGTCGAGCGGTATTCGACGACGATCGTGCAGTCCATCAAGAAGCCCATCACCGTCGTCGTGCTCGACGAGGTGGTGAAGGTCCTCGAGACCGGCAACTATCCGGAGAACCTCGCGCGGTCCCTGGCTCAGAACCAGGACATGCTGCGCGAGATCGTCACCGAGAAGCTCAGGAACGACCCGCAGGCGGGCCGGTTCTCGCGACTGCCGTTCCACGACGAGGTCGTCCACTCGGTGACCGACACGGTGATCCGCATCGTGCTGGAGGTGCTCGCCGACGAGCGGATCGACCACTTCTTCGCCGAGGTCGTGCGGGAGAACCGGCAGCAGATCCGCGAAGCCGTCACGCTCGGACTGCACGAGAAGGACGATCCCGAGCTCGCCGAGCAGTTGCCGGCCCGGCCGGAGCGGTCGCTCTACAGCTGAGAACGTCCGCCGCGGGTGTCGACGGTCCTGCCACGGCGGAGCCGGTCCTGCCGCTGCGGGAGCCGGCCGCGTGGCCGGTGAGCGTCCGAACGGGCCGGCGCGGTCACGTCCTGCGTTTCGTCCCGCGGGTCGGGGTGGCGGTGCGCGGGTCGTCGGGCCACGGGTGTTTCGGGTACCGGCCGCGCAGTTCGGCGCGCACCGAGGCGTAGCCGGAGTCCCAGAACGAGTCCACATCGGACGTCACGGCGGCGGGTCTGCCCGCGGGGGAGAGCAGGTGCAGCACGACGGGCACCGTCCCGCCGGCGATCCGCGGCGTGGCGCGCCAGCCGAAGGTCTCCTGGAGTTTCACCGCGAGCACGGGGTCGTCACCGGAGTAGTCCACGCGGACGCTGGAGCCGGACGGCACGTCGATGCGTTCCGGGGCGAGTTCGTCGAGCTTGCGTGCTTCCTGCCACGGCACCAGTCTGCGCAGTGCCGACGCCGTGTCGATGCGGGCCAGATCGGCTCTGCTGCGCGCGGCCGACAGCTCCGGTTCGAGCCATTCGTCGGCGCGGGCCAGCAGGGCGTCGTCGCCGACGTCCGGCCACGGTTCGCCCAGTCGAGCGTGCAGGAAGGCCAGCCGCTGCCGGAGGCGTACGGCACCGTCGGACCACGTCAGCACGCCGAGCTCCTCGTCGCGCAGTCCGTCGAGCAGGGCCTCCCGGACGCGCCGCGGGTCGGGGTCGGACAACCGGTGTTCGGCGAGGGTGATGGCGCCGAGCGCCCGCACCGATCGGGCCACCACGTCCCCGCCCGTCCACGTGACCTCGTCGGACTCGGTCAGCAGCGTGGCCGCGATGCGGGTGGCCAGCTGCTCGTCGGCCCGCGCCGCCAGCCGCACGACGCCGTGGGGCCGGCCGGGTTCCCGGGTGGCGTCGGCGACGGCCAGCCATTCCGCATCGGCCAGGCCGCTGCCGGACGGCAGTTCCACCGCGGTGCCGCCCGCCATGAGATACACCTGCGACGACGCGTCCCGTCTGCGGGCGAGCCGTTCCGGGTAGGCGAGCGCCACGACCGCGGCGGCATCCTCCGCCGCGCTCCGTCCCGGTCCGTTCCGTCCCGAACGCCCGGCCGACCCCGCCAATCCGGCCAGGCGGCGTGCTTCGCGGTGCAGCCTGGAGGCTTCGGTCGAGCGGGACCGTCGCAGCTCCCGGAGTGCCTCCTCGACGTCGACGGCACTCCCAGTCCCGGAGTCGAGCAGCGCCACGACCTCGGCGGCCACGTCGGCGCCCGTCTCGTCGGCACCGTCAAGCAGCGCCCGCGCGAGCCGCGGATGCAGGCCGACGTCGGCGAGCCGGGCGCCACGTGCCGTCACGGTGCCGTCGGCGGCGATCGCCCCGAGGGTGCGCAGCAGCTCGGCGCCGGCGGTCAGCGCGCCTTCCGGCGGCGGGTCCCACCACGACAGCCCGCGTCCGTCGGGTGTGGACCAGCACGCCAGCTCCAGCGCAAGGCGCGCCAGCTCGGCGGTGCGGATCTCGGGCTCGGGGTAGGCGGGCAGACTCGACGTCTCGTACTCGGGCCAGCAGCGATACGCCACGCCCGGCGCCTGCCTGCCGGCGCGGCCCGCCCGCTGCTGCGCGATCGCCCTGGGGGAACGCACGGTGACGAGCCCGGAAAGCCCGCGGCGGTGGTCGACCCGCGGTACCCGCGACAATCCGGAGTCGACGACGGCGCGCACCCCGGGCACGGTGAGGCTCGATTCGGCGACCGCGGTGGCCAGCACGACGCGCCGCCGTGGTCCCTCGGTCAGCGCGGCATCCTGGCGGGCGGCCGAGAGCCTGCCGTGCAGCGGCAGGACGTCGACGCCGGGCAGGTCGAGCGTCCGCGTGACCCGGCCGATCTCCGCCGCGCCGGGCAGGAACGCCAGCACGTCCCCGTCGGTCTCGGCCAGTGCCGTGGTGATCATCCGGGCGACGCAGGCGTCGAGACGTTCGCCGCGTACGGGAGGCGAGTACCGCACGTCCACGGGGTGGGTCCGCGCGTCGGCTGTGATCACGGAGCAGTCGCCGAGCAGCGCGGCGAGCCGGTCCGAGGCGACGGTCGCCGACGTCGCCAGCAGGCGCAGCTCGTCGCGCAGGCCCGCGCGCACGTCGAGCAGCAGCGCGAGCAACAGGTCCGCGTCGAGGTGGCGTTCGTGACACTCGTCGAGCATCACCGCGGCGACGCCGGGCAGCTCCGGATCGCGCTGCACCCGCCGTACCAGCAGCCCCGTCGTGACCACCTCGATGCGCGTGCGCGCCGACGTCCTGCGGTCGCCGCGCACCGCGTACCCGACGGTCTCGCCGACCGGTTCGTCCAGCAGCGCGGCCATCCGGTTCGCGGCCGCCCGCGCGGCCAGCCGGCGGGGCTCGGCGACGACGATGCGCCCCGCCGTTCCCTGCTCGTCGAACGCCTGCGCCAGCGCGAGCGGTATCAGCGTCGTCTTGCCCGTGCCGGGCGGTGCGACGAGCACCGCCGCGCCGTCGGCCGCCAGCGCGGTGCAGACGTCGCCCGCGACCGCTCCGGCAGGCAGTTCCGGCAGCTCCGGCACCTGCATGCACGCCTCCCTGGACAGGGGTTTTACCCGGTTTACGTAGCCTAGAAGGGGACGAAACGCGAGGAAGGACCCCAGTGGGCGGAGCGGAACGCAACGCGCGTAAGCGGCGGCAGCAACAACAGCAGCAGCAGGGCAAGAACGTCGTGGCCCAGGCGCGAGGCACGGCAGGCATGGGCGGCAAGCGGGTCGGCCTGATCGTCGGCGTCGTCGTGGTGGTCATCGCCGTGGTCGTCGGCGGTGTGCTGTGGACGAACGCGTCGAAGAACGAGACCCAGGGACAGACGATTCCGGTGGCGCAGCCCGCCGAGTCGCAGTACCCGGAGAAGCGGGACGGCGTCGTTGTCGAGACCGGCAACCCGGACGCGCCCGCGACGATCGACGTCTACGCCGACTTCCTCTGCCCGGCCTGCGGATCGTTCTACGAACGGTTCGGTGAGCAGATCCAGCAGAAGGTCAACGACGGTTCGCTGCTGGTGCGGACGCACCCGGTACCGATGCTCGTCGAGGCGTCGGACCCGCCCGGGTACTCGCTTGACGCGGCGAACGCCTCGTTGTTGGCCGCGGACGAGGGTGAGTTTACGGCCTTCCACGACAGCCTGTTCCAGAACCAGCCCGCCGAGGGCGGCCGCGGTTACGGTGACGACCAGCTCATCCGGCTGGGCAGGGACCTCGGCATCGCCAGTGACGCGTTCGTCAAGGGCGTCCGGAACGGTAAGTACGACGACGAGTTGACGTCGGAGTTCAACAAGACCGCCAGCAACCCGGACCTCATGCAGGAAGGCCCGCAGGGCAAGGGCTTCAGCACGCCGACCGTCACGCACAAGGGGAAGATCGTGGAGCTGGACGACAACTGGCTGGACCGGATCACCTCGGCGGGCGACAGCTGACGTGCCCGCCGGCGCGCCGCACGCGCGGCGCGCCGGCGAGCGGAGCCGGGGCGGGCGAGTGAACCTGCCCACCCCGGCTCGCCGGATCAGCCGCGGGCCGGGTCGACGCCGTACTGCTCGGCGATGTCGTCGAGCATGGCGTGCGCGCCCTGCAGGCTCACCGAGACGTACCAGGTTTCGTCGTCGACGTCGGTGAGCTCGCCGGAGAGGCGGTCCCACAGCGGGTTCGACTCGAACTTCTCGCGCGGATCCGCGGCCTGCTGCGTGGGATCGGCGTAGGAGGAGACGAACACGCGGTCGGCGTCGAGCTTGCCGATGTCCTCCTGGCTGACGTCGACGTTGATCTCGTCCTTCGTGTCCGGTTGTCCTTCGGGGCGCTCGAGACCGACGTCACGCATGACGATCGCGGGGAAGGAGTCGCTCGCGTACAGGCGCACGGTCTGCTCGCCCTCGATGAACCGCACGAGCGAGTAGGTGGGCGTCTTGCCCTCCTTCTTCTTGATCGCCTCGCCGATCGCCTTGGCCCGCTGCTCGTAGGCGCTGATCTTCTGTTCGGCCAGCTCCTCCTTGCCGAGGGCTTCGGCCAGCAGGCGGATGTTCTCCTTCCACGTGGCGCCGGTCGACTCGCTGAACACGGTCGGGGCCACATTGGACAGCTTCGAGTGGATCTGTTCGTGGCGGATCTTCGCCGACACGATCAGGTCCGGCGCGATGTCGTACAGCGCCTCGACGTCGGGGGAGTCGAGCTCACCGATCTGCTTGCCGCCTTCCAGGTAGCGGCTGTCGTCGCCGAGGTACTCGGGCACGCCGTCCGACGACGGGTACTGCGTGTAGGCCACGACCTCGGTTTCGAGTGCGGCGGCCGCATCGGCGAAGCTCGAGTCCAGTGCCGCGACGGTCTGCGGCTCACTCTCGATGGTGGTCTCGCCCATGGCGTCGGAAACGGTGCGGGGGAACCCTGACTGCCCCTGGCCGTTCGACGGTGTGCTTTCCTCCGACGCGCACGCGGTCAGGCCCAGGCATGCCGCGAGTCCGAGGGTCGCGGCCGTGACGGCCGTGCGCCGTCGATGAGACAAGAGCATCATTGCCCACCTTTCTGTTTCGGTTAGGCTTCCCTAACGAGCTTCGAGACCATAAACGAGCGTCGCCCCGTGCGGAAGGGGCAGCGCGACGATTTCAGGAGCGGACGAGATGAACGCCACGCTCGCGGCGGAGCCGGCCCCGGCAGGCCGGCGTGCGCTGCATCGGCGGCGCACCCGGCGACTGCTGAGCCTGGCCGCCCTGGCAGGGGCGCTGGTCGTCGCCGCAGCGGCGAGCCTGGCCTACGGCGCTCACCCGGTGCCACTGGATGCGGTGTGGCAGGCGCTGGTCGCGCCCGCCGGTGGTGAGGACGACATCATCGTGCGGTCGCTGCGCGTGCCACGCACGGTCCTCGGCATCCTCGCCGGACTCGCGCTCGGTGCGGGCGGCGCGCTGATGCAGGGCCACACCCGCAATCCGCTCGCCGACCCCGGGCTGCTCGGGGTCAACCAGGGCGCGGCGCTCGGCGTCGTCACCGCCGTGGTCGTGTTCGACGTCACGGCGCTCGGCGGCTACATCTGGTTCGGCTTCGCCGGCGCGCTGATCGCCGCGGTGCTGGTGTTCGTGCTCGGCACCGTACGCGGCGGTGCGACGCCGGTCACACTCGCGCTCGCGGGTGCCGCCGTCAGCGCCCTGCTGTACGGGCTGATCTCGGCCATCGTCCTCAGCGACCGCCAAGGCATGGACACCTACCGGTTCTGGCACGTGGGGTCGATCGCGGGCCGGGAGCTGGCCGTGGCGGGGCAGCTGGCCCCGTTCCTGATCGCGGGCTTCGTGCTGGCGCTGGCGAACACACCCGGGTTGAACAGTCTGGCGCTGGGCGAGGACGTGTCGACCGCGCTCGGCCGCCACGTGGGCCGCACCCGGCTGCTCGGTATCGCCGCGATCACGCTGCTCGTCGGTGCCGCGGTGTCGGCGTGCGGGCCGATCGCGTTCGTGGGGCTGCTCGTACCGCACATGGCGCGGGTGGTCACCGGTCCCGACTACCGGTGGCTCGTGCCGTGCGCGGCGCTGCTCGGTGCCGTGCTGGTGCTCCTCGCCGACGTGCTCGGCCGGCTCGTCGCGGGTGACACGCTGGAGGTCGGCATCCTGCTGGCCGCGGTCGGCGCGCCCGGTTTCATCTATCTGGTCCGGCGGCGGGGGCTGAGCAAAATATGAGTGCGGTTCGGGACATCGAGTCCGTTCCAGGGCGCAAGCAGGTGCGCCTCGGCCGGCTGGCGTGGTCGCTGCGGCCGCGGTCGGCACTCGTTCCTGCGGTGTGCCTGGTGCTGCTCGTGCTGGTGGCGGCGTTGAACATCGGGCGCGGCAGTTCGGACATCGCGGTGTTCGACGTGCTGCGCACCCTCGCGGGCGGCGGCGACCACGCCGAGACGGGCATCATCTTCGACCTGCGGCTGCCCCGCACCCTGGCGGGTGTGCTCGTCGGCGCGGCGTTCGGATTGGCAGGGGCGCTGTTCCAGACCGTGGCGCGGAACCCACTGGCCAGCCCGGACATTCTCGGCATCACATGGGGCGCCGGTGTCGGGGCGGTGTCGGTGATCGTGATCGGCGGTTCGGCCGGGCAGGTGAGCGGTGTCGTCGCCGAACTCGGCGTGCCGCTGGCGGGACTGGCAGGTGGCCTGGTCGCGGGACTGTTGCTGTACGCGCTCGCGTGGCGGCGGGGGCTGGACAGCTACCGGATGGTGCTGGTCGGGATCGGGCTGGCCGCGATCGGCCACAACGTCGTGTACTGGCTGCTGACCGTGGGTGACGTCGACGACGCCACGCGCGCGACGACGTGGATCGTCGGCAACCTGGCCGGCGTCGGTTGGGAGTCGATCGGGCCGCTGGCGCTGGCGCTGGTGCTGCTGGTCCCGGTGACGATCGCCGGTGTGCACACCCTCGGTGGCCTGCAGTTCGGCGACGACACGGCACGTGGCCTCGGCATCCGGGTCGACCGGACGCGCGCCGTGGTGCTGCTGCTGGCCGTGGCACTTGCCGCCGTGGCGACCGCCGTGGCCGGCCCGATCACGTTCGTCGCACTGGCGACGCCGCAGATCGCGCTGCGGCTCGTCCGCAGCCCCCAGCCGCCGATCGTCGGCTCGATGGTCCTGGGGGCACTGTTGACCGTGGGTGCCGACCTCGCCGTGCGGACCGTGACCCCCGGCCTGCCGGTCGGTGTGCTCACGGCGATTCTCGGTGCGCCGTATCTGATCTTCCTGTTCCTGCGAACGCGCAAGGAGGCCCGCGCGTGACCCGACCCCGACTGCAGGCCGAGCACGTCCGGCTCGGCTACGACGAGCGGATCGTCGTCGACGGACTCGACTTCGACGTCGCCGACGAATCCGTCACCGTGATCATCGGGCCCAACGGCTGCGGCAAGTCGACACTGCTGCGCGGCATGGGACGGTTGCTGCGCCCACGCGGCGGATCGGTCCTGCTCGACGGCAAGCGCATCGACAAGCTCCCGACCAGGGACGTGGCCAGGACCGTCGGGGTGCTGCCGCAGACCCCGAGCGCCCCGGCGGGACTCACCGTCGGAGATCTCGTGGCCAGGGGCAGGCAGCCGCACCAGCACTGGTACCGGCAGTGGTCGGCCGGCGACGAGGAGGCCGTCGCGTACGCACTGTCGGTCACCGGGATGAGTTCGTTCGCCGAGCGGCCCGTCGACGAACTCTCCGGCGGCCAGCGGCAGCGGGCGTGGATCTCGATGACGCTCGCGCAGCAGACGTCGCTGCTGCTGCTCGACGAGCCCATCACCTACCTCGACCTGGCCCACCAGGTGGATGTGCTCGACCTCGTGTATCGCCTGCACACCGAACGCGGCACGACGGTGGTGATGGTGCTCCACGACCTCAACCTCGCGGCCCGCTACGCCGACACGCTCGTCGCCATGCACGACGGCCGGATCGTGTCGCAGGGCAAACCGGGCGAGGTGCTCACCGAGGAGCTGCTCTCCGACGTTTTCGGCCTCGACGCGAAGGTGGTGTCCGACCCGGTCGCCGGCACCCCGCTCGTGCTCCCGATCAGCGCCCACCTGCGCGACGAGGTCTGACGGACGGCCGCGACTCGGCGCGGACCCGTACGGGACCCCCTGTGTGGAGGCCTTGGGGCGATGGGGTACATTATTTCGCACAGGCAGCGGTGAGAGCCGCGAACACATACGGGGCTATGGCGCAGTTGGTAGCGCGTCTCACTGGCAGTGAGAAGGTCAGGGGTTCGAATCCCCTTAGCTCCACCCTCAGCACAAGACCCGAGCCCTTGCCAACGATCCCCTTGGCAAGGGCTCGGGCATTTTCGCCGTTCTGGCTCCAGTTGAGAGCGTTGGCGTTCGTTCTCCGTCGTCTCGCGCGCGGCTGGGATGATCCGTCGTGGAGACAGTGGGGTTGTCTGCGCCTCCGCGCGAATGCTCTGAGCGGTGGCTCGGCGCACCTGCGCCGTTCATGGTCAGTGGTCGTGGTCGCCGTCCACAGCGCCTGGTTCCTGGCCTCGTTCGACGACGACGAACTGTCCCATCATGCCTTCGTCCTCGTGCCACAGCAGGTGGCAGTGGTACATGTACGGCACGTCCGGGTCAGTGTACTCGGTGAAGCGCATGATCAGGCGGAACCGGACGTCGGGCGGCAGGTAGACGGTGTCCTTCCAGCCCGACAGTTCCGGTGAGGGGTCCCGGCCGTCGATATCGAGGATCTGGAACTGGACGTCGTGGACGTGGAAGTTGTGGGGCTGCCCGTGGCCGTTCCAGACCTCCCAGACCTCTGTGGTGTCGATGGTGACGACGTCGTCGATGCGGTTCATGTCCATCGACTCGCCGTTGATCCGGTTGTTGCGCAGTTCGAACTCGCGGGTCTCGGCGGCGGTGGATTCGTCGAGAGGCTCGATGGTCGCGAGTCGTGCGGGAACGGGAGCCGAGGGCAGGAGTTGTCCGCCTGCTTGGAGCAGCAGGATGTCGAGGGTGTCGGTGGCACCGGTGCTGCGACTGCGGCCCTCCGACAGGCCGAGGTCTTGGGGGTAGGAACGCAAGGTCGTGGTGTCGTTCGGGGTCATCTCGACGATGATCTCGGCACGTTCGCCCGGGGTGAGCAGCATTCGGGTCAGCGCGACAGGTTCGCGCAGTAGGCCGCCGTCGCTGGCGATCATGGAGAACTCGCGGTCGTCGGAGAACCCGAAGGAGTAGCTCCGAGCGGTGGAGGCGTTGAGTACCCGGAGTCTGGTGCGTCGGGCGGTGATGTCGAGGACGGGGCCGGCGGTGCCGTTGACCAGGATGGTGTCGCCGATCATGCCGTTGTCGCGACGGGACGTCTCCACGAGTCGGCCGTGCTCGTCGAAGGTCTTGTCCTGGACGATGACCGGGATGTCGTCGACGCCGTACTCGCGCAGCAGATCGAGCCTGGCCTCGTGCTCGTCGTCGATGATGAACAAGCCGCCCATCCCACGATAGACATGGCGTTCGGTCTGGCCGTGGGGGTGCGGGTGGTACCAGAGAGTGGCGGCGGGCTGGTTGATCCGCCAGGACGGCGACCAGACGTCGCCGGGCTCGATCATCTGGTGCGGGCCGCCGTCGGCGGCAGCGGGAAGATGCATGCCGTGCCAGTGAAGGGTGGTGGCCTCGTCGAGTTCGTTGGTGACGTTGATCTGGACCTGCGCTCCACGTTTGGCACGCAACGTCGGCCCGAGCAATGGTCCGTTGATCCCCCAGGTGTCGGCTTCGCCGCCGGGCACGACGGCGGATCGCCCGGCTTGTGCCGTCAGGTCGAAGACCGTGGTCCCGTCCTGACGGGTCGACTCGGCCAGCGGCGGGATGTGAAGCCGGTTGCGGAAGTCGACCTGACCGACCGTGTCGATCGAGTCGCGCGAGTCGAAGATGCTGCAACCGGTCAGGGTGACGGCCGCGCCGGCGCCGACCCCCAACGCGGTGAGCCTCAGGAATGCCCGGCGGTCGAATCCTGCTCGGAAGTCGTTCATAGGTCGGCCTTCCTACGGCCATGCCTGCACGGCTGGTGCGGGTGGTGGACTTGGGTCGCATCCCTCGGTTCACGGGTGCTCGTTCGTGCGCGAAGCTGATCAGCCCGCGGAAGGGGAGGACGGCCGGTCACGAGACCGTCCGCCGTTGCGGACCGGACGCGACCGTGCGGCGCCTTCGCACGAGAGTCAGGCCGAAGAGGACGAACGAGCCGAGAACGATGCCGACGCCGAGCGGGATGTGGACGACGAGGATGTCGGCGTATCCCATGCCGAGCTGGAAGGTCTCGGCGGCGAAGAGGAGGACGACGAGTGCGGGTGCCCATGGCGTTCCCCGTCCCGGGCGCCACCACAGGACGCTCACGGGGATCAGGATCATCGAGATGGTGAGGATGATCGATCCGTTGACGCCGTGCCAATCGAAGGCGTTGCCGTCGCCGTCGAGACTCCAGCCGGCCAGGAAGGGCTGAATGCACACCAGGATCAGATGGACGAGCGCGCCGGTGAGGAACAGCGCGTGGTCGATCCTGACCAGTCGTGCGGTGAAGGCCGATTGCTCAGGCATTCTCCGCTCCCGGGGTGATGGTCGTCGGGGGTTCCGGTTGTGTGGGAACGCGGTAGCGGTACTGCTCCTTGGTGGACTTGGCGCCCATGCGCAGAAACATGGCGAGTGTGAGGTCGCGGAAGAGGTTGCCGGCGGTGGAGGAGATCTTGCGGTCACCGATCCGGCGCCCGAAGCGCACGATCTTCTCCGCACGCTCCTTCCGTTCCCGGACGAAGCAGGTGAATGCTGCGTCTGCGCCCCGTTCGTCTCGCAGGTAGGCAGCGAGCGTGACGGCGTCCTCGATCGCCAGGCTCGCGCCCTGTCCGCTGGAGGGACTCACCGCATGCGCGGCGTCACCGATCAGGCACACGGTGGCGGTGTTCCACGCGTCAAGCTCCGGCATGTCGTAGACGGGCCAGGCACCGAGCGACCCATGAGCTGCCGCCAGCACCGCGCGTACTGGTTCCGGGTCTCGTGCGTGGAGCCGGCGGATCGTGGCCATCCATGCGTCCTGGTCAAGCTCGTCCAGTTCCGAGCGGCCGGGCGTGTCTTCGCGCGGCACGTTGGTGAACCAGTACGCCATGGCGTTCTTGACGGCGTAGCCGAAGAACGCCTGATGGCCGAAGTGCATCTGCTGCCGGTCGCTGTCGGGCAGATCGACCTTCGCCCAGCCGCCACAGTCCACGACGCCGGTGTACGACGGGGCCGGCGCGTCCGACCAGATGAGCCGACGAACGGTCGACCAGATCCCATCCGCGCCGATCACGACGTCGGCGTCCACCGTACGGCCGTCGTCGAGGACTCCGCGCCACCCTTCGGGCAACGGGCGCAGCGCGACCAGCCGTGCATCGAACAGAAACTCTGCACCGGACTCCCGTGCCCGAGAGGCCAGCGCCGCATGCAGCCGGGCTCGTCGCACGACAACGCTGCGTGCGCCGTACACTCGGAGATCACCTTCGCCGGCCAGTTCTGCGATACGGCGCCCACGGGCGTTGTGGAAGTCCAGCCCCGTCAGCTCGAAGCCACCGGAAGCCTCCGGCACATCACCGAGGCCGATCGCGCGCAGCGCATTGATCCCGTTGGGCGCCAACGTCAAGAACGCGCCCCCGGTGTCGTCGAGGTCGGAACGCACCTCGATGACGCTGGCGTCGAGACCGGCGTTGCGCAGCGCGTACCCAAGTGTCGATCCGGCGATACCGCCTCCGACAATAAGAATCTTCATGGAGTTCCCGAATCGATGAGATAGTTCGTTCGTCCGAACGATTGAAAGGTAGCATGGTGCCATGAGCCGGTCAACCGAGGAGGACCCTGCTCGGGCGGAGGCGCTTCGAGCGGTGGCCGACGCTGGTCGTCACCAGAGCACGGCGATGATCCTTTTCCACACGAACCTGTCCCGACGCGTCGGTCTCGGTACGACCGAGGAGAAGGTGCTGGAGCTCGTGCGCAGGCACGGCCACCCATCGGTGGGTGAACTCGCCGAGCACACCGGGATGGCCAAGAACTCCATCAGCGATGTGCTGGACCGTCTGGAGTCCAAGGGCTACATCACTCGTGAGCCGCATCCCAGCGATGGACGCAAGGTCGCGATCGTCGCCACGGAGGAGGGTGCCGCAAGGATCGGCCAGCTCTTCGTCGGCTTGATGACTCGCCTCGGCCAGCTCCAAGCCGAGTACACGACGAAGGACCTGGCCCTGATCGCGGAGTATCAACGTCGAGCCGCGGAGATCCAAGCGGACGAGGCACGTGCTTTGGCGGCGGAAGAGCCTGACTGAGCCGGGTCGTTCTGTGCGGCAGGGCGATCTCACCGGTGAGCGCGCCGACCAGAGCTGTTGGCGAGCGCGTCGGCTCGGGAGCCGTGGCTCGTCCCCAGCGGCGCCCGCGGTGCGGCGCTCCGGGCTGGCGTTCTGTGCTTATGGGCCGTCCTCGGCGAGATAGACCTTGTTGGCGAAGACGTCGAGCGCCGCGACGCAGTCCTGCAAGGCCGTCTCGGCCTCGGCCCTGCGGCCGGCGCCCAGCGAGTCCCGGAGCCGGACCTTGTCGAACCAGCCCCGGAGCTTGGCGAGGTCCTCATCGTTTTCTTCCAACTCCGCGTAGGTGAACTTCTCGGCCGTCGTCTCCTTCTCGATCTCGGCCAGGAAGCCGCGACAACGGTCGACGATCTCCTCGTACTCCTCGTCCCGCGCGGCGTTGTAGGTCGCGACGACGTCAGGATTGCCGGCCAGCACGTCACAGCGCATCAGCTGCGCAGAGCCGCCCAGCTCCTCGATGTGCTTGCGCAACGAACGCAGCGACCGTTCGTGAGTGGGCGACTCGGGCAGCACGGCCACCGAGTTCTGCAGGTAGACCGCGCCGGTGCTCTTCAGCTTCCGCCACACGCTCGCGCGCAACCGCGTGGGTTCACGGGGAACTCGGTAGACGAGCAGCAGCCACCCCTGGCCCGTCTCGTGATCGGCGAAGTCCATGGTCACACCCTCCAGGGTCCACCACGTGGCTGAGCACGTCCCGAAAGACGGGATCCGCCGGCGCAGGCGTCGGTCCTCACCTGTGTCCTACAAGGATCGGTCGTGTGGCCGGGCCACACGAGCGTGACGGGGCGGCTTGACCGCGCACGCCGCCGCGGCCACCAGCACGGGCAGTACGAACAGGACGGCGAGTGCTTCTTGGTAGGAATTCGACCACCCTCTGCCCAGCGCGAGTACGAGAGGGCCGAGCGCGGACGCGCCGATGACGACCGAATGCACCGCTCCACGCAGCGTGCCGAGATGCCCGAGTCCGAAGCCGTCACCGAAGGCCACTCCTTTCAACGTGCGAACGCCACCGGTGCAGGCGCCGAGCGCCAGGCCGTAAGCGACGGCCGTCCAGCCCGGACGTACCCATCCGGCGGTGAGTGTGGTGAGAGCGAGCGCCGCCATCATGGCGATGACGAGTGCACGGTCGCCGATGTGATCGGCCGACCAGCCCACAAGAAGACTGGCGAGCAGTCCGGCGACCAGTTGCGGGACGAAGTTCGCGGCCGCCTCGGTCACGCTCAGGCCACGTTCCCCCAGCAGGGAAACCTGATGAAACATCAGTGCCGTCGTGATCAGGCTGCATACGCCTCCACCGCTGACGACGACCCAGAACACGGGCGTCCGGCTCGCGTCCCGCAACGTCCAATCGGCAAGGGTCCCGTGCTCGCCTGCCGGCGTTCCGGAGCCGGCGTCGTCCCCCGACCCGGGGTCGGCCGGCCTCACGTTCGTTGCGGCCTCCCCGTCGGAGCGCACGCGCCGCGGAAGCACGAACAGCGCCACCGGCACGGTGATCGCGAGAACGGCCCACCCTTGCAGCTGCAGGACGGTGCGCCAGCCGAGGTCACCGACCAGTTGCTCGAGGGCCAACGGCGCCAGCGAGATCGCAGCGGTGCCGATCGCCGAGACGATGCCGGTCGCCAGCCCTTTGTGCCGCTGCATGTAGATGGCAACCACGGTGGTCGCCACGAGGCTCAGCGCTGCCTGCCCACCGATGCGAATGCCGACGAAGGCCGAGGTCAGGCCGATGAACTCGGTGACGGTACCGGCCGCGAGCAGAGTCGCACCGAAGCAGAGACCGATGGCCGCCATGACGCGGCGTGGTCCGAAGCGATCCAGCAGCTTGCCCAGCAGCGGAACCACCAGTGCACCGGCCAGCGAGCCGATCGAGTAGGCCAGGGCCACCGACGAGCGGGACACGTTGAGCGATGTGCTCAGCGGCTCGACGAACAGTGCGATGGCTGCGGTCTGCCCCGGAGCGGTCATGGCCAGCGCCATCGAGGCAGAGCCGACCACCCGTGTCCGGTAGCCGGCCGAACCCCGGAACCCGTTCCTCGCGTGCACCGATGGGGACGGATTGACGCCGATCGACACGAGACCTCCCGCGCGTGGTGGTGGGCGGTCAGGTCAGGGCTTGAAGAACGAGGAGTCGTGGGTCTCGCCGAGCGCTGCGCGTCCGATCGTGGCGAGCACGTGATCGTCGTTGTCGTGGCGTGCGTAGAAGGTGAGATCGCGCAGGATCCGTTCCACAGGGCTGGGACGAACCAGGCTGCGCGCCCCACAGGCGCGCACGCAGTGGTCGACCGTTTCCAGCGCGAGGTGTTCGACCAGGTGGCGGGCGCTGTTCCCGGCGCGCTGTGCTCCGGCGCGTTGACCGCTGTCCCAGAGCTGTGCGACGTGGGCAAGCCACAGGTGCGAGGTTTCGATGTTGACCTTCATGGAACCGGCGCGTTGCTGGACGTAGGGGTCTGCGGTCTTGTTCTGGCGGGCGAGATATTCGAGCGCGTAATCGAAGGCGCCTTCGGCCGCACCGAGGAAGCTGGCCGCGTAGTGCGGGGTGAAGGCGCTCTGCCAGCCCTGGTGCAGGTAGGCGCCGGGGGTTCCGATGAGGTTCTCCTCAGGCAGGAACGTCTGGCCGAACTCGACTACGTGACTTGCCGTGGCACGCATGCCGATCGGGTCCCACCACGACTCGTCGACGGTGACGGTGGGATCGGAGAGGTCACATGCCAGTAGGAGCAGCCCCTCGGGCGGAGCATCCGCGTGCCTGGCACCCCCGGGACCCGCGGTGTTGACCAGCAGGAGGGCCCAGTCCGCGCCGGTCGCGCTCGTCGCGAACGCCTTGGTCCCGTCCAGCACCCATCCGCCCTCGACGGCGGTGATGCTCGTGCCGAACCGTGTACCTTCACCGGGCTTTCGCGCTTGCGGTTCGCCGCTCCACGCCACCCACTTCTGGCCCCGGTGGACCACACCGTCGAACCAGCGTTCCTGCTGTTGTTCGGAAGCCAGTGCGTGGAGAAGCACGAGCGAATTGGTATGTCCCTCCCAGCATCGGCCCAGCGAGAGGTCGGCCTTGGCCAGCTCCTTGGTCATCAGCCACAACGTGAGCGTGTCACCGTTCAACGGGCCGAGCCCCAGGCCCCCGTGCTCGCCGGGGATGGTCGCGGCGTTCAGGCCGGCGGCTGCCAGGTCGTCGAAGTCCTTGGCGGGAAAGGTGCCCGTCCGGTCGTGTTCGTCCGCGCGCTTGGCACACTCTGTGGCGACGTCGCCGACCTGTTCGAGCAGTTCGTGGCTGTGCGGACCGAGGCTCTGCAGCCACGTCGCTTCCGAGATTGCGAGGTCCACGTGTGGTCCTTCCTTCTCCGGCTTCCAGGGAGTCACGTTCGGGGAGCCAGTGGTGTCGGGGAGGGCAGGTCGCGCCGCGCGATACGCGCTGCGCGCAGCAGCGCGCGGGTCTGTTCGGTGGGGAGGTGTTGACCGGTCATGAAGTGGAACTGGCAACCGGCGTCGGCGAGCAGCACGTCCCACCCGTCGACGACGGCCAGTCCGCGATCCCGGGCAGCGGCGACGACCGCCGTCTCCTCCGAGGTGTAGACCATGTCGACGACGACCGCGTCGTCGGGAAGTTCGAGCCGAAACGGCACGTCGTCGGTCACCGGTGTCGCGTGCACGAGCACCGAATACCTGTCCGCCCGGAACACGTCGAGCGGTGTGAAGTCGAAGCCGAGCGCTTCGGCGACGGCCCGGCCGCGGTGGGGATCACGGTTGACGAGAACCGGGTCGGCGCCGCACGCGGCGAGCGCGAGTGCGGCGGCGCGTCCGGCACCGCCGCAACCGACCACGGCGGCCTTGCGGCCGGATACGGGTATGTCGAAACCGTCCAACGCCCGGCTGATCGCGGGGCTGTTGGACGTGTCGGCACACCAGGCGTTTCCTCGCCGGACGAGCGAGTTCGCCGCCCCCGATCTCAGTGCCGTGTGACTGGTCGTTCGCGCCGTGGTGAGTGCTGCCTCCTTGTGCGGCGAAACAACGGTGGCGGCCCGCAGGGGAAAGCCGATCTCCGCGAGTCCTGATTCGGCGACGTCGCTCCAGAAAGAGGCGAAATCCTCGACCTGGAACGGTACGTACAGCGCCGGGATGTCGAGCGCGCGATAGCCGGCGTTGTGCACGCGTGGCGACACCGATCTCAGGACCGAACGACCGATAATGCCGTAGACGGCCTGCAGGGGAGGAAGGCACGGAAACCCGTAGTCCGCCACGAGCCGGTCAACGGTGGGTACGTCGGGACTGCTGTCGCTCAGGTTGCCGAAGGCGACGGGCGCGCCGAGTCGGGGAGCCAGCAGGCGACTCCAGACACCGGCGGATCCGGTCGCGAACGCTGTGACATCCGATCGCCCGATGTCGTGGAGAAAACGCAGCGGTGCCAACGCCTGTTCGGCCCGCGACACGTCGGTCGTGAGTAGATAGAGGCAGGCGCCGACGGTCGCCATACGGTCGAAGCGCTCGTGCAGCACGGAGTGTTCTGCGGTGGTTCCGTGCCAGGAGATGCGACGCTGTGGCCCCGGAATGCGGTTCAGGATGTCCGGGGCCAGGTCGTGCTCGGCTTCCAGGTCGACCACGTCGTAGTACTCGGCCGCGGCGAGCAGGCGGGCGTGCCGCTCCTCGGTCGAGCCGTCGAACTCGCCGCCGTGGTCCCGGCTGCGAAGGCAGTACACCAACCGACCGCCGGTACGGTCCCGCAGGCGGGCTGTGGCCACGTCACCGACGAGGTCGGCTCGAATCTCGACCAGATCGGCCCGGTGTCGTAGCGCGTCCGACTCGACGTCCTCCTGAGACAGCGGCTCGGTGACAACCGCGTTGACCGCAGCACTGGTCCATGGCGGTTCTGAACTTTCGGTGCGTAGCAACGTCGCCTCCCGTTTGCGAACAGCGGAATCGGTCAGGCGTGCCGGCCGGCACGATGCGGCGTCCCACGCGTTTCTGCGGAAAAGCGACCACCGAAATACGTGGAATCGTCGACGCCGGCCGTGTCGAATCGTGCGAGGGCTGTCGGTGTCAGGTTCTCGTTCGCCGTCGCTTCACAATGTTGATGAGGGCGTCGAGGACGATGAACCCGATCAGGGTGACGCCGAGGACGGGCATGGCCCAGGCCAGGATTGCGCTGGTGATCACCAATGCGAGCAGTTCCGCCTTCGAGAGACTGCGCCAGACCGGCGGTGGGTTGGGCGGCCACAACGCATGGCGTGGGCGTCGGTTCCACCACATCCGATAGGCGAGGACGATCAGCACCAGGGTGCCGAGGGCCAGCAGCGAGACGACGACCTGATTGACGATGCCGAACAGCGTGCCGTCGTGTGCTTGGACGCCGAAGACGTTGAGCTTGGCCAGAAGCGGGTAGTCGTCGAACGTGACGCGTTCGATCACCTGGCCGGTGTAGGGATCGACCGCGATGCTGTCCTTCTGGATCGGCCAGCCCGCACTGGTCTCCGCGACTTGCCACACTGCGCCCGGTTCGGCGGGCGCAGTGAACGTCAGCTCTCCGCGCATGCCTTCGGCATCGGCGGCCTCGACTACGTGATCGATGCCGATCTGCTCTTCGCCCGGCGATACGGGAACTTTCTCGGTTGTGAGTTCCGGTGCGGTGGAGTCGAAGGTCTCGAGCAGTTGGTCCACACGGTCGCCCACGTAGTTCGACTGCGAGAAACCTGTGACAGCGAGCGCGACGAGCCCGAGGCTGAGGAGCAGTCCCAGCGAGCCGTGCACGCTCCGCAGTCGGGCGTATTTCGACGCCGGCCGGCGCGACCGGGTGAACAGGCCGCGCGATCCGTGGGAACGTCGCTGTGCGACCCACAGCGCGAGCCCGCAGGCCACGATCACCGGGAGCCAGGTGGTCGCGAATTCGGAGTACAGCCGGCCCGGAGGGCCGAGGTGCAGATTGCCGTGGGAATGTCGTAACCACGCCTGTGCCGGCGGGCGATCCTTGACCGTGATGAGCTCGCCTTGCACGCGGTTGGTGTGTGGGTTCACGTAGACGGTGAGGTCTTCGTCAGCGAACTCGTCGACGTCCGGTAGTCCGGGCTTCGACAGGACGATCCCGGTGGTGCGGTCCTCGTCGGTAGGTGGGATGACCGCCTTGACCGTCCCCTCCGGATTGGCTGCCACGGCCGCGGCGACCTGGTCCGACACGGGCCGGGGCGATCCGGTGTCGGTGTCGACGAACAGTTCTTGCTCGTGCAGTGTGTCGACGATTTGCGGGGTGAACGCGTTGGCCAGTCCGGTAAGGCACATGATGGCCAGGAACGGCGCAACCGCGAAACCGGCCAGGAAATGTACCCGCCGCGCGAGGAGCCCCAGTCCTGAACGCGGCTTCGCGGTGTTCGGGACATCGTGGGAAACGGCGTCCGAGGCGAGCGACGGTTCCTCGCGCGACTCCGATGACCCGTCCGTGGTGGGCTTTTCCATGGGACTCCCAAGGCAAGTGACACAGGGCGGAACGACTCACAATGTGTCGGCTGTTCCTGGAACTGCGACATCAATTATGAGCCCGTATCTTCGTTGCTCATCTTCTACCGAGAATATGTTGATCCACTACTGCGGTGGTATCAATGTTCGGGTGACCAAAGGTTTTTCCGTTGTGACGGCCGGGAGGATTTGTTCAACGGGCGGGCTTTGTGCGGTGACCTGAAGGCCCGTGTGCTCGCTGGAACGGCAGATACAGGTAAATTGTAACCACGGTTAGTTATCATTTGCGCCGAGTCTTCTTTTTGCTGCTCGGACGTGATAATCGGGCGTGACACGGAGTGAAGCGGGGTGGCCGTCACCGTCGGGTGTGATGCGGCGGTCTTCGTGCTCGAGTGGGTCTCGCCCGGACGACGTGGAAATGGTCATCGATGACGGTTGCGGTCTTATCCGGCGCCCGGTGTGCCGTCCGCGATGCGGGCGAGGTAGTCCCGCAGGAAACCGTGACAGTGGTCCGCCGAGCCTGTAGTCAGACCTCGTTCGGCGGGGCCGGCAGGTCGATACCCAGGTGGGCGGGGAGCTCGTCCAGCCAGGCGAGGGCGGCGCGTTCGTAGCCGATGCCGAGTTCGAGGGTGGCGCGCCGCCCGCCGCCGTGCGGTGAATCGTCCGCGGCGAGCTCGCCGCGGAGGCGTTCGTACTGTTCGAGTCGTTCGGTGTGCCGGCGCCGCTGGTCCTCGATCAGCTCGGCGAAGCGGCCGGGTGGGATGTCCGCAGCGAAGGCGACCGTCAACAGGAACGGCACCCGCACGTTCTCGTCCTTGGGGGTGCTCGCGACCCATTCCAGGTATGCGTCCCGTCCCGCATCGGTGATGCGGTATCGCCGCCGCCCGCGCACCTCCTCCTTCGTCGACTCGGAGAGCCCCTCGCGTTCCAGCGCTGCGAGTTCCCGATAGGCCTGACTGTGCTGGATCGTCCAGAAATTGCCGACCCGATTCCGGGCCTCCTCCACGAGCTCCCAGCCCGTCATCGGTTTCTCCGAGAGGAGGCCGAGCAGGGCCCCCGCCGTCGCGCTCACTGCCACGTGCACTCCCTGATTGCGAACCGTGATCATCGTGGCATGTCCCGCAACCGGGAGGTCGGGAGCGCGGCGTGGCTGAACGGCACCGAGACCATCTCCACCGCGCCCGGCCCGGTTCCGTTCGCGTGCACGCGCACTCGCGAGGTGCCGGTCGCCACGAGGATCGAGAAGACGACGTCCGGCAGCTGCGCGGCAACGAACTGTCCGCCGAGCGAGAGCTCGGGACGGCCTGCCTTCGCGGCGAAGGCGGGGCCGAAGTGTCCGGTGAACATGCGCTCAGTCAGCGGGCGCGGGGTCCGCCGGGATGCGGCGCCGGATCAGGTGCAGCGCGACGCTGCCGGCGACCGGCACAACGATCGCGGTGGCGGTGATGGCGAGCGTGCCGAGCCCGGAGCGCATCACCGGGACGATCAAGAACCCGGTGACCAGTGCGATCAGGTTGAAGCCGATATGGGACAGCACGGCTCCGTGGTACCCGAGGCGCGCGGCTCTCTCGGCCAGGACGGCGCGGACGATCATGACGACCCCGAGCGCGGCGAGCGCGGAGAAGATCGCCGTGGTCGCGGGCGCGCGTTCGGTCCAGCGGAGGGCGATGGCGACGGGGAGCAGGGCCGTCATGATCACGATGCTCACGGTGTGCGCGCGCAGCAGCGGGGTGAGACGGAGGGCGGCGATGCCGAGGCCGAGGGCGGCGATCGCAGCGGCCGCGTGGATGAGGACGAGGACGGTGTGCCACATGGCGACCCCCATCGATGGAGTGTCTTCACCGTGGCACCAATCACTGTTACATGTCAATATGTCATGTTGCAGCTTGGTCGCCAACGGCCCTCGGTGGCGACCGGGCGGCTGATCGCGGCGTCGCCGGGCGCTGTGTCCGTTCCCATTGCGGCTCTTCAGCCAGGTCACGCCGCGGGTTGGAACAGTTCGACGAGGTTGCCGGACGGATCCTCGAGCAGGATCTGCCGGCCGCCAGGGCCGGTGACGATGTCGTTACGGAAGCTGAGGCCGACGGCGCGCAGCCGGTCGACCTCGGCCGTGATGTCGTCGACGATGAGGTGGATCCGGTTCCAGCCGCCGGGGCCCGGTACGGCACCGTCCGGCATCGCCCGGCCCGCCGAGCTGGTCGGGCCGCTGAGCAGGAGCCGCAGGTTGCCGCGGGTGACGTCGGCGAACGCCGGTGCGAATGTGCTCCGGACGGTGAAGCCGAGACGGCCGGTATAGAAGGCAACGGCGTTTTCGACGTCGTCGACCAGGTAGCGAACGCTGATCAGGTTGTGCGGGATCTCGGACATTGCTGTCGCTCCTCCGTCCTTTCCCATGTGCGGTCACGTTTCGCCCGTTGGCGGGTTCTTCCTTATGAGCCCGGGCAAGGGGAAGGTGTGACAGATGGAGCGCAGCGAGTGGCTCGCCGAGCGGTTCGAGGAGCATCGACCGCGGCTGCGCGCGGTGGCCTACCGGATGCTCGGATCCCTGGCCGAGGCCGAGGACGCCGTACAGGACGCCTGGCTGCGGCTCAGCCGCGCCGAGACCGATGACATCGACAACCTCGGCGGCTGGCTCACCACTGTCGTCGGCCGCGAATGCCTCCATGTACTGCGGTCACGTCGCCGCCGGCGCGAAGACCTCGTGGCCCCCGTGGGTACACCGCTGCCCGATCCCGTCGTCTTCGCCGCCGATGAGGACGCCGATCCGGAGCGGGAGGCGCTGATCGCCGACTCGGTGAGCCTCGCGTTACTGGTGGTGCTCGACTCGCTCGGTCCGGCGGAGCGGCTGGCGTTCGTGCTGCACGACATGTTCGACCTGCCTTTCGACGAGATCGCTCCGCTGGTGGGCCGCACTCCCGTGGCAGCCCGGCAGCTCGCGAGCCGCGCCCGTCGGCGGGTGCACGGCAGCGAGCCTCCCATCGCCGGCTCGGACCACATCCGACAGCGGGAGATCGTCGACGCCTTCTACGCCGCTGCGAACTCGGGGGACTTCTCGGCACTCGTGGCGGTTCTCGACCCCGACGTCGTGTTCCGCGCCGACTACGGATCCGGTAGGGCGCCTGCGGTGTATCGGGGAGCGGCGACCGTCGCCAAGCAGGCACGACGGGCCCGCGGCGCCGACCTGCACCGGGTGCTGGTCAACAGCCTTCCCGGCGTCGTCACCTCCCGCCGCGGCCGACCCGTGTCGATCATGGCGTTCACGGTCGTCGAGGGCAGGATCGTCGAGATAGACGGCATTCGTGACCCCGACCGGGTGCAGCGCTTGGCCGGCCACCTCGTCCGGCCGGGCCGATGACTCGGCCCGGCCGGTCCTCGTCACTGCACCTCAGGTCCAATGTGGTGGTTCCGGCTGCCCGGCCCCGACGGTGGTCACCGGTCAGACCGATGTCGGTTCCGGTGCCGTCGTCTCGGGTTTCGGCGAGGCCTGTTCGTCCGCACGGGCCTTGAAGGCCCGCAGGCGCAGGCTGTTGGACACGACGAACACCGAGGACAACGCCATCGCGGCCCCCGCCAGCATCGGGTTGAGCAGGCCGGTTGCGGCCACCGGGATCAGGGCGGTGTTGTAGGCGAAGGCCCAGAACAGGTTGCCCCTGATGGTGCCCAGCGTGCGCCGGGACAGGCGGATCGCGTCGGCGGCCGCTCGCAGATCGCCGCGGACGAGCGTCAGGTCGGAAGCCTCGATGGCGACGTCGGTGCCGGTGCCCATCGACAGGCCCAGGTCGGCCTGGGCCAGGGCGGCCGCGTCGTTGACGCCGTCGCCGACCATCGCGACCTTCTTGCCCTGCTGCTGCAGCCGCTTGACCTGGTCGACCTTGTCGGCCGGCATGACCTCGGCGATCACGTTCCCGGGGGCGATGCCCACCTCGGCTGCCACCGCCGCGGCGACCGTCGTGTTGTCGCCGGTGAGCAGGATCGGGGTGAGCCCCAGGTCCTGCAGTTGCCGGATCGCCCTGGCCGAGGACGGTTTGATCGCGTCGGCCACGACGAGTACGCCGCGGGCCTTGCCGTCCCAGCCCACGGCCACGGCGGTGCGGCCCTGGGCGGCGGCGTCGGCCATGGCCGTTTCGAGCGCAGGGGGCAGGTGCTGCGACCAGTCGGCCAACAGCTTCGGCCGTCCGACGAGGACGGTGCGGCTGCCGTTGTCGTCCACAATGCCCTGAACGCCGAGACCTTCCACGTTGGCGAAGTCCGCCACAGTGGGAAGATCGCCCATCCGCGCGGTGGCGCCCTTCGCGATGGCCTGGGCGATCGGGTGCTCGGAGGCCTCCTCCAACGCTCCTGCCAGCCGCAGCACCTCGTCGGGGTCCTCGCCCTCGGTCGTGATCACGTCGAGCAGCGTCATCTGCCCGGTGGTGACGGTGCCGGTCTTGTCCAGCACGACGGTGTCGACCGTGCGGGTGGTCTCCAGCACCTCCGGGCCCTTGATCAGGATGCCCAGCTGCGCACCGCGGCCGGTGCCGACCATCAGCGCGGTCGGGGTGGCCAGGCCGAGTGCGCAGGGGCACGCGACGATCAGCACGGCGACCGCTGCGGTGAACGCGGCGGCCAGGGCGCCGCCGGAACCCACCCAGAAGCCGAAGGTTGCGAACGCCACGGCGATGACGATGGGCACGAAGATGCCGGAGATGCGGTCGGCGAGGCGCTGCGCCTTGGCCTTGCCGGTCTGGGCGTCCTCGACCATCTTGGCCATCTGCGCCAGCTGCGTATCGCTGCCCACTCGGGTGGCCTCGACGACGAGCTTTCCACCGGCGTTGACGGTGGCGCCCACGACGGCGTCACCGGGGCCGACCTCGACGGGTACAGACTCGCCGGTGACCATCGAGGCATCCACCGCCGAGCTGCCCTCGACGACACGGCCGTCGGTGGCGATCTTCTCGCCGGGTCGCACCACGAAGTGCTCACCCACGGCAAGCCGGTCGATGCCGATCCGCTCCTCACGCCCGCCTCGCAGCACCGAGACCTCTTTGGCGCCCAGCTCCAGCAGTGCGCGCAGCGCGGCCCCGGACCGCCGCTTGGCGCGTGCCTCGAAGTACCGGCCGAGGAGGATGAAGGTGACCACTCCGGCGCCGACTTCGAGGTAGATGTTGCTCGCCCCGTCGGCGTGCCCCTGGGCGAGGGTCAACTCGAACGCGTGGGTCACGCCGCGATCGCCGGCGGTGCCGAAGAACAGGGCATACAGCGACCACAACAGGGCGGCGCTCGTGCCCATCGAGATGAGCGTGTCCATGGTCGCGGTGGCGTGTTTGAGGTTCTGCCAGGCCGCCCTGTGGAACGGGAATCCCGCCCACACGATCACCGGTGCGGCCAGGGTCAGCGAAGCGAAGCCCCAGAAGTCGAACTGCAGTGCCGGGAACATCGCCATCGCGACCACCGGGACGGTCAACACCGCTGCGATGATCACCCGGTTACGCAGCGCGCGGACCGGAGCGTCCTCGCTCGCGGCCACATCGCCGGTGCCGTCGCCGGTGTCGCCGGTGACCGGCTCGGGCAGTCGGGCGCTGTATCCGGCCTGCTCCACAGCGTCGACCAGCGCGGACTGCTCCACGCTGTCGTCGTAGGTGACCTTGGCCTTCTCGGTGGCGTAGTTGACGGTCGCGGTGACGCCGTCGAGCTTGTTGAGTTTGCGTTCGATCCGGTTCGCGCACGAGGCGCAGGTCATGCCGCTGATCGCCAGTTCGACACTGCTCGTGTCGGCCGGGGCCGCTGTTTCACTCGCCGTGGTCATGGCTGTTGCCCTCCTCGTTCCCGTTCGTGCCCGATCCGCCGCGGGCTTCGACGCCGAAACCGGCGGTGTGCACCCGCCCGTCGACCTCGAAGTCCGTCGGACCGGATGTCGCCGCGTGATCGCCACCGCGGCCCGAGTGCTTGTCGTTGCTCGTGTCGCGGCCGTCCTCGTGCCTGTTCGTTTCAACGGTCGTCGGCCCGACAGGTCCGACGAGTTGGCCGATGCCGAATGCGCCGAACAGTGCCGCGGCCAGGATCGCGACATATCCGAGCAGTCTTCCCGCGGTGTTCATCGTCTGCTCCGTCCTCGAGTCGGCACCGTCAGTCGCCGATCCGGTAGCCGGCTTCTTCGACCGCGGCACGGATGTCGGCCGGGTCCACCGGTCCGTCGCCGGTCACCGTCACCAGGCCGGATTCGAGTGCGACCTGGACGTCGGCCACCCCCGCGACCTCGCTGACTTCCTCGGTCACGCTCATGGCGCAGTGGTCGCAGGTCATGCCGGTCACGGTGTAGGTGCTGGTGGTCATGTTCGGGCTCCTTTGTTGATTACACCCTATACCCCTAGGGGGTATAGGAAGGACAGATGTCCGGGTTCGGCGTGTTCCAGGGGTGGAACGCACGTGGGTTGCTCTGCCGTCGATTTCACCGGCAGCGGGTGACCCTGGCGATTACCCTACGGGGGTATACCGCAGAGATGCAAGTACCTCATGGGGGTATCGTTTCCGGATGTCGGGCGCACGGATCGCTCGGCGGGCTGCACGGGTGTGGTTCTGGACACGTGTGCGCACCGGGCGTGATACTCCATGCGTGTCCGCTGTCGTCGATCGTCGCCGGTATGCCCGTCTCAGTACGGCTGAGGTGGGGCAGCGGGACGCGTTCGCCTACTGGCGGGAAATGATCTGCGCGACCTTCGTGCGGTTGGCCGCCGAGCCCGTCCAGAGCGGGCGGTTCAGCGGCTCGATCGAACACGTTCCGGTCGGGGACGTCGAGTTGTCGACCGTGGTGGCGGGTGGCCAGCACGTCTGCCGTACGCCCGGTCTCATCTCGGCCGACACCGAGGCGTACCTGCTGGCCAGCATCCAGGTCGAAGGGCGCGGAAGGGTCGAACAGGACGGGCGGATCGCGGAGCTGGCCGAGGGCGAGATGGCGTTCTACGACAGCACTCGGCCCTACACGCTGCACTTCGACGATCCGTTTCACCAGCTGGTCGTGCAGGTCCCGAAGCACGAGCTGTGGCTGCGCGACACGCGCGGGTTGACCGGACGGACTCTCAGCACTGGCACTCCCGGTGCGGTCGTGTCCGCCTTCTTTCGCTCGTTGTCCGAAACGGTGGCCACCTCGCCGGACGGGGGCACGGGGCTGGTGCCTCACGCGATCGGTCTGTTGTCGGCGGCGGCGACGTACGCGGGTGGATCGGCGCCGCCACGGGAAGCGGCCGAGGCGGTGACGCGCCAACGTGTGCTCGACGTCCTGCGGCGCAACCTGTTCGATCCGCAGCTCGACGCAGATGCCGTCGCGAAGGCCTGCAACGTGTCGCGCCGTACGCTGTACCGCATCCTCGACGACGAGGGCGTGGCCACACGACTCCGGCGGATGCGCATAGAGCGGGCACAGGAGCTGCTCGCGGCTGACCGGGACCGGCCGATCGGGTCGGTGGCGGCGGCTTGCGGTTTCGAAACGGAATCCGGGTTCTATCGGGCCTTCCGCGCCGCCACGGGGCAGACACCTGCCGAGTACCGACGCCGATGCGGCACAGCCGGTCAGTGACAGCGGCACGTTCGGTCAGCCACGCGACGCCCCCTCCGCGCATCGTGACAGCCAGCGCGCTGTCCGACGATGTTCAGGGAGGCAGACATGCAGGGCGAAGTTCGTGTTGCTGCGGTTCAGGCCGAGCCGGCCTGGCTCGATCTCGACGCAGGGGTCGATCAGGCGATCGATCTGATCGGCCGGGCCGCCGGTGGCGGGGCTCAACTCGTCGCGTTCGGCGAGACCTTCATTCCCGGCTACCCGTGGTGGATCTGGCTGGACTCCCCGGCCGCCGGCATGGCCTACGTTCCGCGGTACGCGCAGAACTCGATGACCCGCGACGGCGTGGAAATGCAGCGGATCGCCGACGCCGCCGCCCGCCACGGTGTACACGTCGTGCTCGGTTTCAGTGAACGTGCGGCCGGCAGCTTGTACATGGCACAGGCCTTCATCTCCGACACCGGCGAGCTGATCTCCGTGCGGCGCAAGCTCAAGCCCACCCACGTCGAGCGAACCGTATTCGGCGAGGGTGACGGCAGCGACCTGCAAGTGCACGACACACCGCTGGGGCGGCTCGGCGGACTCAACTGCTGGGAACATCTGCAGCCGCTCACGAAGTACGCGATGTACAGCATGGACGAGCAGATCCACGTGGGCGCCTGGCCGAGCTTCTCGATCTACCGCGGTGCGGCACGCGCCCTGTCACCCGAGGTGAACACCGCAGCGAGCCTGATGTACGCGGTCGAGGGGCAGACTTTCGTCGTCGCGCCGACCGCGGTCATCGGCGCGGCCGCCCACCGAGCTGTTCTGCGACACCGAAGCCAAGAGACAGTTGTTGCAGCTCGGCGGCGGGTTCGCACGCATTTACGGCCCGGAGGGATCTTCACTGGCCGAACCGCTCCGGGAGGACGAGGAAGGCATCCTGTACGCCGACCTCGACCCGGCACTGATCGCGATCGCCAAGTCGGCGGCGGACCCGGTCGGGCACTACTCGCGGCCGGACGTGCTGCGGCTGCTGGTGAATCGCAACCCGGCTCGGCGAGTGGTGGAGACTCCGGCGCCGATCGCACGTGAACCCGAGGTCGAGGAGTTCCCGCCGGTGACGGCGCCGGAATGACGTTGAATCATCCGTCCGGATTGCACCACGGTAATCCATATTGGACACAACTGTGTCAACGGTGCAGCGACCACCACGGTGCAGCGACCACCACGGGGCAGCGACCACACGGGGCAGTGGAACAGATCGAGCGGTCCGTTTCGGACGGTGCAGCCAAGTGATGCATCGATCTCGTATAGGTGCGTTGTTTCCTTTGCCTGCCCGGTGTCATCAGTGTTCCGGGAGCGGACGTTCGTAACGTTGTCGACGTCCGGGGGAGTGGCACCGGGAACTTCTCCGCGTGACAGCGCGGGACTCGGTTCGCGGCCACTCGTGCCTGAGCGGGTCCGGTTCCCGGGCAGCGCGCCGCCCGGGAACCGGTGTGTCAGCCGTGGGTGATCGTGTAGACGCCGAGTTGCGGGTCGCCCGTGGGTGTGAGGGTCAGTCCGTGGGCGGCGACCTCGGCGCGGAGACCGGTTTCGTCGACGAGATGCCACGCGTAGCTGACGGTCCGTTCGTCGATCGCGGTGTCGCCGTCGAGCGTGCGGTAGGTCATGAACCACGTGAGCGTGCCGTCCCCGGTGGGTTCGGCCTTCGCGCGTCCCTCGTAGGTCAGCCGCCCGACCTGTGCCGTCGCCGCGACGGACTCGGGCACCGGCATCGGCTCGGCGGGCGGCTGCAGGTTGACGATCGCGATCCCGCCGCGGTCGAGGCGCCCTGCCAGCAGTGACCACAGCCGGTCGCGCCCGGCCTCGTCGAAGTGGCCGAGCACGTTCATCGCGATGAGCACCGAGAACCCGGCCGGCAGTTCGACGTCGGGAAACGCGGCCGGCAACACGGTGACGCGCCGGCGCAGCCGCTCGTCACCGTGGACGCGTGCCAGCAGTGCGGAACGCAACCCCGCAGAGGGTTCGACGGCGACGACGTCAGCGCCGGGCAGGGTCTCGGCGAGCAGTAGCGTGCCGTGCCCGCTGCCCGCGCCCAGGTCGACCGCTGTCGGGGCGGTTCGGGATGAGAGTACGTCGGTGAGTACAGGTCGCAACGCCGTCCAGAACGGAGCGATGAGCAGGTCGATGAACTCGGCGGATTCGGAGTACTCGTCGGTCATGCGACTCCTTCGGGAGTGGCGGACTCCACCAGCGGATCGTGGTGGAGGGCTGGTCGGTCGGAGTCATGGTCGAAACCCCCATCTCCTCGGCGGCTCGCTCCGAACCTACCTAATAGTAATGATAATCATTTCCATAAGATCCGGACATATGTGCATTCGACGTTCGAGTCATTGCCCTCGGGCGGCGTGAGCCGGAGTTCCGGACTGTCTTCGGGTCGTGGACATGGTGGAGGGCGGACGTGTCCTGTTAGTCAAGGATGCGATTAGTCAGAAAATTGACTATGGTGCCTCGGACGGACCCGACCGGGGAGGACATGCGATGGCCTTGCGGCATGCGGTGCTGACGGCACTGCTGGACGGCGAACACAGTGGGTATCAGCTGGCCAAATCGTTCGACGTCGGTATGGCCAACTTCTGGCACGCGCTGCCGCAGCAGCTCTACGCGGAGCTGGCGAAGCTGGAAGCCGACGGCCTGGTGGCGGGCCGTGAGGTCGTCCAGGAAGCGCGGCCGAACAAGCGACTGTTCACGGTCACCGACGCGGGCCTGGCCGAACTGCGCCGGTTCGCCCGCACCCCGTCGAAACCGTCGTTCATCCGCGACGACCTGCTCGTCAAGGTCGCGGCCGCGGACGCGGTCGACGCCGCGGAGCTGATCGCCCAGCTCGACGAACGCGCCGCGATCGCCGGGGCGAAGGTCGAACTCTTCGACAAGCTCATGCGCAAGATGCGGGGCGAGCTCGGCGAAGCCGAATACCTGGCACACGGCGCGCAGGTCGGCCCCTACCTGACCTTGCTGCGGGGGCGGCGATTCGAGAGCGAGAACCGCGAGTGGTGCACCGAGGCGGCCTCGGTGTTGCGAGCGAGGGCAGGCGCCGATGTCACGCGGTGAGGGCAACCGGCAGGCAGTCGGCTACCGACGGTTCGTCGCCCTCGGTGACAGCCAGACCGAGGGCCTCAACGACGGCGACGAGCTGCACGGTTTCCGGGGCTGGGCCGATCTGCTCGCCGACCGGCTCGCCGCTTCCGACCCGGAGCTGCGCTACGCCAATCTGGCCGTGCGTGGCCGCCGCGCCCACGAGGTGCGCGCCGGCCAGCTGTCCGCCGCGCTGGCGTTGTCCCCCGACCTCGCCACCGTCATGGCCGGCGTCAACGATCTGATCCGCCCGCGGTTCGACGCCGAAGCGGTCTGCGGTCACATCGAGCACCTCATCGGAGCGCTCGCGGGCGCCGGGGCCACCGTCGTGACCTTCGCCTACCCCGACCCGGGGCGGCGGATGACCGCCGGGCGGCTGCTCACCGCCCGCACCCGGGAGTTCAACGCGCGCATCCGTGACACCGCCCTGCGACACGGCGCGGTGGTCGTCGACCTCTCCGCACATCCCGTCACATCGGATCCCCGGCTGTGGAGCAGCGATCGCCTGCACCTCAACACGCTCGGTCACACGCGGCTGGCCGCCGCGGTCGCCCACGCCCTCGCGCTCCCGGGCAGCGGCACCACATGGACCCGTCCCCTCGAACCCCGGCCCACACCGGCCGTATGGCGCCGCGCCGGAACCGAACTCCGGTGGGCGGCGGATTTCGTGGGGCCCTGGCTCGTGCGCCGCGTCCGCGGTCGCTCGTCCGGTGACGGCAGGCAGGCGAAACGTCCCGCGCTAACCCCGGTCGACCGCAGCGCGGACGTCGCGGGGAACGCCGGCACCGACACCGGCTGACGCCGCAGGCGAACCGGGAGCGCTCCCGGAACGGTGCCGTTCGCGTTTCCAGGGACGAACCGGCCCACGCGCCGGACCCGGCATCGGTCGAGGTGTCCACAACGAACCCGAAAGTGATCCCGCATGAACGCCTTTCCGAACCTGCTCGCACCGCTCGATCTCGGTTTCACCCGGCTGCCCAACCGGGTGATCATGGGGTCGATGCACGTCGGTCTCGAGGACCGGGCGAAGCACATCGACGAGCTCGCCGAGTTCTACGCCGAACGTGCCCGCGGCGGCGTCGGGCTGATCGTGACCGGCGGGTTCGCGCCGAACCGCACCGGATGGCTCTACCCGGCTGCGGCGAAGATGAGCACGCGGGCGGAGGCGCGGCGACACCAGGCTGTCACCGCCGGCGTGCACGAGGCGGGCGGCAAGATCGCGCTGCAGCTGCTGCACGCCGGGCGGTACGCGTACCACCCGCTGTCGGTCTCGGCGTCAGCGGTGAAGGCGCCGATCAACCCGTTCCGGCCGCGCGCCCTCACCGACCGCGGCGTGCACGCACAGATCGCCGCGTTCGCCCGCTCGGCCGCGCTGGCCCGCGAAGCCGGATACGACGGTGTCGAGATCATGGGCTCGGAGGGCTACCTCATCAACCAGTTCCTCGCCCCGCGCACCAACAGGCGCCGTGACCGCTGGGGCGGGTCGGCCGAGAACCGGCGCCGGCTCGCGGTCGAGATCGTGCGCCAGGCCCGCCGCGCCGCGGGCGACGACTTCGTGATCGTCTACCGACTGTCCATGATGGACCTGGTCGAGGACGGGCAGAGCTGGCAGGAGGTCGTCGACCTCGCGAAGGCCGTCGAGCAGGCGGGGGCCACGATCATCAACACCGGTATCGGATGGCACGAGGCGCGCGTTCCCACGATCGTGACGTCCGTGCCGCGTGCCGCCTTCACCGATGTCACCGGCAAGCTCCGGAAGCACGTGTCGATTCCGGTCGCCGCGTCCAACCGGATCAACATGCCGCAGGTCGCCGAGGAGGTGCTCACCCGAGGCGAGGCCGACATGGTCGCCATGGCGCGCCCCTTCCTGGCCGACCCGTCGTGGGTGGCCAAGGCGGAAGGCGACAGGAGCGACGAGATCAACACGTGCATCGGGTGCAACCAGGCCTGCCTCGATCACACGTTCTCCCTCAAGCGGGCGTCGTGCCTGGTGAACCCGCGTGCGGGGAACGAGACCACGCTCCGCCTGCTGCCGAGCAGGACGGCGAAGCGGATCGCCGTGGTCGGTGCGGGACCCGCCGGACTGTCCGCGGCCGTCGGGCTGGCCACCCGCGGCCACGAGGTCGACCTGTTCGAAGCCGAGGACGAGATCGGGGGCCAGTTCGCGATCGCCCGGCGCATTCCGGGCAAGGAGGAGTTCTCCGAGACCATCCGTTACTACCGGCGGCAGCTCGCACTCACCGGCGTCACGCTGCACCTCGGCACGAAGGCCGACGCCGCGGAGCTGCGCGACCGGGGTTTCGACGACGTCGTCATCGCCACCGGCGTGACACCGCGAATCCCGGACATTCCCGGGATCGACCACCCGTCGGTGCTGTCGTACGCCGACCTGGTTCGCCGAGGAGCCCCTGTGGGCGACCGCGTGGCCGTGATCGGAGCGGGCGGTATCGGCGTCGACGTCAGCGAGTTCCTGACCCACCGCGAATCCCCGACGCTCGACCTGGACGCGTGGCGGGCCGAATGGGGTGTGACCGACCCCGAGACCGGGCGAGGCGGCCTCGCCCCGCCCGCTCCGCACCCGGCGCCGCGGCACGTGGTTCTCATGCAGCGCAAGACCTCCCGCATCGGACGCGGACTCGGCAAGACCACCGGCTGGGTCCACCGGGCCTCGCTCAGGGCCAAGGACGTCGAGCAACTCACCGGAGTCAACTACGAGCGGATCGACGACGCCGGCGTGCACATCTCGTACGGGCCGAAGCGCGAACGGCCCACGGTCGTCGCCGTCGACAACGTGGTGATCTGCGCGGGCCAGGAACCCGTGCGGGACCTCGCCGACGAGCTGCGCGGGTGCGGGGTGAGCACGCACGTGATCGGCGGTGCCGACGTCGCGGCGGAACTCGACGCCAAACGCGCGATCGACCAGGGAACACGCCTCGCCGCGACACTCTGACCCCTGAGCCCCGACACTCTGCCTCCGAAACCCCGAGCTCGATACACCGAGCTCGACACTCCGGCTGTGCCACGCCGACCCCGACACTCCGGCTGTGTCGCGCCGGCTGTGTCGCGCCGAGCGCGGCGCGAGAACGGGCACGGGCCGCCGAGCGCGGTCGTGACCGTGGTGCCGGTGCCCGCCGGAGGCCGGCCTGATGTCACCGCCTGAGTGCCGGCCAGCGTGCTCGCCGACGTGCCGACAGCCGACCCGGCCCGTCGTGGAAGTCGACCGGGGCCGGCGTCGTCGTCGTTCCCGCGGCCCCGGTCGACGGCCTCATTCCTGGTGCGGAGCCTTGTACGCCTTCGCCTCCTCGGACTCGAACAGCTGCTTGATGTACGTCATGCCGCCGTCGACGGAGGCGTCCGGTTTCGCCACGTAGACCTCCCTGGTCGCGGGCGCGCCCGGGGTCGAGAAGTCGAGCTTCGCGACGAGGTCACCGGTGTCGGCCGAGGTCGTCTCCCGCAGCGCGTCGTGCACTCCGGAGCGGGTCAGATCCCCGTTCTCGCAGGCCCTCTCCAGCACGGCGCCCCACACCTCGGCGACCGCGTAGCCGTAGGGGACACCCGCGTTCGGTGGTTCGGTGTAGCCCGCGGCGTCGAACTTCTGCGCGACGTCCTTCATCTTCGGGATGTCCGCCGAGAACGGCACGCTGCTCGCGACGACGTGGAGATCGTCCAGTGCGTCGGCCGCGGGACTGTTGTGCAGCAGCGGATCGAACGTCGGGTTGTTGCCGAGGATCGGCACGTTCAGCCCGAGCGCCTTGTTCGCCGCGGCGACCGAACCGGTCTGCGTCGGCGTCGTGGTCAACGTGATGGCCTTGACGCCCTGGCCCCGCAGGCCGGTGACGACGTTGGTCAGGTCGTTGTCGCTGGAGGTGATCTTGACTTCCCGCAGGTTCAGGTCGTGCTGCTCGGCGTAGTACCGCGCGCCCCGCAGCCCGTTGGCGCCGTACTCGCCGTCGATGTAGATGTGACCGATGGTGTCGCCGTCGGAGAGCATTCCCTCCTCCTGCAGATACGACAGTCCGTTGATCATCTCGACGTCGTAGGTCGTACCCACGACCATCAGGTACGGATTGCTCAGCAGCTCCGACGACCACGACGTCGGCGTGGTCGTCATCTCGTCGGCCTCCAGGTCGTCACTCAGCGCGGCAGTGACCGGCGAACCGACGAGCTGCACCAGCCCGAGCACCTTCGGCTCGATCTGCGGGTACAGGGTCTTGGCGGTGTCGGCCTTGTATCCGTGGTCCACGATCTCCAGTTTCAGATCGCGCCCGCAGATGCCGCCGTCGGCGTTGACGTCCTCCACCCACAACTCGTTGCCGTGCGTGATGCCGGTCGACAGCGCCTTGAACGGGCCGGTCTGGTCCGTCATCACCCCGAGCGTGATCTCGGAGTCGGTGACGCCGACATCCGTCTGCACACCGCCCGCCCCTTCGGTGCCGCCGTCGGAACCACCGCCCTTGGTGCCGCACGCGGTCAGCACGAGCGCCGAAGCGCACGCGATCGCCAGTGTTCGTCTCATGTCGGATCCTTTCCACGGCGCGTGAGTCCCGTGATTCGGCGGCCGATCGCCGCCAGGCCCCCCGGCTCGAAGAGCACGACGAGGACGATCGCCGCGCCGTACACGAAAGAGCTGATCAGGATGGGTGTGAAGGCGTTCTCGCCGGTGCTCGTGAACCAGCCGAGATCCGTGGAGTACAGCGCCAGCACCTGGGGAAGGCCGTTGACCAGGACCGCTCCGACGAGCGCTCCCGAGACCGACCCGAGCCCGCCGATGATGATCATCGCCAGGTAGGCGATGGACACGTTGATGCCGTAGGTGCCGAACTCGCTCTCGTCGGGTTTGAGAATGTCGAACCACAGCACGGTCATCACGCCCGCCAGGCCGGCGTACGCCGACGACACCGCGAACACCCCGGCCTTCACTCCGGGAACGCTGATGCCCATGGCCGCCGCGGCCGCCTCGTTGTCGCGCACGGCTCGCCACGCCCTGCCGATGCGGCCGCTGACCGCGCCGCGGGCGAGGAGGAACGCCACCACGACGAGCGCCAGGAACAGGTACCAGACGCGTTCGGTCTCCCGGATGGGAACGCCCAGGATCTCCAGCTCGCCTTCGTTGGAGAACGGGAATCCGAACAGTTCGAACGCCGCGGGTGGCCGCCCGGTCGACGTGCCGCCGGTCAGCGACTCCGCCGACTGTCCCAGGTAGAGCCCGAGAAACACGAGCGCGAGCGAGGCGACGCCGAGATAGATACCGCGCAGCCGCGCCGCAACGGGCGCGAATGCCAGTCCCAGCACGGCGGTGACCGCGACGGCGCCGACGAGCGCGAGCAGCGGGTCGAGGCCGAAACCGACCAGTTCGGGATCATCGGCGGGCCCCGACAGCACGGTGTACGACGTGGCGCCGGCGAGGAGGAAGAAGGCGTGCGCCAGTGACAGCTGACCCGCCTGCCCGGTCAGCAGCGTCAGGCCCATCGCGCCGACGGCGCCGACCATCATGTACTGCCCGGCCTTGAGCCATTGCGCCTCCAGATACAACGGGAGGGCGAGCAGCACGACGAACAGGGCCAGCCACAGCGCGAGTCGGATCCACCAGCCGAGATCCCGGCGCGGCTTCGGTGACGGCGGGGTGACCGGGGTGTCGAGAGTGTCGGTGCGTTCAGACACGGGTCGTCTCCTTCGTCCCGAACAGCCCCGACGGCCGGACGACCAGGACCACCAGCATCACGAGGAACACCGCGCTCTTGGCGAAGGCGAACGAGACGTACTCGGTGGACAGTGCGTCGACCAGGCCGACGATGAGCCCGCCGACCACCGCTCCCGCCGTGGAGTCGAGTCCGCCGATGATCGCGGCGGGGAACGCGGCGAGGGCGATCGAATGCGTCCCCCTGGACAGTCCCGCACCCGAGAAGTCCTGAGTTGCGATGAACAGCACCGCTACGCCCGCCAACAGGCCCGCGACCAGCCACGCCGAGGAGGTGACGATCCAACTGCGGACCCCGGAGAGCGCCGCGGCCTCCTTGTTCTCCGCCTGTGCCCGCATCGCGATACCCCAGTTCGAGTACCGGAAGGCGAGGAAGAACAGGGTGATCAGCACCGTCGCCACGACGATCGCCACCAGGTGGGTGCGGAACATCGTGACGTCGCCGACCTGGATCGGCTGGGCGTCCCACGCGTCGCCGATGAACGGCAGCGAGACACCGAGCCTGCGCACGATCTCCTCGGTGATGATCACGTCCACGCCGATGGTCAACAACGCCAGGCTGAATGGAGAGGCCAGTTTGGACCGTGACAACAGCAGGCGTTCGACGAGCAACGCGAGCAGCCCGGCCGACAGGACCCCGACGACCGCTGCGCCGGCCCACCCGAGCGTCTCGCGGGTGGCGACGACGAGATAGCCGCCGAACAGCACGAGCGACCCGTGCGCGAAGTTGACGACCTCGGTGGCCTTGAAGATGATCACGAAGCCCAGCGCGAGCAGCGCGAAGACCGCACCCTTGCCGAGACCGTTGACGACCAGCTGTACGAACGTGTCCACTACCCGGCCTCCGTACCGTCGCTGCTGTCGGTGCCCAAGTACGCGCGCACGACCTCGGGGTCGGACTGCACGTCGGCGGGCGGCCCGTCGGCGATCACGCGCCCGAAGTCGAGGACCGTCACGCGGTCGGCGATACCCATCACCAGGCCCATGTCGTGCTCGACGAGCAGGATCGAGATGTCGAGTTCCTCGCGGATCTCGCGGATCGTGTCGGCCAGCTCGGCGGTCTCCGCGGCGTTCATGCCGGCCGCGGGTTCGTCGAGCAGGAGCAGCGCGGGCTCGACGGCCAGCGCCCTGGCGATGTCCACGCGTTTCACAGCGCCGTAGGGCAGGGCCGCCGCGGGCGTGTGCAGTGCCGCACCGAGGCCGAGGAAGTCGCAGATCTCGGCCGCCCGCTCGGTGTGCCTGCGCTCCTGCTTGCGCACCCACGGCAACTGCAGGCCGCACGCCAGGAAACCGCCGCGGGTCAGCGCGTACCTGCCGAGCATGACGTTGTCGAGCACCGTCGATTGTGGAGAGAGAGCGGCGTTCTGGAACGCTCTGCCGATGCCGCGTTTCGCCAGCCGGTTCGGCCGGATGCCGGTGATGTCGTGCTCCCCGAACCGCACCCGGCCCTGGCCCGCGCGGTACAGGCCGCTGATGACGTTGAAACAGCTCGACTTTCCCGCGCCGTTCGGCCCGATGAGCGCGTGCAGCGAGCCGGGGCGGACGGCGAACGAGACGGAGTCGAGGGCACGCAACCCGCCGAATCGCAACGTCACGTCCTCGACCGCGAGTTCGGCCCCGCTCATCCCGACCACCTCGACAGTCCGCGCTTGGCCGCACGCTGCTCGTGTGCCGCTTCCACCTGACGTTCGGCCTCGGCCTCGGATTCGGCGTGGCCCCCGAGATAGAGCCGCTGCACGTCCTCGCTCTCGGCCAGCTCACGGGCCGGTGCCGCGAGCGCGAGCGTGCCGACCTCGAGCACCGCCGCGTGGTCGGCCACCCCGAGCGCCATGACCGCGTTCTGCTCGACCAGCACCACCGCGGTGCCCTGCTCGTGGATATCCCGGATGATCGCCGAGATCCGCTCGACGATCTTGGGGGCCAGGCCCAGTGACGGTTCGTCGAGCAGCAGCAGTCGCGGACTCGACATGAGCGCTCTGCCGATGGCGAGCATCTGCTGCTCGCCGCCGGACAGCAGGCCCGCGCGCTGGCCGGCGCGGTCGGTGAGCACGGGGAAGAGCTCGTGCACGCGCCGGCTCGCCGCGGCGCGTTCCGTGGGCGAACGCGCGCCGATACCACCGGCGCGCAGGTTCTCCGCCACGCTCATCCGCGCGAAGATCTGGCGCCCCTCGGGGACACCGACGATGCCCTGTCGCACGATCGCGGCCGGATCGAGCTTGTCGAGCCGCTTGCCGTCGTAGTGGATCTCGCCCCCGACGACGGAACCGCGGTGCAGGCCCAGCGTGCCCGAGATGGCTCGCAGCAGTGTCGACTTTCCCGCACCGTTGCTGCCGAGCACCGCCAGCACGCCGTCGTCGGGAACGTCCAGGTCGATGCCGTGCAGCGCGGAGACGGAACGCCCGTAGCGCACCCGCAGGTTCCGTACGGTCAGCACGATCGCTCCCTGGTCCGGGGATTGCTGTGCACGCCACTCCTCTCGTCGAGTGACTGGCGTCACTACCAGTGACGCGTAATCCTGCGACCCCGGGAGGGAGGCGCATACCTCCACGTGGAGAGCCAGTGCACAACGAACCGGACACGAAGCCGGCAACGGCCGGTGTCAGAGCAGCCCGGCCTCGCTCGCCTTGCCGATCGCCTCGACCCGGTTGCGTGCGCCGAGCTTGTGCAGCGCCGACTGCAGATACGTCTTGACGGTGTTGCGAGTCAGCCCCGTCACGTTGGCGATCTCCGGATTGGTGCGCCCCTGGGCGGCGAGGCGCAGCACCTCGTACTCGCGGCGGGTCAGGCCGCTGCGGGCGAGAGCGTCGGAACGCTGTCCCGCGTCGGGCATGATCCGCGGATCGATGACCCGTTCGCCGCGCAGCACCCGGCGCAACGCGGCGACCAGGTCCGTACCCGCGACGTCCTTGAGCAGCCCGCCGTGTGCACCCGCCTCCAGTGCGGCGACGACGCCCTGGTGATCGCCGTGCGCGGTGAACACCACGACCCGCACTCCCGGATGGGCGGCGCGCAGTCCGGCCACGACCTCGGGCGCGAGCATGTCCGGCAGCCGCAGGTCGAGCAGCACCAGGTCCGGCCGCAGCTCGGCAACCCGCTCGATGGCGGCATGTCCCGATTCGGCGGCACCGGCGATCGTCAACGCCGGGTCGGTGCGCAACAGCAGCGTGACGCCGTCGCGCACCACCGGGTGGTCGTCGACGACGAGCACGGTGGCGGTCACGGCGCTGCGCCTTCGACGTCGGGGATCCAGGCGCGCAACGTGCAGCCGCCGTCGTCGTCGCGCACGAGGCTGACGTTGCCGCCGACCCGCACGGCCCGCTGCGCCAGCGACCGCACGCCGAGTCCCGTACTCACCTCCGGGCTCTCGTGGGTGCCGCCGTCGTCGTGGATGCTGACGCCGTCGTCGGCGACCACCACCTGGATGCCGCCGTCGCTCGGCCCGAGGCTCACCACCACCGAGTAGGCGCGCGCGTGCTTCTCGACGTTCAGCAGACCCTCCCGGACCACGTGGACGAGCAGCGACGTGCGCTCGGCGTCGATCGGCGGAACGGGCGCGAGCTGCACGAACCGCGCCGGCACCCCCGTGCGGGCCTCGAACGACCGTGCGTGCTCGGCCAGTTCCACCGGCAACGCCCGCTCCGGCGTGGTCTCGGCCAGCGCGAGCAGGGACTCGCGCAGGGCGCTCGAGGCCGCCGACACGTCCTCCTCCAGTCGCCGCAGCCGATGGTCCAGCACGGGATTGTCCCGGATGGCCTCGTGCAGATCACGCACCTGCGCACCGATGGAGAACAGCAGTGCGCCCACGGAGTCGTGCAGTGCACTGCGCATCCGCTGCCGTTCCCCTGCGATGGCGTCGGATCGGCACGCCTCGGCCGCGTCGGCGAGGCGCAGTGCGTTGGCGGCCCGCCCAGCGATGCCCTCCAGGGCCGTCACGGCGTCGTCCCCGAAATCGGCGGGCCTGCGCATGGCCGCGTAGGCGACGGCGACCGTCTGCTCGAGGCCGCCGCGCGAGCCGAGGACCGGCACGGCGACCATCGCGCCCAGGCCCTCGCCCCGCACCTGGGCGTCGAACTGGTGCGTGATCGTGGGCGACTGGACGTAATCGGTGACGCGGACGGGTTGGCCGAGCGCGAGGACCCGGCCGCCGATGCCCTGGCCGATCGGCACCGAGAGATTACGCAACTGGTCGGTGCGGTTTCCCGAAAGCCAGCGGATCACCGCCTCGTCCGGGCTTTCGAGATCGGCGACGAACCCGGAATCGGTGCCGAGGGTGTCCCGGATGAGCTGTGCCGTTCCGTTCAACGCCACCACTCGGTCCAACACCGTCAGCAGGTCATCGCGCTGGCGCAACAGTCCGCCGAGTAGTTCGCCGTGCTCGGCGGCCCGTTCGGTTGCGCGCCGTTTTTCGGCCGACATTCCGACACTATAAGCCCGAGGTGTCGGAATTCCTACGAAAACCTGAAGCGCGTGAGCGATTTCCGAAAATGATTAACCGCTTACGTGTGGTTGGAAGTATTATTCACCGAAATTGGTCGCTTGTGCTAAACAAAGAAATCGTCGGCGGTGTCGGGTATGCCGCTTCCGCTCGTCCGTCCACACGGGTCCCGCGCGACGGCGGGGGTCTCGTCCGGCGGGCGGCGTACTCACTCCGCGGCGAGTGCGGTGCCCGCGAGGGCGAGTGGGTGCGGGAGTGGTGGGCGCGGGACCCGGGTGTCCGTCGGCCGGTCCGGTACACGGGCAGGGCACCGTCGCCGACGGGCGTCCCGGTTCCGATCACGGTAACTTGCCGGGCATGCACGAGATGACACGCGACGAATGGTGGCACTTCGCGAGCGAAGGTACGCGCACGGGCAAGGTCGGTGTGGTGCGCGCCGACGGCTCGCCGCACGTCACCCCGGTCTGGTTCGTCCTCCACGAAGACGATGCCGGTGACGAGATCGTGTTCAACACCGGTGCCGACACGGTGAAGGGACGCGCGCTGCGCCGCGACCCGCGGTTGTCGGTGACGGTCGACGACCAGGCTCCGCCGTACTCGTACGTGCACGTCACCGCCGAGGCGAGGCTGTCCGACGACCTCGACGAGATGCTGCCGTGGGCGACGACGATCGGCGGTCGATACATGGGGGAGGAGAAGGCGGAGGCCTTCGGAAAGCGCAACGCTGTCCCCGGCGAACTGCTCGTCCGAGCCCGCATCACGAAGGTCGTCGCCCACGCCGACCTGGCCAGCTGACCACACCGTCCGAATCCGTCCGGGGGCGAGGCGCTGTGCCCTCGGCTCCACCGGCGTTCACTTCGACCGCGAGGACCGTGCCGGTTCGCGCCGAGCGGTGTCCCGATCGTGGTCATCGGAGCCGGCTTCCTCATCGGCGTCGCCGTCGTCGGGCTCGGCGTCGAACTCGTCCTCGTCCTGGGCCTCCGCGTCCCGGTGCTGCTCCTCGTCGAGTGCCTCTTCGTGGGTCCTGACGACCTCCTCGTCCCGGATCTCGCCGCGCCAGCCCTCGGCCTCGTCCTGGTCGAGGATGGTGCGCGTCATCATGTGGCGCTTGATGTGCTTGAAGTCCGAGCGCACACGTCGCCCCTGCGCGCGCCAGAGGTTCGCCGTCTTCTCGAAGAAACCCTGTGGGTGGTACTCGAGGACGAGCAGGATGCGCGTCATCGTCGGCGCGAGCTCGTGGAACGTCACGGCGCCGTCGACGTAGCCCTTCGCGCCGGTCGACTTCCACACGATCCGCTCGTCGGGAATCTGCTCCACGATGGTGGATTCCCAGTCCCGGTGGGAGAAGAAGATCTGGGTCCGCCACTGGATCTTCTCGTCGGACTCCTGCTCGACCTTCTCCACTTTCCTGGTGAAGCTGGGGTAGTCCTCGAACGTGGTCCACTGGTTGTAGGCGACGCGAAGCGGGAGCCCCACGTCGAACTCCTCCACGATGTTGACGACCTTCACGTTGCCGGTCCCTCCGCTGCCACCGCTTCCCACGGCTCGTTCGACCTTGTCCTTCGCCCCGCTGATCCCGCCGTTCAGCGCGGCCTTGAGCGGGGACTTTCCTTCTGCTAGATCTTTCGCACCGGTGAGTGCCGCGGTCAGCCCGGAACCCCCGTTGTCGGCGACCCGGGTCAATCGGTCGGTGAGGTCGGAGATGCGGCCGGTGATCGAGCCGACCGCCCGCGAGACCAGCGCTTCGAGCAGGTCCTGCCCGGCCTCCTTGAGCTGCTCCAGCGGCAGTTCATCCGCCAGCCCGCCGGCGGGTCCTCGCTCGTGCTGTTCGGTGTCACTCATCGCCGCCGCCAGAGCTGCGCCCACCGGACGACGAACTGCGGGACGACGAACTGCGGGACGGGGAGCTACGGGACGGGGACCCGCCGGACGAGGACCCGCCGGACGAGGACCCGCGGGACGACGAGCCGCGGGACGACGAGGAGGTGGTCTTCGGCTTCTTCGGGGACGCTCCGCGACCACCCGACGGCGCACGCGGAGCGTTCGGCTTGCTAGGTGTGCTGGCGCGTGCGGACGATTTCTTCGACTCGGCTAGAGCGTCGTCGTGCTGCCCGCTTCCGCCGTCGCTGTCTTCGCCACTGTCGTCGTCGGCGGCTTGTTCCTGATCGCCTTCCGCCTCGGCCGATCCGGCGTCGTCCGTTTCGCGCGACGAATCGGTTCGCGGGGAACGGATATCGGCGGCGCGCTCGGACAGATTGTCGCTCAGCGAATCCATCGTGTTGCTCGCGGCGGCGACGGCGGCCGTCCTCGCCGCGTCGACGAGACGGTCGCGCAGCGCACTGAACTCACCGGTCCCGGCCGGGGAAGCCATCGCGTTGCCCGCTTTGGTCAGCAGCTCCCCGCGGTCTCCCATGCGCCTGCCGGCAAGAACACCGCCCGCCATGAGTGCCAGTTTCATCCGGCGAGTCCGTCCGAGGGTGTAGCCGATCGCCATCGCGGCGGCGACCCGAGGTCCCTGCTTCATCTCGGCCTCCTGCTGGTGAAGGCGCCATTGCCCATCGAGACCCGAGGGCCGCGCCTGCGGGCGGTTTCCGCTCCGCCTCCCGGGTCAGACTTACCCCCGGGCACGGACTGTCACACCACGACACGGGGATCGGCCGAGCGCAGCCGGTGCCGAGCGGCCGCAGGCGTTTCAGGCGGGTGCGCGAAGCCGAACCTAGGAACGAGAAACCGGGAGCGCGGAGTCGAGGGTTTCCCGCTGGATGTCCCGGCGACCGGGCCGGACCGAAGCGTCGACGCTTCCGTCGGTGGTGGCAGTGAGGGGTGGACGATGGCCGACAGCGACGAGCGATCACAACAGGACCACGTCGACGCCGAGGAGACCGGCTCCGGCGCAGAGCAGCGGCAACCCGTCGCGGCACGGGCAGGAGGGACGGCACAGCCCGACGTCCACCTCGACGTCCCGGTGGTGAAGGTCGAAGAGATCAGCCTGGAGGTGGAGAACCTCCGTGCGAGGGTGTCGCTGCAGGCCGAGGTGCTCGATCTGCTCAAGCTCAACGTCGGCGTCGACGCCGAGCTCGGCCGGGTGGCGCTGCAGATCAAGGGGGTCGAGGCCCAGGCTCTGCTCGACGTCCGCCTGGACAACGTCGCGGGCATCCTCGACCGGGTTCTGACGACGATCGACCGCAACCCCCAGATCCTCGAGCAACTGACGAAGGGCCTCGGCAGGGCCGTGGAGGAGGTCGGCGAGGGCGCAGGTTCGGCGGTGGAGGAGATCGGCGAGGGCGCCGGAGGTGCGGTCGAGCAGGTCGGCGAGGGTGCCGGGTCAGCGGTCAAAGAGGTGGGCGCGGGCGCGGGCGGCGCCGTGGAGCGCGTCGACGAAGGCGCCGGTGAAGCCGCCGAGAAGGTGGGCGCGGGCGCGGGTGATGCGGCCCGAGCGGTCGGCGAAGGTGCCGGAGGTGCCGTCGAGAACGTCGGTGAAGGTGCCGGCGAGACCGTCGAACAGCTGGGGCGCGGTGCGCACGAGCTCGTCGACGACAACGACGGCGGCGGCGACGACGGCGAAGACGAAGACGACAACGGCGAAGACGGCGATCGAAACGTCGACGACGGGGACGACGGGGAGAAGGAGCGTGGTCGGGAGTCCCGTAAGCGACGTGACGAGGAGGAGCCCGGGCGACGCACCCGAGGTGGTGGTCGGGACTCGTCGTCGCGGTCCCGTCGGCAGCGCGATCGATCGGCAGGAAGGACATCGCGCCGGTGACGGCCGAGGGCGAGGCCGACGTGTCGATCAGGAGCACCGTGCGGGCCGAGGAGATCACTTTTCTCGAGGTGCCCGAAACTCGTGTCGAGTTCAGCGGCGACACCGACGACCGGACGTCGGCCTCCGGCAGCAGGCGGGTCCGTCTGCCGGATCCGGTGCGTGCGGGTGTGACCTACCGCGACATCGGGATCGACCACTGGATCACGGCGAACCCGGATGTCGATACGTTGGGCTGACCGCTCGTCGGGCGACGCCGTGGTGGCGCAACATGCTCTCCGACAGGGGTCATTGCCCACGCCGACCTGGCCGACTGAACGCCGCGCCCCGGCCCGGGTGTGATCCACGGGCCGGGGCGCGGGTCCGGAGCCGACCGGTCACGCCGAACGCTCGAGAGTCCTCGCGGCGCTGGTCCCCGGGGCGAGCTCGAGCCGGCGCAGCAGCTGGGCGTTGAGGGCCACGACGACGGTCGAGACGGACATCAGGATCGCACCGACACTCATCGGCAGCAGGAATCCGACGGGCGCGAGCACGCCCGCGGCCAGCGGGACCGACACCAGGTTGTACCCGGCGGCCCACCACAGGTTCTGCTTCATCTTCCGGAAGGTCGCCCGGGACAGTTCGATGACCGACAGCACCGAACGCGGATCGGAACTCGCGAGGATCACGCCCGCCGAGCCGATCGCGACATCGGTACCCGCGCCGATGGCGATGCCCACGTCCGCTTGGGCGAGGGCGGGAGCGTCGTTGACGCCGTCCCCGACCATGGCGACCCGGTAGTTCTCGTCCTGGAGCTGTGCGACCTTGGCGGCCTTGTCCTCGGGCCGGACGCCGGCGAACACCCGGTCGATGCCGAGTTCCGCCGCGACCGTGTCCGCCACGGCCTGTGCGTCACCGGTGATCATCACGACCTCGGCGCCCGCGGCGTGCAGGGCGTCGACGGCCTCGCGCGATTCGGGCCTGATCTCGTCGGCGAGCCGCAGCGCACCGATGACCTCGCCGTCGGAGAGGACGTGGAGGATGATCGCGCCTTCACCGCGCCACCGGTCGGCGACGCCCATTTCCTCGGCTCCGCGCTGGTCGAGCAGGTGCGGGCCGCCGACCTCGATCACGGAGCCGCCCACGGTCGCCTTCACGCCGACCGCCGGCGACGACGAGAAGTCCGACGCCGCGGGAATGCTCAGTTCCCGTGCGCGGGCGGCGCCCACCACGGCCCGGGCCAGCGGGTGCTCACTGTCGGCCTCGGCAGCGGCTGCCAGGGCCAGCACGTCGCCGGCGTCACGGTCGCCGGCCGGTTCGACGGCGGTGACGGCGGGCTCGCCCTTGGTCAGGGTTCCGGTCTTGTCGAACAGCACCGCGTCGACGGTGCGCATCGACTCGAGTGCCAGCCGGTCCTTGACCAGCACCCCGCCGCGGGCGGCACGTTCGGTCGCGATGGAGACGACCAGCGGGATCGCCAGCCCCAGGGCGTGCGGGCAGGCGATGACCAGCACGGTGATCGTGCGGACCACGGCGTCGTCGGGCAGTCCGGTCAGTGACCAGACGGTCGCCGTGATCGCGGCCGCGCCGAGGGCGAACCAGAACAGCCAGGCGGCGGCCGTGTCGGCGATGCGCTGCGCACGGGACGAGGAGGCCTGCGCGTCGGCGACGAGCTTCCGGATGCCCGCCAACGCCGTGTCGTCGCCGGTCGCCGTGACCTCGACGCGTACCCCGGAATCGGTGGCGACGGTGCCGGCCACGACCTGGTCGCCGGTTCCGCGCCGTACGGGCTTGGACTCGCCGGTGACCATCGATTCGTCCATCGAGGCGGAGCCGTCGACGATTGTGCCGTCCGCCGGGACCGACGATCCGGGGCGAACGACGACGACGTCCCCTACGGCCAGTTCGGCGGGAGCGACCGTCACCACCTGGTCGCCCTCGACCTTCTCGGCCTCGTCGGGCAGCAGTGCCGCCAGCGAGTCGAGCGCCGAGGTGGTCTGGGCCAGCGAGCGCATCTCGAGCCAGTGCCCCAGCAGCATGATGACCACCAGGAGCGCGAGCTCCCACCAGAAGTTCAGTTCGTGGTCGAGGATTCGCAGGCTGGCGCCCCAGGAGGCGATGAAGGCGACCGTGATGGCCAGGGCGATGAGCAGCATCATCCCGGGGCTGCGGGTGCGGATCTCGGACAGGCCGCCCGTGAGGAACGGCCGCCCACCCCACAAGTAGACGACGGTGCCCAGCACCGGCGATACCCACCAGACCCATGCGGCGCCGGGCAGCTGGTAGCCGATGAGCTCGGCGAACATGTCGTTGAACCCGACCACGGGGACGGCCAGCGCGAGCATGATCCAGAACAGCCGCCGGAACTGCCCCACATGGTCTCCGTGACCGGCGTGGCCGCCGTGCCCTTCGTGGCCGCCGTGATCGCCGTGGCCGCCGTGATCGGCGTTGTCGCCATGGCCGGAGTGGCCGGCGTGATCGCCGTGGTTCTGGACGGCCGGGCTCTCGTCGTGCGCTTCGTCGTGGGACCGATGGCCTGTGTGCGGGCCGGCTTCGTGGTGGTGCCCGTGACCGGGCGCCTCGGGCGACCGGGTCGAAGGATCGTGGCTCATGGTCATCGCTTTCGTTCGGCGTCCTCGTCGAGAGTGCGGCGAGGGCGGAGGTTTCGCAGTGCTCGCGTCCGGACTGTCGTCGCGGGACGTGGCTGCCGGTGCTCAACGGATACGGTATACCCCTAGGGGGTAGTTGTCCAGCGGTCGTGCAGGCTCGTCGATCACCGCAGCGTGACCGTGGGAGAATCGCGGCCGTCACGCCCGAATCCGCCGGCGAGGCTCGGTACCTCGCAACCGCGTCGCGACGCCGGCAGACCGTTCGTCGAGGATCACGCCATGGCTCACCCTGCGTCGCGGCGGCGGAACCCGGTCATCGCCGCCGTCTCGGTCCTGATCGCCGGACTCGCACTCGCCGGTTGTTCCGGCTCGGAGCCGGATTCCGCACCGCCGGCCGACACCCGCAGCGCGGCCGGCGGTGGTCTGCTTGCCGAACACGAGCTGGCCGGCCTCGACACCCCCGAGGTCATCGAACGGCTGGACCGGATGCACGTCGACGACCGCCCGTCCGACCTGCTCGCATCCGTGCAGCCCGACGCACTCGTCCTCAGCGACGAGCGGCAACGCGAGGTCGAGCTGCCCATGCCCGACGACGAGGTCTACGTCTCGGTCGCGCCCTACCGGACGCAGACCCACGACTGCCACTTCCACAGCCTGACCACGTGCGAGGGCGAGCTCGGTAACGCGCCGGTCCGGGTCGTGCTCACCGGTCCCGGTGGCGACGTCCTCGTCGACGAGAACCGGGAGACCTTCGACAACGGCTTCGTCGGCCTGTGGGTGCCACGGGACATCGAGGCGAAGCTGACGATCGAGCACGAGGGCCGGACCGGGACCGCACGCATCGCGACGCGCAGCGGCGACGACCCGACCTGCATCACGGACCTGCGGCTGACCTGAGCATGTCCGGGCCGTCCGAGGTCCGGGGCCGGCCGTCGGGGCTGCGGGGCGTCAGCTCGTCGCGAGCTCGGCCCCCACGGGGACGGTGAGCGTGTCGCCGAGATAGCCGTCGACGTCGCCCGCCCCGAGTGCGTGCACCGCCCAGCTGCGCCGCTCGTGGTCGATGACGTGCAGCTCCCACACGCACGCGAACAGTTGCGGGTCGGCAGGCACGAAACCGTCCTCGCCGTCGCGGAGGAGGCGCTGGCAGAGGATGTCGCCGTCCCACCAGTGCACCAGCAGCCAGACGGCGTCCTCGCCGCGGTGGACGATCACGAACCCGCAGTCGCCTGCGGCCGCGGTGGCGGGCAGGACGGTGCTCGCGGTGTCGACGGCCGACTTCAGGAGCTCGTCGTCGGTCGGGTTCCCGTCGGCGCTGATGGTGTAGACCTTGAGCTGCCGGCCGTCGACCTCCCGCAGGCCGTGGAAGTCGGTGCGGCGGAGTGGCAGCGACGGCACGTGGAGTTCCTTTCGTGTGACAGCCGGACGGGGCGAGCCTATCGGCCGATGGGGCGGGGTCGTTCACGTCGCGGTGGGACCGCGCGGAGCTGCTCCCTCCGGCGGGCTCGCGGATCCTGGGTGAGTACCGGGACCGCTGCCGTCCACCGGGCCGGCAGCGGGGGAGCGGAGCCGTAGCAGTGCGGTGGCTGCAGCGGCCGCGGCGGCGAGGACGGCCGCGACGAGCAGCGCAGGTCCGTAGCCCCGGGTCAGCAACGGTGCCACCCCCAGCGGTCCGAGTACCTGTCCGAGGCTGTAGCCCGCGGTCAGCAGCGCCGTGGCCCGCGGAACGCCCAGGTGGGCACCGGTCGCGAGCGTCAGAGTGGTGACGCCCATGAACGTGCCGCCGAACAACACCGCCGACACCAGTGCCGCCGCGATGCCGCCGAACAGTGCCGGCAGTGCCATCCCCACCGCCTGGAGCAGCAGGGCAGCGATCAGCAGGCTCGGGCGCGAGAAGCGGTGCGCCGCCGCGGCCCAGAGCACACACGACGGTGCGGCCGCCAGTCCGACCAGTACCCAGGCTCCGTTGCCCAGCCACGCAGGGCCGGTGCGGGACAACGCCGCGACCAGGAACGTGCCCGCGATGATGTAACCGGCGCCTTCGAGGGAGTAGCCGACCAGCAGCGCCGCGAACCGCCTGCGGCCGCTCCCGCCCCCGGCGCGGGTATCCGGTGACACCGCGGGCGCCTGAGGCGCGGGCAGCCGCCACGCCACCGCGGCGAGCGCCGTGGTCAACGTCGCCGCGACCCACCACGCCAGTTGCCAGCCGCCGACCGCGTCGACGGCGAGCACGCACAGGCCGGACACCGCGATTCCCGCGCCGACGCCGCAGTACACCCATCCCGTCAGGTGCTGCGCGTGACTGCGCAGCCGCTGCAGTGTGGCGTTCGACGCGATCACGAAGATCAGTGCGCTGGCGACGCCGGCCACCGCGCGCATCGCCAGCCAGGCCACCGTGTCGGTCGTGACCGCCATTCCGGCCAGCGTTGCCGCCAGTAGCACCAGGCACGTCCGCAAAGCCGGTATCGACCGCGCGAGCCGCGGCAATACGATGGCCGCGACCGCACCGGCCAGGTACCCCACGTAGTTCGCGGTGGCCAGCGCGTTGCCGGTCTGCGCGCTCATGCCGGCCTGCGCCTGCATCAGCGGCAGGATCGGAGTGAACACGAACCGGCCGATGCCCATCGCCGCCGCCAGCGCGAACGCACCCTGCACCACCATCTGCCAGGCCGGGCGGCACTGCTCGCCGCTGCGTTCCGGGCGGGTGTTCACCGCTCCCACCGATCCGTACCTCCGGTGTCGACGTGCCGCCGCGAGCCTGCGACGCGGCCTGCCGGGCAGCCCAGCCAGGCGCGGTCTCCACGCTAGGTACTCCGGGGTGCCGGAGTGAAATGCTCGTTGCGGTGGGTCTATGTTCCCCAGGCATGGATGTAGAGCTGCGGCATCTGCGGGCGTTCGTCGCCGTCGTCCACCACCGCTCGTACACCCGCGCTGCCGCCGAACTGAGCGTCACCCAACCTGTCCTGTCCCGTACCGTTCAGCAGCTGGAGGCGATCCTGCAGGTGCGGCTACTGGAGCGCAGTACCCGCCATGTCCGTGTGACGAGCGTGGGGCAGCAGTTCCTCGGTCACGCCGAACGGATTCTCGGTGAGCTCGGGCAGGCCCTCTCGGCGGTCGGGGCCCAGCGGACCCTGCGGCTCGGATTCAGCTGGCTGCTTCCCGATCCGTGGGCCCAGAACACCGCCGCCGCGTTCGAGAACGCGACCGGTGCCACCGTCACCGTGATGCGGCGCGACGATCCGGTGGCTGCGCTGCACCGGGCCGACGTCGACGTGGCGTTCGTGCGCGGCGATCCCGACCTCGGCGGGGCGGCGGAGGTGCACCTGTTCGACGAGGACCGCGTCGCCGTCGTGTCCACCCGGTCCAGCCTGGCGGATCGGCAGCGGCTCGACTGGGAGGAGATCCCGACGTGGCCGCTGGTCGTCAACACCGTGTCCGGCACCACCGGGGACTGGTCGTGGCCGGACGGCGAGCGCTCCGTCGAGATCGTGACCTGCACCAACTACGACGAATGGCTCGAAACCGTCGCCGCGGACCGCGGCATCGGCGTCGTTCCGGTCGTGGCGGCACGCCGCAGCAACCACTCCGGTGTCCGCTTCATCCCGCTGACCGGAGCGCCGCCGGTGCCGGTCCGCCTGGCGTACGTGCCCGCCACGGCCGGTGCGCTGATCCGCCACTTCGTCGACGCCGCCACCGGCGCCGCGTAGTGGCCACCCTCTCGGGCTCCGGTCAGCGCGGGGCGCGGGCCAGGTAGACGGTGCTGCTCGCCTCGCGGCGCAGCAGAGGATTGTCGAAGGTCACGACCTCGGCGGTGACGCCGGTGAACTGCTCACCGAGCGTCGCGGTGAACTCGTCGTCGGGCCGGTCGTCGGACCAGAGTGCGAACACGCCGCCTGGCCGCAGCCGATCGCGCAGCGCAGCGAGTCCCTCGGGAAGGTAGAAACCGGTATGGCTCTCGTGCAGCACGTGCCGCGGTGAGTGGTCGATGTCGACGACGACGGCGTCGAACCGGCGGCCCGGTTCCTGCGGATCGAGCCCCTGTTCGGAGGCGACCATCGCGAAGAAGTCGCCGTGGACGAACCGGCACCGTGGATCGGCGGCCAACGTCCCGCCTGCCGGGAGCAGTGCGCGTTCGTGCCAGTCGATCACCGGCGCCAGTGCTTCGACGACCACCAGCGAGCGCACCCGATCGTCGTCCAGCACCGCGGCGGCCGTGCAGCCGAGGCCGAGCCCGCCCACGGCCACGTCGAGATCCGTTCCGTCCAACCGGGACACGGCGCGTCGGCCCAGTTCCGTCTCCGACACGGTGAACAGGCTGGACATGAGGAACTCGTCGTTGAGCTTGATCTCGTGCACCTCGCGGTCGAGCGCGGGGTCCCGGCGCACCCGTAGCGACAGTTCGCCCATCGGCGTCTGCTGCCAGTCGAGTTCCTGAAAACGCATGGTCACGTGCTCACCTTCGGTTGCGGGGCGTCGGGTGCCATTCGCGCGTTCCCGACACGACCATGCTCGTTCACCCCGGCGGCCGGCGACTGCCGGGGTGAACGGACCCGGCTCAGTGCCCGCCGGTCAGACTGCCCGCCAGCGTGGCGTGGCGTTTCTCGCTGTCGTCGTTCATGCCGGTGATCGTGACGGTGGTGCCGCGCGCCTCGTACTTCGTCGTGATCGCGTCGAGCGAGGCGACGGTCGAGGCGTCCCAGACGTGGGCGTCCGAGAGGTCGATGACGACGTTCGACGGATCGTTCGCGTAGTCGAACTGGAACACCAGGTCGTTGCTGGAGGCGAAGAACAGCTGCCCCGTCACGTGGTAGATCTTGGTCGTGCCCTCGGGGTCGAGCACGCTGTCCACCGACACCAGGTGCGCGACCCGGCGGGCGAACAGCACCATCGCCACGAGCACCCCGACGACCACGCCGATGGCGAGGTTGTGGGTCGCGACGGTCACGGCGACGGTCGCCACCATGACCGTGGTCTCGCTCTTCGGCATCCGCACGAGCGTCTTCGGGTGGATGCTGTGCCAGTCGAACGTGCCGACCGACACCATGATCATGACCCCGACCAGGGCCGCCATCGGGATGAGCCCGACGATCTGGCCGAGCGCGACCACGAGGATCAGCAGGAACACGCCCGCCAGGAACGTCGAGGCGCGGGTGCGCGCACCCGACTTCACGTTGATCATCGTCTGGCCGATCATGGCGCAGCCGCCCATGCCGCCGAAGAAGCCGGTGACGATGTTGGCGATGCCCTGGCCCCACGACTCACGGGTCTTGTCGGAGTGTGTGTCGGTGATGTCGTCGACGAGCTTGGCCGTCATCAGCGACTCCATGAGCCCGACGAGAGCCATGGCGAAGGCGTAGGGCGCGATGATGGTGAGCGTCTCGAGTGTGAACGGCACCGCGGGGACGCCGAGGATCGGCAGGCTGTTCGGCAGCTCACCCTGATCGCCGACGGTGGGTACCGCGATGCCGGCGGTCACGGTGAACACCGTGAGCACGACGATCGCCACCAGTGGCGCGGGGACGGCCTTCGTGAGCTTGGGCAGGCCGACCATGATCGCCAGGCCGACGGCGAGTAGCGGGTAGACCAGCCACGGCACGTCGATGAGATACGGCAGCTGCGCGGTGAAGATGAGGATCGCGAGCGCGTTGACGAAACCGACCATGACGCTGCGCGGCAGGAACCGCATGAGCCGCGCGACCCCGGCTCCGGCCAGCAGCACCTGCAGCAGCCCGCCCAGGACGACGGCCGCGAACAGGTACTCGACGCCGTACTCGCGTGCCAGCGGTGCGACCACGAGCGCGATCGCGCCGGTGGCGGCCGAGATCATCGCGGGCCTGCCGCCGGTGAACGCGATCGCGACCGCCATGGTGAACGAGGCGAACAGGCCGACGCGGGGGTCGACTCCCGCGATGATCGAGAAGGACACGGCTTCGGGGATCAGGGCCAGGGCGACGACCAGACCGGAGAGTGCCTCGGTGCGCAGAATGCGCGGCGACAGCCAGGCCGGGCGACCGAGTTTCGGGCGCAGGGCAGCAGGAAGTGACATCAGCTTCTTTCGGGAAAGGCGTGCGGAGGCCGAGAGGAAAGAGGGGAGCCGCGTCGACGGGGCTCGCACCGAACACGCAAGACTCTACCGTTACGTAAGGGAAGTGTCGGGCGGGATGTGACCCAGGCCGCTGTGATCTGGGTCGGTACCCGTTGCCGGCCGCCCGGTGGCGTGTCTCGTGGGTTCGTCCGTGGTGGGGGACGCCGCTCTCGCGGTGACGTGGTCGCCTGCGCCGGCAGGGTGGCGGGCGGTTACGGTCGGGATCTGGTCGAGGAAAGGGATGCGTCGTGGCCGAGCACATGCAGATCGGCGAGGTGGCCGAGCGTACGGGGCTATCGCTGCGCACCATCCGTTACTACGAAGAGGTCGGCCTCGTCGTGCCCAGCGCACGCAGTCAGGGCGGTTTCCGGCTGTATCAGGAACCTGACGTGGACCGCCTGTTGCTGATCATGCGGATGAAGCCGCTCGGTTTCCAGCTGGACGAGATGCGCGAGCTGCTCGCCGTCCTCGACGCCGATGCTGGGGAGCAGGTGCCGGACCCGGAGTCGCGGCTGCGCGAGTTCGCCGGGATCGCCGAACGGCGGTGCGCCGAGCTGCGGTCCCGGCTCCGCAATGCCGAGGAGTTCGCCGGAATGCTCCGCGCGCGGCTGGACGAACTGGCCCGCCCCGGTTCGTAGTCTGCCGCCGTACCGCCGTGACGGAGAGGGTGGAGCCGGCTGTCGGGGCTCGGGCCGCCGGGCTCGCCCGGCGGGATTCAGTTCACCGGTGAGCGGCGTTCGAGGAAGACCGTGTCGTGCCACCGGCCGTCGCGCCGGGCGATGCGTTCACGCACGCCCACGGTGCGGTAGCCGGCCGCGTGGTGCAGGGCGATGCTCGCACGGTTCTGCGTGAAGATCGACGTCTGCAGGGTCCACAGTCCGGCCTCGTCGGCCTCCATGACCTGCTTGTACAGCAACGCCTTGCCGATTCCGCGGCCGCGGTGGTCCTCGCCGATGTAGACGGACGTCTCCGCCACACCGGCGTAGCACTCCCGCGCCGACACCGCCGTCGCGGCGGTCCAGCCGACGACCTCGCCGTCGAGTTCGGCGACCCACCGGTGGTCCGGCAGCCACGTGGCGTCGAGGTGTGCCACGTCCGGAACGGTCGTTTCGAACGTCGCGATGCCGGAGGCGATGCCTTCGCCGTAGATCCGCTGCACCGCCGGCCAGTCCTCGTCGCGCAGCGCTCGGACGGTGACGTCGGCGGGCAGGTCCTCGGGGCAGCACGGCCTCGGCCCGAGCGCGCCCATCACGGCGTCCGCGGCATGGGGCAGTCCGCTGCAGCAGGCCTCGTTGACGGTGACGACCGTGCTCGTGCCTTCTTTGTGTGTCTCGACGAAACCGACGTCGGCGAGTTTGCGCACGTGGAACGAGCACGTCGACTGGCTCGTCCCGAGCAGCTCGGTGAGCGCCCCGACGGTGATGCCCTTCGGGCTCGTGGCGACCGCGTGCAGGAGGCGCACCCGTACCGGTTCCGCGAGGCACGAGAACCACTCCGCGTACGTGCTGGCGTCCGCGGTGGGCAGGACCTGGGCTTGGCGCAGCGCGATCGGCATGCCGCCAGTGTATCGACGTCTGTCGATGGTTGCTTTCATCGACCGTCGTCGATACTCTCGCCACCAGTTGATCGATGTATATCGATGAAAAGTGGAACGGCGAGATGGAAGCCCGAAACGAGGAAAGGCGTCGGTGATGATGGGTTCGGCGAAGGACGAGGCTCCGGTTGTCGTGGTGGGCGCGGGCCCGGTCGGGCTGGCGGCCGCCGCGGAGCTGCTGCACCGGGGAATTGAGCCGCTCGTTCTCGAGCGTGGACGGCAGGCGGGCGCGGCCGTGGCCGAGTGGGGTCATGTGCGACTGTTCTCCCGGTGGGCCGAGGTCGTCGCACCGTCGGCGCGGCGACTGCTCGAGGCGCGCGGATGGCGCCGCCCGGACGACGACGCGTACCCGACCGGTGCGCAGTGGGCCGCCGACTACCTGCGTCCGCTGGCTGCGGCGCTGGGCGGCCGCGTGCGGTTCGGCGCCGAGGTCGCCGGTGTCGCACGGCGGGGCCGGGATCGCCTGGTGGACGCAGGCCGCGACACCGAGCCGCTCACCGTCCACGTCCGGACCTCCAGCGGCGAGGAGCGGATCACCGCCCGGGCGCTGATCGACGCGTCCGGAACCTGGCACACGCCCAATCCGCTGGGGGGTGACGGCCTGCCCGCGGCCGGTGAACGCGACGCGGCCGAGCGGATCACCCACCACCTGCCGGACCTGAGCGGCGCGGAGCTGCGGGCCCGTTATGCGGGGCGGCACGTGGTCGTGGCGGGCAGCGGCCACTCGGCACTCACCGCGCTGATCATGTTCGACGAGCTCGCGGCCGAACGGCCGGACACCCGCATCACGTGGCTGCTGCGCCGCGGGCGGCTCGGCGACACGTTCGGCGGCGGCGCCGCCGACCAGCTGCCCGCGCGAGGTGCCCTGGGCGACCGCGCGCGGGCGGCCGTGGATGCGGGGCGCATCGCCGTCGAGACGGGCTTTCGCACCGACGTCGTCGAACGCGACGGCCGCGGCAGGCTGAAGCTGGCCACTGTGGACGGACGTAGCGTCGCCGACGCCGACGAGGTGGTCGCGCTCACCGGGTTCCGGCCCGACCTGTCGTGGCTGTCCGAGATGCGACTCGAGCTGGACCCCGCGCTGCAGGCTCCCGTACGACTGGCACCGCTGATCGATCCGAACGTCCACTCGTGCGGCACCGTCTACCCGCACGGCGCGGCCGAACTCGCCCACCCGGAACCGGACGTGTACCTGGCCGGGATGAAGAGCTACGGCCGGGCGCCGACGTTCCTCGCCATGACGGGCTACGAACAGGTCCGCAGCATCGCCGCCGAATTGGCGGGCGACACCGAATCCGCCCGCCGCGTCGAGCTCACCCTTCCCGAAACCGGCGTGTGCGGCGGTTCGGGCCTCTTCGACCAGCAGGCCGCCGACGGGCACGCGGGGCGGCAGGAGACCGCCGAGGACTCCGGTTGCTGCGGCGCGCCCGCCGGAACCGCGGCCGACACCGCGCTGCCGGCACCGTCGGGCCCCGCGCCGCGGTGAGCTCCGAGTCACCGAACCGACCCGGACCGCGGCGGCCTGCCGACAGCGACCGTCACCGGCAGGCCGCCGCTCCGGCATCCACGCAGGAAAGGAACGTGTCGTGAACGACGTCGATGCTCTGGTGATCGGCGGCGGGCAGTCCGGACTGGCCGCCGCTCGGGCGCTGCGCCGCGCCGGTCGGGTCCCAGTGATCCTCGAATCCGGGCCGGAACCGGTAGGGTCGTGGCCGTCCTATTACGACAGTCTCGTGCTGTTCTCCCCGGCCCGCTACAGCGCGCTGCCGGAGGTCGCCTTCCCCGGCGACCCGGACCACTATCCGCACCGAGACGAGGTCGTCGACTACCTGCGTGGTTACGCCAAGGGCCTCGACGTCGACATCCGGGTCGGACACAGAGCCGAACAGGTGCATCGGCAGGGAACGCGGTTCCACGTCGACCTCCACAACGGCGAGTCGATGACCGCGCCCCTCGTGGTCGCCGCCACGGGCGCGTTCGGCCGTCCCCACCGCCCCGAACTGCCGGGCTTGGATTCCTTCACCGGGAGCGTCCTGCACGCCTCCGATTACCGTGAACCCACCGCGTTCGACGGCACTCGGGTCGTTGTCGTGGGAGCGGCGAACTCCGCCGTGCAGATCGCCGTGGAACTCGCCGGCCACGCCAGGGTGAGTCTCGCGACCCGGCGCCCGGTGACGTTCGCACCGCAGCTCATCGCAGGACGGGACGTGCACTTCTGGTCCGTGGCCAGCGGGTTCGACCACTTGCCGATCGGTCACCTCGTGCGCAATCCGCCGCCGATGCCGGTCAACGACGACGGCCACTACCGGCGCGTCATCGACGAAGGAAACCCGGATCGGCGGCCGATGTTCACTGCCGTCGACGGCCGTCGGATCACCTGGGCGGACGGCACGCGGGAACGCGTCGACACGATCATTCTGGCGACCGGGTACCGCCCCGAGCTGTCCTACCTGGAGCCGCTCGGTGCGCTCGACGGCGACGGAACGCCGAGACAGCGACGCGGGGTGTCGACGACACATCCGGGGCTGGGGTACGTCGGGCTGGAATGGCAGCGCAGTTTCGCGTCGGCGACGCTACGCGGGGTCGGCCGCGACGCCCGCTACGTCACCCGCAGACTGCTTCGTGGGTGACCGTTCCGGGCTGCCCCGCATGTCCCCGCCGCAGGACACGGCTGCACGGGGGTACGGCTGCGGGTCACGCCACGCGCAGGCGTTCGGTGATGTCGGCGACGGCCGGCTTCGCGGTGCGGCTCGCGCCGATCAGGGTCGCCGACGCCGGGCCTGTCCAGTCGCCGTAGCCGAGCAGGTACAGCCGCGGTTCGTCGACCGACCGGGTGCCGATCGTCTTCGGCACCCCGCCCGGCAGCGGCAGCTCCAATGGTTCGAGGTGATCGAGCGCGGGGCGGAACCCGGTGCACCAGACGATCACGTCGCACGGCTGCTCGGTGCCGTCATCCCAGGCCACGCCGTCCCAGGCCACGCCGTCGCGGGTGAGCCGGTCGAACATCGGCCGGGCACGGCACACACCGCGGTCGCGAGCCTCGAGGACAGGCGGAACCATCGCGATGTCACCGAGCGCCGAGACACTCTCGGCGTCCGTGCCGGCTCGGCGGGCGGCATCCCGACGGGTCGCGACGTCGAACAGCACGCGGCCGTCCACGTCGTCGGGCATGAACCGCGGCTCCCTGCGCGTGACCCAGGTCGTTGTCGCGACCGTCGAGACCTCAGCCAGGATCTGCGCCGCCGAATTGCCGCCTCCCACGACCACGACGCGGCGGCCGCGGAACCGCTCCGGTGAGCGGTAGTCGACGGTGTGCAGCTGCTCACCCACGAACTCGACGGCACCCGGGTAGTGGGGCAGTATCGGCGAGTCCCAGGTTCCGGTCGCACTGATGACGAATGAGGCGTGCCAGATGCCGTGGTCGGTGTCGACGGCCAGCCGCGCGCCCGCGTCATGGACGCCGCGCACCCGCACGGGGCGCCGAACGGGCAGGTCGTAGCGCCGCTCGTAGTCCTGCAGGTATCCGGCGACGTGAGTTGCGGTGGGGAAGGGCTCGCCTTCCTGGCGGGGCATCCACCAGCCGGGCAACGGGTTGTGCTCGGCAGGGGAGAACAGCCGCAGCGAGTCCCAGCCGCGGCGCCACGCGCCGCCGGGCTCGTCCTGCGCGTCGAGGACGACGAACCGCAGCCCGGCCCTGCGCAAGAAATACCCTGCCGCGAGCCCGGCCTGACCGCCGCCGACCACGACCACGTCCACGGTCCCGGTCACGCCTCACCCTCCCCGGTCGCCGTCCCTGTTCGCCGCGCAGCCCGGTTGCCCCGTCGCTTGGACGATGGGCCGCTCCGCCGTCGTGCTGTCGGCCTCCCGACGGTGCGGGGCGTCAAGCCGTCGGCACGAGCTCGGCCAGCAGCGCCCGCACCCGCCGGTCGATGTCGTCGCGAATCGGCCGCACGTCGTCGACTCCTCTGCCCGCGGGGTCGTCCAGCTGCCAGTCCAGGTAGCGCTTACCGGGGAACACCGGGCAGGCATCGCCGCAGCCCATCGTGATCACCACGTCGGCCGCCTGCACCGCCTCGGTGGTCAACGGTTTGGGGAAATCCTTGCTCAGATCCAGCCCGAGCTCACCCATCACCTCGCTCACGGCCGGGTTGATCGACTCGGCGGGTGCCGATCCCGCGGAACGGACGGTCACCCGGCCCGCGGCGTGGTGGTCGAGCAGCGCGGCGGCCATCTGCGAACGGCCCGCGTTGTGCACGCAGACGAACAGCACCTCGGGGATGTCGGACACGGGGTTCTCCTTCCGGTTGCGGCGGATCACCGCGGAGTGGATCGGTGCGGGTCGGACTGCTGCCGGTCGGGGGACGGGAAGAAGCGGCGCCGGAGTGCCAGTGAGACGTACACGAGCGCCACCAGCACCGGCACCTCGATGAGCGGGCCGACGACCCCGGCGAGCGCCTGGCCGCTGGCGGCGCCGAAGGTCGCGATGGCCACCGCGATCGCCAACTCGAAGTTGTTGCCCGCCGCGGTGAAGGCGAGTGTCGTCGTGCGTTCGTAATTCAGGCCGACGGCCTTGCCGAGCGCGTAGGAACCCGCCCACATCACGGCGAAGTAGATCAGCAGGGGCAGCGCGATGCGGACCACGTCGAGCGGGTTGCCGGTGATCCGCTCGCCCTGCAATGCGAACAGCAGCACGATGGTGAACAGCAGGCCGTAGAGCGCCAGCGGTCCGATACGCGGCAGGAACCGCGACTCGTACCAGGCGCGGCCCTTCGCGCGTTCGCCGAACCGCCGCGTGAGATAGCCGGCGAGCAGCGGAATGCCGAGGAATATCAGCACGTTCACCACGATCTGCCACGCCGACACGTCGAGGTCCGACGTGGGCAGGCCCAGCCAGCCCGGCAGCAGTTCGAGATAGAACCAGCCGAGCGCGCCGAACGCGAAGACCTGGAACACCGAGTTCAGCGCCACCAGGACCGCCGCGGCCTCGCGATCGCCGCAGGCCAGGTCGTTCCAGATGATCACCATGGCGATGCAGCGCGCCAGCCCTACGATGATCAGGCCGGTGCGGTACTCGGGCAGGTCCGGCAGCAGCAGCCACGCCAGCGCGAACATGACGGCAGGTCCGAGGACCCAGTTGAGCACCAGCGACGGCCACAGCAGCCGGTGGTCGCGCGTGACGGTGTCGAGCCGGTCGTAGCGGACCTTCGCGAGCACCGGGTACATCATCACCAGCAGGCCGAGCGCGATCGGCACCGAGATGCCGCCGACGGAGATCGCCTCGAGTGTCGTGTCCAGCCCGGGGATCCATCTGCCTGCGAGCAGCCCCACCACCATCGCCGCCGCGATCCACAGTGGCAGGAACCTGTCCAGTGTGGACAGCTTGCCGACGACGCCGCGGTCGTCGGCCGTTGCTTCGGTGTCGACGGTCATGCGGTGACCTCCGTCTCGGCCGACGTGTCGGCGGGGTTTCCAGCGGGCCGGAGCACGGCCGACAGCCGGGCGAGGACGTCCGGGGCCGCGCGGTAGTACACCCAGGTCGCGCGCCGTTCGCTCGTCACGAGCCCGGCCTCGCGCAGAACCTTGAGATGGTGCGAGATCGTCGGCCCGGTGAGGTCGAACGTCCCGGTCAGATCGCACACGCACGCCTCGCCGCCCGCGTGCGAGGCAATGAGCGAGAGCAGTCGGAGGCGCACCGGGTCGGCGAGGGCCTTGAAAGCCTGTGCCAGTTCGGTGGCCTGGTCCTGTGACAACGGGTCGCCGGCCAGCGACGTCTCGCAGGGCTCGGACGTCGCCGTCGCGGACATCGTGGGCGTCACGGACATTGCCGGAGTCGGGGACTGCGGCGGCGTCTCGGGATGCGGTCGCGCCCCGGCGTTCCGGTCGGACACCGGCGGCTGTTTCGACATTCGTCTATCTTGATGTCCGTCGATACAGTCGTCAACCGGCCGTGAGCGGCGCCTCATCCGGGGTTCGTGTCGTTCCCACCCGTCGCCCGGCCGCCGCCCCTCAAGGGCGCGCTACCGCGCGACTGTTCCCACCCGTCGCCCGGCCACCGCCCCCCAAGGACGCGCTACCGCGCGACTGTGCTCTCGGGGGTCGGCATGTGCAGGTTCTCAGGCCTGAAGGGTCAGGCTGTCGCCGAGGGCGGCGTAGGTCGCGTCGATGCTGTCGATCAGGTCGGCGCGCGTTGTGGCGGCCTGCCCGTGCTCCGGCTCGGCCGCGGGGCGGAACGCCGTTTCCCGGTTCGCGCGGACCCAGCGGCGTGCGGCGGTGCGCCACGCCGCCATGGCGATCTCCGACAGTAGCCGGATCCGAACGTCCGAGGTCGCGGTGCCGTCGAGGCGGTCGCCGAGCTGCTCGGCGATACGTTCCTGGGTTAGCAGCGAGGCCAGGTCGCTGTGGTCGCGCAGCTGTGGTGTGCGCGCGATCAGTCCCCGGGTGGCGAGGAACCGGCGCTCCCACTCGGTGTCCATGCTCCGGACGGCCGCCGTCAGGCACGCGTGCAGCACGTCCAGTACCGGCCCCGTCAGCGACGCGTTCGCGAGCTCGTCGAGGTAGGTGTCCCACAGCTCGTGCTCCGCGGCCGTCGCCACCGCTTCCTTCGACTCGAAGTAGCGGAAGAAGGTGCGCTTCGACACCTCGACCGTGTCGACGAGCTCGTCGAGTGTCACAGCGTCGAAGCCGCGTTCGAGGAACAGGTGCAGTGCCGCTTCGCTCAGGGCGTGCCGGGTGCGGCGCTTCTTGCGCTCCCGCAGCGGCAGCGGCCGGTCGTCGTGGGTGTTCGTCTCGCTCACGGTCCGCACGATATCGCCACTGGGGCACCTCTGACATCTCGTGTAGTCTGTCACCCATAAGCAAATGCCACTGAGTGGCGAATCTGAGTGGTAAATCTGGGGAGGGATGGTTGTGCCCGTTCGTCAGCGCAGTGCTTTGATCGTGCTGCTGCTCGCCTCGACCCTGACCGTGATGGCCGGTGCCGCGGTCATGCCGGTGCTGGAGCTGATCCGGTCGGACCTGGACATCGACGGCGTGCTGGCGGGATTCGTCATCACGGCGCACGGCGTCGTGATCGCCGCGGCGGGTCCGCTGGTCGGCCGGCTCATCGACCGCTACGGGGTGCGGCGCCCGCTCGTCGCCGGACTGATCGTCTACGGCATCGGCGGGAGCGCCGGCCTGATCACGACGGACTACCCGACGCTGCTCGCCAGCCGGGTCGTACTCGGACTGGGTGCCGCCGTGGTGTTCACCGGTACGACCGTCGCACTGTTGTCGCTCTACCGCGGGAGTGAACGTGACCGTGTGATGGGCTGGCGCTCCACTGCGACCACGATCGGCGGTCTGGTGTGGCCGTTGTTGGCCGGCGCATTGGGTGGGGTGTCGTGGCACGGAGCGTTCGCCGTGTACTTCGTCGGCGTGCCGCTCGGGATCGCCGCCATTCGATTCCTGCCCGACGACGCCGACCGGGACGGTGGCGCCGAGCGCGCCGGCGGCGCGGTGCGGCTGCTGCGCCGGTATCCGTCCCTGCTCGGGTGGTACGGGTTGATGCTGCTGATGGGGCTGGCGATGTATTCGACGGCGGTGTTCCTGCCGACGCGGCTTGCCGGAATCGGTGTGCACAGCCCGCTTCTGGTGTCGCTGTTCATGGTCGCCTCGTCGCTCGTGGCCGCGGTCTCCGGGTTGCTGTACGCCCGCATCCGGGGCCGTGCCGGGCTCGGCGCATTGCTGCGGTTCTCGCTCGCGTGCTGGACGGTGGGGTTCGTGCTGCTCGCCGTGACCGGCGTGTACCCGCTCGTGCTGGTTGCCGGTGCGGTGTTCGGTCTCGGCAACGGGCTCCTGTTGCCGGTCCTGACGGTGCTCATCGGTGACACGCCGAGTGTGCACGACCGTGGCACGGCCACATCGCTGTCGGGCACCGCGATGTTCGTGGGCCAGTTCGCCTCGCCACTGGTGTTCGGCCCGCTCATCGAGGCCACGAGCGTGGCCACCGGGTTCGCCGTGGCGGCGGTGTTGTGCGGAGCCGCCTTCGTCGTCCTCGCGGCGACGCCCATCCGAACCCCGCGCAACGAGTCCGATCCGGAATCCGAGGTCGATGGCGAACCCGGGTCCGATGCGGAGTCCGAGTCCGAGCCGGGATCTCGTCCGGAGCGAGCGGGCCGACCCGGGTGACACATCCGTGGTCTCGCCGTTGCCGCGGCCCGGCTCGGAAGGTCCAGAGCGGATCATCCGTGGCCGGGTCGTGCGACGACGGGGGCGTGCGTCAGTCGCCGCGGTGTTTCGGGAGGAACGCCGCGACGGCGAGTGCGGTGAGCGCCGCCAGTGCGCCGACGGCCAGCACGATCCGGAATCCGGCTTCGGAGGGCACTGACACGCCACCGACACTGATCGTCAGCCCGGCCAGCACCGCCCCGGTGATCGCGCTCGAGGAGGACGTGCCGACCGAACGCATCAGCGTGTTGAGGCTGTTCGCGGACGCCGTCTGCGACACCGGAACGGCCGCCATGATCAGAGCCGGCATGGCCCCGTAGGCCAGGCCGATGCCGGCACCGATGATGCTCGTGAAGAGCATGAGCTGCCAGATCTGGCCCATCAGTACGGTCCCGAGGCCGTAGCCGCATGCGACGACGACCGCGCCGGTCATCAGGGTGACCTTCGGTCCCGCGGCCGCGGAGATCCGGGCGGACACCGGCGACATCGCCATCATGATCAGGCCGTTCGGTGCCATGACCAGCCCCGTGACGAGAATCGTCTGCCCGAGGCCGTGCCCGGTGGCCGCCGGTGCCTGCAGCAGCTGCGGGACGACGAGCGACATCGCGAACATGGCGAATCCGAACACCGCCGAGGCGAGGTTGGTGAGCAGCACCTGGCGGCGCGCGTTCGTCCGCAGATCGACCAGTGGAGCCGGGGAACGCAGTTCCCATCTGCCCCAGATCACCAGGACGACGACTGCCGCGCAGGCCAGTCCGAGCGTCGGTCCGCTGGTCCAGCCCCAGTCGGCCCCCTTCGAGATCGCCAGCAGCAGGCACAGGAGCGCGACGGACAGTCCGATCGCGCCGGGCAGGTCGAAACGGCCGCCGGTCCGTACCGGCGACCCCGGTACCACGGTCGCGATCAGTACTCCGGACGCCAGGCCGAGTCCGGCGGTGACCCAGAACATCACGTGCCAGTCGGCCTGTTCGATGAGCAGGGCGGAGGCCGGCAGTCCCAGCGCACCGCCGACGCCGAGTGAGCCGCTCATCAGCGCCGTTCCGGAGCCGAGACGATCGCGGGGGAGGACGTCGCGCATGATGCTGATCCCCAGCGGGATCACACCGGCCGCGAAGCCCTGGAGTGCCCTGCCGATCACCATCATCGGCAGGTTTCCGGCGAGGGCGCAGCACACGGACCCCGTCACCTGGAGGCCGATGCTCAGCAGCAGCATGCGGCGTTTGCCGTACATGTCGCCGAGTCGGCCGACGGTCGGGGTCGCGACCGCGCCCGCGAGCAGTGTTGCGGTGACGGCCCACGCCGTGTCGGCCGCCGAGGCGCCCAGTAGTGCCGGAAGCGTCGGTACCAGCGGCACGACCACCGTCTGCATGAGCGAGACGATGATGCCGCTGAATGCCAGCACCATCACGACCGTGTGCGGCCGCGCGGGTGCGCGGCGCGTCTCGCCGGCTGGTGGTGGTGCCGTCACGGTCGTGGACATGGGGAACTCCTCGGTCGGTGCTGTGCCGTGCGTGGCGGCTGCGGCCACCGGATCACCGCGGTCGGCGTGTGCCGTTCCGGTGCTTACGGTACGCAAAATCAGTCGCGTGACTTAATTTAACATTCGGATGTTGTCGCGCCGGAAGGCCCGGACGTGTGACGCGTAAGCTGCGGCGAACCCGGCGGGAGGTGTTGAGTCGTGATGACCGGTAACGGAGTGGAACGCACGTCGCGGGCCGCCGCGACGCGGCAGCTGATCATCGAGGCGGCCGAGCGGTTGTTCGCCGAACGCGGCGTGACCGCCGTGTCGAACCGGCAGGTCAGCGAAGCGGCCGGGCAGGGCAACAACACGGCCGTCGGCTACCACTTCGGCGGCAAGGCCGACCTGGTTCGCGCAATCGTGCGCCACCGGTACGAACGGGTCGAGCACCTGCGTGAGGAGATGCTGGAGCAGGTCCGCGGGTCCCGGGAAGTCCGCGACTGGGTGTCCTGCCTGGTCCTGCCCATGACCCGGCACCTCGCGGCATCGGGGTCGCCGACCTGGTTCGCCCGGTTCGCGGCACAGGCAGCCACCGAGCCCGCGTTCGCCGCGATGATCACCGAGGAGGCGCTGAACTCACCGGTGCTGAACGAGGTCCGGGCCGGCTTGGACGCCTGTCTGCCCGAACTGCCGCGGAGCGTGCGGCAGCAGCGCGCGGAGATGGCGCGCACCCTCATGGTGCACACCGTCGCGGACCGTGAGCGTGCGCTCGCCGACGGCACGGAACCGTCGGCCGAGTCGTGGGACGAGGCCGCCCACGGGCTGATCGACGCGCTGACCGGGATGTGGACCGCTCCGGTGACACCGCTGCACTGAAGCCGCTGCGCTGACACCGCGCACCGACACCGCTGTGCTGGCGCCGCTGTGCTGGCGGCCGACCGACACCGCTGCGCTGACAGCGCGCACCGACACCGCTGTGCTGGCGGCCGACCGGTGGTCGCCGGGGTCTCCGCGTATCGACGCCGCGCGCGGCGGTCACAGCCAATCGCGATGGCGGGCGTACCTCGCCGCGTCGTGCCGGGTGCGCGTCTGGGTCTTCTGCATCGTCGTGGACAGATAGTTGCGGACGGTGCCTTCGGCGAGGTGCAGCTGCGCCGCGATGTCGGCCACCGAGTAGCCCTCGCTCGTCGCGCGCAGCACGTCGGCCTCCCTGTCGGTGAGTGGGCAGTCGTCGACGACGGCGAGCGCGGAGACGTCCGGGTCGATCCAGCGCTTTCCGCCGTGGAGCGTCGCGATCACCGACGCGATGTGCGCCGGTTCGGCCGATTTGCTGACGAACCCCTGTACACCGAGCTTGAGTGCCTTCCGCAGCACGCCGGGCCTCGCGTGCCGGGTGAGCATGAGGATCACCTGTTCCGGCAGCGCGTCGCGGATCCGGGTGACCGCGCCCAGGCCGTCGAGTCCGGGCATCTCCAGGTCGATGACGAGTACGTCCGGCCGGTGCCGCAGTGTCTCCCGCACGGCGGACTCGCCGTCCTCGGCCTCGGTGAGCACGGTGACGTCGCCCTCCATCGGCAGCAGCGCGGCCATGGCCTTCCGTAGCAGCGCCTCGTCGTCGGCCAGTACCACGGTGGTCACGCCGGTTCCTCCTCGCCGATCTCGGTTCCCGTCACGGGTGCGGCGGCACCGAACTCCGCCGCGGTGACGAACCGGCCGCCCTGCTGCTGCACAGTCAGTGCCCCGCCCGCGTCGGAGATGCGGTCGGTGAGCGTCGCGAGTCCACTCAGGACGGGCCGGGTGTCCTGCGCGCCGTCGTTGACGATGGTGATGCCCGATGCCGACAACGTGATGCGGACCCGTTCGGCCTGTGCGTGGCGGAGGATGTTCGTCGTGGTCTCGCGCAGTACCTGGCCGAGCAGTTCGCTCTGGCCCGGAGCGGGATCATCGCGGCGGTCGATGTCGATGCCGATTCCCGCCGCCTCGAACAGGTTCTTCGCGTTCTCCAGTTCCGCCCTCAGGTTCAGGCGGCGTTGGGCGTAGGCGAGTTCCTTGGTGCGGGTGATCGTCTCACCCACCAGATCGTGGATCTCCTGCAATTCGTCCTCCGCGCGCTTCGGGTCGGTGGCCACGAGCCTGCGTGCGAGCGCCGCCTTGAGCTTGACGACGTGCAGGGTGTGGCCCTGGATGTCGTGCAGGTCGCTGGCGAAGCGCATGCGTTCTCCGGCGACGGCGAGTTCCGCCTCCCGGTACCGCGCCCGTTCGAGGTCCGTCACGACGTCGTAGAAGCGCTTGTTGGGAAACTCGGCCAGGGAAGCCAGCAGCAGCAGGCCACCGGGGATGGCGACGTCGGCCAGGAGGGTTCCCGCCGCGCCGCCGGTGGTCACGAGCAGGCGCAGGGCCCCGATCGCCGCACCGCCGACGGTGAGAGCCACCGTCGCGGCGATACGCCGGCGCGGCAGCCGCGACACGACGAACGGCCCCACGACGAGGAGTGGGAAGAACGCTGTGCGCATGTCCGAGGCCAGCGCACCGTAGAGCCACACGCCCGCCGTCAGCGCGAGGCACGGCACGGCGACCCGGAGGATGCCCCCGTGGGCCCAGTGCACGAACGCGTACCCCGCCGTCGCGACACCCACGGCGAGTACGGTCCGGTCGAGCCACGTGTCGGTGTCGACGATGATGAGCAGGATGCCGATACCCAAGACCGGTGGCATCAACACGGTGAGGTTGATCTTGCGCAGCCGGGTCTGTGCGTCGGACTGGTCGTCGGTGGTCGTCACGGGTCCTCGTCGGCCGGGAGCGGGCAGATCCGTTCCCAGCATTCCGTGCCGGGCGTGCGGCCGCCAGTGACACCACGTCATGGGTGCGTACTGGGAAATGTCATGCCGAGGTCGTGACGCCGCGACACTGCCCTAGCGGCGCCCCACGGCGTGGAATCGACGTCATGAACAGCACAGACGACACACCGGTCATCGACGTCGAGAGGCTCAACCTCGTCTACGGCGAGTTCCACGCGGTCAAGGACCTCACCTTCCAGGTACGGCGCGGCGAGTTCTACGCGCTGCTCGGCACCAACGGTGCGGGCAAGACCTCGACGTTGGAGGTCATCGAGGGGCACCGGCCACCGGCCTCGGGCACCGTGCGCGTGTTCGGCGACAGCCCGCGCGACAGGGGTTCCGTGCGTCCGCGCATGGGCATCATGCTGCAGGAGAGCGGGTTCTCCCCGGATCTCACGGTCGCGGAGTCGGTCCGGATCATCGGCGCGCTGACCCGGCGCGCCGACGACGTCGACCGCGTCGTGGACCTGGTCGGGCTCACCTCGAAGGCACGCACCAAGGTCTCTCAGCTCTCCGGTGGTGAGAAGCGCAGGCTCGACTTCGCCACCGCCGTGTACGGCACGCCCGAGCTGATCGTGCTCGACGAGCCGACCACCGGTCTGGACATCCAGTCCCGCGACGAGCTCTGGGACGCCGTCGACCGGCTGCGCGAGGGCGGCACCACGGTCGTGCTCACCACGCATTACCTCGAGGAAGCGCAGCAGCGGGCCGACCGGATCGGCCTGATGCACCAGGGGGTGTTCCACAGGGAAGGCACGGTCGCCGAGCTGACGGGCGCGTTGCCGGGTGTGATCAGCTTCGGTCTGCCGTCCCGCCCACTCGCCGGGGTCCCGGCGTTGCCGCTGCACGTGGAGCGACAGGGCGACGGGACGTTCCGTGTCGAGACCCACCGCGTCCAGAAGGATCTGTACACGCTGCTCGGCTGGGCCGAGGACCACGGCGTCGATCTCATCGGACTCGAAGCGGGCCCCACCCGTCTCGACGACGTCTTCCGCGCCATCAACTGAGCCGACTTTCTCACCCGGCTCCGCCACCTGCTCGTCCGGCTTCGCGACCTTCTCATCGAGGGAGTACATCCATGCTCGCCATCGCCTACGGCGAACTCGTCCAGCTCTTCCGCAACCGGCTCGTACTGCTGACCAGCTTCATCATGCCGATCGCCATCAGCGCGTTCTTCGTCTACCGCCACGAGATCTTCGCCGACATGGGCAGTCTCGGCTACATCGCCGCGATCGTGGTGTTCACCGTAGGAGCGTTCGGCCTCTACACCAGTGCGGTGACGACGCTCGCCTCCCGCAGGCAGAACCTGTTCCTCAAGCGGCTCCGGTCGACGGCGATCGGGGACAGCGGAATCCTCGGCGGCCTGTTGCTGCCGGTGACCGCGCTCGCGGCCGTCCAGGTGACCGGGATCCTCATCGTCTTCGGCGTCGTCGCGGGCGGACCGGCGGACGTCGTCCTGCTCGCCGTGGGGGTCGTCGCGACACTCGCCATGCTGGTGGGATTCGCCCTGGCGACGGCGGGTCTGACGAACTCGCCCGAACACGCGCAGGTCACGACGTTGCCCGTGGCGATCGGCGTCATCGTCGTGGCGAGTTGGATCGGTCTCACCGGCACCGAGGACCTGGAGTTGGTGAAACGGTTGGTGCCCGGCGGCGCGGCCACCGAACTGGTACTGAACGCCTGGAACGGCGGGGTGGAGCTGTCGCAGTCGCTGATCCTGCTCGCCCCGACCTTCGCCTGGGTGTTCGTTGCGGCCAACCTGGCGGCGAAGCTGTTCCGCTGGGAACCGCGCCGCTGACGGCGATCCGTGTGGTCCCGCTGCGTACGCACCGCCGCCGACGTCGCATCCCCAACACCCGGACGTGCAACACGGGCTCGTGGGTGCGGTCGCGCGGCAGCGCGTCGATCAGGGGCGGTGGTCGGGCCCCAGGGGGCAACCCGGGCTCGTGGGTTCAGGAGCCGTCGCGCTCCGCATCGCGCAGCGTGTCCCGGAGGGCGGTGTGGGCCTTGAGCAGGGTTCCCGCTGTCGGCAGGGAACCCTGGTCCGGCCAGGCCTCGGGATCCCAGACCTTCGACCGGCCGAAAGCTCGTCCACAGTGGACGAAAAGTTCGGAGACCGTGACGACCACCGCCAGTTCCGGCGGCGATCCCTTCAGCGCGAGCCGGTCGAGCAGCTCGCCGTCACGGACGATCGTGGCCGTGCCGTTGATGCGCAGGGCGTGGTCGATGCCCGGGACGAGGAACAGCATCGCCACGCGCGGATTCCGGAGGATGTTGAGCATGCTGTCGACACGGCGGTTCCCCTGCCGATCGGCGAACGCGACGGTGCGCTCGTCCAGCACGATCACACTGCCGTCCTCGTCGCCGCGCGGGGACACGTCAACGCTGCCGTCGTCGGCCGCCGATGCCAGCATCAGCAGCGGGGCGGCTTCGAGGAACCTCCGGGACTCGTCGTCGATGGCCGGCGCCGCCTTGTCGGCGATCAGCGGCACCGGCTCGTCGACCACTTCGCGCAGCTCGGTCTCCGACCTCACGACCGCACCGGAAGCCACACCCGACACCGCCGCGGACCCGGCTCCGGTGGGAGGAATCGCCGCCGCGACATCGAGGGCGGCTTCGGCGGGGGTATCGGCAGGGGTATCGGCTGGGGCCGCAGCTACCGAGTCGGCCGCGGCGGTGCCGGCTGCAGTGCCTGCGAGGTTCGCGGAGCCGTGGTGTCTGCCGATCGGCACGATGAGCGGGGTGGCCGACACCGGATCGTCGATCACCCGGCTCGGCAGTGCGAAGACGTCCCGCACGAGCTCCTCGGTGACCACCTCCCGCGGCGCGCCTTCGGCGACCAGCCTGCCCTCGGACAGCACGACGAGGTGGTCGGCGTATCGGCACGCGAGGTTCAGGTCGTGCAGCACGGCCACGATCGTCGTGGCCTCGGTGCGGTTCAGGTCCGCGAGCAGGTCGAGCACCTCGACCTGGTGGGTGAGGTCGAGGAAGGTCGTCGGCTCGTCGAGCAGCAGCACACCGGTGCGCTGCGCGAGAGCCATGGCGATCCACACGCGCTGGCGCTGCCCGCCGGAGAGTTCGTCGACCGAACGGTCGGCGAGGTCGAGTGTGCCCGTCGCGCGCATCGCGTCGGCGACGGCCTGTTCGTCGGCATCGTTCCACCGGCCGAACCAGCCCTGGTGCGGCGAGCGGCCGCGGCCGACGAGGTCGGTGACGGTGATGCCCTCCGGCGCGGACGGCGACTGCGGCAGGATCCCCAGCTGCTGGGCGACCTCACGGCTCGACAGCGAGTGGATGCTCTTGCCGTCGAGACAGGCGGCGCCGGCGGTCGGCCGCAGCAGTCGTGCCATGCCGCGTAACAGGGTCGACTTGCCGCAGGCGTTGGGGCCCACGATGACCGTGATCCTTCCCGGCGGGATGTCCAGCGACAGCTCGTCGACGACTCTGCGGTCGCCGTAGCCGAGGCTGATCCGCTCGGTGTGCACGGCCGGCCGCCGGGATTCTCCGGGCGCGGGCGCGGGCGCGGGCGCGGGCGCCGGTGCCGGTGCCGCGGCGACGGTGTCTGCTGCTGCGGATTCGCCTGCCATGCTTCTCCTCCGTCACTCGCCGCGTCCGGCGCGATTGCTTTTCGCGAGCAGCCACAACAGGTACGGCGCGCCGACCGCGCCGGTCACGACGCCGACGGGGAACTGCTGATCGCCGAACAGGTGTTGGGCCACGAAGTCCGAGCTCAAGGTCACGAGTGCACCCACAAGGGCAGCGGGCACGGTGCCGGGGCGAGCTCCGCCGAGCAGGCGTGACGCGATCGGCCCCGACAGGAACGCCACGAACGCGACCGGTCCCGCCGCTGCGGTGCCGACCCCGATCAGTCCCGTCGCTACCAGCAGCAGCGCCAGTCGGGTGCGTTCGACGGGCAGGCCGAGTCCGCGCGCCGAGTCGTCGCCGAGTTGCAGTCGCGGCAGCGCCCGCGCGAGCAGCAGGGCCGTGGGCACGAGCACCACCAGGCAGCCCAGCAGCGCTGCGACCTCGTCCCACGAACTGTCGTACAGGCTGCCGGTGCGCCACAGCAGCGCCTGCTGCGCGTCGGTCATGTCGGCGCGTGTCATGAGGAACGACACCGCCGACAGCAGCGCCGCGTTGACGCCGATGCCGATCAGCACGAGCCGGTAACCGCTGATGCCGCGTTGCCAGGCGAGCGCGTAGATCAGCGCCGACGCGGCGACGGCGCCGGTGAACGCACCTGCGGACACGGCGAACCCGCTCGCGCCGAACGCGACGATGGCCAGTACGGCCGCGGCGCTGGCGCCGGCCGAGATGCCGAGTACGTCGGGACTGGCCAGCGGATTGCGGAGCAGTCGCTGGAACAGCGAGCCCGCCAGTCCGAACGCGACACCCACGAGAAGGCCGGTCACCGCACGCGGCAGGCGCAGGTCGAACAGCACGTAGTCGATCCGCGGCTGGAGCTCACCGACCTGCTGGCCGACGAGCCTGGCCAGCAGGTCCGGGATGCCGATGCGGAAGTCGCCGACGGCGAGTGCGGCCAGCAGCACCGCGGTGACGGCGACCGCGAGGCCTGCCGTCACGACGATCGCCCGCGAGCGTTCCCTGCGGCGGGCACGCGAGACGCGGGCCACGTCGCTGGACGTCGCCCTGTTGGCCGGCGGGGCCGGTGCGGTCGCGGGGGTCGAGGGGGTCACAGCCGGGCCAACTTCCGCCGTCGCACCAGCACCACGAGCACGGGTGCGCCGAGCAGTGCCGTCACGACCCCCGCCTGCACCTCGCCGGGCCGTGCGACGACCCGGCCGAGCACGTCGGCCAGCACCAGCAGGACCGGTCCGATCAGCATCGACAGCGGCAGGATCCGCCGGTAGTCGGGACCGGCCACCATGCGCGCGAGATGCGGCACCGCGAGCCCGAGGAACGTGATCGGGCCGGCGAGGGCGGTCGCGGCACCGGCGAGCACGACGACCGCGAGACCGCACCACACGCGGTCGGTCGTCGTGTTCTGCCCGAACGACCGCGCGACGTCGTCCCCGAGCGACAGTCCGTTGAGGACCTTGCCGAGCAGCAGCGCACCGACGATCCCGGCCGCGAGGAAGGGCAGCGCCTGCTCGACGATCTCCGGATCGCGGCCCGCGAGCGTGCCCACCTGCCAGAACCGGAACCGGTCGTGTGTCGCGGGATCGGTCAGCAGGACGGCACTCTGCAGCGAGCTCAGCGCCGCGGTCAGGGCCGCACCCGTGAGGGCCAGTTTCAACGGGGACGCGCCGCCCCGGCCGAGCGAGCCGATGACGTAGACCACCGCCGAGGCGGTTGCGGCACCCGCGAATCCGAACCACACGTATCCGGTCAGGCTGGTCACGCCGAACACCGCGATGCCCACGACCACGAACAGTGCGGCGCCCGCGTTGACGCCGAAGATGCCGGGGTCGGCCAGCGGATTGCGGGTGACGCCCTGGATGAGCGTGCCGGCCAGTCCGAGTGCCGCGCCGACGAGCAGACCCGTCAGTGTCCGGGGCACACGGCGTTCGGTGACGATCAGGTGGTCGACCTGGCCGGGATCGAACGCCGTGAGCGCGTCGAACACGGTGGTCACCGGGATGTCCTTCGTCCCGACCGCCAGGCTGAGGACAGCCGCCACCGCCAGGCAGGCGCCGATACCGAGTGGTTTCCGCACAGTCGCCGGCAGCGGTCAGCCGAGCGTGTCCGCGAGCAGCGGCACGACCTCGTCGAGGGCCCAGGACAGGCCGACCACCGAGTTGCTGGAGAACGCCAGCGAGATGTCCTGGTCGCTCAGTACGAGGTCGTTGCCCTTCTCGACCGACGGAATCGCCCGGTACAGCGGGTCGCCGGTGACGTCCTCGGGGTCGGCGCCGATGAGGAACACCGCGGTCAGGTCGGCGTCGAGCAGATCGAGGCGTTCGTCGGAGATGGGGACGCTGAACCCGCGGCCGCCGGGCTGGCGTTCGATACGCGGCGAGTTGACGAAGCCGAGCCGTTGCATGAACTCGACCCGGCCGTCGCCGTCGAGGTAGGCGCCCCACTCGTCGGGCAGCCGCGAGGCCAGCACCATCTCCGTGCCCTTGAACTCGGGGTGCTCGCCGGCGACGCGGTCGAACTTGGCGTTCAGGTCCTTCCGCAGCTGCTCGGCCTCGTCCTGCCTGCCGAGCGCCTTGCCGATCATGTCGAGCTGCTGCTGCCACGTCGTGAGGTAGTCGTCGGCTCCTTCGGGCAGGCTGACGACGGGCACGCCGATCTCGGTGAGCCGGTCGTGCCGTGCGCGTTCACCGCTGGAACGCGTGTCGAGGATGAGGTCGGGGTTCAGTCCTGCGACCTGCTCCATGTTCACTTCGAGCGTGCCCAGCTTCGCCGGTGGCCGGTCGTACTCCTGCTGCGACCACGGGCCGAGACCGTCGTCGCCGACCTCGAGCCAGTCCGCCGTGCCGACCGGTTGCACACCGAGTGCCATCGCGACCTCGGCATCGGTCCACCCGAGCGCCACGACGCGCTGCGGCGGCTCGTCGATGGTCACGTCACCGAACTTCGTGGGGATCGTGACGGGGAACTGCGAGTCGTCGGCCTCCGGATTGAGCTGCCCCTCGCCGCCGTCGGCACGGCCGTCGGCACCGGTCGTGGTGCAGCCGGTCAGGGCCACGAGCACACCCGCGAGGAACACGGCGAACAGGGTTCGCAGGGGCCGAGCGGCACGACTCATGGGTACGCCCTTTCGAGGGAGGCCGGTAAACTGTGCCTACCCTAACTACGAGCGTGTGCTCTCGGAACTCCTGGTGACGTGGGCCGGGTCACGCGGACTGCGTCCCGTGGCGCCGCTGCGCCCCAAGGGCACCTTCGGGGCGCAGCGGCGCCCCAATTGTTCCCTTCACGTCTCTTCCCACTGCTGGTCGCGAACTCGACCTCAGGAGTGGTCGTGCGGGGCGTCTCCCGGTGCAGTACATCGATAAGAGGGGAGGATTCGTGGCTCCCGCCCGTCTCCCACCGCCACCCAGACGGACGCGCTCCGCGCGGCAATGCTCGATCAATGCCCCGCAGGTGCCCCTGGGCAGCCCGACCGGGGCGGTGCCGGCTCGCTTCGGGGGTGAGCCGGCACCGCCCGCGATCACTCGGCCGGAGCCAGGTAATCGGCGACCGCCTTCGACGCGAGCAACGGCTCCGCGCTCCGCTTGCCCCGGTGGGCGACGTAGTTGGCGACCATCCCCCTCCCGCCGAACGGCGCGTTGCCGTTGTCGGTGTGCAGCAGGGTGGTGTTGACGCAGACCTCGTGCCGCTTCTGCAGGAGCTCAACGGTCTCCGGCAGATCGCCGTAGACCATCGCCCCCATGGCCCGTTCCTCGAAGAACGGCGACGCCAGGAACCCGTGCAGTTCGTCCTGTGTGGAGTAGCGCAACACGTTGAAGATCGGCGCGAACAGTTCCTCGCAGTTCGGTTTGCCGCCGATGTCGCGCAGCAGCACGGTCGGCTGCAGCTCACGGGTGGCGAGCTCGGCGTGCCCGCCGTGGACGATGTCGCCCGCGTGGCGGTGCAGGTGGTCGAGCGCGAATCCGAAAGCCTGCTCGTAGTGCATCGGGCCGTAGTCGGCGTGCGGATCGGCGTTGGTGCCGAAGACGAGGTCGTCGAGCCGCTTGGTGAGCAGCTCGAGGAACCGCTCGGAGACGGACTCGTGCACGAACAGCACGTCCGGCCCGAAGCAGTCCTGCCCCGAGTTCAGCAGGCGGATCTCGACGGCGTCGGTGACCGCCCTGTCGACGTCGGCGTTCTCACCGACGATGAACGGGTTGATGCCCTGGCCGAAGTAGACGAACAGCTGCTCGTCGCCGAGCTTCGAACGGATCTTCTCGGCGTTGGCGTAGGTACCCGTGAAGATCACCAGATCGGCCTCGGTGACGGGGCCCTCCACGAAGTCCCGCTGCGTGCTGGCCGACAGCTGGAGCGGGAGCCCGTGGTGGGGTTCGAGCAGCTCGTGCAGCCGGATCAGCTGCTTGTTGATGTGACTGGACGGGCGGAACACCACTCGCTCGCTGTAGAGCGCGGGCACCAGCAGGTACAGCACGTACGAGTAGAGCGGGATGTTCGACGGCATGAACACCGCGGTGGAGCCGATCCGCGGCGGCCGATATGTCGACACCTCCTCGAAGGCGCCGCTCAGCGTCTCGATCGCGGTGTCCAGTTCGCCTTCGGCGGTCTTGTGGTTGGACACCTCGGTCAGGATCGCGAGAATCTCCTCGCGGTGAGTCCTGAGGTAGTTCTCGACCGCGCGCAGCGCCGGTGCACGGTCGGCCAGCGGCACCCCGGTGTCGGTGCCGTCCTCACGGGCGAGCGCGACCGGGGAGTTCGACGCGGCGGTGTTGTCCGAGGCTTTCTCCACGGTCGTACGGAGCTGGTTCATGTCTACCTTTCCGTTTCTGTTGCGAGGGAAGGCGGGAACGACGACGACTTTGTTGGGGCGTTCGTGGACGGCGAGCCGGTCGTTGAAGAGTCGCCGCCACATCCGCGGGTCGCGGCGCGAGTCGTCGGCGACGGCGAACACGAGCTGGCAACCGCGCCGGGTGTCCTCGAAGGGGACGACCTCGACCGGCGCTCCGCAGGCTTCGGCCTTGCGTGCCAGCGCCTCGGGATACAGCGTGTGCCCGTGCCGGTGCACCGCACCTTTTCGGCCCAGCACGGCGACGTTGCCGCGCTCGTCGAGATAGCCGACGTCACCGGTGCGGTAGGCCGACCTGTCCACGTGGCGCAACGTGCCGTCGTCGGCCAGCAGCGCGGTCATGAAATCGGGGGTCCGCACCAGCAGCTCGCCGACCTCGCCGGGCGGCAACGACGTGCCGTCCTCGCCGAGGATGTCGATCTCGATGCCGTCCAACGGTTTGCCGAGCAGCGTCGGATCGTCCACACCGGCCAGCGCGATGTTGCCCGCCTCGCTGGATCCGTAGCCGTCCAGCAGCGGGGCGCCGATGACGTCGCGGAACTCGGTGGCGAGCGTGATCCCCAACGGCGCACCGCCGACACACCACATGCGCACCGAGGCCAGCGCCTCCGGTGCCACGGGTTTGCGTTCGAGCATGCGCAGGATGCTGTGGTAGGTCGACGGTGCTCCGTCCACGACCGTCACGTTCAGCCCTTCGACGGCTTCGAGCGCCCGGTCGAGCCGGGTGGGTGGAACGACGATCAGGCAGGCGTCGGCGAACCACCAGAGGAGAACCAGCGAGAGCCCGTACTGGTGCGAGAACGGCAGGAGCGGCAGCAGCACGTCGTCAGCGGTGTAGCCCATCCGCCGCTGCGAACGGTGGATGTTCGCCAGCACGCTGCCGCCCGACCTGACCACGCCGGTCGGACTGCCCGTCGTGCCCGACGACCAGACGATCAGCGCGTCCTGCCGGGCACTCCACGAGGCGAGGTCGATGTGCAGCGCGGATTCGGGGGCCGCGTCGTCCTCGGCTGTCAGTTCGCGCAGGCCGAACGTTCGGACCGGCTCGACCGGCCGGGCCGACGCCGCGTCGTCGCAGAGAAGCCACGTCGCCGAAGCTTTCGTGAGCGCACTGTTGCGGGCCTGGTCGGTCAACTGGTCGTCGAGCAGCATGATGCTGGCGTCGAGGTGCATCAGGGTGAGCAGCGCGATGACGAGGTCGGGGGAGTTGGCGCCGGAGAGCCCGACCCGGTCGCCTGCGCGGAATCCCTGTTCGCGCAGGCGCCGCGTCATCGCTGCGCCTCGCCGTTCGATGTCGGCCACGGTCAGCACGCCGGTGGGGGTGATGATTCTCGGTTTGGTGGAGTCCATGGTTGCTCCTGGGTGGAGGCGGCCGCTGCACTCGGGCATGCGGCTTGCGTCGGTGCGCCCGCCCGATGCCGGACGGGCGGCCGGGTCAGCGAGCCGGGGCGGCATCGGCGGAGTACTCCCGCAGCAGGTGGTCGATGAACTTCGGGTCGGTCCCGATCAGCGACAGGTGCTTGCGCAGGATGTTGACGCTCATTTCGCGGAAGTCGACGGCGATGCCCTCGAACTCGTTGTCCAGCCGGAGCGCCAGCGGCACGGCCTTCTCCAGCACCTCGTTGATCTGGTCGCCGTAGCCCTCGTTGACGCCCGTGCGCAGGGCGTGCAGGCCGAATCCGACGTGCCGGGACTCGTCGCGGCACATCGCCGTGAAGGCGGTCTTGATCCCGTTGAACAGGTCGATGTCGCGCAGCGCGTGGACGAGCACGCGCTGTCCCACGAGTGCCAGTACTCCCTCGGTGATGAGGTGGAACAGCGTCACGGCCTGCAGCCACTGGCCGTAGTTCATCGGACGTTCGTGCAGTCCCCGTACGATGTCCGATTCGAGCATGCTGAGCTCGGCGTGTGCGGGCGTGCTGAGGTTCCAGGCTTCGGTGAGCATGGCCCGCGGGTTCTCGCTCATGCCCATGACTTCCTCACCGAGGCGGAAAACCGCCCGGGTGTGGCGCGTCTCGTCGGCGATCTGTGTCCCGAGGAAGAGGGAGTACTCCTCGTCGGGCGAACCGGTGAGGATCGGGCCGAGCATGTCGAGGCCCGTGTACTCGCCGATGATGAACGTGGCGATGGCGTTCTCGATCATCGTGCGCACCCCTTGGGGTACGCGCGGGTCGGCGAGCATCTCGTGGTCCATACCGAGGGAGATGTCCTCGGCCGACCACTGCTGGCGTTCCCACCTTTGGTACAGCTCAACGGGTTTTGGCTTGCGGCCGGCCACCAGATCGGCGTGCCGCAGGACGTCCGAGGACGGCAGCGCGGCCAGGTCGCCGAGCCGTGCTTCGTCCACGAGCAGAGTGCTCCAGCGGTTCAAGTCAGTCCTCCAGTGTGGAAGGCGAGCGGTGTCGGACGTCGACGACGCGTGAGAACGGGCCGCCGGACGGACGAACGGGTCGTGGCCGGACGCGCTCGAAGAAGAACTGGAGACGATGCCGTGTCGCCTTCCATCGCGGGGAGCGCGACGAAAGGCCGATGTGAACCGAACGTGATTGAAGGTAGTACCGCTTTAACTCGGCCGTGTGAACGTTCGTCGAGAAGTTTGCAGTAGGGAATCCTCGGTGCTACCGACTGTGTCGGCGAGTGGATGTCGAGGCGCCGGGGCACCCGTCAGCTCGCGGCGCCCGTTAAGGCGCTGTGAGCTGAGCGTGCGACCGATCCGAGCGCAGCCATCCGAAAGTCGGTGGTGTCCTGCGATTCGGTTGACACCCGCGTGCGGTCGCGGCAACCTCGCCGGCATCGCACTGATTTGCGGGCAGCACAGGCTGCCTCGCGAGGGGGCTGCGTGCGGCCATCGCTCGAATTCGAACCGGGACCATTGCCCGATGTGGACCGAACGCGCACAGCTGGGGAGCTTCGAGGTGCGCGGCAGGGCGAACACCTCAGACAACGAGACAATTTGTCGTAGCAATCTTCGGCGAAGCCGGAGAAGAACCTCATAAGGCACGACCGTGAAGTGTGACCGGTGTTTTTCCGGCGCATTCCTCGTCGTGTCATCAGGTCGTGCAATCAGGTGGTCAGTCCTTGTAGAGACGACACAGCACCGGAAATGGTGTACGAAACGACGCGAGGTGACCGGCATGGGGGTTTTCCGATGGTAAGAAAAATGTGCGTTCTCCGGTTTCCCGGTGAGAACGACTATCAGCTGGTCGAGTCGTGGTTGCGGCCGCTCTCGCCGACCAGCGCGCTGACGGGCGACACCCACGAGGTGGTGACCGCGGAGGCGGTGCGCGAGCTCAACGAGAGCGGCAAGGTGCGGTATCTGATGGTCGTGACCGACGACGGGGCTCCGGTCGGCGTCGTGAACTACCGGACGTCGGGTACGGCGGGGTCCTATGTGATCGGGGGTGCCATCGGTGACCCCGAGAAATGGAACGGCGGGGCGGGTGCGGATGCACTGGGGCAACTCGTCGATTTCCTTTTTCACGAACTCAACGCGCACCGGGTGGAGTTCAGCACGGCCTCCTACAACAAGCACACCCTGGCGATCCTCACCAAAGGTGGCTTCGTCCTCGAAGGTGTGCTGCGCGACTACTACTTCATGGACGGCATGTACCACGACCGCACCGTGTGGTCGATCCTGCGCGACGAGTTCTACGAGGGCGCCGCAGCACACGCCGATCAGTTCCCGGTCGAGGACCTCGTGCCGGAGAAGGACAAGCGACAGGCGCAGGAGGCGCTCGCGAAGTACCTCGCCTCGGACCCGCCGACCTCGCTGACCAGCTTCGGCGACCGCATCGCCCGCGTGCGGCCGTACTGATTCCGGCAGGAGGACGTCCGATGAATCCGCTCGCGCAGCTCTACACGCTCGCAGATCCCGTGTTCTTCGAGGATCCGGCCCGATGGCGGCCGGACGACGCGGCTTTTCCGCTGGCCACGCAGGCCCCTCCGGAGGGGTGGAAGCGGGGTGGTTCCGACGGCTGGGTGTCGCTGCGACCGGAGTCCGTCCGGCTGCCGCCGCAGGGATGGAAGATCCACATCAGCGCGACGCCGGCCAACGCCGAGGAGGCGGTCCGGGTGGCCGCCGACTACTGCTTCCGCAACGGCATCACGTTCAAATTCCTCGGCGGCAGCAACCTGGTCAGGGCCTTCGGCCTCAAGTACGCGCCCAGAGCGGCGAGCGGCAAGGTCGTCACGCTCTACCCGGTCGACGATCACCAACTGACGACGTGTCTCGAAGACCTGGACGCCGAACTCGCAGGGAACACCGGCCCGTACATCCTCAGCGACCTGCGGTTCTGCAGTGGGCCGCTCTACGTCCGCTACGGCGGTTTCGCGAAACGCTTCTGCGTGACCGACGAGGGCGAGCGGGTACTGGCGATCGAGCGGCCGGACGGAACACTCGTACCCGACGAGCGGAAGCCGGTGTTCACGGTTCCGGACTGGGTGTCGGTGCCCGACGTGCTCCGGCCGAGTCTGGAACGGCGCAACGCGACCGGCGCCACCCTGGATTACCGCGTCGTCGAGGCGCTGCACTTCTCCAACGGCGGCGGGGTGTATGTGGCCAGGCGTAACACCGACGACACGGAGATCGTGCTCAAGGAGGCGCGCCCGCACGCGGGCCTGAGCGACGCCGACACCGATGCCGTCGGCCGGATGGACCACGAGATCTGGGCGTTGCGGCGGCTCGCCGGTATCGACGGCATTCCCGCGGTCCACGAGGTGACCACCGTGTGGGAGCACCAGTTCGTGGCGATGGACCGGGTGCCCGGCATGACGCTGCAGCAATGGCTCGCGCGGCACTATCCGTTGATCGGCGCGGCAGGCGGGGAGGCCGAACGTGCCGCCTACGTGCAGCGGGCCGAGCGCATTCACGCCAACGTGAAACGCCTGATCGAACGGATCCACGAACGCGGCGTCGTGTTCGCCGATCTCCATCCCGCCAACATCATCGTCGACGAGAACGACGAGGTGGGGCTCGTCGACTTCGAGGCGGCGTTCGAGGCGGGCGCGGGCCGGACGCAGCACATGGGGCACGCAGGCTTCACGTCGGCCACGGCCCTCGACGAGGACATCGACCGCAACGCGCTCGCGATCCTCCGGCTGTGGTTCTACCTGCCGCTGACGAGCGTGCTCGCGATCGCGCCCGACAAGCTGGACGCGCTGGTCGAGGTCGCCGCGGAGCTGTTCGACCTGCCGGCCGATTTCGCGACATCGATCACCGCCGCGGCGAAACGCGCCCCGGCGTCGCCGGCCTCGCCGGTGTCCGCGTTGCCGCGGGGCACGCCGGAGCCCGCCGACCGTCGTTGGCGCGACTCCGTCGCCGCCGCGATCACGGTCAGCGCGGAACCGGACCGGACCGACCGGCTCTTTCCCGGCGACACCGAGCAGTTCGTCACGGGCGGTGCCGGCTTCGCCCACGGTGCGGCCGGCGTCCTGTGGTCGCTGCAGGTGACGGGCTACGACGTCGACGAGGAACATCGGCGCTGGCTGCTCGAACGTGCCGACGAACCCGTGGCGGCGCCGGGGTTCCTGGACGGGGCGCACGGGATCGCGTACGTGCTCGACGAGTTCGGTCACCGGGACGCGGCGGCCGCGCTGATCGACCGTTCGGCCGAGGCAGTCGACCAGATGCGTGATGTGAGCTACATGAGCGGCCTGGCCGGGGTGGGGCTGCACTTGCTTCACCTGCACGGGAAGTATGGCTCGACCGGAAGCGGCCGCAGCGGCGACCGGCTGTCCGACGCCCTCCGCATCGCGCTGCGGCTGGAGGAGGCGGTGGCCGACGGGCGGGCACACGGCGTCGACAGGCCACCGGGCCGGCTCGGCCGTGCGGCGGATTCGGGAACCCACGGCGGTCTGATCCGAGGCTGGTCCGGACCCGCGCTGTTCTTTCTGCGGCTGTTCGAGGCGACCGGTGACAAAGGCTGGCTGGACACGGCGATCGCGGCGGTGCATCGGGATCTGCGGCTGTGCGTCGCCGACGAGGCCGGCAGCTGGCAGGTCGACGGCGGATTCCGGCGCCTGCCGTATCTGGACGTCGGTTCGGCGGGAATCGCCGTCGTAGTGGACGAGATTCTCCGGCACGTCGACGACGACGAACTCGAAGCTGCGGTGGCACCGCTCGTCTCGAGCTGTCACAGCGACTTCGTCATGGACGCAAATCTCTTTCACGGACGCGCCGGACTTATGGGCGTAAATGCTCGACTCGACCGCGGTCGTCCGGGTACAATTGATTCCAGGCAGACGGAAAGCCACCTCGAACGTTTGAGTTGGCACGCGCTTGCCTATCGTGGACATGTTTCTTTTCCCGGTGACGGATGTTCCCGCTTGTCCATGGATTTCGCAACTGGTAATGCGGGCGTCTTGGTTGCCGCGGCTTCCGTGGTGGATGAGAGTGTTCCGCTTCTTCCCTTCCTGTCCGTATGAGCATCGGGCCACCAGTGGGTTCGATGATTCGCGCGGCTGGGAAATATCAGAAAGGTGATTAGCATGGCTGTTCTGGACCTTCAGGCTCTGGAGACCTCGGCCGCGGAGGCGCAGCTTCCGGGTAGCACCGTCAGCAACAACTGCTGACGAATTTCTCCAGTAGATCCGCCCGCACTGGGCGGGAAACTTGTCGGAAATACTAGAAAGGTGATTAGCATGGCTGTTCTGGACCTTCAGGCTCTGGAGACCTCGGCTGCCGAGGCGCAGCTTCCGGGTAGCACCGTCAGCAACAACTGCTGACGAGCTTCTCCAGTGGTGCACTTCGACGCGAAGTGCTCTGTGGGAAGTAGGCATCGACACGGTGACCGGTGTTGCCGATCTGTGCTCGCACGGCCCGGAGAATCCACTGCCGCTTGCGCAGCCTCCGGCCGGACGCACAGCTCGGCCCGTATCGACCGTGACTGATGTCGCCGTTGCCGGGGAGGCCTCGACCTCCCCGGCAACGGGTCCTTTCCGGTGTGGACACCCGGCCGATGCGGGCGTCCACACCGGACCCTTGTGCCCGTGCGGGTGGTGGAAGTCGGAGGAGTGGCTTGACTCAGGCGACCTCGTCGTCGGGCGGCTCGGCTCGTACGGGCCGACACCGACCGGCGGACGGGCGACGGCCGGTCTCCCACATCCTCGCGGACTTCTCCGTCACCGGCCACCGTATCGACGCCAGGGGAGCGCGCAGGGGTGTCGAGTACGGCGGCCGGCACCGCACACCACATCGGCGCGGCGGGTACATCGCGATGCAGATCGCCTTCGCGATCAACCTGGCGGGCAACGCCATCGGCGCCGCCGGGTTCCCGATCTTCGTGCTCGACAGCACCGGCGACCTCGCGCTCACCGGATGGATCGTCACGGTGTCGATGGTCGGCTCGATCATCACGGGCGTCGTCGCCGGTCCGCTCATCGACCGCGCGGGGCTACGCGTCTCCTGGATCTTCTCCATCGTCGTCGGGACCACCCTGACCGCACTCACGTACGTGCTGTTCGTCTCAGGCGTGCTCGCTCCCTGGCTGCTGCTCGGTATCTCGTTCCTGCGCAACTCGGCCGACGAACCCGGGCGGGTCGCCACGTTCGGGCTGCTCCCGACCCTGGCCAAACAGGCCGGTCACTCGCTCGAGAGCGCCAACGCCACGCTACGGTCGATGAACGCCCTCGCGACGATCTTCGGTCCCATGGTCGCCGGTGGCATCGTCGCGGCGTTCGGCAGCCCGTGGGTGCTCGTCGTCGACGCGGCAGCGGGCGGCCTCGCGGCGGTGATCGTCATCGTCTTCCTGGCGGTTCCGGGAAGCGCGGCGGCGGAGAAGGGACGAACCGCCGCCGATCTGCGCACTTATCGGCAGCAGTTCGTCGTGGCCGTGCGGTTCTTCCGCTACGACAAACTGCTGTTGTCGCTGATCATCACGACCACGATCCTGGCGACCCTCGACAGCGCCGTGGGAACCATCGGGCTGACCGGCTACGCCTCGGACATCCTCGACGATGCGGCGTGGTACGGCGGTCTGGTCAGCGCCTTCGGCATCGGTTCGCTCATCGGGACGATCACCTACGGTGTCATCGGCGCACGGCTGCCGCGACGAGCCACGTATTTGGCGGCATATCTCGGTTTCGCGGCCATGCTGTTGCTGCTGACCGTCCAGGTTCACGTCGCGGCGGCGCTGGCCATCATGGTCGTCGGCGGTATTATGATCAGCCCGATCGACCTGTTGTACCTGCAAGTCCTGCAGGAACGCGTACCCGAGCGCATCTTCGGCTCGGTGACGAGCATCGTCACGACGATCGTGTCCGGTCCGGGCCCGGTCGGTGTCGCGATGCTCACCTGGCTTCTCGGAGCGGCGGGTACGCGAACCACGTTCGTGGTAATTGGATGTTGCTATCTGCTGATAGCCGTCGTGCTGTTCTTCGTCCGACCGTTGCACCGGCTGAAACGGCCACGGTTCGACGACGCACAGCCGACACAGCCGATCATGATCGGAACACTGACACGATAGATTGCCGCGTACAGGGCGGTCATCGAACGTTAATGGAGGATGTATGAGTGCCAACGTGAAGTCGTTGTTCATCGGTGCGGGAATGCTGATCGTGGGCCTGGTGCTCAGGTTCACCACCGAAGGCGTCGAGACGCCGGTGGTCACATTGACGAAGGTCGGCCTCGTGCTGGCCATTCTCGGCGCCGCCGAGCTGGTCATCACCGGTGCGTGGATGCTGTTCGGCTCCAAGGACAAAGACAAGGAGAAGGATCAGGTCGAGGGCCACTGACGCGGCCGGCCGCGGCCGTGCGAATCGGACACATCGAGCATCGGTAGGGCCGTAAGTATGGGACTCGACCCCGAATTGCCGGGCAGGAACGCCACTTGGGCGTTCCTGCCGGACCGCATCGAGATCGCCTATTCCAGCAGCAGCGGGATTCCGCGGTTGTTGCGGCGTATCGGACAGCGGTCGGTGCCGCTCGCGGCGATCGCGCGGGCCGCAGTCATGCATGGCGACGGTGCTCCGGTGTTGTCCCTGCGCCTGCATCCGGGAGCGGACCCGTACACCGAGGTCGCCGCGGGACAGCTCGCCGAGGACTCGGAGCTGTACCGCCTCGAACTCGACCGTGGCCAGTCCGACCTGGCGGAGTACTACGCCGAGCACATCCGGCTGCTGACCGAGCAGCACGCCACCACGTGGTCCGAATCGGACGGATTCCTGCTCGGTGCGGAGCCGCCGCCGCTGCATCTGCGGTGCTTCGACGCCGATGCCCATCTCGACGCCGACAACCTGCACCTGCGGTGGAACGCCGATGCGACACCGGAGAAGCGCGCCGGTGGCGACCGCACGTATCCGCTGGCGGATCTGCGGGATGTCGAGTGGGTGCGGCCGGGTGCGTTCAGCGGACAGCTGTCGGTACGGGTGAAGGGTGAATCCGGGGACCGGCCGCCCGCGGAGGAGGATCCCACGACCGTTCTTTTCGGTTTGGGTTGTGGCACCGTCGCCGACTCTCTACCATTCGGTGCATCACTTCTTGCCGGCATGCGGCGCCATGCGGCGCCCGCGTCGTCCGGAGCGTTGAGCGGCGGTCGGAGGACCGCTCTCGATGCCGGACCGCAGGAATCCCGCCTGGCGACATCGGTCGACGAGATCGCGAACGCCATTCGTGAGCTGGGATCGCTCAAGGAATCCGGTCTGCTCGACGACGCCGAGTTCCAGCGCAAGAAGCAGGAGTTACTGGACCGGTTGTGACCGGAGCGCGCCTCCGGAAACGACTATTACTGGAGGCTGTGTCGGTGTCCGACGCGATGTACTTTCCGGGACTCGTCCCGACGAAATTCTCGGCCGTCGAGACGTTTTTGCGTGAGAACGAGTTCGCGCAGAAACGCATCCGGGTAGCCGACGAGGTGGTCGGCTACTCGGTTCTCGAGGCCTACGAGAAGGCCGACGTCTACGACTGGGAAGTGTTCGAGGTCGGCTTCATGGCGCTGACCCTCGCGCTGGCGGACTGGACGACCGCCAATCTCGGACTCCGGCCGGTGGTGTCGGGCGGGCAGAGTTTCGGTGCGCTCGCCGCGGCCGTCCACACCGGCTCGTTGTCCTATGAGGACGTCCTCACGCTGGTCCAGCGGAGCACCAAGGTCGAGGTCGACTACTTCGAGTCGCAACCGGAACCGCTCGGGTGCTTCTTCTTCTACCGCATGGATTCGGCTGCGGTGGACGATCTCGTCGCCGAGTTCCGGGCAGCGGGCCGCGACGTGGAGGTGTCGATCTATCTGGACAACACGGTGCACGCCGTGTCCGGTCCGATCGCCGACCTGGAAGTGCTGCGCGAGCGCGTGCGCGAGGAAGGCGGGTTCCCGTTCTACCTCATGAACCGCTCGGAACACTGCTCGTCCGTCGGGCCGCTGCGAGCCCGGCTGGAGGAGGAGGTCTACCGCCACTACGCCTGGCAGGCGCCGACCGTGCCGATGCTCTCCGACGTCACCGGTGAGCTGCTTACCGACGGACACGCCGTCATGACCGATCTCCTCGACGGCTGGGTGACACCGGTCCGCTGGTCGACGGTGGTCGACGGGATGCGCTCCAGCGGTGCCCGCCGCGTCGTCATCGTCGGCCCCCGGAACATGTTCGCGCGGATCACCAACAACGTGATGCCGACCGCGGTGGTGACCCCCAAGGTCGCCGACGACTTCGCGACCGACGGCTTCACGATGCCGGCACCGCTGGAGGTGACGGCATGACCGGCCGGACGGGTTCGCGATCCGCGACGTACGACGGTGCCTGGCACGCGATCGTCGACTTCCTCCGCACCGCGGGAGTCGACGTGATGACCGGCCTGCCGTCCGACGATCTCGCACTCCTCGACGCGTTGGACTCGGATTCGCCGCGGCTGGTCGTGTGCCGGGACCAGCGCAACGCGGCGTTCATGGCGACCGGGTACGCGCTGCAGGCAGGGTCGCCGGGAGTGTGCGTGGTCGGCAAGGGTCCGGCCGCGACCAACGTGATGACCGGGGTGCTCGAGGCCAAGTTCAGTGGAGCGCCGCTGCTCGTGATCGGCACCGGCACCGCGACCGACCGGCGGAGCGGCACCGCGTTCCAGGAGCTGGACCAGATGTCGGTGCTCGATCCCGTGGTCGCCTGGTCGGAACGGGTCGACAGCGCGGCCCGCTTGGTGCCGGCCCTCGAGCAGGCGTGGCGCCGCGCGCAAGGCCCGCCGAGTGGCCCGGTGTACCTGGAACTGCCCGAACAGCTGCTGACCGAGCAGATCACCCGCGGCCGGCCGTGGCAGACCGACATCGAACCGGTCGGCGGGGTGCGATTCGACGACCGCAGCCCGGTGGTGGAGGCCGTGCGTCGCGCGCGGCGGCCGATCCTGCTGGTCGGTGGCGGAACGCGGCACCGCAATGCCGACGGTGTCGTGGAGCGGTTCGCCGCCGGTCTGGGCGCAGCGGTGTTCAGCACCGCGTCCGGGCGCGGATGCTTCGACGAGGACGACGAGCGTTTCCTCGGTCTGTCCGGCCTGTACCTGCGGCCGGCGGCGGCACAGTTGTGGCGGGACGCCGACCTCGTGGTGACGCTGGGCAGCAGGTTGGAGGAGACGGCGACCTTCGGCTGGCCGGACGTCGCGGACATGCCCCCGGTCGTCCAGGTCAATGTCGACGTCGCCGGCTTCTCGGCCGAATGGGACGGACATCGGGTGCTGGGCGACGTCGGCGACGTCCTGCGGGAGTGGATCCCCGTACTCGAGGGTGCCGAACGGGACGAGGCGTGGCAGGAGCGGATCGCCGAGGCCCGTCGCCGACTGCGCTCGGACGCGGTGGTCCCTGCCGACGGGGAGCCCGCGCCGGGAACGGTGCGGGTCGCTCGGCTGCTGTCGGCTGTGGACAGTGTCGTCCCGCGTGATCGCATTCTCGTGCAGGAGAACGGACTGCAGGACATGTGGTCCTACATCTATCCGTACTACGCGTGCGCGGCCGAGGGCGGCTCGATCGTGCCGTCCGAGCAGACGAGCCTCGGCTTCGGCGCCGCGGGCTCGGGCGGCGTGTTCCTGGCAGCGCAGGGAAAGCCGGTCGTCGCGTTCGTCGGTGACGGCGCTTTCGCGATGGTGCGAGGCGACCTGGCGACCTTCGCGAAGGAACGTCTGGGCGTGCTGTTCGTGGTAATCTGCAACGGCGGATACGGCTGGTTGCAGTCGCAATTGGGCGGGCACAGGCGCGCCGGTGAGCGGTTCTCGTTCATCGCACCCGGCGCTGCCGACGCACCCGGTGACGTCGCGCGGAACTTCGCAGAGGAACGCGACGTCCACCAGGTCGCCGTCACCGACGAGGCCGCGCTCGACGCGGCGTTGACGAAGGCATACGAACGAACCGCAGCCGGTACGGTTTCCGTTGTCCATGTCGCGGTGGATCTGAGCGACGCTCCTCCGGGCATCTCCGACATCGAAGGTGACTTCACAGCACCGGATCCCGCCTGAACCGGCACCGAGGAACGAAGGGCACCGCGATGCTTGAGGAAATTCGGAAACTTCGCCGGCGAGTGGTCGTCACCGGACACGGGGCGGTCACGCCGCTCGCACCGGACGTCGAAGGGACATGGTCGGCGATGCTCGCCGGCCGGTCGGGGGTGCGCCGGGTGCAGTCGCTGGAGGTCGACGACCTGCAGTCGCAGATCGCTGGCGAGGTGCGGGACTTCGATCCGGACGCCTACATCGCCCGTAACGTCAGCAGGCGGATGGACCTGTATGCGCAGTATGCGCTGTGCGCGGCGATCCAGGCTGTGGAGTCGTCGAAGCTGACGATCGACGCGCGGTTGGCGCCGCGTGCCGGGGTGCTGATGGGCAGTGGCTACGGTGCCAACCTGTACAACCAGAGTCTGCCGGACATTCTGCGGGAGAAGGGTCCTCGCCGTATCAGTCCGTTCGCGCAGGTGGCCGGTGCGATCGACAACCCGGTGGGCGAGATCAGCATGCAGTTCGGCGTGAAAGGGCCGACCCGGGCGCTGAGCACCGCGTGTGCGACCGGCAGCGACTCGGTGGGCGAGGCGGCGCGGTGGATCCAGCTCGGCGTCGTCGACGCGGCGATCGCGGGCGGTGCGGACAACTGCATCACGCGCATCGATCTCGCGGCCAGCGGCAACGCGAAGGCGCTGTCGACCCGTAACGACGCTCCGGAGCGGGCCTCCCGCCCGTTCGACGAGGAGCGCGACGGTTTCGTGATGAGTGCGGGTGCGGGCGCGGTCGTGCTGGAAGAGGCCGAACACGCGATGCGACGGGGCGCGCACATTCTGGGCGAGGTGGTCGGATACGCGTCGACGTCGGACGCCCACCACTGGACGGCTCCGCATCCCGAGGCGGAAGGCGCGAAGGCCGCGATGCGGGGCGCGCTCGAGGATGCCGGTATCGCACCGGCCGATGTGGACTACATCAACGCGCACGGCACGAGCACGCCGGTGGGAGACGAACGAGAGGTCGCCGCGATCCGCGAGGTCTACGGCGAGCACGCGCCGCGTATCCCGGTGAGCTCGACGAAATCCATGACCGGACACATGATCGGCGCGAGCGGTGCGGTCGAGCTGATCGCCTGCATGCTGGCGATGCGGGACGGCGTGGTGCCGCCGACGATCAACTGCGAGCATCCGCTGGACGAGGAGATGAACTTCGTGCCGACCACGCCGCAGCATCGCGACACACGGATCGCGATGAGCAACTCGTTCGGCTTCGGCGGCCGGAACGCGGTGCTCGTCGTGCGGCGCTGGGAGGCCGAGGGCGCATGAACGCGGACACGGGATTGCTGGCGGGCAAGCGGATTCTGATCACCGGTGTGATCACCGAGACCTCGATCGCGTATCAGGTCGCGCGGGTCGCGCAGGAGCAGGGCGCGCAGGTCGTGCTGACCGGCTACGGCCGGGTCTCGCTCGTGGAACGGATCGCCACGCGGCTGCCGCAGCCCGCGCCGGTCGTCGAGCTGGACGTCACGGACCCGGCCGATCTCGCCGCGTTGCCCGGCAGGGTGCGTGAGCACGTCGACGGCCTCGACGGAGTGGTCCACTCGGTCGCTTTCGCCCCGGAAGCCTGTTTCGGCGACTTCCTGGCGGCGGAATGGAGCGACGTCGCACCGAGCCTGCACGTCTCGGCCTATTCGATGAAGGCCCTCGCCGTGGCGGTGCTGCCGCTGCTGTCGCGGGGGAGTTCCGTCGTGGGAATGGACTTCGACGCCAGGGTGGCGTGGCCGGACTACGACTGGATGGGCGTGGCGAAGGCCGCGCTGGAGTCGGTGACCAGGTACCTGGCACGGGAACTCGGACCCTCGGGAGTGCGGGTCAACCTGGTGGCCTCGGGGCCGTTGCGGACCATGGCGGCGAAGTCGATCCCCGGGTTCGCCGAGCTCGACACCGACTGGGACCGTAAGGCCCCGCTCGGCTGGGACGCCGTCGACGGCACCGGCGTGGCGAAGTCGGTGTGTGCGGTCCTGTCCGATTGGCTGCCGACCACGACCGGCTCGATGGTGTGGGCCGACGGGGGCGTGCACGCGGTCGGCAGTTGAGACACGGTGCGGCGCGCCCGGCGCGCCGACTGTCACGCGCCGCTGACCAGGGCGGATGCCCGTCCGGGTGAGAGCGCGTAAGTCATTCTTGATTCATTCAAGATTTTGCGGCAGACTGGCCGCCGTGCCTACGACCACGGATCTCGAACAGCTGCTGCGCGGGGCCTCCCTGCGTGTCACCCGTCCGCGGGTCGCAGTGCTGTCCGTGGTGCACGAACATCCCCACGCCGACACCGATTCCATCATCGGCCACGTGCGTGAGGAACTCGGTGAGGTCTCCCATCAGGCTGTCTACGACGTGCTGCGCGCGTTGACGGCTTCCGGACTCGTCCGGCGTATTCAGCCCATGGGGTCCGTCGCGCGTTACGAGACGCGCGTCGGGGACAACCATCACCACGTCGTGTGCCGCTCCTGCGGCCAGATCGCCGACATCGACTGTGCTGTCGGCGAGGCTCCGTGCCTGGAGGCCTCTGACGACCACGGCTTCACCATCGACGAGGCCGAGATCATCTATTGGGGCGTGTGCCCCGGGTGTTCCGCAGTTAGTTCCTGATCAACGCAGATCCACCTGAAGGGATTTCCATTGTCCGAGAGCAACGAAGCGGCCGCGGGCGGCTGCCCGGTCGCGCACGGTGGCGGGCTGCCGCACCCGACGCAGGCCGCCAGCAACCCGGTGTGGTGGCCGAACCGGCTCAACCTGAAGATCCTGGCGAAGAACCAGCCGGCCTCCGACCCGATGGGCCAGGACTTCGACTACGCCGAGGAATTCGCCTCCCTCGACCTGTCGGCGGTCAAGAAGGACATCGCCGACGTCCTCACCGATTCGCAGGACTGGTGGCCGGCCGACTTCGGCAACTACGGACCGCTGATGATCCGCATGGCCTGGCACAGCGCCGGGACCTACCGGGTCAGCGACGGCCGTGGCGGTGCCGGTGGCGGTCAGCAGCGCTTCGCCCCGCTCAACAGCTGGCCGGACAACGTCAGCCTCGACAAGGCCCGCCGCCTGCTGTGGCCGGTCAAGAAGAAGTACGGCAAGCAGATCTCGTGGGCCGACCTGATGATCCTCACGGGTAACGTCGCGCTCGAGACGATGGGCCTGAAGACGTTCGGCTTCGCGGGTGGCCGCGAGGACACGTGGGAGCCGGAGGACGACGTCTACTGGGGCTCCGAGACCACGTGGCTCGGCAGCGACAAGCGCATCTCCGGTGGCGAGGAGAACCGCGAGCTGGAGCAGCCGCTCGGCGCCACGCACATGGGTCTGATCTACGTCAACCCGGAGGGCCCTGAGGGCAAGCCGGACCCGGTCGCCGCCGCCCGCGACATCCGCGAGACGTTCGGCCGCATGGCGATGAACGACGAGGAGACCGTCGCCCTCATCGCCGGTGGTCACACGTTCGGCAAGACCCACGGTGCCGCCCCCGACTCGAACAACGGCCCCGACCCCGAGGCCGCGCCGCTCGAGCTGCAGGGCCTCGGCTGGAAGAACAGCTACGGCACCGGCAAGGGCCGCGACGCCATCACCAGCGGTCTCGAGGTCACCTGGAGCCCGACGCCGACCCAGTGGAGCGGCTGGTTCTTCCACAACCTCTTCGCCTACGAGTGGGAGGTCTACGAAGGCCCGGGCGGCGGCTGGCAGTGGCGCCCCAAGAACGGCATGGCCAACAACACGGTGCCCGACCCGGAGAGCGGTGAGCTCAACCGCCAGCCGAGCATGCTCACCACGGACCTGGCGCTGAAGGTCGACCCGATCTACGAGCCGATCTCCCGCCGGTTCATGGAGGACCCGAACCAGTTCGCCGACGCCTTCGCCCGCGCGTGGTTCAAGCTGACCCACCGCGACATGGGCCCGAAGGACCGCTACGTCGGCCCGGAGGTCCCTGCGGAGGACCTGCTCTGGCAGGACCCGATCCCGAAGCCGGAGTACGTCCCGAGCGAGGCCGACGTCGCCGAGCTCAAGGGCAAGATCGCCGAAACCGGCCTTTCGGTGTCGGAACTGGTCTCCACCGCGTGGGCGGCCGCGTCGACGTTCCGCGGCAGCGACAAGCGCGGCGGTGCGAACGGTGGCCGGATCCGCCTCGAGCCGCAGGTCAACTTCGAGGCCAACGAGCCGGAGAAGCTCAAGCCGGTGCTGAAGAAGCTGGAGGAGGTCCAGACCTCGTTCGACAAGCCGGTGTCGCTGGCCGACGTCGTGGTGCTGGCCGGTGTCGTGGGCGTCGAGAAGGCCGCCAAGGCCGCGGGCGTCGACATCACCGTGCCGTTCACGCCGGGCCGCGGTGACGCCACGGCCGAGCAGACCGACGTCGAGTCGTTCTCGTACCTGGAGCCCCGCAACGACGGGTTCCGTAACTACTTCGGCAAGGGCAACGCCCTGCCCGCCGAGTACGCGCTGATCGACAGGGCGAACCTGCTCACGCTGACCGCGCCGGAGATGACGGTGCTGCTCGGCGGACTGCGGGTGCTGGGTGCCAACTACCAGGGCTCCAGCAACGGCGTGTTCACCTCGAAGCCGGAGGCGCTGACCAACGACTTCTTCGTGAACCTGCTCGACATGGACACCGAGTGGGAGCCGACCACCGACGCCTCCGAGGAGTTCGTCGGCAAGGACCGCGCCACCGGCGAGGCCAAGTGGACCGCCAGCCGTGTGGACCTCGTGTTCGGCTCGAACTCCGAGCTGCGCGCGGTGGCCGAGGTGTACGCCGCCGACGACGCGAAGGAGAAGTTCGTCAAGGACTTCGTCGCGGCGTGGGACAAGGTCATGAACCTCGACCGGTTCGACGTGGAGGCCTGATTCCGGCCTGAGTAACAGGAAACGGCCCGCCGCCGGGATTCCCGGTGGCGGGCCGTTTCGCGTCGTGGCTCGCTGTCGGGGTCAGCCGTCGCCGGTGCCCTGCTCGTGTTCCTGGTACTCGGCGCGCCGCCGGCTCTCCCGATAACCGTAGGCTGCTTGCCGCACGGCGTGATCGGTCTCCAGGCTCGACCCCAGCGCGCCCGCGATCCCGCCGAGCGTCGTGAACGCCCACGCCACGGCGAGATACGTACCGATATCGGTTTCGCTGCCGAGCATGCTCGTCAGCAGTGACGCCGGCAGGATCAGCCACGCCAGCACGAAATTGACGACGAACAGGATCGTCAGCAGCACGACCACGCCGATGATCAACGTCAGCAGTGTCGAGGCGTTGTACAACCGCGCCAGTTGCGGATCCGAGCGCGTGTCGCCGCGTTTCTCCCACAGGCTGTGCGCCGCGATCAGCCATGTCACGAGCGCCGCGATCGCCGTCGCCGTCGTCAGCACCTTGAACCCGATGTTCAGCTGATCGCCGACCATCCAGATCGTGCTCGACGACAGTCCGAACGCACTCGTCGCCACCGCGGCCGCCAGCGCCCGCGACAGGCCGAACACGAGGCGCCACGGCCGGTTGGTTCGCACCATGCCCGTCAGCAGCCGCAGCCTGCCGCGTCGGCCCGGCGTCACGTACCGCACGTCGAGGTGACTGCCCTCCGTTTCGACCGCTTTGCGGCGAATGGGTGCGAGCACCCCGATCGCCCGGCTGCTGAGGCCGTGCCGCCGCTGCTCCCGCACCTGTCCCGGTTCGTCCCGCCCGTGATCGTCGCGGAGCTCGTCGAGCACCTGTCGGATCACCTGGTGGACCCTCCTGCGGGTCTGCAGGCCGCCCATGCCCGGGACCGACACGACCGCGACCCCGCGATCGTGATCGATGTCCGCGACGACGGGGCCCTCCTCCGACCGCACCGGAAGGTCGGTGATGCAGATGGCGTAGGTCCATCCGCGCGAGTCGCATTTGTGTGCGGTTTGGTCGAGGATCTCCGCGGTGCCCTTGAGCGTGGCCGTCACCGGATCGGCGTCCACCTCGAAGCGCCATTCGCCGTCCAGTTCCTCCGGCAGCGACTCGGCCAGGTAAGCGGCGATCGTCTCCGGCATGTCCGGATCCGCGATCAGGCCGAGCACGGTGACCCGCTCCGGGGAGTGGTCGTCGGCCTCGGAGTGGGTGTCATCGCTGGATCGAGACGGCACTGGTTTTCCTGCTTTCACGGTCGGTGTCGAAGCGGCGCTGGGGCATACCACTCGCGCGGCCGATCGTAAACCGATGGGACCAGCCGGTCCGGCGATCGAGCGGCCTGCCGCGGCGGCCGATATCCACCATGACAGTTGATCATCGAGCCCGCGCGCCGGACCGGCGCAGGCGGGCGCCGACGAGGAGGAGTGAACGTGACGAGACGATCGGTGCGGGCGGCCGCGACCCTGGCGTGTGCGGTCGCGATGGGCGGCCTGACCGCGGGAACGGCAGCTGCCGCAGTACCCGGAGCCGCCTCACCCGGAGCAGGTACGGGCGAGGAACCCGCGCTCGTGCACGCGAACGCCGTCAACGAGTGTCGGCTCAACGTGCGCACCGGTCCGGACCTGAGCGCATCGGCGTTGACCACGCTGACCTGCGACAACTACACGACGTGCAGCAACGCGGGCGGGGCCGAACCCTGCGGGCCGTACGTGACCGGCGGCACCTACAGCTGCGTCGGAGCCGACGGCACCCAGGTCACGGACAACCGGTGGGCACAGGTGGCCTACCGCGCTCCCGAGGCGGCCTATGTGGCCGTGGCGTGCGCGGAGTTCCGAGAGGTGTAACCGCCGCAGGTGAGGACGGGCGAGCCTGAACCCGCGGTCGTGGCCGTGGGTTCAGGCGGCTGCGGCGAAATCGTCGTTGATCGACACGACCAGCCTGCCTGCCGCGGCGAGCAGCGACGCGGCGATGCCCGCCCGGTAGCCGGACTTGCAGTGCACCCACACCTCGCCCGCGGGGACCTCGTCCATCCGCTCCAGCAGCTCGTGCAGCGGAATGTGCACGGCATCGTCGATATGCCCTTCGTCCCATTCGGACCGGCGCCGCACGTCCAGCACGTTCACCCGCCGGTGGTGGCGGACCTGGGCCAGGTCGGCGAAGCACGCGGTCTCGAACGAACGCAGCTCATTGCCGAACGCCCATTCCCGCACGTTGCCGGTCGCGGCGGCCTCGAGCCGGTCGATCCCGATGCGGACGAGTTCCCGCTGGGCCTCGGCGATCTGCTCGGGCGTCTCGCCGAGCAGCGTCAGCGGCGTGCCCCACGGCAACAGCCAGCCCAGATAGGTCGCGAACGCGCCGTCGATGCCGAAGTTGAGGGTGCCCGCGACGTGCCCTGCGGCGAACGCCGTCCGCGTGCGGAGGTCGACGACCCACTCGCCGGCGTCGATGCGGCGCCGCAGCTCGGATGCGTCGGCGCGGTGCGGGGGAGTCAGGTCGGGTTCGGACGGGCCCGCCAGGTTGGCGGGCTCCATGTGCGCGTAGTAGGCCGGATACACGTCCAGTCCGGCGAGCAGTGTCTCCACGTAGGAGCGCTCGTCGACGGTGAGAGCCGGGTTGACGCGCTTCTCGTGCCCGATCGTCGATGCGTCGCCGGACGTCGGGGTGGCGGAGCAGAAACTGCCGAAACCGTGGGTCGGCAGGACCTGCGTGTCGTCGGGCAACTCGGCCGCCAGCCGGTGGGCCGAGGCGTGCTGGGCGTGTGCGAGGTCCTCGGTGTGCTCCGGTCCGAGCAGGTCCGGCCGCCCGGTCGAACCGAACAGCAGCGAGCCGCCCGTGAACACCACCGGACGGTCCCCGTCACGGGTCGCGGCGTAGGACAGGTGCGTGAACGTGTGCCCCGGCGTGGCCAGTGCCCGCACCCGCATCGAGCCGACCTCGACGACGTCGCCGTCCGAGATCGGCGTGCGCTCGAAGGACACCGGGTCGTCGGCGTTGACGTGGTAGGAGGCGCCGGTCAGTCGTGCCAGGGCCAGTCCACCCGTCACGTAGTCGTTGTGGATGTGGGTCTCGAACACGGCCGCCAGGCGGACACCGCGGTCCTCCAGCAACGCGAGCACCCGGTCGATGTCCCGCTGCGGATCGACCGCGAACGCCACCTGCCCGTCGTGCACGAGGTAACTGCGATCGCCCAGCGACGGCGTGTCGATGGTCAGAATCTCCATCTGCGGTGTGCCCTCCCGGTCACTTACTGACAGCGCGCCGGCGGTGCCGGGCCCCTGCCACGAACGGTAGCAGCGGACGACCGCGTTTTCCGTTGTGCCGCTGTGAAATAAGGGCGCTGTGAAATAAGGGCGCTGTGAAGTATGAGATGCCGTGAAATAAGGGCGCTGTGAAATAAGGGCGCCGTGAAGTAGGGATGCTGTGGAGTAGGGCCCTGCGAGGTAGGGGCGCCGTCGAACGGGGCACTCGAAGTAACGCTGCCGTCGAACAGGGGCGCCGTCGAGCAGGGGCGCCGTCGAACGGTGCGCGAGAACAGTCGCGCGGATGCGTTACGGCGCCAGCACGCAGGGCAGCCGCGGTGTAGAGGTTCGCCGCGGCCGTTGCGGCGCCCCGATGCCGGGGCGCCGCCGGCTGCGGCGAACGGGTTCCGGGTCGCTCAGGCGACCGGGGTGCGTGCGACGAGCAGGATCGACTGCCCGAACGGCACGCGCACGTTCTTCTCGATCGTCTTCGTGACGGGCACGACGTAGCGGTCGTACATCGACACCAGCTTCGGGTTCGGCGATCCCGTGCCGCCCTTGCGGACCGCGGCCCACCAGGCGAACGCACCCAGGAAGTTGACTGGCTTGGCCACCTCGGGCGACAGCCCGGCGCGCCGCGCGGCGGCGGTCAGCGTGCGCGGGGTGTAGCGGCGGTAGTGGCCGACCAGGCGGTCGAACTCGCCGTACAACTGCTGGTATCCGGGCACGAACATGATGACCTTGCCGCCCGGCGTCACCGACTTGGACAGGCTGCGCAGCGCCCCGGCGTCGTCCTCGATGTGTTCGAGCACGTTGATCGCCAGCAGCGTCTCGACCGGGTCGGTGAGACGGCCGTTGCCGTCGCCGTCGAACTGCTGCACCTCGACGTCGTTGCGGTCGGCGAAGCGTGACTTCATCTGCTGCACGGCTTCCGGGTCGACGTCGGTGACGACGTAGCGCTCGGCGTCGTGATAGCCCGAGACGAACTCGCCGTCGCCTGCGCCGATCTCGAGCACGGAGCGTCCGGCGTACGGCCGGATCAGTTCGCGCTGGTACTCGAGGTAATTGGGCTTGGCGTTGTCGCCTTCGAGGCTGCGGCCCGTCGCCGCGGCGAAGGCGCCGTGGCCCTCCTGGGCCGACCCATCCTGTTCAGCGGCCTGCAGTGTCACACGTTCCCCTTCCGGTTTGCCGGACCCCGGGGGTGGGTTTGTGCTGGTGTTGGAGGTGGAGCGCCGCCAGGAGCGGCGTGCTCGTGCACCCTCAGCGCAGCCGACCCCAGTGCCTGGGCTTGCTTGTCCGTTGCCACTTCGGGTTCCCCACGGTAGGGCATTTTAGTTATCGAACATCACCCAGGTTGATATGTATATGTTATGAATACCTTAACACTTCCCATTGTGGTCGATGACACAGCGCACAGCTTGTGCAGGAGGTGAAGGCGTGTGACTTATGCATGCAGTTATGCATAACGAGGCGGGCGGTCCTGGACATTCCGCACCGGTCGACGGAACGGCACGAAACCGTCACTCTTCGGGCTGCACATCGGGTGGTGTGGACAGGCACGGCGAACGGGCGCGGTGATGCGAACGGGCACTGCGACCGGGCACTGCGACCGGGCACTGCGAACGGGCACTGCGAACGGACTGTGAAGGGGGCGTGACCGGGCGCAGTGGACGGTGGTGCCGGGTCGAGGGGTTGGAACCGGCTTCGGCGCACGGTGAACGGGCCCGTCCTGCCGGAGTGCTGTGTCGGGTGGCGCTGTGTGGTCGGGTGGCGCTGTGTGCCGGGGTGTCGTGCTTGAGCGTTGTGGCGGAGTCCTGTGTCCGAGTCTTGTGACCGGGCGCCGTCTTGTGCCAGGGCTCAGTCTTGTGCCAGGGCGCAGTCTTGCGACCGCCACTGTGTTCCCGGACGCCGTTGTGTTCCCGGAGGCCGTTGTGTTCCCGGGGCGTGACTGCGTTCCCGGGACGTGGGTGTCGAGGCTGTCATGGGGCGGAGCGGGGCTTCCGTGAAGCCGGGCTCGTCTCACGGGTCGGGGGTGCCGGGACGCCGGTCACGGGGCGCAGGTCCGCGGTCGTGTGGCCGGGCCTGCGGGAGGTTCGGGTTCGGGGGTGCGGGGAGCGCGGGTCGATCGGGGCGAGTTGGGCGGGTGTCGGGCGATGCCGGGGGACCACCGCCCGACACCCGCCGGTGTCACGCCGCCTGTGGCGTGGAATCCGCACGCCGGCGACGTGCGAGCTCACGGCGTTCCTCCTGGGTGAGGCCGCCGAAGACGCCGTAGTCGAGACCGTTCTCCAGTGCGTAGGAGAGGCAGCGGTCACGGACGGGGCAGCGCGCGCAGACCGCCTTGGCCTGCGCGGCCTGCTGGGAGCCAGGGCCCATGTCGGATACGGGGAAGAACAGTTCCGGGTCCTCGTCGCGGCAGGCGGCGTTGTGCACCCACTCGAGGCCCTGCGGTCGGTCGAACGTTTCCATGGTGCGGGCGCCCTCCTTTCGCGGCGCGGTTCGGGGTAGGGGTCGAACTCGAATCGTGTGTTCGCCGATTCGTGTCGGCCACCGGTGCGTGTCCGTGACGGCCGCCGCCGGGGCCACCGGAGATTGCCGCGGTTCGCGATCGGGGCACGCGACTGCCCGCGGGCCGTTTTCCGGCGTGGTCGGGGATGAATGCACGAGAACGGGCGAACATCTCGTCCAACGGCTGCGGGGACGAACTTTGTTCCACGTTCAACGTCTTCTCCGGAGCGATGTCCGTCACGTGCCGCGTGCGCCACATTCGCTTCCTGCGTTCGTGCGCCGGGTGCATTTCCGGAACGGGCGCACTCGCGGCCCCGGCGGTGGCCGGTGGTGGCGCATACTGAGCGATGTGGACTGGGTACTGCACGTCGATCTCGATCAGTTCATTGCTGCTGTGGAGATCGCGCGTCATCCGGAGTTGCAGGGCGAACCCGTCGTCGTCGGCGGCAAGGGCGACCCTGCACAGCGCGGTGTCGTAGCGACGGCGTCGTACGAGGCGCGCGCGTTCGGCGTGCACTCCGGAATGCCGTTGCGCACGGCACAGCGGAAATGTCCCGATGCGATATTCCTGCCCTCCGACTCGCCGGCCTACGAAGAGGTCTCGGAACGCGTCATGGCGGCATTGCGGGAACTGCCGGTCGTCGTGGAGGTGGCCGGCTGGGACGAGGCGTTTCTCGGGGCCGACACCGATGATCCCGAAGGTCTCGCGCAGCGCGTCCGCGACATTGTGAGAGAGCGCTGCGGTTTGGAGTCGTCGGTCGGGATCGGCGACAACAAACTGCGCGCGAAGACCGCGACCGGATTCGCCAAGCCGGGCGGAATCCACCGCCTCACGCAGGAGGACTGGTTGCCCGTGATGGCCCACCGGCCCCCGGACGCGCTGTGGGGTATCGGCAGCCGCACGATGGGTAAGCTCGCCGAACTCGGCATCACGACGGTCGGCGAGCTGGCCGCCGCCGATCGCGACCGGCTGGCGGCCAGGTTCGGGCCGACCATGGGCCCGTTCTTCCGCGTGCTGGCCCACGGCTGGGGTGACCGTGAGGTCACCGCCACGCCCTACGTGGCGAAGTCGCGCAGCCGGGAGACGACGTTCCAGGAGAACCTCACCGACCGCGACGCCGCCGATGCGGCCGTGCGCGAGCTCGCGCGGCGTGTCGCCGACGACGTGACCGCCGAGGGACGGCCCGTCGCGCGCGTGGCCGTGAAGGTGCGGTTCGCGCCGTTCCTGACCCGGACCCGCAGCACGACGCTTCCCGAGCCGCTCGACCCGGCTACCGAGGGCGAACGGCCGGGCGAGGAGGAGCCGCGGCGATCGGAGGCGGAGTCACCCGAGCCGCGGGAGTCACCCAGGTCTCCGCAGCCGGAACAGCCTCCGGGACCGGAGTCGCTGGGGGAACCGGAGCCGCCGGGGGTGCCCGAGCTGCGTGCGAAGCCGGAGCGCACCACGGTCGGTGACGAGCTCGAACGCGCCGCGCTGGCCGTGCTGGACCGGTTCGAGTTCGACCGTCCGGTGCGGCTGCTGGGGGTCCGTGCCGAGTTCGTCGAGCCCCCTGCGGCCGGCCGCGAGGAATGAGCTGAGTCACATCTCGGCCGCCGTGACGGCTCTGGGCCCGGTGGGTTCCCCGGAATGTCCGACCGTGCGGATATCCTGCAGTACGGTGCCTTCCCGCCGGGTTCGGTGAACCGGCCCGGTGCCGACGACCCGCACGAGGCGGCCTGCCCGTGGGTGCGCGGAAGCCGCCATCGCATCACGAGACCGGGAGAGACGACCCTGTGACTGCTTCGGCCGAGACCCTGTACGGGGCCGACGATCTGACCCACCTCGAGGGACTGGAAGCGGTACGGAAGCGGCCCGGCATGTACATCGGGTCCACCGACAGCCGCGGCGTGAACCACCTGTTCGCCGAGATCGTCGACAACTGCACCGACGAAGGCGTGGCGGGCCATGCCGACCGCGTCGTCGTCACGCTGCACGCCGACGGCAGTGTCGAGGTGGACGACAACGGCCGCGGCATCCCCACCGACAACCACGCCAAGTCGGGGATCTCGGGCGTCGAGCTGGTGCTGACCCGGCTGCACGCCGGCGGCAAGTTCGGCGGCTCCGGTTACAAGGCTTCGGGTGGTCTCCACGGGGTGGGCGCCTCGGCGGTCAACGCCCTGTCGCTGCGGTTCGACGTCCAGGTGCGACGGGCGGGCAAGGTCCACGAGATGTCCTTCGCGCGCGGCGTCGCGGGCGTGTTCGACGGCGCGGGCCCGAAGGCGAAGTTCACGCCGCAGTCGGGGTTGCGCGTCGCGCGGAAGATGAAGCGCGGTGAGGCCACCGGCACGACGATCCGCTACTGGTACGACGCGCGGTACTTCGAACAGGGAGCCGCGCTCGACGTCGAGCACGTGCGCACCAAGCTGCAGCACACCGCGTTCCTCGTGCCCGGTGTCACCTACGTGCTGCGGACGGCCACCGACGGTGAGGTCGGCACGATCGAGGAAGAGACGTTCCACTACCCGAACGGTCTCGTCGACATGGTCGAGTACCTCGCGCCGACCGGCGACCGCGCGGTGTCCGGAACGATCACGATCGCCGGCGAGGGCACCTACAAGGAGAACGCCGCCGACGAGAACGGCGTCATGCAATCCAATGTGGAGCGCCACGCCGAGGTGGACGTGGCGCTGCGCTGGGGGACCGGCTACGAGCGAACCATCGAGTGCTTCACCAACACCATCCGCAACGTGCACGGCGGTACGCACCGGAAGGGCTTCGACCGGGCGCTGACGAAGTCGCTGCAGGAGGCGATCTCGCGTACCCGGGGGCTGCTCAAGCCGAAGGAGGACCCGCCCACCCTCGACGACATCACCGAGGGCATGACCGCCGTGGTCCACGTGCGCATCCCCGAGCCGCAGTTCACGTCGCAGACCAAGGACGAACTGTCGACCGCGGGCATCACCAAGGTGGTCCAGGGCATCGTGGACAAGGAGATCCGCGCCTGGACCGACAACCGCAGGACCAAGTCCGAGGCCAAGACGGTGCTGCAGAAGATCGTCGACGCCTCCCGGGTACGGATAGCCCAGAAGCAGCAGAAGGACGCCGCGCGGCGCAAGACGGCGCTCGAGGGTGCCGCCATGCCGCCCAAGCTGGTCGACTGCCGTGCGACGGGCATCGCGCGCAGCGAGCTGTTCCTCGTGGAGGGCGACAGCGCCCTCGGCAGTGCTCGCAGCGCCCGCGTGTCCGAATACCAGGCGTTGCTGCCGTTGCGAGGGAAGATCCTCAACGTGCAGAAGGCCGGTCTCGGCGATGCGCTGAAGAACGCCGAGATCTCGAACATCGTGCAGGTCCTCGGTGCGGGAACCGGGCGGACGTTCGACATGTCGGCGATGCGCTACGGCCGCGTGATCATCATGGCGGACGCGGATGTGGACGGTTCGCACATCCGCACCCTGCTGATCACGCTGTTCGCCCGCTACATGCGGCCCGTCGTCGACGAGGGCAGGCTCTACGCCGCGATGCCGCCGCTGCACAAGGTCGTCACCAAGGGCAAGAGCGAGGAGACGCACTACACCTTCACCGAGCGGGAGATGCAGGAGAAGGTGGCGGAACTCGAGGCGAAGGGCAAGACGATCAAGAAGCCCGTGCCCCGCTTCAAGGGCCTCGGGGAGATGGACGCCGACGAGCTGTGGGATACGACGATGAACCCCGCGACCCGCGCCGTCCGCCGCATCACCCTCGACGACGCCGAGGCCGCCGAGGCGGCGCTCGAACTGCTCATGGGCGAAAAGGTCGAACCGCGCCGCAACTGGCTCGTCTCGTCGTCCGAACGCGTCGACCAGGCCGCGATCGACATCTGACGGCGCCGCCGCGCCCGTACCCGCAGCCAGTATCCCAGCGCCCGATATCCCAGCACCGATATCCCAGCGCCAGCGCACGAACTAGGAGCCGGACACCACGATGGCACGCCGTAAGAATCCGACCACCCGCGTCGATCCGGCCGCGTTCGACCAGGCCGGCGCCCAGGTCTACGACAACTCGCTGACCGCCGAGATCGAGGATTCGTACCTGGAGTACGCCTACTCGGTCATCCATTCCAGGGCCCTGCCCGACGCACGCGACGGTCTGAAGCCGGTACACCGCCGGATCCTGTTCTCGATGAACGAGAACGGTTACCGGCCCAGCCACGCGTACGTGAAGTCCTCGCGTGTGGTCGGCGACGTGATGGGCCGGTACCACCCGCACGGCGACGTCGCGATCTACGACGCGATGGTGCGCCTGGCGCAGGACTTCTCGATGAACGTTCCGCTGGTCGACGGGCACGGTAACTTCGGAAGCCCGGACGACGGACCGGCCGCGTCGCGATACACCGAGGCCCGCATGTCGCCCGAGGCGATGCTGCTCGTCGGCGAGCTGGGCGAAGAGACGGTCGACATGCGGCCGAACTACGACGGCGAACTGCTCGAACCGTCCGTGCTGCCGGCGTCGTTCCCGAATCTGCTCGTCAACGGCACGTCCGGCATCGCGGTCGGCATGGCGACGAACATGATCCCGCACAATCTCAGCGAGGTCATCGACGCCGCCCGCTGGCTGATCAACCACCCGAACGCCTCGCTCGACAAGCTGATGGAGTTCGTGCCGGGGCCCGACCTGCCCACCGGCGGGCAGGTGCTCGGCCTGGACCAGGTGCGCAAGGCCTACGAGACGGGCCGCGGCGTCGTGCGGATGCGCGCGACCGTGGAGACCGGCCCGGTCGAGGGCAGCAGGCGGCAGGGCATCACCGTCACGGAGCTGCCGTACGGCGTCGGCCCGGAGAAGGTCATCGAGCGCATCACCGACGAGGTCAACAAGACCAAGCGGCTCACCGGAATCGCCGACGTCAAGGACCTCACCGATCGCGAGAACGGCACGCGGCTGGTCATCGAGTGCAAGGTCGGCGTCAACCCGCAGGCCCTGCTCGCCGACCTGTACCGGCTGACCCCGCTGGAGCAGTCGTTCGGCATCAACAACCTCGTGCTCGTCGACGGCAAGCCGCAGACGCTCGGCCTCAAACCGCTGCTCGAGGTGTTCCTGCAGCACCGCTACGACGTCGTCACACGCCGCACGCGCTACCGCAGGCGCAAGCGGGAAGAACGGCTGCATCTGGTCGAAGGTCTGCTGAAGGCGCTCGTCGACATCGACAAGGTGATCAGGCTCATCCGGCAGAGCGAGAACGCGCAGGCCGCCAAGGAGGGCCTGATGAAGCGGTTCGAGCTCACCGAGATCCAGGCCACGTACATTTTGGACACTCCGCTGCGGCGGCTCACCAAGTACGACAAGCTCGACCTGGAGCAGGAGGACGCGAAGCTGCGCGAGGAGATCGCGGAGCTGTCGAAGATCCTGGACGACGACAAGGAACTCAAGAAGGTCGTCTCGGCCGAGCTGGCGAAGATCGCCAAGGACTTCCCGACCGAACGGCGCAGCGCGCTGATCGACGGTGACCTCAAGGAGGTGCTGGCCGCGTCCAAGCCGGCCGGGCCGCTGGAGGTCGCCGACGACCCGTGTCACGTGGTGCTGTCGGCCACCGGGCTCGTCGCCCGTACCGCGGCCGAATCGGAGGAGGCGCAGGAAAGCCGTCGCCGCAACGGCCGCGTCAAACACGACGCGGTGCAGGCGGTCGCCGCCACCACCGCTCGTGGCCAGGTGATTCTGGTGACGAGCGCGGGGCGGGCGTTCAAGGTGGACGTGCTGCCGCTGCCCGTGCTGCCGGAGCAGAGCGGCACGGTGTCGCTGCGCGGCGGCATGTCGGCGAAGGAGCTCGTGCCGTTGGCGAAGGGGGAGCGGATCGTCGGGCTCGCGCCGGTCGGTGATCACGTCGGTGACTCGCCCGGGTTGGCGCTCGGCACGAAGGCGGGCGTGGTCAAGGTGTGCGCACCCGACTGGCCCGTGCGGTCGGAGGAGTTCGAGGTCATCAACCTCAAGGAAGACGACGAGGTCGTCGGCGCCGCGTGGCTGGCCGACGGCGAGGAGGAGCTGGCGTTCGTGACGTCGGCGGCGTCGCTGCTGCGGTACTCGGCCTCGCTGGTGCGGCCGCAGGGGTTGAAGAGCGGCGGCATGGCGGGCGTGAAGCTGTCCGGGGATGCCGAGGTGGTGTTCTTCGGCGCGGTGCGCACGGACGACGACGATCACGGCGAACCACTGGTCGTCACGACCACGGGCGAGACCGTCAAGGTGACACCCTTCGCCGAGTACCCGGCCAAGGGCCGGGCGACGGCGGGGGTGCGTGCGCACCGGCTGCTCAAGGGCGAGGACGCGGTCCGCGTGGCGTGGATCGGACCGAGGCCCGCGGGCAGCTCACGGAAGGGCGACGCGGTGGAACTGCCCGAGGTCGACGACCGCCGCGACGGTTCCGGCGCCGCGCACCCCGGACCGGAGGTCATCGGTCACCGCATCGAACGCGACTGACCCGGGGCCGCAGGAGGCGTCGTCGCGGGGAGGGATACGAGGTCGAGACACCGGCGTTGCGCCGGCTGCTGGACGAGCGTTCCGACGAGCGCATGGTCTCCAGCACGCTGCTGGCGGTCGAGACCAGGCGAGCGGCGATCCGTCAGGGTGGGGTGCCGTGCCTCGCGCAGATCTCGCCTTGGAGAGGGTGGGGCTTCCGGTCACATCGCCCGGCTGAGCGCCGAACACGCGCGGTCTCGAACTCAGCCGGGCCAGGCCGAGAGGGTGCGGTCGCTCTCGAATCGGCGGCGCTCGCCGGTGAGCGGGTCGGTGAACTCGAGGACCTTCGCGAGCAGCTGCAGCGGGTTGCGGAAGTCGTCGAGCGCGGTCTCGTAGGTCACGGGGTAGAACGAGTCGCCCACGATGGGCACGCCGAGTGAGGCCAGGTGCACCCGCAGCTGGTGCGTGCGGCCCGTTGCAGGCACGAGCCGGTAGCGTCCCAGGCCGTCGCGGGCCTCGACGAGTTCGACGTAGGTCTCCGCGTTCGGCTCGCCCGGCACCTCCTCGGCGGTGACGACCTCACGGCGCTTGACGATCCGGCTGCGCACCGTGCGCGGCAGCGCGAGCTGCGGGTCGTGCGGGGCGATCGCCTCGTACTCCTTGTGGACGGTGCGGTCGCGGAAAAGGTTCTGGTACGGGCCGCGCAGTTCGCGCCGCACGGTGAACATCAGCAGCCCGGCGGTCACCCGGTCGAGCCGGTGTACGGGGCTCAATTCGGGCAGGCCGAGCTCGTCGCGCAAGCGCACCAGCGCGGTCTGCATGACGTGTTTGCCGCGGGGGATCGTCGCGAGGAAGTGCGGCTTGTCGGCCACGACGAGGTCGTCGTCGCGGTGGACGATGCCGATGTCGAACGGCACCGGAACCTCGTCGGGCAGGTCGCGGTGGAACCACACGAAATCGCCGGGGACGTACGGGGTGTCCTCGGTGACCGGGCCGGCGGTCGTGACGAACCTGCCCGCGGCGAGCATGTCGTCGATGTAGGCGGGCTCCAGTCGGTGCAGGCGCTGCACCAGGTGGTCGCGCACGGTCGCCCACGTCCCGTCGACGGGCAGCCGCAGCCGCGCGGCGTCGAGTCCGTTGCGTTGCGGCAGCGGTGAGACGGGACGTTTCATGTCTCCAGGGTACCGGCGGCGTAGGGTGCCGATCGTGGAACGGATCAGCGATGCCGGGCCGCCCAGTGGTTGGCGGCGGGCACTGGCGCGGGCACCGATCGTGCTGTACCGGCGGGGATTCGGCGGGCTGTTGGGCCGACGGCTCATGTACCTGGTCCACACCGGCAGGCGGAGCGGGCGTCGGCGTGAGGTGGTGCTCGAGGTCGTGACCCGCGACGCCGGTTCGATCACGGCGTGCTCGGGATTCGGGACGAAAGCCGCCTGGTATCGCAACGTCCTCGAGAACCCGTCAGTAAAAATCCAAAATGGACGGTTGTACACCTCGGCTACGGCGGTTCCGCTGGACGTCCACACGGGCGTCGAGCTGATGTCCGAGTACGCGGGCAAGTATCCGAAGCTCGCTACCCGGCTGGCGCGCGTCATGGGCTATCGCGTCGACGGCGGCGACGACGACTTCCGCGCGCTCGGCCGCGAGGTCAGGTTCGTCCGCTTCGACCACACCGCCTGACGGGGCCGTCGCAGGCGGCTCGTCGAGCACCACCCGCGGTGGTCTCGGGTGAGCCTGCTCGTAGCGGCGGCCGCCACGCGTCGCCGGTCTGAAGGGCCACGTGGAACGCCCGGCACGTCCGCCGAGAGGCGGCGTGCCGGGCGTTCTCCTCGTCCGGGGTCCGCAGGCGAGGGGGAGGTGCGCGGTCCCCGGGGGCTGTCGGCCCTCGTTCCCTCGTCTGAGAGCACGATACGACCGCGAACCCCGCCGGGCCATCGGCTGTGCGGACGATGTCGTACCCGCGAGTGTCCGAGCCCGCCGTCCGCCCTCGTCGCCGCGGTTCCCGCCGTGGTTCCTGCCCCGACCCGGTGCGGGCGGAGGGATTAGCGCCGCCCGGCGACGGGTAGTCGGCGCAGGACGCGGACGAGACGACCGAGGGGGTTCGCCATGCTGAGTCGTCGTGAACGTGAGGAACTCGAGCGCATCGGCGGCAAGCTGCAAGACGACGATCCCGAGCTGGCGCGCGCGTTCGGCCGTGGCGGGCCGCCGCGCCGTTGGGCGGGTGGCCGGGTGCTGCGCCGCGGCCTCGACATGTTCGCGGGCGTGCTGATCGTGCTCGGCCTGGTGACGCTGAACTTCGGCCTGGTGCTGCTGGCGGCGATCGTGCTGGTCGTCGCGGCTTTCGCGCACGTGCAGGGCTGGGGCGGCGCGACGAACCCGGCGGACCAGGATGACGATGAGGCCTAGCCTCGCCCTGGTACCCGGCCGCGCCGGGCGTAGCCGGTGAATCCGGCTACGCCTGCCAGGTCTCGCCGGTGATGCGCTCGTAGGCCTCGACGTAACGGGCGCGGGTCGCGGCGACGACGTCGGCGGGAACCTCCGGCCCCGGCGGGGTCTTGTCCCAACCCGTCGAGGTCGCCCAGTCGCGCACGAACTGCTTGTCGAACGCGTGCTGCGGCTGCCCGGGCCGCCACTCGTCGGCGGGCCAGAATCGGGACGAATCCGACGTCAGGACCTCGTCGCCGAGCGTCAGCACACCGTCGGCGTCCCAGCCGAACTCGACCTTGGTGTCGGCGACGATGATGCCCTGTTCGGCCGCGTGCTCGGCACCCGCGCGGTACAGCCCCAGGGTCAGTTCGCGCAGCCGCTCCGCCGTGTCGCCGCCTTCCTGCGCGACGACGTCGTCGAACGTGATCGCCTCGTCGTGGCCCGCGTCGGCCTTCGTCGTCGGCGTGAAGATCGGCTCCGGCAGCTTGCTGCCCTCGACGAGCCCGTCCGGCAGCGACACCCCCGATACGGTGCCCCGCTCGCGGTACTCCTTCAGACCCGACCCGGACAGGTATCCGCGGGCGATGCACTCGACCTTGACCATCGTCAGCGGCTTGCACCGCAGCGCGCGGCCCGCGAACTCGTCCGGGACGGCCGTCGCCGACAGCACATGGTTCGGTACCAGATCCGCGAACCGCTCGAACCACCAGCGCGACAGCTGGGTCAGCAGCGCACCCTTGTCGGGGATCGGGGTCGGCAGCGTCACGTCGTAGACCGAGATCCGGTCGGAGGCGACCAGCAGGATGTCGCCGTCGTCGTCGTACAGATCCCTGACTTTGCCCGCGTGGATGTGCTTCACGCGCCTCATCGTACGGCCGGGTTGTTGCGGCGCCCCGTGGGTAGCCCCGTGACGGCCGACAGGAGTCGAAGACGGGAGACGTGATGGCGGAAACGGTCGGTGACCAGGTGTTGCGGCGGCTGCGGGAGTGGGACGTCGAGCAGGTGTTCGGCTACCCCGGTGACGGGATCAACGGCATCGTGGCCGCGTTCGGCGAGGCAGGCAACCGGCCGCGGTTCGTGCAGTCGCGCCACGAGGAGATGTCCGCCTTCGCGGCCGTCGGCTACGCCAAGTTCAGTGGCAACGTGGGCGTGTGCCTGGCCACGTCCGGGCCCGGTGCCATCCACCTGCTCAACGGGCTCTACGACGCCAAGCTCGACCACGTGCCGGTCGTCGCGATCGTCGGGCAGACGGCGCGGACCGCGATGGGTGGCAGCTACCAGCAGGAGGTGGATCTGCAGGCGCTGCTGGCGGACGTCGCGTCGGCCTACCTGGTGGAGGTCAACACCGCGGAACAGCTGCCGAACGCGCTCGACCGCGCCTTGCGCACCGCATGGGGCCAGCGCACCGTCACGGCTGTCATCATGCCGAACGACCTGCAGGAACAGACCTACAGCCCGCCGCAGCACGAGTTCAAACACGTGCCGTCGGCACCGCCGAGCACCCCGCGATCCGTCGTCCTGCCCCCGGAGGACGAGATCGCCCGCGCCGCCGAGGTCCTCAACTCCGGTGAGCGGGTGGCGATCCTCGTCGGCCAGGGCGCGCGCAACGCCGCGCACGAGGTGAGCCAGGTGGCCGAACTGACGGGCGCAGGCGTGGCGAAAGCGCTGCTCGGTAAGGACGTGCTCTCCGACGAACTGCCGTACGTCACCGGATCGATCGGACTGCTCGGGACGCGGCCGACCTACGAGCTGATGCGTGACTGCGACACGCTGCTGATCGTCGGTTCGAACATGCCCTACAGCCAGTTCCTGCCCGAGTTCGGCCAGGCAAGGGCCGTGCAGATCGACGTGGACGCCGGTGTGCTCGGGATGCGCTACCCGACCGAGGTGAACCTCGCAGGCGAGGCGAAGGCCACCCTGCGGGCGCTGCTGCCGCAGCTGCGGCGCAAGAACGCGGCGTCGTGGCGTTCCGGTATCGAATCGAGCGTGTCCGAGTGGTGGGACACCATGCGGCAGCAGGCCATGCTGAGCGCCGAACCGGTGAACCCGCAGCGCGTGGTGCACGAGCTGTCGGTGCGCCTGCCCGAGGACGCGATCATCACGGCCGACTCGGGATCGTCGACCAACTGGTTCGCGCGCAACCTGCGCATCCGCGGGCGGATGCGGGCGTCGCTGTCCGGCACGCTCGCCACGATGGGTGCGGGCGTGCCGTACGCGATCGGGGCGAAGTTCGCCCACCCGGACCGGCCCGTCGTCGCACTCGTCGGCGACGGCGCCATGCAGATGAACGGCCTCGCGGAACTGCTGACCATCGCGCGGTACCGCGAGCTGTGGGACGACCAGCGGCTCGTCGTCTGCGTGTTCCACAACGACGATCTGAACCAGGTCACGTGGGAACTGCGGGCGATGGGCGGAGCCCCGAAATTCGAGGAGTCGCAGACCCTGCCGGACATGTCGTACGCGGCGTTCGCGGCCGCGCTCGGGTTCGACACCGTCTCCGTGGACGATCCGGAGCAGCTCGGCCCGGCCTGGGAGCGGGTGCTCGGCGGCCGAGGCCCTGCGCTGCTCGACGTGCGGTGCGATCCCGAAGTGCCGCCGATCCCACCGCACGCCACGCTCGAACAGATGACCTCGACCGCCGAGGCACTCGCCAAGGGCGATCCCAACACGTGGCACGTCCTGATGCAGGGTGCGAAGACGAAACTGCAGGAGTTCCTCCCCGGCCGCTGACCGCATGTCCTGCACTCAGGCACGCGTGTCCTGCACTCGGCACCGCGTGTTCTGCACCCGGGCACGCGTGTTCTGCGCCCAGGCGTCGCCCGGCCACCACCCCTCAGGGACGCCCTACCGCGCGACTGCATTTTCGCGCGTGTTCTGCACCCCGGGCGACCGACGCGACCGTGCGGCGTCGGTCGCCCGGCGGTGCTCACAGGTCGGTGCCGGCCTCGACCATCTGCATGGACCCGGTGATGTACCTGCCCGTGTCGGACACCAGGTGCAGCACCTGGTCGGTGACGTCCTCCGGTTGCAGTGCGACGACGGGCAGCGCGTTGAGGTCCTGGGCCGCCGCCTCGAAGTCGGCACGCGTCGGATTCTCGACATCGGGTGCGAACAACCGATACAGCGACTCGTGCAGGATCATGTCCGTCGCGACGGCAGTGGGATGCACGGTGTTGACGCGGATGTTGTGCGGCGCCAGCTCCTTGGCCATGACCTTCATCAACATGATCAGCCCGGCTTTGGACGAGGCGTAGTGTGCCGTGTTCGCGTTGGCCTGGACGCCGGCGACCGAACTCGTGATGACTACGGCCCCGCCGCGGCCGGCGTCGATGATGTGCGGCACCGACGCCTTGAGCGTCTTCCACACACCCGTCAGGTTGATGTCGATCGTGTCCTGCCATGCCTCGTCGGTCATCTCGAGGGACGGCCCGTGACCGAAGATCCCGGCATTGGCCAGGACGATGTCGAGCCGGCCGAACCGGTCGACTCCGGCGTCGACCGCGGCGGCGAGTGCCTGCGAATCACGGACGTCGGCGTCCCGCGCGACGATCCGCCGCCCGGTTCGTTCGACGAGCCGCACCGTCTCGTCGAGATCGTCCGCCGTGGCGAGGGAGTAGGGGATGCTGTCGACCTTTTTCGTCGTGTCGATCGCGATGATGTCGGCGCCTTCCTCGGCGAGGGCCACCGCGTGGCTTCGGCCCTGACCGCGTGCTGCACCGGTGATGAACGCGACCTTGTCGTCGAACCTGCCCATGGTCATCTCCGTGTCGTCGTTGACTCCGGTGGCGCCCTGGACGGGACGTTATGGCACGGGGTGCCGAAGGTCCAGGGTCGGGCGTCGACAACAGCCATACGGTGCAGTCGGTCGGTGCGCTGCGGAGATGCGGCCGTACGGAGTAACGGGACGGTCCGGCGTCAGTCTCGTCACCGGATTCCGTGCCCCGGCGCCGGGGCACGCACACGGCACCCGGAGTCCGCAACACGGGCCCCGGAGTCCGCAACCTCGGGTCAGCCGATCGTGAACTCCCTCGTCACGCCGGTGATCGGCGAGATACGGCCGAGGGCGTTCTTGGCATCCCCGCGGTAGCGGATCCGGTAGGTGCCTGCCGCATCCGCCGGCGGCTCCCACGTGATCGTGACCTGGGACGCCGACAGGCCACGGCGTTTCCAGTGCAGCCTGGTCGACCAGTCGCCGTCGTCGGCGACCGTCCGCCACGCGTGGCCGTCCCAGCGCTGCACCTCGAGGTACGTTCCCCCGCGGTGCAGGTCGTTGCTCGGGTGGGCACCGGCGAACGCCGCCGACACCTGCTCGCCCGAGGAGTAGACCTCGGCGGGCTGGCTCAGTACGTCGCCGAATCGTTTCCCGACCGGCGGCGTGTCGAGCACGACGCCGGGCTGAAGCCGGAACTGTTTGCCCGACAGATCCTCGGGTTTGTCGCCGGAGGGCACCTCGCGGCCGTCGCGCATCGCCGTCGCGAGGCCGTGCGCTGTCTGCTGCATCGCGGGCAGCTGCCACCTGCCGAACAGGGTGCTGCCGCCCTCGTAGTGCTGGACGTCGTACTCCTCCGGCGTGGTCAGGTAGTGGAAGTAGGAGTTGGCGTAGCCCGCGACGAGCACGTTCCGCAGATCCGCACCCACGGCCTCGGCGACCGTCCGCCGCAGCCGCAGGCCCGCCGTGATGGTGACCTCGCCCGGCACACCGATGAGGTACAGCTCGCCGACGCGTACCAGCTGCACCGGCACGATCTCCTGCACCCACGGGTAGACCTTGTTCATCGCACCGACCGGGGCGAACACGCCCTTCGGTGCCTGGCATTCCTTCAGCTCCGGCGACGCGCGGTAGAGCACGGAGTCGGAAACCCTGTCCCACAGCGGATTCTCCCCCTCGTCGAATCCGGGGAAGGCCGGACCGTCCTCCACGCTGCCCGCCGCCATGGCCGCGCCGACCGCCGGTGAGCAGGTGCGATGTGTCCGGCCGTCACCGGTGAACTCGGGTCGAACCTCCACATCGGACAGGTTGATGTGGACGAGCCGCGAATCGACCCCGCCCGCGAGGTTCGCGCCCTTCGCGGTCAGCTGCCGCTTCGCGGCACGGTACTGCTTCTCGCCGTTGGCGGTCGTGCGGCCGAAGTCCTCGGGCGTGGTCGGCGGGGTCAGGTCGAGATTGGGCGTCAGATCACCCGCGTTGGTCTGGGCGAACGCCGAGACGAACTCCGGTGCCGGCTCGCCGCGGTAGTCGACGTCGGTGTCCTGCCGTTCCCAGCGGTAGGCGGCGTAGCCCTTGTTGTCGGAACTGACGAGACGGTTGTCGCCCGACATGCTCGTCGCGTGGACCGGGAACCAGTTGATCGCCCCGACGGGTCTGCCGTCGCGTTCGATCCGCAGCAACGAGGTCTGCGGATCGACGGCGTCGGGGAAATGGGCCTTGTCGCCGTCGGGGTTGCGGTCGAACGCCGTACGGGAACGGTTGGCGCTCGCGTCGGTGAGCTCGTCGTGGGTGAGCGTCAGTGACGCGGGTGCGAGGTCGGCATGGGCACGCTCGGCCGATTCGACGATCCCGGACGTGACCGCCTCGAACGTCTTCCGGTGGAATCCCAGGGTGGTGAGGTTGTACAGCAGGTGGTGCGAATGGCCGCCGGGGGCGGCGTGCGAGTGCGTGGCGGTCAGCATGACGTTGCGCTCGGTGTAGGTGTCGCCGTAGCGCTCCGCCAGCCTGCGCAGCACTTCCTGGCGCACGCTGTTGAAGATCATCGGCGCGTCGACCACGATCAGCAGTACGCGCTCGTTCGTCTCCCGGTCGGCGATGACGAACGCACGCGAGCGCTGCCGGTTGTGCAGGCCGGCCGCCTGCTGGTCGATGCGGCCGTAGCCCATCAGGCCGACTTCGGCGATCTCGCCCGTCGCGTCGGCGACGCCGCGTCCCACGAGATACGGCTCGGCTGCGTGCACGGCATCCTCTCCCTCGGGCGACCTCGCACCGGCGGGCGCGGTGAGTAGCGACGCGCCGAGGAGCAACGTCGTGACCAGGACCAACGCGCGTTTCGGCATTCGTTCCACCCACCCACCGACAAAACATGAATGAGTTTCGAATTTTCGGGGTTGGGGTGCCGCGGCGCAAGGGTGCAGTCGACGAGAACCGGCCACGACCGGGTGAGAATCGGCCGGCATCACCCGAGTGGCGGCACCCGAACGGCGTCCGGGACCGCATTCGTGGCAGTCCGGTGCGCTGCAGGTTCGGAACAGTTGAGCCTCGAGGTTCGTGGCACTCGAGGGTCGAGAGACGCTGAGCCTCGAGAGACGTCGAGGATCGAGAGACACTGAGGATCGCGGAACAACGAGACTCAAGAAGTGTCGAGCCTCGAGGAACGCCGAGCCTCGAGGAGTGTCGGAGGTTCGAGGTGTTCGAGTCTCGGCGTCCGAGATCCGGTGGCCGGTTCGGTTACGCTACGCCGTGGCCGAACGGGTCACGTCTCAGTGCCGATGGAGATGGTCCAACAGCAGTGCGGTCAGCTGTTCCGGGGCCTCCTCGGGTACCCAGTGTGTGACGTCCTCGAGCATCTGGAACTCGTACGGCCCGCTGACCCACTGTTCGGTCGCCAGAGCCGCCGTCGAGCCGAACGCGACATCCTCGGTACTCCAGACGTAGAGCGTCGGCACCGCGATCGCCTCGATCGCAGCTTTCGGACTGCCCGCCCGGTACCAGTTCAGCGCCGCCGTCAGGGCACCCGGTTCGGACAACCGCGCGAGGTAGTCGTCCACCCGGCCGCGCGGAACCTTCCACTCGAACATGCGGCGCAGCGGCTCGCCGCCGTCGGCGAGCATGCGTTTCTCGGTGTCCGAGTTCCGCCAGTCACGCATGTACTGCGAGCGCATCGCCTGGTCCTCGTCGGTGCGGAGCGCATCGCCCAGCGCGCGGGGATGCGGCGTGGACACCGCGGTGAGCGAGCGCAACCGGTCGGGGTGGCGGTCGGCGGTCCACCACGCGACGGCGCCGCCCCAGTCGTGGCCCACCAGGTCGAACCGTGACCAGCCGAGCGCGCCGGCCATCGCGACGACGTCATCGACCAGGTGGTCCATCTCGTAGTCGGCGACGTCGGCCGGTCGCACGCCGGGCGAGTAACCGCGCTGGTCGGGCGCCACGGCGCGATATCCCTCGTCGCCGAGACGCGCGACCTGGTGTTCCCATTCCACGGCGGCTTCGGGGAATCCGTGCAGCAGCAACACCGGACGGCCGTCGTGCGGGCCCGCGGCGATCGCGTCGAAGTCGCCTGCGGACGTGGGGATGCTGAGGTGCTCGATCACGCTCGCACGGTAGCGGACACCACCGACATCGCGATCACTCCATCGCGGCGGGCTCGCGCACGGTCCGCCGACCGGACCGGACGCACGGTTCACACGCCCCAGTCGGGGCGGAGCGGCATCGACGCGTCGCCGTGCTCGCCGACCGCCACGCCCAGCACCTGTTGCAGCTCCAGCCGGTGCCGTTCGAACGACAGGCGCGAGGCGGCCATGTACAGCGCCCACACCCGGGCGCGCTGCACACCGGACTCGGCGACCGCCTCGTCCCAGTGGGCGTCGAGGTTGCGGCACCACGCGGCGAGGGTGCGGCCGTAGTGCTCCCGCAGATTCTCGGCGTGGCGCACCTCGAACCCGTTGTCCTGCATCTCCGACACGATCGTGCCGACGCCCTCGAGTTCGCCGTCGGGGAAGACGTAGCGGTCGATGAACGGCCCCGTGCGATGGGAGTCGTAGGTGTGGGGCCGCACGATGCAGTGGTTGAGCAATCTTCCGCCGGGGCGCAGTTTCGACCGCAGGAACCGGAAGTACGACGGCAGTGCCCGCGCGCCGATGTGCTCGGTCAGCCCGATCGACGACACCGCGTCGAAGCCGCTCTCGGCGACGTCGCGATAGTCCAGGTGCCGCACCTCGGCACGGCCGGCCAGGCCCCGTGCGGCGAGGTCCCGCTGTGCCCACTCGGCCTGCTGCCGCGACAGCGTCACCCCGAGTGCGGTCACGCCGTAGTGCTCGACGGCGTGGGCGACCATGCCGCCCCAGCCGCAGCCGACGTCGAGCAACCGCATTCCCGGCCGCAGCCCGAGTTTGCGGCACACGAGGTCGAACTTGTGGAACTGCGCCTCCTCCAGCGTCGAGGCCGGATCGGGGTAACAGGCGCAGGTGTAGGCCATCGACGGGCCGAGCACCAGTTCGTAGAACCGATTGGACACGTCGTAGTGCCGCGCGATCGCCTCGCTGTCGCGCGTCTTCGAATGCCGCAGCCCGTGCAGCACGCGCCGCGGCCGTGACGGTGCCTCCTCGACCGGGATCGGCACCGGCCGCAGCAGCTCGCGTGCGTACCCGGTCAGTGCCCGTGCGAGCCACGCCTTGTCGGCCATACTCGGCGACACGTCGTCGATCGCCCGCAGCACCGCGTACACATCGCCGGCCACGTCGAGTCTGCCCGTGACGTACGCGCGCGCCAGCCCCAGCTCGTTCGGAGCGGTCAGCACGTAGCTCAGCGCCCCGGGAGTGCGGATGTGGATGCGCGGCGCCGCATCCGGATCACCGACCACGGTGCCGTCGTAGGCGGTCACCGTCACCGGCGGGTCGTCGCCGAGCAGCCGCGTCAACAGCGCGCTCAGCGGCGGTCTGCCACCGGCGCCGGACGCGCCGCCGTGGTGCCGCGGACGCGCGGACGTGGGCGTCGCCGAGAGGGGACGTGTCGCCGCCATGGTGTCATCACCTCGCTTGCACGCACTTCGCGTAGAGGTCGAGCAGTCGCCCACCGGGGTCGTACCGCTGCTTGACGGCCCGATACGCCGGTCCGTTGTAGAGCTGCCAGAACGTGTCGGGGTCGTAGAAACTCTCCGAGTACAGCGACTTGCGCCCGCCGAGTGCCGTGACGACCTCTTCGATACGCCGGTTGTGGGTGCTCTGCGATTCGCCGGGCGCGAGCGGGACCGTGCCCCAGAACCCGAAGTTGACGTACAGCTCGTCGGGGTCCAGTTCGTACAGCGGCCAGCGCCGGGAGTCCCGCTGGCGAAGCGGGCAGATCCAGATCGGACTGATCGGGATCTCCCGGTGCAGGAAGGAGAGGAACTTCCCGGCCCTGCCAATCGGCACCTCGACGTCCTGCATCACCGATTCGCGTTCCGGCCTGCCGAGCAGACGCGAGGCGCGAGCGAGCCAGCCGTGCCTGCGCTCGGCGTCGACCACCTTCCAGTACACATCGGACCGAAGCAGCCGAGGGCCGGCGAGCAGCCGCACGAGCCGGTTCTGTGCGCCCAGCGCGCGGGAGCACCAGAACCAGTCGGTGTCCCAGCGCCACAGGTAGTCACGCACCGGCAGGTGGTCGACGGGGCGTTCGCGGATCGAGCGGTAGTAGATATCGAGCCACGTGTAGTCGCTGACCCGGTCCGGTTCGCCCTCCAGTGACCCGAGCGTCAGATACAGCTCGCCGGGCGCGAAGACGGTGCCGTCGACGAAGTCCGCCTCGTGCTCACGGCAGGCGCGGGCGAGGCGGTCGAAGAACCGGCCGGAATCGGAGAAGCGGACGTGGTCGAGCCGGACGTAGGGGCGCACCGGTGCCAGCTCGATACGCAGCCGGAGCGCGTAGCCGAGCGTGCCGTAGGAGTTCGGGAACGCGAAGAACAGATCGCTGTGCTCGCCGTCGGGAGTGGCGGTGACGATGTCGCCGTCCCCGGTCAGGATGTCCATCTCCAGCACCGACTCGTGGGGCATTCCGGCGCGGAACGACGACGATTCGATTCCCAGGCCCGTGACCGCGCCCCCGAGTGTGATCGTCTTCAGCTGCGGCACCACGAGAGGCATCAGGCCGTGCGGCAGCGTGGCGTCGACGAGCTGCTCGTAGGTGACCATGCCTTCGACCTCGGCAGTCCGTGCCACCGGGTCGACCGACAGCACATGGTCGAACGACGACACGTCGAGCCCCGCATCCGCCGGAGTGCGCGGGCGGAAGAGGTTCGACGTGCGTTTGGCCAGCCGCACCGGTGCGTCCGGGGGCAGCGCCGCCAGGTCTTCGCGCAGAGCTGTCACACGCCGGGAGTACCCGCTGTGAGCGGACTGCTCGGCGTTTCCGGACCCGGTCGGATCGGCGGCACCGCTGGAGCGCATACCCCGATCATGGCCCCGAACGTCGTGGCCTGCCAGTTCGAGTCATGCACTCGGAGGAACGAGGGAGGCCACCGCGACACACGAAACTCGGGTCACGGGCCGCGCGTCGGTGGGCGTGGCCGTGCAGGACACGCGGTGCTGAGTGCAGAACACGGCGGCGCGAGTGCAGGACACGCGGTGCTGGGTGCAGGACACGCGCGTCGGTGGGGTGGCGCGTGCTCGGGCGCGGCCGGTCAGGCGGGCTTGCGGGCCACGCCGCCGATCACCCGCGACTCCGACGGCACGCGCGCGAACAGGGTGTCCTCGCCGGGGCGCCACGCGGGCGCGTAGACCAGGCCCGGGTCGACGAGTTCGAAGTCGCCGAAGAACCGGGCGAACTCGTCCGACGTGCGCAACTGCCCGGGATTCGTCGTGTTCTCGTAGTAGTCGACGAGGTCGTCGAGGGCCTTGCGCTCGGATTCGCTCGCCGGGTTCTCGTTGGTCATCTGCGACAGCACGAGCAGCGATCCGGGAGGGAGCTGGTTGCGGTAGAACTCGAGCAGTCGGTCGGGGTTCGCCTCGTCCTTGAGGAAGTGCAGCACGGCGTTGACCAGCATCACGACGGGTTCGTCGCGGTCGATCAGGCCGGTGGCCATGACGCGCGACCACAGTTCGTCGGGCTTCATCACGTCGGCGGCGATCGCGACGTGCCGGTCGGTGTCGGCGGTGTCGGCCAACAGCATCTCCGAATGGGTCAGCGCGATCGGCTCGTTGTCGGTGTACACGACGCGGGTGTCGCACTGCGGCCGCGCCTCGTCGGCGACCTCGTGGACGTTGCCCACGGTCGGCAGACCCGAACCCAGGTCGACGAACTGGCGCATGCCCGCCTCGGCGGCGCACCAGCGGACCGTGCGGCCGAGGAACTGCCTGCTGGTGCGGCAGTACTCGCCGAGCTGCGGGATGCGCTCCCGTGCCTTCTCGGCGAAGGCGCGGTCGATGGCGTAGTTCGTCTCGCCGCCGATGAAGTAGTCGTAGATCCGGGCCGCGGACGGCTTGTCCAGGCTCTCGTTGATCGCGCGCAACGCGTCGTCGGGTTCTGCGCTCACTGTGCCTCCACGCTCACTGTCTCCACGTTCACTGTGTCTCCACGTTCAGTGCGTTGCCTCCACGCTCACCGTGCTCCACCGCCGTGTCACCACGTCGCGCCGGGTGTCCGGGACGGACGGCACTTCCCTCGCGAGGGTGATCGTCGCATCCGCCGCAACTACTCGTGTCACCCGACAGGGCCACACCGCGCTGCACCGCGTCGGTCCGCTCTGCTAGTGTGCTGCGGAAGCGATGCCCGGCAGCGCGCGTCACGGGGACGCGCGCAGTGGTGCCGGGGTGATGCCCCGGGGTGATGCCTTGGTGGCGCCCGGGCAGCAGGGCAGCAGGGCAGCAGGGCAACTGGGCTGCAGAGCTGCTGGGCTGCAGGGCATGGGCAGAAGGAATTTGGGGGCCGGATGATCCGCCGTGACCGGGAATTGCTCGTCCACCTCTCCGCGGTGAACACGCGGCTCGGCGAGGCGGTCGTCGAGCTGTGTACCCACCAGGACGGTGGCGAACTGCCCGCCGAGGGGCTGCGTGCACTCGGCGACAACCTGCAGCACGTGGCCACACGCCTGCTCACCCGCGCCGCGGAACTCGAAGGGGCCGCTGCGACAGCGGCACTGGATCAGGACCCGTGACCCGACCAGGTGCGCACGGCCGAGGCCAGGTGGTCGGCCCACGCCTCGAGGAGTCGCAGCCCGTCGGCGGCCGAGGCGCCCGCAGGGTCGCCGAGCACACCGTTCGCGCTCACCGCGCCGACGCCGCCCTCCCGCAGCGCGTCCAGCAGTTCCGGCAGCGGTGCGGTGGCACCGGCCGCCGCGACGTGGAGGCGCACGTCGTCCGGCCGCAGGTGCAGCATCGCCGACGTCTCGGTGCGGCCAGCGTGGCTGTCGTCGGCCGGTCCCGACGGTGCCCACGCGAGGACGTGCCGTCCCTCCTCACGCAACAGCCGCACCGCCGCCCGCAGCGCCTCGGTGTTGCCGCCGTGGCCGTTGACGAACACGACGCCGCGGAACCCGTCGGCCGAGCGGCCCAGCTCGACGAGCAGGTGCTCGAGTGCCGGCGTGCCGATCGACAGCGTGCCGGGAAACCCCGCGTGCTCGCCGCTCGCGCCGTAGGGCACCGCCGGCGCGACGACGACGTCCGGTACCCGTGCGGCGAGCCTGCGGGCCAGGTCCGCGGCGATGGTCGTGTCGGTGTCCAGCGGTAGGTGCGGCCCGTGCTGTTCGGTCGCGCCGAGGGGTACGGCCAGTACCGACTCGCCGACCTCGGGCCAGGCCGACCGGCCCAGTTCGGCGCCGGCGTCGTGGTCCGGGTCATGTCGGGAACCGGAGCCGGAGCCGGAGCCGGAGCCGGAGTCCGTCACCGGCCTCGGCCCTGGGCGAACGGCCGCTCGGTGAACTGCGGCAACAGGGGAGTGGCCGTGCGGTGCCGCACGCATCCGGTCCACACTCCGGCGCCGTAGGCCACGTCGTCGGCGATGCGCAGGGCCAGCCGTCCCGGCGAGCCGGTTTGCGCGGCGAACGGCAGGTACGCCGCCGCGAGCAGTCGACGACCGCGCCGGGTCGGCAGCAGCAGCGGCCACCACACGCGCCGGGACGCGGCGGCCAGCAGCCTGCCCGCACCCAGCTGGCCGCGGGCGGCGAGCCGGACCACTTCCGAGTTCGGTACGTCGCGGGTGGACGTCGACAGTCTCCGTGCCAGCAGCGCGGTCGCGCCCGCGGCCACGGCCGTAGCGGACAGCGGACGTCCCACGGCCACCAGCGCCCAGGCCGCCGTCGTGACCGCGGACACCCGCGCCGGGGCGAGCCGTTCGGGATGCCGCTGCGACAGTGGGGCCGCCGACGTGCCGTAGTCGAACCGTTGCCGCAGCCACGAGCGCACCGTCGGACGCGGTTCGTGCCGCACCACCGAGGCGGGCTCGTACCGCACCGCGCCGATGTCGAGGAGCCGCCACACGAGGTCGACGTCCTCGCCGTAGCGCAGCTGTTCGTCGAAGCCGCCCGCGGCGGTCAGGGCTCCGCGGCGGACCACGAGCGCCGCCGTCGGCACGTAGCTGACCTTGCTCATCGGGCGGACCGGGGCGGGCCGCGCGCCGAGGTCCAAACTGGACTGTTCGAGTTCGTATCGTGCGAGCAGGCTGTCACCGGGCGAGCTGCGCACGCGGGGCGCGACCGCCACCACCGACGGGTCGCCGAAGTGGGGAAGCAGCGCGTCGAGCCACCCCGGGTCGGGCACGGTGTCGGCGTCGAGGAAAGCCACGAACTCGGTGGCCGCCCTGCCGCTGCCCGAGTTGCGGGCCGCCGCCGGGCCGCGCGGGGTCTCGTGACGCACGTCGGCGTCCGGTACGGGTTCGGCCGAGCCGTCGTCGACGACGACGTGCCCGCCGCACTCGGCCGTCGCCTCGCGCAGCCGCCGGACGCGCGTCGCGTCGTCCTTCACCGGGACGACCACGGTGACATCGGACGGTGACGGCCCCGCCGGCGGCCTCGGGTGCAGAATGCCGGCGTCGACGAGCTTGCGCGCCAGTCGCAGCTGGCCGGGCGATTCGGTGAGCGGTTCACCGGCGGTCCACCCGTCCAGCATCCGCGTACCCGCCGAACCGAGCCGGACCAGGCGCAGCGGTGAGCCGCCGATCACGACGGCGCCGGTGCGGCGGGCGGCGACGTCCAGGGTGAACCGCGTGCCCGGCTTCACGGCCGGAACCCGCCGTCGGCGTGCACGACGGTTCCCGTGATCGCCGAGGACTCCGGCGAACACAGGAACGCCACGACTGCGGCGACCTCGTCAGGGTCGAGGAGCCGCTGGTGGAGCTGGTGGTTCGCGAACTCGTCCATACTCTCGAGATCGTAGAGGCGAGCCGTCGCGTCGAGGAGGTCGGTGCGGGTCGAACCGGGCGAGACGGCCGTTGCGCACACGCCCGTGCCGCGCAGGTCCGCGGCCAGGCCTTTGATCAGCCCGACGACGGCGTGCTTGGCCGCGTTGTAACCGGCCAGGTGCCACAGGCCGTGGTGCGCCGCCGACGACGCGAGCGCGACGAACCGTCCGTTCGGTGACCGCAGCAGTGCGGGCACGGCCGCCCTCGCCAGGTTCGCCACGCCGGTCACGCCCGTGTCGAACAGCGCCGACCATTCGGTGTCGGTCGTCTCCCACAGCGGCGTGCCGCCCGCCATCACGGCGGCGCACCCCACCGCGGCGTCGAGGCCGCCGAACTCGGCCTCCGCCGTGGCGACTGCCGAGCGCAGTGCGTCGGCGTCGCGCACGTCCGCGACCACGTCGGTGACGGCACCCGGGAATTCGCCGGCCACAGTGGACAGCTGTTCCCGGGTGCCGAGCGGGTAGGTGACCTCGGGCAGTGCATCGGGGTCGTCATCGGGCGCCGTGGCCACGTCGACCGCGACGACCCGCCAGCCCGCCGAGGCGAGCCGGTGGACCACCGCGGCGCCGATCCCGCGCGCCGCCCCTGTCACCAGCGCAACCGCCACGCCGGGTCACATACCCCGGGTGAAGCCGTCCGGCACGACCACGTCGCTGGGCTCCAGGTCGTGCACCGACTTCTTGCCGAGTCCGTACAGCGTGCTGTCGATGCCCTGGCGGAGGATCTCCAGCACGTTGTGCACGCCGCGTTCGCCGCCCGCGGCCAGGCCCCACAGGTAGGCACGGCCGATCAGCACGGCGTTCGCACCCAGAGCGAGGGCCTTGACGACGTCGCTACCGCGCCGAATGCCGCCGTCCAGCAGCACCTCGATCTGTCCGCCGACGGCGCCGGCGACGCCGGGAAGGGTACGGATCGCGGCGGGTGTCGAGTCGAGGTTGTTGCCGCCGTGGTTGGACACCGAGATCGCGCTCGCCCCGATGTCGACGGCGCGTTTCGCATCCTCGGGCCGGTAGACGCCCTTGATGACGAACGGGCCGTCCCACTGGCTGCGCAGCCAGGCCAGATCGTCCCAGGACGGGGGAGGAGTGCCCATCCACTCGCCGTAGGCTCCGAAGAACGGCGGACCCTTCTGGCCCTGCGGCACGATGTTCGGGGTGGTCAGATCCGGCAGCGAGCCCGAGCGCAGGTACGTGGCGAGCCAGCCCGGCCGCGTGAGCACCTGCGGAGCGAACTTCACGGCCGTCTTCAGGTCGACCTTCTCGGGAATGGGCGGCGAGCCCCAGTCGCGGGCGGTCGCGAACACCCAGTCCAACGTGACGATCAGCGCCTTCGCGCCCGCCCGCTTGGCACGCTCCATACGCGCGAGCATGTCGTCGCGGCTGCCCTGCCAGTACACCTGGAAGTGCGTGTTGTCGTTGACCGCGGCGACCTCTTCGATCGGCTTGGAGGCGAACGAGCTCAGCCCGATCGCCGTACCCGACTGGGCCGCGCCCTTGGCGACCGCCACCTCACCGTCCGGGTGCACCGCCTGCACGCCCGTGGGCGAGACGATCACCGGGAGCGAGATGTCGGTCCCGAGTACCCTCGTCGCCTGCTCCCGCTCGGGCGGAAGGTCGGCGATCCGCGGTCGCAGGCCGAGTTCGGCGAACGACGCCGTGTTGTCGGCCAGGGTTCCGCCTGCCTCCGACCCTGCGTGCAGGGCCAGGAACACCGGTTTCGGCAGCCGCTTGCGGGCGCGCTCGCGCGCCTCGGCGACCGTTTCGAACCAGTCCTTCGTGCTCGCCATCAGCGCACCTCCTTCGGGGCCGGCATGCCGGCGAGTGGACTGGTGTCACAGGCACGGTCCGGCAGGCGTTCCGGTTCGGGCGGGCCCCAGCCGATCGCGACCGGCACACCCGCCTGCTTCTTCTTGCCGGGGCGGGAGTGATCCTTGTCCGGCGTCGGTTTCGGCGCGCCCGCTCCCACGAGTTCGAGGGCACGCTCGCCGTTGCCCTTGACGCACTCGGGGTCGGGGCCGTCCAGGGGCAGTCCGGTGAAGAACTTCGCCGCCATGCAGCCGCCCTGGCACGTGTCGAACGCCGAACACGAACTGCACGCCCCGCCGGTCTGCGGTTCGCGCAGGCGTGCGAACAGGTCGGACTCGCGCCACACGGACGTGAATCCACCCTCGTCACGCACGTTGCCCGCGAGGAACTCGTCGTGGATGGCGAACGGGCAGGCGTAGACGTCGCCGATCGGATCGATCAGGCACACCACGCGCCCGGCACCGCACAGGTTGAGCCCGGGCAGCGGCGTCGAGCCCAGCGCGTTGAGGTGGAAGAACGAGTCACCGGTGAGCACGTCCTCGCCGTGGGCGACGAGCCAGTCGTACAGTTCGAGCTGCTGCTCGGGCAGCGGGTGCAGCTCGTCCCACGTGTCCGCGCCGCGCCCGGACGGCCGCAGCCGGGTGATCCGCAGCTGGGCGTCGAACTCGTCGGCGATGCGCTTGAACTCGTCGAGCTGGCCGATGTTGTGGCGGGTCATGACCACGCTGATCTTGAACCCGGTGAAACCGGCGTCGCGCAGGTTGCGCATCGCGGTCATGGTCGTGTCGAACGAGCCGTCACCGCGGACCGGGTCGTTGACCTCGGGAGTGGCGCCGTCGAGTGACAGCTGCACGTCCACGTAGTCGGATTCGGCCAGCCACCGCGCGCGTTCCGGCGTGATCCGCACCCCGTTGGTGGAGAACTTCACGCCGACCTGGTGGTCGACGGCGTACTCGACGATCTCCCAGAAATCCGAACGGATCGTCGGCTCGCCGCCGCCGATGTTGATGTAGAACACCTGCAGCCGCTGCAGGTCGTCGATGACGGCCTTGCATTCCTCTGTGGACAGTTCCCGAGGATCGCGGCGGCCGGAGGAGGACAGGCAGTGCACGCACGAGAGATTGCAGGCGTAGGTCAGTTCCCACGTCAGGCAGATCGGTGCGTCGAGCCCGTGCTGGAAATGCTCGACGAGTTTCATCTAGTCACCTCTGACTTCGATCGTTCCCGCGGAGGCGAGCCCCGCGAGGGCGTCGAGGTACTGGTCGTGTTGGCCGTCGGGTACCTCGGCCGACCGCAGTGCCGCGTGTGCGTCCGGCGTCTTTTCCAGCGCGTGCACGACGTCGACGAGCAGCCGGGTCTTCAGGAAGGAGAGCTTCCGCGTGGTGAAGTCGTAGACGAGCGCCCCGAACGGTTCCGGCCGCAGAGCGACACTCGGGGAGAGTCGATACGGCCGGTCCGGGGCGAATGCCTCAGTAGACACCGCACATTCCGTCGATGGAGACCTCCTCGACGAGCAGGTCTTCCTCGATGTCCGCCTCGGCGGTGGTGACCGTGTGGTTCTCGGACATGGCACGCTACCTTTCACGTCGTTGTGTGTGACAGCACACCCGACATTAATGACACCGGGTGTCAAATGGAAGGGGGTCAGGTGAGTACCGCGGCAAATTCGCCCGGACGGCCAGGTCGGCGCCCTTCGACCAGTCAGGTCGAACTCGAGAAGGTCGCGTTCCGGCTGTTCGACCGGAACGGCTTCGACGCCACCACCGTCGACGACATCGCGAAGGCCGCGGGCATCGGCAGGCGCACGTTCTTCCGGTACTTCGACTCGAAGAACGACGTCGTGTGGGGCGCGTTCACCGACCAGCTCGAATACATGCGCGAACGGTTCGCGGCCCGTCCGCCGGCCGAACCCGTCATGGAATCACTGCGCGCGGTGGTCGTCGACTTCAACCGGGTGGAGGCCGGCGAGACGGACCGGCACCGCAGGCGGCTCCAGCTGATCCTGCGCGTGCCCGCACTCCAGGCGCACTCCACGCTGCGGTACGCCGACTGGCGCGCGGTGGTCGCCGAATTCGCCGCTCACCGGACCGGAGTGCACCCGGGCGACCTGCGACCGCAGGCGATCGCCCACGCCGCACTCGGCACTGCGCTCGCCGCCTACGAGCACTGGCTCGGCGACCCCGGCAGTGACCTGGCCACCGTGCTCGACACCGCGTTCGCCGAGCTGGCACGCGGTTTCGGAGAGGAGTCCCGATGCAGTTGACCGAGACGTTCGACTGGCGTGGCCGTGCCGTCCGCTGGGCCTCGCGCGGTAGCGGCCCGCCCGTCGTGTTCTGCCACGGCACGCCGTGGTCGTCTCGGTTGTGGGAACCCTTCGCCGATGCCCTGTCGGCCGAGTTCACCGTCTACCTGTGGGACATGCCGGGCTACGGGGCGTCGTCGAAACTCCCCGAACACGCCGTGTCGCTCGACGTCCAGGGCGAGCTGCTCGCCGAGCTGCTCGAGCACTGGAACCTCGACCGGCCCCACCTGGTCGCCCATGACTACGGCGGCGCCGTGTCCCTGCGGGCACACCTGTTGCACGGCTGCGCCTACGCCTCCCTGGCGCTCGTCGACGTCGTCGCGCTGGCCCCCTGGGGATCGGAGTTCTTCCGGCAGGTGCGCGAGACCCCGGACGCGTTCACGACACTCACCCCGGACATCCACGAAAGCCTCGTACGCACCTACATCAGCGGGGCGAGCCACCGCGGACTGCGCGAAGCCGATCTCGCCGCGCTCGTCGCACCGTGGCTCGGCGAGGTCGGGCAGCGGGCGTTCTACCGGCAGATGGCCGAAGCCGACCAGGCCTACACCGACGCGGTGCAGCCCCGGTACGGCGAACTCGACCTGCCCGTGCTCGTCGTCTGGGGCCGCGAGGACACGTGGATCCCGGTCGACCGTGCCCACCGGCTCGCCGCGACCATCCCGGGCGCAGAACTGGAGCTCATCGACGACGCGGGCCACCTGATCCAACTCGACCAGCCCGCGCGGCTGGCCACTCGGCTGCACCGGTGGCTCACCGCGCAGGCGTCCAACAGGGGAACGTGACGCTCGCGGGCGCCGCCGGATCCGGCCGAGGCCGGATCCGCGACATATCGGTCGAACGGTCACGATTTCCTCCGTTCACCCAGTAGCAGCGGCAAGATCGTCTCGATGTCGGCAGCCGGTCCTGTTGTACGAACAGGCTGACCGCATGGCCGTACAACGCACTCCCCGGACCCGTCCCCGTAGCCCCCGACTCCGCGTGCTGCTGGCCGCGCTCACCGGTGCGGTCCTGCTGGCCCAGCCCGGCCTCGCCGCGGCGGGCAACCCCGCGCCGGAAGCCGCCCGGCCCGGCGGCCCTGCGCACGCCGAGCCGAAGCCTGGCGACCCGGGCACGACCACCTTCGACGTCTTCAGCGACATCCAGGGTCACATCGACGACTGGGACGCGGTGCTCACCGACGCCGAGCGGGCCGCACCCGGATCCGCCGCCACGGTGATCAACGGCGACATCGTCGACCGCGGCTACGCCGACGAGTACGCCGAGGTTCGAGAGGTCATGGACGCGCACGATCGCAACCAGCCGTTGCTGACCTCGTTCGGCAACCACGAGGCGTACGCGCCCGCCTGGTGCGACCAGCAGACGTTGTGCCAACCGAGCTGGCCCAACGGCTTCGTTCCCGAGGACCTCTACGGCACCTACTTCGACTTCGCCGGAACCGACAAGGTCTACGGCGAACGCGTCGTGAACGGTGTCCCGCTGATCGGCATCGGCCCGGACGAGCTGATGTGGTGGGAGGACCCGAACCTCGACGATCACGTCCACATCGGTTCGGAGCAGCTGGAGTGGTTCCGGGACCGGGTGGAAACCCACGGCCGCACCGGCAAGCCGTTCTTCGTCTTCACGCACTATCCGCTGTCGGACACCGTGACCCAGTCGGACGGTGACGCTGGCCGCTACCACCTGATGGAAGAAGAGATCCGCGAGATCCTCGGCGACTATCCGCAGGCCGTGCTCTTCTCCTCCCACACCCACGCCGACATCGGCCGGAACTGGTGGGCCTCGCGGGTCCGCGTCCCCGGTGGTCACCCGGACGGCTTCACGGCTGTGGACACCGGTGCGGTGCTGAACCGGCAGTACATCCAGGTCACGACAGGCCCTGCCGGTGCCGTCGTCCGCGCGCGCGATGCGCGGGGCGGCAGCGTGATCAATCAGTTGACCGTGCCGAAGGCCGACCGGGGAGTCGGGCGCACGACACTCACGCTGGACACGCCGGTCGAGGCCGCGGCCCCGGGACGGTCAGTGGACGTCACGGCGACGGTGGCCCGGCTCGGCAACGGCGCCATCGGCGGCGCGACCATCGAACTCGACCTGCCGGACGGTTGGGCGACCGACGCGGACACGACGCGCTCCGTCGGTCCCGTCAAGCCGGGACAGCGGGAGCGGCTGACCTGGACGCTGCGGGCGCCGAACGCCTTCGCGGACGAGGCGATCGGTGTCGTCGCACGTGACCGGGCCGGCCGGGAGATCGCCAGGGCCTCCCGGAACGTGGCGGTCGCCGCGGCCCCGAGTGGCGAGACACGCCTCTCCGATCTGCCGCTGCTCGCCGAGACCAACACCCACGGCCCCGTCGAACGTGACCGCACCAACGGCGGCCCGGCACCGGCCGACCGCGGAGCGATCACGATCGACGGCACGACCTACGAGCACGGAATCGGCATGCTCGCCCCTGCCTCGGCGACGTTCTACTCGGGCGGCCGGTGTTCGCGGCTGACCGCGCTGGCCGGGCTGGACGACAACATCCCGCAGGGATCGCAGCGGAGGCCGTACCCGGACGGCGACGCCGGGGACGTCGTGTTCGTCGTCCAGGCCGACGGCACGGAGATCTACCGCAGCGGCGTGGTCCGGCAGGGAGACCCGGCGGTGGCGGTCGATGCGGCGATCGACGGTGCCGACACCGTGCGGCTGATCGCCGAGGACGCCGACGGCACCTCGACCGGGGACTACGCCGACTGGGGTGACGCGACTCTGACCTGCGCAGGCTGAGTCGCGACCGGCCGAGCTACGCCGGCCCGAGCCGGAACGCGCGGCCCACCACGAGGGATCGGTGATCCGGCCCGGTTGTCCCTGCTGTGACAGCAGCGACGGAAACCGGGCCGGACCGCCCGGTACCGGCGGTTCACCGCGTAGGTCGTCACTCGGGGGGTGTGAGCTCGACGATCTCCGCCGACACCTGACCACCGGGCGTGCGATAGGTGATCGTGTCGCCCTTCGCATGACCGGCGATGGCGCGGCCGAGCGGGCTGTCGGCGGTCAGGCTGGACAGCTCGTCGTCCGCCTCAGCCGTGAACCCGACCACGAACAGATCCTCGGTGTCCCCGTCCTCGAACTTCAGCGTCACCCGCGTGCCCGACGGCAACAGCCCCTCGTTCTGCTCGGCGGTCGGGCCGCCGTGCAGCAGATCCGTGATCTCGGCGATCCGCCGGTCGAGCTTCGACACCGACTCGGCGCGCTCCAGCAGGTCCGCCTGATCGGCACTGTCGCCCAGCGGATCCTCGCCCAGCCGTGGAGCCAGGGACTCGCGCTGCTGCCGTAGCGCATCCAGTTCCTGCTGGAGGCGCTCACGGGTCTTGGCGCTCAAGCCTCCGGTCGACGTCATCCGGTCCTCCCTCACGTGATCCGACGACGTTCGCGCCGCGATCTACGACATTGTCGACGTTGTGTGCTCACCTCGCCACGTGTTACCCGGCACGGGCCGTGTTCACCGAGGTCACGTGAGGGAGAACCGAATGAACGGCCGGGCCTGTCAGCCGCTGTAACCGGCCTTGCGGAGGGCGTCGGCCACAGCGCCACCCGCCGCGGCCTGCTTGCCGCCGCCCTGCCGATTCTGCCGGCCGCCCTGGTTACCGCCCTGCTTGCCGCCCTGGCGTCCGCCGCGGTCACCGCGGTCACCGCCGCCGCGCGGTTTGCCACCCCGGGGCTTGCCACCGTCCTGCTCACCGGGCGTGATCTCGTCGTCGAGGCGGAGGGTCAGTGAGATGCGCTTGCGGTCGGCGTCCACGGCGAGCACCTTCACGGTCACCACGTCGCCCGGCTTGACGACCTCGCGCGGATCGCTGACGAAGTTGTGCGACATGGCCGACACGTGCACCAGGCCGTCCTGGTGCACGCCGACGTCGACGAACGCGCCGAACGCGGCCACGTTCGTGACGACACCCTCCAGGCGCATCCCCGGGTCGAGGTCCGACAGCTTCTCCACACCGTCGGCGAACGTCGCGGTCGTGAACTCCGGACGCGGGTCCCGGCCGGGCTTCTCGAGCTCGGACAGGATGTCGGTGACGGTCGGCAGGCCGAACGTGTCGTCGACGAACCGTTCGGCCTTGACCCCGCCGAGCGCCCGCGTGTTGCCGATGAGCTCGCGGATGCCCGTGCCGGTCTCGTCGAGGATGCGCCGCACCACCGGATAGGCCTCGGGGTGCACGGCCGAGGCGTCGAGCGGGTCGTCGCCGCCGGGAATGCGCAGGAAGCCCGCGCACTGCTCGAACGCCTTCGGCCCGAGCCGCGCCACGTCCTTGAGCCCGTCCCGCGTGCGGAACGGTCCGGTCGCGTCGCGGTGCGAGACGATGTTCTCCGCCAGCGACGTGCCGATGCCCGACACCCGGGCGAGCAGCGGCACCGACGCGGTGTTGAGGTCCACGCCGACCGCGTTCACACAGTCCTCGACGACCGCGTCCAGCGACCGGGACAGCTTCGACTCCGACAGGTCGTGCTGGTACTGGCCGACGCCGATGGACTTCGGGTCGATCTTCACGAGCTCGGCGAGCGGATCCTGCAGGCGCCGCGCGATCGAGACGGCGCCGCGCAACGACACGTCCAGGTCCGGCAGCTCCCGCGCGGCGTAGGCCGAGGCCGAGTACACCGAGGCACCCGACTCGGACACCATGATCTTGGTGAGTCCGAGCTCCGGCTTCGCCTTCACCAGGTCGGCCGCGAGCTTGTCGGTCTCCCGGGAGGCCGTGCCGTTGCCGATCGCGATGAGGTCGGCGCCGTGCTCGCGAGCCAGTTTCTCCAGCGTCGCCATTGCCTCGTCCCAGCGAGCCTGCGGCTTGTGCGGGTAGATCGTGTCGGTCGCGACGACCTTGCCGGTGGAGTCGACGACGGCGACCTTCACGCCCGTGCGGTAGCCGGGGTCGAGGCCGATCGTGGCGCGCGTACCCGCCGGGGCGGCGAGCAGCAGGTCACGCAGGTTCGTGGCGAACACCCGCACGGCCTCGTCCTCGGCGTTCTGCCGCAACCGCATACGCAGGTCGATGCCCAGGTGCAGCAGGATCTTGGTGCGCCATGCCCAGCGCACCGTGTCCGACAGCCACTTGTCGGCCGGCTTGCCCCGGTCGTCGATGCCGAAACGTTCGGCGATCCGCACCTCGTAGTCGGTCGGGCCGGTCCGGGGCGCCTCGTCCGGGTTCGCGGGCTGCTCCGGCTCGGTCGACAGGTCGAGGATCTCCTCCTTCTCCCCGCGCAACAGCGCCAGCACCCGGTGGGAGGGCAGCTTCGTCAGCGGCTCGGCGAAGTCGAAGTAGTCGGCGAACTTGGCGCCCTCGGTCTCCTTGCCTTCCCGGACCTTCGAGGTCATCCAGCCCCGGTTCCACATGCGCTCGCGCAGTTCGCCGATCAGGTCGGCGTCCTCGGCGAACCGTTCCACGAGGATGGCCTTCGCCCCGTCCAGCGCGGCCTGGGCGTCCGCGACGCCCTTCTCCGCGTCGACGAAGGCCTCGGCGGCCGCCTGCGGCTCGGTCGTCGGATCACCCAGCAACTCGTCGGCGAGCGGTTCGAGACCCGCTTCCCGCGCGATCTGGGCCTTGGTGCGGCGCTTCGGCTTGTACGGCAGGTAGATGTCTTCGAGGCGGGCCTTCGTCTCGGCCGCCATGATGCTCGCTCTGAGCTCGTCGTCGAGCTTGCCCTGGGAGTCGATCGACTCGAGGACGGCCGTCCGGCGCTCTTCGAGTTCCCGTAGGTAGCGCAGGCGTTCCTCGAGGGTGCGCAACTGCGTGTCGTCGAGGGTGCCGGTCACCTCCTTGCGGTACCGGGCGATGAACGGCACGGTCGCACCACCGTCGAGCAGCTCGACCGTCGCCTGGACCTGACCGGGGCGGACGCCGAGCTCGTCGGCGATCTTCTGGGGAATGGACACCGTCTGAACCACGCAGGGCATTGTGCCCTGCCGGTCCGGCCGGATTCGGGGGAGGATCTCCCCATGGCCGAACATGACGTGAAACCTCGCAGCCGCGAGGTGACCGATGGGATGGAACGTGCGGCCGCTCGCGGGATGCTCCGAGCGGTCGGCATGGACGACGAGGACTTCGCGAAGCCGCAGATCGGGATCGCGTCGTCGTGGAACGAGATCACCCCGTGCAACCTGTCCCTGGACCGGCTGGCCGAGGCGAGCAAACAGGGTGTGCACGGCGGCGGAGGGTTCCCGATGGAGTTCGGCACCATCTCGGTGTCGGACGGTATCTCGATGGGCCACGAGGGGATGCACTTCTCGCTCGTGTCGCGAGAGGTCATCGCCGACTCGGTGGAGACGGTGATGGAGGCCGAACGCCTCGACGGGGCCGTGCTGCTCGCCGGGTGTGACAAGAGCCTGCCCGGGATGCTCATGGCCGCTGCGCGCCTCGACGTGGCGTCGGTGTTCCTCTACGCGGGCTCGATCCTGCCCGGCAGTGTCGACGGCCGCGAGGTGACGATCATCGACGCGTTCGAGGCAGTGGGTGCCTGTGCGCGCGGGCTGATCACTCGGGAGGAGGTCGACAAGGTCGAACGTGCCATCTGCCCCGGTGAGGGTGCGTGCGGCGGCATGTACACGGCGAACACGATGGCGTGTGCCGCCGAGGCACTGGGCATGTCGCTGCCGGGCTCGGCCAGTCCGCCCTCGGTGGACCGCCGCCGCGACCGGTTCGCCAGGGCCGGCGGTGAGGCCGTCGTCGGGCTGCTGGCGAAGGGCATCACCGCTCGCGACATCCTCACCCGCGAGGCGTTCGAGAACGCGATCGCGGTGGTCATGGCACTCGGCGGGTCGACGAACGCGGTGCTGCACCTGCTGGCCATCGCGAGCGAGGCCGAGGTGGAACTGACCCTCGACGACTTCTCCCGGATCGGTGACCGGGTGCCGCACCTGGCCGACGTGAAACCGTTCGGGCGGCACGTGATGACCGCTGTCGACCGGGTCGGCGGCGTGCCCGTCGTGATGAAGGCGCTGCTCGACGCGGGTCTGCTGCACGGCGACTGTCTCACGGTCACCGGCAAGACAGTGGCCGAGAACCTCGCCGAGCTGGCGCCGCCCGAACTGGACGGCGACGTGATCCGCAAGCTCAACGAACCCATCCACCCGACGGGCGGGCTGACGATCCTGCACGGCAGCCTCGCTCCCGAGGGCGCGGTCGTGAAGAGTGCGGGCTTCGACTCGGCCCGGTTCGAGGGCACGGCGAGGGTGTTCGACGGCGAACAGGCCGCCATGGACGCACTCGGCTCGTTGCAGCCCGGCGATGTCGTGGTGATCCGCGGCGAGGGCCCGCGCGGCGGGCCCGGGATGCGCGAGATGCTCGCGGTGACCGGTGCGATCAAGGGCGCGGGGCTCGGCAAGGACGTGCTGCTGCTCACCGACGGCCGGTTCTCGGGCGGCACCACCGGCCTGTGCATCGGGCACGTGGCACCGGAGGCCGCGCACGGCGGGCCCATCGCGTTCGTCCGGGACGGTGACCCGATCACCCTCGACATGGAGCGGCGCGTACTCGATGTCGGCGTGAGCGACGAGGAACTGGCGAGTAGGGCGGAGGGCTGGGAGATGCCCCCGGTGCCGCGCAGGACCGGCGTGCTCGCCAAGTACGCGAAAACGGTGGGCACGGCGGCGAAGGGAGCCGTCTGCTCCTGAGGCCTCCCGAGCCCGAGCCGGAGCCGGAGCCCGAGCCCGCGGGCTCTGCCATCGCGGCCGCGGTGGCTCCGTCGAGGCTCGGAGCCGGTGCGGTGGCCGCCTCCGCACCGGCACTGGGCCGCAGGCCCGCCCGTGTGCGGCGAACGTGCCGGGCACCGTGGGTGCATGACGGGCCAGGCCTGTCATGCACCCACGGGCGAGGACGTCACCTGTCTTCCAGGTCGCCCTCGATCCGGAGGTAGACCTCCTGCATGGCCGACATCAGTTCCGGGTCCGGCTCGGCCCACAGGCCTCGATCGGCCGCCTCGTTCAGCCGCTCGATGATGCCGCGCAGCGCCCACGGATTGGCCTGTGCCAGGAAGTCCTGGTTCTCCTTGTCGAGCACGTACGACTCGGTGAGCTTCTCGTACATCCAGTCGTCGACCACGCCGGCTGTGGCGTCGTAGCCGAACAGGTAGTCCACCGTCGCGGCCTGCTCGAACGCGCCCTTGTAGCCGTGCCGCCGCATCGCCGCCAACCAGCGGGGGTTGACGACGCGGGCACGGAACACCCGGGTCGTCTCCTCGGACAGCGACCGGGTGCGGACCGCGTCCGGACTGGTGCTGTCCCCGATGTACGAGCGTGGCGCACTGCCGGTCAGTGCGCGTACCGCGGCGATCATCCCGCCGTGGTACTGGAAGTAGTCGTCCGAGTCGGCGATGTCGTGTTCGCGGGTGTCGGTGTTCTTGGCAGCCACCGCGATCCGCCGGTACGAACTCTCCATGTCCTGGCGCGCTTCGGCGCCGTCCAGACCGCGGCCGTAGGCGTAGCCGCCCCACACGGCGTAGACCTCCGCCAGGTCGGAGTCGTCACGCCAGTTGCCCGAATCGATCAGCGGCAGCAGACCGGCACCGTACGAACCCGGCTTCGAGCCGAAGATCCGGGTCGTGGCACGGCGTTCATCGCCGTGGTCGGCCACGTCCGCGCGCACGTGGGCGCGGACGAAGTTCTGCGTCTCCGGCTCGTCCAGCGTCGCCACGAGGCGGACCGCGTCGTCGAGCAGGTTCACCACGTGCGGGAACGCGTCGCGGAAGAACCCGCTGATGCGCACCGTGACGTCGATCCGCGGCCTGCCCAGCTCGTCGAGCGGGATCGGCTCGATACCCGTGACCCGGCGCGAGGCCTCGTCCCATACCGGCCGGACACCCAGCAGCGCGAGCACCTCGGCGGCGTCGTCGCCGGAGGTGCGCATCGCCGACGTACCCCACACCGACAGCCCCACCGAGCGGGGGAACTCGTCGTCGTTGTCGGCCCGGTAGCGCTTCAGCAGGGAATCGGCGAGCGATTGGCCCGTCTCCCACGCCAGTCTGCTCGGGATCGCCTTCGGGTCGACGGTGTAGAAGTTGCGACCGGTCGGCAGCACGTTGATCAGCCCGCGCAGCGGTGAGCCGCTCGGACCCGCCGGGATGTACCCGCCGTCGAGCGCGTGCAGGATCGCGTCGAGTTCGCCGCTCGTGCCCGCGAGTCGCGGCACGACCTCATCGGCCGCGAACCGCAACACCGAGGCCACGTCCGCCCGCACGTCCGTGTCCACGGCGGCGCAGACCTCGTCGACGGCGCCGGGCGACCAGTCGCGCTGCTCCATCGCGTCGACCAGTTCGTGAGCGGTGGCCTCGATGCGGTCCACATCGGACTTCGGTGCGTCCTCGCTGAGCCCGAGTGCGGTACGCAGTCCCGGCACCGCGGCCTGGGTGCCGCCCCACATCTGATTCGCCCGCAGCATCGCCAGCACGAGGTTGACGCGCGCCTCGCCCGCCGGAGCCTCACCGAGGATGTGCAGCCCGTCGCGGATCTGCGCGTCCTTGACCTCGCACAACCAGCCGTCGACGTGCAGCAGCATGTCGTCGAACTCCGCGTCGTGCGGCCGCTCCTCGAGACCGAGGTCGTGGTCGAGCTTGGCCGCCTGCATCAGCGTCCAGATCTGCTGCCGGATCGCGGGCAGTTTGGCCGGGTCCATCGCCGAGATGTTGGCGTGCTCGTCGAGAAGCTGTTCCAGCTTGGCGATGTCGCCGTAGCTCTCGGCGCGCGCCATCGGCGGTACGAGGTGGTCGATGATCGTGGCGTGCGCCCTGCGCTTCGCCTGTGCGCCCTCACCGGGGTCGTTGATGAGGAAGGGGTAGATCATCGGCAGGTTGCCGAGGACGGCGTCCGGTGCGCACGCCGAGGACAACCCGGCGGTCTTACCGGGCAGCCACTCCAGCGAACCGTGTTTGCCCAGGTGCACCACCGCGTGGGCGCCGAATTCCTCCTCCAGCCAGCGGTAGGTGGCCAGATAGTGGTGGCTCGGCGGCAGATCCGGATTGTGGTAGATCGCGACCGGGTTCTCGCCGAAGCCGCGCGGTGGCTGGATCATCAGAATGACGTTGCCCGCCTGCAGCGACGCCAGCACGATGTCGCCGTCCTCGCCACCGTCGACGTAGAGCTCGCCCGGAGGCGGGCCCCAGTGCTCGATCATCCCCTCGCGCAGTTGCTGCGGCAGCTGGTCGAACCACTCCCGGTAGCGCGCGGCGGGCACTCGGATCGGGTTGCCCGCGAGTTGCTCCTCGGTGAGCCACTCCGGGTCCTGGCCGCCGGCCTCGATCAGCGCGTGGATCAGTGCGTCGCCGTCGGGCTGATCCGTACCGGTCGGATCGACGCCCGGGAACGCGTCCGGTCCCAGATCGTATCCCTGGGTGCGCATCCGGCGGAGCAGTTCGACGGCCGAGGCGGGTGTGTCCAGCCCGACCGCGTTGCCGACGCGCGAGTGCTTCGTCGGGTACGCCGACAGCATGAGCGCGATCTTGCGGTCGGCGGCGGGTGTGTGGCGAAGGCGGGCGTGTGCCAGCGCGATGCGAGCGACCCGCGACGCGCGTTCGGCGTCCGGCACGTAGTGGGGCAGACCGTCCTCGTCTAGTTCCTTGAACGAGAACGGCACGGTGATGAGCCTGCCGTCGAACTCCGGTACGGCCATCTGGTTGCCCGCGTCCATGGGGGACAGGCCCTCGTCGTTGTCGAGCCACGTGTCCCGATCGCTGGTCAGGCACATCGCCTGCAACGTCGGGACGTCGAGCGCGGCGAGTTCGGCCACGTCCCACGACTCGTCGTCGCCGCCGGCGCCCGCATCGGACGGCCGGGTGCCGCCTGCGGCCAGTACGGTCACCAGCAGCGCATCGGCGCGCTCGAGCTCGGCCATCATCTCCGGTTCGCGCGAACGCAGCGACGCGCAGTATATCGGCAGCGGCCGCCCGCCGGCGGCCTCGACCTGATCGGCCAGCGTGTGCACGAACGCGGTGTTGCCGGACAGGTGGTGCGCGCGGTAGTAGAGGATCGCGACGACGGGACCGTCGGCCGGGCCGCTCGAGGTCCGCGGCAGCACGCCCCACGAGGGCTGTTCGGCGGGAGGTTCGAACCCGTCGCCGGTCAGCAGCAGCGTGTCGGACAGAAAACGGTGCAGCTGCGCCAGGTTCTCCGGTCCGCCGTGGGCGAGATACGTGTGCGCCTGGGTCGCGGTGCCGACGGGGACCGTCGACAGGGCCATCAGCTCCGCGTCCGGCGCCTGTTCGCCGCCGAGCACCACCACGTGCGCACCGCTCTCGCGCACGATGCGGAGTCCCTCGGCCCACGTGCGCTCGGTGCCGAGGATGCGCACGACGACGATCGGCGCGCCGTCGAGCAGCCCTGGCAGCTCCTCGAGATCGAGGCGGGCGGGGTTGGCAAGGCGATAGTCGGCGCCGCTCGAGCGCGCACTCAACAGGTCGGTGTCCGACGTGGACAGCAGCAAGATCACAGGTGGTTCCTCCTCGGCCGCCAACTCTCCGGGGGCAGCCGTGGCGAGTCAAGGTGACGTATTGCTCCGCAGTGCGCTGACCTGGGGGAGACGGCACGAAGGGTCCCTTCGTGCCACCCTGATCGGCGCACGCGGCTTTCGTTGGCAGCGCGCCGTTTCCCGCGCGGGGCCCCGCGGAGCCGGGACCAGCAGCGGCGTGGCCACCATGACCGCGAGCACAGCCGCCCCCGCCGTGGTGCTCCCGCCCCCCGCTGGGACCTGTCTCCTCCGCGCCCGAGCCACACGGGGCTGGCGCGGGCGGGACGGCTGCCTAGAGTGGGTCCATGGCCACGACCCCACCCGCCGCAGGCGGACCCGGCGGCGATCGCTGCGGTACCCGGCGCCCCGATGCCGAGCGCCCCGATGCCGAGCGCCCCGGTGCCGTCCGGCTGCGTGCGGACGCGTGCCCCGGGGTGCTCGCGACACACGACGCCGCCGACGGTCCGCTCGCACGGGTCCGGCTGCCCGGCGGCGGGCTGTCACCGGCGCAGGCACAGGCGGTCGCGGCCTGCGCCACGGAGCTCGGTGACGGCGCGGTGCACCTCACCTCCCGCGGGAATCTGCAGCTGCGCGCGGTCAGTGACGTCGACGCCCTCGTCGGCAGGTTCGCCGAGGCGGAGCTGCTGCCGTCGCCCGGCCACGAGCGCATCCGCAACATCCTGGGCTCGCCGCTGTCCGGCCTCGCTCGTCGGCGGGTGCCCGAGACCTCCGAGTCCGGTGGGGCCGGTGGCGCAGGGGACGCCGAACCGGGGAGGATCGCCGACGTCCGCCCGCTCGTGCGCGAACTCGACGCGGTGGTGTGCGCCACACCCGAACTGACGGGGCTGCCCGGCCGGTTCCTGTTCGCCCTCGACGACGGCGGTGGTGACGTCGCGGCCGATGCGGACCTGTGCTGGCGCGCGACGGCGGCCGACACCGGTGCCGTGCTCGTGGCGGGTACCGACACGGGGCTGCGCGTGCCGGCGTCCCGTGCTGCGGCGGCGATGGTCGCGGGTGCGCAGGCCTTCGACGAGATCCGTGCCACGGCCTGGCGGATCCACGAGATCGACCCGTCACCCGTGGTGGCTGCGCTGCGCCCGTACGCGAGCGCCGACACCGAGCCCGTGCCGCAGCGGTTCGCCCCTCCTGCGCCGGTCGGCCCCGTCCCGGGGGTCCACGCCGTCGTCGCCGCACCGCGGTTCGGCCAGCTGTCCGCGGACACGCTGCGTCAGCTGGCCGGCCGCGCCGGTGACGGCCGCGCGCTCACCGTCACGCCGTGGCGCACCGTCGTGGTGCACGACACGTCACCCGGCGACCTCGCGGTGTTCCCGGACCTCGTCGTCGACCCGGCCGATCCGCTACTCGGGGTGAGTGCGTGTATCGGGGCGCCGCGGTGCGCGAAATCGCACGCCGACGTGCGCGCCGACGCGCTGGCACTCGCCCCCGACGGGATCAGCGCCCACTTCGCAGGGTGTTCGCGGCGGTGCGGGAGACCGGGCGGATCTCACATCGACGTGGTCGCCGCGGAGGGCGGCTATCACGTCGGGGGTACGTTCGTCGGGCTCGACCGGGTCGCCGAGGCCCTGTCCGCGTCGAGCCGGTGACGATCTCGCCGGGGCGCGTGACCATCCGACCGCACGACACGGAAGGACAGCAGTGATCGACTACATCCGCGACGGAGCGGAGATCTACCGCCACTCGTTCGCGACGATCCGGGAGGAGGCCGATCTCGCCGTGTTGCCGGACGACGTCGCAGGCGTGGCGGTGCGCATGATCCACACGTGTGGCATGCCGGATCTCGTCGATGACCTGGCCTACAGCCTGGACTTCGTGGAGGCAGGGCGTCGGGCGCTCGAAGCGGGCGCGCCGATCCTGTGCGACGCCAACATGATCGCCAGCGGGATCACCCGCAAGCGGTTGCCCGCCGACAACGAGGTCATCTGCACCCTGTCCGACGACCGGGTCCCGCGGCTGGCCGAACAGCTCAACAACACACGCTCGGCGGCCGCGCTCGAACTGTGGCGGGACCGCCTGCCCGGCTCGGTCGTCGCGATCGGCAACGCGCCCACCGCCCTGTTCCGCCTGCTCGAACTGATCAACGAGGGAGTCGGCAAGCCCGCGGCGATCATCGGTGTTCCGGTCGGGTTCGTGGGCGCCGTCGAGTCGAAGGACCTGCTGATCACGCGTGGTCCGGCGCCCTATCTGGCCGTGCGCGGGCGGCGTGGCGGCAGCGCGATGGCCGTGGCCGCGGTCAACGCGCTGGCCACGAAGGAGGAGATCCTGTGAGCTCCGGAACCGGCGTGCTGTACGGCGTGGGGCTCGGGCCCGGTGACCCGGAACTGGTGACGGTCAAGGCCGCGCGGCTGATCTCCGAGGCCGACGTCATCGCCTACCACTGCGCCCGGCACGGCAGGAGCATCGCGCGGTCGGTCGCCGAGCCGTACCTGCGTGACGGCCAGCTCGAAGAGCGGCTCATGTACCCCGTCACCACGGAGACCACCAACCACCCCGGCGGCTACGAGGGTGCGATCGCCGAGTTCTACGAGCTCGCCGCGAAGCGCCTGGCCGAGCACCTCGACGAGGGCCGCAACGTCGTCCTGCTGTGCGAGGGCGACCCGTTCTTTTACGGCTCCTACATGTACATGCACGAGCGCCTCGCCGACCGCTACGAGGCCCACGTCGTTCCCGGCGTGACGTCGGTCAGCGGCGCGTCCGCCGAACTCGGCCGTCCGCTGGTGCAGCGTGACGAGGTGCTCACCCTGCTGCCCGGCACGCTGCCGGCCCCGGAACTCGCCCGCAGGCTGGCCGACACCGAGGCCGCCGCGGTGCTCAAGCTCGGGCGGACGTTCGGTGCCGTGCACGAGGCGCTGAGCGAGGCCGACCGGCTCGAGGAGGCGTACTACGTCGAGCGTGCGAGCTGGCAGGTGCAGCGGGTCGAACCGCTCACCGACGTCGACCCCGAGACGGTGCCGTACTTCTCGCTGGCCGTGGTGCCGAGCCCCGCGTACGCCTCCCGCAAGGCGGGCGCGGACGAGGCACCGGCACCGGAGGGCGACCGTGCCCGTGGGGACGTCGTGGTCGTCGGTCTCGGCCCGGCAGGCCCGGAGTGGCTGACCCCCGAGGCCGACGAGGCGCTGCGGGAGGCCGAACATCTCGTGGGCTACGGCCCGTACGTGGCGAAGGTGCCGCAGCGGGCAGGGCAGCAGCGGCACGCGTCGGGCAACCGCGTGGAGGCCGACCGGGCCCGCGAGGCGTTGCAGCTGGCCGCGGGTGGTGCGCGGGTCGCCGTCGTGTCATCGGGTGATCCCGGCGTGTTCGCCATGGCCTCGGCTGTGCTCGAGCAGGCGGAGACGTCCGAGTTCGCCGAGGTCGCGGTGCGGGTCGTGCCCGGGGTGACCGCGGCGCACGCGGCCGCTTCCCGGGTGGGCGCCCCGCTGGGCCACGACTTCGCGACGGTGTCGCTCTCGGACCGGCTCAAGCCGTGGGACGTCATCGAACGCCGCCTCGACGCCGCCGGGCAGGCGGACCTCGTCGTCGCGCTGTACAACCCGGCCTCACGCAGCCGCACGACACAGCTGGCGGCCGCGCGCGACGTGCTGTTGCGGCATCGGGCGGCCGACACGCCGGTCGTGATCGCCCGTGACGTCGGCGGCGCCGAGGAGTCGGTGCGCGTGGAGACGCTGGGCGGATTCGACCCCGCCGAGGTCGACATGCGGTGCGTCCTCATCGTCGGTTCGTCCCGCACGCGGGTGCGGACCCAGCCCGACGGCACCCCTCTCGTCTGGACTCCGCGTAGTTACGACTGACCCCCGGCAGGGACCGATGTCCGACACTCCAGACCCCGTGGACGGCCTGCGTGCACTCATGGGCAGGCCGTCTCGCCGGTTCTTCACGGCCGAGCCGGTGCCGCGCGAGGACGTCGAGCGCATGGTGGACCTCGCGCGGCGAACCGGTTCGGCGCGCAACCGGCAGCCGTGGCGGTTCGTCGCGGTCACCGCTGCCGACGTGCGCAGGCAGCTCGCCGGATGCGGTGCGTACGCGGGTCACCTCGCGGGCGCACCGTTGGTCATCGTGCTCCTGACCTGCGATAACGGGTTCCGCGACACGCCCTTCGACCTGGGCCGGGTCGCTCAGTCGCTCACCCTGGCGGCGTCCGTACTGGGCTACGACACGTGCCTGGCCACGTTCTACCCCGATGACAACGTCCACGCCGCGGACCGCCTGCTGGGGATCGACGGCCCGTGGCACGCCGAGCACGCGATGTCCGTGGGCCGCGCTGCGAGACCTGTGGACGGCGCGGCGGGCAACGCCGCGTCGGGAGGCTCGGCGGTGCCGACGGGGAGACATCCCGTCTCCGAGCTGTTGACCTGGCACGAGTGAGCCGCCGGGGCGCTGCGCAACCGTGATCCGCCCGGCAGCGGCGTGCCGGTCTCAGCAACGGCGCAGGTCTCAGCGGCGGCGCAGATCTCAGCAACGACGCGCCGGTCGGTGGTGGCGGGCCGCGACCGTGACGGTCACTGCGTCGCGGCCCGCCACCGCTCAGCGGCTCTTGGAGTTGCCGTCGGGCTGCTGCGGGCCCGGCCCGGGGGACTGCCAGCCCCACATTGTCCGTTCACCCGTCTCGACCGCCGGTTCCGTTCCCTGGCGGTACGGCCTGACCTCGTACAGCGATCCCCACGCCTGGCTGGGCTTGCCCTTGACGTAGCTCGGCACCTCGGGGTCGTCGGCGACCTCTTCGAGGTTGCCGATCGGCCCGCCGCCCTGGCTGCTGGCGATGTTCGACTCGTGGGCCAACGGCTCGGCGACGATCCGGTACTCGGGCATCTCGTAGATGCCGTTGCGGATCTGCATCGGCCTCAGGCAGGGGTAGACGAACGAGGCGGGCCAGTCGATGTACACCGGTTCGTCGCCGACGCGTTCGGTCAGCGTGGTGAACGTGGGCACGCGCGGGGCGGTCACGGCGACCCAGCCGTCCTCGGTGAGGTCGTCGTCGCCCGCGGCGACCCGCACGGCGGTGGCACCGTCCGGCGCCTTGTCGAGGCTCAGCCGCAGGTCCTTCCACTCGTCCTGACCGTCGCCGGTATCCAGCAGCTTCTCGGTGCCGACGACCTCGAAGCCTTGCGGCGTGGGCTTGCCGAATTCCAGCTCGATCTGCGTCGCCTTGCCGCCCGGCGCGTAGGCCGACAGCGCGACCTGGTCACCGTCGGCGCGGTCGCCGAGCCCGAACCAGTCCGTTCGCAGCTGTCCGGTCGGGTTCGCCTGCTCGTTGTAACTGCTCCACATCGGCACCGTTTCCGGGGTGAACCCGTGCGGCGGCTCGGCCAGCGCGTCGCCGTCGCTGATCGGTTCGGTGTGGAAGCCCTCCTGCACGGGACCGTTCGCCCGCTGCGGTTCCGGCAGATCCCCCGGCCGGTTCTGGTCGGGCTGCTCCTGCGGCGGGGCGGTGCGCTGCTGTCCCTGTGGCAACCGCTGGAGCATGCTCGACACCGGGTCCCGCTCGACCATCACGTAGTCGCCGAGGCCGCAGCTCGAGCCCAGCACGTGCTCGACGTTCGCCTTGCCGAACGAGTAGGTGTCCCGCTGTGCGTGGATCGCCTTGGCCATGGACCCGACCTCGGCGGTCACGAACAGCCCGCTGACCACGACGAACGCCAGCGATCCACGGAACAGCATCCGGCGTTGCGACGGTTGCGGCGCCTCCGGCCGTCCCGAGCGGATGTTCTCGACGAACGCGTACAGCGCGAACAGGGCGGCCCCGGCCAGCAGCACCGTGGCGATCTTGATGCCGAACAGCTGGGGCGGCATGTTCCACCACGGCACACCGAGGCGCGAGATGAACCAGTAGGCGTTCGGGCCGGTCAGCGCCAGCGCGGAGACGCCGAGCAGTCCCACCACGAACAGGGCCTGGTTGCGCCGCGATCGCAGCACCGACGCGCTGACCGCCAGTGCCGTCAGCGCGGCCATCGCCGCGCCCACGGCGGCGAAGGCGCCGAAGTGGTGCGTGAACTTGGTCGGTGTCAGCGCCATGAGCAGGAAGAACACCGCCGTGGTGCCGATGAGGCGACGGCTCGGTCCGAGCGCGGCACCCTTGATCCGGCTGCGCCGGAGCAGCACCGCCAGGCACGCCGCGGTGCACAGCAGGAGCAGCAACACGGGGAAGCGGCGGGTCGCCGAGCCGTCCGCGGAATCGGCGAACAGCAGCTCGTAGCGGTTCAGCTCCTGGAACCACGACAGGTTCGGCCCGACCGCGGTCCGCAGTCGCGTGCCCTCCATGACCGTCGCGAACGTCTGGTCGGCGAACACGACGACCAGCACCAGCAGCCCGGTGCCCGCGATCGGCGCCAGCACCGGGCGCCACCCGTTGTCGCGGGCGCGCTGGCGCAGCAATTGGAACAGGGGTTTCGCCGCGACCAGGAAAGGCGCCACGGCGATGAGGCCCGTGGGCGTGGCGGCCAGGGTCAGCGCGGCGGCGAGCAGGCCGAGGCAGACGGGCAGCAGCCTGCGGGTGACCAGTGCGCGTTCGACGGCGCAGATCGCGAGCAGCGAGCCGAGCGCGGCGACGGGCTCGGGGCGGGTGCCGGTGTTGTAGGTCATCCACCAGACCAGGAACACCGTCGCCGCGGCCCACCCGGCGGCGCGACTGGACCGGACCGCCTTGCCGAGGCGCGGCATCACCTCGCGGCTGATGAGCAGCCAGCTGAGCACACCGAGCAGGAAGGACGGCAGTCTGATCCATGGCGCGACCGTGCTGACGTGCGCCATCAGCTCATAGACGTGGTAGAACCAGCCGAACGGCGCCTCCGCGACGCCGAACCAGCGGTGGTAGTTCGTGAGGTATCCGGCGTCCTCGGCCACGCGGGCCATCGACAGGATGTAGCCGTCGTCGGCGGTGACCGGGCCGATGAACACCCAGATTCCGAGCATGCCGATGACGACTGCGTCGCGCCCCGTCAGCCGCCACCAGCCGACCGGTGCCCAGCGGGGGGCGCGGCGGGCGAAGCCGCGGTCGAGCCGGTTCACCACGAACAGGCACGCCAGCAGTGCCACCACGGCCACGGCGCCCACGACGGTCTTCAACACCGTCGGTGTCGACTGGTAGCGGGTGTCGGGCGTGATCGACACGCCGAGCCCGTCGGTCGGGTCCTGCCCGGCCTCGAGCGACGAGTAGATGCCGACCACCCGCGGGCGCACGTCGCCGTCCTCGGAGTACACCGGCGTGTCGTTGACCGACATGCTCGTGTGCTCGGCGGTCGACGAGACCGAGATGGTGCAGTCGCCCGGTGGGAGCTGCTGGCGCGCGACCTGCTCGCCGCGGCTGAACGCGATGAGCGTGTTGTCGTTCACCCGCAGCTGCATGCCCGAGCCGTCCTCGAGGCGCTCCGGCGGGACGGTCGACAGCAGGTTCGTCTCACCCGCGGTCCGGTCGTCGAGCGACCTGGCCGCGGCGCACGGGACGTCGGCCGTCAGCTCCTGGGCCCAGTATCCGGCGAGCGGCGCGTTGACCTGTTCGGTGTTACCGCCCGCAGGCCAGGTGATCCGTGCGGTGTCCTGGACCACAGGCAGGAACGGGTAGGCCACGGCGCATATGGCGGCGACGAGCCCCAGGATCGTCGCGAGCCACTTCTTCTGCGTGTTCGCGCGAGGGCCCCGTGATCCGGCGGACGCGCCGGAATGTTCCGGCTGTGTGCCGGAATTGTCCGTCGAAGTCGAGTTCGCTGGCGGCATCGGACGTCACGCTAGCGGCAGCGCACCGCCGCTCCGCCCGCGGGGCTATCGCTTCGTGCGGTCGACAACCCAGCGCACGGCGGATTTCACATCGGCCGAATGGGGCATATCGGGCCGCGCTGGACGGCGTACGACGATCACCGGAATACTCGCGTCCCGTGCCGCGTGCAGCTTTGCCGCGGTCATGTCGCCGCCGCTGTCCTTCGTGACGAGCACGTCGATGCGGTGCCTGCGGAGCAGTTCGGCCTCGTCGGCCACGCGGTACGGGCCGCGCGACAGTGTCACCTCGAGCCGCGCGGGCAGCGGCCCGTCCGCCTCGTCCGGCGGGTCGACGCAGCGCGCGAGCAGCCACATGTCGAGACCGGCGAACTCGGCGAGTCCCTGCCTGCCGGTGGTGAGCAGCGCCCTGGTGCCCAGCCGGGGCAGCAGCCGTGCCGCGTCGGCGAGGGTGTCGGCCCAGTGCCAGTCGTCGCAGTCGCCGGGCTGCCAGCCGGGCCGTTCGAGCCGGAGCACGGGTACGCCGGCCGAGGCGGTCGCCGTGGCTGCCGACGCGGAGATCCGCCGCGCGAACGGGTGCGTCGCGTCGACGACGGCACCGATGTCGTGGTCGGCCAGCCACCGTGCGAGACCGTCGGGGCCGCCGAAACCACCCACTCGGATGTCCCCCTGAGGGAGGCGCGGCTTCGCCACCCGGCCGGCGAGGGACGATGTCACCGGGACCTCGCGGGCGACGAGTTCGGCGGCGAGCGCGCGAGCCTCGGAGGTGCCGCCGAGGATCAGCACCCGTGGAGCGATACTTCCCATGACCGGACAGTCTGACCGAGCCCTCCGCCCGGCCGGGCGAATGTGTGACGTAAGCGAGCGCGTGACGGAGTGATTGTGTGACCGAGCTCCGGTACGGCTGGACGACGGGCGCCTGCGCGACCGCAGCGACGACGGCCGCCTACACCGCGCTGCTGACGGGCGTGTTCCCCGACCCGGTCGAGGTCCGGCTGCCGAGGGACCGGCGGCCGTCGTTCGCGCTGGCCACCGAGCGCCTCGCCGACGGCGAGGCGAGCGCCGGGGTGATCAAGGACGCGGGCGACGATCCTGACGTCACGCACGGTGCGCTGGTGATCGCCACCGTGCTGCCGGGCAGGGCGGGCAGTGGGGTCACCTTCCGTGCGGGCGCGGGCGTCGGCACGGTGACGCTGCCCGGCCTGCCGCTGGACGTCGGTGAAGCCGCGATCAATCCCGTGCCGCGGCGGTTGATGACCGAGGCCGTGCAGCGGTTGGCCGCCGAGCACGGCGGCAGCGGTGATGTCGTCGTCGAGATCGGTATCGACGGCGGTGAGGAGATGGCCCGGCACACGTGGAACCCGCGGCTCGGCATCGTCGGGGGCCTGTCGGTGCTCGGCACGACCGGTGTGGTGGTGCCGTACTCGTGCTCGGCGTGGATCGACAGCATCCGGCGCGGGATCGACGTCGCGCGGGCGCTGGGACTCGAGCACGTCGCGGGCGCGGTCGGCTCGACGTCGGAGCGTGTCGCGAAGGAGCTGTACGACCTGCCGGACGAGGCGCTGCTCGACATGGGTGATTTCGCGGGCGCGGTGCTGAAGTACCTGCGCCGGAATCCGGTGCCGCGGCTGACCCTCTCCGGCGGGTTCGCGAAGCTGTCGAAACTGGCTGCGGGACATCTGGACCTGCATTCGAAACGGTCACAGGTGGATCTGGGCCTGCTGGCCGGCATCGCCGAGGACGCGGGCCGGGGCGAGGTGGCGGCCGCCATCGGCGGGGCGAACACAGCGCTGCACGCGCTGGAACTCGCGCGGGAAGCGGGCCTGGAGCTGGGCGACCTCGTCGCGGAACGCGCCCGGCAGCAGGCTGTCGAGGTGCTCGGCGACGCGCCGGTCCACGTCGACGTCGTGGCCATCGACCGCGCGGGCACCGTCGTCGGCAGGGCAGGCTGACCGCGCCCGTGCCGGCGGGGTCGATGCCGGCACGGGCGCGTGCGGGCGTGTCAGCAGTGGCTCAGCAGCAACTCGACGTAGTTCGTGTTGGCCACGCGGTAGTTGAAGCTCTCGCGCGAGCCGAAGCCCGTCGTGCGTGCGACCCCCGTGCCGTCGCCGGTGTCGACGCAGACGTCGGTGCTGTCCGGCCGGGTGTCCTCGACCCAGCCGAAGAAGTTGACACCGCCGTCGGCGCACACGAGCTCCCAGTGGGCCCGGCCGCCGGGGATCGTGGGATCGGAGACCGAGGGGCAGAAGCCACTGACGTGATAGCCGTCGTCGCCGGCCGGAGCCGACTGCGCCGTGCCGGCGTGGGCGGTGGTCGTCATGGTGCCGGCGAGCGCGAGAGCGCCGAGCGCTGCGGCGGCGTGGCGGGTGATCGGGCGCATGCGTTCCTTTCCCTCTGCGGTTTCTGACGCGGCGAGTGTGCGGCGACGGCATGGTCCGCCGGTGGTTCTCGGGTGGCACCGGGTGGTCGGGCGGTGGTTCGAACCGTGCGGGGTCGTGCTTCCGCTCGGTTCCCGCAGGGGACCACTGTCGGCGCACGGAGCTGCGTGGCCGGGCTCCGGTGGCAGCACCGGAAAACGAGTCGACGCGCCACGGCGCACGCACGTACGTTGTCCCGCGTGGGTACAGGTGCTTTCTTCGCAGCGTTCTTCGTGAGGCTGCGCCGCGCATAGCGGCGGCCTCGGCGTATCGCGCGACTCCTCCGTGCGCCGGCCGTCCTCGGCAGGTCCTGCCGGGCGGCCCGTTTCGTGCTGCCCGGGTCACCCCACGGCACCCGGAGAGAACACCCGTGTCTCGTCACAGCGGCCGGCATGAGCTCGGCCAGAACTTCCTCACCGACCGGGCGACGATCGCCCGCATCGTCGACCTCGTCGCCCGCACCGACGGCCCGATCGTCGAGATCGGCCCCGGAGCGGGCGCCGTCACGCTTCCGCTCGAAACGCTCGGCAGGCCGATCACCGCCGTCGAGCTCGACGGGCGCCTCGCCGCCGAGCTCCGGAACACGGTGGGGCGCAGGCGGCCCGCCGACCGGCGACGGGCCGATCGGTTTCCAGCCGGACAGCGGCCCACCGGACAGCAGCCCGCCGCACAGCGTGATTCCGGGCAGCGTGATTCCGGACGGCGTGACTCCGGACGGCCCGATGCCGCACAGCACGATGTCGGACAGCGTGACTCCGGACGGCGCGGGGAGGCGCCGCGTACCCGCGTCGTCCAGGCTGATTTCGGCAGCTTCGCCCTGCCCCGCACGCCGCACGTGATCGTCGGCAACCTTCCCTTCCACCGCACCACCGGCATGCTGCGCAGGGTGCTGGCCGCCGACCACTGGACCGACGCCGTGCTACTCGTCCAGTGGGAGGTGGCGCGCCGCCGCGCGGGCGTCGGCGGGGCCACGATGATGACGGCCCAGTGGTGGCCGTGGTTCGAGTTCGGTCTCGACCGGCGGGTTCCCGCCGCGGCGTTCACCCCGCGTCCCGACGTCGACGGCGGCCTGCTGACGATCACCCGCCGCGCGCATCCGCTCCTACCCGCCTCCGAACGCCGCGGTTACGCCGAGCTGGTCCACGCCGTGTTCACCGGACCGGGTCGCGGTATCCAGGAGATCCTGACGCGCCGGTTCGGCCATCGCACCGCGGTGAGCCGGTGGCTCGCCGACAACGGCGTACCTGCCACGGCCCTGCCTCGCGCGCTCACCGCGCCGCAGTGGGCAGCGCTGCACGCGCTGGCAGCGGAGTTGTCGGCGCGGCCGTCCGGCGGCGGGCGACGATCCGGCGGGCGCACTCGCCCGCGGCGCCGATGACCGTGGCCATGGCGATCCCGGCGAGCAGTGACAGCACCGGGTCGCCGCGGGTGACCGGTGCGATCAGCAGTCCCATGCTCGTCATGTATCCGCACCACACGGCGGAACTGAGGAGCGTGGCCGGGACGAAGCGGGTCACCGGAATCCGCACGCGGCCGGCCGCGGCGACGCTGACCAGGCGCCCTCCCGGCAGGAACCGCACCGCCACCAGCGTCAGTATCGGCCTCCGGTGCAGCTGTCTGCGCACCCAGGTGTCGTCGCGCCTGCCGCGCAGGAACCGGTGGGACGACCGGCCCAGTGTGTACAGCAGGGCGTCACCGGCGAGTGACCCCACGAAGGCCGCCGCTGCGAGCGCCGCGACCCTGCCGGCGTCGCCTGCCGCCGCGACCGAGGACAGCAGCACCGGTTCGCTGGGCAGGAACGGCAGCGGACCGTCGGCCAGCACGGCGAGTGCCAGCAACGGCAGGAGCCAGGTGCTGCCCAACAGATCGCCCGTCATGCACTCCAGGGTCCCGGCCGGTGGCGGGTCGGTCAGTGGGGCTGGCCCCCGTGTTCGCAGTAGGGATCACCGGGTGCGTGGCGTTCGCGGCCCGCCGAGTAGAGGAAGCTGTCGGGGAAGTTCTCGGCAGCGAGGACCTTGCCTACGAAGATCATCGCCGCGCGGTTCAGTCCTGCCTCGCGCACCTGGACCGCGATGTCACCGAGGGTCCCGCGCAGCACCGTTTCACCCGGCTGGGTCGCCTTCGCGACCACGGCGGCGGGGCAACCGGGCCCGTAGTGCGGCAGCAGCTCGTCGACCACCTGCTCGACGCGGTTGACCGCCAGGTGCAGGGCCAGGGTCGCCCCGGACGCGCCCAGCGTCGCCAGTTCCTCACCCTCGGGCATCGATGTGGACCGGGCCTGCGCACGGGTGAGGATGAGGCTCTGCCCGACGGTCGGCACCGTCAGCTCGCGGCCCAGCACGGCGGCGGCCGCGGAGAAGGCGGGCACTCCCGGGGTGACGTCGTAGGGCACGCCCGCCGCGTCGAGCCTGCGCATCTGCTCGGCGACCGCGCTGTAGACGGCGGGATCACCGGAACACAGCCGCGCGACGTCGTGACCCGACTCGTGCGCGGCGACCAGTTCGCCGATGATGTCGTCGAGTGTCAGGTCGGCGGTGTCGACCAGGGTGGCGCCGTCAGGACAGTGGGCGAGCAGGTCGGTCGGCGTGAGGCTGCCCGGGTAGAGGCAGACGCCGCAGCTCGCGAGCAGCTGCTGCCCGCGGACGGTGATCAGGTCGGCGGCACCCGGTCCGGCGCCGATGAAATGGACGGTCACGGCTTCCTCACACTCCATTGCGTTACAGCGCGGGCGGGGCTCCACCCGGTCAGGCCGCCCAGCGGTGCGGCGCGTTCGACGGAGATCCTGGTCAGTTCGCCGCCGCGGTCGGCGTACCGGGCCGCCAGTGCCTGTTCGGCCTCGAGCGTCACGCCGTGGGCCACCAGTCTGCCGCCGGAGCGGAGGGCATCCCAGCAGGCGGTCAGCACGCCGACGCCCGCGACACCGCCGCCGACGAACACCGCGTCGGGGGTGTCCAGACCGGCGAGGGCGTCCGGGGCGCTGCCGGTGACGACCTCGATGTCCGGGACACCCAGGCCGGCTGCGTTACGGGCGATGCGCTCGGCCCGTTCGGGGCGGGATTCCACGGCCACGGCCCGGTTGGCGGGGTGCGCGCGGCACCATTCGACCGCGACGCTGCCCGCACCGGCGCCGACGTCCCACAGCAGTTCCCCGGGCGTCGGGGCGAGCCGGGCGAGTGCGCTGGCCCGTAGGTCGCGCTTGGTGAGCTGGCCGTCGTGGTCGAACGCCTCGTCGGGCAGTCCCGCCAGCAGCGAGTACGCCGCTCCGGCGCAGGTGATCGCGACGACGTTGAGCGGCGCGCCGGGTGGGTGCGGCCAGTCGCGTGCGGTGCCGTCGAGGCGGCGTTCCTCGGCCGAGCCCAGGTTCTCCAGGACGGTCAGGGTGCTGTCCCCGAAGCCGTGATCGGCCAGGAGGGCGGCAAGGGTCGCCGGGGTGTCGGCGCCGGAACTGAGCACGAGCAACCGCCTGCCGGGAGCCAGCGCGCGGAGCACCTTGCGGGCGTCCCGGCCGACGGCGCTGACGACGTCGGTCTCCTCGGCGGTCCAGCCCAGCCGCGCGCGGGCGAGGGTGACCGACGACACCGCGGGGACGATCCGCACGGCGTCGGCGCCGAGCCTGCGGATCAACGTGCCGCCGATGCCCGACAGCAGCGGATCCCCGCTGGCGAGCACGCCGACGCGCCGCCCGGCCAGTTCCGCGAGGACGTCGTCGAGCGCGGGCAGCAGCGGACTGGGCCACGGCCGTTTCTCGTACGGGCCGTCGGGGACCAGGTCCAGCTGCCGGGGCCCGCCGAGCAGCACGTCGCACGTCTCGAGCTCCGCGCGGGAAGCCGGTGGCAGTGCCTGCCAGCCGTCCGCGCCGATACCCACCACGGTGATTGTCACGTCTGGTCACGGTAGTTGTGTTGCGGCGAACACCCGAGGGCGGTGGAACATGTGCGATGATGCCCACCGAAGCGGTCGCCGTGGAACCCGGTGCGAATCCGGGACGGTCCCGCCACTGTGACCGGCCGGAAGGCCGGGAAGTCAGAGCTTCGGTGGCCGCGGAGTGCTTGCGTGGTGTGAAACCCGGTGGGCGTGGAAACCCGCCGTCGAGCAAGGGAGTCTGCATGCGGCCGTACCCGTTCACGGCAGTCGTCGGAATGGGCGAACTGCGCCTGGCGCTCCTGCTGTGCACCATCTCACCCTCGATCGGCGGGGTGCTGGTGCGCGGGGAGAAGGGCACGGCGAAATCCACCATGGTGCGCGCTCTCGCGGGGCTGCTGCCCGATGTGGACGTCGTCGACGGGTGCCGGTTCTCGTGCGACCCGGCGGCACCCGACCCCTCGTGCCCGGACGGTCCACACCGGACGGTCTCCTCGTCCCAGCGGCCCGCGCGGCTGGTGGAACTGCCCGTCGGCGCCGCCGAGGAGCGGGTCGTCGGTTCGCTCGACCTGGAACGTGCGCTGCGCGACGGTGTCACCGACTTCCAGCCCGGCCTACTGGCGGGCGCGCACCGCGGGATGCTCTACGTCGACGAGGTCAACCTGCTGCACGACCACCTGGTCGACACGCTGCTCGACGCGGCGGCGATGGGCCGGGTGACCGTCGAACGGGAGGGCGCGTCCGTGTCGCACGCGGCGCGGTTCGTCCTCATCGGAACGATGAACCCCGAGGAAGGCGAACTGCGGCCGCAGCTGCTGGACCGGTTCGGGCTGACCGTCGAGGTCTCCTCGAGCAGGGACGCCGCCGAGCGGGTCGAGGTCGTACGACGGCGGCTCGCCTACGAATCCGATCCGGACGCCTTCGCTGCGGGGTATGCCGACGAGGACGCCGCGCTGGCCGCCGAGATCGCCGCGGCGCGCAAACTGTTGCCGTCGGTGGAGCTGACCGACGATGCGCTGCTGCAGATCGCCGAGGTGTGCGCCGCGTTCGAGGTCGACGGCATGCGGGCCGACATCGTCACGGCTCGCACCGCCGCGGCGCACGCGGCCTGGTGCGGCCGCACGGATGTGTCCACAGAGGACATCCGCGTCGCGGCGCGGCTGGCCCTGCCGCACCGCCGCAGGCGCAACCCGTTCGACGCGCCCGGTATCGACTCCGAACAGCTGGAACAGGCCCTGCAGGACGCCCAGCCACCGGAGGACGACCCCGACCCCGACCCCGACGGCGACGGCTCTGACGACGGCGGTGACGGCGGTCCGGAGGGCCCTGACGACGGTGGCCCTGAGGACGGCCCCGATGACGACGGCCCCGATGGCGACGGCCCAGGAGGGGGCGCGCCAGGACCGCGACAGGACAACGAGGACGCGGGACAAGTCGACGGAAACCCGCATCAGGGTGACCGGAAACCGCGATCCGGCGATACGGACACAGGGAGCGAGGACGGCGCGGCACCGCGTACGGAGCAGCGGGCCGGGACGGACACCCCGTACCGCGCGAAGCTGTTCACCATCGACGGCACCGGTGCGGGATCGGACGGCAGGCGTTCCCGCGCGGAAGGGGAGCGGGGCCGGATCGTCGGCGTCCGCCCCGACGGCACGCGCAGCGGATCGCCGCACCTCGTCGCCACGTTGCGCGCTGCGGCCCGGCACCGGCCGCGGCGCGGCCCGCGCGCCGACGGTGCCGGCCCGGTCGTGCTGCCCCGTGACCTGCGGTTCGCCCGGCGGGAGGGCAAGGAGGGCAACCTCGTCCTGTTGTGCGTCGACGCGTCCGGCTCGATGGGGTCGAAGGCCCGCATCCGTGAGGTGAAGACCGCCGTCCTGTCGCTGCTGCTGGACGCCTACCAGCGGCGTGACAAGGTCGGGCTGGTCACGTTCCGCGCGTCCGAGGCCGCGGTGGCGTTGCCGCCGACCAGCAGTGTCGACGTCGCCGCCGCGCGGCTGGAGCAGCTGCCGACCGGTGGGCGCACCCCGCTCGCCGAAGGGCTGACCCGCGCCGCCGAGGTGCTGCGGGTCGAGGCGCTACGCGACGGCGATCGCCGGCCGCTGCTGGTGGTGGTGACCGACGGGCGGGCGACGAGCGGGCCCGAGGCGCTCGAGCGGGCGCACACCGCCGCGGACGGTCTGGCACGCACCGGAGTATCCACTGTGGTCATGGACTGTGAGACCGGCCGCATGCGGCTCGGCCTGGCGAAGACCCTCGCAGGCAGGCTCGGCGCGGAGCACGTGGCCGTCGGGGACGTGGCTGCGGAGAAGCTGACCGACGAGGTGAAACGGAGGGCGGCCTGATGCCGCAGGGAAAGCCGGCCGTGGTGCCGGACGACGGACTGACGACGCGGCAGCGGCGGAACCGGCCCATCGTGGCCGTCCACACGGGACCGATGAAGGGCAAGTCCACGGCGGCGTTCGGCATGGCGCTGCGGGCGTGGAACCAGGGCTGGAACATCGGTGTGTTCCAGTTCGTCAAGTCGGCCAAATGGCGGGTGGGCGAGGAGAACGCGCTGCGCACGCTCGGTGAGACCGGCCAGGGCGGGCCCGTCGAGTGGCACAAGATGGGCGAGGGCTGGAGCTGGTCCCGTAAGAAGGGCACCGACGAGGATCACGCCGAGAACGCCCGCGAGGGTTGGGCGGAGATCAAGCGCAGGCTCGCCGAGGAGACGCACGACTTCTACGTGCTCGACGAGTTCACCTACCCGCTGCACTGGGGCTGGGTCGACGTCGACGACGTGGTGGAGACGCTGCGCACCCGGCCCGGCCGGCAGCACGTGGTGATCACCGGCCGCAACGCCCCGCAGCCACTCGTGGAGGCGGCCGACCTGGTCGCCGAGATGTCGAAGGTCACGCACCCGATGGACGCCGGGCAAAAGGGTCAGCGGGGCATCGAGTGGTAGCCCGCGTCGTCATCGCCGCGCCCGGTTCGGGGCACGGCAAGACGACCGTCGCCACCGGGTTGATGGCGGCGCTCCGTTCCCGCGGCACCGCGGTGTCCGGGCACAAGGTCGGCCCCGATTTCATCGACCCGAGTTATCACGCCATGGCCACCGGGCGGCCCGCGCGCAATCTGGACCCGTTCCTGCAGGGGGAGCACCGGGTCGTGCCGCTGCTGCAGCACGGGTCGAGCGGAGCCGACGTCGCGGTGATCGAAGGCGTGATGGGCCTGTTCGACGGTGCGCTCGGCACCGACGGCTACGCCTCGACGGCGCACGTCGCGCGGCTGGTCGACGCGCCGGTGGTACTGGTGGTCGATGCCAGCGCGGCGAGCCGGAGCGTCGCGGCGTTGGTGCTGGGGTTCGCACGTTACGACCCGGACATCGAGCTCGCGGGCGTGATCCTCAACAAGCTCGGGTCGCAGCGGCACGAGGACGAGATCCGCGGGGCACTCGCGCCGACGGGCATCCCCGTGCTGGGTGCGCTGCGGCGCAGCGACGACATCCACGCACCGAGCAGGCACCTCGGACTCGTCCCCGCGGGGGAACGGGAGACCGACGCGCGGGAACTGCTGCCGAAGCTGGCCGACTGGATCGCGGGCGGAGTCGACCTCGACGCCGTGGTGCGGGTCGCGCGCGGAGCGCGGCGGTTGACGGAGGCGCCGTGGTCGCCGGGTCCGGTCCACAGTGGACCACGTGCCGTGGTGGCAGCCGCGGCGGGTGAGGCGTTCACGTTCCGGTACACCGAGACTGTCGAACTGCTCGCAACCCACGGCGTCGACGTCGTGGACTTCGACCCGTTGCGGGACGAGGAGCTGCCGCCCGAGTGCGCCGGCATGTACTTCGGTGGCGGGTTCCCCGAGGCACACCTCGAGCAGCTGTCGGCGAACGAGCCGTTGCGTACCGCGATCGGTGACGCTGTCGCGGACGGCATGCCTGCGGTCGCCGAATGTGCGGGCCTGCTGTACCTGTGCCGGGAGCTGGACGGGCTGCCGATGGTCGGCGCGCTCGACGCGACGGCCCGCATGACCCGGCGGGGAGCCCTCGGTTACCGGACGGCGACCGCGGCGTGCGACAACGTCCTCGCCGCCGACGGCGACACGGCGCGTGGGCACGAGTTTCATCGCACCGTCGTCGAACCGCGGGCGGGCGCGACGGCCGCGTGGCGCTGGAACGGCGAGCCAGAAGGGTTCGCGACCCCGACCCTGCACGCGTCCTACCTGCACGTCCACTGGGCGGGACATCCCGAGCTGGCACGCGCCTTCGCGGGCGCGGTGCATCGGAGGGCAGGCCGATGAGCAGCGGCGATCGCACCGAAAGCGAGAACGATGCCCGCGACATCGACCTGTGGCATCACGGCGACCGTGAGGTCGGTGACGGACTGGTCGACCTCGCGGTGAACGTTCGTGTGCCGCAGCCGCCGGAGTGGCTGCTGGCCGAACTGCGCGACAGTCTGTCGGCTGTCGCCGCCTATCCCGACGTGGCCGGTGCCACCGAGGCGATCGCGGCCCGGCACGGCCGCCGCCCCGAGGACGTGCTGCCGACCGCGGGCGGCGCCGAGGCGTTCACGCTGCTGGCACGGGCGTGGCCGGTGCGCAGGCCGGTCGTCGTGCATCCGCAGTTCACCGAGCCGGAGGCGGCGCTGCTCGCCGCGGGACACGACGTGACGCGCGTCGAGCTGCCCGAGTCCGGCGGGTTCGCGCTCGAGGGCGACCCGGTGCCCGCCGACGCCGATCTGGTGTTCGTGGGCAACCCGACGAACCCCACGTCGGTGCTGCATCCCGCGTCGTCGATTCGCGCGCTGGCTCGGCCAGGCAGGCTGGTCGTGGTCGACGAGGCGTTCCTCGACGCGGTGCCCGGTGAGCCCGAGAGCCTGGCAGCAGCGCGGATCCCGGGGATCGCCGTGGTGCGCAGCCTGACGAAGACGTGGGGCATCGCCGGGCTGCGCGCGGGATACGTCCTCGCCGAGCCCGCCGTCGTCGAGCGACTGCGCGGGCTGCAGCCGCCGTGGTCGGTGTCGACCCCTGCGGCCGTGGCGATGGCGGCGTGCAGCAGGCCCGGCGCCGTTGCCGAGGCGGAGGCGCTGGCCCGCGAGGCCGAGGCCGACCGCGACCGGCTGGTCGCCCGGCTGCGGGACCTCGGCGTCCACGTGGCCGGCACGCCGCGGGCACCGTTCGTGCTGGTGCGCGTGCCGGACGGCGAGAAGATCCGCCTGGCGCTGCGCGAGGCGGGTTACGCCGTGCGGCGCGCGGACACGTTCCCCGGGCTCGGACCGGACTGGCTGCGCATCGCCGTACGCTCCGACATGAACGGCTTCCTCGACGCGTTGGCCGCCCTGCTCTGACCCGCGTGTTCTGCACCCAGCACCGCGTGTTCTGCACCCAGACGCGCGTGTTCTGCGCCCGCCCGTCGCCCGACCACCACCCCCAGCGTCGCGCTGCACGCGCGACTGCTGCGTCCTCCCGCGTGTTCCGCACCCAGACGCGTCGTCGGCCCCCGCACCCGCGAGGGCGCTGCCGCGCGACTGCGCCCACCCGTCGACCCGGCTACCACTCCTCAACGCCGCGCTGCTCCTCAACGCCGCGCTGCCGCGCGACGGCGTGGTCGGGTGCGCCGCGTCCGGGCGGCGCGGTCACCGGACGAGGGCGAGCTGCCGGGACTGGGCGACCAGCACGCCGGCCGAGTCCCAGATCTCGAAGTCTTCCTCGTGGTAGCCGCCGGACAGGTGCCTGGTGAACGCGCGGCAGGCGAGCCATCCCGGCGCGGGCCTGGCGCGCATGTGGACGGTCAGCTCGATCGTCGACGACCCGCCGACACCCAGGTCCAGCACGACCGGCGCCGCTGCGTCGACGAGCATGGCGAGGGCCGTCGTGTCGGCCGCGCGCCCGTCGGCGAACCGCAGCCAGAACTCGGAGACGGGATTTCGCGACGGTGTGCCGTACCAGAAGCCGGGAACCCGGTCGAGCCGGTAGTCGACGCGTGCGGCGAGGGTGACGCCGGGCTGCTCGCTCAGCGTCAACGGATCCGTGCAGCTGTCAGGGTCGGCCAGCGCGGGAGCGGTGTTGTCGAACGCGGCTGTGTTGTGGGGAGCGGCTGTGTCGTGGGAGGTAACCGTGTCGCCGTGCGCGGCCGTGCCGTTCGGCGCTGCCGGGTCCGGCATCCCGCCGAGATCGGCGTAGGTCGCCTGCGCGAGTACGACCGCACCGTCCTGCTGGGACAGCCGGGCACTGCCGGTCGCCGTCCTGCGGCCCTGTTTCACCACCTCGGTGGTGATCTCGGCCGGACCGGGTGTGCCGGGTCGCAGGAAGTGCGCCGACACCGCCAGCGGATCGGGCAGCGCTATCTGATCGCCGAGCGCCCGCACGCACAGTGCCAGCAGGTATCCGCCGTTGGCCACACCCTCGCGTATCACCCAGCGGTCCGAGACGGTCGTGGAGTAGTGGCCGTTCCCGGACGGGGTGACGGCGGTGTCGGTGTCGAACTCGGACGATGCGGTCGTGGTCATCGGTGCCCCTTTTCCGTCGTTGGCACCGATCATGCTGCCGGTCCAGGATGCGTGTCGATGACCTCCGAGGTAATGGTCCGGTGGCCGGGAGTCGCGTGCGGTCGCGGAGCCACCACGACTCCGGAGACGCGGCCGATCGCTGGAACGTGCTGTAGCCGGTGCGGTCATGGCACCACGGCGAGCCGGCGGGACCGGCCGGCGACGGGCCTACCGGGTGATCAGGGTGACGCTGTAGCGACGATCCACACGATCCATCCCAGCCAGCCGACGGGGCCGACGAAGTCGACGGGGCCGAGTCTGCCGGAGCCGTCGCCTGCGCCCGGCACCGGAAGTCAGCCGCGGACGTGGCGGACGTTGACGACGACCGCGATCAGGCGAAAAACCGATTCCGCCCAGTCTGGCCTGAACGATGATGTTCACGTCGCCTGCTGGGGGAGTGTGTCCCAGGACGGCCCGTCGGGATCAGATGCTCAGCACCAGCAGTGTGGCGGTCAGCGCGATCTCGACGCAGCCGCCCAGGACGTCGCCGGTGACCCCACCCAGTCTGCGTACGCACCGCAGGAGCACAGCGCCCGCCGCGCACCAGCCGGCCAGCGAGGCGACCGGGCCCTGCCACCACGCGACGGCCGGGTCGAACCCCGCCAGCACGGACAGCGCCGCTACCGTCAGCGCGACGGTAGCGGCGACCGGTACCGGTACCGCTCCGGCCACGGCGGCGCCCAGGCCCTCCGGCCGCGCCGACGGCACGAACCGCGTGCAGCACAGCGGCAGCACCACGCGGCTCGCGACCACGGCCACGACGAGGCCCGTGACACCGGCACCCGCCGCCACCACCCCGGCGAGGGCGCCGGTCTGGACGAGCAGGACCAGCACCAGCGTGGCGACGCCCGTCGGTCCGGCGTCGCCGCGGCGCATGATGTCGAGGGCGCGGTCGCGGTCGTAGGACGCGCTCAGGCCGTCGGCCGTGTCGGCCAGGCCGTCGAGATGCAGTCCGCGGGTCGCCAGTGCCACCGTGGCGAGCGCCAGTGCCGCCACGGCGAGTGCGGGTAGGCCGAGCAACCCGCCCAGCCAGACGACCACGCCGGCCCCCGCGGCGAGCGCCAGTCCCGCGAGCGGTGCCGTCGCCATGGCGATGCCGGCGACGCGGCGGTCGACCGTCCGGGGTGCGGGTACCGGCAACGCCGTCAGCGTGCCGAACGCCATGCGCAGGCCGTCGCCCGCTGCGTGCCCTGGTGCCGAACCTCCGCCGGAACCGGGAGCGATCCCACCCGCCTGGTCGTGCTCAGCCAAGGTCGGCCAGCCGTCCCATGCCCGCGAGCACGGCGCGGGCGTTGCGCAGCACGGGCACCGCCTGTACGGCGCCACTGCCCTCACCGAGCCGCAACCCCAGGTCGAGGATTGGTTCCAGACCGAGCGCCTTGAGGGCAAACGCTTGCGCCGGCTCGGTGGACCGGTGTCCGGCGACCCACCACTGTTCGGCACCCGGCGCGATCTCGCGCGCCACGACCGCCGCCGCGCACGGGAACACGCCGTCCAGCACGACCGGCACCCTCCGCTCGGCGGCCCGCACGAGAAAGCCGGCGGTCGCCGCCGCGCACGCGCTGCCCAGCGAGGTCAGCGCGGCGAAGGGGTCGTCGGCGGTGGCACGGGAAAGGGCCTGCTCGAGGACGGCGACCTTGCGGGCGCGGCCGTCGTCGTCGATGCCCGTGCCCGTGCCGACCACGTCGTCGGCGGGCAAGCCCAGCACCGAGGCCACGAGCGCCGCGGCGATCGTCGTGTTGCCGATGCCCATGTCACCCGGGATAAGCAGATCCGCCCCGTCGTCGATCTCGGCGTCGGCGACCGCGGCGCCCGCATCGAACGCCTGCCGAGCCTGGCCGGGTTCGAGCGCGTCGGCCACGTCGATGGCTCCCGACCCCCGCCGCACCTTGTGCCGCCGCACCTGTTCGGGCACGTCGTCCAGCGGGTCGTCGACCGCCAGGTCCAGCACGCGCACACGCGCGCCCACCTCGCGAGCCAGGACGTTCACGCCGGACTCACCGGCCAGGAACACGCGCACCATCGCCGCCGTCAGGTGTCGCGGATACGCCGACACCGCCCCGGACGCCGACACCCCGTGGTCGCCCGCGAACACCACGACGCGCACCTCGTCCAGCGGGCGCGGCGGCACCTGGCCGTGGGCGGCGCACAGCCACGCGGCCAGCTGTTCGAGCCTGCCGAGCGCGCCGACGGGTTTGACCAGGCCGTCGAGCTGCTGCAGCGCCTCGTCGCGGGCACGGTCGTCGAGTGGGGGGATCTGCACGGTGTTCTCCTATTCCAGCGTCAGCACGCGACCGGCGACGATCAGCCGGACGGCGTCGGAATGCGTGGCCACGGCGGTGTTCAGGGCCCCGAGTACGTCACGGAAGATGCGTCCCGACGCCGATGCGGGCACGACGCCGCTGCCGACCTCGTTGCTCACCGCGATCGCGGGCACGGTGGCCTGCCGCCACGCGTCGGCGAACGCACCGAGCCGTTCGTCCACGCGTTGCTGCCAGCCCTCGCTCTGCTCCCACGCACCGGACTCGTCGAGCACGCGCGTCAACCACGTGCCGAGGCAGTCGATGAGCACCGGGGAGTCGGCCTCGCGCAGTGCGGCCGTGACGTCGCCCGTCTCCACCGTGGCCCAGTGCACAGGCCTGCGTGCGCGATGCGCGGCCACGCGGGCGCTCCACTCGGGGTCGTCGTCGCTCGGCGGCTTGCCCGCGGCGATGTAGGTCACCGCGGGATACCGGTCGGCGAGCTGTTCGGCGTAGCGGGACTTGCCCGAACGGACACCGCCGAGCACGAGCGTCTTACCGCCGTCGGCGTCATTGGCCCGGGTCACCGGTTCCCGGTGGCCGCGGAGCGCCGAGGCCGCGGCTTCGAGGCGGCTCGCCGCGAACTCGGCGAGGCGCCTCTTCGCATCGTTCGTCATGCAGGGCATTCTGGACCACTCGATAGGGTGAGCGCTGTGGTCCGTGTTCAAGCTGTCACCGCCGCCGGAATCGTCGCCGGGTACGCGGTCGATGTCGTCGCAGGCGACCCCCGCCGGGGACACCCGGTCGCACTGTTCGGCACCGCCGCGGCCGCGCTCGAACGGCGCATGTGGGCCGACTCCCGCGCGCGCGGCGCGGCGTACGCCGGCGTGTGTACAGGGGGAGCGGTGGCCGCAGGTGCACTCGCGGCGGCCGCGACCCGGCGCAGGCCGCTGGCCCGGTTCGCCCTCACGACCGCCGCGACGTGGGCCGTGCTCGGCGGCACCGGACTGGCCCGCGAAGGGGACGTCATGGCAGGGCATCTGCAGGAGGGGGAGCTGCCCGCCGCCCGCGCCCGGCTCGGGCACCTGTGCGGCCGCGACGCCACCGAACTCGACGAGAAGGGCCTGGCCCGCGCCGCGACCGAATCGATCGCCGAGAACACCTCGGACGCGGTCGTCGCGCCCCTCGTGTGGGGCGGAATCGCGGGCCTGCCGGGGCTGCTCGGCTACCGCGCCCTGAACACGCTCGACGCGATGGTCGGGCACCGCTGCGCCCGGTACGAGCGCTTCGGCTGGGCGGCCGCACGGGCCGACGACGTCGCCAACCTCGTCCCGTCGCGGCTGTCGGCGCTCGCCGCCGCCGTCGCCGCGCCCGGAGTCGGCGGGCGTTCCGGCGCCGCCGTGCGGGCCTGGCGCCGGGACGCCCGCCAACACCCGAGCCCGAACGCCGGCCCCGTCGAGGCCGCGTTCGCCGGCGCGCTCGGCGTGCGACTGGGCGGAACCAACGTCTACGGCGGGCGCAGCGAGAACCGCGGCACACTCGGCGACGGGCCGTCGCCGAGCGCCGCCGACCTGGGACGGTCCGTGCGCCTGTCGCGCCTCGTCGGACTGGTGTCGCTGGCCGTCACCGCCGGCGTCGCCGCGGTCCGGCGTCACTGACGCACCGTCACCGCGTGGCCGTCACGGCTGCCGCGTCCCAGCGCCTTCTCGGCGAGCATCGCGAACACCAGCCCGAGTGCGCACCACAGCACCACCTGCGTGCCGAGCGAGGCGAGCCGGAAGTCCCACAGCAGCGAACCGGGGAAGCCGTCCGGCACCTCGTCGACCGCTGGCAGCAGCGCCCCGGCCACGGCCATCACGGTGACGTAGACACCCACACCCAGCAGGCCTCCGCTCGCCGCGCCGGCACGATCTGCGGCCGCCCTGCCCACGGCGACCGCCACCATCGCGGTGACCACCGACAGCGCCAGGAACCCGAAGTAGAGCGCGGTGCGATCCTCGATCGTGCCCGCCTGGCCCACCGCGGGCGGATTGGCCGGGTATTTCAGGAACGGCACCAGCACTGCCACGGCGAACCCGCCCGCGGCCAGCAGCGCCACCGATACGCGCGGCCGCAGCGTGGTCACCCGGCCCTGCACCACGGCGAACGCGATCGCGAACAGCCCGCCCACCGCGACGGCGTACCCGGTCACACCGGTCAACAGGCCGAGGGTGCTCTGCACCCCGCGGCCGACGAGCGCGTCGTCGCCGTGGTCGTGCCCGGGTGCGGCGTCGGACTCCGCCGCGTGGTCGGGAGATTCGGAGTGTTCGTGTGCGGCCGCGTCGCCGGATCCGGCCCGGCCTGGCGACTCGGCGTGGGGCGGGGCGTCGTGGGATACCGCGTCGTGGGATGCAGGGTCGTGGGCTTGCGTGCCGTGCGATTCCTCGAGCGCGATGGCATCGCTGACCGGCGGTTCCCCCACGAGGTAGGCGAACCCGGCCGCGAGCACACCGGCGACGAGGCCCGCGAGCATGCCGCGGACCAGCAACGTCTTCATCATGTGTCCCCTCCCGCCGGTCAGTGGCAGGGGAAGGCCAGCAGGTGCCGGCCGTCGTGGACGAACTCGTGGACCAGACCGTCCGACACCAGCGAGACGGCGCCCGCCTCGGTCGTGACGAACAGCAGCACGAGCAACGCCAGCACAGTGGTGAAGACCGCCCACGGCACGATCTCCCGCAGGGGAATGCGGACGGCAGTGGGGCGGGGGACGGAGACGACGTTCGTCTGCGACATCGCGTGTACCTCCTTGGGCTTGTCGCGGCCCGATCGGAACGGTGGCGATGACGGTGGGTCTGACTACGGGATGTGCTGGACTGAGCACACGCCCGATCACAGTGGCGCGACCGTGCCGGGTTCTCACCGGCTTCCAGCCGCCATCGCATGAGCCGTTCGAGGCTAGGCCCGCCCCGCGCGGAAAGTCAACGCGGTGTGGCCCGGACCGCTCGTCGCGTGTCTTGCGCTCAGAACCGCGTGTCCTGCGCTCACTCGTCGTCCAACCCCACGAGACGCCGAGGCGCGGCTGCGCCCTCCCGCGTGTTTAGGTATCGCTGCTGCCCACCGTCACGGCGTGCATGCCTGTCATGGGCGGCCCACGTCGCCGGTCCGCAACCCGTCCGGACCGGCGACGTCGCGCGCGGTCGGGTCAACCAGGCAGCATGAACTCATTTCGTGCCAGGGCCCGCGACACGATGCGCGTATCGCCCACCTGGCCGTAGAAGCCCTGTCCGAAACGCCCGCCCGACTGGGTCCCGCCGATCGCGAACGGTTTGCCGACCGTCGCGATGCCGCGCGAGTGCTGCGCCGCATTGCGGGCGATCGGTGACCCGTCGACGTGGACCACCGTGTGGCTGCCGTCGTTGACGATCGCGACGTGCGTCCACCGTCCGATCGGGACGGCGTGACTCCAGCACGTCGGGTCGTCGTTGATCGACGTCGGGTACACGACGTACTGCAGGAAGCGTTCACTCGTGACGTTGAGGCTGCACACGGCGTCGTCGGTGGAGTAGCCGCCGTCCTTGCCCGCATCTCCCGCGCGGCCTTCCCAGCTGAGAATGCCCATCCACGCGTGGTCGCCTTCGAACGGCTCGGGCAGGCGGAAGAACGTCTCGATGGTGTAGCCGCGGGTGAACGTCGCCGTGTTGACCGGTGCGCCGGAACGGGTGTGCAGCACGGCGCCCCTGTCGGGGTTCTTGCCGCCGTCGAACCGGACACTGGCGTGAGCGGGTGCGCCGGCATGGTGGTCGGCCGACCACGTCAGCACCTCGGCCGGGCCGTCGTGGAGGCGCTGGGCGACGAGGTCGTTGCCGTTGCCGGACAGGTCACGGGCGACCGCGCCGCCCGCCACCGGTGCGCCGTCGTCGCCCGTGCCGGCGAAGCCTTCGTCGTCGAACCGCCAGTACGCCGCCGTGCCCGCGACGAGTACCTCCGAGGCCGGGCGCGACGGCGGGTTCGGGGGCGGGGCGAACCCTGCGAACCGCTCGGTGAACGGGATCTCGATGCTGAACCGGTCCGCCTCGCCCGTCAGCTCCGCCGTTTCGGCCTCCAACGGCGTGGGGTTCTTCTTGGTCAGCAACCACGGCGAGAATGTCTCGACGTCGATGCACCCGCGGGCGAGGTCGAATGCGTACGTTCGCAGCATGCCCGCACCGCCGTAGTAGCGGTCCTGGTAGTTCGTGATGTGCACGTGGACGGGATTTCCCGCGTCGTTGGTCAACGTCGCGCGCCCGCACGGCCAGTAGTGCCCGCCCAGTGCGAGGAAGATCTGATCGTTGCCGCGGATCAGCCCGTCCCACAGGTGCCGGCCGTGATCGGACAGCGTGGCGTCGCCGGATTCATCGGCCCACACGATGTCGTGCGTGGTGAGGACGGTCGGCAGCTTCGGATGCCGGTCCAGCACACGTTGTGCCCACCGGATCCCCGCGTCGGAGACGCGCCAGTCGAGCGCGAGCACCAGCCAGCTGCGGCCACCGGCGTCGAAGGTGTGGAAGCTGTTGTAGCCGTCAGGCGACGAGCCCCCGTACGACCGCGAACGTGCGAACCGTCCGGGGCCGAACGTGCGCAGATACGGCGTGTCGCCGCGCTGGTCGTCGCCCGACACGTCGTGGTTTCCCGCCAGCACGCTGTAGGGCAGCCGGCCGTCGACGCCGGTGCGGAAGACCGTGTCGGCGACCTGCATCTCGGCCTTGGTGCCGTGCTCGGTCAGATCGCCGAGCTGGGCGAGAAACGCGATGTTGCGATTGCGCCGCTCCCGCACCGCCCAGCGCAGGCTTTCGCGCACCGGTTCGTGGTCCGAACCACCCTCGTCGATGAGGTACTGGATGTCGGGCAGGACGGCGAACGTGAAGCTCGCGCCGTCAGGGGAGGCCTGGCTGTGCGGGGCGGCCTGCGCCGGTGCCGCGTTGACAGCACCGGACGTCGCCACGACCGCGGGGGTGACGGCGGCGGCGGACAGGACGGAACGTCGGGATACTCCGGAAGGGGACATGCGCCGCAGTCTCGTCGCCGCCGTTGGCCGCCGAGTGGCACGGATGTTGAGCCATGCTGAACATTTGCGCGTCCACTGTGGCCGAATCGAGACCTGCGACGCCGGGTGCGTGCTGCGACACAGGGATGCGGGGACCGATGCAGCACGAAAGCACCGCCGCGCGCCAGCGTGACGGGTGGGAGCATCTGGGGGGCCCGGAGTCCGCAACACGGTCCCCGGAATCGACAACACGGGCACGGAGAGCGCACCTCGCGTGCACGAACGCAGGGCACGCGGTGCCGGATGCAGGACACGCGGTGCTGAATGCAGGACACGCGCGGGGTGGGCCGGAGGGCCGGCCCACCCCGCGCGTGTGGTTGTCGAACGCTGTGGGGTTGTTACGAGATGGGACGGTCCGTCGGCGCGATCGGCGCCGGGAGCATGTCCCGGTCGGTGAGGTACGCGTCGACGCCCGCGGCCGCCGACCGGCCCTCTGCGATCGCCCACACGATCAGCGACTGCCCACGGCCCATGTCGCCGGCCACGAACACGTTGTCCAGGCTCGTCTTGAACTCCGAGTCCCGCGCCACGTTGCCGCGCTCGTCCAGCTCGACGCCCAGGTCCTCGATCAGACCCTGCTTCTCAGGCCCGACGAAGCCCATCGCCAGCAGAACCAGCTGTGCGGGCAGCTCCTGCTCCGTGCCCTCGACCGGTTCGAACCCGCCGCTCTCGCCGCGCTGCACCTCGACGATCCGGAGCGCCTGCAGGTTGCCGTCGGCGTCGGCGACGAACTCCTGCGTGTTCACCGAGTACAGCCTCTCGCCGCCCTCCTCGTGGGCCGAGGAGACGCGGTAGATCATCGGGTACGTCGGCCACGGGTGCGCCTCCGAGCGCGACTCCGGCGGCTTCGGCATGATCTCCAGCTGCGTCACCGAGTTCGCACCCTGCCGGTGGGCCGTGCCAACACAGTCGGCGCCGGTGTCGCCGCCGCCGATCACCACGACGTCCTTGCCCGCCGCGTCGATCGGCGAGGCGCCGAGCTCGCCGCTCGCCACCTTGTTCGCGGGCGGCAGGTACTCCATCGCCTGGTAGACACCCGTGGCCTCACGGCCGGGAGCGGGCAGGTCGCGCCATGCCGTCGCCCCGCCTGCCAGCACCACCGCGTCGTACTGCGACCGCAGCTCGTCGGCCGTGACGTCCACGCCGACGTTCACGTTGGTGCGGAACTCCGTGCCCTCCGCGCGCATCTGGTCGAGACGCCGGTCGAGACGGTGCTTCTCCATCTTGAACTCGGGGATGCCGTACCGCAGCAGTCCGCCGATCGCGTCGGCCCGCTCGAGTACGACCACGTCGTGCCCGGCGCGCGTCAGCTGCTGGGCGGCAGCCAGGCCCGACGGACCCGAGCCGACGACCGCGACCTTCTTGCCCGTCTTCGTCGTCGGCGGCTGCGGCGTGACCCAGCCTTCCTCCCAGGCGCGGTCGATGATCGAGATCTCGACGCGCTTGATCGTCACCGGGTCGTCGTTGATGCCCAGCACGCACGCCGTCTCGCACGGCGCCGGGCACAGCGTGCCCGTGAACTCCGGGAAGTTGTTCGTGGCGTGCAGCCGCTCGATCGCGTCGGCCCAGTCGTCGCGCCACGTCAGCGTGTTCCACTCCGGAATCAGGTTGCCCAGCGGGCAGCCCTGGTGACAGAACGGGATGCCGCAGTCCATGCAGCGGCCCGCCTGGTCCTTGAGCTTGGTGCGCTCGAAGTCCTCGTAGACCTCACGCCAGTCCTTGATCCGGATGTCGACGGGACGAGACTTCGGCGTCTCCCGCTTCGTGTTCAGAAAACCCTTGGGGTCAGCCATGAGCCGCCTCCTGTGTCTTGTGGGACACCCACGCCCGGTCGGGGCTCATGGCTGCCGCTTCGTAAACTCCGCGATTGTCAGCCATGAGCCGCCTCCATGATCGCCTCGTTCACGTCCCTGCCGTCGCGCTCGGCCTGAGCGCGGGCCTGCAGGACACGCTTGTAGTCCTTCGGCATGACCTTCGTGATCCGCGGCAGTGCGGACTCCCAATCGGTGAGCAGCGCGTGCGCCACGGCCGACCCGGTCTCGGTGTAGTGCTTCTCGACGGCTTCGAGCAGGACCTCGACGTCCTCCTCGTCGAGTCCTTCCAGGTCGACCATCTCACCGTTGACGCGGATCGGGTCGAGATCGAGCACGTAGGCAACGCCGCCGGACATGCCCGCCGCGAAGTTGCGGCCCGTCTTCCCGAGCACGACCACGCGCCCGCCCGTCATGTACTCGCAGCCGTGGTCGCCGACACCCTCGACGACGGCCAGCGCGCCGGAGTTGCGCACGCAGAACCGCTCACCGACCTTGCCGCGCAGGAACAGCTCGCCGCCCGTGGCGCCGTAGCCGATCACGTTGCCGGCGATGATGTGGTTCTCGGCCACGACCGGTGAGTCGTGCGGTGGCCGCACCGTGATGCGCCCGCCCGACAGGCCCTTGCCGACGTAGTCGTTGCCGTCACCGAGCAGCCGCAGTGTGATGCCCTTCGGCACGAACGCACCGAACGCCTGACCGGCCGTGCCGGTGAACGTGATGTCGATCGTGTCGTCGGGCAGGCCCTCGCCGCCCCACTGCTTCGTCAACTCGTGGCCGAGCATCGTGCCGACCGTGCGGTTGACGTTGCGCACCGGCAGGTCGAGCGTCACGCGGTCGCCGGACCGCAGCGCGCCCTCTGCCAGCTGGATCAGTGTGTTGTCGAGCGCGGAGTCGAGACCGTGGTTCTGCTCGACGACCTGGTGCCGGGCGGCACCCGGCTCGATCTCCGGCACCTCGAAGATCGGCGACAGGTCGAGGCCTTCGGCCTTCCAGTGGTCGACAGCGTCGCGGGTGTCGAGCAGCTCCGCGTGCCCGACGGCCTCGGCGATCGACCGGAAGCCCAGCGCCGCCAGGTACTCGCGCACCTCCTGGGCGATGAACTCGAAGAAGTTCACCACGTAGTCGGCCTTGCCGCTGAACTTCTCCCGCAGCGCGGGGTTCTGCGTGGCCACGCCGACCGGGCAGGTGTCCAGGTGGCAGACGCGCATCATGATGCAGCCCGACACCACCAGCGGTGCGGTCGCGAAGCCGAACTCCTCGGCACCCAGCAGGGCGGCGATGAGCACGTCACGGCCGGTCTTGAGCTGGCCGTCGGTCTGCACCACGATCCGGTCGCGCAGCCGGTTCGACAGCAGCGTCTGCTGCGTCTCGGCCAGGCCCAGCTCCCACGGCCCGCCGGCGTGCTTGATCGACGACAGCGGGGACGCGCCGGTGCCGCCGTCGTGACCGGAGATCAGCACGACGTCGGCGTGCGCCTTCGACACACCCGCGGCGACCGTGCCGACGCCGACCTCGGACACGAGCTTCACGTGGATGCGCGCGGCCGGGTTGGCGTTCTTCAGGTCGTGGATCAGCTGCTTGAGGTCCTCGATCGAGTAGATGTCGTGGTGCGGCGGCGGGGAGATGAGCCCGACCCCCGGCGTCGAGTGCCGGGTCTTGCCGATCCACGGGTACACCTTGCCGCCGGGCAGCTGGCCGCCCTCGCCGGGCTTGGCGCCCTGCGCCATCTTGATCTGGATGTCGTCGGCGTTGACCAGGTACTCGCTCGTCACGCCGAACCGTCCACTCGCGACCTGCTTGATCGCGCTGCGGCGCTCCGGGTCGTACAGGCGCTCGGGGTCCTCGCCGCCCTCACCGGTGTTGGACTTGCCCTGCAGCCGGTTCATGGCGATCGCGAGGGTCTCGTGCGCCTCGGCCGAGATCGACCCGTACGAGATCGCGCCCGTCGCGAACCGCTTCACGATCTCCGAGACCGGTTCGACCTCCTCGATCGGCACCGGCGGGCGCTCGCCCTCCTTGAACTTGAACAGCCCGCGCAGCGTCATCAGCTGCTCGGCCTGCTCGTCCACGGCCTGGGTGTACTCCTTGAAGATCTCGTACTTGCCCGACCGCGTGGAGTGCTGCAGTTTGAACACCGTCTGCGGGTTGAACAGGTGCGGTTCGCCCTCGCGGCGCCACTGGTAGTCGCCGCCGGTGGCGAGTTCGCGGTGGTTCGGCCGCACGTCGTCGGCGGGGAAGGCGCGCCGGTGCCGCTCGGTGACCTCGCGGGCCAGCACGTCGAACCCGACGCCGCCGAGCCGCGACGTGGTGCCGGTGAAGCACGTGTCGACGACCTCGGAGCCGAGACCGATCGCCTCGAAGATCTGCGCGCCGGTGTACGAGGCCACCGTGGACACACCGATCTTCGACATCGTCTTGCGGACGCCCTTGCCGAGTGCCTTGATGAGGTTGCTGGTCGCGTCCTTGGCGGTGACGCCGGGAACGCGGCCCTGTTCGGCGAGCTCCTCGACGGTGGCCATCGCCAGGTACGGGTTCACCGCCGCGGCGCCGTAACCGATGAGCAGCGCGATGTGGTGCACCTCGCGGGCGTCGCCGGACTCGACGATCAGCCCGACCTGGGTGCGGCTCTTCTCGCGCACCAGGTGGTGGTGCACCGCGCCGGTCAGCAGCAGCGACGGGATCGCCGCGTGGCCTGCGTCCACGCCGCGGTCCGACAGCACGATCAACCGCGCACCGTCGGCGATCGCCTCGGACACCTCAGCGCGGATCTCGTCCAGCCTGTGCTGCAGTGCCTCGCCGCCGCCGGCGACCTCGTAGGTGCCGTGCACCGTGTGCGACGAGAACTCGGGCAGGTTGCCGTCGTCGTTGGCGTGAACCAGCTTCGCCAGGTCGTCGTTGTCCAGCACCGGGAACGGCAGCACGATCTTGCGTGCGTGTTCGGGGCCGGCTTCGAGCAGGTTCGGCTCCGAACCGAGCTGCGTGCCCAGCGCCGTGACGAGCTCCTCGCGGATCGCGTCCAGCGGCGGGTTCGTCACCTGGGCGAACAGCTGCGTGAAGTAGTCGAAGATCGGGCGCTGGCCGCTCGAGAGCGGCGCCACCGGGGAGTCGTTACCCATCGACCCGATCGGCTCGGCACCCGAGCGCGCCATCGGCTCGAGCAGCACGTCCAGCTCCTCGGCCGTGTAACCGAACGCCTGCTGCCTGCGCACGAGCGAGGCGTGCGTGGGCACCTCACGCTCGCGCTCGGGCAGGTCGTCGAGCTTCAGCCGGCCCGCCTCGAGCCACTCGGCGTACGGGTTCTCGGCCGCGAGCTGGCCCTTGACCTCCTCGTCGTCGATGATCCGGCCCTCGGCCGTGTCGACGAGGAACATGCGGCCCGGTTCGAGCCTGCCCTTGCGCACGATCGACGCCTGGTCCAGCTCGAGCACGCCCGCTTCACTGGCCAGTACGACGAGACCGCCGTCGGTGATCCAGTACCGCGCGGGCCGCAGCCCGTTGCGGTCGAGCACGGCGCCGATCTGCGTGCCGTCGGTGAACGACACCAGGGCAGGGCCGTCCCACGGCTCCATCATCGTGGCGTGGAACTCGTAGAACGCGCGGCGCGCCGGGTCCATCTCGGCGTGGTTCTCCCACGCCTCCGGGATCATCATCAGCACCGCGTGCGGCAGTGACCGGCCGCCCAGATGCAGCATCTCGAGCACCTCGTCGAACGAGGCCGAGTCGCTTGCGCCGCGCGTGATCACCGGGTAGATCCGGCGCAGCGGTCCGGGGATGAGGTCGGTGTCGAGCTGGGACTCGCGGGCGTCCATCCAGTTGCGGTTGCCCTTGAGCGTGTTGATCTCGCCGTTGTGCGCCACATAGCGGTACGGGTGTGCCAACGGCCACGACGGGAAGGTGTTCGTGGAGAACCGCGAGTGCACGAGGCCGATCGCGCTCACGACACGCTCGTCGGTCAGGTCCGGGAAGAACTTCGGGACCTGCGGCTCGGTGAGCATGCCCTTGTAGACGATCGTGCGCGCCGACAGGCTCGGGAAGTACACGCCGGACTCTTCGAGCTGGTGCTCCGCGCGCTTGCGCACGACGAAGGCGGCCCGTTCCAGTTCGAGGCCGGTCAGGGTGTGGTCCCCGTCGCGCTGCGAGCCGAGGAACACCTGCGCGAAGTACGGCATCGCCTCGCGGGCGCTCGGGCCGACGTGCTCGGCCTGGACCGGCAGGTCGCGCCAGCCGAGCACGCGGAGGTGCTCCTCGGCTGCGATGCGCTCGATGGCCGACATCGCCTTGTCGCGTGCGGCCTCGTCGGTCGGCAGGAACGCGGTGCCTGCGGCGTACGTGCCGGGTTCGGGCAGTTCGAAGTCGGTGACCTCGCGGAAGAACGCGTCCGGGATCTGGATCAGGATGCCTGCGCCATCGCCGGTTTCGGTTTCGGCGCCGCGCGCGCCACGGTGTTCGAGGTTGCTCAGGGCGACCAGGGCTTGGCGGACGATCTCGTGGTCGGGACGGCCGGACAGGTCGGCGACGAAAGCGACGCCACAGGCGTCGTGCTCGTACTGCTCGTCGTAGAGACCGGTGTTCGGCTTACGCGGGGCGTGGCGGGTCACGGCTTGCCGCCCTCCTTGGCTCGGCACAGCCAGGCCGCGCTGCCAGCCGGCCGGGGCGTTCCGGTCGGCTAACGGTGCGGCCTGGTGGTGCGATGGTCAGTAGGGGACTCGTCGATGGCGTCCCGTCCACCTTCCGGCGGCGGGCATGGCACCGAAGCGTCGACCACACGCCGTTGTGTGGATCCTGGTTGGCTCTCCGATGAGCCGGGCGCGCAGTCCGTGGTGGCGAACGGCGCTGGTGCGCAGACACGCGCCGTACACAGGCAGGGTTCGCCTGCCAGCGTGCGGCGCGCGCTGAACATACCGGGGTTAGCCGGTCTTATGACAGTAATGTGAAATCGCCGTTATAGGGACTTCTCAGTGAGCGCTCGTGGGATACAACACTGCGGGATTGACGGCCGGGAAGTCAACTGGTCGATTCCGCAACTTCTGCTGTGACCTGCGACGACGATGGTGATTTCGGCAGGTGCGGACCACGATCACGCCGACTCGGGGCCGAAGGTCGCCGTGACATCCCCGAGACCGTCCATGTGGGCCACGATCGTCTCGCCTGGATGCACGAAGAAGGCCTGCGTCATCGTTCCCGGCAGCACCACGTGTCCCGGTTCGAGCGAAATGCCCAGCGGCCCGATCGTGTTGGCCAGCCACACGAGGGCGTTGAGCGGTGAACCCAGCACAGCACCGCCCGTGCCGGTGGCCAGCAGCTCGCCCGAGCGCTGCAGGGTGCAGCCCATCAGCCGCAGGTCGACGGCCGACAGCGGAGTCGGCTTCGTGCCGAGCACCACACCTCCGGACGAGGCGTTGTCGGCCACCGTGTCGATGATGGAGATGCGCCAGTCCCGGATACGGGAGTCGACGATCTCCAGCGCGGGCAGCACGAACTCGACCGCCCTCGCCGCGTCGGCCACCGTGACGCCCGGTCCCGTCAGTTCCCTGCCGAGGACGAACGCCACCTCGGGCTCGATGCGAGGCTGCAGGAACGGCGCCGTGATCGGCTGGTGCTCGAGGTGGAACATGCCACTCGTGAGATGGCCGAAGTCGGGCTGGTCGACCCCCATCTGCTGCTGCATCGCAGGCGAGGACAGGCCGACCTTGTGGCCCTTGACGATCTCGCCGGCCTCGACCCAGCCGCGGACCTGTTCCTGCTGGATCCGGTACGCGTCGGTGATCGTCAGATCCGGTCGCTCCTCCACGATCGGATCGATGGGGGTGCCGGTCTCGTAGGCCTGCCGCAGGCGTTTCGCGAGGTCTCCGACGGTGGCGGCGTCGATGGCGTTCATGGGCTCACATTCCGGGTCGGGGGCGGCTGCCGGCAAGCCGGTCGTTCCGATCACAGGGACGACCGGCCACGACGGGAGTGCAGGGCGCGGTCGAGGATCTCGGCCAGGTGCAGTGCGCGCCGTGACGTGAGGTCGGCGATCTGGGTACGGCAGCTGAAGCCGTCGGCGAGCACGAGCGTGTCGTCGGACGCGGCTTCGACCTCGGGGACGAGCGCCCGCTCGGCGGCGGCGACGGAGACGTCGTAGTGGCCGCGCTCCATCCCGAAGTTGCCGGCCAGTCCGCAGCAGCCGGAGTCGAGCGTGCGGCAGGAGATCCCGGCCCCGGCCAGCACCCGCTGGTCGGCGGCGTTGCCCGCAACGGCGTGCTGGTGGCAGTGCTGCTGCGTGATGGCAGGCACGGGCCCGTCGGGGTCGAGCTCGGGGAAGTCAACGTCGGGTGCGTACCGCTCGAGGAACTCGGCCAGTGTGAGGGCGTTGATCCCGTCGCCGGTGCCGCCGTCGATCTCGGCGGGCTCGAACAGGTCGTGGATGTCGTGGCGCAGCACGGCCAGGCAGCTCGGTTCCAGCGCGACGATCGGCGTGCCCGCAGCGATCTCCGGGCCGAGGATCTTCAGCGTCCTCCGCAGCACGGTGCGGGCGACACCGAGCTGCCCGGTGGAGATCCACGTCAGACCACAGCAGACCGATGCACGCGGCAGCACGACGTCGAAACCCGCGTGGTCGAGTACGCGAGCGGCGGCGAGGCCGATGTCGGGGGAGAAGTGGTCGGTGAACGTGTCGGGCCACAGCACCACCCGCGGGCGGGTGAAGGTGGCCGGCACGGATTCCGCGCGGGTGCGCAGGCGTTTGCGCAGCGTGCGACGGGCGAAGCGGGGCAGCGACCGTTGCGGTGCGATGCCGCCGAGCCGGGTCAGTGCCCGCGACAGGCGCCGTGAGCCGAGCACCGCGTTGGCCGCCCAAGGCGCCACCGAGGCGAGGCGCGACCACAGGGGCAGGAACCCGAGCGAGTAGTGCGCCGCGGGCCGGACCCGGCGCCGGTAGTGCTGGTGCAGGAACTCCGCCTTGTACGAAGCCATGTCCACATTGACCGGACAGTCGGACAGGCATCCCTTGCACGCCAGGCAGAGGTCGAGCGCATCGCGCACCTCGGCCGATCGCCAGCCGTCGGGAATCGTGTCGCCGCGCATCATCTCCGACAGCAACCTGGCGCGCCCGCGCGTGGAGTGCTCCTCGCGGCCCGTGGCCATGTAGCTCGGGCACATCACGCCGGTGGAGGTGTCGATGCATTTGCCGACGCCGACGCAGCGGCGCGCCGCGACGGCGAGACTGCCGCCGTCGTGCGGGTACTTCAGCGTGAGCGGCAGCTCGCGCACCGGACCGTCGAACCGCAGGTCGGCGTCCATCGGGCGCGGGCGCACCAGCACGCCGGGGTTCAGCAGGTCGCCGGGATCCCAGATCGCCTTGAACGCCTCGAACAGGCGCAGGATCTCCGGCGAGTACATGCGCGGCAGCAGTTCCGCACGGGCCTGCCCGTCCCCGTGCTCACCGGACAGCGAACCCCCGTGCGCGACGACGAGGTCGCCCGCGTCCTCCATGAACGAGCGGAACCGCGCGCGCCCTGCGTCGTCGGTGAGCGTGAAGTCGATGCGCACGTGGACACAGCCCTCGCCGAAATGCCCGTAGGGAATGCCGCGCAGCCCGTGGTCCGCGAGCAGCCGCCGGAACTCGCGCAGGTAGGCGCCGAGCCGCTCCGGCGGCACCGCGGCGTCCTCCCAGCCCGGCCACGCCTCGGCGCTGCCCTCCGGCGTCGGGATGCGCGTCGCGATCCCCGACGCGGCCTCGCGGATCGACCACAGCTGCTTCTGATCGGCCGGATCGTCGGCGATCGACGTCGTCGCGCCCGTCTCCGCGGTCAGCGTGGCCGCGACCCGCTCGGCCCGCGCTCGCGCGTCCGGGAGGTCGTCCCCGCCGATCTCGACGAACAGCCACCCGCCGCCCTCGGGCAGCCGGTCGAGCGCGGCGGGCCTGCGGCCACGCACCAGCAGGGCGTCGATCATGTCCGAGCCCATGCCCTCCAGCGTGAGGGGTTCCAGCGGCAGGGCGTGCGGCACGGCGTCGGCGGCGGCCACGTCGTCGGCGTATCCGGCGACGAGCAGTACACGCACGGCAGGTGCGGGAACCAGGCGCACCGTCGCCTCGGTGAGCAGCGCGCAGGTGCCCTCGCTGCCGACGAGCGCGCGGGCGACGTCGAAGCCGTTCTCGGGCAGCAGCCGGTCCAGCGCGTAGCCCGACACGCGGCGGGGCAGCGCCGGGAAACCCTGTCGGATCGTGGCCAGGTTGTCGTCGACGAGTGCCCGCAGCGCCCGCGTGTGGGCGTTGTCGGGTGCCTCGCCGGGGCCGAACGTCATCGGCGTGCCGTCGGCGGCCAGTACGTCCAGCGCGACGACGTTGTGCGTCGTGCGGCCCCAGGCCACCGAGTGCGAACCGCACGAGTCGTTGCCGATCATGCCGCCGAGCGTGCAGCGGCTGTGCGTCGACGGGTCCGGCCCGAACGTGAGCCCGTACCGGGCCGCTTCGGTGCGCAGCGCGTCGAGCACGACACCGGGCTGCACCCGCGCCGTCCGCGCCTCGGGGTCGATGTCGAGGATGCGGTTCATGTATCGCGTGTGGTCGAGGACGACGCCCTCGCCGACGGCCTGCCCCGCGATGCTCGTGCCCGCCCCGCGTGCGGTGATCGGGACGCCGAGTTCCCGGCACACTCGCAACGCGGCGCGCACGTCGTCGGCGTCGCGCGGGAACACCACGGCGCGTGGTACGTGCCGGTAGTTCGACGCGTCCATGCTGAACACGGCGCGCGCGGTCGGATCGGCCTCGACGTCGCCGGTCACCGCGGCGCGGAGCCGGGCGGCGAGCCACTCGGCGTCGGCCCGTGCCGTGCCGGGCTGCGGCGCGTCGGGCCGGGGCGGGTCGGTGGGCGTTACGGCGGCTTCGTTGACGGGATCGCTCACGGCGCCCACCGTAGGCGCCGCGGGCCTACCAATTCTCGAGCGACTCGGTGAGAACCGCTTCGACGTCCTCCTCACGCACCGTGCGGGGTGCCACGGCCAGCAGTCGCTGCTGCTGCATCGTGCCCTCCACGAGCGCGCCGATGTCGGAGCGGCCGTAGCCGACGCCGGACAGGCCGTTGGGGATGCCGATGTCCCGCATCAGCGAGGTCAGCGCCGCGGGCAGCCGCTGGCGGTCGTCGGCGGTGGCCTGCTGTGCGCGCGGATCGAGGATGTCGGCCGCGCGCAGGTGTTTGCCCGGGTCGGTGGGGAAGGTGAAGCGGAACGCGGCCGGTGCCGTCAGCGACACGGACTCGCCGTGCGGTACGAGTGCGGCGTCCTGCGGATAGTTGGCCGGCCGGTACTCGCGCACCCGGCCCGCGATCGGATACGCGCACGCGTGCGGCACGTGCACGCCGGCGTTGCCGAAGCCCATGCCCGCGAACGTCGCGGCGAGCATCATGTCGGTGCGGGCCTCGAGGTCACCACCGTTGAGGACGGCCTTGCGGAACGAGCGCGCCAGCAGCTGCAGCGCCTGCTCGGTCCAGGCGTCGGAGATGGGGTTCGAGCCGTTGTAGGCCACCCGCGTCTCCGGCGTGTGCCTGGGGAACGAGTGGAACGGGCGCGCGGTGTACGACTCGAGGGCGTGGCACAGCACGTCCATCCCGCTGGCCGCAGTCACCTCCGGCGGCATCGACAGCGTCAGCAGCGGGTCGATCACGGCGAGGTTCGGCCGCAGGTGGGAGTGGCTGATACCGGACTTGACCTGCAGATCGAGGAAGTCCATGACGCACACGGGCGTCGTCTCCGATCCGGTGCCCGCCGTGGTCGGAACCGCGACGAGCGGCTTCAGCGGCCCCTCGGGTGCCTTGCCCTGTCCGATCGGCTTGTTGACGTAGTCGTAGAGGTCGGCCGGGTAGGTCGTGAAGAGGTTGACCGCCTTGGCCGTGTCGATGGCCGAACCGCCGCCGACGCCGATGAAACCGTCCCACGTGGACTCGCTCGCGAAGTCGATCGCGTCGCGGATGCTCCGGTCGGTCGGCTCGACGTGCACGCGGTCGTAGATCTCGACGGTGAGCCCGCCCGCCTTCGCCGCGTCGGCGACGCGCTGCGGCACGCCGGTGGCGGCGACGTCCGGGTCGGTGACGATCAGCACGCGCCGGGCGCCCAGCTGCGCGAGGTCCCAGCCGATCTCGTCCACGGCGCCCGCACCGAACTTCAGCGGCGTCGCACCCCAGGTGAAGACGGTCTCGTTCAGGTACTGGGTTTTCGGCGAGCTGGGTGTCATCGGCGAGCTCCAGGTTCGTCGCGCGGCAGTCGGCAGCCGCGTCGCGCTCCGTTGCGGACGGATCCGAGCCTCGCACCCCGGTGCCCACTGATCAACCACTGAGTCGGCGTCCGCCGGTCGAGTGAAGGAGCCGGGTGCCGGTTCAGGTCGGCAGGAACCACCGGCGTGCCAGCGACGGCAGCGTCGGGGTGTCCGGGGCGGGTAGCAGCTGCAGGTACGACGACAGGTTCGAGTACCGGTGCAGCACGGTGTACGCCAGCAGGCGGCGTGCCAGGTCCTCGTCGAGCTCGGCCGCGTCGTAGCCGTACCCGAGCAGCAGCTCCCGCAGCAGGCCCGTGTCGCCCGCGGTGAGGAACACGCCGACGGCCGAGAACTCGTACTCCGGCGCGCCCCGCATCGCGGGTTCGAAGTCGAGCAGTCCCGTGGGAACGAATGTGTCGGGGTCGACGAACACGTGCTCCGGCATGACCTCGGTGTGCAGCAACACCGGGTCCGGGTCGCCCAGGTCGACGTCGTCGAGGAACTCCGGTATCTGCGCGCGCCAGTCCTCGGCAAGGCCGAGCCCGGACTGGTGGGCCATCACCTCGCTGCGGCGGCCGGACAGGAACCGCGACCAGTCGGCGGGCCACAGGTCCGGCGGCGGGACGGCGTGGAGCTGCGCCAGCAGCCCGCCGAGGCGGCGCATCAGGCGTACGCGGTCCGATGTGGACATGGCAGGCCATGCCGTCGGGAGATCCACGCCCGGAAGTCGCCGCATGAGGACGTAGCGCCACTCGTCGAGCTCTCCCTCGCCCTCGACGCGGGGAGTCGCGACGTCGAGTGTCCCGTCCAGCGCCGTGAGAGCCGCCAGTTCGGTCAGCGCCTCGTCGACGTCGTCGGCCGGGTAGGCCTTGAGTACGAGCGCGTCGCCGACCGCGAAGACGGGCAGCGAACCGGTGGGGAACGGCTGCACCGGAAGATCGGCGAGGCCTTCGCGGGCGCACGCCGCCGCGACGGGGAAGGTGTCCACCCGCGCAGGCTACGACGGCACATGCGGCCGTACGAGCGATTTCGGTGATTCAGGTGCCCGCCGCGGCCGGTTCGCGGCCGAGGGAGCTCGACGCTGGACCTCCAGCGCGCTCGAGGTTGCATCGTTGCCGGCATGACGACGACCGCGCCGGAGCCGCAGAGCCCGGACCCCGCACACCAGGGCTCCCCGCATCCGCCGTCGCCGCATCCGGACTCCCCGGAGCTGCGGCCAGGACGGACACGACCTCGGCGCCGGAGCGTGCTCTGGAGTCCCGAACGCCGGACAACCACCGCAGGCGTGCTGCTGCTCGTCACGCTGATGGCGTTCGAGAACCTCGGCGTGGCCACCGCGATGCCGACGATGGTCGCCGACCTCGACGGCGGGACGCTGTACTCGTGGCCGTTCACGACGTTCCTGGTCGCCAGCGTGGTGGCGACGGTGCTGTCCGGGCGCGTGTGCGACCGGCGCGGTCCGGTTCCCTCGCTGCTCGGCGGGCCGGTGGTGTTCCTGGTGGGCCTGCTGGCGGCCGGGTTCGCACCGAACATGGCCGTGCTGCTGGCCGGGCGCTTCCTGCAGGGCCTCGGGACGGGAACCGTGCTGGTCGCCACGTCGCTGCTGATCGCGCTCGTGTTCACCGATGCCGAACGCCCGGTGATCTACGCGGCCAACGCGGCCGCGTGGGTGCTGCCCGCCGTGATCGGGCCGTCCGTGGCGGGGTTGGTGACCGACACCGTCGGGTGGCGGTGGGTGTTCCACGGACTGGTCCCGCTCGTGCTCGTGGGTCTTGCCCTACTGGTGCCGGTGGTGCGCAGTGTCGCCGGTTACCGTCCGCCGCCGCGCAGCCGTGCGGCGAGCGTGCCCGCCGCCGTCGCGGCCGCCGTGGGGGTTGCCGCGCTGACCTGGGCGTCCCAGCACCCGTCCGGGTTCGCGCTCGCCTACGGTGCGGCGGGACTGGCCGCGGTCGGGCTCGCGTTGCGCAGGCTGCTGCCCGCCGGGACGGTCACCGGCAGGGGCGGACTGGGTGGACTGGTGCGGTCGCGGGCGTTGCTGGCGGGCACGTTCGCCGGCATGGAGGCGTTCCTGCCCCTGACGATGACCGGGGTGCACGGCTACGGCCCCGCCCTGGCCGGGTTGCCGCTGACCGTCACGGCGCTGAGCTGGTCGCTGGGATCGGCCCTGCAGGGGCGGTTCCCGCACTGGGACCGCGACCGGCTGGTGCGGGCGGGGTTCGCCCTGGTCGGGGCCGGGGTGGCGATGTTCGGCTGCGTCGCGCTGCCGGGATGCCCCGGATGGGTGGCGTTCGCGGCGGCGATCGTCGGCGGGGCGGGAATGGGCATGGCGTACCCGTCGGTGCAGGTCCTGATGTTGCGGCGCGCCGACGAGTCGGAACGCGGCTTCGCCAGCTCGGCCATGCAGCTCGGTGACTGGGTGACATCGGCGCTGGTCATCGGCTTCGGCGGGGTGCTGCTCGGCGCGCTCGGCTCCGCGGCCGCCCCCGGCACGCCGATCGTGGTGCTCGCCGCGTCGCTGACGGTGCTGGCGGCCGTCGGCGGTGCGCTGGCCGGTGCGCGGCGGGAGGGCGAGCGCTCGTGAGCGACGCCGCAGCGTTCGCCGTGAGGGCCCGACTACCCTGGAATGGCGATGACCTACCTCGACCATGCGGCGACCACCCCCATGTTGCCGGACGCCATTGCGGCGATGAGTGACGCGATGTCCACCGTGGGCAACGCGTCATCGCTGCATTCCTCGGGCCGCCGTGCACGCCGCGTCGCCGAGGAGGCCAGGGAAGTCGTGGCCGAGGCGCTCGACGCCAGGCCGTCCGAGGTGATCTTCACCGGTGGTGGGACGGAGAGCGACAATCTCGCCGTCAAAGGCACCTTCTGGGCGCGCAGGGACGCCGACCCCGCGCGCCGGCGGATCCTGGTCAGTGCCGTCGAGCACCACGCCGTGCTCGACGCCGTCCATTGGTTGGCCGATCACGAGGGCGCCGAGCTGACGTGGCTCGAGGTCGACGACCACGGGCGCGTGCGTCCGGAGATGCTGCGGGCCGCGTTCGAGCAGGGCCACTCCGACATCGCCCTCGCCACCGTGATGTGGGCGAACAACGAGGTCGGCACCGTCAACCCGATCGCCGAGCTCGCGGCCGTCTGCGCCGAGTACGACGTGCCGCTGCACACGGACGCGGTGCAGGCCGTCGGAGGCGTGGAGGTCGGCTTCGCCGCCTCGGGGACCCAGGCACTGACCCTGACCGGTCACAAGATCGGCGGGCCGTACGGCGTCGGCGCGCTGTTGCTGGACCGGTCGACCCCGGCCGTCCCGCTGCTGCACGGTGGCGGCCAGGAGCGTGAGGTGCGGTCCGGCACGCTCGACGTGCCCGGCATCCACGCCTTCGCCACGGCGGTGCGGGTCGCCGTCGAACACCGCCGGGAGGTCGCCGAGCGCACCGTCAAGCTCCGCGACGAACTGATCACCGCCGTGCGCTCGGCGGTGCCGGACGCCGTGCTGAACGGTCTGCCCGCCGATTCGGCCGATCGGCTGCCGGGCATCGCGCACTTCACGTTCCCCGGTTGCGCGGGCGACAGCCTGCTGATGCTGTTGGACGCGAAGGGCATCGAGTGTTCCACCGGCTCGGCGTGCACCGCCGGCGTGGCCGAACCGAGCCACGTGCTCACCGCGATGGGCGCCGACGCCTCGGCGGCCCGCGGTTCGCTGCGGTTCTCGCTGGGTCACACATCCACCCAGGACGACGTCGACGCGCTGGCGCGGGAGCTGCGTGGAGCGGTCGACAGGGCACGCCAGGCGGGCCTCGCCGGCATGCGCAAGCAGAAGCAGGAGGCATGAGCCGATGCGCGTACTGGCCGCGATGAGCGGGGGCGTGGACTCGGCGGTGGCGGCGGCGCGTGCCGTCGAGGCCGGGCACGACGTGACGGGTGTGCACCTGGCGCTGTCGGCCAAACCCGGCACGCTCCGCACGGGCGCGCGAGGATGCTGCACCATCGAGGACTCGCGGGACGCCCGCCGCGCCGCCGACATCCTCGGCATCCCGTTCTACGTCTGGGACTTCGCCGAGCGGTTCACCGAGGAGGTCGTGGAGACCTTCGTCGGCGAGTACGCCGCAGGGCGCACCCCCAATCCGTGCGTCACCTGCAACGAGAAGATCAAGTTCGAGGCGCTGCTGGAGAAGGCGATCGCGCTGGGCTTCGACGCGGTGTGCACCGGGCACTACGCCCGGCTGTCCGTTGTGGATGGCGTGCCGGAGCTGCGCCGCAGCGCCGACGACCACAAGGACCAGTCGTACGTGCTGGCCTCGCTGACACCGGAGCAGCTGCGGCACGCGATGTTCCCGCTCGGCTCCTCGCGCAAGCCCGACGTGCGTGAGGAGGCCGCCGAGCGAGGACTGGCCGTCGCCGAAAAACCGGACAGCCATGACATCTGCTTCATCCCCGACGGTGACACGAAGAAGTTCCTCGAGAACCGCCTCGGCGAGCGCCCCGGTGACCTCGTTGACGCCGAGACCGGTGCCGTGCTGGGCAGGCACACCGGTGTGCACGGCTTCACGGTCGGCCAGCGCAAGGGCCTCGGCATCGACGCGCCCGCGGCCGACGGCAAGCCGCGGTACGTGCTGTCGTTGGAGCCGGTGTCCGGAACGGTGAAGGTCGGTTCGTCGCAGGAACTGTCCGTGTCGACGATCGACGCCGACCGTGCGATCTGGCCGTCCGAGCAGCCGCTGACCGGCCCGACCGAATGCGTCGTGCAGGTGCGCGCGCACGGCGGCATGGCTCCCGCCGTGGCCGAGGTCGACTCCGACGGGGACGCGGTGCGGATGTCACTGCGGGAACCGCTGACCGGCGTCGCCCCGGGGCAGGTCGCGGTTCTCTACAGCCCCGATGCCGAGGCGGGCGACGTCGTCCTCGGCAGCGCGAAGATCTCCGCCACGGCGTAATCCCCGGGGATCGTGTCCTGGACACGCGGTGCTGAGCGCAGGACACGTGGTGCTGAGTGCAGGACACGCGGCTGTTGAACGGCTCATGCAGCTGGGGGAGGATCGCGGCGACGACGCAGGTCGAACGCGTCGCGATCACGGAGGAGTTCAATGTCGAACGCAGGGCCCGCCGCCGCGAACACTGCCGCCGCGAACACCACTGCAGTGAACGGTGTCGCGGCGAGCGGTATCCGTTCCAGCACGATCGCCGACATCCCACGGCGCAGCGCTTCGCGGACGCCCCACCGCGTGGCGATCCGGTTCGCCGACCGCACGTGGACCTACGCCGAGTTGGACGCCGCCGTCACGCGCGTCGCCGCGCACCTGCTCTCGCTGGGCCTGAACCACGGTGACCGCGTCGCCGCGTACGGCAAGAACTCCGACGCCTTCCTCATCGGATTCCTCGCCTGCGCCCGCGCGGGACTGGTGCACGTGCCCGTCAACTACAACCTCACCGGTGACGAGCTCGCCTACCTGATCACCCAGTCCGGCAGCCGGATGGTGCTGACCGATCCGGCGCTGCGCGCCAACCTCGACGCCCTCGACCTCGACGTCGAACGCATCGTGGCGCTGCGCGACGCCGACGACTCGCTGTTGGCCGTCGCGAGCACCGGAGACGTTCCGGACTCCGGGGCCCAACTCGGCACCAAGGTCGCCGACACCGATCTCGCCCAGTTGCTCTACACCTCCGGGACGACGTCGCGGCCCAAGGGCGCGATGATGACGCACCGCGCGCTCGTGCACGAGTACCTCTCGTGCATCGTCGATCTCGACCTTTCCGCCGACGACGAACCGCTGCACGTCATGCCGCTGTACCACTCGGCGCAGATGCACGTGTTCCTCATGCCCTGGCTGGCGGTGGGCGCGTCCAACACGATCGTCGAGACACCCGACCCCGCCGACATCCTGCGCCGGATGGCCGAGGACCGGCACGGGGCGTTCTTCGCCGCGCCGACGCTGTGGGTCGCGCTGGCCAACCACGCGGACTTCGGCACGCGCGACCTGTCGGCGCTGCGCAAGGCCTACTACGGTGCCTCGATCATGCCCGGCCCGATCCTGCAGCGCCTTCGCGAGAAGCTACCGGAGCTCGGGTTCTACAACTGTTTCGGTCAGTCGGAGATCGGCCCACTCGCCACCGTGTTGCGCCCCGAGGACCACGACACGCGTCCCGAGTCCGCGGGCCGTCCCGTGTTGTTCGTCGAGGCGCGGGTCGTCGACGCCGAGGGAGGCGACGTCCCGCCCGGTGGCGAGGGCGAGATCGTCTACCGGTCCCCGCAGTTGTGCCTCGGCTACTGGGACAAGCCGGAGGAGACCGACGAGGTCTTCGGCGGCGGTGGGGGTGCCCCCGCCAATGGGGGCGTAGCCGGTGGGGGAGGGGGTGCCCCCGCCGATCAGGGCGTAGCCGGTGGGGGAGGAGGCGTTCCCGCCGATGAGGGCGGGGGATGGTTCCACTCGGGTGACCTGGTGCGGGTGGACGAGGAGGGCTACATCTTCGTCGTCGACCGCATCAAGGACGTCATCAACACCGGCGGTGTCATGGTGGCCTCGCGTGAGGTCGAGGACGCGCTGTACACGCACCCGTCGGTTGGCGAAGTGGCCGTGGTGGGCCTTCCCGACGAGAAGTGGATCGAGGCCGTCACCGCGGTCGTGGTTCCCAAGGACGACGGCCGGCCCGACGAGGACGAGCTGACGCAGTGGGTCAAGGACCGGTTGTCGGCGTTCAAGGTGCCCAAGCAGGTGCATTTCGTCGACGATCTGCCGCGCAACGCGTCCGGCAAGATCCTCAAACGGGAACTCCGCGACCGCTTCAGCGGATAGGCGCAGGGACGAGGGCCAGCAGCGTCTCGGCGAGACGTGCGGCCACGTCGCCGGCGCCGGTGCCGGAAGTGGTGTCGGCGAGCACGATGCGGTGGAGGGTGATCTCGGCGGTCTGCACCAACAGCGCCGCCGTGTGATCCGCCTGCTCCTGCTCACCGACACCGCCACCGTCACCGCCACCGCCACCGTCACCGTCACCGCCACCGTCACCGTCACCGTCACCGTCACCGCCACCGACACCGACACCGACACCGACACCGACGGGGGCGACTCCGCAGCGGCGCACGTGCCGGGCGAGGGCGGTCGTGGTCTCGGCGCGGGAGTGCGTGCAGGCTTGCCACGCCCTCGGGCACGCGTGGAGCCAGGTCGTACAGCACGGTGTGCAGCCGCGGCCGGTCGGCGTGCAGCGCCGCCAGCGTCGCCGTGAGCGCCCGGACGGTGTCCTCCCAGCCCGGTCGGGAGTCGTCGAGTTCGGAGAACGTGACGTGCAGGCCGGCGGCCGCGTCCTTGATATGCCGTTCGGCCAGCGCGCCCAGCAAGGCGACCTTGTTGGGGAAGTACTGATACAGCGTGCCGATGGAGAACCCGGCGCGTTCGGCGATGCGATTGGTGGTCGCCGCCATGCCTTCGCGCTCGAAAACCTGAGCAGCCGCTTCGAGTACGGCGTCGACCGTGAACCGGGATCGCTGCTGGCGTGGGCGTTTTCTGGGTGTGTCCATGGCGGTCCCAACGCGAGTTGTCCCGCACCGCGAGCGGGGGCTGGGATGGGTGTATGCACGAAGCCTACCGTCGTTTCCTGCCCTCCGAACTGCGCGCGGAGCCGCCGCCGCGCCGCGAGTCGACGTGGTGGCGTTGGCGCGGGGCGGACGTCCACGTGGAGCGGGTCGGCGATCCGGACGCGCCGGTGAGGGCGGTCGCCTTCCACGGTGCGGGCGGGCACGCCGCGCTGATGTGGCCGTACGCGGCGCTCGCGGCCCGGCGCGGGGTTCACGTCGTGGTCCCGGACCTGCCCGGGTACGGCGACACCCGCGTGCCCGACCGGTCGGCGGTCCGCTATGCCGATTGGATCGAGGTGGCCTGCGCATTGACGTCCGCCGAACGGGAAACGCACGACGGTCCACTGTGGCTGATCGGCGCCAGCATGGGCGGGATGGTCGCGTACGAGGCCGCCACGCGCACGTGTGGTGTGGACCGGCTGATCGTTACGTGCCTGCTCGACCCGCGGGATGCCGAGGCGCGCAGGGCCGCGGCCCGCCATCCCTGGCTGGGCGCGGCTGCGGGGCCACTGTTGCGGGTCTCCGCGGGGCCGCTGGCCGGTGCCGCAGTGCCGCTGCGGTGGCTCACCAACATGCGCGGCATCGCCAACGACCCTGAGCTGGTCGACGTCGTGCTGGCGGACCGGCGGGGCGGCGGCAACCGGATGCCGCTCGGTTTCTTCCGGAGCTTCTTCGAGTCGGCGCCCGCCGTCGAACCGGAAGTGGCGACGGGGCCGCACGTGGTGCTGGCCCACCCCGCCGACGACCGCTGGACGCCCGCGGCGCTGAGCCTGCGGTTCTTCGACCGGATCGCCGCGTCGAAGGAGTACGTGCCGCTCGAGGCGGCCGGTCACTTCCCGGTCGAGTCGCCGGGTGCCGAGCGGCTCGCGGAGCTGCTGACTCCGCACTGATCCGTTGTGACGGCGGCCCCGCGGTGACACGCCGGGTGCCCGGGACACGCCGTCGGGCCGATGGGAAACAATCGGGACCGTGGAACAGCGAGTGTGGCCTAGCGGCGTGGCGACGGGGATCGGATCGATGCCGGGCACGGACATCGCCGAGGCGGCGGCGATCGTGTTCGGGGAACTGCCCGACCTTCCCCATGTACCGGAACTTCCCGACCGCGGGGTGGGCGCCGACCTGCTGGGGCGGACCGCGGGCATGCTCGTGGACATCGCGGTGGACGTCGTGCCGACGGCGTACCGGATCGCCGCTCGTCCCGGGCGGCACCACCGGCGGGCGGTCGATCTGCGGCGCTGGGACATCGACGCGGTCACCGAGGCCGCCCAGCATGCGGGTGCCACGCCGTGGGCGGTGAAGACGCAGGTCGCCGGGCCGTGGACGACCGCAGCCGGTATCGAGCTCGCCCGCGGGCGCCGGGTGCTGACCGACCACGGGGCGACGCACGACGTCGTCGAGTCCCTGCTCGAAGGGATCGCCGCGCACGTGGCCGAGCTGTCACAGCGGACCGGTGCGGGCGTCGTCGTGCAGTTCGACGAGCCGACGCTGCCGGACGTGCTGGCCGGTGCACTGCCGACGCCGTCCGGTTACGGCACGGTCGACGCGGTCCCCGAACCCGAGGCGCGCGAACTGCTGCACCACGTCATCTCGCGCACGGCCGAGATCACCGGCAACCCGGTCGTCGTGCACTGCTGCGCGCGCAGGCCTCCGGTGGCGCTGTTGCGCGCCGCGGGTGCGCACGCCATCGCCCTCGACGCGACGTTGCTCGACGGCGCCCCGGGCAGTCTGCTCGACGAGCTCGGCGAGACGTGGGACGCGGGCGTGCAGTTGGGGCTCGGGCTGATCCCCGCCGAGCCACCCGCCGTGTGGCCGGATCTGTCCCGTGTGGCACGGCCTGCGCTCGATCTGGTCGACCGGCTCGGGTTCAACCGGTCGATCCTGGCCGAGCGTGCGCTCGTGACCCCGACGTGCGGGCTCGCCGGTGCGACGGGAGGCTGGCTGCGCCGCGCGTTGGCGCTGACCCGCGATCTGGGCAGGGCATTCGTCGAACCGCCGGAACGGTGGTAGGAGGGGCAGATCATGGGGTGGTTCCGCAGGAAGCGATCCGGCGAGGCGAACGGCCGGCGCTCGGGTGAGGACGGTGCGCGTGGCGGCGGCCCGCGCGGTGGGGACGATGTGGTCGGGGAGGCGCCCGATCCGCGGACGCCGTGGCCCGACCAGCCGGTGCCGGACGATCCGCACGCCGCGGCGGCGGAGTTCTGGTCGACGTGGGCCGAGTTGTTGCCGCACCTGAGCGCGGCGCTGGGGGAGGGCGACACCGAGCGGGCCGAGAATCTGCTCGTCGAACCGGTGGCGGCCGTGCACCCCGGTCTGCAGTTCAGCGTGGATCGTGGCAGCCGCGCGATCTACGCGCTCGTGGTCAGCAGCAGGGAGGACCCCGAGCTGCGGCCCTACACCGACGCGTGGCGGCAGGCCGCGCCGCCGGAGGACGCGATCTGGGAGTTCCACGACTCGGTGCCGCCCGTGCCCGATCCGGCCGGTGTGGCCGTGAACTTCGCGGGCCAGCGGTTCGACCTCGGCGACGTGCGCGTCGTGGCGCAGGTCGACGACGACGCCGGCCTCGTCGACGTCGCGGTGCACCATCCGCTGCTCGCCGAGGTCGACGAGTTCTCTCGGACGACGATGACGTTCCTGCCGCTCGATGTGACCCTCGGCGAACGGCTCGCGGCCCAGCGCCTGCGGCGGGTCGAGACCGCCGTCGCCGAACCGGACAACGCGATCACCCTCGGCGAGTTCCGCGATCTGGTGCGCGAACTCGCCGGCCTGCCCGCCGGCGACGGCGGCGGTGCCTCTGACGGAAACGCGGGTGAGGGCGGCGGTGCCGCTGATGACGGAACTGCACCCGGCGACGGACTCGCAAGTGGCGAGACCGCGGGCGACGGGGACGCGGGGAACGGGAATATGGGCGACGACGGCCCGAGCGCGGAGAGCGACGGCGGGGAGACCGGCCGATAGCCGATCACGGAGCCGATCCCGGCCCGCTGCTGGTCCGCCGTGGCCCGGGGAGCACGCGGTCACCTCCAGCCGTGGTGCACAGGTCCGGATCGGACACGGGGAGCACCGGCATCCACCGGCGGCGCTTCGACGGCCGGAGCGGTTCGTCCGGGCCGGAGTGGGTCGGCGGAATGTCGGGCACGGTGACTACTCTCGGACGGTGTGAGCACTGAGGACCTGTCGGGCGGCCACGTGGCCGAGGACATCAAGGACGTGCCCGCCGACGTGCGTGAGGAGCACGCGGCGCTGACCGAAGAGGTCAAGGGCCACCAGTTCCGCTACTACGTGCTGGACTCGCCGACCATCTCGGACGGTGAGTTCGACACGATGCTGCGCCGCCTCGAAGAGCTGGAACGCGACTATCCGGGACTGGCGACACCGGATTCGCCCACGCAGAAGGTGGGCGGGACGTTCTCGACCGAGTTCGTCGCCCACGACCACCTCGAGCGCATGCTCAGCCTCGACAACGCGTTCGATGTCGACGAGCTGCGCGCGTGGGTCGACCGGGTGGAGAAGGAGATCGGCGGCCGCGCCCGGTACCTGTGCGAGCTCAAGATCGACGGGCTGGCGGTGAACCTGCTCTACGAGAACGGCAAACTCACCCGGGCGCTCACCCGCGGTGACGGGCGCACCGGCGAGGACGTCACGCTCAACGTGCGCACCATGCAGGACGTACCCGACCAGCTGACCGGCACCGACGAGTTCCCCGTGCCAGGGCTGGTCGAGGTGCGCGGCGAGATCTATTTCCGCGTCGAGGAGTTCGCCGAGCTCAACGCCGGCCTCGTCGACGCGGGCAAGCCGCCGTTCGCCAACCCCCGCAACGCCGCCGCCGGTTCGCTGCGGCAGAAGGACCCGAAGGTCACCCGCACGCGCCCGCTGCGGCTCATCTGCCACGGTCTCGGCAAACGACAGGGTTTCGAGCCCGCCCGCCAGTCCGAGTCGTACGAGGCACTGGCCGCGTGGGGCCTGCCCGTGTCGAGCCACAGCACGACGATCGACGACGTCGAAGCGCTCGTGCGGCACATCGAGTACTGGGGCGGCCACCGGCACGACGCCGAGCACGAGATCGACGGCGTGGTCGTGAAGGTCGACGACGTCGCACAGCAGCGCAGGCTGGGGGCCACGGCGCGCGCACCGCGCTGGGCGATCGCCTACAAGTATCCGCCGGAGGAGGCGACGACGCGGCTGCAGGACATCCGCGTCAACGTCGGCCGCACCGGCCGGGTGACGCCGTACGCGGTGATGGAACCGGTGAAGGTCGCCGGGTCGACCGTCGCGATGGCGACCCTGCACAACCGTGAGGAGGTCGAACGCAAGGGCGTCCTCATCGGCGACCGCGTGGTGATCCGCAAAGCGGGCGACGTGATCCCCGAGGTGCTCGGCCCCGTGGTCGACGTGCGCACCGGCGACGAGCGGGCATTCGTCATGCCCGACCACTGCCCGGAGTGCGGCACCGAGCTGGCTTACCAGAAGGAGGGCGACGTCGACATCCGTTGCCCCAACGCGCGTACCTGCCCGGCGCAGCTGCGGGAGCGGCTGTTCCACCTGGCGGGCCGCGGCGCGTTCGACATCGAGGTGCTCGGCTACGAGGCGGCGGCCGCGTTGCTGGAGTCGGGTGTGCTGACCGACGAGGGGGACGTGTTCTCCCTCGATGAGGACAAGCTGAGCCGGGTCGACCTGTTCGTCACCAAGTCGGGTGAGTTGTCGGCGAACGGCGCGCGCTTGCTGGCGAACCTCGACGCCGCCAAGGATCGTCCACTGTGGAAGGTCCTGGTCGGGTTGTCGATCCGGCACGTCGGGCCGACCGCGGCGCAGGCGCTTGCCCGCGAGTTCGGCTCCATCGAGGCCATCGACGCGGCGACCGAGGAGGAGATCGCCGACGTCGACGGCGTGGGCCCGACCATCGCGGCGGCCGTGCGTGAATGGTTCGCCGTCGACTGGCACCGCGAGATCGTCGACAAGTGGCGCGCCGCGGGGGTGCGCATGGAGGACGAACGCGACACGTCGATCCCGCGCAACCTCGAGGGGCTGTCGATCGTCGTCACCGGGTCGCTGGAGAACTACTCCCGCGACGAGGCGAAGGAAGCGATCATGGCCCGCGGCGGCAAGGCGGCCGGGTCGGTGTCGAAGAAGACGGCGTTCGTCGTCGTCGGTGACGCACCGGGCTCGAAGTACGACAAGGCTCTGCAGCTCAAGGTGCCGGTGCTCGACGACAACGGCCTGACCGTGCTGCTGCAGCAGGGTCCCGACGCCGCACGTGAGATCGCGGAGGTCGCCGCCGATGAGTGAGATTCTGGTGCCTGGTGGCGGCGCGATGGACGGCTATCCTGTCCTCATGGATGAGGCCACAGCACGCTCGCGGAGTCTGCGGGCGATGCTCCGGCTCCGCAGTGACGACGTGCTGGCGGTCGCGAGCCGGTACGGCGCCTCGAACCCTCGCGTGTTCGGTTCGGTGGCCAGGGGGGACGCGGGCCCGAACAGCGACATCGACATCATCGTCGACCTCGGCCCCGGTGCGGGGAACCCGCTGTTGGCCGTCGCGGGGATCAGCGACGAACTGGGCGAACTCCTGGGGGTTCGGGTCGACGTCGTCTGCGACGAACTCCTCCGGGATCGCATCTCGGATACCGCGCACGCGGAGGCCGTGGCGCTGTGAGCCGGACGGATGCCGAACGCCTCGGGGACGTGCTCACAGCGTTGGAACGGTGCGTGAGATTCCGTGCGCACTCGGAATCCGACGATTCCACGGTGTCGGACATGGCGCTCGATGCGATTCTCCGGAATCTCGCCGTCGCGGGTGAAGCTGTGCGGGAATTGCCGGACGAGGTTCGCACCCAGTTCACGTCGACGTCGTGGCACAGCATCGCCGGTTTGCGCAATATCGTGATCCACGAGTATTTCCGGATCGGCAATAAGATCATCTTCGATGTGGTCGACAACCACGTGGGGCGTCTCGTCGACGAGATTCGCAGCCGACTGTCCGGCACCGGTGAGACGGAGGTCGCCGCCGATGAGTGAGATTCGGGTGCGGATCGCGGAGCCCGAGGAATACGCGGCCATCGGCGAGTTGACGGTCGAGGCGTACACGGCGGGCGGGCATCTCGCCGACGACGTCGGGTACGACGCGGCGCTGCGGGACGTCGCGGGCCGCGCGGCGACCGCCGACGTGCTGGTCGCGACCGGCGGCGACGGCGCGGTGCTCGGATCGGTGACGGTGGTCGAAGCCGGCACCCCGAAGGCCGAGGTGGCGCGGGCCGGTGAGTTGGAGTTCCGGATGCTCGCCGTGTCGCCGGACGCCCAGGGCAGGGGAGTGGGCGAGGCGCTCACCAGGGCCGTCGTCGACATCGCCCGGGTGCGGCGCATCAGCCGGGTCGTGCTGTCCAGCCGCGACCGCATGACCACGGCCCATCGGCTCTACGAACGCCTCGGCTTCACCCGCACCCCCGAACGGGACTGGGCCCCGCACCCGGAGGTTCCGCTCCTGGCCTTCGGGATGGACGTCTGAGCCGTCGGCGTAACGGCCCGGTCGACCCGCTCTGCCGATCGGCGCGGCCGTGCACCAGTGCCGATCGACGTGGTCGCGAGGTCCGGACCGCGCCGGTCCGGACCTCGGGCCGCCGCGGTGGGCGGGCCCCTGCGCTTCAGCTGCGAATCCGGGTGAGCAGCCGTCCGACGCCGTAGATCGCCCCGGCCGCGGCGATGCCGGCCAGCACGGTGCCCGGAACGCCGACGTGTTCGAGGAACCAGTCGACCACGTGACGGCTCCGGGAATCCGGGTCGGCCAGCACGATCAACGAGAACACGCCGGCCAGGACGATCACGCCCGCCAGCACCCATCGCGCTCGGCGCTGCCCGAGACCGAGCCGTTCGACCACCACCCGGCCCGCGTTCACGATCCGCCGTGCCCGCAGGATGTGGAAGCCGCCGAGCAGCAGCACCAGCCGCAGCACCTGCAGCGGCCCGATCACGAACACCACCGCAGGCACCGCGGCGGCCACGACGAGCAACTGCCAGCGGTACCGGCGCAGCCACCGCCGCACGCTGCCTTCGAGCCACAGCAGTACCACCGACTCGCCGACGAGCACCGACACCGAGGCCCAGTTCAGCACCGTCCCGATCGCCGCGGCGGTCCCGCCGGCACGGGTGAGGAAGACCGCCGGGATCGATGCGAGCGCCGCGATGAGGACCGGAATGGTCAGTTTCCGTTCGAACTCGTCGGCCCGGTCGGACTGCTCGTCCCCGGTCGGCGCCTGCCCGGGCGGTTCGCGGCCCGTCTCGTCCGCGGCGCCGTCGTGCTCCGGCGTCCCGCCGGCCGGGGCTGCGTCCTCCGTTCCCGCGTCCTCCGTCCGGGCGGATTCTGTTCCGGCGTCGTCCGTTCCCGTGTCTCCCACGCCCGTGTCTCCCATGGCCGCGTGCCCGGACGCCGTGTCCCCCGGACTCGCCTCGTCCCCCGGGTTCCCGTCGCCAGCGGCCCCGCCGGCGCCGCCACCCGGGGTGCCGGGACCCGTGGCCCCGGCGCGCGCCTCGGTGGCACCGGGGGTGTCCCCGGCGCCGTCGCGGTGAGGCGGGTCGGGGCGGGGCGAAACGGGCACGGCGGGCTCAGCGACCTCGGATACTCAGCGGGTTCGGCGGCTGGTCCCGGCGCGGCTCAGCCGTCCAGGACCACCGCGACAATACCGGCAAGATGCGCGAGTCGGGCGACTTCGGCGGCACGGAACATCGGCCCGCCCGGCCTGCCGATGAGCAGCACCAGATCAGGCTTGCCGAGCGGGGTGGCCGCCAGCTCGGTGCCCAGCTCACGCCAGGTGTCGGGCACCCACGGCGCCTCCCCGTCGAGCACGGTGGCGCGTTCCAACGGCAGCCACGGCACGTCCCCGATACGGGTCTCCGGGGCCGCGCCGGAGGCCGCGAGCCGATGCACCCCGCCGGAGGTGTGCTGCACGACCACCGACCAGCCCGCATGCATGATCCGGGGCACCCCGCCTGCCAGCACCGTCAGCCCGTGGGCGGGCTGCTCGGCGATCTCCTCGACCAGTTCGAGTTCACTGTGGGTGTCGAGCACGCCCGCGTAGGGGCGGACGGCGTCCACCTCGACGCCGTCGACGCTCTCGGCCGCGGTGATCAGCGCATCCGGCAGCCGGTCCGACGGCAGGTCCACCACCAGGTCGTCGATGGCGGTGCCGCCCGAGCGCTCGACGACATCGACGCTGAGGATGTCGGCACCGGCCGTGCCGAGGGCGGTGGCGATCGCGCCGAGGATGCCCGGAGTGTCCGGCAGCTGCACACGGATCAGGAACGACACCGCGGTCTCCCTTCAAGCAGGTGCGAGAACCGGATGCGCGCCCCACCGGCCATCGGCGGGGTGCGGGAGCATCGCGGCCGTCTCGTCACGTCGTGTCACGTCGTGGCCGGGCGCCTCCCTCGACGGCCGTCGACGGCTGCGGAGGGCCTGCGCCGACCGGTGATTGTTGCAGAACACGCGTTGCGAATATAGGCACCGCCACGCGCACCGCGCGGCCGCCGCGGCAATCCCCGCCCGGCCGCACCGGTCCGGCGCGGCGGCCATAGACTTCGCGGGAGAAGACAGACCTCCGCAGGCGCTCGGCGGTCCTGCGGTCCGAGCACACCCCATCGGAGTCAGCTGCGTGTCGAACATTTCCCGCGACGAGGTCGCGCACCTCGCGAAACTGGCCAGGATGGCCGTCACCGAGGAGGAGCTGGACACTTTCGCCGGCCAGCTCGACCAGATCCTGGACGCGGTGGCCAAGGTCGGCGAGGTGGCGGGCGACGACATCCCGCCCACGTCGCACGCCGTGCCGCTGACCAACGTCTTCCGTACCGACGAGGTCCGTCCGGGGCTGTCCCAGGACGAGGCACTGGCCGGAGCGCCCGCCGCCGAAGAGGGACGGTTCCGCGTCCCGCGCATCCTGGGGGAGGAACAGTGAGCGACCTGACCAGGCTCACCGCGGCTGAGCTCGCGGACAAGATCCACGCCGGCGAGGTGTCGGCCGCCGAGACGACGCAGGCCCATCTCGACCGCATCGCCGCGGTCGACGGTGACGTGCACGCGTTTCTGCACGTCGACGCCGAGGGCGCCCTCGAGGCCGCCCGCGCGGTCGACGCCGACATCGCGGCGGGCACCGCACCCGCCAGCCCGCTGGCCGGTGTGCCGCTGGCACTCAAGGACGTGCTGACCACCCGCGGCGTGCCCACCACCTGCGGTTCGAGGACGCTCGAAGGTTGGCTGCCGCCGTACGACGCGACCGTCACCCGCCGGCTGCGCGAGGCCGGTGTGCCGATCGTCGGCAAGACCAACATGGACGAGTTCGCGATGGGCTCGTCGACCGAGAACTCGGCCTACGGCCCGACCCGCAACCCGTGGGACCTCGACCGCATCCCCGGCGGTTCCGGCGGCGGTTCGTCGGCCTCGCTGGCCGCTTACGAGGCGCCGCTGGCCATCGGCACGGACACCGGCGGTTCGATCCGTCAGCCCGCCGCCGTCACGGCCACCGTCGGCGTGAAGCCCACCTACGGAGGCGTGTCCCGCTACGGCCTCGTGGCGTTCTCGTCGTCGCTCGACCAGGCGGGCCCCTGCGGCCGGACGGTGCTCGACGCGGCGCTGCTGCACGAGGTCATCGCCGGGCACGACCCGATGGACGCCACGTCCATCGACGCGCCGGTGCCGGCCGTGGTCGACGCCGCCCGTGAGGGAGCCCGCGGCGACCTGAGCGGCGTCAAGATCGGCGTCGTCCGCGAGCTGTCCGGCGAGGGCTACCAGGGCGGCGTGCTCCGCTCGTTCGAAGCGGCCGTGGCGCAGCTGAAGGAACTGGGCGCCGAGGTCGTCGAGGTCTCGTGCCCGAACTTCACCTACGCGCTGCCCGCCTACTACCTGATCGCGCCGAGCGAGTGCTCGTCGAACCTCGCTCGGTTCGACGCCATGCGCTATGGACTGCGCGTCGCCGACGACGGGAACCACAGTGCCGAAGAGGTCATGTCGCTGACCCGCGAGGAAGGTTTCGGCGCCGAGGTCAAGCGCCGGGTCATGCTCGGCACCTACGCGCTCTCGTCCGGGTACTACGACGCCTACTACGGTTCGGCCCAGAAGGTGCGCACGCTCATCACGCGCGACTTCGCCGCCGCGTTCGAGCAGGTCGACGTGCTGGTGTCGCCCACGACGCCGGTCACGCCGTTCAAGCTCGGCGAGAAGGTCGACGACCCGCTCGCGATGTACCTCAACGACATCTGCTCGATCCCCGCCAACCTGGCGGGCAACGCGGCCATGAGTGTCCCCAGTGGACTGTCCGACGAGGACGGTCTGCCGGTCGGGCTGCAGATCATGGCGCCCGCCCTCGCCGATGACCGCCTCTACCGCGTCGGCGCCGCCTACGAAACCGCGCGCGGCCCGGTGCTCGACAAGCTGGGTGAACTGGAGGCCGCCAAGTGACCACCGCCGAACTCATGGACTACGCCGAGGTCATCGAACGGTACGACCCGGTGCTCGGCCTCGAAGTGCACGTCGAGCTGTCCACCAACACGAAGATGTTCTGCGGCTGCCCCAACTCCTTCGGTGGCGACCCGAACACGCACGTGTGCCCCGTGTGCCTCGGCATGCCCGGTGCGCTGCCCGTCGTCAACGGCACCGCCGTGGAGTCGGCCATCCGCATCGGCCTCGCGCTGAACTGCGACATCGCGGAGTGGTGCCGGTTCGCCAGGAAGAACTACTTCTACCCGGACATGCCGAAGAACTTCCAGACCTCGCAGTACGACGAGCCGATCGCCTTCGACGGCCACCTCGACGTCGTGCTCGACGACGGCGAGGTCGTGCGCGTCGACATCGAACGCGCGCACATGGAGGAGGACACCGGCAAGTCGCTGCACGTCGGCGGCGCCACGGGCCGGATCCACGGGGCCGAGCACTCGCTGCTGGACTACAACCGCGCCGGCGTGCCCCTCATCGAGATCGTCACCAAGCCGATCACCGGCATGGGGGAGCGCGCGCCCGAGGTCGCCCGCGCGTACGTCACCGCGCTCCGCGACCTGCTGCGGGCCATGGACGTCTCCGACGTCCGTATGGACCAGGGTTCGCTGCGCTGCGACGCCAACGTGTCGCTCATGGCCAAGGGCGCGGGCGAGTTCGGTACCCGCACCGAGACCAAGAACGTCAACTCGCTGCGCAGCGTCGAGCGCGCCGTGCGGTACGAGATGACGCGGCACGCCGCGATCCTGGCCGACGGCGGCTCCATCAAGCAGGAGACCCGGCACTTCCAGGAGGCCGACGGCACCACCGCCGCGGGCCGCACCAAGGAGACCGCCGAGGACTACCGGTACTTCCCGGAACCCGACCTCGTGCCGATCGCGCCGACGCGGGAGTGGGTCGAGCAGCTGCGCGCCACCATCCCGGAGCTGCCGTGGCAGCGCCGCAAGCGCATCCAGGAGGACTGGAACCTCACCGACGAGGAGCTCCGCGACCTCGTTAACACCGGGGCCATCGAACTCGTGGCCGCCACCGTCGACGCGGGCGCCGACCAAGCCGACGCCCGCAGCTGGTGGGTCCAGTACCTCAACCAGCAGGCCACGTCGCGGGAAACCGAGCTCGCCGACCTCGTCATCACGCCCGCGCAGGTCGCGCGCGTCATCGAGCTCGTCGGCTCGGGGGAGCTCACGAACAAGCTCGCCCGCCAGGTCGTCGACGGCGTCCTCGACGGTGACGGCGACCCCGACCAGGTCATCGAGAAGCGCGGGCTGAAGGTCGTCTCGGACGACTCCGCGCTCCTCGCCGCCGTCGACGAGGCCCTCGCCGCCCAGCCCGACGTCGCCGACAAGATCCGCGGGGGCAAGGTGCAGGCGGCAGGAGCGATCGTCGGTGCCGTCATGAAGGCGACCAAGGGGCAGGCGGACGCCGCCCGCGTGCGGGAACTGATTCTGGAGCGCGTCGGGGCCTGACCGGCCCGACGTGGGCCGACCGCACGGGCCGAGCCGGTGCGGTCGGTGAGAAGTGCGACGGAGGTGAAGGTGGCGGTCGTGTTCCAGGGTTCCGGACCATGAGCGCCACCGACCGCTCCGGTTACACGTTCCGCCGCGCCCGGCGTGACGGCGCCGGCAACTGCGACGGTAATGGCAACCGCGACGGCAGCGGCAGTGGCGACTGCGACGTCCGTGCGAACGGCGACGTCGCTGCCATCGCCGCCGTCGACGACTCCTTCACGACCGACTCGATCTTCCGGGTGAGCATCTCCGAGAGCGGGTTCGCTCTCACCGAGGTGTCGTTGGCATCGCCGCTGACCAAACAGTTCCCCGCCGGACCGGACGACGAGGACGACGAGGACGACGAGGACGACGCCGAAGGCGGTGCCGACTCCCACCGGCACGCCACGTTCGTCGCGGCCGACCCCGACGGCGCGGTCGTGGGGTTCGTCTCGGTCGCGTACGCGCGCTGGAATCGGCGTCTCAGCGTGTGTGACCTCGCGATCGCTCCCGCTCACCGTGGCCGTGGTGTGGGCACGGGACTGATGGCGTGCGCCGACGAGTTCGCTCGCGACTGCGGTGCGCGACACGTGTGGCTGGAGGTCACGAACGTCAACGCGCCGGCGATCCACGCCTATCGCCGGATGGGGTTGGCCTTCTGCGGGCTCGACGCCTCGCTGTACGAGGGGACGGCATCGGCGGGTGAGTACGCCCTGTACATGAGCAAACCTGTGGCCGGATCGAGTGTCGGCGACGATCGATAGGAGTGGTCCTGTGACTGCGCGGCCTTCGTGGCGTGAGATCGGTGGGCTCGCGGCGGCGGTGCTCGCCGTCGTCTCGCTGCTGCTGCCGTGGACCGTGCTGTCCGCCGACGACCCCGCGGTGCGGTCGGCGCTCGCCGAACTGCCCGCCGAGGACGTCACCCGATCCGTGTGGCGGGCGACCTTCTTCGGCTGGTTCCCGCCCCTGCTCGTCGCGGCCCTCGGTGCCACCGTCGCCGCCGTCGGGCGGATCAACACCGCCCGCATGGGTGGCCTTCCGCAGCTGTGGCTCATCGGCGCCTGCCTGGCGCTGCTGGCCGCGGTGCTCGGCTGGCTGCTCGCGGACTGGCAGTTCGGCAGTGAGGAACGGGCCGTGCTCGAGGCGGGCGGCGTGACCGTCGAAGCGGGCATCGGCCGGTACCTCGGTGCGCTCGCCGCCGTCGCGAGTGTCGTCTTCGCCGCGCTCGACACCCGGGCGCTCCACACCGAAACGCGCCGCAACCGCTGACAAACGCCCGGGTCAGTCGCGGCCCGAACCACCCGAAGGCTGGCGCACGATCAACACCACCCGGTCGTCGCTCGAACCCGGGTCGCCGCCGTCCTTGTTGACCGTGCCCGCCACCGAGACGTTCTCCGACACCTGCGACAGCGCTCCCAGCCTGCCGTAGCTCGGTCCGTTGTCGCCGTCCATCGTGACCTGCGGTTCGCCGCCCACGGAGCCGTCCTGTGTCAGCGGCAGGTTCTGCACGTTCTCGTCTCGGGAGGTCGCCACCGCCACCGAATCCGTCCAGTCGGCGCAGCCGGTGACGCCCGGTTTGCCCGGCCAGGTCCAGGCCGGTGCCCCCAGTTCGGCCGCGCCGCCGGACCCGCTGCCACCGTCCGGCACTGAGAACAGCGCATCCTTGTCGGCGCCGCGGTCGGTCACCCAGGTGCGGGACCCGTCCGGGGTCTGGCACAGGCCGCCCGGTGCGGTCAGCCCGGATGCGAGGACCGGCGAACCGCTCGTCGGATTGCCCTGAGCCGGAGCGCCCGACGGGTCGATCCGCAGCACCTTGCCGGACAGCGTGCCCGCGCGGTCCGACTTCCCTGCGTCGCCGGCGTTGCCGGTGGCCACCAGCAGCGAACCGTCGGCCGCAGCCAGCAGGGCGCCCGCGTTGCCGGTCCGTCCCTTCGGAATTCCCGTCAGCACCGGTTTCGGCTGCTGGCCGCGCGCGAACCGCACGACCCGGTTGTCCTCCGGCGTCGTGACGTAGGCGTAGACGAGGCGGTCCTCGGAGTACGTCGGCGACAGTGCCAGGCCGGTGAGCCCCCCGTCGCCGGCGGCGTCCACGTCGAGCGTCGCGAACTCGTTCTTCGTGCCGTTGCTGTCGACCAGCATCACCCGGCCGCTGCTGCGCTCACCGGCCAGCGCGCTGATGACCTGGCCGCCCCCCGGCAACGGGGCCACCGCCGACACCGTGTCCAGGCAGGTGGCGATCACGGCGCGGTCGAAGTCCTTGCAGCCCTGGGGTGGCGGTACCTTCGTCGACTCCTCCTGCGGAGCGCTCGGCACGTCGGGCGCCTCGACCTCGGGCAGGTCGGGCTGCGGCCCGCGCTCCGGTGACAGTTCCGGCGCCGCCGACCACCGCTGCCCGGCGGCGTCGTCCTCGAAATCGGCGCACCCGGACAGCACGAGCAGGCCGCTGACCGCCAGGACCAGCGGCACCGACCACCGTCGCTGCCCGATGCGCACGGTTTCCGAGAGTAGGCGCCGTGTCGTGAGCCGTGAGTAAGCGGGTCGCGGGTTCCGGCGCGCGAACGGACCGAGAAGATGGGGTCATGGCGATCACGGTTCTGGTTCCCGACGACGACGGTATGACGGCGCTGACCGGTATCGACGGTGTGCAGCCTGTCAGATACGAACCCGGGCAGCCCCTTCCCGAGGAAGCTGTCGACGCGGAGGTGCTCGTGCCCGGCTTCGGCGTCACCGAGAAGGTGTTGTCCGAACTGCCGAAACTGCGGTTGATCCAGCTGCGCAGCGCGGGCGCCGAGGAGTGGATCGACGTCGTGCCGCCCGGGGTGTTGCTGTCGACGTGCCGCGGAGCCCACGGCGGCAGCACCGCCGAATGGGCGGTGGCCACGCTGCTGTCGCTGTATCGCGAGCTGCCGGACTTCCAGGCCGCGCACGCCGAGGGCGTGTGGCGGCCGCACGGCACCGACACGCTGCAGGGCAAGCGGGCCGTGATCGTCGGGGCGGGCGACGTCGGCAGGCAGCTCGAACGCAGGCTGGTCCCGTTCGACGTGCGCGTCACCATGGTCGGGATGACCGCGCGCGACGGCGTGCACGGCGTTGACGAGCTGCCGTCGCTGCTGGGGCAGGCCGACATCGTGGCGCTGCTCGTGCCGCTCACGTCGAAGACGCGCGGCATGGTCGACGCCGGTTTCCTCGCCGCGATGCCCGACGGGGCCGTACTCGTCAACGCCGCCAGGGGACCGGTCCTCGACACCGACGCACTCCTTGACGAGCTGACGGCGCGGCGACTGCGCGCGATCCTCGACGTCACCGAACCCGAACCGCTGCCGGCAGGTCACCCCTTGTGGACCGCACCCAACGTGATGATCACGCCGCACACCGGTGGGTTCGTCGACGGGCGGCTCGCACGCTCGTACGCCATCGTCGCGCGGGAGCTGGAACGGTATGCCGGTGGGGAATTGCCGGAGAACCTGGTCCACGGCGAGTATTGAGCGGGGGATCGCCGCCCGCTCGGGTGCTGCCGCGATGCCCCTACCTCGTGCTGCCGCCGACCGCGCCGGTCGGCGAGAACGGCCTTGCGCGTCGCGGCCTGCTGTTGCCGACCCCGCTGATGTCTCACCGGCCGCAAACACACTCCTGGTCGCGCTCCATGACGGCGGGTGAGAAACCGTAGCCGTCGGCGGTCGATAGACCGTGGAAGTCGCGACGGCCTGCGCCGGGTGGCCGCGGAGGTGTTTCTCCTCGACCGGCCCGGCTACCGATTCGGCGCCGGCGAGTTCTGGCCTGACTGGTCAACAACGCGTATCGTGGCGGCGTGCCACGGCCCCGGGAGTTCGACGAGGAGTGTGTCGTCGCGGCGATCCGCGAGGTCTTTTGGGACAAGGGCTACGCGGCGACGTCGGTGGACGATCTCATGCGGGCCAGCGGATTGGGCAAGGGCAGCCTGTACGGAGCTTTCGGCGACAAGCACAGGCTGTTCCTACGGGTGCTGCGGGAATACAACGACACCAACGACCGGGTGCTCCGCGAGCGGCTGGCTTCCGCGTCGCGGGCCGTCCATTTCGTGCGGGAGTTCGTACACGGTCCGAGTCGTGACTCCACCGGGGCATCCGCCCAGCGAGGGTGTCTGCTGGCGAACAGCACCGCCGAGCTCGCGACGAGCATGCCGGACGTAGCGGCCGAGGCCCGGCGCAGCTATGACGCCACCGCCGAGATTCTGACGGAGGCGATCGAGCGGGCTCGGCGCGAAGGCGACGTGGATCCCGGCGTGGATGCCGACCAGGTCGCCTATGCGGTTCTGGCCGCCCAGCTCGGAGTGGTCGCGCTCGGACGGACAGGTATGGGCGTCGGGGCTCTGGCCTCGGTCGCCGAATCCGCCCTGACTCGGCTGCTGCCTTCGCCGGGACACGAGTAGGCCGCCAACCACGGTTCACGGCACCGACGCCCAGGGCTTCCGATTCGGGGTTCGAGCGGTCGGACGCAGCCGTGCGCGATTCGCGGCTCGATCGAACCACGGCATCGAACCACGGCATCGAACCACGGCATCGAACCACGGCGTAGGCCGGTGCGGGCGAGGCTTTCCCACGCCGGCCTGCCCAGGGCGGCTCACCGAGAATCCACCCTGGGCAGGCATGCTTCGACGGAATCACAACGCCCCTGAGGGCGGAGGGCGTCAGATCTGCGCGGCGCCGCCGTCGACGGCGAGTTCGGATCCGTTGACGTAGCTCGACGCGTTCGAAGCCAGGAAGGTGGCGGCGGCAGCGATCTCCTCAGGTGTGCCGAGCCGGCCGAGAGGGGTGGCTTCCTCGGACTGTTCCCGAACTTCCGCGGGTACGAGATCGAGCAGGCCCGGGGTCGGCACCGTACCCGGCGAGAGCACGTTCACCCGGAAGCCGTACTGCCGCGCACTGTGGGCCCAGCCGCGAGCCAGATTACGCACCGCGGCCTTCGTCGCAGCGTAGATCTCGAGCCCGTAGGGAGGGCGGGTCGCGGCGCTCGAACCCGTCAAGATGATGGATGCCCCTGGGCGAAGCAGCGGCAATGCCTTTTGGACGGTGAAGACGGTTCCCTTGACGTTGGTGGCGAACATGGCGTCGAACTGTTCCTCGGTGACCTCACCGAATGCGGTTTGGATGCCGATACCGGCATTGGCGACCACGACGTCGACGTGCCCGACCTGCGCACGGACGGTCTCGTAGAGAGCGTCGAGATCGGCTGGCGCGGCGGAATCGCAGACCACAGCGGTCGCGTTCGCCCCCAGCTCGACGATTGCCTCGTCGAGTGTCTCCTTGCGACGGCCGGTGATGAACACCTTCGCACCCTCATCACGGAACGCCCGTGCGATCGCGAGCCCGATGCCGCTGCTGCCGCCGGTGATCACTGCGACCTTGTCCGTCAGGACGGCCACGCCGCCCACCTCCTCGAGTTATTGACTGAACCGTCCACAACGATGCCCGATATGGACCGTCCGGTCAATAATGGTGAGGCGAGTCTCCCCGGCCACATGGAGAGTGGTCGGTTGGTGGGCGCTCAGCCCGCGGCTGTGTGCTCGGCCGGCGGGATGCGCCGCGGGCCGTCGACGGGAACGCCGGTTGTCGCAATGTGCTCAGGGTTGTCGTGCTCAGGGCTGTCGTGCTCAGGGTTGTCGAACCTGACGTCGGAACGTCGACCGCAGCGCTCGTTCTCGAAGCTGGTACCGGTCGAGATGAGCGCTGGGCCGTCGGGGTGGTTCGGACGAAGCGTCGACCAATGTCGGTTGTTCGCGTGCTCGGTGCGCTGCTTGCCTTCCTGTCGATCATCGATCCGGCAGAGAGGACCTCCCGATGGACCCGGCAGCAGCCGAGCCCGCCCGACCGTCCCACGCCTCCACGCCAGCACATCCGACACACCACCGGTCGACACGGCACCGGTCGACACGGCAACATCCTTCGGCGCAGCGCCCGTCGACGCGATCTTCCGCCCCGCAGCCGGCTGTCCGTCGTTCGTCCCCGCCGCGCCGTCGGCGGTTCGGGCGGTCGCTGCGGGCGGTGAAGACTCTCGCCGTCACGGGCCTGCTCCTCGTGGCACCCATGGCCGGGGTGGCCCATGCCGACCCGCCCACCGCGCTGCCCGCGAGCCACGCCGAGGCCGACGGCCGGTGGCAGCCCGCGTTCGACTACGACACCGACGGCTGCTATCCGACCCCCGCGGTCGGTCCCGACGGCACGCTGAACGAGGGGCTCAACAACTCGGGCGCCCTCAACGGCAACTGCCGCGACGCCTCCGATTTGGACAACACCAACGCCTACTCGCGGTCCAGGTGCGACGGTGACTGGTGCGCCTACCTGTACGACCTGTACTTCGAGAAGGACCAGGCCGTGCCCGGGCTCGACGCGTTCGGCCACCGCCACGACATCGAGCACGTCGTCGTCTGGGTACGTGGCGGCGACAGCGCCGAGTACGTGTCGGTCTCCGCGCACGGTGACTACTCGACCCATTCCGCGTCCGAGGTGAAGTGGGAGGGCACGCACCCGAAGGTCGTCTACCACAAGGACGGCCCCGGTACCCACTGCTTCCGGCTCGCCTCCACCGGTGACGAACCGCCCGAGAACCATTACGGCACCTGGCAGTACCCGGACCTGGTGAGCTGGGACCACTTCCCCGGTGACATCCGAGACACCCTCACCTCCGCCGACTTCGGCAGCGCGAGCCTGGCGATCTCCGACGGCGCGTTCGCAACCAACCTCGAGAAGGCCAAACCCCGAGACATTGCGTTCGACCCGCACGCGTGACGGGACGTCACCATCGCGACACCGGGTGTGCCGTGGCGTTCACCCGGTCGTCGCGCTGATGCTCTACTCTGCGCGGCTATGAGCACACCCGACAACTTCGACTCCCCGACGACGAAGTTCGACTCCGGCACATACGACGACTCCGGTTTCAACCAGCCGGGGAACGACAGCATGCTCGCCGATGTCGAGGAAACCACTCCCGAACCCGACCGCTGGCACGCCGGACTGGACATCGGCCTGCTCGTGCTGCGGCTGGGGCTCGCCATGGTGATGGGCGCGCACGGTCTGCAGAAGCTGTTCGGCTTGTTCGACGGCCCCGGCATCGGCGGCTTCGCGGACGCGCTGTCCGGCATGGGCTACACGGGTCAGACGACGCTGCTGTCCTGGATCACCGCTCTGGCGGAGACAGGCGGCGCACTGCTGCTGGCGATCGGCCTGTTCACGCCGCTGGGCGCGGCCGCGATCCTCGGCGTCACGATCAACATCGTCATCACGAAGTTCCAGGGCGGCGCCGGTTACTTCGAGACCGAGCTCGAACTCCTGCTCGGGGTCGCGGCACTGACCCTGTTGTTCACCGGCGCAGGCCGGATCGCCGTCGACAAGAACACGCCGTGGCGCCGCAAGCCCGGTGCGTTCGGCCTGTTCGGACTGCTCCTCGCCGTGGCCGCATCCATTGTGGTCATCGTGATGTTCCGCTGAGCCACGCCGCCACCGTCCTGCCCGGGCCGGGCGGACGCGTCGGTGATCGGCCTCGCCGCGCGTGATTCCACGCTGGCGCCCTGGCCGATCGGCGAGCCGCGCGCCGGTCCCGTGCACCCGTGGAACGCAAAAAACGGCGCCGCGCCCTCCGTGAGGGTGCGGCGCCGTTCGTCTGTTGTGGATCTCGTCTGTTGTGGATCACGCGTTGAGGTCGCGCACCGCTCCGCGGTCGGCCGAGGTCGCCATCTTGGCGTAGGCCCGCAGCGCGGTGGTCACCGGACGCTGCCGCTCGGCCGGCTGCCACGGCCGCTCGCTCGCGTCCATCTTGGCCCGTCGCTCGGCCAGGACCTCGTCGTCGACGAGCAGCTCGAGGGAGCGCTCGTGGACGTCGATGCGGATCGGGTCGCCGTCCTCGACCAGGCCGATCATGCCGCCGTCGGCGGCCTCGGGGGAGATGTGGCCGACCGAGATGCCCGACGAGCCGCCCGAGAAGCGCCCGTCGGTGATCAGCGCGCATACCTTGCCGAGACCCGCGCCCTTGAGGAACGCGGTCGGGTGCAGCATCTCCTGCATGCCGGGGCCACCGGACGGCCCTTCGTAGCGGACGACGATCACGTCGCCGGGCTGCACCTGCTTGCCGAGGATCGCCGAGACGGCCTCCTCCTGACTCTCCACGACCCGGGCGGGGCCTTCGAAGTGCCACAGCTCCTCGTCGATACCCGCGGACTTGATGACCGCGCCGTTCTCGGCCAGGTTGCCGCGCAGCACGGCCAGGCCGCCGTCGACGGTGTAGGCGTGCTCGACGTCGCGGATGCAGCCGCCCGCGGCGTCGGTGTCCAACGACGACCACCGGTTCTCGGTCGAGAAGGCCTGTGTGGTGCGCACCCCGCCCGGTGCGGCGTGGAATAGTTCGACGGCCTCGTCGGACGGCGACTCGGCGCGGATATCCCATGTGGACAACCACTGTTCCATCGACGGCGAGTGCACCGACGCGACGCCGGTGTTGAGCAGTCCGCCGCGGTACAGCTCGCCGAGGATGGCGGGGATTCCGCCTGCCCGGTGCACGTCCTCCATGTGGTAGTCCGAGTTGGGTGCCACTTTGGACAGGCAGGGCACCGACCGGCCGATCCGGTCGATGTCGCCGATCGTGAAGTCGATCTCGCCCTCCTCGGCGGCGGCGAGGACGTGCAGCACCGTGTTCGTCGAGCCGCCCATCGCCATGTCGAGCGCCATGGCGTTCTCGAACGCCTCCTTCGACGCGATGCTGCGGGGCAGGGCGGATTCGTCGTCCTCGCCGTACCAGCGCTTGGCCAGTTCGACGACGGTGCGGCCCGCGTTCTCGAACAGGGCGCGGCGTGCGGCGTGCGTGGCGAGCGTCGAACCGTTGCCCGGCAGCGACAGTCCGAGCGCCTCGGTGAGGCAGTTCATCGAGTTCGCGGTGAACATGCCCGAACACGAGCCGCAGGTCGGGCAGGCGGACCGCTCGACCTCGGACAGCCCCTCCTCGTCGACCGCGTCGTTCGCCGATGCCGAGATCGTCGTGATCAGATCGCTGGACGGGTGTGCGACGCCGTCCACGACGACCGCCTTGCCGGCCTCCATCGGACCGCCGGAGACGAACACCGTCGGCACGTTCAGGCGCATCGCGGCGTTGAGCATCCCGGGCGTGATCTTGTCGCAGTTGGAGATGCACACGAGCGCATCGGCCTGGTGCGCGTTGACCATGTACTCCACGGAGTCGGAGATGATCTCGCGCGAGGGCAGCGAGTAGAGCATGCCCGAGTGGCCCATGGCGATGCCGTCGTCGACGGCGATCGTGTGGAATTCGCGCGCGACACCGCCCGCCTCGCCGACCGCCTTCGCGACGATCTCGCCGAGATCCTTGAGGTGGACGTGGCCGGGGACGAACTGCGTGTACGAGTTGGCGATCGCGACGATCGGCTTGCCGAAGTCGTTGTCGGTCATCCCGGTCGCTCGCCACAGGGAACGCGCCCCGGCGGCGTTGCGGCCGTGGGTGGTGGTACGGGAACGCAGAGCAGGCATGGCGCCCAGGCTACGCCCGTGGTCTCACGCCGTGGACAGGTGTCGGCCCGACATGCGCAGATCGCAGAAACGGTGTGTCCGGCATGTGGGAGCGGGACCCGACGCGGTGCCGGTGGAACGAGGTGCCGGTGGAACGAGGTGCCGGTGGAACGCGGTGCTGCTGGAACGTGACGTGGTGCCGGTGAGCGTGCCAGGAGTGCATGCCCGCTCGACGGCGGCGCCATCCGCACCAGGTGAGAACCCCGGCCGCCACGGCGACGCCGCACGGGCTCCGGGCCCGCATTGGACGAGCGATGCGGCCACGACGGCCAGTGGCGGCGCCTGAGTCGTCGTCAGGACGTGGCCGCCGGGCGCCCGGCCGTGTCGTCGCCGGCGGTCACGGCACGCTCGGTGTCGTCGGCGCCGGCGTCGTTCGTCGAGTTCTCGTCCGCCGAGGCGGCCTCGCTCGTCAGCGCGCCGGACGGGTCGGGGATGCGGCCGTCGGACAGCAACGACAGCACCGGCACGTGATGCAGGCGGACGTAGGGGAGCGGGACGGGCGTGCCGTCGGTCAGCACCGCACGGATCGCGGCCTTCTCCGTGATCGACAGGCCCGAGAGTTCGTCCCAGCGCATCGAGCGGCTGCTCGTCAGGGTGCGGACGGTCAGCCCCTCCGCGGTCGCCGTCGTGCGGACGCGCACCACCCAGAGCACGACGGCCACGGGGATCAGATACAGCAGCTGCAGTCCGGGCGCGCTGAAAGCGATCGGGGTGACACCGAACAACAGGATCGGGACGGTCAGCAGGGACGCCGCCGGGACACGGAACACCGCGCGGCGCTGTTTGCGCACGACCTGTTCGTCGCGGGCCTGCTGCTCGCCGAGCGGGGCTCCGGACTGCTGCGGGGCTCCGGACTGCTGCGCGGCTCCGGACTGCTGCTGCGGGTCACCTGATTCGTCTGCCACACCTCGATGGTGCCACCGCCGGATGACCTCACGATATTCCGGGCTGCAGCTGCGCAGGGTCAACGGTGTCGGCAGAGGACTCCGGAGGGGCAGGACGACCCGGCAGGACGACCCGGCAGGACGAGCCCGTCCGGGCGGGCCGGCAGGACGGGGCGGCAGAGCAGGAGCGGCTGGGCCGCCCGCGCGGGTCTGTGGGCGACTGCGGCGGTGGTGTTCCCGTCGTGGTGCTGCCGGACGGCGTCCGTCCGGTTGCCCCGGGTGTCCGCTGATTGGATCAGCGTTCCAGTATTCGGAATCACTATCCCGCAGAGTTGACACTCGCATCGTGATCGGACTACCGTCACCGCTGTGACACCGCAGACGATTCTCGTACTTCCCAAGCGCGTTGACGCCGAGAGCGACGCTTAGGAAGCCGCCTCTGCATCAACGCGCGACCCTCGTACGGCCACCCCGGTCGGCGGGGGTTTTTTGATGTCGGGGTTGTGCTGTCACGGAACCGATCGGGTGACACCGGGTGAGGTCACGACGACTCACCGCCGCACGACGACCACCGTGGAGATCACCATCGCGGCGATCGCCGAACGGCGACCACCACGGCGGCAACCATCACAAACAGGCACAAGAACAACAGGCACAAGAACAACAGGCACAAGAACAACAGGCACAAGAACAACAGGCACAAGAACAACAGGCACAAGAACAACAGGCACAAGAACAACAGGCACAAGAACAACCCCGCCCACGACAGGAATCACCACAACAGGCACAGACGACCGGCACACGACAACTCGACCCGAGAACCGACCCGAGAAGCCGACGAGCCAGCAGGATCGACTCAGCACGCTCGAGAGCACCAGGACACGAGGCAGAAATCGATGACTAGCGCGACCTCGCGATCGGAATCCGGCTCGGCCGGAGACACCGGAGCCACGGACGCCTCCGAGGCGTCCCGCAAGTCCTCCCAGCCGAACGGACCCCGTCCGAAGCCCACCCCGCCCGCGGGCACGCCCGTCCGCGTCACCGGCGCCCAGTCGCTCGTACGGGCGCTCGAGGCGGTCGGCTCCGAGGTCGTCTTCGGCATTCCGGGTGGCACGATTCTGCCCGCCTACGACCCGCTTCTCGACTCGACGAAGGTTCGCCACGTGCTCGTGCGGCACGAACAGGCCGCAGGCCACGCCGCAACGGGGTACGCCCAGGCCACCGGCAAGGTCGGCGTGTGCATGGCGACCTCCGGTCCCGGCGCCACCAACCTGGTCACCCCGCTGGCCGACGCCAACATGGACTCGGTGCCGCTGGTGGCGATCACCGGGCAGCAGACGCGCGCACTCATCGGCACGGACGCGTTCCAGGAAGCCGACATCTGCGGCATCACGATGCCGATCACCAAGCACAACTTCCTCGTCACCGACCCGGCCGACATCCCGCGGGTCATCGCGGAGGCGTTCCATCTCGCCGCCACGGGCCGTCCCGGACCGGTGCTGGTCGACATCCCCAAGGACGTGCTGCAGGAGACGACATCGTTCGCGTGGCCGCCGGAGATGACGCTGCCCGGCTACCGGCCCACCCTGCGCCCGCACGGCAAGCAGGTGCGTGAGGCGGCGCGGTTGATCTCGCAGTCGCGCAGGCCGGTGCTGTACGTCGGCGGCGGCGTGCTCAAGGCCGAGGCGTCGGAGGAGCTGGCCGAGCTGGCCGAGCTGACCGGTATCCCCGTCGCGACGACACTGATGGCGCGCGGCGCGTTCCCCGATTCGCACGACCACCACGTGGGCATGCCCGGCATGCACGGCAGCGTGTCCGCCGTCGCCGCCATGCAGCGTGCGGATCTGCTGTTGGCGCTCGGCGCGCGGTTCGACGACCGGGTCACCGGCAGGCTCGACTCGTTCGCGCCCGAGGCCACCGTCGTGCACGCCGACATCGATCCGGCCGAGATCTCCAAGAACCGCAAGGCCGACGTGCCGATCGTGGGCGACTGCAAGGAGATCCTCCGTGAGCTCATCGAAGCCGTGAAGTTCGAGCACGACCGCGGTGACCGTCCCGACCTGACCGCATGGTGGACGCAGATCAACTCGTGGCGTGACACGTTCCCCGCCGGGTACGAGTGGCCCGACGACGGCGCGCTCGCGCCGCAGTACGTCATCGAGCGCATCGGCGCGCTCGTCGGGCCGGACGCCTACTACGCGGCGGGCGTCGGCCAGCACCAGATGTGGGCGGCGCAGTTCATCAAGTACGACAACCCGCGCAGCTGGATCAACTCGGGCGGGCTCGGCACGATGGGCTTCGCCGTGCCCGCGGCGATGGGCGCGCAGTTCGCGCACCCCGGGGCCCAGGTGTGGGCCATCGACGGCGACGGCTGCTTCCAGATGACCAACCAGGAACTGGCCACCTGTGCGCTCGAAGGGGCTCCGATCAAGGTCGCCGTGATCAACAACGGCAACCTGGGCATGGTGCGGCAGTGGCAGAATCTCTTCTACGCCGAGCGCTACTCCAACACCGACCTCGGCACGCACAAGCACCGCATCCCGGACTTCGCGCTCCTCGCCGAGTCGCTCGGCTGTGCGGGCCTGCGGTGTGAGACGGCCGACGAGGTAGACGACGTCATCAAGCAGGCGATGGCGATCGACGACCGCCCTGTCGTGATCGACTTCGTCGTCGGCAAGGATGCTCAGGTGTGGCCGATGGTCGGCCCCGGCGCCAGCAACGACGAGGTGATGGCGGCCCGCGGCATCCGGCCGCTGTTCGACGACGACGATGTCGCCGACGGACCCGCATCCGGTGGGGTCGTCGCCGACAGGGCCGTCACCGACGTGCGAGGGGAGCAGTAAGACTGATGAGCATGCACACGCTGAGCGTCCTGGTGGAGAACGTCCCCGGCGTGCTCGCCCGTGTCTCCGGACTGTTCTCCCGCCGGGGTTTCAACATCGAGTCCCTCGCCGTCGGGCCCACGGAGAACCCCGAGGTGTCCCGGATGACGATCGTCGTCGCCGTCGAGGAGCAACCCCTCGAACAGGTGACCAAGCAGCTCAACAAGCTCGTGAACGTCATCAAGATCGTGGAACTCGACCCGGACAGCTCCGTGCAGCGCGACCTGCTGCTGGTGAAGGTGCGGGCCGATGCCACCGTGCGCAGTCAGGTCCTCGAAACCGTGGAGATGTTCCGCGCGAAGGTGGTCGACGTCTCGCCGGAGGCGGTCACCGTCGAGGCCACCGGCACGCACGACAAACTGAACGCGCTCATGCGCATGCTGGAACCGTACGGTGTGCGCGAGCTCGTGAAATCCGGCATGGTCGCGCTCGGCCGGGGTGCCCGGTCGATCACCGCGAACTCAACCCGATAGAACCTGCGGCCACCGAGCGCCGCCGAGCCCGCGCGTCAGCCGGAAGCTGCGTCGCGGGCACATCACGCGATGGGAAAGGAAGTACCGCCCCTCATGTCAGTCGAAATCTTCTACGACGACGACGCCGATCTCAGCATCATCCAGGGCCGTAAGGTCGCCGTCATCGGGTACGGCAGTCAGGGCCACGCGCACGCGCTGAGCCTGCGCGACTCCGGCGTCGACGTCCGCATCGGCCTGGCCGAGGGTTCGAAGTCGCGCCCCAAGGCCGAGGAGGAGGGCCTGCAGGTCGGCACGGTGTCCGAGGTCTCCGCGTGGGCCGACGTGATCATGATCCTCGCGCCCGACACGAAGCAGCGCGAGATCTACACCGCCGACATCGAGCCGAACCTCAAGGCGGGCGACGCGCTCTTCTTCGGCCACGGCTTCAACATCCGGTACGACCTCATCAAGCCGCCGGCGAACGTGGACGTCGCGATGGTGGCCCCTAAGGGCCCGGGGCACCTGGTGCGCAGGCAGTTCGTCGACGGCAAGGGCGTGCCGTGCCTGATCGCCGTCGAGCAGGACCCGAGCGGTGGCGGCCAGGCCCTCGCGCTGTCGTACGCGGCCGCGATCGGCGGTGCGCGCGCCGGCGTCATCAAGACGACGTTCACCGAGGAGACCGAGACCGACCTGTTCGGTGAGCAGTCGGTCCTCTGCGGCGGCGCGTCGGCGCTCGTGCAGACCGGCTTCGAGGTGCTGACCGAGGCGGGCTACGCCCCGGAGATCGCCTACTTCGAGGTGTTGCACGAGCTCAAGCTGATCGTCGACCTCATGTACGAGGGCGGCATCGCGCGCATGCGCTACTCGATCTCCGACACCGCCGAGTACGGCGACCTCACCCGCGGTCCGCGGGTGATCACGCCTGAGGTGAAGGAAAACATGAAGGCCGTGCTGGCGGAGATCCAGGACGGCACCTTCGCCCGGGAGTGGGTCGGCGAGGACGAGGCGAACCGGCCGAACTTCACCAAGCTGCGCGAGGCCGGCGAGCAGCACCCGATCGAGGAGACCGGCAAGAAGCTGCGCGACCTGATGTCGTGGGTCGACCGCCCGATCACCGAGACGGCCTGATTCATTCGATAGGTCCGTTTTCCGCCGCAGACCCCCAGGACGTGATTCCGCGTCTTGGGGGTTTGTGCTGCTCAGGGCTACCGTGCGGGGTAATGACCGACGGCGTTGACCCTGGCACGCCCTCGGCCGGGGGCCCGGGTGGGACCGCCGGCCCGGGCCGTGCCCAGCAGGCGAAGCAGGATGTGTCGGCCGCGCTGGACCTGGGGTCCGCCGCGTGGACGCGGCTGCGGGACGAGGCGGGCATCGCGCGCGGTCCGGTCGAGTACGCGTTCGTGCGCCACACCGACGGCGTGACGTACGTCGTCCTGCGGTCCGTTCCCGGCGGCGAAGGGCACTCCGGCGAAGGGCACTCCGGCGACGGGAACGCGGGCGACGGGCACGGTGGCGGCGGGAACGCGGGCGACGGGCACGGCGGCGGCGGGCACCACGGCGCGGGGCAGCACGGCGACCGGCACGGTGGCGGCATGGGGCACGACGGTGGCGGACAGGACGGCAGGAGGGCGGCCGGAGACGGGCACGCCTCCCACGGGCAGGCCGTGCTCGTGTTCACCCCGTCGGAATGGGATGCGTTCCTCGCGGGGGTGCGCGACGGCGAGTTCGACCGCCCACCGGAGTGATCGGCGCCGAACCCCCGTGCGCCGCGGCCGAAACCGGTGGGTACGTCGAACGGTCCGCTGCACAGCTCGCCTCGCCGACCCGCTCGTCTCGCCCGATCCGGCCGCGCTGTCCGACCCGGTCGCGCCGTCCGACCCGGGCGGCGCGGAAGTTTCGCACCGCCTTCTGCGAGACGGTGACCGGCCCCGTTACGGCCGTGCGACCGACGCCGCGGCCTTCCGCTCCCGCGTCTCGGAACGATCACGGTGACGACGCGGTGAGACAACGGAGAAAGCCCGGATCGCACGAGCTTCGGGTCGTCGAATTCGAGTGGCCGACTCGCTCCGCGCCGATTCGAGCGACGGGATCCCGCATGGTGACCTGACGAACGAAGTTCTCGTTCGGCCGTCGTGACCAGGGACAACGCGGAGAGAATTGTCCTCGATGGCGCTGATTTGCCGTCCGAGCATTGCGTCTGCGTTAACTCGGGCGGATAGACTCCTTCCGATCGAGGGCACAGTGACGTGACCTCGACCACGTCGACGATCGCCCCGGCTGGCGAGCAGCACCGGGCAGGTCCGTCGGCGAGTGCGGGGCAGGCGCAGGTCGTGACACGCAGTCCGCAGCGGAGCCGAGGCGCACCGCCCGCCGCTCCGGCCTGCGGTACGTGACACCGCGAGAGCGGGCGTGCCTGCCGCACAAGACCAGTGAGTCGAGCTACGGAAAGGCGCAACGTGACCACTTCCACCAAGCCCGTCGTCCTCCTCGCCGAGAAGCTCGCTCCCTCCGCGGTGAGCGTCTTCGGAGACGAGGTCGAGATCCGGCACGTGGACGGAACGGACCGGCCGGCACTGCTCGAGGCGGTGAAGACCGCCGACGCGCTGCTCGTACGGTCCGCGACGCAGGTCGACGCCGAGGTGCTCGACGCCACCAGCTCACTGAAGGTGGTCGCCCGCGCCGGTGTCGGTCTCGACAACGTCGACGTGCCCGCTGCCACCCAGCACGGTGTGCTCGTGGTGAACGCGCCGACGTCGAACATCGTCTCCGCAGCCGAGCACGCCATCGCGCTGCTGCTGTCGGTGCTGCGCCGTGTTCCCGCCGCCGACCAGAGCCTGCAGGGCGGCGAATGGAAGCGCAGCTCCTACACCGGTGTCGAGCTGAACGGCAAGACCGTCGGTGTCGTCGGCTTCGGCAAGATCGGCCAGCTCGTGTCGCAGCGCCTCGGCGCGTTCGACACGAAGCTGCTGGCCTATGACCCGTACGCCTCGGCGGCGCGTGCCAAGCAGTTCGGCGTCGAACTCGTCACCCTCGACGAGCTGCTCGAGCGTGCCGACATCGTCACCGTCCACCTGCCGAAGACGCCCGAGACCAAGGGCCTGATCGACGCGAAGGCGCTGGCGAAGACCAAGAAGGGCGTCATCGTCGTCAACGCCGCGCGTGGCGGCCTGATCGACGAGGACGCGCTGGCAGGCGCCGTGTCGGACGGCCACGTGGGCGGCGCGGGCATCGACGTGTTCGAGTCGGAGCCGGTCACCGAGAGCCCGCTGTTCGGCCTGCCCAACGTCGTGGTCACGCCGCACCTCGGCGCGTCGACGGGGGAGGCGCAGGACCGTGCGGGCACCGACGTCGCCAAGTCCACGCTGCTGGCGCTGCGCGGCGAGTTCGTGCCGGACGCGGTGAACGTCGCGGGCGGTGCGGTCACCGACGAGGTGCGCCCGTACCTGCCGCTGGCGCAGAAGCTCGGCACCGTGCTGTCGGCGTTCAGCGCGAAGGCGCCGCAGTCGGTGTCGGTCGTCGCCTCCGGCGAACTGTCCGGTGAGGACGTCAGCGTGCTGCAGCTGGCGGCGCTGCGGGGCGTGTTCGCGGGCGTCGTCGAGTCGCAGGTGACGTTCGTGAACGCGCCGCGGCTGGCCGAGGAACTGGGCGTGCAGGTGTCGGTCAGCACGGAGCCGGAGAGCCAGAGCTACCGCAGCCAGCTGACGGTGCGCGCGGTGCAGGACGACGGCACGGCGCACACGGTGTCGGGCTCGGTCACCGGCAAGGACGAGGTGCAGAAGCTGATCGAGATCGACGGCAGGCACTTCGACATCCGGGCCGAGGGCAACATGCTCCTCATGGAGTACCCCGACAAGCCGGGCATCATGGGCCGGGTCGGCACCGTGCTGGGCGAGGCCGGCGTCAACATCGACGCCGCGCAGATCAGCCAGACCACCGACCGTTCCGACTCGGTGATGCTGCTGCGGGTGGACCGCCCCGTCGACCCGGCACTGCTCGACCCGATCGGCGCCGCCGTGTCGGCGCGCAAGATCCGGTCGATCTCGTTCCTGTGACCACGGTCGTCGGACACCAGGTACAAACCATCACATTCAGGTAAAACGCTACGAACGGCGCTATTGGGTGACGCCCCCAGTGGTGTTGGCTGGCTGACCATCGATTGTCAACCTCCCGACCCATTGGGGGCGCCCCCATATGAACCGCTGGCGAGCACGTCTGCTCGCGATCTGTTCGACCGTCCTGCTGGCCGTCACGTTCGCGGCAGGCGGGGCGTCGGCGCAGGACGCAGCGCGTATCGAACCCTTGCCGACCGCCTCGGCAGACGACCTCGACCCGGGTCGCGCCGATGGCGGCATTTCCCCGCCGTTGGCCGAATCGCAGGGCCGCACCGCGGCCTTCGTCGAGGTGAAGAAGCGGTCCGCGGTCGACGCGTTCAACGACGAGAAGGGCAAGGGCACGAACGCCGCCGCGAAGGCGGCGAAACGTGCCAGGTCCGCCGCGCTGGGCGCCGTCGACACGGTCGTCGGCAATCTCAGGGCCTCCGACGGCAGCACGACGGTGCTGGCACGCACGGCCAACGCGATCGCCGGTGCGGTCGTCGCGGCCGACGCGGAGCGCCTGCGTGAGCTGGCCGGCCGCGACGACGTCGTGTCCGTGAAGCCGATCGTGCCGAAGAAGCACCAGAACGCCGGTGCCGATCAGCTGACCAAGGCCATCAACGTCTGGCAGCAGACCGGCCACTACGGCGAGGGCGTCAAGGTCGGTGTCATCGACAGCGGTATCGACTACACGCACGCCACGTTCGGCGGGCCGGGGACGAAGGACGCCTACGAATCGGTCGACCCGACGAAGGAGGCCCCGGAGCTGTTCCCGTCGGCGAAGGTCGCGGGCGGCACGGACCTCGTCGGCGACGACTACGACGCGTCGGGCGAGAACGGCTCGGAGACCCCGAAGCCGGACCCGAACCCGTTGCCGTGCATGGATCACGGCACGCACGTGGCCGGTACCGCGGCGGGCTACGGCGTCGAGGCCGACGGATCGACATTCAGCGGTGACTACTCGAAGCTCGACGGCGACGCGCTGATGGACATGAAGGTCGCGCCGGGCAGCGCACCGAAGGCCGAGCTGTACGACATCAAGGTGTTCGGCTGCGCCGGCTCGACGGCCGTCATGGCGGAGGCGATGGACTGGACGCTCGACCCGAACGGCGATGGTGACTTCTCCGACAAGCTCGACGTCGTCAACATGTCGGTCGGCAGTGATTACGGCGCGCCGGACGATCCGGAGGCCGACTTCGTGCGCAAGCTCGTCGCCAACGACGTGCTGCCGGTGATGTCGGCGGGCAACGGCGGCGACCTGTACGACATCGGCGGCAGCCCCGGCAACACGCCCGAGGGCCTGGGCGTGGCGAGCATTCGTGACTCCTACGTGTTGCGCGACGCCGTCGAGGTGGCTGCACCGTCCGATGTGGCCGGAAAGGTCGCAGGCCAGTTCAGCCTCCACTACGCCGATTACGACTCGCTCGACATCACGAAGCCGGTCGTGGCGCTCTCCGGCGACAACGCCGACGGTTGCGCGGAGTTCTCCGAGTCCGACGCGGCCGCGGTGAAGGACAAGATCGCCTGGCTCGAGTGGGACGACAACGACGAGACGCGGCAGTGCGGTTCGGGCGCCCGCGCGGACCATGCCACGGCGGCCGGTGCCGCCGGCGTCGTGTTCACCTCCGGGGTGCAGAACTTCGGCGCGGCCATCGCGGGCAACGAGGACGTTCCGGTCTTCCAGTTGACCGGTGAGGCCACGGAGAACCTGCGTCCTGCCCTCGACGCGGGCACCCTCGAGGTCACCATGACCGGTGATGGCCGCACGTCGCTTCCCACCGAGGACGAGTCCATCGAGGACACCCCGAGTTCGTTCACCTCGCGCGGGGTGCGCGGCCCCGCGGTCAAACCGGACCTGGCATCGCCCGGCGACACGATCGCCTCGGCCCTGATGGGTGGCGGGGACGCCGCCACGGTCATGTCGGGCACGTCGATGGCCTCGCCGCATGCGGCGGGCATCACGGCGCTGGTGTGGGAGGCCAACCCGGATTGGAACGCCACCGAGGTCAAGAACTCGGTCATGAACACCGCGGCCCACGAGGTGACCTCCGAGGGCACCGTCGTCGGGCCGCAGCGGGTCGGTGCGGGCCGTGTCGACGCGCGGGCCGCGATCGACAACGACGTCATGGCCTACTCGCTGCACGACCGCAAGGCCGTCAGTGTGTCGTTCGGCGTGCTGGAGGTTAGCCAACCGACCGTGAAGCGCGAGGTGGTCCGTATCGTCAACAAGGGTGACGAGACCAAGCGGTACTCGCTGCGCTATGCGGCCTCGTCCACCGTCCCGGGGGTGAGCTACGAACTCTCGTCCGAGTCGGTGACCGTGCCGGCCCGCGGCAGCGCCGACGTGGCCGTGAAGCTGCGGATCGACCCGGCGGCGATGCGCAAGACGATCGATCCGACACTGGAGCGCAACCAGCTCGACGTGCCGCGGCAGTTCGTCGCCGAGGCCGCGGGGCGCATGGTGCTCGAGCCCCAGGGCCAGGGTGCGACGCTGCGGCTCCCGGTGCACGCAGCGCCGAAGCCGGTGGCGAAACTGCACCACTCCCGGAACATCGCCTTCCGGGGCGGGTCCGACACCGCGGACGTGCGGGTACTGGGTCGCGGCCTGGACCAGGGTTCCGGCAGTGAGGCCTACCGGTCGTTGATGAGCATCATGGAGCTGCACGCCCGGTCGCCGAAGCTGCCGCCCTGCCTCGGCGAGCAGACGAGCGGCTGTGCGGTCAACGAGACCGCCGAGGGCGGCGACCTGCGCCACGTCGGTGCCACGTCGGTGGGCGAGGGCGACGGTGCGATGCTCGCGTTCGGACTGTCCACATGGGGCAACTGGTCGAGTCTCGGCGGGCACACGATCCCGTACGTCCACACCGACACCGACGGCGACGGTGAGGCCGACTACGAGACGTACGCCATGCCGATGCCGTCCACTGACGTACTTGTCGCCCAGACCGTTCGGTTGTCCGACGGTTCCACTGTGGACCTGCAGCCGGTCAACGGGCAGTTCGGTGACGTCGACACCAACACGTTCGACAGCAACGTCGCGGTGCTGCCGGTGTCGCTGGGTGCGCTGGGGATCGACCCGTCGGACGACTCGCACGAGATCAGCTACACGGTCGGCGTCTCCGGCTTCTACGGCGACCCGGAGACGGGCGATGTGGACAGGATCGACGAGCCGATCGCATTTGATCCGCTGAACCCGGCCTACACCGTCGCGGGCGCCGACGGTGCCGCTGCGCTGTCGTACGTGGCCGGTCGCGGTGACCGGTTCACGGTGACGCGCAACCCGGACTCGGCGGACTCGGCCGAGGGACTGCTGGTGCTGAACCACCACAACGCCTCCGGCAGGCGCGCCTCGGCGGTCGGCATCCACGAGCTCGACCACCGGCCGGTGTCGACCAACGACGGCTGAGCGGGCGAGGCGGGCTCGCTGCGGGTCATGCCGATCGCGTGACCAGGTGTGCCCGGGACCCTCGCGCGGGGTCCCGGGCACACCTGTGAGACCACCGGACGGGGGACCCGCGACGGTGGCGCATGGGCCGTTGGGGTGGTCGCGGGTCGACAGTTCGTCGACGCCCGGTAACCTGCCGTCGCTGGCTTTGGATGCGAATGGGGTACCCGCGGTCGATGGGACCCGGTCTGACGGAGGTGTGTGGATGCGGCTCGCTGTGATCCCGGGTGATGGGATCGGGCCCGAAGTGGTCTCCGAAGCGATCAAGGTCCTCGGGGAGGTCGTCCCGAACGCCGAGACGACCAGCTACGACCTCGGTGCGTCCCGCTGGCACTCGACGGGTGAACTGCTGCCCGAGTCGGTGCTGGGCGAACTCGCCGAGCACGACGCGATCCTGCTGGGCGCGGTCGGCGATCCGAGTGTGCCGAGCGGCATTCTCGAGCGCGGCCTGCTGCTGCGGCTTCGGTTCGAGCTCGATCACCACGTCAATCTCCGCCCCGGCCGTCTGTACCCCGGCGTGCAGGGCCCGTTGGGGGACCCGGGCGAGATCGACATGATCGTCGTCCGTGAGGGCACCGAGGGCCCGTACGCCGGCAACGGCGGTCTGCTCCGCAAGGACACCGAGCACGAGATCGCGACGGAGGTCAGCCTGAACACGGCCTTCGGCATCCGCCGGGTCGTGTCGGACGCCTTCCGCCGGGCGAACGAGCGCCCGCGCAAGCACCTCACGCTCGTGCACAAGACCAACGTGCTGGAGTACTCCGGGTCGTTGTGGTCGCGGATCGTGGAAGAGGTCTCGCTCGAGTACCCCGAGGTGTCGGTGGCGTACTCGCACGTGGACGCGGCCACGATCCACATGGTCACCGACCCGAGCCGGTTCGACGTGATCGTCACCGACAACCTCTTCGGCGACATCATCACCGACCTGGCGGCCGCCGTGACCGGCGGTATCGGCCTCGCGGCCAGCGGCAACCTCGACATCTCGGGCCGTAACCCGAGCATGTTCGAGCCGGTGCACGGCAGCGCGCCCGACATCGCCGGGCAGAACGTGGCCGACCCGACCGCCACGGTGCTGTCGGTGTCGCTGCTGCTCGACCACCTCGGCGAGAAGGAAGCCGCCCGCCGCATCGAGGCGTCGGTCGCCTTCGACCTCGCGACGCGCGACCAGGCCTCGCCGGGGACGACGACGGCGATCGGTGACCGTCTCGCGGCGCTGGTGTCGTCCAACGCGGCGCCGCGTCCGGCGCTCTGAGCAGCGCCACCGAGACCTGACAGGCGCCCCGGCCGTAACGGCCGGGGCGCCTGTCGCATGTTCGGGCCCGCCTGCGGCCTATCGCCTGCGGTATCCGCCGCCACGACGGGACGGTCGACGAGAGGGACTCGGAGTGGCCGGAAACGCGGCCAGAGCTGCCGTGACGCTGTGGCCGACGTGAAATGGGGGACGGCGTGAAATGGGGGACGGCTACGAGTCCGGGATGTGGGAGCGGAGACCAGTGGTTGGACTCGCTCGCATGTGGTGTGGCATGATTCGGCCCATGGACACGTTTCGCGTGATCATTATTGGCAGGCGCGCCGGGTAAGTGCCCCGTAGGAGCACCCGGCGCGCAGACCTCTCGCATCCACCGCGGGGGGTCTTTTTTGTGGCCGCTTCCGGTCGCGCGTCATCGCCCGCCGCCCGCCGGCCATCCCACAGTTGTTCGCACACCGCGACGAGGAGACGAACCCGTGACCCGCACGGAACCCGCAGGCACCCCGCTCGGCGACGATTTCCACCTGTACGACACGACGCTGCGCGACGGTGCGCAGCGCGAGGGCATTTCGTACTCGGTCGCCGACAAGCTCGCCGTGGCACGGCACCTCGACGAGCTGGGCGTCGGGTTCATCGAGGGCGGCTGGCCCGGCGCGATGCCGAAGGACACCGAGTTCTTCGCTCGTGCCGCGGCGGGGGAACTGCAGCTCAAGCACGCCGCGCTCGTCGCGTTCGGATCGACTCGGCGTTCCGGTGTGGCTGCCGGTGACGACCCGCAGGTCCGCGCACTGCTGGATTCGCAGGCGCCGGTCGTCACGCTCGTGGCCAAATCGGACGTCCGGCACATCGAGCGTGCGTTGCGAGTGGACGTCGACGAGGCGTGCGCGATGGTCGCCGACACGGTCGAGTTCCTGACCGGCGAGGGCAGGCGGGTGTTCCTCGACGCGGAGCACTTCTTCGACGGCTACGCCTACGATCCGGACACCGCCCTGCGCGTGCTGGACGCCGCGGGATCGGCCGGCGCCGACGTCGTCGTCCTGTGTGACACCAACGGGGGACAGTTGCCGCTGGGGCTGGCCGACACGGTGCGCGAGGTGCGCGAGCGCACCGGGCTGCGCATCGGCATCCACTGTCAGGACGACACCTCGTGCGCCGTGGCCAACAGCATCGCCGCGGTGCAGGCGGGCGCGACCCACGTGCAGTGCACCGCCAACGGTTACGGCGAACGGGCGGGCAACGCCGACCTGTTCGCCGTCACCGGCAACCTCGTGGCCAAGCTCGGCATGGACGTCCTGCCTTCCGGGGGAGCGGCCGAGCTGACCCGCGTCTCCCACGCATTGGCAGAGATCGCGAACATCGCACCCGACACCCACCAGGCCTACGTCGGGTCGTCGGCCTTCGCTCACAAGGCGGGGCTGCACGCGAGCGCGATCAAAGTGGACCCGTTGCTGTACAACCACATCGACCCCGCGCTGGTCGGCAACGACATGCGCGTGCTCGTCACGGAGATGGCGGGCAAGGCGAGCCTCGAGCTCAAGGGGCAGGAACTCGGTGTGGACCTCGCGGGCAATCCCCGTGCACTCAGCAACACGGTCCACAAGGTGAAGGACCTCGAGGCGGGCGGCTGGTCGTTCGAAGCGGCCGACGCCTCGCTGGAACTGCTGATGCGGCGGGAGATCGCGGGCTCGGACGGACAGGAACCCGTGGGCCCACCGTTCGAGCTCGAGTCGTACCGCGTGGTGCTCGACCACCGCACCGACGGCGAGATCGTGTCCGAGGCGACGGTGAAGGTCCACGTCGCGGGGGAGCGGGTCATCGCGACGGCCGAGGGCAACGGCCCCGTAAACGCGCTCGACGCCGCCCTGCGCAAGGCGCTGCAACCGCATCTGGCGTGGTTGGACGAGATGTCGCTGTCCGACTACAAGGTGCGCATCCTGGTCAACCGCCAGGGCACCGGTGCGGTCACCCGCGTGCTCGTCGAATCGTCCGACCGCGAACGCGAATGGACGACCGTCGGTGTGCACGAGAACATCGTCGAAGCCAGCTGGCTGGCGCTGTGCGACGCGCTCGCCCACAAGGCGATGCGGGTGACCCCCGACCGGTCGTCCTGACCCGGAGCCGCCTGCTGGCGCGCCCTTGTCCCCAGGGGCACGTTGGTCGCATCCAATGCAGTCGTGAGGCCGCGTGTCGACGAGGGTGGTGGCCGGGAGACGGGTGGGCGCAGAACACGCGGGGCCCGCCCGTCACCCACCGCCGCCCAAACGGAGACGCTCCGCGCCACTGTTTAAGCCCACCCGTCGCCCACCACCACCCAACACGAGGCGCTCCGCGCCGCAGGTAGGATTCCAGCGTGCGTTTGGCTCGGATTGCTCACCCGGAAGGAGTCGCCTTCGTCTCGGTGGACGGAGACGGCGACAGCGACGACACGATGGTCTCGGAGATCGCCGACCATCCGTTCGGTAAGCCGAACTACACCGGCAGGAAGTGGCCGCTGGCCGACACCCGCCTGCTCTCGCCGATCCTGCCGACGAAGGTGATCGCCGTCGGCCGCAACTACGCCGATCACGCCCGGGAGATGGGCAACGAGGTCCCGGCCGAGCCGATGATCTTCCTCAAGCCGTCGACGACCGTCATCGGGCCGAACGCGCCCATCCGCAGGCCGAAGCAGTCCGAGCAGGTCGACTTCGAGGGCGAACTCGCCGTCATCATCGGCCAGCCCGTGAAGAACGTCCCCGCGGCGCAGGCGGCGCAGGCCGTGCTCGGCTACACGGTCGCCAACGACGTCAGCGCCCGCGACTTCCAGCGCTCGGACGGGCAGTGGGGCCGCGCCAAGGGATTCGACACGTTCTGCCCGATCGGACCGTGGATCGAGACCGCGCTCGACCCGGCCGACCTGGCCATCCGCACCACGGTCGACGGCGAGACCAAACAGGACTCGCGCACCTCGGAGCTCGTCCACAAGATCCCCGAGCTGATCGAGTTCGTCTCGTCGGTGATGACGTTGCTGCCGGGCGACACGATCCTCACCGGAACTCCCGCCGGTGTCGGCCCCATCGTCGCCGGTCAGGAGGTGTCGGTGACCATCGACGGGATCGGCACCCTGACCAATCCCGTCGAGGACGCCTGATTCACGGCCTTCTGCGGGCGAACTCCGGCGCCTGCTCGGGCCGGAGCCCGATACCGACGAGGTAGGCGGGCACGAGCGACAGTGCCGGAACCCTGCGCAGCAGCCGCTGGACGGGTTTCGGCGGGCCCAGCCGCCTGCCTTCCACGACCGGAGCGGCCACCATCCGGTGCATCAGCCGTTGCAGCGTCTGCACCGCCGCCGTCGGCAGCAGCCTGCGCTTGCGCACTGCGGCCAGGTCGGCGGCCGTCGGCGTGCCACGCCGCAGCGGCCCGGCCAGCAGTCTCGCGGCGGCCACCGCGTCCTGCACGGCCAGATTGATGCCGACCCCGCCGATCGGTGACATCGCGTGCGCGGCGTCACCGATGCACAGCAGCCCCTCCGTGTGCCACCGGGGCAGCCGGTTGAGCCGCACGTCGAGGTGTTTGACGTCGTCCATCGACGTCAGGTCGCCGACCCGGTGCGAGAGGTGCGGCAGGACCTCCGCGATGTCGCGTCGGAACGCTTCGACGCCGCGCCTGCGCAGGTCGCCGTCGGTGCCTTTGCGGCCGAGGTAGGCGAGCTGGTGGAAGCCCTCGCGCGGGATGTCGAGGACGAACCGGCCGCTGCGCATCGTGGGCGACAGCGCGGCGGTCGTGTCGTCGGGATCGCGGCCGAGCCGGAACCACCAGACGTCGAAGGGCACCGGCCATTCCTTCGGCGTCAGCCCGACCTCGCGCCGGGCGAACGACCAGCGGCCGTCGGCGGCCACGGTCAGGTCGGCGCGCAGCTCTCCCTCACCGTCCTGCCCGCGGTAGCGCACGCCCACGACCCGGCCCTCCTGCCGGAGGAGTCCGGTGACCTCCGTGTTCATGCGCAGGGTGAACGTCGGTTCGTCGGCACCGGCCTTCGCGAGCAGGTTCAGCAGGTCCCACTGCGGCGTGAGCGCGATGTACGGGTGTCGCGTCCAGCGGGCCAGCCTGCGCAGATCGCCCACCACCACCGACGTGCCGTCCGCGGCGGGGAAGGCGATCTCGTGCAGTCGGGTCTGCGGCAGGGTCGCGAACTCCTCGCCGAGTCCGAGTTCGTCGAGCAGCGTCTGCGTCGACGGGTGCACGGTGTCGCCGCGGAAGTCGCGAAGGAAATCGCCGTGCTTCTCCAGCACCGTCACCTCGATGCCCGCCCGGGCGAGCAGCAGTCCGAGCACCATGCCGGCGGGCCCGCCACCGGCGATGACGCAGTTCGTCCGTGCGGTCATCACGACCACCTCGTTTCCTCGTCGACGTTCGCTCACCGGAGCTCGCCCTTCCGGGGTCGCCCGCGGGGTCCGCTCCCGGCTCCGCTCGTGGCCGTCGCTGCCGGCCATCGCTCCCGGTCATCGCTCCCGGTCATTGCCCCCGGTCTTTTATTCAACGATCGTTGAATAGTTTCAGCATGCGCTCGCGGGCGGCCGAAGTCAACAGCGCTACGCTGGGTGGGCTATGACTGAGAACAAGCCTGCCGCCGTTCGTGCTCGCTTCTGCCCGTCGCCCACCGGTACGCCCCACGTGGGCCTGATCCGCACCGCGCTGTTCAACTGGGCGTTCGCCCGGCACAACGGCGGAAAGCTCGTGTTCCGCATCGAGGACACCGACGCCTCGCGCGACAGCGAGGAGTCGTACACGGCGCTGCTCGACGCCCTGCAGTGGCTCGGGATCGACTGGGACGAGGGTCCCGGTGTCGGCGGCGAGTACGGCCCGTACCGGCAGAGCGAACGCGCCGACATCTACCGCGACGTCGCCGCCAAGCTCCTCGAGGCGGGCGAGCTGTACGAGGCGTTCTCCACCGGCGAGGAGGCCGCGCAACGGCGCAAGGACGCCGGGCAGGACCCGCAGCTCGGCTACGACAACTACGACCGCGACCTCACCGAGGAGCAGAAGCAGGCCTTCCGCGCCGAGGGTCGCGAACCGGTGTTGCGCCTGCGGATGCCGGACGAGGACCTGTCCTGGAACGACCTCGTGCGCGGCGAGATCGAGTTCAAGGCGGGCACCATCCCCGACCCGGTGCTGGTGCGCGGCAACGGAGCGCCGCTCTACACGCTGACCAACCCCGTCGACGACGCGCTGATGCGCATCACCCACGTGCTGCGCGGCGAGGACCTGCTCCCGTCGACGCCGAGGCAGATCGCGCTGTACCGGGCGCTGCAGCGGGTGGGCGTCGCCGAGTTCGTCCCCGAGTTCGGCCACATGCCGTACGTCATGGGCGAGGGCAACAAGAAACTGTCCAAACGAGACCCGCAGTCGAACCTGTTCAACTACCGGGACCGTGGTTTCATCCCCGAGGGGCTGCTGAACTACCTGGCGCTGCTCGGCTGGTCGATCGCCGACGACCGCGACATCTTCACCGTCGACGAGCTCATCGAGGCGTTCGAGATCACCAAGGTCAGCGCCAACCCCGCACGGTTCGACCTCAAGAAGGCCGAGTCGATCAACGGCAACCACGTGCGAACGCTGAGCCACGACGATTTCGTCGCGCGCGTCACGCCGTACCTCGTCGACGCGGGCGTGCTGCCGGCGCAGGCGCCGGAGGACCAGCAGGCGAAGCTCGCCGCGATCGCACCGCTCGTGCAGGAACGTGTCGCGGTGCTGTCCGAGGCGTGCGATCTGCTGCGGTTCCTGTTCGTCGACGAGGCCGAGTTCGCCCCCGAGGAGGCAGCCGCCACGAAGGCGCTCGGCCCGGACTCCGAACCGGCGCTGCGTGCGGCCATCGAGGCCCTGGAGGGACTCTCGACGTGGGCCGCGGCCGACATCGAGCAGGCGCTCAAGGATGCGCTCGTGGAAGGGCTGGGGCTCAAGCCGCGCAAGGCTTTCACGCCCGTGCGCGTCGCTGTGACCGGACGCACGGTGTCACCACCGCTCTACGAATCGATGGAATTGCTCGGCCGTGACGTGTCACTCGGACGGCTGCGCCGGGCGTTGCCGGGCAACTGAGCGTAGGCGAGCTGGACCGAAACAGACTCGGCCATATCACCTCGTCAGCAGAGTCGGTCCGGCGCAAAAACCCCTAGCCTCGCGTGAGTGGCTTTTGCGCTTGGCTCCCCGACAGCTCCGCATTCCGTCGCCGACGCCGATCGCGACGACGTCGACGTCTGGGCACCGCCCGAACTCCGGGCCGTGTGCCTGGACATCGACGACACGCTGATCGACTTCACGGCGACGGGCAAGCGCACGCTCGCCACCCTGACCGGACGCGCCGACATCTGGGACGAATGGGAACGCGTCACCGACGAGCACGTCGCACGCGTCGTCGCGGGTGAACTCGACTACGCCGACATGCATGCGCGCCGCAGCCATGCGTTCCTGCGCGGACTCGGCATGGACGTCGACCTCGCCGACGCGGCAGTGTTCGAAACCCGTCGCAAAGCGCTGCTGAACCGCTCCTGGCGGCTCTTCGACGACGTCGTGCCGTGTCTCGAATGGCTCGCCGCCGCGGGCGTGCAACTGGCCGCCGTGACGAACGCCTCCGGCGCCCATCAACGCGACAAACTCGCCGCACTCGGTCTGGCCCGGTTCTTCGACCACGTCGCCATCGCGGGCGAACTCGGTGTCGCCAAGCCCGATCCCGCGATGTTCCAGTCCGTGTGCCTCCAGCTCGGGTGCGACCCCCGCGAAGCCGTGCACCTCGGGGACAAACTCACCACCGACGCCATCGGCGCGCGTGACGCCGGTCTCACCGGAATCTGGCTCCATCGAGACCCCGACGGGGCGGCCGGAAGTGGGGCAGAGGTCTCCGCCGACACCGACGACGCCGTCCGCGGTGCAGCACCCGCCGACGTCCCCGTCCTCACCACGCTCGCCGCACTGCCCGAGCTGTTGGTGTCCGAGTTCGTCCGCGTCGGCGTCCCGGCGCCCCGCTGACGGCCACTCAGGCCGCAATACCTGCGGCAATGGGCCCGCCGCCGCCGAAACGGGCCCCGGCTGCAAGCGGCCACAGAGCGTGGTCTATGCTTTCTTCAACAACGCGATACGGACCGGGTAGGAACCTGGCGAACGGCAGTCCGCCGGCCGACTTGGACGAAGTATCCGTTGGGGTATGGTGTAATCGGCAGCACGACTGATTCTGGTTCAGTTAGTCTAGGTTCGAGTCCTGGTACCCCAGCTGAGAAGCGAACAAGCCGCTCTGGTAAGTTCTCTTCCAACATAAAAGAACATGCCCCCGTCGTCTAGCGGCCTAGGACGCCGGCCTCTCACGCCGGTAGCGTGGGTTCGAATCCCATCGGGGGTACAAGAAAAACGGAAAAGCCCTATCTGCGGAAAGCGCAGATAGGGCTTTTCTCGTTGTGTCTTGTGGGGGCGCAGCCCCCACGCCCCGAGCCCGGCGGGCTTCGCCCCCGGACCCCCTGCCTGTGGTTGCTCGGCGTTCGTGTGTTGCGTGGGGTGGGTGGGTCCGGCCGTGCTCGCTGCGCTCGCCGGCCTCGCCGGCCTGGGTGGGGAGGGGCGTCGACCTCGCTGCGCGTGGGTCGACGGTTCGCTGGCGCTCACCGCGATGCTGTGGGTGCGAGTGTGGAGTGATGGTTCGCCGTTGCTCGCTGGCGCTCGCTCGGCTTCTCGGGGTGAGGGTAAGGCGTGGGCCGTTGTCTCGGCGCCCTTGCTCGCTGCGCTCGCTCGGCTGGTGCCGGTTTCGGGGCGTGGGGCGGTTTCAGGCGTGTCCTTCGCCGCGGGTTTCTTGGCGTGGGCGGTCGTCATGGCGCCGTTGCTCGCCGGCGCTCGCTCGGCCGGTGCGGGTTTCGGGGGAGTGTGGGGCCGGGGGCTCCGTTGCGCTGAGTCGTGCTCGGGGAGCGGCGCTGGCGAAAGCCGGGCGCGGCCTCGGGGTTGAGGAGTCAGAGGCGTTCCTGGAGGCCTTCCGCCGCGTCGAGGAGATCGCTGGCCCACCGGGCGCCGGGCTTGCGGCCGATCCGGTCCACCGGACCCGACACCGACACCGCCGCCACGACGGCACCCGACGAATCCCGCACCGGCGCCGAGACGCTCGCCACCCCGGGCTCCCGCTCGGCGACACTCTGCGCCCAGCCGCGACGCCGAACCTCCAGCAGCGTCCGCTCCCCGAACACCGCATCCGAGAGAATCGCCTGCTGCGTATGGGCATCCGCCCACGCCGTCAGCACCTTCGCCCCGGATCCGGCCGTCATCGGCAGCCGCGAGCCCACCGGCACCGTGTCGCGCAGCCCGCTCGGCGGTTCCGCCGATGCCACGCACACCCGCTGCACCCCGTCGCGGCGGTACACCTGCACGCTCTCGCCCGTCATGTCCCGCAATTTGGGCAACACGACCGCCGCCGCGTCCAGTAGCGGATCCGCCGTTCCTCCGGACAGTTCCGCCAGGGCCGCCCCGGGACGCCAGCGGCCGTCGGGTCCGCGCCGCAGTAGCCGATGCACCTCGAGTCCCACTGCCAAGCGGTGGGCCGTCGCCCGCGGCAACCCTGTCTCGGCGCACAACTCTGCCAAGCCGCACGGCTGCTGCGCCGCCGCCTGCAAGACGGCGATGGCTTTGTCCAAGACACCGATACCGCTCTGCTGAGCCTCAGAGTTATGCTGTCCCACACAGCGATACTACAATCCCGAAGTCTGGGACGTCCACCATTTGGGACGGTTCGGGCGATCACAGTCCGGCCGGCCACCACATTTCCCAATGACGGCGGTCCCAGCGACCACAGTTCCCAGCGACATTCATGGAGGAGCCCTGATGGCGGAGAAACGGGGCCGCACACTCGCCGAAAAGGTGTGGGACGAGCACACGGTACGCCGCGGCGAAGGCGCCGAGCCCGACGTGCTTTTCATCGACCTGCATCTGGTGCACGAGGTCACCAGCCCACAGGCGTTCGACGGCCTTCGTCTCGCCGGCCGTCAGGTGCGCAGGCCCGACCTGACGATCGCCACCGAGGACCACAACGTACCCACGGTGGACATCGAACTGCCGATCGCCGACCCGGTGTCCAAGACCCAGGTCGACACCCTGCGCAAGAACTGCGAGGAGTTCGGCGTCCGGCTGCACCCCATGGGTGACGCCGAACAAGGCATCGTCCACGTGATCGGCCCGCAGCTCGGCCTGACCCAGCCCGGCATGACCGTGGTGTGCGGCGACAGTCACACGTCGACCCACGGAGCCTTCGGTGCGATGGCCTTCGGTATCGGCACTTCGGAGGTCGAACACGTCCTCGCGACGCAGACGCTGCCGCTGCGGCCCTTCAAGACGATGGCGATCAACGTCGAAGGCACGCTGCGGCCCGGCGTCACGGCCAAGGACATCATCCTCGCGGTCATCGCGAAGATCGGCACCGGCGGTGGTCAGGGCTACGTGCTCGAGTACCGCGGCAGCGCCATCGAATCGCTGTCGATGGAAGCCCGCATGACGATCTGCAACATGTCCATCGAGGCGGGCGCCCGCGCGGGCATGATCGCGCCCGACGAGACCACCTTCGAATACCTCAAGGGGCGCCCGCACGCCCCGCAGGGCGAGCAGTGGGACGAGGCCGTCGCCGCGTGGCGTGGCCTGCGCACCGACGCCGACGCCGAGTTCGACGCCGAGGTCACCATCGACGCCGACACGTTGACCCCGTTCGTGACCTGGGGCACGAACCCGGGCCAGGGGCTTCCGCTGGGCGAGAAGGTGCCGGACCCGGAGCAGCTGGGCGACGAGAGCGCCAAGTTCGCCGCCGAGAAGGCCCTGTCCTATATGGATCTCGAGCCGGGAACGCCGCTGCGGGAGATCGCGGTGGACACGGTGTTCCTCGGCTCCTGCACCAACGGCCGGATCGAGGACCTGCGTGCCGCCGCGGACGTGCTGCGGGGCAAGAAGGTCGCCGACAGTGTGCGCATGCTGGTGGTCCCCGGCTCGATGCGCGTGCGGAAGACGGCCGAGGAAGAGGGCCTCGACAAGGTATTCATCGACGCGGGGGCCGAATGGCGCCAGGCGGGCTGCTCGATGTGCCTGGGCATGAACCCGGATCAGCTCAAGCCGGGCGAGCGCAGCGCCTCGACCTCCAACCGCAACTTCGAAGGCAGGCAGGGTAAGGGCGGCCGGACGCACCTCGTCTCGCCGCTCGTGGCGGCGGCCACAGCCGTGCGCGGCACGCTGTCGTCCCCGGAAGACCTCTGACTCACCCCCGCTTCACACCGATCGCATAGACGACCGATCGCTCAGGCAGGAGACCCTGATGGAACCGATCACCGAGCACACCGGCATCGGCGTGCCGCTGCGCAGGTCCAACGTGGACACCGACCAGATCATCCCCGCCGTCTACCTCAAGCGTGTGAGCCGCACCGGCTTCGAGGACGGCCTGTTCGCCGCCTGGCGCGGTGACGAGGACTTCATCCTCAACGTCGAGCCGTTCGACCGGGGCACCGTGCTCGTCGCCGGGCCCGATTTCGGCACCGGCTCCTCGCGGGAGCACGCCGTGTGGGCGCTGATGAACTACGGCTTCCGCGTCGTCATCTCGTCCCGCTTCGCCGACATCTTCCGCGGCAATGCGGGCAAGCAGGGCCTCGTGGCCGCGCAGTGCTCGCCCGACGACGTCGAACTGCTGTGGAAGATCCTCGAGAACGAGCCCGGCACCACGGTCACTGTGGACCTTGCGGAGAAGACCGTGCGGGCCAAGGACTTCAGTGCCCCCTTCGAGATCGACGACTACACGCGCTGGCGGCTGATGGAGGGACTCGACGACATCGCCCTCACACTGCGCCACGCCGACGACATCGCCGAGTTCGAACGCACCCGGCCGGCCCACAAGCCCGTGACGCTTCCGGCCGCGCAGCCGGAGTAGGCAGCCCGCCTCCCTGGAGAACCTCGAAGATTCCCTGTTCAGCAAGGGAATCCGGCCCGGCCCACCGGCCGGCATCCGACACCAGACGGCCAGCCCGAGAACCGGGGTCGATCGCCGCTCATCGGCGGCGATCGCCCATCCGGTAAGGGAAAAATCCGCGTGCCGTTTGGAAATTGTGCTGCGTAGGTAATACCGTGTGCGCATGTCGGCCGGTGTGGCCGGGTAACACGTAGTTCTTCATGGAGGACTGGAATGGCCAACAAGGCCCAACTCATCGAGGCGCTCGGCGAGCGCCTGGGCGACAAGAAGGTCGCCACGCAGGCCGTCGACAATCTCGTCGACATCATCATTCGGACGGTCAACAAGGGCGAAAAGGTGAACATCACCGGTTTCGGTGTGTTCGAGAAGCGCGCCCGCGCCGCCCGCACCGCGCGGAACCCGCGTACCGGCGAGACCGTCCGCGTGAAGAAGACCAACGTCCCGGCCTTCCGCGCGGGCACCACGTTCAAGGATGTGGTGAGCGGCACGAAGAAGCTGCCGAAGGCCACGAAGGCCAAGCCGGTGTCCGGTACCACCGCGCGTGGCACCACCGCCCGTGCCACGACCTCCACGGCCTCGTCCACGCGCAGCACGACCACCCGTTCGCGCGCGACGACGGCGACCCGTGCCACGGCCACGAAGTCGGCTCCGAAGACCGCGACCAAGTCGACGGCTTCGAAGACGGCGTCGAAGTCGACGGCGACGAAGGCCGCCCCGAAGACGGCTGCCAAGTCCACGGCGTCGAAGTCGACCGCGAGCAAGGCGACGGCCGCGAAGTCCACCGCGGCGAAGTCCACGGCCGCCAAGTCGACGGCTTCGAAGTCCACCGCCGCCAAGTCCACCGCGGCGAAGTCCACGGCCAAGAGCACCACCAAGGCCGCTCCGAAGACGGCGTCGAAGTCGACGGCGACGAAGGCCGCCCCGAAGACGGCCGCGAAGTCCACGGCGTCGAAGTCGACCACGAAGGCCGCTCCGAAGACGGCTACCAAGACGACCAAGGCGGCAGCCACGCCGGCGAAGACCACTGCCAAGGCGTCGACGACGAAGAAGACGGCCGCCAAGAAGAAGTGAGCCGGCCTGCCGGTTCACGTGGCGCCGGCCGCGCCGCGCGCAGACGGGCCCCGCACCACATCAGCGGTGCGGGGCCCGTCGCTGCTCACGGCCCGGCCGCAACGCTGCGACCGCGGTGCCGCCGGAGACGGCCTGGGACCGCGGTGAGCCGGTTCCCGGCGGGATCGGGCAGCGGTACCCATTTTCCGGCGGCGAGTGGTTCTCAGGCGCTAGTGGTTGCTAGACGGCGAGTGGCGCGGCCAGCGCGTTCGACAGATAGCCGGCTGCGACGAGACGTCCGACACGGTCGAACGTGAGCTGCCACACCGAACCCTTCTTCGCCGCGACACCGTCCGGTTTGGTCCGGGGCAACGCCACACCGCCGCGGTCGGCGAGCGTGGCGACCACGTGCGGGATCACTCCGCCCTGGCTGCACACGACCGGAGTCCCACCTTCGACCGCGATCTCCACGATGCGCTGCACCGCCCGCCCGGGATCGGCCGCGAAGTTGCGCTCCGAGAGTGCGTCGTCGTGCGCCACCTCGGTGCCGAGGTCCTCGGCGACACCCTTGACGGTCTGCACACAGCGCAGCAGGGGAGCGGACAAGACCCGGTCGGGGGCGAACGTGGCCAGAATCGGTTGCAGGGCTCGCGCCTGACGTTCCCCCGCATCGCTCAGCGGCCGCAGGTCGTCGTCGCCGGTCCACGTCTCGCGTTTGCCCGCCTTGGCGTGCCGCACGAGCAGCATCGACGTGACCTGCTGGGGCAGGGCGGCGAACCGCTCGACCACGTCGCTGTCCGAATCGTAGGTCAACAGCTGGGCCGCGTCGTCCGGTGCGGCCCAGCGCAGTTCGTCGACTTCCCCGTTCGCTTCGAATACGCCCTCTCCGGCGCGCGCACTGAAGTAGTCGACCGCTTTCCTGCCGCGCGCGATGCGGTATTCGACACGTTTCAGGAATGCGCCGAGGACGGCGGAGAAGCCCGTTTCCTCCCTGAGTTCCCGCACCGCGGCCACGGGGGCGGTTTCCCCCGGGTCGAGATGTCCTTTCGGTAGTGACCAGTCGTCGTAGCGCGGCCGGTGGACGACCGCGATCTCGACGCCAGGGGCCCCGTCAGCGGCAGGGCGCCAAAGCACCGCCCCAGCAGCGTGGGCGGCGATGTGATCTGCGGCCTCGGTGGTAGTGCTCACCCTGTTGCTCCGTGCTTGCGTAACGTTTCGAGTTGATGGTCGCGGACCTCGGACGAATCGGCAGGGGAGGGGTGCCATTCGCCCGTCGACGCGAGGATCCAGCACCGAGTGTGCGGGTCCATCGTGGAGCTGAGGATCTCGTCCAGCTCCGCGGTCAGCTTCGGGTTGTGAACCTCCACGAGCGCTTCGATGCGGCGGTCGAGGTTGCGGTGCATCATGTCGGCACTGCCGATCCAGTACGACCCGGTGGCGCGGAAGTGGAAGATCCGCGAGTGTTCGAGGAACCGGCCGAGGATCGAGCGCACCGTGATGTTCTCGCTCAACCCGGGTACGCCGGGCTTGAGCGTGCAGATGCCGCGCACGATGACCTCGACGGGCACACCGGCCTGGGACGCGCGGTACAGCCCGTCGACGACCTGTTCGTCGACGAGCGAGTTGCACTTGAGGCGGATGCCGGCCTCGTGGCCCTGCCTGGCGAGCTCGATCTCCCTGGCGACGTGGTCGAGGATGCCGCGCCGGATGCCGTTCGGCGAGGTGAGGATGTTGCGGTATGTCGCCTGGTGCGAATAGCCGGTGAGGACGTTGAACAGATCCGTCAGGTCGGCGCCGATCGCCGGATCCGCGGTGAACAGGCCGAGATCCTCATAGTGGCGCGCGGTCTTCGGGTTGTAGTTGCCCGTGCCGATGTGGCAGTAGCGGCGGATCGTCGACCCTTCCTGCCGCACGACCAGCGCGACCTTGCAGTGCGTCTTGAGTCCGACGAGCCCGTAGACCACGTGCACACCCGAACGTTCGAGGGTGCGCGCCCACGTGATGTTGGCCTGTTCGTCGAAGCGGGCCTTGATCTCGACGAGCGCGACGACCTGTTTGCCCGCCTCGGCGGCGTCGATGAGCGCGTCGACGATCGGCGAGTCACCGGAGGTGCGGTACAGCGTCTGCTTGATCGCCAGCACCTTGTCGTCGGCGGCGGCCTGCTCGATGAACCGCTGCACGCTCGTCGAGAACGAGTCGTACGGGTGGTGCACGAGCACGTCGCCGTCCCGCAGGGTCGAGAACACGCTCTTGGGCGTCTCCCGTTCCCCGAACGACGGTGGCGTGGCGGGGACGAAGGGACGGTCCTTGAGCTCCTGCCGGTCCAGCGACAGCAACTGGGTCAGGCACGACAGGTCCAGCAGCCCGGGAACCTCCACGACGTCCCGCGGGTCGACCTCGAGTTCGCGCAGCAGGAGCTCGAGCATGTGCTCGCTCATGTCCCGCGAGACCTCGAGCCGCACCGGCGGGCCGAACCGACGCTGCGCGAGTTCCCGCTCTAGCGCCTGCAGCAGATCCTCGTCCCGGTCCTCCTCGACCTCGAAGTCGGCGTTGCGGGTGACGCGGAACGCGTGGTGCTCGATGACCTCCATACCGGAGAACAGCTCGCCCAAGTGGGCGGCGATCAACTCCTCCAAGGGCAGGAAGGTGGCGGTGCGGCTGTCACGCTGCGGCTCGGTGCGGACCAACCGGGGGACGTTGTTCGGCACCTTCACCCGCGCGAACCGTTCGGTGCCCTCCTCGGGATCGCGCACCGTGACGGCGAGGTTGAGCGAGAGCCCCGAGATGTACGGGAACGGGTGCGCGGGGTCGACCGCGAGCGGGGTGAGCACCGGGAAGATCTGCTCCCGGAAGTAGCGTGAGAGCCGCTCGTGGTCCGAATCGTCCAAACCGGACCACGACACGATGTGGACGCCCTCCGCCGCCAGCGCGGGGCGTACCTGCTCCTCGAAGGCGGCGTTGTGCCGCCCGACGAGCTCCTGGTTGCGCTTGGCGATGTGGGAGAGCTGCTCCCGCGGCGTCAGCCCGTCCGCACTGCGTACGGACAGGCCGGTCTCGTCCCTGCGTTTCAGGCCCGCCACCCGGACCATGTAGAACTCATCCAAATTGGACGAGAAGATGGCGAGGAACTTCGTCCGTTCCAGCAGCGGCTGGGACTCGTCCTCGGCCAGCGCGAGCACCCGCGCGTTGAAGTCCTGCCACGAGAGCTCGCGGTTGAAGTATCGGTTGTCGGGCAGCTCGTCCGGGCTGCGGTCGACCGCGGTCGCCGCTGGCAGGGCGGCGGGCAGGGCGTGGTTGGTGGCGTCGGCGACGTTCGCTTCCGGCGGCGGCTCGGTGGTCACCCGCCTCGCGTCCGGAGAGCTCGCGGCGGGCGGGGTGCTCTCGTCGTGGGTCACGCACGCATTGTCCACCACCACCCGGCTCGATGGGCAGATCCGGTGGGCAGGTTTAACCCTCCGGACGGTGCGCCGCCGCCGGAACGGCACCCGCCCGTCCCAGCAGCTCGGTGGTGCTCGGGCCGAGGCCGAGCGTGCGGGCGTGGCGCAGGTCCGACGGTGTGTCGACGTCCGAGCGCAGCGACGCCGCCGCAGTGGTGAGGGCGACCGCTCCCGAACGCGCGTGCGCGTGGGCCGAGCCGGGCCCGAAGTCCGGTGCGAGCGGCTCCCCGGGGGCCGACAGCAACAGGGTCGTGCCCGTGCCGTGGCGGTCGGCGGTGAACGCACGGCGGCCGTCGGCCTCGGCGAGTGCCGCAGCGAGATCGGAGCTGCGCAGGGCGGGCAGGTCGGCCTGTAACGCCCCGACCACGCCGCGGTCGCCGCCTGCTCCCGGCGGCCCGGCGGCGACGCCGCACGGGGCGCGGACGAGCGGCTCGGCCGCGCGCAGCGCCGTGTTCAGGTCAGGGGCGCCGCGGTCGTCGACGATCTCGGCGCCCAGCTCGGCCAGCGGGGTGAGCGCATCGACATCGCCTGTGACGACCACCACGCGGTCGACACCGGGAGTGTCGAGGGCTGCCGACACCGTGTCCCTGGCCAGCGCGAGCACCAGCGACGTGTGCACCTCGGCGGCCCGCATCCCGGCACCGTCCGGCGAACCAGGCGAAACGGGCGAGGCGAGCGCTCCGCGGAGCCGGGATTTGCCGACGTGAGGCGGCTTCATCGGCACGAGGAGTGTGACGGTCACATCGGCCATCTTCGCGCATCTCTCGTGGTCCGGCGCCTGTGGGAGGATCGAGCGCCGAAATGTGGAAGTGTGCGAGGAGGAGTCTTGGCGGATCGCGAGAAGGGCGGCTTCTGGGTCGGTGCCGCGGCGGCGTTGTTCTACCCGTTGGCGTACCTGAGCAAGCGGGAGTACCGGAACTTCGAGGGCATTCCCCGTACCGGCCCGGTGCTGCTGGTGATGAACCACGTGTCACACCTGGATCCGGCCGTCGATGCGGTGTTCGTGCACCAGGCCAAGCGGGTGCCGCGGTTCCTGGCCAAGGCGAGCCTCGCGCGCGTCCCGGTCTTCGGCAAGATCATGACCGGCGCCGGCTCGATCCCCGTCGCCCGCGGCACGAGCTCGGCGGGCGACAGCCTCAAGGCGGCGCACCAGGCGCTGGACGAGGGCAAGGTCATCGTGATCTACCCCGAGGGCACGATCACGAAGGACCCGGAGTTCTGGCCGAAGCGCACGCAGACGGGCGTCGCGCGGCTGGCGTTGGCCAACGACGTCCCCGTGATCCCCTGTGCGCGGTGGGGCACGCAGGAGGTCCTCAACGGTTACAGCAAGAAGTTCCGCCCGCTGCCGCGCAAGACCGTGACCCACGTGGTGGGGGAGCCGGTCGACCTGAGCGCCTACCGGGAGAAGGCTCCGACGCCCGACGTGCTGCGCGAGGTCACCGACCTGCTGATGGCGGAGGTGACCACGCTGCTGGCCGACATTCGTGGTGAGGAGCCGCCCGCGAAGGCCGGCCGCGATGCCTGAACGGGCGGAACACCCCGACGCGGCCGAAACACCGTCGCAGCGGCCCGCGGTGCGAACCGTGACGGTGCTCGGCGCCGGATCGTGGGGCACGACGTTCGCGAAGATCCTCGCCGACGCGGGCAGGGACGTCACCATGTGGGCGCGCAGACCCGAGGTGGCGGCAGAGATCACCGAGCAGCACACGAACTCCGGCTACCTGCCGGGCGTGGTACTGCCGGACAACCTCACCGCGACGTCCGACGCCGCCGCGGCACTCGACGGCCCCGACGCCGTCGTGCTCGCCGTGCCCAGTCAGAGTCTGCGCGCGAACCTCGGCCGCTGGCGGGAGTTGCTGCCCTCCGACACGATCCTCGTGAGCCTTGCGAAAGGCGTCGAACTGGGCACGCTCAAGCGCATGAGCGAGGTGATCGGCGAGATCGCCGGCGTCGCCGAGGACTCGGTCGTCGTCGTGGCAGGACCGAACCTGGCGAAGGAGATCGCCGCGGGCCAGCCCGCGGCGGGCGTGTTCGCCTGCGGCGACCACGATCGTGCGGTCGTGGTGCAGGAGGCGGCGTTCACGTCGTACTTCCGGCCGTACACCAACACCGACGTCGTCGGCAGTGAGCTCGCGGGTGCCTGCAAGAACGTCGTCGCGCTCTCGTGCGGCATCGCGGCCGGACTGGGGTTCGGCGCGAACACCGTCGCGACGCTCATCACACGAGGACTGGCCGAAACGGCGCGACTGGGCGCGAAGCTCGGTGCCGACCCGATGACGTTCGCGGGCCTGGCCGGTGTGGGCGACATGGTGGCCACCTGTGCCTCGCCGTTGTCGCGGAACCGCACGTTCGGCGAGCGCATCGGCCGCGGCGAGACGATCGAGCAGGCACAGGAGGCCGTCGGCGGACAGGTCGCCGAGGGCGTCATGTCGTGCCGGTCGATCCGTGACCTGGCCGCCCGTGCCGGTGTCGACATGCCGATCACGGACGCGATGTACCGCGTGTGCCACGAGGGCAACGACCCCGCCACCGTCGGCGCCGAACTCCTCGGACGGGAGCAGAAGCCCGAGCGCATGTGAGCGTCCCTGCACGGGTGTGGGGTGGTTTTCGCGCGAGTGTGGCCGGCGCGACGGGATCGGCGCACCGGCCACACTCGCGCGCCGTGCTCCGCGACGCCGTGCTCCGCGACGCCGTGCTCCGGGGCGTCGTGGTGCCGGGCGGCGCGGTGTCGGACCCCCGTTGTGTCGGGCCCGTTGCGTCGGGCCCGCTGTGTCGTATGCCGCTGTGTCGTACGCCTCGCCGTGACCGTTTTTCGGGCGGTGGTCCTGGTGCAGGTGCTTCTCGCCGGTGCTGTCACGCCCGCGCGGCGGTTTCATTCCGTGGAATCGCCTTGACGCTCCATCACAGGGCTGGTTCTCTTGCGTACGTGCTGACGCAGAACGTATCCGCGCCACGGGGACCGCTCACCGGTCGCCGCGGTACGTGCTGCGCGCCTTGTTGTCGCTGTTGCCGGTGACCTCCGAGTCCGCACCGCAACCGCTTGACGTCTGCTCGACGCTTCCCTTCCGACAGCAAGGATCTCCCGCACGCCCATGTTCGCCGTTCCCGAGAACACCGTCGCCCTGCCCGAATCTCCCGCCCGTGTCGCGCGACACCCCGTGCGTGTCGCCCGCGACTACGCGCTCGACCGTGACCGGTGGCGCACGCTGCTGCGCTACGACCCGGACGAGCGGTTCGCCGCGCTGATCGATCGCACCGACGGCGACGAGGTCTGGCTGCTGAGCTGGTTGCCCGGTCAGTACACCGGCGTGCACGACCACGGCTTCGCCACGGGGGCGTTCACCGTCGTGTCCGGCACGCTCACCGAAACCGTCAGGCGCAGGGCTGCCGGCGAGGACGCGGGAACCGGCGCGGCCGGGCACACGGCCGCCGAGGTGCACACGCTCGGCGAGGGGCAGTCCCGCGTGTTCGGGCCCGGCTACGTGCACGAGGTGCGCAACGACGGCCCGGACCCGGCCATCAGCGTGCATGTCTACCGCGCCGAGGGTCGCACCGTCCGGCCGGTGCACGTCGACCCGCTCGCCGGGTCCGTGTCCGAGCCCGGCTGACGCGCCCCTTCCTCGCGTGCGGTCAGCGTGGGGCGGGGCGTTCGGCGATGTGCGGCGGGACCGGGACGTCGTCCGGGACGTACGCCGCGGCACGGGGTGCGCCGTAGACGGTGCGAACGTCGACCACACCCGCCCACACGTCGTCGCGGTCGACGTCCACGGGCTGTTCGCTCGGATCGCCGTCGCGGAGCTTCACCGACGCCTCGGTCAGGTCGAGGGCGAGCACCGCGACGCCGGCCAGCTCCTTGGCGTCCGGGGTGCGGGCGTAGTCCCACGAACCGGGTGCGAGGTGTTCGCTGATCACGCGCAGGGCGTGCTCTCGTTCGTCGTCGTCGGTGACCGCACGGGAGCTGCCGTGCACGACAGCGGAGCGGTAATTCATCGAGTGGTTGTTCAGCGAGCGCGCGTAGACGATGCCGTCGACAATCGTGACCGTGACGCAGATGTCCACGCCGCGGGCGGCGGTGCGCACGTTGCCGGATCCGGTGGAGCCGTGCAGGTAGAGCGTGTCGCCGTCGCGTCCGTACCCGGTCGGGACACACAGCGGTGAACCGCCGGACACGAGCGCGAGGTGGCAGATCAGTCCGGCGTCGAGCACGGCATGCAGCTCGGTGCGGTCGGTGGCGGCTCGCTGCTGCTTGCGGGTCAGCGTGCTGCGGGCTGTGGCGGACAGTGATGGGGACGTCGGCATGGGCCAACGATCGTCCACGCAGTGGCATGGTGGAATGTCCACAATCAGGCAAGTTCAGGAGTCCACTTTGAAGGAGTCGGTGTGACGCACGCCGAGGCGACGCGCGAAACCGCGTTGCCGGTGACGCTCGACAGGGAATCGCACGTGCCACTGGCCGTGCAGCTGGCCGACGCGCTCCGCGAATCGGCGTCGTCGGGACACCTGCGCGGCGGTGACCGCCTGCCGTCCACGCGCGCGCTGGCGGGCAGGCTCGGTGTCAGCCGCACCGTCACGGCAGCCGCCTACGAACAGCTGCACGCCGAGGGCTGGATCGTCGGCAAACACGGCTCCGGCACGTACGTCACGACCTCGCCACCGAGTGCCCGCCCCGAACACCGTTCCGCTGCCGCGCGCGACGAACTGCCGCCGGGCAGGCTCGCCCTGCTGCCCGGTGTGCCGTGGGCGGAAGGCCTGGACCGGTCGGCGTGGCGGCGTGCGTGGCGGGCGGCGTCCGACACCCCGCCCGCGGTGTACCTGTCGCGGACCGGGTTGGGGGAGTACCGCGAGGTGATCTCCGAACACCTGTTGCGGCACCGCGGGCTCGACGCGGGTACCGAGTCGGTACTGGCCACCGGAGGAACGACGGCCGCGGTGGTCGAACTCGCCGCCGCCGTGCTGGCCCCCGGCGATCTCGTGGCCGTCGAAGAACCGGGGTATCAGCGCGCCGTGCAGACCTTCTCCCGCGCGGGCATGCGCGTGGCGGGGGTGCCGGTGGACGAGGAGGGGCTGCGCACCGACCGCATTCCCCCCGGCGTGCGGGTCGTGTACTGCTCGCCCGCGCACCAGTACCCGATGGGATGCCGGATGAGCGCCTCCCGGCGGGTCGAGCTGGCCGAACTGGCCAGGGAGCGGGATTTCCTCGTCGTGGAGGACGACTACGACGGCGAGCTGCGCTACGACGTCGCCCCGTTGCCGCTGCTGGCTTCGCTCGCGCCCGACGTCGTCGTGCATCTGGGCACCACGAGCAAGATCCTTACCCCGACGTTGGGGGCGGGCTGGATGGTGGCGCCGCCGTCGGTGACGCGGGCCGTGCTCGAACACCGTGAACTGACCGGCACCCGCCCCTCGCCCGCGGGGCAGCACGTGGTCGTCGAACTCGCCCGGCACGGCGATCTGGGCAGGCACCTGCGCAGGCTGCGGCGGGAGCTGTCCGACCGGAGGTCGATCCTCGTCGACGCGTTCGCCACCGCGGGCGTGCCCGTGCTCGGCGACGACGCGGGCGCACATCTCGTGGTGCCGCTGCCGTCTGCCGAGGACGAGCGGGAGCGGATCGCGGCGGGCAAGCGCCGCGGCGTGCTGCTCGACGGCCTCGCCCGGCACTTCGCCACCGCCCCGACGGCACACGGCGTGCTGGTCGGCTACGCCGGGTGTTCGCGGTCCGAGCTCGCCGAATGCGTGCCGACGCTCGTTGACCTGACCCGGATGCGGCACCGGTAGGGTGGCCGGTCATGAGTAGCCGCAAGACGCGCGTGGCCGTGGTGTTCGGCGGCCGCAGCAGTGAGCACACGATTTCCTGCGTGTCCGCAGGCTGCGTGCTGGACAACCTCGACCCGGAACGGTTCGAGGTCGTGCCCGTCGGCATCACCCCGGCGGGTGGTTGGGTACTGGGTACCGACGACCCCAAGGCCCTCGAGATCCGCGGGCGCGAACTGCCGTCGGTCGACGACGGCCGCGCGCTCGTGCTGGCGGGCGATCCGACGAGCAAGAGCGTCGTGAGCCTCGAACCCGGCAGGGAGGCCGAGGTGCTGTCCGAGGTGGACGTCGTGTTCCCCGTGCTGCACGGCGCCTTCGGCGAGGACGGCACCATCCAGGGGCTGCTGGAGATGGCCGACATTCCTTACATCGGTGCGGGCGTACTGGCCAGCGCTGCGGCGATGGACAAGGAGTTCGCGAAGAAGCTGCTCGTCGCCGAGGGGCTGCCCGTCGGTCCGTACGCGACGGTCCGCCGTGGACAGTCCACCCTCGACGACTCCGAGCGTGAACGCCTGGGCCTGCCGGTGTTCGTCAAGCCGGCGCGGGCGGGCTCGTCGGTCGGTATCACGCGCGTGACCGACTGGTCACAGCTTTCCGACGCGATCGCGCTGGCACGCGAGACCGACCCGAAGGTGCTCATCGAGGCGGGGATCACCGGTCGCGAGGTCGAGTGCGGCGTGCTCGAGTTCCCCGACGGCCGCGTCGAGGCGTCGCTGCCCGCGGAGATCCGCGTGCTCGCCGACGACGCCGACGCCTGGTACGACTTCGAGACCAAGTATCTCGGCGAGGACGCCGAACTGGACATCCCCGCCAAACTCGGCGACGACGTGACCGAACGCCTGCGCGCGTGTGCGGTCGAGGCGTTCCGTGCGCTGGACTGCCAGGGACTGGCCCGCGTCGACTTCTTCGTCACCGACGGCGGCGAGCTCGTCATCAACGAGGTCAACACGATGCCGGGGTTCACCACGACGTCCGCCTACCCGAAGATGTGGTCCGTCACGGGCGTCGACTATCCGACGCTGTTGTCCACTTTGGTCGACACGGCGATCGCCCGCGGTACCGGCTTGCGCTGACCCGTTCCGTCGCGGGGCCGTTCCGTCGCGGGGCACCGGTTCGCCGGCCTGCGTGGCCCGGTGTCTCCGGCCGTCGGACAGAGCCGGTGGTCGTCAGCAGGTAGGGCCGGTCGCCGTCAGAACGTGGGTGAGACCTGCTTCATCGTCTCGTCGGCCAGGTCCGAGATGCGTTGCAATGGGCCGGTCCCCGTTCCCTCCGGCACGGTGAGCGCCAGGAAGACGGGCCGGTCGACGACGTACCAGGTGGCACTCGGGCCGGCCTCGTCCGGCACGTGCAGCCACTGCACCCCGTTGATCTGCCGCAGTGTGGACGTGCGCTTCAGTTCCGGCGGCCGGTCCAGGCCGCAGCGCAGCACCACCGGACTGTCCTGGCCCCAGGCCGCGGTCGCGGGTGGTGCGGGCTCGGCGAGCTCGCGTCGCTGCAACTGTTCGCCCGACGACGTCAGCCGGTCAGGAACGGCCTCCAGCATGCGCCGGCACGCGTCGCTGTCGGACTCCGGTGCGGGAATCGACACGAGCGGCAGCGGACCGGCCGGGCCGGTGGCGTCCGCATCGGCCTGCGCACCACCGGCCGGGTCGGTCCCGGTGTCCCGGCCGAACAGGCCGATGGCACCGACACCCGCCGCCAGTGCCACGGCGAGCCCGGCCGCTGCGATGATCAGCTTCCGCGGCGGCGCCCCTGTGTCGGTGGCAGCGGTATCGGCGGCGGACGCGGATGCCTCCGGCGCGGTCCCTGCCGCGCCGGACGAGCCGGTCGTGTCCACGGGGTCGGGCGTATCCGCCTGATTCGCAGTGCCCGCCGAACCGGCCGCGTCCGTCGTGTCGGCCCCGTCTACCGAACCGGCCGCGTCCGCCGAGTCGGCAGAGCCGTTCGTGTCTGCCGAGCCGTTCGTGTCCGTCGTGTCTGCCGGATCGGCGGTCTCGCCGGATCGGCTGTCCCGGTCGGGCGTGTCGGAGCTGTCGGTCATGCGGTCGTATCGGTCCTCGGCGTCGGTCGGTCCCGGCAGGCCCTGCGGCGATTCCCGCCGCGGGCGGAGCCCGTCACTGCGGCAGGTGCACCACCGGGCAGGTCAGGGTGCGGGTGATGCCGTCGACGTTCTGCACGTTGGCGACGACGAGCTGGCCGAGATCGTCGACGTTGTCGGCCTCCGCGCGGACGATGACGTCGTACGGGCCGGTGACGTCCTCGGAGCTGGCCACTCCGGGCAGTTCGGCGATCGCGGCGGCCACCGACGCGGCCTTGCCGACCTCGGTCTGGATGAGGATGTATGCGTGCACCACGGCGCGTCCCTTCGTCCGTTTCGGCCCCCGTGGGCCCAAGATAGGTAACGTCGCTGCAACGTACCGCAGGTGGGGCACCGGAGGTGTTGTGTGGAGGGCAGGGACAGCGGCAGAGACCCGGGCGGCCGAGCGGGTGACGGTGCCGGTGGCACGGTCGCCGACGTCGGCGAGTTCGGGCTGATCCGCGACGTCACCGGCAGGCAGCAGCTGCCGGCGGGCACCGTCATCGGGCCCGGCGACGACGCGGCCGTGGTGGCTGCACCGGACGGGCGTGTGGTGATCAGCACGGACGTTCTCGTGCAGGGGGTGCACTTCCGCCTCGACTGGTCCAGTCCCGAGCAGGTCGGTCACAAGGCGGCTGCGGTGAACCTGGCCGACATCGCCGCGATGGGGGCGACGCCGACGTCACTGGTGGTCGGCTTCGGTTGTCCCGCCGACACCGACGCCGCCGTCGCGACCGGCATCTCCGACGGCTTGACCGCGGAGGCCGCGCGGGTGGGCGCGGGCATCGTGGGCGGCGACGTCGTGCGCGCCGACCAGCTGGTGGTCAGTGTCACCGCGCTCGGTGACCTCGGCGGGCGCGCTCCGGTGACGCGTTCGGGGGCGCGGCCGGGACACATCGTCGCGGTGTGCGGCAGGCTGGGATGGGCGGCCGCCGGTCTCGCCGTACTGGGCCGCGGATTCCGGTCGCCGGTCGGAGTGGTCAACGCACAGCGTGCGCCGGAACCGCCCTACACCGCGGGTCCCGCGGCCGCCGACGCGGGCGCCACGGCGATGATCGACGTCTCCGACGGGCTCCTCGCCGATCTCGGGCATCTCGCCGAGGAATCCGACGTCGGCATCGACATCGCCTCCGAGTCGCTCGAGGTGGACCGCAAGCTCGTCGATGTGGCGAACGCGCTCGGGGCGGATCCGATGCGGTGGGTGCTCACCGGTGGGGAGGATCACGCACTCGTGGCGACGTTCCCGTCGTTCGTCGACCTTCCCCAGGGCTGGCGGCAGATCGGCACGGTGCTGATGCCCGACACCGGCGTCACCGTCGACGGCAAGCCCTACGACGGCGATATCGGCTGGGAACACTGGCGCTGAATCGGGTTACATGGACGGCGTGGACATTCATGTGCTCGCCTTCGACCACCCCGACTCGACCAAACTGATCGACCTCGTGCAGCAGGAGTACGTCAGCCGCTACGGCGACCCCGACGTCACACCCGTCGACCCGGCGGAGTTCGCGCCGCCGCAGGGGATCTTCCTCGTCGGCTACCGCGACGAGGTGCCGGTCGCCTGCGGCGGCTGGCGCGCCCACGCCACCGACGACGGTTCGCTGCGCGCGGGCGACGCCGAGATCAAGCGCATGTTCGTCGTCGACGGTGAGCGAGGCCGTGGTCACGCCCGCGTGATGCTCGCCGCGCTCGAGCGCACCGCCGCCGAGCACGGCTGCGGCCGCATCGTCCTCGAAACCGGGCACAAACAGCCCGAGGCCATCGCGTTGTACCGTTCGTCGGGCTATCACGAGATCGAGAAGTTCGGCGTGTACGCCCAGGACGAGCTCAGCGTCTGCATGGCCAAGGAACTGGAGTAACGCGGATGGCGATCTACGCGCTCGGCGACCTCGAACCGGACATCCATCCCGACGCGTGGGTGCATCCGGACGCGACCCTGATCGGCGACGTGCGCATCGGTGCCGAGGCGTCGATCTGGCCGCAGACCGTGCTGCGCGCCGACAACGACCGCATCGAGGTCGGCGTGCGCTCCAACATCCAGGACGGGTGCATCGTCCACGTCGCCAAGGGGCAGCCGACGATCCTCGGGCCGGGGTCGGCGATCGGGCACAACGTCCACGTCGAAGGCGCGACGATCGGCACGGGTTGTCTGCTCGCGTCCGGCTCCGTGGTCCTCAACGGCACGGTCGTCGAGGACGGTGGCGTGGTCGGCGCGGGCGCCGTGGTGTCGTACCGCGGGCATGTGCCGTCCGGGCACATCGCGCTCGGTGTGCCCGCCAAGACGCGGGAGAACACGTCACTGGGCGCCGACGCGATCGCGCGCATCGTCGACGGTTACGTCGAGCGCGCGAAGCGGTATCGGGCGGAGCTACGCAGGCTCGACTGACTGTCAGGGCGGACTCACCGGCGCGCTAGAGTCCGGGCCGTGACTTCCACGGGTACTTCCGGACATGGGCTGGCCGATGTCGTCGAAACGGGCTGGGCCGAGGCCCTCGAACCGGTGGCGGACACGATCGCCGCGATGGGGGAGTTCCTGCGCGCCGAGATCGCCGCGGGACGGACCTACCTGCCCGCGGGCGAACACATCCTGCGGGCGTTCCAACAGCCGCTGGCCGACGTGCGCGTGCTGATCGTCGGCCAGGACCCGTATCCGACGCCGGGGCACCCGATCGGCCTGTGCTTCGCCGTGGCCCCGGACGTGCGGCCGCTGCCGAAGAGTCTCGTCAACATCTACAAGGAGTACTGCGAGGATCTCGGGCATCCGATGCCGTCCAACGGCGACCTGACGCCGTGGACCCGGCAGGGCGTGCTGCTGCTGAACAGGTCGCTCACGGTGCAGCCCGGCAAGCCGAACTCGCACCAGGGCAAAGGCTGGGAGCAGGTGACCGAGCAGGCCATCCGCGCGCTCGCCGCCCGCGACCAGCCGCTCGTGGCGATCTTGTGGGGCAGCAACGCGCGCAAGCTCAAGCCGATCATCGGGGCCGAGCGGTGCGTCGAGTCCGTACATCCCAGCCCGCTGTCGGCCCACAACGGCTTCTTCGGCTCGCGCCCGTTCAGCCGCGCCAACGAACTGCTCCAGGCTCAGGGTGGCGAGCCGGTCGACTGGCGCCTCCCGTAACGATTCCCGCCGCGTGTCCTGAGCCCGCCCGTCGCCCCACCACCGCCCCAACACCGCGCTGTCGCGCGACTGCGTCCCCGCGCGTGTTCTGCACTCAGCACCGCGTGTCCTGCGTTCGGCACCGCGTGTTCTGCGTTCGGCACCGTGTGTTCTGCGTTCGGCACCGCGTGTTCTGCGTTCGGCACCGTGTGTTCTGCGTTCGGCACCGCGTGTTCTGCGTTCGGCACCGCGTGTTCTGCGTTCGGCACCGCGTGTTCTGCGTTCGGCACCGCGTGTTCTGCGTTCGGCACCGCGTGTTCTGCGTTCGGCACCGTGTGTTCTGCGTTCGCGGCTGTCGTGTTGTGTGTTGTGGGGCCCGAGTTGTGAGTCGAGGGGCGTGTGTTGCGCCCGCGCGTGTCCCTACCGCCGCCCCGCGGGTGAGCCGCTGAGCCCGTCGGGGCCGTGGGTGCATCGGTGGGCCCGGGGTGCGCGTCCTCGGGGCCGGGGATCAGTCGGTGCCTGCGGCGCGACGCCGGTGGGCGGCGACCTTGTGCCGGTTGAGACAGGTCGTCGAGCAGAACCGGCGGCGGCCCGCGGGAGAGGCGTCGGCGTAGACGTCGACGCAGTTCGCGCCCCGGCAGGTGCCGAGCCGGTCCGGCCCATGCCGCAGAAGCCACGCCAACACGGTGGTGGCGAGCGCGGCGGACAGCGTGTCGGTGGGGTGGTCCACGGTCCAGCGCAGCCCGTCGACCGCGGCCACGGGCGTCGGCCGCAGGTCGCGCAACCGGTCGTTGAGGCGTTCGCGGGCGGAGGTGCCGGCGGCGAACACCGGGTGGATCGCGTTGGCCGCGGCCACGAGGCCGTCGACGTCGGGCAGAGGTCCGGTCCAGGTCAGCAGCTCCGCGGCGTCGGGGTAGGCGGTGTGCTGCTCGCCCGCGGCGTCGCGGGCCGCGTCGGCGTACTCGTTCACGAACTCGACCACGTCGTGCATGTCGAGCACAGGCACATCCGGCATCCTGCAACACTAACTCGTTGCGGCGCTTTATATGGTTACACGATCTGTGTAACCATATAAAGTATGTTTTCGGGTTACATCGACGTCGGTGTGCTGCCCGCGTTCCTGGGTGCGGTCGTGGTGCTGATGGTCGTGCCCGGGCCCGACATGGCGTTCATGGTCGCCACCGGTCTGCGCGACGGGCGGCGTGCGGCAGCGCGGGCGGCGTTCGGCATCACCGCGGGCGTGAGTGTGTACGTCGTGCTGACGGCGCTCGGTCTCGGCGCGCTCCTGGCTGCGATGCCGCAGGTCGGCGACGTGATCCAGCTGTGTGGAGCCGTGTATCTCGGCTATCTGGCGTGGACGACGTGGCGTTCGGCGGGCGGCCCGGTCGCGGTCGACGAGCCGCCGCAACCGCGGGCGTTCCGGCGCGGATTCCTGGTGAACCTGTCGAACCCCAAGATCCTGCTGTTCTTCACCGCGTTCCTGCCACAGTTCCTGGGCGAGACCGGGGGCGACCCGACGCTGCAGCTGCTCCTGCTCGGCGTGCTCCTGCAGGTGATCGGCCTGGCTGTCGACCTCGTCACGGGGCAGCTCGCTGGCGCGGTCCGGGATCGGGTCCTGGGCAGTCCGCGCGTGCGTACGGCGTTCGAGCGGCTCGCCGCAACCGTCTACGGATCGTTGGCCGCCGCGCTGGTCGTCGACTCGCTCCGCTGACGGGCCGCGGTGCCACGAGCGCCGGCGACCCACGAGTGCCGGCGACGAGGTGTCGACTGTCGCGGCACGAGTGGAGGGTGCGCGAAGAGGCAGCCGTGCGGCGGCGCGTCGGTGGGGGTGGGTGACGCGCCGGCGCAGGGCTCGCGGTGCCGAGTGCAGGGCTCGCGGTGTTGAGCGCAGAACACGCGGTGCCGAGTGCAGGACACGCGGTGTTGAGTGCAGGACACGCGGTGTTGAGTGCAGAACACGCGGTGTTGAGTGCAGAACACGCGCGAAGTGGGTTGCGCACAGCACGAAGCCCCGGGGATCGATCGATCCCCGGGGCTTCGAGAGCTTCGGATTCTGAGGCGTCAGCCCCGAACGACCTTGCCGGCCTTCAGGCAGGAAGTGCACACGTTCATACGCTTCTTCTGGGAAAGCCCGAGCTTTGCGTGCACGGTCTGGATGTTCGGGTTCCACCGGCGGTTGGTCTTCCGGTGAGAGTGCGAGACCGACTTGCCGAAGCCCGGCCCCTTGCCACAGACGTCGCACACGGCAGCCACGTCGAACACTCCTCGAGAAAGTAGGTAAACACAATCCGCCCGGGAATGCCGGGCATCTCGAACAGGGTAGCCGGTGCGGTCTCCGCCGCTCCATCCGGGTCGATACGCTCGCGTCGAACCCACCTTTTCCCTGCAGGAGGACAAGCGGTGCACTCCCTGGACGCGGCAGCCGTGCGCGCGTGGGCGGGCGCCTGCGTACGGAGCCTCGAGGAGCTGCGCGCCGACATCAACGGCATCAACGTCTACCCGGTCGCCGATTCCGACACCGGTTCCAACCTGCTGCACACCGTCACGGCCGCCCGCGCCGCGCTGGAAGGACGCCCCGAGGTCGCGCATGCGGGCGAGGCGCTGCGCGCACTGGCCGAAGGGGCCGTCGCGTCGGCGCGCGGCAACTCCGGGGTGATCCTGTCACAGGTCCTGCGCGGGTTCGCCGAGTCAGCGGGCGACGCCGCGGTGCTGGACGGCCGGGGCCTCGCCGTCGCCCTGCAGCACGCCGATGCGCGCGCCACCGGCGCGGTCGCCCGGCCCGTGGCGGGGACGATGCTCAGCGTGCTGCACGCCGTCGGTATCGCGGTGGCCGGACCCGACGGCGGCAATCCCGACGACGGCGGCAACCTCACCGCCGGCGGCGCCGCAGGAGACGCCGCCCGCCCGCACGCCGCCTACGGCTACGGCACCCACCCGCACGCCGCCCACTCTCACGCCGTCCAAACCCGCGCCCACGCCGTCGCGGCGGATGGCGCCGGCACGCTCGAGGACGTGGCCCGCACCGCTGCGCGGACCGCGGCCGAGGCGCTGGCGGAAACCCCGCGCCAGCTCGCCGCCCTGGCGGCCGCGGGCGTGGTCGACGCGGGAGGCCGCGGGCTGGTGGCCGTGCTGGACGCGCTCGCCGCGGTCGTCGCGGGCGAGACGGCCGTCGCACCGGATCGTCCGGTGGCCGCCACGGCGGCGCTGCCCGCGCCGCAGGCGTGGGAGGTGATGTACCTGCTCTCCGACCTCGACCCCGCCGCCGAGGACGCCGCGCTCGCCGCCCTGCGCCGGGATCTGGCCGAACTGGGCGACAGCGTCACGGTCGCAGGCGACGGGGCGGGCAACCACGCCGTGCACGTCCACTGCGACGACATCGGGGCGGCGCTCGAGGCCGGGCTGCGGCACGGCAGACCGCACCGGGTGCGGGTCGAACCACTCATGACGCCGGCACCGCCGGAGAGCACGGCCGCCGACCGTGCCGTCGTCGCCGTGCTCCGCGGGGAAGGCGTGGCCGAGCTGGTCGGCGCGGAAGGCGTGCCGGTGCTGGCGGTCGCCGCGGGAGCGGAGCCGACGACGGAGGAGTTGCTCGGCCTCATCGGGGAGACGGCCGCGGAACACGTGACGGTCGTGCCCGGCGGGGTGGACCTCACGGCGGTCGCCGAACGCGCGGCGAGTCATCCCGTGCTGGCCGAGCGTGAGGTCGTCGTCGTGCCGTGCGCCTCGCCGACGCAGGCGCTGGCGGCGCTGGCGGTGCACGATCCGGAACGCAGGGCCGGTGCCGACGTCGTCGCGATGGCCGAGGCCGCCGCTGCCACCCGGCGCGGCGACATCGTGATCGCGGGCGAGGACGCGCTCACGTGGGTCGGCCAGGTGCGTGCCGGTGACGTGCTCGGGCTCGTCGACGGCGAGGTCGTGCGTATCGGCGAGTCGGGCGACGTGACCGAGGCGGCCGTCGAGGTGCTGGAGCGGATGCTGGCGGTCGGTGGGGAACTGGTCACGGTCCTGACCGGCGCCGGCTCGCCGCCAGATGTCGAGGACGTGCTGTCGGAGCATCTGCGCGTCGGCCATCCGGAGGTCGAACTGGTGTGCTACTACGGTGGGCAGTCCGATGCGGTGCTGTTGATGGGCGTCGAATGAACCGGCGCAGCGTGAACCGGGCCAGTGTGAAGCGGCGCCGTGTGAACCGGGCCAGTGTGAACCGGGCAGCGGCACGGACGTGCGAGGACAGGGCGACGCGGGCAGGCGAGTGACATGACGACGATGGCCGACAGGCTTTCCGGTGTGCTGGGTGCCAAGACGGCGAAGGCGCTCGCCGCGTCGCTGGACCTGCACACGGTCGCCGATCTGCTGCGGCACTACCCGCGCCGGTACGCGCGCCGCGGCGAGCTCACCGACATCGTCGGTCTCGAACTCGGCGAGTACGCCACGGTGCTGGCGCGGATCGAATCGACCAAGCGGCGCCCGATGAAGAACCGCAGGGGACAGATCCTCGAGGTCGTGCTCACCGACGGCAGCCGCCGCATGTCGTGTGCCTTCTTCGGTCAGGAATGGCGGGAGAAGGAGCTGCGACCCGGCAGGAGCGGTCTGTTCGCGGGCAAGGTGTCGGCGTTCCGCAGCAACCTGCAGCTGTCCAATCCGGAATACGAACTGTTCGACGATGACGACGACAGCTCGTCCACGGTGGACAGCTTCGTCAAGCAGATCATCCCCGTGTACCCGGCGGCGGCGGGCATCACGTCGTGGGCGGTCTCGCGGGCGGTGCGGCAGGTGCTCGACACGCTCGATCCGGTCGACGATCCGCTGCCCGAGGTGTTGTGCGCCGAGCACGGCCTCACCGACCTCGACACGGCGCTGCGCCGGATCCACCGCCCGGAGAGTCAGGAGGAACTCGATTCCGCGCGAGAGCGCCTCAAATGGGACGAGGCGCTGTCGATCCAGTTGATCTTCGCCCAGCGCAGACAGTCCGAGGTGAGCGATCCGGCGCCGGCCTGCCCGAGGATCGACGACGGTATCGCGGCGGCGTTCGACGAGCGGTTGCCGTTCGAACTCACCGAGGGGCAACGCGAGGTCGGGGAGGCGGTCGCGGCCGACCTGGCGACGGCGCATCCGATGAACCGGTTGCTGCAGGGCGAGGTCGGCAGTGGCAAGACGATCGTGGCGCTGCGGGCGATGTTGCAGGTCATCGACGCGGGCAGGCAGGCGGCGATGCTGGCGCCGACGGAGGTCCTGGCCGCCCAGCACGAGCGGTCGTTGCGGGAGCTGCTCGGTGATCTCGGCAAGGCGGGCGAGCTCGGTGCGGCCGATCCCGCGACGAAGGTGACGCTGCTGACCGGATCGATGAGCGCGAAGGAACGCAAACACGCGCTGCTCGAGGCGGCCTCGGGCGAGGCGGGCATCGTCGTCGGCACACACGCGCTGATCCAGGACCACGTGACGTTCGCCGATCTGGCGCTGGCCGTCGTCGACGAACAGCACCGCTTCGGTGTCGAACAGCGGGACGCGCTGCGCACGCGCGGTGCGGACGGCACCAGTCCGCACGTGCTGGTCATGACGGCGACGCCGATCCCGCGGACGGTGGCGATGACGGTCTACGGCGATCTGGAGACCTCGGCGCTGCGTCAGCTGCCGTCGGGCCGGTCACCGATCGCCACGACCGTCGTGCCGGTCGCGGAGAAGCCGTCGTGGCTGGACCGGGCGTGGCAGCGGATCACCGAGGAGGTCGGCAAGGGCAGGCAGGCGTACGTCGTGTGCCCGCGGATCGGTGACGAACCGCCGGGCGACACGGGTGACCGCCGCCCGCCGATCGCCGTGCTCGACCTCGTGCCGATGCTCGAACAGGGTCCACTGCACGGCCTGCGGATCGGCGTGCTGCACGGCAGGCAGCCGACGGAGGACAAGGACGCGGTGATGCGCGCGTTCGCCGCCGGGGAGGTCGACGTCCTCGTCGCCACGACGGTCGTCGAGGTCGGCGTGAACGTGCCCAACGCGACCGTCATGGCGATCATGGACGCGGAGCGGTTCGGCGTGAGTCAGCTGCACCAGCTACGCGGACGCGTCGGCCGTGGCTCGGAGCCGGGACTGTGCCTGCTCGTGACGGAGATGCCGGACGGCACGAGCACGCGGCAGCGGCTGGCCGCGGTGGAGTCGACGACCGACGGGTTCGAGCTGTCGAAGCTGGATCTGGAGCTGCGCAGGGAGGGCGACATCCTCGGTGCGGCGCAGTCGGGGACGAAGTCGGCGCTCAAACTGCTGTCGCTGCTGGACGACGAGGACGTGATCGCGCGGGCACGCACCGTCGCGCAGCAGGTCGTGGGTGCCGATCCGGAACTGGCGGGCAGTCCCGGTCTCGCGCGGATGGTCGCCGAGGTCATCGATTCCGAGCGGGCCGAGTACCTGGAGAAGTCCTAGCCTCACCCCGGTGCCCGGTGCCCGGTGCCCGGTGCCCGGTGCCCGGTGCCCGGTGCCCGGTGCCCGGTGCCCGGTGCCCGGTGCCCTGAAGCGCACCTTTGGGGCACCGGGCACCCCGAAGTGCCCTTCGGGGAACCCTGCGTTTGCCTTTGGGGCACCCTGTGTTCCCGATCCGTGGGAAGGAGCTCCCACGAGACGGGAGGTAGCGGGTAACGTGCCCCGCGACCGATCCGAGGGACGGAAGGACCGGGAATGTTCCGCAAAGTGCTCGTCGCCAACCGGGGCGAGATCGCCATCCGCGCGTTCCGCGCTGCCTATGAACTGGGTGCGGGAACCGTGGCCGTGTTTCCGCGCGAGGACCGCAACTCGCTGCACCGACTGAAGGCCGACGAGGCCTACGAGATCGGCGAACCGGGACATCCGGTGCGGGCCTACCTGTCGGTGGACGAGGTCGTCCGCGCCGCGCAGCGCGCCGGCGCGGATGCCGTCTACCCGGGGTACGGCTTCTTGTCCGAGAACCCCGACCTCGCGCGCGCGTGCGAGGAAGCCGGCATCACGTTCGTCGGCCCGGACGCCGAGACCCTCGAACTGACCGGCAACAAGGCCCGCGCCGTCGCGGCCGCCCGCGAGGCCGGGGTGCCGGTGCTCGGCTCGTCGGCCCCGTCGGCCGACGTCGACGAGCTGGTCGCCGCCGCTGAGCAGCTGACGTTCCCGGTGTTCGTCAAGGCCGTCGCCGGCGGTGGCGGGCGCGGCATGCGGCGGGTCGAGGATCCGGCGCAGCTGCGGGAGGCCATCGAGGCTGCCTCCCGCGAGGCGGAATCGGCGTTCGGTGACGCGACGGTGTTCCTCGAACAGGCCGTCGTCGAGCCGCGGCACATCGAGGTGCAGGTCCTCGCCGACGGCCAGGGCAACGTCATCCACCTCTACGAGCGCGATTGTTCGGTGCAGCGCAGGCACCAGAAGGTCGTCGAGCTGGCGCCGGCGCCGAACCTCGACCCGGACCTGCGCGAGCGGATCTGCGCCGATGCCGTGAAGCTCGCCCGGCAGATGGGCTACCGCAACGCGGGCACCGTCGAGTTCCTTGTCGACCGCAGCGGCAACCACGTCTTCATCGAGATGAACCCGCGGATCCAGGTGGAGCACACGGTGACCGAGGAGGTCACCGACGTCGACCTGGTGCAGTCGCAGCTGCGCATCGCCTCGGGGGCGAGCCTGGCCGATCTCGGGCTGTCGCAGGAGGCGATCTACCTGCGCGGCGCGGCGATGCAGTGCCGGATCACCACCGAGGATCCGGCCAACGGGTTCCGTCCCGACACCGGCATGATCAGCGCCTACCGTTCGCCGGGTGGGTCCGGTATCCGCCTCGACGGCGGTACGGCTTTCTCCGGTACGGAGATCAGTGCGCATTTCGATTCGATGCTGGTCAAGCTGACCTGCCGCGGGCGGACGTTCGACACGGCGGTGGGCCGTGCCCGGCGCGCGCTCGCCGAGTTCCGCATCCGCGGTGTCGCGACGAACATCCCGTTCCTGCAGGCCGTGCTCGACGATCCGGATTTCCAGGCGGGACGGGTCACCACGGCGTTCATCGAGGAGCGGCCGCATCTGCTCACCGCGCGCCACTCGGCCGACCGCGGCACCCGGCTGCTGACCTATCTCGCCGACGTCACGGTCAACAAACCGCACGGCGAGCGGCCGCGGCTGGTCGACCCGGAGGAGAAGATCCCGGCGCTGCCGTCCGGTGCGCCGCCCGCGGGGTCGAAGCAGAAGCTCACCGAGCTCGGTCCCGAGGGTTTCGCGCAGTGGATGCGCACCTCCGGCACGGTCGGTGTCACCGACACGACGTTCCGTGACGCCCACCAGTCGCTGCTGGCCACGCGTGTGCGCACGAAGGACCTGACGGCCATCGCACCCGCCGTGGCCCACACGATGCCGCAGCTGCTGTCGGTGGAGTGTTGGGGCGGCGCGACCTACGACGTCGCGTTGCGGTTCCTGGCCGAGGACCCGTGGGAACGTCTCGCGCTGTTGCGGGAGGCGATGCCGAACGTGTGCCTGCAGATGTTGTTGCGGGGGCGCAACACCGTCGGCTACACGCCGTACCCCACCGAGGTCACCGACGCGTTCGTCGAGGAGGCCACGGCGACCGGCATCGACATCTTCCGCATCTTCGACGCGCTCAACGACGTATCGCAGATGCGGCCCGCGATCGACGCCGTGCGGGCGAGCGGGAAGTCGGTGGCCGAGGTGGCGTTGTGCTACACCTCGGACCTGTCCGAGCCGGGCGAGAAACTGTACACACTGGACTACTACCTGCGACTGGCCGAACAGATCGTCGAGGCGGGCGCGCACGTCCTGGCGATCAAGGACATGGCGGGCCTGCTGCGTGCCCCCGCAGCCGAGAAGCTCGTCACGGCGCTGCGCCGGGAGTTCGACCTGCCGGTGCACATCCACACCCACGACACCGCGGGCGGTCAGCTCGCCACGTACCTGGCCGCGATCCGTGCGGGAGCCGACGCGGTGGACGGGGCGGTCGCGTCGATGGCGGGCACCACGTCGCAACCGTCGCTCTCGGCCATCGTCGCCGCGACCGATCACTCCGACCGGCCGACCGGGCTGGACCTGCGGGCGGTCGGCGATCTCGAGCCGTACTGGGAGACGGTGCGGAAGATCTACGCCCCGTTCGAGGCGGGGCTGGCCTCGCCGACCGGCCGGGTCTACGACCACGAGATCCCCGGCGGTCAGCTGTCCAACCTGCGCACGCAGGCGAAGGCGCTCGGACTGGGCGACCGGTTCGAAGAGGTCGAGGCGATGTACGCCGCGGCTGACCGGATGCTCGGTCACATCGTCAAGGTCACGCCCTCGTCCAAGGTGGTCGGTGACCTGGCGCTGCACCTCGTGGGTGCGGGCGTGGCACCGGCCGAGTTCGAGGCCGATCCCGGCAAGTTCGACATCCCCGACTCCGTCGTCGGATTCCTGCGCGGCGAGCTCGGCGACCCGCCGGGCGGCTGGCCCGAGCCGTTCCGTACGAAGGCCCTTCAGGGGCGTGCCGAGGCCAAGCCCGAATCGACGTTGTCCGAAGAGGACCGGAAGGCGCTCGACACGGATCGGCGGGCCACGCTGAACCGGCTGCTGTTCGCCGGCCCCACCAAGGAGTTCGACGCCCACCGCGACGCGTACGGCGACACGAGTGTGCTGCCGAGCAAGGACTTCTTCTACGGCCTGCGGCCGGGGGAGGAGTACACGGTGGACCTCGAGCCGGGAGTGCGGCTGTTCATCGCACTCGAGGCGATCGGTGAGGCCGACCAACGCGGCATGCGCACCGTGATGTCCACACTGAACGGTCAGATGCGGCCGATCCCGGTGCGCGACCGGTCCGTGGCCACGGACGTGCCCGTGGCGGAGAAGGCCGACAGTCGCGATCCGAACCAGGTCGCGGCGCCGTTCGCGGGCGTCGTCACGCTGCAGGTCGGCGAGGGCGACTCGATCGAGGCGGGCGACACGGTGGCGACCATCGAGGCGATGAAGATGGAGGCCGCCATCACCGCTCCCACGGGCGGCACGGTGCGACGGCTCGCCATCACCACGGTGCAGCAGGTCGAGGGCGGCGACCTGCTGATCGTCCTGGAGTGACCGCCGGCCGGTGCGTCACCCGAGTGCGGCGAGGGTGTCGTCGAGCTCGGTGACGCACCGGTGGCGCCGGTCGCCCGCGGGCTGCAGCAGGCCGCGGGCGACCGTTGTCGAGGAGCCCGGTCGGTTCGGCCGGCGACGTACATCACGAACGCCCGGTCGCGGCGGCCGGGCGGCCGAGGTCACCCGCGTGCGGTGCGGCTGACGAGTACCGTGCCCCCGGTGACGATTCAGGCGATACCGCAATGGCAGGGTGCTCTCTCCGACGACGCGGCACGGCGGCTCCCCGCGGGATGTCGCGCTCTCGCGGCGTTGGCAGGGGAGGTCCTCGGCGCCGAGGTTCGCGGGGTGCCCGTGGTTGCGGACGCCACGGCCACTGTGGATGGTGTCGGACACCGGAATGCGTTGGTACGCAACCGGGACGCCGTGTTGGCTGCATTGGGTCCCGGCGGGCCGGTGCTGACCGTGGGCGGGGACTGCGGCGTTGATCTGGTCCCGGTGGGATTCGCGCGTCACCGCTACGGTCCGGAGCTGACGGTCGCGTGGTTCGACGCGCATGCGGATTGCAACACGGCCGACAGCACGCCGTCCGGGGCGTTCCACGGTATGGTGCTGAGTGCGCTGTGTGGTCGGATGGAGCGTCGTAGCGCGCCGCCCGGCCGGCACTCCGGTGCCGACGCCCCGGCCGCAGACGCCGTCGACCGGGACTTCGACGCCAGTCCTGCCGTCGAGCGTGGGCGTGCGGTGCTCGTCGGCACGCGGGTGTTCGATCCGGAGGAACGCCGCGCCGTGGCCGAGGGTCTCGTGCGGCACGTTCCGCCGCCGGCCGAACCGGCCGCGGTGCGCGACGCCGTGGCGGATGGGCCGGTATATCTCCATGTCGACCTGGACGTCCTCGACCCCGCCGCGTTCGACGGCACGCGGTACCGCGAACCGGGTGGGCTCACGGTCGACGGGCTCGTCGCGGCCATCGACGCCGCATCGCAGGGCCGAGTGGTCGGCGCCTCGCTGACCGAGTGCGCCACCACCGACCCGGTGTCGCTGCGGCGGCTCGTGCCCGTCCTCGAAGCGCTCGGCAGGGCCCTGGAACCCGGTCGCTGACACGGAAAGCGCGCGCCTGCCCGGCAGGAAGCCCCGCCCCGCCCCGCCCCGGCGTGGCGTGGTGACCCCGGGGGCGAGATGTGCGACCCGGGGCAGATGTGTGGCCGGGCAGCTGGTCCCCGCGCCTGCCCGACCCACCGGTCGTACTGGGCTGCCCGGGTGAGTGCCGTGGTGCCTCCGCCAGTGCCGGTCTTCCGCCCCGCTGTTTCGTGTGGTGTGCTCGCTTCGTCCCTCCAATGACTGTGGGGAAGGGAGTTGTCACTGCCCGTGAGTGCTCACCGTGCACGAGAAGCGTCGGAGTCCGGCCTGTTGCGGGGCATCGGCGGGATCATGCGTCCCGAACTGGAGGATGTCGCCGGTGAGATCACCGCGGCGATCCGCGCGGCGATCCCCGAGTACCAGGGCTCGTTCGACGGCCCCTACGGCCGGTGGATGACCGAAGGTGTGCGACAGGCGATCGCGCTGTTCGTCGACCGGCTCGGTGACCCCGCCGCGGTGTCCGCGACGCCGACGAACCCACGCGGTTCCGCCGCACTGGACGGCCACGAGGTGCACCGCAGGATCGGCAGGCAGGAACTGCACGAGGGCCGCAGCCTGGACACGCTGCAGCGCGCCTACCGCATCGGGGTACGGGTGGCGTGGCGGCGGATCATGCTTCTCGGCAGGCGCAGCGGCTTCTCGTCGGCGGTCATGTCGCAGCTGGCCGACCGGATGCTGGCGTTGATGGACGAGCTCTCGTCCGTGGCGCTCGACGGCTACCGGGAGGCGGAGTCGGAACCGGCCGATCCGGTGACGGCGGCGCGGCGACGGCTGGTCCGATTGCTGGTCTGTGGGCGCCCCGTCGCCCGGGACGACATCGAGGATCTGGCCCGGCTCGCCCGCTGGCCCGTGCCCGACACGGTCACCGCGATCGCGTTGTGCCCTCCGGTGTGGCCGTCGTCGGGAGAGGTGCCCTGCGACATGCTGGCGGATCTGACCGGCACCAGTCCGTTCCTGCTCGCCCCCGGCGCCGTGACGGCCGACGAGGCGGCGCGGTTGCAGGCGTCGCTGGTCTGCGGGCCCGTCGGCGTCGGCGTGCCGGTCGAGCCGTTCGCCGCTGTGGACTCGTTGCGGCTCGCGCGGCGCGTGCTGGCGCTCGCCGGTGACGGCGCCCCGCCGTCGGAGGTCGTCGTATGGGCGGAGGAGCGTCTGCCCGAACTGCTGCTGCAGACCGCGGACGTCGTCACGGCCCAACTGCGCCGAAGGTTGTTCGAACCATTGTCGGATCTCACGGACCGGCAGCGGGAACGCACGATCGAGACACTGCGCGCGTGGCTCGAGGAACAGGGCAACGCTCATGCCATGGCCGACCGGCTGGGACTTCATCCGCAGACGGTCCGGTATCGGATGCGGCGGATCGAGGACGCGTTCGGGCCGCGGCTCCGCGACGCCAGGGGACGGTTCGAACTCGAAATGGCCGTGTACAGCCTCAGCGGCGATGCGTCCGGCGGCACCGGGAGCGGATTCGTCAGCCGGTGACAACGCGGCCGGAAAAGTTTGTGCCACCGGTGAGCGCTGAGTGGGCCGCGGTGCGAATGTCTTGTTTCGGCCGATCCGACCGACCTAGCGTCGCATGAGGCGATCCGGCGCGCCGGGTCATCGCCACGAGATCGGCCGGTCTTGCACGAGTTGTCGCACCAAGAGTCTGTTCCCCCAAGAGTCTTCGCCCAACGGAGGATGGAGTTCGATGCGTACACGTATGCCGGGCATCATGAGTGGTCTGGCCCTGTCGGCGGCGATCGCCCTCGCGGCGGCACCGGCCGCATCGGCGGCGCAGGACATCACCGTCACCAACCCGAACGAGGACGGAACGGTGGCCGCCACGGCCTCCGACGTCCGTTTCACCGACAGCGACACGGGCACCGAGGTGACCTGCTCGTCGTCGGCCGCCGACGGCACGATCGCCAGTGGAGACCACACCACGCCCGCGGCCATCGGCGACCTGTCGGTGAGCTTCGAGGACTGCAACGGCCCGCTCGGTAGCGTGTCGTTGACGCCGAACGGCCAGCCGTACCAGCTGCACATCGATGCCTTCGACAGCGGAACCGGCGTCTCGACCGGTTGGGTCGGCGAGGTCAACGTCAGCGTCTCGACCTCCACTTGCAGTTTCGAGGCCGTCGGCAACGCGCCCGGCCGGTACGACAACGGCACGGGCGAGCTCACCCTGACCCCGGACGTCGCGCTGCCGGACGGTGTCGCGCCGCTCGAGGCCAGGAACGTCGGCGGGTGCTTCGGAATGGTCAACGAGGGTGACGCACTGACCTTCGAGGCCGTCTACGAGGTCACCGACCCGGACACGCCGATCACCATCAGCTGACGCGGCCCCGGCGAATCGACAGCCCCGAGGGCACCCTGGTTGCTCCCGCCACCGCCGGCCGGACACGTTCCGCGCGGGCAGTGCCGACGGTTGCGACCGGGGTGCCCCGGGGCGTCGGTGCGTTCGGGGTCATTCCGGCGGGTGGCCGACCGGGACGAGCATCGTCGGGATCTCCGATTCGGGAACGCCGAGCAGCTGGGACAGGTTGGCGTCGTCGAAATCGGACACGGCACAGCAGGCCAGGCCGAGTGCCGTGGCGATGAGGTACACGTTCTGCACCGCGATACCGGAGTCGACGTGCATCGTCCGGTAGTGCCGCAACGGTTTGCGCTGGAACGCGACGTCCATCTGCGTCGTCAGCGCGATCGTGACCGGTGCCGCGGCGAACTCCGGCTGCCAGTACACCTGCTGGAGCGGCCGCACCGGATCCGCCGTGGTGAGGCGGGTGAGCTCGTGGGCGATGGCCTCGTAGCGGTACACGCCCGGTTCGAGGATATCGGTGCCACGGATCAGGACGTACGCCCGCAGCAGGTCCAGACCATCACCGCTCGGAGCCATGCCCATCGGGTGGTGCTCGGACCCGTAGGCGGGTTCGAACCGCTGCACGCCGAGGGCGAACCGCAGCAACCCGCTCAGCGCCGCGAGGTCCAGGCCACGGTGGGCGAACACGTCCCAGGACCGGCGCTTGACCAACGTCTTCACCAGGTCGGTGCGGGGCGGCTCGACGTCGGGAAGGGGGATCCGGCGCAGTGCGGGCAGCGTGTCCGGCGACGGTGGCGTCTGGCCGTTGAGCAGCCGGTGCACGGCGAGCGCGCGCTGGACGGTGTCGCGTACCGCGGGGTCGGTGGCGCCGTCGTCGGCGGGCTGCGGCGGGGCGGGTTCGGGTTCCGGCGGAGTCGCCGTGCTGTCCGGTGCACTGTCGGCCGGATACGGCGGGTCGTCTGGGTCGGGGAGGGCGTGGCGGCCGCTGGTGCTGGTGGGCCGGGCGGTGGAGTGACCGGGGTCGGCGGCGTGCTGCGCTGGGTACGGCTGCTGCGGCGGGTAGGGCTGCTGCGGCGGGTGCGGCTCCTGCGATGGGTACTGCTGCTGTGGTTCGGCACCGACACCGGGGAGCCACTCGTCGTAACCGGCCGCGTGGTGGCGGTCGTACTCCGAACCCCAATCGTGGCTCAGCGGCTCACCCATTGGTCCCTCCCCGTTACGCCTGGTCACGTCGAGCGCACGCCAAAACGCATCGTAACCGGTTCGGTCTAGTAATCGGGCCGTGTGAGCGAAGCCACGAGTTCACCGAAGCGCTTCCGGTCGGCGCGATCGCGGGCCATCGTGGTGATGATCACCTCGTCGCCCCGGTGCCGGCGGTCGGCCGGTCCGGTCGTGACCGCACGGTCGCCGGGCAGCAGACGAGCCGGAACGCCGACCGGTCGCGCCTCGCGACGAGGAGCGAGTCGCTCCGATCACGGCCGAGGTGGGGTTCAGCCGCCGGTCAGATACCCGTAGTGCTCGCCGAACGGACCGTCGAGGTGGACGGTGATCTCGTCCCCGCCGACGTCGGTGACCTGTTCGATCCGGTCGCCGCCGTCCCACCAGTACACCGCGGGCGTGACCCGGGTCCGCTCGTCCCGAGCGAAGGCGTCGGCGGCCATGCCCGCGAGCTGTTCCAGCGCGACGGCGAGGTCCGGACCTGCCGGCACGTGGTAGAGCAGCGCGGAGTTGACCGGGGTCGCCATCAGTGCACCGTGGCGGAACTCGTCCCGCCCGGTGCACTGCGACAGCACCTCCGGTAGGAGCAATGCGAGCGCGCCCGCGTGGTCGCCGGTCATCATCCACACGTCGTGACCGAGCTGTTCGGGACCGTCCACCGGCGCGGCCCGCAGGTTGCTCATCGCCGCATCGAACAGCTCCTCAGGGTCGTACCGCGCGACCGTGTCGCTGCCCAGGTAGCGATACATGTCCGGCAGGTCGTGCACGTAGAGCGTCAACGTGCCTTGCAGCATCGACGTCGCGTACTCCCAGCCGAGTTCGTGGAGGTCGACCGCCGCGGGAACCATGCGCGGGAAGATCGTGCCGTCGGGCGGCGTCGTACCGCTGGGCGGTGCCGTGCCGGCAGGGGCGCCGGGGCCGAGGATCCGCGCGAGCCGTTCGTCGTCGGTCTCGTCCTGTCCGCCGAACAGGGGCGTGCTCATGGTGCTCCCCGGAAGGTCGCGTGTCGTGAGGCGGGCAGCCTAGCGCCCTCGGCAGCGCGGCGCGGGCGAAACGGGCGAATCGGCGCCCCTCGACACGACGCCTCGTTTCCCAGCGAATCGGCGCCCCCGTGTCCCAGAATCTCGGCGCCCCGGTGTCTCGGTTCTCAGCGCCAGTCGTCGTCCGAGGCGAGGATCGTCAGCTGCTGCGTCGCACGGGTGAGCGCCACGTACAGCACCCGCCTGCCGGTGAGCGACTCGGTGATCAGTTCGGTCGGTTCCACCAGCGCGACGGCGTCGTACTCCAGACCCTTCGAATCGAGACTGCCGACGACCTTGAGCCGATCCTCCGACTGCCCGGCCAGCCAGCGCTCCACCTCGGGCACGCGGTCCATCGCACAGATGACGCCGACCGTCCCGTCGACCGCGTCCAGCAGCTCCTTCACCGCCGCGTGCACAGCCGTCTCGCGGCAGGCCGCGTCGGTGGTGCGGACCTCCGGTTCCAGACCGGTCGTGCGTACCGCGTTCGGCAGGTCCTCGTCGTCGGCGGCGCGGCCTGCGACCACGCGGGCCGCCAGGTCGAAGATCTCCGCCGAGTTCCGGTAGTTCGTGCGCAGCGTGTACCGGCGGTGCTTCGTCTTCGCCCCGAACGCCTGCGTGCGGGCCTGCTCGGCCTCGACGGGATCCGGCCACGAGCTCTGCACCGGGTCGCCCACGATCGTCCAGCTCGCGTGGCCCCCGCGCCTGCCGAGCATGCGCCACTGCATCGGCGACAGGTCCTGCGACTCGTCGACCACGATGTGCGAGTACTCGTCGTAGTGCGCGGGGCGCGACGTGCGCAGCCGGGCCGGATCGTCCGAATCGCGCGTCTGCTCGGCGTCCAGCTCGATGTCCTGCGCGCGCTTCCTGCGCTTCGGCGGCGGTCCGATCAGCACGCGGACCTCGTCCAGCAGCGCCACGTCCGCGACCGTCCAGTCGTCGCCGTCGCCGCGCAGCGATTCGGCCAGCAGCCCGACCTCGTCGGACGTGAGCACGTTCTTCGCCGCGCGCGCCAGGCGGTCGTCGTCGCCCAGCCACCGCAGCACCTGGGCCGGATACAGCACCGGCCACCACGTCACCAGGAACCGGTGGAAGTCGATGCGCTCGCCGAGATCCTGGATCACGTCGGCGCGGTCGAGCTGCGGACCACCGGAGGCCGCGTTCTGCTCGGCCTTGTCAGCCAGCAGTCCCAGCAGCGTCTCCGCGGCCCGCACCCGGGACCGGTTCGGCGGTCCACCCGCCGAATGCACCTTCTTGCGCGCCTTGTCCAGTTCCTTGGTGCCGAGCTTGAGGACCTCGCCCTTGTAGACGATCCGCAGTTCCGTCGGAGCGTCCGGGGGAGTGTCACGCACCGCCTTCAGCAGCACCTTCCGCATCCGCAGCGATCCCTTGACCGCGGCCAGCGGGGCGGGGTCGTGCCGGGTGGCCTCCATCCCGTCCAGGACCTCGCCCAGCGCGCGCAGCTCGACGTTCGTCTCACCCATCGACGGCAGCACCCGCGAGATGTAGGACGTGAACACCCCGGAAGGGCCGACCACGAGCACGCCCGCACCGCCCAGTTGCCTGCGGTAGCGGTACAGCAGATACGCCGCACGGTGCAGCGCCACGGCCGTCTTCCCGGTGCCGGGCCCGCCGGTGATCTCCGTGACGCCGCGCCACGGCGCACGGATCACCTCGTCCTGTTCCTTCTGGATGGTGGCGACGATGTCGCGCATCTTCTCGCCCCGGGCCCGGCCGAGGGCGGCCATGAGCGCGCCCTCACCGACCACCGGCATGTCGTCGGGCACCGACTCGGGCATCAGCACGTCGTCGTCGACGTCGAGCACCTGCTGCCCGGAGCACCGGATCACCCGGCGCCGCACGACGTCCATTGGAGCCTCGGCCGTGGCCTGGTAGAACGCGGCAGCCGCCGGCGCGCGCCAGTCGGTGACGAGGTTCTCGAAGTCGGAGTCGCGGATGCCGAGCCTGCCCACGTACACGGGTTCGGCGGCGGCGTGGTCCAGCCTGCCGAACACCAGGCCCTCGTACTCGGCGTCCAGCGACTGCAGCGTCTGGTTCGCGTGGAACACCATCATGTCCCGCTCGAACAGCATCGACGCCTGCTCGAACACGGCCTCCCGCTGCGCACCGTGGCCGATCTCGTAGCCCTTCGCACGCATGTCCTCGGCCTGGCTCCGGAGTTCGCCGAGCCGGCGGTACACCCGGTCCACGTGGGACTGTTCGATCGCGATCTCGGCCCGTCTGACCCGAGGTTCCGACACTGACGCGCTCCTGCCGCAAAGTCGCCGGGAAGGGGAAGAACGACAATACGCGAGTCGGCAGCCCGCCAGCACAAGGTCCGGCCAAGAGTCACACTCGCCACCATCGACCGTCGGACCCCCGATCCTCCCGGCGCTCCGGATCCGGTCCGCACCGGTAGCGCGTGCGGCCCCTAGGGCCCGCCTGTCTCCCACCACCGCCCAACCCGACAAGCTTCGCGTGACTGCCTAGGATTTGGGTGTGACCAGGATCGTGGCCGGACAAGCGGGTGGACGGACCCTGCGCGTGCCGCCGCGTACGACGCGGCCGACGTCGGAGCGGGTGCGGGAAGCCCTGTTCAACTCTCTCGAGAACGCGGGCGACCTCGACGGGACGCGCGTGCTCGACCTCTACGCCGGATCCGGCGCGCTCGGGCTCGAGGCGCTCTCCCGCGGCGCCGCCGACGTCCTGTTCGTCGAATCGGACCGCCGTGCCGCCGAGGTGCTGCGCGCCAACGTGGCCGCCGTCGGGCTCGGTGGGCACGTCCGGCAGGCCCCGGTCGAGGCGGTCGTGGCCGAGGGCAGCCGGGAACCGTTCGACGTCGTGCTGGTCGACCCGCCGTACGCGCTCACCGGCGACGCGCTCGCCGGGGTGCTGTCCGGGCTGGTCCGCGGCGGCTGGTTGACCGACCGCGGGCTCGTCGTCGTGGAGCGTCCGGCGGCTGGTGGCGACCCCGACTGGCCCGCGGGTCTGGCACCGCTGCGGACGAAACGCTACGGCGGCACCGCGCTGTACCGGGCCGAGGTCGACACCGATGCCGACGTCGCGACGGCGGGGACCGCGGTGGCCGGCGACTGACCTGCCGCGGCGGCCGGGGTCCGCGGGGCGAAGCCGACATCCCGGACAGGTGGAGATCGGCCACATCCGTGCCCGGTGCGGATGGGCGGTTGCTAACGTCCGCCCGTCCTTCGATCACACGAGCAGCGGTGCTCGGCATCGCGGTTAGGGTTCTGTGCCATGCGGCGAGCGGTATGTCCCGGTTCTTACGATCCGGCGACCAACGGGCATCTGGACGTGATCGAACGGGCCGCGAACCTGTTCGACGAGGTCGTGGTCGCGGTGCTGATCAACAAGAGCAAGCGGGGCATGTTCACGATCGCCGAGCGCATGGAGCTGCTCGAAGAGGCGACGGCGAAGCTCCCGAACGTGCGGGTCGACTCGTGGCACGGCCTGCTCACCGACTACTGCAAGGAGCAGGGCATCCAGTCGATCGTCAAGGGGCTGCGCTCGGTCAGCGACTTCGACTACGAACTGCAGATGGCGCAGATGAACCGGGAGATCTCCGGCGTGGAGACCCTGCTCATGTCGAACAACCCGGCGTACAGCTTCCTGTCCAGTTCGCTGGTCAAGGAGGTCGCGACCTACGGCGGCGACGTGACCGACATGGTGCCGCCCGTCGTACACGAACGTCTCCTGGCGCGGATCGCCGAACTCGACTGACCATCCGCGCCCCGGCCGGGGCGCGCGCCACCTTCTGGGCGTTCCGGCCGGGCACGCGGAGACTTGACACGCCCGGCCGCGCCCGGTCACCGAAAACCCGCGCCAGGACCGGCACACTGGTACGCGGCCACGTTCAAGTTCCAGGGGAGTTGCCGTGTACCGGGTGTTCGAGGCGCTCGACGAGCTCGTCACGATCGTCGAAGAGGCGCGGGGTGTGCCGATGACCTCGAGCTGTGTGGTGCCCCGCGGGGACGCGCTCGAGCTGCTCGACGACATCCGTGAGGCGTTGCCCACCGAGGTGGACGACGCGCAGGACGTGCTCGACAAGCGCGACGAGATCGTGCAGACGGCGCGCACCGAGGCCGACACGGCGATCTCGAACGCCAACGAGCAGGCCGAGCGCACCGTGTCCGAAGCCAACGCCGAGGCCGAACGGCTCGTCTCCGAGGCCAGGGCAAGGGCCGAGCAGCTCGTCACCGACGCGCAGGCGGAGGCGGAACGCACCGTGTCCGCCGGTCAGGCCGAGTATCACGACCTGACCGAGCGCGCGCGCACCGAGTCCGAGCGCATGGTCCAGGCCGGCAGGGACGCCTACGACCGCTCCGTCGAGGAGGGCCGTGCCGAACAGGCCCGGCTCGTCGCCCAGACGGAGGTCGTGCAGGCGGCCCACGGTGAGGCGTCCCGCATCGTCGACGAGGCGCACGCCGAGGCCGACAAGCAGCGCGGCGACTGCGACGCCTACGTCGACGGCAAGCTCGCCGAGTTCTCCGAGTTGCTGTCGACGACGCTGCGCACCGTCGACTCCGGCCGTAACCACCTCCGCGGCAGCGGTAGTTACAACGGCTCCGGCGGTTCCGGTTACAACGGCTCGGGCTCCGGCTCGTACACCTCCGGCGCGGGTGGCCGCGGCTTCTACGACTTCCAATCCCACTGAGCGTTCGTGATCACCGGCATCGGTGCCCGTGCGAGCGTGTCGGGTGCCGCCGCCGGCCCGTCCGGGCCCGTCGGGTTCTGCCCGGCCGCCGGGGACGGGTCCGCGCTGCTCGCGTACGCTGGATTGACGGCTCACGCCGGCCGGTGTGATCGCCGGCGCCGGTCGTTCCAACCTCCCTCGAACCGAGAAATCCGATGTCTGACGAACGTTCCCCGTATCCGAGCTCCGAACGTGCCGACCGCAACCCGTGGCTGGTCGACACGCACGAGCTGGGCCGCCGCCCCGGCGCCAGCCGGCCGCTGCAACGGGACATCCCCGTCACCGAGCCGCTGGGTGTGCCCGATGTGGTCACCGTGCCGTCCGGTGCGGCCATCGCCGTCGACCTGCTCATGGAGTCGGTCGTCGAAGGTGTGCTCGTCACCGGCTCGGCGAGCGCGTCGACCACCGGCCAGTGTTCGCGGTGTCTCGACCCGATCACCGGTGACGTGGCGATCGACGTCACGGAGCTGTTCGCCTATCCGGAGTCGACGACCGACGAGACGACCGAGGAAGACGAGGTCAGCCGGGTCGTCGACGATCGCATCGACCTGGAACCGGTGGTCAGGGACGCGCTCGTGCTCGCGCTGCCGTTGGTGCCACTGTGCAGCGACGACTGCGCCGGATTGTGCGCCGGATGCGGCGTGAAGTGGGCCGATCTCGAGCCCGGACACGGGCATGAGACGATAGATCCTCGGTGGGCCGCGCTCGTCGAGCGACTGCAGGACACGGAGGACGTCTCGGACGTCCCGAGTGACCGGGCAGAAGAAGGATCCGACGGCTCGGACCGGTGACACCGCACGTCGGTGCCGCATCCCACCCCGGAGTTCGAGCAAGCAGCTCGCGCGATCGCGGGCAGATTTTGATGAGGAGAATCAGCCGTGGCTGTCCCCAAGCGGAAGATGTCGCGCTCCAACACCCGCGCCCGCCGTTCGCAGTGGAAGGCGACGCCGGTGCAGCTCGTGGAGTGCTCCAACCGCGCCTGCAAGGCCAAGAAGCCGCAGCACGTCGCCTGCCCTGAGTGCGGTCAGTACGCCGGCCGGCAGGTCGTCGAGCCGGCCTGAGGTTTCGCGAGATGGGGGGTAAGGCACCGGCAGGCCCGGCTACGGATCCCGCACCGCTGCTCGAAGCGCTCGGTGTCGGCTTCGACAGCGAACTGCTGACGCTCGCGCTGACGCACCGCTCGTACGCGTACGAGAACGGTGGGCTGCTGCCGAACGAGCGGCTCGAGTTCCTCGGCGATGCGGTGTTGGGCCTGGTGGTGACCGATCACCTGTATCGCAAGCATCCCGATCTGCCGGAAGGGCAGTTGGCGAAACTGCGAGCGAGCGTCGTCAACATGCACGCGCTCGCGGGCGTCGCGCGTGAGCTCGGCGACGGTGGTCTCGGCACGTACCTGCTCCTCGGCAAAGGGGAGGAGCTGACGGGCGGCCGTGACAAGGCGAGCATCCTGGCCGACGGGCTCGAAGCCGTTATCGGCGCGACCTACATCGCGCACGGCATCGAGACCGCGCGTGAGCTCGTCCACCGGCTGTTCGGCCAGTTGCTCGAAGAGGCGCCGCTGCGCGGAGCCGGCCTGGACTGGAAGACCAGCCTGCAGGAGCTGACCGCGTCGGCGGGCCTCGGCGTGCCCGAGTACAAGGTCGAGGACACCGGGCCCGACCACCGCAAGGAGTTCACGGCCACGGTGTATGTGAGTGGCCGCGACCTCGGCAGCGGCAGCGGCACGACGAAGAAGGAAGGCGAGCAGAAGGCCGCCGAGACGGCGTGGCGTGCGCTGTCCGAGGAGCTCGACCTCGGCAACGAGTCGTCCTCCTGATCCCGTCCGGAGTCGCACGTGCCTGAGCTTCCCGAGGTAGAGGTCGTGCGTGCCGGTCTCGAACGGCACGTGGCGGGCCGGGTTATCGCCTCGGTCGACGTGCTGCATCCGCGGGCGATCCGCAGACACGTGCCGGGTGCCGACGACTTCGCGGGCAGGCTCACCGGCGTGAAGATCACCGCCGCGCGCAGGCGCGGCAAGTATCTGTGGCTGGATCTCGCCGACGGCGAGGCCATGCTCGCCCATCTGGGCATGAGCGGCCAGATGCTCGTTCAGCCGGCGTCGGCACCGGACGAGAAGCACCTGCGCGTGCGCATCCACTTCGCCGACGACGGCCCCGAGCTGCGGTTCGTCGACCAGCGCACCTTCGGCGGACTCGCACTCGACGACCTCATCGACGCCGACGGCACCCTCGTGCCCGCGAGCGTCGCCCACATCGGTCGCGACCCGATGGACCCGCGGTTCGACCTGGCCGCCGCGGTCGCGGGCCTGCGGCGCAGGCGCACCGAGATCAAACGGGCGCTGCTCGACCAGACGCTCGTCTCCGGTATCGGCAACATCTACGCCGACGAGGCGCTGTGGCGGGCGCGCCTGCACGGCGCGCGCCCCACCGAACGGCTCACCCGAGCGCAGGGCGAACTGGTGCTGACCGCCGCCAGCGAGGTCATGGCCGACGCGCTCGCCGCGGGTGGCACCTCGTTCGACGCGCTGTACGTCAACGTCAACGGCCGGTCCGGCTACTTCGAACGCTCGCTGGCCGTCTACGGCAGGGCGGGCCAGCCGTGCCGTCGCTGCGGCGCCGACATCCGCCGCGAAGCGTTCACCAACCGGTCCTCGTACTTCTGCCCGCGCTGTCAGCGCAGGCCCCGCCGGAGTCCCGCGGCCCGCTGAGCGTGTGCCGAGGCGGTGTCGACGGCCCGACGGTTACCGGCTGGACGTGCTCGAGCCGGTCGGTTCGGAACTCGGTCCGTCCGGAGTGGTGGTAGTCGTCGGCTCCGGTTCGGAGGACGTCGTTGTCGTCGTCGTGGTGGTCGACGAGGTGGTGCTCGACGTCGTCGGGTCCGGGTTGCCCGTCGGCTCCGGACCGGGGTCGTCCGGCTGGTCGTCGCGGGACGACGAGGACCGCTGCGGGTCGTCGGTCGTGGTGACGACGGTGGTCGTCGGTGTGCCGTCGGGCCCGATGCTGACCATGGTGCTCGTGGTCGACGTGGGCTCCGTCGAGGCGGGCACCGGCTTGCCGTCGACCATCACGGTCGTCGCGCCGGGCTCGGAACTGCCGGGGTCGGCCGTGGTGCTGTCGTTGCCCGCGTTGTCCACCTGGGAGCTGTCGTCGCCGTCTGCGGTGGCCTGGTCCCCGCCACCGGTCGTGACCTGGGCGAGCGCTCCGAAGGCGGTGGCCAGCACGAGGCCGCTCGCCGCCAGTGCGAGGTAGCCGGTGCGCTGCCAGCGTCCGGACGACTCGCGTGGGGGTGCGGTCTCGTCGTGCGAGGGGGCCATGCGGTTTCCTCCGACTCAGACAACCCGGATGGACGACGGCGGCACGCTATCACTGTCGGGTAAAGCCTGGGTGCGCGCAGGTGGGTAGGCCGGGTGGGCGGAGACTGCGCCGACGGAGCGCCATCATGGACGCGTGGGTGAAGGAGACGACACCGTGGGTACGGGCGAGACCGTGGATACGAACGACATCTCGCGGCCGGACGACTCGGCACGGGTGACCGCGTGGGTGCACGGAGCGGTGCAGGGCGTGGGGTTCCGGTGGTGGACCCGCAGCCGTGCGCTGGAGCTGGAACTGGTGGGAAGTGCGACCAACCTGCCGGACGGCAGGGTGCAGGTGGTCGCCGAAGGCTCGCGCGAGCGGTGCGAACGGCTGCTGGAGGCGTTGCGCGGCGGACAGCCGCCGGGCCGGGTGGATCATGTGGCGGAGCTGTGGGCCGAGCCGAAGGGCGGTCTGTCGGGGTTCGTCGAACGCTGACTCCCCGGACGCCGACCCCCTGAGTGCTGTTCTGGAGCGCTGATCTCGAGCACCGGGGGCACCGGGGCGCTTGGACACCGGCGCACTTGGACGCCGGGCGCTTGGACACCGGGGCACTTGGGCGCTGAGATCGAGCACTGATGCCGGACACTGACGTCGGACACGCACATCGGGTGCTGCCGCCCGCGCGGCCCACGGTGTGACGCCTGTGGTCACGGGGCGAACTGTGCCGGGTGGGGCGGGTGAGGCGAAAGCGGCTGGTCGGCGGGCCTCGGCGGTCGCGATGCGGGTGCGGCCGAGGTGGGCCGCGCCGGGGCGTCGTCCGACGGCGCGCGAGGGCACCCGGGTAGCATTCACCGATCGGAGATCGCCCCGGATGTGAGCGAAAGGTCGACGCCGCGTGTACCTCAAGAGCTTGACGCTCAAAGGCTTCAAGTCGTTCGCGTCGGCGACCACGCTGCGGTTCGAACCAGGTATCACGTGCGTGGTCGGCCCGAACGGCTCGGGCAAGTCCAACGTCCTCGACGCGCTGCGCTGGGTCATGGGTACTCAGGGCGCCAAGGACCTGCGCGGCGGCAAGATGGAGGACGTCATCTTCGCCGGCACGTCGGGTCGCGCGCCGCTCGGCCGCGCCGAGGTCACCCTGACGATCGACAACGCCGACGGTGCGCTGCCGATCGAGTACTCCGAGGTGTCGATCACCCGGCGGATGTTCCGGGACGGCGCCAGCGAGTACGAGATCAACGGCAGCGGGTGTCGGCTGCTCGACATCCAGGAACTGCTGTCGGACTCCGGTATCGGCCGCGAGATGCACGTCATCGTCGGACAGGGCCAGCTGTCGGAGATCCTGCAGGCCAAGCCCGAGGAGCGCCGAGCGTTCATCGAGGAGGCCGCGGGTGTGCTCAAGCATCGCAAGCGCAAGGAAAAGGCCGTGCGCAAACTCAATGCGATGCAGGGCAACCTGGACCGGCTCAACGACCTGACGACGGAACTGCGCAGGCAGCTCAAACCGCTCGGCAAGCAGGCGGAGATCGCGCGCAAGGCGCAGACCGTCCAGTCGGAGCTGCGCGACGCGAAGCTGCGCCTCCACGCCGACGATCTGGTGACCCAGCGGGAGGCGATCGCCAAGGAGGAGGCCGACGAGAACGCCGCGCGTGCCCGCCGGGCCGAGGTGGAGCAGGCGCTGGAGGTCGTCAGTTCCGAGCAGGCGGACCTGGAGCGCTCGCTCGCCGAGGACGCGCCGATGCTGCAGGCGGCGCAGGACACCTGGTACAAGCTGTCGTCGCTGGCCGAGCGGCTGCGCGGCACGGTGCGACTGGCCGTGGAGCGGCAGCGGCACCTGTCGGAGGAGATCGACACCGGCGGCACCGGCCGGGACCCGGAGGAACTACTCGCCGAGGCCGAGGAAGCCGCCGAGCGCGAGGAAGAACTCAACGAGGCCGTCACCGAGGCCCGCGCCGCGTTGTCCGACGCGACCGAACGTCGCGAGCATCTGGAACGGGTGGTGCAGGAGGCCGAGCGCGCCCACATGGCCGCGGTGCGCGCCATCGCCGACCGGCGGGAGGGCATCGCGAAGCTGTCCGGCCAGGTGGAGGCGCTGCGCAGCAAGAACAACGCCACGGCCGACGAGGTCGAGCGGCTCACCAGCGCGATCGAGGAGGCCGAAGCCCGTGCGGAGGCCGCCGCCGAGGAGCTGGAGGCCGCCCGTGCCGAGGGCGGGGTCGAGGACTCCGACGACGCCGGCCTGCAGGAACGCCACGAGCGCGCTGTGGCGGCTGCCGAGGCCGCCAAGCAGCGGGTCGACGAACTGGTCAAGGCCGAGCGCAGCGCCGAGCGGGACATCGCGTCCGAGAAGGCCAGGGTCGATGCGCTCTCGATGGGCCTGAGCCGCAAGGACGGCGCGGGTGCACTGCTCGGCGCGACGGACGAGCTGCCGGGCCTGCTGGGGTCGGTCGCGGCGCTGCTGACCGTCGAAACCGGGTTCGAAGTCGCCTTGGCGGCGGCACTGGGACCGGTCGCCGACGCCGTGGCCGTGTCCGCGGGTGAGGAAGCCCTGTCGGCGCTGCGGTACCTCAAGGACAACGAATCCGGCCGTGCTGGTCTGTTGCTCGGCGGTGCCCGCGGCTCGGTGGACACGTCGGCGTGGCCCGCGCTGCCCAGCGGTGCGCGGTGGGCCCGCGAGGTCGTGACGGCGCCGGACGCGCTGCGGCCCGCCGTCGAGCGCGCACTGGACCGCGTCGCGGTGGTCGAGACCCTGGACGACGCGCGTGAGCTGGTGCTCGCCGAGTCCGGGATCACGGCCGTCACCCGGGACGGCGACGTGCTGGGTGACCACTGGGCCGTGGGCGGATCGGCCAAGGACGAGAGCGTCATCGAGGTGCAGGCCGCCGTCGACGAGGCGCAGGACCGGCTGGCCGCCGCCGAGCGCGCCCTGGAACGGGCGTCCTCCGAACTGGAGGGCGCGCGCGCCGAGCAGGAGGATCGCCAGGCCGAGGTCACCGCGGCGAAGGACGCGCTGGGCGAGGCGAAGGTCCGCAAGGCCCGATCCACCGAGCGGCTCAGCAGCCTGGAACAGACCGCGCGGTCGGCCGAGTCCGAGGTGGAACGGCTGCGGAATCAGCGCGCGAAGGTGGAGCAGAGCCGCGAGGAGATGCTGACGCAGCTCGCCGAGCTCGAGGATCGCCTGGCCGCGGTGTCGGAACAGCCCGTGGAGGAGGACCCCGACACCTCGGAACGCGACGAGGCAGCCGAATCGCTCACCGAGGTGCGGCAGGAAGAGGTCGACGCGCGGTTGGCGCTGCGAACCGCCGAGGAACGCGCCCGGAGCATCGCGGGCAAGTCGGACGCGCTGGTGCGGGAGGCCGAGGCCGAGCGGCAGGCGCGGGAACGTGCCGAGCAGGCGCGCATCGCCCGCGAGCGCGGCGCGGCGATCGCCGAGGCGGTCGCCAGCGGCGGTGAGGTGGCGCTCGACCGTATCGAGACGTCGTTGCAGCGCGCCGCCGCCGAACGGGACGCCGTGAAGGCCCGCCGGGAAGAGCGTGAGACGGCGCTGACGCAGGTGCGCGGCAAGGTCAAGGAGCTGACCGGGGAGTTGGAGAAGCTCACCGACGCGGTGCACCGGGACGAGGTCGCGCGCGCCGAACAGCGGCTCCGACTGGAACAGCTCGAAGTGAAGATCACCGAGGAGTTCGGCATCGGGCTGGACGACCTGGTCGCCGAGTACGGGCCGCACGTCGACGTGCCGCCCGGCGCGGGCGAGTTGGCCGAGTACGAAGCCGCCAAGGAACGCGGCGAGACGGTCGCCGAGCCGCAGCCGATCCCGTACGACAGGCCCACGCAGGAGCGCCGTGCCAAGCGCGCGGAGAAGGATCTCGCACAGCTCGGCAAAGTCAACCCGCTCGCCCTCGAGGAGTTCGCCGCGCTGGAGGAACGCTACAAGTTCCTGTCGACCCAGCTCGAAGACCTCAAGGACACCCGCAAGGATCTGCTGCAGGTGATCCAGGAGGTCGACGACAAGATCCTCGAGGTGTTCAGGAGCGCCTACGAGGACGTCGCGCGGGAGTTCGAGACCGTGTTCTCGGTGCTGTTCCCCGGCGGCGAGGGCCGCATGGTGCTCACCGAGCCCGAGGACATGCTGGCCACAGGGGTCGACGTCGAGGCCCGCCCGCCGGGCAAGAAGGTCAAGCGGCTCTCGCTCCTGTCCGGTGGCGAGAAGTCGCTGGTCGCGGTCGGGATGCTGGTGGCGATCTTCCGTGCCCGCCCGTCGCCGTTCTACGTGATGGACGAGGTCGAGGCCGCACTGGACGACACGAACATGCGCAGGCTGATCGGCCTGCTGGAGCAGCTGCGCGACAGCTCCCAGCTCATCGTCATCACGCACCAGAAGCCCACGATGGAGATCGCCGACGCGCTGTACGGCGTCAGCATGCAGGGCGACGGCATCACGAAGGTCATCTCGCAGCGCATGCGCACCGACACGGGTGAGCCGGAACCGGATTCGTCGGACCGCGACCAGGCCGAGCCCATCGAGGCCTGAACCGCAACGGCCTGTGGGGACCGCGGGCGGGCGTCGCAGGCCGTCAGCGCCGGCGACGGGCGAAGACGACAGCGCCAGGCACGTCCTCGTCCGGCCGCAGGATCAGCTCGGCGTCGATCGTGAACCCCGCGTCGCGGAGCAGACCCGCGACCGCGTCGGGCCTGCGGTCGTGGCTGTCGACGTTGACCGATCGGCCCGTGTAGCCCTCGGATGTGTGCCGGATGCCGTCGCCGACGTGGAAGCCGACCAGGACGGGGCCCCCGGGGCGCACCACGCGGTGGAACTCGTCGAACACGCCGGGCAGGGCGTGGTCGGGCACGTGGATCACGGACCAGAACGCGAGCACCCCCGCGACGGCACCGCCGGCGAGGTCGAGGTCGGTCATGGTGCCGACGTCGAAGCGCAGGTGGGGGTAGGTGCGCCGGGCGAGGGCGACCATCTCGGGGGAGAGGTCGATGCCGAACGCGTCCACTCCCGCCTCGTGGAGGTGATCGGTGACGTGGCCCGGTCCGCAACCGACGTCGGCGACCGGGCCGCCTCCGCACTCGTGCACCGCTTCGACGAACACCGCCAGGCTCGCCCGCAGGTGCGGCATCTCGTCGAGCAGCCCGCGCACCTTGTCGGCGTATCCGGACGCGTCGGTGTCGTACGAGGAGCGGGTGTCGGACAGCCAGGCGTCGGCCATGAGGTGAACGGTAGTCGCTGCGCGGGCGGGCGGCCGGGCGCCGAACCGGTGGCGGCCGTCCGGGTGCGGGCGCGCGAAGGCCGGCGGGCGATCCGATCGCCCGCCGGCCTTCGCCGTCGTGGTACCCGCCGGTGCTAGACGGGTTCCTCCTCCTGCGTCTCCATCTCGGCCGCGCGGGGGTCGGGGCCGCTGTGCCGCAGCGACAGCAGGCCGCCGATGACCAGCGTGACGACCACGCCGAGCGGCACGTACCAGGGGAAGGCCAGGCCGACCTCCTCACCGTCCACGGTGAACGTGACACCCAGGACGAACACGGCGGCCACGACGACGGTGCACGCGAACGCGATGATCGCGTCGGTCTGCCGTGCCTTCTTGACGATCATGCCGAGGAAGAACGCGCCGAGCAGCGCACCGTAGGTGTAGCTGGCGATGCTCAGTCCGAGTTCGACGACCGGGGTGTCGGTGCTGGTGAACATCGAGGCGAACACGACGAACACGACCGCCCAGATGATCGTCCAGATCCGCGCCTGCTTGAGCATCACCGCGTCGGACATCTTCTTCTTCGTGAACCGCTCGTAGAGGTCGGCGATCGTCGACGTCGACAGCGAGTTCAGCGACGAGGAGATCGTCGACATGGCGGCGGAGAGGATGCCGGCGATGAGGATCCCGGACAGCCCGACGGGCAGTTCCTCGAGGATGAACCTGGGGAACAGGTCGTCCGGGTTGGCCAGGCCCAGCGCGTCGATGCTCTGCCCGCCGTAGAACGAGAACAGCATCGCACCGACCAGCAGGAACACCGCGAACTGGAAGAACACCACGACACCACTGGCGATCACGGCCTTCTGGCTGTCACGCACGTTCTTGCACGCCAGCAGGCGCTGCACCATCAGCTGGTCGGCACCGTGCGAGGCCATCGCGAACAGCGCACCGCCGACGACCGCGGTGATGAACGCGTACTGGTCGGTGATGATGTCGGAGCCGAACTCGAAGAGCTGGAACTTGCCCGCGTCGGCGAGCTCGCCGAACCAGCCGCTGGGCAGCTGGCCCGCCAGCACGAAGATCGCGGCGATGGCGCCGAGCACGTAGATGGCCATCTGGACGACGTCGACCCAGATGACGGCGCGGATGCCGCCGAAGTAGGTGTAGATGACCGCCACGAGCGCGATCGCGGCGATCACGACCCAGTACGACACGTCGAGGCCGATCCCGTCGAGCACGAGTTTGACCGGGATGGCCGTGGCGAACAGGCGAACGCCGTCCGCGAGCAGACGGGTGACCAGGAACGTCACCGAGGCGGTGCCCTGCAGTCCGCCACCGAAGCGCTTGCCGAGGAAGCCGTACGCGCTGACGAAGCCGCCTGCGTAGTACTTGGGTAGCAGCACGAATGCGACGACGACGCGGCCGATGAGGTAGCCGATCGCCAGCTGTAGATACGTGATGTTGCCGAGGTAGGCAACGGTCGGCACGCTCAGCACGGTCAGCGTCGAGGTCTCCGTGGCGACGACCGAGAAGGTGACCGCCCACCAGGGCACCTTCCGGCTGCCGACGAAGTAGTCGTTCGACGATCGCTGCTTCCCGCTGAGCAGGATGCCCAGGATGGGCGTTCCCACCAGGAAGATCGCGATGATCGCGAGGTCCAGTGCGCGCATTGGTCTCTCCTACCGTGTCTCGCGCGAGTTGGCCACCCTCAGCCGCGAAATCGGCGACGTCGGTGGGGTCGGAAGGGCGAGCCGTCGCTCACCAGGGGTGATGCTGCCGAGGACGCGTGGCCCGCGGGCGCCGGTGGCGCTGGGAACATTGCCCGCGGCGCCGTGCCACGACAGCCAGCCGAGCACGGCCGTCAGGTAGGCCTCCTTCGCGTCGGCGGGCAGCCCCAGCTCGTCGCTCCTGTGGACGACGAGACGGCGGCCCAACGCGCGCATCAGGGTCGGGTTGTGCACCCCGCCGCCCGAGGCGTACACGGTCGTGGCGCCGTGGCGGGCGCAGGCGTCGGCGATGGTGACGGCCGTGAGCTCGGTCAGCGTCGCCAGCAGGTCGGTGTCGCCGACCTGGGGCAGGCCGCCGAGTGCCGCGGCGAGGTATGTGCTGTGGAAATGCTCCTTGCCCGTCGACTTCGGCGGCGGGGCCGCGTAGTAAGGATCCGCGAGCAGCCGCTCGAGCAGGTCGGTGCGGACCGTGCCGGCCGCGGCGAGCGCACCGTCGACGTCACTGCGGGCGGCGCCGCCGGTGACCTGGGCGGCCGCGAGGTCGAGCAGCGCGTTGCCGGGGCCGGTGTCGTAGGCGAGCACGTCGCCGACCGCGCCGGAGCCGTCGTCGGAGTTGTTGCCGGAGCCGCCGGGCGGCACGACGGTGATGTTGCTGATGCCGCCGATGTTCAGTGCGACCGTCGGGGATCCCTCCCGGTCGGCGACCGTGCGCAGCAGCAGCGCGTCGAGCGTGCTCGCGAGCGGCGCGCCGTGACCACCGGCGGCGACGTCGCGCACTCGCAGGTCGGAGACGACGGGACGGCCGGTGCGCTCGGCGATCCAGGCGGGTTGGCCGAGCTGCAGCGTGCCGAGTGCCCGGCCCTCGTCGATCCAGTGGAAGACCGTCTGGCCGAGCGAGGCGACCACGTCGACGGGGCCGGCATGTGCCTCGGCGTGGCTGACGGCGTCGGCGAACGCCTGGCCGACGTGGGTGTCGAGTTTGGCGAGTTCTTCGGCGCTGCACGGTGCGGGCGGCAGCGCGGCGAGCAGTCGTGCCCGCAGCTCGTCGGGGTAGGGCAGCTCCCACTGGCCACACGGCGTGAGGACGAGCTCGCCGTCCGACTCGGCCAGTTCGGCGATGGCGACGTCGATGCCGTCCACGGAGGTGCCGGACAGTAATCCGGCGATACGGAGCGAAGGGGACACGGGAGTGGTCTAGTCCAATCAGCTGGTCTGTGCAACACGTTCGGTGGGTACCTGGCCTAGATCTATGCGAGACCGTTAACTTCCCACGCCGCGAGCCCTGACGCACCGTCCGACGCCCGGAGCGTTGCGCCGAGCGTCGAGCCGGGCGTCCGGGTTCGGCGCTACCGCGCTCCGGACGGACCCGGGCCGGTGGAGACGGCCGGCCGGGGCGCGGGGCGAGCCGTGTCAACCGGATCGGAGGCCAGTGGGAGGATGGCGGCGTGTCGAGCACAGCCGTGATCTGGATCGTTGTCGTTGTGGCCGCCCTGCTGGCGGTCGCCCTCGTCGTGGGGCTGACCCTGTCCCGCAGGCGCAAGATCAGCCTGGAGCAGGACCAGGAGAAGCAGGTCCCGAAGGGCGGCGGGTACCAGGCAGGGGGCGGCATCTCGCTCGCACCCGGCGGGGAGAGCGCCACCACCCGGCCGTCGGACGCGCCCTCCCATCCGGTCGAGGAACGCACCGAGGTCGACGGCCAGCCCGGGGTCGGCGACGACGCATCCGTGCCGCGTGATGCACCGCGTCGCGACATCGTCGACGTCGGACTGCCGGACACCGACCAGGAACCGGCGTCCACCGGCACCGCGGAGCCGGCCCCGGACACCGTGCGCGCCGACGACACAGCGACGGCCGCTCCAGGCACGACCACCCCGGACACGCCTGCCCCGGACACGGCGCCCGCGGAGCCGGCCGAAGCTCCGAAGACGGGCGAGCCCACGCCGGCCGCCCCGGAGCCGGCCGCCCCGGAAGCCGAGGCACCGAAGACCGCAGCGCCGGAGCCGGAGACCGAGGTCGAGGAGCCCGAGCCCGCCTCGGGTCGTATCGAACGGCTGCGGGGACGGCTGTCGAAGTCGCGGTCGGCACTGGGGCAGGGGCTGCTCGGTCTGCTGGGCGCGGGCGACCTCGACGAGGACTCGTGGGAAGAGATCGAGGACACGCTGCTCGTCGCCGACCTGGGCGCGTCGACCACGACCGAGATCGTCGAGAGGCTGCGCGAGGAACTGTCGGCCCGCGGCGTGCGGACCTCCGACGACGCGCGGGCGGCGCTGCGCGACGTGCTCATCGAGACGCTGTCGCCGGAGGCCGACCGTTCGGTGCGGGCGCTGCCGCACGAGGTGGACGGTGCGAAGCAGCCCGCCGTCGTCCTGGTCGCGGGTGTGAACGGCACTGGCAAGACCACCACGACCGGCAAGCTCGCGCGCGTGCTCGTGGCGCAGGGCAGGCAGGTGCTGCTGGGGGCCGCCGACACGTTCCGTGCGGCCGCCGCCGACCAGCTGGAGACCTGGTCGCAGCGGGTCGGCGCCGAGGTGGTGCGCGGTAAGGAAGGTGCCGACCCGGCCTCGGTCGCGTTCGACTCCGTCAAGCGTGGCGTCGACGCGGGTGTCGACGCTGTCCTGGTCGACACCGCGGGCAGGCTGCACACGAAGACCGGCCTGATGGACGAGCTCGGCAAGGTCAAGCGCGTCGTCGAGAAGCAGGCGAAGGTCGACGAGGTGCTGCTCGTGCTCGATGCGACGACGGGGCAGAACGGTCTGGCGCAGGCGCGGGTGTTCTCCGAGGTCGTCGACGTCACCGGCGTGGTGCTGACCAAGCTCGACGGCACGGCCAAGGGGGGCATCGTGTTCCAGGTGCAGCGCGAGCTCGGCGTGCCCGTCAAGCTCGTCGGTCTCGGTGAAGGGCCGGACGACCTGGCACCGTTCGAACCCTCGGCGTTCGTCGACGCCCTGCTGGGCTGAGCACGACCGACGTCACGGCCGCGCCCGGAACCGGCGCTGTGTGACGGAAGCCTGATATGTCGTGGTTCGGCCCGCTGTGCGGGTCGTGGTCTTCGCCCGGCCGAACCGGGCGGCGCCCGGAGAATCCTGCCCGACCCGGTTGCGGGTGGGCGTCACCTGTCGAGGAGTGCCTGTCATGTCCCGTCTGGCCCGTGTCGTCTTCGTGCCGGTCGCCTGCGCGGCGCTGGCGTTGACAGGGTGCTCGTTCGAGTTCTCCGTCGGGTCGACGGTCGGCAAGGACGAGCTCGAGAAACAGGTCATGGGCGCCCTGTCCGAACAGGACCGGCGTCCGAAGGACGTGACCTGCCCCGACGACCTCGAACCGGAGGTCGGTGCGACGACGACGTGCACCTCGACCGGGCAGGACGGTGTCCAACGCGATGCGAAGGTGACGGTCACCGAGGTCGGCGAGGACGACCGGGTTCAGTTCGACGTCGTACTCTCGGGCGGCTCCGGTGACGGCGACGGGCAGGCCGGCGGCGACCGGTCCGCGGCACCCGACGCCACGCCGGCAGGCGACGACGGCCGGGCGTCCGACGCGCCCGCCGGCGACGAGATCGACCGGGCCGTGCTGGCGCGGGAGGCTGCCCGGTCGCTCAGCCGCGAGGCCGGGCAGCACCTCGGTGAGGTCGGATGCCCGGAACACGTCGAAGCGACGGTGGGCGCCAGCACGCGCTGCGTGCTCACCAATCCGGCGGGGACCCGGTTCGGGGTCACGGTCGAGGTGACCGAGGTCGACGCGGAAACGCAGAACGCGAACTTCCACGTCCAGGTCGACGCGCAGCCGCTGAGTGGCGGTCGCTGACCGGGCGGAGCACGTCAGCCGGCCGAACTGAGGCGGGCGCGGCGATGCGGCGGATACGCCGCTGGTAGCTGCTGCTCGTATGTGACCTGTAACACCGATATGCCGGGGAACGAAAAGCGCACATGTGCGGTCTGACCGAAACATGAGGTTTCGGCATCCGGCCGGAGCCGCCGCGCCCTCAGGAGATCGTCATGCCCCGCGTGTCGCGCGCTCCGGCCCTGTCGGTTGCCGGCGTTTCCGTTCTCGGGCGGACGGCGTGTTCGGCGCACGTCGAGACGGACGAGCTGGAGAAACAGGTGGCGACGACACTCGTCCAGCGGGGCGACGTGGAGGTCGACAGCGTGCACTGTCTTGAGGAGCTCGACGCAGAACCGGATGCCACGACAGCGTGCAGCGTGACCGTCAAGGGTGGACGGAAGCTCACGGCGAACGTCACGGTGACCGACACCGGAGGTGACCTCGTCCAGTTCATGATCGATACCGAGTAGTGCGCCTCGCCGTAGCCGTCCGCCCACTCCGCGCCAGGCCCCGCGGATGCGCGCACACGCGCGGGCACGGATTCGGACCCGATTGCGGTGCGGCACAGTCCTCAGGACGCCCTCGTTTCTGCCCTCTCGTTTCTGCACTGAAGGAGACCCATGTCCACGACCGCTCGTTTCGTTGCTGCAGCTGCCGCCTGTCTGACGTTGGGGCTGGCCGCGTGCTCCGCCGAAGTGTCGGTCTCCACGGGCCCGCAGATCGAACAGGGTGAGCTCGAGAAACAGCTGCTGGCGTCGGTGACGGCGGAGGTCGGACAGCGACCGAAGGATCTCACGTGCCCGGGTGACGTCGATGCCGAGAAGGGCGCGAGGACCGAATGCACCCTGGTTGCCCCGGACGGAACCGCCGCGCCGGTGTCGGTGACCGTGACGCGTGTCGACGCCGACTCCGGTGATTTCGGGGTCGACTGGGAGGTCGGTCAGCCGGAATCGGCCACCGCCGACTCTTGATTCGGGCGCAGGCCGCTCGCGGTCCGAAGTAGACGGCGGCCTCGGCCCGCCGGTGCGACGGCCCGGCCTCGCGACGACAACCCGCTCCGGCCGGACGTGTATTCGTCATGTCGGATTGCGGCGCGGTGTGGATTGCGGCGCTGTGTGGATTGCGGCGCGGTGTGGATTGCGGCGCCGCGGGGGATGAGATGCCGTGTGGTATGGGACACCACGTAGCAACGGAACGCGCCGGGCGACTGTGAAGTCGGAGTGAAGTATGAGGCTGCGGCTGTCCGGCCGGAGCTCCCTTCACGTCTTCAGGAGATCGTCATGCCCCGCGTGTCCCGTGTTCTTGCACTGTCCGTCCTCGGCGTCGCCGTGTTCGGACTGGCCGGGTGCTCGATGTACGTCGAGAAGGACGACCTCGAGGAGCAGGTGTCGTCGTCGATCTCGCAGCAGGGCATGCCGGTGGACAGCGTCGACTGCCCCGACGATCTGGACGGCGAGGTGGACGCCACGACGACGTGCACGGTGACCGTGCAGGGCGGTACCGAGGTCAAGACCGATATCACCGTGACCAGTGTCGACGGTGACGAGGTTCGCTTCGACATCACGCCGCAGCAGACCGCGGGGGAGTGAGGGCGCCGGCCGCTCATCACTGACGACGGCGGGCGCCGGGACATCCGGCGCCCGCCGTCGTCGTATGCACGCCCGGCGCCGGTCGCGGTGTGGGCCGGCAGTGGTGTCGGCCGGGTGGTGTGGGCCGGGCGTGGTGTGGACCTGAGCGTGGCCCGCCGGTGCCGCGCCGCCGCGGCGTCACCCCGGTAGTTGTTTCGCCAGGGCCTCGGCGGTGCGCTGGACAGTCGGGGCGATGCGCACGACGGCGTCCTTGGTCAGCCTGCCCTCCGGTCCGGACACCGAGACCGCGGTCGGGGTCGGCGTGCCGGGAACCGGTACCGCTATGCACCGCACGCCCAATTCCTGTTCGCTCTCGTCGAGCGCGTACCCCTGTCGGGCGATCTCGGCGAGGTGTGCCAGGAACGCCTCGACGTCGGTGTGCGTGTGCTCGGTGTAGGCGGGCATGCCGGTCCGGTCGAGGAGGGCACGGACCTCGTCGGTCGGCAACTGCGCCAGGATCGCCTTGCCGACGCCCGTGCCGTGGGGCAGCAGTCGCCTGCCCACCTCGGTGAACATTCTCATGGAGTGTTTCGAGGGCGCCTGGGACACGTAGACGACCTCGTCGCGTTCCAGGACGGCCAGGTTGGCCGTCTCGCCGATCTCGTCCACCAGTTCGGCCAGCAGTGGCCGTGCCCAGGTGCCGAACTGCAGGCTCGCCTGTTCGCCCAGTCGGATCAATCGTGCCCCGAGGGCGTAACGCCGGTTCGCGTTCTGCCGTACGTAGCCGCAGGCTACGAGGGTGCGGATCAACCGATGGATCGTCGGCATGGGCAGCCCCGACGACGTCGCCAGCTCGGACAGACTCGCTTCGCCCCCGGCGTCCGCGAGCCGTTCCAGCAGCTCGAACGCCCGCTCGAGGGACTGCACTCCACCGCTCGTGGCCACCATGACTCCTTTCACCCTCGCTGCAGGGTTGCTCACATTGAGCTTCCGTAATGTAGAAACTATAGTCCGACATATAGAAGATCGATGCTCAACGACGTTCCCTGAGGTGTTCCATGTCTGATGTTCGTGTGCTCGGCGACGCGATCGAGCGCGGCGACGAAGTGCTGACGCAGGAGGCACTCGACTTCGTGGCCGGCCTGCACGAGAACTTCGCGGCCACTCGTGACCAGCTGCTGGAGGCTCGTAAGCAGCGCCGCGAGGAGGCCAAGCGCACCGGACGCCTGGACTTCCTGTCCGAGACCAAGCAGGTTCGCGAGTCCGACTGGCAGGTCGCCGACGCTCCGCCCGCGCTGCGCGACCGCCGTGTGGAGATCACCGGCCCGACCGAGCGCAAGATGACGATCAACGCGCTCAACTCCGGTGCCAAGGTGTGGCTCGCCGACCTCGAGGACGCGAACACGCCGCACTGGAGCAACGTCGTGAACGGGCAGATCAACCTGTCCGACGCGATCCGCGGCACGATCGAGCTCGAGTCGAACGGCAAGCACTACGCGCTGCGCGACGACGTGGAGCACGCCACCATCGTCGTCCGCCCGCGCGGCTGGCACCTCGACGAGCGCAACCTCGAGTTCAACGGCCGCAAGGGGGTCGGCGCGCTCGTCGACTTCGGCCTGCACTTCTTCCACAACGCGAAGGAACTGCTCGCCCGCGGCAAGGGGCCGTACTACTACCTGCCGAAGATGGAGAGCCACCTCGAGGCGCGGCTGTGGAACGACATCTTCACCCACGCCGAGAAGGCGCTCGGCGTGGAGCACGGCACCATCCGTGCCACGGTGCTGATCGAGACCATCCCCGCCGCGTTCGAGATGGAGGAGATCCTCTACGAACTGCGCGAGCACGCCTCGGGCCTGAACGCGGGCCGCTGGGACTACCTGTTCAGCGTCATCAAGTACTTCCGCGACGCGGGTGAGAAGTTCGTCCTGCCGGACCGCAACGCCGTCACCATGACCGCTCCGTTCATGCGCGCCTACACCGAGCTGCTCGTGCGCACGTGCCACAAGCGCGGCGCCTTCGCCATCGGCGGCATGTCGGCGTTCATTCCCAGCAAGGACCCCGAGGTCGCCGAGAACGCCACGAAGAAGGTGCACGCCGACAAGTCGCGCGAGGCCGGCGACGGCTTCGACGGTTCGTGGGTCGCCCACCCCGGCATGGTCGGACTGTGCAAGGAAGAGTTCGACAAGGTCCTCGGTGACAAGCCGAACCAGCTCGACCGCCTTCGCGAGGACGTGTCCGTCACCGCCGACCAGCTCCTCGACGTGGCCGCGACCGACGCGCAGTGCACCGCCGCCGGCCTGCGGGGCGCCGTGGACGTCGGCGTGCGCTACATCGCCTCCTGGTTGGGCGGTAACGGTGCCGCCGGTATCCACAACCTCATGGAGGACGCTGCGACCGCCGAGATCTCCCGGTCGCAGGTGTGGCAGTGGGTGCAGAACAGCGTCGTGCTCGCCGACACCGGGGCGACCGTGACCCGCGAGCTCGTGCGCTCCGTGCTCGACGAGATCAAGGGCGAGCTGGCCGACGAGATCCCGTCCGACCTGCTCCAGCCCGCGGTCGAGCTGTTCGAGGAGGTCGCGCTCGCCGACGAGTTCGCCGACTTCCTGACGCTGCCCGCCTACGAGCGGATCAAGTAAGTGACCGCCGGCCGGCTCACCGAGGACGTCTACGCGCGCATCGACGCCTCACTCGCGGCGTCCGACGCCCGTGTGGCAGCCGCCTATCCCGGTGAGCCGGCCGGACGGCAACCCGTTCACACCGTCTACGTCCCCGCGGGCCGTTACCACGCCGGGTTGGCGGGCCAGTGGGGCACTCGTGCCCTCGACGTCCTGACGTCCCACGAGCTGCCCGCGACCGACGACGTGCTCGCACGGGTGCGCACCAAACTCGCGTCGGAACCGATCGAAGACCTGCGCATCGACTTCGAAGACGGTTACGGCAACCCCGGCGACGACGTCGAGGACGCCGAAGTCGTGCGCTGCGGACGGGAACTCGCGTCCGAAGTGGCCGGTCGCGGCGACCCCGACAGCGGCCCCGTCGCGCCGTTCTGCGGTATCCGGTTCAAGAGCTTCGAGGTCGGCACCCGCCGCCGCGGCATGCGCACTCTCGACCTGTTCCTCGAAGCGCTCGGCGGTCCGCCGCCCGGCTTCGTCGTCACGCTGCCGAAGGTCACCGACGTCGACCAGGTCACCGCCGCCGCGGACGTGCTCAGCGAGCTGGAGAAGGTCCACGGGCTCGCCGTCGGGACGCTGCGGTTCGAGGTGCAGGTCGAGACCACCCAGTCGGTGTTGCGGGCGGACGGCACCGTCGCGTTGCCCGCCATCGTGCAGGCCGCCAACGGCCGCTGCAGCGGGCTGCACTTCGGCACCTACGACTACAGCGCGAGCCTCGGCATCGCGGGCGCGTACCAGAGCATGGACCACCCGGCCGCCGACTTCGCCAAGCAGTTCATGCAGGTCGCGGCCGCCGGCCGGGGTGTCCGGCTGTCCGACGGGTCGACCAACCGCCTACCGGTGGGCGAGGCCGTAGCCGACGGGTGGGCCGAGCATCTGCGATTGGTACGCCGGTCCCTCGAACGCGGCTTCTACCAGGGCTGGGACCTGCATCCGCACCAGCTGCCCAGCCGGTTCGCCGCCACCTACGCGTTCTTCCGCGAGAACCTCACGTCCGCCGCCGACCGGCTGCGCGCCTACGTCGGGGACGTCGACGGAGCGGTGCTCGACGAGCCCGCGACCGCCCAGGCACTCGCGACGTACGTGCTACGCGGCCTCGACTGCGGCGCCGTCGACGAGACCGAACTGGACGGTGGACTGGACCGGCGAGCACTGTCCCGGTTGGCCGCGCGCGCGGGTTGACCGCCGGCATACGGACGCGCGTGTCCTGCGTTCAAGAGCCCGTGTTGCAGATTCCGGGGCCCGTGTTCCGCATTCAGGGGCCCGTGTTGCGGTTTCCGGGCGCGTGTTGTGCAAACGGGGTTCGTGTTGTGGTTTCCGGGGCTCGTCGCCCTCGCCGGGCGGGCAGTTCTCCGGGATCAGGTGGAACTCCGCGTCATCGCCGCCGTGTGGCCGCGTGTATCACGCGGTCTTCAAAGCGCACGGTGTCGTCGGTGTGCGGCTGTTTCGTGTGCCTGCGTACTCGGTAGGTGTGCTGCTCGGGCTCGTTGGTGACAAGCCGGCACGCAGTTGATGATCTCGATATGGGTGGGTGCCTCCGCGCTCGGTGCGGATCACCACGAACAACACGCCGATCCGAGTAGGTCCTCCGGTGGTCCACCGTGACGCTCCACAGTGGTCCGCCATGGGGTGATGCCGCCGGGTGTACTCCCTCACGTTGACAGTCCTCCCGAAGCGCCCGGCCATCACGGTTGACGTCGTCCCCGAGTTGGCACTGTTCGGCACGACGACCGAAATCGGCACCGCGATATCGGCACTATTGGGTGAAGTTATTCGTACTGGTGTTCGGTAGTGTTGGTGGGGTGCTTGGTACTGGGGACATGGTCGCGGCTGCGCGTTCGCTGCGGGAGCAGCGGGCGCGGGTCGATGCTGCCGAGGTCGAGTTTCTCGCCGCGGTGGACACTGGTCCGGCCGAACGGCGGGGGCTGGCCGAGACGTTGGCACCCGAACTACGTATGTCGCCCCAGGAAGTCGAGGCACGGATCCAGGCAGCAGTGGACCTGGCCAGCCGGATGCCGCAGATGCTGACGGCCATGCGCCATGGGTTGACCGACGGCTACGGGGCGCGCCGGGTGCTGCGGGTGACCGCACCGTTGTCCGACGCTCACGCCCGGCGGGTGGACGAGCTGTTGGCCGATAAGCTGACGGATGCGCCGGTGTCGACGTGGCAGCCGGGCAACCTGGCCCGTCACGCGGCACGGCTGGTGCAGCGCGTCGATCCGGGCGGGCAGACGGCCCGCGCCCGCACTGCCGACGAGGACCGCAAACTCCAGCTCGATCACGGCGAGCACGCCCAATCACGCCTGACCGTCGACCTGCGCTCCGAAGTGGCCTCGGCGTGTTACGCCCGAGTCGATGCCATGGCCCGCCGACTGCGTCGAGGCGGCGAGACCCGCACGTTGGAGCAGTTGCGGGCCGATGTCACCGCCGACCTGCTACTCGGCAACGACCCCGGTGTTCAGGTGCCGCAGGCGGCGGCGCAGGTGTATGTGCACCTGCCGGTCGACGCGGCCCTGTCCATCAGCGACACCGGCTGCGAACTCGACGGCTACGGCCCCATCCCCGCCCCCATCGCCCGGGAGATCATGACCGGTCCGGAAAGCGTGTGGCGGGCGGTGTTGTGCGACTCGGCCACGGGCGAGCCGCTCGACCTTGGCCGGACCCGGCGCCGACCGACGGCCACCATCCGCGAACTCGTCCGCGTACGCGACCGCGAATGTGTTGTTCCCTGGTGCCGGAGGCCCGCGCGGCACTGCGACCTCGACCACGAACGCGAATGGGCCGCCCACCACGGCCCCACCTCGCTGACCAACACCGGACCACGCTGCCGACGACATCACCGGATGAAGAACGCACCCGGGTGGGTCACGCGCTACGACCCGATTCGCGCGCCACAACGATCACCACGCCCACCGGCGCCACCTACACCGGCGAACGCGAACCAATCCTCACCCCACGACGGCAGTCACCGCTGAGCCGTGACGAACCGCCACCCTTCTGACGGGAACGGCGGCCCAGGTCGGGCGTCGCCACGGGTACCCCGAGGAAACCGCTACCTCCGTGTCTGGTGGCTCTTCGGTGCACGCGCGCACGCCGCCGACCCGGGGCCTGCGTTTACCCTGACGGCATGGTGCTCGACCTCAACAGCGACCTCGGTGAAGGTTTCGGGATCTGGCCGTTGACCGACGACGACGCGCTGCTCGACATCGTGACCAGCGCCAATGTCGCATGTGGATTCCACGCGGGCGATCCGACCGTGTTGCGCCGCGTCACCGAACGCGCAGCCGAGCGCGGGGTGGCGATCGGTGCGCAGGTCGGCTACCGCGACCTGGCCGGGTTCGGTCGGCGGTTCATCGACGCAGACCCCGCCGAACTCGGCAACGACGTCATCTATCAGATCGGTGCGCTCGACGGCTTCGCGCGCATCGCAGGCACGCGCGTCCGCTACGTCAAACCGCACGGCGCGCTGTACAACGCCGTCGCCCACCACACTGCTCAGGCCGAAGCCGTCGTGGAGGCGGTACGGACCTACGACGCGAACCTGCCGATCCTCGGGTTGCCCGGTTCCGAACTGCTGCGGCTGGCCGGCGAGGCCGGGCTGCCGACGGTCGCCGAGGCGTTCGCCGATCGTGCCTACACGCCGGAAGGCAGACTCGTGTCCCGCCGGGCACCGGGCGCCGTCGTGCACGACGCCGACACGGTCGTCGCCCGTAGCGTGCGGATGGCGACCGAAGGAATGGTCACCGCGATCGACGGCACCGAGATCGAGGCGCGGCCGCGCTCGCTGTGCCTGCACGGCGACACAGCAGGCGCGGTCGAACTCGCCCGGCGAGTCCGGGAAGGGCTGCTCGACGCGGGCGTCGAGCTCGCGCCGTTCGCATAGCGGAAGCGCCGTCCTGTAACCCCAGAATCGCGGGAAACCACAGAGCTGCGCAGCGCTGCCGCTGCTGTCCGGCCGCGTGTAGCTGTTCACCGCCCGTCGGTGTCGGCGCGGCCGACCTCGCCGGTGTGGTCGGAGGCCGACCGCCGACGTCGCGGCCGGGAACGCCAGGCCGCCACGGTCATCGTCGCGCCCGCACCGACCTGCGCCGCGGACAGCCAGACCGGGTTGTCGGAACCGATCGCCAGAAAGAGCCCGACCAGAGCGACGAAGACGCCGCACGCGAGCTGCAGCACAGTGCGCTTGCCCAGGATCGTGCCTGCCTCGCCCGAGCCGTCCCGCACGTCGATCATCGTCACCGAGGTTATCCCCCGGTCCCGGGCCCGCGAGGGGTTCGTCGCCGGGACCGGCGGGTCGTGGACGGGCGCTCGGTTCGGCGCACCGTCGTCCGCGGTCAGGCACCGTTCGAGCCGTGAGCGGCCGGCGCCGAGCCACAGCCGCAGGTGCCGGCTCGTTTGCCGTCGCCAGTCGCCAGCCGTCAGCCGTCGCGGAGCCGGGCCACGCGTAGTGAGCGCAGCCGGGACAGTGCGGCGGCGACCTCGAACCGGCGCGGCACGACGTAGTCGCCGAGGAAGCCGTGGCGGATCGCGTCGGCGCCGTCGGCGAGGTCGTCATCGAGCAGGTCGAGGAACTCGGCGATGGTGCGGTCACCGTCGACCAGTCCCGCTTCGACGCCGTGAGCCAGTGCCAGGCCGATGCCCATCACCTGACCGGGGTCGACGATCTGTTCCACGGCACGCAGGTCGATGTCCGTGTCGCCGTAGGTGAGCGTGTCGATGCCGCGTTGCTTGACCTTGCGCCTGCCCTTGTGTTCGGGCGAGAGCGACGCGGGGTCGCACACCCGGTGCGCCGCGGCGGGAAACCCGCTGGCCTCGACCGTCCGGTCGGCCCGGCCGCGTAGCTGCTGAGCCCGTTCCGTCGCGTCCTCCGCGTGGTAGGACGCCATCATGATCACGCGGTCGGCGATGTCGAGGTAGTCGCCGGAGCCACCCATCACCAGCACGGTCGACACGCCGTGTTCGGTGTAGAGCGGCCGCACGAGATCCACGAACGGTGTCAGCGGCTCGTTGCCCTTGGCGACGAGCTCCTGCATCCGGGCGTCGCGGATCATCAGGTTCGTCGCCGCGGTGTCCTCGTCGATCAGCAGCACCTCGGCGCCCGCCTCGAGGGCCTCGACCGTGGTCGCGGCCTGCGAGGTCGACCCGGAGGCGTTCGACGTCGAGAAGTCCCTCGTGTCCGCGCCGGTGGGCAGCCCGCCGACGAACGCGCTGACGTCCACCCGCTCCACGCTGCGTCCGTCCTCGGCGCGGATCTTCGCCGTGGCAGACCGACTGACCACCAGTTCCCTGCCGTCGCCGGGAACGTGGTCGTACACGCCGCGCTCGAGCGCGCGCAGCAACGTCGACTTGCCGTGGAACCCGCCGCCGACGATCAACGTGATGCCCTCGGCGATGCCCATCCCGGTGACCGTCCCCCGGTTGGGCAATTCCACAGTGGTGCGCAGCGACTCGGGGGATTCGAACGGGACGCCGTCGGCCAACGGCCGGTCATCGGTGCCGCTGCGGCGTGCCAGCATCGCGCCATCGGCGACGAACGCCACCAGCCCGCGTTCGGGCAGGGCCTTCCGCAGCGCATCGGTGTCCTCCACGGAGTCGACGAACGCGGCGAGGTCGTCGGCGTCGAGCGCGTCGTAGCGCAGCGACTCGACGGCGCGGGGGAGCTGCTCGCACAGCGCCTTCCGCGCGCCGCGGCCGTCGATGCGGCGGCGCGGCCCCGGCAGGTCGATGCCCAGCCGTACGGTCAGTGCGCCGCCGGAGATCCGCAGCGCACTGCGGTCCAGCACCTGCTGTCCGCCCACGTCGGCGCGCAGCAGCGACCCGCGCAATTGCTGACCCAGTACCCGCAGCAGGCGGTCCGCGAGCGCACGTGCGCGGACCGGCGTGTGCCACAGTTCCTTCGGGAACCCGGCGTAGTCCGCCGAGATCCGCACCTCGATGCGGCTCGCCGGGGCGAACGGATCCGTCTGCGCCTTGCGGACGCCGACCGTGTATCCGCCCGCGTCCCAGTCGCCCTGGAGACTCTTGTACCTGCCGTAGCTCTGACCGTCGAGCCGGGACAGTGTCGCCCCCAGCTCGGCGAGCGTTCGTTCGTCACTCCTGTCGCGTGCCATCACTTCACACGGTACGGCCCACAGCGGTGTCGCGAAGGCCGCGGCGGGTCCTGTCAGGACTCCACGGACAGCGCGAGGAAGACCTCGACCTGGGTGCGGAAGTCCGTGAGGTCGGCGTCGAGGATCTCGCCGGCCCGCGCGATGCGGTACCGCAGCGTGTTCACGTGGACGTGCAGTTGCTTGGCCGCCTTCGCAGGGGATCCCGAGCATTCCAGGTAGACGCGGACGGTGCGCAGCAGCTCCGGATGCTGCGGTAGCGCCCCGAGTACGCGCCCGGCCAACGTGCGGCGCAGTTCGTCCGGCGCTCCCGCGAGCAGCAATCGGTGCATGCCCAGGTCGTCACCCGAGGCGACGGCGACCCGTTCGGGGCGGCGCTGTGCCGCCTGCACCGCGTGCCGAGTTTCGTCCGCCGCACCCCGCAGTCCCGGTACCTGCACCGGACCGCCCGCACCGACGAGGACGCGGCCTCGCCCGAGCGCCGCGAGCGCGTCGGTCGCCCGCGCGGCCCAATCCTCGGGCCAGCCGGCGCCCGCGGGTACGACCGCCCACGCCTCCTCCACGAGATCCGGGGCGCCCGGTCCGGTGAAGGCCGTGTCCTCGGCCGACAGGACCGCGAGCAATTCGTCGAGGATCTCCGCGGCCGCACCCGAACCGGGAGTGCGTGCGAGCAGGACCCGCACGGGCTTCTCGCCGGACAGTCCCGTCGCGGCCAGCGCCCGGGTGAGTTCCTCGGTCGTGCTCGCGGGGTCGGCCAGTGCCTGCACCAGGGGAGCGGCGACCTGCATGCGGGTGCGGCGTACCTCGTCCTCGCGGCCACGGGCCAGCCCGACCAGGCTCGCCAGTTCCTCGGCCACCTCCGATGCGCCGGGGCCCAGGTCCGCGTCGACGACGAGCGACCACGGCACCGCGTTCCTTCCTCCCACGGCGAGCACGCTGCGTCGCCGCGGCGGCCTCGGGTCGTTGGCGGCCACGACGCGGCCCGTCGGGGTGACGACCCAGCAGTCCGCGCCGAGTTCGGCGGCGCCGCAGGCCAACAGCGCGGGCAGCGACGCGTCGTCGGCCGCCGCCGACAGCAGCCGTTTGCGGGAACCGCCGGTCTCCGCGGCCAGGGCCAGCACGACCCGTTCGGTCACCACGGCGAACGAGAGGTCGGCGGGTACCTCCAGCAGCGGAATCCGATGCCGCCGGCACGCCTCGACCAGGTCGTCCGGGATGCCGCCGGTGTCGGCCCCCGACGCCGCCAGCCCGGCGCACCGCGCGTGGGCGAGCGCGTGCACGAACGGCTCCGCATCGCCCGGTTCGCGCCACCACAGCAGTCCCGACAACACGAACTCGCCCTCGGACAGGTAGCGGCTCGGATCGGGCAGTTCGGTCACGTAGATCCGGCTGACCTCGCGGTCGAGCAGATTCCCGCCCGTGTGCACGCGCAGTCGCAGGCTCGGGATCTCCAGCAGAGTCTTCACCAGCGTCATCAGATTTGTAGGAAAACACAAAATCAGCCGGTCGTGGGGCCACGCTTTCATGTGTGCGCGCCGTTGCCGCGGACCGGGTCGGGCTGTCTACTGACAGAAGCAACCCGACACCTGGAGCGAGGCCGTGGAATTCGTCCGACCGGACAGCCTGCAGGAGGCGCTCGCCGCGAAGGCGGAGCGTCCGGGGGCCGTGCCCATCGCAGGCGGCACCGACGTGATGGTCGAACTCAACTACGACCACCGGCGCCCCGAGGCGCTACTGGACCTGACGCGGATCGCCGAGCTCGCCACCTGGTCCGCGTCCGGCGGGTACGTCCGACTGGGGGCGGGCGTGCCCTACACCCGACTGATCGACGAACTCGGTGACACGCTCCCCGGCCTGGCGATGGCCTCCCGCACGGTGGGGTCGCCGCAGATCCGCAACCGCGGCACGGTCGGCGGCAACCTGGGTGCCGCCTCGCCCGCGGGCGACACGCACCCCGTACTGCTCGCCGCCGGCGCGGAGATCGAACTCGCCTCGGCTCGCGGCGTGCGGCGGATTCCGGCGACAGATTTCTACACAGGCGTCAAGCGCAGCGTCCTCGAACCCGACGAGCTGATCACCGCCGTGCTCCTGCCCACGGCGGGAACGGCCGCGGAACAGTTCAGCAAGATCGGGACGCGCAACGCCATGGTGATCGCGGTGTGCTCGCTGGGCCTCGTCCTCCGCGACGGCCGCGCCGGCGTCGCCATCGGATCGGCCGCGCCCACCCCGCGCCGGGTGTCGGGAGCCGAGGAGTTCCTCGCCGCCGAACTGCCGTGGGACGACGACGCGCCGCTGCCGGACTCGCTGAAGCGGCGGTTCGCCGAGCTCGTGGCCGCGGCCACGGAACCGATCGACGACGTCCGGGGTACCGCCGACTACCGCACCCACGCCCTCGGCGTCCTCGCGCGACGGACGCTGACCTGGGCCTGGGACGACTACCGAGGGAGCGTGCGAGCATGCGCCTGAATCTGACCGTCAACGGCGAGCGGCGCCGGGCCGACGACGTGTGGGAAGGCGAGAGCCTGCTGTACGTGCTGCGGGAGCGGCTCGGCCTCCCGGGGTCGAAGAACGCCTGCGAACAGGGCGAGTGCGGCTCCTGCACGGTGTATCTGGACGAGGTGCCCGCGTGCGCCTGCCTCGTCGCCGCGGGGCAGGCCGAGGGCAGGGAGGTTCGTACCGTCGAAGGGCTCGCCGACGGCGACACGCTCGATCCCGTCCAGCAGTCGTTCGTGGAGTGCGGCGCCGTCCAGTGCGGATTCTGCACGCCGGGACTGGTCGTCGCCGCGCACGACCTGCTGCGCCGCGAACCGGATCCGAGTGACGAGGAGATCCGCGAGGCCCTGGCGGGGAACCTGTGCCGCTGCACGGGTTACGAGAAGATCCTCGACGCGGTGCGCTCGGCGGCGAGTGCGCGATGATGATCATCGAGAACGCGGCGGTCGCGACCGTCGACGCCCAGGGGACCGAGTACCGCAACGGCCACGTCGTCGTCGACGGCGAGGTCCTCGTCGCCGTCGGGGACGGCCCCGCGCCCGCGCGGTACACCGGAACCCGGGTCGACGCCTCCGGGCGTCTCGTCACCCCAGGGCTGATCAACACCCACCACCACCTGTACCAGTGGGCCACGCGCGGCTACGCCGCCGATTCGACACTGTTCCAGTGGCTCGTCGAGCTGTATCCGGTGTGGGGCGGCCTCGACGCCGAGATCACCCACGCCGCCGCGTCCGCCGGACTGGCGCGCCTCGCGCTCACCGGCTGCACCACGGTCGCCGACCACCACTACGTCTTTCCGCGCGAGGGCGGCGACCAGCTGGCCGCCCTGGTGTCCGCGGTGGACCGGGTCGGTGTGCGCGGCCACCTCGTGCGTGGCTCGATGGACCGCGGGCAGTCCCACGGCGGACTGCCGCCGGATCACCTCGTCGAAGACCTCGATGCCGCCCTCGCGGGCACGGAAGCGGCCATCGACGCCCACCACGACCCGGCGCCCGACGCGCGGGTGCGCATCGCCGTGGGCCCGTGCTCGCCGTTCACCGTCACCGAGCGGCTCATGATCGATGCCGCGGACCTCGCGCGGCGCAAGGGCGTCCGGCTGCACACGCACCTGGCCGAAACGCTCGACGAGGAGCGGCAGTGCCTCGCCGAGTTCGGGTGCACGCCCGCCGAGTACGCCGACAAACTCGGCTGGCTCGGCGACGACGTGTGGCTGGCCCACACCGTGCACCTCGCCGACGACGCGGTCCGCCGCATGGGCGCCACCGGAACGGGAGCCGCGCACTGCCCGACCTCGAACGGCAGGCTCGGCACGGGCATCGCCCCGGCGCGGGCGCTGCTCGACGCGGGCGCACCCGTCGGCCTCGGTGTCGACGGTGCCGCGTCCAACGAATCCGGCGGCCTGGGGGAGGAACTGCACCAGGCCCTGCTGCAGGCCCGGCAGCAGGGCGGTCCCGAGGCGCTGACGACCCGGCAGGCGCTGTGGATGGGCACGATGGGCGGGGCACGCTGCCTCGGCCGCGAGGGGGAGATCGGTTCGCTCGAACCCGGCAAGTTGGCCGACCTGGCCGTGTGGGATCTCGGCGGACTGCGTTACGCCGGTATCGACGACCCGGTCGCCGCGCTCGTCCTCGGCGCGACACCCGATGTGAGCATGCTGCTGGTCGGCGGCGAGACCGTCGTCGCCGACGGGCGGCTGGCCACCACCGACGAGGAGGCAGTGACCGCGGAACTCCGCACCGCGAGCAGGAGGATGCGATGACGTCGACGACCGGCGGCCGCACCGCAGCCACGACCGTGAACGGGGTAGGCACCAGCCCGGCCCGCCCGGACGGCACCAGGAAGGTGCGGGGCGAGTTCGCCTACTCGTCCGACCTGTGGCACGAGGACATGCTGTGGGGCGCGACGCTGCGCAGTCCGTATCCGCACGCGCGCGTCACCGGCGTCGACATCGCCGCCGCCGTCGCCGTGCCCGGCGTGTACGCCGTGCTGACCCACGACGACGTGCCCGGCCTGAACCGCTACGGCCTCGAACACCCGGACCAGCCCGTGCTCGCCGACGACGTGGTGCGCTACCGCGGTGAACCCGTCGCCGTCGTGGCCGCCGACCACCCGGAGACCGCGCAGCGGGCGGTGAAACTCATCGACGTCACCTACGACGTGCTCGACCCGGTGACCGACGCCGAGGAGGCGGTGCGCGGCGACGTTGCGGCGGTGCACCCGGGCGGGAACGTGGTGCGGCACGCGGCGATCCGGCGGGGCGAGCAGGCCTCGCAGGCCGACGTCGTCGTCACCGGACGCTACGAGGTCGGCATGCAGGACCAGGCGTTCCTCGGCCCCGAGTCCGGTCTGGCCGTGCCCGACGGCAGCGGCGGCGTGGACCTGTACGTGGCGACCCAGTGGCTGCACGTCGACCAGCAGCAGATCGTCGCCGCGCTCGGCGTGTCGCCGGAGCAGGTGCGGCTGACGCTGGCCGGTGTCGGTGGTGCGTTCGGCGGGCGTGAGGACCTGTCGATGCAGATCCACGCCAGCCTGCTCGCGCTGTACACCGGCAACCCGGTGAAGATGGTCTACAACCGTGAGGAGTCGTTCTACGGCCACGTTCATCGGCACCCCGCGACGATGTACTACGAGCATGGTGCCACCCGCGACGGCAGGCTCGTCTATGTCACCGCCCGGATCTACCTCGACGGCGGCGCCTACGCCTCGTCGACGGGTGCCGTGGTGGGCAATGCCGCGACCCTCGGCGTCGGCCCCTACGACGTGCCGAACGTGCGCATCGACTGCTGGGGCACGTACACCAACAACCCGCCGTGCGGGGCGATGCGGGGATTCGGCGCGGTGCAGGCGGCGTTCGGCTACGAGTCGCAGATGGACAAACTCGCCGCCGCGTGCGGGCTCTCGCCCACCGAGGTCCGGCGCCGCAACGCCATGTGCGAGGGCACCGTCATGCCCACCGGGCAGACCGTCGACTCGGCCGCACCGGTGGCCGAGCTGCTGGACCGACTCGACGCCATGCCGCTTCCTACCGGTCCCTCACGGGACGCGGGCGTGGCCGATCTGCGCAGCCTTCCCGGCGGCGTGTCCAACACGACTCACGGTGAGGGCGTCGTGCGCGGCGTCGGCTACGCCGTCGGCATCAAGAACATCTGCTTCTCCGAGGGATTCGACGACTACTCGACCGCCCGCGTGCGATTGGCCGCCGTCGGCGGCGAACCCGCCGTGACGGTGCAGACCGCGGCCGCGGAGGTCGGCCAGGGGCTGGTGACGATCCTCCAGCAGATCGTCCGCACCGAGCTGGGCGTCGACCAGGTGACGATCCTGCCGGCCGGCACCTCGATCGGCAGCGCAGGCTCGACGTCGGCGTCCCGGCAGTCCTACATGACCGGTGGCGCCGTGCGGGCGGCGGCGCTGAAGGTACGCGGAGCGCTGTTGTCCCATGCCGCGACGACACTGTCCCGCACCGCCGCTGAGCTGCACCTCGACGGCGGCAAGCTCGCCTCCGCGGCGGACGGCGTGCTCGCCGACCTCGTCGACGTGCTCGGCGAGGCGGAGTTCGACGAGACCGTCGAATGGCGGCACCGGCCCACCGAAGCGCTCGACCCCGAGACCGGCCAGGGCAACGCGCACGTCCAGTACGGGTTCGCCGCCCACCGCGCCGTCGTCGACGTCGACGTCGAGCTCGGCCTCGTCAAGGTGGTGTCGCTGGACTGCGTGCAGGACGTCGGCAAGGCGCTCAACCCCCAGGCCGTCGTCGGCCAGATCCAGGGCGGCTCCGCCCAGGGGCTCGGCCTGGCGCTGATGGAGGAGATCCGGACCGACGGCGGCGTGATCCGCAACCCGTCGTTCACCGACTACCTCATCCCGACGGTGCTCGACATGCCGCCGATGAACATCGAGGTGCTCGAACTGGCCGACCCGCACGCCCCCTACGGCCTGCGCGGCGTCGGCGAACCTCCCACGATCTCGTCCACCCCGGCCATCGTCGCGGCCATCCGCGCCGCGACCGGCAAGGAACTGCTCCGAGTCCCGGTGCGCCCCGACCACCTCATCTGAGATCGCGGATCCGCGTTCCCGGCCTCGGACCGTCCCCGGAGCCGCGCAGGCCCGTGTTGCAACTTCCGGGGCCCGTGTTGCGTTTTCCAGGGGCCGTGTTGTGCGTTGCGGGGTTCGTATTGCGGATTCCGGGGCGGCGCCACCCCGCCGACTGGGAACCATCGGCACACGAGTCCGCAACACGGCCCCCTGGGTCCGTAACACGTCCGCCTGGATCGACAACACGGCGCCGTTGAAACCCGCCGGTGTCGTGCTCCCGGTGGCGATCGGGCACGCGGGAAACGGTCAGCTGCCGGACGACTCCGTCGGGTTCGGATCCGTCGAGCTCGTGCTTGCCGTGCCCGTGGGTTCCGTGTCCGTGGATTCCGGGTCCGCGGCGGACCGCCGTACACGGTCGCCGAACACGAGGTTGAGCACCACGGCGGCGAGACAGCCCGCGCTGATCCCGGAGTCGAGCACGGTGCGCAGCGCGGACGGGAACCCGGCGTAGAACTCGGGTGCCGCGATCGGGATGAGCCCGATTCCGAGCGCCGCGGCGACGATCGTGACGTTGGCGGGCCGTTCGAACGATGCCTTCGCCAGCGTCCGCAGGCCCGACACGGCGACGCTGCCGAACAGCACGAGCCCGGCACCGCCGAGCACGGGCTGCGGCACGAGGGCCACGATCCCTCCGGTCACCGGGAACATGCCCAGCAACACGAGAATCAGTCCGCTCGCCGCCACCACGTACCGGCTCACCATGCGCGTCAGGGCGACGAGTCCGACGTTCTGCGCGAAGGCCGTGCAGGCGAAGCCGCCGAACACGGTCGCCACGGCGGTGCCGAACCCGTCGGCGCGCAACCCGTCCGCCAGCGTGCGCTCCGAGGTGGGCCGGTCGACGATCTCGCCGAGTGCCAACATGTCCGCGGTGCTCTCGGCCATGATCACCAGCGCCACGATCGCCATCGAGACGATCGCCGCGATGTCGAACACCGGCGTGCCGAAGTGGAACGGTGTGACGATCCCGAAGGCGGGCGCCTCCGCGAGTGTCGACGTGTCGACCTCGCCCAGTGGCCAGGCGACGAGCGTGCCCAGCACCAGGCCCAGCAGCAGCGCGATCCGGCTCCAGAAGCCCGACAGGAACCGGTTGAACGCGAGAACCGCCACGAGCGTGATGCCCGCCAGCAGGAGGTTCGTCCCGCTCGCCGATTCCTCCTGCTGCGCGATCCAGCCGACCGCCACCGGCAGCAGCGACACCCCGATGAGCGTGATGACGGTGCCCGTGACGATCGGCGGGAAGAACCGAGTGAGCCGGGAGAAGAACGGTGCCGCCAGCACGATCAGCGCACCCGCGACGATCGTCGAACCGTAGACGACGCCGAGCGAGGCCTGCTGTCCGTGCTGTTCCACGATGGCCAGCACGGGCGCGACCGCCGCGAACGTCACGCCGTTCACCAGCGGAAGCCGGGCGCCGAACCGCCACACGCCGAGGGTCTGCAGGAGCGTGGCCAGGCCGGCGGTCAGCAGGCTTGCGCTGATCAGCAGGCTCAGCTGGCCGGGGGAGAGGCCCACCGCCCCGCCGATGATCAGCGGCGGGGCGACGACGCCCGCGTACATGGCTGCGACGTGCTGCAGGCCTCCGGCGATCAGTTGTGGCAGCGGCGGTTTCGTGTCGACGGGATGCACGCAGAACCCCTCCAAAGTGGTCGGTGGCTGCCTGGCGACGGTGACGGACGGCGGTACCGGTCGGCGGGGTGCGGTCTCGGCCGGTCGCGGCCGAACCCGGTCGGTGACTCAGAACTCGGGCAACGAGTACCAGGCGAGCCCGGCCGCGTCGGCGGGTTCGTCGTCCCGGAGCACGGTGCCCTCGATGAGGCCGTACGGGCGGTCGGCCGCGTGGAACACCTCGTTCTCGTTGGACAGCCCGAACGGGCTCAGGTCCACGAGGAAATGATGCTTGTTCGGCATGGCCAACCGGATCTCGGCGACCTCGGGCCGTGCCTCGAGTACGGCTTCGCCCATCGCGTACAGGGTCTGCTGCAGCGACAGGCTGTGTTTGGTGGCGAACGTTTCGAGCAGCGTGCGGCGGATCTCGTCGAACGACAGGGTCCAGTCGATACCGCTCGTGGCGGAATAGCGCCAGCGTGCCGTGACGGCCGTCGCAAGAATCCGGTCGTCGGTCTCGGCGAGCGTGGTGTATTCGTCGCGCGGGAATCCGTGGAACTCCGACCCGGTGGATTTCAGCACCGTCAGGCCGGTCAGGCCGGACACGACCCAGGCCTTGCCGTCCTGCAGCGTCACCGCCGTGGTGCGCTCCTCGCCCCCGGGGCGGCTGAACGCGTGATCGTGTGGTGTTCCGCCCACGTCGATGCGGTTCCACGCGTGTTCGGAGATCAGTATGCGGGCGCCCGTGATGTGTTCGAACGAACCGGTGAAGTGCTCGGCGAGCCGCAGTGCGAAGTCCTCGATCTCGCCGACCCCGCCGGCGGCGAAGGCGTAGACGGTGTTCTTCTGCGTGTCGGTGGCCACGACGTCGGCGTTGTCGCCCGTCAGGTGCGTGCGCTCGAGTTGGCCGCGCAGGGACGTCGACACCGTGAGGTCCTTGAGGTGGTGCACCGGCCCCTCGCGGTCGACGGTGACGAGCCTGACCTCGGCCTTGCCGTACTGGTTGGGCCCCAGCGTGATGCCCATGTGGATCAGCTCCCTCGGTAGGTGGAGTAGGCGAACGGGCTCAACAGCACGGGTACGTGGTGGTGCGCGGCCGGATCGGTGATGCGGAAGGCGACGGTCACCTCGGGCAGGAAGCAGCCCTCGCCCAAATAGGACTCGGTGTCGAACACGAGCCGGTACACACCCGCTGGCAGGGTGTCGGGTCCGAGGTCGCGGACGCGGCCGTCGTCGTCGGTGGTGGCGGCCGCGATGGTCGACCAGTCGTCGTCGCGGGCGTCCAGGCGCACGGGAACGCCCGCGGCGGGCCGTCCGCGCGCGGTGTCGAGGACGTGCGTGGTCACGAGGCTCATGCGGTCACTGCTTTCTCCAGGCGCAGCAGCGCGATCTCGACCAGTTCTTCGCCCGCGATGCGCAGCTCGGTGTCTGGGTCGTTGCCGAGCCGTGAGCGGAGGTTCGCGAGCAGTTCGGCGCCGCTGCGGCCGCTCGCGCACACCAGGAACACGTGGCCGAACCGCTTCTCGTACTCGACGTTGGCGGCGCGGAACCGCTCGGCGGCCGCATCGTCCACACCGGACTGTTCGGCGCGCGACGTGCCCGCGGCCGGTTTCTCGCCGATGCGCGGATGGGCCGCCGTTGCGGCGTGGATCTCCGCCGGTTCGAGCGTGATGCGGGCATGGGCCAGCAGCGCGCCGACGTCGGCGTACGGGCGGCCCGCCAGCAGGCGGTCGGCCCGCCGGTCGACGTCGAGGCATCCGGTCAGCAGTGGCCGGACGCGGTCGGGATCGGCCGAGTTGAACTCGGCCAGCCGCAGGTGGCTCATCCGTTGCAACGTAAGCGAGCCCCATCAGTGCGTCAACATTTTGTTGAAATCCGTGCGCACGCGGGGCGCAAGCGAATGCGCGTGAGCGCGTCCCTGGGGATCAGTCCTGGTCGAGGTGCCGGTCGCGGTTGAGGTAGTTGTACACCGTGAAGCGCGTGACGCCGAGCTGTTCGGCGACCGCTGCCACGGACCGGCGCAGCTGGAAGGCGCCCCGCTCGTCGAGCAGGCGTACCGCCCGCTGTTTGCCTGCTCTGTCCAGATCGGACAACCGGGTGCCGAGTTCGGCCTCCACCCGGCGCACGATGCCGTCCAGCACGCTGCCCGGTTCGGTCCCGTCCGGTTCGACGCTGGCGCCGGGCTGTTGCAGCCGCAGGGTGAGCCGGGTGGCGCCGCCGTCGAGAGCCGCGCGCGCGATCGAGGGGAGTGCGTCGAGCAGGGCCTCCGAGTCGCCGCTGACCGACGTGCCGAGCGGGCCGAAGTCCGTGCTCAGCCCAGCCGCCTCGGCCGCGGCGCGCGCCTGGACGGCGTGCTCAGGCGGCGTGCCCTCCCCATGGAAGGGTTCGCTCGTGAACTCGGCCTCCAGGTGTCCCACGAAGGGGAAGGTTACGGGGGAACGCGGCGGGCGGGCCAGAATGGGCGCATGAGCCCGGACCCCACCCTGCACGGCCTGCACTTCGACGCCCACCTGTCGACGCTGTTCACCGAGTTGCCGCTGCTCGAACGTCCCCGTGCGGCGCGCGAAGCCGGCTTCGACGCCGTGGAGTGCTGGTGGCCGTTCGACGCCGTGGCCGTCCCGGCCGATGCCGAGGTCGACGCGTTCGTCTCGGCGATCACCGACGCCGGGGTGCGCCTGGTCAGCCTGAACTTCTTCGCGGGCGACATGGCGGCGGGCGACAGCGGACTCGTGTCGTGGCCGGGCCGTGAGACGGAACTGGCCGACAGCGTCGACGTGGCTCTCGACATCGCGCGCAGGCTCGGTACCCGGCGATTCAACGCGCTGTACGGCAACCGGCTCGACGGCGTCGACCCCCGGGAGCAGGACGAGGTCGCGGCCGCTACGCTCGACCGGCTGGCACGCCGCGTCGGCGAGTTCGACGGCAAGATCGTGCTGGAGGCACTGTCCGGCCGCCCCGCGTACCCGCTGACCACGACCGCTGACGCCCTGGCCATCCTGGACCGCGTCGGCAGGCCCGAGCTGACGCTGCTCACGGACCTGTACCACCGCGCGGTCGTCGGCGACATCGACACCGTCGCCGAGCACGCCGCGCGCACCGGGCATGTCCAGCTGGCCGACGCACCCGGCCGCCACGAACCGGGCAGCGGCACCACCGACCTCGACCGCCATCTCGCCGCGCTCGAGGCGGCCGGCTACGACGGGTTCGTCGGCCTCGAATACCTGCCCACCACGGACACGGTCACGTCGCTGGACTGGCTGCCGCGCGGCCGCCGCTCCGGGCACCGCTGAGCGGGGTGCGGGAGCCGGTCGGCTCGGTGGTCAGTGCACGTTGATCCACACGGCGACCGCGGTGTCGGCGCCGTCGTTGCGGATGCGGTGTGGCCGCGCCGACGGGAACCGGATGCCGTCGCCGGGGCCGAGTTCGTGCCGGACACCGTCGACGTCGACGGTCAGCCGTCCGGCCGTGACGCTGCCCATCTCGTGGCCGGCGTGGCTGAGGTACTCGGCGTCCTGGCTCGAGGTCGACCCCGGTGGGTAGACGGTCTCGTACACCTCTGCGCCGGACAGCGGTACGGGGGTGAGGCTCCGGTACGTGACGCCGTCGCCGAGCGAGAGCACCGCGGACTCGTCCGCGCGCGTGACCACGACCGCGTCGCCGAGGTCGGACGTGCCCGCGCGCCGCGCGGCCCCAGTTCCGCCCGGCGGCGCGTCGCCGGTCTCCGTCCCGTCGGTCGGCGTCCCGCTCGGAACCGCCTCCGCCGCTGTCGCGTCCGCCGCGGTCGCTTCGGCAGTCGGCCCGCCGGGGGCCGTCTCGCCGAAGGCCGCGGACAGTGGCGCGTTCAGCGCCGACATGATCTGCAGCAGCCGGGTCACCGAGGGGCGCATCCGGCCGCGTTCTATCTGCGACAGCGCGCTCGGGCTGATCCCGAGTTCCGCCGACAGGGCGCGTAGGGACACGCCACGTCCGGTGCGTAGCGACCGGATGCGGGCACCGAGGTGCGTGTCGTCGGCGGGGAGCACGGATCGAATCTAGCGCGCGGGTCCCGGCCGCGGGGTCAGGCGCGGGGTGGTTACCGCGCACGGGGTCCGTAGCGCACCGTGGGTACGGCGCGGGTGTTTACCTATGACTTCACATGTGCTTGGCTGCACGTGGTCTTTCGGTGAGGAGGTGCGGGTATGGACCTGGTGTTCCACGCGGCACGTGCGGTGACGCCCGACGGCGAACGGTCGTGCAGTGTCGGCGTGTCCGACGGGCGTATCGCGGCGGTCGACGACTACGGCGCGCTGTCCGGTGATCGCGTGGTCGAGCTGCGGGAGGACGAGGTCCTGCTCCCCGGACTGGTCGACACACACGTGCACGTCAACGACCCCGGCCGCAGCGACTGGGAGGGCTTCGACACGGCCACCCGCGCGGCGGCCGCCGGGGGCGTCACCACGATCGTCGACATGCCGCTCAACTGCCTGCCGCCGACCGTGGACGTGGCCTCCCTCGACGTCAAACGCCGTGCGGCCGAGGGGCGCATCGCCGTCGACGTCGGGTTCTGGGGCGGCGCCGTCCCCGGCAACCGCGGCGAGCTGCGGCCGCTGCACGACGCGGGCGTGTTCGGGTTCAAGTGCTTCCTGTTGCACTCGGGCGTCGACGAGTTCGCCCCGCTCGACGAGACCGGACTCGAGGAGGCGATGCGCGAACTGGCCGAGTTCGACGGCCTGCTGATCGTGCACGCCGAGGACGCCGACACCATCGAAGGGGCGCCCGCCGCGCACGGCCGCGCCTACACCGACTTCCTCGGCTCACGCCCGAGCGCCGCCGAGAACACGGCGATCGCCCGCGTGCTCGACCTCGCCCGCCGTACGGGCGCGCGCGTGCACATCCTGCACCTGGCGGCGGGCGACGCGGTGCCGTTGGTCGCCCAGGCCCGCGCCGACGGGGTGCGCGTCACCGCCGAAACCTGCCCGCACTATCTGAGTTTCGTCGCCGAGGAGATCCGCGACGGCGCCACCGAGTTCAAGTGCTGCCCGCCGATCCGCGAAGCGGGCAACCGGGAAGAGCTGTGGCGGGCGCTGGGCGACGGCGTGATCGATTGCGTCGTGACCGACCATTCACCGTGCACCCCGGAGCTGAAACGGTTCGACACGGGCGACTTCGGCGATGCCTGGGGCGGCATCGCCGGCCTGCAGGTGGGACTGCCCGCCGTGTGGACCGGGGCGCGGTCGCGGGGATTCACCCTCGACGACGTCGTGCGGTGGATGGCGCAGCGGCCCGCCGAGCAGGTCGGACTGGCCAGCAAGGGACGCATCGCCGTCGGATGCGATGCGGACTTCGCGGTGTTCGCACCCGACGAGGCGTTCGTCGTCGACCGGACACGGCTGCGGCACCGCAACCCGGTGAGCGCCTATCACGAGCGGGCGCTGGCCGGAGTGGTGCGCGCGAGCTGGCTGCGCGGCCGGGAGATCAACCTCGAGCACGGGGCCGAGCCGTTCGGCGAGTTCCTGAGCAGGGAGGAATCCGCTGTGCCCGTCCGGAGTGGACAGCACTGACCGGCACATCCGTGCACGCGATCCTCACCCGGCCTCAGCCGAGCAGGGAGCGCAGGCGAACGCCCCCAAGGTCACCTTGGGGGCGTTCAACGCAGCCACGCGTCAGCGTGTCCTTGAGGGGCGGTGGCCGGGCGGCGGGTGGGAGCCCCTGTTCTTCCCTTGATCAAGGTGTGCCCTGCGGGGCGCTGTGTGCCTTGCGGGGCGCTGTGGGGTGCTGCGGGTCGCTGTGGCGCGCCTGCCTACCCGTCGGGTCTCGCGCCCGGCCTCAGCCGAGCAGGGAGCGCAGCCGCCGGGTGCGTTCCTCGGGGGTCTGCTTCGGACAGCTGGCGCACTTCTGGCCGCCGGGGATGTCGTAGATCAGGCAGCATGAGGTTCGCCGCACCACCGGAGTCCCGCCGACCTCGGTGAACAGCGGCCGGGGCATCGGCGCGCCCGCGGCGACGATCCCGTCACCGAGCTCGCCAGCCAGCCGCATCGCCTCCCCGGCCCTGTCCGTGCGCGACCCCGCCCAGAGCAGCCGGTTCCCGATCGAATCGGCCGCGATCGCCCACAACGAGCGTGACGTGGCCCCGCTGACCTCCGCGATCGCCTCGACGGCCGCACCCAGCGCCCGCGCGAACGCCTCCGCGAGCCGATCGAACTCGCCGTGGAAGGCCCGCACCGACCGGGAGTCGAGGATCCGGCCATCGTGGTGGACCTGCAGCATCACGGCTTCCAGCGACGGATCCGCCGCCGTTCCGGTGTGGACCAGTGACTCCAGCGCAGGCGCCACGAGCATCGACGACGCCGAGTACCACCGGATCGTGCCGAGCACCCGGTCACCAGCCGCGCCGTAGAGTCCCGCCGCACGCCGCAGGTCCTCTCGCAGCCAGTCGCGGTCGGCCAGCACGCTCGCCGCCAGCTCGCTCACATGTTCCTCCCACGTCGCAGGTCGGCGGTCGTCGCGGCCCTACCGTTGCCCGACGGTACGCGCGGGCTCCGTCCGTTCCTCCGCCTCATCCGCTTCGTCGCAGCACCGACACGTCGAACTCGACGGTGACCGTCGTGGCGCCGGTCAGCGCGTCGAGCTTCTCACCGAGGCCGTCGCGATGGAGGTGGTGGGCGTTCGGCCCCATGAGCACGAGCCTGCGGACCTCGTCGGCGTCGAACTCGGCGGTGTGCCGCACCGTCTCCACCCCGGCGAGCTCGAAGTGCCCGGCCAGCGACTCGGCGACCCGGTCGGTCTTGTCGCCCGCGATGTCGAGTAGCCCCAGCTCGGTGACCAGCTCGCGCAGATGGCCCGCGCCGGGCGTCGCCACGGCGAGCAGGCCTCCGGGGCGCAGTACGCGGTGGAACTCGACGGGGTTGCGCGGTGCGAAGACGTCGAGGACGACGTCGGCGACGGCGTCGGCCACCGGCCACGGCTCCCACAGGTTCCACACCACGGCGCCGATCCGCGGATGTGCCTTCGCCGCACGCCGCAGGGCGGGCGCCGACACGTCGAGCGCCAGCCCCCACGCGGACTCGGTGGCCTCGAGCACCGCGGCGAGGTAGTAGCCCGTGCCCGCCCCCGCGTCGACGACGAACTCCGGATCCCCTGCCGACCGGGCGATGCGCGCGAGCAGGTCCGCGAGCGGTGCGTACCGGCCCGTCGCGAGGAAATCCGCGCGGGCGGCGACCATCTCGCTCGTGTCGGCGGTGCCGGCGTCGACACCCGCGCGGAGCAGGTTGACGTAGCCCTGCTTGGCGATGTCGAACGAGTGGCCACGTCCGCAGCGCAGCGACCGCCCCTCCGGATGCAGCTGCTCCGAGCACACCGAGCAGCGCAACGCGCCCACGACGGCGGGCGGCAACGAGCGCGGGTCGTTCCGAGTGGTCACGGACCATATTCGACCACGACGTTTCGCAACCGGACGTATCCGGCCCGGTGGGCGGAAACGCAGAAGTAACAATCCCGACGAACCGCTTCACGCACCCGAAACGTCCTGAGCCATTCGGCGCAACACGGCTTCCCGATGCTGTCCCGCAATCGCGAGTTCGGCTGCCTGCTCTCTTAAGGAGGAGACGCGTGGAAGGGAATACCGCCTGGTTGCTCACCAGTGCTGCGCTGGTGCTGCTCATGACGCCGGGGTTGGCGTTCTTCTACGGCGGCATGGTCCGCTCGAAGAGCGTTCTGAACATGCTGATGATGTGTTTCGGCTCGATGGGCCTCATCGGCGTGCTGTGGGTCGTCTACGGCTACTCGATGGCCTACGGCGGCACGGTCGGCGGGGTCGTCGGCAACCCGTTCGAGATGCTCGGGCTCTCCGGCCTGATGACGCCGGAGGGAGACCCGACAGCGGGCACGGTCGACGTCGCGTTCCAGGCGATGTTCGCGATCATCACGGTCGCACTGATCGCCGGTGCTGTCGCAGACCGCATGAAGTTCGGCGCCTGGATGCTGTTCGGCGGCCTGTGGGCCACGCTCGTCTACTTCCCGGTGGCGCACTGGGTGTGGGGTTCGGGCGGCTGGATCGACGAGCTGGGCGCACTGGACTTCGCGGGGGGCACCGCGGTGCACACCAACGCGGGTGCCGCCGCACTCGGGCTCGTGCTGGTACTCGGCAAGCGTGCCGGCTGGCCGAAGGAACCGATGAAGCCGCACAACCTGCCGTACGTGATGCTCGGCGCCGGCCTGCTGTGGTTCGGCTGGTTCGGCTTCAACGCCGGTTCGGCCTACGCCGCCGACGGTGTCGCGGGCATCGCCTTCATCAACACCGTGACCGCGACCGCTGCCGCGATGCTCGGCTGGCTGCTGCTCGAGCGAATCCGGGACGGCAAGCCCACCAGCCTCGGCGCCGCGTCCGGTGTCGTGGCGGGCCTGGTCGCCATCACGCCGGCCTGTGCCTACGTCGACACGTGGGGCGCGCTGGCCATCGGCACGATCGCCGGTGTCGTCTGCGCGGCCGCCGTCGGCCTCAAGTACCGCTTCGGCTACGACGACTCGCTGGACGTCGTCGGGGTGCACCTCGTCGGCGGCCTGATCGGCACGATCATGCTCGGTTTCGTGGCCACTGCGAGCGTGGTCCCGGACGGTGAGGGTGTCGACGGCCTGTTCTACGGCGGTAGCGTCGACCTGCTGGGCAAGCAGGTGCTGTCGGTGGTCGTCGTGATGATCTACTCCGGGGTCGTCGCCGCGATCCTCGGTGCCGTCGTCAAGGCCGTCACGGGTGGCCGGGTCTCGACCGAGGACGAGGTCGCGGGTATCGACGAGGCCGAGCACGCCGAGTCGGCCTACGACGTCGCAGGCGGTCGCGGTGGCCGTCCGACATCGGCCGGCGGCGGTATGGCGAGCTCGGCCAAGAAGCTGGAGGAGACCAACTCATGAAGCTGATCACCGCCGTCATCAAGCCCTTCACCCTCGACGACGTCCGCTCCGCGCTGGAACAGCTCGGCGTGCTCGGCATGACCGTCAGCGAGGTCCAGGGCTACGGCAGGCAGAAGGGCCACACCGAGGTCTACCGCGGCGCCGAGTACGCCGTCGACTTCGTGGCCAAGTTGAAGGTCGAGGTCGTGACCGACGACGCCAATGTGGACAAGGTCATCGACGCGGTGGCCGCCGCGGCCCACACCGGCAAGATCGGTGACGGGAAGGTGTGGGTCACCTCGGTCGACACCGTCGTGCGGGTCCGCACCGGTGAACGCGGCGCGGATGCCCTCTAGGCGCGCGCGGTGGTCGCAGGGGGACTCGTCGAGGCGGTCGACAGACTGCTGGAAGGCAGGCACGGCAGGCTCGGTGCCGCGGCACTGCGCGCCGCGCTGGTCGACCTGTACGAGTTCTGGCTGAACAAGGCCGCCGCGGCGGCCGGCGCCGACGTCACCGGTTCGCTACCGGACGGCGTTGCGCTGGTCGCCGTCGGCGGTCTCGGCCGAAGGGAGCTCGTGCCCTTCTCCGATCTCGACCTCGTGCTGCTCCACAATGGACATCCGGAGATCGGCGAGATAGCGGATGCGCTCTGGTATCCGCTGTGGGACGCGCGCATCGGCCTGGACCACTCGGTGCGTACTCCCGCCGAGGCGCTGAAGGTCGCCTCGGAGGATCTGCGTACGGCGACGGGACTGCTGGACGGCAGGTTCGTCGCCGGCGATGCCGCACTGGCGTCCCGGCTCGTGGTCGCCGCTCGTGACCAGTGGCGGCGCACCGCGAGGAAACGCGTTCCGGAGCTCGTCGCCGCCACCCTGGATCGCTGGCAGCGCAGCGGGGAGATCGCCCAGTCATCCGAACCCGACCTCAAACACGGCCGCGGCGGCCTGCGGGACCTGGGACTGCTGGATGCGTTCGCCGTCGCCCAGGTGGCCGACCGGCCCGGGGAGGAACTCACGGCCGCCCGTGAACTGCTGCTCGACGTGCGGACGGAACTGCGCCGCACGGTGCGCCGCGGCCGGGACGTGCTCGGGGCCGAGGACGCGGCCGTGGTCGCGTCGGAACTCGACTTCGGCGACCGGTTCGCCCTGGCCCGCAGGCTGTCCGGGGCGGGAAGGGCGGTCGCGTACGCCGTCGACGTCGCACTCAGGGCGGCCGACCCGCCGAAAGGCAGGTTCGGCAGGAAACCACCGCGCACGCCGTGCGGCGACGGCGTCGTGCTGCACGGCGACGAGGTGGCACTGGCGCGCGACGCCGTGCCCGCGCGGGATCCCGGACTGCTGCTGCGCGTCGGGGCCGCGTCGGCGCGGACCGGCACCCCGATCGCGCACGGCACGTTGCGCACGCTCGCCGATACGGCGCCCGAACTGCGGGCGCCGTGGCCCGAACCGGCCCGCAGGGCGCTGACGGAACTACTCGGCGCCGGCGCCGGGCTCGTCGACGCCGTCGAAGCCCTCGACCGGACCGGGCTGTGGGCACGGCTGCTGCCCGAATGGGGAGCGGTCCGCGACCTGCCGCCGCGGGAACCGGTGCACGCGTGGACCGTCGACCGGCATCTGGTGCAGGCGTGTGTCGAGGCCGCAGGGCTGACCGACACGGTGGCGCGGCCCGACCTGCTGTTGCTCGGGGCGTTGCTGCACGACATCGGCAAAGGGCGGGAGGCCGACCACTCCGAACTCGGCGCGGAGCTCGCCAAGCACGTGGCCGTCCGTATCGGACTGTCCGAACGGGATACCGAGCTCCTCGTCGGCATGGTCAGGCACCACCTGCTGTTGCCGGACACCGCCACACGCCGCGACATCAGCGAACCGGAGACGGTCGAACGTGTCGCCAAGACCATCGACGGCGACCCCGTGCTGCTCGAACTGCTGCACGCGCTGGCGAAGGCCGACTCGCTGGCGACCGGTCCCGGCGTGTGGACCCACTGGAAGGCGGGCCTGGTGGCGGAACTGGTCAGCCGCACCCGCGCCCTGCTCACCGGCAGGCCCCTGCCCGAACCGGAGGCCGTCGACGCGGCGCAGCGCGAGCTGGTCGCCGAGGCGGTCCGCACCGGCAGGGGACAGGTCATCGTGGCCCCGGACCGCAGACAGGACAGGACCGCCACGGTCGTGTTCGCCGTTCCCGCTGGCGCCGAGCTGCTCACTCCGGCGGCGGGCGTGCTCGCGCTCAATTCCCTCGAGGTGCACACCGCGACGCTGCACACCGTGCCACCGGACGGACGCGAACCGGGCGACCGTGAGGCCGGTACGCACGAGAGCGGCAGGGTCGGCGTGTTCACCGCGTCGCCGCGCTTCGGCACGCCGCCCGATCCGGCGCTACTGCGCGACCAGTTCGCACGCGCGGTCGCCGGTGGGCTGGCGCTGGCGGAGAAGCTCGCCGAGAAGGAGCGGGCCTACGCGGGTGCTGCGACCGGACCCGTGTCGCCCAGGGTGCTGTGGTTCGACGACGAGACGGCCGGCCCCGAGACGGTCGTGGTCGAGCTGCGCGCCATGGACCGCATCGCCCTCCTGCACCGCGTCGCGGGCGCGCTGCGGCGCTGCGACGCCGAGGTGCGCTGGGCGAAGGCCGAGACTCTCGGCAACCGGGTGGTCGACGCGTTCGCCGTCACGCCGCGGACCGGCACGCGCGACACGGGCTGGCGCGAGCGCATCGAGCAGGCCCTCCTCATGGCGGCCGGCTGACGGCGGGCGATCATCGCCCGGCTGTCGAGGCCGCCCCGCCTGCGCAGGCTGCGCAGTGCCGCCGCGCAGGGCTGCTCCGCGCGTTCCTGCCACCGGCCGTGCAGGACTGCTCCGCTGTTCGGGGGCGGCGCAGCCCGGGCGTCGCGCGCGTCCGGGACGAGCCGCGCGCGACCGGCCGTGCGAGTCCGAGCGCGGGAACCCCGGGAAACCCTCACACGGCAGGGCGCGCTCACCCAGCACCGGTTGAGTAGCTCTACTCAGCCCGATTCCGGTGTCTTCACGCTGCCGCGTACCCCCGTGCGGGCCGCATGCTGGGAACCAGCTCGGGCACATCGGTTCTCCAGCGGTGCGGTTCGCCTGGTGCTGGGGGTCTGGCGAACAGGCCGACCAGGGAGCCGAGTGCCCGAGAAGAGACGCCGCCCGGCCGGGCGAGGGGGATCTGTGGGGGACAGACCGGCCGGGCGGCCCCTCGACCATCGGCGGCCAGTACCCTGGGAGGTCGTCGGCGCAGTGAGCCGGCGCCAGGAACCACGAACTGCTGGAGCGTGCACCCCGTGTTCGACACCCTCTCGGATCGGCTCACCTCGGTCCTGCAGAACCTCCGCGGCAAGGGCAAGCTCTCCGACGCCGACATCGACGCCACGGCCCGCGAGATCCGCATCGCGCTGCTCGAGGCCGACGTCGCGCTGCCCGTGGTGCGGGAGTTCATCAAGCACGTCAAGGAGCGCGCGAAGGGCGCCGAGGTCTCCGAGGCGCTGAATCCGGCGCAACAGGTCATCAAGATCGTCAACGAGGAGCTCGTCGGCATCCTCGGCGGCGAGACGCGGCGGGTGAACCTCGCGAAGACCCCGCCGACCGTGATCATGCTCGCCGGTCTGCAGGGTTCCGGTAAGACGACGCTCGCGGGCAAGCTGGCGACGTGGCTGAAGAAGCAGGGGCACGCGCCGATGCTGGTGGCCTGCGACCTGCAGCGCCCGAACGCCGTGACGCAGCTGCAGGTGGTCGGTGAGCGCGCGGGTGTGACGACCTACGCCCCCGAGCCGGGCAACGGCGTGGGCGACCCGGTCGACGTCGCCAAGCGCAGCATCGAAGAGGCACGCCACGCGCAGCACGATGTGGTCGTGGTCGACACGGCCGGCCGGCTCGGTGTCGACGAAGAGCTGATGCAGCAGGCCGCCGACATCCGCGACGCGGTCCAGCCGGACGAGACGCTGTTCGTCGTCGACGCGATGATCGGTCAGGACGCGGTGACGACCGCCGAGGCGTTCCGCGACGGCGTCGGGTTCACCGGTGTCGTGCTGACCAAGCTCGACGGCGACGCCCGCGGTGGTGCGGCACTGTCGGTGCGGCAGGTGACCGGCGAGCCCATCCTGTTCGCCTCCAACGGGGAGAAGCTCGAGGACTTCGACGTCTTCCACCCCGACCGCATGGCCAGCCGTATCCTCGGCATGGGCGACATGCTCACCCTGATCGAGCAGGCGGAGCAGGCGTTCGACCAGGAGAAGGCCGAGCAGGCGGCATCCAAGCTGGGGACCGGCGACATGACGCTCGAGGACTTCCTCGAGCAGATGCAGGCCGTCCGCAAGATGGGGCCGATCGGCAATCTGCTGGGCATGCTGCCCGGTGCCGGGCAGATGAAGGACCAGCTGTCGCAGGTCGACGACTCGCAGATCGACCGGCTGCAGGCGATCATCCGCGGTATGACGCCCGCGGAGCGGGAGAACCCGAAGATCATCAACGCGTCCCGGCGGCAGCGCATCGCCAACGGTTCCGGTGTCGCGGTGCGTGAGGTCAACGACCTCGTCAACCGCTTCTACGAGGCCCGCAAGATGATGCAGCAGATGGCGGGCAAATTCGGCTTCGGCGGTGGCGGCGGCAGCGCCACGAAGAAGCAGAAGAAGGGGCGCAAGAACAAGAAGGGCAAGAACAAGGGGCAGCAGAAGCAGAAGATGCCCGGTGGCTTCCCCGGGATGCCGCCCGGTGGCATGCCCAGCGGTGGGGGCGGCATGCCCGACATGTCGCAGCTCGGCGGCGGGCTCAACGATCTGCCCCCCGGGTTCGATCCGTCGAAGCTGAAGCTGCCGAAGAACAAGTAGCCGCCCATGTTCCACATTCGCGGTGTCGTGCTGCCCGACGGACGGCAGCAGGACCTCTGGATCGACGGTGACCGGATCTCGCTGACGCCGGTGGAGGGCGCGCGCACGCTCGACGGTGCGTTCGTGCTGCCCGGGCTGGTCGACGCGCACTGCCATCCCGGCATCGGCGTCGACGGCCCGGTCACGCTCGACGAGGCCGCGGCGCAGGCCGAGACCGACCGTGACGCCGGGACCCTGCTCATCCGTGACTGCGGGGTGCCCATCGACACCCGTCCGCTGCAGCGGCGCGACGACCTGCCGCGGATCATCCGCAGCGGGAAGCACATCTCGCTGCCCAAGCGCTACATCCCGAATCTCGGTCTCGACCTCGAACACCCGGAGCAACTGCCGGATGCCGTGACCGAGCAGGCGCTCGCCGGCGACGGCTGGGTGAAGCTCGTGGGCGACTGGATCGACCGCAGCGTCGGGGACCTCGCGCCGCTGTGGCCGGACGACGTCCTGGCCGACGCCGTGAAGGCCGCCCACGACGCCGGCGCGCGCGTGACGGCGCACGTGTTCGGCGAGGCGGCGTTGCCGGGGCTCATCGACGCGGGGATCGACTGCCTCGAGCACGGCACCGGCCTCGACCGTGAACTCCTCGACCGGATGGCGGCACAGGGCACCGCCCTCGTGCCCACGCTGATCAACATCGAGAACTTCCCCGGAATCGCCGACCAGGCGGGCAAGTACCCGACGTACGCGGCCCACATGCGGGCACTGCACGCGGGTGTCGGCGACATGATCGGCGAGGCGATCGACGCCGGCGTCGACATCTACGCGGGCACCGACGCGGGTGGCATGGTCGCCCACGGCAAGTTGCCCGACGAGGTGTCCGCCCTGCACCGCGCGGGAATGCCGGCGGAGCAGGCGCTGGGTGCGGCGTCATGGGCGGCCCGCGCGTGGCTCGGCTACGACGGCATCGCCGACGGGAGGCCGGCCGACCTGGTGGTGTTCGACGCCGACCCGCGTGACGACCTCGACGTCCTTCGCAGCCCCCGGCACATCCTGCTCCGGGGACGACTCGTCGGCTGACGGCTGCCGGGCGGTCGTAACGACGCGGGCACGCACAGTAGGCTCGCGACGATTTGTCGGCCGAACACGGGGGAGGCCCAGCGTGGCGGTACCGAATCCGGGGGAGCCGGCGGCCGGCGACCCGAGTCCCGCGAGTCTGCCACGGCCACGCTGGGGCTTCGGTGCCTTCCTGCTCGTCGAGGCCGTGCTGCTGGCCTCGGCCGCCCTGATCGGCGCCATCCTGCACAGCGGCGGCGGGGACATGTCGGTGCGCAACGTGCTCATCGGCACGATGCTGCCCACGGTCATCGCGGCGGGCACGGCGCTGGTCATCACGAAGGTCCGCGGCAACGGCCCGCTGGCCGACCTCAACCTGTCCTGGTCCGCCGGCGACGTGAAGCTCGGCATCAAGCTGGGCGCCGTGGGGCTGGTCGTGACCAGCGTCGGCGCGTGGATCTGGACCGGGATCGTCGGCGAACGCAACGCCCAGTCCGCGATCAGTGCGCTCGTCGAGGGCCAGCCGATGTCGGTGCAGGCCGCCATCGTGATGTTCCTGTACCTGTGGCTGCTCGGGCCGATCTGCGAGGAGATCATCTACCGTGGCCTGCTCTGGAGCGCCACGGAACGACTGGAATGGCGCAAGGAGAAATGGGGCAGGCTCGCGGCGTTCGGCCTGTCGACCGCCGTGTTCGCCGTGAGCCACCTCGAACCGCTGCGCACGACGTTGCTGCTGGTCATCTCGATCCCCATCGGCCTGGCGCGCCTGATCACCGGACGGCTGCTCGGCAGCATCGTGGCCCATCAGATGAACAACTTCCTGCCCGCCGTGGCCATCCTGCTGACGGCGCTGGGGATCGTCGAGGTGTGACCCGCTACAGGGTCTGGACCAGCAGATGGGCCGCGAGCCCGAGGCCCGCCAGCGCGATCGCGATGCGCAGCGGACGTTCCGGCAACTTCCGCACGACCATGGGTCCCAGCCATGCGCCGACGAACGATCCTGCGGCCAGCGCGATCGCGGCGGTCCAGTCGACCGGGGCGAGGATCGCGAACGCGACGGCGGCCGTGGCGTTCGCGGCGCCCGTGGCGATGTTCTTGAGCGCGTTGGCCACGGGCAGCCGGTCCGGCAGCGAGATCGACAGCACCGCGAGCATCATGATGCCCGCGCCGGCACCGAAGTAGCCCGAGTAGATGGTGACCGCGACGAACGACGCCGCGAAACCGGTTCCGGGGGAGCGCTGCCGGCCTTTCCGCGCGGCGCGCACGTCGGCGGCCTGCCGCAGCCGGTCGCGCAGCAGGAGCAGCACCGAGCCGAGCGCGATGAGCCACGGCACGACCAGTTCGAACGTGTCGCCCGGGGTCGTCAGCAGCAGCGCGGCACCGACGGAACCACCACCGACAGCCGCGGCGACGATCTTGGCGAGCCTGCGTCCCTGGCCGCGGAGTTCGCGGCGCGACCCACCCGCCGCACCGAGGGTCGTCGCCAGCATCGCGACGGTGTTGGTCATGTTCGCCGTCAACGGCGGCAGGCCCGCGGCGAGCAGCGCCGGATAGCTGAACAGCGATGCCAGGCCCGCCACCGACGACGCCAGGCCCGCCGCCACGCCCGCTCCGGTGAGCAGTGCCACCGCCGTGACGTCCACCTGCGATCCTTTCGTCGTCGGCCCGTGCGGCGGGCGGCCGGCGCGCACTGCGGTGCCGGGCCCGCCACCGCAGTGTTCTCCGGGGCCGCTGGGGCCGGGGAGGGGAGCCCGTCGCAGGTGACGTACCTCGCTCTGGCAAAATGGTGGCTTGCCCGCTCCGAACGGGCCCTCTCACCGTGTCGGAGCGATACACAGACCTGCGGGCATCGCCGATCCGCTCCCCACTCGGGGGTGGTGCCTCGAACCGAGCAAGCGAACACGACAGGAGTACCCACACCCGTGGCCGTCAAGATCAAGCTGCAGCGCCTGGGCAAGATCCGTGCGCCGTACTACCGCATCATCGTCGCGGACGCGCGTACCCGGCGGGATGGCAAGGCCATCGAGACGATCGGCAAGTACCACCCGAAGGAAGAGCCGAGCTTCATCGAGGTGAACTCGGAGCGTGCGCAGTACTGGCTGGGCGTCGGCGCGCTGCCGACCGAGCCGGTGCAGCGCATCCTCGAGGTCACCGGCGACTGGCAGAAGCACAAGGGCCTGCCCGGTGCCGAGGGCACGCTGAAGCCGCAGCCGGAGAAGAAGACCAAGCAGGAGATCTTCAACGAGGCGCTCGCCGCCGCGAACGAAGAGCCGTCCGTCGCGGCCGTCACCCCGAAGAAGAAGGGTGGCAACAAGAAGGCCGACAAGGCGGAGAGCCCTGCCGAGGAGACCGCCGAGGCAGCTGAGTCCACCGAGGCCGAGGGCGAGAAGAAGGCCGACGAGGCGTGAGCTTCCTCGCCGACTCGCTCGAGCACCTGGTCCGCGGCATCGTCGACAATCCCGACGATGTCCGCGTGGACCTGGTCACCAACCGTCGTGGTCGCACACTCGAGGTCCACGTCCACCCGGACGATCTCGGCAAGGTGATCGGCCGTAGCGGCCGTACCGCGACGTCGCTGCGCACCGTGATGAACTCCGTCGGCGGCAAGGGTATCCGCGTCGACGTGATCGACACCGATCGCTGACGGGATTCGCCGTGGAGGTCGTGGTCGGCCGGGTCGCGAAAGCGCACGGCATTCGCGGTGAGCTCGCCGTGGACGTGCGCACCGATTCGCCGGACGAGCGTTTCGCCGAAGGTGCGGTTCTCACCGGTAAGTCCCGTAACGGTGGCACGACACGACTCACCGTGGCAGCCGCCCGCTGGCACAGCGGGCGGCTGCTGCTGCGTTTCGAGGAAGTTCCGGACCGCACCGCGGCGGAACGGCAGCGCGGTCTGTTGCTGCTCGCGGAGGCAGGTGAACTACCGCCGATCGACGATCCCGACGAGTTCTACGACCACGAACTCGAAGGACTGCGTGCGGAGCTGACCGACGGCACCGTCGTCGGCACTGTGCGCGAGATCGTCCATTCCCCAGGGGGAGAGCTGCTGTCGCTCGACCGTGACGGGGCCGAGGCACTCGTGCCGTTCGTGCGGGAGATCGTGCCCGAGGTCGACATCGACGGTGGCCGCGTCGTCCTCGACCCGCCCGAAGGGCTCCTGGACGACGGCGGCGAGACCGCCGGTGCGCCCGACGACGCGGCCGGTCCGGACGAACCGGCCCGATGACGCTCGCCCCGGGCCACGTCCCCGCGGCCGATCCAGCCCACGAACGTCCCCGAAAGCTGCCGCAGTGAAACTCGACGTCGTCACCATCTTTCCCGAGTACCTGCAGCCGCTGCGTGCCGCGCTGTTGGGCAGGGCGATCGATCGCGGCCTGATCGAGATCGGCGTGCACGACCTGCGGGACTGGACCTACGACGTACACCGGGCCGTCGACGACGCGCCATACGGCGGTGGCCCCGGCATGGTGATGAAACCGCAGGTCTGGGGTGAGGCGCTCGACGCCGTGTGCACCGAGCGTTCGCGGCTGGTCGTGCCGACACCCGCGGGCAGGCCGTTCACACAGGCGATGGCGAGGGAGTACGCCGAACAGGAACACCTCGTCTTCGCCTGCGGCCGCTACGAGGGCATCGATCAGCGCGTGTTCGACGACGCGGCGCGGCGGATGCCCGTCGACGAGGTGTCCATCGGCGACTACGTCCTGGTCGGCGGTGAAGCGGCGGTGCTGGTCATGGTCGAGGCGGTCGTGCGGCTCCTGCCCGGTGTACTGGGCAACCCCGTCTCGGCCGAACAGGACTCGTTCTCCGACGGCCTGCTCGAAGGCCCCAGCTTCACGCGACCCGAGGTGTGGCGTGACCTGGCCGTGCCGGACGTGCTGCGCTCCGGCAACCACGCGCGCATCGACCGGTGGCGTCGTGACCAGGCCCTCGAACGCACGTTTCACCGCCGGCCGGACCTGCTCGACCGCCTGGCCGGCGAGCTCGACGACCACGATCGTGCGGTTCTCGACCGGCTCCGCGACGACGACGGCGGATCCGACGGTGCCGGGGCGGCCGACCAGGCATGACTCCGCCTGCCGGCGGCCCCGTGTCCGGCGCGAACACCCCACATGCCATACTTGACCAGTTGGCGCGACGTGTGAACACGCGCTGCCGAGAACTCCTGGGCCGCCTGCCGTGAGGCCGGTGCGTGCCCGGACATGTCAAGCCACATTGCCACAAGGACGAGGACGGACCTGAAGATGAACACCCTGGACGCGCTGGACGCTCAGTCGCTGCGTTCCGACATCCCCTACTTCCGCCCGGGCGACACGCTCAAGGTTCACGTCCGCGTCATCGAGGGCAACCGCGAGCGGAACCAGGTCTTCGAGGGCGTCGTGATCGCCCGCCAGGGCGGCGGCATCCGCGAGACGTTCACTGTCCGCAAGATGTCGTTCGGCATCGGTGTGGAGCGCACGTTCCCGGTGCACTCGCCGAACATCGCGAAGATCGAGGTTGCCAAGAAGGGTGACGTCCGCCGGGCGAAGCTCTACTACCTGCGCAACCTGCGCGGCAAGGCGGCCAAGATCAAGGAGCGTCGCGAGACCTCCGCTTCCTGAGCATTGTGGAGCTTGCCGTAGCCTGACGCCGTGGTCGAGCCTGTGCCTTCAAACGCCCCCCAGGATGAGCCGGAGCAGCCGGACGACGAGCGGAACAACCCGTTCGAGACGCCCGCAGACGGAGTCGGATCGTCCGAGGACAGCGGCGGGAAGGCACAGGCCGCCGGCGGTGCCCATGGCCAGTCCCGGAGCCGTCGCAAAGGCAAGTCGAAGAAGCAGCGGTCGTTCTGGAAAGAACTGCCGATCCTGATCGGCATCGCGCTCGTACTCGCGTTCGTCATCCAGCAGTTCTTCGCTCGGGTCTACATGATCCCGTCGGGCTCGATGGAGCAGACGCTGCACGGCTGTCCCGGCTGTACGCCCGACCGGATCCTGGTCGACAAACTCGTCTACGACTTCGCCGATCCCGACCCCGGGGAAGTCGTCGTGTTCCGCGGTCCCGAGGCCTGGGTCGGTCCGGGACTCGCCGACGACGGCGGCAATGCCGTGGCCGACTTCTTCCAGATGGTCGGTTCCGCGTTCGGCCTCGCTCCGCCCGATGAGCGCGACTTCGTCAAACGGGTCATCGCGACCGGCGGGCAGACCGTCGAATGCTGCGACGACCAGAATCGGGTCCTCGTGGACGGTCAGCCGCTCGACGAGCCGTACCTGCATCTCGCCGGTGGCCGGCCGCAGGCCTCCTTCGACGAGGTGACCGTGCCCGAAGGATACGTCTGGGTCATGGGTGACAACCGGAACAACTCGGCCGACTCGCGTTATCACAACGACGGCGGCGGCGCGTCCGGTGCAGTGCCCGTGGACAACATCATCGGCAAGGCGCGGCTGATCGTGCTGCCGCCGTCGCGGTGGGGGATCATCCACGGCGAGAATCCGCAGGAGCAGCAGGTGGGCGCCATGAGTGCGCCGACCTGGCAACAGGGCCTCCCGCTGGCCGCCGGTGCGTTGGCAGCGTGGCCGGTACTCGCGACGGGACGCCGGGTCGGCGCCGCCGTGGGTGGAGCGTCGCGACGCGACCGCTGACCTCCGGGTGAGAGCTGGAGCCTGCCGTGCCCACACCGTCGAACCGTTCCCCGGCATCGTCGAATCCGGCCGTGAACCGGCCGCGGCGACGGTCGTCGTTGTCATCCGCCGGCCCGAGGCCTCCGCGCGCGATCATCCGCGGCGCGATGCCGTGGGCATTGCAGGGTGCGCTGGACCGTCGCGGACTGGGTCCGGTGGCCGGGGTCGACGAGGCGGGCCGTGGTGCCTGTGCCGGTCCGCTGGTGGTCGCCGCGTGCGTGCTGCGCCCCGGCGACGCGTCCCGGCTGCCGGAACTCACCGATTCGAAACTGCTGACGGCAGCGGCCAGGGAACGCGTGTACGAGCGGGTCGTCCGGCGCGCCGTCTCCTACACGGTCGTCGTCGTGCCGCCCGACGAGGTGGACGCCCGTGGCATCCACGTCACCAACATCGAAGGCATGCGCCGCGCGGTGACCCGGCTGGAGGTCGCGCCGGGCTATGTGCTGATCGACGGGTTCCGTGTGCCGGGGCTGCCCGCACCGAGCATTCCCGTGATCAAGGGCGATCGCGTGGCGGCATGTGTGGCGGCGGCGTCGGTGCTGGCCAAGGTCACCCGCGACCGGATCATGGCCGATCTGCACGCCGAGTATCCGCAGTACGGGTTCGACGTGCACAAGGGCTACACGACGGCGGACCACGGGCGGGCGCTGACGGACCACGGACCGTGCGCGGCGCACCGCTGGTCGTACACGAACGTCGCCGTTGCGGCGCAGGAACACGACCTGCAGCCGCCGCACCCGGTGATGCTGACCGCGGCTGCGCTGCAGGCGAAGCCGGCGCCCGCCATCGACAACCAGGAAGCGCTGTTCGACGTTCCCGCCGGGTGAGGTGGAAAACGGCGGCGCCCGAGTCCTCTCCAGCCGTGGCTTCGGGTGTCACAATGGTTGTTCGCCACCGACCGGCTGTAAGGCTTGCGAGGAGCAGATGAGCGCAGAGGATCTCGAGAAGTACGAGACCGAGATGGAACTGTCGCTGTACCGGGAGTACCGCGACATCGTCGGGCAGTTCTCGTACGTCGTGGAGACCGAGCGGCGGTTCTACCTGGCCAACTCCGTCGACGTGCAGGTGCGTGACAGCGGCGGCGAGGTGTACTTCGAGGTGCGCATGTCGGACGCGTGGGTGTGGGACATGTACCGCCCGGCCCGCTTCGTCAAGAGCGTCCGGGTGATCACCTTCAAGGACGTCAACGTCGAAGAGCTGGAGAAGCCCGAGCTACGGCTGCCGGAGGAGGGCGGCCCGTTCGGCGGCTGACGTGCGGTCCGCCGCACCTTCGGCAGGTGCCGGCGACGTAGCACAGACCCCCGACAACACCGGAGTGCCGCAGCCCTCGGCGGACGGGTTGTCCACAGCACCCGGGTTGTCCACAACTTCGCAGAATCCCCCTGCCGCGGAGCCGGTCAGCCGGTGATCGTGGGTTCGAGGGCCGGTGAGTGCCGGCCGCGGACCTTGGGGGTGAACGCGAGTGAGTATCACGTTGCGCGGCCGGGGGAACGACAGTTCCCGGGCACGCGGCAGACGATCCCACCTCGACCTCGGCCGCAGGGGCGAAGACCTGGCGGCGCGGTATCTGACCGAACGCGGCCTGGTCGTGCTGAGCCGCAACTGGCGATGCCGGGAGGGTGAGCTCGACATCGTCGCGACCGACCGGTCCACCCTCGTCGTGTGCGAGGTCAAAACCCGGTCCGGGCACCGTTTCGGAGACCCGGCGGAGGCCGTCACCGACGACAAACAGGCACGGATCCGCAGGGTCACGTCGCGGTGGCTGTCGGAGTTCCAGGTGGGCTGGTGCCCGATCCGGTTCGATGTGCTCTCCGTGGACTGCACGCCGGGTGGCGAGCCGACGGTGCGGCACATCGTGGGGGCGTTCTGATGCCGCTCGCACGCGCCTGGTCGGTCGCCCTGATCGGCATCGACGGGCGGCCGGTGGAGATCGAGGCGGACATCGGTGCCGGACTACCCGGGACGAAACTCGTCGGCCTGCCGGACGCGGGCCTGCGGGAGGCCAAGGACCGGGTGCGGGCTGCGGTCCGCAACAGTGGTCAGCGTTGGCCCGACAGCAACGTGACACTGGGTCTGTCGCCTGCGGATCTGCCGAAGGACGGCTCCGGCTACGACCTGGGGATCGCCGCGGCCGTGCTCGCGGCGTCCGGCGCGGTGCCCGCTCCGAAGCTGGTGGACACGATCCTGCTGGGGGAACTGGCGCTCGACGGCAGGGTCCGGCCGGTGCGCGGCGTGCTGCCGGCACTGCTGGCAGCGCGGAAGTCCGGGTACCAGCGGGCGGTGGTGGCACCCGAATCGCTCGCCGAAGGGTCATTGGTCGGCGGAATCGACGTACTGGCTGCCGGGCGCCTCGGTGAGCTCATCGCCTGGCTGTGCGACGAGGACGGGCTGGACCGCGCCGAACCGGACCACGGCCGCGCCCAGCCGGAACACCCGGACCTGGCCGACGTCGCCGGACAACCCGAGGCCCGCTGGGCCCTCGAAGTCGCGGCGGCGGGCGGGCACAACCTGCTGATGACCGGCCCACCGGGGGTCGGCAAGACGATGCTGGCCACGCGCCTGCCGGGGCTGCTGCCCGCGCTCGGGGACGACGAAGCGCTCGAGGTCACCGCGGTGCACTCGGTCGACGGCTCTTTGGAACCCGACTCGCCGCTGGTGCGGGTGCCACCGTTCGTCGCGCCCCACCATTCGATCTCGGTCGCCGCGCTGATCGGCGGCGGCACCGGTATCGCCACGCCCGGTGTGATCAGCAAGGCGCATCGCGGGGTGCTCTTCCTCGACGAGGCTGCGGAGTACGGCGGCGAACGCCTCGACGCGCTGCGCACCGTGCTGGAGGAGGGTGAGGTGCGGATCGCCCGCTCGCGTGGCTCGGTCCGCTATCCGGCGCGATTCCAGCTGGTGCTGGCCACGAACACCTGCCCGTGCGCGCCCCCGCAGGAAACGGAGTGCCGGTGCAGCCCGGCGGCGCGGCGGCGGTATCTGGCGAAGCTGTCCGGTCCGTTGCTCGACCGGGTCGATCTGCGGGTGCGGATGCGCCCGGTGACCTCGATGAACATGGCGGGCGGCGAGTCGGCCGAGCCGACCGGGCGCGTTCGGGAACGTGTCGTCGCGGCGCGTGAGCGTGCGGCGAAGCGATGGTCGGACCACGGCTGGCAGACCAACGCCGAGGTGCCGGGCCCGGCGCTGCGCCGCGAGTTCGCCCTCCCGCCGGAGGCGACCCGACTGCTCGACCGCGGGTTGAGCCGGGGTGCCATCACCGCCCGCGGAGCCGACAGGTGCCTCCGCATCGCGTGGACGTTGTCGGACTTGGCGGAGGCCGACGAGCCGACCGCCGACCATGTCGCAGCCGCTCTCGAGTTCCGGGATCGGAGGGCGGCATGAACGCCGAAGGCGACGCCGGAACCGGTCCCCGGGCGGAGGCGGCTGCCGACGCCGTGCACCGCGCCCGCGCGTACCTGCTCGGTGCCGCCGAGCCGCCCGCCCCTGCGCTCGCTGCGTTCGTCGCAGGACACGGCCCGATGGAAGCGGCCGAGCGGGTCCGCCGCGGTGACGTGCCCGAGCGGGTCGCGCAGGAGACCGAGGCGCGGCGCGACACGGACAGGTCGGAGAGGGACCTCGCCAGGGCTGCCGAAGCGGGCTACCGGCTGCTGACCCCGGAGGACGACGAGTGGCCCGCGTGGCCGCTGTTGTCACTCGAGGTGGCTACCGGCCGTGGGGCGGACGGTGTCGCGCCGCCGCTCGGCCTGTGGGTCAGGGGAACGGCACGGCTCGACGAGTCCGTGGATGGTGCGGTGGCGGTGGTCGGGGCGCGAGCCGCCACCGAGTACGGCGAGTACACCGCGGCGGAACTCGCGCACGGACTCGTGGCCGAGGGCGTGGCGGTCTTCTCCGGTGCGGCCTACGGCATCGACGGTGCCGCCCATCGTGGCGCGCTGGCCGCCGGTGGTCCGACCGTGGCGGTGCTGGGCTGCGGACTCGATGCCGGTTACCCGGCGGGGCATGTCGGACTGCTCAATCGGATCGCCGACCGGGGTGCGGTGATCAGCGAATATCCTCCGGGTGCACCGCCGGCGCGCCACCGATTCCTCGTCCGGAACCGGCTGCTCGCGGCGCTCACCGCTGGAACGGTCGTCGTCGAGGCCGGCCGGCGGAGCGGTGCCCGCAACACGTCGTCGACGGCCGGAGTGCTCGGCAAGGTCGTCATGGCGGTTCCGGGGCCGGTCGGTTCCGCGACGTCGGTCGGCTGTCACGAGCTGATCCGCGAGGCGTACGCGACGTTGGTGGGATCGGTCTCCGACGTGCTCAGCACCGTCGGACGACTGGGGGACCACGGAGGCGAGGTGACCGCGCCGCGGCCTCGAAGGCCGACCGACGAACTCGGCCCACAGGCCCTGCGCGTGCACGAGGCGCTGGGCAGACGGCGGGGCCTGTCGCCGGAAGCCGTGGCCGAGGAATCGGGTGTACCGCTCGCTCGCGTGCGCGCGTTGTTGCCGGAACTGGAACTGTCCGGGCTCGCTGAGCGCTGCGAGACCGGCTGGAGACTCGCCGCCGGTGTCCCCGATCGAGTGATTTCGCCCGGTAGTGGGACGGGAACGGGCGAGAACCGCCCGCGTACCGGCTGATTGCAGCTTGATCATCGAGGTGTGGCGATGCTTGACCCCGTTCGTGGCGTGGCCCAGCGTCGGCGGCATGAGTTCTTCGACAGCGCGCGGGCGGCGGTCCGCGGGCACCGCAGGTCGCCGCGCGGACCTGCGCCGGTTGCGCCAGCGGCTGCCGGTGCGCGCCGCAACCGTCGTCGATGACTACGAGCGGCACCTGGCGTCCGAACGAGGGCTGTCGGAGCACACGGTTCGCGCCTATGTCGGTGACGTCGTGTCGATGCTGGCGTTCCTCCACGGACTCGACGGTGCCGGGGAAACCGGGGAAGCCGAATCCGACGGTGCGGATTCCGGCGAGGTCGACCCCGGCGACGGCAGGTCGGCCGGCGCAGGCTCCGGTGAGCCCGGCGGGCCCGGTGAGCCCGGTGAGCCCGGCGGGCCCGGTGGGCTCGACATCGGGGTGCTGCGTGCCTGGCTGGCGCAACAGCGCGGCGAAGGCCACAGCCGCACCACACTCGCGCGGCGGGCGGCCTCGGCGAGGACGTTCACCGCGTGGGCCGCGGACCGCGGACTGCTGGCGGTCGATCCGGGGCTCCGGCTGGCTGCTCCGAAGGCACACCGCAGGTTGCCCGGGGTGTTGCGGCAGGAACAGGCCTCCGACGTCATGGGTGCGTCCGCAACGGGGGCGCAACAGGAGGATCCGGTCGCCCTGCGTGATTACGCACTCCTGGAGATGCTGTACGCGACGGGAATGCGGGTGGCCGAACTGTGCGCCGTCGACGTGGACGACGCCGACCTCGACAGCAGGCTCGTGCGGGTGTTCGGCAAGGGATCGAAGGAACGGATGGTTCCGTTCGGGTTGCCCGCCGAACGGGCGCTGCGGTCGTGGCTCGACGCGGGTCGCGGCGCGCTGGTCACCGCGTCGTCGGGCGCTGCGCTGTTCCTCGGCGCCCGGGGCGGGCGGATCGACCAGAGGACTGTGCGGCGCGTCGTGCACGACGCCGTAGAGTCGGTGCCCGGCGCGGCGGGCATGGGCCCGCACGGGCTGCGGCACACGGCGGCGACGCACCTGCTCGAAGGGGGAGCGGATCTGCGAAGCGTTCAGGAACTGCTCGGTCACGCTACGCTGTCCACGACGCAGCTCTACACGCACGTGACCGTCGAGCGGCTGAAGGCGATTCATGACCGAACCCACCCCCGTGCCCAATGACACCGGTGGAGTTTCGGCCCATACGGTCGCGAGCAGGGCGGGTGAGACCGTGACATCCACTCGTGAACCCGCCGACGCGCCCACCGCGGAGCCGCCCGTCGGTGACGCAGCACCCGCCAGCTACGGAGCACCCGGAACGGACGGGGTACCCGGCGCCGACGCAGCGTCGGGCGCCGACGCAACGGCCGGCACGGACGCAGCGGCCGGCACGGACGCCCCGGTCGCCGTCGACGCCACCGGCACCGATGCAGCCGCTGCCGCTGCCGCCGTGACGGACACCCCGGTGGCCGGGGTCGACCGGGCCGACGGGGACGCGCCGGCCAGTGGCCCTGCTCGCCCCCTACCGGCCGACGCGAACGGCTCCGGCGGTGGCCGGGCCGAAGCGGATGCCGCGATCAAGGCGTTGTGGCACGAGTTCGCCACCGAGCCGTCGCAGCGCGTGCGTGATCGCCTCGTGCTGCACTACGCGCCGCTGGTCAAGTACGTCGCCGGCCGAGTGGGCACGGGACTGCCCACCCACGTCGACGTCGCGGACCTGATCCAGTCGGGCATCTTCGGGCTCGTCGACGCGATCGAGAAGTTCGACCCGGACCGCGGGCTGCGGTTCGAGACCTACGCGATGCAGCGCATCCGCGGCGCGATCCTCGACGACCTGCGGTCGCAGGATTGGGTCCCACGCGTCGTCCGCAGCCGTGCCCGCGAGGTGGAACGCACACTCGAGCGGCTCGGAGCGCGGCTCGGCCGGACGCCGACGGACGCCGAGGTCGCCGCCGAACTGGGCATCTCACTGGGCGAACTGCACGATCTCTACGGGCAGTTGCGGCTCACCAGCGTCGTCGCGCTCGAGACGCTCGTCGCGGCAGGCCGGGACAGCGAATCGGTCGTCGAATCGCTGCCCGACGACGAGGCGGTCGACCCCGCGGCCGTGCTCGTCGACCGCGACAACCGCAAGCAGCTCGCCGACGCCATCGCTCAGCTCAACGAGCGGGACCGCATCGTCGTCAGCCTCTACTACTTCGAGAGCCTGACGCTCGCCGAGATCGGCAAGGTCCTCGGCGTGACCGAATCGCGGGTCAGCCAGCTGCACACGCGGGCGGTTCTGCGGCTGCGCGCGAAACTCCAGGAGCAGTCCGGGACCTGAGACGGTCAGCCGGGCCACGGCTTCAGCCGCAGCGGGCCCGCTGCGGGCACGACGGTGAGTGGGTCCAGGTACCGTTCGCCGCGCCGCAACCCCCAGTGCAGGCATGCCGCGCGGTCACAACCGTCGTGGCCGCGGGTGACCGTGCCGATGCGTCGACCCGCCTCCACCCGCTCTCCCTCGGCGACCTGCACCGACAGTGGTTCGTACGTCGTGCGCAGGCCACCGGGGTGTTCGATCGACACGACGCCCCTGCCCGCGAGGTCACCGGCGTGGACGATCCGCCCGGCGGCGGCCGCCGACACCGGTTTCCCGGGTTCGGCGGCCAGGTCGACACCCCGATGGCCGGGGCCGTACTCGCTGTCCGGGGGATCGAACGGCCGCACCACCTCCGGTTGCGGAGTCAACGGCCAGGTGAACGTCACCTCGGCATGCGGCTCGCCCGTGGCACGCAAGGACCGCACGGCGGCTGTCTCGGCACCTGCGACCTCGGCACCTGCGATCTCGGTCCCGGCCGTCCCTCCCGCCCCGGACCGCGGGCCCGGTGCGGCGGTGATGTCCGGCGGGACGAGCGCCGTGACGGCGGTGACAACGGTGACGACGGCGGTGACGACCGCGACCGCCACTGCGACGCCGCTGGTGACGGTCGCGGCCCCGGCGCCGCGGAGCTGTCCCGGAGAGGGTGCCGCCGGCGTACGGACCGCGATGACGGTACGTGCCCGCCGCCGCGGCCCGTTCCGGCCACGTCCGGCTGCGCACGAGCGGCGTGGCGGAACCGCGGGCGGTCGCGCGATCGAACGGAACCTCATCTGCCCAGCGTCCCGCTGCGAATGCCGGCGGTGGTCGTGCGCTGCGAATCTGTGGATGGCCGACGTCGATGTGGACAACTCGTGGCGGCCGGGCCTCCGGGTCGAGCGCCGATGGCCGGGCGGCGTACACTACTTGGCGCAGTCTGTGTTCACACAGGCTGACTTCGCGTGCACGTGCGTGCCCCGCCAGCGGTTTCGGCCGTCACGGGGCGACGGTGCCCGGCGGTCTCCCGGACCGAGGAACGACCCGGGAGTCCGGACGCCGGCACGGCACCAGGGCGGCCACCGACCCCGGTGGACCGCGACAACCGGCCCCGCGCGCCGGACGAGACGTCCGGTGCGCCTAGACAGAAGAGGTGCGAATCAGGCCATGGCCGTCGTCACCATGAAGCAGCTGCTCGATTCCGGCGTGCACTTCGGGCACCAGACCCGCCGCTGGAATCCGAAGATGAAGCGCTACATCCTCACCGAGCGCAACGGCATCTACATCATCGACCTGCAGCAGACGCTGAGCTACATCGACCGCGCGTTCGAGTTCGTCAAGGAGACGGTCGCGCACGGCGGCACGATCCTGTTCGTCGGCACGAAGAAGCAGGCGCAGGAGGCCATCGCGACGGAGGCCCAGCGTGTGGGCATGCCGTTCGTGAACCAGCGCTGGCTCGGCGGCATGCTGACCAACTTCCAGACCGTGCACCGTCGTCTTCAGCGGCTCAAGGAGCTGGAGTCGATGGAGCAGACCGGCGGCTTCCAGGGGCTGAACAAGCGCGAGATCCTCACGCTCACCCGTGAGAAGGACAAGCTGGAGAGGACTCTCGGCGGTATCCGCGACATGTCCAGGGTGCCGAGCGCCATCTGGATCGTGGACACCAAGAAGGAGCACATCGCCGTCGGCGAGGCGCGCAAGCTCAACATCCCGGTCGTGGCGATCCTCGACACGAACTGCGACCCGGACGAGGTCGACTACCCGATCCCGGGCAACGACGACGCGATCCGCTCGGCCGCCCTGCTGACCAAGGTCGTCGCCGAGGCCGCCGCCGCGGGCCTGATGGCTCGTTCCGGTCGCAACGGTGCCGCCCCCGAGGGTGAGGACAAGCCCGAGGCCGCTGCCGAGCCGCTTCCCGAGTGGGAGCAGGAGCTGCTCGCCGGCTCCGAGGCCGCCGGGCAGAGCACCGCTTCCTGATCCCGTACCGACACCACCTGCGCATCCAGCGACAGAGAACGGAAACGCACGATGGCGAACTACACCGCGGCAGACGTCAAGCGCCTCCGCGAACTCACCGGCTCCGGCATGATGGACTGCAAGAAAGCGCTGGAGGAGAGCGAAGGCGACTTCGACAAGGCCGTTGAAATCCTGCGCATCAAGGGCGCCAAGGATGTCGGCAAGCGGGCCGAGCGGTCGACCGCAGAGGGCCTGGTGGCCGGCGCCGGCGGTGCCCTGATCGAGCTGAACTCCGAGACCGACTTCGTCGCGAAGAACGAGGAGTTCCAGCAGCTGGCCGACAAGCTCGTCGAGGTCGCCCAGCAGCAGAAGACCGACGACGTCGAGAAGTTCAAGGCCGCAGAGGTCGACGGCAAGTCCGTCGCCGAGGTCGTCCAGGAGCTCTCGGCGAAGCTCGGTGAGAAGCTCGAGGTCCGCCGGGTCACGTACTTCGACGGCAACGTCGAGACGTACCTGCACCGTCGCGGCTCCGGGCTGCCGCCCGCGGTCGGCGTGCTCATCGAGTACACCGGCGAGGGCGAGGCGGCCGCCGAGGCCGCCCGCGGCGCGGCGCTGCAGGTCGCGGCGCTGAAGGCGCAGTACCTGACGCGTGACGAGGTGCCGTCCGACGTCGTCGACAACGAGCGTCGGATCGCCGAGTCGACCGCCCGCGAGGAGGGCAAGCCGGAGCAGGCCTTGCCGAAGATCATCGAGGGCAAGGTCAACGCGTACTACAAGGACAACGTGCTGCTGGAGCAGCCGTCGGTCACGGACAACAAGAAGACCGTGAAGGCGCTGCTCGACGAGGCCGGGGTCACCGTGACGCGGTTCGCCCGCTTCGAGGTCGGCCAGGCCTGAGTCCGCTCGCACGCATGTGCCCCGTCTCCCGCCAGGCCGGAGGCGGGGCACATGTGCGAGACCCACATCGATACCCCTCCGATCGCCGCCCGTAGACGCTGAAGGGACCCCGGACATGACCGAAGGACAGACCGACCGGCCCGGACGCGGATACCGGAGAGTCCTGCTGAAGCTCGGTGGCGAGATGTTCGGCGGTGGCTCCGTCGGCGTCGACCCGGACGTGGTCCACTCGGTCGCCGTGCAGATCGCCGAGGTCGTGCGTGACGGCGCGCAGATCGCGGTCGTCATCGGCGGCGGCAACTTCTTCCGCGGTGCGGAGTTGTCGACACGTGGACTCGACCGTGACCGCGCCGACTACATGGCGATGCTCGGCACCGTGATGAACTCGCTGGCGTTGCAGGACTTCCTCGAGAAGGAAGGCGTGCCGACGCGCGTGCAGACCGCCATCACGATGGGGCAGGTCGCCGAGCCGTACATTCCGCGCCGGGCGGAGCGTCACCTGGAGAAGGGTCGCGTGGTCATCTTCGGCGCGGGCACCGGCATGCCCTACTTCTCCACCGACACCGCCGCGGCCCAGCGTGCGCTGGAGATCGGCTGCGACGCCGTGCTGATGGCGAAGGCCGTCGACGGTGTGTTCACCGCCGACCCCCGGGTGGATGCGAGTGCCAAGCTGTACGACGAGATCACCCACCGCGAGGTGCTCGAGCGCGGCCTCAAGGTGGCCGACACGACGGCGTTCAGCCTGTGCATGGACAACAACATGCCGATCATCGTTTTCAATCTCCTCACCGAGGGCAACATCGCGCGCGCGGTCAGCGGTGAGAGGATCGGAACACTGGTCAGTACACCGACGAACCTGGAGCAGCCGTGATCGACGAGACACTCTTCGACGCAGAAGAGAAGATGGAAAAGGCGGTGTCCCACGCCAAGGAGGAGCTGTCGTCGGTGCGCACCGGCAGGGCGAGCCCGGCGATGTTCTCCCGTATCACGGTCGAGTACTACGGCGCGCCGACTCCGCTGAACCAGATGGCCAGCATCAACATCCCCGAGGCGCGCATGGCCGTCGTCAAGCCGTACGACGCGTCGCAGCTCGCGGCCATCGAGAAGGCCATTCGGGACTCCGACCTGGGCGTGAACCCGACCAACGACGGCCACATCATCCGCGTCGTCTTCCCGCAGCTCACCGAGGAGCGGCGCAAGGAGATGGTCAAGGTCGCCAAGCAGAAGGGCGAGGAGGCCCGTGTCTCCGTCCGCGGGGTGCGCCGCAAGGCGAAGGACGAGCTCGATCGCATCGGCAAGGACGGCGAGGCCGGTGAGGACGAGGTCAACCGCGCGGAGAAGGAGCTGCAGAACCTCACGGACAAGTACGTGGCGCAGGTCGAGGAGCTCGTCAAGCACAAGGAATCCGAGCTGCTCGAGGTCTGATGCCGAACGTGACCGACGACCGGGAGCGGCGCTCCGGTGCTGCCGATCCTGGCCGGCGTCCGGACGAGAGCGACGACGCCGCAGTGTCCGAGCCGGGTGATCGACCGGGCCGGCCCGCCACACCGGGCGAGCCGTCCGGCCCGTCGTCGGCTTCCGACGAGCCGGTGCATCAGCCCGAGAAGAAGGGGAAGGCCGGGCGGAACCTGCCCGCCGCGATCGGCGTGGGCGTGCTGCTCGGCGGCGCGATCCTGACGTCGCTGTTCACGGTCCGGTACCTGTTCATCGGGATCGTCGCGATCGCGATCGCGATCGGCACGGTCGAACTGAGCAGGGCGTTCCGCAAGGCGGCCGACATCCGCATCGCGATGACACCGGTGCTAGTCGGCGGCCAGGCGATGATCTGGCTGGCCTGGCCGTTCGGCCGGGAAGGCGCGTTGACGGCGTTCGTCCTGACGGTGCTGGTGTGCCTGCTGTGGCGGTTGCCCGGCGGTGCGGACGGCTACGTGCGGGACGTGGGGTCGTCGGTGTTCGCGGCGGCGTATCTGCCGCTGTTCGCCTCGTTCGCGGCGATGCTGGTGCCGCCGGACGACGGGGTGGGCCGGGTCATTTCGTTCATGGTCGTCGTGGTCGCCTCCGACACCGGTGGGTATGTGGCCGGGGTGCTGCGTGGCAGGCATCCGATGGCGCCGTCGATCAGCCCGAAGAAGACCTGGGAAGGTTTCGCCGGTTCACTCGTCGCGGGCATCGCCGCGGGTTCGCTGGCGCTGGCACTGCTCGTCGACGGTCACGCCTGGCAGGGCGTGCTGTTCGGGATCGCGATCGTGCTGACCGCGACGCTCGGCGACCTCATGGAGTCGTTGATCAAGCGCGATCTCGGCATCAAGGACATGGGGAATCTGCTGCCGGGCCACGGCGGGCTGATGGACCGCCTCGATTCGCTGCTGCCGTCGGCGCTCGCGTCGTGGCTGCTGCTCAGCGCTTTCGTCCCGGCCTGACGTCTCGTCGGCCGCGCCTTGTGGGGCTGGGCTGACAGGGGAGGCCCGTCACGGGTCAGTCGTCGTAGGGATCGTCGACCTCGGCGCGGCCGATACCCAGGTCCACGGGACAGCTGTGATCGACCACGGAGAACACGGCGCCGCCGGGGTCGGCGAGCACGGCGATCCGGCCGAACGGGGTGTCGAACGGTGGGGTGATCACCGACCCGCCGAGCATCAGGCTCTGCCCGGCCACCGCATCGGTGCCGCGGTGCGGGTCGACCTGCAGGTAGACCATCCAGTGGGGGCTGTAACCGGCCTGTTCGGGCGGCAGGACGTACCGGTAGATGACGGGTTCGGCGCCGAGCCGCCATTCGAGGTAGTCGATGCCGTCGGTGCCGATCTGCTGGCTGGTGTAGCCGAAGAGCTTGTCGTAGAAGTCGTCGGCGCGCGCGGCGTCGTGGGTGCCCAGGTCGGCGCTGCTGAAGCTGCCGGGCAGGGTCCTGGCGAACGTCCAGCTGTCGGTGATTTGCCAGAACACGACGGGTGCGCCGCTCGGGTCGAGTGCGTGCACGATGGCGCCGCGGTCGGGGATGTCGACGGGTCCGAGGGTGACGACGCCGCCGAGGTGCTGCACCCATTCCGCGGTGGCGGCGGCGTTGGTGACGGCCAGATGCGGCACCCACCCGGTCGGCTGGTTCCGGCCCACCTGGTACATGCCGCCGACTTCCCAGCCGTCGAGTGTCGCGATGTTGTAGCGGTGGTTGACGGTCGCGGGGTCCCGTTTGACGGCGAAGGTCCAGCCGAACAGTTCCTCGTAGTAGGCCCGTGCCGCGGATTCGTCGGGGGTGGCGAGCTCGATCCAGCACGGCGTGCCGGCGGCCAGGAATGCGGTGGGTTCGTTCGTGTCTGACATGGTCCCGAGACCCTTCGCCGCCGTCGTCCTCGAGCTGAAGCGTAAGTGATCTTACGCCCGGGGAAGCGACGTCGATACGCTGTGTGCGTGAACCGGCTCCTGCGCAAGACAGAGGTCTACCCCAGCCCGAACATCTGGTATCACACCGGCACATACGAGCTGGAGAACCGGGTGCAGGACGCCGACGACGCGATCTGGGCCGAGCTGCGTGACAGGGTGCCGTGGACCGGCAGGGATGTCGTCGACGTCGGGTGCGGGGACGGTTTCCACCTTCCTCGGCTGGCGGCGGATGCACGGTCGGTGCTGGGCGTCGAGCCGCACGCTCCGCTGGTGCGGAAGGCGCGCCGGCGCATGGCCGCGTCGTCGAACGTCACGGTGGTGCGTGGCCGTGCACAGCGCATTCCGGTGCCCGACCGGTCCGCGGACCTCGTGCACGCCCGCACCGCGTACTTCTTCGGGCCCGGCTGCGAGCCGGGACTGCGGGAGGCGGAGCGGGTGCTCCGGCCCGGCGGGGCGCTGGTGATCGTGGACCTCGACACCCGGCACGCGCCGTACGGCGACTGGATGCGCGAGGACCTGCCGCACTACGAACCCGACGCCGTCGATGGGTTCTTCGCCGACGCCGGGTTCGCGTGCACACGGGTGGAGACGCGCTGGGTCTTTCCCGACCGGGAGGCCGTGGCGGCTGTGCTGGGCATCGAGTTCAGTCCGCGGGTCGCCCGGCGCGCCGTGGGGGAGACCCTGGGCCGCCGCGCCGGCGCGGGCGGGCCGTTCGAGCTGCCGGTCGGCTACCGGGTGCTGGTGCGCCACAAGCCGGCCGGTCTCGTGATTCACCCTTCCGTCGACGGGGCTTCGCCGAGGATGCCGTAGAGCGTGCGGCGGGCCTCGTCGAGCGCGTCGGTCGCACGGGCACGTTGGTCGCTGGAGGCGACCTGCGAGACCTGTTTGATCGCGACCATCAGTGAGCCTGCCGCCGCGCGGAGCCGGAGCTCGTTGGGGTCGGCGTCCTGGGTGAAGTGCTCCCACGGCGGTGTCCCGATCTTCTCCGCGGCGGCGCGGCCGTCGTCGGTGAGCTGGAACAGGCGCTTGCCGCCCTCCTCGTCGCCCTGGACGAGGCCTTCGTCGGCCAGCAGCTGGAGCGTGGGGTAGATGGAGCCGGGGCTCGGCTTCCAGAACCCGCCGCTGCGCTGGCTGATCTCGCCGATGATCTCGTAGCCGTGCCGCGGCTGTTCGGCCAGCAGCGTCAGGATGGCCGACCGCACGTCACCGCGCTTGCCGCGCCTGCCGGGGCCGCCGTGTCCGCGGCGGGGTCCACCCCGCCTGCCCGGGCCGAACTCGTGCCCGAACTCGTCGTCGAACGGGCCGCCGCGTGGGCCGAAGGCCGGGCGTCCGTGATGGTCGTCCGGTGTCATGAATCCGTTGAGTCGTCTTCTCATGGTTGTCGTTCCTTTCACGATTGTTTCCGACAGGTCGACGATATATCGGAAACAGTCGCCGCGCAACATGTCGACATGTGGGACCATGGCGAGTGCTATGACTGCTCTTCCCCTCGTTTTCGACGCGCCACGCCGCGGCCTGCCCGCGCGGCACCTCGCCGACCTCACGCTGGACGAGCGTGCCGAGGCCGTCGCCGAGCTCGGCGAGAAACCGTTCCGCGCCAAACAGCTCTCGCATCACTACTTCTCGCGGTTGACCGTCGATCCCGAGGAGATGACCGACATCCCGGCGGCGTCCCGGCAGAAGCTGGTCGACGACCTGATGCCGGAGCTGCTCACCGAGGTGCGTGCGCTCGACTGCGATGACGGCGAGACCCGCAAGATGCTGTGGCGGGCGCACGACGGGACGACTCTGGAGAGCGTGCTCATGCGCTATCCGGACCGGGCCACGCTGTGCATCTCCAGTCAGGCGGGGTGTGGGATGGCGTGCCCGTTCTGCGCCACCGGCCAGGGTGGGCTCGACCGCAACCTGTCGACCGCGGAGATCGTGGACCAGGTGCGCTCGGCCGCCGCGGTGATGCGGGACGGCACGATGCCGGGCGGCGAGGGCCGGCTGTCGAACATCGTCTTCATGGGCATGGGGGAGCCGCTCGCCAACTACAAGCGGGTCGTCGCCGCGGTTCGACGGATCACCGAACCCGCGCCCGCGGGCCTCGGCATTTCGCAGCGTTCGGTGACCGTCTCGACAGTCGGCCTCGCGCCCGCGATCCGCAAGCTCGCGGACGAGCGCATGCAGGTACGGCTCGCCGTGTCGCTGCACACGCCGGACGACGAGTTGCGCGACACGCTCGTGCCGGTCAACAACCGCTGGGCGATCGACGAGGTGCTCGAGGCGGCGCGCTACTACGCCGACACCTCCGGTCGTCGCGTGTCGATCGAGTACGCGCTGATCCGTGACATGAACGACCAGCCGTGGCGCGCGGACCTGCTGGCGAAGCGCCTGCGCAAGCACCTCGGCCACCTGGTGCACGTCAACGTCATCCCGCTGAACCCCACGCCGGGCTCGAAGTGGGATGCCTCGCCGAAGGACGTGGAACGCGAGTTCGTCCGCCGCGTCAACGACGGCGGCGTCCCCTGCACCGTGCGTGACACCCGTGGCCAGGAGATCGCCGCCGCCTGCGGCCAGCTGGCCGCGGAGGGCTGACGGCCCGACTGCGGGATCAGCCTGCGCGCAGGTCGTAGAAGCGGCCGATGTGCACGGTCACCGCTTGCGACGCGCGCTGTGGGTCGCCTTGTTCGACGGCGCACAGGATGTCGTGATGCTCCTCGGCGAGTCGGGCCGCGGTGTACGGCCAGCGCAGCATTCGCCCGTACCCGGAGTGCATCTCGCTCTGGACCGCGTCGCCGAGTGAGGTGAGCAGGAGCGTCGCCAGGTCGTTGTGGCCGGCGCGAGCCAGGCAGGTGTGGAACGCCCGGTCGAGCTCGCCGAAGTGATGGATGTCGATGTCACGCTGGGACATCGCCTCGACGATGCCGTGCAGCGGGTCGAGATCTTCGGGGGTGGCGTCGGTCGCCGCACGTGCCGCGACGGTGCTTTCGAGCTCGAGGCGGATGGACATCAGGTCGTTCGTGTCGAAGCCGGACAGGCTCATGTGGACCCGGACGAGCCTGTCGACCGAGGCGCCGCTGTGCTCGCTCAGGACATGACGTTCGTCCGAGTAGTGCAGGACCCGCATCGATTCGAGAATCGCCAGGGCGTGGCGGACCTCGGGCAGTGTGGCGTCGAGACGCCGTGCCAGGTCCCGCTCGTGGGGTAGGCGATCCCCTGCCTCGAGTCGGTCGGCGGCGATCACGTCCTGGATGGCGGTGACGACCTTGCGGCGCGGTTGCAGGTAGCGAACGTTGTCCGGCTCGTCCATCGAAAAGTCGCCTCCTCGACAGCGTTGTCGGAACGCGAGCGTAGCTTGATAGTGGTACGACCACAATCGAGGACTGTCGGCAGATTCCACAGGCGCCGGATCACAGCACCAGGTCGTCATCCAGTGGTTGGAAGAAGCGATCCACGTCGGCGTCCGTGACGGCCGTCAGATCGGCGGGGTCCCATTTCGGTGTGCGGTCCTTGTCGATCACCGCGGCGCGGATGCCCTCGGCCAGATCGGGGTGGAGCAGGAATCGGCTGCACACACGGTAGTCCTGCCGTAAGCATTGGCCGATCCCGCTGTGCGTATGGGCCATCTCCATGGCCCGGAGCGTCACCTTGAGCGCCGTCGGAGCGCCTGCGCTGATCGCGTCGAGGGCGTCGACTGCCGTGGGCTCGGTGCGCCGGCTGAGGCGTTGCAGGATTCCTTCCACGTCCCGCGTCCCGTAGCAGTCGTCGATCCATGCCCGATGTGTCGGGAGTGCGGGCCGCGGCTTCACGGCGTACTCGGCCCCGACGGCGGTCGGCGGGCATCCGGCGGCGAGGTCTGCGACCAGCGGTGACAGCGACGACGACGCGACGACGTGGTCGGCGAGTCCGCAGTACACCGCGTCGTGTGCGTCGACGCGCTGTCCGGTCAGTGCGAGGTGGACGCCGATCCGGCCGGGCGCGCGGGACAGCAGCAGAGTACCGGCGACGTCGGGCGCGAGGCCGATCGCCACTTCCGGCATCGCCAGTGCGGCTCGATCACTCACGATCCGCACGCTCGCGTGGCAGCCGATTCCCATGCCGCCGCCGAGTGTCAGGCCGTTCATCAGTGTCACCACCGGCTTCGGATAGTGGGCGATGCGCGCATCCAGCCGGTACTCCTCCCGCCACAGCAGCCGTGCCCGTTCGCGGTGGCCGTGTGCCGCGTCGTGTACCGCCACGATGTCACCGCCCGCGCAGAAGGTCCGGTCGTCGGAGGAGTCGATCACGATCGCGTCGACGTCGGTGTCGCGTTCCCACCGCGTCAGTGCGTCGAGCATCCGCCGGATCATCGTGAGATCCAGTGCGTTGCGTGAGGTCGGACGGTCGAGAGTGATGCGTCCGACGGCTCCGTCGCGGCGGCAGGCGACCCCGTCCGGGTGGGTCATGACATCTCCTTCGTGGATTGCTCCACAGGTGGCCGCCTCGAGATTAGGCCTTGCCTCGCTGTCTGGCCAGTCCTATGGTCTGACCACATCGCTGTCGTACCAAAACTCGGAGTTGAGATGGACACACGCGAGGAGCCGATCAGAGTGATGCTCGCCAAGATCGGCCTCGACGGACATGACCGCGGCGTGAAGGTCGTCGCCCGGACGTTGCGTGACGCGGGGATGGAGGTGATCTACACCGGGCTGCACCGCAGCCCCGAACAGGTACTCGATGCCGCGGTTCAGGAGGACGTCGACGTGTTGGGTGTGAGCCTGCTGTCCGGCGCCCACATGCCGATCTTCACGCGCATCTTCCAGTTGATCGACGAGATGCCCGAACGGCCGCGGTTCGCGATCATCGCCGGCGGCGTGATGCCCGACGAGGACGTCGACGCGCTCACTGCGATGGGCGTGTCCGCGGTGCTCGGGCAGGACACCGCCCCCGACACGATCGTCGAGCGCATCCGTGACGTGAGCGCTCCGGTGCGGGAGGCGTGATGGAACAGTGGAGCTGGCCGCCGCGCTACGACGAGTCGTACCAGCCCGACCCCGCGGAGCGCTTCTGGTTCCCGCGCAGGGAGACCATGCCCGCGGAGCAGCGGGACGAGGCGATTCTGGCCCGTATTCGCCAGGTCATGGAGTACGCCTGGGAGAACGCTCCCTTCTACCGCCGGAAATGGGACGAAGCGGGAATCCATCCCTCGTCGATCAAGAGCCTGGCCGACTTCGAGAAGGTTCCCGTGGTGCGCAAGGAGGAACTGCGCGCCGACCAGGCGGAGAACGAACCGTTCGGCAGTTACCTCGCCGTGCCCACGTCCGAGGTCAAGCACGTCAACGGCACGTCGGGGACGACGGGACGTCCCACGGCGTTCGGGATCAGCGAGCGTGACTGGCGCAGCGTCGCCAACGCGCACGCCCGTGTCATGTGGGCCATGGGCATCCGCCCGGACGACACCGTGCTCGTGGCTTCGCCGTTGAGTCTGTACTGGGGTTCATGGGGTGCCTACATCGGTGCCGAACGGCTGGGTGCGCGGGTGTTCCCGTTCGGTGCAGGCACCGCGGGACAGACCGCGCGGACGGTGCGATGGATGCGGCAGATGGGTGTGACCGTCTTCTACGGCACACCGTCGTATGCGCTGCACCTGGCTGAGGTGGCTCGCGACGACGGCCTCGACCCGGCGTCGCTCGGGCTGCGAAAGCTGTTCTTCTCCGGTGAACCGGGGGCGAGTGTGCCGTCGATCCGTTCGCGCATCGCCGAGGCGTTCGGCGCGCAGGTCTACGACTCGGGAAGTATGGCCGAGGTCAGCCCGTGGATGCACCTCGGCGCCGACAGCGACGAGCCGGGCGTGCTGTGCTGGCAGGACCTCGTCTACACCGAGGTGTGCGATCCCACCGGTCTGCACCGCGTCGACTACGGGTCCGAGGGAACGCCGGTGTACACGACGCTCGAGCGCACCAGCCAGCCGATGATCCGCCTGCTGTCGGGAGACCTCACACGGTGGGAGGCGCCCTCGGCCGACCGCGGGCGCACGTACCCGTTCCTGCCGCGCGGCATCTACGGCCGGATCGACGACATGTTCACCGTCCGGGGCGAGAACGTCTACCCGAGTGCTATCGACGACGTCGTCATGGCGGCTCAGGGCTACGGCGGTGAGCACCGCATTGTGATCAGCCGGGAGTCCACGATGGACTCACTCGCCGTGCAGGTGGAGTACGAGGACGCGATGGCGTCGTCACTGGAGTCCTGGGCTGCCGGGATCGCCGACCGCCTGCGCACGGTACTCGGGGTCGGCGCGAAGGTGGTTCCGGTACGGCAGCAGACGTTCGATCGCACCGAGTTCAAGGCCCGCCGTGTGGTCGACGACCGTGACCTGCTGCGTCGCTTGGAAGGCGCATCATGACGGCTCCGAAGGAGATCGTCGACGCCGTGCTGGAGGGGCGGAACCAGGCGGTCGCGCGCATGCTGACCTTCGTCGAACGCCGTAGCGACGGTGTCGACGACGCGCTCGCCGTGCTGCACCGTGCTGCGGGCAGCGCGCACGTGCTGGGGCTGACGGGACCGCCGGGCAGTGGCAAGAGCACGCTCGTGTCCGCGCTCGCCCGCCACTACCGGAGTCAGGACAGAACGGTCGGGGTGCTGGCCGTGGATCCGTCCAGCGTGTTCAGTGGGGGAGCGATCCTCGGCGATCGCATCCGAATGAGCGATCACGGTGACGACGCAGGCGTGTTCATTCGTTCGGTCGCCACCCGAGGTGCGCTCGGCGGGTTGTCGCGCGCCTGCCTCGACGCGATCACCGTGCTGGACGCGGCCGGCACGGATGTGGTCATCCTCGAGACCGTCGGCGTCGGTCAGGCGGAAGTGGACGTCATCAGTGCGGCGCAGACGGTCGCGGTGGTGAGCGTGCCGGGCATGGGCGACGACGTGCAGGCGATCAAGGCCGGTCTGCTGGAAGTCGCGGACGTGCACGTGGTCAACAAGGCGGACCGTGACGGTGCGTCCCGCACCGTGGCGGAACTGCGGGAGATGCTGCGGCTCTCGCACCGCACCGCGGGCCAGTGGAACGTGCCGATCCACCAGACGGTGGCGGCGAACGGGGACGGCGTTGCCGACCTGGCAGCCGTGTTCGCGGCCCATCTCGACTGGATGACCGAGCACGGTGAACGCGAACGCCGCGCCCGTCGCAACGCCGCGACCCGCATTCGCTGGGTCGCCGAGGAGCTCGTACTCGACGAACTGCGGCCGGGGGTGGCCGCGTTCGATCACGCGCTGGACGAAGTGACCGCCCATCGCACCGATCCGCTCTCCGCGGCTCGGCAGCTGGTCGGCCGGTGATGACCGGCCCTGCCATGGACCTCTGGAGGATTCTCATGACCGATGACAGCCGTTACCGGCTCGCCGCCCCGGGACTCGCCGAGGCCGCGGCCGGCGACCTCGCCTCGTGGGAGAACGATGAGCTCGCCGGGTTTCTCGCCCGGCGGCCCGAGTCCCGCGACGAGTACCGCACCGGCAGCGGACTGCCGGTCGAGCGCGTATACACGCCCGCCCACGTCGACGGTGATTGGCACGACGTCGGCCTTCCGGGCCGCTATCCGTTCACTCGCGGGCCGTATCCGACGATGTACCGCGGCCGCACGTGGACGATGCGCCAGATCGCGGGTTTCGGGCAGGCGGAGGAGACCAACGAGCGGTTCCGGTACCTGATCGCACAGGGACAGACCGGGCTGTCGATCGACTTCGACATGCCCACCCTCATGGGCCTGGACAGCGACGACGCGATGAGTCTCGGCGAGGTCGGCCGGGAGGGCGTCGCCATCGACACGCTGCCGGACATGGAGGCGTTGTTCGACGATATCGACCTGGAGCAGATCAGTGTCTCGATGACGATCAACCCGTCGGCCTGGATTCTGCTGGCGATGTACGTCGCCGTTGCCGAGGAGCGTGGCTACGACCTCGACAAGCTGTCGGGAACCATCCAGAACGACATCCTCAAGGAGTACGTCGCACAGAAGGAATGGATCTTCCCCGTCGAACCCAGTATGCGGATCGTGCGGGACACGATCGGCTACTGCGCTGAGAACATGGCGCGCTACAACCCGGTGAACATCAGCGGCTATCACATCAGCGAGGCCGGTGCGAACGCACAGCAGGAGATCGCCTTCACCATGGCGATCACCAAGGCGTACGTAGCCGATGCCCTGGCGACCGGACTCGACGTCGACGCGTTCGCTCCGCGGCTGTCCTTCTTCTTCGTCAGCCAGGCGGACCTGTTCGAGGAAGTGGCGAAATTCCGTGCGGTGCGGCGGTTCTATGCGCGCATGATGAAGGAGACGTTCGGCGCGAAGGATCCGGCGTCCATGCGGTTGCGCTTCCATGCGCAGACTGCGGCCGCGACCCTGACGAAACCGCAGCCGATGAACAATATCGTCCGCACGGCGCTCCAAGCGCTGTCGGCGGTGCTCGGGGGTGCGCAGTCGCTGCACACCAACGGACTGGACGAGGCGTACACCATCCCGAGCGAACAGGCGATGAAGATCGCGCTGCGTACCCAGCAGATCATCGCCGACGAGACCGGGGTGGCCAGCGTGATCGACCCGTTGGGCGGTTCCTACTACGTCGAGCGCCTGACCGACCGGCTGGAGGAGGGCATCGCCGACTACTTCACGAAGATCGAGGAGCTCGGCGGCGTGGTCGCGGCGATCGAACAGGGCTTTTTCCAGCGTGAGATCTCGGACAGCGCCTACGAGTTCGCGCGTCGTAAAGCGTCCGGCGATCGGCCGGTCATCGGCGTGAACAAGCACGTCGATGCGGGCGGGGCCGAGAAGATCGAGACGCACGAACTCGACCCGGAATCGGAGGCCCGGCAGATCTCGCGGCTCAAACAGGTTCGGGACGTCCGGGATCCGGAGCGCGCCAAATCCGCGATGGAGCAGCTGCTCAGCGTGGCGGCCGATCCGTCGGCGAACCTGATGCCGGCGACGATCGAGGCCGTGAAGGCGCATCTTTCGATGGGCGAGATCACCGGTGCACTGCGCGACGTGTTCGGCACCTACACGGAGACTCCCGTGTTCTGACCCAGCTCAGCTCCACCGTCCCCTCTCAACGTCGAGAGTCGCCGGAGGTCGTCATGTACCAACAGGTTCCCGATCCGCTGTGGGGCAGTCTGGGATGGTCCGCGCTCGTCGCGGCACTTCCGCTGCTGACCCTGTTCGTGTTGCTGGGCGTGTTCCGAATGCGCGCGTGGCTCGCATCCCTGATCGGGCTAGGACTGTCCATTATGGTCGCCGTGGCGGCGTACGGGATGCCGCCCTTCACCGCCGTGAACTCGGCGCTCGAAGGTGCGGCGTTCGGTCTGTTCCCTGCGCTGTGGATCGTGGTGAACGCGATCTGGATCTACCAGATGACACGGGTGTCGGGACACTTCGACGTCTTGCGGCGCGCCTTCGCGCGCATCAGCGACGACCAGCGAGTGCAGGGAATCATCATCGCGTTCTCGTTCGGAGCGTTGCTCGAGGCGTTGGCGGGGTTCGGGGCCCCGGTCGCGATCTGTTCCGTGATGTTGGTGGCCGTCGGGCTCAAACCGGTCAAGGCCGCGACCGTCGCGTTGATCGCCAACACGGCGCCGGTGGCCTACGGTGCTGTGGCGCTGCCGGTGATCACGTTGGCGAAGGTCACCGGCTTGCCCCTGGACGACCTGTCGGCGATGACGGGGCGGCAGGTGCCGGTGCTGGCGCTGATCGTGCCGCTCGTGCTGGTCGTCGTGCTCGACGGCAAGCGCGGGTTACGGGAGACATGGCGCGAGGCACTGGTGTGTGGTGCGGTTTTCGCCATCGCGCAGTACCTCATGGCGAACTACGGCGCGGTGCAGCTGACCGACATCGTCGCGGCGCTCGCGTCCGCGGCCGCAGTGCTTCTGGTCGTGCGGATGCGTGACCGGCCCGCGGCCGAACCGATGGCGGACACGGGAGGGACCGCGTCCGTCGACGATGCCGGTGCCGGACCGGTGGGCGGCGGGGCCGTCACCACTGTGGAGACCGCCGTGGAACTGCCCGACACACGTCTCGAGCGACTGCGGTCGTTCGCGCCGTACGCAATGATCATCGTGCTGTTCTCGGTGGCTGCCGTACCGGTGGTCGCGGATCTGCTCGATCACACGACCGTTGCATTCGACTGGCCCGGCCTCCATGTCGTCGACTCCGAGGGGCAGCCACTCAGCCTCGCCGAGTACAAGTTCGACTGGCTGGCCAGCAGCGGGACGGTGTTGTTCGTCGCAGGTCTTCTGTCGATTCCGATGCTCGGGGTGTCGCTGCGTCAATCGGCGCGCGCGTTCGGGGATACCGTGCTGCAGCTCCGCACTGCAGGTGTGACGGTCATGGCGGTGCTCGCGCTCGCGTACGTGATGAACATGTCGGGTCAGACCGCGACGCTCGGTCTGTTGCTGGCAGGGGCAGGCGGCGCATTCGCGTTCCTGTCGCCGTTGCTCGGTTGGTTCGGCACCGCTGTGACCGGATCCGACACGTCGGCCAATTCGCTCTTCGGCGCATTGCAGGTCAGCGCCGCATCTGGCGCCGGACTCGACCCCGTCCTTATGGCCTCGGCCAATACCAGTGGTGGCGTGCTGGGCAAGATGGTGAGCCCGCAGAATCTCGCCATCGGTGCCAGTGCGGTCGGCCTCGCGGGGCGGGAGGGCGAACTGTTCCGGAAGGTGCTGGCGGCATCGGCGCTGTTCGTGCCGTTGATGTGCATTCTCGTCTACCTGCAGTCCACCCCGGTGCTCTCGTGGATGGTGCCGTCGTGACGGCCGCGAGGGATGCCGTCGACGAGGCGAACGCGACACTCGGTGCGGCACTGTCGACGATGGACGTGCCCGCCGATCTCGAGGTGGTACTGGGCGGGATCCAGCTGGAGCTGCTTCGGCTCGGTGACGCGCTCGACGGTGACGGCGAGGCGCCGTCGAGCGCGCGGATTCGGCGGGTACTGGCCGAGAATCCGCTCCCACCGGAGCTGCCTCCCGGGTTCAGTGTGTCGGCCGGCTTCAACTCGGCGGTCGGGCTGATCAAGCTGGCGCGCATGACCACGGTGCGGGCATCACGGACGGTGACCGGCGGAGCGGCCGAGTATCTGAGCGTTCTCGCCGACCTGTTGCTCGCGTCGGCTGCCCGCATCGACCGGGAAGAGCAGCGCCAGGTGCCGTTGGGAGTCTGTGGGGGTGTGGTCGGACCAACAGAGTGGTCACATTGACAGACCCATGCTGTTCTGATTACCTCGAGTGACAGATCGCGGAGTTGAGGAATTCCGGTGAGAACCCGGACCGGTCGCGCCACTGTGATCGGGGCGCCGCGCGGCGGCCCCGGAGGCAGACCCTCCCTCCGTGCCCGTCCTTGATTGGGTCGCTCGAACCCAGAGGGAGGCACCACGATGATGTTCAGCACCGGGAGCCGATCGTGACCAGCGACGCGGCGTGGGAGCCGGTCCGTCGGGTCCGTACTCATGAGCAGGTACTGGCCCAGATCCAGCAGAAGATCCTCGACGGCACCCTGAGCGCGGGCGAACGCTTGCCGAGTGAGCGTGAGCTGGTGAACATGCTCGGAGTCAGCCGGACCAGCGTGCGCGAGGCGTTACGTGCGCTCGAGGCCATGGGCATCGTCGAGTCGCGCACGGGCTCGGGACAGGACGCGGGCTCGGTCATCACCGCCACATCCACTCCTGCGATGACGAACCTGCTGCGGCTGCACATTGCACTAGCCAGGATCAGTCTGTCCGACCTGGTCGACACCCGGGTCGAACTCGAGCGCAGCGCGGCCCGTGGGGCCGCGTCCGTCCGCACCGACGACGACCTGCGTCACCTCGTGGAGCTGCTGGACCAGATGCGCTCCACCGACTCCGATCCGTACCAGTTCAACACGCTGGACACGGAATTCCATGTGAGCATCGCCCGGATCTCCGGCAATGCGTTGGCCGTCGATCTGATGCAGGCCCTGCGCGGTGCCGTCGAACACGAGATGGCCGAGACGTTCGCGCAGCTGGAGGACTGGCGTGCGGCTGCCGACGGCCTCGTCGACGAGCACGAGGCGATCTACCGCGCGATCGAGAAGGGCAGCGGGGAACTGGCCGCGAACCTGGTCGCCGACCACATCACGACTTTCTACCGGGACCGCATCGCCGGGCGGTGAACGTGCGCGGCAGCGAACAGGTCGTCGGTCTCGACCGCGCGAGTGGGTGTGTTCGGCGACGCGGTTCGGCCTCCGGTGCCTTCGGGTGCCGGAGGCCGAACCGCGTCGGGAACCGACGTCAGGCCTCGACCGGGTCGAGTACGAAGCCGTAGTCGACCGTGGCAGAACCGTCGCCTGCCGGCTTCGGGTCGAGGATGAGCTCCGGCTTCACGGCCGAGGCGATGTCGTCGTCGTTGTGCTCGTCGCCGGGGAAGTACAGCTGCGCGGTCAGCAGCTCGTGGCCCGGCGCGGAGACCTTCACATGGAGGTGGGCCGGCCGCCAGGCGTGCCAGCCCGCGGCGGCGATCAGCTTGCCGCAGGAGCCGTCCGTCGGGATCTGGTACGGCGCGGGCTGGATCGTGGTGATCTCGAACCGGCCGCCCTCGCCCACGGAGAACGTGCCGCGCAGGTTCCACTGCGGTTGGCTCGGCTCGAACTGGCTGTAGTAGCCGTCGTTGTCGGCGTGCCACACCTCGACCTTGGCGCCTTCCAGCGGCGTGCCGTCGGTGGCGGTGACCGTGCCGGTCCAGGTCAGGTTCGTGCCCTGCTCGTCCTCGCGCATCGGGATCGTGCCGACACCGTTCTCGGCGCACTCGGGAGCGTCCGGGACGTAGTACGGCCCCTCGATCGTGCCCTTGCTGCCCTCACGGTGCTCGGTGGCCACCTCCTCGACGACGTGCTCGACCCACACGTCGAGGAACAGCGGCCACTCGCCGTCCTCTCCGACCTGGATCAGCCACGCCTTGAGCGCGTTGTACTCGTCGTAGGTGACCTTCTCCTCGCGGATCGTGTCGTGGATCGCCGTCAGCACCCGCTTGGCGAGCCTGTCGACCCGCGCCGGCGGGACGTCCTTGACGGCCTCGTATGGGTTCTTGTCGCTGGTGAAGTGCGCGGTGGCGTTGGCGCCGGCGGCCGCGGCGGTGGGTTCGGCGGGAACGGTGGTCATGGGATCCTCCTTGATTCCAGTGTCGGGAGCTCCTGCGGCCGGGACTCAGACGTCCTGCCGGTAGTGGGCGAGTTTGTCGGGGTCGATCTCGACGCCGAGGCCCGTGCCGGGCCGGATGGCGAGTTCGCCGCCGGAGATCTGCAGTGGTTCGGTGAGCAGGTCGTCGCTCATGTCCAGGAAGTTCGACAACTCACCGGCTCGCCGCGCGGTGAGTTCGAACGCCGCGCCGAACGCGACCGTGCACATCGACCCGAGCTGGCCGTCGATCTGGTTGCCCATCACGACTTCGAGGCCCAGCCCTTCGGCCAGGTGGTGGGTCCGCTGCGCGAGCGTGAACCCACTGCGCGCCACCTTGATGTTGATCGCGGTGGCCGAGCCGCCCAGGATCTCGCGGGTGACGTCGGCGGCGGTGACCGCGGACTCGTCGGCGATGAACGGAACGTCCAATCTGGACACGAGCCAGCGCCGGCCCAGCACGTCGTCGGCAGGGGAGAGCTCCTCGGCGAACAGCAGGTCCAGATCGGACATCTGCTGCATGGCCTTGGCCGACTCCGCCGCGGTCCACCCGCGGTTGCCGTCGACGTACAACTCGACGTCCTCGCCGAGATGTTCGCGCAGCGCCCGCACCACGGCGGTGTCGAGCGACACGGGACGCCTCCCGACCTTCACCTTGAACGTCGTGATGCCGTAGTCCTCGCGCATGCGCTCGGCCTCGGCCACCATCGCCGCAGGTTCGTCGAATCCGAGCATGTGCGAGACACGCATCCGGTCGGTATACCCGCCGAGCAGTTCGCTCACGCCGACGTCGAGACTGCGCCCGAGCGCGTCCCAGACGGCCATGTCGATCGCCGCCTTCGCCGCCGGATTGCCGACGGTGCGGTGCATCCGCGCGTGCATCGTCTCGCGCTCGAGCAGGCTCAGCCCGGTCAGCTGCGGCGCGAAGATCTGGTCGATCACGGCGATGATGCCGGTCTGAGTCTCGCCGTAGGTGAACGGCCGGGGTGGGGCCTCGGCGACCCCGACGACGCCGTCGTCGGTGTGCACCCGCACCAGCACGTGCTCGGCCGCGTGCACCTCGCCGGAGGCGAACTTCAGCGGCTTGCGGTACGGGATGGCGAACGGGATCGCCTCGATCTGCGTGATCTTCATGGACTTCCCTCGGGATTCGGGGCATCGGCGGTGGTGGCCGTGGGGACGGTGCCGGGGGAGGTGAGGGCGGGTTCGAGCACGTCGACGACCGAGCGCACCAGCGCGGAGTCGTTGCCTGTGTGCCAGGCGAGTGCGAGTTCGACGCTGCCCGCATCGGTGAGATCGCGGAACACGACGCCTTCGAGCGGCAGGGCGCGCGCCGACGTCGGCACCATCGCGATGCCGAGCCCGCCCGCGACCAGGGACAACAGCACCGCCGTACCCGCGGCCTGGTGCTCGCGCTGCGGCGTGAATCCCGCGGCCTCACAGCTGCGGGTCACGGCGTCGTTGACCACGGAATCCTTGCTCGCGTACCCGATGAACCCCTCGGTGCGCAGGTCCGGTGTCGCCACGACGGGTTCGTGGGCGAGCCGGTGATCGGCGGGAACGGCGAGGATCAGCGGTTCGGACTCCACGACGCGCAGCTCGATGTGCTCGCCGTGGGCCGGCGGGCGCAGGATGCCGAGGTCGAGATCGCCCGACCGGAGCAGATCGCATTGGGCGGGGGTGAGCAGGTCGGCGTTGACGTCGAGCGCCACCTCGGGCAGGTCACGTTTCAGCGTCCGCGCGATCCGGGGCAGGTGCGAGAACGCGGCCGTGCCCGTGAACCCCATGCGCAGCAGGCCGAGCCTGCCCCCGGCGATCTGCCGCACGCCGTGCACGCTGTCCGCCAGCGTGTCGAGCACCCGCTGCGCCTCCGCGAGGAAGAACTCTCCCGCCGGGGTCAGGCTGACCTGGCGGGTGGTGCGGGCGAACAGTGTCGCGCCCAGCTCCGCCTCCAGCTGGCGGATCGCATGGGACAGCGCGGGCTGGGCCAGCCGCAGCCGCTCGGCGGCACGGCCGAAGTGGCAGGTTTCGGCCACCGCGACGAAATAGCGCAGATGGCGAAGCTCCATGCCGCGCCTCCTTCCTGCTGACCCGGCCCGTCACCTGCGAACTGGGCCGATTCACCACGGTAAGGAGCGGCATTCATCTATGACAAGGACTTGTTTGCGCATGATTGATAAACACAGGCGATCAATATCCCCCTGGGTCAGGACTGGGCATTTGCCTTGTTTGCCCCCGTTAACGGCGCTGTCACAGTCGGAACACCCCGCCGACTCAGAGCCGAACGGCTTCAGGAGGACTCAATGACCGAGACCCTTGACCACGTGTCGGACGTTCTCGCCGACGCCGTCGTCGAAGACCGCGAAGCCGGTGTGTACCGCGCCAACCGGCGGATCTTCACCGACGAGGAGATCTTCGAACTCGAGATGAAGCACATCTTCGAGGGCAACTGGATCTACCTCGCCCACGACAGCCAACTGCCCAACCCCGGTGACTACTTCACCACCTACATCGGCCGGCAGCCCGTCGTGATCACCCGCGACAAGCAGGGCGAACTGCACTGCCTCATCAACGCGTGCGCACACCGCGGCGCGATGCTCTGCCGACGCAAGACCGACAACCGCACCACGCTGACCTGCCCGTTCCACGGCTGGACGTTCCGCAACGACGGCAAGCTCCTCAAGGTCAAGGACCCGGACGGCGCCGGCTACCCCGAGTCCTTCGACCAGAACGGCTCACACGACCTCACCAAGGTCGCCCGCTTCGAGTCCTACCGCGGCTTCCTCTTCGGCAGCCTCAACCCCGACGTGCTTCCGTTGACCGAGCACCTCGGCGACACCACGAAGATCATCGACATGCTCGTGGACCAGTCGCCCGAAGGCCTCGAGGTCCTCCGCGGTGCCTCCACCTACACCTTCGACGGCAACTGGAAGGTTCAGGCCGAGAACGGCGCCGACGGCTACCACGTCACCGCCACCCACTGGAACTACGCCGCCACCACCTCCCGCCGCAACACCGGGGAGTCGAAGAACGAGACCAAGACCCTCGACGCCGGCAGCTGGGGCAAGTCCGGCGGCGGCTACTGGTCCTACCCCAACGGCCACCTGTGCCTGTGGACCTGGGCCGGAAACCCCCAGGACCGTCCACTGTGGCCGCGAATGGACGAACTCAAGGAGAAGTTCGGCGACGCCAAGGGCGAGTTCATGGTCAAGGGGTCCCGCAACCTCTGCCTCTACCCGAACGTCTACCTGATGGACCAGTTCTCCACCCAGATCCGCCACTTCCGTCCCATCGCGCCGGACAAGACCGAAGTCACCATCTACTGCATCGCGCCCAAGGGTGAAAGCGACGAATCGCGCGCCTGGCGCATCCGCCAGTACGAGGACTTCTTCAACGCCAGCGGCATGGCCACCCCCGACGACCTCGAAGAGTTCCGCTCCTGCCAGCTCACCTTCCGCGCCACCGCCGCGCCCTGGAACGACATGAGCCGCGGCGCGGAGCACTGGTTGGGCGGTCCCGACGAGGTCGCCACCGCACTCGACATGCCGGGCGTCATCTCGGCAGGGCAGCGCAACGAGGACGAAGGGCTCTACCCCGTGCAGCACGGCTACTGGGCCGAAACCATGCGCGCCGCCGTCGAAAAGGAAGCATCCGGCGACAGCGACGCCTGAGGTTCCCCGACGCCCGACCAGCCACGAGGAGGCCTTCCGACATGACTGCCACCACCGACACCACCACCGACAGTGCCGACGTCGGTGCGCGCACCAAACACATCACCCAGAACGACATCGAACAATTCCTCTACCGCGAAGCCCGCTATCTCGACGACCGTGAATTCGAGAAATGGCTCGAATGCTACGCCGACGACGTCGTCTACTGGATGCCCTGCTGGGACGACAACGACAAACTCACCGAAAACCCCCAGCGGGAACTGTCGCTCATCTACTACCCCAACAAGGGTGGCCTCGAAGACCGCGTGTTCCGCATTCGCACCGAACGCTCAAGTGCGACCTCCATTCCGGAACCACGCACCAGCCACAACATCAGCAACGTCGAAGTCATCGAACGCCGCGGCGACCTCGTCGACATCAGATTCAACTGGCACACGATGTACTTCCGCTACAACACCGTGGACCCCTACTACGGAACCTCGTTCTACACGATCGACTTCTCCGGCGAATCACCACTCATCCGCCGCAAGACGGTCATCCTCAAGAACGATTACATCCACCACGTCGTCGACATCTACCACATTTAATGATTGTCCGTGGTTGCGTTGCTTGACGGTGCCAGTGGCGGAACCTGAGCGTGTTTCTGGCTCCGGGGTCACCTCCTCATGAATGTCCAATTCACCACGTCGGAGCTGTCCTCGCCAGAAACACGCTCAGAACCCGCGGCGGTGCCGGCGGGCGAGCGTGGACAGTCCGTAGACGGGCCGCGCCCGAATGGGCGAGCGAGGGTCCCGCTGTGCGGGCTGCGGGCGCGCTGACGCCTGCCGTGTACGTGGTTTCCGGCCGTATCGCTTGACGACCCTCCGAGAGGGCAGGCAGCGCTGATCGGGCGCCGGGTCGAGTTTTTTCCTAGGAGCTGTTGTGAGTCACCAAGTAGCGCTGTCCTTCGAGGACGGTGTCACCCGCTTCATCACGTGCGAGCCGGACCAGACCGTCGCCGACGCCTCCTACCGGCAGCGGATCAACATCCCGCTCGACTGTCGTGACGGCGCCTGCGGCACCTGCAAAGCGTTCTGCGAATCCGGCGACTTCAATGGCGGCGACTACCTCGACGACGCCCTCACCGACGGCGAAGCCGCGCAAGGCTACGTGCTGCCCTGCAGCATGACCCCAAAGTCCGACCTCGTCCTCCGCATCGCCACCACGTCCGAGGTCGCCAAAACCCAGGCCGGCACGTTCGAAGCCACCGTCACCGGCCTCGACCGGCTCTCGCCCACGACCGTCGCGCTCACTCTCGACACCCCACAGCGCGACGACCTCGCCTTCCTCCCCGGGCAGTACGTCAACATCGCCGTGCCCGGCACCGACGAGACCCGCAGCTACTCGTTCAGCAACGGGCCCGACGAGAAATCCCTGACGTTCCTGATGAAGCTCGCCCCCGGCGGCGTCATGTCGGACTACCTCACCGACCGCGCCGCTGTCGGTGACCGGCTCACCGTCACCGGTCCCCACGGCAGCTTCTTCCTCCGCGAAACCGACCGGCCCGTCCTGCTGCTCGCAGGCGGCACCGGCCTCGCACCGATCCTGTCCATCCTGCGCACCATGGCCGCCACCGGATCGAGGCGTCCCGTGCACCTCATCTACGGCGCCAGCACCGACGACGACGTCGTCGAACTCGGCACCATCGCCGAGCTCGCCGCCCAACTGCCCCAACTGACCTGGGACTATGTCGTCGCCGACCCGGCGAGCACCGCGCCCAACCAGGGCTACGTCATGAGCCTGATCCGGGACGAGCACCTCTACGGCGGCGACGTCGCCGTCTACCTGTGCGGCCCGCCGCCCATGGTCGAGGCCGTTCGCACCCACTTCACCGAACGCGGCATCGAACCCACCGGCATCTACTACGAGAAGTTCGCCGTCGCAGCCGCGCCCGAGACCACTGACACCGCCGACGGCGACACCGGCGTCGGCGACGGGCACGACCCGACCGCACCGGAGGCAACCATGGACAGCGCCGTCCTCGCCCTCGAACCGGAACCACTCCTCGAAGCTGTCCACCTCGGCGCCGGCGAGGGCCGCCGCATCGCGGGTCAGGACACCTTCCCCGGCACCACCGCCGAACCGGTCGGAGCAGGCGTCGCCACGGCCCCGGCCGCAGCCGACGAGGCCGACACCATGCGTGCCATCGCCCGTCAGCCCATCTGGCCGAGCGGCGGAGGGCAGCCGCTCGACCGCGACCCCGGCGAGGACCTCCTGCCCGCAGGCACCGCCCGCGCCATCGCCGGGCAGGAGATGCACGCGGCCGACGACACGATCGCTCCCGTCGCCGCACCGGCGTCCGCCGCGCCCGTGGCCGTCGCGTCCGCCCCCGCCGTCACGACCGCCACCACCGCGCCGGCGGCTCCGGTCACGGCCACGGCGGACGGCTACGAGATCGGCGAGGAGCACCCCTCGGTGCACGAGTCTGACGCCGTGTTCGACGCGCGGCAGGCACTCGAACTCGGCGCCGTCGAACTCACCATCGGCAGGCTCACCTCGCAGCAGGTGTCCGGATTCCGGCTGCTGGCAGAGGCGACCGTGCCCTACGTGGACGGTGACCGGTTCGTCGACGCAGCCGCGTACACCGAGACCAACGCGGCCTTCCACGACTACCTGTTCACCCTGACCGGCAACGACCACCTGCTCCAGGCCTACCGCGCCCTCGGCGTCAAAGGCCACATGGACGAGGTGCTGCGCGACGCCACGTGGTGCGATCCCCGCTGCACACAGGACCACCTCGACATCGTCGAGGCGTTCGAGGCCGGCGACCGGCAGGCCGCCCGCTCGCTCGTCGCCGAGCACGCCGCGCGGTCGAAGGCCACCACCCGGCGTGCCATGAAGGACGCCCAGCACGCCAAGCGGCCCGCGTTCGTCTCGCCCGGCCGGTTCGACGGCAAGGTCGTGGTCGTCACGGGCTCCGCCCAGGGCATCGGCGAACGTGCGGCCAGGCGGATCGGCGCCGAAGGCGGACAGGTCGTCCTGGCCGACCGTTCCGACCTCGTCACCGGCGTCGCCGACGACCTCGTCACGGCAGGCGGCCAGGCACACGCCGTGCTCGCCGACCTGGAAACCTACGAGGGCGCGCAGTCGGTGGTCACCGCGGCGCTGGAGAAGTTCGGCCGCATCGACGTGCTGATCAACAACGTCGGCGGCGCGATGTGGTTCAAGCCCTACACCGAGTTCACCGCCGAGCAGATCCAGGCCGAGATCAACCGCTCGCTCATGACGACCCTGTGGTCGTGCCGGGCCGCGCTGCCGGAGATGGTGCGCCAGGGTGGGGGAACGGTCGTCAACGTCTCGTCGGTGGCCCGCCGCGGCATCCACCGCATCCCGTACTCGGCGGCCAAGGGCGGGATCAACGCGATCACCGAGTCGCTGGCCATGGAGTACGCCGACGCCGGCATCCGTGTCGTCGCCACCGCGCCGGGTGGCACCGAGGCACCGCCACGCCGGATCCCTCGCGGCGGCGACGCCCCGCAGACCGACCAGGAGAAGGCCTGGTTCCAGGCCCACATCGACCAGACCGTCGACTCCTCGCTGTTGAAGCGCTACGGCACCCTCGACGAACAGGCCGCCGTCATCGCCTTCCTCGCCTCGGACGAGGCCGCCTACGTCACCGGCACCGTCGTGCCCGTCGCAGGCGGCGACCAGGGCTGACCTTCCGCGGCGGCGGCCGGCACGGCCTCCGCCGCGGAAGGGTCACTGGGCCGGCCGGGCGATCCCCGCCGTACCCGCAGCCGAACCCGTATTCCCGCCGTTCACGCCCGCCACAGCGGGCCGACGCGGCCCGGCGTCGCGCCACGCGGCGCACCGCAGTGATCGACATCCCCTTCCTCTCCCCGGGAGCTCAGAATGTCCGACTCCGACGCAACGAAGCGCCGGCGCACCGTCTTCTGGGTGGTCGCCCTGTCCGCGATCTCCCTGGTCTTCGACGGCTACGACCTGGTCGTGTACGGCACGGTCCTGCCCATCCTGCTCGACGACCCCAGCCATCTCGGCGCGATCAGCCCGCAGCAGGGCGGGGCGCTCGGCAGCTACGCCCTCATCGGCGTGCTGGTCGGCGCTCTCGCCGCCGGCACGTTCGGCGACCTCGTCGGCCGCCGCCGGATCATGCTGCTCAACCTCGCGTGGTTCTCACTGGGCATGGCGTTCACCGCCATGACGACCAGCGTCATGCTGTTCGGCATCGGCCGGTTCTTCACGGGCATCGGCGTGGGCGCACTCGTCGGTACCGTCGGCGCGATCGTCGCCGAGTTCGCCCCGACCCACCAGCGCAACCGCCTCAACGCGATCGTCTACAGCGGGATCCCCGCCGGCGGCGTGCTCGCCTCCCTGCTGGCGCTGGCACTGACCGACGTCATCGGCTGGCGGGGTCTGTTCTGGATCGGCGCGGTGCCGATCGTCACCGTGCTGCCGCTCGCGCTGATGAAGCTGCCCGAATCGGCGCAGTGGCTTGCGTCGCGGGGCAGGCACGAACAGGCGCGAGCCGTGGCCGATCGCACCGGCATGCAGCTGCTCCCGGAGACCGGCTCCACCGGTGGGCGGGTCGGATTCCCCGCGCTGGCCACCCGCGCACTCGCGTGGCCGACCATGCTGCTCGGCACGATGAGCTTCGCCGGACTGCTGCTGACCTACGGGCTCAACACGTGGCTGCCGGAGATCATGGGTGCCAGCGGCTACGGCGAGAGCTACTCGCTGGCGTTCCTGCTCGTGCTCAACGGCGGCGCGATCGTCGGCGGTCTGCTCGCCTCCGCGTGGGCGGACCGGACGGGCGCGAAACGCGTCGTCAGCACGACGTTCGTGCTGGCCGCGATCACGCTGGCGCTGCTGCCACTGGACCTGCCGCTGGTCGTGCTCCTGCTGGCCGTGGCCGTGGCGGGTACCGGCACGATCGGCACCCAGGTGCTCATCTACGGCCTCGTGTCGAACTACTACCCGACGCGGGCCCGCGGCGCCGGTGTCGCGTGGTGCGCCGGATTCGGCAGACTCGGCGGCATCGGCGGACCGGTCATCGGTGGTCTGCTCGTCGGTGCCGGTCTCGGTGGGATGGCGGCGTTCTACATCTTCGCCGGCATCGCTCTCCTCGCCGCGCTCGTGACGATGCTGGTTCCCCGTCCCGCCCACGAGACGGCGCACGAGGCCACGGCCCAGGTGGGCCAGCCCGAGCCGGTCTGAGGGCGCAGCGACCTGCGAGGCCGCGGCGGTCCGGCCGCGGCCTCGCAGCGTTGCGGAGATGGTCGGCGTGACGGGTGGTGGTTCCGTGTCCAGAGGCGCCGTATCCAGGGGCGCCGTGTCCAGAGGCGCTGTATCCAGAGGCGCCGTGTCCAGGGGCGCCGCCTCCCACAGCGCTGTGTTCGATGGTGCCGTGGCCGGGGGAGCGGCGGCCCGTGACGCCGCGTCGCGGGGCGTACGGCGGCGCGGAGCACCGGATCGGCGAACCGGTGCCGGGCCTTCCGGGCGATACAGTGCGAGCGTGAGCGACGAGGCCGCAGCCCTGATCGGCAGGGACCGCGCGCTGAGCACCCTCGAACGGGCTCTCGGCAGGGCCGCCGCGGCCGAACCCGGATTCGCGGTCGTCACCGGCGGTGCGGGTACCGGCAAGACGGCCCTGCTCGCGGCGCTCGCCGCCCGGCACACGGGACCGGTGCACCGCGCTGCGGGCGTGTCGTGGGAGACGGAACGCGCGTTCGGCGTCGCCGGCCAGCTCGTCCGCGGCCTCGGCAGTCCTTCCGGCATTCCCGACGTGGCCGCCCGCATCGCAGCACTCGCCGACCCCGACCCCGATGCCGGTGATGCCCGGCGTCCCGGAACCGTGGCCGGCGAGCCGGGACGTGACGACCCGATCGCAGCCGGGAACCCCGGCGAGGACGGTCCCGCGACGCTGCTGCTCGTCGACGACGCGCAGTGGGCCGACGAGGAGTCCCTGCGGGCACTGGTCTCCGCGGTGCGGTACCACTCGACGGCGAGGCTGCTGGTGGTCGCCGCGACGCGCACCACCGACCGGGACGTGCTGCGCCAGGCGACGACGACGGTCGTGCACCTGCCCGCTCTCGACGTCCGCGAGGTGGCCGATCTCGCCGCGGCTCACGGCATCGTGCTGTCACGGGCCATGGCCGAACAGCTGGCCCGGCACACGTCCGGCGTCCCGGCGCACGTCGTCGAGCTGCTCACGGAGGTGCCGGCGGACACGTGGCGCCGTTTCGACCCGCACCTGCCCGCACCCGCCGCGGTCGTCCGGCGCGTGGCCGCCGCTCGGGAGCGCTGTTCCGCGCAGGCCCGCAGGCTCATCGACGCCGCGGCGGTGCTCGGACAGGGCGCCGCGGTCCGTGACGTCGCGCTGCTGGCGGGGCTCGGCGACGGCCCGGGCGGCCTGCTCGACGTCGCCGACGAGGCCTGTGCCAGTGGTCTCGTGCGCACCGGGCCGCGCGGACTCACCGAGCTCGGTCCCGCCGACCCCATGGTGCGTGCGGCCGTGCTGGCGACGCTGGGGCACGCGGCGGCAGCGGAACTGCGCACGCGGGCCGCCGAGCTCGTCGACGATCCGGTGCAGCAGACGCGGTTGCTCGTCGCGGCCACGCCCGTTCCTGACGCGGCGCTCGCCGACAGGCTCGACGCGCTGGCCGCCGACCACGCCGAGGAAGGCGCGTGGGGTGTCGCCGCGTCCCTGCTGAGCGACGCGGGCAGGCTCACCGAGGACCGACTCGTCCGCGAACGCCGTATGACACGTGCCGTCGACGCGCTGATCGGGGCGGGGGACGCCCTGGGAGCGGGCGCGCTCGTCCCCGAGGTCGAGGGGCTGCGGGAGACCCCGCTGCGCAACGCCGTGCTGGGGTATCTCGCCGTCGTGCGGGGCAGGCCGGCCGAGGCGCAGGCGCGGCTCGACCGGGCGTGGCGCCTCGTCAACTCCGACCGCGAACCGGGCGTCGCCGCGGTGATCGCCCAGCGATACGTGCTGCACTGCCTGTGCCGGTGCCACGCCGAGGACCTCGTGACCTGGGCCGACCGGGCGATCGCCTTGGCGGGCGAGCACGATCCGACCACGGTGGAGGCGGCGGCCATCCGAGGTCTCGGCCTCGCGGGAACCGGCCGGGGCGACGAGGCGGCCGCGGCCTACTCCGAGCTGGCCGACCTCGTGCCCTCGGGAGCGCAGTGGCAGCGGATCGTGATGGGACGCGGTTGGCTGGGGCTCGGCCGCGACGCGCTCGACGACGCGCGAACCGACCTGGAACTCGGCGTCCCGACGACCGTCCTGGGCGGGTCGACCCGCGTGTCGTTGTGGGCGCGCGGGTGGCTGGCGCGGACGCAGTTCCTCACCGGTGAGTGGGACGAGGCGCTGCGCACGGTGCACGCCGCGCAGGACGTGCTCGACCGCAGCGGTATCGCCGTCACCGGGCCGCTGCTGCACTGGTCGGCGGTCGCCGTGCACGCGCTGCGTGGTGAATGGGATGCCGTCGAGGCGATGATGCAGCGCGTCGACGCCGGGCCGCGCGATTACGAGATCATGCAGGTGCCCTCATACCTGGCGCACGCACTGGTGGCCGAGGTGAAGGCCGACCCCGCGGGCGTGCTGCGGGCGTTGCGGCCGTTGACGAAGCCGTGGGCGCGCAGTTCGGTCGACGACGAACCGGGCCGCTGGCCGTGGGCCGACATGTACGCGCACGCGCTCGTCGCCGCGGGCCGCGTCGACGAGGCCGACACGTTCCTCCTCCCGCACGAACAGCGTGCGGCGGAACGCGGGCCCGCATCGGCGCGGGCCCGGCTGCGCGCTGCCCGCGGCAGGATCGCCGCCGCCCGCGGCGACCTCGGCGCGGCGCGCACCGCGTTGGGCGAAGCCCTCGAACTGCTCGAAGGACTGCCCCTGCGCTACGACCGCGCCCGCACCGAATTCGTCCACGGCCAGGTGCTGCGGCGGGCGGGCAAACGCAAGGAGGCCGACGAGGCGTTCACGGCGGCCCGCGAGGTGTTCGCCGCGCTCGGTGCGGTGACCTACGTCGAGCGCTGCGACCGCGAGACCAAGGCGGGCGGCGTGCGCGCGCCGCGCACCGAGCGGGACCCCGGTGAGCTGACCCCGCAGGAACAGGCCGTCTCACGGCTCGTGGCGCAGGGCATGACCAACCGGGAGGTGGCCGCCGAGCTGTATCTGTCGACGAAGACGGTGCAGTTCCACCTCACTCGCGTGTACGGCAAGCTCGGAGTCCGCTCCCGGTCGGAACTGGCCGCCCGGCTCGGCGGCACGGAGTGACCGGCCTGCGCGGCGAAGGCCATCGATGTAGCCACGCAGCGCGGTGCTCTCCCTGCGCCGTTCTTCCGTGTGGCGTCCTCACCCCAGGCAGACGTTCGCTGCCCGGCGTGGTGACCGCCGCGCAAGCAGCGTTGTGACCGCAGGGCAGTGTTGTTCAGCGCAGCGCAGTGTTGCCGGCGCAGCGCAGTGTTTGTCGGCGCGGGGCAGTGTTGCCGGCGCGGCGCAGTGACCGCCGTGCAGTGCACGCAGTGTTGTCGGCGCGGGGCGGCGTCGTCAGCGCAGGGCGACGGTCAGCAGCACGACAGTGTCGGTGAGGGCGTCCAGGCTGTGCCGTTCGGGCGGCACCGGCAGGAGGTCGCCGGCCTCGACGGACCATTCGCGGTCGGCGGTGTGCAACCGGGCGCGGCCGACGAGGACCTGCAGCGTCGCGGCCGGTGGTGCGTCGTGCTTGCCCAGTTGCGCGCCCTCGGCCAGCGCGATGACCGTTGCCCGCTGGGACGGGCCGGAGGCGATGGTCCGGGCAGCGCGCCGGGAATCGTGCTCGCGTGCGGTGCCGAGCAGCTCGTGGGCCAGGTCGGTGAGCGGGGTCTGCTCTTGAGTGGTGGTCATGTCGCCGGCCTCCGCCTACGCGCGGCCGTCACCGCGTCGATCGTGGCCTTGCCGTCCGAGCGCTTGTTCGCCATGTCCCGCCGCCTCCGTACGAGTCAGGTGGTCCGACGACCTCACCCGGTCATTGTCGGTCGAGTGCCGCCCCGACGCCACGTGGCGAGGGCAGAGCTGGTCTCGCCGCTCGGACGAGACCGCCCGCATCGCTCGCGTGCCCTGTCCGCTGATCGGTTCCGCGATCCGGGGGAGCCGACGACTCGCACGTGGCCTCGTGCGTGATCCGTCGAGCGCAGCGACAGGACCCGACACGACGGTGACAACGACGACGGTGACAACGCGGGACACGCGCCCGGACGCAGCCGCGCGGCGGCGCGTCCATGAGGGTGCGCCGATGAGGAGGAGTGGTCGCCGGCCGACGTCACTCCGGGTGCGTCATGCCGGCCGCGGGGTCCTGCTCAGTTCCGGCGCCAGGCCGTGCGGCGGCGCTTGAGGTCGTAGACCAGACCGAGAGCGATGGCGATGGCCGTGCCGACCAGCCAGACGTTCTCGGTGTTGTTCTCGTGGTTGCCGATCAGCATGATCAGCAGCGCGAACACGGTGAACCAGCCGGCGCCCTGCGTGGCCTTGGGGAACCCGCCGTGCCAGCCCCACTCGGCGGACGGCTCCTCGTGGGGGTCGACCCCGTTCGAGTAACTCACCTCGTTGTCGGTGCGCTTCTCGACCGCGTTGCCAGCCACGTTCGCTCCTCACGTGCTCGGACTCGTGCTCGTCAGGCATGATCCCACATGCCTGCCGTCACGCCGCGGTCAGGAGTCCGAGAGAATGGCCACGTGACCTACCCACGCAGCGTCCTCGTCCTCGGTTCCACCGGGTCGATCGGCACCCAGGCACTCGACATCGCCGGGCGCAATCCGCAGCTGTTCCGGGTGGCCGGCATCGCCGCGGGCGGCTCCGATCCGAAGGTGCTGGCCGCGCAGGCCATCGAACACGGCGTGAACTCGGTGGCGATCACGCGGGCCACGTCCGTCGAAGATCTGCAGCTCGCGCTGTACGCCGAGGCGCAGCGGCGCGGTTACGCCCGCGGCGAGTTCGCGCTGCCGCGGATCTTCGCGGGCGCCGACGCCGTGACCGAGCTCATCGACGCCGAGCGGGTCGACGTCGTGCTCAACGGTCTGCCCGGCTCGCAGGGGCTGCGGCCGACGCTCGCCGCCATCGACACGGGCGCCTCGCTGGCGCTGGCCAACAAGGAGTCACTGATCGCGGGCGGTCCGCTCGTGCTCGGTGCCGCCGCCCCCGGGCAGCTCGTGCCCGTCGACTCCGAGCACTCGGCACTCGCGCAGGCCCTGCGCAGCGGGCGGGCCGACGAGGTCGACCGGCTCGTGCTCACCGCGTCCGGCGGCCCGTTCCGCGGGCGCAGCAGGGCGGAGATGGCCGACGTCACGGTCGACGACGCCATGGCGCATCCCACGTGGGCGATGGGCCCGCTCATCACGATCAACTCGGCGACGCTCGTCAACAAGGGGCTCGAACTGATCGAGGCGCACCTGCTGTTCGACATCCCGTGCGAGCGCATCGACGTGACGGTGCACCCGCAGTCGATCGTGCACTCGATGGTCACGTTCACCGACGGTTCGACGATCGCCCAGGCCAGCCCGCCCGACATGCGCCTGCCCATCGCGCTGGCGCTGCACTGGCCGGACCGGGTGCCCGGCGCGGCCAGTCCCTGCAGGTGGGACACCGCTGCGCAGTGGACGTTCGAGCCGCTGGACGGTGAGGCGTTCCCCGCGGTGGAGCTGGCCCGCGAGGCCGGTGCCGCGGGCGGCTGCCTGCCGGCCGTGTTCAACGCCGCCAACGAGGAACTGGTGGGAGCCTTCCTGGCCGGCAACGCCGGTTTCACGTCCATCGTGGACACTGTGAGTGCGGTGGTCGCCGCAGCCGACGAATGGCGCCGCGAACCCGCGGGCGTCGACGACGTCTTCGCCGCAGAGGAGTGGGCACGTGCGCGTGCCCGCGAGGTCGGGGGACCGATGATCGGTAACGGAGGAAAGTAGCGGGTGCTCGTCTACATCCTGGGGGTCGTGCTCTTCGCGCTCGGCATCTGCATCTCGGTGGCGTTGCACGAGGCGGGCCACATGATCGCCGCCAAGTCGTTCGGGATGAAGGTCCGGCGCTACTTCGTCGGCTTCGGCCCGACGGTGTTCTCGTTCCGCCGCGGCGAGACCGAGTACGGCCTGAAGTGGCTGCCCTTCGGCGGGTTCTGCGACATCGCCGGCATGACCGCGCTCGACGAGGTCACCGACGACGAGCGGCCACGCGCGATGTACCGGTTCAAGACGTGGAAGCGCACCGTCGTCATGGCCGCCGGGTCGTTCACCCACTTCGTGCTGGGCTTCGTCGTGCTGTACCTGATGGCGGTCACGATGGGCCTGCCGAACCTGTTCGGCACGCCGGAGATCTCGCAGGTCTCGTCGTGCGTCCAGGACGCGCGCACCAACCAGCAGTACACGAACCCGACCTGTGAGCCGGGAGCGCCCGCACCCGCCCGCGACGGCGGCATCCGGCAGGGCGACGTGATCGTCTCCGTGAACGGGCAGGAGACCCCCACCTACAACGACGTCGTGGCCGAGGTACAGAACCTGTCCGGCCCCGCCGACTTCCGAGTCGAGCGTGGCGGCGAGGTCATTCCGCTGACCGTCGACGTGGAGAAGGTCACACGGCCGGTCTCCGACCCGGAGAATCCCGAGGCCACCCGGCTCGTCGACATCGGGTCGATCGGCGTGACGTTCACCAACCGCTGGGAGTACGGCGCCGCGGGCGCGGTCGGCGGCACGGCTGCGTTCACGGGCGACCTCGTGGTCGAGACGTGGAACCGGCTGCTCCAGCTGCCCGAGCGCGTGCCGGCGGTCGTCGAGTCGATCTTCGGCGCGGAACGGGACCCGAACACGCCGATCAGCGTCGTCGGGGCCAGCCGCATCGGCGGCGAGGCCGCTCAGGAAGGCCTGTGGGAGCTGTTCTTCTTCCTGCTGGCCAGCCTCAACTTCTTCGTCGGCATCTTCAACCTGCTGCCGTTGCTGCCGCTCGACGGCGGTCACATCGCGGTGACCTGGTACGAGCGTGTCCGCGACTGGCTGCGCAAACTCCGTGGCAAGGCGGCGGCCGGGCCGGTGGACTACACGAAGCTCAACGCCGTGACGATGGTCATCGTCGTCATCGGCGGTGCGTTCGTGCTGCTGACCATCACCGCCGACGTGGTCAACCCGATCCGCATCACCGAATAGGTCCGTCCGGGCGCATCGTCGCCTGTGCCCCGAAGATGACCTTCGGGGCACGAGCACGGCCACGCGTGGGCGTGTCCGTGAGGGCCGGTGGCCGGGCCGACGGGAAGGCGCCACTGATCTTCCCTTGATCATGGTCGCTCGGTGGGGGTTGCCGAGGCGGGATGAACCGGCGCGGGCGCGCGCGGGCCGACTGCACGCGGCCCGCCGGGTTCGCGTGCCGGGCGGGCCGCGAACCGGCGGGGCACGGCGTCATGGTGTGCCCCGCGGCAGAGGTTACGGCCGGGCGGGGACCACACGAAGCTCGACGCCGTGACGATGGTCATTGTCGTCATCGGCGGCGCGTGGCCGATTCGCGCGCGAGTATCGTGGGAGCGAACGCGTTCGCCGACTTTGCAGAGGAATCGATGACCGTCGACCTTGGTCTGCCCGGCACACCACCCCCCGTACTGGCCGAACGGCGTAAGACCCGGCAACTGCAGGTCGGACCCGTCGGCGTCGGCAGTGACCACCCGATCTCGGTGCAGTCGATGACCACGACGAACACCGCGGACATCAACTCCACGCTGCAGCAGATCGCCGAGCTGACCGCCTCGGGCTGCGACATCGTGCGCGTGGCGTGCCCGAGCGCCGACGACGCCGAGGCGCTGCCCGCGATCGCGCAGAAGTCGAAGATCCCGGTGATCGCCGACATCCACTTCCAGCCGAAGTACGTCTTCGCTGCGATCGAGGCCGGTTGTGCGGGTGTGCGCGTGAACCCGGGCAACATCCGTAAGTTCGACGACCAGGTCAAGGAGATTGCCCGCGCCGCGAAGGACCACGGCACGCCGATCCGCATCGGCGTCAACGCCGGCTCGCTCGACAAGCGGCTGTTGGAGAAGCACGGCAAGGCCACGCCGGAGGCGCTCGCCGAGTCCGCGCTGTGGGAGGCGTCGCTGTTCGCCGAGCACGACTTCCACGACCTGAAGATCTCGGTCAAGCACAACGACCCGGTCGTGATGGTGCGCGCCTACGAGATCCTCGCCGAACAGTGCGACTACCCGCTGCACCTCGGCGTCACCGAGGCCGGACCGGCGTTCCAGGGCACGATCAAGTCCGCCGTGGCGTTCGGCGCGCTGCTGCGGCAGGGCATCGGCGACACGATCCGGGTCTCGCTGTCGGCGCCGCCGGTCGAGGAGATCAAGGTCGGCACGCAGATCCTGCAGTCGCTCAACCTGCGCCCGCGCAAACTCGAGATCGTCTCGTGCCCGTCGTGCGGCCGTGCGCAGGTCGACGTCTACAAGCTCGCCGACGAGGTCACCGCGGGCTTGGAGGGCATGGAGGTGCCGCTTCGGGTGGCCGTCATGGGGTGTGTCGTCAACGGCCCCGGTGAGGCGCGCGAGGCGGACCTCGGCGTCGCCTCCGGCAACGGCAAGGGGCAGATCTTCGTCAAGGGTGAGGTCATCAAGACCGTGCCTGAGGCGCAGATCGTCGAGACCCTCATCGAGGAGGCCATGCGCATCGCCGAGGAGAACGGTGACGTCGACGGTTCGGGGGAACCGGTCGTCACGGTGGGCTGACGTCGCGGCCCGCCGCGGCGGGCGCCTTCCCCGCGGCGCTGGTGACCGTCGCCCGCTTCTGCCACGCTCGGCGGTGTGGGAGACGGATGGGCCGTTGCGCGACCGCGGCCACGGCTTCGGCCGTGGGTGGCGCGGTACGTCGGCTACCGGTCCGCCACTGCGCCGTCCGCCATCACGCCGGCCGGCGTTGCGCCGTCCGGCTCGGAAACCGGTGTGACGGTCGGCCGGCGAGCGGATGGGGCCGTCCATCGAGGCCTGCCGAGCGGACACCTGACCCTCAACATCAGTCTGGGCGAGCCGGTCCGCATCGTGGGTATGCCGCGCGGCGACCAGGCGCCCGGCGAGTTCCGTGCACTGCTCGGCGGACTGCACACCGCGCCGGTGCTCATCGCGCGCAGCGGCACCGAATACGGGATGGAGCTGGCGCTCGAACCCTCGGGTGCGGCCGCGATACTGGGCGTGCCCGCCGCCGAACTCACCGGCCACGTCGTCGACCTGGCCGACCTGGGCGGTGACGACTTCGCCGTGCTGCCAGAGCGGCTCGCGGAGGCGCCGGGCTGGCCGAGCCGGTTCGCGATCCTCGACGACGTGCTGAGCGCGCGAGTCAACGAGGACGCGAACGGCTCTGCGACGGACGTCGCGTGGGCATGGCGGCGGATCCACAGCTCCGGCGGAACCGTCCGGGTGGAGGCGCTCGCCCGCGAGGCAGGGTGGAGCAGGCGCCACTTCGGTGAGCGCTTCCGACGTGAGATCGGGCTGACTCCCAAGCAGGCCGCGAGGGTCGTCCGATTCGAACGTGCCGTGGGGTTGCTGAAGGCGGGCGGTGGCCTCGCCGAGACGGCGGCGCTGTGCGGGTTCTCCGACCAGCCGCACCTGACCACGGAATGGCGGGCGCTCGCAGGCTGCGCGCCGACGGCGTGGCTGGCCGACGAGCTCCCGTTTCTCCAAGACCCGCTCACCGCTCCGGTCCCAGACTCGGAGCCATGACGGATACGACGACCGACACCACGACCGACCCGGCCACGTCCGGTCACGCCCTGCCCAAACCGGGCGTGTGGCCGGGCGTGCTCTACGACGACATCGCCGCGGCCCGCGGGTTCCTCACCGGCGTACTCGGGTTCACCGAGGCGCTGATCGTGCCCGACGAGAACGGCGCGGTCGTACACGGCGAGCTCCGCTGGCCGGAGGGCGGCGGGGTCATGGTCGGCTCCCGCAGGCCCGACGCGCACGGCGGGACGGGGACCCTCGAGCGGGCGCCGCAGTGGATCTACGTCGTGACGGCCGACCCCGACGCCGTGTACGAGCGTGCGCGGGCCGGGGGCGCGACGGTCGAGCAGGAACCGCACGACACCGACTACGGATCCCGCAACGTCGCGATCGCCGACCCCGAGGGCACCGTCTGGGTCTTCGGCACCTATCCGGGCGCCTGACACCGGCGCGCCCCGCAGGGGATACGCCCACCGGGGTGGTCGTTCCCCGTTACGGGGTGTTCTCTGGCAGGCTGGGCGATGTGTTGCGGGTTGCTGGCGCGCGGCTGCTCGATGACAGGGACTATCCGGCCGTCCGGGCCGCGCTCGGCGCGAACCCGGTGGCGAGCTGCATGGTGTCCGCGCGCGTCGAGATTGCGGGCGTGGACCCGTGGCGCCTCGGCGGTGAGTTGTGGGGCTCCGACGGGCGCGAGACGAAGGGCGCGCTCGACGGACTGTGCTTCGCTGGGCCGAACATGATCCCGCTTTCCGGTGGCAGTGCCGCCATCCGGTCGTTCGCGGACCGTGCGCTGCGTCGATCGCGGCGCTGTTCCTCCGTGGTCGGACCGTCCGAGCAGGTGCTGGGCCTGTGGGACGAGCTCGCCGTGGACTGGGGGCCGGCTCGCGAGGTCCGCGCGGAACAGCCGCTGATGGCGCTCGACCGCAACCCGGACGTGCTGCCCGACCGGCTCGTGCGGCCCGTGCGACCGGACGAACTGGAACGCTACTTACCCGCGGCCGTCGCGATGTTCACCGAGGAGGTCGGGATCGACCCGCGTGCCGGCGACGGAGGTGCCGGGTACCGGGCCCGGGTGGCGGAGCTGATCGCGAGCGGGCGTGCGTTCGCCCGGTTCGAGGACGGCGAGGTCGTGTTCAAGGCCGAGATCGGCGCACTGTCCCAGCACGTCGGCCAGATCCAGGGCGTCTGGGTGCATCCGGACCGCCGCGGTGAAGGCCTCGGCGCCGCGGGCACGGCTGCGCTCGCGTCCCGTCTGGTCAAAGGGATGGGGCGGGTCGCGAGTCTGTACGTCAACTCGTTCAACACACCGGCGCTCGCGTCGTACCGCAAGATCGGATTCCGGCAGGTCGGCAGTTTCGCGACGGTGCTGTTCTGATCCATGGCGAAACGTGCTGCTATCGCTTTCGTGCTGACGGCTGTGCTGACCGTGTCCGGTTGCAGCGTGTTCGGCGGCAGCGAGGCCGAGAACGTCCTCGACGAGTTCCTCACCACGTGGCAGGAGAACGCGCTCGGTGAGGCGGCGGCGCTGACCGACGCTCCGGGCACGGCCCGTGAGACGTTGGCCGGAACTCGGGACGCGCTCGGCGAACCGACTCTGTCGACCGAGATGGGCGAGGTCACCGAAACCGCGGACGGCGAGCGTGCGGACGCCCGCTACACTCTCACCTGGAAGCTCGGCGATCGGCGCACCTGGCGCTACGAGGCACAGGCCGAACTACGCTCGACCGACGACGGCTGGAAGGTCCACTTCGCGCCCACCGTCGTGCATCCGGATCTCGGTGCACAGCAGAGCCTGTCGCTCGTCACCGACACCCCCGCACCCGCACCCGTGCTCGACCGGAACGGTGCCGCGCTGCTGAAGACCGACACCGTCATCGGCGTCATGCTCGACCGCAAGGCCGCCGGCGACCGGCTCGACGAGGTCGCCGGCACGCTGGCCGACACGGTGTCGCAGTTCGACGAGCGCATCACCAAACGCTCCATTCTCGACGGCGCCCGCGACACGGAGGACGGGCAGGGCTACCTCGTCGTCAGCCTGCGATCGGCCGACTATCAACAGGTCAAGCCGCAGATCTACGAGCTTCCGGGGGTGCGGTTCACCAGCAGGGAACGGCTGCTGTCGGCCGAACGAGGTCTCGGCGACACGATCCTGCCGATGATCCGGAACCACGTGTCCGACCGCGTGGCGGGCAAGGACGGCTGGCGGATCGCCGTCAACGACAGCGCCGGTGCGGAGGTGCGCGAACTGCACTCGGTGGAGGCGAAACCGGCGTCGGCCGTGCACTCGACGTTGAGCCTGCCCGTCCAGCAGGCCGCCGAGCGTGCGCTGCAGAAGGTCGACGGGCCTGCGGCGATCGTGGCCGTCCGCCCGTCGAACGGTGACCTGCTGGCGGTCGCCCAGAACGAGGCCGCCGACGACCAGGGTGCGATCGCACTGACCGGCCGGTATCCACCCGGCTCGACACTGAAGATGGCCACTGCCGCCGCTGCGCTCGACGCCGGTGAAACCCGGCCGAACGCGACGGTGGCGTGCCCGGCGACAACCACGATCGGCCACCGGCTCATCCCGAACGAGAACCGATTCGACCTGGGCCGAGTGCCGCTGCACACGGCATTCGCCGAGTCGTGCAACACGACGTTCTCCCAGCTGGCGGCGACGTTGCCCGCCGACGCGCTCACCGAAGCCGCGCGGTCCATGGGAATCGGCGCCGACTTCGTCATACCCGGGATCACGACGATCACCGGGGCTGTGCCGGCATCCGACGACCGAGTGCACCGCGCCGAGAACGGCATCGGCCAGGGCAAGACCCTGGCGAGTCCGTTCGGGGTGGCACTGGCCGCCGCGACGGTCGATGCCGGCGAGATGCCCACACCCGGGCTCGTCCGCGGCGACCGCACCAAGGCGAGTAAGACGGGCGAACCGCTGCCCGGCAACGTGCTGCGGCCGCTGCGGCGGATGATGCGCGAAGTCGTCACCGACGGCACCGCGACCGCGTTGCGGGACCTACCCGGCGTGCACGGCAAAACCGGAACCGCCCAGTACGGCGACGGCAACGACGCCCACGGCTGGTTCGCCGGCTACGGCGACGCCGGACCGCTCGACGACGTCGCGTTCGCGACACTGCTCACCGGCGCGGGCTCGTCGAAACCCGCCGTCGACGTCACCCGCGACTTCCTGTCCGGCCTGCGGTGAGGCCGGACGCCGCGCTGCCGCGCGACTAGGCCCACCCGTCGCCCGGCCGCCACCCCCCAACGCCGCGCTGCCGCGCGACTAGGCCCACCCGTCTCCCGGCCGCCACCCCCCAACGCCGCGCTGCCGCGCGACTAGACTTCTGGGTATGCCCGCTCGTGCTCCGCTGAAGCCCGGCGTCCAGACACCGCGCCGTGAGGTCCCGCCGTCGATCACCCGTCCCGAATATGTCGACAAACCCGCCCCGAAGCGGGACGACAGCGGTGCGGTCCGCACCCCCGAGACCATCGAGGCGATGCGGGTGGCCAGCAAGATCGCGGCTCAGGCGTTGCAGGAGGGTGGCAAGGCGGTCAAGCCCGGCAACACCACCGACGACGTCGACAAGGTCGTGCACGAGTTCCTGATGGACCACGGCGCCTACCCGTCGACCCTCGGCTACCGGGGTTTCCCCAAGTCGTGCTGCACCTCCATGAACGAGGTCATCTGTCACGGAATCCCGGACTCGACGGTCATCGAGGACGGCGACATCTGCAACATCGACGTCACGGCCTACATCGGCGGCGTGCACGGTGACACCAACGCCACATTCCTGGCAGGCGACGTCGACGAGGAGGCCCGCCTTCTCGTCGAGCGCACCGAGGAGGCGTTGAAGCGCGCGATCAAGGCCGTCCGGCCGGGCAGGCAGCTCAACGTCATCGGCCGTGTCATCGAGGTCTACGCCAAGCGGTTCGACTACGGCGTCGTGCGCGACTTCACCGGCCACGGTGTCGGCCCGGCGTTCCACACCGAGCCGACGGTGCTGCACTACGAGGAGCCGAACGTCACCACGCTCATCGAGGAGGGCATGACCTTCACGATCGAGCCGATGATCACCCTGGGCACGATCGACTACGACGTGTGGGACGACGACTGGACGGTCACCACCAAGGACAAGAAGTGGACCGCCCAGTTCGAGCACACGCTCGTGGTGAACGCCGACGGCGCGGAGATCCTCACCCTGCCCTGAATCCGCGGACCGGCGGAAGTCCGGGCGCAGCCGCCCCGTCGAGGGCGGCAGCTTGCGGGGGACTGTCACGTCGCCGAGTTCGGCCACCCGCGGCCGGCCGGCCAGCCTTCCGCCGCTGAGTAGGACCAGGGGAACGGCGCCGTGGCGAGGCGGGCCGTCGTCGAATCCGGACCCCATTGCCGGGTCCCATTGCTGGGGCCCGTCTCATCGCGCCGCGGATTGCCACGTCGTGTGATCAGCCGTGAATGTCGCCGGCATACACTGCACACCCGCGAGGTGTATGGCGTGACCACATAGCAGCGGCGGGGTGTTCCACTTATGGTCGACACCTGTGACCACGACCACTCCCATTGCCGCCGGAGCGGCGGCCACGTCGCCGTACCCGCCGCTGCACGGGCGCAGCGTGCTCGTCACGGGTGGTGCGGGCGGCATAGGCCGTGCCTGCGTCCGCGCGTTCGCGGAAGCGGGCGCGTCGGTACATCTCGTCGACGTCGACGAGCAGGCCGCCGCCGCGGCCGCGGACGACAGCGGGGCCCAGGCGCATACCGCCGACCTCACCGACCCCGCCGCGATCGACGGGCTTCCCTGCGACGTCGACATCCTCGTCAACAACGCGGGAATCCAGCACGTCGCGCCCATCCCGGATTTCCCACCCGAGATGTTCCGCACCATCCAGAGCCTCATGGTCACGGCGCCGTTCTTGCTGCTGCGCCGCGTGTTGCCGGGCATGTATGAACGCGGCTGGGGCCGCATCGTCAACATCTCGAGCGTGCACGGCCTCCGCGCCAGCCCGAACAAGTCCGCCTATGTGGCGGCGAAACACGCGCTCGAAGGACTCAGCAAGGTCACCGCGCTCGAAGCGGCAGCCCACGGGGTGACCAGCAACTGCATCGACCCCGGCTACGTGCGCACACCCCTGGTCGCCGGTCAGATCGCCGACCAGGCCCGCACCCGCGGCATCGGCGAGGACGCCGTCACCGACGACGTCTTCCTCGCCCGCACGGCGGTGAAACGCCTCATCGAACCGGAGGAGGTCGCCGCCGTCGCGATGTGGCTGTGCGGTGATCACGCGGCCTACCTCACCGGCGCGTCGATCCCGGTCGACGGCGGCTGGACCGCCGCCTGAGGCGGCCCGCAGACTCCCCACCCGTCCCCGCACACACAACGAAGTGGTGATCGAGATGACAGATCCGACGTCCGGGCCGACCCCCGGCGCCGCCGAGTCCGGAGAGCAGCCGAAACGGACCTCCATCGTCCGCGTCGTCAGCGCGAGCATGATCGGAACCACCGTCGAGTGGTACGACTTCTTCCTCTACGGCTCGGCCGCCGCGCTCGTGTTCAACAAGCTGTTCTTTCCCGACTACGACCCGCTGGTCGGCGTCATGCTGGCGTTCGCCACCTACGCCATCGGCTTCGTGGCCCGCCCGCTCGGCGGGCTCGTGTTCGGTCACTTCGGCGACAAGCTCGGCCGCAAGAAGCTGCTCGTGCTGAGTCTGCTGCTCATGGGTGTCGCCACGTTCCTCATGGGTCTGTTGCCCACCTACGCGACCATCGGTATCGCGGCGCCACTGCTGTTGATCTTCCTGCGGCTGGTGCAGGGTTTCGCGGTCGGCGGCGAATGGGGCGGCGCCGTGCTGATCGTCTCCGAACACGGCGATGCGAAGCGGCGCGGGTTCTGGGCCTCGTGGCCGCAGGCCGGCGTTCCGGCCGGCAACCTGCTCGCCACCGCGGTGCTGGCGATACTGGCCGCCGTGCAGAGTGACGCGGCGTTCGAGGCCTGGGGCTGGCGGATCCCGTTCCTGCTTTCGGGCGTGCTCGTGGGAATCGGCCTCTGGATCCGGCTCGCGGTCGAGGAATCACCGGTGTTCGTCGAGGCGGTCAAGAAGGCGGGCGACAACCCGGCGCCCGAGAAGGCGCCGATCCTGACGGTCCTGCGGTACAACTGGCGCCAGGTGCTCATCGCCATGGGCGCGCGCTTCGGCGAGAACGCCTCGTACTACGTGATCACCGCGTTCGTGCTCACGTACCTCACCACGCATCTGGAGCTCCCCAAATCCCTCGGCCTCAACGCCGTGCTGATCGGTTCGGCCGTGCACTTCGCGGTGATCCCGTTCTGGGGCTGGCTCTCCGATGTCGTGGGCCGCCGTGCCGTGTACCTGTTCGGGGCGATCGGCATGGGCGTGTGGGCGTTCGTGTTCTTCGCGCTCCTCGACACTGCATCGCCGCTGGGCACCATCGTGGCGGTCACGGTCGGGTTGGTCCTGCACGGCGCCATGTACAGCCCGCAGGCCGCGTTCTTCTCCGAGCTGTTCGGCACGAAGGTGCGCTACTCGGGCGCGTCGATCGGATACCAGCTCGCCTCGATCGCCGCGGGCGGGCTCGCACCGCTCATCGCGACGGCGCTGCTCAGCAGCACCGGCGCCAGCCTGGCGATCTCGCTGTACGTCGCCGCGACCTGCGCGATCACGATCGTCGCGGTGTACCTGGCCAAGGAGACCAGGGGCCGCTCGCTGGTCGACGAGGACGGAGCCGATGACGCCGGCGAGACCCGTCCGGCCGACACCGGTGCGACGATCGAGCGGTGACCGACGGCGCTGCCCGACTCCTGCGACTGCTGGCCGACGGCGCTTCGGCGGAGGACCTCGCCCGGGCCGACACCGGGGAGACCGACGACGAAGCGCTGCGGCTGGCGTTGACGATCCGGCGCACTCTCGACGCCCACACGCGGCGCGAGACCGAGCTGGCCGCGCTGTTCGACACGGCCAGTGACCTCGCGCGGTTGCGGGACCTGGACGCCGTGCTGCGGTCGATCGTCCACCGGGCGCGCATGCTGCTGCGGGTCGACATGTCGTATCTGAGTCTCAACGACGAGGAATCCGACAACACCTACATGCGCGTCACGGACGGCTCCGCGTCGGCGCTGTTCCAGCAGGTGCGTCTCGGGATGGGGGAAGGTCTCGGCGGGCTGGTCGCGCAGACGGTGCGGCCCTACGCCACGTCGAACTACCCGGCCGACGACCGGTTCCGCCACACCGGGTCGATCGACAAGGCCGTGCGTGACGAGGGTCTGATCGCCATCCTCGGCGTCCCGCTGGCACTCGGCGACCGCGTCATCGGCGTGCTCTACGCCTCGGACCGCAGGCCACGGACGTTCACGCCGGACGAGGTCGCGCTGCTGTCGTCGCTGGCCGATCACGCCGCGATCGCGATCGACAACGCCCGTCTCATCGAGTCCAGCGCCGCGGCGCTGGACGAGCTGGGCCAGGCCAACGAGACGATCCGCGCGCATCACGAATCGCTCGCGCGGGCGCAGGACGCCCACGACCGGCTGGCGGAGCTCGTGCTCGGGGGCGCGGACGTCCAGCGCGTCGCCGAGGCCGTCGCGGCGGTGCTCGACGGTGGCATCGTCGTGCACGACCCCGATGGGGTGCGGCTGGCGTGCGCGGGCGCGGAGCCTGCCGACCTGAGTCCGTACGCGTTGGCGGCCTCGCGTGCCTCGGGTCGCGCCGTCGCCGATGCCGGCGACTGGGTGTGCGCGGTCATGGCAGGACCGCAACTGCTCGGCAGCATCACGCTCACCGGAAGGCCCGACCTGGGCGATGCGGATCGGCGGCTGTTCGAACGGGCGGGCATGGTGACGGCGCTGCTGCTGTTGCTGCGCTCGTCGGCTGCCGAGGCCGAGGACCGGGTGCGCGGTGAGCTGCTCACCGACCTGCTCAGCGTCCCCGAGCGGGACCCCGCGACCCTGCTGGAACGCGGACGCAGGCTCGGCGTGGATCTGAACGAACCGCATGCCGTGCTGCTGCTGCACGCCGACGGCGAGGCGGGCCTCACGCGCGCTCGGCTGGCCTCGGTCGCAGCCCGCTACGGCGTGCTCGCCGGTGTGCACGCCGACCGGGTGGTGCTGTTGATCGGAAGCGAACGGCCGGGAGAGGTGGCGCGTACGGTCGCCGCGGACCTCACGCGGCAGCTCCACGGTCCGGTCACGGTCGGTGCGGCCGGTCCGGCAAGCGGGCCCGCGCAGATCGCCGAGGCACACGCCGAGGCCGCCCGCTGTCTGCGCGGGCTGCTCTCACTGGGCAGGCAGGGAACCGGCGCGGATGCGGCGGACCTCGGATTCGTCGGACTGCTGCTCGGGGACAGGGCGAACGTGCCCGACTTCGTGCGCGCCACGCTCGGACCGGTACTCGACTACGACGCCGAGCGCGGTACGGACCTGGTCAACACCCTGTCCGCCTATTTCGCCTGCAACGGCAGTCTGACGCGCGCCAAGGACCGGCTGCACGTCCACGTCAACACCGTGGCGCAGCGGCTCGAACGCGTGTCCTCGCTGCTCGGCGACGACTGGCAGGAGCCGGAGCGCGCGCTCGAACTCCAGCTCGCGCTGCGGCTGCATCGGCTCGGCTGACCACGCGGTCGTCACCGCCGCAACACGGCCGCCGGGAACCCAGTCGCGCGGCCGTGAGGGGTGGCGGTCGGGTGGAGGGGAGAGCAATACGGGCCGGGAACCGCGCCCCGGGGTCGTCGGTGCGTCGTCCGCCGGTGCGTTCAGCTCAGGTTGCTGTGTGCGTCGAGCTCGTCGAAGAAGGCGCACACCTCGGTGGCCGCGCGGTCGGCGTCCCTGGCGACGAGTGCGGCGAGCAGGCCGCGGTGGCCTTCCTCCTTGGGGTGGGGGAGGCCGAGCCTGGTCATCGCCGCGACGCTGGCGACGACCACTTCGGTCAGTCCGCGGTACAGCTCGGTGAGCACGGAGTTGTGCGCCGCTTCGACAGCCGCCTGGTGGAACGCGGCGTCGATGCGGACGTAGTCGTCCATGTCGCGGTCGGCCCATGCGCGGTCGCGGCCGTCGAGCAGCTCGCGTAGCCGGGCGAGGTCGTCGTCGGTGCGTGCCAGGGCGGCTAGGCGGGCACCCTCGACTTCGAGGGGTTTGCGTACCTGGAGCACTTCGCGCAGTTCGGTGCCCGCGAGTTTGCGGATCGCGCCGGACACCTCGCTCGTGGCGCGCACGTAGGTCCCGTCGCCCTGCCGGACGTCGAGCAGGCCGCTGTGCGCCAGTGCGCGGACCGCCTCGCGCACCGTGTTGCGTCCCACGCCGAGGTCGGCCGCCAGCGACGCCTCGGTGGGGATGCGTTCACCGAGTGGCCATTCACCGCTGCGGATCGCCTCACTCAGCTGGCCGATCACCTGGTCGACCAGCCCGGAGCGCTGGGGTGCGGACAGTGGCACGGGCGGCACCTCCTTCGGGATCGGCCATTCTGCCGAACGCCGATCACACCATGAAAGGTTGGTTCGCCCGGTCATCCTACCTTTTGTTAGCGTCGTGGGTATGGCGAGCAGTTCCATGGAGTCCCGTACCGCGGGCCCCGGCACCACGGCTGCCGACGCGGAGGAACCCGACGCCGCGGCGACACCGGCCGCAGCGGGGCGCGGGCGATCCCGGTGGCATGGCGCGGTGGGTGCCGGGGCCGGTCTGCTCGCCGTGGCGGTGGTGCTCGCCGCGATGAACCTCCGGCCGGCCGTGACCTCCGTGGGCGCCATCCTCGACGAGATGACCCGCGCCCTCGGTGCGAGCGGGTCGTGGGCCGGCGCGCTGACGACGATGCCCGGGCTGTGTTTCGCACTCGCCGGCTTCGGGGCGCCCTGGCTGGCGCGCCGGATCGGACTGTCCGCCGCCGTCGCCACGGCACTGGCGGTGCTCACCTGCGGACTGCTGCTGCGCATCGTCGACGGTCCGCTCGTGGTGCTGGCGGGAACGTTCGTGGCCAGCGCGGGTATCGCACTCGCCAACGTCCTGATCCCCGTCGTCATCAGGACCTCGTTCGCCGCCCGAGTGGGCCTGATGACCGGGATCTACACGGCGGCGCTGCAGACCGGTGGCGCGCTGGGGTCCTCGTTCACGCCACCACTGACGGAACTCACCGGCGGCTGGCGAGGCGGTCTCGGTGGTTGGGCGGTGCTCGCCGTCGTCGCGCTGGTGCTGTGGTTCGCCGCGACCCGCGGCGGCGGCCTCAGCGCATCACACGCGGCGCAGTCGGCAGAGCCCCGGCGATCGCTGCTGCGCAACCGGCTCGCATGGATCGTCACCGGCTTCTTCGGCACACAGGCGTGCTTCGCCTACATCATGATGGGCTGGATGCCGCAGGTGCTCATCGACGCCGGGGTGAGCCGGACCAGCGCGGGACTGCTGATGGGGCTGGTGTCGCTGCTGGGCCTGCCGGTCAGTTTCTTCGTCCCGCCACTGGTCGTCGCCCGCGGCGGCCTCGGCTTCTGGTCGGTCGGGCTCGGACTGCTCGGCATCACCGGACTGACCGGCCTGCTGCTGGCCCCCGCCGCCGCGCCGCTGCTGTGGTCCATCCTCATCGGACTCGGCATGGCGGTGTTCTCCCTCGCCATCACCGCGATCACGCTGCGCGGCCGGACCGGCACCGACACCGCGTCGCTGTCCGGCATGGCACAGGGACTCGGCTACCTGCTGGGCGCGCTCGGCCCGTTCGCCTTCGGTGTGCTGCACGACCTCACCGGCGGCTGGACGGTGCCGCTGACGATGGTGCTCGTCGTCGTGACCGCCCAGCTCGCCTTCGGCTGGTACGCGGGCAAACCGCGATACGTCTAGCGGCCGCCTGTACAAGGGCGGCGAGACCCGCGCGGGGCATGATCAGGGAAGACTCGTGGCGCCCTCCCGTCGGCCCGGCCACCAGCCCCTCACGGACACGCCGATGCGTGGTTGTGCGCGTGCCCCAAGGTGCCCTTGTGCGCCTCGGGGGCACTGAACCGGGGCGCGCCGTCAGTCGAGCGGCAGGTTCAGCAGCGCGTTCTCGATCAGTTCCGGCATGGCCGGGTGGATCCAGTACTGGCCGCGGGCCATGCTGCGCGCGTCCAGGTCGAAGCTCATCGCCTGGATCAGCGGCTGGATCAGCGTCGGCGCCTGCGGGCCGATGATGTGCGCGCCGAGCAGCTTCCCGGTCGACGGATCGGCGAGCAGCTTGGCGAAGTGCGCCTCGTCCTCCATCGCCCAGCCGTAGGCGATGCCGCCGTAGTCCTGGGTCGCCGTCACGTACGCCACGCCCTGGGCCGCGGCGTCCCGTTCCGTCAGCCCCACCGAGGCGATCTGCGGTGAGCCGAACACCGCGTGCGGCACGAACCGGTGGTCGGCCGCCACGGCGGAATCCTCGACTCCCAGGTCGTGCAGCAGGTTGTGCTGCACCACGCGCGCCTCGTGGTTGGCCACGTGCTTGAGTTCGGCGGGGGAGCTGATGTCGCCCAGCGCGTAGATCCCGTCGACGGCCGTGCGCTGGTACTCGTCGACCTCGACGTGCCCCGACGGTGTCACGGCGACGCCGGTCGTCCCGACGTTCAGCAGGTCCGCGTTCGACCGCCTGCCGGTGGCCACCAGCAACAGATCACCGTCGACCGTCTCGTGTCCGCCCGGACCGTCGAGATCCAGCGCGATCCCCGTCTCCGTGCGGCGGGCGCGGGTCGTGGTGCGGTTGAGGCGCAGGTCGATCCGCTGTGCGGCGAGCTCGGTGTAGCGGCGGCTGACGTCCTCGTCCTCGGCGCGCAGCATCGCCCCGGAACGGGCGATCAGCGTGACCTCGACGCCGAACGCCGAGAACACGTGCGCGAACTCGGCCGCGACGAACCCGCTGCCGAGGATGACCAGCCGTCGCGGCAGCTCGTCGATCCGCATGACCGTGTCCGACGTGTGGAAGCCGGTCTCGGCCAGGCCCGGAACGTCGGGAGCGACCGCCCGGCCGCCCGCCGCGAGCACGAAACGGTCGGCGGTGATCGTCTCCGGCCCGTCGGCCAGCTCGACGGTCAGCTCCTTGTGCCCGGTGAACCGGCCCTCGCCTTCGTAGACGGTGACGTTCGCGTTGTCGTCGTGTTCGATGCGGTACTCGCGGCCGCCCGCGGCGATCGCGTCGATACGCCCGAAGATGCGGTCACGGATGTCGCGCCAGCGCACCCCGTCCAGCGTCTCGTCGACCCCCAGTCGTGCCGCCGCCGCCGGCGTCGCGGCGAGGTCCGCGGGGTGGACGAACATCTTCGTCGGGATGCAGCCCACGTTCAGGCACGTGCCGCCGAAGACGCCCTTCTCGACGATGGCGACCTTCCGGTCGGCGAAACGCTGGTCGAGGATCGAGTTCCCCGAGCCGGTCCCGATGATGACGATGTCGTAGTGCGGCACGTCGGTACCCTCTCAGGCCGTGGGTTTGCCGGTCTGTCCGCCTACCTCAACCCGTCCAGACGCCCGAGTGTTCCCAGGAGGTCGACACGTGGCTGGGAGGCAAGCATGACTGCGAGCGGTCAGCAGCGGCGTCGCGGTGCTGCGGGCCGTGGCGCGGCCCGCCGGGTGCCGGTCGTGATCCTGGCCGGCTTCCTCGGCGCAGGGAAGACGACGCTGCTCAACCACCTGCTCGCGGGCGCACGCGGCACGCGCATCGGCGTCGTCGTCAACGACTTCGGCAGCGTGAACGTCGACGCGCTGAGCGTGGCGGGCCAGGTGGACTCGATGGTCTCCCTCGAGAACGGGTGCCTGTGCTGCGCCGTCGACGCGAGCGGACTGGACCGGATGCTGTCGGTGCTCACCGACCCGGCGGCGGAGCTGGACCTCGTCGTCGTGGAGGCGAGCGGTCTCGCCGAACCGCGCAGCCTCGTGCGGCTCGTACTCGCCAGCGAGGACCCGTACGTCGAGTACGGCGGCCTGGTCGAGCTCGTCGACGCCGCCGAGTTCCCCGCACTGCGCGAGCGGCATCCCGAGCTGGCCGACCAGGTGGCGATGGCCGACCTCGTCGTGCTCAACAAGGTCGACCGCGCCGCCGACGGCGTCGCGGACCTGGTCCGCGAACTGGCGGGCCCGACGCCGGTGCTGCCCGCCGAGTTCGGGCGGATCGACCCGGAGCTGCTGTTCGACCGCGTCACCGCCGCGCCGGACGACGGCCCGCGCCAGCTCACGTTCGACGACCTGCGGCTCGCCGAGGCCGACGCGGACGACCACGATGATCACTCCACGCACGCACACGCCGTCTACGACACCGTCACCGTCGAGACCGGCCCACTGCATCCGCGCCGGTTCGCCGCGTTCCTCGAGGCCCGGCCCGCCGGGCTGTATCGGATGAAGGGCACCGTGACCGTCGGTGTGCCCGCCCGTCGCGAGGGGTACGAGGTGCACACCGTCGGGGCGTACGTGCGCGCTGAGCGGGTGGCGCGGCCCGGCGACCGGGGGAGCAGGCTGGTGCTCATCGGTGCCGGAGTGGACGCCGAGGGGCTGCGCGCCGAGGTGGAGAAGTGTTCGACGGCCGTCGCCGGCGAGGCCGTCGAACAGGATCTGTTGCCGCTGCTGCGGTACGTCGCCGATCCGTCCAGGGACGCGGGTGACGCCGGAGAGGACGTGGACGCAGGGGGAGTGGACGGCGATACGGCCGACGGCCTCGACGTCGCCGACCCTGCGGCTGACATCACCGATCCTGTGGTCGCTGCGGAGTTCACGGCCGCCGACGCCGTGGCCCGGGACGACGCCGTTGCCGGGGACGACGCAGTGGCCTGGGACGACGACATGGCCCGGGACGACGACATGGCCCGGGACGACGACATGGTTGCGGACGACGACGCCGAGCCGGAGCCGACCGGCTGCGTCGCTCATCCCGAGGCGTTCGACACGCTGGTCGCCCCGGAGGATTTCGATCCCGAGCGGTAGGTGAGACCTGTCCCGCCGCCGGTTCGCCGGGCGCACCACCACGGCCGGACGGCCTCCGCAACCCGCACCTGCGCGCTGCCGTGTTGTTGTGTCGGCGAGGTGGCGGTCGGGCGCCGAGCGTGCGCAACACGGTCCGGTACCTGGTGGCACGGCCCCGGAAATGCAGTCGCACGGGGTGTGCCGGGGACGGCGCCCGGGTTACGGGCGCAACCCCGCTTCCCCGAAGCGGCAACCGAGGCCGCGGGAACACAACATGGGCCCTGGAATCCGCAACACGGCCCCCTGAACCCGCAACACGGCCCCCTGAACCCGCAACACGGCCCCCTGAACCCGCAACACGGGCCCCTGAAAGCGCAACACGGCCCGGTGGGTGCACCGACGGGGCAGAGGCACAGAGGCACAGAGGGTTAGAGAGGGGCAGAGGGTCGGAGGGTCAGCTCTTCGTGAGTGTCAGGGTCGGCAGGTCGGCAGGGACGCCCTCGGTGATCAGCTTCTCGAGGGCGGCGGTGTCCACGTTGTCGTCGATCGCGTCGGCCAGGCCGTCGAGCATCGCCTCGCGCCGTTCGGCGAAACCGGGCGCGTCGGCGGGCACCCAGTCCACTCCGGACTGACGGGCGGCCTCGGCGAGCCACGCCCTGCGGAACGCGTCGTTCTCGAACACGCCGTGCCACATCGTGCCCCACACCGCATCGGTGCGGAGCCCGTCCAGGAACGGTTCCGCGGCGTGTCCGGGATCGTGGCCGGCGACGCCGTGATGGATCTCGTAGCCGCGCACGTCGTGTCCCCGCCACGACGTCGACGGTGTGGCGAGCGTCTTGTCCGCGCTGAAGGTCACCGACATCGGCAGCAGGCCGAGTCCGGTGGCACCGGCGTCGGAGGATTCGATGCCGTCGGTGATCGCCCCGCCGAGCATCTGGTAGCCGCCGCAGATGCCGAGCACCGGCCTGCCCGTCTCGGCGCGGTGGCGGACGGCGTCGTCGAGCCCTCGCTGCCGCAACCACGCCAGGTCATCCACAGTGGACCGAGTGCCGGGCAGGACGGCGATGTCGGCGGCGGCGACCACGTCCGGGTCGGCAGTGACGGTCACGTCGACGCCCGGTTCGGCCGCCAGCGGGTCGAGATCGGTGGCGTTGGACACGCGGGGAAACCGCACCGCCGCCACGCGCAGGGTCGCGCCCGCCCCGCGCCGGTGCCCGTCCCAGCCCGCGATGGCGAGCGCGTCCTCCGAGTCGAGCCACACATCGGGGAGCCAGGGCAGCACGCCGAGCACGGGACGCCCGGTCAGTTCGGTGACCGACCGCAGCCCCGGTTCGAGCAGCGCGGCGTCGCCGCGGAACTTGTTCACCAGGAACGCCGCGAGATGTGCCTGGTCGGACTCGTCCACGATGCCGACCGTGCCGGCCAGCGCCGCGAGCAACCCGCCCCGGTCGACATCGCCGACCAGCAGCACCGGCAGGTCGGCCGCGCGGGCCAGGCCCATGTTCACGTAGTCGCCGTCGCGCAGGTTCGTCTCCGCGGGGCTGCCCGCGCCCTCGCAGACGACGACGTCGAACCGCTCGCGCAGCTCGTCCAGCGCGGCGAAGGCGGCGTCCGCCAGTTCCCGGCGGCCGTGAGCCCAGTCACCCGCATGGAGGTCGCCCCAGGGCGTGCCGCGCAGCACGACGTGACTGCGCCGGTCACCGCCCGGCTTGAGGAGTACGGGGTTCATCGCGGACTCGGGCTCGGCGCCCGCGGCGACGGCCTGCAGCCACTGGGCCCTGCCGATCTCCGCGCCGTCGGCGCAGACCATCGAGTTGTTCGACATGTTCTGCGCCTTGAACGGCGCCACTCGCACGCCGCGGCGCGCGAGCCAGCGGCACACGCCGGCGGCCACTGTGGACTTGCCGGCGTCGGATGTCGTTCCTGCGATCAAGAGGCCACCACGCACGCCCGTACGGTAGTCCACCCGATCCAGCGACCCCGGATTCGGGCATGTGGGCCGTAGCCTGGGCCGGACTCGATCAGCAGACCTACGAGGGGACCGCTATGCCCGTGATGCCCGCATCGCCGCGTTCCGGCGGTGTCCGTCCGGCCCGCCGCAGCTCGTCCGTGCTCGCCGCGCTCGCGCTGACGGCCCTGACGAGCGCCGCGCTGGTGCCGGCGACGGCGAGCGCCGCGGAACCGTACGTCGTGGGCGGCGAGGAGACGTCCGTGACCGACCACTCCTACGCCGTGTACCTCGTCGACGACGACGGTAGGCAGTTCTGCGGCGGTACGCTCACGTCGTCACGGAAGGTGGTCACCGCGGCACACTGCGCCGACGCACTGCCAGCCGACGAGCTCGGCGTCGTCGCGGGTAGGCAGGACACACGCACCGACCGTGGCATCGAAGCCGGTGTCCGCGACGTGTGGATCGAGCCGAGCTATCAGAACCCCGTGTCGGGCGGAGACATCGCCGTGCTCTCGCTCGACCGCACCGTGCCGTACCGCACCGCGAAGGTCGCCGACTCCTCCGACTCGGAGAAGTACAGCGCCGGCACCGAGGCGACGGTCCTCGGCTGGGGCAGGGTGGACGAATCGGGCGAGCGGTCGCACACCCTGCGTTCGGCCGACGTTCCCGTCGTCGCCGACGACACGTGCTCGCAGGCCTACGACGAGTACGACCCTGAGTCGATGGTCTGCGCCGGTTATCCGGACGGCGGCACGGACGCCTGTCAGGGCGATTCGGGCGGTCCGCTGATGGTCGGCGACACGCTCATCGGCGTGGTGTCGTGGGGCGAGGGCTGCGCCAGGCCGGGTAAGCCGGGGGTCTACACCCGTGTCTCGACGTTCGAACCGCAGCTCGGGGGTCAGGGCGTCGACTCCTGACCGTCGCCGGGCCGGCACTGCGGAGCTCCGCGGTGCCGGCGTGGGTTTTGGCACGGCCGTGTCACACTGGTCGGGTGACCGACCTGGTGGCTCGCCGCGGCCCGGATCTGACGGCCGCCGAACTGTACGACCTGCTCCGGCTACGCGTGGACGTGTTCGTCGTGGAGCAGAACTGCCCCTACGGCGAGATCGACGGCCTGGATCTACTGCCGACGACATGGCATCTGTGGGCGCCCGGCGACGCGGGAGCCGCCGGTTGCCTGCGGGTGCTGGCCGAACCGGGCGGCGTCGCCCGAGTCGGCCGGGTGGTGACGGCCCCGTCCGCGCGGGGCACCGGCCTCGGTGCGCGGCTCATGGACGCGGCGGTCCAGTACATCGGCGATGTGGAGTCGGTGCTCAACGCCCAGACCTACGCGCAGGGCTTCTACGCGCGGTTCGGCTACGAACCCGAGGGTGAGGAGTTCGACGAGGACGGCATTCCCCACATCGCCATGCGCCGGAAGGCGTGACCGGCGCGGCGCCGGACGGTCTGGCCCATTGGCCCAGCGCCGGAAAGCTTGCTGAGAACCCAGCGCCGGGAGGCTTGCTCACAGGCCCAGCGCCGGAAGGCTTGCTGAGAGGTCCACCGCCGGGAGCTCGTTCATAGACCGAGCGCTGGACGCTTGCTGATGACAGAGCGCGGGTCTACCGAGCGGTCCAGTGTTCGGATTTCTGCGTTGCCCCGGCGGGCCGGATGCGGAACACGCGGTGCTGGATGCAGAACACGCGGTGCTGGATGCAGAACACGCGAGGGATGTGCTGCGGGCTTCGGTACCGTGGATGAATGCCTCGACGTCATCGCCGATCGCGGGACGAGCGTCCGCGTCCCGCCGTGAGCGGGTGGGCGCGATCCGAGTCCGCCGAGGACGGTGACTGGCTCGTGCGCACCGTGCCGGGCGCGCAGGCGACGAAGATGTACCGCTGCCCGGGGTGTGATCACGAGATCCGGCCCGGCGTCCCGCACGTCGTGGCGTGGCCCGCCGATGAGACTGGTTCGGTGGTCGATCGCAGGCACTGGCACAACGGCTGTTGGCAGGCGCGCGGTCGCCGCGGCCCGACCCGCCGTCGCTGAGCCCGACCGCCGCTGAGCCCGACTCGCCGTCGCTGAGCACGTCCCGCCGACGACCGGACGCGCCGAGCGATCGCCGCCTCGCCGAGGTGGCGGGTGATCGGGAACAATCGCCGCCATGGCGGACCTTCCCCTCGTACTCCTGCACGCGTACCCGCTCGACGCGCGGATGTGGAACGCCGTCCGCGGCCAGTTGTCGGCCCGCACCCGCGTGATCACGCCCGATCAGCGCGGTATGGGCCGCAGTCCCTTCCCGGACGCCTCGTCCTCGAACGGCGACTCGCCCGCCTCGGCCACGACCGCTTCGAACGGAGCCGTCTCCGGCGCGGTCGCCTCGGGGAGCGCCGGCCAGCCGGACCGGGAGCCGAATCTCAACGACGCGGCCCGCGACGTCGTGGCGCTGCTCGACCGGCTCGAGATCGACCGGGTGGTGCTCGGCGGCTGCTCGATGGGCGGGTACCTGACCATGGCTGTGCTGCGGGCGGCACCCGAGCGGGTCGGCGGGCTCGTGCTCATCGACACGAAGGCCGAGGCCGACACCGATGAGGCGCGCGCGAACCGGTTGTCGGTCGCGGACCGGGCCGAAGCCGAGGGCATCACGGGCTGGCTCGCCGACGCGACGGTGCCCGCACTGCTGTCCGACTCCACTCGCGAGCGGCAGCCCGAGGTCGAGGCGCTCGTCCGCGAACTCGTCGACTCGCAGCAGCCCTCGGGAGTCGCCTGGGCCCAGCGCGCCATGGCCGCGCGGCCGGACTCCACCGACACCCTCCGCGCCGCGGACGTCCCCGCGCTGGTGCTCGTGGGGGAGCGGGACGGGCTCACGCCGCCGGACGCCGCCAGGGCGATGGCCGACGTGCTGCCCGCCGCGCGACTCGAAACGATCCCGGAGGCCGGTCACCTCACACCGCTCGAGGCGCCCGAGGCCGTGGCCAAGGCGATCACCGACTGGTATCCGGCGGGGTGAGGTACGCGGCGAGCGCCTCGCGTGCCCGCCGCCGCTCCTGACTGCCGGTGGGCGAGCCGCGCGCCAGCAGCATCCGCCAGCAGACGCCGTACAACCTGCGCAGCGCGATGAACGGCGCCAGCGCGTCGGAGTCGGGGGCGTCCGGGTAGGCGGCCACCGCGGCGGCGCCGTCGAGCAGACTCGTCCGCCGCAGTACGGCCAGATCCCACGCGACCGGGCCGAACCAGGTGTCCTCGAAGTCGGTCCACAGCAGGCCCCGTGGTGTGGTGAGCAGGTTGCCGGGGTGCGCATCGCCGTGGAGCGCCTGACCGTGAAGTGCCTGATTCCGCCCCGGCGCTTCCGCCGCTGCACGCGCGAGCCGGTCGAGGTCGGTCCGCAGACCGTCCGGTACGTCGTCGCCCAGGAGGTGCAGCAGCTGCCGCGCCTCGGCCACGGGGCCGTCGGACGGCAGGTCACCGGGGTAACCGCGGGCTGCCGCATGGACCTGCTCGAGGGTGTAGGCCACCTCGGCGGGCGCCGGTACCGCCGACCGATCGTGACGGACATAACGCCAGAACGTCACCGCATCCCCACCCGCGCCGTGCGGGCCCGGCGGCGGGTCCGACGACGGTGGCACCACGGGCGCACCGGCCCGCGCGAGGAACCCGGCGAGCCGGACCTCCCTGGCGAGTGCCGCACCAGGATCGGACCGCAGTGACGCCGTCGCACCGGGCGTCCGTGCGACCACGTCACCCAGTCTGACCAGGAGATTCGATCCCGAGGCGAGTATCTCCGGCTCGTCGGTGCGCACCCCGAACCGGCGGGCCGTGTCCAGGACGGCGGCAAGTCGAGGGGGCACCGATCGGGCACTCATGACGTGATGTTCGCAGCCGCGGGAACCATCGAAACTCGCGACGGCTACGATCTGTCGTAGCCAACGTGGGTCCCCGCCCGTGGCGCAGCAAGGATCGGGGTTCGAAGTGCAGGAGGCAGGAGTGACGGCCGTAGCCCCCCAGCCGATCGCGAAGCGCCCATACCCGGCGCAGAAGTCGGCAAAGGGTTCGTACCTGCTGAGTATGTTCCGGACGACGGATCACAAGCAGATCGGCATCATGTACATCGTCACCTGCTTCGCCTTCTTCATGATCGGCGGAGCGATGGCGATGCTGATCCGTACCGAGCTTGCTCAGCCGGGTCAGCAGTTCCTGTCTCAGGAGCAGTACAACCAGCTGTTCACCATGCACGGCACGGTGATGCTGCTGTTCTACGCGACGCCGATCGTGTTCGGCTTCGCGAACTTCATCCTGCCGCTGCAGATCGGCTCGCCCGACGTCGCGTTCCCGCGGCTGAACGCCTTCTCGTACTGGCTGTTCACGTTCGGCGGTCTGATCGCGCTCGCGGGCTTCATGACCCCGGGCGGCGCCGCCGACTTCGGCTGGTTCGCCTACACCCCGCTGTCCGACGCGATCCACTCGCCGGGCGTGGGTGCCGACCTCTGGATCTCCGGCCTGGTCGTCAGTGGTCTGGGCACGATCCTCGGTGCGGTCAACATGATCACCACGGTCGTCTGCCTGCGTGCTCCGGGCATGACGATGTGGCGGATGCCGATCTTCACCTGGAACATCCTGGTCACCAGCATCCTGGTGCTGATCGCGTTCCCGATCCTGACCGCCGCGCTGATGGGCCTGCTGGCCGACCGCGCGATCGGTGCGCACGTGTTCGACCCCGCCAACGGCGGTGTGATCCTGTGGCAGCACCTGTTCTGGTTCTTCGGCCACCCCGAGGTGTACATCGTCGCGCTGCCGTTCTTCGGCATCGTCTCCGAGATCTTCCCGGTGTTCAGCCGTAAGCCGATCTTCGGCTACAAGGGCCTCGTGCTGGCGACCCTGGCGATCGCCGCCCTGTCGGTGGCCGTGTGGGCGCACCACATGTACGCGACGGGTTCGGTGCTGCTGCCGTTCTTCGCCTTCATGACCTTCCTGATCGCGGTGCCGACCGGTGTGAAGTTCTTCAACTGGATCGGCACGATGTGGAAGGGCCGCATCACGTTCGAGTCGCCGATGCTGTTCTCCGTCGGCTTCCTCGTCACGTTCCTCTTCGGAGGTCTGACCGGTGTCCTGCTGGCGGCGCCCGCCATCGACTTCCACGTGTCGGACAGCTACTTCGTCGTCGCGCACTTCCACTATGTGCTCTACGGCACCATCGTGTTCGCCACATTCGCCGGCATCTACTTCTGGTTCCCGAAGATGACCGGCCGGATGATGGACGAGAAGCTGGCCAAGCTGCACTTCTGGCTGACGTTCCTCGGCTTCCACGGCACGTTCCTCGTCCAGCACTGGCTGGGTGCCGAGGGCATGCCGCGCCGGTACGCCGACTATCTCGCCTCCGACGGCTTCACCACACTCAACTCGATCTCTACGATCGGTGCCTACGTGCTCGGTGCCTCGACGCTGCCGTTCATCTGGAACGTCTTCAAGAGCTACCGGTTCGGTGAGCTCGTCGATGTGGACGACCCGTGGGGCTACGGCAACTCGCTGGAGTGGGCGACGTCCTGCCCGCCGCCGCGGCACAACTTCACCGAGCTGCCGCGGATCCGTTCCGAGCGGCCGGCGTTCGAGCTGCACTACCCGCACATGATCGAGCGGCTCCACTCCGAGGGCCACATCTCGTTCACCGGCAGGCAGATCGACAACCCGCATGCCAAGGAGGCGCCGTCCCAGGTCGCCACCAGGACGGTCATGCCGGGCGACCACGATAAGGACAACGCGAGCGAACAGTGAGTATTACCAGCACCCCAGTCCTGATCACCGCGACCGGACCGGACAAGCCGGGCGTATCGTCCGTCCTGTTCGCCGCTCTCACCGCACACGGCGTCGAAGTCCACGACGTCGAGCAGGTGGTCATCCGCGGACGATTGGTACTGGGGGTGCTGGTCGCTGTCGACAGCGATCCGGAAGCCCTCCAGGAAGCCGTCGAACAGGCCATGGCGACGGTCGCGATGTCGGTCGACGTCAAGATCGGTGACGAGATCGGCACCGAGCCGTTCGCGCAAGGCAGGCAGGATTCGACACACGTCCTGACGCTGCTCGGCCGCCCGCTCACGGCGCAGTCGATCTACGCGGTCGCGGGCAAGCTCGCCTCCGTCCACGCCAACATCGACGCCATCCGGAGCATCGCCGACTACCCGGTGACGGGCCTCGAGGTCGAGCTGTCGGTCGAGAAGGACACCCCGGAGGCGGACGCCGAGCTGCGCTCGATCCTCGCCGACTTCGCCAACCGCGGCGGGCTGGACGTGTCCATCCAGCGCTCCGGGCTGTCGCGGCGGGCGAAGCGGCTCGTCGTGTTCGACGTCGACTCCACCCTCATCCAGGGCGAGGTCATCGAGATGCTCGCCGCGCACGTCGGGGTCGAGCCGCAGGTGCGGGAGATCACCGAGGCCGCGATGCGCGGTGAGATCAACTTCACCGAGTCGCTCGAACGTCGTGTGGCCCTGCTCGAAGGGCTGCCGGAGACGGCGATGGACGAGGTGGCCGACGCGATCGAGCTCACCCCGGGTGCCCGCACCACGATCCGCACGCTCAAGCGCCTCGGTTTCCAGTGCGGCGTCGTGTCCGGCGGTTTCATGCGGATCATCGACCGTCTCGTGGACGACCTGGGGCTGGACTTCGCTGCGGCGAACGAGCTCGAGGTCGTCGACGGCAAGCTCACCGGCCGGGTCGTCGGCGAGATCGTCGACCGTCCGGGCAAGGCGAAGGCGCTGAACCGGTTCGCCGACGAGTTCGGCATCCCCGTCCAGCAGTGCGTCGCCGTCGGTGACGGTGCGAACGACATCGACATGCTGTCCGCAGCGGGCATGGGGATCGCGTTCAACGCCAAGCCCGCGCTGCGTGAGGTCGCCGACGCCGCACTGTCGTACCCGTACCTGGACGCGATCCTGTTCATGCTCGGCGTGACGCGCACCGAGGTCGAGGCCGCCGACGCGGCCGACGGCCTCGCGCTCGCTCGGCCGTGACCGGGCTGCTCGCCCCACTCGCGGCGCGCTACGCGTCCTGGCTCGACCTGCCCGCGGCCGACACGGCCGTCGTCGAGACCGACCCCGCCGAGGTGCGGGCCATGCCGGTGATCCTCCGCATGGAGAAGGCGTCCCCTCCCGCGCGCACGCCGCTGCTGGAGGCGGCGGCGACCGCCGCGCTGGCCGTGTGCCTCGACGAGCGGTGCGCACCCGGTGGCCCGTGGCACGAACCGATGCGCGACTGGCTGGCCGGCCACATCCGCAAGGTCTCGCGCCGGGCCAGGGGCGCGCACTGGGACGCGGTGCAGCAGTTGCCCGGCATCACGACCGACGTCGACGGCGCACAGGTACGAGCGCTGCTGCCCGGACGCGTCACGGGCGTGCCCAAGGAAGTCTCGCGGCTGCAGGTGTCCGGCACGGACCTGCCCGCCGACGAACCCGGCCCTGCGCCCGACGACCGCCCGCTGCTGCTGTTGAACCCGGACGTTCCGATGACCGCCGGCAAGGCGGCGGCCCAGGTCGGGCACGCCACGATGCTGTTGGCTGCCGTGCTCGGCGACGCGGAACGCGAACGCTGGCGGGACGGCGGCTTCCGCTGCGCCGTGCGCACGGCCACGCCGGCCCAGTGGGCCGAACTCGCCCCGGGGGATCCGGCCGAGACGTGGCGGGACCGCGGCGTGATCGCCGTGCGCGATGCGGGCTTCACCGAGATCGCCCCGGGCACGATCACCGTGCTCGCCACCCGGCGAGGTCTCTGACCCGACACCCACCTTTCGGGATCAACCCCGCCCGCCCAGCCTCCGGGGCCGCGTCGCTCGACGCCGGGCGTCTCCGGCCGGCCGCTGGCCGACGCGTCCGTCACGGCCCTGTTGCCGGTTCGGCAACGGAACTCGCCGTGGTGGCAGCCGCCGTGGCAGGGTGCGAACCGGAGGTGATCGGCGGCGATGGACGGGACGTTCGACCGCGACTTCTGGGAGCGGCGCTGGGATCAGGTGGTGCGGGAACATCCGGATGCGATCGCGCGTCGCCCGCCCAACGCGCACCTGCTCGCCGAGGCAGGCGACCTGCGCCCTGGGGCCGCGCTGGACGCGGGCTGCGGCCACGGCGGCGAGGCCGTGTGGCTGGCGTCGACAGGATGGCGGGTCACGGCCGTCGACTTCTCGCCGACTGCGCTCGACGCAGGTCGGGCGATGGCGGCCGGGTTGGGCGCCGACGTCGCGGAGCGGATCGACTGGGAGGAAGCCGACCTCGGGACGTGGAGCCCGCCGCCGGGCCGGTACGACCTCGTGACGAGCCTGTACGTGCACATCGACGGTTCGGTGGGCGAGTTCGTCACGCGGCTCGCCGGCGGCGTCGCGCCCGGCGGCACCCTGCTGCTGGTCGGCCACCGCCCGGTGGATCCGGAGACCGGTGCCGACACCCCGGCGGCCGGACAGGTCCAGGTGTCGGTCGACGAGACGACCGCCGCGCTCGACGCTCTCGGCGGCTGGCGTATCGAGGTGGCCGAGCAGCGCAGGCGCGCGGCCGAGGGCAGCGGCGTCGACGCCGTCGTCCGTGCCCTCGCGCCAGGGTGACGGGACGGCTCAGGCCGAGTTCTCGCCCGCTTTCCACACGACGTAAGCCTGGTCGGCGTCGGTGGTCATCGCCTCGACGAAGGTCTCGTGGTCGAACCCGGGCAGCGTCTGCAACCGCTCGATGAGCGCGTCCGCGGCCGGGTCACCGCTCGGCACGGCGGTGCCGGTGCCGTCGGCCGCCGCGAGCATCAGGAAGACGTCCTCGTCCGACAGTCCCTCGGGGATCACACGGACGACCACGGCTGCGAGGTCGTCCCAGTCGACCCGCTCCTCGGAGCCGTCGGCGAGCTGCCGCCGGACACCGGTGTCGTCGACACTGACGGCGCGGGAATGGGCGGTGGAGGAATCGGGGGACACGAACTCTCCCTTGGGCTCGGGGGTGGCGTTCACCGTAACGCGGTGGACGTGCTGGACCTTCCCGGGGCGGCGGCGTCGAGCCGCGTGAGCGCGTCACGCGCAACGGCGGGATCCTGCGTTGGCCAGAACGGCGGAATCGAGGCGCGCAGAAAGCCGCCGTAGCGCGCGGTCGCGAGCCGCGAGTCGAGCACGGCGACGACGCCGCGGTCGTTGGACGACCGGTGCAGCCGGCCCGCGCCCTGGGCGAGCAGCAGCGCCGCGTGCGTGGCCGCGACCGTGAGGAATCCGTTGCCGCCCTTGGCCTCGATCGCGCGCTGCCTGGCCGAGGCCACCGGGTCGTCGGGCCGGGGGAACGGCAGTCGGTCGACGATCACCAGCTGCAGCGACGGCCCTGGCACGTCGACCCCCTGCCACAGCGACAACGTCCCGAACAGGCACGTCCGCGGCTCCTCGGCGAACTGCGCCACGAGGGTCGACGTCGAGTCGTCGCCCTGGCACAGGATCTCGTAGGGGAGGCGTTCGCGGAGCTCCTCCGCGGCCCGCTTGGCGGCGCGCATCGACGAGAACAAGCCCAGCGTCCGCCCGCCCGCGGCCTCGACGAGCGAGGCGATCTCGTCGAGCGTGGCGTCGCCGAGGCCGTCGCGGCCCGGCGGCGGGAGGTGCTTGGCGACGTACAGGATGCCGTTGCGGCCGTAGTCGAACGGCGAACCGACGTCCAGTCCGCTCCACCGGAGGCCGTCGTCGGCGTCGTCGGCAGGGGCGGGCTTGTCGGTGGCGGTGCCGTCGTCGACGGGTACGGGCGTCGGTTCCGGGGGCAGCCCCCACTGGCGGGCGAGCGTGTCGAACCGGCCGCCGAGCGCGAGGGTCGCCGACGTCAGCACGGTGGTCGAGCGGGCGAACACGCGCTCGCGCAGCAGTCCTCCCACGGCAAGCGGCGCGACGTGCAGCGACGGCGGCCGCGGCGACGAGGAGTACGTGTCGTTGGAGATCCACACGACGTCTGGCCGGTTCGCCTGGTCGGCGTCGAACGCGTCGACCAGCCGCACGGCGGTGTCGTGGATCTCCTCGACGGCCGACCGTGCCAGTTTGCGCGCCGTGGCCTCCTCGACGTCCTCCTTCCGCTCGCTGCCCAGTGCCGTCAGGCACGCGTGCGCGGCGTCGCGCACCACGGTGACCGCGCCGCCCAGCGCCTGCGGCAGCGTGTCGAGCCGTCCCGCGGGCAGGTCGTCGAGCACGAGTGCCAGGCCCTCGCCGGCTTCGAGGAGCCGGTCGGAGGTGTCGGCGTCGATGATGCGGCCGCAGCGCCGCGTGGCCGCCGAGACGGCCGACGCGGTCAGCTCGGCCGTGGCCGCCGACGTGACCCGGTCGACCAGCTCGTGTGCCTCGTCGATGACGACGAGGTCGTGTTCGGGCAGCACCCGCTGCTCCTGGAGCGCGTCGATGGCCAGCAGCGCGTGGTTGGTCACGACGACGTCGACCCGGCCCGCGTCGGCGCGCGCTTTCTCGGCGAAGCAGTCGTCGCCGACGGGGCAGCGCGCGGCCCCGAGGCATTCGCGGGCACTCACCGACACCTGCCGCCACGCCTGCTCCGACACCCCGGGCACGAGCTCGGTGCGGTCGCCGGTCTCGGTCTCCGAGGACCACTCGTGCAGCCGTTTCAGCTCGCGGCCGATGCGCGAGACGGTGAACGCGTCGAACAGGCCGCTGTCCTCGGGTTCCTCGGGGGCGCCGGAATGCACGCGGTGCATGCACAGGTAGTTGCGCCTGCCCTTGAGGATCGCGAACGTCGGTTCACGCCCGAGTGGCTTCTTCAGTGCTTTCGCCAGCCGCGGGAGGTCACGGTCGACGAGCTGGTTCTGCAACGCGATCGTCGCCGTCGACACGACGACCGTGGTGTGCTGTTCGACGGCGTACCTGATCGCGGGCACGAGGTAGGCCAGCGACTTGCCCGTGCCGGTGCCCGCCTGCACGGCGAGGTGTTCGCCGGTGCGGATCGCCCGCGCGACGGCCTCGGCCATGCGCACCTGTCCGTCGCGCTCGGTGCCGCCGACCGCTTCGACGGCGTCGGTGAGCAGCTCACGGACGCCGGGCAGCGCGCGGGTCTTCTGCAGGGTGCTGATCTCGGCGGGCACGGAGCGCAACCTTACCGATGGAGACCGACGGTCGGCGCGACCGATGCTGTCGGGCACGCGCTGTCGGGAACGACCGCGCGGTCACACGGCCGGGTGGTCTGGGCCGGGCCGGGTCAGGCTCGGGTGTGCGGCTGCCGATGTCGGGGATGCGCCAGTCACGATTCGGGAGGACGTCACACATGACACGCATGCGCACCGCACGCCGGGCCGGTCGACTGTCGGCGGTGGGGCTCGCCTCACTGGCGCTGACCGCTGCGCTCGCAGTCCCCGCCCAGGCCGACCGCGGCGGCGCCGCGCACACCGGATCCCAGTCCGGCGAGGGCGCGGCCACTGAAACCCAGGGCCTGAAGGCCGGAAGCGCCGCGACAGGGGAGGCCGACACCGGCGATGCCGCGACGCAGGCGGTCACGGCTCACGACGACTGGGCGCCGACGGCCACCGGCACGGTCGGCATGGTCGACGTGGTGCAGGACGGCACCGACGTGCGCGTCGGCCCGATCGCGGCATGCCACGTCGACGGGGAGGCCTCCGGCAGCACGCCGGGCCTCACGGTCGGTGAGGACGGCGAACTGGCCGCCTACGGCCGGGGTGAGACGTCCTGCGAGCGCTCCGAGGGTCGGGCGCAGGCTGAGGTGTCGGGGAATCGGTTCGCCACGTCCGTGCTGGAGCAGTACGGCGGCCCGAAGATCCGCGTGCGCTCCTACTCGGCGTCCTGCCACACGACCGACAACGGCAGCGCCTCGTCGATGTGGCTCTCCGGGGTGACCGGGTTCTCCGTTCCCGAGGAGATCCCGCCGAACCACGAGGTGCTGATCCCCGGCGAGACCGAGAACGACCCGCCGATGGCGCGCATCGTGCTCAACGAGTTCACCGCACCCGAGCCGCCGGACGGCAGCCTGGCCATGTCGGCGATGCGGATCGAGCTGTTCCCCGAAGGCGGCCCGGTCACCGGCGACATCCGCGTCGGCTCGTCCCGCTGCGCCCCCTACGGCGACTGACGCGCGAGCCGGTGCTGGCGCGGCAGGTCCACCAGATCGCCGCGTTCCGGCAGGCTGTCGGCGCCGCCGGGCACGGTCATCGCGGCCGCCCGGCACGCCGCGGCGGTCCGGACGCGCCGGTCGGCGGGTTCGCCTGCCAGCAGGTCGGCGAGATACCCCGCGACGAACGCCTCGTCCGCGGCATCGGGATCGACCTCGTGCACGGGGTAGGACGGCACGTCGTAGCGGGCGCCCGCGATCTCGGCGACCGCGCCGCGCGGGCCCTGCATCACGATCACGTCGTCCGGGCCGAGTGCGGCCAGGTCCGCGACCAGGGAGTCGGCGTCACCGTCGAACCCGAGCAGCCTGGCCTCGTCGGTGCGGGCGAACACGATGTCGGCGTGGGAGACGAGGTCCAGCAGCGTGTCGCGGGCGTCCTCGGGATGCCACAGCGCGGGCCGGTGGTCGAGTGACAGCGACACGGGCACACCCGCCTCGCCCGCGATCTCGGCCGCGGCGAACGTGGCGTCGTCGGCCGTCTCCGACAACGCCGCCGTTGCGCCCGACAGGTGCAGCACGCCCGCGCCGGCGATGAGGTCCTCGCGCAGGTCCTCCGGCGCGATGCGGGTGCCCGCACTGCCGGTTCGGTAGAAGGCCGACCGGTTGGCATCACGGGAGCGGAAATCCCGCAGTACCAGCCCGGTGGGCGAATGTGCGTCCGTGACGGCCGCGGACGTGTCGACGCCTTCCTCGCGCAACCGGGTCAGCACGAGCGCACCGGGCTCGTCGGCGCCGATCCGGCCCGCCCACGCCGCGCGGGCACCGAGCCGGGACACGCCCACGGCCACGGTCGCCTCGGTGCCGGCGATGCCGACGTCGACGGATGTCGCGTGCCGGAGTTTGCCCGTCGAGGTGCGGAAGGACGCCAGCGCCTCGCCGAACGTCACCAGGCCTGGGCTCACGCGCCGACCCGGGGAGTGCCGACGATCTCGACATCGGCGTCGACGAAGTCGGTCAGCGCCCGTTCGGTCGTCTCCACCGCGACGCCCGCGGTCAGATCCGCCAGCACGCGTACCGGGAACCCGGCGCCCGCGGCGTCGAGCGCCGTGGCGCGGACGCAGTGGTCCGTCGCGATGCCCACGACGTCGATGGCCGTGACCCCTCGCGAGCGCAACCAGTGCTCGAGCGTCTCACCGGTGTCGGTGGCCGACTCGAATCCCGAGTAGCCGTCGCTGTACTGGCCTTTCGAGAACACGGCTTGGATCGGGCCGACGTCGAGCGCGGGGTGGAAGCTCGCACCGGGTGTGCCCGCCTCGCAGTGCCGGGGCCAGGAGGTCACGAAATCCGGCTCGTCACTGAAATGCGCGCCCGGGTCGATGTGGAAGTCGCGGGTGGCCGCGACGCAGTCGTACTCGCCGCGGCGCAGCAGTTCCGACACGGCGCCTGCGACGGCCGTGCCGCCCGCGACGGCGAGCGCACCGCCCTCGCAGAAGTCGTTCTGTACGTCCACGACGATCAACGCGGTACTCATGATCGCCTCCCGCCTTCTCAGATGAATGTCGTCGGAATGGCAGGCTCGCCGCCGGAGAGCTTGAGACCTTCCCACGGCAGGCTCACCATGCCGCGGCGCAGTCGGGTGCGCGCGTCTTCCAGTGTGGGCAGTCCACCAGCGGGTTTGCCGGCCCGCATCAGCGGGATCGGCACGACCCGGTCGTGCTCACCGAGCTCGGGTGGCGTATCCGCAGGGTGCACCACCTCTTCCAGTGCCGTGCCGGTCGCCTTGTGCCTGCGCACCGCAGACTTCCGGCCTCCACGGGAGGCCTTGTCCTCGCTGCGCTTGGCGACCGGGCGCCCGTCCACGTCGACGAGTTTGTACACCATTCCGGCGGTCGGCGCGCCCGATCCGGTCACAACGGACGTACCGACACCGTAGGCGTCGACCGGTTCGGCACGCAGCGCGGCGATCGCGTGCTCGTCCAGATCGCCGGACACCATGATCCGCGTGTCCTTGGCTCCGAGGTCGTCGAGCTGCTCGCGGGCCTTGCGCGCGAGCACGCCCACGTCGCCGGAGTCGATGCGGATCGCACCGAGTTCCGGCCCCGCCACGCGCACGGCCGTGTCGATCCCCGTGGTGATGTCGTAGGTGTCGACGAGCAGCGTCGTGTCCGGTCCGGCCTTGGCGACCTGCGAACGGAACGCGGCCTCCTCGCTGTCGTGCAGCAGGATGTACGCGTGCGCCGTGGTGCCGCGCGTGGGGATGCCGTAGCGCCTGCCCGCCTCGAGGTTCGACGTCGTCGCGAAGCCCGCCAGGTACGCGGCCCTCGCGGCCGCGACGGCGGCCAGCTCGTGGGTTCGGCGTCCGCCCATCTCGATGATCGGCCTGCCCGACGCGGCGGCCGACATGCGCGCGGCCGCCGACGCGATCGCCGAGTCGTGGTTGAGAATGGACAGGATCAGTGTTTCCAGCACGACCGCCTCGGCGAAACTGCCGCGCACCGTGAGCAGCGGCGAACCGGGGAAGTACAGCTCGCCCTCTGGGTAGCCGTCGACGTCGCCCGAGAAGCGGTAGTCCGCCAGCCACGACAGCGTCGCCGAGTCGACCACGGCGGTCTCCTCGAGCTGCGTCAGCTCGGCGTCGGTGAACCGGAAGTCCGCGATCGCGTCGAGCACCCGGCCCGTGCCCGCCACGACGCCGTACCGCCTGCCGCCGGGAAGCCTGCGTGCGAAGACCTCGAACACGCACTCGCGGTCGGCGGATCCGTCGGCCAGTGCGCTGCCGAGCATGGTCAGTTCGTAGTGGTCGGTCAGCAGTGCCGTGCTGGGGCCGATCTGTTCCATGCGGAAGAACCTATCCGCGAGCGGGTGGGCCGCACAGTCGTGGGTGCCGGCCGCGGGCAGGCCGTCCCTCGTCGGCGTGTCGACGAGGGACGGTGGCCGGGCTGGGAGAGATGCCCCGAAGGGCACCTTGTGGCATTCACCGCCCCGAAGGTGCCCTTCGGGGCAGCAGACACGGGTGACAAGGGACTTGCGGGGTTCCGGGCAGGGCGTTAGAGGGGGCGTGCCAACATGGAGGACATGACGACGCCGGTCGAGGCCGAACAGACACTCGGCGAGGACACCAGCGCCGGGGACCAGCCGTGGCAGACGATCGTGTGGAACGACCCGGTCAACTTGATGTCGTACGTGACGTACGTCTTCCAGAAGCTGTTCGGGTACAGCCGCGACCATGCCACGAAACTGATGCTCGACGTCCACCACAAGGGTCGGGCGATCGTCACGTCGGGCAGCAAGGAGAAGGTCGAGGGCGACGTCGCGAAACTGCACGCGGCGGGCCTGTGGGCCACGATGGAGCAGACGTGAAGGGTTGGCGGCGCAAGGGCGGCCGTGTGCTCGGCGGATTCGAGCAACAGGAGGCGGCCGTGCTGCGGGGCCTGGTCAGCCAGGTCGACGACATGCTCCGCGCTCGCGCGGAGGAGGCGCCGCAGGACGAACTGGCGGAGCTGACCGGCATCAAGACCGGCCCGTCGGAGGGCCCGGACGACCCGGTGCTCGGGCGGCTCCTGCCTGACTTCCACAAGCTCGACCCCGATCAGCCCGCGCAGGAGGACATCGACTCGGCGTCGGCGCTGCGTTCCTTGCACGAGCCGCAGGTGCTCGACGCCAAGCTCGGTGTGGCCGCCGAACTGCTGAACACGCTCCCGCCCGAGGGCGGCAACATCAAGCTCACCTACGAGCAGGCCGACGCCTGGGTGTCGGCCCTCAACGACGTCCGCCTGGCCCTGGGCACGGCGCTCGACGTGAACGACGACATGCCCGAGGAGCTGCCGGAGGACGATCCGCGTTCCTCGCATCTGGGCATCTACCACTGGCTGACCTGGGTACAGGAAAGCCTGGTGCAGGCGCTCACCGAGTAGGGCGACGAGGGAGCAGGAGGCCGCGATGCCGGGTGAGTTCAACGCGATCACGGACGTGCCCGGCGTGCTCGTCGGCCATCACCACCGTCTCGGGCGCGGCTGGGCGACGGGGGCGACCGCGGTGCTCGTGCCGGGACAGGCCGTCGGCGCGGTCGACCAGCGGGGCGGCGCGCCGGGCACCCGCGAGACCGACCTGCTGGCACCCGAGAACCTGGTGCAGCGGGTCGACGCGATCTGCCTTTCCGGCGGCAGCGCCTACGGACTCGCCGCCGCCGACGGTGTCGTCCGCTGGCTCGGTGAGCGGCAGCGCGGCTTCCCCGTGGGCACCCGCCCGTTCGAGGTGGTGCCGATCGTGCCCGCCGCCGTCGTGTTCGACCTGCCCCGGAGCGACTGGGGCAACCGCCCCGACGCGACCTTCGGTTACGCGGCGTGCGAGGCGGCCACGGCGGGGCCGGTCGCGCAGGGCACGGTCGGTGCCGGGACGGGCGCGCAGGTCGGGTCGCTGAAGGGCGGCGTCGGTACCGCGAGCGAGCGGGTCGGGGAGTTCACGGTCGGTGTGCTGGCCGTGGTCAACGCCGCCGGCGAGGCGGTGCGCACGGGCACCGGCGAGCCGCTGGCAGCCGACCACGCGGAGCCGGGCGAGTTCGGCGTCGCGCGGTGGCCGCGCCGCGCCGTCGACCTCGGCGGACGGGCCGAGCGCAAGGACCTCAACACCACCATCGGCGTGGTCGCCACCGACGCGGAGCTGTCGAAGGCCGAGGCGCGCAGGCTCGCCGTCGCCGCGCAGGACGGGCTTGCCCGTGCGGTGCGGCCCGCGCACACGATGTACGACGGCGACACGGTGTTCGCGCTCGCCACGGGCGCGCGGCCGTTGACCGAGCGGGCAGGCAGGCTCGGCGGAGAGCACGAGGCACGCCGCGCCGCGGCATTGGACGGGCTGTGCTCGGCGGCCGCCCGGGTGTTCACCCGGGCCATGATCCACGGTGTGCTGCACGCCACCTCCGCCGCCGGGTTGCAGGCCTACCGCGATCTCTGGCCCGAGGCTTTCGAGGACTGACGGCCACCGCACGTGGCGGTGCGGGCTGTGGTGCACGCGGCGGCACGGGCGGGCCGAGACGGCTCGGCGGCCGGGGAGTGCTGGTCAGGCATGGTTCGGCAGCCCGGGGGAGGGATGGGCCACAGCAGCCGTCTCACACTGTGAACACGCTTTGTTCAGCCAGTAAGATAGGGGACGTGCTTCGGATCCGCCGTGACCATGTCGACGCGATCGTCGCCCACGCCCGTCGCGATCACCCCGACGAGGCCTGTGGGGTCATCGCGGGACCCGACGATGGCAGCGACACCCCAGAGCGCTACATCCCCATGGTCAACGCGGCGCGCTCGCCGACGTTCTACGAATTCGACTCGGGCGACCTGCTGAAGCTGTACCGCGAGATGGCCGCGAACGACGAGACACCCGTCGTGATCTACCACTCGCACACCGCCACCGAGGCCTACCCTTCGCGGACCGACATCTCGTTCGCCTCGGAACCCTTCGCGCACTACGTGCTCGTGTCGACCCGGGAGGACGACGTCGCGGACTTCCGGTCGTACCGGATCGTCGAGGGCGAGGTCACCGAGGAGCCGGTGCAGATCGTCGGGGAGGCAGGCGCCGAGAGCCCGTCGATCCGGCTCAACCCGGACGTCACGCCCGTCGAGTCGTACATGTTCGCCAACACCGGCAGCGACGACGTCCCCGACGCCTGATCGCTCCCCGGCGTAGCCCGGGTCACACGCGGAATTTTCCCGCGTGCTCAAACGTCTGTCCTCATCGACAAGCCATTCTGCGGAGGTAACCCATGGCCGTGACCGTGTCCATCCCGACGATCCTGCGTACGCACACCGACGGCGAGAAGTCCGTCGAGGCGTCCGGCAAGACTGTCGCCCAGGTGATCGACGACATCGAGTCGCGTCACGGCGGCCTGAAGGACCGTCTGGTCAAGGACGAGAAACTGCACCGGTTCGTCAACGTCTACGTCAACGACGAGGACGTCCGGTTCGTCGGAGGCCTCGAGGCCGAGGTCACCGACGGGGACACCGTGACGATCCTGCCCGCCGTCGCCGGCGGTATGCGCTGATCATGGCCCGCTACGAGTCCTTGATCGACACGCTGGGTGGCACGCCGCTCGTCGGTTTGCCGCGTCTGTCGCCGTCGGACGACGTCCGGCTGTGGGCAAAGCTCGAAGACCGTAACCCGACCGGGTCGATCAAGGACCGTCCGGCGCTCAAGATGATCGAGGAGGCCGAGAAGGACGGTTCGCTCCGGCCCGGCGCCACGATCCTCGAGCCCACGTCGGGCAACACCGGCATCTCGCTGGCCATGGCCGCCAAGCTGAAGGGCTACGGTCTGGTCTGCGTCATGCCGGAGAACACGTCCGCCGAGCGCAAGCAGCTGTTGCAGGCCTACGGCGCGCGGATCATCTTCTCCGAGGCCGCGGGCGGGTCGAACGAGGCCGTCCGCAAGGCCAAGGAGCTCGCGAAGCTCAACTCGGACTGGGTGATGCTGTACCAGTACGGCAACCCGGCCAACATCGCCGCCCACTACGAGGGCACCGGCCCTGAGCTGCTGGCGGACCTGCCGACGATCACGCACTTCGTCGGCGGCCTCGGCACCACGGGCACGCTCGTCGGTGTCGGGCGGTACATGCAGGAGGCCAAGCCCGAGGTCCAGATCGTCGCCGCCGAACCGCGGTACGGCGAGCTGGTCTACGGCCTGCGCAACCTCGACGACGGTTTCGTCCCCGAGCTGTACGACCCGGACGTGCTGAGCGGCAGGTACTCCGTCGGCGCGTACGACGCGCTGCGGCGCACCCGCCAGCTGCTCGAACAGGAGGGCATCTTCGCGGGCATCTCGACCGGTGCCGTGTTGCACGCGGCGCTGGGCATGGCCGAGAAGGCGATCGCCAGGGGCCAGTCGGCCGACATCGCGTTCGTCGTGGCCGACGCGGGCTGGAAGTACCTGTCGACCGGTGCCTACGCCGGTTCGCTCGACGAGGCCGCCGAACGTCTCGACGGCCAGCTCTGGGCGTAGCGACGGTCGCGCACGGCCCTGTTTCGACACGACTGCGGTCCCGCCGGGTTTCCGGTGGGACCGCAGTCGTTTTCGGGCCTCGACGCTTTCAGCCCTCGACGGACGTCAGTCCTTGACGGCCGGGTTCCGCGGGCGGTCCATGCGCACGACGACGTCCGCGGTGTCGGTGGGGGAGACCTCGCGTTCATACCGTTCGTAGGCCGGCAGCGCCCAGCGGCCGTCTGCGGGTGTGTTGCGGTTCAGCGCCGCCGGTGACAGCCACAGGTGGACGGAGAGGTCGAAGTCCAGTCCCCGGCCGAGCAGCAGTTCCCCGTCGACGAGCACGACCGCACCGCGGGACAGCGTCGCGCGCGGCAGCCGGTAGGCCCGGTCGGCCTCGGCGTCCCACAGCGCCGGCAGGACCTCGCCCGTGCCGCCGGGCCGCAGTGGGTCGAGCACCTCGCGGCGCAGTGCTCCCACGTCGAGCCAGTCCTCGTACCGCGTGTCGGGGTCGTGGCGGCCGCGTTCGAACCGCAGCGATGCCGGTCGCAGGAAGTCCCACGCGGACACGCGCAGCACCTCGCGTCCCGCGATACGCAGCGGGTCGACGAGTGCGTCGGCGAGCTCGGCCGGGTCGCTGGCGCCCGCCGCCCCGTCGAACGCGACGACCGGGTTTCGGTCGGCGGGCCAGGACCCGATCCGTTCGGCGAGTTCGGTCACGAGGCGATCGAACGAGATGGGCCGGAAACGCACGCCGGCGATCGTACGGACCAGGGCGCCGGCAGGTGTCGTCATGGCTGCGGTCGCCAGGTCGTGGTGGGCGGAGGGCGGGAGCAACACGGGCGCCGAATGCGGAACACGCGTGTCCGGGCGCAGAACACGCGGTGCCGGGTGCAGAACACGCGGTGCCGAGTGCAGAACACGCGCGGTCGGGGGTGGACTTCAGGGTCATCACCGAGGCCCGGCAGGGGTGCGGAGCCGTAATCTGGACCCGTGAGTATGCAGCCCGTTCCCACGCCCGGTGCCGGTGAGGCCAAGCAGGCGCGCCCGCCCGTCAAGCGGATCCTGCCGCCGAAACCCCTCGCGGCCGGCATCGTCGCGGCGGCCTTCACCGTCGTGCTGTACGTGATCGAGCTGATCGACGTCATCCTGCCCGCGAGTCTCGACGACGGCGGCATCGTCGCGCGGTCGCTCGGCGGGCTCGACGGCATCGCGTGGGCCCCGCTGCTGCACGACGGCTGGGGGCATCTGCTGGCCAACACCGTGCCGGTGCTGGTCTTCGCGTTCCTCGCGATGGCGGGCGGCATCGGCCAGTGGGTGATGGTGACGGCGACGATCTGGCTGGTCGGCGGCGTCGGCGTGTGGCTGACTGCTCCGCCCGGCGTGATCACTGTCGGCGCGTCGGGACTCGCGTTCGGCTGGCTCGCGTTCCTGCTGGTGCGGGGCGTGTTCAACCGGAGCGTCGCGCAGCTCGCCGTCGCGGCGGTGCTGCTGGCGATCTGGGGCGGCATGCTGTGGGGCGTGTTGCCCGGCCAGGCCGGCATCTCCTGGCAGGGCCACCTGTTCGGCGCCCTCGGCGGCGTGCTGGCCGCCTGGCTGGGCGCGAAGGCGGACCGGGCGGCGAGCCGGAAGACGGCGGGCGGCGTCGGTCCGGCGGCGGGATAACCTTCAGTACGTGAGCGCCCCGATCGGAATCTTCGACTCCGGCGTCGGCGGGCTGACCGTCGCCCGCGCCATCGCCGACCAGTTGCCCGCCGAGAGCCTGCGCTACGTCGGGGACACCGCGCACGCCCCGTACGGCCCGCTGCCCATCGCGCGCGCCCGTGAACTGGCGCTGCAGGCCCTGGACGGGCTCGTCGACGACGGGGTGAAGGCGCTGGTGATCGCCTGCAACACGGCTTCGTCGGCCTGTCTGCGGGACGCCCGCGAGCGCTACGACATCCCGGTCGTCGAGGTCGTGCTGCCGGCGGTGCGCCGCGCGGTCGCCACGACCCGCAACGGCCGCGTCGGCATGATCGGCACCGAGGGGACCGTCCGGTCACGCGCCTACGACGACGCGTTCGCCGCCGCCCACGACGTGCGGCTGACCAGCGTGGCCTGCCCGCGGTTCGTCGACTTCGTCGAGCGGGGCGTCACGTCGGGACGGCAGGTGCTCGGGCTGGCGCAGGGGTATCTCGAACCGCTCGCGCGCGACGGCGTCGACACGCTGATCCTCGGCTGCACGCACTATCCGTTGCTGACGGGCGTGCTGCAGCTGGCGATGGGTCCGGAGGTCACGCTCGTGTCCAGCGCCGAGGAGACGGCCAAGGACGTCGTGCGCGTGCTCACCGAACGCGACCTGCTGGCCGAGTCGGGGCAGGAGCCCCGGCACGTCTTCCACGCCACCGGCGATCAGGAACGGTTCACCCGGCTGGCCGGCCGGTTCATGGGGTTCGGCCCCGCGCTGACGGTCGCCTGAACGGGGCGCGGCGCGCCCGTGCCGGCCGCCACCCGCGGCGTGCTCGCCGCCACGTAGTGCAGGCATCCGGCGATCCGGCTGTGGCAAGGTACGACCCGTGCGACTCTCGATCCTCGGTTGCTCGGGCAGCATTCCCGGGCCGAACAGCGCGGCATCCGGCTACGTCGTCGAGGCCGACGGTTTCGTGCTCGGTCTCGAACTGGGCAACGGCACCCTGGCGCAGCTGCAGGCCGTGCGGGATCCGTTCGACCTGGACGCACTGGTGCTGTCGCACCTGCACCCGGACCACTGCGCCGACGTGAGCGCACTGACGGTGCTGCGCCGCTACCACCCCGCGCCGCCGTACGACCCGGCACAGCGCCGCCTCCCGGTGCACGCGCCCGCGCAGGCGCCCGTGCGGCTGGCCAACGCGTTCGCCGCCGACGAGGACGAGCGCAGCGACGCGGACCTGTCGGACGTCTACGACTTCCACTCCCTGGAGGACGGCACGCGGCACCTCGGCCCGTTCGAGGTGGTGACCGTGCCGATGCACCATCCGACGCCCGCGTTCGGCGTCCGGTTGTCCCATGGCGGGCGCACGCTCGCCTACACGGGCGACACGGGGCCGTGCGACGAACTGGACACGCTCGCGGACGGTGCCGACGTGCTGCTGGCGGAGGCGTCGTGGACCGACGCGCCGGATCGGCCGGCAGGGGTGCACCTGTCCGGCAGGCAGGCGGGCGAGCTGGCCGCGCGCGCCGGGGCCGGCAGGTTGCTGCTCACCCACATCGCACCGTGGACCGACGCCGCCGCCGTGCTCGCCGAGGCGCGGGCGGCGTTCGGCGGTGAGGTCGACGTGGTGACCCAGGGTGAGGTCTACGAGGTCTAGCGCGGGCCGCGGATCTCAACCGGGGCGGCCCGTCGGGGCGAAACCGGGGTGGGCCGGGTTGTAGGGTCGGCCCCGTGGTGCGAAAAGACGGCAGGAACGACGACCAGCTCCGCGAGGTACGGATCACCCGCGGTTTTCAGCAGTGGCCCGCGGGGTCGGTGCTGATCGAGTTCGGCGACACGAAGGTGCTGTGCGCGGCGAGCGTCACCGAGGGCGTGCCGCGATGGCGGGCGGGATCCGGGCTCGGCTGGGTCACGGCCGAGTACGCGATGCTGCCGTCCGCGACACACGACCGCAGCAGCCGCGAGTCGGTGAAGGGCAAGATCGGCGGCCGTACCCATGAGATCAGCAGGCTCATCGGCCGGTCGTTGCGTTCGTGCATCGACCTGGCGGCGCTCGGCGAGAACACGATCCAGCTCGACTGCGACGTCATCCAGGCCGACGGTGGCACGCGCACGGCCGCGATCACCGGCGCTTACATCGCGCTGGCCGACGCCATCACGTGGCTCGACGCGGCGGGCAAGCTCGCCGATCCGAAACCGCTGTCGGCCACGGTGTCCGCGATCAGCGTCGGCGTGGTCGACGGGCGGGTGCGGCTCGACCTGCCCTACGAGGAGGACTCGCGGGCCGAGGTCGACATGAACGTCGTGGCCACGGACACGGGCACGCTCATCGAGGTTCAGGGCACCGGCGAGGGCGCCACCTTCACACGGTCCACATTGGACAAGATGCTGGATCTGGCGCAGGCCGGGTGTGCCGAGCTCGCGCGCAAGCAGTCGGAGGCGCTGGCCGACCCGTATCCCGGCACGCTGCCCGAACCCGCGCCCGCGGACAAGAAGTCGAAGGGCTCCAAGTGACGACGCGGATCCTGCTCGCCACGCGGAACGCGGGAAAGCTCGACGAACTGCGGCGCATCGTCGTCAAGCGCGGCCTCGGTGACGTGCGGGTGCTCGGGCTGTCCGATGTGGAGGACTTCCCGGAGGCGCCGGAGACCGGTGCGACGTTCGAGGAGAACGCGGTCGCCAAGGCGCACGACGCGGCGAAGGCGACCGGGCTGCCGGCGATCGCCGACGATTCCGGCCTGAGCATCGATGCGCTGGGCGGCATGCCCGGCGTGCTGTCGGCCCGCTGGTCCGGGCGGCACGGCGACGACGAGGCGAACCTGCGGCTCGTGCTCGGCCAGCTGCAGGACGTGCCGGACGAGCGCAGGAGCGGTGGATTCGTGTCAGCGGCCGCGTTCGTCGTTCCCGACGGCAAGGAGATGGTGGTGCGCGGCGAGTGGCGTGGCACGATCATCCGCGAACCGCGCGGCACCAACGGTTTCGGCTACGACCCGATCTTCGTTCCGGACGGCGAGACACGGACGGCCGCCCAGCTCCAGCCGGCCGAGAAGGACGCCGCGTCGCACCGGGGCAAGGCGCTGCGCTCGCTGCTGCCGCACCTGCAGGAGTACGTCGAAGCCCTGTGAGCCACGTGGGCGCCGGCACCGACGCGGGCAACGCCGCGCCGGTGCCGGGCGCGCTCCACCGGGAGTCGACCGGCGGGCCCGGGCCGTGATGCGGTCGCCGTCGAGGGGCTTTCCGCCGAGCCCGGCCACTCGCGGTTCGGCCGGGCGCGCTCAGCCGTCGAGTTTGAGTTCCTTGAGCAGGCGGGCCACGTGGCCCGTGGCGCGGACGTTGTACATCGCCTTGACGATCACGCCGTCACCGTCGATCACGAACGTCGAGCGGATCACGCCCTGCACGATCTTGCCGTAGTTCTTCTTCTCGCCGTATGCGCCGTACGCGGTGAGCACCGTCTTGTCGGGGTCCGACAGCAGCGGGAACGGCAGCCCCTCGTTCTCGGCGAAGGTGGCGAGCTTGCCCGGCTTGTCCGGCGAGATGCCCAATACCTGGTAACCGGAGTCGCCGAGCAGGGCCAGGTTGTCGCGGAAGTCGCACGCCTGCGTGGTGCAGCCCGGCGTGCTCGCGCGCGGGTAGAAGTACACGACGACGGGGCCGCCGCGGAAGCTCGCGAGGGAGACGTCGTTTCCCTCGCTGTCGGGCAGGGTGAAATCGGGTGCCTTGTCGCCGGGTTCCAGTCTCGTCTGCTCGGTCATGCTCGCAGCGTATCCGGAGTGGGCGCGGGCGTGGCCGGGCGTCACACCTGACCGTGGTAGATCGCCTCGTCCGCCCCGGACGTGTCCGGGCACACGGTGAGTTCGAGGGACCCGCGGTGGGCGGGCACGGCGAAGGCGTAGGGCAGTTCGATGCGGTCACCGGCGGGCAGGTCGCGTTCGGCGTCGACGATGCCGGTGTAGCCCTGCGTGGGGTCGACGACCTGCGGGGTGCGTTCGTCGCCGGAGGTTGCGCGCACGGACAGTTGCGAGAGCCGGTAGGCCTTGTCCGTCTCGTTGCGCACCGTGAGCGTGAACGCTGCGGCCCGGTCCGCGTCGGGGAAGGCCGAGTCGCTGGGGGTGAACGTTTTCGGTTCGGACACGTTGACGATCAGGCCGGAGCCGAATCGGTAGTCGCCGCCGAACAGCACGGCCGGCCGGGCGGGCGTCTCGTGGGCGCTCGTCTGGGAGGCGGCTGCCCGGCTGGTGGTGCCGGGGGGAACGGCTGCGCCGCCCTCGGGAGCCGTGGGCTCGGCACCGCAGCCGGTGAGCGCCAGGAGGAGCGCGCAGACGGCCAGTGCCGGCCTGCCCTTTCGCACTGCTGTCGCTCCTGTTCCGCCTGCCGGTGTCCCGCACCGCCGGCCTGTCGTCGCTGCGGGCTGCCGCAGGCCTCACCGGCCTGTGCGGTGTCCGCACCGGGCGCCGGGTGACGCCCGGGACCACTGTGCGTGCGCCTGGCAGGTGGTGCCACCCGCACGGCGCGGTTGAGGCGTTCCTGGTTCTGGGCTGTGTCCTGCCCGTGATCCGCGAATGTCGTGGGTCACACGGTCGGGTACCGCCGAATGGTGCAGCCCGGTGCGTTGCCGCGCCGGGCATCGGGACTGCTCCGGGAGCACGGCGCGGCTGCGACGCCTGTCAGAGCGCGAAGGCGAACAGGAGGATGAACACGGCGACCGTCACCAGCCACGCGACGATGAGCCAGCCCCAGTCGCGCCACGGGTCGACGACGCGGTTGTCCTCGCCGGGTACGTACACGCCGCGCAGTTCGAACCAGTCGGCGAGACGTCCCGGCCAGCTGAGCGGGTTCCGCACGGGAAGGTCACCTCCTGTCCTGTCGACGACGGTGTCGTGACCGTACTGCACGCACGTGGCCGCCGGGCACCGCCGCGGGTGTTCGCATCGCGCCCGCGGCGGCACCCGGCCGGGCCCGGTCCGCCCGGCGCGGCGGTCCAATGCTCCTGGCCCGGCTTCTTCCGTCCTCTCAGGTCGTGGTCGCGGGCTGCTTCCCCGGTTCCGGCCTGTCCGCGAGTTTCAGCCACACGAGGCCGACGATGATCACGGCGAGCCAGCCGGCCTTCGCGAGGGTCAGGCTCTCGTCGAAGAAGACCGGCCCCAGCGCCGCCGCTCCCACGGCACCGGTGCCCGCCCACACGGCGTAGCCGATGCCGACGTCGATCGTGCGCAGGGCGTGGCTGAGTGCGAACAGGGTCAGCAGGAAGAAGACGACGGCGACGGCCGACCAGGACGGCACGGTGAATCCTTCACTGCCGCCGACGGCGAGCGCGTAGCCTACCTCGAACGCACCCGCGAGCAGGAGGACGAGCCAGGCCCGGCCTCGCCGGTTGACCGGCGCCGCCGCAGTCGGTGCGGTGGGGTGGGGAGCGGCGGAATCAGGGGTGGAGGTCATGGTGGTTCCCTTCTCGAATGGCGGGCCTGGAGTGCGGGCCTGGAGTGCGGGCCCGGTTAGTGGTCGGTGCCGGCGTCAGACGGCTCCGCTGAGTTGAAGGCCGGCGACGCCGACGATGACGACGGCGATGCCCAGCAGCTTGCGGCCGCGCAGTGACTGTCCGAAAAGGACTACTCCGAGGATGACGATGCCGACGCCCGCGGCCGACGTCCAGATCGCGTAGCCGACGCCGACGTCGAACGTGAGCAGCGCGAGGCTCAGGAAGTACGTGGCGATGCCACCGCTGAGCAGCGTCGCCGCGGTCCAGCCCGGGCGGGTGAAGCCGTGTGCCTGACTCGCCGAGAGGGCCACGGCGATCTCGAAGACGATGGCGACGGCGAGAAACAGCCAGTTCATGATGGTTCCTTCGATCGGGGCGGTTCAGTGGTCGGTTCGATGGAGCGCGCGGTAGCGGGCGAACGGCGCGAGCGAGCCCGCCACGAGGAGGGGCCGTGCGGTTCTCGCCAGCGGCAGGCGGTCGGTGCCCGCCGCGGCGTAGCCGTCGCGGTAGTCGAAACCCCACGCGGCGGCGGTCTCGGCGGCGACGGCGAAGCGCACCGCGGCGATGCCGCGCTCGGCGGCGACGTCGTAGCAGAGAGCGCACGGTTCGCCCGTCGCCAGCAACGTCGCGCCCGCGACGGGAGGGCCGTCGGGGGTGGCCATCGCCGTGCGGATCGCGACGATCTCGGCGTGCGCGGTCGGATCCGCGGTCTCCCGGACCCGGTTGACGCCCGCGGCCGAGATGCGACCGTCGTCGGCGACGAGGACGCCGACGAACGGCAGGCCGCCCGCATCGACGTGCCGCGTGCCGAACTCCACCGCGCGCTCCATGGCGGCGTACAGCACCGCCGGATCGGCACTCATGCGGCGACCACCTCGTCGAATGCCCGGTGGAGCGCGTTCTCGGTGACGACGCCTTCGAGGCGGCGCCCGCCGACGAACACCGTGGGCACGACCGTGATGCCGAGTCGTTCCGCCTCGGCGAGCGCGTCCCGGTGGCGCCGGGCGTAGGAGGGGTCGTCGAGTGCCGCGGTGAACCCGGCCGGGTCGAGGCCCACGTCCTGTGCCAGCCGGACCAGGACGCCGCGGTCGCCGATGTCGAGGTCGTCCCGGAAGAACGCCGTCAGCACCCGCCGGTGGTAGGCGTTCGCAACGCCGCGGTCCGAGGCGTAGCGGAAGCCGCGGAACGCGAGTTCGGTGCGGGGCTGCGGCGAGACGGTCGGCAGCGCCATGGGCACACCGAGCCTGCGTGCCATCGGATACACGGTGCTGGTCCACACGCCCGGCAGGTACGGGTCCTCCGGGCGCAGCGTCCGGGCCGGATAGGGGCGCAGTTCGTGCGGATGATGCTCGATCTCGACGTCGGTCCGGCCCGCGGCGGCGCGCGCCACCAGCTCGTCGGTGATGAGGCAGAACGGGCAGACGTAGTCGGACCAGATGTGGACGTGGACGGTCACGGACAACCTCCGATGTCGTGTCGTCACCACCCGTGGTGGTGGGGGCGAACCGATCGTGGAAGTTGACACCGGTGTGAAGTGCAAGACTGGGTTGCAGACGGCGGCCGTTACCGGGAGGTGTCATGCGTATCGGCGAGCTGGCCGACGCCAGCGGGGTCAGCACCCGTTCACTGCGGTACTACGAGCAACAGGGCTTGATCGAGGCACGGCGTACCGCGGGCGGGTGGCGGGACTTCGACGAGTCCATGGTCGAGCGGGTCGTGATGATCCAGCACCTGTTCGCCGCCGGGCTGTGCAGCGGCACCGTCAACCAGCTGCTGCCGTGTCTGCAGGCTCCGCCGGACGAGCGCAACGGGGTCATGGAACGGCTGCTCGCCGAGGAGGTCGCCAGGCTGGAGGACAAGCGGCGCGACATCGACAGGGAACTGGACACCCTGCAGGCGCTGCGCCAGGACACCGCCCTGAATCCGGATCAGACCCCGTAGTGGGTGGTGGCCGCGTGCGGCGGGCCGCTCTCAGGACGTGCGGTGCCTGCGCACGTGCAGGGCGCGGACCTGCTCGGCCAGTTCCGGTACGGGCCCGTCGACGTCGGTGTCGGGGACGATCTCGCCGATCGGCAGCGGGCGCACCCGCGCCGCCGGGGTGCCCAGTTCGGTGAGCCACGCGGTCAGCTGCTGTGACGAGGACGCGTACACGATGCGCCCCAGCCCGACCCAGCCGTGCGCCGCCGAGCACATCGGGCAGTGCTCGCCGGAGGTGTAGACCGTCGCGGCCGCACGTTGTTCCGGAGTCAGCTGCTCGGCGGCCCAGCGCGCGATCGCGAATTCCGGATGCCGGGTGTGATCGCCGCCCGAGACGTGGTTGTGGTCCTCGAACACCCTCGTCCCGTCCCCGGTGACCAGCACCGAACCGAACGGCTCGTCACCGGCGTCCAGTGCCTCGGCCGCGAGTTCGACGCAGCGCCGCAGGTGCTCCAGATCCGTTTCGTCCACCATGGCGGGCAGTCTCGCGCACTCGCCGCACGCTCGCCAGATCAGCCCGCGACGCCCTGGACGCTCCACCCGCCGTCGATCGGGACGACCGTGCCGGTGATGTACGAGGCGAGCGGAGTGCCCAGGAAGAACGCGAGCTCGGCGACTTCGGCTGGCAGGCCGAACCGGTCCATCGGCACGCGCGCGAGGAACTCCTGCTCGTCGATCACGCCCCGCCGGAGGAACTCCGCCGACAGCTCGGTCTTGATCGGCCCTGGTGCGATGCCGTTGACCCGGATTCCGCGGGACGCCCATTCGGCGGCGAGCCCGCGGATCAGGCCCGCGACGCCTGCCTTGGCGGCACCGTAGGCCGTGCGGCGGGGAAACCCGCGCATGCCGTTGATCGACGACATCAGCACCAGCGCGCCACCCGACGGCATGCGGGCCGCGGCCTGTTGGGCGCCGACCATGGCGCCCGTCAGGTGCACCCGGAGCAGGCGATCCCAGTCCTCGGCCGCGTAGTCCAGCGAGTCACCGGCCTTGGCGTGACCGGCGTTGGCGACGAACGTGCCGAGCCCGCTCGGCGTCGCGGCCGCCCGCTCGCAGGCGTCGGCGAGGTCGTCGGCCGATGCCGCGTCCCCGGTGATCGCCACATGACCACGGCCGGGCCAGCCGGCCACGGCCGCGCCGAGACGGTCGCCGTCCAGATCGACCCCGACGACGGGATGTCCGGCATCGGCGAAGCGTGCGGCGATGGCGGCACCGATGCCCTGCGCGGCACCTGTCACGACGACGGCCGGTGCCGGACGTCGGGCCTCAGCCATCGCGGGGTTCCATGCCGAACGTCTGCTGCACATCGATGCGTTTGCGGGCGATGCGCCACCCGTCACCGTCCGGCACCAGCAGGTCGTCGTACTCGCCGAAGACGGCGATCGCGTCGTCGGCGGTTCGCGAGACGGCCTGGAAGTACGCGGTGACGGCGAGACCGTCGCCGCGTGGCCGGACGAGCACGTTGGTGATCATGTGCTTGCTCCACACGGTCGGCCCGGCGAACACGGAGCGGTAGAAGGCGAGGACGGTGTCGCGGCCCTCGCGCAGCCCGTCGACGCGTTCGAAGGCGACGTCCGCGGTGAACACCTCGGCGAGTGCGGTGTCGTCGCGAGTGTCGACGGCGCGGGCGTAACGGTGCAGGGTCGTGCGTGCCGCCTCGCTGTCGGCGGCGGTGGCGGTGGTCATGCGGTTCCTCCTCGTACGGGCTCGGGTTCCGTGGCGGTGCCGAGCGGGGCACCGTCGAGATGGCGGCGGGGAAGCAGCAGCACGAGGCCGATGCCGATCGCCGCGGGGATCAGGAAGACGTAGAAGCTCCACTGCACGGGCAGGTCCGCGGCGGCGATCAGCCCGCCGAGTATCGGCCCGACGATCCCGCCGAGACGGGCGACGGTCATGATCGATCCGAGGGCGGTGGCGCGGATCGCGGCGGGGAACCACGTGGCGATGAAGCCGTTGAGGATCACCGCCGTGCCGTTGGCGCCGACGCCGGCCAGCGCCACGGCCGCGTACAGCACAGGGGTCGGCGGTGCGAGGCTCATCGTGACCAGCGACAGCACACCGATGCCGAAACCCCAGGCGGCGACCGTGCGCGCGCCGATGCGGTCGGCGAACCACGACATCACGGTGGCGCCGGCGATCGCGCCGAGGCTCATCGTGGCGAGGAAACTCAGCGCCGAGCCGAGCGGATATCCCGCCGAACGCATGATCGCGGGCAGCCACGTACTCAGGCCGTAGATGAACAACTGTCCGATGAGGGTGGCCAGCGCGAACACGACGGCGGTGGTGAGCAGTGGCCTGCGGAGCAGGTCGCGCAGGCTCGCGCGGGGCTCCGTCGCGGTGCCGGGCCGCGCGCGTTCCGGAAGGCCGTAGCGGTCGGCGACCGCGCGGGCCTGCTCGTGTTTTCCCTTGCTGTGGAGGAAATCGGCGGATTCGGGAAGTCTGACGTAGGCGACGGGGACCAGCAGCACGAGCGGGAGCACGCCGATGGCGAACATGGGCCGGAAGCCCCACTGCTCGATCACGACGAGGCCGATGAGGGACGCGGCGATCGTGCCGACCGAGAATCCCGAACTCACCAGTGCGTTGAACAGGTTGCGGCGACCACGCGGCGCGAATTCTGCCGTGAGCGCCAGCGCGGTGGGCAGCAGTCCGCCCAGGCCGATGCCCGAGGCGAACCGGAACAGTCCGAACAGGCCCGGATCGGGGGCGAGTGCGCACGCCCCCATGAACACCGAGAACCAGGTCATGCTCGCGATCAGCATCCGTCTGCGGCCGAGCAGGTCCGTGGCCAGCCCGCAGATCAGCGTGCCGACGAGCATGCCCATGAACGCGTAGCTCGCGATCATGCCCGCCTGAGCTTCGTCGAGCTGCCACGGTTCGTACTCGAGCAGGGCCGGGATCGTCGTCGCGTACACCGAGAGGTCGTAGCCGTCGAAAATCACCGCACAGCAACAGATGACGGCGACGAGCGTCCCGCTTCCGGCGCGTGGGGGAGTGGTCGGTCCGGCCACGTGGGATCCTCCTCGACCTCGACGTAGTTCGGCCAGGGCTCAGCGCCCTCCCGGTGGATCATGTCGATGATGACCATAAATGTCTACGGCGTGGACCGGCGGTCGGATCCGGTACCCAGCAGCTGCGAGCCGGCGAGGCCTGCGGATTCAGGGAGTTGCGTGGTCGAGCTGGGCCGCGTCGGCGAGCGCGTCGAGGCAGGCGCTGACAGCCGGTCGTGGCTGGGAATCGGCCGTGACGGCGTACAGCGTGCGGCGCGGTGAGGGATCGTCGAGCCGCAGGGCGCGGACGTCGTAACCGGAGGCCACGGCCAGCGACATCGCGGGCATGAGCGCGGTGGCCCCGAGACGGGTGACGAGCGAGAACTGCGTGGCGTATCCGGTGACGTAGTGCCGCACGTCCGGTTCGACCCCGCGCTCGCGCAGCGTGTGGCACAGCCAGGCGTGCGCGCGCGAACCCGCAGTCCACGACACCCAGCTGTCCCTGGCCACGTCCTGTGCGTTGATCGTGTCCGCAGCGGCGCGCGGATCTCCGGCGGACAGCATGACGCGCGCGGTGTCGTCGCGCAGCGCCCGCCACGTGGTGTGCGGGAGGCGGGTGAGCGGCATGTTGTCCCAGCTCTCGACGACCGCGATGTCGAGCTGGCCGTTGACGAGCATCGGCAGGCTCTTCTCCGGTTCGGCCTCCACCACGGCGGGCTCGACGGCGGGATGGCCGGTCACGAGCGTGGTGAGCGCCTCGGTGACGAACACGTACACCCCGGTCGGGATCGTGCCCACCCGCACCGGCCCGGTGATGCTGCCGGACAGTGCGTCGATCCGCGTGCGTGCCCGGGTCAGCTCGTCGAGTGCGGCCTCCGCGGACTCGGCGAGCACCTTGCCCGCGGGGGTGAGCTTCACCGTGCGGCCGTGCGGCACGAGCAGCCGGACACCCGCATCACGTTCCAGTTTGGACAGTTGCTGGGACACGGCCGACGGCGTCAGGTGCAGCGTCTCGGCCGCGGCGGCGACTGAACCGTGTCGGTCGACGGCGTGCAGCGCCTGGAGGCGTTCGATGCGGAACACATAAGCAACGATACGGGTTCACTGCGCCGGCCACGCTGTGACGCGATCGTCTCATCACGATTCGTGACGGGTACTCGTCAGTTTTCATCGCTGGTGTCCATGCCGGTGCGCAGGTCTGATGGATGTCGTGACCGATACCGCCACGCCTGCCGCCGTCCGCCTCCCCGCTCCCGACTCCGTTGTCGCTCCGGCTCCGCGTTCGACCACGCCCGCCGCGAATGGTTCGACCACGCCCGCCGCGGGTGGCGCGGCGCCGTCGTCGCCGGGTTTCCTCGACCGCCTCGACCCGCGACTCGTCGCCGTGGCCGGGGCGCTGACGATCGGCACGACGCCGCTGTTCGTCGCGCTGGCCGACGCCTCCAGTGCGACGGTGACGTTCTTCCGCTGCCTGCTGGCCGTGCCGCTGCTGCTGGTGCTGGGTCTGCGCGCGGGCGTCCGGTGGCGGTTCCGTCCGCGGCACGCGCTCGCCGGGCTGTTCCTCGGTCTGGACATGGTGCTGTGGTCGGAGTCGATCGGCGCGGTGGGTGCGGGAGTCGCGACGGTCATGGTCAACATTCAGGTCGTGCTCGTTCCGTTGGCATCCCTGGTGCTGTTCCGGGAACGCGTGCGCACGGCGTTCTGGGTGGCGGTGCCGCCTGCGCTCGGCGGGGTGGCGCTGGCCGCCGGTATCGGTGACGCGCACGCCTTCGGCGACGCACCGGTCTACGGCGCGGTGACGGGCCTGCTCGCTGGCGTCGCCTACGCCGGTTACCTGCTGGTGCTGCGCCGCGCCGACGAGCCCGGCTCGCAGGTCACGATGCTGACCACCGTCAACGGTGCGGGCGCCCTCGTGGCCCTGGCCGCCGGTATCGTGACGGGCACCCTCGACCTCGTCCCGTCGCCGTCGTCGTTCGGCTGGATCGCGGTGCTGGCCGTGACGGGACAGATTCTGGGCTGGATGCTGGTCGGCTCGGCGATCCGCAGACTGCCCGGCGCACTCGGTGCGACGCTGCTGTTGATCCAGCCGGTGGCCGCGGTCGTGCTCGCCGTCGTGTTCCTGGGGGAGACGCCGTCGTCGCTGCAGCTGCTCGGATGCGGGCTGGTCGTCGCAGCCGTGGTCGCCGTGACGAGGACGACGTCCACGCCGGCGGCGCGCCAAGCAGGCCGCGGGCGGATCAGGCCCCGTTCTCGTCGGGCGTGAAGATGTCCTCGATGGGGCGGTCGAACGTGCGCGCGATCCGGAAGGCCAGCGGCAGACTCGGGTCGAACCGGCCCTTCTCGATCGAGACCACCGTCTGGCGCGACACGCCCAGCAGCTCGGCGAGGTGTGCCTGCGACCACGCCTGCTCCACCGCGTCACCCCGCGGGTGTGCGAGTGTCAGACCCCGAACAACGCGCGCGGAGCGTCGTGCCGGTCCGACCAGGGCAGCCACGCGACGTCGGTCGGGCCGATGGCGCACTCGGTCACGCGCCAGGCCCGCGGATCGTTGTCGGTGATCGTGGGATCGGCCTTCTCCAGCAGCGCCATGTACGCGTCGGACATCACGCCGTCGGCGCGGCGAGCCTCGAAGACGGTGTCGGTGTAGTTCGGCGGCCCACCGTCCGCTCCGCGCATCGTCCCTTGCAGGAACACCCACGACCCGATGCGGTTGAGGCGTTCCACCTCCACCCGGAGCCGGTCGCCGACGGAGTTGCGAAGTGGTGCGGTGGCGGCCTGCAGTACCGCTTCCCCGGCAGGATCACCGGGGCTCAGTGACTGCGGGGCGGGTTGCGCGGGCGGGTTCTGCATGGAGCTACCTCCCAGAGAACAGGGCAGCGGTTCGGCCGAGTACAACGACCGCGTCGTCACGTCGACGTCGGACGCTGCGGGTCGGCCGGCCCGGCCCGGGTGATGTTACAGCGTCGAGTGGGTACGGGACGGGACGTTGACCTACCGGGCGACGGTGGGCCTCGCCGATCAGGTCGGCGGGGTGAGCACCTCGACCAGGCCACCGCCGCCGCCCATGCTGACCTGTTGCGAACCGTCGGGGTTGATGTTGTTGGAGCCGATGAACTGGCCGTCGCCCGCGTAGAGCACGACGTGCCCGCCTCCGTTCGAGACCACCACGTCGCCGGGTTTCGCCTCGGACAACGGCACCGACTGCCAGCCGTCCGCCTTGAGGTTGGCCGAGAGCTGGTCGACCGAGGCACTGGCCTGGCTCTTGTCGATCAGCCCGGCGGCCTCGAGGGTGCCGGACACGAAGTTCGCGCAGTTGACGTTGTTGGGCACCCACGACTCCATCGCGGGCAGCTCGCCGCTGCTTTTGAGGTCGCTGGCGTTACGGCCGAGGAACTGTTCGGCGATCTTGGCCGGGTTGTCGCCGCGCGCGTCGATCGGCTTGGCGGGCTTGCCGTCGCCCTGGACCGCGGCGACGGCGCCACCACCACCGGAATCCCCGCCCCCGACGGGGCCGCCTCCGCCGACGGCGGGAGCGTTGCCGCCGCTCGTCGACACGGGGCTGGGGCTGGCGCTGGAGGTCGTGGTCTGGCTGGAATCGGCCGGAAGCAGCTCCACGAAGCCGCTGTCGATCTCGATGCCGAGGGGCTTGAGGAGTTCGTCGATCTGGTTCTCGGCCGTCTCCAAGGCCTGCTCGATCTCGTCCTTCTTGCCGCTGGCGTCCTTCTCGTTGAGTTCCCGGAGCCGGGCGATGTCGGCCGCCGCGGACTCGATCTCGTTCTCGTCGTCGGAGCTGTTCTTCCGCTGCCGGGCCGCGCCGATCAGCTTGCGATTCTCCGCGTCCTTGTCGTTGGCCTCCTCGGCCAGCTGCTCGACCTTCTTCTTGACGTTCTCCAGGATCTCGGACACGCGCTGGAGGATGTTCTTGGCGGCCTCGGCCTTGTCACTGACCTTGTAGCTGGCCTTGCTCAGCTGGTCGAGATGATCGGCGACGGCGTCGGCGTCCTTGCCCTCCCAGCCGCGCAGCACGTCGTCGCGGAAGATCTTGAGATCGTTCCCGAGTTCGTTGGAGCTGGTCGCGGCGCCGTTGGCCTTGTTCGCCTGGTCGTTGACGGCCGACGCGTCGAGCTTCTTGGCCTGCTGGGCGTGCGTGTCGACGGCGTCCATCGACTTCGGACGGTCGAGTGACGGGTCGTCGAGCGTGTCCGACTGCTGTCCTGCGGTGGTCATCGGCAAATCCCCTGGTTCCGTGTCCTCGATCCGATCAAGCCAGCTCGGGGTCGTTGCCCCTGAAGGTGTGCACGCCCTCGTCCTCGTCGGTCCGCATGCGCTCGGCGGCGCTGCTCAGCGCCTGGGACGCGGCGTCGACGAGGTTCGCGGCGGCACTCAGCTCGGAGTTCACGCCGTTGTAGAAGTGCTGCATCGTCTTGCCCGCGCTCGCCGCATTGTTCAGATCACCGAAGGCCCCACCGGGGTTGCCGTCGCCCAGATCGGTGCTCGCCTTGCTGAAGTTGTCCTTGAGCCGGCCGACCTTCGAGGCCAGCTCGGCGATGTGATCCGGATCGAATTGGCGGCTCATGTGTGACCTCTCCCCATGATGATGTCCGCGCCGTGCCGACGCCGGTGTGAACCACCGCGCAGGCCGGTGGGCTCATCCCCACATGCGCGCACGTTGTTCCCGAAAACGAGACGGCTTGATGGTACCGACGCACACGGGCCGGTACCGGTTCCATCACGCAATGCGGCGGATCTTCACCACCGGGCAGCGGGTGGGAGCGCTCCGGGTGCGGGCACGGTCGCCGCGTCCGCGGGGTGTGCCGGGACCGTGCGGAACCCGGCGACGGTGGGGCGGCGATGGCACCCGGCCGGTGGCGTTCGCGCGACGGCGATCATCGGCGAGGGCAGTGCGGGTTCATGGACGGACGTCGGCGTGGGCGGCCAGTCCGGCGATGAACACGTCCAGGGCGAACTCGAAGTGGTCCGGTTCGGTGCCGTGGAGCATGGCGTGGTTCATCGCCTTGAGGTTCGGCAGCTGGTCGGCGGGCAGTGATTGCAGGTAGTCGCCGATCTGTCCGAGCCGCCGGTGCGCCTCGTCCGACTGCCCGCTGGGCGACTGCCACAGGCTCGCCTCGTAGGCGTACGCCGTGACGTGGAGCGCCAGCATGTCACCGGCTGCGGCGATGCGGTCGTCGGGGATCCCGGAACATCGCAGGATTCCGAGCATTCCGTCCATCGCGACGAGGATCCCCGGGGTAGTGGGGATCAGCGTCTCCATCGCGATCTGCGCGATGCCGGGGGTTTCGGTCAGTACCCGCGCTTGCTCCAGGCAGAGCTGTTTGAGCTGGGTGCGCCAGTTCTGAGGGTCCGGTTCCGGCGTCTCGACGACGCGCATCGCGGCGTCCAGCATCAGCTCGTGCAGCTCCCGCTTGTCCTGGACGTGCGCATACAGCGAGCCGGGTCCCGTGTCGAGCTCGTGGGCGATGCGGCGCATCGTCACGGCATCCGGTCCTTCGGCGGACAGCACGGACAGCGCGGTGTCCACGATCGTCTCGGTGGTCAGCTGCCGGCGTGGCGTGCGCGTGGCGCGCCGCCACGGCGGAGGGGGCAGGGGCGCGTTCACGCAGCCACCCTAGGGGCGATCCCCGATTGACGCGAACACCGTCCGTTCGTAGAACGGTGTTCGTAGAACGAACAGCGTTCGACAGGAGGGGTGGATGAGAACCGAGGAGAGCGTTCCCGTGCTGGTCGTCGGAGCCGGATTGGCTGGTGCCTCAGCGGCGATGTTCCTGGGGTTGCACGGCATACCCGCGCTGGTGGTGGAACGGCATCCGGCCACGTCGAATCAGCCGAAGGCGCGCGGACAGTCGTGGCACACGATGGAGGCACTGCGCATCGCGGGCGTGGCCGAGCGGGTGAGCGAGGCGGGCTACGACCTGAGTGTCGGTATGCCGATCGTGATCGCCGAGAGCGTCGCAGGCCGCACCCTGCACGAGATCGTCGGCGAACAGCCGCCGGACTGGTCGCACCTCACGCCCGTGACCATGGCGATGGCCAGTCAGGAGAAGGTGGAGCCGATCCTGCTGGACCGGGCGCGCGAGCTCGGCACGCAGGTACGGTTCGGCACCGAGGTGCTCCGCCTCGACCAGGACGGGGACGGCGTCCGCGCCCGCGTGCGGGACTCCTCGGGCGAGTACACGGTGGCCGCGCAGTACGTCGTCGCCGCGGACGGCTGGCGAAGTCCGATCCGGCAGGCCCTCGGTGTCGGAACCCACGGCAGGGGCGCGCTCGGGCACTCGGTGATGGTGCAGTTCAGGGCCGAGCTCGACGAGCTAGTGCAGGGGCGGGATTTCGCGCTGTTCTACCTGCAGGGCAACCCGGGCGGGAACGTTTTCGTGAGTACCGACGAGCCCGGCCGGTGGGTGATGGGTTTCGACTACGACCCGGACACCGGTGACCGTCCGGAGTCCTACACCGACGCGGAACTCGTCGACAGGGTCCGCGCGGTGGTGGGCGTCGACGACCTGGACGTCACGATCGTCGACCGGGTCGGGACCGGACTGGCACACCGGGTCGCGGACACCTTCACCGCAGGGCGGGTGCATCTCGTCGGGGATGCCGCGCACACGATGCCGCCGCACGGCGGGCAGGGCGGCAACACGGCCGTCATGGACGGGTTCTACCTCGCATGGAAGCTCGCCGCCGTGCTGCAGGGGTGGGCGGGCCCCGGCCTGCTGGACAGTCACGACACCGAACGCCGCCCCTACGGCGACCTCATCGCCGGGCAGCAGTACGCGAACATGATCGTTCGTTCCGCGCCGGACAAAGCCGACGGGACGGAGGATCCGCTCGTGCCGCCCGAGCAGCAACTGCTCGGGTACCGCTGTCCCGGCGGCGCGATCGCGGCCGAGCCCGCCGACGACGGCGGGCTGCTCGAGGATCCCGCGCAGCCCACCGGGCGCCCCGGCTCCCATGCCCCGCACGTGTGGCTGCGGGACGGCGTGCCCGCCCTCGACGTCTTCGGCCGTGGATTCGTCCTGCTCACCGCGTCGCCGGCATGGGCGGAGGCGGCCGAACGCGTGGCCGACGACCTGGCGGTGCCGCTCCGGGCGCAGTTGCTGGACGAGGGGGAGTGGCTCACCGCCTACGGCATCGGGGCGGCGGGTGCGTCCCTGGTCCGCCCCGACCGGTTCATCGCGTGGCGGGCGACGGGTGTGGGCAGTGCCGCCGAGCTCTCGGCCGCGCTGTGCACCGTGCTCAGCCGGGACGACGGCGGGTCCGTTCGGTCGAGTGGGCCCGGTGGGACTCGAACCCACACCGGCTAGGACAGGGGTTGGCACCGGGCGTGGCCGCGACCCACGGCAGCGTAGCGGTCGGCCGCTGCCCGATCGTCAGGTATTCGCGGGCGGCGCGGCGCACATCGACGATCGGCATCTCGACGCGCCGGGCGGGGGCTCGGTGTCGTTGTCGTGGTGGAAGTACAGCGGCGATGACAACGCCCGCACCGGCACTGCAACCCCGGCGACCGAGCGCAACCCGTCACGCCCCGAACGTCGATTGCCAAGACCGATCACCACGCCGTAGTGCTCACCCCAGCGACGACTCGTTCACAACAACAGGCTCCACGCCGCGAACACCAGCCCCACGGCTATCGCCAGAGCCAGAGCCGAGAACCCCAGGGTCAGGAACCACAGGAACCCCAGGAAGTCGGTGTACCGGTTGCGCATTGCCCACGCCTCCACTGTCGGGACGCCCAGAACCGGGTCGGACATCCATTGTCCGCCTGAGCTGCGCTCGGCACTACGCGAAGTGGACAACCCCCGATGACGCGCCCGCGCACACGGACGTGACCCGATGACACGACACCCTCGTCACCGGCCCACCGCGTGCCGGCAGGACCAGGTGGGTCCGGTGACACGGCGCGATGCCGGTCGACACTCGTCCGGCGCTCCCGGTCGCGGATCGGGTTTCGCCCTTCGGTAGACGTGGCGACCGGATCGTCGTAGGCGAGCAGGCGTGGCAACCGGGCCAGCCGTTGGGACACAGCCGGACCGGTACCGGTTCCCTCACGCGATGCGGCGGATCTTCACCACCGGGCAGCGGGATCGCTGCGGTGCGGGCACGGTCGCGGCCTGGAGAGGTGGTGACCGTGCCCGCGCTCCGGTCAGGGCGCCGAGGGGTGGATGTTCTGGTTGACGTGGAAGAGGTTATCCGGGTCGTACCGCTGCTTGATCCGGCTCAGCCGGTCGTAATTGCCCAGGTAGGAAGCCTGGACACGGTCCTGATCCTCGTCCATCAGGAAGTTGACGTAGGCACCGCCCGCCGAAGTGGGGTGCAGTGCGGACCAGTAGTCCTTCGTCCACGCCGTGATCGCGGGTGCGTTGGCCGCATCGGGGTCGACGCCGACGATCACTCCCGCCCACCCGCCGTTCCGGTACGCGAATGCCGTCGCGTCGGCGGGTACGCGGCTCGCCGCACCGTCGATGGGGTAGAGGTGCATCGTCGAATGGCCGGTGGGGAGTCGGTTGCCGAACTCCACATGGACGTCGATCGCCTCGTCGGAGATCTCGTCGAAGAAGTCGGCTCGCCAGTACCACTGGAGACCGGCGGGGTAGAGCCCGTCGAACGCCGTCTGGAGTGCGGTGAAAGGCATGTCGTGCAGACCGACGAGCAGTGGTGAGCCGAAGCTCCGCACGGGTTCGAGTACCTCGTCGAGGCGATCGTGCGGGCCGGTGTAGCACCAGATGATGCCGCAGGACTTTCTACCCCAGAGCTGCTCGGGGAACGGTGGTGCCGGCGGGATGGTCAGCAACCCGATCCACCCGTTGAGCTCCTCGGGCAGGGAGGGCAGCACCTCGCGGTACCAACGCATGACCTCAGGCGTGTCGGCGATGTCGTAGAGCACCGGGCCACCGTGGACGATGCCGTTCTCGCCGATCGGGTGGCACTGGAACGTGAAGGACGTGACGACGCCGAAGTTCCCGCCACCGCCGCGCAACGCCCAGAACAGGTCGCTGTGGGAGTCCTCGCTGGCGGTCACGAACCGGCCGTCGGCCAGTACGACGTCGGCCGCCAGCAGATTGTCGACGGTGAGCCCGTATCGCCGGGTCAGGTAGCCGACACCACCGCCGAGGGTCAGGCCGCCCACACCGGTCGATCCGATGAAACCGGAGGGCGCCGCCATGCCGAATCCGACGGTGGCATGGTCGACGTCGGCCCAGGTACAGCCGCCGTCCACCCGGACGGTGCGGTGTTCGGGGTCGACCGTCGTGCTGCGCATCGGTGACAGGTCGATGACGAGGGCGTCGTCCCAGGTGCCCAATCCTCCCGCGTTGTGGCCACCGCCCCGGATCGCGATCTCGATGCCGTGCTCACGCGCGAACCGCACGCAATGCCGCACGTCGGTGACGTCCCTGCACTGGGCGACCGCTGCAGGAAACCGGTCGATCATGGCGTTGTAGACCTGCCGTGCACCGTCGTAGCCGGGCTCGTCGGGCGTGAGCAACGTTCCGCGCAGCAAAGCCGCGAGTTCGTCGAAGTGCGCGCCCGCCGGCGGTGCCGTGGTGGGGCCGAGGGTTGTACTCATGGGTGAACCTTCCAGGTGTGGCGCGGCGGTGATGCCGTGCCACAACCGAACCTAGGAGGCTCGCGTTCGCTCAGCGTTCGCCGTTCCGGCGCAGGTCGGCGAGGTCGCGTTCGCAACGGTTCAGCAGTGTGACGCTGCCGTGCCGGCGTGCGAGACCGACCGCGGTGACGAGCCGCTCGGACGCCCGTAGCTCGGTGTCGAAAGCCGCGCGTTCGCGCATCAGCTCCGGGACGTACCAGCGTTCCTGACGGGAGTTCGCCATGACCAACGCGGCGTCGAGCGTGGCGGCCGCGTCGTGGTCGTCGGTCAGCGTGCCCGCGAGCAGTGCGAGCCAGTACGGCATCCGGGCGAAGGCGTTCTGGGCCTTGAGGTTGTCGATCCCGGTGCGGATTCGCGCGGTCCCGGCCGCCCCTCCGATCGACCAGCCCTCGAGAACCAGGCCCCATTCGCGGTAGTAGGCGAAGTCGTAGCGGACGCAGAGCTCGCGAAGCTCCTCGACGACCGGGTCGAGGCGTTGCCGGTCGCCGAGGAGTTGCGCGGTGATGCCGGCGAAGGCCAGCGCGACGGCGAGGGAGTACGGGTGGCCCGATGTCCGCGCATCGGCGATCGATTCGGCGCAGCGGCGCGCAGCCTCGTCGGGACGACCGAGCAGCCACGCGCCGTGAGCCGACCAGGCGCGGGCGTGCACGCTGGCGCGAGTGCCGACCGTGAGGGTTGTCGTACCGGCCGACCGCAGCGCGGTGTCGAAGTGCTCGACCGCGGCGTGCGGACGGCCGAGATGCAGCAGCGAGCCCGCGACCGAGAAATGCGCCTGACCGAGCTGGCGGTCGTGCGGGGTGAGCAGAGTCAGCATCCGTTCGGCGAGTTCGTGCGCCTGCCGGGTACGGCCTTGGACGTAGTACGAGGCCCACAGGCCGCCCATGCCGTTGAGGAGCGCCTCGGTGTCGCCGAGCCGATCCGCGAGCGCCATCACACGGTGGAAGGTCTGCTCCAGCTCCGGCGCCGAGTAACCCGACATCGCGTTGATCGTCGGTGCCAGCGCTTCGAGACAGCGGAGTTCCTGCTCGTCCCGCTGACGCCCCTGCGGACGCTGTCCGAGCAGCGCCAGTGTCTGGTTGTGATGACGCGCCGACTCGGCATGCGCGAACACAGCCGCCGCGACCTCGGCGGCGCGGCGGTAGTAGGTCAGCGCCCGTTCGGTGTTGCCCGCGCGGCGGTACTGCTCAGCGAGCGCGGCGGCCACGTCGTCGGTGCGCCCGCGATACAGCAGCTCGATGCCCTGTGCGAGCCGCCGGTGCAGGAGCCACCGGTGTGGTGGACTCACCGCGGCATAGGCGGCGTCGCGGAGCAGGTCGTGCGAGAAGTCGTAGCCGTTGTCGAGCTCGCGCACGATGCGGCGCCGCCAGAGTTCGTCAAGGCCCCGCACCACGGAGTCGGTGTCCAGATCGCTGGCCTCGGCCAACAGGGGCAAGGTGAAGTCGTGGCCGAGCGCCGCGGCCAGGCTTGCGACGTCGCGAGCAGCAGGTGTCATCTGGTCGAGACGTCTGCGGAGGACGGCGGTGAGGTCGGCCCGCTCGCCGGTGCCGGCACCGGCGAGCTCCAGCGACGAACGGCAGGCCTCGACGACGTAGAGGGGGAAACCGCCGGTGGCCCCGTGCAGCAGGGCCGACTCCGAAACGGTCAGCGGCCGCCCCGTGAGTGATTCCGCGAGCTCGGCGCTGTGGTTACGGTCGAAGGGGCCGAGGGTCAGCTCGGTGAGCGTGCCTGACTCGCGCAACCGGGTGCACCAGTGGGAGACCGGGCGATTGTCGTGGTCCTCGCGCACGGTGACGGCGAGCATCAGTGGTGCTTCACGTGCCCTGTTCAGCAGGAACGTGAGGAAGTCGAGGGTTTCCTCGCCACACCACTGCAGGTTGTCCAGCACCAGCAGTGTCGGCCGCGCGACGGCGAGCAGTGACCGCGCGAGACCGTCGAAGAAGCGGTGCCGCTGCCACGCGTCAGCCATGGTGCGGTGCGGAGCCGTCGAGTCGGGCGGCGGTGCGCGGTGGCGTGCCGGGACGAGGCGATCCACCTCGTCCCGCCAAACCTCTGCCAGGCGTTCGGTCGCGGAGCGGATGAGCGGGTCGCGGAGCCAGTCGGCCACCGGAGCCAGCGAGATCCGGCCGGAGGTGTCGAAGCACTGCGCGGTTGCCACGACGCCGCCCGAACGTCTCACGATGTCGGCCAGTTCGGCGACAAGGCGCGTCTTGCCGACACCTGGCACGCCCCGTACCACCGCGACCTGGGCCTGCGCGGTGCTTGCTTCGTGCCACAGCGCGTGCAGCGCAGCCAGGTCGTGGAAACGTCCGACGATCCGGGTGTCTGCCGGCCCTGCCCTGGCGGTCCCTGCCCCACTCGTGCCGTGGCCTTGTTCTCCGTCGTCCGGGGATTCGTCACGCAGCAGCCGAGTGAAGACCGCTGTGGTCGCCGGGGCCGGCGCGACGTCCAGTTCGCGTTCCAGCAGGGAAGCGCAGTGGTGGTAGGTGCTGACCGCGCCTGCCCTGTCGTCGAGCGCGGCCTGGAGCTCCATCAGCGTGCGGTGTCCGGATTCTTCGAGCGGCCGCAGCCGGATCCGACGGCGGGCTGCTTCGACCGCCAGTTCGTCGCGTCCGGTGCGCCGAGCGGTGGTGCAGACCAGGTCGCACAGCTCGACGCACGTGCGCTCCAGCCGCTCCCGCATCTCGAGAACCCAGTCGTCGTACGAGCCGGGCAGGAGGTCACCGCCGTAGGCAGCCAGGGAAGCTCCGCTGTGCCGGGCCAGGTCCGCGACATCGCCCGCTGCGATCGCGGCGGTGGCCTCCTGCTGGAACGTGCGCAGATCGACCCGGCAGGTCTCGGTGTCCTGCCAGCACAGGTCGGTTGAGGTCGTCACCAAGGACTCGTCGTCGGCGAGTACCCGGCGCAGGTGGTGCAGCTCCCTGCGTAGGTTCGTCAGCGCCTGTGCGTCCGAGGAGTCCGGCCAGAACAGCGCGGCGATGTGCTGGCGAGGCTGCGGGACTCCCGCGTGAGCGGCGAGGAACGCGACCAGTGTGACGACGCGCGCCGACCGGTTGACCGAGCGGCCGGTCGCAGCATCGGTGATCGCCTGCTCACCCATAAGGGAGACGATGAGCATAGGGCGGCTCCTCGTGGCGACCGTCGCGGTCCGATGACCGGGACGGCAGTTCGGCGTGGATGCGCACCTGCGGCCGCTTTGCTGCGCGGGAGGGCGAGTCCGGACGGCGGCGCGAGACCTGCCGGTTCGGCCGGGCCCGGCTGTCGGAGGCGAGCGGTCACGTGGTCGTGACGAACCGCGCCCCGCGCCCTGGTGACGGTGATTGGGGCCGGTCAGTCGCTGGCGGAGGACCCAGGCAGCGGGCCTCGCTGTCGTCGCAGGTGGCGTGCTGCCGGACGCATCGGTGGGGCAGCCGCGAGCGGGCCGGCCGATGGAGCCGAATCCGCAGGTGGAGGGTCGGACCGTACGGACCCGGTGGCCGGCGTGTCGGTCATGACGGAGCCCCCTCTCGATGGTGGGCACCTAACCGTCACGGTACGCCGTTCGTCGTGGTCGCACTGCTCACCGGCCGGCAGGGCATGTGCGTCCGTCGAGTGGGCCCGGTGGGACTCGAACCCACACTGGCTAGGACCTAAACCTAGTGCCTCTGCCGATTGGGCTACGGGCCCGACGGGGGAGTAGCTTAACGGTCCCGGTCACGTTCGGCGTGGCCTGTGCGCCCTCGGGGTGCATCGTGATCTACCGTGACACCCTGCGCGCAATGCATGCATTCAGCGAGGAGGACACGTGGCTCGCAACCCGGACGCCATCGAACGCGAGATCGAGCGGTCTCGCACGGCACTGGCCGGCACGATCGATCAGCTCGCGGTGAGGGCCAACCCGCAGCGGCTCGCCGACAACGCCAAGACGAGCGTCCAGGCCAAACTCGAAGAGCCGAAGGTGAAGTTCCCGCTGATCGGCGCCGGCGCGCTGATCGCGGTGCTGCTGGTGCGCAAACTGATCCGCTGACACTCCGCCGTCACCCGGGCGCCGCCGGCGCCCGGGCCACTGAGGCCTCCCCGGCCGCTGACGGCCGGGGCGCCGACACCTGGGGTACTGATACCTGGGTTACCGACACTGGGTCGCTGACACACAGCACGCCGACGGCCGCGCATCGGGCGCGGGACCGTCGGCGTGCTGGTTTCGAGTGCCGGTCCTGGTGGGGCGAGTTCGCTCCGGTCAGCTGGCGGCCGAGCTGGTGGCCGTCGCGTAGGTCGCCTCGTCCGACTCGTCGTCGGAGTCCGCGGCGGCGTCCGGGCTCTTGGTGATCTCCTTGCGCGGGACGCCACTGCCGGGCACGCTGCCCTGCGCGGTCGCGCCGTTGGCGGAACTCGTCGAGCTGTCCGGTTCGGCCGCCGCCTCGTCGTCCTCCGCGGTTGCCGACTCCGCTACGGCGGCCTCGCCGTCCTCGGCGGCGACCTCCTCGGACTCGGTTTCGGCGGCCGTGGTTTCGGCGGCGTCGGCCGTGGCTTCGCCGGACTCCGTGGCCTCGCCGGACTCCGCGACGTCGCCCTCGGCGCTTTCGGTCTCGTCGCTGTCCGGCTCGCCGGTCGCCGCCTCGGCCGTGGACGCGGTGTCGTCGTCCTCGGTATCAGCGGTGCCAGTGGTGTCAGCGGACTCGGCGGTGTCGGCGGACTCGGCCTGGTCGGCGGTCTCGGCACGCGAGAGTCGTGCCGTCATGTACGCCGAGGTGAACTCGAACGCGCTGCCGTTGAGCAGATGCACGACAGTCGGGTCGTCCTCGCCCCCGGTCCTCGGTGCGATCTTCTCGATGAGCTGATCCGCACGGTCGCGCGCGGCGATGATGCCCGGAGCCTTGTCGGTCAGCTCCTGACCGTCGCCGGCCACCGTGACCGTGTAGTCGTCCTCGTCGCGCACGTACACCGCAGTGATCGGCTGCGCCACTGTCCTCACCCCTCTCCCAACGGCAGGTCTCACTGTGCAGGACGCCCCCGCCGTCGTCCTATGACGCCGATTCGTTGACCACACGATCGAGTGGCAACCCGGCGCCGTTCTGGAATTGTGTAACGAACAGGTGCCCACAGCAATACGAGCCGGTGTCGGGAATTACGCAGGGTGAGAACGGTCTCAGTGTCGGAGTCGGGATCGTCACGGAGCGCCACGGTGTGAGCGGAGCCGGTGAATTTCCATCAACGGCCGGCGATTTGCGCGAGTCCGCCCCATAGCAGGTTGACGGCGTATTCGGCGACGATCTCGGGGGTGAGGTCGTCGCGTTGTTCGGACCAGATCGCCAGCCGTTCACATCCGCCGACGACGAATTCCGCAGCCGCCTGGAGTAGTCCCGACTCCTCGGCGAACCGTGCTGTCTCGGGGTCTGTGAAATCACCCATAAGTGTGGCGATGAGGTCGGTCTGCTGTTGCCGGGTCGTCTCGAGTTCCTCGGAGGCCGTGCCGACCAGGCTCGCCTCGTGGCGTACGAGCAGCCACGCCTGCTTGCGATCGCGGATGAAACCGAAGAACGCGCGCAGTCCTTGCCGCAACGCCTCCTCGCCGGTGGGGGAGTTCGCGACGGCCTGTTCGGTGACGCGTCGCAGCTCGGCACGTGCCTCGCGGATACATGCGACGAGCAGGCCCTCCTTCGAGTGGAAGTACTCGTAGAGCATCGGCTTCGACACACCGACGCGTTCCGCGATCTCGTCCATCGAGGCCGCGGTGTAGCCGCGCTCGGCGAACACGGCCTCGGCGACCTGGATCATCTGCCGCTCGCGCTGCGCACGGGGCATGCGCTTGCGGGGCTTGCCCTGGCCCGGCCCGGTCGCGGCCTCGGTGGTGTCGGGGGCTTTCGCCGTAGAACTCACAGCCCTATGCTACCGGAAGTAACCTACTTCGAGTAAGGTGGACTCGCGGTAACAGGCAACGGGAGCAGACAGCGGCTGGAGGCACGCATGGGCAACCGCATCGAGGCGGGCGTCATCATCGTCGGGACCGGGTTCTCCGGCATGGGGATGGCGATCAAGCTCCGCCAGGAGGGGCGCGAGGACTTCGTGGTCATCGAGAAGGCCGACGAGGTGGGCGGCACCTGGCGCGACAACACCTATCCCGGCTGCGCCTGCGACATCCAGTCGCACATGTACTCGTTCTCGTTCGAGCAGAACCCCGACTGGTCGCGGGCGTTCTCCCGGCAGCCGGAGATCCAGGACTACCTGCGCGCCACCGCCAGGAAGTACGACCTCTACCGCTCGATCCACTTCGGCCAGGAACTGACCGGCGCTCGGTGGGACGAGGAGACCCGTCGCTGGTACGTGAGCACCGCGCGCGGCGACGAGTTCGTCGGCAAGCACCTGGTCGCCGGTGTCGGCGCCCTGCACATCCCGCAGATCCCCGAACTGCGCGGCGCCGAGAAATTCCAGGGGCCCGCGTTCCACTCCGCGCAGTGGGACCACGACGTCGACCTGCGAGGCAAGAAGGTCGCGGTAGTCGGTACCGGGGCGAGCGCGGTGCAGTTCGTGCCGCAGATCGCCAAGGAGGTCGACCGGCTGACGCTGTTCCAGCGGACGCCGCCGTGGATCATGCCGAAGCCCGACCGCAAGATGCCCGGCTGGGTCCGCACGCTGTTCGCGCGCGTTCCCGGTGTCCAGCGGCTCTACCGCAGCGCCATCTACTGGATGCTCGAGATGCGTGCCGTCGGGTTCAACGGCGACCCGAGGATCATGAAGCTCGCCCAGAAGGTGGCCGAGCGGCACGTCAAGAAGCAGGTCCGCGACCCCGAACTGCGGGAGAAGGTCACACCCGACTACGTGATGGGCTGCAAGCGCGTGCTCATCTCCAACGACTACTACCCGGCGCTGGAGCGCGACAACGTCGACGTCGTCACCGACGGGGTCGCCGAGGTGACCGAGAACAGCGTCATCGACTCGGCGGGTGTCGAGCATGAGGCGGACGTGATCATCTACGGCACCGGTTTCCATGTGACCGACGCGTTCGACCACCTGAACATCGTGGGCGTCGGGGGGCAGGATCTGGGCAAGCTCTGGGCGACCGAGGGGATGCAGACCCACAAGGGCATCACGGTCGCGGGTTTCCCGAACCTGTTCTTCCTGCTGGGCCCGAACACCGGGCTGGGGCACAACTCGGTCGTGTTCATGATCGAGCAGCAGATCCGCTACATCGCCGAGGCCATCGAGTACACCGAGCGCAAGGAGGCCGAGGCGATCGAGGTGCGGCCCGAGGTGCAGGACAAATTCAACACCGACATCCAGCGCAAACTCGAAGGTGGCATCTGGAGCCGCGGTGGCTGCACCAGCTGGTACCTCGACTCGCAGGGCGTCAACCGCACCGTCTGGCCGGGTTTCACCTGGCGGTACTGGATGCAGACCCGCAAGCTCGACCCGAGCGACTACACGTTGACGAAGTGACGTCCCCGCGAGCGTGAGCATCCGACCGGGCTCTTGCGGCGCGGGTGCAGCCGACCCGGGTGCAGGTGACCCGGGCGCAGACGACGCGTAGCGGCCGGGTGACGGGACCTCCCGTCACCCGGCCGTTCGCATTTCGGCGGGCGCCCGGACGGTCCGCGGCTCAGGTGCGGCCGCCGCCGGTGTCGGTCCGTTCACCTGTGCCGGGGTTCGACGACAGCTCGGCGAGTTTGGCCAGCAGTTGCGCCGTGGGCATCCGGCACAGCTCGGCCATGCGCTCCACCGCGGAGCGGTCGAGCTGGATCTCCGGCGTGTTCGACTGTTTCAGCCGGTCCTCGGCCCAGCGCCGCAGTGGTGCCAGCCCGGGGCTGTCATCGGCCACGACGCCGGCGAGGTTCACCCTGACCTGTCCGGGATCGTCGCCGAACACGCGGCGGTGCACCCGTGCGAGCAGGTCTTGCGGCGGTTCCCCCAATGCCATGCACAGCTCGACCAGGCGCACCACGGAACAGTGCCGGGTGCCCAGTTCGTAGGTGGCGAGTGTCTGCAGGGAGATGTCGCTCTGCAGCCGCTCGTTCAGTTCTTTCCTCGTCCAACCGCGCTGCCTTCTGAGTTTGCGCAGTTCTTCCCCCAGGACGCGCTGGAAGGCGTCCGCGTCGATCAGCACTCCTCGTCCCCTGCCCGCATCATCTGCCGGGTGCCCCGGCGCTGCGTCCTTCACCCGAGTGAAAGTGCGGAGGAGCGTCGTGCTGACGCGACTCTGCGAAAAAGTTTCGCTCTCCTGCTCAACTTAGTCCGTGTGGGTGATCGCATTCCTCCGAACGGGCTCACCCCGTGTAAATGGGTCTCACCTGTGTGACTCGGCGTGTGTTCGGCCGGATATCAGTTCACGCAGGTGACGCCGTCGGCGCTGATCGGCTCGTCCCCGGGCTGCTGCTGGCTCGGCTCGGGCTGTGCCTGCGCCCGCAGTCCCGACGGCGCGCCACCCGGAGCACTGCCCGGCGCCGCACCGCCGCCCGAGTTGGCCGGAGCCTCGTAGTCCGGGCCGAGCAGCACCTGGACCTGACCCGTCGGCACCGAGGCGTTCGTCTCCACCGAGACGTCGCCGAGCGTCTCGGCAACCTTCTCGCCCGTCGCCTTCTCACCCTCGGCGGCCTGTACGACCGTCGTGGTGCGGGGATCGGTGTTGCCGACCTCGCCCTGGCCGAATCCGGCCGAGGTCAGGGTCTCCGACACGCTCCCGGCCAGGCCGGTGATGTCCGAGCCGTTGAGCACGTCGACCGTGATCTTCGACGGTTCGGGCGCCGGTTTCGACGACTCGTCCGAGTTCTTCTGTCCAGCCAGTTCACGCACGTACGACTGCACCTGCGCCGGATCGACCTGGACGGCCTGGCCGTCGGACGGGGTTTCGTACTCGGGGTTGGCGACCGGGATCGTCGTGAACTCGATGTTGCCCGCCGACAGTCCCTGCAGCTGCTGGGCGAACCCGAGCAGATCCCAGCCCTTGTTGACCACGACCGACTTCTGCACGGAATCGATGAGGCCGTTGAGCTTCGCCGGGTCCGCGAGCGTGCCCGCGGAGACCACCTTCCTGGCCAGTCCGGCCATGAAGACCTGCTGACGCACGACACGGTCGAGGTCGCCGCGCAGCAGGCCGTGCCGCTGCCGGACGAACGCCAGCGCCTGGTGGCCGGAGATCGTCTGCCTGCCCGCGTCGAACTTCGCACCCGAGTACGGGTCGTCGACCGGCTGGTTGAGGCACACCTCGACGCCGCCGATGGCCTTGGTGATGTCGTGGAAGCCCAGCAGGTTGATCGACGCGTAGTTGTCGATCGACGCGCCGGTGACGCCTTCGACCGTCTCGATCAGCTTCTTGGCGCCCGCCTGGTTGCTGCGGACCTCGAGGTCGGACTCGTCGGAGACGCCCTCGGCCTGCAACTGCTGTCGCGCATCCGACTTCGCCCTGGCGTACGCGGAGTTGATCTTGTGTTTGCCGTAGCCGGGGATGTCGACGTACGAGTCCCGCGGCAGCGACATCGCGGTGGCTTTGCTGCCGTCGTTGGGGATCCGCACGAAGATGAGTGTGTCGGTGTTCAGCTCACCGTCTGCGACCCCGGCGTTGAGCTTGGCCAGCATCTTCTTCGGCAACGGGTTGCCCTGCGCGTCCGTACGGCTGTCCATCCCGACCAGCAGGATGTCGCGCGCCCCGTCCGCGGGTTTCGGCCCGTCGTCGATCACATCGGCCATCGTCAGGCCGTTCACCAGGCCCTGCATCGCGGCCCACGCGTACCCGGTGAGCGACATGACCAGCAGCGACACGATCGCCAGCGCGACCTTCGGCGCCATGAGCCCGCGACGCCGGTTCGGCGGCACGGGCCGGCCGTTTCGGGGCCGGTCGCCACCCTTCCCCGGCGGCGGGGTGCGCGACCCCGTGGCCGACGACGCTGCGGGCGGCCGCTGCCTGCCCGGTGGGGGAGGGCGGCGCTGGGAGCTTTCAGCGGGGCCACCGCGCGCTGCCTGCGGCGGAGGCGGCCCCTGTCGCCGCGGGGGCTGTTCCGGCCTGCCGGCCGGGTGCTCCGGTCCCGCGGGCCGCGGCGGGTTCCCCGGCCCCTGTGGTCCGCGGGGCCCCGGCTGTCCCGGACCGTGCGGGCCGCCACGGGCACCGTCGGCGCCGCGCTGCCACGGCCGCTGCGGACCGTGCCCCTGAGACGGGTTCCGCGGTGGTTCGTTCACGCCGACGGCTCCCTTTCTCGACTCGTACGGGGCGCAGGTTGCGCGCTCGGTCTGCGGGCCCGCGGTGGGGCTCGCGTGCCGGGGTTCCGGTACCGGCTACCCGCAGAGCCGGACGACGACCGGAATCCGGCCCTTCCGTGGGACGCGGCGGTGCGACCGTAGGTTGTTCGTAGCCTGGCATATCGGGGCCCCGTTGTGGCCCAGGACACGACATGCCAGCCGGGGTGCGCCCGGAACGCGGCCGGTGTCGGGTTTCGGGCAACCCCGGGTCAACGTCCGGCCGGTCCACCCGCCGGGGTTCGCCACAACGACCGCAGTGGCCGCGACGCCCGGCGCGCGGCCCACACGGTAGCCACGACTGCGGCGACGGCGAGCACCCCGGTCCCGGCGTAGACGACCACGCCCACGGTGAACACGCCGTGTCCGGCCGTCGCCGACAGCAGCGGCGGGACGCAGGCCAGCGCGGTGAGCAGCCACGTGCGAGGGGAGTGGCTGTCGCCGGTGCGGACGGTGTGGAGCAGCGACATCCCCAGCAGCAGGTGGACCAGGCTCTGGACCGGGTCCAGCGGCAGCTCCGGCAGCAACGGTGTGTCGCCGAACGCGCGGAAGCTGGACAGCGCGAACCCGAAGACACCGATCGTGGCGTAGCCGACCCCGGCGGCCGTGGCGGTGTGGGCGAGCAGTCGTTCCAGGCGGGCCGTGGGCAACTGTGCCGGTGCGGTGGGTGGCCGGTGGGCGGCGTGGCGCTCGAACCACCAGAACACGGCGAGTGCGGGCACGGCCAACATGGCGACGGCCAGGCTCACCCGGAGACTGCCGGACGGCAGCAGGTCCGGCAGATATACGGCAGCGACCAGCAGGATCATGCCGGACAGGTACAGCAGGTACAGGCTCATGGGTGCCCGCGCGGCGTGCCCGGCGGCCAGCCGCAGCCGGGGCCACCGTGCCAGCGCCGCGAACGGGGTGCGTGCCAGCCGCAGCACGCTCAGCTGCACCAGGCCGAGCAGGAGCACCGGCACGACCGGCCCCGCCAGCGGTGGCGGGCCGTCGGAGGTACCGAGGACCGTCGCGGGGACGAGTCCCTGCCACGCGCCCGCGGCGAGCAGACCCGTTCCGAGGACGGCCGTGACAGCGGCAGGCCAGAGCGAGCGGAGCCGCCCCGCCGCGTGCACGAGCGCGAGCTGTTGCGCGATGAGGGCCATGACCAGGGCGGCGAGGCCTGCCAGCACCGGAGTGCCCGTGCGCTCGGCGGCCAGCACCAACCCGCCGAGCGCGGCGACGAGGGCGACCGTCGTCACCGCGCTCGCCCTGCGGTGCAGCAAGTGCATCACCGGTGCCGCCACGGCCGTGAGGACGTAGACACCGAGCAGCCACAGCGGATGCAGTGCGATGCGCACCGCGACCTCGACGGTCGACGACGGCACCGCCATCAGTTCGAGCGCCGTCGGGACGGCGAACGCGACCAGCGCGAACACCAGCGCCATCCGCAACAGCCAGCTCGTGCGATGCGCCAGGTACTCGCGGTAGCCGCCGCCCGCGCTCCGGACACCGAGCCAGTCGGCAAGATTCGCGTGCCCGCCCGCGAAGAAGAACACGAACGCGAACTGGGTGAGCCAGGTCGCCGGCCACAGCCATTCCTCGTCGGCGCCGGCCCACCCGGCCAGTGCCACGGCCGATTCGCCGAACACGATCGCGCCGATCGCGACGACCCCCAGCAGGGTCCACCGATTCGCCGGTGCCGTGGGCCGGGGCGGTGCGGTCACGACGCGCGGGTGCGCCCGGCGGCTTCTCCGCCACGTCCGCAGCCGGAAGGCCAGCAGCAGGCCGATCGCGGCGACCCCGGCCAGCAGCGGTCCGATCGGTTCACCGGTGGGCGGGCCCCAGCGCTGGTGCCACGAGTTGACGTCCAGGCCCGCCGCGTACAGCGAGGCGACGGTGTGACAGGCGCGTTCGGAGCCGCGCGGGTTGTCCTCGCAGGTGGTGTGCATGTCGTCGGCCAGCCGCTGGTCGAGAGCGTCACGCAACGCCGGGTCGAGCGGGTGGCCCTTGGTGTCCGCGTAGCGCAGCAGGTCGTAGCCGAGGTCGTGTGCCCGGCACGCCGTGTCGAAACTCCAGCGCGTGCCGTCGTCGCCCCAGGGGGCCGAGCATCCACCGTCGATGTGCACCGATCGCACGGTGCCGTCCCGCGCGGTCTCCTCGCCGGCTGCCGCACCCGTGACTACGTTGAAGTCCGCGGGGAGCAGCTCGTGGGCCTGGCCGGCCGTCCGCGGATCGAGCAGAGCGTGCGCCGCCTGCTGCGCCATGGCCACGTCGCCGTGGGGCTGACCCGCCTCGGTCGGCGGCGCGGACCGGGAGGCGAGGAAGCCGAACCCGACGACCACGACGAGCAGGAGCAGCACGCGACCGGTCGTGCCCAGACCATGCCCGAGACCGCGCCGCCCGCGCCGGCCGCGCGGTGGTGGCGCGGCCGGCGCCGGCGACGCCGGCGCGTCGGCGGAATCGGTGGTCGTCGGGTGGGCCATCGCCGTCCAGGGTGGCAGCGTCGGTGTGAAGCGGATATCCGGGTAACCCCCGAAAGTGGGGCGAGTCGGTGACGCCGCCCACCCGATTTCGTCACCCGGCGCAGGCTTGCGGAGCGCGACACCACCGGACGAGTGGACCACCCCGGCGGGTCACCCGTCCGCCGGCTCCGCCAGGTACACGGCGTCCCGGCCGGTCTCCTTCGCGGTGTAGACCGCCGCGTCGGCCGCCTGGGTGAGCCCGGTGAGCGTCGTCGCGTGATCCGGATACACGGCGATGCCGACCGACGCCGTCGGCCCGGCGATCGTGACGTGTGACCCGCGCTTGTCGGTCGTGTCGATGTGCAGGTCGGCGATGGTCGCGCGGATGCGTTCGGCGGCGTGCCGTGCCGCGTCGGCATCGGTGTCGGGGAGCAGCAGCAGGAACTCCTCCCCGCCGAATCGGCCGACGATGTCCGCGGGCCTGGTGGCCTCGCGCAACACGTCCGCCACCCGCGCGAGGACGTCGTCGCCAGCGGGGTGGCCGTAGGTGTCGTTGATCTCCTTGAAGTGGTCGAGGTCGATCATCAGCACCGCGAGGGTGCCGTCGGCACGGCGGATCCGGCTGAGCGCCCGCCCCGCGGCGTCGGACCAGCCGCGCATGTTCCGCAGCCCGGTCTTCGGGTCGCTCGCGGCGTCGGCCTGCAGTTGTTCGATCTCGGCGAGCCGGTTGAACACCACCGCCACCGCGGTCATGATCAGCACAGCGGGCGGCAGAGTGACCAGCAGCACCGCGGTGACGGCGCCCAGCCCGGTGGCGATCGCCTCGAGCAGGTTGTCGGCGGGGCTGCCCAGCACCGCGCGCGGTGTCGGCGCCGGTCCGCTGAGGGCGATGGCACCGCCGACGTAGACCAGCTGCACTCCCTCGTAGACCGCGGCGGCGAGCAGGATCAGCGCGAACTCGCGCAGCGAGGCGGCCGGGGTGAGCGCATCCCAGTCGGCGGGACCGAGTGCGCCGTGCAGCGTCGCTGCCAGTGTGGCCGCGAAACAGTGCGCCACCGTCGAGAACACGAAGTTGTGTGCGGGACGGCGCGCGATGAGCCAGCGCTGGGCGCGTACGGCGACGATCAGCGCCACGGTCAGTGTCACGGGCAGCACCAGCACCGCAGGGAACACCCACACCGCGTTGAGGTCGATCAGTACCGACCGCATCCGGCTGCGACGGCGCTCCTCCTGCCGCCGTGTCAGCTGGATGTGGACGGTCGCACCCGCGAAGAGCAGTGCGAGGCGGAACCAGTCCGTCACCGTCGGCGTGTCGGCCGACGCTGCCGCGAGCACGACCCCGGCGACCGCTAGGAGCTCGGCGACGACGACGAACACGATGAACCACGGCGGCCGCCGCCACAGTGCCCACCCGGCCGGACTGCGCGGTCCGGGGACGTGGCCACCCGTGGCTCGGCCCGTACGGCGCCCGCGCCGGGCCGGGTTCCGGCCGGCGGGTCCCTCCGCCGTGGTGCCGTCGGGTGCGGCGCCGGCGGCAGGGGTGTGGGAGGCGGCGTCGGGGGAAGCAGCGTCGTCGCGGGGAGGCGTGGCGTCGGGGGGAGGCGTGGCCGATGCGCCGCCCTCCGATGTGGCGGCACGGAACGCATCGCCTGCCGGCCCATCGCGCGCCGTGGCGGCGGAGGGGTGAGAGGGAAGCCTGGCATGCCGCTCGCGCCGCACGGGTACCTCCCTGTCGTCCTCGTCGCGGTCGTCCTGGTCGCCGGATCGGTCACCGCTCGCACCGGGCCGCGATGGCGCGCCCGCATGCCGGTGCCGGGTCTGCGGATACCCGCCAGTCCGGCCCTTCTCGCACGTCCCGCCGAACACGTTGGGTGTTCGGCGGTGACGGCTTCGTGACAGTGGATCATGGCGGTGCCCGGTGTGTCCGGGTACGGAGCGGCCGAGGGGGAGAGATCACCGATAAGGGGACGGCCGGCTCGCTCGAACGCGGTGCTCCGACCGGGGCCCGAGGGCCGGATTCCCTGGTGACGGGGCATGGCGCGGACTAGGATGACACCCACACGGTGCGGGCGGACCGTTCGCCCGGCTCGCCGCCCGGGGAGGTGAGGGGAGGTTCCGTGATGCGCGACCGTGACTTCTGACCTGTGATCTCCGACCGGCCGACAGGTGGGTCCCGACGTGTGCGGTGACGAGGGCGCTCCCGTTCGTCGGCCCGCTGCTCGCACGCCGTCTTGCGCCCGCGGCCGTCCGGTCGGTCGACGTCGCAGAGATGTCGCCGCGCCGGAGTGACCGGCCGCGCTGTTCGGCTCCCCGCGCTGTTCCGTTCTCGCGCTGTTCGGCTCCACTGTTCGGTTCCGCTGTTCCTCGGCGCCGATCGGTCGCTGTGCGCTCGGCGCACCTACCCGTCCGTCCGCCGAATGGCAGGCATGTGCTGCGCCATCGGAGGGAAAGACTGGGAGCGACCGCTGCTGTGGGTAGAGCCACGTCTGTGTGGAGCCCAGCGCGGTCGGACCGGGTGCGGACTGCGGGAGGTCGACATGGACGGGTTACTCGGCGGGAAGGCCGTCGTCGTCACCGGTGCCGGGCGAGGACTGGGAGAGGCGTTCGCGGTGCATGCCGCGCGCGCCGGGGCCGGTGTGGTCGTCAACGACGTGGATGCCGGTGCCGCCGAGGCCGTGGCCGCGAACATCCGTGACCACGGCGGCCGTGCCGTCGCGAGCGTCAACGACGTGTCCGACGCCGACGGGGCGGCCGCGGTCGTGGCGACGTGTGTCGACGAGTTCGGCGCCGTCGACGGCCTCGTCAACAACGCGGCGGTGAACCACGAGGCGCTGCCGTGGGACGACGAGCCGGCCCGGGTGCGCACGCTGATCGAGACCAACGTGCTCGGCGTGACGTTCACCGGCATGGCCGCGGCACGCGCCATGGTCGACGCGGGACGCGGCGGGTCGATCGTCAACATCAGTTCCGGCGCGTCCCTCGGGCAGCGCAAACTCGGCGCCTACGCCGCGAGCAAGGGTGCGGTCGCCTCGCTGACCTACTCGTGGGCCCTCGATATGGAGGACGAGGGCATCCGCGTCAACGCCGTGTGCCCGCTCGCGCACACCCGCATGGTGTGGACGTCCGAACGAGCGCTGCGCGGCTGCCCGCCGGACCGCACGCCCAGCCGCATCGCACCGGTCGTGCTCTACCTGCTCGGCGACGGCTCGGCCGGCATCACCGGCCAGCTGGTGCGCTGCAACGGGCCGCAACTGCACATCGTCGGCCAGCCGTACCTGAAGGCGCCGATCCTCGAACGCGACGTGTGGGACACCGAAGGCGTGCAGCGTGCGTTCGAGGAGGTCTTCGGTGGGCACCTCGAGCCCTACGGCCTGGAGAAGCGGATCCCGCCGCGGCTGCGCAAATGGCTCAGCGTCACCAGTGCCTGACCGGCCGGCACGGCGTCCCGGGACCGCAGCGGAGGCGGACCGGGACGCCTGCGCGGCCGATCACGCGCCGTACAGCGACTCGATGTCGTCGCGGTAGCGCTCGTTGATCACGCGGCGCTTGAGCTTCAGCGTCGGCGTCAGCTCGCCGCTCTCGGGCGTCCACGACCGTGACAGGACGCGGTACTGCTTGACCTGTTCCACTCGCGCGAGCCGTTCGTTCGCGGCGGTGACGGCCTGCTCGATCTCGGCCTTGATCTGTGGTTCGGCCGCGAGCGTCGCCGGCTCGGTCGCCTCGATGCCGCGCGCGGCCGCCCATGCCGGTGCGATCTCGTCGTCGAGCACGATCAGCGCGCTGATGTACGGCCGGTCGTCGCCGATCGCGATCGCCTGCCCGATCAACGGGTGTTCCTTGAGCAGGCTCTCGATCCGCGAGGGCGCGATGTTCTTGCCGCCCGCGGTGATGATCAGCTCCTTCTTGCGGTCGGTGATCGTGACGTACCCGTCCTCGTCGATCGTGCCGATGTCGCCGGTCGCGAACCAGCCGTCGTCGTCGGTCACGTCCTCGATCGTGCCGTCGGCCTGCAGGTAGCCGAGGAACACGATCGGCCCGCGCACGAGCAGCTCGCCGTCGTCGGCCACGTGCACCTCGATGCCGGGCAGCGGTTTGCCGACCGTGCCGGCGCGGAAGGCCTCCGCCGTGTTGGCGGTGACGGCGCCCGTGGTCTCGGACAGGCCCCAGACCTCGTGGATCTCCACGCCCAGGCCGGCGATGAAGTAGAGCACCTCGACCGGCAGCGCCGCGGCGCCGCTCGAGGCGAGGAACAGCCGGTCCAGGCCCAGCATGCTGCGGACGGGTGCGAGTACCGTCTCGTCGGTCTCCGCGATGCGCTGGGCAAGTTCCGCGGGCACGGGCTCGCCTGCGCTGCGGAGTTTGTAGCCCTGCTGCAACAACTCGTTGGCCTGGATCAGCGCGGTCTGCTTCTCCTCGGGCAGTCCGGCGAGCATGTTCTTGAGTCCTGCGACCATCTTCTCCCAGACGCGTGGGACGCCGAAGAACTGCTGGGGATGAACCCGGCCGAGCGCGGTGACGACACCTGCGGGGTCGGCGAGGGTATGTACGTGGCCCGCGTTGACCGTCGGCAGATAGATCGACAACACGCGCTCGGCGATGTGCGCGAGCGGCAGGTACGAGATGTTCGTCAGGTGCGGCGGGTTCTCGTGGACCTCGCGCAGTGCCACTGCCTGGTGGAGCGCGTTGCGGTGGGACAGCACCACGCCTTTCGGCATCCCCGTCGTGCCTGAGGTGTAGATCATCGACAGCGGGTCGTCGGGCCGGACGTCGGCCACGGTGCGGTCGAACGTGTCGGGGTCGGCCGCGTGCGCGGCCGCACCCTGGGCGTGGACCTCGTTGAAGGCGACGAACCGGTCGTCGTCGGTGGGAACGGTGTCGGTGTCCATCACGACCACGCGGTTCAGTGCGGGCAGTGAGTCCAGTACCGGTCGCCAGCGGGCCAGTTCGTCGGCGCCCCCGAGGACGGCGACCGGTGCCGCACTGTGCTCGGCGACGTAGGCGATCTGCTCGCTGCTCAGCGTCGAATAGGCCGTGCACGGGATCGCGCCGAGGCAGGCCGCGGCCAGGTCGGCGACGATGTGCTCAGGCCTGCTGGGCGCCATGATCAGCATGCGCTGCCCGGACCGCAGCCCGAGGTCGGCCAGTCCGCGTGCCACCGCGGCGACCTCGTCGAGCAGGTCGGACCAGGTCAGCGTCGGCGCCCCCTCGACGTCGAGTGACGTGAGGGCGGGCAGGTCTGTGAACTCGCGCGCGTTGCGTTGCAGCAGCGCGGGAATCGTGTCGGTGCCGGGATCGGCGGTGACGAGCTGCGCCTCTGCTGCGGTGTCGGTGGGGCGATCCGCGGACGGTGCGGCCATGGGGACTCCCGGGTTCTGGTCGGCGCTGACGAGAGTTCCCACCCTATGTGCTCGGTGTCACCCCGGAAAGTCCGTACGCAGCATCCTTGTCGCGAATAGAAACATGTTCTAGTTTTGTTCTCACACGAGGAACGGAGGTGTTCGTGGCGACCCGAGAGCTCTCGTACGACGGGGCGGTCGTGCTCGTAACCGGCGGAGCTCGCGGAGTCGGTGCGGGAATCTCCGACGTGTTCCGTGAACTCGGCGCACAGGTTGTCGTTTGCGGGCGGACGGCTCCCGAGGGAGGCGGTGCCGATTTCGTGTCGTGCGACGTGCGCGACCCCGCGCAGATCGCGGCGATGATGGAACAGGTTCTCGAGCGCTGGGGCAGGCTGGACGTCGTCGTCAACAACGCGGGGGGAGCGCCGCACGCCGACGCCGGCACCGCGTCCCCCCGCTTCCACGACAAGATCGTGCAGCTCAACCTCCTCGCGCCGCTGCACGTCGCGCAGCAGGCCAACGAGGTGATGCAGCGGCAGGACGGCGGCGGGTCGATCGTCATGGTCGGCAGCGTCAGCGGCCGGCGCTCCTCGCCCGGCACCGCCGCCTACGGCGCCGCCAAGGCGGGAATCGACAACCTGACGGCCAGCCTCGCCGTCGAATGGGCGCCGAAGGTGCGGGTCAACGCCCTGGCCGTCGGCATGGTGCGTACCGAGCAGACGCACCTGCACTACGGCGGAGCCGACGGCGTCGCCGCCGTCGGCGCGACGGTGCCGCTCGGCCGGCTCGCCGAGCCCGCCGAGATCGGGCGGTGCGCGGCGTTCCTCGCCTCACCGCTCGCCTCCTACGTCACCGGTGCATCCCTGCTCGTCCACGGCGGCGGGGAGCGCCCCGCCTTCCTCGCCGCGGCCGAGGCGGACGGAGCCGGTGTCCCAGACCGCGAGATTCGACGGGAGAACGCACATGGGTAACGGGCTGTGCCGCGACCGGGTCGTCATCGTGACCGGCGCCGGCCGCGGCATCGGACGGGCGCACGCGCTCGCGTTCGCCGACGCGGGCGCGCGGGTGGTGGTCAACGACGTCGGCGTGGCACTCGACGGCGCGCGCACCGGGGAGGGACCCGCCGCGGACGTGGTCGCCGAGATCGCCGACCGCGGCGGGACGGCACGGGCCAGCACCCACGACGTCGCCGACTTCGACGCCGCGAAGGCACTCGTCGACGAGACCGTGACCCACTTCGGCCGTCTCGACGTGCTCGTCAACAACGCCGGTGTGGTGCGGGACCGCATGCTCGTCAACCTCGGCGCGGACGAGTGGGACGCCGTGATGCGGGTGCACCTGCGAGGGCACTTCGCGACGCTGCGCCACGCCGGTGCGTACTGGCGGGCGGAGGCGAAGGCCGGCCGTACACCGGACGCGCGGGTGATCAACACGAGTTCCGGTGCGGGACTGCTCGGCAGCGTCGGGCAGGCGAACTACTCCGCGGCGAAAGCCGGCATCGCAGGACTGACCGTCGTGGCGGCGGCCGAACTCGCCCGGTACGGGGTGACCGTCAACGCGATCGCACCGTCGGCGCGCACGCGCATGACCGAGGACGTCTTCGCCGACATGATGGCGCGCCCGGACGGCGGATTCGACGCCATGGCACCGGAGAACGTCTCGCCACTGGTCGTGTGGCTGGCCAGCGCGGAGTCGGCGGACGTGACCGGGCGCGTGTTCGAAGTGGAGGGCGGCAAGGTCTCGGTGGCCCAGTCGTGGCGCCGCGGGCCGGAGGTCGACAAGGGAGCGCGCTGGGAACCGGCCGAACTGGGCCCGGTCGTGGCCGACCTGCTGGCGAAGGCGCCGGCCCCGGAACCTGTCTACGGAGTGGGCTGATGACTGTCACGAGGAAACGCGTCGACGAGCACATCGAGGTCGTCACGGTCGACGCGCCGCCGGTCAACGCGCTGACGGTCGCGGGGTGGTTCGACCTGGCCGACGCCGTGCGCGCGGCGGGCGCCGACCCCGGCGTGCACGTCGTCGTGCTGCGGGCCGAGGGCCGCGGCTTCAACGCGGGTGTCGACATCAAGGAGATCCAGGCGAGCAGCGGATACGAGGCGCTGGTCGGCGCGAACCGGGGCTGCTACGCGGCGTTCGGCGCCGTCTACGACTGCGCGGTGCCGGTGATCGCCGCGGTCCACGGGCACTGCCTCGGTGGCGGTATCGGGCTGGTCGGCAACGCCGACGTCGTCGTGGCCTCCGACGACGCCAGCTTCGGCGTGCCGGAGGTGGAACGCGGTGCACTCGGCGCGGCGACGCACCTGGCCAGGCTCGTGCCGCCGCATCTGATGCGGACGCTGTACTTCACCGCGCGCACGGTCACCGCGGCCGAGCTGCAGGGATTCGGTTCGGTGTACCGGGTCGTGCCGGGCTCCGAACTGGACGAGGCCGCACTGGACGTGGCGCGCTCGATCGCCGCGAAGGACACGCGGGTCATCCGCGCGGCGAAGGAGGCACTCAACGGCATCGACCCGCAGGACGTGCACCGCAGTTACCGGTTCGAACAGGGCTTCACGTTCGAGCTCAACCTGCTCGGCGCCTCGGACGAGGCCCGGCAGTCGTTCCTTGACGAGAAGGGGTCGTGATGGGCGACAAACGCACCACCGTCGACGACGCGGTCGCCGAGCTGCGCGACGGCATGACCATCGGCATCGGCGGCTGGGGCTCCCGCCGCAAGCCGATGGCCGCGGTACGCGCGATCCTGCGCAGCCCGGTGAAGGACCTGACCGTCGTCTCCTACGGCGGGCCCGATGTGGGACTGCTGTGCGCCGCGGGGAAGGTGCGGCGCGTCGTGTTCGGATTCGTGACGCTCGACTCGATCCCGTTCGACCCCCACTTCGGCCGCGCGCGGGAGAACGGTGACGTCGAGGTCACCGAGTACGACGAGGGCATGTTCGGACTGGCGCTGCAGGCCGCGGCCCAACGACTGCCGTTCCTGCCGACACGGGCCGGACTGGGTTCCGACGTGCCACGGCTGTCCCCGCAGCTGCGGACGGTGCGCTCGCCGTACGACGACGGGGAGGAGCTGCTGGCCGTTCCTGCGCAGCCGCTCGACGTCGCGTTCGTGCACCTGAACCGGGCCGACGCGCGGGGCAACGCCCAGTACCTCGGCCCGGACCCGTACTTCGACGACCTGTTCTGCCTCGCCGCACAGCGGCGTTTCGTGTCGGCCGAACGGGTCGTGTCCACGGCGGAGCTGACCGAGGCCGGGGCGGTGCAGTCGCTGCTGCTCAACAGGTCCGCTGTGGACGGTGTGATCGAAGCGCCGGGCGGCGCGCATTTCACCACCGCGGCGCCGGATTACGGCAGGGACGAACAGTTCCAGAAGCACTATGTCGACTCTGCGAAGGATCCCGAACGCTGGCCGTCGTTCGTGGATCGGTTCCTGTCCGGCGACGAGGCCGGTTACCAGGCAGCGGTCGACAGGTTCGCAGCGGAGGCGGTCGCATGAACGACGTGACGAGGGCCGAGATCGCCGTGGTGGCGGTCGCCGAACTGTTCCGAGGGGACGGCGAGATCGTGGCGAGCCCGATGGGCACCGTCCCGTCGCTGGGCGCGAAGCTCGCGCGGGCGACGTTCGAACCGGATCTGCTGCTGTCGGACGGACAGGCGTACCTGGTCGACGGTGACGGAACGGTCGAAGGGTGGCAGCCCTTCCGGCGGATGCTCGACACGATCGTGCCGCACGGCAGGCGGCACGTCGTGATGGGAGCCAATCAGATCGACCGGTTCGGCAACCAGAACATCTCCGCGATCGGCGAGCACGGCCGTCCCGCGAAACAACTGCTCGGCGTGCGCGGTGCACCGGGCAACACGGTCAACCACCGCACCAGCTACTGGGTACCGCGGCACGGCACGCGGGTCTTCGTGGAGTCGGTCGACGTCGTGGCCGGCGTCGGCTACGACAACGTGGCGAAGGCGGGCGCGGCCGCGCAGCGGTTCCACGACGTGCACCGGGTGGTGACGAACCTCGGCGTGTTCGACTTCGGCGGACCGGACCACGCCATGCGCGCGGTATCCCTGCACCCCGGCGTGAGCGAGGCCGAGGTGGGGGAGGCGACGTCGTTCCCCGTCGACTGCGCGGCGGCCGGCACCACCCGCACGCCCACGGACGGGGAACTGCAGCTGATCCGCGAGGTCCTCGATCCGCAGGGCGTGCGGGAGAAGGAAGTGCCGTCATGACGGCCGATACCGGCGCGGTGGCCACAGTGGACACTGCGTTCACGCGCCTGGCCGGTGTCCGGCATCCGATCGTCCAGACCGGGATGGGCTGGGTCGCCGGCTCACGCCTCGTCGGAGCGACAGCCGAGGCGGGCGGACTCGGCATCCTCGCGTCGGCGACGATGACCTACGACGAGCTGGCGGCCGCGATCACCGAGACGAAACGGCGTACGGACCGGCCGTTCGGCGTGAATCTGCGGGCCGACGCCGAGGACGCCGACCGCCGCGTCGACCTGCTGATCTCGGAAGGCGTGCGCGTGGCGTCGTTCGCACTGGCCCCGCGCAGGGAGCAGATCGCGAAGCTCAAGGACCACGGCATCGTCGTACTGCCGTCGGTGGGAGCGGTGCGGCACGCGGAGAAGGTCGCGTCATGGGGCGCCGACGCCGTGGTGGTGCAGGGCGGTGAGGGCGGCGGGCACACCGGGTCGGTGGCGACGACGGTGCTGCTGCCGTCCGTGGTGGACGCGGTCGACATCCCGGTCGTCGCCGCAGGCGGGTTCTTCGACGGACGTGGTCTCGCCGCCGCGCTGTCCTACGGCGCCGCGGGAATCGCCATGGGCACCCGATTCCTGCTCACCACCGACAGCACGGTGCCGGCGGAGGTCAAGCGTCACTACCTGGAGCGGGACGTCTCCGGCACCGTCGTGACCACCCGGGTCGACGGCATGCCGCACCGCGTGCTGCGCACCGACCTCGTCGAGCACCTCGAGTCGTCGGGCCGGTTCACCGGCGTCGTCAGGGCGTTGCGCAACGCCGTGCGGTTCCGTGCGCTGACGGGGCTGTCGCCGGTCGCCATGGTGCGGGAAGGGCTGGCGATGAAGCGCGGCAACGATCTGACGTGGAGCCAGGTGCTGATGGCGGCCAACACGCCGATGCTGCTGCGTGCCGGACTGGTCGAGGGCCGCACCGACACGGGCGTGCTCGCCTCGGGACAGGTCGTGGGCGCGGTCGACGACCTGCCCACGGTGGCCGAGCTGATTGACGGCATCGTCGCCGACGCGGCCGCCGTGCTGCAGGCGAACGCCGGCCTCGTCGTCCGCTCCACCTGACGCGCGACTGCGCCCACCGCGTGTCCTGCACTCAGAACGCCGAGTTCTGCACTCGGTACCTGGAGCTCTGCGCCCAGTACCGTGAGTTCTGCACTCGTACGGCACCCGGCCACACCGCGCCGGTGTGCCGACGCGCGGCAAGGTCCTCGCGCCGAGACCCCGCGCGGCGGGGCGCCCTCAGGAACGCGGAGCGGTTTCGGCGATGACCTTGACCGCGGTGTCCACGTCGGACTCCGAAAGGCCGGCGCGGGCGGTCAGTCGGAGTCGAGTCACCCCGTCGGGGGCGACCGGCGGGCACACGCGTCCCACGTGCACGCCGTGCTCGGCGCACGCGTCGGCCCACGAGGCGGCGGCGGGCGCGCTGGGCGCGGGCAGCGACACGATGGCCGCGGCGGGCAGGCTCGTCCGCAGTCCCGCCGCGCGCAGGCCCTGCGCGAGCGACATGGCGCCGTCGACGGCGGTGCCCGGCAGCTCCGGTTCCTCCCGCAGCGCGGCGAGTGCGGCCAGCGCGGCAGCGGCGTTGCCCGGTGCAGGTGCCGCGTCGTAGCCGTAGGCGCGGGCGACGTCGATGACCTGCCGGATCGCCCGGCGCGGCCCGAGGACCGCCCCGCCCTGCACGCCGAGGGCGCCACCGAGCGACAGGGTCGTCACCACGTCGGGTGCCGAGGACAGACCGGCGTCGTACACGGCACCCCGGCCGCCCTCACCCAGCACGCCGAACCCGTGAGCATCGTCGACCAGCAGCGCCGCACCGTGGTTGCGGCACGTCTCGACGAGCGCGCCGAGGTCGGCCGCGTCCCCGTCGACGGCGAACACCGATTCGGTCACCGCGAGCGCCCGCGGTTTGCGCCGTGTCGACAGGGCGTGGGCGACCGCGTCCGGGTCGAGGTGGGCGACCGCCGCGATGTCGCCGCGAGCGAGGCGGCAGCCGTCGACCAGCGCGGGCTGGACGCATTTGTCGCTGACGATCGCCGATTCCGCGCCCGACAGCGCGGTGACGGCCGCCAGGTTCGCGGTGTAGGCCGAGGGGAACACGGCCGCGGCCTGCGCTCCGACGAACCGGGCGAGCTCGTGCGCGAGTTCGGCGTGCAGCTCGAGCGCGCCGCCGAGCAGCGGCGTTCCGGCGGCGCCCGCGCCCCACTTGAGTGCGGCTGCGGCCGTGGCGCCTGCGACGCGCTTGTCCCGCGCCAGCCCCAGGTAGTCGTCCCCGGAGAGATCGATCTCGCCGGGGGTGGGCGTGGCGCCGCGCTGCCGTGGCCTGCGCGTGAGACCGGAATCGCTCCGGCTGGCTGCTTCGGCGTCGAGCCAGTCGAAAACCTCGTCGGGCGGAAGAGCTGGACCGGGTGCGTTCACGGGTGGCAGTGTCGCACCAGACCGACGACCAGAGGGGAGCGAGGGGTGGCCGACAGCGCGGAACTGGAGATCATGCCCGGTGATTGGAATCGGGCACTGGCCGTCGTGGCTCATCCGGACGATCTCGAGTACGGCGGCGCCGGCGCGGTCGCACGGTGGACCCGGGAGGGCAAGTCGGTGGTCTACACCCTCGCCACGCGTGGCGAGGCGGGAATCGACGGCATGGCGCCCGAGGAGTCGGCGGTCGTGCGCGAGCGCGAGCAGATCGCCGCGGCACGGGTGGTGGGTGTCGACACGGTGGAGTTCCTCGACCACGCCGACGGCGTCATCGAATACGGCCTGCCGCTGCGCAGGGACATCGCCGCGGCGATCCGCAGGCACCGGCCGGAGCTGGTGATCATGACGAACCACCGCGACACGTGGCCGGGCGGGCCGTGGCTGAACATGGCCGATCACCGCAACGTCGGGCTCGCGACATTGGACGCCGTGCGGGACGCGGCGAACCGCTGGGTCTTCCGCGAACTCATCGACGACGGCCTCGAACCGTGGGACGGGGTGCGCTGGGTCGCAGCCGTCGCATCACCGCAGGCCACGCACGCCGTCGACATCACCGACACGTTGGACCTGGCGGTGGACTCGCTGCGCGAGCATCGCGCCTACCTCGACGGGCTCGGTGACGCCTCGATGGCCGACCCGAGCTTCCTGCGCGAGGCCGCCGCCGAAGCGGGTGTCCGTTTCGGCGGCGTGCCTGCGTGCGAATTCGAACTGTTCCCGATGTAGCGCCCTCCAAGGACACCCTGGTCGCGGCGTTCTGGCGCTGCCGAGAACGCAGCGAAGGGCACCGGCGGGGCGTTCTCGGCAGCCCGGCCACCACCCCTTACGGGCACGCTGACGCGTGGCTGTGTTCGATGCCCCAAGGTGCCCTTCGCGGCAACCGGGATCGGGTCAGGCGTCGATCGGCCTGCGGGGCCTGCGGCCGCCGCCACGCCGCGGACCGCCCTGGCCGCCGCGACCCTGGCCGCCACCGCGACCCTGGCCGCCACGGTCGCCGGGACGGCCACCGTTCCTGCCGCCGGGGCGACCGCCGCCGGGCCGCCCACCGCCCGAACGGCGCTGCTCCTGCTGCGGCTGCTTGTCGACCAGCGCGACACCGCTGGGCCTGCGCGCACCGGTGATGCGCGTCAGCTCGCCGTCGCCCGGCGTGACGAGCAGCGACTTCGGCTTGACGCCCGCCTTGTCGGTGAGCCGCAGCGTCTGCCTGCGCTGGTCCCGCGTGATCAGCGTGACCACCGTGCCCGATGCGCCCGCCCGGGCGGTCCGCCCTGCGCGGTGCAGGTAGTCCTTGTGGTCCGCGGGCGGGTCGACGTGCAGCACGAGGCTGACGTCGTCGACGTGGATGCCGCGCGCGGCGACGTCCGTCGCGACCAGCACCGTGGTGCGGCCGTCCTTGAAATCGGCGAGCACGCGGTTGCGCTGCCCCTGGGTCTTGCCGCCGTGCAGCGCGCCCGCGGGCACACCCTGGGAGCGCAGCTTCGTGGTGAGGCGGTCGACGTGGTGCTTGGTCCGCACGAACATGATCGTGCGGCCTTCACGGGCGCCGATCTCGGTGATCACGGGCATCTTGTCCGACTGCGCGAGCTGCAGCAGGTAGTGGTCCATGTTCGTCACCGACGCCGTCACGGGCGCGACCGAGTGCGTCACGGGGTCGTGCAGGTAGCGCTGGACGAGTTTGGACACGTCACCGTCGAGGGTGGCGGAGAACAGCAGCCGCTGGCCGTCGGCCGGCGTGAGGTCGAGGATCTCGCGCACCTGGGGCAGGAAGCCCATATCGGCCATCTGGTCGGCCTCGTCGAGCGCGACGTAGCCGATCTCGTCGAGGGCGCACGTGCCCTGGCGGACGTGGTCCGAGAGCCGGCCCGGGGTGGCGATGAGCAGGTCGACGCCGCGGGACAGCGCGTCGGCCTGCCGGTTGAAGGCCATGCCGCCGACCGCGGTGCGGCACCACAGGCCCAGCGTCTTGGCCAGCGGGATCAGGACCTCGGCGACCTGCATGGCCAGTTCGCGCGTGGGCACGAGCACCAGCGCGCGGGGCTTCTTCGGGCGGGCCTTGCCGCCTTCGAGGCGGGCCAGCAGCGCGAGGCCGAAGGCGAGGGTCTTGCCGGAGCCGGTCTGCGCCCTGCCGAGGACGTCGTGGCCGGCGAGGGCGTCGGGCAGCGAAGCCGCCTGGATGGCGAATGCGTCGGTCATGCCGTCGGCCTCCAGCGCGCGCACCAGCGGGCGCGGCAGCGGCAGGTCGGCGAACGGGACGGACGCGGTGGACGTGGATGCGGACGTGGACAGGTTTGTGCTCACACAGGCCTCTCGGACGTGGCACGTCGCAGGGAGGCCCGGGAGAGTCGCACGTCGGTGGTGCGGTGGGCGTTCACAAGGACGAACCCGGCGCGCCGGAATCTGGTGCCGTCTCCGGCCGATGTGGCGCGCCAAATGGATGGGAAATCGGATCGCCGTGTGAAGGAGCCCTTCGGCTCACGGCGCTCCAGGCACTCTACCCCAACCGGGGCCGCCCCGTCAGCCGAGGTCGTGGTGACGGACAGCACCGACGATCCTGTTCCGGCCGCGGCACGGCATAGTGGCCGCATGCGCATCGTGATCATCGGATCGGGCATCGCAGGCGCGGGCACCGCATGGCAGCTGGCGCGACGGGGTGCCGACGTCGTGGTGGTGGATGCCGACCACGCGGGACGGGCAACGGCCGCCGGCGCCGGGATCGTCTCGCCGTGGAACTCCCGGACCCTCGAGAGCGAGGAGCTCGCCTTCCACGCGGAGGGCGCCGCGTACTACCGGACGCTGGTCGACGACCTGGCGGCCGAGGGCGCGGGGGAGACGTCGTTCGCGATCGTCGGCGGGCTCGTCGTGTCGCCGGACGAGACGTGGCTGCGTGAATTCCACGGACGGGCGCTCGAGCGGGCGCGGCGCTGGCCCGAGATGGGCGAGGTGAGCTTGCTCGACCCGGCCGGTGTCGCCGAGCGCATGCCGCTGTTGGCTCCCGACCTCGGCGCGGTGCACATCGCGGGCGGAGGACGGATCGACGGCCGGACGCTCCGCGAGACTTTCCTCGCCGCGGCCGCTGCCCGGGGAGCGCGGCTGCGCAGCGGTACGGCCGAACTCGAGGTCCGCTCCGGCCGCGTCGTCGGGGTGCGGGTGGCCGGTGACGTGGTCGAGGCCGACGGCGTGGTGCTGGCCGCGGGCGCGTGGACCGCGTCGCTGGCCGCGTCCCTGGGTGTGACGCTCCCGGTGGAACCGCAGCGCGGCCAGATCAGCCACTTCGGGGTCGGGGGTCCCGGCGACGAGCCCGGCACCGCGTCCTGGCCCGTGGTCTCGCCGGTCGGATCCGGTCACTACATGCTCGCGTTCCCCGACTCGCGGGTCGTCGCGGGCGCGACACGCGAGACCGGTTCGGGTTTCGACCACCGCGTGACGGCCGAGGGGCAGCGCGAGGTGCTCTCGGAGGCGCTGGCCGTCGCGCCCGGTCTCGCCGACGCGACGCTGCTGGAAACGCGCGTGGGCTTCCGTCCCGTCACGCCCGACGGCAGGCCCGTCATCGGTGCGCTCGAGGCGCACCCCGAGGTGACCGTGCTGACCGGTTTCGGCGCGGGCGGGCTGACGATCGGGCCGAACGCGGCGCGCCTGGCCGCGGCCGCCGCACTCGGGGAGCGGCCGGACATCCCGGAGTTGTTCCGCCCCGAGCGGTTCGACGGCGCCGCGTGAGTGCCCGGCGGGGGTGGGCGATCAGTGGTCGGTGACGAGGACGAGGTCGGTCTCGCCCGCGCGCTCCATGGTCATCCCGGCCTTCTCCGCGACGGCCACGACCTTGTCCACAGTGGACGGTTCGGTGCGGCTCGTCGCCAGTGCGGCGGCGAGCCGGCCCTTGTAGGCCTTGTTGTGGTGACTGACGGTCTTGCGCTTGCCGGACGCGTCCTCGGTGACCACGCGCACCGTGACGGCGCCGGGGATCCGTGCCAGCGCCGCGTACGCACCCGAGCGCAGGTCCACGATCAGCTCGTCGGACTGCAGCATCGGCTCCAGCGCCGGGCGCCACACCGACCGCAGAGCCGCGAACCCGGGCAATGAGCTGCCGCCGGAGAGTCGGTAGGCCGGGATCGGGTCGCCCGCGCGGACGACACCGAACAGTGCCGACGCCACGGCGAGCCGGTCGTCGGCCCGGCCGGCTTCGGCACCGGTGAAGGAACCGGCGTCCAGCGCGTCGTAGAGCACGCCGGTGTAGCGCCGCAGTGCAGGCATCGTCGGCGACGTCCACAGCGCCGCGTTCCGCTCCACCTCACCCGCCTGCCGCTCGGAGAGCCCGAGTGCGGCCAGGCTCGCGGGCACGTCGGCGGCCAGTTCGACGAGTGCGTCGGCCAGCTTGCGCCGCACCGGGTTCAGTTCGGGCAGCGACAGCGCGTCCAGGTCGAGCGGGGCGCCGTCACCGCCTGCGGCCTTGGTCTCGGAAGGGGGCAACAGAACGAGCACGCCGTCCGAGGGTAGTGCCGCCCCGGCAGCGCTCCGATAACCGGTTGTCCCGGCCCGCGGCGCGCCGACTACCCTTCGTCCATCACCGCTTTCCGTCTCCCTAGGAGCACACCGTGATCACCAGGATGTCGTCGTTGTTCCTGCGCACGCTGCGTGAGGACCCGGCGGACGCCGAGGTGCCCAGCCACCGGTTGCTGGTGCGCGCAGGCTACGTCCGCCGTGCCGCTCCGGGCGGCTATTCCTGGCTGCCGCTCGGCCTGCGCGTACTGCGCAACATCGAGCGGGTCGTGCGTGAGGAGATGGACGCCATCGGCGCGCAGGAGATCCAGTTCCCCGCGCTGCTGCCGAAGGAGCCCTACGAGGTGACCGGCCGGTGGAGCGAGTACGGCGACACGCTGTTCCGCATCAAGGACCGCAAAGGCGCCGACTACCTGCTCGGGCCGACGCACGAGGAGCTGTTCACGCTCACCGTGAAGGGCGAGTACAGCTCGTACAAGGACTACCCGGTGATGCTGTACCAGGTGCAGACGAAATACCGGGACGAGGCGCGGCCCCGCGCGGGCGTGCTGCGCGGGCGCGAGTTCGTCATGAAGGACTCGTACTCGTTCGACCTCGACGACGAGGGGCTCGAGGCGTCGTACCAGAAACACCGCGCCGCCTACGTCAAGATCTTCGACCGGCTCGGGCTCGATTACGTGATCGTCGCGGCCACGTCGGGTGCCATGGGCGGTTCGGCGTCGGAGGAGTTCCTGGCGACCGCCGAGTCCGGTGAGGACACCTACGTCCGCAGCACCGACTCCGGCTACGCGGCCAACGTCGAGGCCGTCGTGACGCCCGCGCCGCCCGCGCGCTCGCTCGAGGGGCTGCCCGAGGCTCAGGTGCACCACACGCCCGACACACCGACGATCGAGACACTCGTCGACTTCCTCAACGGCGCAGGCCTCGGCCGCGAGTTCACCGCCGCGGACACGCTCAAGAACGTGCTGGTCAAGACGCGCATGCCCGGTACGAAGGAGTGGACCCTCCTCGGCATCGGCGTGCCCGGTGACCGCGAGGTCGACATGAAGCGCCTCGAGGCCGCGCTGGAGCCCGCCGAGGTCGCGTTGGTCGAGGAGGCCGACTTCACGGCGAATCCGTTCCTGGTCAAGGGCTACATCGGGCCGGGAGCACTGCAGGCGAACGGCGTCCGCTACCTCGTCGACCCGCGCATCGTCACGGGAACCGCGTGGGTCACGGGTGCGGACAAGGCCGACCACCACGTCGTCGACCTCGTGTGCGGTCGCGACTTCACCCCGGACGGCACCGTCGAAGCCGCCGAGGTGCGCGAAGGCGACGCCTCGCCCGACGGCAACGGCACGCTCGTCGCGGCGCGCGGCATCGAGATCGGCCACATCTTCCAGCTCGGCCGCAAGTACGCCGACGCGTTTGAACTCGACGCGCTCGGCCCCGACTCGAAGCCCGTGCGCATCACGATGGGTTCGTACGGCGTCGGCGTCTCGCGGCTGGTCGCGGCGATCGCCGAGCAGCACCACGACGAGCTCGGCCTGGTGTGGCCGCGTGCGGTGTCGCCCGCGGACGTGCACCTCGTCGTCGCGGGCAAGGACGACAGCGTGTTCGAGGGCGGCGAGCGCATCGCGGCCGAGTTGTCGCAGCGCGGCGTGTCGGTGCTCTTCGACGACCGCACCGTCTCGCCGGGCGTGAAGTTCGCCGACGCGGAACTCATCGGCGTGCCGACGATCGTCGTCGTGGGCAAGGGCCTCGCGAAGGGCGTGGTCGAGGTGAAGGACCGCGCCACCGGCGAGCGCACCGAGGTGGACGCCGACGCCGTCGTCGACCACCTTACGGGCCTCGTGCACGGCTGACCCGCCGGTGAACTGGGGGAGGGACACCGGTGATCTTCGGTCGCAGGAAGCGTGACGAGACGTCGGCGCGTTACGGCTACGAGGACAAGGCCGCGCTGAAGGGCGTCGGCGGTTACGAGCCCGCCGACCCGGGTGACGCGTACCGGCCGCAGTCGTCACCCACGCCCGATCCCACCGCCCACCATCCGGCGGTGCACCGCCCGGCCACGCCGTACCCGGCGACGGACGGGCAGGGGACGCAAAACTCGGCAACCCAGGACCCGGCAACGCAGAATCCGGCGACCTGGAATCCGGCAGCGCCGGGCACCACGCCCCAGAACACCGCACCCCACGGTCCGGCGACCCAGCCGCAGTCGGCACCGGGTGAGCCGGGCCAGCAGGCCCCGCCGCAGGGCTCTGGCGGTCAGGTGCCGCCGCCCCGGGTGAAGACGTCGAGCACCAAGCGCCGCGGCGGCGGCTGGGCGTTCGTGCTCGTGGTGGCGCTCGTCTACGGCCTGCCGCAGTTGCTCGGTGTGTTCGACGGCGACGACGACACGAGCGCCGACCCGGACCCGGTCGAGTCGACCTCCGAGTACACCCCGCCGCCGGTCACGCGGGTCAGCGTGCCGCCCGCGGTCGACGGGTGGCAGTCGGTGGCCGGTGGCGACGGCGCCTACGCCTACGACGTCCCGCCGGAATGGCAGCCCGAACAGGGGGTCGTGCACGGCTGGGAGCCCGGCGGCGGCTATGACGACCGGTTCTCGCTGTCGACGTCGGCGTTCGCGGGCAAGGAGTGCGACGACGCGACGCATGCCGGCGGCGCCGGTGTCACCAGCTACGACCGGCCGGTCGACGCTGCGGCCCGGCCGCTCGTCGAGGAGGTGTCGGCGCGGGCCTACGCCGCCGACGGCGGTGCGAAGCCCCAGGTGCGCGTGGCTGCCGAGGACGCGGGCCGGTTCACCGGCGGGGAGAGTGGGCGGACGCGGTCGCTGATCGCCGAGGTGACGCCCGCCGAGCCCGGAGGCTGCGTGCCGGAGCGTGCCGTCGTGGGCACCAGGGCCGTCGAGGCCGCCGAGGGCGACGGCACCGTGGTGGCGCTCGTCGTCTACGCCGACGCGCAGCTCGTGTCCGAGGAGGACGTCCGGCGGATCCTCGACAGTTTCCGCGGGGTTCCGGAGTCCGACCGCAGCACGGTGACGGTCACGCCGACCGGCTGACCGCACTCCGGGCGCCGCAGGCGGGGTGCGTGCGCACCGTCTATCCCAGGATGGCCGCCAGTGCGGCGTCCGTGTCCCCGAGGTCGGGCAGGACGGCGTGGGCTCCGGACACGCGCAGTGCGTCCATGTCGTGCCTGCCCGTCGCGACGGCCACGGCGACGGCGTCGCACGCGAGCGCGGCTGCGACGTCGTTGGGGGTGTCGCCGATGACGACGACCTGCTTCGGGGCGCGGCCGTGTTTGGCGGCGGCGAGTTCGACGGCCTTCGCGACGAGTTCGGGGCGGTGGGCCGACAGCGAGCCGTAGCCGCCGATCTCGAAGTCCAGGTGCGGGTGCAGGCCGAACGCGCTCAGCTTGTGGCGGGCGATCGCGGGCAGGTTGCCGGTCACCAGCGACTGCACCACGCCGTCGGTTCCGGTCAGCCGGGTCAGCACGTCGGTGACGCCGGGCAGGACCGTTCCGCGGGCGCGCAGGTCGTCGGCCGGATCGGTGGCGAGTGCGGTGAGTTCCTGCCACAGCCGGTTGACCAGGTCGGGTGTCGGTTCGACCCCGTGCGCGGTGAGCAGCTCGGTTGTGATCGCGAGCTCGGTCCGGCCGGGAAACGGCGGCATCCGTTCGAGGGTGATGCCCGCGACCGTCGCGAGCGCTTTCCGGTACCAGTCGCCGCCGCTGCCGGACAGGTCGACGAGCGTGAGGTCGATGTCCCAGAGCACGAGGTGATCGGGCTGGCTGAGGGTCACGCGGCACACGGTATCGGACCGCTTTTCAACAAGCGTTGACATCTTCCCCGGGGGCGTGTGTACCTTGAATTCAACAGTCGACGAATTTTTCGGGTAAGGGAGATCGCCATGTCGGAGACCGGGACGCGGGCGCGCACGCTCGTCGTGGGCACGGCGGTGGCGGGCGCGCTGGTCGCGATCGTGCTGGGATTCCTCACTTTCGGCGCGCAGGTGAGCGCGCAGCCGCATCGGCTCCCGGTGGCCGTGGCCGTGCCGGGGGACGCTCCGCCACCCCTTCACGCGGCCGCCGAACGCGTCGCCGCGACCGGTGGGGAAGCGCTGGAGTGGCGGGTCGTCGATCCCGCCGACGGCCGCGCGCTGCTCGTCGACCAGGACGTCTACGGCGTGCTTGAACTCGGGGTCGGCCGCGACGGGCTCACGATCACCGCGGTGACGTCCGGCACCGTCAACCCGGCGGGAACGCAGATCGCCGGGCAGGCCGTCGCCACAGCGGGGCAGCGGATCGCCGGTGCCCTCGGCGAGACGGCGGTGTCGCCGCCGGTGCGCACGGAGACCATCCACGACACTGGCCCGGCCGGACGGACGGCACCGCTCGGCATCAGCGCGCTCGCGTGGGTCGGCGGACTGGCCGGCTCGGCGCTGCTGGCGGTGCAGGTGCGCCGCGGCCGGTTGCGTCCGGGAACCGGTGCACGGTGCGCGCACCTGGCACTCACCGGAGCGCTCCTGACCGGCGTCCTCGCCGGATTCCTGGCGCTGTGGAACTCGTCGTGGGACCTCGGCTGGCCGGTGCTGGGCTTCCTCGCCCTGACCGCGACCGCCTTCGTCGCGGTGCAGGGCGCGCTGTTGCGGTGGCTCGGGTTGCCTGCGATGGCCGTGCTCGGGCCGCTCTACCTGCTGGCACCCTCGGTCGCCTCGCAGGTGCCGGAGACGCTCGAACCGGCCTACCGAGTGCTGTTGTGGTCCTGGACGCCGCTGCGATTCCCCGCCGAGGGGCTGCGCAGTCTGCTCGCCGAATCACCGGGTACGGACCAGGTCATCGTCGCGGTCTGGGTGCTCGGCGCGATGCTCGTGGTCGGCGTAGGCGCGCTGTTGTGGCCGCGGCGGAACACGGAGCGGGGTTCAGCCGGCGAGGAAGCTGAACCGGACGCGGCGGACGGCGTTGTCGATGTTGGTGTCGACGAGACAGACCGACTGCCACGTGCCCAGGGCGAGAGCCCCGCCGAGCACCGGCACGGTCGCGTACGGCGGTAGGAACGCGGGCAGCACGTGGTCACGGCCGTGGCCGTGACTGCCGTGGCGGTGCCGCCACCGGTCGTCGCGGGGCAGCAGCTCGTCGAGGGCGGCGAGCAGGTCGTCGTCGCTGCCCGCGCCGGTTTCGAGGACTGCCAGTCCGGCGGTCGCGTGCGGTACCCACACGTGCAGCAGGCCGTCCTCGGCCCCGCCCGGCACATCCGCGAGGAAGCGTTCCACCTCGCGTGTCAGGTCGGCCACCACCGCACTGCCTCCGGTGCGGATCTCGATCTCGGTGGAGTGCATGCCCCCACCGTACGCAGCGCGGGCGAGATCCGCGGAGACGATCACCTGCCAGCTTGCGCTTCTACGCCACGCCTCCACGGCACACAAGAGGTGATCTCCGTTACATCATGGTCCATGATGGTGATCGACAGGTTCCTCGACGAGGAGGACGTGCAAGGTGGCAGGACCGCTGACGGTCGGTGTCGTGGCCGAGACGGCGCCGGGGGAACGACGGGTCGCACTGGTGCCGAAACTTGCCGAGCGCCTGGCAGGCCGGGGGCTGCGGGTCGTGATCGAACCGGGGGCGGGCAGCAGGGCGGGGCTGCCCGACGAGCTGTACACCGCCGCCGGTGCGGAGCTCGGGGCCGGGGCCTCCGGCGGTGACGCGGCCGATCCCCGTCGCAGCGACATCGTGCTCACCGTGACGCCACCGTCCGAGGAGGACATCGCGCGGCTCACGGCCGGCACCGTCCTCATCGGATTCCTCGACCCGCTCGGCGCCCCCGAACGGGTCCAGGCCCTCGACAGCGCCGGGATCGTCGCGCTGGCCGTCGAGTCGATCCCGCGGATCTCACGGGCACAGGCGATGGACGCGCTGTCGTCGCAGGCGAACGTCTCCGGGTATCGAGCCGCGCTGCTCGCGGCCCAGCTCGCGCCCCGGTTCTTCCCCATGCTCACGACAGCCGCAGGCACGGTGCCGCCAGCGACGGTGCTCGTGCTCGGCGCGGGCGTCGCCGGGCTGCAGGCACTCGCGACGGCGAAACGGCTCGGCGCACAGGCGACCGGCTACGACGTGCGTCCCGAGGTCGCCGAACAGGTGCGGTCGGTGGGTGCGCAGTGGCTGGACCTGGGCATCGAGGCGATCGGCGACGGCGGCTACGCCCGCGAACTCACCGACGACGAACGCGCCGAGCAGCAGCGCAGGCTCACCGAGGCCATCAGCGGCTTCGACGTCGTGATCACCACGGCGCTCGTGCCCGGCCGCACGGCGCCGACCCTCGTCACCGCCGACGCCGTGCGGGGGATGCGGCCCGGCAGCGTCGTCGTCGACCTGGCAGGGGCGACCGGCGGCAACTGCGAGCTGACCCAGCCCGGCGAGGACGTCGACGTCGGCGGCGTGACGATCAGCTCGCCGCTCAACCTGCCCGCCGGGATGCCGTTGCACGCCAGTGAGTTGTACGCACGCAACCTCGTCGAACTGATCGAACTGCTCGTGGACTCCGAGGGCCGGTTCGCGATCGATCCGGCCGACGAGATCGTCGCCGGCGCCTGTGTCGCCGGCAGGCCGGAGGAGGTGGCGTAGGTGCCGATCGAAAGCATCGCGATCCTGGTGCTCGCCGGATTCGTGGGCTACACCGTGATCTCCAAGGTGCCCAACACACTGCACACCCCACTGATGTCGGGGACGAACGCCATCCACGGCATCGTGCTGCTCGGCGGGCTCATCGTGCTCGGCCACGGCGTCGACGGGGTACTGAACAAGATCCTGCTGGTCGTGGCCATCGCCTTCGGGATGATCAACGTGGTGGGCGGATTCCTCGTCACCGACCGCATGCTCGGCATGTTCAAGCAACGGCCCGGCGGGCAACGGTCCGGCGGACGCGGTGCCGGCGGGCGTGAGGGGGGCGAGCAGTGACCACGCTCGTCTCCGTGCTCTACATCGTCGCGTTCGTCCTGTTCATCTACGGCCTCATGGGGATGACGGGGCCGCGCACCGCGGTCCGGGGCAACTGGATCGCGGCGGCCGGCATGGCGATCGCGGTCGTCGCGACACTGCTGCTGCCCGGCATGGGCAACTGGCTGCTCATCGCGCTCGGACTCGGTATCGGGGCGGTGATCGGCGTGCCCGCGGCCCGACGGGTGAAGATGACCGCGATGCCGCAGATGGTGGCCCTGTTCAACGGTGTCGGCGGCGGCGCGGTGGCGCTGATCGCGTGGGTGGAGTTCCGCGTGACCACCGGCTACGAGGACGAACCGCTGTACGTGGCGATCGCGTCGCTGTTCGCGGCGATCGTCGGCTCGGTGTCGTTCTGGGGCTCCGGTGTCGCGTTCGGCAAATTGCAGGAGATCCTTCCCGGCAGGCCGGTGACGCTGGGACGGTTGCAGCAGCCGCTGAACATCGTCCTGCTGGCGGCCTCCGTCGCGTTCGCCGTGATCATCGCCTCGGGCGGGCGGTCCGAATGGTTGATCATCGGCGTGCTGGTCGCCGCGGGCCTGATCGGTGTCATGGTGGTGCTGCCGATCGGCGGTGCCGACATGCCGGTGGTGATCTCGCTGCTCAACGCGTTCACCGGGCTGTCGGCCGCGGCGATGGGCCTCGCGCTGGACAACACGGCACTGATCGTCGCCGGCATGATCGTCGGCGCGTCCGGGTCGATCCTCACGAACCTCATGGCGCAGGCCATGAACCGCTCCATCCCGGCGATCCTCGCCGGCGGGTTCGGCGGGGCCGCTCCGGGTGGTGCGGCGACCGTGAGCGGCGCCGGGGGTCGCCCCGTGCGCAGCACCAGTACGGCCGACGCCGCGATCCAGCTCGCCTACGCCGGTCGCGTCATGGTCGTGCCCGGCTACGGGCTGGCGGTCGCCCAGGCGCAGCACGCCGTCCGTGAGATGGCCGACCTGCTGGAGGCCAAGGGCATCGACGTGGCCTACGCCGTGCACCCCGTCGCCGGGCGTATGCCGGGGCACATGAACGTGCTGCTGGCCGAGGCCGATGTGCCGTACGAGGCGCTGAAGGAGATGGACGAGAGCAACTCGGCGTTCCCGCAGGTGGACGTGTCGCTCGTGATCGGCGCGAACGACGTGACCAATCCGGCCGCACAGTCCGATCCGAGTTCCCCGATCTACGGCATGCCGATCCTCAACGTCACGTCGAGCCGGTCGGTGATCGTGCTGAAACGCTCCATGGGTTCCGGGTTCGCGGGCATCGACAACGCCCTGTTCACCGACGAGAAGACGGCCATGCTGTTCGGCGACGCCAAGGAATCCGTCGGCGGCATCGTCGAAGAGCTGAAGGCGTTGTGAGCCGGTACGGTCATGTGTGCGGCCCGAAACCGGTGAGTGCCGGCACGGTGAGCGACCGGTGAAGGGCCCGGTATGAACGCCCGCCGCGAACGGCTCGGTGTTGACGGCCCGCCGCGAACAGCCTGCCGCGCACAGCCCGTTGTGAACAGCCCGTTGTGAACAGTCGAGTGCCGGTGGGTGGCCGGGAGCTCAGTGGGCGGCCGAGAACGTGACCTGCGGGATCGGCGGCTTCGGGCGTGCCTTCCCGGTGGAATGCTCCGGGGCGGACTGCGGCTCCGGGGAGGACTGCGACCCCGCCGTGGCTTGCGGTTCCGCGGCCGGCTGAGGAGCGGTGGGCTTCTCGGGCGCGGTCTTCGTGGCTGCGGTCTTCGTGGCTGTGGTTTTCGCTGTGGTGGTTTTCGTCGTGGCCGGGCCCTGCTTGGCGGTGGAGGTCGTCGCGGCGGTCGAGCCTGTCGTGACCGCCGATGTCTTCTTGACCGCCGAGTTTTTCTTGGCGGCCGACGTCTTCTTGGCTGTCGCGGTCTTCTTGGTTCTCGACGTCGTGGTGCCCGCCGAGTCCTCGCCGGTGGTCGGGGTCGTCGCCGCGGTCGTGGTTTCCGGGGCGGTCGTGGTCGTCGCGGCGCGCTTCCTCGTGGTGGTCTTCGCGGCACCGCGCGCGGTCGAACCGGATTTCGCCGCGCCGGTCTTGGCCGCGCCGGTCTTGGCCGCGCCGGATTTCGCCGCGCCGGCCTTCGTGGCTGCGGTCTTGGCCGCCGAAGCCTTCGAGGTGGTGGCCTTCGAGGTGGTGGTCTTGCGCGCCGTCTTCGGTGTCGTCGCCGTGGTTGCGCCGGGCGAGTCCGTGGCGGTCGTCGTCGCGGCTGCGGACTTGCTCGTGGCGGCCTTGCTCGCGGCGGTCTTCTTCGCGGTGGCCTTGGTCTCGGTCGTCTTCTTCGCGGTGGTGTTCTTCTCGGCGGTCTTCTTCGTAGCCGGTTGCGTGGCGGCGGCCCGTTTCGAAACCGTCTTCGTCCCCGGCGCCGCGGCTGTGCCGGAGGAGCGGGAAGTGATCATCCGGCGGGGACTCTTGCGCCCGCCGGTGCGGCGTCCGCTGTCGGCGTAGCGGGTGAGGGTGGTGCGCAGAATCTCGGCGTTGGCCGTGGCCAGGTCGATCTCGTAGTGAACGCCATCGAGCGCGAACCGCACCATCTCGTGGGCGGGTTCGCCACTGATGTCGTCGAGCACCTCGACCGCCGTGTTCCGTGCCACCAACGTCCTCCGCGTTTTCGTGTGTGCGCGGGCGTTCCCGCCGTCCCGTGGGCTGTCGGCCCGCGTTGTCCGCTCCCTGGCGAGGGTAGTTGCCGGGTTGCGGGGGAGTGCGCGGTGGTGTGCGCTCGACGGTATGGCACAGCATGCGTATGACGTCGTGGTCATCGGAGCCGGTCCGGTCGGGGAGAACGCGGCCGCCCGTGCCGTGGGTGGCGGTCTGACCGTTGCCCTCGTCGATCACGAACGGTTCGGCGGGGAGTGTTCGTACTGGGCGTGTATCCCGAGTAAGGCGTTGTTGCGACCGGGAAATCTGCTCGCGGCGGTGCGGCGCATGCCGGGGGTCGACCACGACGGCGGGCTCGACCCGGCCGCGGTGTTCGCCCGCCGTGATGCGTTCACCAACGGCGGGGACGACAGTGCACAGGTCGACTGGGTCCGCAGTGCGGGTATCGAGCCGGTACGCGGGCACGCGCGGATCACCGGGGAGCGGGAGGTGACCGTCGGTGGTGACGTGTTCCACGCGCGGCAGGCCGTGATCGTGTGCACCGGCAGTGTGGTGCGGATGCCGTCGGTTGCGGGACTCGAGCAACTGCCCGCCGAGTTGGTGTGGACGTCGCGGGATGCGACCACGGCGTCGGCCGTGCCGAAGCGGCTGGCGGTGCTGGGTGGTGGTGTGGTCGGTACGGAGATGGCGCAGGCGTGGGCGCAGCTGGGCGCCGAGGTGCACCTGCTGATGACCGGACCGCGACCGCTGCCCGCCTACCCTGAGTTCGCCGGGGACGCGGTCGCCGACGGGCTCCGTTCCGCCGGTGTCCGGCTGTATCCGGACACCACAGCCGAACAGGTGTCCGAAGTGGATGGCGCAGACGTGGGTGCCGTGCGGATCGCGCACAAGGGTGATGTCGTCGACGCCGACCGGCTGTTGATCGCCACGGGCCGCAAGCCTGCGACGGCGGAGCTCGGACTCGACGCCGTGGGACTGGAACCGGGCGATCCGATGCCGGTCGACGACAACGGTCTCGTGTCCGGAGTGGACGGCGGCTGGCTGTACGCCGCCGGTGACGTCACCGGCCGTGCTCCGCTGACGCACCAGGGCAAGTACCAGGCACGCATCGTCGGCGACGTCGTGGCTGCGGCGGCCCGCGGGGACACCGTGTACCGGTCGCCGTGGAGCTCCCACACCACGACCGCCGACCACCACGCGGTGCCGCAGGTGGTGTTCACCGACCCCGAGGTGGCCTCGGTCGGCGTGCGCGAGCCCGCGGGAGCGGGACAGCGGGCCGTGGAACTGGACATCGCGGTCGCGGGATCCGCGCTCCACGCCGACGACTACGCGGGCCGGTTGCGCGCGATCGTCGACACGCGGCGGGACGTGCTTCTCGGCATGACGTTCGTCGGCCCCGACACCGCCGAGCTGTTGCACGGCGCCACGATCGCCATTGTCGGCGAGGTGCCGCTGCACCGGCTGTGGCACGCCGTGCCGGCATTCCCGACCATCAGCGAGGTCTGGCTCCGGTTGCTGGAGGAGTACGGCCTGTGACGGGGCCGCGGGTCGGCGCGTTCAGTCGTTGAGCTTCACCAGGCCGAGCGCGGCCTCGGCGGCTTCGGCGACCTCGGATGAGTCGTCCGAGGCGCGGTCCCGCGGTGACGCCAGCACGAGCCGCACCGTGGACCCTTCGAGATCGCTGACGTAGGCGGCGCCCGACCAGTCCGGTGCGGGCGGCGTCCACCGGCCGGATGCGGTCGCGAGGTCACGGATCGTGCCGGTGCCCGGGGTGTCGGCGACCTGGAGGAATCGCTGCGCCGCCTGCTCGTCGGGGAAGGTGAGGGCGGCCACCGAGACGGCTACGTCGGTGCCACCGACCGTGGTGTCGAAACTGCCACGGCGCAGTTCCGTGCATCCGCCGTCGGCCAGTGCCACGCTCAGGTCGCCCACCGCATGCGCTGCGCACTCCTCGGTGAGCTGTGCCGCGCGCTGAGTGAACTCCAACCCGCCCGCACGCATGCGGATCGGCTGGTGCTCCTCGTCCCCGCCGCCCATGACGCTGAACGTGATGATCACGACGAGGGCCACGACGAACACGGCACCGGCTGTGATCCACCGCCACGTCCGCGCCGACAATCGCCGCCACCAGGGCTGCCGCGCCGCGCCGACCCGCATCGGCGCCCCTCCGGCGGGAGCACCCGCGGCGGGCGCGGCCCGCGACCCCCGGTTCGCACCGGGCCGGGTGGTTCCGGTCTGCGTGGCCGCCGACTGTGTGGCTGCTGACTGTGTGGCTGCGGGCGGTCCGGACGGTTGAGCCTGCATGCCCGCCTGGGGCGGGTGCCCGGTCGGGGGCGCCGCCATCGGGAAAGGGGCGGAGCCGGCGGTCCGCGCACCGGGCTGTGTCCCCGGTGCCGCCGCGGCCTGACGGCCGGCCGCCTGTTGCGCGTCGGCGGGCGGAGCCGGTGCCGCCCGCCCGGGCGTGGCGGGCTGTGTGGGCGGCACCGTGGCGGGCGCGCTCGCCGCGGTCGGGGCGGCGGTGGTCGACGCCGTGGCCGGCGCGCCGCCGCCCGTGGCGGTCGGAGCCGTGGTGCTCGGGCTCGGGGCCGTGGTGCTGGGGGTCGGGGCCGCGGAGCTGGGGGTCGCGCTGCTCGGAGTCGTCGGGTTCGAAGTCGTCGGGTTCGAAGTCGGAGCGTTGGGACCTGGAGCGTTGGGACCCGGAGCGTTGGGAGCTGTGTCGAGTGGGGTCGGAGCGCTTCCGCTGGTGGCCTCCACAGTCGTGGTGCCGGGCGCTGGGCTACCGGAAGCTGAGGCACCGGAAGCTGAGGCACCGGAAGGTGCGGTGTCGGGGGGCGTGGCCGTGGTGGTCGGAGCAGCGGTGGTCGATGCCGTGGTGGTCGACGCCGCGGTGGTCGACGCCGCGGTGCCGGTTCCGGACGAGTCGGGGTGCGGCGGGTTGTCGAGGGCTTCGGTGTCGGCGTCGTCGGTCAGCGGGTCGGAGTCGTCGGCCGGGGAGCCCGGGGAGCCCGGAGCGTCGGGTCTCGCATCCGGAGTCGGGGTGGTGCCGGACCGCGGAGCCGGGGACGGGGCCGGAGCCAGGGTGCCGGCACTTCCGTCCTGCCCGTGATCCCCCTGTCCGCCCGTCGCAGGTGCGGCCACACCGGCCACACCGGCCACACCGGCGGCGCCGGGCCACGCGGTGGCAGGCGAGGCTGCGGCAGGCCACGCTGCGGCAGGCGAGGCTGTGGCAGGCGAGGCTGTGGCAGGCGGTGTCGTGGCAGCCGAGGTCGTGGGGGCGAAACCCTCACCGGCGAGAGTGTCGTCGTCGAACTCGGTGTCGGGGGACAGTGCGGCGACGACGGCACGCGCCTGCTCGACCGTGAGCGGCTGCGGTGCGAAGGACAGGGAGACGATCGAGGCCAGCAGGCTCGTCGAGGTCGGATACACGATGCGGACCGGGCCGGAGAGTTCGTCGGCCGGCTGTTCGACGTGCTCGACGAACGGTCCCACGGCGATGATCGTCCCGACCGCGGTGCCGGGGGAGCCGACTGCCGTCCGGACTCGCTCCGCCACCCGGTCGGACACCGCCAGCGCCTCGGCGGAGGGGTTCCCCGCGTCCGAACCGGAGTCGTCGTCGCTGCGGGTGAGTGGCCAGTCGTCGGCCTTCCACACGCCGCGCAACGGCGCTTCCAGTCTGATGGCCGGATCGGGCAGGTCGACGCCGACGACGACCACGACGCCATGACCTGTGATGATCACCGCGTCGACCGGGGTGTCGGTCCCCGGAGGTTGCACACCGACCAAGCCGACTCCGCCGACCCTGTCGTCGCCGCGTCCGAGGGAGGTCAGCGCCGCACGGATGTCCGGCGAGATCTGCGCGGGACGGGTCGAGAACCGGACGAGTCGCACCCCTCATGCCTCCCTGCGCCTGGCGAACTGGCATCGGGAATCTACCGGCTCGCCGGGTGGGACGGGTCCACCTGGCCCAGGTCGAGGTGTGAACTGTGGGGTCCGTGTGGCGCAATGGGCTCCTGCGGTGCAAAATGTGCGAGAGAAAACTGAAGCGGTGTTCATGCACTGGGCTCGGCGGGTTCGCGAGGTCGTAGGGGAAGACGCCCCTCGTCGAACAGCGGAGGTCAGCAGTGAGCACACGTGGCGTTGTGTACGTCCACTCGTCGCCGTCTGCGGTGTGTCCGCACGTCGAGTGGGCGATTTCAGGCACGCTCAGCACGCGTGCCGAGTTGCGCTGGACTGCGCAGCCTGCGGCACCCGGCCAGCTGCGCGCGGAATGCGAGTGGCGCGGTCCGGCGGGGATCGCGGGTAAGCTGGCCGGCGCGCTCAAGGCGTGGCCGATGGTCCGGTTCGAGATCACCGAGGAACCCAGTCCGGGCGTCGATGGTCAACGGTTCTGTCACGTGCCCGGCCTGGGCCTGTGGCACGCGCGTACCAGTGCCAACGGCGACATCGTGGTGCCCGAGGACCAGCTGCGCAGCCTGGTCGCCAAGAGCCGCGCCTCCGAGCAGCTCGCGCACAAGATCGACGAATTGCTCGGGGCGGGCTGGGACGAGGCGCTCGAACCGTTCCGGCACGCCGGGGACGGGGCGCCGGTGACGTGGCTGCACCAGGTCGGCTGATCGGTCGGACGGCCGGTCCGGTCGGCTGAGGGCGTTCGCCCGGGCGCGCCGCGGGCTCACGGGCCGGTGCGGCGTGGTCGGCCGTTCGCCGGGCACGAGGTGCCGTGAGAGCAGTAGTCTGGACCGGTGCCGACCACGTCTCTACCGCACCGGCGCTGGCTGGTGCCGGTGCTCGTCGCGGTCGTGGCGCTGACTGTCGGGGGCGGACTCGTCGCACGGGAGGTGTACCAGTCGCCGTCCCGGACGTCGCGGCCCGCGGCCCCGGCGACTTCCGCCGCACCGAACTCGGTGGAACCGGCCGATCAGCCCGGCCCCACGCGAGTGCAGCTCACGAGCGATGCGGCCGCCCATCCGGACGCCAAGGTCGTGCGTGGTGTGCTGCAGAACTATTTCGACGCCATCAACCGGCGTGACTACGACCTGTGGGTCACGACGGTCGTCGCCGAACGCGCCGCGCTGCAGAGCGAACAGGAGTGGCGGGAGAACTACCGCAGCACCCAGGACGGCAGTATCCGGGTGTATCGGATCGAAGCCGCACCCGACGACGGGCTGACGGCGCTGCTCGGCTTCACAAGCGTGCAGGACGCCGCGGACGCGCCGGATGATCTGCAGTCCGACTGCATCCGCTGGCGCCTGGCGTTCCCGCTCACAAAGGCGGAAGGGGATTGGCGGATCGGCACGGTCCCGCCGGGGACGGTGCCGGAACAATCCCGCTGCTGACGCGGGCGCGCTGTCGGCTCGGACCAGCAATCCTCCGGACAACTGGCCCGAGCCGACAGTCGGTGTTCAGACCATCGCCGTTCAGGCTGTGGTGAACAGCAGCGCGGTGTTGTGGCCGCCGAAGCCGAACGAGTTGCTGATCGCCGCCGACAGTTCCACCTTGCGCGGTTCGCCGGCGACGACGTCGAGCTCCACCTTCGGGTCGAGCTCGCCGAGGTTGAGGGTCGCCGGCACGATGCCGTGGTAGATCGACAGCAGCGTGGCGATGCCTTCGACCGCGCCCGCACCGCCGACCAGGTGGCCGAGCGCGCTCTTCGGCGCGGTCACCACCGGATGGTCGCCGAGCGCCGCACGGATGGCTGCGGCCTCGCCGACGTCGCCGACCACCGTCGACGTCGCGTGCGCGTTGACGTGCCCCACGTCGCGGGCGGTGATGCCGGCGTGCTCGATGGCCTCGCGCATCGCCGCGATCTGGCCGATGCCGTCCGGGTGGTTGCCCGTGATGTGGTAGGCGTCCGACGTGATGCCGGTGCCGGCGACCTTGCCGTACACGCGCGCTCCGCGCGCTTCGGCGTGGGCCGCGCTCTCCAGCACCACGACGCCCGCACCCTCGCCGAGCACGAACCCGTCGCGGTCGACGTCGAACGGCCGTGAGGCGTGTTCCGGGTCGTCGTTGCGGGTCGACACGGTGCGCGCCTGTGCGAACCCCGCGATCGTGATCGGGTGGATGCACGCCTCGGCGCCACCGGCGACCACCACGTCGGCCTTGCCGGAGCGGATCATGTCGAAGGCCTTCGCGATACCTTCCGCGCCCGACGCGCACGCCGACGCGGGCGAATGCACGCCGGCACGGGCCCGGAGCTCGATGCCGACATGAGCGGCGGGCCCGTTCGGCATCAGCATCGGCACGGTCAGCGGCGACACCTTCCGCATGCCGTGCTGTTCGAGGTTGTCGTCCTGCTCGAGCAGCGTCACCGGACCGCCGATGCCGGTCCCGATCGACACGCCGAGCCGTTCCGGTTCGACGTCCTCGCCGTCGTCGGACGGCAGGGCGAACCCTGCGTCCTCCCAGGCCTGCCACGCCGCGATGAGCGCGACCTGCTCACAGCGATCGAGCCGCCGGGCCCGCACGCGCGGGATCTTCTCGGTCGGCTCCTCGGCGAGGGTGGCGCCGATGCGGACCGGGAGATCGTAGGTCTCCGCCCAGTCCGTCTCGAGGGCGCGAACGCCGCTGCGCCCGGCGAGCAGACCGTCCCAAGTGGACGTCACATCCGGTCCGAGCGGCGTGGTCGCACCGATACCGGTGATCACGACGTCGGTGTTGCTCATGTGGGGTCTCCCCGAGGTAGCCGGCCGAGTGGCGTTTACTTGGAGTTGGCGGCGACGTAGTCCACGGCGTCGCCGACCGTCTTCAGGTTCGCGAGTTCGTCGTCCGGGATCTTCACGCCGAAACGGTCCTCGGCCTGCACGGCGATCTCGACCATGGACAGCGAGTCGATGTCGAGGTCGTCCACGAACGACTTCTCGGCGGTCACGTCGTCCTTGGCGACACCGGCGACCTCCTCGACGATCTCGGCGAGTCCGGTCAGCAGCTCCGTCTTGTCAGCCACTTTGGTGTTCCTTTCGTTGCTTGTGGATAGATGGTCGGGACGAACACTAACGGACCAGGCCGCTTCGTCGTCCGCGTTTCGGGTTAAGGGCAGATGAGGACCTGTCCCGCATACGACAGACCGGCGCCGAAACCGACGGCCAGTACGACGTCGCCCGACGAGACGGTGCCCGCCGCGCGCATGTGGTCGAGCGCGAGGGGGATCGACGCCGACGAGGTGTTGCCGGAGTAGCGGATGTCGTCGGCGACCACCATGTCATCGCGCGCCCCCTGGGCCCGCAGCCGCTTGGCGATCGACTCGACGATGCGCAGGTTGGCCTGATGCGGGATCAGCACGTCCACATCGGATAGCGCGAGGCCCGCACGCTCGACGGCCTCCGTCGCGACGGGGGCGATCTGCGTGGTCGCCCAGCGGAACACCGACTGTCCCTCCTGGAACAGGTACTTGTGTTCGCGCATGTAGATCATGTCGACCTGGTCGCCCGCGCTGCCCCACGACACCGGTCCGATGCCCGGTTCGTCCGACGGTCCGACCAGCGCCGCACCCGCACCGTCGGCGAAGATGATCGCCGTCGAGCGGTCGGCCGGGTCGACGACGTCGGTGAGCTTCTCGGCGCCGATGACCAGGACCTTGCCTGCCGAACCGCCGCGGATCAGGTCGGAGGCGAGCGCCAGCCCGTAGCAGAACCCGGCGCACGCGGCGTTGATGTCGAACGCGCCGGCACCCGCGATCCCGATCCGGTCGGCTACCTGAGCGGCCGCGTTGGGGATGGGGGAGGGCATCGTGCAGTTCGGCAGGATGACCGTGTCGACCTCGGAGGGGTCCGTGCCCGCGTCGGCGAGCGCCTTCGCTCCCGCGGTGACGGCCATGTCGACCAGTCGCTCGTCCTCGCTCGCGAAGCGGCGTTCCACGATGCCGACGCGCTCGCGGATCCACTGGTCGCTGGTGTCCATGTGCTGCGCGAGCTCGTCGTTGGTCACCGCCCGGTCGGGCTGCGTGCTGCCGATGCCGAGTACGCGGGTCGCGGCGGGTCCCTGCCGGAGGGTCAGCGCGCTCATGCGGCGGGGTCCACGTCGTCGATATCACCGGGCTTCTTGAGTGCGACCGTGGAGGTGACGGTGCCCTTGAGTTCGCGGCGGACGAGACCGCTCAGCGTCCCCGCGGGCGGCAGTTCCGCGGTGGCGGTTACGCCGAGGCCGGTGAGGCCCTGCATCGTCAGGTCCCACCGCACCGGTTTCGTGACCTGCGCGACGAGGCGGTCCAGGTACTCGGCGCCGTCGATGACGACGGCGCCGTCGGCGTTCGACAGCAGCGGCCGGGTGGGGTCGGCGGGGGAGAGGCTCGCGACGTGCTCCCGCAGCGTCTCCTCGGCCGGGGCCATGTACCGGGTGTGGAACGCGCCGGCCACCTGCAGCGGGCGCACCTTCGTGCCCGCCATCGGCTCGGCGACGATCGCCTCGATCGCCTCGGCCGAGCCGGACGCCACGATCTGGCCCGCCCCGTTGCGGTTGGCCGCTGCGAGGTCGTGGTCGGCCAGCCAGGCGACGACCTCGTCCGGGTCGCCCAGCATGACGGCCGCCATGCTGGTGGGCTCGAGCGCGCAGGCCTTGGCCATCGCGGCGCCGCGTGCGGCCGCCAGCGCGACGGCCTCCTCCGCGGGGAACACACCGGCGATCGCGGCGGCGGCCAGCTCACCCACCGAGTGGCCGGCCACGGGCGCGTCGGAGGGTGTCTCGGGCAGGTACTCGGCGGCCAGCAGCGAGGCGGCCACGGTCAGCGGCTGGGTGATCGCGGTGTCGCGGATCTCCTCGGCGCCGGCCTCGGTGCCGAGGTGGACGAGGTCGAGGCCTGTCCTCTCGGACCACTCCTGTAGCCGCCGGCGGGCACCGTCGAGTTCGAGCCAGTCGTTGAGCATGCCAGGGGATTGCGCACCCTGGCCCGGGCATAGCAGCGCGATCACGTCACCAGACAACACGCTGGCGGGTCGGTGCGGGGATGCCGACGCTTCACGAACTCGGGCCGCCTCGGTTGTGGGAAGCCTACAAACGTTTTCTGCGTCCGCCGTTGTCCTGCGAGATCACCTTGTCGGTTCTGCGCAGTTCGATCGTGGTCCGGGGCATGATCGTGATCGTTGTCACGGCACCCGGCGGGACGGTGGGCGGTCACCACTGGCTGCGGGCACCGGCGAGCCTGCTCGCGGCCAGCGCCACGCGCAATACGAGTGCATCCCGAGGATCGGCGGCGTTGCGGCCGGTCAGTTCGGCGGCCTTGCGCAGCCGGTAGCGCACCGTGTTCGGGTGCACGAACAGCTGGCGGGCGCACATCTCGAGGACACCGCCGGTCTCCAGATATCCCTCGACGGTGGCCAGCAGCGCGGGGCCCGCCTCCTCCAGTGGCTTGGCGATCTCGTCGACGAGCCGCCGTTCCGCGGACGGGTCACCCGCGAGGGCGCGTTCGGGCAGCAGGTCGACCGAGCGCACCGGACGCGGCGCGCCGGGCCACGCGACGACCGCGCGCATGGCCGACAGGGCTTCGGCGGCGCTGGCGTGTGCCTCGCCCAGGCCTGCGACCGTCGGTCCCGCGACGATCGGCCCGTCGCCGAACGCCGCCGCCAGGGTGTCCAACAGGGCGCCGTCGCGGGCCTGCTCGTCGTCCGCGCCGCCCGCCACCACGACGAGCCGGGTGCCCTGTACCCCCAGCAGGACGGGACAACCGGCGCGCGCGGCCCGGCTGCGCACTTCGAACACGACGGTCGGTGGATCGTCCGACGGCGACGTGCCGACCATCACCGTCGCACTGGCCGCGGGGTCCCAGCCGAGCGCGGCAGCGCGTGAGAGCACCGACTCCTCGGCGTCGCCGCGCACGATGCCGTCGACGACGAGCGCCTCCAGGCGGGCGTCCCACGCGCCCCGGGCCTCCGCGGCCGCGGCGTAGGAGCTCGCGGCGGCGAACGCCACCTCGCGGCCGTAGCGCAGGATGCCTTCGACGAGCGCGGCGTTCTCCGCCTCGTCCGCGGCGAAATCGGGCAGCTGCTGTTCGAAGACCTCGATCGCCAGCCGTACCAGCCCGACGGTCTGGCGCAGGCTGATCCAGCGCGAGAGGTCGCGCGGGGCGGCGCGGAACGCTTCGGTCGTCAGTTCCAGGGCGTGTTCGGGGTCCCGTAGCCAGCGGACGAACCCCGCAGCGCCGGTCTGGGTGATGAGCAGGACGCTGGCGCGCTGGTCGGCGGGCAGCCTGCTGAACCAGGACAGCCGCTCCTCCATGGCGGCGACGCTGGCCTTGGCGAGGCTGCCCGAGGCGCGCTCCAGCTCGCGCAGCGTCCGGGCCGACAGCCGGTTCGGCATCCCCGTGATGCCTGGTTCCGGATCGGGCGACGACGCCGGGGTCGCGTCGGCCGGAGTCGCGTCGGTCGGGGTCGGGTTCGCCGGGGTCGGGGACTTGGCGCGTGAGGCTTTTCCGGCCTTCGCGGGTGTCGGCCCCGTCGAGGCCTTGGGGGTGGTCGGGGACGCCGTTCTCGCGCCCCTGTTCGACCGGGTGCGCCGGGGATCGTCGGAGGTCATTTGCCTGCGATCGTACGTCGCCCGCGGTCGGAGCGGCCACGGCGGAGCGGCACCCGCCGAGCCGGTCGCGCCCGCAGGGGCGGCCACGGCGGAGCGGTCGCGCCCCTCGGGGTCGCCGGGCACCGGTCGGCGTGGTGGCCCCGGCCGGCCCTGCGGTGCGGCGACCCCGGTGTGCTCTGCGAAACCGGCAGACCCTGCGACCCTGCGAAACCGGCAGGCCCGCGAAACCGGCAGACCCTGCAAATCCGGTAGACCCGCGAAACCGGCAGACCCTGCAAATCCGGCAGACCATGCAAATCCGGCGGGCCCGCGAAACCTGCAGATCATGCGAAACCGCCCGATGCGGCGATGAATCGCTGCATCGGGCGGTTTCGTTCTCCCCGGTCCCCACCGGTGATTCCACTATGGACCGGCGAGATCGTTGCTGGCCAGGGGCCTCACTCGTTCGTGGAACGACCTCACGCGAACGGCGAAACCGCCCGCGCGATGGCCTCACTTTCAGTGGTGGGCGTCATCCTTTTCGTCCGGAAACTCCTGCGGAGATCAGGCCACACCGGAGTCGGACGTCTGCGGTCCGGCCGCGCCGACGTCGTCGATCCGATACTGCTGTGCCGCACGGGACACCGTGGCCTGGTCGACCGCGCCCTGCTTCGCCAACGCCGTGAGCACGCCGACTGTGATCGACTCGGCGTCGACCAGGAAGTGGCGGCGCGCCGCCGGGCGCGTGTCGGAGAAGCCGAAGCCGTCGGTACCGAGCGTGAGCATGTCGCCGGGCACCCACGGGCGGATCAGGTCCGGCACCGCCCGCATCCAGTCGGACACCGCCACGAACGGACCGTCCGCGCCCTGCAGCGCCTCGGTCACGTACGGCACACCCGGCGTCTCGCCCGGGTTCAGGAAGTTGTCCCGGTCCACGTCCACGGCGTCGCGGCGCAGCTCCGTCCACGACGTGGCCGACCACACCGCGGCGCGCACGCCCCACTCGTCGAGCAGCATCTGCTGCGCCCGCAGCGCGTCGGGCATCGTCACGCCGGAGACCAGGATCTGCGCCTCCGGACCGTTGCCCGCCGGTGCCTCGGCGTAGCGGTACAGGCCCTTGAGCAGGCCGTCCACGTCGAGCCCCTCCGGCTCGGCCGGCTGCTGGTACGGCTCGTTGTAGATGGTGAGGTAGTAGAAGACGTTCTCGCCGTTGCCGTCGGGGCCGGTCTCGCCGTACATGCGGCGCAGGCCGTCCTTGACGATGTGGGCGATCTCGAACGACCACGCGGGGTCGTACGTCACCGCGGCCGGGTTCGTGGCCGACAGCAGGATGGAGTGGCCGTCGGCGTGCTGCAGGCCCTCACCCGTGAGGGTGGTGCGGCCCGCGGTGGCGCCCAGCACGAAGCCGCGCGCCATCTGGTCGGCCGCGGCGTACAGGCCGTCGCCGGTGCGCTGGAACCCGAACATCGAGTAGAAGATGTAGATCGGGATCATCGGCTCGCCGTGCGTGGCGTAGGACGTGCCGATCGCCGTGAACGACGCCGTGGAGCCCGCCTCGTTGATGCCCTCGTGCAGCAGCTGACCCTGCTCGGACTCCTTGTAGGCCAGCATCAGCTGCGCGTCGACCGAGGTGTAGGTCTGCCCGTGCGGGTTGTAGATCTTGTTCGTGGGGAACATCGAGTCGAGGCCGAAGGTGCGCGCCTCATCAGGGATGATCGGCACGATGCGCTGGCCGAGCTCGGCGTCCTTGGCCAGCTCGCGCACGAGCCGGACGAACGCCATCGTCGTGGCGACCTCCTGTTTGCCCGACCCCTTCCGGATCGTGTCGTAGACCTTGTCGCCAGGCAGCGTGAGCGGCTTGGCGCGGGCGGGACGGCGCTCCGGCACGTAACCGCCGAGGGTCTTGCGGCGGCCCTGCATGTACTCGATCTCGGGCGAGTTCTCACCCGGGTGGTAGTACGGCGGCAGTTTCGGGTCGCGCTCGAGTTCCTCGTCGCTGATCGGGATGCGCTGGGCGTCCCGGAACGTCTTGAGGTCGTCGAGGGTCAGCTTCTTCATCTGGTGCGTGGCGTTGCGGCCCTCGAACGCCGGGCCCAGGCCGTAGCCCTTGATCGTGTGGGCGAGGATCACGGTCGGCTGGCCGTGGTGCTCCATCGCCGCCTTGTAGGCCGCGTACACCTTGCGGTAGTCGTGCCCGCCGCGCTTGAGGTTCCAGATGTCGGCGTCGGAGAGGTCCTTGACGAGGTCCTTCGTGCGCGGGTCGCGGCCGAAGAAGTGCTCGCGGACGTAGGCGCCGTCGTTGGCCTTGTACGTCTGGAAGTCACCGTCAGGGGTGACGTTCATGAGGTTGACCAGCGCGCCGTCGCGGTCGCCGTGCAGCAGCGCGTCCCACTCGCGGCCCCAGACGACCTTGATGACGTTCCAGCCCGCACCGCGGAAGTAGGCCTCCAGCTCCTGGATGATCTTGCCGTTGCCGCGGACCGGACCGTCGAGGCGCTGCAGGTTGCAGTTGATGACGAAGGTCAGGTTGTCGAGGCCCTCGCCCGCGGCGACGTGGATGAGGCCGCGTGATTCCGGCTCGTCCATCTCGCCGTCGCCGAGGAACGCCCACACGTGCTGGTCGCTGGTGTCCTTGATGCCGCGGGCGTGCAGGTAGCGGTTGAATCGCGCCTGGTAGACGGCGTTCATCGGGCCGAGGCCCATCGACACCGTCGGGTACTCCCAGAACTCGGGCATCAGCCGCGGGTGCGGGTACGACGGCAGGCCGCCGCCCTCACCTGCGTGGGAGAACTCCTGGCGGAAGCCGTCCATCTGGTCGGCGGTGAGCCTGCCTTCGAGGAAGGCGCGGGCGTAGATGCCGGGGGAGGCGTGGCCCTGGATGAAGACGTGGTCACCGCCGCCCGAGTGGTCCTTGCCCCGGAAGAAGTGGTTGAAGCCCACCTCGTACAACGCCGCCGACGAGGCGTACGTGGAGATGTGCCCGCCCACGCCGACGCCGGGGCGTTGCGCCCGGTGCACCATGACGGCCGCGTTCCACCGGATGTAGGCGCGGTAGCGGCGCTCGAGCTCCTCGTCGCCGGGGAACCACGGCTCGTTCTCGGTGGGGATGCTGTTGACGTAGTCCGTCTCGGTGAGCGGAGCGACGCCGACGTTGCGCTCCCGTGCCCGTTCCAGTACCCGCAGCAGCAGGTACCGGGCGCGCTGCATGCCGCCGGTGGCCAGCGCTGCGTCGAAGGAGTCGAGCCATTCGCCCGTCTCCTCCGGGTCGATGTCGGGCAGGTGTGCCGCCAGGCCGTTGCGGATCACGTGGACGCGCGCCGGGTTGCCCTGGCCGGTGTCGTCGCGCCCGGCCTTGTCGTTCTGCGGGGCCAAGGGGTCTCCTCGCCAGTCGTCGCTGTTGTTTCCAGCTTCTCGTCACTGTTGTCACTGCGGTTGTTCGGGACGCGCCTCGTCCGAGGTCCGGCCGCCGGATGCGCGCGGGTGTTCGGCGCGGTCCGGCGAGCCGGGCACGGATTCGGTGCGGTGACCCGGTGTGGGCCGTTCGAGGGACATGGTCGTCGCATCCACGAGCCTTGTCATCGCTACTCGGCGGTAACGCTGACGCGGCGGTTTCCCGGTCATCGGCCCCGGTCAGTCCCCTGTCGGGGACCGGTGAGCCCACCCTAGACCCGCCGCGCTCGCGGCGTGTGTCGAGTCGGTTCCATGCCTCTTCTACGCGCGCGCGTGCGCGCGCGTCAACTCCGGGTTCCGGCAGGACTGCGGCCGCGCCGGCGTGCGATGCTGGGCACAGGCGACGGGCCAGATCCGGTGTGGACGGTTGCATCGGAGCCGCGCTCAGTGTTCGCTTGACCCAACCGTGTAAGCAGTGCGGCCGGAATCCGCCGGTCGCGCATCGTCGTTCGTTGGAGGATTGAAGTCGTGGTCGCCGCGGGAGACGCTGATCAGCACAGCGTCGCCGAGAGGCTTGGCATCAAGCCGGACATGGTGGTCCAGGAGATCGGCTGGGACGAGGACGTCGACGACGACCTGCGCGCGGCCATCGAGGAGCACACCGGTGCGGAACTGCTCGACGAGGATGCGGACGAGGTGATCGACGTGGTTCTGCTGTGGTGGCGGGACGGCGACGGCGACCTCGGCGACGCCCTCGTCGACGCCAGGGCGCCCCTCGACGACGAGGGCGTCGTGTGGGTGCTGACCCCGAAGACCGGGGAGGCGGGTCACGTCGAGCCCAGCGAGATCGCGGAGGCCGTGCCGACCGTGGGCCTGTCGCAGACCTCCAACCTGTCGGTCGGGGACGGCTGGACGGCGACGCGGCTCGTGCCGCGGTCCACGTCCCGTCGCTGAGATCATCCGCCGTAGATCACCGGCGCCCGCTGTGGCCCTGTCGGGTCGCGTTAGGGTGGACGGGCACATGCGGCCGCGCCGGGTCTCGGCGGGCCGGACGAGCACGCGCGCGAGAGGAATCTCCTATGGCGGTCGAGGTCGGTTCGCAGGCCCCGGACTTCACGCTGAACGACTACAACAAGCAGGAAGTCACCCTGTCGTCGTTCCGCGGGGACAAGCCGGTACTGCTGGTCTTCTACCCGTTCGCGTTCAGCGGCATCTGCCAGGGTGAGCTCTGCCAGCTCCGTGACGAGTTCGCCGACTACGACAACGAGGGCGTGCAGGTTCTCGGCGTCTCGGTGGACACCCCGTTCTCGCTCAAGGCGTGGGCCGAGCAGCAGGGCTACCAGTTCCCGCTGCTGTCGGACTTCTGGCCGCACGGCGAGGTCGCCACGAAGTACGGCGTGTTCAACGACCAGGCCGGTCTCGCGGTGCGCGGTACCTTCCTGATCGACAAGGAAGGCGTCGTCAAGTACGCCGAGGTGAACCAGCCCGGCGAGCCGCGTGACCAGGAGGCCTGGAAGAAGGCCGTCTCGGAGCTCGGCTGACGAGGTTGTCGGGTGGCCGGTGCCGCAGGCGCCGCCACCCGTGACGGGCGCATAGCTCAGCGGAAGAGCACCTGCCTTACAAGCAGGGGGTCGCTGGTTCGAACCCAGCTGTGCCCACCATATTTGACCAGCGGAAACGCTGATTCGGGGCTGCGTTTGCTGCGTGCACGAACGCACCGCGACTCGATAACTTCGCCCCATGCGTGACAACGGGAGTCGTTGATCCCGTTGTCACGACCGGTCTTCGGCCCACTGTATGCAGGTCGGCCGCTGACCGGTTACGACGAACTCGCCTACGACGCGGTGCATCGTCTCGACGGGCGCCTCGGCGCCTGCCTCCTGCGGGTGGTGGTGGCCGTCCCACGTGAAGTAGTCGATCGGCTCGGTGTTCACGCCATCGGCGGGAACGAGCATGGTGTCCCAGTCGGCCCACACGAGGCATCCGCGGTCGCCGCGGATGCCCACGATGAGCATCCGGTCGTCGGCGCGAGGTCGAACCGCACGCCCGCGTCGTCGGGCCGGGCGATGTCCGGCCTGGGCCATGACGCGCAGCAGCTCGTTTGTGTCGTCGACGGTGGCGACGTCGTAGCAAGCCTGTGGTGTGAGCGCGGACGTCATGCGGTCCCCCGTGGGTCTGCGTGAACGGCTGGCCGGTCTGTCGCGCCGTGCACGGTCAGGGTGTGCCCGGTCGGAAGGCAGCGCGGCAGCACCGCGCGGCAGCTGAGGGAACCGGCGACACCTTCGGGGCCTGCCGGAATCGCTCCTCACGCGTGCGGAGGTGCGTCCGCGACCGTTGCCGTGTCGTCGCCGTGCGCCGCCTGCGTGCGGATGCGGCGCAGCATGCGGGCATCGGCGAACCCGACCGCGTGGGCGGCGGCCTCTGCGGTCGCCCCCTGATTGAGCAGGTGGTCGGCGCGTTCCAGCCGGAGCGCGTGCTGGTATCGCAGCGGCGTCAACCCGGTGGCGCGTACGAACAGCCTGGTCACCGTGCGCTGGCTGCAGCGCGCCGCCTCGGCGAGGGTGGCCAGCGGGAGCGACTCGGTGAACCGCGCGTCGATCACGTCCTCCACCCGGTGCACCGCATCGTCGAGATGCCCGCGGTGCCGCAGCATCACGCTCTCCTGGTGCTGATCGCCGTTCCTGCGGGCGTAGACGACCATCTCGCGCGCCACCCGCGCCGCGACGCCGGGACCCTCCCGGGTCGCGAGCAGGTGCAGCGCCAGGTCGATACCGCTCGCGACGCCCGCCGACGTCACGACCCGCCCGTCGGTCACGAACAGCACGTCCCGCACCACGCGGGCAGTCGGGTAACGCCGCGCGAGCTCGTCCTGCAACTCGTGGTGCGTCGTGCAGCGGCGCCCGTCGAGCAGCCCCGCACGCCCGAGCGCGTCGGCTCCGGAACACACGCTCGCGACCGTGCCGCCGCCGCCGTGGTGCCGCCGCAGCCGTTCGGCCGTCTCCGGGTGCACCGCAGGCCAGCCGGGTGGCCGGCCGATGCGCGATCCCGGCACCACGACGAGGTCCCCGGCGTCGAGGCCGGGCCACGCGGTCTCGGCCCGCAACGGCAAGCCCTGGGCGCTGTGGACGTCCCCGCCGTCGTCGCGGGACCAGGCGGGCTGGGCCACGTAGTGCAACGCGTGGTCGCAGCCGAGCTCGGCTGCGGTGGAGAACACCTGCGCCGGTCCCGCGAGGTCCAGCAGGTGCAGCTGCGGCAGGAGCACGAACACGACACGCACGATCCGGTCAGCCTACGCCGGTCAGCCCGGACCGGTCACCTCGGCGACGCTGCGGATCGTGGCGAACCGTCCGGACAACGCGTACTCGGTGCGCGCGATGATCTCGCCGGTCTGCAGGGTGCGCGGGTCGGCGAGGAGCTCGCCGACCGAGCGCCCTGCTGGAGCGTCGCGGTGCGCGACCGGATTGGTCGCCGTGGCGTCTGTGACGAAGTCGACGTCGTAGCCCAGGTCGGCAGCGATCCGCGCGGTCGTCTCACAGCATTGCTCGGTCCGGATGCCGCACACCGCGAGCTCCCGCACTCCCAGGCGGGTCAGGATCCGATCGAGACCGGTCGTGGTGAACGCGTTGTGTGCCGTCTTGGTCAACACCGGCTCGTCCCCGGCCGGTGTCAGGTCCGCCATCGGACGGACGTGCCCGCTCGAAGGGTCGAAGACGTTGCCGGTCCCCGGTTCGGTGTGCAGCACCCACACGACCTGGTCCCCCTCGGCCCTCGCGTGCTCGACCAGCGTGGACACGGGCGCGACGATGTCGGGATTCGAGATCGTCGGCCACAGCTCGTGCCGCCGGAACGACTCCTGCACGTCGACGACCAACAGCGCGCGATTCCCGGATCCGTTCATGCCTGCGAGTCTGGTGCGGCCCGCGTCACGGCGGAAGGCACGATCAGGCCGGTCGGGTGCACGATCCGGTCAGCCTCACCGCCGCGAACGCGGCATGGCGGCATCGACGCTGTGGCATCGACGGAGTGGCATTGCCGCTGTGGCATCGACGGAGTGGCATTGCCGCTTTGGCACGCCGTGGCCGGTGTCAGCGGGCGATCTTCCTGGGGAAGAGCACGGCGGCGAGCCACACCGCGACGGCGATGAACCCACCGCACCAGAGGAGGCCGATCCACCATTCGTCGCCCGGATTCCCGCCGCTGAGCAGGACGCGGGAGGCGTCGATGATCGGCGTCATCGGTTGATGACCCGCGAAGCCCTGCAACCATCCGGGCATCGTCTCCACCGGCGCGAAACCCGAGGAGACGTAGGGCAGGAACAGCAGCACGAAGCCGTAGCCGCTCGCGGCCTCCGCCGACCCGGCCACCATGCCCAACACGGCGAAGACCACGGTGATCACCAGGATCCACAGCGCCATGAGCCCGACCGCGCCCGCGAACTCGGCGATACCCGCCTCGGTGCGGAACCCCAGGCCGAAGGCGATGGCCAGCACCACTCCGGTGGCCAGCAGATTGCGCACCATCGACGCCGCGGTGTGCCCCAGCAGCACCGTCACCGCGGGGAACGGCATCGTGCGCAGCCGGTTCATGAACCCGGTCGTCATGTCGTTGGAGACGACGACGGCGGTGTACGACGCGCCGAAACCGGCGGCCGTGAGGGCGACGGCGGGCAGTACGTACGCCAGGTAGTCGCTGCGGTCGCCGCCCTGCCCCGCGGCGATGGACTCGCCGAAGATGAACACGAAGATCAGCATGAGCATCACCGGGAGCAGGATCGCCATCAGCAGCGACTCGGTGTCCCGGAACGAGTGCTTCAGGCTGCGGCCGGTGAACACGCGCAGCCCGGTCAACGCTCCGGCGCCGTTGCCGGGGGACGCGGCCTGCACCTCTCTCGGTGGTGTCGTCGTGGTCATGCCGCCACCTCTTCCCGGTCCGCGTCTTTCTGATCTGGGGCGCCGGCCTGTTCGCCGGTGAGTTCGAGAAACACCTCGTCGAGGGTGGGGCGGCGGACGGTCACGTCCACGTCGGGCCGAGTGCGCGCGACGGTGTCGAGGTGGCGGGCGACGTCGATCGCCGACCCGCGGGTGGGGATCTCCTCGAGGATGTGGCCCGCGTCGTCGTGGAGCTGGATGGTCGACCCGCCGATCCGGCCTTTCAGCTGCGCCGCGGTGCCGTCGGCGACGATGTTGCCTTCGTGGAGCACCACGATGCGCTCCGCGAGCGCGTCCGCCTCTTCGAGGTACTGCGTGGTGAGGAAGACCGAGGCCCCGGAATCGGCCAGTGCGGTGATCTCGTCCCAGAGGGCCTGCCTGCTCCGTGTGTCCAGCCCGGTCGTGGGCTCGTCCAGGAAGATCAGCTGCGGGTGTGCGATCAGTCCGGCCGCGATGTCCAACTTGCGGCGCATGCCGCCGGAGTAGGTCGCGACGCGTGCGTGCGCTGCCGTGCTCAGTTCGAACCGCTCCAGCAGGTCGTCGGCGCGTCGCTGGGCATCGCGGCGGGAGAGCCCGAAGAGCTGGCCCATCATGAGCATGTTCTCGGTGCCGCTGAGCTTCTCGTCCACGGCTGCGTACTGCCCGGTCAGCGAGATGAGGCCCTGGAGGGTTTTCCGGTCCCGCCGCGGGTCAAGGCCGAGCACCCGGACCTCGCCCGAGTCGTAGGGGAGGAGGGTCGAGAGGATGTTGACCAGGGTCGTCTTGCCCGAGCCGTTGGGGCCGAGCAGGGCGTGGACGCCGGGCGGCAGCGTCAGGTCCAGGTCGGTCAGCACGCGGTGCCGGCCGTAGCTCTTCGACAGCCCCCTGATCCGGAGGAGTGGCGTATCGGTGTACGCCGGATCTGTGTATGCCATACACCGAGTATGTCATACACTGTTTATTACGTACACTCGTGGCGGCCGGTGGTATCGGTGATGAGAAGATGCGCGGCATGGTCGAACCCACCGAGACCGGACTGCCGCGACCCGTCACCGTCGCCTGGGGTATGCAGGAGGTGCCCCAACGCGGCCCGAACCGCGGACTGAGTCACGAACGGATCGTGGCCGCCGCCATCGAGATCGCCGACACCGAAGGGCTGGCCGCGGTCACCATGCAGGCGGTGGCGAAGTCGCTCGGGTTCACGACGATGTCGCTCTACCGGTACGTCTCCGGCAAGGACGAACTGCTGCGCCTGATGCAGGACGCCGCACTCGCCGTGCCGGAGCAGGTCACCCTGCCCGGCGACTGGCGTGAGGCGCTCCGGGCCTGGGCCGGTCTCGTGCGTGACGGCTTCCGCGGCCACCCGTGGGTACTGGGAATTCCCCGCGGTCAGATCTCGGTGCTGATGCCGAACAGCGTGCGCGTGGCCGATCTGGGCCTCGCCGCGCTGCGGGAGCTGCCGCTCGACGACGAGGAGAAGGTCGGCGTCATCCTGATGGTGTCCCAGCACGTGACGTCCACTGTGGAGCTGGAACTGAGCCTCGCCGACGAGGGCACCGTGGCGGTGTCGCGGGAGGGCCTGGACCTGCTCGGCGAGGTCATCACGCCGGAGCGGTTCCCGCACCTGGCGCCCGTGCTGCAGGCGGGCCACTTCCTGGACACCGAACCCGCAGCCACCTCGAGGGAAGGCGCCGAGGTCGACCACGGACTCGACGCCGACTACGGCTACGGCCTGGATCTGATCATCGCGGGCCTCGAACAGCGGGTGCGCGACGTCTCGTCCGGCGCGGCCGACGACGACGTCTGAACGTCGGCCCTGACGGTCACCGCGGCGACCGGTCCCGGGGTGAGGCCGCCGCATCGGGCGCGGCCGCTGCGCATGGACCGGACAACCGCGCGCGACGGGTTACGCTCGACGGCGCCCCGGCCGTTTCCCCCGACGGCCTCACCCCGACCCGAGGTTGTCCGTGGACCCCGACGACACCAGCACCGGACGCGCCGGTGCGGACCACCCCGAGCCCGCATCCGCGCGCGGTACGCGGTCGCGCTGGCTGCCCGTGGCGATCGCGGTGGCGGCGGCCCTGCTGATGCTGGCCGCCGTGGTCGTCGTCAGCGACCTCGCCGCGGGTGACGGCGACACGGCGTCGGACATCACGCCCGCTGCCGATCCGAGCGCTCCGGACTCGGCTGCGACCGCGCTGCGCGACAGCGGGGCGCAACTGGCCACCGTCGACTGCGACCCCGCCGACCTGCGACAGGGCCGCGACGCCGCCCGTGCCTACTACCGCGACGTGCTCGACTGTCTCGACCGCGCGTGGCGGCCGGTGCTCGATCGCATGGGGGTCGAGCACCGGCCTGCGTCCGTCGACGTCGCCGACGTCCGCACGACCGAATGCGGCGAACTGCCGCCCGCCGACCGTGCGCTCGGCCTGTACTGCGACGCCGACCACACGATCCATCTGCCGTACTCCCGGCTGGCCACGGCCGTCGGCGGCACGGACGAGCCCGCGTTCCTCGCCACGCTCGCGCACGAATACGGCCACCACATTCAGGCGCTCACCGGTGTGTTCACCGAGGCGGGCAATGCGATGTCCGATGTGGGCGCGGCGGCGGAGAGCGAAGTGGGCAGGCGGTTCGAACTGCAGGCGACCTGCTTCGCGGGTCTGTTCCTCGACGCCGCGCGCGACACCGGGTTGGGGGATCCGAGCCGCGGTCCCGAGGTCGCCGTGCAGGACTTCGCCGATTGGAGTGGCGTCGAGAGCCACGGCGGTGCCCGCCTGCAACAGCAGTGGGCCTCCACCGGATTCACCGGCGACTCGGTCGCCGCGTGCGACACCTGGAGCGCCCGCGCCGCCGACATCGGCGGCGCGGGGGAGCGGAGTGGTGCGCCCGCGTCACCGTGAGCGCACGTGCGGGCCGTCAGTCCGACTCGGTTGCGGTTCCGCCGCCCGCGCCGGCCGTGTCGGTGTCATCCGTGCTGCCGGTGTCAGCCGTGTCGGCGTCGCCGGTGTCATCGCTGGCGTCGGCCGCGTCCTCGTCGCCGGTCGACCCGTCGCCGGCAGCCGGGTCGGCCACGTGCACCACGACGCACGTGATGTTGTCCGGACCGCCCGCCTCGTTGGCCAGTTCGATGAGTGTCGCCACGGTGTCGGCAGGCTCGTCGGTCGAGCCCAGGACCGCGCCGATCTCCTGGATGGACACGACGTCGGTGAGCCCGTCGGAGCACAGCAGGTACCGGTCACCCGGTTGCGCCTCGTGCATCTCGAGGTCCGGCTCGGCCGCCTGGCCCGCCAGTAGCGCCTTGATCAGCACCGACCTGCCGGGGTGTACGGCCGCGCTCTCCTCGTCGAGCTTGCCCTCGTCGACGAGTGACTGGACGAGCGTGTGGTCGCGGCTCAGCTGCGTCAGCTCGGCGCCCCGCAGCCGGTAGGCACGCGAGTCCCCGATGTGCCCGAGCGCGAACTCGCGGCCCAGCCACAGCATGACGGTGAGCGTGGTGCCCATGCCGGAGAGTTCGGGGTCGGCGCCGACCCGCTCGTCGAGCACGCTGGAGGCCTGCGTGAACACGGCGGCCAGTTCTTCGAGCGGGTTCAGGTCACCGTTCTCGGCGAGCCGGGTGTCGAGCTCGCCGACGGCGTCGACCGCGATCGCGCTGGCGACCTCGCCCGCCGCGTGCCCGCCCATGCCGTCGGCCACGGCGACCAGGTGCGCGGTCGCCAGCGCCGAGTCCTCGTTCCCGCTCCGCCGTTGGCCGACGTCGGAGCCTGTTGCGCACCTCAGCTCGAGCGCCTCGTCACGTGTCATGTCTGCAGTGAACCATCACCGCCGCGCGCGTGTGACGGTGGCACGGGAAGAACGGGGCATTTCGCGCACATCACCCTGACCTCGTGGGGTGAATGATCGCGTTCGGCCGCCGGATCGGTGCGTATCGTGATCGACTCGGTGGCATTCCGTGGTGGCTCCGACAGGTGGTGCGAATCGCACTCGACGGGCGTCCGGGATGTCGTCGCGTGAGCCCGACGGCGGCCCATTAGGGTGGGCACTTCACCGAGTTTCGCGGGCCCGCGCACGCGCGCGGTCGAAGGGGAGGTTTCGCCGGTGTCCACGGATTCCTTCGTCCACCTGCACGTGCACACCGAGTACTCCATGCTCGATGGTGCGGCGAAGATGGCTCCGCTGTTCCAGGAGGCCTCGCGGCTCCAGATGCCGGCCGTCGGGATGACCGACCACGGCAACATGTACGGCGCCGACGAGTTCTACCAACAGGCGAAGCAGGCGGGCATCAAGCCGATCATCGGCATCGAGGCCTACATCGCGCCGGAGAGCCGTTTCCACAAGAAGCCCGTCTTCTGGGGGCAGAGCAACCAGCGCGGCGCCGACGAGTCCGGTGAGGGCGGTGACGTCTCCGGTGGTGGTGCCTACACCCACATGACGATGCTCGCCCAGAACGCGACGGGGCTGCGGAACCTGTTCAAGCTGTCGTCGCTGGCGAGCATGCAGGGCTACTACCGCAAGCCCCGCATGGACCGCGAGCTGATCGCCGAGAACGCCGAGGGCATCATCGCCACCACCGGCTGTCCTTCCGGTGAGGTGCAGACGCGGCTGCGGCTCGGCCAGCCGGAGAAGGCCTTGGAGGCCGCGGCCGACTACCGGGACATCTTCGGCAAGGAGAACTTCTTCCTCGAGTTGATGGACCACGGCCTGGCCATCGAACGTTCGGTGCGCGAGGGCCTGCTGAAGATCGGCAAGGAACTCGGGCTGCAGCCTCTCGCCACCAACGACTCGCACTACGTCACCAAGGACCAGGCCGACGCGCACTCGGCGCTGCTGTGCGTGCAGTCCGGCAAGACGCTGTCCGACCCCAACCGGTTCCAGTTCAACGGCGACGGCTACTTCCTCAAGTCGGCCGAGGAGATGCGCGAGTACTGGGACTCCGAGGTGCCCGGCGCGGCCGACGCGACGTTGATGATCGCCGAGCGTGTGGAGTCCTATGAGGACGTCTACGCGCACAAGGACCGGATGCCGCGGTTCGAGGTGCCGGAAAGCTACAACGAGTCGAGCTGGCTGCACCACGAGGTCATGCGCGGTCTCGAATGGCGTTTCCCCGAGGGCGTTCCGGACGGCTACGAGGAACGCGCCGAGATGGAGCTCGGCGTCATCGCGCAGAAGGGTTTCCCCGCCTACTTCCTCGTCGTCGCCGACCTCTGCAACTACGCCCGCAGCGTCGGCATCCGCGTCGGCCCCGGTCGTGGCAGCGCGGCGGGCGCGCTCGTCGCCTACGCACTCGGTATCACCAACCTGGACCCACTGCCGCAAAACCTGCTGTTCGAGCGGTTCCTCAACCCCGAGCGCGAGTCGATGCCCGACATCGACATCGACTTCGACGACCGCAGGCGCGGCGAGATGGTCCGTTACGCGACCGAGAAGTACGGCGCCGACAAGGTCGCGCAGGTCATCACGTTCGGCACGATCAAGACGAAGGCCGCGATCAAGGACGCCGCCCGCGTCCATTACGGCCAGCCGGGCTTCTCGATCGCCGACCGGATCTCGAAGGCCCTGCCGCCGCCGATCATGGCCAAGGACATCCCGCTGGCCGGCATCGTCGACCCGGAGCACGAGCGTTACGGCGAGGCCGCCGAGGTGCGCTCGCTGATCGAGAGCGACCAGGAGGTCTCGACGATCTTCGAGACCGCCCGGGGGCTCGAAGGCCTGATCCGCAACGCGGGTGTGCACGCGTGCGCGGTCATCATGTCCAGCGAGCCGCTGGTCGACACGATCCCGCTGTGGCAGCGCGACGACGGTGCGGTCATCACGGGCTGGGACTACCCGTCCTGTGAGGCCATCGGCCTGTTGAAGATGGACTTCCTGGGGTTGCGCAACCTCACGGTCATCGGCGACGCCATCGACAACATCAAGGTCAACCGCGGCGAGGAGATCGACCTCGACCGGCTGGGCATGGACGATCCGGAGTCGTACAAGCTGCTGGGCCGCGGTGACACCCTCGGCGTGTTCCAGCTCGACGGCGGCGCCATGCGCGATCTGCTGCGCCGGATGCAGCCCACGGGCTTCGACGACATCGTCGCCGTGCTCGCGCTGTACCGGCCGGGTCCGATGGGTGTGAACGCCCACAACGACTACGCCGACCGCAAGAACGGGCGGCAGGAGATCACCCCGATCCACCCTGAGCTCGAAGAGCCCCTGAAGGAGATCCTGGCCTCGACCTACGGCCTGATCGTCTATCAGGAGCAGATCATGCAGATCGCTCAGAAGGTCGCCGGTTACTCCATGGGCCGAGCGGACGTGCTGCGCCGGGCGATGGGTAAGAAGAAGAAGGAGGTCCTCGAGAAGGAGTTCGAGGGCTTCCACGCCGGCATGCGCGACCAGGGCTTCTCCGACGAGGCCATCCAGGCGCTGTGGGACACGATCCTCCCGTTCGCCGGGTACGCGTTCAACAAGTCGCACGCCGCCGGGTACGGCCTGGTCTCGTACTGGACGGCCTACCTCAAGGCGAACTACCCGGCCGAGTACATGGCCGCGCTGCTGACGTCGGTGGGCGACAACAAGGACAAGTCGGCGGTCTACCTGTCGGAATGCCGCAGGCTCGGCATCAAGGTGCTGCCGCCGGACGTCAACGAGTCGGGTCCGCGATTCACGGCCGTCGGCGACGACATCCGCTTCGGCATGGGCGCGGTGCGCAACGTCGGCGGCAACGTCGTCGACTCGATCATCAAGACCCGTGAGGAGAAGGGCAAGTACTCCTCGTTCACCGACTTCCTCGACAAGTCGGAGCTCGTGGCGTGCAACAAGCGCGTCCTCGAGTCGCTGATCAAGGCGGGCGGGTTCGACTCGCTCGGCAACACGCGGCTGTCGATGGTGCAGGTGCACGAGGACGCGGTCGAAGCGGTCGTCCCGCTGAAGCGCCAGGAGGCGATGGGACAGTTCGACCTGTTCGGCGCGGGAGCGCCGGACGAGGGCGCAGAGGCCGCCGCATCGTCCTCGCCGCTGGCGCACCTGAAGTTCGACGACGAGGAGTATCCGCGAAAGCAGAAGCTCGCCTACGAACGGGAGATGCTCGGCCTGTATGTGTCGGGCCACCCGCTGGACGGCGCCGAGCGGATCCTGCGCAAACACGCGAAGAAGCCCATCGCGGCGATCCTCGCCGACCCGCCGAAGGAAGGCGAGATCGAGATCGCAGGCCTGCTGACCTCGGTCGAGCGGCGCGTCAACAAAAAGGGTGAACCGTGGGCGATCTGCACCGTCGAGGACATGGACGCCTCGCTCGAGGTGCTGTTCTTCCCGAAGTCGTACGCGATCTTCGCCGCCGACCTGGTGGAGGACAACGCGGTCGTCGTCAAGGGACGCGTCAACTGGCGTGAGGACAAGATGTCGGTGTTCGGCGGCGGTCTCGTGCCGCTGGACCTGTCCGACATCGCCGCGGGCGACGAGGAACCGCCGCTGATGCTCGTCGCCTCGGCCGAGAAGCTGGACCAGAGCGTGGTCGTCGAGCTCAAGCAGACGCTCAAAGCGCATCCGGGGGAGACGCCGGTGCGGCTGAAGCTGGTCGGCAAACGCGAGACGCTGTTCGCGCTGTACGACTATCCGGTGAAGGTCAGTTCGATGCTGATGGGCGAGCTCAAGGGCATCCCGGGCATCATGGCCGGCTGACGTCCGGGCGGCCGCCCCAAGGGCACCTTGGGGGCGTTCGACGCCCCGGAACCTCCCTCGACCAAGCTCCGCCACGGTGGCCGGCTGACGCCGGCGCTCGCGATCGCCGCCGCGCCCGCCTGACGTCGGGGTCCTACCGTGGCGATGTGAGCGAAACCGACGTAGCCACACCGGATCCGCGACGCTGGCGGGCCCTCGCCGTCATGCTGACCGCCGGGTTCATGTCGTTGCTCGACGTCAGCATCGTCAACGTCGCATTGCCGTCCATCCAGGACGCTCTGGACGCGACCGTCGCGGGCACGCAGTGGGTCGTGTCCGGCTACGCGCTGACGTTCGGGCTGGTGCTCGTCACGGGCGGCCGACTGGGCGACGAGCTCGGCAGAAGGCGGATGTTCCTCTTCGCACTGTCGGCGTTCGTCGTCACCAGCGGCATCGCGGGCGCCAGCTCGAGCGAGGGCATGCTGATCGCGGCGCGGTTGGCCCAGGGTGTCGCCGCCGGCATGCTCGCGCCGCAGAACACGGGACTGATCCAGGAACTGTTCCACGGCGCCGAACGGGGCAGGGCGTTCGGCATGTTCGGCGCTACCGTCGGCCTTTCCACGGCCGTCGGCCCGGTGCTGGGCGGGCTGATCATCGCGGCGTTCGGCGACGACGGCTGGCGCTGGGTGTTCTACGTCAACCTGCCGATCGGCCTGGTCGCGCTGGCGTTGGCGGCACGGTGGGTGCCGAAGCGGGAACCCGCACGCCGCGGTGTGGTCTCGCAGCTGGACATCCCCGGCATCGTGCTGCTCGGCCTGGCGGTCCTCGGGGTGCTGTTGCCGCTCGTGCAGTCGGAGCACGGCGGACTGACCTCGCTGTGGTGGATGTTCCCGTTGGCCGGAGTGTTCGCATGGCTGTTCGTGGCCTGGGAACGCGCGGTCGTGCGGCGCGGCCGGATGCCGGTGCTGCACCCACGGCTGTACACGAGCACGCCCGGCTATGCCCTCGGTGCGACGGTCGGTGCGACGTACTTCTGCGGGTTCGGCGGTATGTGGCTGGTGTTCGCGATGTTCTTCCAGCAGGGACTCGGCTACTCGCCGTTGGAGTCGGGACTGCTGGTGACACCGTTCGCGCTCGGCTCCGCCGTGTCGTCGGCGCTCGCCGGCCGTGCGGTCGCCCGATGGGGCAGGCGGGTGACGCTCACCGGGCTCGGCCTCGTGGTGATCGGCGTCGGGCTCGTCGCCGTGTTGGTGCCACTCGTGCCGGACGCCGCGGTCGGCTACGCGGTCGCGGCGCCGCTGCTGCTCGGCGGCATCGGCGGCGGCATGGTGATCGCGCCGAACACGACGCTGACCCTGGACCGCGTGCCGACGAACATGGCCGGCGTGGCCGGGGCCGCACTGCAGACGGGGCAGCGGCTCGGCACGGCGCTCGGCGTGGCCGTGCTCGGTGCCGTGTTCCACGCGGGCGTGACGGGCGGCGAGGGCTACCGCACCGGCCTGGCGATGGCCATGCTGTGCACGGTCGGGTTCACGCTCGTGGCGATGACCATGGCGCTGTTCGACGCGCGGCGGCATCCGCAGCGCAGGCTCGCCGGCCAGCAGGCTCCGGCCTCGCGCGAGGGCCCGCTCACGTGAGCTGCGGCAGCACCTCGGCCAGCGGCTCGCGCAGCACCACGTCCGCGAGGTCGTCGTACGGAGTGGGCGAGGCGTTGCAGATGATCACCGATGCGCCGGTGCCCACGGCGATGTCGACCAGCCCGGCCGCCGGATGCACGGTCAGTGACGTCCCCGCGGCCACCAGCACGTCGCAGGAGATCGCGGCGACGCGGGCGCGGTCGAGCACGTCGGCGTCGAGCGCCTGACCGAACGAGATGGTGGCGGATTTGAGGATCCCGCCGCACACGGTGCACGGCGGATCGTCCACACCGGAGCGCACCCGGTCGAGCACACCTGCCATGTCCCGCCGATCGCCGCAGCCGAGACATTCGGTGTGGAACATCGTGCCGTGCAGTTCGATGACCGTTTCCGGATCCGAGCCGGCCCGCTGGTGCAGTTCGTCGATGTTCTGCGTGATGATCGCGGTGAGCGCACCGCCGCGTTGCAGAGCGACGAAGGCGTCATGGGCCGGATTGGGCTTCGCCTGCCACGCCGGGTGGCCGAGCCGGGCCTGCCAGGCGCGCCTGCGGACGTCGGCGCTGGCGAGATAGTCCTGCAGGTTCGACAGCTTCTCGGCCTCGGGGTCCCGTGTCCACAGTCCGTTCGGGCCGCGGAAGTCGGGGATACCGGAATCGGTCGATATCCCGGCGCCGGTGAGCGCTGTGATGCGGCTCGCACCGGTGACCAGGTCGCGAGCGCGCCGGAGGTCGGCGTTCATGCGTTCCATGATGCGCCCGGCCGTCGTCGAGTCGGCAGGGCGGGCACCGGACCGTCTCAGCCCGGGGAGGTCGACGGCCGGTCGTCGGGATCCGCTCCGGTGGCCGGTGTGGCCGCACCATCGGCAGGGGAGGCGAGGGCACCCTCGCCGTCGGCCGTGACGGCGGTGGCGGCGGTGGCGGACCCATCGGTGGTGATGGCACCGTCGGCGGTCACGGCCGTGGCGGCACCGTCGGTGGTGATGGCACCGTCGGCGGTGACCGCGCTGTCGGCAGGGGCCATCGCCGTCATCGCCTTCTTGCGCTTGTACCGCAGCAGCGCGAACACGGCGACCGCCGCGAGGACGCCCACCACGATCATGCCGCCGGTACTCATGGCGTCCTCGACCTGCTTGGCCGCTTCACCGAGCGCCGCACCCAGCGCGATGTGCAGGGCGGACCAGCACGTGGCCCCCGCGACCGCGGCAGGCAGGAACTTGTGGAACGGCAGTCCGGACGTGCCGGACGCGGCCGGCGTCAGCGTGCGCACGACGGGGAAGAACCGGGCGAAGAACACCGCCCATGCGCCGCGGCGCTGGAGGATGCCGGTGGCCTTGTCCCACGCGTCGACGCCGTATTTCTGGATCAGCTTCGTCTCGCGCAGCTTCGGCCCGAAGCGCCTGCCGATCGTGTAGCCGATCGAGTCGCCGATGCCCGCGCAGATCGTCACGACGATCCACAGAATGAGGAACCGCGGCACCGTGGTGGCGGTTGTGGCCGCGATCAGCAGTCCCGACTCTCCCGGCGCGAGGAACCCAAGGCCGATCGTGCATTCGAGCAGCACGAGCAGACCGGTCGCCCCCACCAGCGCCGGTTGCGGCAGGCTCTGCAGCCAGTTCAGTAAGTCGGTGACCACTGTTTACCCCTGTTCGTCATCCCCACCAGACGCGGCCGCCGAAACAGGTCGCCGCGTGTGCGAGACGACACTATCGGTCGGCGCGCACACGCGGCGTCAGGGATCACCCGGAAGTCCGGGTCAGGACGAGGACTCGCGGGCCAGCACGCTGCTGGCCTCCTGAGCCGCGGGCGCTTCCGCAGCCAGGTGCTGCAGGTTCTCGGAGAGCTCCTCGCCGCGGTGCGCCTTGGTCTTCGCGTAGAGCTTGCCGGCGCGGTACGACGAGCGCACGAGCGGACCCGCCATGACCCCGGGGAATCCGATCTCCTCGGCGGCCTTGGTGTGCTCGACGAATTCCTCCGGCTTGACCCAGCGGTCGACCGGGTGGTGGCGCGGCGAGGGGCGCAGGTACTGCGTGATCGTGAGGATCTCGCAGCCCGCGTCGAACAGGTCCTGCATCGCGGGCGCGACCTCGTCAGGCGTCTCGCCCATGCCGAGGATCAGGTTCGACTTGGTCACCAGCCCGGCCTTGCGGGCCTCGGTGATGACCTGCAGCGAACGCTCGTAGCGGAACCCGGGCCGGATGCGCTTGAAGATGCGCGGCACGGTCTCCGTGTTGTGGGCGAGCACCTGCGGCTCCGAGCTGAACACCTCGGCCAGCTGGTCGGGATTGGCGTTGAAGTCCGGGATCAGCACCTCGACGCCGGTGCCCGGGTTGAGCTGGTGGATCTGGCGGACCGTCTCGGCGTACAGCCACGCGCCGCCGTCCTCGAGGTCGTCCCGGGCGACGCCGGTGACCGTCGAGTAGCGCAGGCCCATCGCCTGCACGCTCTCGGCGACGCGGCGCGGCTCGTCGGTGTCGAGCTCGGCGGGCTTACCGGTGTCGATCTGGCAGAAGTCGCACCGGCGCGTGCACTGGTCACCGCCGATGAGGAAGGTGGCCTCGCGGTCCTCCCAGCACTCGTAGATGTTGGGACAGCCCGCCTCTTCGCACACGGTGTTCAGACCTTCGCGGCGGACGAGTCCCTTGAGTTCGGTGAACTCGGGCCCCATCCGGGCTCGGGTCTTGATCCACGACGGCTTTCTCTCGATCGGGGTCTGGCTGTTGCGCACCTCGAGACGCAGCAGCTTCCGACCCTCCGGCAACGCAGTCACGGCCCCCACCCTACGCGCCCGCGCGGAGCCGACAAGGTCATGCCGGGTCGGGCGTGACCCCCGTCAACTCGGCCGTGAGTTCCCACAACGCGGTACCGGCTGCCTGGTCGGTGGCCGTGGCGAGCGGGCGGACCGTGCCGGGACGGCCGCGCATCTGGCCGGGACCGAGCGGGCCGAAGTAATCGCCGCCGGAGACGCCCGGTGCGGTCGCGGCGTAGAGCTGCGGTGCGGCTCCCTGCTCGGTGTTCTGCGCCAGGAGTAGCCCGCCGAGCCGTCCGCCGACGTTCATCACGGTGCGGAGCACGCCGTTGCGCTGCGCCCGCGCCATGGCCGGTGCCAGGCCGGTGTCGCTGTAGCCGGGGTGAGCGGCGACGCTCACGACGTCGTCGCCCGCGGCGCGCAGCCTCCGGTCGAGTTCCAGCGCGAACGCCTGGTTGGCCAGCTTGGACTGGCCGTAGGCCGCCACCGGGTTGTAGCGACGGTGTTCGAAGTGAGGGTCGGCGGTGTCGATGCGTCCCGCGCGGGCGGCGAGGCTGGAGACCGTGACGACGCGTGCGTGCTGGCGCGCGCGCAGTGCGGGCAGGAGCAGCCACGTCAGCGCGGCGTGGCCCAGGTGGTTGGTGCCGAACTGGAGCTCGAACCCGTCGCGGGTCGTCTCGTGGGGCGGGGCCATCACGCCCGCGTTGTTGACGAGGATGTCGAGACCGTCCCCGGTGCGGTCGCGGACGTCGGCGGCTGCCCTGCGGACGGAGGCCAGGTCGGCGAGGTCGAGTTCCACCAGCTGCGGCTCGGTCGCCGCGCCTGCCGCGATCGTCGCGAGGGCCTGCTTGCCGCGTTCGGGGGAGCGGCAGGCGAGCAGCACGGTGGCGCCCCGTGCGGCCAGCACCCGGGCGGTGTGCAGGCCGAGGCCCGAGTTCGCGCCGGTGACCAGCACCGTCCTGCCGCTCTGGTTCGGGATGTCGGTTTCGGTCCAGATGTCCGTGCGCGCCATGGCGACAACCTACCGGTGAGTAGCGAGGACGCGCCAGCTGAGCTGCCGTGCCGCCACGGTTGACGCGCAGCCACGGTTTCGCGTGGTGAGCTTCGTGGAGTCGGCCGCTCGGCCGAGCTCGATCGGAACGATGGGCCGAGCCGGAGATGTGGCCGCATGCCGGCTGTCGCCGTGTCGGGCCTGCGGGCATGCGTAAGGCCAGGGTCCCGGTAACGCTCCGGGCGGCACCTGGCCTTGCGGCTCGCCCGACACCGCGTGATGTCGAACTCCCGGCCGGGAGTCCACAGCGTTGGCCCGCCGCGGTGCATCGCCCGGATCGGTGTTCGGGTCGGTGCTCGGACTCGGATGCCGGACTCGGATGCCGGGCTCAGCCGGCCGGGGCGAGCTTGCGGAGGAGCTGGCCGACCGGGTTGCGGGGCGCGGCATGGTCGGACGCACGGGTGCGCATGAGCCCGACGAGGGTGTTGCCGACCTGCGTGACCTCGTCGGTGGGTTCGCCGGGTTCGGCGAGTCCTGCCGTGATGGCCAGCATGCGCAGCTGCGCCTCGTGGGCACGGCGCAGTGGCGGATGGTCGTCCAGGTGTGCGTCCAGCACGGCGCGCAGGGTCGCGTGGTCGGAGCACGTCTTGCGCCATGCGCGCGACACGGCGTCGACATGGTCCGCGTCGCGGCCGCCCGGCAGGTCCGCGGAGTCCTCGGGGCCGCCGACCTCGGTGCGCAGTCGCCCGCTGAGTGCCTGCTGCCAGCGATAGTGCAGGGCGAGCAGCACCTTCTCCTCGGTGCCGAACTCTTCGGTCGCTCCCGGGATCTCGGCGATCGACAGTGGCGCCTCGGGATTGCGCCGGGCGCGGCGCACGACGGTGTCGAGGATGTCGCGTCGTCTGTAGTAGTCGTTCCAGCTCATGGGATCCCCCTGTTGCGTGGTTTACGCGACTCTGGGTCGGGACACGTGGTCATACCGCGGGTTTGCGGCATACCGTGGGTATGGAGCCGACAGCACGAACATACCACCGGTATGGCGGTGGGAAACCCGAGTACAGTTGTGAGCGTGGTGACAATGCGGTCCAGGCGTGACGATTACTCGGAATCGACGCGAGCTGCCCTGGTCAAGAGTGCCGTCAGGCTGTTCACGGAACGCGGCTACGCGGGCACGTCGCTCGACGAGATCGCGAAGCGCGCGCGTGTGACGAAAGGCGCGCTGTACCACCATTTCAGCGGCAAACAAGCGGTGTTCGAGGCCGCGTTCGACGAGGTCGAAAGCGACGTCAAAGGGCGGCTGGAGAAGATTCTGAGCGGGCCGGAACCGCCGTGGGACCGCGCACTGAACGGGCTGCGCGAGTTCATCGGCAGCTGCCTCGACCCGGCCTACCAGCGGCTCGCGTTGCAGGAGGCACCGGTCGTCATGGGCTGGGCGCGCTGGCGCGAGGCCGAGGACCGCTACAGCTTCGGGCTCATCAAACAGGCGCTGCAGGACCTCATCGATGCGGGCGAGGTGCTCGCCGTGCCCGTCGAGGTGACGTCCCGGCTGCTGTTCGGCGCACTGTGCAGCGCAGCCACCGAGATCGCCCACTCCACCGACCAGCGCAAGGTCGGTGACGAGATCGAGGACGTGGTCGTGCGGCTGCTGAACCAGGTGCGCAGACCTGCCGCCGACGCATGACCGGCCGGCGCGAAGGGGACCGCGCCGAGGGGCAGGCCGGGGACCGCGCCGAGGACCGTGCCGAGGACGCTGCCGCGCGGTAGCGCGTCGTCGGGGCGGTGGTTGGGCGACGGGCGAGTGCAGAACTTACGGTACTGAGTGATTCAACGTACTGAGTGATTCAACGTACTGAGTGATTCAACGTACTGAGTGACTCACGGTACTGAGTGATTCACGGTACTGCGTGCAGATCTCGTGATGCTGAACGCAGAACTCGCGGTGTTGCGTCCAGAACTCGATGCGGCGGCCCGCCCGTCTCCCGCCGCCGCCCAAAGGGACGCGCTGCACGCGACCTCTTAGGCCCGCCCGTCTCCCGCCTCCGCCCAAGCGGACGCGCTGCGCGCGACCTTCTAGTCTCGTGACCGTGGAACTCAGGATCTTCACCGAACCCCAGCAAGGCGCCGACTACGAGGACCTCCTCCGGGTCGCGAAGGCGACCGAGGACAACGGCTTCGGCGCGTTCTTCCGCTCCGACCACTACCTGAAGATGGGTGACGCGTCCGGCCTCCCGGGGCCGACCGACGCGTGGCTCACGCTCGCAGGTCTCGCCCGTGAGACCTCGACCATCCGGCTGGGCACGCTCGTCACTGCGGCGACGTTCCGGCATCCCTCCGTGCTGGCGATCTCCGTGGCGCAGGCCGACCGCATGTCCGGCGGCCGCATCGACTTCGGTTTCGGCTCCGGCTGGTACGCCGACGAGCACACCGCCTACGGCATCGACCTGCCGCCCACGAAGACACTGTTCGACCGCTACACCGAGCAGCTGGCTGTCATCACCGGCCTGTGGGACACACCCGAGGGGGAGACGTTCTCGTTCTCCGGCGACCACTACACGCTCGACGGCGCCCCCGGCCTGCCGAAGCCGGCGCAGCGACCGCACCCGCCGGTGATCCTCGGCGGCGGTGGCAAGAAGCGCACGCCCGCGCTCGCGGCGCGCTACGCCGACGAGTTCAACACCCCGTTCATGGACGCCGAGTCGGCGGCGGCGCAGTTCGAACGCGTCGACGTGGCCGCGAAGGAAGCCGGTCGCACCACGCCGGTCCGCCGGTCCGCCGCACTCGTCGTGGCCGTCGGACGCGACGAGGCCGAGATCTCCCGGCGTGCGAACGCCATCGGGCGCGAGGTGCCGGAACTGAAGCAGAACGGCCTCGCCGGCACACCCGCCGAGGTCGTCGACACGATCGGCCACTGGCGTGAGAAGACCGGCGTGTCGCGGCTGTACCTGCAGGTCCTCGACCTGTCGGACCTCGACCACCTCGAACTCATCGGCTCCGAGGTCGCCCGCCAGCTCGACTGAGCACCCGCGACGACGGGTGGGGTACCGGACTGCCCCCAGGGGCACTTTAGTTGCACTCAACGCAACCAAAGTGCCCTTGGGGGCATTCTCAGTTCTGGAGGGCGAACGTGACGCCGGGGGCGGACGGCTGCTGGCGGGGGAGCCAGCGGTCGTCGCTCACCGGCAACTCACCGTCGAGCGCCGCCATCACCGCATCGCGCGCGTACGGCAACGCCTCGGCGACCGGCACGTCACGGCCGAGCTCCTTCGACAGCGACGTCGTGCCCGCGTCGCTGATGCCGCACGGCACGATCCGGTCGAACGCGCTGAGGTCGGCGTTGCAGTTGAGCTCGAATCCGTGCATGGTCACCCCGCGCTGCACGCGGATGCCGATCGCGGCGATCTTGCGTTCCGGGCCGCGGTCGTCGGCCGGCAGCCACACGCCGCTGCGGCCGTCGACACGGCCCGTGTGCACACCGAAGGTCTCGCACACGTGGATGAGGGCCTCCTCGACCCGGCGGACGTACTGCACCACGTCGACCGGGTCGGCCAGCTTCACGAGCGGGTAGCCGACGAGCTGTCCCGGCCCGTGCCAGGTGATCCGGCCGCCGCGGTCGACGTCGATCACCGGCGTGCCGTCGGTCGGCCGGTCCTCGGGCTGGGTGCGTTTGCCCGCCGTGTACACCGACGGGTGCTGCAGCAGCAGCATCGTGTCCGGACCGGTTTCGTCGGCGCGGGCGTCGGCGTACTTGCGCTGCAGTTCCCACGCCTCGAGGTAGTCGATCGTGCCGATCTCCCGCACGTCGACCGGGTCGGAAGCGGTGCGGCAGGAAAGGTTCGCGTTCGCAGTCACGGAGCCGACTCTACTCCCGGCCTTCGTGGCGGGACCGGCGTCAGTCGCAGCGCCACCGTCGTCACCAGGCCGGCACCGGCGACGCCGACGACCGCGCCCACCGTGTCGGTCAGCCAGTGCACCTCCAGCACGATGCGGCTCGCCGCGCACACCGCGACGGCGACGCCGGCCGTGGCGGCAGCCCGGCGGCGCAGCTGCGGCGCCACCCACGCCGTCAGCAGCCAGACGGCGAACCCGGTCGCCGCCACCGAGGTGACGTGTCCGCTGGGAAAGGCCCAGTCCGGGAACTGCCGGGGCCGGTCGCGCGCGAACAGCGGTTTCGCCACGGCGCTGACCATGCGACATGCGCCGAGCACGACGAGGACACGTACCAGCAGGCCCGCGAGGTATGGATCGGACCGGCGGTACCGCAGCGCGGCCACGACGAGGGCGGCGGCCAGCAGGAGGGGCAGAACCGGGCCCAGCACCATGCCGACGACCGCCGCGACGTCACCGGCCGTGGTGCGCCACACGCCGTGCAGGCCTTCGGTCAGCGCGCGATCGACGCCCGTGCCGTCACGGGCGACGAGGCCGAGCGCGGTGAACAGCACCAGCAACGCGAGGCCGGTGCTCGTCAGCCGGGCACGGCCCGTCCCCGGGTGCGGCCTGCGCGTCGACGTGGGCGGTCCGGGCATGGCATCGGAACGTCATCGGGTGACTGCGGCCAGCGCCTGGTCGATGCGTGGGTGGCTGAACGTGAATCCCGCCTCGGGCAGTCGGGACGGCACGGCACGGGGGCCCGACAGCAGCATCTCGTCGGCCGCTTCGCCGAGCACGGTCCGCAGCGCGAAGCCCGGCACGCGCCACGGTGTCGGACGGCGAAGCGCCTCGCCCAGAGCTCGGGTGAACTCGGCGTTGGTGACCGGTTCGGGCGCGGTCAGGTTCACGGGGCCGGACACTCCGGCGCCGCGCAGCAGCCACTCCATCGCGGCGACGTGGTCGTCGAGCCCGATCCACGGGAAGTACTGCTTGCCGTCACCGAGCTTGCCACCGAGGCCCAGTCGGAACAGCGTGCGCAGCGGGGCCAGCAGTCCGCCGGTGGACGACAACACGGGGGACGTGCGCAGCAGCACGACGCGGGCGCCCGCGCGCACCGCCGGCTCGGTGGCGGACTCCCACTCGCGGCAGAGGTCGGCGAGAAAGCCGGATCCGGTCGGCGCGGTTTCGTCCACCTCGCGGTCGCCGGTGTCGCCGTAGACGTTGATCCCGGAGGCATTGAGCAGCACCGGAATCCCGTGACGGGCTACGGTCTCGGCGATGACCTCCGTGGGCTCGACACGGCTGTCGACGAGGTGCTGTTTCCGGGCGTCGCTCCAGCGGCTGGACGCCAGCGGCGCGCCGCACAGGTTCACCACGGCGTCGACACCGTCGAACGCGCCGTCGTCGATCCGTCCTGCGGGTGGCTCCCAGCCCCGTTCGTCGGCGGCCCGCGGGGTGCGCCGGACCAGCCGCAGCACGTCGTGTCCGGCCGTGCGCAGCCGCGTGACCAGCGCCCCGCCCAGCAGTCCGCTCGAACCCGCGACCATGACTCGCATAACGCCCCACCCTATCGGTGATGCGCCCCCGCCGCGCCGCTGTCGCTACGGACGGGCGTGGTCGAGGACGTCACGTCGTTCTCACCGCGCCGGCGTACCGGAGCCGCGCGGAATGCGCTCAACCCTCGACGTCGCATCATCCGGCGCGACGATGAATCGAGGGTCTGAACCCGATGGCGGCACCGGGTTCAGACCCTCGATTCGGTTACGGGCTCACGCCCGATTCTGCAGTTGTGCCCCGGCCGATTGGTGCTCCGACCGATTGGTGCTCCGACCGATTTGTGCACTGACCGATCGGTGCGTGCCCGATCGGGTTGTCCCCGGCGCGGCGCCGGGGACAACCGGTGTCAGAGGCCCAGCTCGTCCTCGAAGTTGCCGTCCTCGAGACGCTGCTTGATCGTCGTCACGAAGCGGCCCGCGTCGGCACCGTCGATCAGCCGGTGGTCGTAGGTCAGCGGCAGGTACGACATCGACCGCACGGCGATCGTGTCGTTGCCGTCCTCGTCGGCCACCACGACCGGGCGCTTGACGACCGCGCCGGTGCCGAGCATGCCCGACTGCGGCTGCACGATGATCGGCGTGTCGAACAGGGCACCGTTGCTGCCGATGTTCGTGATCGTGAACGTGCCACCGGTGAGCTCGTCCGGCGTGACCTTGTTGGTGCGCGCCCGCTCGGCCAGGTCCGCGATGCGGTGGGCCAGGCCGGACAGGCTCAGCTCACCGGCGTCGTGGATGACCACCGACAGCAGCCCACGCTCGGTGTCCACGGCGACGCCGAGGTTGATCGAGCCGTGGTAGGTGATCTCCTTCGTCTCCTCGTTGTAGGAGGCGTTGACGTTCGGGTGCTGCTTCAGCGCCTCGACCGTGGCCTTGGCGAAGAACGGCAGGAACGTCAGGTTCACACCTTCGCGCTCGCGGAACGCCGACTTGGCGCGCTGACGCAGCTTGGCGATCTTGCTGACGTCGACCTCGTGCACCTGCGTGAGCTGCGCCGAGACCTGCAGCGACTCCTTGGTCTTCTCCGCGGTGATCTGGCGGATCCGGTTGGCCTTCTGCACGGTGCCGCGCAGTGCGGCCTTCTCCGCGTCGGAGACCGGCGCCGCAGCGGCGGGCTTCGACGGTGCGGCCTGCGTCGCCGGGGCCGTCGATCCGGCCGGCGCGGCGGCCGGGGCCTGCTGCTGCTTCGCGTCGACGGCGGCGAGTACGTCCTGCTTGCGGATACGGCCGCCGACACCCGAACCGGTCAGGGTCGACAGGTCGATGCCGTGCTCGGCGGCGAGCTTGCGCACCAGCGGCGTCACGTACGGCGTGCCACCGCCGTCACCCTGTGCCGGAGCCGGTGCGGACTGCGCCGGCGCGGCGGGTGCCTGAGCCTGCTGGGCCGGAGCCTGCTGGGCGGGCGCCTGCTGGGCTGGGGCGCTCGGGGCCTGCTGTGCGGCAGGGGCGGGAGCCGCCTGCTGCGGTGCCGGGGCCGGTTCGGGCTCCGGCGCGGGCTCCGGCGTCGGCGTGGATGCGGGAGCCGGTGCGGACGGTGCCGCGTCGGCCGAGCCGATCACCGCGAGCTGACCGCCGACCTCGACGGTCGTGTCCTCGCCAGCCGAGATCTCCAACAGCGTGCCGGCGACCGGTGAGGGCACCTCGGTGTCGACCTTGTCCGTGGAGATCTCGAGCAGCGGCTCGTCCACCTCGACGGTGTCGCCGACCTGCTTGAGCCACCGGGTGACGGTGCCCTCGGTGACGCTCTCGCCCAGTTCGGGCAGGGTTACCGGGCTGCCGGATGCGGAGCCACCGGAAGCAGCCGCGGGCGCAGCGGCGGGTTCCGGGGCTGCCGCCGGAGCGGACTCGGCGGGTGCGGACTCGGCGGGTGCGGGCGACGCTGCGGGTGCCGACTCCGCGGGCGCGGCCGGCGCAGCGGGTGCCGACTCGCCGCCACCGGAGCCGTCGTCGACCAACGCCAGCTCGCCGCCGACCTCGACGGTGTCGTCCTCCTTGGCGATGATCTTCTGGACCGTACCTGCGACGGGCGAAGGGACCTCGGTGTCGACCTTGTCGGTGCTGATCTCCAGCAACGGCTCGTCGACCGCGACCGACTCACCCTCCTGCTTCAGCCACCGGGTGACAGTGCCCTCCGTGACGCTTTCCCCGAGCTCCGGCAATGTGACGGAGTACGCCATCGTTTGCTGACTCCCTTGGTTCGTTGTCGATGTTGGTCTTTGGGTGCGAGCCGGGGCGTCAGCCGTGGACGTGCAACGGCTTGCCCGCGAGTGCGAGATGTGCCTCGCCGAGCGCCTCGGACTGGGTCGGGTGGGCGTGGATCAGCGGAGCGACGTCCTCGGGGAAGGCCTCCCAGTTGTAGATCAGCTGCGCCTCGCCGATGAGTTCGCCGACGCGGTCGCCCACGAGGTGCAGCCCCACGACCGGTCCGTCCGGCGCCTTGACCAGCTTCACCGCGCCGGAGGTCTTGAGGATCTGGCTCTTGCCGTTGCCGCCGAGGTCGTAGGTGAACGCCTCGACCTCGGCGCCGTACTGCTCCTTGGCGGCGGCCTCGGTGAGGCCAACGGAGGCGACCTCGGGGTGCGAGTACGTCACCCGCGGGATGCCGTCCTCGTCGATCGGCGACGGGTTGAGTCCGGCGATCTCCTCGGCGACGAACACGCCCTGCTGGAAACCGCGGTGGGCCAGCTGCAGGCCCGGGACGATGTCGCCGACGGCGTAGACGTTCGGGTTGCTCGTGCGCAGGCGCTCGTCGGTGACGACGAACCCGCGGTCGAGCTGGACGCCCGCCTCCTCGTAGCCGTGGCCCGCGGTGTTGGGCCCGCGGCCGACGGCGACCAGCAGCACGTCGGCCTCGAGCGTCTCGCCGGACTCGAGGGTCACCGTGACGCCGCTGTCGTCCTGCTTGGCCTCGGTGAACTTCACGCCCGTCTTGTAGCCGATCTTGCGGCGGCGGAAGGCGCGCTCGAGCTGCTTGGAGGCGAACTCGTCCTCGTTGGGCACGAGCCGCGGCAGGGCCTCGACGATCGTCACGTCGGTGCCGAAGGACGCCCACACGCTGGCGAACTCGACGCCGATGACGCCGCCGCCCAGCACGATCGCCTTCTTCGGCACGTAGTCGAGCTGGAGGGCTTCCTCGCTGGCGATGATCCGCCCGCCGAGCTCCAGGCCCGGCAGCGTCTTCGAGTACGAACCGGTCGCCAGGATGATGTTCTTGCCGGTGTAGCGGGTGCCGTCGACCTCGACGGTGGTGCCGCCGACGTAGGTTCCCGAGCCTTCGACGAAGGTGACCTTGTGGGCCTTGGCCAGCCCCTGCAGACCCTTGTACAGCCGGGTGACGATGCCGTCCTTGTACTTGTGGACCCCGGCCATGTCGACGCCCTCGAGGGTGGTCTTCACGCCGAACTGCTCGCCTTCGCGGGCCGAATCGGCGACCTCGGCGGCGTGCAGCAGCGCCTTGGTCGGGATGCACCCTCGATGCAAGCAGGTGCCGCCCAGCTTGTCCTTCTCGATCAGCGTGACGGACATGCCCAGTTCGGCGGCCCGGAAGGCCGCGGCGTAACCGCCCGATCCGCCACCCAGGATCACCAGGTCGGCTTCAGCGTCGCTCACTTGTCCAACTCCCTCGCGCAGGTTTCCTCCGGCACCCGGTCGGCCCTGTGAACACTACGCGGCGCTGTGGCGCGTCGGCTGTCCACGCGGCCTCCCAGAGGGTGTCTGTGGTGTACGCACGCGCGCACGCGCGCGCTTGTCATGCCACATCCTGTCACTTCGTGCCTGGGAGGCGCGAAGTGTGGTCGGTGAGGCTGTCCCACGAGTTCGGAAATAAGGGACAATGATCGTCGGAGGCGAACCTGGAGAGGTGATCGACGTGGGGCTGTTCGACCGGCTGCGGAGCAAGCGCGGTGGGAAACAGCGGCCCGGGACGTTGCGTGGGGCGAGCGACGCCGACACGGCCCATCTGGACGCGTGGGCGTCGCAGCGGCGTGGGGTCGAGGCGTACGTGGAGCCCAGGACGAACGTCACCGAGACGACGGTCGTGCTGGTCGCGCACGACGGTGAGTGGACCCGCAGGCGTATCGGCAGTCTGGGGCAGGCGCAGGACTTCGGCAGCAAGCGCTCGATCCCGGTGTACGAGGTGGAACGCACCGGATATCCGCAGCGCATGCGCGACTACACGAAGCGCCAGAAGATCCTGGAGCGGCGCAGGCGAGAGGCCGAACGCGACGCGTGAGGCGCAACGCTCCGGTGCTCGGCGCGGCTGCCTGCGCGCCCGGACGGCAGGCCTGTTCGGCGGTGCTGTCCGGTGGTTCCTTGGGTGGTCTCTGTTCAGCGGTGCTGCCGGGTCGTGCTGTTCAGGGTGCTGTTCAGCGGGTCGCCCGATGCATTCCATACGAGCGACCGCGACCGGCCATTCCGTGATCAGGTCGGCCTGATGACTTGTCCCTCCGATCGGTGAACACGACGGAGGAGACGTCATGAACGGCTTCGATCGACGCAGGTTTCTGGGACTCGGCTTTCTGGGACTCGGCGGCGCGGCGGGCGCCGCACTGGCTGCGGGCGGGCTGGCGGCCGGAGCGACCTGGGCCTCCCCGGCGCAGCGCTCCCGGTTCACGAGCCACCCGTTCGCGCTCGGGGTCGCGTCCGGTGATCCGCTGCCCAGCGGGGTGGTGCTGTGGACACGCTGGCGCCCGAACCCCTCGCCGAGGACGGCTCCGGCGGGATGCGGGGTCGGGGCGCGGTGCCGGTCCGGTGGGAGGTCGCGGAGGACGAGCGTTTCTCCAGACGGGTCGCCCACGGCGTGGCCAACGCCACAGCGGAACTGGGTCACTCGGTCCACGTCGAGGTCGACACGCTGCGGCCGGACCGCGAGTACTTCTACCGGTTCCGGGCGGGCGGCGAGATCAGCCCCGTCGGGCGGACCCGCACAGCCCCCACGGCCGCCGCGAACCTCGACCGGCTGGCGTTCGCGTTCGTGTCCTGCCAGAACTATCCGGCCGGCTACTACACGGCACACCGCCACCTCGCCGACGAGGACCTGCGCGCGGTGGTGCACCTCGGCGACTACATCTACGAGGGCGGCGCGACCGGGAACATCGGCCGTGCGCACGCGCCCGCACACGAGGTCCACTCGCTGGCGGACTACCGCATCCGGCACGCCCAGTACCGGACCGACCCCGACCTGCAGCGGTCGCACGCGGCCTTCCCGTGGATCGTGACCTGGGACGACCACGAGGTCGAGAACAACTACGCGGACGAGATCTCCCAGCACGACGGCGTCGCCCCCGGCGACTTTCTCGTCCGCCGCGCCGCGGCCTACCAGGCCTACTACGAGCACCTGCCGTTGCGGCGCTCGTCGGTGCCGAAGGGCCCGGACATGCGGATCTACCGGCGGTTGCGGTTCGGCGCGCTGGCCGAGTTCAACGTGCTCGACGGCCGGCAGTACCGCAGCGACCAGGTCGACCGGAACTCGCCGGAGGCGCAGGATCCCGACCGCAGCATGCTCGGCGCGGAGCAGGAACGGTGGCTGCTCGACGGCCTCGGTTCCTCGACGGCGCGGTGGAACATCCTCGCCCAGCAGACGGTGATGGCCAGGGCCGACCGCGACCCCGGCGAGGGCCTGCGACTGCCGATGGACAACTGGAACGGCTACGAGCCGGCCCGGCAGCGCCTGTTCGACGGTGTCGTCGAACGGGGCGTCGAGAACATGGTCGTGATCACGGGCGACGCCCACTGCAGCATGGCCGCCGATCTGAAGCAGGACTTCGCCGATCCGGAGTCGCCCACGGTGGGTGCGGAGTTCCTCGGCACGTCGATCAGCTCGGGCGGCGACGGCGCCGACACGGACCGGCGTGGTGAGCAGTGGCTGGCCGCCAACCCGCACATGAAGTTCTACAACCAGCGGCGCGGCTACGTGCGCTGCACGGTCGACCGCGACAGTTACCGCGCCGACTACCGCGCGGTGCCGTACGTCACGCGGCGCGGCGCGCCGGTGAGCACGCTGGCCGGGTTCGTCGTCGAGAACGGCAGGCCAGGAGTTCAGGAGGTGTGAGAGGGCCGGCGGTGGTGTCGGAGGCGGCCGGCACCACCGTCAGACGCTCGCCTCCAGCAGGCGCAGGTGGTCCTCGAGTACCGAACGGATGCCTACGTCGCCAGAAATGCGCGGAGCCCTTCGGCGATCTCAGGGACATCGATCACGCCTTTCGCCGCCGAGGTCACGAGTTGTTCGGCGCTGTCGACGTCGATGGGATCCCGCAAGCGGTGTCCGTTGACCTCGAGGAACACCCAGGCTCCGGCCCAGGCGGCTCGCTTGTTGCCGTCGACGAGTGCGTGGTTGCGGACGAGCGAATGCAGGAGAGCGGCGGCTTTGGTGAGCAGGTCCGGGTAGGCGTCCTGGCCGAACACGGTCGCCGACGGCCGGGCCACGGAAGCGGACAGGAGCCCGAAATCGCGTACGTCGACCGCGGCGCCGGAGGCGTGATGAGTGGCTGTCAGGACGTCCTCGACATCGAGGTAGTAGACAGCCGGCACTTACTTGGCCAGCCGCTCGTTCAGCTCTTCGCTGATCCGTGCGACTCGTTGTGAGGCTTCGGCCACCAGGTGTTTCCGCGACGACACGACCGACACGACGGCGTCGTGTGCGACGGCCTTCAACGACCGGCCCTCCCGGTCCGCCGTCGCACGCAGGTCGGCCATCTCCTCGTCGGAGAACTGCAGGTTCAACGCGGGCATGCGTGAACGGTACCAAAATTGGTACCGGGGTGACACGTATGCATCGTGCGAGGCCGGACGGCTGCCGGCACCACCGTCAGACGCTCGCCTCCAGCAGGCGCAGGTGGTCCTCGAGAACCGAACGGAGGCCGGGGTGGACGCTGCGGCCGAACAGCTCGTCGTCCTCGGTGACCTCGCCGGACGGCCAGAGCGTCAACCCGGGCGGATCGCTGATCACGATGCCGGGGCCGGACGCACCCGTTTCCGCGCCGTGGCGGAGTTCGGCCACCCCGAGCAGCCGCGGGAACACGACGTCGGCGCGCAGGCCGTCGCAGATGCCGAGGAACGTGCGGAACTCCTCCGGCAGAGTCCGGCCGAGCCGGTTCTCGGCGTGGTCGATCGCGGCGACCGACGCGGGCGGCGGCACGGCGTCCGGTTCGCCCCGCAGCCGCATGATCGCGTCGATCAGCTCCTGCCAGTCGGCGTCGCGGGGCTCGCGACGATACCGCTGATCGAGAGCGGCGACGAGTGCGCCCGTGTAGCTCTGTGCCCACTCCGCGTCGACGGCCAGCTCCCCGGCAACCAGCAGCGTCGCGACATGCCGGCATGCCGCGAGGGTGGCGGCGTCCGGCTGCGGGATCTCCCTGGCGACATCGGTCCACCGGTGCAGCGCCTCACGGGCGGCGTCGGTGTCCCCGGCGGCAGCGGCCCGCTCCGCGTCGGCCGCGGCCTCACGTTGCCGCCTGCCCCGCGGAGGCAGCGCGTCCCGCTCACCGAGCACCTTCTCGTGCTCGGCCTGTTCGGCGTCCAGGTCGAGCGGTACGAGACCCTCGGCCCAGTCCGGCCGCCGGGATTCCTCCTCCGACAGGTCGTCGCGGGCGGCCAGCAGCATCGCCCACGCCCGCGCGGTGACGGCGGTGGCGGCGAGCCGGTCCACGCCGCGGCCGGTGGCGGTCGTCCAGTGCCGCACCAGCCGGTCCGACTCGCCGAGCGCACCCGCACACGCGAGCAGCAGCGCCTCGCGGGTGACGGTCGCGTCGACGGCGTCGTCGGTTCCCGTGAGCACCGTGCGGACCGATCCCTCTGGATGGTCGCCGCGGCCCGCCGTCACCCGCACGCCTCCTGCTGCTCGCGTGTTTCCGCTGCTCCGGCCCGTGACCGCTCAGCCGTTGTCGGCGATGTCGGCGAGCACAGCCGCGATGGTGCGGACCGGCACGCCTGTGCCGCCCTTGCCGGTGTAACCCCACGGCGAACCGGTGTTGTACGAGGGACCGGCGATGTCGATGTGCGCCCACGGCAGGTCGTCGGCGACGAACTCGCGCAGGAAGATGCCCGCCGCGAGCATGCCGCCCCAGCGCGCCCCCGTGACGTTCGCCAGGTCGGCCAGCTTCGAGTCCAGTTCGGACCGCAGCTCCTCCGGCAGCGGCATCGGCCAGGCGTTCTCACCGGAGGCCTGGCCCAGTTCGGCGACGCGGTCGCGGAACTCGTCCGAGCCCATCACGCCCGCGGTCCGGTTGCCCAGCGCGACGACCTGTGCGCCGGTGAGCGTCGACGTCTCGATCAGGTAGTCCGGCTCGTCCTCGGCCGCCCGCACGATCGCGTCGGCGAGCACCAGCCGGCCCTCGGCGTCGGTGTTGAGCACCTCGACCGTCTTGCCGCCGTACATGGTCAGCACGTCACCGGGCCGGTACGACGTGCCGGACGGCATGTTCTCCGCCAGCGGGATGTAGGCGGTGACCTCGAGCGGGAACTTCAGCTTCGCCGCCAGCAGCACCGACGACAGCACCGCGGCGGCCCCGGACATGTCCGAGGTCATGTTGTCCATGTTCGCCGCGGGCTTGAGCGAGATGCCGCCCGTGTCGAACGTGATGCCCTTTCCGACCAGCGCGATCTTCTTGCGAGCCTTGGCGCCCTTGTAGGTCACCTTGACCAGCCGCGGCGGGCGCGACGAGCCCGCGCCGACACCGAGGATGCCGCCGAAGCCCTTGCGCTTGAGCTGCTTCTCGTCGAGCACCTCGACGGCCACACCCGCGTCCTCGGCCAGCGCGCGCGCACGGTCGGCGAACGATGCGGGGAACAGGTCGTTCGGCGGGGTGTTGATGAAATCGCGGGCCGTGCAGACCGCCTCCGCGGTGGCCGTCGCGGCCTTCAGCGTGGCGCGGTGCTGCTTGGTGGTGCCCTCGGCGGGCGCGGCGACGTCCACGGTCTGCACCGGCTTGTCGCCCTTCTCGGACTTGTACTCGGTGAACGCGTAGGCACCGAGCGCGATGCCTTCCGTCGCGGCCTGCAGATCGACGGCCGACAGTGTCGTGAGCGCCCGCTTCGTGCCCGCCAGCGCGCGGCCCGCGGCGCCGGACGCGCGGCGCACCTGTTCGGCCGTCACCTCCGGCTGGCCGAGCCCGACCGCCAGCACCACGTCGGCCGCCAGCCTGCCGAGCGACGGCACCTTCACGACCTCCTCGGCCGCGCCGGTCGCCCCGAGCGTCGAGAGCACCTCGGCGAGTGTGCCGCCGTACGCCGCGTCCACGGCCTCGGCCCCGGGTGCCAGTTCGAGGCCGCCGGTGGCCTGCACGGTGCCGACCACGACGATCTGCGCGCGGGTCTTCGCCAGCGACGCCTCGGTCAGCTCGGTCAGGGCAAGTTTCGGAACGGCCACGCTCGGACTCCTCATCTCGGGTGTTCACTCGTCAGCCATGCTATTGACGCCTCCTGCGGCCGCCGGAGGTAGGTGTGCCGGTGACGGCGGACGAAGGCAGGTGAGCAGCGGTGTGGATCGCGCTGGGCGTGCTCGGCGGGCTCGCCGCGGCCGTGGCGGGAGCCGGCTGGTGGGCCCCGGTGGGCATGGCACTGGCCACGGTGTTCGTGGTGGTGGCCGAACCCGGTACGGCTCGCCTCGGCAGCTCGCGCAGCGGCGTGCCCGACGGCCGGGCTCCCGGCTACGGCGACTCCCGCGACGGCGACTCCCGCGACGGCGACGACGGGACCGAGCCGGGCGTCGAGCGCGGCGACGCCGTACCGGGCGGCAGGGCGGGAGCCGGGGTGATGGCCCGGCCGGGTCTCGCGCGACTCGTCGACGGCTTCGGCCGCGCGGCACGCCTGGCGATCGTGGTGCTGGCCGCCTCGACGTTCGCGGCCTACCTGGTGCCGGACCACCGGCCCGCCGCGGCCGTGCTGGTGGTGGCCGCGGTCGCGGTCGCCGACGTGGCGGGGGTCCGGCTCGACGCGTACTGGCGCCGTTGGGTGGGTGGCCTGCTGCTGCTCGCGGCCGCCGCCTTCGTGGCGGTGTGTCTCGGGGTGAGCCCGGCGCCGTCGCCGGTGGCCGAGCCGCTCGGCGGGGACACGCCGTGGGGCGTTCTCGGCGGGGTGCTGTCGGCCGCCGCGGTGTTCGTGCCCGTGCTGCGTGGCCGGTCGCGGCGCACGGTCGTGGTGGGTGCCGTCGCGGCGCTGGGCGTGGCGGCCGCCGCGCTGTACCAGCTCGGCCCGCTGCGGCTCGGCCTGTCGACCACGTCGCTGCGGGACACGTTCGCCGCGGCGGACGCCCAGGCACTCGCGCCTGCACTGGGCGCTGTCGTGACGCTCGCGTGCCTCCCGGCGGCACTCACCGCGTTCGGTGCGGCCAGTGAGCGCGCGCATCCGTCACGGATCACGGCCGTGGTCGTGCCCGCCGCGGTGGCCGCGATCCCGGCGGCTCTGCTGGCGCCGGCGGCGGCGGTGACGGTGGCGGCGATGCTGGCGCTCGCGGAGTTCGCCGCCCGCGCCGCAGCGGGTCCGCGAGGCCCCAGGCAGGTGGCCGTGGTCGTGACGGCCGTCCTGCTGTTCGGCGGGTTGCTGACCCGCCTGTGACCGGGACTCGGTCAGGTCATGGCGGCCGCGAGGCCGAGCAGTACGAGGGACGCCACGGCGAGACCGCCGAGCGACTTCGTCGGGAACCCCTCGCGCGGGAACACGTTGCCGCCGTGGACGCCCGCCAGCCACACGATGCCGAAGATCGCGCCGAAAATACCGATGATGGCGCCGAAGCCCCCGATCATCAGGTAGCCGATCAGGACCGCCATCCCGCCGGCGAACGTCAGCAGCGCGGCACCGGCGAGGGTGCCGAAGCCGCCGCCCGACGGCGATGGCTGCGCCTCCCCGCCCGTCGGCTGGGAGGTCGGCGGGTAGGGCGCGGACTGCGCCGCGTACGGGGTGCCCGGGTGCTGCGGATTCATGTTCACGCCCAGATGGTAACGACCGGGTATGGCGTTGTGGGGCCATCGGGGCGATATGCTCCGAGCATGACGACGACAACCCTGTTCACCCGTATTCCCAGCACGCACGCGACCTCCGCGGAGCGCGTAGCGGAGGTACTGGAGAATCCGGGTTTCGGCGTGCGGTTCACCGACCACATGGTCACCGTGAAGTGGAACGCCGAGCAGGGGTGGCACGACGCCGAGGTGCGCGAGTACGCGCCCTTGACGTTCGACCCGGCGACGCAGGTCCTGCACTACGGGCAGGCGATCTTCGAGGGTCTCAAGGCGTACCGCCAGCCCGACGGCACCATCGGCGCGTTCCGGCCCGATGCCAACGCGCAGCGATTCCGCGACTCCGCCCGCCGGCTCGCCATGCCGGAGCTGCCCGACGAACTGTTCCTGGGGTCGATCGCCGAACTCCTCGACATCGACAAGCGTTGGGTGCCGACGCGCCAGGGTGATGCCCTGTACCTGCGGCCGTTCATGATCGCCACCGGTGAGGGGCTGGGCGTGAACAGCCCGTCGGCCGAATACCTGTACCTGCTCATCGCCTCGCCGGCCGGGTCGTACTTCGCCGGCGGCGTCAAGCCCGTGACGGTGTGGCTCTCGACCGAGTACGTGCGGGCCGCGCCGGGCGGCACCGGTGAGGCCAAGTGCTCCGGTAACTATGCGGCTTCGTTCGTCGCGCAGGCGCAGGCCGTCGAACAGGGCTGCGACCAGGTGGTGTGGCTCGACGCGGCCGAGCACCGCTGGGTCGAGGAGATGGGCGGGATGAACCTGTTCTTCGTCTTCGGCTCGGGCAGCGATGCGACCGTGGTGACGCCCGAGCTGAGCGGATCCCTGCTGCCCGGCGTGACCCGCCGGTCGCTGCTGGAGCTGGCGGCCGACCGCGGCCTCCGGGTCGAGGAGCGGCGGATCTCCACCGAGGAGTGGGAGAGCGCTGCGAAGTCCGGGGAACTGACCGAGGTGTTCGCCTGCGGCACGGCCGCGGTGATCACTCCGGTGGGGCACGTCAAGCACGCCGACGGCGAGTTCACCGTCGGCAGCGGCGAGCCCGGCGAACTGACGATGGCGCTGCGCGAACAGCTCACCGGCATCCAGGAAGGCACCCGCACCGACGATCACGGCTGGGTGCACAAGTTCGACTGACCGCATCCCGGTGTCGGCCCGCGGACTGCTGCTTCCGCGGGCCGACACCGTGAGGCCGAGCCCACGCGTTGTTGAGGCCACACGTTCTGAGGCCGCGGTTCTGACGCCGCGGTTCCGGCGCTGAGAAGGTCCGGCGCTGAGGACCTGACGCTGCGGGTCCTGCACTGCGGGTCCGCCACTGCGGGTCCGGCGACCGCGCGGTGCGGACCCCGTACTCACGTTCGCGTGGTTGCGGCGGTCGCGCCGGGTGCCGGGTCAGGTGATGTCGGCGTCGGCGGGCAGTGCCGGCCGCTCGGCGACGTCGGTGAGTAGCCGTGCCGCGGAGGCGAGCATCGGCAGCACGGTCGCGGCCCCGGTGCCTGCGCCGAGCCGAAGGTTCAGGTCGAGTACCGGATCCAGGTCCAGGTGCTCCAGCGCGATCACCTGGGCGGGCTCGGCCGCGCGGTGAGCGGCCAGCCACCAGGACCGCGCGCCCGGCGCGATTTCCTCGGCCAGCAGTGCCGCCGCGGTCGAGGGCAGACCGTCCAGCACCACCGGGGTCCGCCGAGTGGCCGCCTGTGCCAGGAATCCGGTCATCGCGGCGAGATCCGCGCCGCCCGCGGTGCGCAGCAGTCCGAACGGGTCGCCGGTGACCGGCCGGCAGCGCCGCAGCGCATCCCGGACCGCGGTGGTCTTACGCATCCACGCCCGGTCGTCGATCCCCGAACCGCGTCCGACGACGGCGACGGGTTCGGTGTCGGTCAGTGCCGCGACCAGAGTGGCGGAGGGGGTCGTGACGCCCGCACCGAGCTCGGCGGCCACGAGGACGTCGGCACCCTCGTCGATCTCCGCGTCGGCCGCACGGATCCCGGCACGCACCGCGGCCTCGGTCTCCTCCTCGGTCAGCGCGTCCGCCGTGGCGATGGAAGAGGACCCGCTGCGTACGTGGTCCGGCCCGGAGCCGCCTGCCGTACCCACGTCGACCACCCGGATCCCGGCGCCCGCCACGTCGGCGAGGACGTTCAGCGGTGCCGAGCCGGTGTCGAGCGCGTCGAGCAGCGCCCGCGTCGTGCCGGGACCGCCGAGGGACACCCCCTCGGCGGTGACGCCGTGATCGGCGGCGAACACCACGACGCGCATCCGCCGCAGCGGCCGGGGCGGGGTCCGACCCTGGCACGCGGCGAGCCAGGCGCCGAGTCGTTCCATCCTGCCCAGCGAGCGCGGGGGTGACAGCAGCGCAGCGTGCCGCTGCAGCGCACCGGCGCGCGCGTTCTCGTCGGGGAGAGTGACGGGACCGAACTCGATGTTCACGAGCTCAAGCTACCGCGCCCCGTTCCGAGAGCAGCGCCCTGGCCAGTGAGCTGTCGCAGATCAGCACGTCGAGCACGGTGGTGTGCAGCGCTCCGAGGACGCCGTCGGCTTTCTCGGGTCCCGCCGCCACACCGGCGACCGTCGGGATCGCCGCCAGGTCGGCCAGCGATACCGCGAGCACCCGGTCGTCGGCGGGCCCGGTGACGGCCTTGCCCGCGGCGTCGAAGAACCGTGCGCAGACGTCGCCGACCGGCCCTGCGGCGTCGAACCCCGCCCGTTCCTCGGCGGACAGGCTCATGGCCGTCACCAACGACGCCGACGAGCCGCGGCCGACCCGGCCGACGCCCGCGAGCGCGACCTGCACCCGCCGGGCGGCGTCCAGGGTCGCCTGGACGCTCGGTTCGGCCAGGAGCACGTCCCTGCCCTCCTTCGAGGTCAGCAACGCGGGCGCGTGGAGGCGCTGGTATCTGCCGCCGAGCCTGCCCGCCAGGTCGCGGACCAGTTCCTCACCGCTGATAGCGGTGTCCACTACGGACAGTCCGCCGACCAGTGGCAGCACTTCGACGTCGAGTCCGCCTTCGTCCGGGATGGACTGTACGAGCGCCTGCAGGCCCGTGCCCCAGGAAACGCCGATCCGCTGTCCCGGTTGGACCGTGTCCAGCAGCCAGCGCGCGCCGAGGTCGCCCACGCGCTGCAGTGGCCGGTCGCCACTGTGGATCTCGGCGACACGGCAGTCGCGCAGTCCGAACCGCTCGGCCAGTTCCGCCTCGAGATCCATGTCGCGGCCCGTCGGGTCGTTGATCTCGATGCGCACGATGCCGTGTTCCCGTGCGGCCGTGAGCATCCGGGACACGCTGGAGCGACTGATGTTGAGCGTCTTGGCGACCTCGTGTTGCGAGCGGCCTTCCTCGTAGTACAGCCGCGCCGCTGCGACGAGCGACTGCTGGTCTCGGGGCGGTGGCATCGATCACGCGTCCAAATCGGACTCGAGCATGCGGGACAGTTCGGTGAGGGCATCGCCGGCGCCCTCGCCGTCGGTGCGCAGGACGACCTCTTCGCCGTGCCCGATGGCCAGGCTCAGTACCGACAACATGCTGCGAGCGTCCACGAGGTCGGAGCCCGGCCTGCCGATGCGGACGTCGCTGCCGCTGGCGGTCGCGGCTTTGACGAACTGACTCGCCGGCCTGGCGTGGAGTCCGACGGACGAGCCGACCTTGACGTGGATCTCCGGCATTGAGGTGCTCCCTTGCTTCCCGGTCCCGGTCGCCTCCGGGGCCTTGTCGACGGTTCGACGGCATGTTACACACATCACTGGCAAACGTGAACAAGGTTTGCACATATGTGCAGTCAGCGCAATGTGCAACGGGTGCGAACGAGAACGGGCAACGGACTCGGGGCACCGATCATGCAGGCGCCGGACCGGCCGGATGACGGCCGGGTCCGCACGTCTATCAGCGCATATCCGCCGGGGGCCGAGAAGGAGGCCAGGGAATGCAAGTGCTTGCTGTAATGGCGCAGCAGCAGCCGGCTCAGCCGGAGGGTGAGACGAGCGGGGGTGTGCTGGGTGTCTTCGAATGGCTGGGAACCCATTTCATCGGCCTGTTCGAGGAAGCGGGCTCGCAGTTCGTCGAGCTCGTGACCGGCATCCTGCCGACACTGATCGTGCTGCTCACGTTCATGTACGCGCTCACCACGTTCATCGGCGAGCAGCGCGTCACGCGTGCGGTCGAGTGGTGCGGCCGGTGGTGGATCACCCGCTACTCGGTCATGCCGATCCTCGCGCTGCTGATGCTGACGAACCCGATGGCCTACTCGTTCGGCCGGTTCCTGCCCGAGCGGTACAAGCCCGCGTTCTACGACTCCGCGGTGTCGTTCGTGCACCCGGTGACGACGTTCTTCCCGTACGCGAACGCCGGTGAGCTGTTCGTCTGGTTCGGCATCGCCAACGGCGTCACGCAGCTCGGCGAGTCCACGGTGCCGCTGGCGCTGCGGTACTTCCTCGTGGGCATCCTCGTGATCTTCATTCGCGGCATCATCACCGAGAAACTCACCGCGTTCATGATCAAGCGGACCGGCCGTAGCGAGGTCTTCGCCGATTTCGACCGGCAATTCGAGCAGGCGAAGGCGGGTGAGAAGGCATGACCGACCACGAGACGACGGCTGGGCAGGACACGACAGCGACCGATACGGAATCGTCCACGGTCTTCGTGCGCGCGGGCGCAGGTGGCTGGGGGCCCGGCCTGACACTGCGGGCGGACGAAACGCGCACGAAGGTCCTGTCGGTGACCGGCGGTGGGATCCACCCGGTGGCGCAGAAGATCGCCGACCTCACCGGGGCCGAAGCGGTGGACGGGTTCAACACGTCCGTGCCCGACGACGAGGTGGTGGCGGCCGTCATCAACTGCGGCGGCACCGCGCGCATCGGCGTCTACCCGCGCAAGGGCATCCCCACCGTGGACGTCTATCCGGGAGCTCCCGGCGGCCCGCTGGCGAAGTTCATCACCGAGGAACTGTTCGTCTCCGCGGTGGGGATGAACGAGATCGCCAGGTCCACATCGGACGGCGAAGTCGCGGCGGGGGGCGTTCCGAGCGCCGCCGAGAGCAGCGGCGCGTCGGGTGGTGCGGCGCCCGGCGGCGGCGTGCCGCCCCGGGATGACCGGCCGTCCGCGTCGGCGGTGGCGGCGACCCTGCCGGTCGGCGGCCCGGTGGGCAAGGCGTTCCACGCGGTGACGAACGTGTTCGTCGGATTCGGTTCCGCCGTGGGCACCTTCGTCAACACGATGCTGGCTGCGGGCAGGCAGACGGTCGACCTGACGCTGAAGACCATCCTGCCGTTCATGGCCTATGTGAGCCTGCTGCTCGGTATCGTCATGTACACGGGCGTGGCCGAGTGGATGGGCCGGGTGCTCTCGCCGATCGCGAGTAACCCGTTCGGCCTGCTCGCGATCAGTTTCGTGGTCGCGCTGCCGTTCCTGTCGCCGGTGCTCGGTCCGGGCGCCGCCATCGCGCAGGTGGTCGGCACCCTCATGGGCAGTCAGATCGCCATCGGTGCGCTGCCGGTGCAGTACGCGCTGCCGACGTTGTTCGCCATCAACGGGCAGGTGGGCTGCGACTTCGTGCCCGTCGGCCTGGCGCTCGGTGAGGCGAAACCGGAAACCGTGGCGGTCGGCACACCTGCCGTGCTGATCAGCCGCATGATCACGTCGCCACTTGCGGTCGTCATCGCGTGGGCCGCAAGCTTCGGTCTCTAGCGGGCCGGCGAGTTCGGGTTCGAGGAGGAACACATGAGCTTCTATTACGAGAGCACGGTCCTGCGTGCCGGGGACGAGGCCGCGGAGATGGTCGAAGGCGGCGTCGTCATCCTGTACGCCGACCCCATCCCGGACGCGCTGGAGAGCGTGAGCGTGGTGCACGGCCCCGCTACGGGCCCGGCGCGGGAGATCCGCACCGGCGACGTGTTCAGCATCGGTGACGAGGAGGTCGAGGTGACCGCGGTGGGGGACAGGGCCCACGAGAACCTGAGCACGCTCGGGCACATCGTCGTGTACCTGAACCCCGACGACGGTACCGAGCTGCTGCCGGGCGCCGTGCACGCCAAGGGCACGGTCTCGACGCCCGCAGCCGGTGCGCGGGTCGGGTTCCGGGGAGCGACGCCGTGACCTGGCAGGCCGTGGTGCTGATCCTCGGTGCGTTCGTGGTGGCGGGCGTGCTCAGCTACCGGCAGCACCTGGCGTACCAGAGCGCGGTCAACGCGCTCGCCGACGACGAGAACCGCAGCGGCATGCTCCTGGTCAGTGGGCGGGCGAAGGGCCGACTCCGCGGTGCGATCGTGCTGCTGGTGGTCGACCGCAAGCGGGGTGAGATCACGCGGGCGCAGGCGATGCAGGGAGCGTCGGTGTTCGCGCGGTTCACGGAGCGGACCGAGCTGAGGGGTCCGGTCGACGGTGCCGAGGAGCGGGCCGGATCGGCGGCACTCGCCAAGGCGGTGCGCGAGGCGATCGGCATGGCGGGACGACTCAACGCGGGCGGGCTGCGCTCGGCCCGAACCTGACCGCACCGCCGGCGATCCGGCGGACACACGACAAGCGCGGGCGGCCGCGTCTCCCGGCACGAACGGGAGGCGCGGCCGCCCGTGTGTGTGCCCACGGCCGCGGACCCGGACTGCGGCCCCGGGCCGAGGTGTGGGTCGACGCGACGACGGACGGTGGGGCGCGGCCGCGATGGCGTGGGCACGCGGCGCAGCGCACATCTGTGAGGCAGCGGCGCGAGTGCACATATGTGCGCATCTCTGAATCTTGTGTGCTGCAGATCTCCCGTGCTACCAAGGAAGAACCAAGGTGCACACCGTAATCACATATGTGCAAACGCGGCCGTGCAATGCGGAGGTGTGCACGTTCACCCGCATCAGGCGCGACGAAGCGGACCGGAGGAAACGCGGATGAGGTATGTCGATCGGCTGCGAGCACGGGAACGGGAACTGGGCCGTCCGGTCCGGGTAGGGCTCGTCGGTGCGGGGCAGATGGGGCTCGGGTTCGTGGTGCAGGCGAGCCGGATCGCCGGGATGGAGGTCGCCGCGATCGCCGACATCGCCCCCGATCGCGGCCGCCGCGCTTTCGCCGAAGCGGGGTGCGGGGACGCCGTGCTGAGCGGTGACCGCGCCGAGCTGTCGCGGATGATCGAGGCCGGCACGCCGGTCGTCACCGAGGACGCGACCGCGCTGACCGCGCTTCCGCTGGACGTACTCGTGGACGCGAGCGGCGTCCCCGAGGTCGGTGCCCAGGTGGCGTTCCACGGCCTGCTCGCGGGCCAGGACATCGCGATGCTGAACGTCGAGTGCGACGTGACCATCGGCTACCTGCTGAAGACCGTCGCCGAACGGACCGGCCGCGTGTACACGGTGTGCCGCGGCGACGAACCCGTCGAATGCAAGGCCCTCGCCGACTACGTGCGCGACATCGGGTTCGACGTCGTCTGCGCGGGCAAGGGCAAGAACAATCCGCTCCGCCCATCGGCCACGCCCGCGTCGCTGACCGAGGAGGCCGAGGCGAAGGGCATGAACCCGCACATGCTCGCCAGCTTCGTCGACGGCTCGAAGACGATGATCGAGATGGCGGCGCTCGCCAACGGCGTGGACCTGGCCGTGCCCTCCCGGGGCATGACCGGTCCGCACAGCACGGTCGAGGCACTGGCGGAGACGTTCCGGCCGGAGGCCGACGGCGGCGTGCTGCCCGGGGAGGGCATGGTGGACTACTGCACCGGCCCGGTCGCTCCCGGCGTGTTCGTCATCGGCCGCAGCGACCACCCCGCGGTCGTGTCCGAGATGGCCTACCTGGGCATGGGCAAGGGCCCCTACTACGCGTTCTACCGCCCGTACCACCTGGCGAGCGTCGAGGCGCCGCTGTCGGTCGCCGAGGCCGTGCTGGACCGCACGCCGAGTCTCGCCCCGGTCGCGTGGAACGCCGAGGTCCTCGCGGTCGCCAAGCGCGATCTCGCCGCGGGCGAGGCGATCGACGGTATCGGCGGGGAGACCGTGTACGGCATCACCGACCGGGCCACGGCGGTGCGCGACGACGGGCACCTTCCGCTCGGCCTCGTCGCGGGCGGCAGGGTGCTGCGTGACGTCCCGGAGGGCACGGTGCTGACGGCCGAGGACGTCGCCGTGGACGAGAGCACGACGATCGCCACGCTGCGGCGGCTGCAGGACCGGCTGCTCGCGGGCGAGGAGGTGACGGTCCGGTGACGCTGACAACCGAGGCGGGCCGGGCCAAACACGCCCTCACCACCATGTGGACGATCCGCCGCTTCGAGGAGGCGGTGGACGACATGTTCGCGCGCGGGCTCATGCACGGCACGATGCACCTGTCGATCGGCCAGGAGGCCGTGCCGACGGGCGCCTGCATGGCACTGTCCGAAGGCGACTACATCACCTCGACCCACCGCGGCCACGGACACTGCATCGCGAAGGGCGCGAAGCTGGACGCGATGATGGCCGAGCTGCTGGCCAAGGAGACCGGCTACTGCCGGGGCCGCGGCGGTTCGATGCACATCGCCGACGTCGCCACCGGAAACCTCGGCGCCAACGGCATCGTCGCGGGCGGCGTACCCATCGCCGCGGGTGCCGGCCTGGCGGTGCGCATGCGCGGGGGCTCGCAGGTCGTCGTGAGCTTCTTCGGCGACGGCGCGGTCAACGAGGGTGCCTGGCACGAAGGCGTCAACCTCGCCGCGATCTGGGACCTGCCCGTCGTGTTCGTGTGCGAGAACAACCGCTACGGGATGTCGATGTCGGTGGACCGGGCGTTCAACGTCGACACGCTCGCCGAACGCGCCCGCGGGTACGGCATTCCGGGTGTGACGGTGGACGGCAACGATCCGCAGGCCGTGCACGACGTCGTCGCCGAGGCCGTGCAGCGCGCCCGGTCGGGCGGCGGGCCGTCCTTCGTGGAGGCGCTGACGTACCGGTGGAAGGGGCATTCCAAGAGCGACAAGAACCTCTACCGCACCCGCGAGGAGATCGAGAGCTGGCGCGAACGCGACCCGATCGCGGCGTTCGAAGCGGTCGTCACCGGCGGAGGTGCGGCGGGATCGGCGTCGTCCGAAGTACCCACGCTGTCCGAATCGGACGTCGAGGAGTGTCGCACGCTCGCCCGCGACCGGGTGCGGGAGGCGATCCGCACGGCGACCGCCGCGCCGGACGCCGACGCCGCCACGTTGACCGACGCCGTGTACGCCCCGGCAGGGAAATCGATCGCCGGAGGAACCCGAGGATGACGACGACGAGCGAAACGGTGAACGGCGCCGCGGCGCCCGAGTCGGGACCGGTCACCGGTTCGGCGACCCCCGCGGCGGCCGAGCCGCGCACGCTGACCTACTCCGAGGCCGTACGTGAGGCGATGGCGCAGGCCATGGCGGCCGACGAGCGGGTGTTCCTGTTCGGCGAGGACGTCGGCACCTACGGCGGTGCGTTCGGCGTCAGCGGCGACCTGGTCCACCGGTTCGGCACCGAACGGGTGCGCGACACCCCGATCAGCGAACTCGGCATCGTCGGCGCCGCTGTCGGCGCCGGGCTGGCCGGCATGCGCCCGATCGTGGAGATCCAGTTCTCCGACTTCACGGCGCAGGCGATGGACCAGATCGCCAACCAGGCCGCGAAGATCCACTTCATGCTCGGCGGTGCCGCGACCGTGCCGATGGTGCTGCGGGCGCCCGGCGGTTCCGGAACCGGGGCGGCCGCCCAGCATTCGCAGAGTCTTGAGGCGTGGTTCGCCCACGTGCCGGGGCTGAAGGTGGTCATGCCGAGCACGGCCGCGGACGCGAAGGGCCTGCTGCTCAGCGCCATCGACGATCCGAACCCGGTGATCGTCCTCGAACACAAACTGCTCTACAAGCAGAGCGGTCCGGTGCCGGAGGAACCCGTGCGGGTGCCCCTGGGCGAGACGGCGGTCCGGCGCACCGGTGGGGACGTGACGATCGTGGCCACCGGCGTGATGGTGTCGCGCGCCCTGGAGGCGGCCGAGCGACTCGCCGCGGACGGCGTGTCGGCGAGCGTGCTGGACCCGCGCACGCTCCGTCCACTCGACGATCAGACCATTGTGGACAGTGTCGCCGCGACAGGGCGGGCACTGCTGGTACAGGAGGCTCCCAAGACCGGCGGGTTCATGTCCGAGATCGCGGCGAGGATCGTCGAGTCACCCGCGTTCGGCAGGTTGCAGGCGCCGGTGTCCCGGCTGTGCGGACTCGACGTGCCGATCCCGTACGCGCCGCAACTCGAACAGGCGGCCGTCCCGCAGGTCGACGACATCGTGGCGAAGGCGGGGGAGTTGGTGCGGCGATGGTGAACAAGCAGGTACCCCTGGTCATGCCGAAGATGTCGATGACCATGACCGAGGGCGTGTTCGTCGCGTGGCACAAGGCCGAGGGCGACGAGATTCGCCAGGGTGAGGTCGTCTGCGAGGTCACGACGGACAAGGTCGACATGGAGGTCGAGGCGACGGTCGACGGGGTGCTCGCCCGTCTCGTCGCCGCCCCCGAGGACGTCATCGCCGTCGGCGATCCCATCGCCTACGTCGAATCCGAGGCCGAGGACCTCCTGGACGGGCTGTTCGACGACCCCGAACCGGAACCCGAGCCCGGGGCTTCGCCATCTCCGGACGCCGAGCCCGCACCGGAGCCGGAGCCAGGACCGGAGCCAGGACCGGAGCCAGGACCGGAGTCAGAGTCAGAACCGGAGCCTGCGGGCGCCGCATCGGGTGCGCAGCCGTCCGAGTCGGCGACCCCGCCCGCGGCGACCCCGCCCGAGACGGTGCCGCCGGCGGCGAACACGGCTCCCGCAGTAGCAGGCGTCACCCCGGCGGCCGCGGGGGTCAACGGCGCCGCTGGAGCCGCGCCACCTCGCCCGCCCGCCGCAGTGCCCGCCGCGCGCCGGTTGGCGGCCGAACGGGGAGTGGACCTCGCGGCGCTCACCCCGACCGGCCCGTGGGACACGATCCGGGTGGCCGATCTGCCCGCCACGGAACCTCGGGCAGGCACGAAGCCACCGGAAGCACCCGCATCTCCGGCGGGTTCCCCGACCCGGAGACGGGACGGCCGCGCCGCGATCGCCCGCCGCATGACGGCGAGCACCGACGTGCCGCAGTTCGTGCTGTACCGAGACGTCGACCTCGACGAGGCGCAGCGTCGGCGCGACGGCGTGAGCTGGACGGTCGTGTTCACCCGCGTGCTCGCCGCCGCGCTGCGCAGGCATCCCGAGCTCAACGCCACCTGGACCGACGGCGGGGTGCAGCCCTGCGACCGGCTGTCCGTCGCGATCGCCGTCGACACCGAGCGGGGACTGCTCGCGCCGGTGCTGACCGATCCGGACTCCGGCGACCTGCCGACGCTGGCCCGGCGCATCGACGACGTCGTCACGCGGGCCAGGACGGGCAGGCTGGAACTGTCGGAGCTGTCGGCGACCGCGTCGAGCACGATGTCGAACCTCGGCGGCAGCGGCGTCGGCGGTTTCCAGGCCCTGCTGACTCCGCCGCAAGCGACCGCACTGGCCGTCGGCACGGTCGAACCCCGCGTGGTGCCGGTGCCGGGCGGGATCGGCACCCGGCTGCGGTGCACGCTCGGGCTCACCGTCGATCACCGGGTCGCCGACGGTGTCGCGGGCGCACGGCTGCTGGCGACGATCGGTGACTTGCTCGGCGGCCAACTCGGATGAGCCCGGTCTCGTATGATCTCCGCCGTGGCGGAACGGAGAACCCGGCGTGGCTCGGCGGGCCGGAGCCGCCGGGTTCCACCCGCGGCCGGCGTCGTGCTGGCCAGCGGGGCCGGGACGCGGGTCGGCGCGGAGATGAACAAGGTGTACCTGCCGTTGGCGGGGCGCAGACTGGTGTCGTGGTCGCTCGACGCGTTCGCGCGGGTCCCGGATATCGGTGTCCTCCTGCTGGTCACACGCCCGCAGGACAAGGACCTGGTGGACTGGGTGCTGGACCGCGAGGTCGACGCCCCGGTGGAGGTCGTCTACGGCGGCGAGACGCGGCAGGAGTCGGAGCTGCGCGCACTGCGCTGGCTGTCGAGCCGCATCGACGAGGGTTCGGTGGACACCGTCCTGATCCACGACGCCGCCCGGCCGCTGGTGAGTCCCGCCCTGATCGCGGGGGTGCTGCACGAAGCCCGCGAGCACGGCGGTGCGATCCCGGCACTGCCGGCGGGCGACCTGGTGGCCGTGGACGAGGCGGGTGCGCTCACCGGCGCAGAGCCGGCGTCGATCGTGCGTGCCCAGACGCCGCAGGGATTCCGTGCCGGGCCGCTGCTCGAGGTCTACGAACGTGCGGCGCGGGATGACTTCGTGGGTACCGACACGGCCTCGGTGATGGAACGGTTCTCCGAGCTTCCGGTGCGGTGGGTGCGCGGGGAACAGCAGAACTTCAAGATCACCTACCCGCACGATCTCGTGGTCGCCGAGCAGGTGCTGGCCGCGGCGGACTACCGGACGTGACGTCGACGAGGACGGAAGCGATGGGCGCGAAGGGAACGATCGAACACGCCACGCTCGCCTGCCACCGGTGCGGCCGCGAGACGCGGCACGAACTGGCCTACGCCGGGCGGCTGCTGGTGGTCACCACCTGCCTGACGTGCGGCACTTCCATCGAACGTGACGTCCGGCGCCGGTACCTGCAGGACCTGCGGCAACGGATGCTCAGCAAACCCGGCCGGATGGCCCGCAGACTGCGCAGGCACCCGGTGGGCTTCACCGGGTCGCTGCCGCGCACGGCCGCGCGCAAGCCCTGGCGGCTGCTGGACGAGGTGCGGCTCGTGTGGTCGGCTGCGGCCGACGCCCGCCGCCGTCACTCCGACGACGGCGGGCGCGACCGCTGAGGAGCTCGTCCCGGGGCTCAGCCCGTCCCGGGGCTCAGTGGGGCCGAGGGCGCGGTGGGTCCGAGGCCTCAGAGCACGTGGGGCCTCAGCACCGGGGCTCAGCCGCCCGTGGGACTCGGAGCGCCCAGGATTCACAGCGCCCAGGATTCACAGCGCCCAGGATTCACAGCGCCCGGGGATTCACAGCGATTCGGGGCTCTTCGTCTCGCGCGGGTCGGTGACCACGACGTCGCCGAGCGCGTCGTCGATGGCCGTCATCAGGTCGTCGTCCAGCGTCACGCCGACGGCCTTGACGTTCTCGTGCACCTGCTCCGGGCGGGACGCGCCGATGATCGCCGACGCGACGCCCGGGTTCTGCAGCACCCACGCCACCGCCAGCTGAGCCAGCGACAGGTCGGCCTGCTGCGCCAGCGGGGTGAGCTTCTCGACCCGCTCGAGCACCTCGTCACGCAGGAACTTCTGGACGGTGTTCGCACCGCCCTTCTCGTCGGTCGCGCGCGAGCCGGCGGGGAGGGGCTGACCCGGCTTGTACTTGCCGGTGAGCACGCCCTGCGCGATCGGCGACCACACGATCTGGCTCATGCCCTCCCGCTCGGAGGCGGGCACGACCTGGTCCTCGATGACGCGCCACAGCATGTTGTACTGCGGCTGGTTCGACACGAACGGGATCCTCAGCTCGCGGGCCAGTTCGGCACCGCGGGTGATCTGCTCGGCGGTCCACTCCGAGACGCCCACGTAGAGCACCTTGCCCTGCCGGACCAGGTCGGCGAAGGCCTGCATCGTCTCTTCGAGCGGCGTCGTGTGGTCGAACCGGTGTGCCTGGTACAGGTCCACGTAGTCGGTGTCGAGACGCTTCAGCGAGGCGTGCGCCGACTCCATGATGTGCTTGCGGCCCAGGCCCTTGTCGTTCGGGCCCTTCGGGCCGGTCGGCCAGAAGACCTTGGTGAAGATCTCCAGGCTCTCGCGGCGCTGCCCCTGCAGGCCGCGCCCGAGCACGGACTCGGCGGCCGTGTTCGCGTAGACGTCGGCGGTGTCGAAGGTCGTGATGCCGGCGTCCAGTGCCGCCTTGATGCAGGCGTGCGCCTGGTCCTCCTCCACCTGGGAACCGTGGGTGAGCCAGTTGCCGTACGAGATCTCACTGACATTGAGGCCGCTGCGGCCGAGACGTCGAAACTCCATGCCTGGAGCTTATGCAGTGGCGCGAAGCGCCTCCGGTTGGGTGGCGGAGGGAGACGGGCGGTCTCATCCCCGTAGTTCGCGTGGCTAACGACCCGGCGGTGTGGCGATCGAGACGTCTCGCGCACTGTGGTCCGGCACCGCGCCACTGTGGTCCCGCATCGCGCCGTGGAGGTCGTCACACGGCTGCGCGCCGTGGCAGGCTCACGTCGTTACGGGATCGGGTCGCCCGCCTTGAGCCGCGGCTTCGGCACCCGCAGCCGCCGCAGCTGGCTCGCGCGCACGAACGCGTACCAGCCGAGCGAGGCACCGCGGATCGTCTCGTTCGGGAAGCGCTCCCGTGCGGCCTTGGCCACCCGCCTGCCGTTGATGAAGCCCTCGACCAGCATGCCCAGCAGGAAGATCGTCGTGAACAGCGTGGCGTACTGCTGGATCGCCACGATCGGCACCAGCAGCGACAGGAACACCAGTACGGCCAGCGGCATGAACAGACCCAGGATGTTGCGCCGCGCGTCGATCAGGTCGCGCACGTACGCCTTCACCGGGCCACGGTCGCGGGGCAGCAGGTAGCGCTCGTCGCCGGCCATCATCTTCTCCCGGCGTTCCCGGGCGGCGGCGCGGCGCGCTTCCTTGTCCTCCTTGGTAACCGGATTCTGCTTCTTCAGCTCCCGGTTCCGGCGGATCGCCTCGCGCGTGGTGGTCGGCGGCGGTGCGACCGGGCCGCGGCGCTTGCCCTCGGCCTCGACACGCTTCGGTGTCGGCCTGCCCTTGCCCGGGGTGTAGCCCTTGGGCACGTCGGATTCGCCGGACTCGTCGACGTCGACCGCGGTCTCGGCGGCATCGGATTCGGACTTCCGGGCATTGTTGCGGCGCAGGAACCTCACGCTGCCAGGGTATTGCAGTGCTCACTGCCGTTGTTCAGGCGGTCGCCGGATGTGCCACCATGGCGACTGGGGAACAAGACGGCCGTCCTCATTGTTGCCTCCGGTGGAACACTGGAGTGAGCATGGGGAATGTCCGCTCCGTGAGGCGACTGCCGTGCGGAGATCGAGCCCCGGACAGCGACTTGAGGGAGTGCCATGACGACCGCTGAGCAGACCGGCAACAACGCCGCCGAGGAGGCCACCCACGGCGTCATCCTGACCGAGACCGCCGCCGGCAAGGCCAAGGCGCTGCTCGACCAGGAGGGCCGCGACGACATGCACCTGCGTATCGCGGTGCAGCCGGGCGGCTGTGCGGGCCTGCGCTACCAGCTCTTCTTCGACGAGCGTGAGCTCGACGGCGATCTGTACCGCGACTTCAACGGACTGCGCGTCGCGGTGGACCGGATGAGCGCTCCGTACGTCGAGGGTGCCCAGATCGACTTCGTCGACACGATCGAGAAGCAGGGCTTCACCATCGACAACCCGAACGCGGGCGGTTCCTGCGCCTGTGGCGACTCGTTCCACTGAGTCCCGCCCCGCCGTGGCGGGGACTGTGAACTGCGAAAACGGGCGTCGGTCTTCGTGACCGGCGCCCGTTTTCGCTGTCGTCGGCCCGGCCGAGCGTCGCCGACCGGTCCCGGGGACGGGGAGTGGGGCCGCGATCGCCGTTGACCGCGGCTCCGCAGAGCGTGCCTGGTGTCAGACGTACGCGTCCAGTCCTGAGACCTGAGCGTGACATGCCTCGTCCACATTCCACGGCCGAGCGGACGGGTACGGGCGCTGTCCGGGCACGTGCGGGCGGGGAATGTCGCGGCAGTCGGCGATGAGGTCGTCAAGGGATTCCGGCTCGGGCGAGCCCGGCGCGGTACGGAAGGCGGAGGTACGGGGGACGGATTCACGGTCGGCGCTGTTCATTGCGCCCGAACCTAGGCAGCCCTGCCGCCGGGCAACAGGCTTACCCATCGGTAGTGGGCTCGTACCGCCCGGTAGTCGCTCGGCAGGGTTACGCGCCGTCGCGATCCCGGCCGCTAGACCGGACTCCGTCGCCGATGCGGCCTCCGGTGGCAGCGACATACCAGCGCGGCGACGTACCAGCGCGGCGACATACCAGCGCGGCGACGTGCCAGCGCGGCGACGTACCGAGGCGGCGACGTGCCCGGTGGCAGGGACACACCCGGTGAGGGACAGCGACGCGGCCGGCGGTGTCAGAACAGAGACGCCTGCGTCTTCGAGAAGAACGCGTTGTCCACCGCAATGATGCCCGCCAGGATCATCGTGCCCAGCGGTTCGGCGAGCGGAGCGGGTCGCGTCAGGTTGTAGGCGTCCTCCCTGGAGAACATCGGCGGTTTGCGTTCACACTCGACGACCTGCTGCCCGCCCGCGTCGGTCAGGTTGAGGACGTTGTTCCGTATCCCGCCCACCTTCAACTGACCGATACGCATGCCGCCGGCGTACAGGCCCATCGTGATCCGGCCGACGAGCTTCTCGGACTCCACGTGGCCCAGGGGTGCACCGTTCGGCAGGGTGACGTCGAAGCGAGGCTTGGCCGCCGACTGGGCACGCAGCGCCCTGGCGATGTGGAAGTACGGCGTGCCGGAGGCGTCGAACAGTTCGAAATGCTGGGACAGGCCAGCGCCACCACCGTCGTCGCTGTAGGTACGGGCCTGTTTCGACGCGTCCGGGCTCACCTGGACGACGGCGCCGAGCAGGGCTCCGGACGGGTCGGTCACCGCATAGCTCGCCTGGACGAACATGCCGACGAACAGGCGCTTGTCCTGCACGATGTGCAGGGCCGGGGCGGTGTACACGGGACCCGCGCCCGGCTGCGCCTGCGCGCCCGGCTGTGGTGCGCCGGGTTGCGGCGCGGGGCCTGCCTGGTCCGGCTGCGCGACCGGGGCGGGGCCGTGAGACGGCTGCTGCGGTCCTCCTGGCTGCTGAGGTCCTGCCGGATTCTGCTGCGGGTACGGCGGCTGCGGTGCGCCCTGCGGGGCCTGCGGTGGGGGAGTGGGCTGCTGCGGTGACTGCTGGTGGGCCGAATACGGCTGGGCCGCGTGCTGCGGTGGCGGCACCGAACGCGGTGGCGGCTGGGGCGGGACCGGTTGTTGCGGGACCGGCTGCGTGTAGGGCGTCCACCGGTAGCCGTCCCACCAGCGCATGTAGCGGGCGTCGGTCTGGTCCGGGTACCACCCGGGCGGTGGCTGCGTCATGGCCGCACCTTAACCGCGGGCACGCGGCGGCGCCCTGTCGACAACCGGCCGTGACAACGGGTGGCCCGGCGCGGTGGAACGCCCGCGGAGTATCGACCCGGCACCCGGTGTGGTCCCGCCGCGGCGGGACCGACGCAGGCCTCGCCACCTCGCCCGGACGCGCCGCCCGGACCCCCGCCACGGCGTCCCGTCGAGAGGTCTCCACACAGCACCGCCCGGTGGCGCCCGCCGTGCGGGCACCACCGGGCGGCGGGCGGCGGAGGACGTCAGAGGTACACGGGGTACTGGGGTTCCGGGACGTCGACCTTGATGCGGTTCTCCATGAAGACGCCGTGCCAGATCATGAACACCAGCAGGGCCCAGAGCCGGCGACTGTGGTCGAGCGTGCCCGCACGGTGCTCGTCGAGCAGGGCGCGGACCGCCGCCTTGTCGAGCAGGTGGCCGGTCTGCGAGTCGGCGATGATGCCGCGGGCCCAGTCGTACATGTCGTTTCGCAGCCAGTGGCGGATCGGCACGGGGAAGCCGAGCTTGCGGCGGTTCAGCACGTGCGAGGGAACGATGCCGTCGAGCGCCCTGCGGAGCGCGAACTTCGTCGTCTCCTTGGTGATCTTCTGGTCGAGGGGAATGCCCGACGAGACGCGGAACACCTCGGAGTCGAGGAACGGCACGCGCAGTTCGAGCGAGTTGGCCATCGTCACCTTGTCCGCCTTGACGAGGATGTCGCCGCGCAGCCACGTGAACAGGTCGATGTGCTGCATCCGCGACACCGGGTCCCAGCCGCGGGACAGGTCGTACCAGCGGCCGGTGACGTCCTGGTGGCCGACGCCCTCGGCGAAGTTCGGCAGGACCTCGCGCAGCTGGTCGTCGCGGAACAGCCGGGCGTTGCCGTAGTAGCGCTCCTCGAGCGGCAGCGATCCGCGCCGCAACAGGTCCTTGCCGCGCGTGCCCTCGGGAATGGCCTTCGACACCTTTCCGGCGAGCCGCCGCAGCGCACCGGGCACCTTCTCGAACGGCGCCAGCGACAGCGGTTCGCGGTAGATCGTGTAACCGCCGAACAGCTCGTCGGAGCCCTCGCCGGAGAGCACGACCTTCACGTGTTTGCGCGCCTCGCGGGCGATGAACCACAGCGGCACGAGCGCAGGGTCGGCGACCGGGTCGTCGAGGTACCAGACGATCAGCGGCAGCGTCTCCATCATCTCCTGGGCGGAGACGGTGCGGACGACGTGCTTGACGCCGATCGCGGCCGCGGACTCGGCCGCGACGTCGACCTCCGAGTAACCCTCGCGCTCGAACCCGGTGGTGAAGGTGATCAGGTTCGGGTTGTGTTCCTTGGCCAGTGCGGCGATCGCGGTCGAATCGATGCCGCCCGACAGGAACGAGCCGACCGTCACGTCGGCGCGCATGTGCTTGGCCACCGAGTCGCGCATCACCTCGGCGATCTCCTCGTGCAGCGCCGCCGTCTGGGCGGGACCGGAGACCGGCTTGGTGCGGAACTCGGGGGAGAAGTAGCGGTCGGTGCGCAGTTCACCGCCGGGCGAGACGGTGAACGACGTGCCGGACTCGATGCGCCGCACGTTCCGGTGCAGCGACTCGGGCTCGGGCACGTACTGGAGGACGAGGTAGTGCTGCAGTGCCACCGGGTCGAGTTCGTCGGCCAGGCCGAGCGTGCCGGTCAGCGCGAGCAGGCTCTTCTTCTCGCTGGCGAAGGCCACACCGTTCGGGCCGGTCGAGACGAACAACGGCTTGATGCCGAACGGATCGCGCGCCCCGAAGACGACCTTCGCCTCGGAGTCCCAGATCAGGAACGCGAACATGCCGCGCAGTCGGCCGACGGCGGCAGGGCCGAGGTGGTGATAGGCGGCGACGATCGCCTCGGTGTCGCCTTCTGTGTCGAAGGTCGCACCGTGCTGTTCGGCGAGTTCGCTGCGCAGCTCGAGATAGTTGTAGATCTCACCGTTGAAGTTGATGGTGTAGCGCGTCGGATTCTCCGGCGGACCCCAGGTCAACGGCTGGTGCGAGTGGTCGACGTCGATGATCGCGAGGCGGTTGAAACCGAACACGATCTCGCCGTCGGCCCAGGTGTCGGTCTCGTCCGGGCCGCGATGCCGTTGGCAGCGCAGCGCCTCGCCCACGGCGGGACGTGCTGTCGCCGCGTCGTTCTCACTGGGACACACCAGTCCAAGCAGGCCGCACACGCCTCTTCACACACCTTTTTGCTCGTCGCGGGCTCGCCGAATCGGCTCGTCACGCGGCCCGCGGGCGTTGGTGCCGGGGCCGATCGCGCACCGGCCGTGACCCGGCCGTGAACCGATGCGGCGCTGGAGTCGCCAGTATGCCCGCAGTGTGTCCGCGGTAACGGCGGCGGGGGCACGGATACCCCTTGGGCGCCGATCCGGTTCACCTCGGCTAAAGTCCCCCTACGTCACGTAGTGATCGGGCGAGGAGGCATCGCGCAGTGGGCGTTCCAGAACGCACCCGGAACACACGCCGGGGCAAGGTCGCCAAGGTGACCATGCTCGCCGGGCTTGTCGCCGTCCTGGCGACGGGATGTTCCGGCGAGGAGGTCCTGCGGTTCGGGTGGCCGGAAGGTGTCACCCCCGAGGCCGACAGCATGCGGACCTTCTGGACCTGGTCCGTCATCGCCGCGCTCGTCGTCGGCGTCATCGTCTGGGGCCTGATGTTCTGGTCGATGATCTTCCACAGGAAGAAGCCTTCGGCTGCCGAGGTGGCAGGCGGGCAGGAAGCGCTCCCGCGGCAGTTCCAGTACAACGTGCCGCTCGAGCTGTTCTGCGTCGTCGTGCCCGTGATCATGGTGTGTGTGCTGTTCTTCTTCACCGCCACCACCGAGAGTCAGGTGCTGGCCGAGGAGGACGAGCCCGACGTGACGGTGGACGTCACGGCGTTCCAGTGGAACTGGGAGTTCGGCTACCCGGACGAGCAGCAGACCGAGGACGGCCAGACGATCTCCACGGTCGGCAGTTCCTCGGAGATCCCGCTGCTGGTGCTCCCGACCGACCGGACGATCCAGTACAACCTGCGGTCGACCGACGTCATCCACTCGTTCTGGGTTCCGGAGTTCAACTTCAAGCGGGACGTCATGCCGTTCCCGAAGAAGAACAACCAGGACAACACGTTCCAGAACACGATCGACAGTGAAGGCGCGTTCGTGGGCCGCTGCGCCGAGCTGTGCGGCACGTACCACGCGATGATGAACTTCGAGGTGCGGGCGCTGTCGCCGGATCTCTACGACCGGTACATCGAGCTGCGGGCCCAGACCAACACCCGGACCGGCCAGCCCAACACGGCCGCCGAGGCGCTGGAGGCGCTGCAGGACGAGGGCTGTGACGAGCAGCTGTGCAGCCCGAACGCGACCACGACGACACCGTTCGCCACCGACCGCACGCTGCGGACGGCCTCGGGCTGATCGCCTCCCGCCGGCGGACCGGGCGCGGGCCGATCCGCGTCGGTCCGCGCGGGCGGATATCGAAGTATCGGATCCATTCTCAGTACGCTGATCACGAACGCTGAGCTACCAGTAAGGACACAGGGCACATGAAGAACGAAGCCAGGCTGTTCGACATCGTCATGGTCTTCGCGTTCTTCGTGGCGGTCGTCTACGGGGTGATGACGGGCGTCATGACCGAGGACGGGGTCGAGCCGATCGGCACCGTCGCGCTGATTCTGACCGGCGGCCTCACGCTCCTGGTCGGCAGCTACATCCGGTTCGTCGGCCGCCGCATCCCGGATCGGCCGGAGGACAACGAGGAGGCCGAGGTCAGTGACGGCGCGGGCGAGCTCGGCTTCTTCAGCGCCGGCAGCTACTGGCCGGCCGGCCTCGCTGCCTTCGCGGCCCTGGCCGGCATCTCACTCGCGTTCATGCAGATCTGGCTGCTGATCTTCGCGATCATCGGCCTGCTGATCACGATCGGCGGGCTGGTGTTCGAGTACCACTCGGGGCCCAGTCACCACTGAGACCACCGAGGTCCCCGGCCACGACCGACGTCAAGGCCACGGCGGGCCGTCGCAGGTCCCGTCACAGAGGCCCTTGAGCCACCATCGCGAAGGCCCTGCCCTCCCGGCATCACCGGGGTGGCAGGGCCTTCGCGTGTGTTCGGCGGGCCGACCGGGCGTCAGCCCGCGGTCGTCGCCGAGAAGGCGATCCACCGCTGCAGCAGGTCCGCGGTCGCACTGGAGTCGAGAGCCTCGGCGGCACGCTCCAGGTGCGCGCTCAGATCGGCCGCGAGATCGCCGGAGAAACCGTGGTAGGCCGTGAGCGCGCCCGCGGCGTTCAGCAGCACGGCGTCCCGCACCGGCCCCGTTTTGCCGCTGACGAGCTCGTGGACGGCCCGGGCATTGATCTCCGGGGTCCCGCCCTTCAGATCCGCCTCGGTGGCGAGAGGGATCCCCAGAGCCTGCGGATCGATCGTCGTCTCGCGGATCGTGCCGCCGGTGATGATCCACGCCGTCGTCGTGGTCGTCGTGGTGATCTCATCGAGACCGTCGTCACCACGGACCAGCAGCACGTCGTGCCCGCGGTGGGCGTACACCTCGGCGAGCACCCGCGTCTTGTCCCGGTAGGCACAGCCGATGAGGCTCGCCGACGGCTGCGCCGGGTTGCTGAGCGGGCCGAGCATGTTGAACGTGGTCGGCACGCCCAGCTCACGCCGTGTCGCACCCGCGTACTTGAGTGCGGGGTGGAACGCGGGCGCGAAGCAGAACCCGATGCCGACCTCGGAGACGCACCGCAGCACGTCCTCCGGCGACATGGTGATCGCCACACCCATGGTCTCCAGCACATCCGCCGCACCCGACTTCGACGAGGCCGCCCGGCTGCCGTGCTTGACGACCGGAGCGCCCGTGGCGGCCACGACCAGCGACGACATCGTCGAGATGTTCACCGACCCCGCGCGGTCGCCGCCGGTGCCGACGATGTCGACGGCCGTGTAGTCGATGTCGAGCGTGCGCGCGTGCGCCAGCATGGCCGACGCCATACCGGAGATCTCCGCGGGAGTCTCACCCTTGGCCCTGAGGCCGACGGCGAACCCGCCGATCTGGGACGGGGTCGCGGCGTCGGTCATGATCTGGTCCATCGCCCACGCCGTCTCCTCCTCGGAGAGGTCGGCACGGTCGATGAGCCTGCCCAGAATCGAGGGCCAGGTCGGTGCGTCAGGCATGTGTGAGATCAACCCTGTATGGCGGTGAGGCGCTGCCTGCGCAGCACCTCGGCGATCGTTTCGGCGGCGGCGAGGGGATCCAGCGGGTGCACCAGGACGGCGTCCGCCTGTGACCAGGTCGCGAGCCACCGATCGTCGGCGCGCCGCACGGCCACGGCGATCGGCGGGCAGGCGGTGATCTCGTGTTTGAGCTGCCTGCACAGTCCGATGCCGCCCGTCGGCTGGGCCTCGCCGTCGAGAATAGCGAGGTCGACGGAGCCGGCGTCCATCTCGGCCAGTACGTCGGCGACCCCGGACGCCTCGACGTAGGTCACCGTGGGCAGGTCGGTAGCGGGCCTGCGCCCCACGGCGCCCATGATCGTGTCACGGACCTCGGGGCGGTGGCTGAACACGAGGATCCGCTGGGGGTGATCGGTCATCTGCCGTCCTCCATGTCAGGCGTTCGGGCGGCCTCGTTGCCGCCGCGCGTCGATGTTAACCGTCCCGAGCTCGCTCGACCCAGGCGATCACCAGGCGATCTCGAGGTTTCCACGACTCTCCGTAGGACCCGGGCTGCACGGCCGCGAGGCGAACAGACATAATGCGACTCGTGACAACGGCAGCTCCCAACATCAGCCAGCGAGTGCACTCGCTGAACCGGCCGAACATGGTCAGCGTCGGCACCATTGTTTGGCTGGCCAGCGAGCTCATGTTCTTCGCTGGGCTGTTCGCGATGTTCTTCACGGTCAAGGCGCAGAACGAGACGGGGCATTGGCCTCCGGTGAACGAAGCCACCGGAGAGCTGATCCACCTCGATATCGCGTACGCGCTGCCGTTCACGATCATCCTGGTGGCGTCTTCGTTCACCTGTCAGTTCGGCGTGTTCGCCGCCGAACGCGGTGACGTCTTCGGCCTGCGCCGCTGGTACCTGATCACGCTGATCATGGGCACGATCTTCGTGCTCGGGCAGGCCGGCGAGTACCTCACGCTGATCAGCGAGGGTGTGACGATCCCCTCGGGCGCCTACGGCACGGTCTTCTACATGACCACGGGCTTCCACGGCCTGCACGTCATCGGCGGTCTGATCGCGTTCGTCTACCTGCTCATCCGGACGAAGTTGAGCAAGTTCACACCGGCGCAGGCCACCTCGGCCATCGTCGTGTCGTACTACTGGCACTTCGTCGACATCGTGTGGATCGGCCTGTTCGCGGTGATCTACATCGTCCCCTGACGCATTGACCACTGTGATCCGTTCTCCCCAGTACGGCCGAACTGACAGCAAGGGTTGCCGCAGAAGATGACCTCCACGAAGAAGCCCGCAGCGGCGGGCGACCGGCGAGCGGGCCGCCGCTCGAAGTTCCGCAGGCGGGTCGCCGGATTCGCCGCGCTCGCGATGGCGCTGATCGGTGCGGGCGGCATGTACGCCGTGTTCGCGCCGGAGCCGCAGACCGCCGAGGCGCAGACGGATTCGGCCCAGCTGCGCAAGGGCGAGCAGATCTACAACAACACCTGCATCTCGTGCCACGGGTCGAACCTGCAGGGCGTCGAGGACAAGGGCCCGAGCCTCGTCGGCGTCGGCGAGGCCTCGGTGTACTTCCAGGTCTCCAGCGGCCGGATGCCGATGGTCCGGCAGGAGGCACAGGCCGCGCGGAAGCCCGCGAAGTACACGCCTGCCGAGATCGATGCGCTCGGTGCCTACATTCAGGCGCACGGTGGGGGACCGCAGAGCCCCGAGGGGCACGGCGAGCAGCTTCAGGGCGAGAACCCGGCACGCGGCGGTGAGCTGTTCCGGCTCAACTGCGCGTCGTGCCACAACTTCACCGGTCAGGGCGGTGCGCTCTCGTCCGGTAAGTACGCGCCCGAGCTCGCGCCCGCGAGCGAAGAAGAGATTTACACCGCGATGCAGAGCGGTCCGCAGAACATGCCGAAGTTCTCGGATCGGCAGCTCACGCCCGAGGAGAAGCAGGACATCGTCGCCTACGTGAAATCGGTCAGCGACGGCAACAACCAGCCGGGTGGTAACTCGCTGGGCGGCCTCGGGCCGGCTTCCGAAGGTGTCATCGCGTGGGTCGTGGGGATCGGCGCCCTGATCGGCGCTACCCTGTGGATTGGATCGAGGGCATAGGCATGAGTGGCAACGAGCCAGGACCCCGTCCTTCGGACGAGGAACTCGCGGCGATGAGCCGGGACGACCTCGTCAAGCTGGGTGGCCAGCTGGACGGTGTCGAGATCGTCGATTACCCGGACCCGTGGCCGGTCAAGGGGACCAAGGCCGAGAAGCGGGCCGAGCGCGCGGTGGCGCTGTGGTTCCTGGTCGCCGCGCTCGCCGGCCTGGCGTTCGTCGTGGCGCTCATCTGGTGGCCGTGGCAGTACGAGCCGCGCGGCAACGAGTCCGGGCACTTCTGGTACAGCCTGTACACCCCGGTGCTGGGCATCACGATGGGCATCTCGGTGCTGGCCATCGCGTTCGGTGCGCTGCTGTACGCGAAGAAGTTCATCCCGAACGAGACCGCGATCCAGCAGCGCAGCGACAACATGGGCGAGGGGTCGCCCGAGGTCGACCGGAAGACCATCGTCGCGCACCTGGCCGACGCCGGTGACGCATCGACCATCGGCCGGCGGTCGATGATCAAGCGCACGGCCGGTCTCGGTGTCGGTGCGCTGGGCCTCGGTGTGGTCGCGCTGCCGGTGGCGTCGTTCATCAAGGACCCGCACGCCAACGCCGACAACAAGGACGGCCTGGTCCACACGGGCTGGCAGAAGGAGCACCCGGACGAGGTCGTCTATCTGCGCCGCCACACCGGCGACGCGAACGAGGTCTCGCTCGTCCGTCCCGAGGAGCTCGACGCGGGTGGCATGGAGACGGTCTTCCCGTTCCGCGAGTCCGAGCGCGGTGACCACGAGGCGCTGCTGCACGCCGTCCGCCGGTCCGACAATCCGGTCATGTTGATCCGCCTGCGTCCCGAGGACGCCGCCAACGCGGTGAAGCGCAAGGGCCAGGAGGACTTCAACTACGGCGACTTCTACGCCTTCACCAAGATCTGCAGCCACGTCGGTTGCCCGACGTCGCTGTACGAGCAGCAGACCAACCGCATCCTGTGCCCGTGTCACCAGTCGCAGTTCGATGCGCTGAACTACGCCAAGCCGGTCTTCGGCCCGGCGACGCGTGCGCTGGCTCAGCTGCCGATCACGGTGCACACCGACGGTTACCTGATCGCCCGGCACGACTTCATCGAGCCGATCGGACCCGGTTTCTGGGAGCGCAAGTCATGAGCTCACTGACGACACCGACCAAGGGCTCCAGCGCTCTCGCGCAGCACGCCTCCGAGGCGGCGAACAACGCCGACCAGCGGTACATGCTGTCCAAGGGCCTGCGGCACCAGATGAACAAGGTCTTCCCGACGCACTGGTCGTTCCTGCTCGGGGAGATCGCGCTCTACAGCTTCATCATCGTCATCCTCTCGGGCGTCTACCTGACGCTGTTCTTCGACCCGTCGATGGCCGAGGTGGTCTACGAAGGGCCGTACGAGAACCTGCAGGGCATCGAGATGTCCCGCGCGATGGCGAGCACGCTCGAGATCTCGTTCGAGGTCAGGGGCGGACTGTTCGTGCGCCAGGTGCACCACTGGGCCGCGTTGATCTTCGTCGCGGCGATGGTCGTGCACATGCTCCGCGTGTTCTTCACCGGCGCGTTCCGCCGTCCTCGCGAGGCCAACTGGATCATCGGTGCGCTGCTGCTGATCCTGGGTGCGTTCGAAGGCTTCTTCGGCTACTCGCTGCCGGACGACCTGCTGTCCGGTACGGGTATCCGCGCGACGCTGTCCGGCATCGTGCTGTCGGTGCCGGTGGCCGGCACGTGGCTGCACTGGGCGCTGTTCGGTGGCGAGTTCCCGGGCACGGTGATCGTGCCGCGGATGTACACGCTGCACATCCTGCTCATCCCGGGCATCATGCTCGCGCTGGTCGCCGTGCACCTGGCGCTCGTGTGGTACCAGAAGCACACGCAGTTCCCCGGCAAGAAGCGCAAGGAGACCAACGTCGTCGGCGTCCGGATCGTCCCGGTGTTCGCCGTCAAGGCGGGTGCGTTCTTCGCGGTGGTCACCGGTTTCATCGCGCTGATGTCGGGTCTGTTCCAGATCAACGCGGTCTGGCACATCGGGCCGTACAACCCGTCACAGGTGTCCGCGGGGTCCCAGCCCGACTGGTACATGGCCTGGGCCGACGGCATTCTCCGTATCTGGCCTGCGTGGGAGCTGTATCTCGGCAACTACACGGTGCCTCCGGTGTTCTTCGCGGGCGCGATCGGCATGGGCATCCTGTTCACGGTGTTCATCGCGTATCCGTTCATCGAACGGAAACTGTCGAAGGACACCGCACATCACAACCTGTTGCAACGGCCGCGGGACGCACCGGTACGGACGAGCCTCGGCGTGATGGCGCTGACGTTCTTCATGGTGCTGGAGGTGTCCGGCTTCAACGACATCTTCGCGTTCGCGTTCGACATCTCGCTCAACGCGACGACGTGGATGGGCCGCATAGGCATCCTGTTGTTGCCACCGCTGGCGTACTGGATCACCTATCGGATCTGTGTCGGCCTGCAACGGTCGGACAGGGAGGTGCTGGAACACGGTCTGGAGACCGGCATCATCAAGCGCCTGCCGCACGGTGAGTTCATCGAGCTGCACCAGCCGCTCGGCCCGGTCGACGACCACGGTCACGCGGTGCCGCTCGAGTACCAGGGCGCCCCGGTGCCGAAGAAGATGAACAAGCTCGGCACGGCCGGTTCACCGGTGCCCGGTGGCTGGTGGTCGCCGGACCCGGCGGACGAGACGGCGGCACTCGAGGCCGCGCACGCCGAGCACGAACGGCAGCAGCGCGCCCGCGAGCTGGAGTCGGGGGAATCGGGCGAGCCCGAGACACCCGCAGGCTCGACGTCGCGCGAGTAGCCACGGCAGTACGCAGGGAGCCCCCGGTCTACCAGGACCGGGGGCTCCCTGCGTGTGTACGGCCGTGGCGGCTCAGGCGGATTCGATGCCCAGCTCGAACGCCGTGCCCGTGTCCGCACTGGAGTACGAGCGGAAGGCAATGTGGGTGTCGGTGTTGACGACGCCGTCGACCTTGCTGATCTTGGCGGGGATGAGCGCGGCCAGGTCTTCGTGCGAGGCCACACGCACGATGGCGATCAGGTCGACGTCGCCCGCACACGAGTAGACCTGGGACACGCCGTCGATGTCCGCGATCTCTTGTGCCGTTTCGGGAATCCGGTCGGCTGCTGCGCTGATGAGGACGATCGCGGTGATCACACTGGCCTCCTGGAGGAACGGACTGTCATGGGGCGATCGTAGTCGCGGGTCAGCCCACGTTCTCGAGCGTCGCCGCCGTGGCGACCTTCTCGAGCCACGGCGCCCAGCCACCCGCGCCGTGGACGGGTTCCGACCACGGCCGGGAGGTACGCACCAGCCTCCGGCCGGGCGTGGTGAGCCAGCGCAGCAGTAGGCCGGTCTCCTCGGCGGGCGCCCCGCGCAGCGGCCCGGACGATGGCAGGACAGTCTCGGCGGAGGCGACGAGTGCGTCGACGACGGGCATGGGCGGTGTGCCGCGCCTGGCCACGCCGGCCGAGGCGAGCCTGCCGTGCCGGATGACGGCCAGCTCCCACCCGCCGGCGCCGTCGGGCGCCGCGGCGACGAGCTCCTCGATCGCGGCGAGCGCGGTGAGCCGGTGCGCGGTCCCGACACCGCGCAGCAGCGTGACCAGCTCGTCGCGCCTGCGGGCGGCCTGCTCGAAGTGACCGTCGCCGGCAAGCGTGTCGATGTGGGCGCGCGCGGCGTGCAGGGGAGCGTCCCCGGTACCGGCGACCAGCTCGGCGATCTGCCGCGGGGCGGGGGCGTACTCGTCGACGCTCTGCCTGCCCGCACACGGTGCTCCGCACCGGCCGAGTTCGGCCAGCACACACGGCGTCCCCCGCGGGTCGCGGGCGGGGATGCGCTGCGTGCAGGTGCGCAGGCCGGTGGCACCGGCCAGGGTGTCGGCCGCCGTTTTCGCCCGTGCCTGGGAGCCGAACGGCCCGAGCGCTCCGTCGCGTTCGGACCGTACGACCGACAGCCGTGGAAACGGCTCGTCGGTGAGCACGACCCACCACTGGGTGCGCGGGTTCTTCGAACGCCGGTTGTAGGCGGGCCGGTGGGCGGCGAGCAGCCGCAGTTCCCGCACCTGGGCTTCGAGTGCGTGGGCGCATTCGATGCCGTCGACGCGCTCGGCCAGCGCCACCATTTCGCGCATGCGGCCGCGTGACTCGGAGCCGGTGAAGTACTGCCGGACACGCCGCCGCAGGTTGCGGGCGGTGCCGACGTAGAGCACCTCGTCGTTCGGCCCGCGGAACATATACACCCCGGGCGTTTCCGGCAGGTGCGCCGCGAGGGACCGTTTGCGCCGCTGGGCGGGCGTGACGTCGGGGAGGAAGTCGAGCAGTTCCTCCAGCGACTGCACCCCGACCGGGCCGACGCGCTCCAACAGCCCGTGCAGCACGTCGACGGTGGCGCGGGCGTCGTCGAGCGCGCGGTGGGTCGGCGTGCTGCTGGCGCCGAAGAGCCGCGCGAGCGCCGCCAGCCGGTGCGAACGGGTGTCGGCCTGCGACAGCACGCGGCGGGAGAGCGTGAGCGTGCACACGACGGCCGGTTTCGGCCACGTGTAGCCGTGGCCTTCGCAGGCGGCGCGCAGGAAGCGCATGTCGAACCCGGCGTTGTGGGCCACGAGGACGGCCCCGGCGGCGAACTCCAGGAAGGCGGGCAGCACCTGGTCGATCGGCGGTGCGGACTGGACCATCGCCGTGGTGATGCCGGTGAGTTCGACGATCTGCGGCGGAATCGAGGTGCGCGGATCCACGAGTGTGCCGAACTCACCGAGGATCTCGCCCCCGCGGACTTTCACGGCGCCGATCTCGGTGATGCCGTCCGGGCCAGGAGCGCCGCCTGCGGTCTCCAGGTCGACGACCACGAAGGTGACATCGCGCAGCGGGGTGCCCAGTTCGTCGAAAGCCAGCTGCATGGGCGCGGACTGTAGAGGCGGGCCCCGACAATCCCCGACCTCGGCAGGTGCACGGCCCGCGGCCTGTGACCGACAGCGCAGTGCCGGCGGTGCCGTGGTGAGACGGTGCCGTGAGGAGACGGAAGCTGACGAGGCGGTCTGGTGGTCGGCGGGACGTGCGCGGAGCCGCTGTGACGGAAGGCGCGCTGGCTGGTCGTCTTCGGGCGGCCGGCATTGCGGTGGCCGGGGCCGGGTAGCCGGGGAGGCGTCCGCGTGCGATACCAGGCGGACATCGGGGAGGGATCTTCCGCGTGCGTTCACCCGGGGCTCATCGCGTGGCCGCGTCGTTCGACCAGGATCGCCGGAGACGGTGGCGGGAACGGACGAGTGCGGAGGCGTGCGGATGCGGACACTGCGGTGGTTGGCGGCGGTACTGATGGCGGCCGGGATGGCGGCCGGAGCGATCACGCCCGCGTCGGCGGACCAACGGGCGCTCACGGTCCTGTCGTTCAACATCCACCATGCCGAAGGCACCGACGGTGCGCTCGACCTCGACCGCATCGCCCGCGTGATCGACCGCAGCGGCGCCGACGTGGCGGGCCTGCAGGAGGTCGACCGCCACTACTCGGATCGCAGCGCGTGGGCCGACCAGGCACGGGAACTCGCCCGCAAGCTCGGTTACCACGTCGTGTTCGGAGCCAACATCGACGACCCGCCATCCGCGCCCGGCGAGCGGCGGGTGCAGTACGGGACGGCCATCCTGTCCCGGTATCCGATCGTGGACTCGTCGAACACGTACCTGCACCGTTCGCCCGACCAGGAACAGCGGGGCCTGCTGCACGCCGAGCTGAACATCCGCGGCGAGCGGGTCCACGTCTACGACACGCATCTGGCGGCGTCGTCCCAGTCGGACAGGGCAGCGCAGGGACGGCAGGTCGCCGACATCATCGGCGACACCCGGCGCGCGGTGCTCGTCGGCGATCTCAACGCCGAGCCGGGCGCTCCCGAGCTCGCCCCGATCGACCGCGCGCTGACCGACGTCTGGCCCGCCGTGGGTGAGGGCGACGGGCCGACCCTGCCCTCGGAGGAACCGGAGAAGCGCATCGACTACGTGTATGCGGGCGACGACGTGACACCGGTGGCCGCGCGGGTGCTCGACGAGGAGCCGGAGGCGTCCGACCACCTTCCGGTCGTGGCGGAACTCGACATCGGCTGACGACGGACGTCGCCGGGGTCGGGAGCCGGGAGGTCGCGGAACCTAAGCTGGACGGATGGACCCGTCGTCGCACCGCCCGGACCCGTCCGGGGACCGGTCCGGCCCGCAGCAGGAGGCCGGTTCCGCAGTCGGCGCCGTTTCCGGCCCGGTGCCGGACGGGAAGCCCGGTGATGCGGTGCGGCAGGCGGGCGCCGGCGCTTCGGACGCGGCCGCCGATGCGGAGCAGGACGAGGTCGTCGACTGGCGTTCGCTACCGGAGCCGGTGCGGGACCGCCTCGCCGAACTCGCGGCGGAAGCGCTGGGCACTCTCCCGGCTGCCGACGTCCCGCGGCAGCTGAGGCCGGTCGCCCGGTTCGCACCGGCGAAACGAGCCAGCTCGGGTGCGTCGGCACTGCTGACCGGGCTGCGGGAGTCGGCGCGGTTCCGCACGGCGGTCGTCGAATGGACACGGACGCACCGGCCGGACGCGCTCGACCCGGCAGCCGGGTTCGACACCGATCCGGTGGGCGCCGCCGCGGCGGCGCTGTTGCTCGGCCAGCCGGATGCCGCGACGCGGGTCCGCGACGTCGCGCAGCGCACCGAGGACGCGTCGCTGCGGTCCGAACGCGACGCCGCGCTCGCGCGGGTGCGCAAACTCGAGACGGAGCTGGCCGAGGCACGGGAGGAACTGGAAAGCGCGCGCGCCGACGTCGAGCGGGCGCGGTCCGAACGCACCGACCAGCTCGACAAGCTTCGCGGGCGGCTGCGCAGACAGGGTCAGGAACTGCGGGAGGCCCGCGACGCCGCCGAACAGGCCCGCAGGGACGCGGAGCAGGCCACCGGAACCCGCGGCGGAGAAGCGCAACGACTGGCCGACGAACTGGTGCGGGAACGGGAACGCGCCGACGCCGAGCGCATCCGGGCCGAACGGGCCGTCGCCGACGCCGAAGCGGCCCGCCGGTCCGCCCATGAGGCCCGCGCCGCCGACGAGGTGCGGTTGCGACTGTTGCTGGACACGCTCGGCGGCGCCGCGGACGGGCTCCGGAGGGAACTCGCGCTCGGGGAGACGGGCACGGGTGCGGCTCCCGCCGACACCGTGGGCGGCGTCGTGGGGCCGGCGTCGGCAGCCGAGCGGGTCGCCGACGCCGACGCGCTCGGCAAGTTGCTCCGGTTGCCCGCGGTCCACCTCGTCGTGGACGGGTACAACGTCACCAAGACCGGTTATCCGGACCTGCCGCTGGTCGAGCAGCGTTCCCGGCTGGTCGGCCAGCTCGGCGCGCTGCAGGCCAGGGTGGGGGCCGAGGTCACGGTCGTGTTCGACGGCGCGGGTGTCACCTCCGTGCCCGCCGCGAATCCGCGCGGCGTGCGGGTGTTGTTCTCCGACCCGGGAGTGCTGGCCGACGACGTCATCCGGGACCTCGTGGCCGCCGAACCGCACGGCAGGCCCGTGATCGTCGCGACCTCCGATCAGGAGATCGTCACGGCCGTCCGGCGCAGCGGGGCGCATGCGGTGCCGTCGGACGTGTTGCTCGCCCGACTCGGCCGCACCTGAGCGGCGACGGCAGTCGCCCGGTCGTGGCGCGACGTCCGCCCGGGGTGGGCAGTCTCGGAGTCCGTTCCTGTCGGTGGCGGGTTCTACCGTGCGCGGCATGCAACGAGAGTGGAACGAGCGGCCCGGCCACCGGGACCGTGAACCCGCGGATTCCTCGAACGCCCGGGACGTCGAGGTACAGGGCTTCGAGGTACCGGGGCCGGCGACCGAGCAGCCGGCGGCCGACGACGAGCTGATCATCGACTGTGACCGGTGCCGCGTGCGGGGTGACGCGTGCCGCGACTGTGTCGTGAGCGTGTTGCTCGGCCCGCCTCCTGAGCTCCGGTGGGACGAGACGGAACGCCGCGCCGTTGACGCGCTCGCCGACGGCGGCATGGTTCCGCACCTGCGCCTCGTGCCCGTGGAACCGGTCGAACCGGGCGAGCGGACCGGCGACGACCGGCGCGCGGGCTGACCATCTGCGTCCGCGTCCCGCATCCGGGCCCGTGTGGGGCGAACGCCGCACGGCTCGACCACCCACGCACGTCGGACCGTGGACGGGCCGGGACCGCCGGCTGCGGCTACGCACGGGATGCGCGCCCCGCGTGGCCGAGGCGCGTGGCACCCCGCCTGCCGAATCGAGGTGCGTCGTTCGTCGTGCGGTGAGCGGTCCAACCAATCAGGTGAACGGTCCCGACCACTTCGGATGCACTGTGTAAGACCAGTCACAGCTACCGCTGAACCGCTGGTCCGAACGTGTCGCACTGTGCGGTGAACGATTTACGTGCCGGGGTTGCTGGACGTGGCCGATGGTGTTTCGTAACCTGGCCGAGATTTCGCGTCAGGCAGCCGTCCCACACGTTCGGCGACGCGGGATCGCCGCCGAGAGCAGCTTTTGTCGGGGAGCTGCGCCGGACCTCACGCACAGTAGCGTGACGGAGCCGCACGCGGAGGCGTTCAGTCTCGGATTTCGCATCCGGGTGCCGTGCGCCCTCGTGGCCCGGGCCGTAGTGAGGGCCCCCGACCTCACCCGGACCGATCGACCGGTAGGCGGCCGGACAGTAGAGGAGACATGAGCGACGTGCAGTCGCAGCCCGTGAAGCGCGTGATCTCGAGCGCGCTGGCGGCATCCGCCGTCGTCGCGGTTGTCACCTTCCAGTCACCGGCGACCGCTTCCCCCAACCCCGCCCTCCAAACTCCCCCGGTTTCGCAGCAGCAGTCGCAGTCCGATGCGCTCGAGCAGTACTACGAGCTCTCGGAAAAGGCGGAGAAGCTGAACGAGGCCCACCTGCAGGCGCAGTCGGACCTCGAGAAGAAACAGGGCGAGCTCGGCGACGCCAAGCAGCGCCTGCGCAACGCGAAGCAGGCCAAGCAGCGTGCGTCGGCCAACGAGGAGCGTTACCGCAAGGACGTCGACCGGTTCGCCGGCGCGTCGTTCGCCAGTGGTTCGCAGATGAACAAGATGTCGGCACTGCTGACCGGCGACTCCGCGCAGGACTTCCTGGAGCGTTCGTCGGCGCTGGACGTGCTGGCGACCGATCGCAACAAGGCGCTGAGCAAGCTCCGTGGTGCCGTCAACAGCGCCGCGACGGCAGAGCAGAAGGCACAGCAGGCGCGCAACCAGGCGGCGAAGGCCAAGAACGCCGCGGCCAAGCTGGAAGGCGACATGGCCGCGCGCAAGGAAGCCCTCGACGAGAAGATCGCCGAGGTGCGCGAGGCATCCGGCCTGCTCAGCGATTCCGATCAGGAGCAGCTGCAGGACACCGGCCCGGACGTCGGCCCGGTCACGGCGCCCGGCGCCGAGGCCCAGACGGCCGTGGACACCGCCATGGCTCAGATCGGCAAGCCGTACAGCTGGGGCGCCACCGGCCCGGACTCGTTCGACTGCTCCGGTCTGACCTCGTACGCGTACGACGCGGCGGGCATCTCGATTCCGCGGACGGCGTCCGACCAGCAGGCCGGTGCGGGCACCCCGGTGTCCCGCGACCAGCTGGCGCCCGGCGACCTCGTGTTCTCCGGTTCCCCCGCCCACCACGTGGGCATCTACATCGGCGACGACCAGATGGTCCACGCTCCGACGGAGGGTGAGCCGGTCAAGGTCGGCCCGCTGCAGGACGACTACAGCGGGGCCGTGCGGGTCGCCTGACCCCCGCACACCCACGGACCGCCCGGGCCGGGGCGGGATAGCGTGGTCACCATGCGCCGCACGCTCCTGGTGACCAACGACTTCCCGCCCCGGCCCGGTGGTATCCAGTCCTATCTGCAGGCCTTCACCTCGCGCCTGCCTTCCGACGACCTCGTCGTGTACGCGCCGTCGTGGGAGCGTGCGTCCGGCTCGTCGAGCGCGTTCGACGCACGGCAGCCGTACGAGGTCGTCCGTCATCCCACGGCGCTGATGCTGCCCACTCCCGATGTGTTGCGCCGCGCCAAGGAACTCGTGGTCTCGCGTGACTGCGACACCGTGTGGTTCGGCGCGGCCGCGCCCCTCGCGCTGCTCGGAGCTCCGTTGCGGTCCGCGGGCGCACAGCGCATCGTCGCCTCGACCCACGGTCACGAGGTGGGCTGGTCCATGCTTCCGGCCGCGCGGCAGGCGCTGCGCCGGATCGGTGACACCACCGACGTCATCACCTACGTCAGCGACTACACGCGCAAGCGCTTCGCCTCCGCATTCGGCAGGCTCGCCGGTCTGGAGCACCTGCCGTCGGGTGTCGACCCGGAGACCTTCCGTCCCGACGCCGCAGCCCGCGAGGAGCTGCGTATCCGGTACGGGCTGGGCGATCGCCCGACCGTGGTCTGTGTGTCCCGGCTCGTTCCGCGCAAGGGGCAGGACATGCTCATCCGCGCGCTGCCCGAGATCCGCGAGCGGGTGCCGGGCGCGGCCCTGCTCATCGTCGGCGGCGGGCCGTATCGCGGCCAGCTGGCCACCCTGGCCGAGCATACGGGGGTGGCCGGCGACGTCGTGCTCACCGGATCGGTGCCCGCCGAGGAGCTGCCCGCTCACTACGCCGCGGGCGACGTGTTCGCCATGCCCGCCCGCACCCGCGGCAAGGGGCTGGACGTCGAAGGACTGGGAATCGTCTACCTGGAGGCGTCGGCTACGGGGCTACCCGTGGTCGCCGGAAACTCCGGGGGCGCCCCGGAAACGGTGCTGGACGAGGTGACCGGGCACGTCGTCGACGGCAGGCGCAGCGATCAGCTCGTCGACACGGTGGCCTCACTGCTCGCGGATCCGGTGCGGGCACGCGGCATGGGCGAGGCGGGCCGTCGCTGGGTAAGTGAGCACTGGCGCTGGGACGTGCTCGCCGGGCGGCTCGCGGGACTGCTCGACGGCCGCCCCTTCGGACCGGATCGGAATCTCAAGAACTGAGACCCTCCCGGCGTTTCCGGGTGAACATCACGTTTCCCGCGCCGTGGGGCGCCGAAATTCACTCGAACCGGTTGTGTTCATTGTGGTCCCGGGAATTCGACTCCGATCGGTGACCGTTTCGGTCCGAAGTTCCGTTTTTCGGGTGAGTGACGCCCCGTCGGGCGATGTTGATCTTCGCGATCGGTTGTCCTCTGTGGAGTGACACGCGTGTGAGCATCCGATGAGGATTTCTTTCGGGGAACGGCATTACGCGCATTCCTCTGGTACTTGGTGTTGGTACTCGTAACGCGCGCGGACGCCGCGGCGGGCCGGTGACGACCCCGGTCCCATCCGTGACGACGCGTCCGTGGTCGCCGTCGACCGAGCGCCATTACCCCTGCGGATGAAACGCGGGGATTCACCCGACCTCGAGGAGGCCGTTTTTGATGACGCTGAATACCGGTCAGGAGAGCGACCAGCAGGAGGCCGATGCCGTGCCGTGGTGGAAAGTGGTGCTCCGCCACGACCTGCCGGCCTCGCTCGTGGTGTTTCTCGTCGCCGTGCCGTTGTCACTGGGCATCGCGTTGGCGTCCGGCGCACCGATCGTCGCCGGACTGATCGCCGCCGTGGTCGGCGGCATCGTGGCCGGAGCCGCAGGCGGATCGCCGCTGCAGGTCAGCGGCCCGGCCGCGGGACTGACCGTGGTCATGGCGGAGACGATCAACCAGTTCGGCTGGGCCGTCACGTGCGCCATCACCGTGGCGGCCGGTCTGTTGCAGGTCCTGTTCGGACTGAGCAGGGTGGCAAGGGCCGCGCTCGCCATCTCGCCCGCGATCGTGCACGGCATGCTTGCCGGCATCGGCATCACGATCGTGCTGGGCCAATTGCACGTCATCCTCGGTGGTGACTCGAACAGCTCCGCGATCGACAACATCCTGCAGCTGCCCGGACAACTGCTCGACCTGCACGGGCCCGCGACCTTCCTCGGCCTGCTGACCCTGGGCATCCTGCTCGTGTGGGGCAAGCTGCCCACGGCGGTGCGCAAGGTGCCCGCCCCGCTCGCCGCGATCGTGCTCGTGACCGTGCTCGCCGTCGTGACGGGCGCGTCCGCCGAACGCGTGGACCTGCCCAGCAGCGTGCTCGACATCCAGTTCGCCCCGCAGCTGCCCGGCGGTGGCTGGGCCGATTTCGCCGTCGCCGTCCTGACGATCGCGCTCATCGCGAGCATCGAGTCGCTGTTGTCGGCCGTTGCCGTCGACAAGATGCACACCGGCAAGCGCGGCAACTTCGACCGCGAGCTCATCGGCCAGGGCCTCGGCAACATGACCTCGGGTGCGCTCGGCGGCCTGCCGATCACCGGTGTGATCGTCCGCAGTTCCACCAACGTGGCCACGGGTGCCCGCACGCGCGCGTCGGCGATCCTGCACGGCGTGTGGGTGCTGCTGTTCACCGCACTGCTGGCGACGGTGATCGAGAGCATCCCGCTGGCGGCGCTCGCGGGGCTGCTGGTGCACGTCGGCGCGAAGCTCGTCAACACCGCGCACATCCGCGAGGTTCTCCGCCACGGCGACCTGTCGCTGTACGTCGTGACCGTGGCCGGCGTGGTGCTGATCGACCTGCTCTCGGGCGTGCTCATCGGCATCGGGCTCTCGGTGCTGCTCATGCTCCACCGCACGATGTGGTCGGCGGTGCACTCCGAGGGCGAGGGCGACACGCGGCGCATCGTCATCGAAGGGGCGCTGACGTTCCTGTCGGTGCCGCGGCTCTCGGCAATCCTCAATGGACTCCCGGAGCGCAGTACGGTCACGTTGGAGCTCGTCGTCGACTACCTCGACCACGCCGCGTTCGACTGCCTGCACACCTGGCAGGAGGCCCACGAACGGTCGGGCGGCCGCGTGATCGTCGACGAGGTCGGCCACCCGTGGTTCGCGCGTGGCAAGGGCGGCAGCCCGATCGTGCGCAAGGACCGTGCCGGTGCCGCCGTGCCGCGCTGGTTGGCCCCGTGGTCCGAGTGGATGGCCAGGGACGGGGCCACAGTGGAGGCCGACGCCCCGGTGCGGATCCCGGACCAGCGCCCAGCTCCGCAGTGCGACACCCCGGACCCGGCACCGTCCCACGCCACCCCGCTGCGCCGCGGGACCTCCGAGTTCCAGACCCGCACCGCGCCGCTGGTGCGCGAGACGATGAGCAGGCTGGCCGCGGGGCAGCAGCCCCACACCCTGTTCATCACGTGCGCGGACGCGCGCATCGTGCCGAACGTGATCACCACCAGCGGTCCCGGCGACATGTTCACCGTCCGCAACGTCGGCAACCTCGTCCCGCCCCATGAGCGGCACTCCGGCGACGGTGCCGCCGTCTGGTCGTCGGTCGAGTTCGCCGTCGGCGTGCTCGGCGTCAGCGAGATCGTGGTGTGTGGACACTCCTCGTGCGGTGCGATGCGTGCGCTGCTCGACGGGGTTCCGGAGGAGCTGACCGGGCTGGCGGGCTGGCTCGGGCACGGCGAGCCCGGTTTGGAGCGCAGCCGCACGGCCACGCCGGCACGGCTCGACGGCGCCGAACCGGCGCACGCGGGCGATGCGCTGGCCCTGCACAGCGTGCTCCAGCAGCTCGACCACCTGCGCGAGTCGCCGCTGGTGCGGTCGGCCGTCGAACGCGGTGAGCTCACTCTGACCGGCATGTACCTCGACGTGGGAAACGCACAGGTCTATCTGCTGGACCCGGTGACGGACAACTTCGAGCCGGCGGGCGTGCGCGGCGCAGCGCAGGCCCGGTGACGGCCGCCGGTGCGGGCGGGCTAGTGTCGACGAGTGGAGTCGGCACGCGGCGGTCCCGCCCGCGCCGGCGCCGACCGGCGACGGGGACGATGATCGCTTCCGTCGCCGAGGCCGCGGCCATCGCGTGAGGTCTTCTGCCGGCGACCCCGGCGGAGACCCCGCGTATGGCGCGGGTCCGTCGTGACGCACGGCCCGTTGTCGTGACAGCGGGCCGCGCAGCAGCCGAGGAGGACGCCCGTTGTCGGAGCAGCGGACCGAGCAGCAGCCCGCGTGGTCGGCGCTGGCGCTCGAAGGCGTGCGCGTGGAACGGCCCAAGGTGGTCGTGAAGGCGGACCTGCTGCCCGCGATCAGTGTCGTGTCGTTCGTGGCCCTGCTGGGCATTCCCGTCGGCTGGTTGTGGTCGTTGCTGGCACCGCCGCAGCGGATGCGGGTGATGGGCGGCGAGGCGGGCGAACTGCCGTTGCAGCTGGAGAGCTGGCACCGGTTCGACGCGCTCGCGGTGTTCCTGCTGCTCGGCCTGGCCGCGGGGATCGCGGTCGGCGTCGTGGTGTGGCTCCTGCGCGAACGCCGCGGGCCGGTGATCCTCGTCGCAGCGGTGCTCGGCTCCGTGGTCTCTGCGTGGCTGGCCATGCAGATGGGCCTGTCGTTCGCGGGCAGCCGGTACGCCATCACCGACCCGCCCGAGGTGGGCGCGGTGGTCGAGGCCGCGCCGGTGCTCGAGACGGGGTGGGCCGTGCTCGCCCAGCCACTGACGACCGCGCTCGTGTACGGCATGCTCGCGATCTGGAACAGCCGCGACGACCTCGGCCGCAGGCTCGGCTGAGAGCCGCAGGCCGCCGAGCCCGCGCCGCGGGTACCGCCCCGGGGCGGGTTCACGCCTCAGTTCAAGCTGGTCACGGTGCCCGCGCCGGTACTGCCGTCCATGTCGGGCAGTGACGCCGGGATCGCGCGCAGCAGCGACCGGAACCCGGCCTCCCGGTTGAGCAGTCGGCACACCTCCCGCAGTCGCCGCAGCGGCGCGCGCTGTTCGAGCAGGGCCTGCCGGTCGGACAGCGGCAGGCGGCAATCGGCGGCGAGCAGGTACGACAGCGCCTCAGGATCGGTGTCGGGCGAGGGCGGCCGTCTGCCCTCGTCGGGCCACGCGACGTCGCAGTAGCGCCGGTGTGCCGCCCGCGCCAGATCTCCCAGCCGGGATGCCGCGTCCCGTGCCGCCTCGTCGTCGTCCGATTCGCCTGCCAACGGGTGGTCGTCGAGCCTGCTCACGGTGCCGACGAGATACGGGGCCGACCGGGTGTCGATGTCGTGTAGCACGAACCGCCGGACGCCGGTCGTGGCGAGGTCGTAGCGGCCGTCGGGCAGGGGCTTGGCTTCGTCCAGCCGTGCGGCACATCCGATGGTGTGGACATGGTCGAGCTCGTCGACCTCGCGCAGGAAAGGGGACCGCAGTGCGACCACGCCGAACAGCCGGTCGGGGCGCGCGCCGGTGAGCAGATCCGCGGTCAGCTGCCGGTAGCGCGGTTCGAAGACGTGCAGCGGCAGCGACGTGCCCGGCAGGAGCACGGTCTGCAGCGGGAACAACGGCAGCGTCTCCCGCTGAACATCCGGTCTCGTGTCGGCCACGGGTTCACGTTACGACCTCGCGCCCCGTCTCGCCCGTTCACGCGCCCCGGCCCCGGCCTGGGGCGGGCGGTTTGAACGCGGCGAACGGATCGGTGACCTGCATGTCGTCGTGGACGAAGGAGTACAGCGCAGCGGGCCGGCCCCCGGAACGTCCGGACGGTGCGGTGTCGCCGGTGTCGGTGAGCAGCCCGCGACGGGAGAGCACACGTTGCAGATTGGTCGCCGACACTCGGTAGCCGAGCGCGGCCGAGTAGTGATCCCGGAGCACGGAGATCGGGAACCGCCGCGGCACGAGGGCGAAACCGAGGTTGGTGTAGCTGAGCTTCGCACGGAGCCGGTCGCGGGCTCCGATGACGATCTCCCGGTGGTCGAACGCCGTGCGGGGCAGGTCGTCGACGGGATGCCACACGGTGTCCTCGGGGACCTCGGGGTCGACGTCGGAGGGGACGAGGCCGAGGAACGCCGTGGCGACCACCCGTGGCCCGGGAACGCGCCGCGGGTCGCTGAACACGGCGAGCTGTTCGACGTGCCGGAGCTGGCGGATGTCGACCTTCTCCGCGAGCTGGCGGCGGATCGAGGTCTCGACGTCCTCGTCCGCGCGCAGTCGGCCACCGGGGAGTGACCAACGTCCGAGATGCGGATCGAGGGCCCGCCGCCACAGCAGGACCTGCAACGACGGTGGCCGATCGGATGCGCGTGGGCGGCGGATCTGGAGCACAGCGGCCAGAACCTCGTGTGCCAACGGGTCGCGGCTGTTAATATGGGATCGCACGGTTTTCGATTGTAAGGCGAAAACCCATCGAAGGCACGGACCGGAGGCTCGACATGCCGACGCTCGACACGGCGATCAACGGCGACCCTGACACCGGCGCGGACCTGACGCCCTACGGCGGCGTGACCGCGGACGCGGCGTGGGCGGAGGAGATCCGCGCGCTGGCTGCGCAGCGGGACGCGGTGCTGCTCGCGCACAACTACCAGCTGCCCGAGATCCAGGAGATCGCCGACCACACGGGCGATTCGCTGGCCCTCAGTCGGATCGCGGCCGAGAGCGACGCGTCGACGATCGTGTTCTGCGGCGTGCACTTCATGGCCGAGACGGCGAAGATCCTCTCGCCGGGAAAGACCGTGTTGATTCCCGATGCGCGCGCGGGGTGCTCCCTCGCGGACTCGATCACCGGTGAGCAGCTGCGGGAGTGGAAGGCGCAGCACCCGGGTGCGGTCGTCGTCTCGTACGTCAACACCACGGCCGAGGTGAAGGCCGAGACCGACATCTGCTGCACCTCGTCCAACGCGGTCGACGTGGTGGCGTCGATTCCGGCCGAGAAGGAGGTGCTGTTCTGTCCCGACCAGTTCCTCGGCGCGCACGTCAAGCGGGTGACCGGCCGCGAGAATCTGCACGTCTGGGCGGGGGAGTGCCACGTGCACGCCGGCATCAACGGTCCCGAACTGGCCGAACGGGCGGCCGCGGACCCCGGTGCCGACCTGTTCATCCACCCCGAATGCGGGTGCGCCACCTCGGCGCTCTACCTCGCGGGCGAGGGTGCCGTCGCCGAGGACCGGGTGAAGATCCTCTCGACCGGCGACATGCTGACCGCGGCGCGGGAGACCAGCGCGGAGTCGGTGCTGGTGGCCACCGAGGTGGGCATGCTGCACCAGCTGCGCAAGGCTGCTCCGGAGATCGATTTCCGCGCCGTCAACGACCGCGCGTCCTGTCGCTACATGAAGATGATCACGCCGGCGGCGTTGCTGCGGTCGTTGCGCGAGGGCGCCGACGAGGTGCACGTCGCCCCGGAGATCGCGGAGCGGGGCCGGGCTTCGGTGCGGCGGATGATCGAGATCGGCACGCCGGGCGGCGGCGAATGAGCGGACCGGTAGCGACATCGGTTAACGACTATAAGGCGAAAACCTCGTCCTCTGGACCACGCTGGGAGGCCGCGGCGGACGTGGTCGTGCTCGGCAGCGGCGCCGCCGGACTGAGCACCGCACTGCGGCTCCGGGAGCGCGGGCTGCACGTGCTCGTCGTGACCAAGGGAGAGTTCGGGGACGGCAACACCCGGTGGGCCCAGGGCGGGATCGCGGCCGTCCTGGACGGCGCATCCGGCTCCGGCGGCGTCCAGGACGGCGGTGACAGCGTGTCCGCGCACGCCGAGGACACGGCGACGGCGGGTGCGGGCCTGTGCGAGCCGGAGGCCGTTGCCGAGATCGTCGCCGGGGGAGCGGAGGCCGTCGCCACGCTGCGCCGGTTCGGCGCGGTCTTCGACGAGGCCGAGAGCGGCAGCAACGGAGCACGGGAGCTGGCACGGACGCGGGAAGGCGGGCACAGTGCGCTGCGGGTGATCCATGCCGGCGGTGACGCGACCGGCGCCGAGGTGCAGCGGGCCCTGGTGTCGGCCGCGACCGGCGGCGCGGTCCCGGTGCTGGAACGCCACGTGGCGCTCGACGCCGTCCGCACCGCAGCGGGCCGGATCGTCGGGGTGACGGTGCTCGACGACCGCGGATGTCCCGGTGTCGTGCACGCGCCCGCGCTGGTGCTCGCCACCGGCGGGCTCGGCCAGCTGTACGGCGCCACGTCGAATCCCGAACTGGCAACCGGCGACGGGGTCGCGCTCGCGCTGCGCGCGGGCGCGACCGTGGCCGATCTCGAGTTCGTGCAGTTCCACCCGACCGTGCTGTACGCGCCCGGCGCGCGTGGCAGGCGGCCGCTGGTGACCGAGGCCGTGCGCGGCGAGGGTGCGGTGCTCGTCGACGCGACCGGCGCACGGGTGATGGCGGGCGTGCATCCGCTGGCGGACCTGGCTCCACGGGACGTCGTGTCGGCCGCCGTGATCCGCCACCTGGCCGCGGCCCCTGGCGGGGTCGACGACCACGTGTTCCTCGACGCGACCGGGATCGACGGGTTCGCAGCGCGGTTCCCGACGGTGCGGGCCGCGTGCGAGGCCGCGGGTGTCGATCCCGTGCGGGAACCGATCCCGGTCGCCCCGGCGGCACATTTCGCGTGCGGCGGGGTCGTGGCGGGCACCGACGGGCGTACGCCGGTGCCGGGGCTGTACGCCGTCGGCGAGGTGGCGCGGACCGGCCTGCACGGCGCGAACCGTCTCGCCTCGAACAGCCTCCTCGAAGGACTCGTCGTCGGCAGGCGGGCGGCCGATGCGGTGGCGGCCGACCTGGCTTCCTGCCGGCCGGTCCGGCCCGGGGGCGTACCGGCGGGGACCGGCGCAGGAGCGGTTACGTCGCCGAATCCCGCGTCGTCGTTCGGGGCGGCTGCTCTCGAGGCCGCCCCACGGGACGCGGTGCAACGTGCGATGAGCCGGTACGCCGCGATCGGGCGCGACGCGGACGGGCTCGCCGTCGCGGGTTCGGTCCTCGACCTGGCGGTGTCCGGTGCACGCGGGTCCGGATCCCGTGGTGCGGCGTGGACGCGCGAACGGGTCGAGGACGCTGCGCTGACACTGGTGGCGCGGGCACTCGTCGCCGCGGCGTCGGCGCGCACGGAGAGCCGCGGCTGTCATGTCCGCACGGATTTCCCGGAGCGCGACGACGCGTCATGGCGGCGCAGCCAGACGATCCGGCTGAGCCCGTCGGGTCAGCCGGTGCTGGCCGAGGCGGCGGCACTGGAGGCGGCGTGACCGACGGCGAAGCATCCGACGGCGGAATACCAGACGGCGGAGTGCCGGACGGAGTACCCGGCGGCGGCAGGAACAGCAGGGAGCCGGCAGCGGCGGAACGGAAGACAGTGGCGGAACGGAAGACAGTGGCGGAACGGACAGCGGCGTGGGCGGAACGGACAGTGGCGGAACGGACAGCGGCGTGGGCGGAACCGGTGAGTACGGCGTGAACGAGGATGCGGTGCGCGAGACGGACGGGAACGGACCGGACGCCGACGACCTGCGACGGGTCGTGACGACGGCGCTGGCCGAGGATCTGCGGTACGGGCCGGACGCGACGACGGAGGCGACGGTCGGGGCCGACGTCACCGCGACGGCGGCGCTGACCCCGCGGGCGCCGGGGGTCGTGGCCGGTGTGCCCGCTGCCCTGGCCGTGTTCGACGAGGTGCTCGGAGCCCGGTACGACGTCGTCGAGCGCGTGCCCGACGGTGCGCGCGCGGAGCCGGGCGTGCCCGTGCTGGTCGTGCGGGGCGCCGTGCGGGACCTGCTCACCGCGGAGCGGACGGCGCTGAACCTGCTGTGCCACCTGTCCGGCATCGCGACGGCCACCGCGGCGTGGGTGTCCGCCGTGGCCGGAACGGGCTGTGCGATCCGTGACTCCCGCAAGACGCTTCCGGGCCTGCGGCTGCTGGAGAAGTACGCCGTGCGGTGCGGCGGCGGGGTCAACCACCGGATGGGCCTCGGCGATGCGGTACTCATCAAGGACAACCACGTCGTCGCCGCGGGGTCGGTCACGGCCGCGCTGCGGCTGGCGCGGGAACGCGGCGCAGGACTGCCGTGCGAGGTCGAGGTCGACGATCTGGAACAGCTCGCCGAGGCACTCGACGCGGGCGCCGACGAGGTGCTGCTCGACAACTTCACGCCGGAGCGGTGCCGGGAAGCGGTGGCACTGCGGGACGAGCGCAGCCCGAAGACCCGCCTGGAGTCCTCGGGTGGACTGCGACTGGACAGCGCCCGCGCCTACGCCGAGTCCGGTGTGGACTATCTCGCCGTCGGTGCGCTCACCCATTCCTCACCGGCGCTCGACGTGGGCATGGATCTGACCAGATGACGCGGGCCCCGGCCCGATCAGCCGTCGTGGTGGCGGTGCGGGACGTGCGGTGTCAGCGGAGTTTGCGGTTGACGAGGGCGCCGGTGGCCCTGCGAGAGGTATCGGCGAGCGCCGGGTCTATGTCGGCGACCACGAGCTCCGGGCCTGCTCCGGCCTGTGCTCGTGGCACCCCGAACGGGTCGGCGACCGTCGAGTACCCGACGCCCGTTGGGGCCTTCGGGTTCACCTCGACGCCGGTGGCTGCGGGGTCGGCCTGCCCGCAGGCCAGGATCCAGTTGCCCGAGTCGAGCGCGCGGGCACGCGTCAGCAGGTCCCATTGTTCGCGTTTGCCCTCGCCCGCGCCCCAGGACGCGGCGACCGCGACCGCGTGCGTGCCCGCCTCGGCCAGCTGCTGGAACAGTACGGGGAAACGCACGTCGTAGCAGGTCGCGACACCCAGCCGGACGTCGCCGACGTCCACGGTGACCAGCTCCTCGCCGCCGGCGACCGTCGCCGATTCGTGGAAGCCGAAGGCGTCGTACAGGTGGATCTTGTCGTAGCCGCGGTGCTCGCCGGGACCGGTGACCAGCAGCGTGTTGCGAACGCGGTCGCCGTCCGGGGTGAACATGCCCGCCACGACGAGCACGCCGTGCTCCTGCGCGATCGCGGCGACCTCCGAGGCCCACGGCCCGTCGAGCGGCTGCGCCAGCGGTGCGAGCTTCACGCCGAAGTGCGCCATCGTGGCCTCGGGGAACACCACGACGCGGGCGCCGCGTGCCGCGGCGTCGGCCGTCCACGTGCGCACGAGTTCGAGGTTGGCCGTCGGGTCCGCCGTCGACGTGACCTGGCACAGGGCGATCCGCAGCGCCGCGTCCATCAACCGGTCTCCTTTGCGTTCGGTGTCCGCGTCAGGGCGTGTGTGGATCAGCCTACGGGTGGCGGCGGAGACGTTCCGCCTCGTCGCCGGCGGCCGGGCCGCGGTCGGCGGGTGGAGCGGCGGTGACGCGGCGGCCCGTGCGCTGGTGGCGGGCCTCACCTCGTACCCTGGAAGGCATGTTGAACCGCACCGACCTGCGAGGTCGCGTCCCCCGGCCTGCCGAGCTGCGCGCCACGTTGCCGCGCGCCGAGGTGAACGTGGACGCGGCTCTGCATCAGGTGCGCCCGGTGGTCGACGCGGTCCGCGACCGGGGTGTCGAGGCCGTGCTCGAGTACACGGAGAAGTTCGACGGCGTGCGCCCCGCCACGGTGCGGGTGCCGCGGGCCGAGCTCGACAGGGCGCTGGTCGAGCTTGACCCGGACGTCCGTGCGGCGCTCGACGAGGCGATCGTGCGTGCCCGCGCGGTGCATGCGGACCAGCGGCGCGACGACGTGACGACGCAGGTCGCCGACGGGGGCACGGTCACCGAACGCTGGGTGCCGGTCTCACGCGTCGGGCTGTACGCGCCGGGCGGGCTGGCGGTCTACCCGTCGAGCGTCGTGATGAACGTCGTGCCCGCGCAGGCGGCGGGTGTCGGCTCGCTGGTGTTGTGTTCGCCGCCGCAGGCCGAGTTCGGCGGGCTGCCGCACCCGACCACCCTGGCCGCCGCCGCGCTGCTCGGCGTCGACGAGGTGTGGGCGGTCGGCGGTGCGCAGGCGGTCGCCGTGCTCGCCCACGGCGCGGTCGACACGGACGGTTCCGAGCTCGATCCGGTCGACATGGTGACCGGGCCGGGCAACGTCTATCTCACCGCGGCCAAACGCATGCTGCGCGGCATCATCGGCATCGACTCCGAGGCCGGGCCCACGGAGATCGCGATCCTCGCCGACGAGACGGCCGACGCGGGGCACGTCGCCGCGGACCTGATCAGCCAGGCCGAGCACGACACCCTCGCGGCCAGCGTGCTGGTCACGACGTCGGAGCGGCTCGCCGACGACGTCGACGCCGAGCTGGCACGCCGGGTCGGGAAGACCAAGCACACCGAGCGGGTCGACACGGCGTTGCGGGGTGCGCAGTCCGGCACCGTGCTGGTGTCCACCGTGGACGAAGGACTCCAGGTCGTCGATGCCTACGCCGCCGAGCATCTGGAGATCCAGACGGCCGGCGCGCGTGAGGTCGCCGCCCGGGTGCGCAACGCCGGGGCGGTGTTCGTCGGCCCCTACGCGCCGGTGTCGCTCGGCGACTACTGCGCGGGGTCGAACCACGTGCTGCCCACCGGCGGTTTCGCGCGGCACTCGTCGGGCCTGTCGGTGCAGACGTTCCTGCGCGGCATCCACGTGATCGACTACAGCGAGGCGGCGCTGCGCGAGGTCGCCGGCAAGGTCGTCGCGCTGGCCGACGCCGAGGACCTGCCCGCGCACGGCGAAGCGGTGCAGGCACGATTCGAGGGAGACGCCCGGTGACGGCTCGGGGTTCGCAGGGTTCCGACGAGATCACGCTCGACGATCTACCGCTGCGCGAGGATCTGCGCGGCAAGAGCCCGTACGGCGCGCCGCAGCTGGACGTCCCGGTGCGGCTCAACACCAACGAGAATCCGTATCTCCCGCCGCCCGCGCTCGTCGACGACGTCACCGAGGCGGTGCGTGAGGCCGCGGTGCAGCTCCACCGCTACCCGGACCGCGACGCGGTGGCGCTGCGCGAGGACTTGGCCGCGTACCTGACCTCGTCCGTCGGCGTCGAGGTCACCAGCCGGAACGTATGGGCCGCCAACGGGTCCAACGAGGTGCTCCAGCAGATCCTGCAGGCGTTCGGCGGCCCCGGCCGCACCGCGCTCGGGTTCGAGCCGTCGTACTCGATGCACCCGATCATCTCGGCAGGCACCCGCACCGAGTGGATTCCCGCACCGCGGCGCGGCGACTTCTCGCTGGACGCCGCCGAAGCCGCCCGGATCGTCGCGGAGCGCAGGCCGGACGTCGTGTTCGTGACCAGCCCGAACAATCCGACCGGCGGTTCGATCCCGCTGGCCGACCTGGAGGCCGTGCTGCAGGCGGCTCCGGGCCTGGTCGTGGTCGACGAGGCCTACGCGGAGTTCTCGTCGCAGCCGAGCGCGCTCGAACTGCTGCCGCGCTACCCGGCGAAGCTGATCGTCTCCCGCACGATGAGCAAGGCGTTCGCATTCGCGGGCGGGCGACTCGGCTACCTGGCCGCCTCGCCCGCCGTGGTCGACGCGCTGCAACTGGTGCGGTTGCCGTACCACCTCTCGCTGCTCACGCAGGCGGCCGCCCGCGCCGCGCTCCGGCACGCCGACGCCACGCTGCGGTCCGTGGCCACGCTCGCGTCCGAACGGGACCGAGTGGCGAATGCGTTGCGGGGTCTGGGTTTCGAACCCGTGCCGAGCGACGCCAACTTCATCCTGTTCGGACGGTTCGCCGAACCGTCGGCCGCATGGAAGTCCTATGTGGACAAAGGTGTGCTGATCCGCGACATCGGGATCGACGGGCACCTGCGGGTGAGCATCGGTACCCCGGACGAGAACGACGCCTTCCTGGAGGCGAGCAAGGAGGTCGGCCGGTGAGCCGGACAGGCAAGGTCGAACGGACGACGAAGGAGTCGTCGATCCGGGTCGAAGTGGATCTCGACGGCACCGGGCAGGTCGACGTGTCGACCGGCGTGCCGTTCTACGACCACATGCTGACGTCCTTCGGCGCGCACGGCTCGCTCGACCTGACGGTCGCCGCGACCGGCGACGTGCACATCGACGCGCACCACACCGTCGAGGACACCGCGATCGTGCTGGGGCAGGCGATCCGCGAGGCGCTCGGCGACAAGAAGGGCATCCGCCGGTTCGGCGACTGCTGGATCCCGATGGACGAGACGCTGGCGCACGCCGCGATCGACGTCTCCGGCCGGCCGTACTGCGTGCACACCGGCGAGCCGGAGGAGTTCAACACCTTCACGATCGGCGGCAACTACCCGTTCGTACTGACCCGCCACGTGTTCGAGTCCCTGTCGTTCCATGCGCAGCTCGCGTTGCACGTCCGCGTGATCCACGGCAGGGATCCGCACCACATCGCGGAGGCCCAGTACAAGGCCGTGGCGCGGGCGCTGCGCGCGGCGACGGAGAACGATCCGCGCGCCGGTGGCGTGCCGTCGACGAAGGGTGTGCTGTAAGCATGTCGCAGGAACAGTGGGTTCCGCTTCTGCTGCTCGGTGTGGCGGGCTTCCTCGTCGGCGGCGTGTACAGCACCTGGCGCAACGGTTCTCGTGTGCTGGCCGGCTTCTTCGGCCTCGCCGCGTTGGTGGCGATCGGCGGCGCCGTCGCCTGGCTCTCCTGATCAGCGCACAGCTGCGGGGCGCACCGGCACGACGACGGGGTGTCCGTCGGCGGTGGTGAGGACCTCGACGTCGGCGGCGTAGTGCTCGCGCAGCCGTTCCGTGGTGAGCACCTGGGACGGCGGGCCCGCCGCGACGACGCCGCCGCGGTCCAGGAGCACGAGTTCGTCGGCGTACTGCGCGGCGACCGTCAGATCGTGCAGCGTCGTCACGACCGTCGTCCCGTCCTCCCTGCGCAGGTGGTCGAGGCGTTCGAGCAGTGTCTGGGCGTGGCCGATGTCCAGTCCCGTCGTCGGCTCGTCGAGCAGCAGCAGTGGTGTGCGCTGGACCAGTACGCGGGCCAGCACCGCCCGCTGTGCCTCGCCACCGGACAGGGTTCCCAGTCGACGCCCTGCCATGTCGTGCAGGTCGAGCCGCGCTAGTGCGTCCTCCACAATGGACATGTCGGACGCGGATTCCCGTGCCAGCGTGCCGAGATGCGGTGCGCGGCCGAGCAGCACGTAGTCGGTGACGGTGAGCCGTTCGGGCAGGGCCGGATTCTGCGGGGCGTAGCCGACGCGGCGGGCCAGCTCCTTGCGCGGCAACGTCGCGGTGTCGGTGCCGTCGAGCAGCACCGTGCCCTGCCGCGGGACGAGGCCTGCCACGGCCTTCAGCACGGTGGACTTGCCCGCGCCGTTCGGCCCGACGATCGCCAGCCACCGGCCGCGGCGGGCCTCCAGGGATACGTGCTGCACGACGGGCTCGGCTCCGTAGCCCGCGCCGACGTCGTGCAGCGACAGCGCGGTCGGCGGCGGGGTGCCGGTCACGACAGCCGCTCCCGGTTCGTGCGCAGCACCAGCGCGAAGAACGGAGCACCCGCGAACGCGGTGACCACGCCGAGCGGCAGCTCGCCCGGCATGATCGTCCGCGCGACGAGATCCGCGCCGATGACGAAGGCGGCACCGCCGAGGAGCGAGAGCGGCACGATCACGCGGTAGCTCGCGCCGGCCAACAGCCGCACCAGGTGTGGCACGACGATCCCGACGAAGCCGATCAGGCCGCTCACCGACACGGCCGCCGCCGTGGCGAGCGAGGCCGCCGACAGCACGGCCAGGCGGATGCGGCCCGGTCGCAGGCCCAGCGAGGCGGCCTCGGTGTCACCTAGCGTGAGCAGGTCCAGCAGCCGGGCTGCCGCTACGAGCACGATCGCCGCGAGCCCCACGTAGGGCAGGACCAGTCCCACGTCGGTCCAGCCGGTGATGTTCAGCCCGCCGAGCGTCCACGTGTACACCTGTTTCAGGGTCTCGGTGTTGAGCTGCTGGACGAAGGTCTGGATCGCGGTGAGGAAGGCCGTCACCGCGATGCCCGCCAGCAGCAGGCCCGCCGTGCCGGCACCGCCCGTCGAACGGCCGAGTGCCCAGCTCAGCCCGACGCCCAGCAGGGCGCCCGCGAACGCCGCGAGCGGCAGCGGGCCCACCGGGCCGAGCGACCACGCCGTCACCGCGGGCACGAACACCATGACCGCCGTGGCCGCCATGCCGGCCCCGGCGCCGGCGCCGAGCAGGTACGGATCGGCCAGCGGGTTGCGGAACACTCCCTGGAACGCGGCACCCGCACCCGCGAGGGCGGCCCCGACGAGCGCCGCCAGCAACACCCGCGGGAGTCGCAGCTGCCACACGATCGCCGCCTCGGAGTCCGACAACGGCGACATGCCGCCCGTCAGTTGGGCCGTGATCTCCGCCAGCACCCGGTCCCCGGTGAGTTCGCCTGGTCCGATCAGCAGCCCGAGCAGCGCGACGGCCACGACCGTGACCACCGCGACGCCCAGCGCGAGCGGGGTCAGTCGGGTGGTGTGCGCGGGCGTTCGGGTGATGCGGTCCGCGGCGCGCCGCCACCGGGAACGGGTGCGCAGCATCAGGCTTCCGCGACCGCGTCGGCCACGACCCGCACGAACTCGACCAGGCGTGGGCTCCAGCGGGAGGCGATGTCGTCGTCGAGGGCGAAGACCCGGTCCTGCTCGACGGCGGTCATCGTGTCCCAGCCGGGGCGCTCGGCCACCGTGTCGGCGTTCTGCCCGCAGCACTTCGTGTCGGCGAGGAAGACCAGGTCCGGATCCGCCTCGACGATCTTCTCCGCCGACAGCTGCGGATACCCGCCCATCGCGTTCGGGTCGTCCTGGTCGGCGACGTTGCGGAGACCGAACAGGTCGTAGACCTCGCCGAGGAACGTCGCCGACGTGATCGTGTAGTAGGTCGGGTCGACCTCGTGGTAGTAGCTCAGGTCCTTGTCAGGGGCGGACTCGGCGAGCTCGGTGATCGTCTGCTCGGTCTCGTCGGCGAGCGTCCGTCCGGCGTCGGCGTGCCCGGTGGCCTTGCCGACGAGCGTGAACTGGGCGTAGGCGTCCCGCAGCGTCTCCGGGGCGGGCAGCACGAGCGTGGCGGCGCCGGTCTTGCTCAGCGCGCCGGCCAGCTTGTCCTCCGCGTCGGAGCCCACGACGACCAGGTCGGGGTCGTGGCTCGCGATCTGCTGCGGGTCCGGGTCGATGCCGGACAACTCGGTGCGCGGCGCCTCGGCCGGATGGGTGGACATCTCGTCGACGGCGACGACCTGGTCGCCCGCCCCCACCTCGTACAACGTCTCGGTGACCGACGGGACGAGCGAGACGATCCGCTGCGGCTGCGCGTCGAGGGTCACGGCGGGTGCGCCCGCGGGCTCGACGGTCACGGGGAAGGCCGTGCCGGCGTCGCCGTCACCGTTGTCCTCGTCGGCGCGCTGGGCACAGCCGGCGAGGGCGAGCACACCCAGTAGGGGCAGCAGGGCGAGCAGCCGGACGAACCGGCGCGGCGGGCGAGTGCCGTGCCGCGCCTGGGTGTGCAGTGCCGGAGTGCGGGACGCCGGGGTGCGGAGTGCCGCAACGTGGCGCGCTACGGATCGGCGCAGGCGCGTACGAGGGTGGGGAGTGGGCTGGTGAGCCATCGGGGGCCTCGGGCGTTCGGGTCGGCCGGCGGAGGCGTGCCCGCGGCCGCGCGGGGCGGTCGGGCATGCCGGTGCGGAACCCGCGGGGGAGTCCTCGAGCGCCCGAGGCGGCGAAGTGAGGGCCGTCCCTGACGCCGCACCTCTGCGCCGGAGGTGGGCAAGGCGTCGACGCGGGCGAAGGCGACCTGACTCGATCCGGCCGGGCGGGACAGCACCGGGGTCGTCCCGCCTCGACGGTCATCACAGTTGCGGCACAGCGCCGGATTCGCACCGGACTTCGCTACCGCCCGCGTCGAGGTGACGTTACCAGCTCATGTTCGCGTGACCGGGGGATGTCGGATTCGTACGAACTACACTCGGCGTGAAGGCGGTGCCCAGGCGGCGATGACTGGGCGTGGGTGGCTGGGCGTGGGTACTCGGGTGAGGACGGCCGGGCGAAACAGACCCGCCGAGAAACAGCGTCGCCGAGAAACAGCGTCGCCGAGAACCAGGGCCGCCGGGAAACGAGCCGCCGGGAAAAACGAGGCGGCCGGCACTTGCCGTGGCCCTCCCGCTCATCAGAAACTGAATCGTCCGGGGTCGTCGGATCGTTACGGTTCGGCCGGAAAAACGGCCGCTGATCCGGCACCGGGACGTTTCCCGAGTGTTAAAGTCGCGATAACAGGCGGGCCATCGTCGTCCCGTGCCCCATTGAAACCGAGCACGAAGACGACGCAGGAGGTCTGATTTTGATCTTCTCCGCGATTCCGTCGCAGCAGGGCCTGTACGACCCTGCGACGGAACAGGATTCCTGCGGGGTCGCCATGGTCTCCCACCTCCGTGGCGTCCGCTCCCACAGCATCGTCAGCGACGGCCTGACCGCGTTGACCAACCTCGACCACCGCGGTGCCGCGGGGGCCGAACCGACCAGCGGCGACGGTGCCGGAATCCTGGTGCAGCTGCCCGACGAGCTGTTGCGTGCGAAGGCGGACTTCGACTTGCCCGCCCCGGACGCGTTCGGCGCCCACCATTACGCCGCGGGCATGGCGTTCCTGCCTGCCGACGCCGGCCGGCGCCGCGACGCTGTCGCGATCATCGAGCGCATCGCGGGCGAGGAGGGTCTCCGCGTCGCGGGCTGGAGGGACGTGGAGACCGACGTCGACGCCGCCGACGTCGGCCCCACCGCGCGGTCGGTCATGCCGCACTTCGCCTACCTGCACGTCACCGGCCGGCCGGACGCCGACGGTGAACTCCCGGCCGGCATCGACCTCGACCGGCTGGCGTTCTGCCTGCGCAAGCGGGCCGAGCACGAGACGGCTGAGGCCGGGTGCGGGGTGTACTTCCCGTCGTTGTCGGCGCGCACGTTCGTCTACAAGGGCATGCTCACGCCCGCGCAGCTGCCACTGTTCTTCCCCGAACTGCGCGACGAGCGCATGCTCAGCGCGATCGCGCTCGTGCACTCGCGGTTCTCGACCAACACGTTCCCGTCGTGGCCGCTGGCGCACCCGTTCCGGTTCGTCGCGCACAACGGCGAGATCAACACCGTCCGCGGTAACCGCAACCGCATGCGCGCCCGCGAGGCGCTGCTGGAGAGCGACCTGATTCCCGGTGACCTCTCGCGGCTGTACCCCGTGTGCACGGAGGACGCGTCCGACTCGGCCTCGTTCGACGAGGTGCTGGAGCTGCTGCATCTGGGCGGGCGCAGTCTGCCGCACGCGGTGCTGATGATGGTGCCGGAGGCGTGGGAGAACCATGCCGGGATGGACGAGCAGCGCCGCGCCTTCTATCGCTTCCACGCGAGCCTGATGGAGCCGTGGGACGGGCCTGCGTGCGTCACGTTCACCGACGGCACGGTCGTCGGCGGGGTGCTCGACCGCAACGGCCTGCGGCCCGGCCGCTGGTGGCGTACGGCCGACGACCGCGTCGTGCTGGCCAGCGAGTCGGGTGTGCTCGACATCGAGCCCGCCGACGTCGTCGCCAAGGGAAGGCTCAAGCCCGGCCGCATGTTCCTCGTCGACACCGACGCGGGCCGGATCGTCAGCGACGTGGAGATCAAGGAGGGCCTGGCGAGTGAGGCGCCGTACGCCGAATGGCTGCACGCGGGGCTGTTGACGCTGGCCGAGCTGCCGGACCGCGAGCACATCACCCAGACACACGCCTCGGTGCTGCGCAGGCAGCTCTCGTTCGGCTACACCGAGGAGGAACTGAAGATCCTGCTCGGGCCGATGGCCGGCAGCGGTGCCGAGCCGCTCGGGTCGATGGGCACCGACACCCCGACCGCGATGACGTCGCACCGTTCGCGGCTGCTCTACGACTACTTCAAGCAGGGCTTCGCACAGGTGACCAATCCGCCGCTGGACGCGATCCGCGAGGAGCTGGTCACGTCGATGAGCCGGATCATGGGGCCGGAGCGGAACCTGCTCGAGCCCGGCCCGTCCTCGTGCCGGCACATCGAGCTGCCGCAGCCGGTGATCGACAACGACGAGCTCGCCAAGCTCATCCACGTCAACGACGAGGGGGACCTGCCGGGCTTCGCGTGCGCGGTGCTGTCCGGACTGTACGACGTCGAGGGCGGCGGGCCTGCGCTGGCGGAGGCGATCGAGCGGGTGCGCAGGGAGGCCTCGGAGGCGATCGCGGCCGGGGCACGCACGCTCGTGCTGTCCGACCGCGATTCCGACCACCGGATGGCGCCGATCCCGTCGCTGTTGCTCGTGTCGGCGGTGCACCACCACCTGGTGCGCACGAAGGAACGACTGAAGGTGGCGCTGGTCGTCGAGTCCGGTGACGCCCGCGAGGTGCACCACATCGCGCTGCTGCTCGGTTACGGCGCTGCGGCGGTGAACCCGTATCTGGCCTTCGAGACGATCGAGGACATGATCGCCCAGGACGCGATCACCGGGATCGAGCCGGCCAAGGCCGTGCGCAACTACGTGACCGCGCTGGTCAAGGGTGTCCTGAAGATCATGTCCAAGATGGGCATCTCGACGGTCGGTGCCTACACGGCGGCGCAGGTGTTCGAGGCGCTCGGCCTGTCCCAGGACGTGCTGGACGAGTACTTCACCGGTACGTCGTCGACGCTCGGCGGGGTGGGCCTCGACGTGCTGGCCGAGGAGGTGGCGATCCGGCACCGGCGCGCCTACCCGGACAACCCGACGGAGGTGGCCCACCGCGGCCTCGAGTCCGGTGGCGAGTACGCCTACCGGCGCGACGGCGAGCTGCACCTGTTCACGCCGGAGACCGTGTTCCTGCTGCAGCACGCCAGCAAGACACGTAGGCAGGAGGCGTACCGCGCCTACACGGAGAAGGTGAACGAGCTCAACCGGCAGGGCGGCGCGGTGCGGGGCATGTTCACGCTCCGCAGCGAGGGCCGCACCCCGGTGCCGGTCGACGAGGTCGAATCCGTCGAGTCGATCTGCAGGCGGTTCAACACCGGCGCCATGTCCTACGGGTCCATCTCGGCCGAAGCGCACGAGACCCTGGCCATTGCGATGAACCGGATCGGTGGCCGGTCGAACACGGGTGAGGGCGGCGAGGACGCCGAGCGGCTGTACGACCCGGAGCGCCGCAGCGCGATCAAGCAGGTCGCGAGTGGACGGTTCGGCGTGACGAGCGAGTACCTCGTGGCCGCCGACGACATCCAGATCAAGATGGCGCAGGGAGCCAAGCCCGGCGAGGGCGGCCAGCTGCCGCCGAACAAGGTGTACCCGTGGATCGGCAGGACCCGGCACTCGACGCCGGGGGTCGGGTTGATTTCCCCGCCGCCGCACCACGACATCTATTCGATCGAGGATCTGGCGCAGCTGATCCACGACCTGAAGAACGCCAACGACCGGGCTCGCGTGCACGTCAAGCTGGTCAGCTCGCTCGGCGTGGGCACGGTCGCCGCGGGGGTGTCGAAGGCGCACGCTGACGTGGTGCTGATCTCCGGTCACGACGGCGGCACCGGCGCGTCGCCGTTGAACTCGCTGAAGCACGCGGGCACCCCGTGGGAGATCGGCCTTGCCGAGACGCAGCAGACGCTGATGCTCAACGGCCTGCGCGACCGCATCACGGTGCAGGTGGACGGCGCGATGAAGACCGGAAGGGACGTGGTCGTCGCGGCGCTGCTGGGTGCCGAGGAGTACGGCTTCGCCACGGCACCGCTGATCGTCGCGGGCTGCATCATGATGCGCGTCTGCCACCTGGACACGTGCCCGGTGGGCGTCGCCACCCAGAATCCGGAGCTGCGCGAGCGCTACACGGGCCAGGCCGACCACGTCGTGAACTACTTCCACTTCGTGGCGCAGGAGGTGCGCGAGTACCTGGCGCACCTCGGTTTCCGGTCGCTCGACGAGGCGATCGGCCGGGTCGACGTGCTCGGTGCCGACGAGGCGATCGAGCACTGGAAGGCCGACGGGCTCGACCTGGCGCCGATCTTCGCGATGCCCGAGGAGACGCCGTACGGCAATGCGCGGCGCAAACTCCGCGAACAGGACCACGGGCTGGAGCACGCGCTGGATCACACGCTGATCCAGCTGGCCGAAGCGGGACTGGAAGACGCGCATCCGCTGCGCCTCGAACTGCCCGTGCGCAACGTCAACCGCACGGTCGGCACGCTGCTCGGCGCGGAGATCACGCGCCGCTACGGCAGCGCGGGCCTGCCGGACGACACGATCCGGGTGGCGCTGACCGGGTCGGCGGGGCAGTCGCTGGGTGCGTTCCTGCCGCCGGGGGTGACGCTGGAGCTGACCGGCGACGCGAACGATTACGTCGGCAAGGGGCTGTCCGGCGGGCGGATCGTCGTGCGGCCGCACGAGGACGCGGTGTTCGCCGCCGAGGGCCAGGTGATCGCGGGCAACACGATCGCCTACGGCGCCACGAGCGGCGAGGTGTTCCTCAGCGGCCAGGTCGGCGAACGGTTCGGCGTCCGCAACTCGGGTGCGCTGATCGTGGCCGAGGGTGTCGGGGACCACGCCTTCGAGTACATGACCGGGGGCCGGGCAGTGGTGCTCGGCGTGTCGGGCCGGAATCTCGCCGCCGGCATGTCCGGCGGCGAGGCGTACGTGCTGGACCTGGACCGTGCCAAGGTCAACCCGGGCATGGTCGAGTTGGAAGAGCCCGGCGCCGATGACCTGGCGTGGTTGCGCGGCGTCGTCGCCCGGCACGCGGAGCTGACGGGATCGGCAGTGGCGCGTTCGCTGCTGGCCGACTGGCCGCGGCGGTCGGCGGCCTTCACCAAGGTGATGCCGCGCGACTACAAGCGGGTGCTGAAGGCGACCGAGGCTGCGCGTGCCGAGGGGCGTGACGTGAACGAGGCGATCATGGAGGCGGCTCGTGGCTGACCCGACGGGTTTCCTGAAGTACGAGCGCGCGGAGCCGCCGAAACGGCCGAAGTCCGAACGCATGCAGGACTGGCAGGAGGTCTACGCGGACCAGGGCCGGCAGGAGCGCAACGAGGCGGTGCGCACGCAGGCGAGCCGGTGTATGGACTGCGGTATCCCGTTCTGCCACAACGAGCGGTCGGGGTGCCCACTGGGAAACCTGATCCCGGAGTGGAACGACCTGGTGAGCCGTGGCGACTGGTTCTCGGCGAGCGAGCGGCTGCACGCCACGAACAACTTCCCGGAGTTCACGGGCAAGCTGTGTCCCGCGCCGTGCGAGGCCGGGTGCACGCTGTCGATCTCGGGGCTGTCCGGCGGTCCGGTGGCGATCAAGCGGGTCGAGGAGACGATTTCCGCGCAGGCGTGGGAGTCCGGCTACGTCGAGGCGCGCACGGCCGAGGTGGCGACGGGCAGGCACGTGGCGGTCGTCGGATCGGGTCCTGCGGGGCTGGCCGCGGCGCAGCAGCTGACGCGTGCGGGCCACGACGTGACGGTCTTCGAACGGGACGACCGGCTCGGCGGGCTGCTCCGGTACGGCATTCCCGAGTTCAAGATGGAGAAGAAGGTCCTCGATCGGCGGTTGGCGCAGCTGCACAGCGAGGGCACGAGGTTCGTCACCGGCTGCGAGGTCGGTGTCGACGTCACCGTGGCGGAGCTGCGGGAGACCTACGACGCTGTGGTGCTGGCCGTCGGCGCGTTGCGCGGCCGGGACGACACGGTCACGCCGGGGCGCGAGTTGGACGGTGTGCACCTCGCGATGGAGCATCTGGTGCCCGCCAACCGGGCGTGTGAGGGGGACGGTCCGGCGGAGATCACCGCAGAGGGCAAACACGTGCTGATCATCGGCGGCGGTGACACGGGTGCGGACTGCTACGGCACGGCGATCCGCCAGGGCGCGCTGTCGGTGACGCAGCTCGACCAATATCCGGAGCCGCCGCACTCCCGCGACGACGACCGGTCGCCGTGGCCGACGTGGCCGTACATCCTGCGTACCTACCCGGTGCACGAGGAGACGGGGGAGCGGCTGTTCGCGGTCGCCGTCAAGCGGTTCGTGGGCGACGACAACGGCAGGGTGCGGGCGGCCGAGCTGCACACGGTGCGGGTGGAGAAGGACCCGGAGACGGGTCGGCGCGAGGTCGTGCCCACCAGCAACGAGGTGCAGGAAGTGCCCGCCGACCTGGTGCTGCTGGCGATCGGGTTCGAAGGCGTCGAGCACATGCGGCTGATCGACGACCTCGGACTGTCGCTGAACCGGCGTGGCACCGTGTCGTGCGGCGCGGACTGGCAGACCGGCGCGCCGGGAGTGTTCGTGTGCGGCGACGCCCACCGGGGCGCGTCGCTGGTCGTGTGGGCGATCGCCGAGGGCCGTTCGGTGGCCGCGTCGGTGGATGCCTACCTGACCGGCGGGTCGGACCTGCCGTCACCGGTACATCCCACGGCCATCCCGCTGGCGGTCGTCTGACGGCTGGTCCGATGGACTGGTCTGATGTGGACTAGTCTGATGTGGACGTACGGGGAGTCGGTGCCGCACGGGCTCCGGCTCCCCGTTCCGTGCGAGGCGGGTTCTCGGGACAGCTCATTCGGACAGGCAGGCTCGAGGGTGGATTTCGAGATCGGGAAACGGATCATCCGCTCTGTCTGCGGGCACGGATCCATTCCCGTCGGCCGGCCAGGTACGGCTCGATGTCCCGAATCGGTACCAGTGTGACGTCGGCGGGGTCGACGTGGCGGGCGGCGATGACGATCGCGTGCCGGTCGCCGGCCTCCGAAGCTGCGTACCATCGGTCGTCGGCGTCCCAGAGCCGAAAGACGCGTGGCTGCCCGTCGACGACGATGTCGACCCGACGTTCCGCGGTAGCCCGTTGCCCCGCGCCATCCGTGTCTACCTCGCGCAGACGGGGGATGGTCGGTCGTTAAGATCAACGCCGCCACGTCACTGATGGATATCGGAGGAGCTTGGGGGCGATGACGGACTTCACCGTGGACGTGGGCGGACTCGAGGCGTTGGGCAAAGATCTGGACCGGACCTGCGAGAACATCGATACGGCCACCAAGAAGCTGGCCGACGCCGCGGAGGACTCGATCGGGACGGCCGAGCTGAACGAAGCCTGCGAGCACTTCCGGTCCGAGTGGAAAGAAGGCCTGAGCAAGCTGCGGGAGGCCGTCGACGAGATTCGTGGCGGGCTCTCGGACGCACAGAAGGCCTACGCCGACGTCGAAAGTGACCTGCAGGCCAGTCTCAGCAAGATGGCTCAGGGTATCGAGTCGGCGGGGCTGAACGGGGGCGGCGATGACTGACGAGCAGTTCCCCTCTCTCGGCTTCGACCCTGCTCCGGGAAACCCGAAAACCGTGGGCGGTCTGGCGAAGCGGATGACCGACACGAGTGTCTACGCCAAAGAGGCACACGAAGTCATCACCTCGATCCAGGACAAGAAGGACACCTGGACCGGTGAGGCGGCGAAGGCCTTCGCCGACAAGGTCGGTGAGCTGCCCGAGTATCTCGATGCCGCGCACACGTCGTTGCGAGATGCCGGCAAGGCGTTGTCGGCCTGGAAGGACGCCCTGACGCAGCATCAGGGTAAGGCCGGGAAGCTGGAGGAGGAGTGCCGCAAGGCCATCGAGAAGGCGGAACAGGCCGACGTCGCTGCGCAGCAGGCTGCCGCTCAGGCCAACACGCCGATCGCCAGCGGTAGTGATCCCGCGTCCGTCGATTCGGCACGGCAACAACAGGTGACCGAGGCGAATGCCGCAGCTGAAGCCAAGCGGGCTGCGGGCGAGGCCTGGGGCAAGGTCGACGACATTCGCAAGAAGGCACGCGACCTGAAGGACACGTGGGAGGACGACGCCCGGACCTGTGCCGAGAAGCTCCAAGATGCCGCGTACGAAGCGCCGGGCGGGTTCTGGGAATCGGTCGGGGACGTCTTCGCGCAGGCGGGCGACTGGATCGGCGACCACCTCGGTGAGATCGGCGACGTCGCCGGGATGATCTCCGCGGTCGCGGGCGCCTTGTCCTTCATTCCCGTGCTTGCTCCGGTGACGGGGCCGATCGCGCTGGTCGCCGGTGGTGTCGCCCTCGCCGCACACGGTGGCGAGATGATCAAGGAAGAGAAGTGGGACGAACCTGGCGCGTGGGTCGGCCTGGGGGCGGACGTGCTCGGCGTGCTCCCCGGCGTCGGCGCCGTGTCGAAGGGAATGTCGATGGCCACCGACTCGCTGCAGGTGGTGGACGGGTTGGCGCCCGCGGCGATGAGTGGTGGCAAAGTGCTGCTGCAGGAAGCCGGACAGGTCGCCAAGCCCGCGCAGGTGATGAGCTCGCTCGGCGAGAAGGTGGCAAGCACGGTCGGCGGCAACGCCGACACCATCGCCAAGACGGTGCAGAACACCTTCAGCCTGGGTTCGCAAGTGCCGACCGGCGTGGACATGGCGGTCGGCAACGAGACCACCGACGCGATCAAGAGCGGCACCGGTTATGTCGCCGGCGGCATGGCCGGCCTGCAGAGCGTGGGCCAGTGGGGTCAGACCGGATCCGCACTCAGCGACCTGGGGAGTTCACTCGCCGGCTTCGCCAGGGCGGTCGGCTGAGACGGAATTCCGTGCGGCATGAAGGTTGATGTTGATGACGTTCGAAACTGACACTGTGAATCCGCAGCAGCGTTTCCCGCTGGCGTTCACGTTGCCCGCCGAGTTCCGGCCGGCAGACCTTACGGCGGATGCGGCTACCCGTGCGACCCGGTTGCAGGAGCAGCTGGAATCGAGTTTGCCGGGCTTGTCCGGTGAGCAGCTGCTCCACGTGGTCATGGCCAATCAGTATGCGGTCGAGCGGATGCTCGACGAGGGTGTCCTCTACGCGGCGACGTTCGTGGGGCGTTCCGACCGTGAGCCGAATGCCGCGTCGATGGCCCAGTTCAGCGTTCTGACGCGAGATGTGCCGGGACGTCTTCGGCAGCCGCTGGAGCCGGTCCTCGAAGCGATCCGCCGAGAGCGCAAGAACGCCCGGGCTCAGTATGTCGATCTGGAGATCGGCCGCTGCTTGGTCGTCGTGGAGGACGACAGATTCCGAAACCCGGTGCGTGTGACGGGTGAACCTACCGACACGACCCGTCACGTGCGCCAGATTCAGGTGATCTTCCCGCTCGTCGACCGTGGTCAGTTGGCCTTCTTCGCACTGAGCACGGAGTGCCTCTGGGACTGGGACGATTACGTCGAGATGATGGCTGAGATCTGCAAGACGATCCGTTGGGCGGAAGGCGCTGATGAGCCCGGCAGGATCGGCAATGTGCTGGATGGCTGAGACGGACGGCTGAGATGGACATCGCACTCTGGATCTTTTTCGGCCTGCTCTGCGCGCTGGCGCTGGCCGTCGTTGGGATCGCTGGGTACGCCACCGTCCAGCAGCGGCGAACCCCGATCGAACAGCGTAAGCAGCAGGTGCTGGAGAAGCTGCGGAACGAGGAGACGCCGACCGGGGCAACGTCGATCCTGTCCGGCTATCGGAGCGGCGTGAACGACGACGCGGTGCGCGAGCTGGCCGAGGCGAACGGCTACCGGTGGACGGGCTACTCGGGACTGAACAACCGCCAGTTGAACTTCCAGCGGGCACTGCCCGGTCAGGAGCAGGGGTGACCGAACGCGACGCGGCGAACGCCGAGTCGGAGTTCCTGGCCCGGCTCGACGCGTTGCGCCCGGATCTCGGCGGTACGGCGCGGGTCGAGGTCTCGGGTATCCCGCGGTCGTCGTGGCGTCGCTGCCGCGAACTCGCCGAGGCACACGGGTGGACGTTCCGGTCGGTGGCACAGGAACGCGGCGATACGTACTGGGTGCTTACGCGTCCCGGGACGGCGAGCGTCGACCGGCGTGACTCGTTGTTCGTCACGGGCCCGTCACTGGCGGAGCTGCGCGAGTACCCGCAGGCGCGTGAGGTCGCGGCGCAGGTGCGGCGTGAGCTGGGCGTGGACCCGTTGTCCACGGTCACGCTGAACGAGACCCGTGCGGCGCACCAGGCGCACCGGAAGGCGACCAACCGGTTCGCTGCGCTGGCCGTGCTCAGCGGGCTGACGTTGCTGGTCGTGCTGGTGACCGCGGGGAGGCTGTTCGGCGACGGCGGCACGACCGCGCTCGTGCTCGGCGTCGGGTGTGCCGTCCTGCTGATGGGCACTGTGATCGGCACCGCCGGCATCATCCGTCGCGAACGCGCTCGGAAGGCGGCGATCATGCCGTTCACCCAGGGATACGAACGTGTCGTCGCCGCGGTTCTGCAGCGTGATGGTTGACACGCGATTCGGCTGAACCGTCCATGAATCACTGCTCTGTTCGGGCTAGTAGGGGAGCCGGTTCGGCGGCGTGGGAGCTGGGTTACTCGGCGGTACAAAATGGTTGTTGCCCACGTCACTCTTACGGGGTTCTGTGAATCTCCGACAAGGAGGCGTGATCGTGCGGTTGCGTTGGGCACGAGGAGTTCGAAGAGTCGCCGCGGTGGCGGCAGGCGCCGCGATGGTGACATCGATGGTGGCCATGCCGGCCGCAGCCGAAGGGCAGACGCCGGATTCGTCCGGCGACGTCGCGGTGAACCGGATGGATGCCGATGCCGCGGACTGGACGCCGCAGCGGATGCGGTCGGCCATGCCGCTGGACAAGGTGTTGTCGTCCGCAACTGGACTCACGGGTGGCCTGGCCAGCGCCGTAAAGGGATTGCTTCCGTCTCAGCAGGCCTCCTCCACAGGCGACGAGTGGACCGGCGGTGGCGAGGTCACGAAGACCGCGGGCCGGGTGTTCTTCAAGATGGACGGCCAGGACGCGTCGTGCAGTGGCAACGTCGTCGAGAGCGGCAACGGCAGCGTCGTCGTGACCGCGGGCCATTGCGTGAAGTACCAGGGAACCTGGCACACCGACTGGGTGTTCGTGCCCGGCTACGACAACGGTGACGCGCCACACGGAGAGTGGGCCGCCGAGCAGACGATGACCACACCGCAGTGGGAATCCGACGAGGACATGAACCACGACGTCGGTATGGCCGTCGTCGAGGAGAAGGACGGCAGGACCGTCGCCGACACGGTCGGCACGCAGCAGATCGCCTTCAACGGCGAGCGTGGTCAGGAGATGTATGCGTTCGGCTACCCGGCCGCCGACCCGTACGACGGCAGCACGTTGACCTACTGCAGCGGCAGCACGTTCACCGATCCGCTGCTGACCGACGACCACGGCATGAACTGCGACATGACCGGCGGCTCCAGTGGCGGCCCGTGGTTCAGCAGCTTCGACCCGGAGACGGGAACGGGCGTCCAGGAATCGGTGAACAGCTTCGGCTACACCTTCCTGCCCAACGTGATGTTCGGCCCGTACTTCGGTGACGAGGCCGAGGCGGTGTACGAGCAGGCGTCGGCCGCGTAGGTCGCTCACGTGGCACCGGTGGAACCGGCCGCCGGTGCCGCCGCGCTCACGACCGGTCGTCCACGGTGGATCCGCGACCCGTAGGTCAGGTCCACTGTGGACGTCCGGACGGGTGATACCGTCCCGTTTCCCGACTCGGCGCGTGCAGAACCCGCTGGGGCATGTGCCTGGCGTGGAGGGGTCGCGGTGGCCCTCACCTGCCGGACGCTCGTCGCGCGCGGGGTGCGCACCCGGCCGGCCAGGCGGGCCCGTCGCAGCATCCGGTGGGTGATTCACATCGCGGCCCGCCGCGTTCTCCCATCGTGTGGCGCCGCCCTCGTGAGCGGGCTCGCGACGGGCGCGATCGTCCGACCGCGGGCTTCGCGCGCGTCCCGCAGCAGGCTTCCGACGTGGGGCGGGGCCGTCCCGGCATGTGACATTCGTATGCTGGGTGACGTGAACTGGACTGTGGACGTCCCCCTCGACGCCTTGCCCTCGCTGCCCCCGCTGCCCGCCCCGCTGCGCGAGCAGCTCGACGACGCGCTCGCCCGGCCCGCTGCCCAGCAGCCGGAATGGCCCGACGCCGACAACGTCAAGGGTGTCCGGTCGCTGCTCGAGAGCGTGCCGCCGATCACCATGCCCGCCGAGGTCGACCGGCTGCGCGAACGGCTCGCCATGGTGGCCCGCGGTGAGGCGTTCCTGCTGCAGGGCGGTGACTGCGCCGAGACGTTCGAGTCCAACACCGAGCCGCACATCCGCGCCAACCTGCGCACCCTGCTGCAGATGGCCGTCGTGCTCACCTACGGGGCCAGCCTGCCCGTGGTGAAGGTCGGCCGCATCGCAGGGCAGTACGCCAAGCCGCGGTCCAAGTCGACCGATGCGCTGGGGCTGCCCGTCTACCGGGGTGACATCGTCAACTCGCTGGCCGCCGAGCCGGAGCTGCGGGTGCCCGACCCCGGCCGCATGATCCGCGCCTACGCGAACGCCGGCGCCGCGATGAACCTGGTCCGCGCCCTCACCGGCGCCGGAATGGCCGACCTGGCCCAGGTGCACGACTGGAACAAGGACTTCGTCCGCACCTCGCCCGCGGGGGAGCGCTACGAGGCGCTGGCCGCCGAGATCGACCGCGGACTGCGCTTCATGTCGGCGTGCGGGGTGCAGGACAGCTCGCTGCACAGCACCGAGATCTTCGCCAGTCACGAGGCGCTGCTGCTCGACTACGAGCGCGCCATGCTGCGCCTCGACGACCCGTCCTCGTCCGACCCGAAGCTGTACAACCTCTCGTCGCACTTCCTGTGGATCGGCGAGCGGACCCGTCAGCTCGACGGGGCGCACATCGCGTTCGCCGAGATGCTGTCCAACCCGATCGGCCTCAAGATCGGCCCGACGACCACGCCGGAACAGGCCGTCGAGTACGTCGAACGGCTCGACCCGCGCAACGAGCCGGGCCGGCTTACCCTGATCTCGCGCATGGGCAACGGCAAGGTCCGCGAGGTGCTCCCCGCGATCGTGGAGAAGGTCGAAAGCTCCGGCCACAAGGTCATCTGGCAGTGCGACCCGATGCACGGCAACACCCACGAGACGTCCAACGGCTACAAGACGCGCCACTTCGACCGGGTCGTCGACGAGGTGCAGGGCTTCTTCGAGGTCCACAACCGGCTCGGCAGCTACCCCGGTGGTGTGCACATCGAGCTGACCGGCGAGGACGTCACCGAATGCCTCGGCGGGGCGCAGGACATCTCCGACCTCGACCTGTCCGGCCGCTACGAGACCGCGTGCGACCCGCGGCTGAACACCCAGCAGTCGCTCGAGCTGGCGTTCCTCGTCGCGGAGATGCTGCGCTCCTGACGGTGCTCCCGGATGGGCCGGGGAACGGTCCCCGGCCCATCCGGGTCACGACTCCAGCTGCAGCCGCGCCATCGACTTGGTCACCGCGTCGGCCAGTGAACCGACGTCGCTGACAGCGTGGCCGTTGGCCTGCAGTCCGACGTGCACGCCGTCGCGGTACGTCGCCACGGCGATGCCCACCGACTGGTGCGGAGCCAACGGCACGAACGGGTACACCTCCCGCAGCCGTGCCCCCGCGAGTGACAGCGGGATGCTCGGCACCGGCACCGTCGTCACGACCGTGTCGAACAGCAGTGGTGCGGCCTGTCCGGCGGCTTTCGCCGCCAGCCGGTGCAGCCCCGCAGGCAGGCGGTTCGCCAGCACCGGCAGTGCGCCAGCGCCCCGCGTCGGCCCGGCCTCCTTGTTGCGGGCCATCGCCTCGCGCACGAGACGCAGCCGCTCGACCGGATCGTCCACCTCGACGGGCAGATCGCACAGGTAGCCGGACAGGCTGTTGCCGGTGTCGCGGCTGTCGCGACCTCGGAGGCTCACCGGCACGAGCGCGCGCAGCGACCGCGCGTCCGCGCGCTGGCCACGGTTGATCATCCACTCGCGCAGTGCGCCCGCCAGCACCGCGAGGACCACGTCGTGGGTCGTGCCGCCGTGTGCCGTGCGGACGGTGCGGATATCGCTGCCGGGTAGCCGCACGAGGCCGATCCGGCGGCTCGGCGAGTTGACGGTCGCGGTGGGCGACAGCGGAAACGGCCTGGCCGACGTGACGATCGACCCGGCGATGCCGGCGGATTCGGCCGCTTGGCCGAGCAGTGCGGCCGCCGTGTCCGCCACCGCACCGAGCGGCGACCGCGACGTCTCCTCGGGCTCGTCGTCGGCGGGACGGCGTTGCCACGGCAGCGTGATGTCGTCGAGCAGCGCGAGGGCGAGTTCGACCGCACCCATCCCGTCGGCGAGCGCGTGATGGAACTTCACCAGCAGGGCGAAATCCCCGTCCGGCAGGCCCGTCACGAGTTGCACGCTCCACAGTGGACGATTGAGGTCGAGCGGTTCGGCGATCCAGTGTTCGGCGAAGGTCGCGAGCGGATCGGCGGCGTATCGGTCGTACAGGCTGCTGACGGCCACGTGGCGGGCCGGGTCGAACGACGGGTCGTCCTCCCAGTGGGCGCTGCTGAGCGGAAGCAGACCGGTCCGCACCCGCCGCCGGAGACGCGGAATGCGGGCGGCGCGTTCGGCGAGCAGCCCCGCGACGTGGTCGGCGTCCCAGTCACGGCGGGGACGGAACGTCGCGACCGCGCCCATGTGCATCGGTGTCGCGTCGCCTTCCAGACAGAGGAAGGCCGTGTCCAGTGCGCTGAGCCGTTCCGGTGCCATAGGAATCTCCCGGAAGATGGGTACGTGCGGCTGGGTATCAGTGCACCAGCCGCACGTGACGCCGACGTGGTCGTCGTGTTACCGACCCGGAAACGTCCGGCAGGGCTGGTGTCGATCCCCGTCGTCGTTGTCGGCGCATCCCACCGCGCGGCTTGAGGGGTGTGGGTGCGACGTCACATTATCGGGGGTCACGGAAGCGTCGAGAGGGTGACCTTCGAGCCCCGCTTCACCCTGGTTCTCGCCTCGGGGTCCTGGCCGACGACCAACACGAAACGGTCGCCGCCGAGCCCGCCGTCGTCGCCATCACCGGAGTCACCGGCCACCGACAGGCCCGCGTCGGACAACAGTTGCCGGGCATCCGGCAGCGGCCTGCCCGTCACATCCGGCACGTCGACCGCGTTGGACACGTAGACGCCGATGCGCGATCCCTGGTCGACGGTGTCGCCGCTCGCGGGTTCGGTGCGCACGACGTGGCCGCCCGCGACCTCGTCGGAGAAATCCTCACCGGCGTCGTACGGCTCGAACCCGGCCTCCTGCAGCGTCGTGAACGCCTCGTCCCGGGGCATGCCCGTCACCGACGGCACGGGGAGTGGCTCCGGGCCCTTCGACACGACTACGGCGACGTTGGCGCCGATGTTGGCCTGGGTGCCGGGCTGTGGAGACACCGAGATGACCGCGCCCTCTTCGACGTCGGTGCTGTACTGGTCGGTGTTCTCGTCGCGGGTCGGCGTCAGCTGTGCCTGCTCGATCGCCTGTTGGGCCTGCTCCACCGACGTGCCGGGCTGGATGTCCGGCACCACCGGTTTGCCGAGCGAGACCATCACCGTCACCCGGTCGCCCCGCAAGGCCTGCGCACCCGCGGGCGGGTCGGTGCGGATGCTGGTGCCGCTCGGCACCGTGTTGTGCCGTTCCTCCTCGAACGTCGGCGTCAGCTCGGCGTTCTGGAGCGCCTGCGTGGCCTGCTGCCGGTCCATGCCGGAGATGTCGGGCACGTCGACGTACCGGCCCGACAACAGCCACCAGCCGCCCGTGGCCACACCGCCCACCAGCAGCAGGGCCGCCACGAGCCACAGCGCGAGCCACCGGCCGCGCCGGTGGGACGTCGCGGGCTGGTCGCCGGACGTGTCGTCGGGAGCAGGGGCCGCGGCGGCGGTGGACCGGGGCAGGGCCTGAGTGCCGGTCGGGCCGCCTGCCGTCGGCGCGGTCACCGCCTGCATCGCCGGGACGGTGCGCTCGGCGTCGGATTCGGGTGGGGTCGTCTCCTCGGATCCCGTGGGCCCGGGAGGCGGGGGCTGGGGCGGCCGTTGCGGCGCCGGGATCGGCACGGCGGTCCGCTGGATGCCCAGCTGGCCGCGGATCTCGCGCAGCTGTTCGAGGAACTCCGTCGCGTCGGCGGGCCGGGCCTCGCCGTCCCTACGGGTCGCGCGCAGGACGAGATCGTCGAGTGCGGGCGGCAGATCGGCACGGGAGGCGCTCGGCGCGGGGACGTCGTCGTTGACGTGGCGGTAGGCCACGGAGATCGGCGTGTCCGCGGTGTAGGGCACGTGGCCGGTGAGCATCTCGTACAGCAGGATGCCCACCGAGTAGACGTCGCCGCGTTCGCTGGCCGAACCGCTCGTCACCTGCTCCGGCGACAGATAGGCGACGGTGCCGAGGATGACGCTGCCCGTCGTGTTGGCCGTGGCGGCGACGGCGCGGACCAGGCCGAAGTCGCCGACCTTGACCACTCCGCTGCCCGCCTGGCCACCGCGGCCGATGAGGACGTTCTCGGGCTTGACGTCGCGGTGCACCAGACCCGCCGCGTGCGCGGCGCCGAGTGCGGACAGCACGTCCTCGGCGATCGTCAGCACCTGCGGCAGGGTCAGGGCCCCGCGCTCGTCGAGCAGGTCGCGCAGCGTGCCGCCGTCGACGAGCTCCATGACCAGGAACGCGCGCCGCTGCTCGGTGCCGGGTGTGCCGTCGAAGCCCTGGTCGTGGACGGCGACCACGTGCGGATGGTGCAGTTTCGCCGCCGAGCGGGCCTCGCGTTCGAACCGTTCGACGAAGCTGCGGTCGTCGGCGAACCGCGAGTCCATGATCTTGATGGCCACGGGCCGATCGAGTCGGGTGTCGAGGCCGCGGTACACCGACGACATCCCACCGCGTGCGAGCAGCCCGTCCACGCGGTACCGCCGGTCGAGCAGCGCTCCGACGAGGTTTTCGTCCGTCCGTGTCACACCGTGGGATCCTACGGCCGGGCGATGCGGGTGATACCCGGTGTCCCCGCTACGCCATTGGCCTGGCACGCCCGCTCCGGCGGCGCGGCGTGTGGCAGGGTGGAGCATGTGAGTGCAATCCCTCTGGCTGACGATGTGCTCGATGCCGACGTCGCGGTCGTACCCGTGGCCGAGGTCGCGGAGACGCTGAACGTGGCGCAGAACAAGGTCCGGCAGATGCTCCGGGACGGCCACCTCATCGCCGTCCGCAGGGACGGCGACCTGATGATTCCGGCCGACTTCCTGCGGGACGGTGCGGTGATCAAGGGTCTGGCCGGCACGATCACGGTGCTGTCGGACGCCGGTTTCACCCGCACCGAGATGCTGCGCTGGCTGTTCGCCGAGGACGAGTCGCTGCCCGGAGCGACGCCGATCAACGCCCTGCGCACCAGCCACGGCACCGAGGTCAAACGCCGCGCCCAGGCGATGGCGTTCTGACCGGCGGGTTCACTCCAGCCGCGCGGACTCCGACGCCGCGCGGTCCTCAGTCGTGTCTGCCCCTCAGTCGCGTCTGCGGTGCGCCGCGACGCGTTCGCGGGTGACGCACCGGGCCGAGCCGTAGCGGCGCGGACTGGAGGTGCGCGCGGCTGTTCACGATCGGCGCGAGCCTGAAGATCGACGGCGTGGCCGGGAGGACCGCGCTCGCGGCGTGGTCGCTGACGGCGTGCCTGCTTGTCGCGGCGGCGACGCAGGCGCGCTGGCCGCCGGGTTCTACCGGGTCTGCGCCTCGCGCCAGCGCTGCGGGGTGACGCCGTAGTGCCCGCGGAAGCGGCGCACCAGGTACGACGCGTCGCGCAGCCCGGTGCGCGCGGCCACGACCCCGAGCGGCAGGTCGGTCTCGCGCAGCAGCCGGCGCACCTCGGTCAACCGGCGCTCGGTGATCCACTCCAGCAGTGGCCTGCCGGTGCGCTCCCGGACGAGGGTCGTCAGATGCCCTGGCGTGTACCCGAGTGCGGCCGCCACGTCCGCGGTGGAGATCGGCTCGCGGAACGTCTCCTCGATGCGGTCGAACACCCGCTCCACGAGCGCGTCCCGCGTGTCGGGCTGCCGCGGGGCCAGCCGAGCCGCGTCGACCAGCACGCGGGTGAGCAGGCTCGTCACCGCCTCCCGCGCACCGAGGCGCTCCGGTGCGGCCAGTTCGGCGGCGAGGTCGGCCAGGTGCCGGGACCAGCGGTCGCGGTCCGGTTCGGGAACCAGCGCGACGCCCGCCTGCGGTGCGAACAGGGAAAGCAGCGGATGCCGGGTCCAGGACAGCGGCGACACCGAGGCCAGCGCGGGAACGGCGTCGGGGACGAACGAGACCGACCACGCGCGGCCGCCGGCAGGCGAGGTCGTCACCACCGGCTTCACGACCTGTCCCGGCAGTAGCGCGTGGACCTCGCCTGCCCGCAGCGGCCTGGACGCGCCGTCGACCTCGATCGCACCGGCGTCGGCTTCGACGTAGGTCAGGACGAGGAAGTCGTGTGCGTGGCGGTGTTCCGGCGGGCCGGGAGTGTCCCGCGCGGCGTCGGCCGCAGCCGATGCCGTGGGGCCGAGCCGGTTCACCGCCACGGCGGGCATGCTCACCGGCTGGCGGTGGCGGTAGACGGGAGTGCCGTCCGCCCGCATCGTCCGCAGCTGCCGCGTGCCGCCGACCACCCCGTCGGATCCGGCGGGCGGGGGCGGGGAGTCAGCGGCAGGGGAGTCGGCGTCCCGGGAGTCGGAGCCCGGGGTGTCGGAGCCCGGGGAGTCGGTCGTACCCGACGAATGTGCCATGCCTACCAAGATATGTCCTGCCGGTCTGCCATGAAATGTCCAATCCTGGAGTTGGGACACCCATAACGCTCGGACACCCGCGCCATTCGATACAGCGCGCCACCCGATACGGCACACGATGCGAGGAGCAGACCATGAGCGACGTACACATCGTCGATGAACGCACCGCCGCCGAGCGGGACCGCACGTTTCTGCCCGGCATGGGCAAGGCCTGGCTGATGCCGATCTACGACGTGTTCTCCCGCGCACTCGGCGTCGCGCAGCTGCACCGGCGCGGTGTCGGTGTCGCCGGGGTCCGGCCCGGCCAGGCGGTGCTCGACGTCGGATGCGGCACCGGCAACCTCGCGCTCACCCTGCTCGAGGCGACGCCGCGTGCGCGGGTCACCGGCATCGACCCGGACGGCGGTGCGCTGCGCCGGGCGGCCCGCAAGGCCCGCCGTCGCCGGGTGCCGCTCACCCTGACCCAGGGGTACGCCGACCGGTTGCCCGCCGACGACGGTTCGTTCGACCACGTCATCTCGGCGCTGGCGCTGCACCACCTCGCCGACGAGGACCGGACGGCGTTCGCCCACGAGGCCTTCCGGGTGCTCCGGCCGGGCGGGACCGTGACCATCGTCGATTTCGCCGGGCCGGCTCCGGGTGAGCAGGACGCGGGCCACGGCCACGGCCACGGCCACGACCACGGCCACGACCACGGCCACGGGCACGGCCACGGCCACGGGCACGGCCACGGACCGTTGCAGGCCGTGCGGGGACTGAGGCGGCTGCTGCGTGCGAAGGGGGAGGAAGGTCCGGTGGTGGCACGCAGCGTCAGCAATGGGCTCGTCGAGCTGCTCTCCGGCGCCGGGTTCGCCGACGCCCGGGAGGTCGATCACGTGGACCGCTCGTTCGGCCGCGTCAGCACAGTGCAGGCCACGCGCGAGGATGCGGTCGCGCGGTAGCGCGTCGTCGAGGGGTGGTGGCCGGGCGACGGGCGGAGCGGAACACACGCGCGGCCATGCAGAACACCCGTGGCCGAGTGCAGAACACGCGGTGCTGAACGCAGAACACGCGAAGACAGTTCACGGTGGGATCGTCACGGGCTGAGGCTGGTCAGCCTGCCGAGGAACGCGCGGGCGGCCACGCCGGCGCGGCGTTTCCCGTCGACCACGACCCGGCGGCCGAGCACGTCGTAGTCGGCGGCCGTGATCTCGTCGAGAATGCCCTGGTACAGCGTGAATGCCGTGGTCACACACGGGCGGGCCTCGGGCCGCAGGAGTGCGATGCCCGGCCGCGCTCTGCGATAGACCGCACGGTTGTGGGCGACCAGCGCCTGCAGCGCACGGCGGATCCGTGGGTCGGGCCTGCCGGTGGCCAGGGACCATTCCAGCAGCTGTCTGTCCACATCGAACGCGGCGAGTTCCTCGGCCGGCAGGTACACCCGGCCGCGGCGCAGGTCCTCACCCACGTCCCGTAGGAAGTTCGTCAGCTGGAAGGCCTCGCCCAGTGCCGCGGCGTACGGTTCGGCCTCGGCCTGCGGCACCGTCGTGCCGAGCACCGGCAGCATCTGGAGGCCGATGACGCGCGCCGAGCCGTGGACGTACTCGCCGAGCGCGGTGAACGTGGCGTACTCGGCCGTGTGCAGGTCCATTCGCATCGAGTGCAGGAACGCGTCGAACCAGACGCGCGGCAGGTCGTACCGGTGCACCGTGGCGGCCAGTGCGGTCGCGACCGGTCCGGTGGTCACGCGGCCGGCGTAGACGTCGTCGAGCAGTCGCGCGGCGTCGTCGAGTGCCCGGTGCGGATCGCCGCCGGGCAGGTCGACGGCGTCGTCCACCTGCCGCGCGAACGCGTACAGCGCGTAGGTGGCAGGCCTCGCGTGGGCGGGCAGCAACAGGGTGGCGAGGAAGTAGGTGCGGCCGTGCCGGGCGGCGATCCGCCGGCAGGCACGGAAGGCCGGGGCCAGGGACCGGCCGGACATCGGGTACCGGCTCGTCGCGGTGGTCGGGTGTGCGGAAGCCACTGTCGTCAGGGCCGCTCCGACGTCGCGGCGCCGGTGATGCGTTGGGCCGCGAGCCGTCCGGAGATCAGCACCGGCGGGATTCCCACGCCCGGCCGGGTGCCGGATCCGGCGAGGACGACGTTGGCCGCACCGCGCACGAGATTGCCCGGACGGAACGGACCGGTCTGGGCGAGTGTGTGGGCGAGCGAGAACGGCGTGCCCGCCGCCATGCCGTCGGCGGCCCAGTCCTGCGGGGTGTCCATGCGGTGGAGGCGGAACTCGCCGGCGAAGCCGTCCAGGCCGCGGTCCTGCAGGGTGCGCACCAGTTCGTCGCGGTAGGCAGGAGCGATCCGCGGCCAGTCCAACGGTCCGGTGCGCAGGTTCGGTGCCGGGGCCAGCACGGACACGAGCTGGCGTCCGCCGGAGGCGAGCGTCGGATCGGTCGCAGTGGGCCGGGTGACCAGCAGCGACGGATCGCTCATCAGCCTGCCGTCGCGGACGATCTCACGGAACGTCTCGTGCCAGGCGCCGCCGAAGAAGATCGTGTGGTGGTCCAGCGCGTCCCAGCTGCGCGACGTCTCGCCGTGCAGCACGACCGCCGACGGCGAGTACCGGGGCCGGACCGGCCTGCGCGGGTGGATGCCGAGCAGGCGGTAGGCCGCCGCGAGCTCCGTCGCGAGGACGACGGCGTCGCACGGGATGCGTTCGCCGTCACTGGTGCGCACCGCGCGTACCCGGTCGCCGACGCGCTCGAGCCATGCCGCCTGCGTGCCCGTGCGGACGGTGGCGCCGGCCTGCTCGGCGGCGCCCGCCATCGCGGTGGCGATAGCGCCCATGCCCCCTTCCGGATAGGACACGCCGCCCACGGTGTCCATGAACGGGATGGCCCCGTACGCACCGAGTGCCCGCCGCGGCTCGAGCCCGGCATACAGGGCCTGGAAGGAGAACAGCCTGCGCACCCTGTCGTCGGTGACCAGCCCGGCGACCTTCGGCCACAGCCTGCCGAATCCGCCCAGTGCGACGAGCCGGGCCAGTGCGGGCCGTGCGTCGGAGCGCAGCAGGTCGAACGGACTGTCGAAATTGCCGCCGATGAAGTGCTCGGCCTCGGCCGTGTACAGCTCGGTCAGCCACCGGCGCAGCCTGCGGTAGCCCGCCACCTCGTGCGGGCCGACCACCGCGCGCAGCTCCTCCTCCATCGCCTCCGGTTCGGTGTGCAGGTTCAGCGTCGAACCGTCGGCGAAATGTGCCCGGTACGCCGGGTCGAGGCGAGTCAGGGTCAGCCGGTCGGCGGTCTTCTCGCCCACCGCGGCGAACGCCTCGTCCAGCAGCTCCGGCATCGTCAGCACCGTGGCGCCCGTGTCGAACGCGTGGCCGCCGATCGTCTCGGTGGCCACGCGCCCACCCGGCCGGGGTGCCCGGTCGAGCACGGTGACCTCCCGGCCTGCGCCGGTCAGGTGCAGTGCCGCCGACAGCCCGGACAGGCCCGCACCGACCACGACCACCCGGTCGGTGGCCCCGGAAACCGTCCGCATCAGTGATTCCTCGTCCTCGCGTGCGCAGTCGGCCGGCAGGTCCTCGATCGGCAGAGCATGGGTGCGGCTCGCATCAGCGGGAGCGCTGGGTCGCCTTGACGGCGAGTTCGGTGAGCCGCTTCGGCGCCGGATCGGCCAGACCCGCGGTGTCCAACGCGGTCAGCGCCGAGTCGGTGAGCGTCTCGATGCGGCGCTCCACCTCGGCGACGGCACCGACGTCGGTGAGTACCTCGCGCACCCGGTCGACGGTGGCGTCGGTCAGCTGAGCGTCGCCGAGGGCGGCGTCGATGACCCGCGCTGCCTCGGACCCCTCGCCCGCGTGCTGCAGGCCGAGCGCGACCAGCAGTGTCCGCTTGCCCTCGCGCAGGTCGTCACCGGCGGGCTTGCCGGTGACCGCAGGGTCTCCGAACACGCCGAGCAGATCGTCGCGCAGCTGGAACGCCACGCCGATGTCGCCGCCGAACGAGAGCAGCGGGTCGATCACGTCGTCACCCGCGCCCGCCAGCGCCGCGCCGAGGTGCAACGGCCGCTGCACCGTGTAGGCGGCCGTCTTGAGCAGGTCGATGCGCAGCGCGGCGTCCACCGACGCATCGCCCGTGGCCTGGGTGCGCACGTCGAGGTACTGGCCGGCCAGGACCTCCGAGCGCATCGCCCGCCACGCGGGCCGCGCCCTGCGCAGCACGTCGGCGGGCAGCGGCGCGTCGGCGAACATGTCGTCGGCCCACGCGAGTGCGAGGTCGCCGATCAGGACCGCCGCGGCCAGCCCGTACTGCTCGGCCGAACCGAGCCAGCCGCCCCGCGCGTGCTCGTCCGCGAACGCCACGTGCACTGTCGGGCAGCCACGGCGGGAGTCGGAGGAGTCCAGCACGTCGTCGTGGATCAGGGCGCACGCCTGGATCAGTTCGAGGCTCGACACGGCACGCACCACGCCCGCCGCGTCGTCTCCGGTCGCGGCGCCACCGGCCCCACGCCAGGCCCACCATGCGAAGGTCGGCCGCAATCGCTTGCCGCCGCCGAGCACGAACTCCCGCAACGCGTCGGTGGCGCCGGTGAACGCGGGTTCGGTCCGCCCGATCGACTCGCTCGAGTCGCGGAGGAACTCGGTCAGCGCCTCGCCGATGGCCGCGGGCAGGTCGGCGTCGAAGTCGGGCTGGGTCATGGCCCCATCGTTCCAGGCGCCGCGTGCGGCCTGCGCGGGGCGATCGCCGAGGTGTGGCGAGGGAAACGACGATGCGGGAGCACGCGGGTACCGAGCGGGTAACGACCGCGGTTCGAGCGGCGCCAAATCCCACGCGGCGCGGGAAGGCGTACGGGTAGCGTGCCGGACATGAGCGTGCACGACATTGCCAACCAGTACCTCGACGATCATGCGGCCGCCGATCCCATCGACGCGACCGCGATGGGGGTTGTCGGGTTCGACGACCAGCTCACCGACTACTCGCCCGAGGGGCACGCCAACCGCGCGGCACTGACCCGCCGTGCCCTGCGGGACATGGATTCGGCCGAACCGGCCGACGAGGCGGAGCGCGTGGCGAAGGCGGTGTTCACCGAGCGGGGGCAGGTGGCCGTCGAACTCCACGAGGCGGGTCTGGACCTGGTGGACCTGAACGTCATCGCGAGCCCCGTGCAGGGTGTGCGCGAGGTGTTCGATCTGATGCCGCAGGAGACACCGGAGCAGTGGGAGACGATCGCCAAGCGCATGGCGGGAGTGCCGGAGGCGCTGGACGGCATCCGCGCGTCACTGCTCACGTCCGCCGACACCGGGCGGGTGCCTGCCATCCGCCAGGTGAGCAAGGTCGCCGGGCAGGCCGAGACGTGGGCCGGGATGAGCGGCGACGGCTACTTCCAGACCATGGTGTCGGGCGCCGACGTGCCGGACTCGCTGCGCGGCAAGCTCGAGCACGCCGCGCAGGTGGCCCAGGAGGCGTACGCCGAGTTCGCCGGGTTCCTCCGCGCCGAACTCGCCCCCGAGTCGAGGGAGAAGGACGCCGCGGGTGCGGACGTCTACCGGTTGTGCTCGCGGAACTTCATCGGCGCCGAACTGGACCTGCGCGAGGCCTACGAATGGGGCTGGGAGGAGTTCTTCCGCGTCGAACGCGAGGCCAAGGAGGTCGCCGAGCGGATCAAGCCGGGCGCCACGCTCGCCGAGGCCGCCGCCGCGCTCGACGCCGACCCGAAGTACCGCGTCACCGGGCAGCGGGCGCTGCGCGAGTGGATGCAGAACCTCTCCGACGAGGCGCTGCGGTCGTTGCGCGGTACGCACTTCGACATCCCCGACGAGCTGATGGCGTTGGACTGCCGGATCGCCCCGCCCGGCGGCGGCGTCGGCGCGTACTACAACGGCCCGAGTGAGGACTTCTCCCGCCCCGGCACCATGTGGTGGTCGGTGCCGCCCGGCAAGGAGGACTTCTCCACGTGGCGTGAGGTCACGACCGTCTACCACGAGGGCGTGCCCGGTCATCACCTGCAGATCGCCACGTCGGTCGCCGAGCAGTCGCTCAACAGGTTCCAGCGGCTCATGGCGTTCACCTCGGGCCACGCCGAGGGTTGGGCGCTGTACGCCGAGCGGCTCATGCGCGACCTCGGCTACCTGTCGGACGACGGCAACCTGCTCGGGATGCTCGACGCGCACCTGTTCCGCGCGGCACGGGTGATCATCGACATCGGTATGCACCTCGAACTGGAGATCCCTGCCGGCACCGGCTTCCACGAGGGCGAGCGGTGGAGCCCGGAACTGGGCCTGGAGTTCATGCTCACCCGCACGATCACCGACGCCGACCACGTGCGCGACGAGATCGACCGCTACCTCGGCTGGCCCGGCCAGGCTCCCTCCTACAAGCTCGGCGAGAAGCTGTGGCTCGAGGCGCGCGACGACGCCCAGCGGAGGGAGGGGGACGCGTTCGACCTGGCCGCCTTCCACCGCCGCGCACTCCGCATGGGCGGCATGGGCCTGGGCACCCTCCGCGAACTCCTCCTCGGCTGACCCACCCGCGTGTTCTGCACTCGGACCCGCGTGTTCTGCACTCGTGCCGGGTAGTGGGGCTCGGGAAATTCCGTGCCCCACGACCCGGTCGCTCGTTAGGATCGCGGCATGCACCGGCTGTTTCCGATCACTCCGCCGCCGCGCCCCGTTCGCGGGGCGTAGGCGTACAGGCACGCCGCGCGGGCCGGCCCTGATCGAGGGCGGCCCGCGCGGTCCTCGTGTGCGGTTCTCCCGTCGGGGCGACGTTCTCGTGTCGTAGCGACGTCGCCGTCTCCGACGGTTCTCTCGTGCGGCCGCAACACCACGGCGCCACACCATGCCGCCGCACCGGCACGTCGGACCACGACGTGGCCGGTCTGCGCCGGTGCGGCGGGAGTCGACGGTGCCGCTGAGGTCGAAGCGCCCCGCGTCGAAGAGTTTCCCGTTCTCTTTTCCGACGCTGGAGCGTTCTCATGTCTGTTGTCGTCTCCACATCCGCGCGTCCTCGTGCGGGCACCGTGAACTTGCTGTCGGCCGGAGTGCTGTGGGGCACCGGCGGGATCGCCGGCTCCGTCCTCGCCGCCACGGCCGGTCTGTCGTCGCTGTCGGTGGCTGCGTGCCGTCTCGTGCTGGGCGGCCTGTTCACCGTCGCGGCGCTCGGTGTGCTGGGCCGGTTGCGTGGTGTGCCGCGCACGCCGGCGGTGGTGCGCCGGGTGCTCATCACCGGTGGACTCCTGGCGTTGTTCCAGGCGTGCTACTTCGCATCGGTGGCGGCCACGTCGGTCGGCATCGCCACGATGGCGACGATCGGCAGTGTGCCGGTGTTCGTCGCCGGGGCCTCCGCGGTGCGGCAGCGCTGTCTGCCAGACGCGATCACATCGCTCTGTGTCGCCGGTGCCGTGACGGGACTGGTGCTGCTGACGTGGTCGCCGGAGGGAACCGCGGAACGCGGCCGGTTCGTGGCCGGGCTCGTCGCGGCGCTGGTGTCCGGTGCCGGGTTCGCGACGTTGACGCTTGCCACGCGCACCCGGGTGGCCGGGCTCGATCCGGTACGGACGACCGGGTTCGGCTGTCTGCTCGGCGGTGCGTTGTTGCTTCCTGCTGCCGTGTGGTCGGGGTTGTCGATCCCGCTGCACTGGGACGTGCTCGCCGCCGCCTGCTATCTGGGTGCCGTTCCGACGGCGTTGGCGTACGCGGCCTACTTCCGCGGACTGCGCACCGCGCCTCCGGTGTTCGCTGCCCTGGCGGCTCTCCTGGAACCGCTCACGGCGACGGTGCTGTCGGTGCTGCTGCTCGGCGACCGGCTCGGCGTGACGGGTTGGTGCGGAGCGGCGTTGTTGTTGACGGCCGTAGCCGCGGGTTACCTGCGGCGGTGACGCGGGTCCCGGGTACGCGGTCCGCGCCGCGAACCCGGGCCGCCGGTTCAGTCCAGCGGCAGGGTGCGGCCCAGCACCGCGAACGGGCGCGGGTCGCCCGCGAACCGGTACTGCCGCAGGACGTCGCCGAACCCGACCCTGCGGTAGAGCTTCCAGGCGCGGCTGTCGCCTTCCGGCGTGGACAGCAGTACCCGCCCGTCGGGAACGCCGTCGAGCAGCATGCGCAGCAGGTCCTCGCCGGTTCCGCGACCCTGTCCGCCGGGGCGTACGTGGATCTCGGTGAGTTCGAAGTAGTCGCCCAGCCACGCGTTGGCGGTTTGTTCGCCTTCGCGGTCGGTGACGCCGCGGCGCACCTGTTCGTGCCACCACTGGCCAGGCATGCCGCGGTAGCCGTAGGCGATGCCGACGAGGCGTTCCTCGTCATCGAGGGCGGCGACCGCGCGCCAGCCCTCGCGGAGTGCGTGGGTGAGCCACATGGGGGCGCGCTGCTCGGCGGTGCCCGGCGGGTAGTTCATCGCGGCGACGTAGATGTCGAGGGCCTCACGCAGCCGCATGCGGAACTCCTCGCCGGAGAGCCGGACGTAGCGCTGCGCGCTCGGCATCGCGGTCATCGCCGCTGTCCCGGCTCGGTGGCGACGTCCGCCGCGGTGCCGCCGGTCGCGGCCAGCAGGTCGTCGAACGTGGTGGGATAGACCGATTTCGGGTGTCCTGCGGCGGCCCACACGACGTCGTAGGAGGCCAGCGCGGTGTCGACGAGCGTGAGGATGCGCTGCGGATGGCCCACCGGGGCGACGCCGCCGATCGCCTGTCCCGTCGAGGTCTTGACGAACTCCGGATCGGCCCTGCCGACCGTGTCCGCGTCGATGAGCTCGGCGAGCGTCGTCGTGTTCGCCCGGTGCGCCCCGGACGTCAGCGCGAGTAGTGCGCGGTCGGTGCCGTCGGGCAGCGTGGCCCGGAACACCAGGCTGTTGGCGATCGCGCCGACCTCGATGCCCAGTGCCGCGGCGGCCAGCTCGGCGGTGCGGGCGTCCTCGGGGAGGAGACGAATTCCCTGCGCAGCGGCGTCCTGATCGGCTTCCGAGAGCGCGGCCGCGACCTTCGCGACCGATGGATGGTCGAGGGTGCTCATGACTTCATGAGATCACGTCCGCCGTGCGGACTGCGACGCAGATCGCTCCCGGTCGGCGCTTGTCGGGGAGCCGGTGGCGCGCTACCGTGATGGTGTCGAACAGATGTTCGGCAACGGGAATCCCTGGTGAGTCCGGCAGGTGGACGGGGAAACGTCCCGTGCCGGACGCCGCTCGACCGGGAGTCCCCAGGGCCGGAGTTGCTGGAGCGCCGGAGTTGCTGGAGCGGGAGTTCCGAGAGCGGCCGGACTGGGAAGGGGGCGGCCATGTCGGTAGCCATGACGCCGCAGGATCCGTCGGTGCGTAGGCGGGTCACGCAGCCCGCGCTGCCGTTCGCGGAGGCGCCGCCCGCCGCGCCCGCGGCGGCTCCGCTGTTGGCCCAGGCGCGTCGCGGCATCCAGGCGGCGCGTGGGGAGTCGGACGTGGTGGAGAGGTTCACGGGTGCCTATCTGTCGGCGCTGCGTGCCGCGGCGGCGGTACTGACCGCGCGCGGCAGGCCGCACCGGGGCAGGGCCAAGCCGCAGAGCACCTGGTCGTTGCTGGAGTCGGCAGCTCCGGAACTGGCGGGCTGGGCGGCGTACTTCGCGGGGTACTCGGCGCGGTACTCGGCCGTCCGGTCGGGTGCGTACCGCGGCGCGGACGAGGAGTTGGCGCACGAACTGCTGCAGCGGGCGGGCGAGTTTCTCGCCATCGCCGATGTGGTCGTGCGCGGGCAGACGGCATCCGGTGGACGGGAAACGCCTTCGCAGTGTGATGCCCCGGTGCCGTTTCCGCGGCGGCGGTCGCGGAGACGGTGATGGTGACGAGCGGTGGCCCGGTGATCGATCATCGGCGGCTCGCCGAGGCGTTCGGCGACGAGGTCACGTTGCTGATCGAGGCCTCACGCGGCGTTGCACCCGAGACGCCGGTGCCAACGTGTCCCGGATGGACGGTCGGCGACACCGTCCGGCACGTCGGCAGCATCTACCGCGTGGCGCAGGCGTGGCTGATCGACGGCGAGCGGCCGCGGGAATGGCAGCGCGATCCCGCACCGGGGCAGAGCGAGGAGAGTTACGTTCGGCAGGGGTACGCGGATCTGCGCGAGATCCTGGACTTCCACGAGCCGGGCGAACCCGCGGCGACGTGGTGGCCGCAGGACCGGACGTACGGGTTCTGGCGGCGGCGCATGACGCACGACACCACCGTCCACCGGGTGGACGTCGAACGCGTCGCAGGCACGACGTGGTCCGGGGTCGCGGCCGACGTGGCACTCGACGGTGTCGACGAGGCTCTCCTACTGTGGTTCGGCCACCGATTGCCACGACTCGGGCTCCGGGGCACGCGAGCGGGCGAGGTCGGCGTGTGCACGGGCGGGTACGGCTGGCTCGTGTCCGCGGGCCCGGACGAGACGGCCGTGCGCCGATGCGGGGAACCCGAGGCGCGGCGTGCCGCCGCCGTGGTGTCGGGCGAGCCGGAGGCGGTCTATCTGTGGTTGTGGGGCCGGAACCGGCCCGGCGCCGTCGACGTGGCCGGCGACGACGACGCGGCCGGGCAGCTGTTGGCGCTCATGCGGTTGGCGACGCGATGACATGGCCGCGCCGTGTCGCAGATGTCGCCGGGACGACGGAGGTGTGTGGTGAACGGGATGCCCGGAGTGGTGTTCGAAGCCGAACGGCCACGGGAGGTTGCGGAGTTCTGGGCCGCCTTGCTGGGCGGCGAACTCGTCGGTGACGGTCATGACGGCGGCCGCCACGACGGCGGCCGGCTGCGGGTCCGGCTCCCGGACGGCCCCACGGTGCACATCGTTGGTGCCACGGCGGAAAAGTCCGCCAAGAATCGGATCCACCTCGATCTCGCCTCCGACGGTGACGGCGGAACCGGCCGCGGTACGCAACAAGCCATTGTGGACAGAGCGATACGACTCGGTGCCGTACACATCGACATCGGGCAGTACGCGGGCCCTGTTCCGGCGCCTTGGTATGTGCTGGCGGATCCGGCGGGAAACGAGTTCTGTGTCCTCGAACCACGCGGCGAGTACACCGCCACCGGCGCACTCGCCGCGGTGGTGATCGAATCGCCCGACCCCCACCGGCTGGCCGAGTTCTGGTCCGGTGCCACGTGGTGGCCGACCGTGCGGACCGCCCCCGAGCTCGTCAGCCTGCGTGCTCCCGAAGGCAGGGGTCCTTGGCTGGAACTGCTGTCGGCCGACCCGTGCCCGCCGGTGACTCCTCGCTGCCGGCTCGAACTGACCGTGCCGGCGAGCGGCCGTGGATCCACGGCGACGGCAACGGGGACGGAGAGGCCCGGACCGATGCCCGAAACCCCGGAAACGCCCGGAGTCTCTGCTGCTCCGGCCACCGAAGCCCCGGCCACCGAAGCACCGGCCACCGAAGCACCGGCCACCGAAGCACCGGCCACCGAAGCACCGACCAGAGGAGCACCGACCAGAGGAGCCCCGACCGCAGGAGCCCCGACCGCAGGAGCCCCGGCCACAGGAGCCCCGGCCACAGGAGCCTCGGCCACAGGAGCCCCGGGAGCGTCGGCCGCGCGGACAAGCCGGTCCGCGTCGGACGCACCGGATGAGTTCGCCGCGGAAGCGGACCGGTTGTGCCTGCTCGGCGCGACCCGCCGCGGAGCGGGACGGCTTCTCGATCCGGACGGCACCGTGATCGACCTCGTACCCCGGTACTGAAGTCGATGCCGGAGTCCTCCGCCGTCCCATCGTTCCGGCGCCCGATCGTTGCGCCGTTCCGGACGTCCGGGTGCTCTCCGGGATGCCGCGGTGCTCAAGTCGTGGTGCGCAAGCCGCGGTGCTCACGTCACCGTGGTGCTCGAGTAGCCGGTGCTCGAGTGGCTGGTGTTCGTACAGCCGGTGTTCGTGTGGCCGTGATGTTCGTGTGGCCGTGATGTTCGTGTGGCCGTGGCGCTCGCGCTGCCGCCGTGCTCGATTCGCCGTGGTCTCGATCCGCCGTGGTGTTCCGGGACGCCGTGCAGCCGGAGGGTCGTCGCGGTGCGCGGACGCGAGACCGGGACGCTCGGACCGCTGCGCACCGGCCGACGTGAGCGCCGCGGTGGGCACCGGTGTCGGCGCCCACCGCGGCGTCACGGATGCGGGTCACGTGACGTGTCAGCAGGTGACGTCCACGTCGGCGGAGGACTCGAACGACACGTGCACGTGGTCGTAGTGGTTCGCGGTGTCGCTGCCCCGGTCCTCCATGTACGACCAGCCACTGCCGTCGTTGTACCGCTGCTCCCAGATCACGTACGTCACGCCGAACTCGGACTGGTTGGCGAGGATGTACTCGGCGATCTGGTCACCGGTGGTGCCGGTGGTCATGAAGTCCAGTGCGAGTCCGCTCGGGTGGTCGCTCGCCCCGGATCGGCTGGCGACGCCGCCGACCGAGTCGACCTCGAACTTCGTGAGCACGTGGTTTCCCACCTGGGCCACGTGCGGCTGCGTGCCCTCCAGTTCCGTCGAGCACGGTTCGGGCTCCGGCGTCGGCGGCGGGGGAGGAGGAGATGGCTTCCGCGTGGTCGTAGGCGTCGTCGTGGACGGCGTCGGCTCGGGTTTCGGCTTCGAGGTGGTGCTGCTCGGGGTGGGCTTGTCGGTCGTCGACGTCGTCGGAGCCGACGAGGTCGACGACGCCGTGGGGGCGCTCATGGCGAGCGCCGCGTTGGTGGGTTCGGCTCCGGAGCCGGTGAGCCCTTCCGTGATCGACACGGTGGCACCCAGCAGGGCCGCGGCGGCCAGCCCCAGTCCGACGGGCAGCGGCCACGAACGTCGGGATCGTTCGCCGGGCTGCTCATGCGGCGTCGGGGAGTCGCCGGGGGTGGGTCTTCGGGATTTTCGGGCGCGCGGGTTCGCCGCGCGATGTCGGCCTGCCATGGGGACCTGCCTCGGGATTGCTCGGGGTGGGCTGTCGGGGTGGTGACAGGTTACGAACCGGCAACGGGGGCGTCACGTGCGAGTGGCAATGCGCACAGCAGGTCGAGACAACCTTTCTGATCTTCGCTGGTCAGGGAGTCCCCCGGTGGCGGATGGTGGTGCGCACCACTGGCCGTGCACGCGGTGTTCGGGCGTGTCAGCTTGACGTGGCGTGGCCGGGAGGCCCCGGTGAACCGGGAAGGTCAGCGGAGGCGGAACCAGTCGCGGGAGCGCATGTCCCGCAGTGCGGAGCGACGCTGCTCGGTCGCCAGCCGGTCCAGGTAGAGCATGCCGTCGAGGTGGTCGACCTCGTGTTGCAGGCACTGTGCCGTCACTCCGTCGCCTTCGACCGTGACCGGCTGTTGGCGCAGGTCCACACCACGTACGACGGCGTAGGTGGCGCGCCGCACGGGGTAGCGCAGTTCGGGCACGGACAGGCAGCCCTCGTCGATGTCGTGGGTGGTCTCGGCCAGTTCGACGATCTCGGGGTTCAGCACGTAACCGACCGTGCCGTCGAGACGGTAACTGAAGGCGCGCAGCCCGACCCCGATCTGCGGCGCGGCCAGTCCGGCGCGGCCGGGCATGTCGACGGTGTCCAGCAGATCGTCGACCAGCCGTTTCGTCGTGTCGTCGAACCGGTTCACCGGATCGGCCACGCTCTTCAGTACCGGGTCACCGAAATACCGCAGTTCGCGTACGGCCATCGCCAGTCGTCCTCCGCCGGGCTCGTGCTGCTCGCGTGCGGCCCTGTCCGCACCGGGTTCGTCGGGATGCCAGCTTAGGACCGCTCCGGCCGCCGCCGATCAGGCCCGCAACCGCAGGCCTTTCGGGGTGGCGCGGAAACCGGCCTCCCGCAGCACGTCCGCGAGTTGCGAGGTCAGCGCCTGTTCGCCGTCGGCGCGCTGTACCTGCAGTTTGCCCAGCCATCCCTCCCTGACCGCGGCCGAGAGCGCCTCTGCCGCCTGGCGCAGCGACTCGGTGTGTTCGGTGAACGACAGCATGGACCGGCCGCCGCGTTCGACGTAGAGCGCGGGGACGCCGTCGACCAGTACGACCAGTGCCCCGGCCTTGCGTGCGGGCCGGTGTTTGGTGGTGCCGAGCGGCTCGGGCCACGGCAACGCCGCGCCGTAGGGCTGGGCGGGGTCGCTTGCCGCGAGCACCACCGCACCCTGCGTGTCCCGCGTTCCGGAGGTGTCGGACGCCGCGCGGAGCCGGTCGACGGCTCCGCGCGCGGCGAACTGCGCGGCGCCCAGGCCGTCGACGACGTAGCCGCGGATGACCTGTCCCGAGTCCTCCATGCTCCGCAGCACCTTGTAGATGCCGGAGAAGCCGCCCGTGACGCGTTCGGTGTCGAGCGCTCCCTTGGTCAGGACGCCGTGCCGTTCGAGGAACGACTCGGTGCGCGCGTGGGTTCGCCGGGTCGGGTCGGTCTCCCGCGGCGGCGTCAGCCCCCACCGGCCCGCGACGGTGGGCGGTCCGGTGCGTGACGGCATCGCGGGCCTGCCCGCGCGCATGCGGGCGTAGCGGCCGCGTGGTGCGGACCTGCGGGGTTTGTGCGCCGCGCCGCCACCGGAAACCTGGGCACGCAGCGGCGCGAGGGTGTCACCGGCGATGAGGCCGGCCCAGGTGAGGTCCCACAGTGCGGCCACGACGTCGGCGTCGTCCGGGGGAGCGTCGAGCAGCGGCGTCACGCGGTCGACGAGTTGGCGGAAGAACAGTGCGCCGTGTTCGACCGCGGACAGCACGGCCGCGTGGACCGGGCCCGCCTCGGCGACGTCGTCGTCGGCGTCGGGCAGGAGCAGGTCGGCCACGTCGGCCGGTGCGAGCGCGACCCAGCCGTCCCCGCCGGACAGCGCGCCGCAGCCCGCCCAGACGACTTCGCCCGCGGTCGTCAGCTCGTCCAGCAGCGCCGGGTGGTAGCCGGGCAGCCTGCTCGGCAGGATCAGCGATTCGACGGCGCTGGCCGGCAGGGGCGCCCCGGTGAGCTGTTCCACGACGGACAGCACGTCGTCGGCGGTCGGCGCCGAGCGCAGCCGGCCACCGATGCCGTGCCAGGAGGGCAGGAACCGGCCGAGTGCCGCCGGTTCGACGGGTTCGACCTCGGCCCGCAGTTTCGCCAGGGACGCGCGCCGCAGCCGCCGCAGCACAGCGGCGTCGCAGTATTCGACTCCGCCGGGTGCGTGGGGTTGCGGGCTCAGCTCGCCGCGGACGAGCCTGCCGTCGGCGGTCAGCCGGTCGAGCACACCCGTGGCGACGGCCGTGCCGATGCCGAACCGCTCGGCGAGCCGCGCGGCCGCGAACGGCCCGCGCCCGCGCGCATACCGGGTGACGAGGTCGCCGAGCGGGTCGTCGACCGGTTCGGTGAACGTCTCGGGTACGCCGACGGGCAGGGCCGCTCCCAGTGCGTCCCGCACCCGCCCTGCGTCCTCGATCGCCAGGTAGCGGTCCTCGCCCGCGATGCGCACCACGATCGCGCGGCGGCTCTCGACCAGTTCGGTCAGCCATTCGCGCCGCACCCCGCGCGCCGCGGCCTCGTCGGCCGTCATGTCCCCGAGGAAGCGCAACAGGTCGGCGGTGTCCTCCGGGCCGCGGGCGTGGCGGTCCTCGTCGAGCCGCTGGAGCCCGCGTTCCACGTCCGCGACGGCATCCGGATCGAGCAGCTCCCTGACCGCCTCGGTGCCGAGCAGTTCGGCCAGCAGCGTCGAATCGAGCGACAGGGCCGCAGCCCTGCGTTCGGCCAGCGGCGCGTCGGTCTCGTAGAGGAACATGCCGACGTAGCCGAACAGCAGGCTGCGCGCGAACGGCGACGCCGACGGTGTTTCCACCTCGACGAGCTTCACCGTGCGGCTGCGCACATCGGTCATCAGCTCGCGCAGCCCGTCCACGTCGTAGACGTCCTGCAGGCACTCCCGCATCGCCTCCAGCACGACGGGGAAGCGTTCGTACTTGGCCGCCACGCTCAGCAGTTGCGCGGCGCGTTGCCGTTGCTGCCACAGCGGACTCCGCCTGCCCGGGTTGCGCCGCGGCAGCAGCAGCGACCGCGCCGCACATTCGCGGAACCGGGCGGCGAACAGTGCCGATCCGCCGACCTCGGTGACGATGAGTGATTCCACCTCGTCCGGGTCGAGCAGCACGTCCTCGCCGGTCAGCGTGATCTCTTGGCCGTCGGCGTCGAGTGCGTCGGGAAGGCGCAACACGATGCCGTCGTCGGAATGGGCCGCCTGGGCGTCCACGCCGCGTGTCTCACGCAGCCTCGCCGTGATCGCCAGCGCCCACGGCGCGTTGACCTGCGCGCCGAACGGCGAGTGCACCACGACGCGCCAGTCGCCCAGTTCGTCGCGGAACCGTTCGAGCAGCAGGGTCCGGTCGTTGGGCACGTGGCGGGTGGCCTCGCGCTGTTCGCGCAGGTAGGCGAGCAGGTTCGTGGCCGCGCGCTCGTCGAGGCCCGCGTCGGCCGCGCGTCGCAGGGCGGTGTCGTCGCGGGCTCCTGACACCTCGCGCAGGAACGCACCGAGGGCTCTGCCGAGTTCGAGGGGTCTGCCGGGCGCGTCGCCCTTCCAGAACGGCATGCGTGCGGGGACGCCGGGTGCGGGAACGACGATGACGCGGTCGTGGGTGATGTCGGTGATCCGCCACGACGAGGTGCCGAGCAGGACGGTGTCACCCACGCGGGATTCGTAGACCATCTCCTCGTCGAGCTCGCCGACGCGACTGCCCGAGGCACGTCTTCCCGTCGAGGGCACATCGGCACTGCCCGAGGCACGTCTTCCCGTCGAGGGCACATCGGCGCTGCCGGAAGCGCCTGCCGGCCGGTCGCCGTCGTCGCCGGGGGTCATCACGGTGAAGAGTCCGCGGTCGGGGATGGTGCCGCCGGAGGTGACGGCCAGCCGTTGCGCACCGGGCCTGCCCTGCAGTTCGCCGGTGACGCGGTCCCAGGTGATGCGGGCGCGCAGTTCGCCGAACTCCTCGCTGGGGTAGCGCCCGGCCAGCATGTCGAGGACGGCGTGCAGGGCGTCGTCCGGCAGGGAGGCGAACGGCGCGGCCCTGCGCACGGTGGTGGCCACGTCGTCGACGGTGCGCGGTTCGAGTGCCACCATCGCCACGATCTGCTGGGCGAGCACGTCGAGTGGGTTGCGCGGGTAGCGGGTCGCTTCGATCGCGCCGGATCCCATGCGCTCGGCGGTGACCGCGCAGGAGACGAGGTCGCCGCGGAACTTGGGGAACATCACGCCGCTGGAGACCGCGCCGACGTGGTGGCCCGCGCGTCCGACGCGCTGGAGACCCGAGGCGACCGTGGGCGGTGCCTCGATCTGCACCACCAGGTCGACCGCGCCCATGTCGATGCCGAGCTCGAGGGACGACGTCGCCACCACGCACGGCAACCTGCCGGTCTTGAGTTCCTCCTCCACGCGTGTGCGCTGCTCGCGGGACATCGAACCGTGGTGGGCCTTCGCCACGGTCGGTTCGGCGCCGGTGGTCAGGCCGGATTCGCCGATGGCTTCGGCGGGGAACTCGTCGCCGGGTTCGAGTTCGGTGCGTTCGGCGGCGAGTTCGTTGAGCCGGGCGGTGAGCCGTTCGGCCAGCCGCCGCGAGTTGGCGAACACGATGGTCGATCGGTGCGCGCGCACGAGGTCCAGCACGCGTCCTTCGACCGACGGCCAGATGGACGGCTTCGGTGCCCCTGCGGCGGGCACCTCGTCCTCGAGGGAGCCCGGTTCGGGCTGCGGTGCGGGGCCGTCCAGTTGGGCCATGTCCTCGACCGGGACCTCGACGCGCACCTCGACGGTCTTCGCGGCCTCGGGTTGGACGACCGTGACCGGCCTGCCGCCTGCGAGCAGCGAGCTCACTTCGTCGACGGGACGGACCGTCGCCGAGAGCCCGATGCGCTGCGCCGGTGTCGGGAGCAGGTCGTCCAGGCGCTCCAGCGACAGCGCCAGGTGCGCGCCGCGTTTGCCACCGGTGACGGCGTGCACCTCGTCGACGATCACCGTCTCGACACCCCGTAGCGATTCCCTGGACGACGACGTGAGTAGGAGGAACAGCGACTCCGGAGTGGTCACCAGCACGTCGGGCGGGGTGCGCTGGAAGGACCGGCGTTCGGCCGGGGTGGTGTCGCCGGTGCGCATGCCGACGGTGATGTCCGGCGCAGGCAGGTCCAGTCGTTGCGAGGCCTGTGCGATGCCGGTGAGCGGTGAGCGCAGGTTGCGCTGGACGTCGACGGCGAGCGCCTTGAGCGGGGACACGTACAGGACCCGGCACCGGTGTTGGGCGTCCTCCGGCGGCGGTGCGGTGGCCAGCCGGTCGAGGGCCCAGAGGAAGGCTGCGAGTGTCTTGCCCGAGCCGGTCGGTGCGATGACCAGCGCGTGCTGACCCGCGTGCGCGGCCCGCCACGCGCCCTCCTGGGCGGAGGTGGGCGCAGCGAAGGCCCCGGCGAACCAGTCCCTGGTCGCAGGGGAGAAGAGGTCGAGCGCGCGGTCGGTCACGTCCCCATGATGCGGCCGGTCACCGACATTCCGGGTGCGGGCCGGGTCCGGTCCTGCGCGCCGCGGTGGTTAGCGGTGGTCATTTCCGCCGGTTGCGCCGGATCTGCACGAGCAGTACCACGAGTGTGGCGGTCACGGTCGCGATGGCGGCCAGGGTGAGTGCGGTGGAGCCGATTCCGGAGTCGGGTGGCATGGTGCCCACGATACGGCGCCGCGGCGCGGCTACGCTGGCGTCGATGCGGATCACGGTGTTCCGTCGGTTGATGGCCGACGAGTTCGGCGCCACCAGGGCGGAGATGCTGGCCAAGGACCACGTGCTGAGCGGTCTCGACGGCCGGACGGTCGAGGAGGCGCTCGAGGCGGGGGTTCCCGCGAAGGAGATCTGGAAGCAGGTCTGCACGGAGTTCGAGGTGCCCGTCGAGCGCCGGTGAAGAGCGAAAGATCCTATCGCATCGGGGTGTCGCTTTCGATCTCGAACAGATGTTCTCTAGGATGTTGTCCACATCGGGGTTGGCTGTCCACAGATTCAGCGTGACTCGCGCCGACTGTCGGACCCCGCCCGTAGTGTCGGCCCCCGGCGACCGGCACGCGTGACCCGGCATGCGTGCACCGACTCGGTGCCGGCGCACGAGCACGACCCGGATACAGCAGATCCGGACACCGCAACTTCGGATACAGCAACTTCGGATACAGCAACCGCGAAGGCCAATGAGGTGGGTTCCATGGCAGCAGCATCGGACAAGGGTGCACCGGACAAGGGCAAGGCGCTCGACCTGGCGCTGGCCCAGATCGACAAGCAGTTCGGCAAGGGCTCGGTGATGCGACTGGGCGAGGACACCCGTCCGCCGGTCGAGGTCGTCCCGACCGGGGCCATCGCGCTCGACATCGCGCTGGGTATCGGCGGCCTGCCGCGCGGCCGGGTCATCGAGGTGTACGGCCCCGAGTCGTCCGGTAAGACCACCGTGGCACTGCACGCCGTGGCGAACGCACAGAAGAACGGCGGTATCGCCGCCTTCATCGACGCCGAGCACGCGCTCGACCCGGAGTACGCCAAGGTCCTCGGTGTCGACACCGACGCGCTGCTGGTGTCGCAGCCCGACACCGGTGAGCAGGCGCTCGAGATCGCCGACATGCTGATCCGGTCGGGTGCGCTCGACATCGTGGTCATCGACTCCGTTGCCGCCCTCGTGCCGCGTGCGGAGATCGAGGGCGAGATGGGTGATTCCCACGTCGGCCTGCAGGCGCGGTTGATGAGCCAGGCGCTGCGGAAGATCACCGGTGCGCTGCACAACTCCGGCACCAGCGCGATCTTCATCAACCAGCTGCGCGAGAAGGTCGGCGTGATGTTCGGCTCGCCGGAGACCACCACGGGTGGTAAGGCGCTGAAGTTCTACGCGTCGGTCCGGCTCGACGTGCGGCGGATCGAGACGCTCAAGGACGGTGGCGAGCCGGTCGGCAACCGCACCCGCGTGAAGGTCGTGAAGAACAAGGTCGCCCCGCCGTTCAAGCAGGCCGAGTTCGACATCCTCTACGGCGTCGGTATCTCCCGTGAGGGCTCGCTGATCGACATGGGCGTCGATCAGGGCATCCTGCGCAAGTCCGGTGCCTGGTACACGTACGAGGGTGACCAGCTCGGCCAGGGCAAGGAGAACTCGCGGCGGTTCCTCAAGGACAACCCGGACGTCGCCAACGAGATCGAGAAGAAGATCCTGGAGAAGCTCGGGGTCGGTGCCAAGGTCGACGCCGAGGAGGCCGCGGCCGAGCCTGCACCCGTCGAGTTCTGAGGGGTCTGCCGGTGAGCGAACCGGATTCGACGGGTGCGCGACGGTCGCGCGCCCGCACCCCGGTGTCCGAGCTTCCGCCGGAGGAGGCGAGGCGCAAGGCCAAGGAGGTCTGCTTCGACCTGCTGGCCGCTCGCCCTCGCACCAAGGAGGAACTGCGGTCGGCGCTGGCGCGGAAGGGCTTCGACGGCGAGGTCTGTGACGAGCTGCTGCGCAAGCTCGACGATGCCGGGCTGATCGACGACGCGGCGTTCGCGGAGACCTGGGTGCGATCCCGGCACACCCATCAGGGTCTGGGCAGGCGCGCGCTGGTCGCGGAGCTCCGGCGCAAGGGCGTCGACAGCGAGGTGGCTGCGGAGGCGGCGGGGGAGATCGATGCCCGCGCCGAGGAGGAGCGTGCGCGGGAGCTCGTCCGCAAGAAGCTGCGGACGATGACGGGTGTCGACGAGCAGAAGGCCACGCGTCGGCTGTTGGGCATGCTGGCGCGCAAGGGCTATCCGCAGGGCCTGTCCTACGGCGTCGTGCGCGAGGAACTCCGCAACGCCGGAGCCGAATCGACCCCGCTCGACGACGCCACCCCGGACTGACCACCCCGTGTGGGGCTACTCCTCCGAAGACGAGTCAGCAGTCAGGGTCCCCGATCGCGGTGGCCCTGACTGCTCCGGCATGGCGATCGGATGGGAATTGCTGATCACAGGGTCGGGCCCGGGTCGTAGGTAATGTCGGCTCCGTGGAGGTCAAGGCCTTCTGTGGGCAGGGGCTGTGAACATCACCTTCACTGTGACGCGGCAGTGATCATTCTCGACCGGTTCTTGTTCCCCTCGGTGTGTTCAGTTCCAGCAGACGAGCCCCGACTCCTGTGTCATCGTGACAGTGTTCCCGCTTCCTGACAGTCCGATATAGGTAACGACGGCCGAAGCGCAGTACTCGGCGTACTTGGTGGGGGCGTCGGCCCGAACCAGCATGGAGTGCGCCCCTTCCGCGCCGTACGCTACGTTGTTCCCTTTGGCTGCGCTGACGAAATAGTGTTTCGAATTGCCCTGGACGGCAAAGTATGTGAACTCGGTCTTGATCTGCAGTAGGTTGTGCTGATCTTTACTACATTCGGCGGAGATGGTGAGCCGTTCCCGCGCACCCATGTTGTCCGAGGCGGTGTGCCCCTTGAGGCTGCCCTTGCAGTTTCCCCCGCCGAACGGGGTGTTCGTGCCGGCGTGCGCCGGCGAGGAAAAGAGCGCCATCGAGTGTGACAATGCCGAGCGGGGGTGCTCCGCGTCGCGTTTTATGAGTATTGTTCACGATTCGCCCTTCGTTCATCGGAATCTCGACGAAACGATTTCGATGCTACGCAAGGGTTGTGCCGCGTGAAGTCCCTCGTTCCGGTTATCTTGAATCGAACGTGGATATTCGTGAGGTTCAGTCGATTGAAAAGCAGAAGGGCCACCTTCCCGGGCTGGGGGAAGGTGGCCCTTCGCGGTCGTGGCCTGGAGTCGCAGGCCCACACTCGGACGCGAACCGGGCGGAGTGACTACAACTCGTTGTTACCGTCGTCGAGCGGCTTCACCACGGTGCCGGAGCTCGTCTTTCGCTGCCGGGACCATTTCTCCAGCCAGCCTGCGGCGGCCGTGAGCAGGTTGTTCAACAGGATGTAGATCACCGCGACGATCGTCAGGGTGGCGATCGTGTTCGCGAAGTAGTTGTTCGAGATCGGTCGGATCTGGCTGAACAGGTCGCTGAAGCCCAGCGCGGCACCACCCAGTGCGGTGTCCTTCACGATCACGACGAGCTGGCTGACGATTGCCGGCAGCATCGCGGTGACGGCCTGGGGCAGCAGCACGTTCGTCATGGTCTGCGTCTTGCGCATGCCGATCGCCTTGGCCGCCTCCGTCTGGCCAGTGGGCAGCGACTGGATGCCCGCACGCACCACCTCGGCGAGCACGGCTCCGTTGTACAGCACCAACGCCGTGACCACGGCCAACAGTGGCCGGTAGTCCGAGTCGACGTCGGTGTACTCGGAGTAGAACTCGTTGGCGAAGAACATGAGGATCAGCACCGGAACGGCGCGGAAGAACTCCACCACGGTTCCGGCGGGCACGCGGATCCACACGTGATCCGACAGTCGCAGGATGCCGAACAACGAGCCGATGGGCAGCGCGATCACGATCGCCAGCCCCGCGGCGATGAGCGTGTTCAGCAGTCCCGGGAAGATGAAGGTCGTCCACACCTGGCCCTCGGTGAAGAACGGACCCCACTTCTGCCAGGTGAGCTGGTCCTTCTCCGCCAGCGTCGCAATGATCCACCAGCCGACACCGGCGAGCGCGAGAAGGAACAGCACCGTGTAGACGGCGTTGCGCGTCTTGGCCTTCGGCCCGGGGACGTCGTAGAGGACGGAGGGAGCGCTCATCGTTTCACCGTCGCTTTCTTGGCGACCCGGCCCAGCAGGAGCCCGATGGGCAGGGTCAGGATCACGAAGCCCATCGCGAAGGTCATGAAGACCAGCCCGATGACGTCGCTCTCGTTCTCGATCATCTCGCTCATCAGCAGCGAGGCTTCGGCGACGCCGATAGTGCTGGCCACCGTCGTGTTCTTGGTCAGCGCGATCAGCACGCTGGTCAGCGGACCGATCACGGACCGGAACGCCTGCGGCAGCACGATCATGCGCAGGACCTGGCCGAAGTTCAGGCCCAGAGCCCGCGCCGCCTCGGCCTGTCCGACCGGGACGGTGTTGATGCCCGAGCGCAGTGATTCGCACACGAACGTCGACGTGTACAGCACGAAGCCGAGGACGGCGAGCCGGAAGTTGATCGTAGTGAGGACATCCCCGCCCAGCGCCGCCCCCAGGGTCTGGTTGAGACCGAGGGACATCGAGATGATGACCAGGGTCAGCGGGATGCTTCGCACGATGTTGACGTAGGCCCCGCCGAATGCCCGCATGATGGGGACCGGGCTGACCCGCATACCGGCGAGAATGGTTCCCCAGAGCAGCGAACCGATCGCCGAATACACGGTGAGCTGGACGGTGACCCAGAAAGCGCCGAGTATGTCGTACTCGGTCAGAAAATCGAACACGTGGTGCTCCTCCGGAGACCGAACGAGCCCGGGCCGACCCCGTTGAGGCGGGCCCGAGCTCGAATCGGTGTCTGTCTCAGGTCAGTTACTCGACCACTTCGCCGACGGTCGGCGCCTCCGGGACCTCGTAACCGGCCGGCCCGAAGTGCTGCTGGGCGGCCTTCTTCCACTCGCCGGAGTCGATCATCTTCTGGATCGCCTCGTCGAGTGCCTTCTTGCCCTCGTCGTCGCCCTCACGCAGGCCGATGCCGTAGTTCTCGTTGCTGAGCTCGGCGCCGACCAGCTGGAACTTGCCGGGCTGCTGAGCGGCGTAACCGGCGAGAATCGTGTCGTCGGTGGTCATCGCGTCGATGGCCTCGTTCTCGACGCCGGTGAGGCACTCGGAGTAGCCGCCGTACTCCTGCAGCTGTGCCTTCGGGGCGAAGTCGTCGCGGACGTTCTGCGCCGAGGTCGATCCCTTGACCGAACAGAGCTTCTTGTTCTTGTTGAGGTCCTCGGCACCCTGGATCGAGTCGTCGCCCTTCCGCACGAGCAGGTCCTGGTGGGCCAGGAAGTACGGGCCTGCGAAGTCGACCGCCTCGTCGCGTTCGGGCGTGATCGAGTAGGTGGCGACGATCATGTCGACGTCGCCCTTCTGGATCATGTTCTCGCGCTGGGCGGACGGCGTTTCGACGAACTCGATGTCGCCTTCCTCGACGCCCAGCTCCTTGGCGACGTACGTGGCGACGTCGACGTCGAAGCCCTCGTACGAGCCGTCCGGCTTCTTCAGGCCGAGGCCGGGCTGGTCGATCTTGACGCCGATGGTCAGCGAACCGTTGTCCTCGGCGCGCTGGACGAGCGATTTGTTCGCGTCCTCTTCGCTGTTCGGTTGGCCGCAGGCTGCGAGCGTCAGGCCGACCGCCGCCACCAGGGCGCCGGTACGTAGTACTCGGCTGAAACGCATGTCGTGTTCCTTCCGTTGCCAGGTGGTTCGCCCGCCTCCGGCGGGTGTCGGGACAGGCCCCGGCAGGGGTATCGCGGGGCCGGATGTGCGATCAGTGGGTGAGGATCTTGCCGAGGAAGTCCTTCGCGCGGTCCGATTTCGGCGCAGTGAAGAAGTCGGTCGGTGTGGAATCCTCGACGACCTCGCCGTCGGCCATGAAGATCACGCGGTGGGCGGCCCGGCGGGCGAAGCCCATCTCGTGCGTGACGACGACCATCGTCATGCCTTCGTCGGCGAGTGAGGTCATCGTGTCGAGCACCTCCTGCACCATTTCGGGGTCCAGTGCGGAGGTCGGCTCGTCGAACAACATCACCTTCGGCTTCATCGCCAGCGCGCGGGCGATCGCCGCGCGCTGCTGCTGGCCGCCCGAGAGCTGTGCCGGGTACTTGTCGGCCTGGTCGGCGATGCCTACGCGCTCGAGCAGCTCCATCGCGGTCTCGCGAGCCTCGCTCTGCGAGGCCTTACGCACCTTGACCGGGCCGAGCGTGACGTTCTCGACGATCGACTTGTGCGAGAACAGGTTGAACTGCTGGAACACCATGCCGACGTCGGCGCGCAGCGCAGCGAGCGCCTTGCCCTCGGCCGGCAGCGGTTCGCCGTCGACCTCGATCGTGCCCGAGTTGATCGGCTCGAGGCGGTTGATGGCGCGGCAGAGGGTCGATTTACCCGACCCGGACGGTCCCAGCACGACCACGACCTGCCCGCGTGGGACCTCGAGATTGATGTCCTTCAGTACGTGCAGGTCGCCGAAGTACTTGTCCACGGACGCCGCCTTGATCATCGGCGGGGTGGTGCCCGTGGACGCGCCGCCGGAGCCGGACGCCTCGGTACTCAAATCTTGCCTCCATAACGGTGAGCTGCCGGTTCGACGAGCATGTCCGGCAACCCCGAGATTGAACACCATCGGGTCAATCCCGGTGCGCCATTTAAGTCAAATCGCAATCTTTCGCCCCGGGTCGCCTACGGCGCGTGACCGGAGCTGCTCGCGGGAGCCTATCCACTCGAGCCCGATCCGGCCCACCGAGGTGCCCGTTAGATGCCTGATTACCCTGGTGACGTGACCCGTTCGTACTCCATCCGCACCTTCGGCTGCCAGATGAACGTCCACGACTCCGAGCGTCTCGCGGGACAACTGGAGGACGCGGGATACGTCGCGGCCGCCGAGGGCGACGCCGCCGACATCGTCGTGCTCAACACGTGCGCCGTGCGGGAGAACGCCGACAACAAGCTGTACGGCAACCTCGGTCATCTGCGCGCCCGTAAGAACGAGAAGCCCGGCATGCAGATCGCGGTCGGCGGCTGTCTCGCGCAGAAGGACCGCGGCGAGATCGTCAAGCGGGCGCCCTGGGTCGACGTGGTGTTCGGTACCCACAACATCGGGTCGCTGCCGACACTGCTGGAACGCGCTCGCCACAACGCCGAGGCCGAGGTCGAGATCCTCGAGGCGCTCGAGACGTTCCCGTCCACGCTGCCCGCCCGGCGCGACTCCGCCTACTCGGGCTGGGTGTCGATCTCGGTGGGCTGTAACAACACGTGCACGTTCTGCATCGTGCCGTCGCTGCGGGGCAAGGAACGCGACCGCAGGCCAGGCGAGATCCTGGCCGAGGTCGAGGCGCTGGTCGCCGAGGGCGTGCTCGAGGTGACCCTGCTCGGCCAGAACGTCAACTCCTACGGGGTCGAATTCGGCGATCGGCACGCCTTCGGCAAGCTGCTGCGCTCGTGCGGCTCGGTCGACGGGCTCGAGCGCGTGCGGTTCACCTCCCCGCACCCGGCTGCGTTCACCGACGACGTGATCGACGCGATGGCCGAGACCCCCAACGTGTGCCACCAGCTGCACATGCCACTGCAGTCCGGTTCCGATCGCATCCTGAAGGCGATGCGCCGCTCGTACCGGTCGGAACGGTTCCTGTCCATCTTGGACAAGGTGCGCACCGCGATGCCCGACGCCGCGATCACCACCGACATCATCGTCGGCTTCCCCGGGGAGACCGAGGAGGACTTCGAGCAGACGCTCGAGGTGGTGCGCCGCGCCCGGTTCTCCAGCGCGTTCACGTTCCAGTACTCGAAGCGGCCCGGAACGCCCGCCGCCGAACTCGACGGTCAGCTGCCCAAGGAGGTCGTGCAGGAGCGGTACGAGCGGCTCGTCGCCCTGCAGGACGAGATCTCCTGGGAGGAGAACCGCAAGCAGGTCGGCAGGCGGGTGGAACTCCTCGTCGCCACAGGTGAAGGCCGTAAGGACGCGGAGACACGGCGCATGAGCGGACGCGCCCGCGACGGCAGGCTCGTGCACTTCACGCCCACCGGTCCGGAGATCGACACGGCCGTGCGGCCCGGCGACATCGTCGAGACCACGGTGACCTACGCCGCGCCGCACCACCTGGTGGCCGACGGCGACCTGCTCAGCCACCGCAGAACCCGCGCGGGCGACAACGCCGAGGCGGGGCAGCGGCCCAAGACCGACGGCGTCAGCCTCGGCCTGCCGAGCTTCGGCCGCCCCGCCGAAGCCGCGGAAGCCGCCGCGACGACCACGGCGACGGGATGTGGACTGTGACCGACGACGAACGGGACCCCGCGGTCGAAGAACTCGGCGCCGACGTCGACGCCACCCTCTCCAAGGCCGAGAAGACCATCGAGCCCGGGCGCTCCGGGTTCACGATCGCCGTCGTCGTGTTCGTGGCGCTCATCGCGATCCTGCTGCCATGGGCCGGCGGCGAGCCCGGCTGGCGCATGTTCGCGGGTGAAGGCGGCGCGATCCCGCTGCTGTTCGTGTCCACCAGCGCGTTGTTCGCTGTGCTGGCCTCGGCCGCCGCCCTCGTGACCCGTCGCTGGTGGCTCAGCTGGATCTGCACGGTCGGCTGCTGGGTCTCGTCGGTGGACGGCCTGCTGGCCATCTGGTCGCAGCAGTCGTCACCCGTCAGCGGTCACGCCGGCACCGGCCCCGGTGCGGGCATGATCGTCATGTGGATCTGCGTCGTCGTGCTCGCTGTGCAGTGGACGCGCCTCGCGTGGTCGCGCTCCTGACGGGCACTCGCCCCGGTATCGCCTGACCGGCTGGTTGGCCCGGGCCCGGCGTCGACGGACCGGCTTCGGCGTCCGGGTGACCGCGCCCCGGTGAGCAGGGCCGCGGTCACCCGGCGCAGCCGGATCAGCGGTCGGCGATCGCGGCCTCGGCCGCCGACAACCACTCGCGCCACTGCGCGGCCTGCTGCTCGGCCTTCGCCGCGCGCTTGTCGTCCCCGGCGTCGCGGGCCTTGGCGGCCTGCTCCTCGAACTGCTCCACCTTCTCGCGGAACTGCGCCACGCGCGCCTGCGCCTCGGGGTCGGTCCGGCGCCACTTGGCGTCCTCGGCCCCGCGCACGCGGTCCTGCACCGCCTTGAGCCTGCCGTCGAGCTCGCGGATGCGTTCCCGTGGCACCTTGCCGATCTCGTCCCACTGCTCCTGAATGCGCCGCAGCTGCGAGCGAGCCGCCTCCAGGTTCGCCGACGGGTCGATCTTCTCCGCCTCGACCAGCAGTTCCTCCTTGCGGGAAGCGTTCTCGGCGAACTCGGCATCCCGTTCGGAGAACGCCGCCGCCCTGCGGGAGAAGAACGCGTCCTGGGCGGCGCGGAACCGCTGCCACAGCGCGTCGTCGGCGTCCTTCGGCGCCCGGCCCGCGGCCTTCCAATCGGCCATGAGCTGCTTGTACCGCGCGGCGGTCGGGCCCCAGTCGGTCGACTCGGTCATCGACTCGGCCTCGGCGATGAGTTCCTCCTTGCGCCGCTTCGCCGTGGCCCGCTGTTTGTCCAGCTCGGCGAAGTGCGAGCCGCGCCTGCGGTTGAACGCCTCCCGCGCCTTCGAGAACCGTTTCCACAGTTCGTCGTCGGTCTTGCGGTCGATGCCCTTGATCGTCTTCCACTCCTCGAGGATCGCCTTGAGGCGGTCGCCGGCCCACTTCCACTGGGTCGACTCGGCGGCGATCTGCTCGGCCTCCGCGGCGAGCTCCTGCTTGCGGGCGACGGCCTCGGCGCGCGCCTGCTCCCGCTTCTCCTTCACCTGGGAGACGGCCTGCTCGGCGTGTGCGATCACGGCGTCCAGTTTCGCCGCCAGGGCGTCGACGTCTCCGACGATCGCCGCGTCGGGGAGGCCTTCCTTGAGGTGTGTGGCACTGCTGAGCGCCTGCTTCGGGTCGCCGGCACCGGAGGAGAGGCGGGTCTCCAGCAGCTCCACCTCGGTGCGCAGGTCGTCGAACCGCCGCGCGAAGTGGACCAGGCCCTCCTGGGCCGTGCCCGCCTGCCACACGCCGACCTGCCGTTCACCGTCGGAGGCGCGGACGAACACCGCACCCTCGTCGTCGATGCGGCCCCAGCGCTCGGGGTGCGGTTCCGCCGCGGGAACCGTGGAAGCGGCCTGTGTGTGCGGCACCTCGCTGGGCGCCGGCACGTGCGTCGTGTTCTCCGGGGTGTTCTGCTCGGCCATGGCCGGCTCCTTCTCACCTAGGCCCGTGGTGGGCGCCCCGCCGCGGGCGGGGCCGGGTGGTGCTGTCGGTGTCACTGCCTGGGATCGCGGGCGATCCGGTGGGTCGTTGTCCGCATTCAAACAGGTCAGCGCGGTTCTCGGTACTCCGTTGCCGGAAGATTGCCTCAAGACGTACCGCGGAGAGTGCTGCCGGTAGCCTCTGGACGCGTGATCTCGTGTGCCGTCGTGGTTCCCGCTGCACCGCTTCTGGTGCCGGAGTTGGTCCCCGGTACGCGGCTCGCCGACGCGGTGCGCGCCGCCGCCGTCGACGCGGCGTCCCGGTTGCCGTCCCGGTGGATCGCCGTGGGCGCGGCTGCCGCGGGCAGCGCGCCCGCCACCGTCGAGGCCGACCGGGCCGGCACGTTCCGCGCGTTCGGCGCCGACGTGGTCGTACCTCTTGGCGAGCATGCCGCCGGACCGCCGGAGGACCTTCCGCTGTCCGCGCTCGTCGCCGCGTGGCTGCGGGTGCGGGCGGGCGCGCACACGGTGCGTGCGGAACTGATCGCCGAGGACGCGAGCCCCTCCGACTGCGTGACGCTGGGCGAGAAACTGGCCGCGACCGACGACCCGGCCGGCGACCCGGTCGGACTGCTGGTGGTGGGTGACGGATCGGCGCGCAGGGACACCGCACCGCCCGGTGAGGAGGACGAGCGGGCAGAGGGCTTCGACAGTGCCGTCGCCGCCGCGCTCGCCGCCGCCGACCCGGAGGCCCTGCTCGACATCGACCCCGCCCTGGCCGATGAGCTGCGAGTGGTCGGCCGCGCCCCGTGGCAGGTCCTCGCCGGCTTCGCCCGCGCCTGCGGCGTCGCCTGGCGCGGTGACCTCGTGTATTCGGACGCTCCTCGCGGTGTGGGCTACCACGTCGCGTACTGGGAGGCGGGATGAGCATCCGACCGGTGGCGGTCGTCGGGCCGACGGCCACGGGGAAGACGGCGCTCGGTGTGGAGCTGGCACTCGCCCTGGGAGGGGAGGTCGTCAACGCCGACGCGATGCAGCTGTACCGCGGCATGGACATCGGTACGGCGAAGGCGACCGTGGCCGAACGCCGGGGCGTGCCGCACCGGCTGCTCGACGTGCTGGACGTGACGGAGACGGCGTCGGTGGCGGCCTACCAGCGTGACGCGCGTGCCGAGGTGGAGCGGCTGCTCGCCGAGGGGCGGGTGCCGGTGCTGGTCGGCGGATCGGGACTGTACGTGCAGGCCGTCGTCGACGAGCTGCGGTTCCCCGGTACCGACCCCGAGGTGCGGGCCGCGCTGGAGGCCGAGGCACAGCGGGTCGGCGCAGCGGCGCTGCACGAACGACTCGGCACTCTCGATCCGGATGCGGCCGCGGCGATCCTGCCGGGCAACGTGCGGCGGATCGTGCGCGCACTGGAGGTCATCGAGATCACCGGGCAGCCGTTCTCGGCGAATCTGCCGACCCCGGGCGAGCCCCGGTACGGCACCGTGCTGGTCGGCGTGGACCGCGACGTCGCCGAGCTGGACGAGCGGGTGAACCTGCGCGTGGAGCGGATGTTCGCCGACGGGCTCGTCGAGGAGGTGCGCACCCTGGAACGACGGGGGCTGCGCGAGGGCAAGACCGCGTCGCGGGCGCTCGGGTACCAGCAGGTGCTGGCGGCCATCGACGCCGGGACCGGGAATTTCACGCAGGCCGCCGACGAGACGGCGCAGGCGACCCGACGGTTCGTCCGCAAACAGCGCAAGTGGTTCCGGCGTGACACGCGCATCCACTGGTTCGACGGTGGAGATCCGGAACTGGGTGATCGCGTCCGCCGTCTGGTGACGCCGTAATCTGGACGGCATGGGTGGAATCGAGTTCCTCAAAGGGCACGGCACGCAGAACGACTTCGTGATCCTGCCCGATGCGGTCGGTGCGCTGGAGCTGACGCCGGAGCGTGTCGCCGCGCTGTGCGACCGGCAACGAGGGCTCGGCGCCGACGGTGTGCTGCGGGTCGTGCGCGTGTCGGCCGTGGACAGGGACGTCCCGGGCACCGAGGACTCGGCCGCCGAATGGTTCATGGACTACCGCAACGCCGACGGTTCGGCCGCGGAGATGTGCGGGAACGGGGTGCGGGTGTTCGCGCGCTACCTCGTCGAATCCGGCCTCGAGGAGCGGCGGGAGTTCGCCGTCGGCACCCGTGCGGGGGATCGGCCGGTGCAGGTGCACCGGGATCTGTCGGTGACCGTGGAGATGGGGCCGGCGCGGATCATCGGCACCTCGGTCGCGGTGGTCGACGGGCGAGAACTGTCCGGGGTCGCCGTCGACGTCGGCAACCCGCACCTGGTGTCCACAATGGATGACGACGTGTCGGGTCTCGATCTGCGGGAGCAGCCCCGGTTCGACCACGACTTCTTCCCCGACGGCGTCAACCTCGAGTTCATCAACACCGTCGAGCCCGGCGCGCTCCGCATGCGCGTGTACGAACGGGGAGTGGGGGAGACCCGGGCGTGCGGCACCGGCACCGTGGCCGCCGTCGCGGCGGCGCTGCATCTCTCGGGGACGGACCACGGTTCGTCCACAGTGGATATCCCGGGTGGGCGGGTGACCGTGACGGTCGACCGCGAGGGAGCGACGCTGACCGGCCCGGCCGAGTTCGTCGCCCGCGGCGAACTCGACGCCGGCTGGTGGGGCCGCAACCGCTGATCCGTCGCCGCCGACCCGCTGCCCTGCGGATCTGCTGCCCCGCGGATCTGCGAGCCGGCGGATGCGTCGCCCACGTGCCGCCGACGAGCCGGCGGATGCGTCGCCGACGTGCCGGAGCGTATGTGCCGAAGTGCATGTGCCGGAGCGCAGGGCGGGCACCATCGGCCGGCGGTGCTCGGCCGGTGGTGCGTGCGACGGCGTCGGCCGCGCCGGCCAGGGACTGGACCCGCCGTCGACCTGCCGACCCGGGGTGACGGTTCGGCGGGTCCGTAGCTCCGTCACCCGCGTGTCCTGCGCTCATACCCGCGTGTCCTGCGCTCGTGCATCGCCGGCAGGCCGTGGCCGCGAACGGCGAACACGTGCCGGAGTGCAGCACACGCGGTGTTGCCGTAGTGGTCCGGGGGAAGGACGGGTGGTCATGATCATTGTGGACGGAGGGTGTGGCCGCTCGTGACACGCGGCGCACGTAGACTCGAACCTGTCAATGCAGTACCAGCAGGGAGAATGTGCGTGTCGGACGACGAGCAGGAGTTTCCGCCCGAACTCACCGAGGGCGACAACTTCATCGCCGGTCCGCTGCCGGACGACCCGGAGCCGCTCAGCGACGAGGCCGAGGCCGCCATCGAGCAGCAGTCCCGGCGTGAGTTGCAGATCGTCGAGGCCGAGCTGAACGAGCGGTGGCCGGAGACGAAGCTGGAGCCGTCGCTGACGCGCATCTCCGCGCTGATGAACCTGCTCGGTGACCCGCACCGCACCTATCCGGTGCTGCACGTCGCCGGCACCAACGGCAAGAGCTCGGTCTCGCGCATGATCGAGGCGCTCATGACGCAGATGGGCCTGCGGGTCGGCCGCTACACCAGTCCGCATCTGCAGCTGGTGACCGAGCGGATCAGCATCGACGGGCAGCCGATCTCCGCCGAGCGCTATGTCGACACTTACCGCGACGTCGCGCCGTTCGTGCAGATGGTCGACCAGGCGGGCGCCGCCGATGCGCCGCCGATGAGCAAGTTCGAGGTGCTCACCGGTATGGCGTTCGCCGCGTTCGCCGACGCGCCCGTCGAGGTCGCAGTGCTCGAGGCGGGCATGGGCGGCGCGTGGGACGCCACGAACGTCGCCGATGGCCAGGTCGCCGTCGTCACGCCGGTCGGCATCGACCACGCCGACTACCTCGGTGACGACCGCGCGACCATCGCAGGGGAGAAGGCGGGCATCATCAAGGCCGGTTCGGTGGCGGTCATCGCCGAGCAGGAATCCGACGCCGAGCGCGTGCTGCTGGAACGGGCCGTCGAGGTCGACGCCGCCGTCGCACGTGCGGGCAGCGAGTTCACCGTGCTGGACCGCACCAAGGCCGTCGGCGGGCAGATGCTCACCATCCAGGGTCTCGGCGGCGTGTACGAGGAAGTGTTCCTGCCACTGCACGGCAAGCACCAGGCCGACAACGCCGCACTGGCGCTGGCCGCGGTCGAGGCGTTCTTCGGGGCGGGCAAGGAGCGCCAGCTCGTCGGGGAATCGGTGCGCGCGGCGTTCGCCGAGATCGTCACGCCGGGCAGGCTGGAACGTGTCCGCGCCGCGCCTGCGGTGCTCGTCGACGCGGCGCACAACCCGCACGGCGCCGCCGCGCTGGCCGCCACGATCGACGAGGAGTTCGCGTTCCGCAGGCTCGTCGCCGTCATCGGCGTCCTCGAGGACAAGGACGTCCGGGGCATTCTGGAGGCGCTCGACCCGGTCGTCGACGAGGTCGTCGTCACCGTCAACACCTCGCCGCGGGCGATGCCCGCCGAGCAGCTGGCCGAGCTCGCGATGGCTGTGTTCGGCGAGGAGCGGGTGACGGTCGAGCCCGCGCTCGACACCGCGATCGAGACCGCCATCAGTCTCGTCGAACAGCCCGACGACCCCGAGGAACCCCTCGCGGGCGGCGGGGTGCTCGTCACCGGTTCGGTGGTCACCGCGGGCGAGGCCCGCACGCTGTTCGGCAAGGAGCCCGCATGAGCGACGACGGCACCCCCTCCGCGGGCGCGGCCGAGCCCACCGGCGACGCGCCGGCCCCGGCGACCGACCCGATGAAGGGTTTCCGCGGTGTCCAGGCAGGGACGCTGGTCATCGAGGCGATCGTCGTCGCGCTGGCGCTGCCCGTGGTCGGCACGCTCGGTGACGGCGTGACGAGCTTCCAGGGCTGGACCGTCATGGCCGTCGTCGCCGCGCTGCTCGTGCTGTGCGGGCTGCTGAAACAGCCCTGGGCGGTATGGGCGATCCTCGGCCTGCACGTCGTGCTGCTGGCGTTCGTCGTCGCGCTGCCGTCGATCGCCGTGATCGGGCTGATCTTCCTCGGGGTGTGGCTGTGGCTGTTGTGGCTGCGCCGCGACGTCGCGCGGCGCATGGCCCAGGGCACGCTCCCCAGCCAACAGCAGGGGTAGACACCGCCCGTCTCCTGTTGGCACGGCGGCGCGGAGGCGCCGGGGCGTGAGATCGTCACCGCCCCGCGCCGTTCACCGCCCGGCCACGCGGCGTTGAACCGGCGGCCCCGCCCGCCCGGTAGAAGTGCGGCATGACCGATCTTCCTCCCCACCACGATGTTTCCGCGGCCGATGACGGCTTCGAGCGCCGCAGACTGCTGAAAGCGGGTGCCGTCGGCGCGGGCGTGCTCGCCGCCGCCACGCTGACCGGCGGCACGGCCGCCGGGTTCACCCGTTCCGGCCGTCCGGTGCTCACCCACGGCGTGCAGTCCGGCGACGTCGACATGCACTCGGCGATGGTGTGGACGCGCGCCGACCGCCCCTCGCGCATGCTCGTCGAGGTCTCGGCCGACCCGTCCTTCCGCCGCAGTCGCCACGTGCGCGGCCCCGTACTGAGTCCCGAGACCGACGGTACCGGCAAACTGCGGTTGCGTGGGCTGCCGACCGGCGCCGACACGTACTACCGCGTCACCGCCGAGGACCTGGACGGGCGCGTGACGTCCGAACCGGTGATCGGCAGGCTCCGCACCGCGCCGAAGGGCCGCTCCGACGTCCGCCTCACCTGGTCCGGCGACGTCGCGGGCCAGGGCTGGGGCATCAACGCCGACATCGGCGGCATGCCCGCCTACACGGCGATGGCCGAGCGCCGCCCCGACCTGTTCCTGCACTGCGGCGACACCGTCTACGCCGACGGGCCCCTCGAGGACTCGGTGACGCTGCCGGACGGGCGGGTGTACCGCAACCTGGTCACCGAGGCCAAGTCGAAGGTCGCCGAAACGCTCGAGGAGTACCGCGGCCAGTTCGCCTACAACCTGCTCGCCGACGCCGTCCGCGAGTTCAACGCCGTGACTCCCAGCTACGTGCAGTGGGACGACCACGAGGTCGTCAACAACTGGTACCCCGGCGAGATCCTGGACCTGCCCGAATACACCGAGAAGCGTGTCGACGTGCTGGCGCGGCGCGCGTTCCGGGCGTTCCACGAATGGCACCCGATCGACCCGAAGGCCGCCGAGGACGGGCGCGTGTACCGCAACTTCGCCTACGGCGACCACGTCGAGGTGTTCGTGCTCGACATGCGCAGCTACAAGGACCGCAACGACGGCGACGCCCGCCGCGACGGTTCCGTGCTGGGCGAGCGGCAGGCGGCCTGGCTCGTGCGCGCCCTGGCCCGCAGCAAGGCGACGTGGAAGATCGTGCAGGCCGACCTGCCCATCGGCCTCGTCGTCGCCGACGGCGACGACGGCGACATGGAAGGCGTGTCCAACGGGATCGGCGGCGCCCCCGGCGGGCGCGAGACCGAGCTGGCGTGGGTGCTGTCGCAGATCGCCCGCAGGCAGATTCGCAACGTCGTGTGGCTGACCGCCGACGTGCACTACACGGCGGCGCACCACTACAGCCCCGAACGGGCGAGCTTCACCGACTTCGCCCCGTTCTGGGAGTTCGTCTCCGGCCCGCTGCACGCGGGCGCGTTCGGACCCGGCGACCTGGACGGCACGTTCGGTCCGGAGGCCGTGTTCACGCACGCACCGCCCGCCGACGGGCAGAACGCCTCGCCCATGGAGGGCTTCCAGCACTTCGGCGAGATCAACGTGGACGGACGGAGCGGTGCACTCACCGTCGATCTGCGTGACGGCACCGGCGCCGCCCTGTGGTCGAAGACGCTGCAGCCGGAGTGAACCGGGCCGGCGGCCTCCCGCCCTCACGAGAAGGCGCGGGGAGGGGCCGCTACGCTTTTTCCAATACCGTTTTGTGTTGAAGGAGAAATACCCCGTGACTGAGCGCACGTTGGTTCTGGTCAAGCCCGATGGCGTCAAGCGGGGCCTGGTCGGTGAGGTCATCTCGCGCATCGAGCGCAAGGGACTGTCGCTCGCCGCGATGGACCTGCGCACCGTCGAGCGTTCCGTGGCCGAGGAGCACTACGCCGAGCACAAGGACAAGCCGTTCTTCGGCGAGCTCGTCGACTTCATCACCTCGGGTCCGCTCGTGGCGATGACCGTCGAGGGCCCGCGCGCGATCGCGGCCTTCCGCCAGCTGGCAGGCGGCACCGACCCCGTCGAGAAGGCGACGCCGGGCACGCTGCGCGGCGACTACGCCCTCGAGGTGCAGTTCAACCTGGTGCACGGCTCGGACTCGCCCGAGTCGGCCGAGCGCGAGCTGAAGCTCTGGTTCGGCAGCCTCTGAGGCACGTGCCTCGGGCACGCTGAGCATTCGACACCCGGTGGCCGCTTCCTCCCGCGAGGAGGAAGCGGCCACCGTCGTTCGTGAGGGGGACCGATGAATCAGCCGTACAGCCACGGTCCGCAGGGTGCGCCCGGCCCGCAACCGTCGCAGCAGCCGCAGGGGATGCGCGGTCCGCACGGCGCGCCCGGTCCGCAGGGAGTACCCGGCGGAGCGCCGGGGCCCGGTGGCGCACCCTGGCAGGCGCCCGGTCCGTATCACTAGACGGCGTATCAGCAGGCTCCGTATCTGCAGCAGCCCGGGCACGGGTGGCCGCCGCAGCAGCAACCGCCGTACGGAGCCGTTCCGCCGGGCGGCGGGCCACCCACCTCGCGCGGGCCCGACGGACTGTCGATCACAGCTCTCGTTCTCGGCATCCTCGCCCTGCTCGGGGTCGGTGTGCTCACTGTGATCGGCACCGGTCCGTTGGGTCTCGTCCGGTTGGGCGTGGTGTCATTGATCCTTGCCGCGGTTCCCCTAGCCTTGTCAATCATGGCGTGGGTCAAGGCGCGCGCAGCCGGGCGTCCGACGACCTTGGCGGTCGTCGGGTTGGTGCTTGCCGGATCGACGGCTGTCCTGGCAGTGTTGATCGGTGCCCTGGGTCCTCTCCTGAGCTGACGGCATCTGCCCACGGACTCGTCGTGCCCGGCACCGGCCCGCCTGCCGTGTCGAAATCCGTCGTTTCCTGTCGGTGGGTTGTGGCAATGTTCCGCGGGTGAGCGGTGAGACCACATGAGCGGTGAGGCGGCAGCCCGGAAGACGGCAGCCCCGACGATGGCAGCCCCGATGGTGGAGGCCAAGGCGCTGGTGAAGCGCTTCGGCGACTTCGAAGCCGTCCGTGGGATCGACGTGCAGGTGCGCAAGGGCGAGGCGTTCGGTTTCCTGGGGCCGAACGGTGCCGGCAAGTCGTCGACGATGCGGATGATCGCGTCGACCTCACCGCGGTCCGACGGCGACCTGCGCGTGCTGGGCATGGACCCGGACGTCGACGGGCCGCGGATCCGTGCTCGTCTCGGTTCGGTGCCGCAGCAGGACACGCTGGACACCGAGCTGACGGTGCGGCAGAACCTGCAGATCTACGGCCGGTACTTCGGCATGTCGCGGGCCGACGTGCGCCGCAAGGCGACAGAGCTGATGGAGTTCGCCCAGCTCTCCGAGCGCGCCGACGGCTTGGTGGACGCGCTGTCCGGCGGTATGAAACGGCGGCTGACGATCGCCCGCTCGCTCGTGAACGATCCCGACCTGCTGCTGCTCGACGAACCGACCACCGGGCTGGATCCGCAGGCGCGGCACATGTTGTGGGACCGGTTGTTCCGGCTCAAGGCCGGCGGCGTCACCCTCATCATCACCAGTCACTACATGGACGAGGTCGAGCAGCTGTGCGACCGGCTCGTCGTCATGGACGACGGCCGCATCGTCGCCGAGGGTTCGCCCTCGGAACTCATCGCCCGGTACTCGACCCGTGAGGTGCTCGAGCTGCGGTTCGCGCCGGGGGAGCAGGGTGGCATCGCGGAGCGGGTGGCCGAGTTCGGCGAACGGGTCGAAGAGCTGCCGGACCGCGTGCTCGTCTACACCGGGGACGGCGAACGTGCGCTGGAACAGGTCCACGGCCGGGACGTGCGGCCGGCGTCGAGCCTCGTCCGGCGCAGCACGCTCGAAGACGTCTTCCTGCGCCTGACCGGCCGGACGCTGGTGGACTGACATGGCGGGCAGGGACACGGCGGGCAGTGACATGACGGGCGGGAACATGGCGGGCGCGACGGCGCGCGTGGAGACCGGATCCCGCTCGGCCGGCCGGGTGGTCGGATCGTGGCGCGCGGCCTGGCTGCGGGTCGAGGCGCACTGGACGTGGTATCGGCGGTACTGGCAGTCGAGCCTGTACTCGTCGGGGCTGCAACCGGTGCTGTTCCTCGCGGCGATGGGCCTCGGTTTCGGTTCCCAGGTCGAGGCGGGTCCTGCCACCGGCGGGCTGGCGTACCTGCATTATGTGGCGCCCGCGCTGCTGGTCGCCGGCGCGGTGCAGAACGCCATCGGCGAGTCGAGCTATCCCGTGCTGTCCGGGTTCAAATGGCAACAGGACTACTACGCGGTGACCGCGACGCCCGTGACGGCGGGACAGCTGCTCGGCGGGCAGATCATCTGGATCGCGCTGCGAGTGGGGATCGCCTGTGTCGTGTACGCGATCATCGCGCTGTTGTTCGGCGCCTGGCTGAACGCCGGGGCGCTGCTGGTCATCCCCGTCGGCGTGCTCGCGGCCGTGGCGTGCGGCGTGCCGATCATGGCGGTCGCGGCGACGACCTACAACGAAGGGGAGCGGTTCGCCGCCATCTTCCGGTTCCTCGTCATGCCGATGATCCTGTTCTCCGGCACGTTCTTCCCGATCGAGCAGATCCCCGGTGCGGTCCGGTGGCTCGCCTGGATCTCGCCGGTCTGGCACGGCACCGAACTCGCGCGCGGCGTGACCCTCGGCGGTCTCGGCATCGGGCCCGCGCTCGGGCACCTGGCGTTCCTGGGTGCGCTGTTCGGCGTCAGCGCCGTGCTGGCGCGCCGGTACTTCTATCGGCGGCTGGTGGTGTGATGCGGACCTCCCCGACGACTTCGACGACCGCACCGGGCGCCGCCGGGCCGGACGCCACGAAGCCGGACACCACGAAGCCGGCGCGGCGCGGCCTGCTCCTGGGGATGCTGCCGGCGCCCCTCTACGCGGGACGCGCGCGTGCCCTGCTGGAGCGTTCGGCGATGGTGTACTCGCGCGCCTGGCTCGTGTTCGTCTCCGGCGTGGTCGAGCCGCTGCTGTACCTGCTGGCGTTCCAGGTCGGCTTCGGCAAGCTCGTCGAGGAGGTCACCGGTCCCGGCGGGCAGACGATGAGCTACGTCGCGTTCGTCGCACCGGCACTGCTGGCGGCTTCGGCGATGAACGGCGCGGTGTTCGACTCGACGTTCAACGTCTTCTTCAAGTTCCGCTACAACAAGACCTACGACGCCATCCTCGCGACCCCGCTCGGGCCGCTCGACATCGCGCTCGGCGAGATCAGCTGGGCGGTCCTGCGTGGCGGGCTGTACGCGCTGGCGTTCCTCGGTGTGATGACAGGTTTCGGGCTCGTCACCTCGCCGTGGGCGCTGCTGCTCCTGCCGGTGGCGTTGCTGGTGTCGTTCGCGTTCTCCGCCGTGGGCATGGTGTGCGCGACGTTCCTGAAGTCCCCTGCGCAGTTCGACTTCGTCCAGCTCGCAGTGATGCCGATGTTCCTGCTGTCGACGACGTTCTACCCACTGTCGGTCTACCCGGAGCCGCTGCAGTACGCGGTGCAGTGCCTGCCGCTGTACCACGGTGTCGAACTCACCAGGGGGCTGGCGGTCGGCGTGCTGGACGTGAGCATGATCGGCCACGCCGCGTACCTGTTCGTGCTCGCCGCGGCCGGTTCCTACTTCACCGCGAAACGCCTGGCGCGCCTGCTGCTGCGCTGACCGTTCCTCACGTGTGCCGGGCGTGCTCGTCGCCGGCGGCCACGCGTGCGCGCAGTCCGTCGAGCAGGAGCTCGAGGGAGGGTTCGACATCGGACCGGCCGACGGGAACGCCATCGATAGCTCCTGCGCTGGCGGCCTGCAACGCGGTCTGCTCCTCGGCGGTGTGCCCGAACACCAGGTGCAGCAGGGCGCGCGCCCCGGTTTCGACCAGGTCGGCGGGCAGCCCGCCGTCGCGGAGGGCCGTGCGCAGCCGCTCCGCGGGACCGTCCGCCCCGAGCCCGAACGTGTGCGCCGTGACGACGACCTCCGCGCCGTCGCGATACGCGAGCATGGCGTCCCGTAGCTCGGTGCAGATCTCGACAGCCCGGGCGTCCCACCGGTGCGCCCGTGCCGGCCGCCGGCCTCTCGCCAGGATCTCGTCGGCGACGGCGGCCAGCAAGGTCTGCTTGTTCGGCACGTGGTGGTAGAGCGCGCTGGGACGCACTCCCAGCTCTGTGGCCAGCCTGCGCATCGTCAACGACTCGAGTCCGTACTCGTCGAGCACGGTGATCGCGTGCGCCACGACATCGGACCGGCTGTGACGCATGCGGACTCCTCTCGTCGGTCGATCGGTGCCCATCACCCTAACCTGAGCACTGTTCACCTGAACGTCGTTCAGCTGCTCCTTGGTGCGGCGACTGGTTCGGCGACGCGACGTGCGCGTGGCTGGCGCCGTCAGTGCTGCTCGCCGAGCCGCACCAGCAACCGGTGCACCGCGTGGGTCGCGTGGGCCGCACCGGCGTCGACCATGCCGCTGCCGTGGAACGTGTTGTCCTCGCGCGGTCCCGTGCAGGCACCGTCCTCGTGCGCGGCCCCGGGGCACGCGATCGGCCGGGCCTGGCGGTGCAGCATCCGCCGCAGCGTGTCCGGGGAACGCCCGTCGGAACCGCTCGCGGCCAGGAGCGCGGCCGCGCCCGCGACGTGCGGGGCCGCCATCGAGGTGCCGCACATCCGGTCGTAGCCCCCGGGCACGGTCGACAGCACGCAGTGACCCGACGAGCCGCCCGGCGCGGCGAGATCGATCACGTTCCGCCCGTAGGAGCTGTAGTCGGTCTTGGTGCCGCGATGGTCGACGGCGGCGACCGTGACCGTGTTCCGGAGCCCGGCGGGCACGGCCACACAGTTCCGCGTGAGGTCACCGTTCCCGGCGCTCCCGCCGTGGTGTAGCTCGCTGTGGGGGAGGGGGCCCAATTCGAAGCCGTCGTTGGTGGCCGCCGCGACGGTGAGGGTGCCCGATCGCTCGGCGAACTCGACGGCCCGCGCCACGGCCTCGTGCACGACCCGGCTGCCGCGGCTCGCCGCACACGACACGCCCGACGGCGCGACGGTGACGCTGCTGTTGGCCACGGCCATGCCCCGGCGCGCCGCCCACATGTACCCGCACACGGCGGCCTCCGGGGTGACGTACCCGTCGTCGTCGACGACCCGCAGGGACGCGAGCCGTACGCCGGGTGCGGTGCCGGTGATGCCGCGGCCGTCGTCGGCCGCGCCGACGAGGCCCGCGACGTGGGTGCCGTGTGCGGAACGGCGCGCCGACCACGCCGATCGGCGCCGGTCGGGGACGCCGCGCACGCAGCCTGCCGAGGCGGCGGGGTCGACGGCCTCGGCCAGGTCGGGGTGCGTCGCGTCGATGCCCGAGTCGAGGACACCCACGGTGACGTCGGCGAGGTCGGCCTGCGCCGGGTGGGTGCGATCCGCGTCGACACCGGGAGCGCCGGTCATGTGCAGGTTCCACTGCTCGCCGGTCCGATCGGGGGTCCGCGCGCCATCGTGGCCCGTTTCACCGGTGGCGGCCGTCGCCGCACCCTCCTGCCGTGGGGTCCGCCGGCTGGTCGCCCCGGTGGTGGAGCCCCACGCGCGCAGGTGGCGGGCGCGCTGGGCGCTGAACGTCCGGTCCGGTCCCAGCGCCGTGTCGAAGTCCGGGTCGCTCGACGTGGCGACGGCGACCGCGATCTCGGGAAAGTAGCCGGTCAGGGCGCCGCATGCGGTGTCGACGGCGTGGCGGGCCTCGGAATCCGACGTTCCCGGGGCGAACACCACGACATACCGCCACGCCCGGGAGTCGGTGTGACAGGTCTCACTGTGTGCGGCGTGCGCCGGTGTCGTGGCCGTCAGTTGTGCGGCGACGGCGAGTGCGGCGCACGCGAGCGGCAGGCTCCTCCGGCCGAGCACGGGACCTCCGTCGATGTCGGCGGGACAGCCGCGTCGGCATCCGTGATCCGCGACTACCCCATGACGCACCGTAGCCACGGGTCTGTGCGAGCGCCAAGCATCTCGCACCACCCGGGTGACCGGACCGGAGGCCGCGCCGCGCGGTGCCCGCCGCGGTGTGTGGGATACTGGACGCGGCCATCGAGCCGTCGTCGCCGGATCAGTACGGCGCACGCAGGGGCGGTGGCCCGGTGACGTGCCGATTCCGGATCCGAGTCGTCGCCGCGGGCACGCGCCATGTGCCTGGCGGCTGGGACGACGTGGACACCGGGCTCGGACGCCGGAACGCTGTGTCGACGTCGACGGCTCGGGAGGCACCGAGAGGTCGCGAACAGGGCGGCCGCGTCGCCGCGGGACCCGCCACATCGGGCATGTCGGAAGATCCGGCGCTCACGTGGCACGAGTGACAACAGGATTCCCGCCGGTGGTGAGCCCACCACGGCGGTAAACAAGGAACGGCCCCTGTGCGGCCGCGTCCTGTGAGCCGGTGCCGGCAGCGAGGTGAGAAGCCTCGGCCGCCCCCGGACGCAGGCGCGCCCGGGGGCGGAGGAGACATATGTCGAACGCGGACACACCCGCCGAGAACACCGGCGGGGCCGCCGCCACACCCACCGCACGTGCACTGGCAGACCTGCCCAACCGGGTGCGGGTCCACGCGCTGGCGAAACTGCTCGGCTCGAGCAGCAGGGAAGTGCTCGGGATGCTCGCCGACCTCGGCGAGACCGCACGGAGCCCGCAGTCCAGCGTGCACCGGGACGTCGCGCTGAAGGTCGCCGAGAACGCAGGCGTGCTGACCGAGGAAGGCGAAGCGGGTGCCGGGGACACGGTGGCCGCAGCCGACTCGGCGGGGGAACAGGCGGCGAAGCCGACTCCGGAGGAGTCGAGCCCGGACCCGGCGCCAGCTGCGCAACCGGCGACTGCCGGGGCCGCGACGGCAGCGAAGCCCGCCGCTGCCGAGGAGGCCGCGGCCCAGGACACCGCGGCGTCCGCCGCCGCTGCCGGCAACGCTGCAGCCGGCAACGCTGCTGCCGAGAACGCTGCTGCCGAGAACGCTGCTGCCGAGAAGACGGCACCGAAGAGTGGGGCGCCGGCGGCCGCCGAGTCCACGAGTGCGTCGAAGGGCGCCGCCGGTGAGACCGGCCCGGCCGCCGCTGCGCACACGCCGCTGTTCGCGGCGCCGTCACCGGTCTTCCTGCCGCCGGAGCCGACGGTGGAGACCGCTCCGGCCGGCGGTGCGGCCGACGAGGCGGAACCGGAAGACACGGCCGCGCAGGACGAGAGTGCGGCCGACGCCGACACAGCCGGTGAGCGCGACACGAGCGACTCCTCGTCGTCGGACGACACGGGCGACGACCAGTCCGGTGACGGCGGCCGCCGCCGTCGCCGCCGTGGCCGCCGTGGCCGCGGCCGTGGCAAGGGTGGCGACGAGAACGGCGGTGACGACCAGCAGGGCGACATCGCGGACGAGGCCGCAGGTCAGGACGACACGTCGGGCGGGGATTCCTCGACGGGCGAGTCGTCGAGCGACCAGTCGGCCGGTTCCGACGAGCAGGCCGACGGCGCGGACGGTGACGACACCGACGGCGAGTCCGGCCAGTCGGACGCGGGCAGCAAGCGCCGCCGTCGCCGCCGTCGCCGCAAGGGTGGCGGCAGTGACGACGCCGACGGCCAGTCGCAGGACGATCCGCCCAACACGGTGGTGCACGTCCGCGACGGCAAGCAGGACAAGGGCGACAAGAACGACAAGGGTGACAAGGGCGACAAGGGTGGCGACGGCGTGCGCAGTGTGCGCGGGTCGACGCGGCTCGAGGCGAAGCGCCAGCGTCGCCGGGACGGCCGGGAGGCGGGCCGCCGCCGCGCGCCGATCCTGTCCGAGTCGGAGTTCCTCGCCCGGCGGGAATCGGTCGAGCGCACGATGGTCGTCCGGGAGCACGGTGAGTCGACACAGATCGGCGTGCTCGAGGACGGGGTGCTCGTCGAACACTTCGTGACCTCGCAGGGCAGCGGTTCGATCGTCGGCAACGTCTACCTGGGCCGGGTGCAGAACGTGCTGCCGTCCATGGAGGCGGCGTTCATCGACATCGGCCGCGGCCGCAACGCCGTGCTGTACGCGGGTGAGGTCGACTGGGACGCGGCCGGTCTGGAAGGCAAGGCGCGCAAGATCGAGCAGGCGCTCTCCAGCGGCGACCAGGTCCTGGTGCAGGTCACGAAGGACCCGGTCGGCCACAAGGGTGCGCGGCTGACCACGCAGATCTCGCTGCCCGGCCGGTTCCTGGTGTACGTGCCCTCGGGTGGTGCGACGGGCATCTCGCGCAAGCTGCCCGAGACCGAGCGTCGCAGGCTCAAGGACATCCTCAAGCGCATCGTGCCGGAGGACGCGGGTGTCATCATCCGCACCGCTTCCGAAGGCATCAGCGAGGACGAACTGGACCGCGACGTCCGCAGGCTGCAAGCGCAGTGGGAGGTCATCAAGGAGAAGTCGGAGTCGACCTCCTCGTCGTCGGGCAAGAAGTCCGGCGCCCCCGCGTTGCTGTACGAAGAGCCGGACCTGCTGGTCAAGGTCGTGCGGGACCAGTTCACCGAGGACTTCGTCAAGCTCGAGGTGCAGGGGCAGACGGCGTGGGAGACGATCAGCTCGTACGTCGAGCACGTCGCGCCGGACCTGATGGACCGTGTCAAGCGCTACGTCGGCAACGGCAACGTGTTCGCCGACTACCGGATCGACGAGCAGATCACCAAGGCACTCGACCGCAAGGTCTGGCTGCCGTCGGGCGGTTACCTGGTGATCGACCGCACCGAAGCGATGACCGTCATCGACGTCAACACCGGTAAGTTCACCGGTTCGGGCGGGAACCTCGAAGAGACCGTCACGCGGAACAATCTCGAGTCGGCGGAGGAGATCGTCCGCCAGCTCCGTCTCCGCGACATCGGCGGCATCATCGTCATCGACTTCATCGACATGGTGCTGGAGTCGAACCGCGATCTGGTGCTGCGCAGGCTCACCGAGTGCCTCGGCCGGGACCGCACACGGCATCAGGTGGCCGAGGTGACGTCGCTGGGCCTGGTGCAGATGACGCGCAAGCGGGTCGGCACCGGTCTGCTCGAGGCGTACTCGTCGACGTGCGAACACTGCAAGGGCCGCGGCGTGCTCGTCACGTCGGAGCCGAACGGCAACGGCGGCGGTCACCAGCACGGCAACGGCGGAGGTGGCCGCAAGCGCGGCCGGGGTAAGGGCGGCGACCAGCCGGACCAGGCCGAGAAGTCGAAGCAGGCCGACCAGGGACGGACGCCCGAGCAGCGCGAATCCGTGGTCACCGCCGTGCAGGCGGTGGCGAACGCGTCCAAGGTTGCCAAGCACGAGGACACCGCGGAGACCGGTGCGGCCCAGGCTGGTTCCGCCGATGAGCAGGCAGCCGCGGCTTCGTCCGACACGGCCGGATCGGCCGGTCAGGAGACGTCCGGCAAGCCCGGTAAGCGCAGCCGCGACCGCAAGAGCCGCCGCGACCGGGGCCCGGCCAAGGACCAGGTGTCCGAGTCGGCGCCGGAGGGCGCGAAGACGTCGGTGGCCGAGTCCTCGGTCTCCGGTGACACGGCTTCGGGGGACGCGGCTTCGGGTGACGCGGCTTCGGGTGACGCAGCCACCGGAACTCCGGTGCCCACGGCCAAGCCCGGGGTCACCGAGCAGCCCGAGGCCCCTGCGCAGCCCGAGGTCACCGAGCAGGTCGGGGCCGCCGCCGAGCGGACCGCGGCTGCAGAACAGGCCGAGTCGGCAGCGGACGTGTCCGGCGCCCCGGCGACGTCCGGTGAGGACGAGCCCGTCGCAGCGAGGACCGGCGACGACAGGACCGGCGAGGACAGCGCCGTCGAGGACACGGCGGCCGCTCCGGCGACTGACGCTGCGACCTCTGAGGCGGCGGCTTCCGAGGCTGCGACCTCCGCGACGGCGACCTCCGAGGCGGCGGCTTCCGGGACGGCGGCGTCGGCCACACCGGCGTCCGGGGAGGCCGGCGGTGGCACCGCGCGGAGGGGCCGTCGCTCGGCGCGTCGCGCCGCGGGCAGGCCCACCGGGCCGGCAGCCGGCGCCTCGGGGAGTGGCGTCGAGGTGCAGACGGTGATGACCGGTACCATGAGCTCCTCGGCATCGTCCCCGGCGGAGTCGGGGACCCAGAGCAACGGGACCTCCGACGCGAGCGTTCCGGGCACGGCGGAGCAGGACGCGACCTCGGTCGCAACCGTCTCCGCGGTGCGGAGCAGTACCCGGCGTCCGCGCCGGGCGGCGGGCCGTCCCGCGGGACCGCCCGTCGATGACGAGAGCAGCTGATCGTGACCCCGGTGTCCCAACGTCACCGGGTGGCACGTAAGCTGGACAGCGGCCTGCTGTTGGAGCGGGCCGCTACACGCGAAGGCCGGATCGCCACGGGCGGTCCCCATCGCGTGAGCCCCCACCCACAGTCGAGCAATGCAGGAGACTTCCGTGTCGGCGTATGCAGTCGTCCAGACCGGCGGCAAGCAGTACAAGGTCGCCGTTGGTGACGTCGTCGAGGTCGAGAAGCTCGAGGGCGAGCCGGGCACCGAGCACACCTTCCCCGCCGTGCTTCACGTTGACGGCGGCAAGGTCACGTCGGACGCCGACGCGCTGGCGAAGGTCTCGGTCACCGGCAAGGTCGTCGAGCAGACCAAGGGTCCGAAGATCCGGATCCACAAGTTCAAGAACAAGACCGGCTACCACAAGCGCCAGGGTCACCGTCAGAAGCTGACCCGCGTTGAGGTCACCGGAATCAGCAAGTAAGGCTTTCGCCTTTTTCCAGAGGAGACTGAGCTCAGATGTCAACCAAGAAGGGCGCTTCCAGCTCCAAGAACGGTCGTGACTCCAACCCGAAGTACCTCGGTGTGAAGCGGTTCGGCGGTCAGGTCGTGAAGGCCGGCGAGATCCTGATCCGGCAGCGCGGTACCAAGTTCCACCCGGGTGACAACGTCGGCCGTGGCGGTGACGACACGCTGTTCGCCCTGGCCCCTGGCTCGGTCGAGTTCGGTGAGAAGCGCGGCCGCAAGATGATCAACGTGGTTCCGGGCGAGGGCTGAACGGCCCGACCAGCTACCACGAGTAACTCCGACGAGGGGCGGGGCCGGAACAATTCCGGTCCCGCCCCTCGTTGTTTTTCGTGGTGCGCCTGTGCCGCCGCGGGTTCGCACACCCCGAGCTCGGACACCCTGAACGCGCACACCGAGGTGCATCTCGATCGCCTGCACATCGCGGCCCGAGAGCGCCGGTCACAACCGAAAGCGCCCGTACTCCGGCAGCGCTTGTACTCCGAAAGGCAGAGCCATGACAACCCGATTCGTCGACCGGGCGGTGATCCATCTGACCGCCGGCTCGGGTGGGAACGGCTGCGCTTCCGTGCACCGGGAGAAGTTCAAACCGCTCGGCGGTCCTGACGGAGGCAACGGCGGCACGGGTGGTGACGTGCTGCTCGTCGTCGACCCGGGCGTGCACACGCTGCTGGACTTCCACTACCGGCCGCATGCGCGTGCGGGTAACGGCAAGCAGGGGCAGGGCAGCCACCGCAACGGTGCCGCGGGAGAGACGCTCGAACTGCGCGTGCCGGAGGGCACGGTCGTGCTGACCGAGGACGGCGAGGTGCTGGCCGATCTGGTGGGCGCCGGTACGACGTTCGTGGCGGCGAAAGGCGGCCGGGGCGGCCTCGGCAACGCCGCGCTGGCCTCGCGCGCCCGCAAAGCCCCGGGGTTCGCGCTGCTCGGGGAGGAAGGCGAATCCCGTGACCTGGTGCTCGAGCTGCGGTCGATGGCCGATGTCGGGTTGCTGGGCTTCCCCTCTGCCGGCAAGTCGTCGTTGATCTCGGTGCTGTCGGCGGCCAAGCCGAAGATCGCCGATTACCCGTTCACCACGCTCGTGCCGAACCTGGGTGTCGTCACCGCGGGTGACACGGTGTTCACCATGGCCGACGTGCCCGGTCTCATTCCCGGGGCCAGCGGGGGTAAGGGTCTCGGTCTGGACTTTCTGCGGCACATCGAACGCTGCGCCGTGTTCGTGCACGTCATCGACTGCGCGACGTACGAGGTGGACCGTGACCCGGTCTCGGACGTCGACGCGCTGGAGGAGGAGCTCGCGCGCTACACCCCGGCGCTGGGTGAGAGTCTCGCCGACCGGCCGAGGCTGGTCGTGCTCAACAAGGTGGACGTGCCCGACGCTGCCGAGCTCGCCGAGTTCGTGCGACCGGACCTGGAACAGCGTGGACTGCGCGTGTTCGAGGTGTCGACCGTGTCGCGCCAGGGGCTGCGGGAGCTGGGCTTCGCGCTGGGGGAGATCGTCGAGCGGACGCGCGCCGAACGGCCTGCCGCCGAGCCGACGCAGATCGTGCTCGCGCCGCCCGCGGTGGACGACAGCGGATTCACCATCGAGGCGGACCCCGACGAGCCCGGCGGGTTCATCGTGCGCGGGCCCAAGCCGGAGCGGTGGGTTAAGCAGACCAACTTCTCCAACGACGAGGCCGTGGGATACCTCGGCGACCGGCTCAACCGGCTCGGCGTGGAGGAGGAGCTCGCGCGGATGGGTGCCGAACCGGGATGCCCGGTGACGATCGGCGACTACACGTTCGAGTGGGAGCCGTCCACGCCGAGCGTCGTGACGCAGCTGGCGGGACGGGGCACGGATCCGCGCCTCGAGCGCAGCGACCGGGTGTCGGCGGCCGACCGGAAACAGGCGCGCCGGGCCCGCCGGGTGTCCGGCACCGGCGACACCGACGACGCCGGCGACGAGACCGCCGACATCAATCCGGACATCGACGCCGGCGGCGACGGCGACCGGTGACGGCGTTCGATCACGGCGTGCGGTGCCGGGCACGGCGAGCGAGTTCAGCGAGGGAACGGAGAGCTGCGGTGAGTGAGGGCGCCGGTGAGTGAGGCACGTGCGGCGATCGCGGGCGGGAGCCGGGTCGTCGTCAAAGTCGGGTCGTCGTCTCTGACGACCGCCGATGACGGTCTGGACGTCGCACGGCTCGACGCGCTCGTCGACGCCGTCGCCGGCAGGGTCGGGCGTGACGGTCAGGTCGTGCTCGTCTCCTCCGGTGCCATCGGCGCCGGGCTCGCGCCGCTGTCGCTGGACACCCGGCCACGGGATCTGGCCACGCAGCAGGCCGCGGCGAGTGTCGGCCAGCTGGCACTCGCGCACGCCTACGCGGCGTCGTTCGGCCGTCACGACCTCACCGTCGGCCAGGTGCTGTTGACGTCCAACGACGTGGTGCGCCGGGCGCACTATCGCAACGCGGAGCGGACACTGGGCCGGTTGCTCGCGCTCGACGCCGTGCCGGTGGTCAACGAGAACGACACGGTCGCCACGGAGGAGATCCGCTTCGGTGACAACGACCGGCTCGCCGCCCTCGTCGCCCATCTCGTCGGGGCGGACGGGCTCATCCTGCTGTCCGATGTGGACGCGCTGTACGACGGTGATCCGCGCGCGGGCGGCACACGGAAGATCGCCGAGGTGGCAGACGAGTCCGATTTGGACGGCCTGAAGGTCGGGATGTCCAGTTCGGGTCTCGGAACCGGTGGCATGATGTCGAAGGTCGCCGCCGCGAGGATGGCCGCATCCAGCGGTATTCCGGTGCTGGTTGCCGCGGCGGCGGACGCTCGGCGCGCACTGACCGGTGCGGACGTCGGCACGGCGTTCCACGCCGCGGGCAAACGGTTGTCGGCGCGCAGGTTCTGGCTCGGCTACGCCGCGGGCACCGAGGGCAGGCTGCAGCTCGACGACGGGGCGGTCGCCGCGGTCGTCGGCAAACGCCGGTCTCTGCTCGCCGCCGGCATCGTCGGGGTGGACGGGGACTTCCGCGCAGGCGACGTCGTCGACCTCGTCGACCCGGCACAGCAGGTGGTGGCCAGGGGAGTGGTGGCCTACGACGTCACCGAACTGCCCGAGATGATCGGCCGATCGACCCACGAACTGCCCGACGAGCACCGCCGCGAGGTCGTGCACGCCGACGACCTGGTGCCGATCGGCCGGCACTGAACCGCTGCGGTCGGTGCTGCGCCGGGTGAAGCGGGCCGCGCCTCGTCAGCGCAGTTCGCTGCCACGGGTCTCCGGCAGCCGGAGGATGACGAGAAACGCCACCGCCGAAGCCGCAGCGACGTACCAGAAGAACGCCACTCCGGCGCCCGCGTCGGACAACGCCGTGATGACGAGCGGGGCGGTGCCGCCGAACAGCGCGACCGTGAGGTTGTACCAGGCGCCGATGCCGAGAGCGCGCACCGACGTCGGGAACAGCTCGCTCATGACCGCTGGCGCGATCGACGTCATCGCCGTGTAGAGCCCGAGTCCGACGCAGAACACCAGGAGCAGGCCGCCGAATCCCGGGCCGACCAGGGTCGACAGCGGCACGATCAGCACCGCCGTCGCCGCGGACCAGACCAGTAGTTGCGGTTTGCGGCCCAGCCGGTCGGCGAGTGCGCCCATCGGATACTGCAGCGCGACGAAGAGGGCGGTCGCGATCGACAGGGCGAGGAAGACGTCGACGTCGTCGGCGCCCCGCGAGTTGACCGCGAACGGCGTGAGTGCGCTGAAGAAGGTGTAGTAGCAGAGCGTCGACAGCATCGTGAACCCGACGAGGTGGCCGACGGCCTTCGGGTGCTGGCTCAACGTCGTCAGCAGTGGGCGCCGCACGCGCCGGGCGGTGGCCTTGTTCTCCTCGAACTGCTCGGTCTCGGCGAGGGCGCGGCGCAGCCACAGTGCCACCAGTCCGAGCACGCCGCCCAGCAGGAACGGCAGTCGCCAGCCCCAGTCGTACAGCTGGGCCTCGGACAGACCGCGCGCGAGCCCGAACCCGAGCAGGGACGCGAGCAACACCGCCGATCCGGTGGAGATGTAGAAGAACGAGGAGTATCGGCCCCGGCGGGCGGGCGGAGCGATCTCGCCGAGGTAGGCCGAGGCGTTCGAGACCTCGCCGCCGAGCGACAGCCCCTGTGCGATGCGGGCCAGCAGCAACAGGATCGGTGCGAGCCAGCCGACCTGCTCGAACGTCGGCAGGACGCCGATCATTATCGACCCGCCGGCCATGAGCAGGATCGTGAAGATCATCGCTGGTCTGCGCCCGCGCACATCGGCGAGCCTGCCGATCAGCATCCCGCCGAGCGGGCGGAAGAAGAAGGCCAGGGCGTACGTCGCGAACGTGTTGATCGTGGCGAGCTCGCCGGGAAAGAACGCGCTCGCGAAGTAGATACTGAACGTCGCGTAGATGGTCCAGTCGAACCATTCCAGCGCGTTGCCCGCGCTGGCCGCGACCAATCTGCGTACCGGCAGCCGGTGTGGCGCGGTGCGGGATGCGGACACGTGCGATTCGACCATGTCGGCCCTCCACCTCGGCGTGGCATACGCCGCTGCGGCGGAGAACGCGCCGCGGCAGCAGAACGCACCGTGCCACAGTGACCACGACAGGGGAAGCCTCCGGACGCGCGATCGACGCCGCGCAGCCCGGAAGCGCCCGACGGAACCGGCCACGACCGGACCGACAGCGACAGAGCCGGCCGCGGAGCCGACGGAGCCGGCCGCGACGGAACCGACTCCGACGGTCCGCGGCACGAGCGGGACCGGGTCCGCCGGTCAGCTCGTCGAGGCCAGCGCGAGCGGCAGGACCTCGGCAGCACCGGCCCGCCGGAGCAGGCGGGCGCCGACCGTCATCGTCCAGCCGGTGTCGACGAGGTCGTCGACGAGCAGCACCGGACCGTCCAGTTCGCTCAGTGCCGCGTGGAGATCCACCGGTACCCGGAGCCGCTGCCACAGGTCCGCGAGTCTCACCGCGCTGTTGGCGCGGCGTGGCGGCGGCCCGTCGGCGTCGAGCGTGCCGATCAGCGGCAGCCTGCCGATCGAGGCTAGCCTGCCCGCCAGATCGGCCGTGAGCCGTGGCCTCCGCTGTGAGCCCACCGCCACGATGCCGGCGGGTCGCTCCTGCCAGTCCCACGAGGCCAGCACGGCGATACAGGCCTGGACCAGTTCGTCCGGCACGGGCCCGTCCGGCGACTCCGGACCGAGCAGGTCGCGCAGCCGCCCGCCCCATCCGACGTCGGTGAGCCTGCCGACGACCCGCCCCGGTGCGGCCTGCTCGCCGGTGCCGATGCGGCCGGACAGCGGTACGTCGAGCGCCGCCAGTCCCGTCGGCCACTGTTTCCGCGGTGCGAGCTCGACACCGGGTTTGGCCAGTGTTTCGGCCGTCTGTCCGACGATCTCGTCGGCGACGCGCGACGGCCAGCCTTCGCCGGTGCAGTTGTCGCACCGGCCGCAGGGCTGTGCGTGCGGATCGTCGAGTTGCCTGCGCAGGAACTCCATCCGGCAGTCGCCGGTCGCCGCGTAATCGACCATGGCCTGCTGTTCGGCTTCGCGAGCGATGCGCACACGCTCGTAACGCTCGGCGTCGTAACTCCACGGCGTTCCGGTGCCGACCCAGCCGCCCTTGACCCGCCGGACCGCGCCGTCGACGTCGAGCACCTTCAGCACCATCTCGAGTCGCGACCGGGACAGCTCCACCCGCGGTTCCAGCGCCGCCGTCGACAGGGGTCGGTCGGCGTAGGCGAGGGCGTCGAGCACCTGGTTGACGCGGTGTTCGTCGGGGAAGGCCAGTGAACCGAAGTAATCCCAGATCGCCTTGTCACCCGGTCCCGGCAGGAGCACCACCTCGGCCCGCTCCACGCCGCGGCCCGCGCGGCCGACCTGCTGGTAGTAGGCGATCGGCGACGACGGTGCGCCGAGGTGGACCACGAAGCCGAGGTCGGGCTTGTCGAATCCCATGCCGAGCGCGGAGGTGGCGATGACGGCCTTGACCTTGCTGGCGAGCAGGTCGTCCTCGATGGCCTGACGGTCGGCGGGCTCGGTCTTGCCGGTGTAGGCGGCCACCTCGTAGCCGCGCTGGGCGAGCAGGGCGGCGGTGTCGTGCGCGGCGGCGACGGTGAGGGTGTAGACGATGCCGGAACCGGGCAGATCCGCCAGGTGCTCGGCGAGCCAGGCCAGCCGCGCCGTTTCCGTCGGCGTGTCGACCACGGCCAGGCGCAGGCTCTCGCGGTCGAGCGGACCCCGCAGGACGAGTGTGTCGGACTGTCTGCCGATGCCGAGCTGTTCGGCGACGTCGGTGACCACCCGGTCGTTGGCCGTCGCGGTCGTCGCCAGGACGGGAACGCCGTCGGGCAGCTCGGCCAGCAGCGTGCGGAGCCTGCGGTAGTCGGGGCGGAAGTCGTGGCCCCAGTCGGAGATGCAGTGGGCCTCGTCCACCACGAGCAGGCCGGCGGACGCGGCCAGCTTCGGCAACACGGCGTCGCGGAAGTCGGGGTTGTTGAGCCGTTCGGGGCTGACGAGCAGTACGTCGATCTCGCCCGCGTCGACGCCTGCCTGCACCTCGTCCCACTCCTGCTGGTTCGCCGAGTTCATCGTGGCGGCCCTGATGCCCGCCCGTGACGCGGCCGCGATCTGGTTCCGCATCAGCGCGAGCAACGGCGAGATGATCACCGTCGGGCCGGCGCCCTGCTGCCGCAGCAGTGCCGTGGCGAGGAAGTACACGGCCGATTTGCCCCAGCCCGTGCGCTGCACCACGAGCGCGCGCCGGTGTTCGGCGACGAGCGCCTCGATCGCTGTCCACTGGTCGTCGCGTAGCTGCGCGTGTTCACCCGCCAGCGCACGAAGCAGTGTGGCGGCGCGGTCGCGGAGGCTCTCGCCGGAGCCGTGTTCCTCGGTAGTCACGGGTCCAGCTCTACACCCGGGCGCCGACACTGTCCCCGCCGCGGGTCCGGTTGCCTGTCACGAACGGACCCTTCACTACTGGAATGTGACCCAGGTCACTTGAAAGTGTCGTCATGGGGCCGCGGCGGGGCGGTCTCATCCGTGATCGGAACGGGGACCCGGTCATCGGCGTGGTGCGTCCCCCAGATCACCACGCCGCCCCGTGTGGTGCGGGCCGACCCGGCAGGGGAGGGCCGGCCCGCATCACACGGACCACCGGCGCACGTCAGCGCCGAATCGGACGCGGTATAGGGTGGGTGGCCATGTCGTCGCGACGCATCGGGGTCATGGGCGGAACCTTCGATCCCGTGCACCACGGTCATCTCGTCGCCGCCAGCGAGGTACAGGCCAGATTCGAACTCGACGAGGTCATCTTCGTCCCGACCGGCCAGCCGTGGCAGAAGGCCGATCGGGTGGTCACGCCCGCCGAGGACCGCTATCTCATGACGGTCATCGCCACCGCGTCGAACCCGGTGTTCTCCGTCAGCAGGGTGGACATCGACCGCGGCGGTCAGACCTACACCGTCGACACGCTGCGTGACCTGCGCGTGCAGTATCCCGATGACGACCTGTTCTTCATCACCGGCGCCGACGCGCTCCAGCAGATCCTCACGTGGCGCGCCGCGGACGAAGTGTTCGCCAACGCCCACTTCATCGGCGTGACCCGGCCCGGATACCGCCTCGACGACGACCACCTGCCTCCCGGTAAGGCGAGTTTGGTCGAGGTCACGGCGATGGCGATCTCGTCGACCGCACTGCGCCAGCGGGTCGCAGGCGGTGAACCGGTCTGGTACCTCGTGCCCGACGGCGTCGTCCGCTACATCCACAAACGCGGGCTGTATCGCACGGATCACGCCTGACCGGGCGGAGTCGGCGGGCGCGTCGGCCCCTCCGGGTACCCTGCACCCGGCGTACGTACTAATCCGGAGGGCACCACCGTGGCAGCGACGGCCGAAGCACGAGACCTCGCGAACGTGGCCGCGCACGCGGCCGCTGACAAGAAAGCGACCGACATCGTCGTGCTCGACGTCTCCGATCAGCTCGTCATCACCGACGCCTTCGTCATCGCGTCCGCACCGAACGAACGGCAGGTCGGTGCGATCGTGGACAACGTCGAGGAGAAGATGCGCAAGGCCGGGCACAAGCCGGTGCGCCGCGAGGGCGAGCGGGAAGGCCGATGGGTGCTGCTCGACTTCGTCGACGTCGTGGTCCACGTGCAGCACGACGAGGAACGCGCCTTCTACGGGCTCGAACGCCTGTGGAAGGACTGCCCGCAACTCGAGGTCGACGGTCTGGACGAGGCGGTGGCCAGGGCCGCCGAGGAATCGGACGTCCCGTGAGCGTCGAGCGGATCGTACTCTGGCGGCACGGTGAGACCGATTACAACGCCGTCGGCCGGATGCAGGGCCACCTCGATTCGGCACTCACCGAGGTCGGCTGGAACCAGGCGCGCTTCGCCGTGGCCGCGCTGGCGCGGTTCGAACCGGACCTGGTGATCGCCTCCGACCTGCGCCGTGCCACCGACACCGCCACGGTGCTGACCGACGCGATCGGCGTGCCGCTGCGGCTCGACAAGCGGTTGCGCGAAACCCACCTGGGCGAGTGGCAGGGCATGACGGGCTCCGAGGTCGACGAGCAGTCGCCCGGTGAGCGGGACCGCTGGCGGCTCGACGCGACGTGGGCCCCGCCCGGCGGGGAATCACGGGTCGACGTCGCCGAGCGCGCCGGCGAGGTCGTCACCGACCTGCTGCGCGACGACGAGGAGTACGGCACCGTGCTGCTCGCGGCCCACGGTGGACTGATCCTCGCGCTGACCGCGTACCTGGTGGACCTGCCGGTGGAGCGGTGGCCGTCGCTCGGCGGTATCGGCAACTGTCACTGGGTGGACCTGCGCCGCCGTGACGACCGCTGGCGGCTGCAGGCCTACAACGCCGGTATGACGGGATAACACCGGCGATGACGGAGCAGGCCCCGGTGACCGCGCCGCGGATCCTCGTGCTCGGCGACTCGCTCAGTTTTCACGGACCGGACAGCGGACATCCGGCGGACGAACCACGGCTGTGGCCCAACGTGTGCGCCCGGCACCTCGGCGGGGAGGCGGTCCTGTTCGCCGGTTTCGGGTGGACCGCCCGTGACGCGTGGTGGGCACTGATCGGCGATCCGCAGCTGTGGGCGGAGCTCCACCGGGCCGACGTCGTCGTGCTGGCCGTCGGCAGCATGGACACGTTGCCCTCGCCGCTGCCGACCTACCTGCGCACCGGCTTGCGCTATCTGCGCCCCGACGGATTCCGGCGGTTCGCCCGCGGCGCCTACCGTCGCGCACAGCCTGCGCTCGCACGGCTGACGCGGGGCCGGCCCGCCGTACTGCCCGCCCGGCTGACCGTGCGCTACCTCGACACGGCCGTCGGCGCGCTGCGCGTGCTTCGTCCCGAACTGCCGATCGTGGGCTGGCTGCCGTCGGTGCACCGGTCGGCCGACTACGGCCGGGTACACAGCGAACGGGCCGCGACCGCGGCACGGCTGACCGCGTGGTCCGAGCACGCCGACGTGCCGATGCTCGACGTGGCCGCCGTCGTCGGTGCGCACGTCCTCGGCGGGCACGGCAACCCCGACGGCATGCACTGGGGCTGGGACGGCCACGCCGCCGTCGGCCGGGCGATGGCGGACCGGATCTCGGCGGTCCGGCCCGGCGTGGCGGCCGCGCCGGTCCCCGGACGCGACGCTCACGGAACGTAGGCTGACGGCGTGCCGGTCGCCGTCGTCACCGATTCCACCGCTCACCTCCCGGAAGGCTGCGCCGAGAGGCTCGGCATCCGGGTGGTCCCGTTGCACGTGCTCGTCGACGGGCTGGCCGTTCCCGTCGAGGAGTTCGGCGCCGAGGAACTGACCGGTGCGCTACGGCGGAAACGGATCGTGACGACATCGCGGCCGACGCCCACGGAGTTCGCGGCGCAGTTCCGGGCCGCCCTCGACGCGGGCGCCGACTCGGTCGTGTCGGTGCACCTGTCGAAACGTCTCTCCGGCACCTGGGAGGCCGCGGTGCTCGCGGCCCAGGAGGTCGGCCCGGACCGGGTGCGCGTCGTCGATTCGCGGACCACGGCCATGGGACTCGGATTCGCCGCCAGCCACGCCGCGGCGGCCGCGCAGGCCGGCCTGACCGGTGCCGAGGTGGAGGACGCTGCGACGGCCACAGCGTTGCGGTCGCGGACGTTGTTCGTCGTCGAAACCCTCGAACATCTGCGCCGTGGTGGGCGTATCGGCCACGCGGCCGCACTGCTCGGGACCGCGCTGATGGTCAAGCCGGTGCTGCACATGGCCGAAGGGGAGATCACGCCGCTCGAGAAGGTACGCACCACCGGCAGGGCGATGGCACGGCTGGTCGAGCTGGCGGCCGAGGCAGCGGCAGGTGAGCCGGACGTGGAGGTCGCGGTGCATCACCTCGCGGCACCGGACCGCGCGGCCGAACTGGCGACCCGGCTCGACGAACGCCTCCCCGCCTCGCGTGGCTGTGTCGTCACCGAACTGGGCGCCGTGATCGGCGCACACACCGGCCCCGGCGTCCTCGGCGTCGTGGTGCAGCGCCCGACTCCCCGGCAGTGAGGCCGCGGCGGTGTGAGGGTTGCCCGGGCGCGTGGCGCCGGGCCGTGATGCCGGGCCGTGGCGGCCCGGCATCGTAGCGCACCTCACCGACGACGACCGGCGACGATGGCGCTCGAGCCGGGAGTTGTCCACACCGCCCCGGCTGTCCACAGAATGCGGTTTTCCCTCTGCCGCCCCGGTCGCCGGCTTCCTAACGTCGAGCGGGTGTTCGACGAAACAGCGCAGGTCCGGGCCGGTCGCTCCGCCACGGCGGCCGCAAGGGGACCGCAACGACGACTGGCAGAGCTGGCCGCCCTCGCACCCCTCGACGACGCACTCCGCGCGCCGCCGGAGGAGACGGCGCCGCGCGGGCGGCCGGGGAGTGACACCGGCACCGGGCGCGGTGGCACGGCCGCCGGGCACGGTGGCACGGCCGCCGCGCCGGGATCAGGCCGATCCGGATCCGGCGACGACGGCCCCGCCCCGCCGGATGCGGTGACCGCACCGCCGGATGGGGCGCCGGTGTCGCCGGATCCGGCGGCGTCCCCGATCGACGCCGCATCCCCGATCGAGGCGATGCGGTCGGCCAGTGAGACAGCGGCGCAGGACGAGCACGCCGGGCCGCTGCGCGAGAACCCGATGACCGCGGCATTGCGCGGCCGCGCCGGACGTCTCGTCGAACGATGGGTGCCCGCCGGTCTTGCAGGCTCCGGCCGCAGGCCGTCGCGGCGGTTGCTGGTGTCGGTGGCCGCGGGGGTGGTCATCGCGCTCGGCCTGGCCGGATTCGTGCTCGCCGACGAACCCGCCGCGGAGGCGCCGCCGCCGCTCCCCGCAGCCCAGCAGACGTCCGGATCCGCATCACCCCGTCCCACGTCGGCGTCGCAGTCCGCGACGGCACCATCGACGTCGGGCTCCGCCGCGGCGTCGTCGGGAGCGGCGGGCGAACGACTGGTCGTCAGCGTGGTCGGCAAGGTGCGCAGGCCCGGCCTCGTGCGGATGCGTGCCGGGGCGCGTGTCGCCGATGCGATCGAGTCCGCGGGCGGCGCGCCGCGCCGGGCCGACCTGCTGTCGGTCAACCTGGCCCGTGTGCTCGTCGACGGCGAGCAGATCTACGTCGGCGTGCCGGTGCCGCCGGAAGTGCGTGCCGGCGGCACCGCGGACGGCGCGCAGCCGAACGGCACCGGGACGGCCGACGAGACCGGCGACGAGCGCGTCCCGCTGAACACCGCCGACCAGGAGGCGCTGGAGAGCCTGCCCGGGGTCGGCGAGGTCACTGCGCAGCGAATCCTCGAGTGGCGTGACGACCACGGCGAGTTCACCGCGGTGGAACAACTGCGCGAGGTCGACGGGATCGGTGACAAACGCTTCGCGGACCTGCGCGACGCGGTGAGCATCGCATGACGCTCACCGCCGGTATCGGTGCCGCGTCCGAGGTCACCGCGGATCCCGCGGCGCGGCCACGTCGGGACATGCGGCTGGTGCCGGCGGCGCTCGCCGTGTGGGGCGGCGCTCTCGCGGGCCTGCAGTGGGGCTGGCAGTCGGCGGTCGCGGTCGGTGGCGTCGCCGTCGTCGCCGGAGGTCTCGTCGCGGTGCGCGCGCGGCGCCGTGGCGCGCCCAGGGTGGCCGCGGCGGCGATGGCCGTGGGCTGTTGCGGACTGCTGGTGCTGGTGCCCGTCGGCCTTCGGGTGCACGAGGCGGATGCGGACCCGCTCCGGGCGGTGGCCGCCGACGGCGGCGAAGTCCCGATGCGCACCGAGGTGCGGGAGCGACCACGCCCGCTGCGGGACGACGGGTACGGCGCTCAGCGCGGCGGGGCCCGGTCGGTGCTGGTGCCCGTGGACGTCGTGAGCGTCCATGATCGAGACGAGGCCGCCCGTGTCGGCACGGGCGGGGCCGGGTCCGGCGGCGACGGCCTCTCGTCGACGGGACGTGTCCTGCTCATCGGGCCGGTAGGCGAGTGGGCCCGGCTCCTGCCGGGGCAGCGGGTCAGCGTGACGGTCTCGTTGGCACCGGCCCGCCGCGGGGATCTGACCGTGGCGGTCGGCTACGTGCGCGGACCACCGGAGCGGGTCGACGCGGCCCCGGTCTGGCAGCGCGCGGCCGACGTCGTGCGCAGCGCACTGCGGGATGCCTCGGGAGTGCTCGGCGAGGACGAAGCGGGCCTGCTGCCCGGGCTCGTCGTCGGCGACACCGGTGATCAGTCGGCGTGTGTGGAGAAGGAGTTCCTCGACGCCGGGCTGTCCCACCTCACGGCGGTCAGCGGTTCGAACGTCGCCATCGTGTGCGGTGCGGTGCTCCTGCTCGCGCGTGCCGTGCGGCTCGGTCCACGCGTCTCGGCAGGTGCGGCCGGGATCGCGCTGGCGGGGTTCGTCGTGCTCGTCGGCTACGAACCGAGCGTGCTGCGCGCCGCGGTCATGGGAGCCCTGGGACTCGCCGCCCTCGTGCTCGGACGCCGGCGCTCCGTGGTGCCGGCGCTGGCGGCGGCCGTCTGCGGACTGATACTCGTCGACCCGGCGATGGCCACGAGCATGGGCTTCGCGCTGTCGGTCGTCGCGACCGGGGGTCTGATCTTCCTGGCACCCCGGTGGGCCGCCGCGCTCGCTGCGCGGCGCGTCCCGCCCGGCATGGCGGAGGCGCTCGCCGTGCCTGTGGCCGCCTTCGTCGCCACCGCACCGGTCATCGCCGGCATGGCGGGCGAGATCAGCATGGTCTCCGTCGCCGCGAATCTGCTCGCAGCGCCGGTGGTCGCGCCGGTCACGGTGCTCGGCGTGGCGGCGGCCGCGCTCGCCGTGCCTGCACCGGCGGCGGCCGAGGTCCTGGTGCACCTCGCCGGGCCGGGGGTGAGCTGGCTCGTGATCGTCGCCCGGGAGGCGGGCGCAGTGCCCGGGGCGGTCGTGTCCTGGCCGTCGGGGTGGTGGGGCGGGGTCGCCGCCGCGGGCATCGCCGTCGGTGCCGTCGCCGCGCTGCGGTACCGAAAGGCGCGCATGGCCGTGGCGATCGGTGTGACGGCAGCGCTCGTGGTGACCGTGCCACCACGGTTCCTGCAGGCCGGATGGCCGCCCGCCGGCTGGACGGTCGTGGCGTGCGATGTCGGCCAGGGTGACGGGATCGTGTTGGCCACCGGTACGCCCGGCCGGGCCGTGGTCGTCGACGTCGGTCCCGATGCCAGGGAGATCGACCGCTGTCTCGACCGGTTGGACGTCCGGCGGGTGCCACTGGTCGCGTTGAGCCACCTCCACGCCGACCACGTCGGCGGCCTGCATGCCGTGCTCGACGGCCGCAGTGTCGGTGCGATCGCCGTCGGCCGCGGACGCAGTCCGGCGTGGGCGTGGCGCGAAGTGTCGACCACGGCCCGTCGCCGCGCGGTGCCGCTGGTCGACCTGACGGTCGGCAGGACGCTGCGCTGGGACGCACTCACCCTCGAGGTCCTCGGTCCGCACTACACGCCGCAACGCGCACGCGCAGGCGAGAGTGAGGACGGCACCGTCGTCAACGACACGTCGGCCGTGTTGCGCGCGTCGACGCCCGCGGGACGCGTACTGCTCAGCGGGGACATCGAACTGACCGCCCAGAGCGACCTGCTCGCTCGCGACGTCGACCTGGGGGCCGAGGTGCTCAAGGTGCCACACCACGGCAGCCGCTACACCAGGCCCGAGTTCCTGGCCGCGGTGCGACCGCGCATCGCGCTGGTCAGCGTCGGTGCAGACAACGACTACGGGCACCCCAGCGACACCACCACGGATGCCTTGGAGGCAGTGGGCGCGCTCGTCGCGCGGACCGACCGGGGCGGAGACCTCGCGGTCGTCCCTGGCGACGGGGACGAACCCGCGCTCGTTCGACGCGGACCGGGACCGTGACGGAACGGCCCGCGTCGAACGAGGGAGTCGGAAGCAGCCGAGACCCGGCCGTCCGGTCGTCAGCCGCCGAGGACCTCGTTCACCGCGGCCGCCGACGGTGCGACCGTCGCCTTCGGGCCGATCTTGTCCTCGACCGCATCGAGGGTCTTGAGGCCGTCGCCGGTGATCAGCAGTACGGTCTCGGCGTCCGGGTCGATCTTGCCTGCCTCGATGAGCTTCTTCGCCGTCGCGACGGTCACGCCGCCCGCGGTCTCGGTGAAGATGCCTTCCGTGCGGGCCAGCAGCCGGATGCCTTCGACCACCTCGTCGTCGGTGACGTCCTCGACCGCGCCGCCGGTGCGGTTCACCGTGTCGAGCACGTAGGGCCCGTCGGCCGGGTTACCGATCGCCAGCGACCGCGCGATCGTGTCGGGCTTGACAGGCTGGACGACGTCGTGACCGTTGCGGAAAGCCGTCGAGACGGGCGAGCAGCCGCTGGCCTGGGCACCGAAAATGGTGTATGGCGAGTCCTCGACGAGGCCGAGCTGCGCCAGCTCCTTGAAACCCTTGTCGACCTTGGTCAGCTGCGAACCGGAGGCGATCGGCACCACGATCTGTTCGGGCAGGCGCCAGCCGAGCTGCTCGGCGACCTCGAAGCCGAGCGTCTTCGACCCCTCGGAGTAGTACGGCCGCACGTTGACGTTCACGAACGCCCACGACTCGTGCTCGGCGGCCAACTCGGTGGCCAAGCGGTTGACGTCGTCGTAGTTGCCGTCGACGGCGAGCAGTGCGCCGTCGTACACCGCGGTCGTGAGGATCTTCGCGCGCTCGAGCGAGGACGGCACGAGCACCACCGACTGCCAGCCGGCGCGGGCGGCTGCGGCAGCCACGGCGTTGGCCAGGTTGCCCGTCGAAGGGCAGGCGAGCGTGTCGAAGCCGAACTCACGTGCCGCCGCGAGCGCCACGGCGACCACGCGGTCCTTGAACGAGTGCGTCGGGTTGCCGGTGTCGTCCTTCACCCAGAGGCGCTTCACACCGAGCGCCTTCGCCAGGTTGTCGGCCCGCACCAGCCGGGTACAGCCCGGTTCGGTGTTCGGGATCTCTTCGACGTTGGACGGGACGGGCAGCAGCTTCTTGTAGCGCCAGATGTTGCGCGGCCCGGACTCGATGTCCTCCCGGCGGACCCTGCCGAAGTCGTACCCGACCTCGAGCGGCGAGAAGTCCTCCGCGGAGACGAACTCCGGGGCGAGCGGCTGGCGGTGCCCCTCTTCCTTCGACACCAGTTCGACGGCCGGACCGAGGTCGACGGCCTTGGTGGTGGAGGGGGTCAGGGCTGCAGTCATCGCGAGGTTCCTTTCCTCATCTGCCCCGCTGGCACGGGTCGGAATTAGCACCGTTGTCGTCAGCTACCTCGCGGAATCGAGATGACAGGCTGACGCCGGTTGCCGGGGCTTCTGCGGGCCGTTCCCTCTGCCCCTCTTGATGAGCGGTATTCGATTGTCCGCCGTATGCCTGCGCGGCGTGTGTGGGGACCACATTAGGGCATAGCGATCAGTCCCGGCCATGCCGTTGCGCTCCATGTCACCGTGGCAGGATCAGGGTGTGACCGCGTCGACCGCCGCCCCTGCGCCCCTGCACCTCGTGCTGGGCGACGAAGAACTACTCGTCGACAGGGCTGTGCACGCCGCCGTAGGCGCGGCCAGAGCCGTGGACGAGACGGCCGAACTGACGCGGATGAAAGTGTCCGACCTCACGCCCCCGGAGCTGGCCGAACTCGTCAGCCCGTCGCTGTTCAGCGAGGGCCGGGTGATCGTGTTGGAACAGGCGCAGGACATCGGGCAGGAACTCGCCGACGCCGTGTCGGCCTATCTGAAGGACCCGGCCGACGGCGTGACGCTCGTCGTGGTGCATTCCGGGGGTGGCCGGAGCAAGGCCGCCAAGTCGCTGCCGACGGCGCTGAGGAAGGCGGGCGCCGAAGTCACCGAATGCGCCAAGATCACCAAGCCCGCCGAACGGGAGGCCTTCGTGCGTGCGGAGGTCAAACGGGCGGGTGGCCGGATCGATGCGGCGGGGGTGTCCGCCCTGGTCGACGCCGTCGGCTCGGACCTGCGGGAACTGTCGTCGGCGGCGACGCAGCTGGTGGCCGACTCGGGGGGCAAGGTCGACGAGGAGGCCGTCCGCCGCTATCACCGCGGCAAGGCCGACGTCACCGGTTTCCTGGTCGCGGAGAAGGCTGTCGGCGGGGATCGGGCCGCGGCGTTGGAGACGCTGCGGTGGGCACAGCAGATCGGTGTGCCGCACGTGCTCATCGCGGACGCGCTCGCCGACGCGGTACGGACCGTCGCCCGGGTGTCGGCCGCGGGCAGGGGGAACCCGAACCAGCTGGCGGGCGAGCTCGGTATGCCGCCGTGGAAGATCCGCAAGGCACAGGGACAGACGCGCGGTTGGAACGCGGCGGGACTCGCCGAGGCCATGCGGACGGTCGCCCGGGTGAACGCCGAGGTCAAGGGTGCGGCGGCCGATCCCGACTACGCGCTGGAACGCGCTGTGCTCGACGTCGTCGGCGCGAAGCAGAACCGCTGAGCAGAACCGCTGAGCAGGGACGAACGCCGGGAACCGGGCTACGGTCGTCGAACCGGACAGGACCAATGCGCCGGCGGAATCGGCGAGCCGCGCGGAACCGTCCAGTCGGCGGATTCGGCGCCGCGAGGTGCCGAGTGGGCAGCATCGCGGACCCGGGCCGGGCCGATCACCCGGGCGATGTGGGCGGCCCGGCCGGAGCGGCAGTACCGGGTTCGAGTGCATCGCGGTCCCGGAGGCGACAACGTGAGGCCGTGACAGGCGGACTGTGACACCGACACGCGGGCTGTGACACCGACACGCGGGCTGTGACACCGACACGCGGGCTGTGACACCGACACGCGGGCTGTGACACCGACACGCGGGCTGTGACACCGACACGCGGGCTGTGACACCGACACGCGGGCTGTGGCTCTGCAACGGGAACCTCGGGCTGCAACACGGGCCGGGGACGCAGCCGCGCATGACGAAGCCCCCGGCTTCCTGAGGAAACCGGGGGCTTCGCCCGAGTCGACGAGTGACAGCTCAGAGGTTGTTCACGCGCTGGGCCATGGCCGACTTCTTGTTCGCGGCCTGGTTCTTGTGGATGACGCCCTTGCTGGCGGCCTTGTCCAGCTGGCGGCCCGCGGCGCGCAGCATCTCGACGGCCTTGTCCTTGTCGCCGGCGTCGGCGGCCTCGCGGAACTTGCGGATCGAGGTCTTCACCGTGGACTTGACCGCCTGATTGCGCTGACGGCGCTTCTCGTTGGTCTGGATGCGCTTCATCTGGGACTTGATGTTGGCCACGAGGTGACTCCTTCATGTTCGGCCGTGTCCTACGGCTACTGGCGATCGCTGCCGCGCTCGTCTCGGCACCGGCTGAGCCGGGTTTCCTCCCTGGCGGAATGCCGCACGGCAGCGGTGGAACAGCTTATCAGCGCCGGTCAGGATCCTTGCGTGCGGAGGTAGGCTGCCGCCGAGAGTGCCTAGGGTTCCGCCGCGCCCCGCTCGTTCCCGCGGGAACGACGACACCGACAACGAGGGCAGCGCGGGTCCGGTCCGAGCGGCACCCGGGTGCGCGAGTGGCCGCACCCGCATATGACGGGACAAAAGCCTGGAGTAGCCGGCCTGCCGTGACCGCGGCGGGCCAGGAAGGCTACCCGTGTCCCTTACCGCATTCGTTCTCGTTCTGCTCGCCGCCGCGTTCCACGCCGCGTGGAACCTCGTGGCCACCCGCGTTCCCGGCGGGGCCCGCTTCGTCTTCTGCTACTACACGGTCTCGGCGGCGGTGCTGCTGCCGTTCGGGATCGCGCACGTCCTGGTGAGCGGTGAGCAGCCCCGCTGGACGTGGCTCCTGGCCGCCGCGGTCACGGCCGTGGCGCACGTGGCCTACGGCGTGGTGCTGCAGCGCGGCTATGCCGTCGGCGACCTGTCCGTGGTCTACCCGCTGGCGCGAGGGTGCGGTCCACTGCTGGCCGTGGTGGTGGCCGTGCTCGTGCTGCACGAGCGCCCCGGCTGGCCGGGCCTCGTCGGCGCCGTCCTCGTCGTCGGCGGGGTGTTGGTGATCAGTGCGCCCAGCACGACGCCCACTCGTGGCCGCGGGCGGGCAGGGGCCGGCTACGGCGTGCTCACCGGGGTGACCATCGCGGCGTACACACTGTGGGACGCCTACTCCGTCGACGAACTCGGGGTCCCGCCGGTCGTCTACCTCGCTGCCGGAACGGCGCTGCAGAGCCTGCTGCTGGCGCCCCATGCACTGAGTGGGACCCGAATGCGCGTACTGGTACCCGGCGACGACCGGACCGACGGTGTCCGGCGCAGCGAAACTCCGCGCAGCGAGGCCGTGCACGGCGAGGCCCCGCACGGTGGCGCCACGCCGCGAGGTGCCGCGGGCGCCGGTGCCGACGGCAGTGGCCCCGACGGCAGTGGCCCCGACGACGCACGGTTCGACGACGCACGGTTCGACGACGCACGGTTCGACGGCAGTGGCCTCGATGGCGCCGCGCCTCGAGGCGCCGAGGACCGTGATGCCGAGGACCGTGATGCGGGGGTCGCGTTCGAAGGGCCGACCGGCAGGCTGTGGCGGGAGCATCGCCGGTCCGTGGTTCTCGTGGGCCTGCTCTCGCCGGTCGCGTACCTGCTCGTGCTGTTCGCGATGCGGCTGGCCCCGGTGAGTTTGGTGGCGCCGTTGCGCGAGGTGAGCATCGTGCTGGCCGGGTTGGCGGGGTGGTTGATCCTGGGCGAACCCCACGGCCGCAGGAGAGTGGCGGGCTCGTTGGTGGTGCTGGCGGGAATCGCGGCGATCGCGCTGGCGTGAGCCGCCGCCGAGGTGTGAGACCCTGCGGCCATGGACGTGCTGAACAGCCGCATCCTGCTGCACCCGCGTGATCCGGAGGTCACGACCGCGTTCTACCGGGACACGCTCGGGTTGGCGATCTACCGCGAGTTCCCCGGGGGAACGGTGTTCTTCGCCGGTGGTGGGCTTGTGGAGATCGTCGGCCGCGCGAGCACGGGGCCGAGCGAGGCGATGGCGCTGTGGCTGCAGGTCCGCGACCTGCCCGCCGAGCTGGCGACGCTGCGGGAGCGCGGGGTGGAGCCGGAACGTGACGCCCGTCGTGAACCGTGGGGTCTCGACGAGGCGTGGTTGCGGGACCCGGACGGCGTGCGGATCGTGCTGGTGCAGGTCCCGTCGGACCACCCGTTGCGGACCGACGTCCGGCCCGCCGCGGGCTGACGCCCGCCGCGGCGCGCCCACGGTCCGTGCCGTCGGGCGGGGCTGACCTCGCTCGACGTCCGGCCTCCGGGGGAACCTCACGGGCGGCGGCATGGGACCATGGGGGTGGCCGTCCACGAGCGATCCGAGGAAACGAGTGACAAAGAACCGCCCGTCCGCCGAGAAGACGTTCACGCCGCCGGAGTTCATCCGCAACTTCTGCATCATCGCCCACATCGACCACGGCAAGTCGACGTTGGCCGACCGGATGCTGCAGCTCACCGGCGTGATCGAGCAGCGGGCCATGCGCGACCAGTACCTCGACCGCATGGACATCGAGCGGGAACGCGGTATCACGATCAAGGCGCAGAACGTGCGGCTGCCGTGGCACGTCGACGGCCAGGACCACGTCATGCACCTCATCGACACCCCGGGCCACGTCGACTTCACCTACGAGGTCTCCCGCGCGCTCGAGGCGTGCGAGGGCGCGATCCTGCTCGTGGACGCCGCCCAAGGCATCGAGGCGCAGACGCTGGCCAACCTGTACCTCGCGCTCGAGAACGATCTGCAGATCATCCCGGTCCTGAACAAGATCGACCTGCCGGCGGCCGAACCGGAGAAGTACGCAGCCGAGCTGGCGCACATCATCGGCTGCGAGCCCTCCGACGTGCTGCGGGTGTCGGCGAAGACCGGTGACGGCGTCGAGGCACTGCTCGACGAGATCGTGCGCCAGGTGCCGCCCCCGGAGGGTGATGCGGAGGCTCCGGCCCGCGCGATGATCTTCGACTCGGTGTACGACACCTATCGCGGTGTCGTGACCTACATCCGCGTCGTCGACGGCAAGATCACGCCGCGCGAGAAGATCCGCATGATGTCGACGGGCGCGACGCACGAGCTGCTCGAGGTCGGCATCATCTCGCCCGATCCGAAGCCGTCGGAAGGGCTCGGGGTCGGCGAGGTCGGTTACCTCATCACCGGGGTGAAGGACGTCCGGCAGTCGAAGGTCGGTGACACGGTCACGTTCGAGCGGCGCGGGGCGGAGAAGCCGCTGGCCGGCTACCGCGAGCCCCAGCCGATGGTGTTCTCCGGGCTCTACCCGGTGGACGGTTCGGACTACCCGGTGCTGCGTGACGCGCTCGACAAGCTGCGCCTCAACGACGCCGCGCTGTCCTACGAGCCGGAGACGTCCGTGGCGCTGGGCTTCGGCTTCCGCTGTGGCTTCCTCGGGCTGCTGCACCTCGAGATCACCCGTGCCCGGCTGGAGCGCGAGTTCGGCCTGAACCTGATCGCCACGGCGCCGAACGTCGTCTACGACGTCTTCCTCGACGACGGCACCGAGCACGTCGTCACCAACCCGTCGGACTGGCCGACCGAGGGCAAGATCGCCGAGACCCACGAGCCGATCAGCAAGGTGACGATCATCGCTCCCTCGGAGTTCGTGGGCGCGATCATGGAGCTGTGCCAGGGCAAGCGCGGCACGATGCTCGGTATGGACTACCTGTCGGAGGATCGTGTCGAGCTGCGGTACAAGTTGCCGCTCGCCGAGATCATCTTCGACTTCTTCGACTCGCTCAAGTCCCGCACGCGTGGCTACGCCTCGCTGGACTACGAGGAGGCGGGCGAGCAGACGGCCGATCTGGTCAAAGTGGACATTCTCTTGCAGGGCGAGGCCGTCGACGCGTTCTCGGCGATCGTGCACAAGGACTTCGCTTACAGCTACGGCAACAAGATGACCAAGCGATTGCGCGAGCTGATCCCGCGGCAACAGTTCGAGGTGCCGATCCAGGCTGCCGTCGGCTCCCGCATCATCGCGCGCGAGACGATCCGGGCGATCCGCAAGGACGTGCTCGCCAAGTGCTACGGCGGTGACATCTCGCGGAAGCGCAAGCTGCTGGAGAAGCAGAAGGAAGGCAAGAAGAAGATGAAGACCGTCGGCCGCGTGGAGGTGCCGCAGGAGGCGTTCGTCGCCGCACTGTCCGCGGACGAGGGGGAGAGCAGCGACAAGGGCAAGGGAAAGAAGTAACGGCAGACTGTCGTGATCGGACTGTCCGATCACGACGGTTCCGTGAACCCGGTACCACGAGGGCCGCGCGATCCGCCCGGATCGCGCGGCCCTCGTCGTCGACCGGATCACGCCCGGTGTCCGGTCATGCCGCGGGTCAGCGCACGCCGAGCAGTAGGGCCAGGGCTTCGACCAGCGAGGCGGACGTGGTGGCGATCGTCTCGTCGAGATACTCGGCGATCGGCGTGAGTTCCGCCGCCGACGCCGTGCCGCCGAGGACGGCCAGCATCGGAACGGCCAGCGCGCTCACGGCGAGGCCGCGTACGGTCCAGCGCTGCGCGGGGCGCGGGGTCTGCTTCTCGGTCATGGGTCCTCTTCCTCTCGGGTGCTGCGCGAAGGGCTTTCGCGTATGGCGAGGAAGCCTGGCCTGGCCCGAACGGCCCATTCAAGGTTCGGCGACGAGGCTTAGCGTGCTCGAAACGCGGTGTAGCTCACCCGGGTGACGGCGGGTCATGTCGGTGTTACGTTGCCGACTGATATGTCACGCGGTCGCCACGTGGCGTCGGCGGCACCTCGGTGCCGCATCGAATCCCGGCAGCGTCCGTTCGTACGATGAGGGGCATGTTCGAGTCCTTGCGCGTCCCGGTGATCGCGGCGCCGATGGCCGGCGGTCCGTCCACGCCGGAATTGGTCACCTCGGTCGTGCGGGCGGGTGGCTTCGGGTTCCTCGCCGGGGGCTACCTCACGGCCGCCACGCTGGCCGATCAGATCCACAAGACCCGCGAGCTCGCGGGGGAGTCGTTCGGGGTGAACCTGTTCGTCCCCGGCGTGCGGTCGCTGGTCGATGTGACCTCGTACGCCGACCGGTTGCGCGGTGAGGCCGACCGCTACGGCGTCGCGCCGGGTGCGGGCCGGTGGGACGACGACGGCTACGCGGCGAAGCTGGACCTCGTCGTCGAACGGCGGGTGCCGGTGGTGTCGTTCACCTTCGGTACGCCGTTGGTCGCCGATATCGAGCGGCTCCACGAGGCGGGCGTGACCGTCGTGGTGACCGTGACGACCCCCGACGAGGCCCGCGAGGCCGCCACGGCGGGCGCCGACGTGCTCTGCGTCCAGGGGTTCGAGGCGGGTGGCCACCGCGCGGTGTTCACCGACGACGCGAGCAGTGACAGCGGTGGACCGCTGCTCGGCCTGCTGTCGGCGCTGCGGCTCATCGGCGCCGAGACCGACCTGCCGCTCGTGGCCGCGGGCGGGCTCGTGCACGGCGCGGACGTCGCCGCGACGCTGTCGGCGGGCGCGGTCGCCGCACAGCTCGGAACGGCATTCCTGCGGGCGGACGAGGCAGGCACGAACGGCACCTATCGCGCGGCCCTCGACGCCGGCGGACGGCAGACGGCGATCACGCGTGCGTTCAGCGGGAGGCCCGCGCGGGGTCTGGAGAACCGGTTCCTCCGGGAGAACTCGGCCGCCGCGCCGGCGGCGTATCCGCAGCTGAACAACATCACCAAGCCGGTGCGTGCCGCGGCTACGGCGGCGGGCGACCCGGAGGCGGTGTCGCTCTGGGCGGGCCAGACCTACCCGCTGACGGAATCGGGTCCTGCGGAACGGATCGTGGCGCGGCTCGCCGAACAGGCGCGGGAGGCCGTGTCGGCGGCCGCTCGCAGGTTCGGCTGAGGGCGGCCGCCGACACCGCGCGCCGGCTCACGGCAGCCGCGCGCCGGTTCACTGTCGCGTGTCAGCCCACCGCATCGGACAGGGATCGGCCGCGCGTGTGCCGGTCCTCGTCCCGGGGTCGTTCGGACAGCGCACTGCCGGCGAAATAATGCAGTGCCTGTGCCAGACCACGCGGATCGTCGAGCTGGGGGCAGTGTCCCCAGTCCTGGCGGACCAGCAGTCTGCTGTGCGGCACGAGCGAATGCAGCCGCTGGCCCGAATCGGCGTTGACCAGCCGGTCTCGTCCGCAGGCCACCACGAGCAGCGGCAGCGTGATGCGGTCGAGCTCGTAGGCGTCGTCGAGCTCGGTGATCAGGCGGGCCGCCTGGTCCAGGCGTTCGCCGGTCGTCTTGAAGTCCGGGAACAGCTCGACGAACCGGGCGACGTGCTCGGCTGCGGCCTTTCCCGAGTCGGCGTAGAGCAGCCGCGGCACGATCTGTTCGGCGACGCTCTTGACCAGGAACCGGGGCACGGGCAGCGGAAGCGACGTGGCGAGCCGCGTGAGCGGATTGCGCGCCACACCGCGGACGAGCCACGAGTCGGACAGTCCGGGCGCCGCGATCGAGGCGACGCCCGCGAGCGGCAGGGACGGGTTCTGCGCCGCCCGCAGTGCCATCGTGCCGCCGAGCGAATTGCCGGCCACCACGACACCGCCCAGCGCGGACTGGTCCCCTATGACGGCGGCGGTGAACACGTCGAGCTGCGGCAGTATCGCGCCGGACCGTAGCGCCGAGGCCTCGCCGAACCCGGGGAGGTCGACGGCCACCGCGGCCACGCCCGCGCGCGCCAGCTCCGTGAGCGCCGGGCGCCAGGTGTCGGCGCTGTCGCAGTAGCCGTGCAACAGCACGAGACGGGGTGTGCGGCGCCGCTGCTCGTCGGAACGCCGGCGGAACCGTCGTCCCGCCGGGCGTTCCACGGGCCGGGGTCCTGCCTCCAGGACGCGGGTCGAGAAGCCGCCGAACCGCCGGTACGTGGTGCGGATCTCGACATCGTGCTCGGGGCCCGCGCCGGGGTGGCCGGAGCGGGCCGCGGTATCCGGAGGTTCCAGGGAGTCCGGAGCGTCGTCCGGGTCCGGAATCCCTGGAACCCCGGCTGCTGCCGGGGAGCCTGATGCCTCCCGCCGGGATGCGATCATGGAACCAGGCTAA